>CAVTAP010000010.1:0-121670 GCA_963732695.1 uncultured Actinomycetota bacterium | reverse complement strand
TTGTCGATTGCACGGCAAAGGCCGGAGCCTGCCGGCTCCGGGCAGACGCTCGCTGCGGGGCGTCGAGGTTGGCTCCTTCGGGCGGCTGCTGGTCAGCCAGGAGTGGGGGGACCCGGTGGGGGCAGGAGCCGTCCGAGCCACTAGATTCGAACACCTGTGGTAGTGCGCCTCCTCGTGGTGTCAGACACCCACCTTGCCGCCGGCCACGTGGCGGCTGACGACAACTGGCAAGCCGTGTTGGCAAGCGTGGGCGCCGGGGACGCCGACATGGTGCTGCATCTCGGCGATCTGAGCCTGGACGGCGCGAGCAGCCCAGATCAGCTGAAGCATGCCAGGAGCGAACTCGAACGCCTCGGATTGCCCTGGTACGCGGTGCCGGGAAACCACGATCTTGGGGACAACCCTGTACCAGGCGGAACCCGGGCCGAGAAGCTTGCAAACGATGACCGGCGCCAGTCTTGGCTCGACACGGTCGGGCCCGACTGGTGGCGTCTCGACGTTGAGAACTGGACCTTCCTCGCTCTCAACGTACAACTGTTTGGTACCAATCTCGTCGCCGAGGAAGCTCAGTGGGATTGGCTGGCAGACGAGCTAGCAGACGTTGGGGGTGACCGGGCACTCGGTCTTCTGGTCCACAAGCCCCTGTTCGGCACAGAGGAAGAGCCTGCTGAGTCGCCGCTCGGCTGCCGCTATGTACCGACAGGTCCGCTGAGCCGGCTTCTCGCTTTACTACAAGACCGACCGCCGGATCTGGTACTTAGCGGGCACGTCCATCAGTACCGGACGCTCCAGGTCGACGGAATTCGACATGTATGGACGCCCACCACTTGGGCGGTGGCGGCCGATGACAAGCAGCCCGTACTGGGTGTTAAGCGCTGTGGGTATCTCTACGTAGAACTGGACGGCCGCCGAATGTGTTCCGTTCAGTTCGTCGAGCCACCTGGCATTACCCAACAGGTCATCGGGCAGACTGCAGGGAATCCGTACGAAATACAAGGTGACTGAGTTACCGTAGACCTGCCCGCACATCGGCTAGATAGTCGATGAGGCGGGCGCGTATCCGATGATGCATAGGTAGGCTTTGGCGACCTCTGGAGAGAACCATGCAACCTCGTAGGACTCATCGGATGTAGCCAGATCGCCATCAACCAGTTGGCAAGCGACACACACGCTGAACTCCTGTCGCACCTCGCCGTCGTCGTAGGCGAAGACGTGCTTTGGATCGGAGTAGACGCCGATGACGTACAGGGGTTCCACGTTGTAGCCGGTCTCTTCATGGACTTCACGGACGACCGTCGTTGCGATGGACTCGCCCTTCTCCATCACTCCACCAGGTAGCGCCCAGAGTTCATTGTCACGCCGACGATGGAGGAGGACCCTTCCCTCGTCATCCACAACCACTGCGCTAGCGGCTGGTATCAGGCTATTCGCTGGCGGGGCTTCGGGGTCGTCGTAGTAGTCGGTGCGTCCCACTTCTAACTGGCTACCTTCTCTGAAGATTGACTAGCGGTCGACTCTTGATGTGGTCGACTGTCTACCCAAACACTCTCGAAGTGATGCGCGAATCGAGAAAAGAGCCCCCGGGCCCGAGCCTCCGCAGGTGAAGCATGGGCGCTTGACTCCCTGGGGTAGCGAATAGATGGGGCGTCACTAGCATCTCGTCATCGAGTCGAAAGACGCTGTTGTAGAGCGGTATATCCTGGTATCGCAGCTGAAAGCCAGGGCATTCGATAAGGGGCGCCCAAGCAGTGAGAGTCGTTTGAATACGCACTGCCAGGGTAAGGGGTGTCGCCTCCTCCCTGTCGCGATACTGCACATGCTCAGAGTCCGCATCGCCAATGATCGCCCGAACCTTCAGACCTTGCGAGCACTTCTCTTGCAGGGTCGACACCAGCTCGGGATGCTGAAGCGATAGGAAGTAGAGCGTGTAACCGAGAAGATCTATCTCCCGTTGAGCGCGGCTGAAGAGATTCCACCAGAGCGAAGTCGGAGCGTCAGACCTGTAGGGGTAGGCCGCTACCACTTCGGCGGTAGCGTCTCCGTTCGGGCCTGCTGCCACAGGCGGAGCTACTTCAGGCCATAGCCATACCTCGTCGTCGCCGAGATGCCGAGCGATGAGTGCCCGGTGGCGCGGAAGCGGAGGCCGGCCCGGAGATACCCACCGGTAGACCGTCTTGATATCCGTGCCGGTAAGCCTTGCCAGCTCGTCCGGCGTTGTGCCCGTCCGCCTCATGCTGCTGCGTAGTCGTTCGTTCGCCATAGTCGTCCTGCCCACCATAGTCCGGATGGTGACGCCACTAACGTACCTTGGCGTCACCTCCGTGTCACTTTCCCTGATCAGAGGCCCGGCCAGACGGCCTCGACGAGACGTCACTGAAGCGTCACCAACGTCCTAGGCATGGGGTAGGGACGTCACTAGCTGGGGTGGTTTGCTGTCCCGTGTGGAAGTGAAGGCGTGCCTCGGCCGGAGTTGGCGCTCCGGCCGAGGCGGGTTGTCCATCTCACGAGGAGCGGAACAAGCACTCTGAGCGTAGCTCGGGGGCTCCTGGTGGGGCGGGCTGTGTAAGTCCATCCAACTGAGTAACAGGAGCAAGTTTTCCAATGGCGAATTCGCGCACGTATGTGTTGAGCGATGTCAACAATGACAATCAGGTGCTGGCTGCGGTGCGGCCGGTGATGGCCCGGGATAACCGGGGTAACGAGGTCCCGAAGGTGGACCGTCACGGGGTCCCGGTGTGGGAGTTCGAGGTGATGGTGACCGACCCGGTGGACGGGGTGTCGACGTCTCGGGTTCGTATCCCGTGCCCGACGCCTCCGGCTGCGACGGTGCTGTCGCCGATCCGGTTCGGGGGCCGGTTCACGTTGAAGGAGTGGGAGTTCGGCGGGAACAAGGGTGTGTCGGTCACGGCGGAGAACTACACCCAGGAGGCCCGCCCGTCGACCGCTCCCCCGCCGGTCCCGAAGGCTGAGGCGGTGAAGTCGGCCGCCTGACCCCGGCTCCCCGCTGCCCGGTGTTGGTGGTGGGGGTTCGGGTGGGGGCGGCGCTTCGCCGCTGGTCACGTCATTGGACGATGAACCAGGCGGATGGGTGCACCGCCCCTTCCCGGGCCCCTGCCACCGGCCGGGCCCGGCGGGGCTGAACAACTACTGCAAACGGGTCTGGTGCGAGGGGTGCGATGCGGCCGTCGGTGTGACGGTGCGCGTCCCGGTTCGAGTCCGGCTGGCCCACGACGGGACACACGGGTCCCGCCCAACGAGCGAGTGATGGAGACGAGCGGTGTCGGAAACGACGATGCAAGACAAGGTGGTGATCCCGATCCGGCGGGCGGGATCAATCATGCAGGTGGTCCGGGCCGGGCAGGTGAAGGGCCGCCTGGTGGTCCGGGTCCTGGTCCACGGCCCCGGCGGAGCAACCCCGCTGCCGATGGCGGTGACCCTGCCCTGCCGTTGCCCGGTCCCGGGTGTGGGGTCGGTGGTGGTGTTCGGCGGCCTGCGGGTCGAGTTGGTGGAGACGGGGGGCCGGATGCGGTCGATCGTCCGGGCTGACCGGCTGGGGGAGGTGGCCGGCGATGCCGCGGCGTGACCGTTCCGATGAGCCCCGCCTGTCGGCCTCCGACGCTGCCCGCCTCCTCGGTGAGTGGAGCGACGGTGCCCCGGGCCATGTGATCGCCAACGTCGAAGGCCTCGTCCGGGCCCGGGAGCGGCGCCTGTTCCGGGGTCTGCTCCGGCTGGGGGGTGGGCGATGATCGGCCGCTACGCCAAAGGCCTCACCGCTGGTGATGACGAGGTGGTGTGGTCCCAGATGCGGGACTACTGGCTGTCCACCGGGCAACTCAGCCCCGAACGGGCCGACGCCATCGGCCTCGACACCGACGAAGCGTTCCGGGAGATGGGCCTGTGGGCCTCCTGGGGTCACGGCTCCGACTGGGACCCCCAAGCCCAAGACGCCGACTCGCTGTTCTCCGCCGCCGGCGCCGGCGCCGATATCGGCTGCCTGGGGTGCGGAGTCCCGGGATGGGGGGTGGGTGTGATGGGCCTCCTCGACTGGTTCCGCACCAACGACAACGACGACGACGGGGGTCGGTGCCGGAGCATCTCGACTACCCGGAATGGCAGGCCTTCGTCAACGCCTGGGGCGACCCAGCGGTCTCCAACGACGACGTCGAGACCGCCTACCGGGCGGCGGCCAGGGCGGGGACGGAGCACACCTTCGGGGCCCTCGGCTACCCGCCGGTGGAGGACGACTCGTGGGCGTCGGGCAAGGACTGGGGGGAGTCCCGCCAATGGCTGTGAGAACGATCAAACCCACCGGCCGGACCCCGCACCTGCTGACCGCCGGTCAAGCGGTGGAGGTGTTGACGGTCCGCAAGTCCCGCCCCACCGAGGTGCGGGTGGCGGCGGTGTTGGACCGGTTGACCAACCAACGCGACCGCGACCTGGTCACCGCCCGAGTGACCGCCTACTGGGCCCCCCTCCCCGCCCGCGCCAAAGCCCAACGCCGTGGCCCGGCCCCGGCGCCGGTGGTGTGCGGACCGGGTGACCAGCTGGCCCTGTTCGACCACGAGACCGGGGGTGGACAGCGATGACGTTGTTCGACACCGGCGACTACTGGCGTCACCCCGGTCTGTGGCCCGGGGCGGACGAGACGGTGATGACCGACGACCAGGCGGCCGAGCTGCTCTGGCCCGGCATCACCACACACAAGCGATTGGACCGAGACGGCGGGCGACGGGCCTACCGGGTGGGGAATGGAGGCGATGCTGTGACCAGCGAAACGGGATGGTGGGACGAAGCGCCCATCGTTGATGTGAAACCGAACAAACGGGTCTGGGCCCGCCGCGTCGCCCGGTTCGTGGCCCTGGCGGTGGGGGTGGCCGTGATCTGGTGGCCGCTGTGGCCGGTGGCGCTCGTGGTGGCGGTGTTGGGTCCGTTGGCGGCGGTGTTGGAGGTCGTGGTCCTGGCGGTGGCGGTCCTCGTGTCGCCCTGGCTGCGGGACTACCTGCGGGCGGCGCCGAGGCGGTCGGTGGAGCGGGTGTTCCGGTGGCGGTGGCCGTCGATCGCGTCCCACGCCGGGCTGATCGCTCCGGCTCACGGGGCCCTCCGCTCCCCCGATCTGCTGTCGGTGTCGTTCGGGGGGCGGTGGTGGCGGCCGGAGTCGATGACCCTGGTGTTGCGGGTCCTACCGGCCCAGGAGGATCAGGACAAGTGGTCGAAGATCGCCCGCCGTCTCGCCATCCAGCTCGGCTACTCCCTCGCCACCCCGGTGGTGGTCGACTCCCTCCGGTTGGAGGTCCGCCTCCGCCGTGAGGTCCTGCCCACGATGCTCGAGCTGGGCGTCGACGTGACCGTCGGGGACCTGTTCGACGACCCCCACCGGGTGCCCCTCGGGGTGAGCTCCCTCGGCGGTCTGACCGAATGGGAACTGGACCGCCCAACCAACACCAGCGTGGTGGTCGCCGGCGGGATGGGCGGCGGGAAATCGTCGGTGGCTTCCGATGCGCTGGCCTGGTTCCGACGCCAAGTCGAGCTGGGCCGCCCCGGTGAAGCGATCGTCCTGGACCCCAAAGCCCTCGGTGACTACGCCTGGTGTGAGGACTGGGCCACCGTCTGCCAAACCGACGAAGGCATGTGGGCCGCCATCGGCTACGTGTACTCCGAGATGATCCGCCGGGCCGCCATCCTGCGCCGCCTGAAGCTCCGCACCTGGGTGCAGCTCCCGCCGGAGGAGATGACGGTGTTCGGGGGGCGGATCCTGTTCATCGCCGACGAGCTGGTCAACTTCTTCCTCCTGCGGGGCGGGACCAACAAAGAAGCGGCGGCCAGGGCGAAAGCGTCGTGGGTCCAGTTGGAGATGATCACCTCGATGGGCCGGGCCCTGGGCATCAACTGCGTCCTGATGACCCAACACGCCATCGCCGAGCACCTCGGCCCGTTCGGGTCAACCATGATCGCCAACACGAACGCCCGGATCGGGATCGGGGCCCTCGAACCGTCGGGCGCCAAGACCCTGTTCAAAGAGACCGGGGAAGCGATCGCCGCCCGGACCCGTCACGTGATCCCGGGCCGGATGATCGTCATGGCCCTCGGATCCACCGACGCCTCAGCGCTGCCGATGGCGGCCCAGGCGTTCTACCCCTCCGACCGCTACGTCGCCTCCCTGCCCCCGTTGCCGGCGTCACCGGAGCGGCTGGTCCGCCGGTTCGACCGATTCGAAGACGAGCCCGTGATCGAAGTCCAGGAGGTGGCCTGACATGGCCGGTGGCATCACAGACAAAACCGTCAAAGGACTCGCCCCCCAGTCGTGGACATCGGTCGGGGTGTGGGCCGTGCTGGCCGTCATCTTCATCTCCGCCCCCATCCAGTCCACCCGCCTCGTGGTCGACGTGGTCGGCGGGACCGGCCGGTGGATCGCCTACACCGCCTTCGCCGACTGCGGCACCACCCCACCCATGGAGTGGATGACACCCAAGGAATGCGACTCGGCCCCCACCCAACCCGCCGCCACCGAACCGGTGAACCAGCCCGCTGCAGGGTCGGTGTATGGGGTCGACCTACCGACCCCGGACCGGGCCTGGGGCCAGCTCTACCACCTCAAGGCCGAAGCGGTCGGCCAGGTCAACGCCGCCATGAACACCAGCGAACGAGGAGACAAGTGATGGACGAAGGAACGTTCTGGATCGTGGTCCTACTGGCCCCCTTCGCCGTCGGGATCCTGGCCATGCTCGCCCAAATCGGGGTCCTGGCCGCCGACGTCACCAGGCAGTACCGGGCCGGCACCCCCGGCACCGGCGCCCCCCTCCTCGCCCTCGGTGTCGTCGTGGCGGTGATCGCTGGCCTGGTCATCACCGGTGTGGTCACCCGCCCGGACGGCCCGCACGGCACCCCCTGGGTGGCCCCGACTGCGCCGCCAGCGGTGACGGTCACGGTGGTGGAGTGATGACCGCCACCAGTGAACAGACGGTGGGGTGGCAGGCCGACTACGACGACTACATGGCCGGCGTGGTCCGCATCCGCCGCCAACTCGGCCTCGGCCCCATCCACCCCGCCACCAGCACGACCCCAGACCAGGTGTCGGTGTCGCCGGGGGCGGTGGCATTGGAACGGGAACTGCACCGCCGTGAGATCGCCCGACGCCAGGCCGCAGCCGAGCGGGGCAAGCGGTACACGGCCCGGGTGTCACCCAAGCTGATCCCGAACCTGGTCCCGATCCCGGTCCGCCGGTGGTGGCCGATCCTGCCCACCACCTGCCGGCCCTCGGTGCGTCGACCGTTCAACCTGGCCCGCCGGGCGGTGGTGGCCTCGTGGCCGGTCGCTGACCAACGGGACCACGGGCGGCCCCTGACCACGCTGCTGTGGGCGCTGTGGGCGGTGGTGGCGGCCTCGGTCGCTGCGGCCGTGGTCCTGGTGCTCACGGTCGTGTCGGCCCCGGTGCGGGTGGTGCGGTGGTGGGTGGCCCGGTGTCGGCATCGGCGGGCGTGGCGTCGGTACTGGGCGGCCCAGGGCTACCCGGTGGCCCGGGCCCGGCGGGTCCATCGCTGGTCGTTGACCCCGGCCGGCGTCGCCGCCGTGCTCCTGGTGTGTGCCGTGGGGTGGTCGCTGGTGATGGGCGCCATCATCTACGGCGGCACCACCCGCCTCGAACAACACCGCGCCCAACAAACCGGGCAGGTGACACCATGACCCGCCCCGCGACCCACACGGCGACGGGTGGCTGATCGAGGTCGGCGGCCGCCGCTACATGGTGACCGAGGTCGGAACCGACCAGGCGGCGCCGGTGCCCCCGGTGTTGCCGGCGGTGCGTCGGCCCGGTCGTCCTGCTCGCTCCGCTGGTCGTGGGTCTGGTGGCCGGCGTGGCGGCGATCCTCCAACCCGACCGGGTCCTGGTGTTGATCACGGCGGCGGCGTTGCTGTCCAGCGTGGTGGCGGCGGTGGCGGCATCGATGCTGTTCGGCGCCACCCTCACCCGCCGGGACCGCACCCCGGTGGCGTGGGAGCCGGCCGAGACCCGCGGCCCGGTCGAGCGGCACCTGCATGCAGTGGCGATGCCCGCGCTGGAACGGGGCCCACGATGACCGCCCCCGAAGCGTTCCCGGTGACCACCTCGGCCGACGACAGCGTGTGGGCGGTCGACCGCTACCACGACGGTGCGATGGAGCCGTGGGGTTCGCTGGAGCAGGACCCGGCGACGGGTGAGTGGTGGGCGACCATGACCGGCGACGACACCACCACCACCGGCCCGTTCTTGGACGAGGTCCAGGCCATGCGGGCTCTGCAGTCGTGGGGTGCGCCATGAACTGGGACAAACCGGTGGAGTGGCTCGACCTGAGCAGCGAGGCAGCGGACGGGGAACCGTTGGTGGCCTGGCAGGAAGACGACCTGATGGTCTACGGCCCCGCCGGCCACTACCGAGACCAGTACGAAGCGGTCATGACCGGCCGCATGGAACCACCCCTCGGGATGCTGTCCCACCCCTACCCGGCGTGGGTCGACGACGACGGCCTGGTGGTCGACGACGGGGCCGGCCCGATCCCCCGGTGGTGGTGACCGGCCGATGACACCACACCGGTTTTGCAGTGCGCATCCAACCCCACCCCCGGCCGTGGCCTGGTGGGGCGAGCAGATGACGTGATGGTTGACGAGAACGGGGAGGCGTGATGGACCCGGATGAAGCGCTCCGCCTGGCGATCGCTGGGCTGGACGAAGACGACGACCAAGCGGCCGTGATGGGCCTGACCGACTACAGCCTGTGGGTGTCCCGCGGTGGGTTCCCGGCCGAACCCGGCACGGTCGACTCCCTCGACGCGGCGGCCACCGGGTGGGCCGACCGGTGGGACGATCATCTGGCGGCGGGACCGGAGACCGACCGATGACCGCCCCCGCCGACCTGGGCCCGGCTGAGGTGGAGTGGCTGGCCGAACGGGCCCGGCTCCATGGGCAGGCCATCGACGTGTTGACCCGAGCGGTCCGCCTCACCCGCCCCTCCCCCGGTGGGCCGGAGGATTTCGCTGGGTTCTTGGCCGAGGTGCTGGCTGCGGTGGCCGCCAACGTTGGGGGCACGTGGCGGGTCTTGGCCGGGCGGTCGGGGTCGTGGGAGGCCGACCTGGTCCACCAGCTGATCGCCGGCACGGTCGGCCACGACGATGAGTACCTGTTGGCGTACCGCACCGAACCGGTACGGGTGAGCCTCAACGTCGCCCAACTGGTCGACGAGCTCGGCTCCACCATCGAACCGCCGGTCCTGCCCCTCGACCAAGCGCTCGATGCCATCTGGATCGCCGCCGACGCCGACGCCGACTCCGCCGACCTACCCGACGACGAAGCCGAAGCAGCCTGGCAGGCGATCGAAGCCGCCGAGGCCGACCTCACGGCCCGCTACCGCACCGCCTACACCGCCTACGCCCAGGCCTTCACCGTTGCGGTCACCGAAGCGGCCCAAGCCATCGAGGGTCTGAGCGTGCCCGTTGAGGTGATCACCGAGACCGACCCTGAAGCCTGGTCCGGCCTGATCGACAACCCGATCGACCTCGACGGTGACCCGCTGGTGTGGCAGCTGTGGTCCACCGCCTACGACCGACTTGGACTGCCCCGCCCATGACCACCCACCCCAACCCCAACCGCTGTAGTGCACACCACAACCCGACCTGTGGTGTGCACTACAACGCCGGGTCACGCTGGGTTCATGACGGCCGGGTCGTGCTGGTGGTCGTCGGTGCCGAGACAACCGATCGTGAGTCCGGCCTTGCCCCACACGGCGGCGGCGCAGGTGCCGCACACGTACTTGGTCCGCACCCCCGCCCGCCCCGACCGGGCCGGCTTCGGGGCTGGTACCACCGTCTTCGCTCCCGGCTTCGCCCCGCTGCTGCCGTCGTCGACGATGAACCCTTCGATGTCGGCCCACCCCAACGAGAACCGGCCCCCGTCGACCAGGCGGCGGGCGACCGTGTCGAACCGGCCCCCCGGCTCGATGTAGTGGGTCATCGCCTGCCCGGTCTGGCTTCCCACCCGGTCGGCCGGTGTCGGAGGCGATCAGGCCGATGCGGGCCATCAGGTCGACCCATTCCCGGTTGTGGTACCCGGACCGCGGCTCGGGGTGCCGTGCTCCCGCTGCTCCAGATGACACATCTCATGCGCCAACGTCGAGAGGACCTCGACCGCGGTGCGGTCCATGAACTGCCGCGGATCAAGGGCGATCTCATGCGTCGTCGTCACCTCGGTGAGATGGACGAACCGGTCGGGCGAGAAGTACCCGCGGGCCTTGCCGAACGTGCGGAGGGTGATCATGCACGGCGGCAAACGGCGGCCGAACAGTTCCCGGTTGAACACGTCGTAGGCGGCCTGGAACCCCCGGTAGGTCACATCGGTCGGCTTCACCACCCGCCCGCCCTTCCCGCTGCCACCGCCGTTGCTGCTGGTGCTCATCGTTCACACTCCACCGGTCTGGGCTCGAATCGAGCCGAAGAACTCCGTTCTTCGGACTGGAAGGCCGAACCAACCGCCGGGGCCGATGGGTCAAGGGCCGAAGAGGGAGAAAGTCCGCCGACACCCCCACCGGCCACCACCCAAACCAGCACACCGCACGGGCCGGCCGAGTGGGGTGGCGGAGTTTGTCCCGTGCCCTTGACGCAGCGGAACCGGTGGGACACCAACCGACCCAGATCGCCGGCACCACCCCAACCCCGCACCGTCACCGCCTGACCACCAGCACCGACCACCGGCCCGGCCGCACCGGCTGAGGGCCACCACGCCCCCTTCGAGGAGTCATGAGAACACCACCACGGCCGCAAGGCCAGCACCGCCATGCCCACCAACCCGTCACCGCTGCGGTCACGATCATCGTGGCCACCGCTGCGACGCTCACCGCCGCGACCACGGCCACCGCGACAGGAAGCGGGCCAGCGTTGCTGATGGCCCTGGTCGGCCTGGTGGCGATGGCCGTTGGGTTCGAGCTCGCAGGGCGAACCATTGACGGCACCCGACCTGGCGATGCTGGCCGGGCCTTCCGCGCTGCTCATCCCCCCATGGGCGGCTGGCGCCCGGCGGGACGGAGTCCCGCCGAGGCGACGGGCCGCCCCGTAGGCGGGTCGACGAAGTCGAACACCACTCTCCCCCCACCTCTCTCCATCACCCAGCCCGACAAGGGCGCCAACGGCGCCTCTCTCGGTAACCCGCAAACAATGACTGCGCCGCAGGTCACAGGGGGTGCTGAGTGACGGGCGGTCTGCTTGGTAACGGCACGCGAACAGCGGTCGAGGAGGCCATCGTCCGGGCCCGCCTGCGCGATGAGCGCCGCCAGCGGGCCGAACGGATCCTGGGCCTGAACTGGCGCCTGTTCGGGCCCCGGTGGCGTAAGGGCCTGAAACGGGACCGGGGGTTCCGGCCCGGGTCCTGCGGCCGACGCCGTGACTCCCGGGTGAAGGCCGGCCGATCGGTCGGCGTCGACGGTGAGCAGGTGGGGGTGTTGGAGGGGTTGGAGTCGTGCCTGTCGGCCTACTGCTGCCCCCGCTGCGCCCCGAAGATCCGGGCCGGTCGGGCCAGGGAGATCGAACAGATCCTCTCCGCCCACCTGGCCGGCGGGGGTCATTCGGCGTTCGTGACGTTGACGACCAGCCACACCGCCGGGGAGTCGCTGCGCGGCGACGTTGGATGACGTCATGCGGTGCTGGTCGAAGATGATCCAGACCCGCCGCTGGAAAGCCCTGGCCGCCCGCTGGGGGATCTCCGGGTTCATGCGAGCCGTGGAGGACACCCTCGGCGACCACGGCTGGCACTGCCACATCCACGCCGCCCTGCTCCTGGACCGGGAACGGCAACTCACCTTCGACGAGCACGGCGACGGCGAGTTGGAACAGATGCGCCGAGAGATCGACGAACTGTGGCGCTACCAAGCCGAGCAGCTCGGCCGCCAGGTCCACCACCTCCACGGCGTCGACCTCGAACCGATCCGAGACGCCGAAGGCATCGGCAAGTACCTGTCGAAGGTGGCCATGGAACTCGTCCGCTCCGACCTCAAGAACCGGGCGGGGCAAGACCTCCCGGTCCCCGTTCCAGCTCGCCTACGACGCCTCCGCCCCCGACGCCGACCCGAGGGACGTCGCCCTGTGGGTCGACTACGCCACCGGCTGCCGGGGCCGGCGCCTGGTCGAGTTCTCCAAAGGCCTCCTGGCCCGGTTCGGGATACGGCACGTCACCGACGAAACCCTGGGCGAAGAACGCCCAGCCACCGAGGCGGTGGCCTGGCTCGACGGCCTGGTCTTCGACGCCGTGGCCAAGAACCTGGCCCGCCACGACCTGAAGAAGCTCCTCGGGTCGGGGGCCACGGCGGTGGAGCTGACAGCGGCGTTGGAACGGATCACGGGCGAGGAATGCGAACTCCTCGGCCACCACCACGACGGCGACACCCTGCCCACCATCCGATTCGCCAACGGCCGAGACGCCGGCTTCGGACGAGAAACAGCCGAGGCCCGCCGGATGGCCCGGGACCTGATCCGGTCCATGCGGGACAGCCTGCGCACGAACCCGCTGCCCACCCCGTGGGCCAACCCGACCACCGAGGGGGACCGGCGGTGAGAGGCAGGCGGGCACATGCGATCGGCGCTACGACAAGGGACTCGCACCGCTGGCCCCGACTACCAGCTCACCAAAGGATGACCCAATGACCGGAATCGACACTCCCATCTACCTCTTAACAACCGAAGCGGCATGCTGGAAGTGCCATCGACCGCAGACCGTTGGGGCGCTTGCAGGGGCCCGGACAGACGTCAATGGCAGGCAGACTCGCCTCATTCTCTACTACATCAGGGTGCTACCGGCCGAAGTGCTCGACTTGATCACCGCACGATTGCCTTGGTATCGAGTGCACTTCTCTGCAACAACGAGAAGTGAGTACTACACGAATATGTGTGAGTGTGGGGCCAATTTCGGAGACTTCTTCTTGTACTCGGAACCCGGCGAAGGGTTCTGGGCGACGAGTGAGGACGAAGCTAGAGCAATAGCAATCAAGGAGCTTCCGCTAAGCGGCAAGTTCGATATCGAAGCAGATGGCGAGACCGGCGGCCTCGATTTGTTATTCGAGTATGGCAAGCAGATAGAGAGTTGATAGCAGTGGAGCGACTTACATACAGCGTGACAGAGGTAGCTGAGCTTCTCGGCATCAGCCGAGGCAGCGCCTACAACCATGTGCGGACAGGAGCTATCCCGTCGATCACGATAGGTGGTCGGATCGTTGTCCCTCGTCGGGCGCTTGAGAAGTTGCTCGATGTCGACGTCGAGCAAGCGAGTTGAAGTTGTCGGCCCCTATACGGAAGGCAACCGGCATCAGGGAGGTGGCCCTGACGTATTCGAGCTGAAGGTTTCAGCAGGTCGAGACCCACTGACAGGCCGGTATCGACAGGTGACCCGGCGGTTCAGGGGGACACTTCGACAGGCCAAGACGGCCCGGGCCGCGTCTACTGACAGAGATTGCCCAAGGTCGGCACGTCGGGGTGAGAGTGACCGTCGACGAGCTGTTTGCTGAGTGGCTGACGGAGCTGGAACGAAAGGACCGGTCTCCTCGGACAATCGGCGAGTACGCCCGCCGATACCGTCATGACATTCAACCAGCGCTCGGGTCAGTCCAAGTCTCGAAGGTCACGACGAAGATGCTCACTGACCTCTATGGCGCCCATCAGCGGCGCGGAGCGGCTCCGGCGTCGGTGCGCAAGATTCATGCGACGATCTCTTCGATGATGAGCCAGGCGTGCCGTTGGGGTTGGCGTAGCACCAACCCAGCCGAATGGGCTGAGCCGCCGCCTCTAGTGTCGAGTGTTCCGGTTGTACCGACGCCCTTCGAGGTCGTCAGGCTGATCGAGGGAGCGCTGGCGTCACGGAGGCCGGAGCAGGCTGAACTTATGTACCTGGCTGCCACGACTGGTGCCCGTAGAGGAGAACTCTGTGCTCTGCGGCGGAGCCACTTCGACGCTGAGGCCCGGACGGTTGTGATCGCTCGGAGCATCGTGAAGGAGAATGGGGAAGAAGGTGGAGCGTACGACTAAGAATCGGCGGATTCGGCTGGTCGCTGTTGACGCTGCTTCTGCGGCGATGGTTGTCAGACGAACTCGAGGACGCCGAGCAACGAGCTGCCGTCGCCGGGGTCTCACTCGTGGAGGACCCCTACTTGTTCGCCGTGCGACGTTTGCGGTGGTGATCCCTGGGATCCTGACACCATCACCCAGTTCTTTGGCCGCCTTCGAAACCGGCTCGGGCTTGGGCACCTGGAGTTCAAGGGCTTGCGGCGGTTCATGGACACCTATGGCCAGGAACTCGGCTTCTCGCTCGCTCAGGTGGCCATGCGTGCCGGGCACGATCCTGCTGTGGCGGGTAAGCACTACACCGGTCGGGTTCAGCAGGCCGACCGGGACCTGGCGGATGCGATCGGGTCGCTCCTGAGCAGCGCCAGGGGCCCTCACTCAGGAGTCGGAAACCACGATTCGGAGTTTTCTCGGAGTTTTCTGAGCGAGGCCGAGTCTTCGGCTTCGTGAGTGACCGTATTTCCCCTGGTCAGAGCTGAGCCCGAATGGGGGGTCGAACCCCAGACCTACGCATTACGAATGCGTCGCTCTACCAACTGAGCTATTCGGGCAACGGCCGACGATTCTAGCGGGCCGGCGCCGCGCTGGGCGCCGGATTCCCGCTGTTCTCAGGCCTGGCCGGCCTTGGCGGCGTCGATGGCGGCCACGGCGGCCGCTGGGTCGGGCACCGACACGGTGACGGTTCGCCCGTTGCGGAGCACGAGGCGCAGGGTGGGGCCGCTGCGCACGGTGCAGCACGTGCGCTTCGGCGTCCACCAGTAGCCCCACGCCACCCACAACAGGCTCAGGTCGAACACCTCGGCCCGCTCGATGTCGGCCAGCCGGTACGTGAGGCGGGGCCAGCCCACCACGCCCCACCGGACGGTCACGCCGTTCGGCCCGGCGGTGGCCCGCACGCTGGCGCAGGTCACCACGGTGAGCAGGATGCCCACCGCCACGAGCACCCCGAGCAGGGCCAACCCAGCCACTCCCCACGAGTTGTCGCCATCGTCGGTCAGAGGCGGCACCAGCATCAGCAGCGCCACAGCCGACGAGACGACCACCGCCGGCCAGTTGGTGACCCGTCCGGTGTAGATCGAGTGCCGGCCGGAGCCGGTGATGGGTAGCGAGGTCATGTCAGCTCCTTGATGATACGGATGAGATCGGTGGTGCCCAGGCCCTGCGCCCGGGCGGTGTCGATGAGGTTGCGGGCCGCCTCGGTGACCGACGACAGCTCGGCCCCGGCCGAGGCCACCCGGGCCCCGCGGCCCCGGCGGAACTCGAGCACGCCCTCGTCTCTCAGCTGCCGGTAGGCGGCCAGCACGGTGTTGCGGTCCACCGAGAGGGCCTCGCCCAGCTCGGCCGCCGGAGGGAGCTGCTCCCCGATCTCCAGCTCGCCCGACGCCACACCTCGACGGACACAACCGGCGATCTGGTCCTGGAGCCGCTCCCGGCTCTGATGGTCGATCGTCCACTGCATAGTACTAGTATTACTAGCACCATATACCGGACGTGACAAGGGTCCGTATGCACCGGGCCGAGATCAGCCCCGGCCAGCCCCCACGGCGCTCCCGGCCGCCCCCACCCGGAGCAGCAGGTCCTGCAACAGCAGTGCCTCGTTGGGGTTGCGGATCAGGTTCTCGGCCGCCAGCTGGATCAGCCGCAGGGCCTCGTCGGCCCGGGGATCGGGAGCCGCCACCAGCCGGTCCCGGTACACCCGGGACAGGGTGGCGAGGCCGAACCGGAGCTCGTCTTGGCGCAGGCGCCGGATCTCACGCTTGTGCCGGGCCGTCAGCTCGGTCTCACCCGACCCCCGCTTGCCCAGCCGCTCGATCCGTTCGGCCAGCTCCTCCAGCTCCCGACGCTGCCGGGCCTCCAGCGGCCCCTGGGCGCCGTCCATGCCGGCCCGCAGCTCGTCCACCAGCTGCACCACGGTGCTGCCGGTGCCGTCGAGCCGGTCGGGGATCTCCCGCCACAACGCCACCCGGATGGCCAGCCCATCGTCGGTGGCCAACAGTGTGGCCCGCTCGAAGTCGCCCCCGGCGGCCAGCGCCGCCACCCGGGCCCGCTCCGGCTCCACCCCCCGGGCCAGCAGGCCCGCCTCCACCTGGGGATCGGTGAGGCGCACGAAGTCGACCGTCACGCAACGGCTGGCGATCGTCACCAGCTCGGGCGGGATCTCCTCCGCCAGCAGCACGAACACCGTGGACGGCGGGGGCTCCTCCACCACCTTGAGGAGCTTGCCGACGGCGTTCTCCTCGATGGCGTCGACCCCCCGCACCACGATCACCTTGCGGGTGGCCTCAACCGGGGAGCGCAGCCCGGCCCGGATGATCTGCTCGGCCTCGACCACCCGCAGGGTCGCCCCCTCGGGCTCCACCACGATCACGTCGGGATGCCGGGCCTCCAACGCCAGACGCATCCGGCGCTCCGCCCCCGGGTCGCCCTCGGGAAGCTCGGCCGACAGGACCAGCCCGGCGAACCCCAGGGCGGCGGGAAACGAGCCCGACCCCAGCGATCCGAGGAACAGGTAGGCGTGCACCGGATGGTCGGCCGCCGCCTCCAGGATGCTCCGGGCCTGTTCCTGGCCCACCACCCCCGTCCACGGATCCACTCCGGTCATCGATCGCACCCTACCGGCGAACCCTGACACCGGACGTCGGCGGCCGGCACCCTGCGGTCAGAGATCCTCGTCGGGGATGACCGGCTCGAGCGTGACCGGGGCGGGGCGGGGCGGCGGGCGCTCAGGCCAGCCGGGGTTCGACTGCAGCCCACACGGCCCCGGCCACCGATTCGATCGAGCCGCCGGCGGGCACGGTCACCCAGCGCCGCGTCTCGGTCGCCAGCTCCCGGTAGGCGGCCCACACCCGCTGGTGGAAGGCGTCGCCTTCCTGCTCCAGGCGGTCGAGGGCCCGGTCGAGCCGGCCCGATGCGTCGGCCGGATCGATGTCGAGGAACACCACCACGTCGGGCCAGCGACCATCGAGGCCCCAGTCGTTGACCCGCCACACGGCATCCACACCGAGCTGGCGACCACCACCCTGGTAGGCCAGCGACGAGAACACGCTGCGGTCCGACACCACATGGCGGCCAGCGGCCAGAGCGGGCTCCACCACCTCGTGCATGTGCTGGGCCCGGTCGGCCGCCATCAGCAGGGTCTCGGCCCGGGGCGACACCGGCGCCTCTCCCGGATCGAGCAGCAGCGCCCGGAGCTTGGCCCCCAGCGCAGTGGCCCCCGGCTCCCGGGTCAGCACCGCTCCCAGCCGCTCGGCCAGCACCTTGGCCTGCGTGCTCTTGCCCGAACCCTCGCCGCCCTCGAAGGCGATGTAGGTGGCCACCGCCGGCTAGCCGGCCGGCTTCGGGGCCCGCCGGGCGCCCGTGGCCTTCTTGGCCGTCGACTTCTTCGCCCCGGCTTTCTTGGCCGTGCCGGTGCGCTTGGCCGCCTTCTTGGCCCCGCCGGCCTTCCTGGCCCCGCCGGCCTTCTTGCCCGTCGTCGCCTTCTTGGCCGTCGTCGCCTTCTTGGCCGCCCGGGGCTTGGGCGGGTCGATGGCCAGCTTCTCCCGGCGCTGGGCCAGCAGCTCGGACGCCCGCATGATGTCGATCCGCTCCACCGAGTCGCCCTGCTGGAGGCTGGCGTTCACCTCGCCGTCGGTCACGTAGTCGCCGAAGCGACCGGAGCGAACCACGACCTCCCGGTCGCTTGCCGGATCGACCCCGAGGCGCTTGAGGGGCCCGGTGGCCCGCTGGCCCCGCCGGCGCTTGGGCTCGGCGAACAGGGCCATGGCCTGGTTCACGTCCATCGTCAGCAGGTCGTATTCGTTGTCGAAGCTGCGGGTGTCGTAGGCCTCGTCGCCCTTGGCTCCCCGTTCGATGTAGGGGCCGTGGGGGCCGTTGCGGGCCACGATCTCCAGCCCGTTCGCCGGGTCCTCGCCCACCACCCGGGGGATGCCCAGCAGCTGCACCGCCTGGTCGAGGGTGAGGGTGCGCATGTCCATGTCCTTGAACAGCGACGACGTGCGGGGCCGGACGTCGGCCTCGTCGTCGTAGGCGCCCATCTGCACGTAGGGCCCGTACTTGCCGTCCTTCACCACCACCGGCAGGGCGGTCTCGGGGTGCTGACCCAGCACCACCTCGTCGGGGACGGAGAGGATCTCCTCGGCCCGGGTGGGGGTCAGCTCGTCGGGCGGGATGTCGTCGGGGATCGACTTCGTGTCGTCGCCCCGTTGCAGGTACGGCCCGTACTGACCGACCCGGGCCACGATCGGCACCCCGTTGGAGTCGGTGCCGATCGGGATGGAGTTGACGGCCCGGGCATCGATGTCACCCAGGCGCTCGTTGACCTTGGCCTGCAGGCCGGGGGCGTCGTCGGCGCCGAAGTAGAAATGGGTCAACCACGGCACGGCCTCTTCGGTGCCGCTGGCGATCGAGTCGAGATCGGCCTCCATCTGGGCCGTGAAGGCGTAGTCGACCAGGTCGGGGAAGTGCTCCTCCAACAGGGTGACCACGGCGAAGGCGAGGAAGCTCGGCACCAGGGCGGTGCCCTTGCGCCAGGCGTAGCCCCGGTTCTGGATCGTGCCCATGATGGCGGCATAGGTGGACGGGCGGCCCACGCCCAGCTCCTCCAGCCGCTTCACCAGCGACGCCTCGGTGTAGCGGGCCGGAGGCTGGGTGTCGTGACCGGCGGCCTGGATCTCCACCAGGCGGGCCCGGTCGCCGTCGTTGAGCGTGGGGAGGCGCTGCTCGTCGGCGTCGTCGCTCTCGTCGCCCTCGTCGGCGCTCTCCACGTAGACCCGAAGGAAGCCCTGGTGGGTGATCATGGTGCCGGAGGTGGAGAACAGGCCGTGGCGGCCCGAGGCGCTGTCGGCGGCCAGCCGGAGGGTCACGGTCTCGCCCGTGGCGTCGGTCATCTGGGAGGCGATCGTGCGCCGCCAGATCAGCTCGTAGACGGCCAGGTCCTGGGTCGACAGCTCACCCGACACCTCCTCGGGGGTGCGGAACCGGTCGCCGGCGGGGCGGATGGCCTCGTGGGCCTCCTGGGCGTTCTTCACCTTGGAGGAGTAGGTGCGGGGCTGGGCCGGGCGGAATTCGGGCCCGAACCGCTCCTCGATCTGGGAGCGGGCGGCGGTGACCGCGGTCTCCGACAGCGTGGTGGAGTCGGTCCGCATGTAGGTGATGTAGCCCCGCTCGTAGAGGCCCTGGGCGACCCGCATGGCCTGGGCCGACGAGAGCCGCAGCTTGCGGCTGGCCTCCTGCTGGTACGTGGAGGTGATGAAGGGGGCGGCGGGGCGGCGCCGGTACGGCTTGGCTTCCCGGCTGGCCACGGTGGCCGGGCGGTCACGGAAGTCCTCGGCCAGGCCACGGGCACCGGCCTCGTCGAGGTGGATGACCTCGTCGCGCTGGAGCGTGCCGGTGGAGCCGAAGTCCCGCCCGGTGGCGATGCGGCGGTGGTCGAGCTCGATCAGCATGGCGGTGAAGGGGCGCTGCTGGTCGGCGTTGTCGCCCGAACCGGCACCGGTCTCACCCCGGAACGTGGCGGTGACGTCCCAGTAGTTGGCCGAGCGGAACGCCATCCGCTCCCGTTCGCGCTCCACGATGATGCGGGTGGCCACGCTCTGCACCCGGCCGGCCGACAGGCGGGGCTTCACCTTCTTCCACAGCACGGGGGAGACCTCGTAGCCGTAGAGGCGGTCGAGCAGACGCCGTGCTTCCTGGGCGTCCACCAGGCGGCGGTCGAGCTCGCGGGGGTTCTCGATGGCCCGGCGGATGGCCTCGGGGGTGATCTCGTGGAACACCATCCGCTTGACCGGGATGCGGGGCGACAGCACCTCGAGCAGGTGCCAGGCGATGGCCTCCCCCTCGCGATCCTCATCAGTGGCGAGCACCAGCTCGCTGGCGTCCTTCATCAGGTTCTTCAGTTTGCGGACCTGATCCCGCTTCTCGGCCGTCACCACGTACAGGGGTTTGAAGCCGTTGTCGACGTCGATCCCCAGACGGGCCCAGCTCTCGGACTTGTGTTCCTTCGGGACCTCGGCGGCCGTCTTGGGCAGATCACGGACGTGACCGATGGACGATTCCACGATGTAGTCGTCGCCGAGGTAGCCCCGAATGGTTCTCGCCTTGGCAGGCGACTCGACGATGACGAGCGGATGGGCCACGTTCGGCAGGCTAGGAAGATGTAGGACCCTTTTGCCAACATCCCCGGCAATTTGGTTCGGACAAGGAACTACTCAGCAGTAGGTCGGCCTAATCGCGGCCGGGTGTGCTACTGGTGCAACTCCATCTGAACCGTGGTGCCGCCGAGCCCCGAGTGGTACGACCAGGCGCTGGAGAAGTGCTTCATGAGCGGGATCCCGAGCGACCCGGCGGACAGGGGACGGTGGTCGGCGAAATCGGCCACGGCGGCCACGGCCGGCATCCCCGGGCCCTGATCGCTCACCGCGAGCTTCACGCAACCCTCGGCCACCTCGCAGCGGACCTGCACCCGACCGTCGTCGGCGTGCTGGAGGTTGGCCTCGATGGCGTTGGTTGTCGCTTCGGACGTGACCCAGCGGAGATCGTCGAGCCGGTCGCCATGGATGGCGTCCACCGCGTTGGTGGCGGCGGCAACGATCATCCGCACGACGGCCACCATGTCGACGCGAGACGGAATCTCGATCTCGACGAGGTTGGATTCAGTAAGGGAGAACTCAGAATCCATTGTCACCAAATCTACACCAGTGCCCCAATGTTACGACCAGTTGAAGATTCTGTGGCTGATGGTCGCTGCTGGTCAACGGGCTGCGGATGAGGAAACTGACTCCCCCCAGTTTTGGTTACACCGATGGCATTTGCGGTTTGGCGGCCGATTCCCGAGCCGAGCAGATGCCGACCCAGCCAGGGCCAGGGATGGATGCTCACCGGCGTGATCTGGGCCTGGCGACGATGCCAGCCCGGCACCGGGGTGAACGTGACGGCCACCGCCCGATCAGCCAGGACGGCCGGCGGCGACCCGAGCCACACCTCCACCGGGCGGCGGGAGGCGAGGTCGCTCAGGTGCTCGGCCAGGAACACCAGGCGGCGGGGGGCGAGCCGGAGCCGGGCCAGCAGCGGCTCGTCGAACACGAACACGGCGGGGAGATCGGGGTGGGCGGCGAGCGCCGGGTCGGCGTCGCCCATCGACTCGGCGGTGAGCCAGACCACATCCGGGGCCCGGCCGTCCCGAGCCTGGGCGATGTCGGGCCCGAGGGCGTCGGCGCTCAGGGCGGGAAGCGGCCCACCATCGTCGATTCCGATCTCCGGGTTGTCTGCCATCGGATTGTCCGACTCGGGGTAGTCCGACACCGGGGTGGCCCCCGGCGCCACCAGGGTGGGTAGCTCGTGATCGACGGGGCAGGCGGTGACCAGGTCACAACTGGCGCACAGGCCCGGGGCGTGGCGCTCGACCTGCCATCGGGAGACCGGGGCACCCAGTCGGGCCGCAGCCCACGCCGGCGGAGTGACGGCCCGGGTGCCGTCGAGCAGATGGCGGAACAGGTCGCCGTCGGAGCCGCCGTCGCACCATTGGGCCAGCCAGCGTCGGGGTGGAGCGGGGAGCCAGCCATCGTCGGCCAGTTCGTCGAGGGCGACGTCGACGCAGGCCATCTGCCGGTCCCAGCCGACGCCGAGCCCGGCGACGCCAGGCGTGGAGCCGGCGGCGTGGGTCCGGGCGGCGGGGAGATCCGCAGTGGGCGGGGCCGGGGCGACGCCCGACACGGCGGCCGCCGCGTAGCGGAGCCGGGCCCGTTCCAGACGGAGGAGCGACCAACGGAAGGCGGCGACGTCGGCCGCAGGGCCGTCGGCTACGCGGTCCCAGACCCGCCCCAGGTCGAGCAGGCCATTGCGGATCCAGGGCGAGAGGGCCGATCCGGCGCGATCGCGCTGGGGATAGGCGACGTGCAGCCCCCGTCCGTAGCCGTCGACCAGGAACCGGGCCAGCGCCTCGTCGGCCGCCCGCTGGCCGCCCCGGAACCGGGCGGAGGAGAGCGGCTGGTTGGCGGCCGCTCGCCGATCCACCAGGTGGGCCAGGTGGGTGGTGACGAACGCTTCGGCCGCGGCCCGGCCGGGCGGGGACACAGGAAGGGGGCGGGGCCGCTGCTCCGGAGCCGGGAAAACCATCGCGTCCCATCGGCAGGGGCCGACCGGTCGATGAGGGGGCAGGCCTGCCCAGGCCCGAACTGTTGTGCGAGTGTGGCTAGGATGGCCCGGTGGACACGGCTGTCGTCGATGCGGAGACGGCCTGCGGTCCGGCCCCGCCCGCCGACAGCCTGGAGCAGTCGATCGAAGCGGTGCTGGACGCGCTGGCGGCCGACGGGCGCCTCGTCCATGTGGAGCGCCAGGCCGCCCGGCCCGGGCGGACGGCGCCGTTGGCCCGGCCCCTCCCCGCCGCCATTGGGCACTGCGTGCCGCCAGGAGGGCTCTGGAGCCACCAGGCGGCTGCCATCGACCTGGTGCGGGACGGCCACTCGGTGGTGGTGGCCACCGGCACGGCATCGGGTAAGTCGATGTGCTACCAGCTCCCGATCGCCGAGGCCGTGGTGACGGGCCTGCGGGCCGGCACCTCGCTCCTCCTCTACCCCACCAAGGCCCTGGCCCAGGACCAGCTCCGCAGCTTCGGCCAGCTCGCCGTACCCGGCCTGGTGGCTGTGGCCTACGACGGCGACGCATCCCGGGAGGAGCGCTCGTGGGCCCGGGCCAATGCCAACGTGGTGCTCACCAACCCCGAGATGCTCCACCACGGCATCCTGCCCACCCACACCAAGTGGGCCACGTTCCTGAAGCGCCTGGACTACGTGGTGATCGACGAGCTCCACGTGCTGCGGGGCATCTTCGGCACCCATGTGGCCCACGTGCTGCGCCGGCTGCGGCGCCTGTGCCACCGCTACGGCTCGGACCCCACGTTCGTGTTCTGCTCGGCCACCATCGGCCAGCCCGAGCGGCTGGCGGCCGACCTGTGCCACAAGCCGGTGGTGGCCGTCACCGACGACGGGTCGCCCTGCGGCGAGCGCCGCATCGCCATCGTGCAGCCGGCCCTCCTGGCTTCGCCCCACAACGCCCCGGGCGACCGGGACGGGGGAGACCGGGGGGCGGCCCGTCAGAGCCCGGCCACCGAGACGATCCGCACCGTGGCCGAGTTGGTGGACCACGGGCACCGGGTGATCAGCTTCTGCGCCAGCCGGGCCCTCACCGAGCGGGTCGCCCTGGGGGTGGCCCGGGCCCTGCCTCCGGAGCTGGCCGGCGCGGTGAGGCCCTACCGGTCGGGTTACCTGGCGGCCGAACGGCGGGAGATCGAGGCGGAGCTGGCGGCCGGTGCCCTGCGGGCGGTGGTGACCACCTCGGCCCTCGAGCTGGGAGTGGACATCAGTGGGCTCGATGCCACCGTGCTGTGTGGGTTCCCCGGGACGATCGCCTCGCTGTGGCAGCAGATCGGGCGGTCGGGCCGGTCGGGACGACCGTCGCTGGCCGTGCTCGTGGCGGGTGACGACCAGCTCGACCAGTGGTTCGTGAACCACCCGACCGACCTGTTCGCCCGGGCGCCGGAGCCGGTGGTGGTCAACGTGGAGAACCCCAACGTGCGGGATCCCCATCTGGGGTGTGCCGCCTACGAGGCCCCCCTCCAGCCCCACGACGACCGCTGGTGGCACGACCTCGACGATGGCGTGCACCGCTCGGTGCTGGCCGACGAGCTGCGGGTGAGACCGGGCCGTCACCGGGAGCCCCAGGCGGTGTGGAACGGCCGGGGCGTTCCGTTCAACCGGATCGGGTTGCGGTCGGCGTCCACCGGCCAGATCCGCATCCTCGACGGCGACGACGGGCTGGTGGGCACGGTGGAGGACAGCCGGGCCGCCAGCATCGTGCACCCTGGCGCCATCTACCTGCACCGGGGCCAGCCCTGGCGAGTGACCGACCTCGACCTCACGGCCCGGGTGGCCCGGGTGCAGGCCGATGACGGCTCCACCTGGACCCAGGCCCGGTCCGACATCAACATCGAGGTGCTGGAGACCGCCCGAACCAAGCGGGTGGGCGCCGCCCGCCTCCATCTGGGCCTGGTGCGGGTGACGACCACCGTCACCGGCTACCAGGTGAAGGAAGCCGTGACCCGGATGCTGCTGTCGAGCCAAGACCTCGACCTGCCGCCCCAGGAGCTGGTGACGACGGCCATCTGGTACGACTGGCAGCCCGAGGTGGTGATGGCGGCCGGCGTGGTGCCCCACGCCCTGCCGGGAGCCCTGCACGCGGCCGAGCACGCCGCGATCGGCATCCTGCCCCTGTTCACGATCTGCGACCGGTGGGACGTGGGTGGGGTGTCCACGGCGTGCGGCCCCGGGGGGCTGCCCACGGTGTTCATCTACGATGGGTACCCGGGAGGGGTGGGCGTGGCCGACCTGGCCTTCGCCGCCGCCGACCGCCACCTGGCGGCCACGGCCGAGGTGCTGGAGCGCTGCGAGTGCAGCTCGGGCTGCCCGTCGTGCGTGCAGTCGCCCAAGTGCGGCAACGGCAACGACCCACTCGATCGGTGGGCCGCCCTGGCCCTGGTGCGCACGACGCTGGGTGACGCCGAGCCGTTCTGAACCCCACCGACCCTGCGGAGGACCGCTCATTCGACCCGGGTGGTGACCTCGGCCCGCAGGTGCAGGTCGCCGAGGAGCGGGCCCACGATCGGTACCCGGGTGGGAGCGGTGTAGCTGACGGTCACCGTGAGCCGCTCGCCCGAGCCTCGCTGCGGGCCGAGGGTCACCTGGAGACGGCTCGGATCCAGGCCCGTGGCCGACGCCGCCGCCTCCCGGGCGGCCCCGATGGACGGATCGACGGCAGCGGCCCGGGCCGCCTCCCGGGCGGCATGGACCACCAGCACCTGGTCGCGGACCACGAGGCCCACCTGCACCACCGCCAGGAGCGCGGCGACCACGACCGGGAGCACCAGGGCCAGCTCGACCGTGGCCTGGCCCCGCTGGGGTGATGGGCGACCCGGCTCCGGCCGGGGGCCGGTCACCCGGCATCGTCGATGATCGACTGCATCACGGCGTCGAGCAGGCGGCCGATGCCGTCCGTGGAGGCGGCCCAGGCCAGGAGGAGGCCGGCGATGGCGGCGGCGGCCAGCATCACCAGGGCGTACTCGGCGGTGGCCTGGCCCCGCTCCGAGCGGCGGGAACGATGGGGGCTTGAGCCCTCTGGGCTCTCAGTGGTGGTTGGATCGGGAACGGTGGCGGCCATGGTCGGCTGCTCCTTCGTGCGGTTGTGCGGCTACGGGTGGGGGAACGTGCAGGTGCCGGCTCAGAGCCGGATCTGGCGGAAGGCGACGACGGCCAGGGGCACGACGGCGCCGAGAATCACGGCCGGCAGGGAGCAGGCCACGAGGGGGACGAGCAGGGCGACGGGCAGGCGGCGGGCCCGGATCTCGCCCAGGCGCCGCCGCCCGGCCGAGGCCTCGGCCGCCAGCCGGGCCAGGGTGAGGCCGACGGGGCCGCCCTGCTGCTGGGCCAGGAGGAGGGCGCCGGTGAGGGGTTGGAGGGCCGGCCCGAGCTCGGCCTGGAGCCACCGGAGGGCGAGATCGAGCCCGTCGCCGGCGGCCGCCCGGGCCAACGATCGGGCGGCGGCGGCCCGCACGGGCTCGGGGCCGGCGTCGGCCAGGGCGGCCACAGCGTCGCCGATGGTGCCTCCTGCCCCGAGAACCACGGCGCACAGGTCGAGCGCGGCCGGAGCGGCGGCGGCCAGAGCCTGGGCGGCGACCCGCCGCCGTTGCCGGCGCCGGACGGGCACGACGGCCACGGCGCTGGCGACGGCGGCGGCCACCAGAAGCTCCGGTGCCGGGCTCACGACGCGGCCCCGAGGGAGGCGACCACGATCCGGTGCATCCACCACCAGCCGGCGTAGGCCAGCAGGGCGGAGAGGGTCAGGCAGGCGGCGCCCAGGGGGTGGAAGGCGTAGAACCGGGCCAGGTCGGCGTCGAGCAGGGCCAGCACGGTCACGAACAGGCCGGGAAGGGCGGCCAGCGCCAGGGCCGAGGCGGTGGCCTGGCCGGCCTGAGCGGCCGTCTCCTGCTCGACCCAGCGGGCCGATCGCAGCGTGTCGTCGAGCCGTTCCAGAGCGGGCAGGGCGGGGCCGCCCCGCTGCACCAGCACGAGGAGGGTGCGAATCAGGAGGGTCACGCCGCTCCGGTCCGGGCCGGCGGCGGAGGCCGTGCCCGCCCCGGCCCGGCTGGCTGCGACCCGGGCCAGTGCCATCTCCAACCCGGCGCCGGCGTCGGCCGCCGCCCGAATCCGGGCCAGCACCTCGTCGGGGCCGGTGCGGCCGGCCGGGACATGGCCGGTGCCGGGCGGTGGACCCGATGTGGCGGCCCGCAGGGACTGGGACAGCGAGCCGCCCGCCTTCAGGTGCTGGAGCAGGATCGCCACCAGCTCGATCGTGCGGTCGGCGGCCGCGCTGCGGCCGACAGTGACGGCCGCCACCCGCTGCCAGTGCCAGGCACAGCCGGCCACCAGTGGGCCGCCGACCAGCAGCGTGGGGCTTCCGGTGAGAAGGCCGGCGGCGAGACCAGCCAGAGCCAGCGCTCCGGCCGTCGGCCCCGGTCGCACCCACCAGGTGGACAGTGGCCCGGGTGATGACGCCAGCCAGCCGGTCATGGCCGGGCCCACAACGCGGTGGTGGGGATCGGCTGGCCCGGCTCGACGGCATCGCCGTCGCCCACGGCGGTGACGGCCGTGACGCGGCGGGCCCCGTCGGCCACCCGGGCCACGGTGACGATCAGATCGAGGGCGTCGGCCAGTTGGGTCCGTATCACTCCGGCCGGGAGGTCGAGCCCACCCAGCAGGGCCAGCGCCTCGAGCCGGCGGAGCGCCCCCGAGGGCCCGCTGGCGTGGCAGGTGGCCAGCGAGCCCCGGTGGCCGGTGTTGAGGGCCAACACCAGATCCAGTGCTTCCGGGCCCCGCACCTCGCCAATGACGAGGCGGTCCGGGCGCATCCGCAGCGCGTTGCGGACGAGAGCCCGCAGGTCGACCGCCCCCACCCCCTCACTGCTGGCGGGACGGGCCTCCAGCCGCACGACGTGGCGGCCGGGAAGGCGGAGCTCGGCGGTGTCTTCGATCGTGATCACCCGCTCGTCGGGGTCGAGCTCGCCGGCCAGGGCGTTGAGCAGCGTGGTCTTGCCCGCCCCGGTGGCTCCCACCACCAGGATCGTCCGCCGCTCGGCCATGGCCCGAGCCAGGAGCACCACCAACGGCGGCGGACCGAACGAGGCCAGCGGCACCGGGTGGGTGGCGAAGCGGCGGATCGTCACCAGCGGGCCGTCGACGGCCAGCGGCGGCACCACCACGTTCACCCGGGACCCGTCGGGCAGGCGGGCGTCGACCCACGGGCTGGTGCGATCGACACGGAGACCGAGGGGTTCGAGGATCCGCTCGATCAGCAGGCTGATGTCGTGGCGGCCGAGGTGGACATCGACCGGCTCGGGGCGGCCGCCCCGATCGACCCACACCGGGCCCGGCCCGTTGACCATCACCTCGGTGACCGCCGGATCGTCGAGCAGGGGCTGGAGAGCGGCCAGCCCGTCGACCCGGGCCCGGCCCCGCACCCGGTCGACCAGGGTGTCCACGGTGGCGGAGTCGAGCAGCGGGTCGGCCTGGCGCACCGCTTCCACCAGCTGGGCCCGCTCGGCGCCGGGATGGTCGATGGCGACATCCTGCAGCCAGCGCTCCAGGTCCTCGATGGCGGCCAGGCCCGTCATCGCCGGCTCTCCGCCGCCGCCGGGATGACCGACCAGAGCGGCTGGAGGGCCCGGGGCACGCGTTGGGCCAGGAGGCCGGCGTCGACGGCCCGGGACACGGCCGCCTCCCACGGGACGAACGCCACCACGGGGACGCCGAGGGCCCGGGCCACGTCGGCCGGGCGCAGGACCCGGCCCGGCTCGTCGACCAGCACGATCCCGTCGGGTCGGCGGCTCTGGGCGGCACGGTGGAGCGACAGGTAGCAGGGTCGGGTGACGAGCAGCGAGCTGGCGCCGGTGTCGTCGAGGAACGGCGGCAGGGCCGACCCGACCCAGGGCGGCGGGAGGCTCCCGGCCGCCGCCTGGGCCGGGGCCGCGCCGTGGCCGAGGTCGACCACCACCGTCCTGCGCTCCCGGGCCAGGAGCCGGGCCAGGAGGGCGAGCCGGCCCGCCGGGCCGGGCCAGGCCGACCCGGGCCAGGGACCGGTCGTCTTCCCGTCGACCCGGGCCGAGTCGGGCACGACCCCGGCAGACTGAGCCTCGCCCTCATCGGCGCCCGGTTGGCCCAGCGGCAGGAGCGACAGCCGGGGCGTGATCGGGCACTCGAGCCGCTTGAGGGCATCGGGCGGTGGCTGGGGTGCCGACAGCCAACCGGCGACGCCCCAGCCCAGCCCGGCCGCCCCCGGGGCCGCCGCCGCCTCGGACGCCGTGGCTCCCAGTACGAGACCCAGATCTCCTGCGAGGTCGACGAGCAGGGTGTCACCCTCGTCGGCCGCCAGCAGCCCGATGGCGGCGGCGGTGACCGTGCACCCCGAGCCGCCCTTCACGCTCCACAGACACAGCATCACGGCTGCTTCCCCTCACTGCCGGGCGGGCCCGGCTCCGCCGGCGGCGCCGGATCAGAACCGGGCCGCCGGGCGCCTCGATTGTCGGGGGAAGAGGGCCGACCAGCCCGCGTACCGGGAGACCCGGGAGCGGGATCAGTCGATGGAGGTCACCTTAGACATCGGGTGTGACAGCCGGGGCGCGGCCCACGACGGACCGGTGCGTCGGCCGAACGAACCGACGACGCGGTTCCCCGGCAGCGGCCCCGATCCGATGGCACGGAACCTCCCGGATCCGTCGGCTACGCGACGCAGATCGTCGAACGGATCGGATTTCGCGACGCAGAAGAAATCTTCGGAGGGGTGCCGCCGGGCCGCTCAGAGGCCAGCGGCGCGGGCCAGCCGGGTGAGCGCTTCGGGGATGTCGCCCATGGGCTCGTAGGCCAGCTCGGTGACGCCCATGGCGGCGTAGGAGCCGAGCCAGTCCGGCACGTCGGCGGCCGGGTGGGCCAGGGCCGAGCGGGCCAGCATGTCGGGGCCGAGGATCTGGCGGTCGATGTCGTTGAGCTGAGACAGGTGGCCCCGGTGCACGGCCAGGTGTCGCTGTCCCTCGGGCTCGGCCGCCACCAGCTCGGCGAACCGTTCTCCATTGGGCATCTGGCTGACCGACCCGTCCCGCCGTTCGTAGGCCAGGTGGTAGAGGATGGCCACGCCGGGGCCGGCGGTGGCCAGCATGCGGGGTGAGTCGATCGCCTCGCCGGGGTCGAGCACGGCCCCGCTGACCATGGCCGTCACCCCCGGGTAGCCCTCGTAGTTGGAGCCGGCCGACGGGCGGCTGGTGAAGATCGACGCCCCCAGGCGCTGGGCCGCCGCCATGCCCTTGGGGCCGATCACGGCCAGCCGCCACGGCACCTCGATGGGGCGGGCCGGGGCCTGCCCGGGCCAGTGGAGCATCTGCACGGCCGCCCCCTCGACGTCCGCCACCTCGCCCGCCAACAGCCCCTGCACGGTGCGGACGTAGGACTCCACGTCGGCCCACTTGAGGCCCCGCTGACCCATGGCGTTGCGGCCGGTGAAGCCGGCGCCCACCCCGATCTCGACCCGCCCAGGCGCCAACTCCACCAGGTGGGCGATGGCGGACGCCGTCACCATCGGATGGCGAAGGCTCGGGATCAGCACGCCGGGACCGAGGCCGATGCGGGACGTGCGGGTGGCGGCCAGAGCCAGCGTCATCCACACGTCGAGCTGGAGGGCCGGCGTGTCGAAGACCCAGGCCCGGTGGTAGCCGAGCTCCTCGGCCAGCTCGATGTAGGCCGGCGTGTCGGGCATCGGGGGGAAGGCGCAGGACAGATGCATGACCGGGGATTGTGGCACGCCGGGGCTGGGGCCGCCTCCGGGCGCTGTGCCACAATCCGGCCATGGCTGATGCGAGCGCGCTGCGGGACGAAGTGAGGGCCTGGCTGGCCGACAACTGGAGCGACCAGCGCACGCTCGGCGACTGGTGGCAGCGCCTGGCCGACGCCGGCTGGGGGTTCCCCACCTGGCCTCGTCAGTGGTTCGGTCGGGGCCTGTCGAGCGACGACGCCAAGGTGGTGCGGGCCGAGCTGCGGGCGGCCGGCGTCTACGGCCCACCGAGCGGGGTGAGCACCTTCCTGGCCGCTCCCACCATCCTGGCCTGCGGCACGGACGACCAGAAGGCCCGGTTCATGCCCGGCATCGTGACCGGGCGGGACGTGTGGTGCCAGCTGTTCAGCGAGCCGGGGGCGGGGTCGGACCTGGCCGGCCTGGCCACCCGGGCCGAGCGGGACGGCGACGAGTGGGTGGTGAGCGGGCAGAAGGTGTGGAACACCGGGGCCCAGTTCGCCGACTGGGCCATCCTCGTGGCCCGTACCGATCCCGACCAGCCCAAGCACAAGGGGCTCAGCTACTTCCTGATCGACATGCGCCAGCCCGGCGTAGAGGTCCGGCCGCTCAAGGAGATGAGCGGAGACGAGACGTTCAACGAGGTGTTCCTGTCCGAGGCCCGGATCCCGGCCGAGAACCTGCTGGGCAGCCTGGGCGAGGGCTGGCGGGTGACGATGACCACGCTGATGAACGAGCGAGACTCGGAGAACGCGGCCATGGGCGGCGGCGGCTCGTTCGTGGGCCGGCCCCGGCTCGAGGCCACGATCGCCGAGGTCGTGGCCGAGGAGAGGTCCCGGGTGGCCGACGACGGGATGGCGTTGGCCATGGGCGGCGGCGTGTTCCGCCATCTGATGGAGCAGGCCCAGGAGTTCGGGGCCACGAAGAACCCCGTCCTGCGCCAGGCGCTCATGCGGGTCTACATCCTGCGGGAGCTGCACCGCTACAACGGGCTGCGAGTGAAGGCGACGCTGGCCGCCGGCGGCCAGCCCGGCCCGGAGTCGTCCACCGGCAAGCTGATGGGTTCCGAGATCGCCCGCCAGATGCGGGATCTGGCCTGGCAGATCCAGGGTCCCTACGGGCAGCTCATGGGCGACGATGCGCCGCTGCGGGGTGTGATGCAGAAGTACGGCCTGTTCACCCCGTCGGCCTCGATCGCCGGTGGCACCGACGAGATCAACAAGAACATCATCGGCGAACGGGTCCTCGGCCTCCCCAAGGAACCCGACGTGTCCCGGGACATGCCCTGGCGGGAGCTGAAAGTCGGCACCCAGCGGAGCTGACCCGGCGGTCACCCGGAGGTGGCCCGATCCGTCTCCATCGCGCGTTTATCGCGCGTGCCGATCAGCTGGGCCGCCACCGCATCGTTGGCTCGCTGCTTCAATTCGTCCCCAGCCTGGGCGTAGAGACCACGGGTGAGGCGGATGTCTTCGTGCCCCATCAGTTCCTGCGAGACCTTGACGTCGACGCCGGCCTCGACGAGCTGGGAGGCGTAGAAGCGGCGGAGATCGTGGAAGCCGAGCGCTGGGCGGCCGACCGCCTCCCGGGCCGGAATCCAAACCCGCAAGTGCCACATGGAATACCGCAGCGGGCCGCCTCTCGGAGACCGGAACACCCACTCGTCGCCATCGGCACCGGTGAGCCCCTGAGCCTGCATGTGCTCGGCCAGGACATCGCAGACCACTTCCGGTAGGGGCAGGAGTCGCCGCCCGGCTGCGGTCTTCGGTGCACCGATGTGGAGCACGCCCTTCGCCTCCCCGACCGTCTCACCGACGATCAGCCGCCGACGTAGGAGGTCAACAGCGCCCACCCTCAGACCGGCCACCTCGCCCCATCGCATCCCCAGCAGCGCTCCGAGCCACACCATGGCGCCGTAGTCTGCTCCCATGGCCGTGGCCAGGCGCTCGAGGTCGGCAACGTCGGGCAGACTACGGCGACGCTGGTCACGCTTCGGCAGACGGATCCCACGACATGGCGAGCGACCCAACACCTCGCCCGTCACGGCGGCCAAGAGTGCCGTTCGCAGCACAGCGAAGCGAAGGTGAACGGTCGACGGCTTGGCCGTCCGAGCCCAATCGTTGACGAGCTCCTGGAGGTCGAGCGGCGTCAACGACGACAGGCGGCGGCGTGCCGAGGGCCGGCAGCACCCATCGGTTGAGCGTGCTCTCGTACTGGGCCCGAGTCTTCGGCGCCAGGTTCGGCGCATGGAGCGTCCACCAGTAGTCGACCCACTCCCCCACCGTCTGGCGACCGGCGTGCGGGTCTACCCAATCACCGCGGTCCCGGGCCGAACGCTCGGAGCGCTCATAGGCCTGGGCCTCCCGCTTCGTGGCAAAGGTGCGGTTGTATACCCGGCCTGACGGGTCACGCAGCCGGACGTCCCAGCGGATGCCAGCTCTTCGTCTCTCTGCGCTGGACGCTCACGACGCCTCCAGCAAGTCGGTGATCAGTGCCTCTAGCTCGGCGACCGGCACGAGGCGGCGCCGTCCGATCCGGATCGTTCGAATCTGGCCGGCGGCGATGAGGCGGTACGTCTTCGTCCGACCGATCGACAGCATCTCGGCAGCCTCCTCGACGGTGCACAGCAAGGGTGTCCGCCGGTTCGCAGCACCTTCGGCTCCTAATCCCCTTTCAGCGACCATGGTGATGTCCGCTCCGTGGTAGTCGACGTCGCCGGGGCCGTAGCCGTGCGTGCACTGGCCGAGTGGGGGCGGCGGTTGTTGAGGGGCTGAGTCTGGCGGGGTCGACGGCGTCGGTTGCTCACTGGTGGTCCTTCGGTGCGTGGCCAGGGCGGCCATGGGTCTTGTGGTCGTTGCCGGTCTGGTCGGTCCTGGTGGGCCGGAGGCGGCCAAGAGGGAGAGGGGGGCGGCGATCCGATCGGGGTTGCCACCGTCTGGCGGCCGGTCCCGGGCACAGGCCTCGTGGGGTTGGCGGACCGCTCCGTCTGACGACGGCCGGAGCGGAGGGCGCACACTCGCTGCGTGGGTCGGGTCTGCTGGTACCGCCGGCCGTTGTGGCGTGCACTACAAACGGCGGTCACAGGGCACCGTCCTCGTGCTCTTGACGGAAGGCCTGGTGGTCGGACTCGCTCCACCAGAGCATCAGCTCGTCGTCGGCCCAGTACTCCCATCGGCCCTGCTCAGGCTCCCCGTCAGCACCTTCCGCCCACCCGTTGGGGTTCCAGCGAATGTCCCTGTCGGCGTCGCTCATGGCAGTGGCCTCCGTTGGCCCCGGGGCCAGGGTTGGGTCTGATCGAGGCGCAGGAGTCGGGCGGCGTCGAGGCCGAGGTGGGGGCCGTCCGTTGTGAGGAAGCTGAATCCGCTGTCCGTGCCAGTGAGCGACGAGAGGGTGTAGCGGCGATGGATCGCCCGTTTACGCATCCCGTTGGGACCGTGCCCTCGGCGGGAGTAGCGGGTATGTCGGGTGCGGGGCCGGCGCCGGTCCTTGGGGTCGCGGAGGTTGGCCCGCAGCACGCCCCGGAGCATTCGCTGTATGGCGACCATGTCCTGTTCGCTGACGAGGACCTCAGCGCCGTAGCGGTCGAGGCCAGTGACGCCCCAGTAGCGGCCGACGGAGCCGTTGTCGTTCCGCCAGCCGTCGGGTGCTTGGTTCTGGTACTCCTTGGAGCCTTTGGCGCTGGTGTAGCCGGCGAAGTAGAGCCCGAGCCGGAGCGGGTCGCTCATCTCCAGGCTCTGGAGGACGTCGATGCCGGTGCCGGCGTTGAGGTGTTCCTGCAGGCCGGTGCCGACGACCTCGTACCAGTTCTTCGACACCCACTGGCGCAGTGATCCACCGTCGACCCGCCAAGGCCACCAGCCGACGAGGTGGAGGTGGGGTGCGCCCCGTTCCTGGAACTCTCGCTTCCAGAGGACACCCATGACCTGGCCGGTAGCTCGTTTGAACCGCAGGCCGAAGGCTTTCCGATGGCGGGTGACGTGGTCCGGGGTCGGGGCGGCGGCCCACCAGTCGCCGGGGTAGGTCAGGGTCACGAGCAGTAGCGCCCAGCCGGGTTGGTAGCCGGCGTGCCAGTCGATGGAGGCGGCCGCCATGCGCAGATAGTTCCGACTCCGGCGGGAGAACTCGCTCACCACGTCCTTGGTCTGCGGATCGGGCGGCGTCGACCGGTCCCGATCGCCCAGGGGTTCGGTGTCGGCCAGGTCCTCGTCGACCGAGCGGGTGCGGCCGTGGCCGACCACGATGCGGAGCAGGCCGCCGGAAATGATGACCTTGCGGGTGACCGAGGCAGGGACCAACTCGCCGGTCTCGGTGTCGAGGCGCCGCCCGGTTCCGTCTCCCAGGGGGTCCTCGTCTGGCCCGAGGGTAGGGAACTTCGATGCGGCGAACGTCGCCGCTGCCGGTGGTCGAAAGCCGACCCAGCCGTCGAAGTCGTCGAACAGCTCCATGTGTCGGACCGGGTCCGGAAGGTCGTTCGGCTGGACCGACGGAGGCTGATCTACGGTCTGCGCCCAGTTATGGACTAATAACAAGCCCACGTCCTCCGAGCCGTCCGGCTGCCCGGGTGGGGAACTACGGACAACGGAGAGGGAGGGAGAGTGGTTTCCTTCCACCCCCCGGGCGGCGGACGGCCGTCGTCCGGGGCGTTCCGCCCCGTCCTCGGCCGCCGCCGCAGTGAGATCAAGTCGGCGGGCCGAGGTCCCTTCGGTGTGGCCGTTCATTGGCGTGTGGTGCCAGTGAAGTTGGTCTCCATCAGCCCGTAGATGCAGTTGCAGGGGAAGCCGTCGTCATCGCCCCGACCGTCGCAGTCCTCGCACACCTCCCAGCTGGAGCGGGCGTGGCGGTCGATGCAATCCGGCGAGATGCACCACCGTTCCAGGCACCACATGCACCAGCCGCCGAAGCTCAACCGGGCCGGGCGAGGTCGGGGGCGTTCGGGGCGGACAGAGGCGGTCATGTCCATCATCCCGCTGTCGCAGTTGCAGCACTGCTCGGCCGCTCGGTCGTAGCCGGACCCGTCGCAGCGGATGCATATCTGCCAGTCCGCTGTCTCGTGGCGGGCCAGGCAGTGGGAGTCCTCGCAGTGCCGCTCGTCGCAGTAGACGCAGAAGCCGACTGCGTTGAGCCGGGGTGGCCTGAGCGGTGTCGGGTCCGGTACTCGTCGCAGCGTCGGTCGACGAGCGGAGCGGGCGGGTTCGAAGTGGGCGGCGGTAGTGGCCGGTGCCATCCTGATCTCCTTTAGGGGTCTAAACTCCATGGGCGAAGTTTAGGGGCCTATACGGCGAGATTGCCCCATAGACTTCACGGTGTCAAGGGGCCTAAACTGGGATGGGTGGCACGACGTCCCCGCAAGGCCGATCCGATCGCCGAGGTCCGCAAGATCAAGGACCCACTGAGCAGGGCGAAGCTGGCCAGCCAGACCATCACCGAGTCCCAGCAGGTCGAGATCGAGCTGGCCCGGTTGAGGCGGGAGGCGATCGAGGAAGCGGCGGCCAACGGGATCACCTATGCCGCCATCGCCGACGCGATCGGCCTGTCCCGCGGGAGAGTCAGTCAGATCCGGTCCGACGGTCCACCGCTGGAGCGAGTCATCTTTGGCGTCGGCCCGCTCGATGTCGGTCTACCCCTCCGGCCGATCGAGGGGCGAGCGCTGCCGGTGGTGGCGTCGGAAGACATCGAGGCCCGAGACCGCCTCATCGAGCTCCTGGCCGAACTCGGGTTCGTGGTGAACCGGGTGGAGATCGATCCTCGCCGTGACTGGCAACCAGAGGCCCCCGACCTGATCGCCATCTGTGGCCCCAAGTCGTCACCCACGATCATCGACGTCCTAGAGACCGATCCAGCGCTCGACTTCAGCCTTCGCAGCGACGGGCGCTGGACCATCAAGGACCAGGTGACCGACATCGAGTACGCCTCGCCGATGGACGACCCGACGCCCCTGCCCCGTGACATCGCCTACGTCGGGCGGTTGCGGTTCGACAGTGACCGGCACCTGCTGTTGATCGCCGGCGTTCACGCCATCGGCTCCCTGGGAGCGGTGCACCACCTGCGAGCCAACCTGGCCGGCCTATACCGGGACGTGGGCACGGGGGAGTTCTCGATGGTGATCGCCAGCGACCACAACGACGCCGGCGAGATCAAGGCCACGGAGGTCCTATGCGCACCCGTCCTTCACTGACGGTCCGGACGGCCGAGCTGTCGGCTGGCCATCGACCGAGCGAAGACCGGATCTTCGTGACCCCTAATGCGGCGATCGTGCTCGATGGCGCAACCCAGTCGTTCGCCCTGGAGCGGGACGGCGCCTGGATCGCCCAGGAACTGGGCCAGCGGCTCGCCGACGGACTCGAAGCCGATCCTGCCCAGCCGTTGTCGCCGCTGCTCGAAGCCTGCTTGAGCGACCTCGTCGACACCTACCAGCTCATGCCGGGAGAGGCCCCCTCGGCCACCGTGGCCATGGTCCGATTGAACGGTGACGTCGTCGACGTCCTGGTCCTGTGCGATAGCCCCGTGGTTGTTCTTTACGCCGATGGCACAGTGCACGAGATCCGAGATGACCGCCTGGCCGACACCGTGGCCTCCATCGGACGCCCCGCCGGGTTGGCCGACATGACCGACCCTCGGTGGATCACAGCGGCCACCTCCTTCGAGCAGCTCCGTAACCACCCCGACGGGTTCTGGTGCGCGTCGGCCACACCGGAGGCAGCCCGCCACGCCATCGAGTGGCAGCACCCAGCGGCCGAGATCGACACGATCCTCGCCATGACCGATGGCGCCTCGGCCGGGGTCGACGAGTACGGCATACCGCCGACGTGGCACGAAGCCATCCAGCTCGCCGCCGCCGACCCTGCCGGACTCCTCGCACTGGTCCACAACACCGAAGCCAGCGACCCCGACGCCACCCGCTGGCCCCGCACCAAATGTCACGACGACAAGGCAATTGCGGTCGCCAGCCTGCGGCCCTGACACCTGTCGTTCCCGAGCGCTCGGAAGGTGCCGGACTCGGGTGGTTCTCTAGGAGTTGTTGCGTGCTGTTCTCGGGTGCTTCAGCCTCGGTAGCCGGTGCCCGGTATACGGCGGGCGTACTCGTGACAGTAGTAGGTCTCGACCACCTCCTCGGCGACCGGCACACTCCAGTAGTCGGCCTTCGAGGTGACCGCCAAGTACTGTTCCTTGGCATCCCGGTGGCAGGACATGCCAATGAGCCCGTGCCCGCCGGGCGAGTAGTCGGAGTAGAGGCAGGTGACGCAGCAGCGCAGGCGAGTGTCATTCGGCAGCGCGGCTTCGAGTCGCAGAAGTCCGTCTTCAAACCAGTCGTCAACGATCTCGACACCAGTCAGGTCGCTACCGAGCGACAGACGAAGGTTCTGTGGTGCGGCGACGCTGTTACATGCCTCAGCTCTTAGATCGAGCACGAAGTTAACGGTCGTCTCGTGCGCGGCGTCGCCGGGCACCACAGTGCAGGGCAACCGTCCGGTGAGGACGCACCCGGTTAGCCCCATCGGGCCGATCGTGAGCCCAGCGGTTTGGGCCTCGTCTTCCGATTCGGGATCGAGGGTGTCGAAGCCGGACCCCGAGAAGCCGACTCCTCTGATGGAGGTCCGGATCTCGAAGCCCGGTGCAATTCTCGGCGAACTTGGTCTCGTTGACTCGATCCGCCAGGCGATCGGCTCTGGATTACCAGTCGTGCCCCCGTCGTAGGTGCCATCGAAAGTCGCAGACTCCACGAGGCGATAGTAGGGGGCCTGGCGCTTGCCTGGCACTCGGCAGCGCCGACATGGACCTGCCCGGTGTGGCGAGCGCTAACCGGCGGACTGGCCCGGGCGATCCACCCGATAATGACGGTGCCGGCCGGCTGGATCGCCGAGCGCCCGAGCCAGCGAGCATCCCGAACCGAGTCGCCAGGCACTTGCGAGGGTGGTCATGCCGAGCCAGCCATCGCGCGAATATCGCGCGTCCGCTGTCGTGCGCTGCCGTTCACTGCGTCCATCCGGTGCGGAAACAGTGCGCCAGCGGTCACCGGAGGACCCCGGAGTTCGCTTGCAGCTCAACAAGAACATCATCGGCGAACGCGTCCTCGGCCTCCCCAAGGAACCCGACGTGTCGCGAGAGATGCCCTGGCGGGAGCTGAAGGTCGGCACCCAGCGGAGCTGATCGGCCGGTGACCGGTCACCAGTGACGTCCCGATCCGCCCGACGATCGATGCGATGCTCGATGTGGTTTCTGGGCACACCTGTCGATTTTGCGGGCACTGGCGCGTCATCGTGGTGCCTGCGAGACCTCGCCGGCGTCGGAGCGTAGGAGAGAGAGTGCGATGAAGTACTTCGTGTTGCTGGCCGGATACGGGGAGGTGGCTCCCTGGGATGAGTCGTCACCGGAGGAGCAGGAAGCTCAGTTGACACGGCTCCAGGCGTTCAGCGAGGCCTGCGCGACTCGGGTAGGGGTTGAGGTCTTGGCCGAAGAGGCGCTGAGCGACGGGTCGATGGCCACGACGTTACGAACCCGCGGTGGCGAGATGACCATCACTGACGGTCCCGACTCGGGTAGGGGTTGAGGTCTTGGCCGAAGAGGCGCTGAGCGACGGGTCGATGGCCACGACGTTACGAACCCCGGTGGCGAGATGACCATCACTGACGGTCCCTTCGCCGAGGCCGCCGAGCAGATCGGGGGCTTCTACCTGATCGACGCGCCCGACCTGGATACGGTGATCCAACTGTGCAAGGTGCTGCCCGCCTATGACATCGAGATCCGACCCGTCCCTGACATGTCCTGAGCGCGCGGTCGAGCAGGTCTACCGGGCGGAGTGGGGCCGCCTGTTGTCGCTGCTGGTGTGCCGCACCCGCCGGTTGGACCTTGTCGAAGACGCCCTGGGTGAGGCCTTCGCCCGCGCCGCCTCGCTCTGGCCGGCCCAGGGAGTCCCCGCCAACCCACCGGCGTGGTTGTACACGACGGCGTACCGGGTGATCGTGGGAACGCTTCGGACCGAGGCGATCGCGGGACGGAAGGCGCCGTTGGTTGCCGTCGGGGCCGACTGGGGGCACACAGCGCACACCGATGGGGGCGACGAGCTCACCGACGAGCGACTGCAGCTCATTCTCCTGTGCTGCCATCCGGCGTTGCCCGCCGCGGCCCGGTCGGCGCTGGCGCTCCGCTTGGTGATCGGGACACCGACCGACGAGATCGCCCGGTTGTTCCTGGTCTCGACGGCGACGATGGCAGCTCGTCTCACGCGGGCCAAGAAGAAGATCGTGACCGCTGGAATTCCGCTCGTTTCACCGGCTCGGGTCGAGCTCCAGTCGCGTCTCGACGAGGTCTGCCGAACCATCTATCTCGCGTTCACCGCCGGCTACACGCCCGGCACCGGAGCCGACCTGCTCCGCACCGACCTGGCGGGCGAGGCGGTTCGGCTGGCGGTGGTCCTGCATCAACTGGCCCCCGATGCACCCCAGGCGGGGGCGCTGCTCGCTCTGCTGCTCCTACAGCACGCTCGTCGGGACGCTCGGATGCAGGCCGGCCGGCTCGTGACCCTGCCCGATCAGGATCGTTCCCTGTGGCGACACGACGAGCTGCAGGCCGGACTGGCGCTGGCTGATCGTCTGCAACCAGGGCACGGGTACGCCGAGGAGCTTCGCCTCCAGGCCCTCATCGCCGCAGAGCACGCCCGTGCCCCGTCCGCGACGGATTGGGCAGCGATTGCCAACCTCTACCTATCCCTGGAAGCCCTGACCAATTCGCCGATCGTGCGGCTCAACCGGGCCGTGGCCGTCGCCGAGGTTGACGGGCCCGAGGCCGGGCTCGCCCTGCTTACCGCCGTGCAAGAGCTCCTACCCGCCAACCATCGGGTGGCCGCCGTGCAGGCCGAACTGGCGCAACGAGCGGGCCACCGAGAGCTCGCCCGTGCCGCCTATCGCCGAGCGTTCGAGCTCTGCGGCAACGACACCGAACGGACCTTCCTCGCCGACCGCCTTCGATCACTCGACGAACACCCCTACGCTCCCGCACAATCGGCACCGCGTAGCGGTACCGATTGATCGTTCGTTCCAGCAGCCATAGGCCGGGAGGTGGCGCGTGCGGGTGTGCATGTGCGGGTCCATGTCGGTCGTCGACCAGATCGAGACTCTGGCCCGAGCGGTTAGGGGCCTTGTGCCCGTCGCCACCTCGTGCCAACATACAACCGAATGGTTGTAGATCAGGTATCCGGCGCTGCTGTCGACCGCATCTTCCACGCCCTGTGCCGACGGCACCCGGCGCGACATCCTCGCCCTGGCCGTCGGGGGCGGGTACAGCGTGTCGGCGTTGGCCAAGCGCTACCCGATGAGCTTCGCCGCCGTGCAGAAGCACGTCGCCGTGCTCGAAGGTGCCGGGCTCGTCACCAAGGAGCGGCGGGGACGCGAGCGGCTCGTGCGCACCGACGTCGACACCGTCCAGAGGGCCCGGGTGCTCCTGGACGGCATCGAGGAGCTGTGGCGGGCCCGGGTGGACCGGATCGACGACCTCCTGGCAACCGAGAAGCGAACCACTGGAGACAAACGATGAGCGTGACCAGCGTCGAGAAGGACCCTGAAGCCCTGACCATGACGGTCACGGCCGACCTCGATGCCACCGTCGAACGGGCGTGGCAGCTGTGGGCCGACCCCCGCCAGTTCGAGCGGTGGTGGGGGCCTCCCGGCTACCCGACGACCGTGGTCGACCACGACCTGCGGGCCGGCGGGTCGGATCACCTTCTTCATGGCCGAGCGACCGAGGGCGAGCGCCACGACAGCACGTGGGAGGTCGTCGCCGCCGACCCGCCCCACCACCTCGAGCTGCGGGATGCCGACGTCGACGACGACGGCCGACCCGAACGACGGCAACGCGATGACGGCCATGATCATCACCTTCGACGAGCGCGACGGCGGGGGCGCGGTGATGGCGATCCGCACCCACTTCGACTCGCTGGCCGGGCATGGAGCAGGTGCTCGCCATGGGGATCGAGGAGGGCATGCGCATGGTCCTCTCCCAGATCGACGACGTCCTCGCCGGCACGCCTACGTGACGGCCGGGGTCCAGCGGTCCCACGACAGGACGGTGCGGGGGTCGGGTCGGGGCCCGGGCCGCCAGGAGGAGGTTCTGCACGGCGGGGTAGGCGGTCGAGCCGGCGGCGAGGGCCGACCCCCGCTGGCCTCCGGCCAGGAATCGCAGCGAGGAGCGCACACCCGTGCGGCGGACGAGCTGCCGCAGCCCCGACGGCGACAGCAGGGCCCGATCGAACGCCTTGTCGGCCAGCACGGCCACGAACACGATGGCCGGCGCCCCGGCCAGGTGCAGGGCCAGGTGATCGCCGGCCCGTTCCATGCGCTCCCGACGCTCGCCGTCCTCGTGGGGCCGCAGCTCGGCCGCGGCGATCGTGGACCGGTACAAGGCCCAGGCCCGCTGATAGGCCTCGGCCACCCGCTGCTTCTGGCCGGGATCCCGCACGATGACGAAGGCCCAGTTCTGGGCATCGCTGCCGGACGGTCCGTGCAGGGCGGCGTCGACCAGCCGGACCAGCAGTTCCTCGTCCACCGGATCGGGGCGGAGCCGGCGCATGGCCCGGCACTGGTACATGACGTCGACGATCGGGTCGGTCGGCTCGGTCACAGCGGAAGAACGTATCGTCGTGACGCCCTACGGTGCCGTACCAAGCGGCCGTCACCGCCCGTTGCCGACACCGGAGCGGGTCAGGCGCTGGCCGGGTCGACCGTGGAAGCGGCGGGAGCAGCGCCGGGAGCCGGAGCAGCCATCGGGGGCGCGGGCGGTGCCGGCGGCCACACCGGAGGCCAGGTCTCGGCCTTGGGCACGATGATCCAGGCCGCCACGTAGGCCACGATGCCCCAGCCGGCCATCAGCGTGAACACCACGAACAGGAGCCGCACGAGGGTCACGTCCATACCGAGGTAGTGGGCCACACCGGAGGCCACGCCACCGAGGCGGGTGTTCGGGTCACGAAGCAGGGGCCGGGGACCGACCGGCGCCGGAGCGGGGCCGGCGGTGGGGATGAAGGGGTTGGGGTTGGGGGTGGGATTCGGGTTGGCGGCGGTGTCGTTCATGGTCTCGTTCATGGCACCATCGTGCGCCCGCCGGCTGCCGGGCGGTATCGGGCGTCGCCCGGATCCGACCCTGAGACCCGGCTGACGACGTCAGGGTCGAAGCTCAGGGCCCGTCGGCCGTCAACGAAGGAGGGCGCGGCCCATCGCCTCGATGCCGGCGGGCGACACGTCCGGATGATGACGGGCCAACGACCCCTGGGAACGGAGCACGGTGAGCCCGTGGGCCAACGACCAGGCGGCGGCGGCCAGCGACCGGCTCGGCTCGTCGGCCCGCCAGCCGGCGGCCTGACAGCCCTCGATAACCCCCAGGAGGGCGTCGAAGGCGGCATCGCTGGCGGCCAGGTAGGCCGGATCGTCGAGCCGCACCAGATTCGGCAGGAACATGACGGCGAAATGGCCGGGATGCTCCTCGGCGAACGAGGCGTAGCCCGTGGCCAGGGCCAGGAGGATCTCGATCGGCGGGCCCCCCACGACGGCCAGCACCGCCGAGGCCATGTGCGGATTGAACAGCTCGAACCCTTCGGCCGCCACCGCCGTGAGCAGGCCCGAACGGTCCCCGAAATGGTGCGCCGGCGCCGCATGGGAAACCCCGAGACGGCGGGCGACCTCGCGCAGGCTCAACGCCTCCACCCCCACCTCGGCCACCACCGCCACGGCCTCGTCGATCAACGCCCGGCGCAGGTCACCCTCGAAGTGGATTCCTACGCCACGGGACGGGCCCGCCGCTTTGTTTGACACTGACAATCTCCATCACTACGGTGAGCCCGGTTAGCTAGACAGTGTCAATCTACTCCGTCACTCCCATCGAACCCGTCCCCCGAGGAGCGCCCGTGATCGTCCGATGGCTCACCGCCACCCAGTACCGCCGGGGCCTCCGCCAGGTGGAGGCGGGCAACCTCGACGCCGTGCTGGCCCAGTTCCACCCGACCTGCCGGCTCACGTTCGCCGGCGACACGCCGCTGGGAGCGGACGGCTTGTCGGGCCCCGATCTGCGCCGCTGGTTCGAGCGGTTCCTGCGGTTGCTCCCCCGCCCCCGCTTCGAGATCCAACGCCTGGTGATCAGCGGCCCGCCATGGCGCACCCGGCTGGCCGCCCACGTGGTGATCCGTAGCACGGTCGACGGCCGGCCCTACGAGAACCAGTTCGGCCACTTCCTCACGATCCGGTGGGCCCGGGTCATCGAGGACCTCGTGATCGAGGACACCCAGCGTTGGGACCGGGCCTGCCGGCAGCTGGCGGCGGCCGGATCGGCCGAGGCCGCGGCGCCCCCGATCCGTCAGTCCAGATCGTCGAACGGGGACGCGTAACGGAACAGACCCCGGATCGAGGATTCCCAGGCACTGAGCGTCAACACCTGGAAGTGGCCACCCCAGGCCGGATCGGGCGACTCGATCCCGAGCTCCGCCGACGGCACGAACCCGAACCGCCGGTAGTAGTCGGGGCTGCCGAGCAGGGCGATCAGCGGTTCGCCGAGCGCATCGGCGGCGCCGACCATGGCGTGCATGAGAGCCGAGCCGACACCGGCCCGCTGCCCCGCCGGGTCTACCCCGATCGGGCCCAACCCGAGGCACGGCACGTCACCCACGTGGCCCCGGGTGCACACGTTGTGCCCCACCACCTGCCCGCCGATCTCGGCCACCCACGACAGGGCCGGCAGCCAGCCCTCGCACCGGCGGAGCGCATCGAGCAGGCGAGCCTCCACCGGCTCGTCGCCCCCGCCCCCGGCCAGCGCGCCGAATGCGGCCGCCTGCACCGCCCGGGCTGTCGCCTCGTCGCCGGGCCGCTCCCGCCGCACGATCATCGCTTCGCTCCCCCGTGACGCTGGCCCACCGCCCCCCGCAGGCCCACACACCCGACGCAGCCGATGCAACCCACGCAGTCGACGCACCCCACGCAACCCACACAACCCCGGCAGCGGACGCAACCCAAGGTGGCCACGCACCGGACGATGCCGGCGCCGAAGACCGTGAGGGCGCTGCCGAACACCCCGACGCTGGCCACCGTGGCCACACTGCCGGCCACCACCGCACTCCCGGCGGTGGCCGCGCTGCCCGCCACCACTGCGCTGCCGGCAGTGGCCGCGCTCCCCGCCACCACCGCACTCCCGGCGGTGGCGACGCTCCCCGCCACCACGGCGCTCCCGGCCACGCCGGCGCTGGAGGCCACGGCTGCGCTGCCGGCCACGGCGGTGGAGCCCACCACACCCGTGCTGCCGGCGACGGCCGCCGGGCCATCGTCGGCCCCGGCTCCCACCGGCCTCAGCCGGCTCCGACGCTGCGTCCGCTTCCCGTTCAAAGCCATGGCACCATCCTGCCCGCCCCCGGCGCTGCCCGCCGGGCATCCACCGTTGACAGCGCCGACCTCGTTCACGCCCGGCAGGGCGCAGCCGGCGGCACCGCACCGGCGACGGACGAGGCGACCGGCGAACCAGCACGCCGGCCGCCCGGCGACGACGACAACGGCAGTGGCCGCCATTGCAGCCACGTCCAGGGCCGATATCGCCGGGTGGGGCGGGGCGGCGCGGCCGCCACGAGATCACGCTGCCGGGCGTCCACGAGCAGCCGGGCCAGATAGGGGTTGGGCGGTGTCATGAACCCATCGTCCTCCTCCTTCGCCGACAGGGCTAGCGTCTCGAAAGACATCATTCGAAAGAAAACAGACCTTGTCCTGAATCGTTCGAGGCGCGAAGATCAAGACATGACCCCACCACCTCGATCAGCGCCGGCCCGGCACCGGATCGTCACCGTGCTGGTCGACGGCATGAGCGCCCTGGAGCCGGCCGTGGCCTACGACTTCCTGGGGGCCGACCGCCGCTCGCTCCACCCCGCCTGGTACCGCTACACGGTGTGCTCCCCCGGCGCCGAGCCGGTACGGATAGGTGGGGCCACGATGACCGTGCACAACGGACTCGACGCCCTGCGCCGGGCCGACACCGTGCTCATCCCCGGCTGGTGCTCGATCGGCCATCCGCCGTCGGCCGAGCTGGTCGACGCCGTGGGTCGGGCCCATCAGCGGGGCGCCCGCATCGCCACCTTCTGCACCGGTGCCGTGGTGGCGGCGGAAGCGGGCCTGCTCGACGGCCGGCCCGCCACCACCCACTGGCAGGCCGGCGCCGAATTCGCCCGCCGCTACCCGGCGGTGCGGCTCGACCCGTGCGTGCTCTACGTCGACGACGGCGATGTGCTCACCTCGGCCGGCGCCGCCGCCTCCATCGACCTCTCGCTCCACCTGATCCGGCGGGACTTCGGGGCCGGGATCGCCAACACCGTGGCCCGGGACATGGTGGTGCCACCGCATCGCGACGGAGGCCAGGCCCAGTTCGTGGCCCTGCCCATGGACGCCCGGAGCCCGGCCATCGCCAACGACCCGGTGACCGCCACCATCGAGTGGGCCTCGGCCCGCCTCCACGAGGACCTGCCGGTGGAGCGCCTGGCCGCCCAGGCCCTGCTCAGCCCCCGCCAGTTCTCCCGCCAGTTCAAGGCCCGCACCGGCACCAGCCCCCACCAGTGGCTGCTCACCCAGCGCACGGCCCTGGCCCAGCGCCTGCTGGAGACGACAGACGACCCAGTGGAGCTGGTGGCCCGGGGCGCCGGCTTCGCCACCGCCGCCGCTCTCCGGCTCCGCTTCCAGCAGGCCCTGCGCACCTCCCCCCAGGCCTACCGCCGTACGTTTCGCCCACCCACCGCCGCCTGACCGGCACCCGACACCCGACGCTCCTCGGGCTCGGGGCCGGGCCGCCGGGCCGGGCCGGCAAGCGGGCGCGGCCGGATCAGCCCGGGCCGGGCAGGGGCCGGGCGGCCAGCGAACGCACGGCCTCGGTGATCTCGGTCTCGCTGACCAGCACGAGACGGGCAGCGTCGCCCAGAGGTATGAACGAGTCCTTCGATGCCACCCGGGCCATGGGCCCGGCGTAGCCCCGGTCGACCAGCCCGGCCAGCACGCCCTCGCTCACCCCACCGGTGCGGCGGGTCTCGTCGACCACCAGCACCCGCCCTGGTTTGGTGGCCAGCACGGCGTCGATCGGCAGGGGAGCCAGCCACCGCAGGTCGATCACCCGGCACCGGATCGGCTCGCCGTCGCCATCACCCGACCCACCCGGCCCACCCGACGATTCAGCCGCCAACCGGGCCGCCACCCGCAGCGACATCCACAAGCCGTTGCCCCAGGTCACGATCGTGACGTCGGCGTCGTCGGGGCCGTAGCTTCGGATCGAGCCGATCGGTGCCGCCTCCGCCCCCTCCCCCAACGACTGGGTGCCGACGGCCTCCAGCCACGCCCCGTCGCCCCCGGTATGGAGATCGGCCGTGTGGTAGAGCGCGATCGGTTCCAGGAACACGCCGACCGTGCCGTCGACCAGTGCGCTCTCGGCCAGCGAGTGCAGCATGGCGGCGGCATCGGCCGGGCGCGACGGCGAGGCGATCACGATGCCGGGGATGTCGCGCAGCACGGCGATCGAGTCGTCGTTGTGGAAGTGCCCACCGAACCCCTTCTGGTAGCCGTAGCCGGCGATGCGGACGATCATGCCGTTGCGGTACGCCCCCTGGGAGAAGAACTGGAGGCTGGCGGCCTCGCCCCGCAGCTGGTCCTCGGCGTTGTGGAGGTAGGCCAGGTACTGGATCTCGGCCACCGGCAACAGCCCGCTCACCGCCGCCCCCAGCGCCACGCCCAGGATCGACTGCTCGTCGAGGATCGAGTCGAACACCCGGGCCGCCCCGAACCGGGCCCGCAGGCCCTTGGTCACCCCGTAGACACCGCCCTTCACCGCCACGTCCTCGCCGAACAGCAGGGCGCCGGGCTCCGCCTCCAGCAGGTCTCCCAGCGCCGAGTTGACGGCCTGGGCCAGGGTGGAGCCGCCTTCCACCTTGCTGGTGGGGATGGGCTCGGGCGGGGCCGACTCCACCGGTACCTCGGGCCGGGGGGCGAGGGGGGCCATCACCTCCTCGGCGGTGGCCAGCTCCCGGCCCCGCCGGGTGTGCACACCGGCCCGGGACGACACGTAGGACCCGAGACGCCGGTACTCCCCGATCACGTCATCGGGGGTCATGCCCCCCGCCACCAGGGCCCGGGCCGTGCCCAGCAGGGGGTCGCGCTCGAACCCGGCCCGGATCTCCTCGGCTGGGCGGTAGCCCAGCTCCACGTCGGTGCCGGCGTGGGCCAGGAACCGGACGGTGCGGAGATGGAGGAAGGCCGGCCGCCGGTAGCGGCGGATCCAGTCGACCAGCTCCCGGCAGACGGTGATCAGGGCCGAGGGGTCGTCGCCTTCGGCCGCCACGTAGCGCAGGCCGGGCCGGTTGGCGTACGACGCCTCGATCCAGCCTTTGGGGGTGCGGACGCTGATACCGATGCCGTTGTCCTCGCACACCAGCAGCAGGGGTACAGGGAGGCCCTGGTAGGACAGATGGCAGGCGGCGTTGATGGCGCCGAGGGCGGTGGAGTGGTTGGCCGAGGCGTCGCCGAAGGAGCACACGGTGATGGCGTCGGGCGGCCACCACAGGGGCTCGTTGACCTTGGCCGACCGGCCGATGGCGAAGGCAACGCCCATGGCCCGGGGCAGGTGGCTGGCGATGGTCGACGTCTGGGGGATGACGCCGGTGTCGGGATGGCCGAAGACCTTGTGGCGGCCGCCGGCGATGGGCTCGTCGGTGTGGGCCAGCATGCCGGTGAGGATGTCGTCCACCGGGTCGGTGGAGGCGGCCGACCCCTGGGAACGGGCGATGTAGAACGCCCCCGATCGGTAGTGGAGCAGGGCCGGATCGGTGGAGCGGGTGGCCAGCGCCACCGCGGCGTTGGACTCGTGGCCGGCCGAACCGATCGTGTAGTAGCCGTGCCCCTCGGCCCGCAGGCGCCGGGCCACCAGGTCGCAGTGGCGGCTGAGGCATTGGGCCTGGAACAGGGCCCGCAGGCTGGTGAGCCCCGTTGGGTCGCCACCGTCGTCGCTGGGGGCGGCGAGTGCGGCGATCCCGTCGAGAAGGGCCTGTTCCAGGGCGTCGGCCGTCGTCGGATCGTTCATCGGCGTACCCTACCGGCCGCCCTCCGGCCGGCTCCAGCGGCGGGCGTCGACCCGGGACGGTGGGTCGTGTGCCCCATGACACCCGAACGGATGTGGATTAGTTCGCCAGGGTAACTAATCTGACATCGTGGCCATCGTGAGCGACATTCCGGAGATCGACACCCCGCTCGATGTCGATGCCGACACCGCCATGGGCGCCGTTGGGCATGTCGACGTCGATGTCGATGTCGACGTCGACCTCGAGCTGGCGGCTCGCCTCCGGGTGGCGCTGGCCCGCCTCGCCCGCCAACTCCGCCAGCAGGCGGGCCCCCACCTGTCGCCGACGCTGCAGTCGGTGTTGGCCACCATCGCCCTCCACGGCCCCCTGCCGCTGGGCGAGCTTGCGGCCCGGGAGCAGGTGGCGCCGCCCACGATCACCAAGCTGCTGGCCCGGCTCGACGAGCACGGCCTCATCCAACGCCAGCGGGGCGCCGACGACAAGAGAGTGATCCTCGTGTCGCTCACCGCCGACGGCCAACAGCAGTTCGACGAGAGCCGCACCCGCCGCACCGCCTGGTTGATGGACCGCCTGGCCGCCCTCGACGACACCCAGCAGGCCGACCTGGCCCGGGCCGTCGAGCTGCTGGAGGCGATCGCCGACCCCGACGGCTCAGCCGCCGCCCACCCCGGCCCCGACGCTGCGGCCACTCCCATTCACACCAGCCTTGCGCCCCCCCGCTCCCCGCTGCCCCGGGCGCCCGAACCGAAGAGAAGACCGGCCCGATGAACGCCGTTGCCGTATTTGCCAACCAGACCTTCCGCTCCCTCCGCTCCCGCAACTTCCGGCTGTTCTTCGCCGGCCAGCTCGTCAGCCAGGCCGGCACGTGGATGCAGTCGATCGCCATCATCTGGGTCGTCTACAAGCTGACCAACGACGGCTTCTCTCTCGGCCTGGCCACCGCCGCCCAGTTCTTCCCCGTGCTCGTGCTGGGGGCCTGGGGCGGTGTGGTGTCGGACCGGGTCGACCGTCACAAGCTGATGATCGTCACCCAGATCGGGTTCCTGATCGTGGCCGCCGCCTTCACCGTGCTGGCGTTCACCGACCGGCTGAACCTGCCGGTGATCTACACCCTGTCCGCCGTGTACGGCGTGATCACGGCGATGGACAACCCGGCCCGGCGGGCGCTGGTGGTGGAGATGGTGGACCAGGTCGACGTGGCCAACGCCGTGGGCCTCAACAGCGCCCTGATGACGGGCAGCCGGGTGGTGGGCCCGGCCGTGGCCGGTGTGCTGATCTCCACCGTCGGGCCGCAGTGGGCGTTCCTCACCAACACCGTCACCTTCGTGGCCATCCTGGTCGCCCTGCTGCTGATGGACCGCTCGGCCCTGCGCTCACCCCCGGTGGTGCCCCGCAAGAAGGGTCAGCTGGTGGAGGGCCTGCGCTACACGTGGGCCAACCGGGAGCTGCGGCTCACGTTCATCCTGCTGGCCGTGATCGGCACGCTGGCCTTCGAGTACCAGGTCTCGCTGCCGCTGCTGGCCGAGCGTTCCCTGAGCGGCGGGTCAGGCACGTTCACCATGCTGTACTCGCTGATGAGCGTGGGTTCGGTGCTGGGCGCCCTGGTGGTGGCCCGGCGCACCGAGATCCGGGCCAAGTTCCTGGCCCAGGCGGCCATCTGGCTCTCCCTGTGCACGATGGCCCTGGCCTACGCCCCCAACACGACGCTGGCCGCCATCGCCGTGGTGCCCACCGGGTTCGCCATGGTGTTCCTGCTGTCGGGTTCCAACGCCGTGATCCAGCTGCTGGCCGCCCCGCAGATGCGGGGCCGGGTGCTGTCGCTGACGGCGGTGGTGTTCCTCGGTAGCACCCCGATCGGTGGCCCGATCGTGGGCTGGATCGGCGAGCATTTCGGGGCCCGGGCCGGGGTGGCCGTGGGCGGGGTGTCGTCGCTGCTGGTGGCGGTGTGGGTGCTCCGCCAGCTGGCCAAGCCCGAGGTCAAGGCCAACACCGAAGCCGGTGACGCCGCCAGGTTCGACAACGCCGGTACCGGCCCGGCGCCCACCATGGTCAACCCCGCCGCCTGATCAGCCCGCTCCTCTGCGAACTGGTGGCTACAGCGAGCGCACCACGTCGTAGGCGGCGTCGACGAGGCCCTGGCCCCGTTCGTTGAGGAGGATGCCGGGGCCCATGCGGTTCATGGAGTAGCCGAAGGCCAGCCCGTGATCGACGTCGGCGAAGCCGATGCTGCCGCCGGCGCCGACGTGGCCGAAGGCCCGGTCGCCCAGGATCACCGAGTCGGTCTCGGCCTTGGCCCGGTTGTCCATCGTGACCATGAAGCCGAGGGCGAACCGGGTGGCGATGCGGAGCACGGCGTCGTCGTTGGTGGCCACCGACACGGCCCGCATCCGATCGAGCGTGCCGGCGTCGACCAGGTCGCCCCCGCCGGCCGCCAGCGGGGTGTACATGCCGGCCAGGCCCCGGGCGTTGGTGATGCCACCGCCCCCGCCGATCTCGGCGGCGTGGGCCTCCCGGGCATTCATCTCCATACGGGCGATGTTGGCGATGGCCAGGCCCGGGATCGAGCTGCGGTCCTGCACCACGTCGAGGGCGAAGGCCGACAGCGGCTCCCCCTTGGCCCGCACGTAGGGGATCATCGGCGCCACCCGGGCCTCCTCGCTCTCGGGCAGCCCGATCCAGAAGTCGATGCCCCGGGGCCGGCAGATCTCCTCGGCGAAGAACGTGCCCAGCGACCGGCCCGACACCCGCCGCACCAGCTCCCCCACCGTCCAGCCGAAGTTCAGCATGTGGTAGCCGTTGCGGGTGCCCGGCTCCCAGTGCGGCGCCTCGGCCTCCAACCGGCCGATCACCCGGTCCCAGTCGTACAGCTCGCCCCGTTCCACCTTGTCCCGGAACACGGGCACGCCCACCGAGTGGTCGAGCATCATCCGCACGGTCGCCTTGGCCTTGCCGTTGGCTGCGAACTCGGGCCAGTACTCGGCCACCGGGGCCTCGACGTCGAGATCCCCCCGGGACGCCAACACGTGGGCGCACAGCGCCGTTGCCCCCTTGGTGCAGGAATGGACGACCGAGATGGTGTCGGCCTCCCACGGGCGGCCGGTCTCGGGGTCGGCCGCCCCACCCCAGATGTCGACCACGGTGGTGCCGTCGTGCACGATGCAGCACGAGGCGCCCACCTCCTCGTGCTCGGCGAAGTTGGCGGCGAAGCGGTCGACGACGGGGCGCCACCGGGGGTCGAACGTGCCGGCGATCTCACCCGTGGCCACGGGCTGGCGGAGCTGCTCCATAGGGCGACCGTGGCGCAGCCCGGTCGCCCCCGTCAAAACCGCAGCGACCGTGGCGCAGCCCGGTCCCCTCCGTCAAGCTGCAGCAACCACGTCCGGGCCGAGTCGACGCCATCGAGCTGGGCCCGAGGGACGGCGCCTCACTACCGTGCACGCCATGATCGCCTACCCCTCCCGCTTCGCCGACAAGGTCATCGTGGTCACCGGCGCCGCCTCCGGCATCGGGGCCGCCACCGCCCGCCGCCTGGCGGCCGAAGGTGCCGCCCTCGTGCTGGCCGACCTCAACACCGAGGGCCTGGCCGCCATGGCCGAGGAGCTGACCGGAGCCGGGGCAGCGGTCACCACCCGACCCACCGACGTGTCGCGGGAAGACGAGGTGGCCGCCCTGATCGCCCTGGCCGTCGACACCCACGGCCGGCTCGACGTGCTGGTGAGCAACGCCGGCATCGGGCACTACGGCCTCGCCCCCGACATCACGGCCGAGCAGTGGCACCGGGTGATGGCAGTCGACGTCGACTCGGTGTTCTTCGGGGCCAAGCACGCCATCCCCCAGCTGCGGGCCACCAGCGGCAACATCGTGAACACCTGCTCCATCTCCGGCCTGTACGGCGACTACGGCCTCGTCGCCTACAACACGGCCAAGGGTGCGGTGGCCAACATGACCCGCAACCTGGCCATCGACCACGCCCCCGAGGGGGTGAGGATCAACGCCGTGTGCCCCGGCGGGGTCGACACCCCGATGCTGCGCCGGGTGCTCGAGCGCTGGCCCGAGGAGTACGAGCGGCTGATCCCGATGCAGCGGCCCGGCCAGCCCGACGAGATCGCCGGCGCCATCACCTTCCTGGCCTCGGCCGACGCCAGCTACATCACCGGGCACCTGCTGGTGGTCGATGGCGGCGTCACCGCCGCCACCGGCCAACCCAACTTCGACCGGATGTTCCGCTCCCGCTGAAGGGGCTCTGGCCGCGCCCGGCGCGCTGACGTTGCCGGTGGCTGCTCAGCTGAGCGGTTCAACCGCGACGGCCGGCGCGTTGGCGCACAGGGCACCGAGGTCGCCGACATCGCCGGTCAGGACGACCGACGGCTGATGCAGCGCGGCAGTGGCGGCGACGAACGCATCCACTGCGTGAGCTGAACCCAGACCGGCGGCGCCGAGAAGGAGACCAGCCCGCTGGGCGACGGCCCGATCGGTGCCAACCACGGCGAGCCGGGGCAGCACGGCGTCCACCGCCTGTCGACGCGCCTGGCTTCGACCGACCTCGGCCAGCACCGGCGCAGGAACGATCACCCGGGATCCTCGGGCCAGGGCCACGGTGAGAATCGCCGATGCCCTTCGTCGGCTGATCCCACGCTTGCTGGGATCGGCGATGGACGACAACGCCTCGGCGTCCAGCACGACGGTGGTGGGCGGCGACGACTGCGGCGACCGCCTACGCTGCGCCACGGCCCCGGGCCATCGGCTTGTTCAAGACCTCCGCTGTCGGCTCGCCGCCGCAGCCGGTTGGCGTCACCAGCGGCAGTATCATCTTGCGGGCTACCACTCGAAGTAGCCGCGCAGGTAACAGGCTTGGCCGACGTGCTGGAGGGAGTCGTCGGCGACGCTGACAAGCCGGACGCCGAGGGAGACTGGCGGGTCCCAGCGGTGGTCGACGATTCGATCGAGAGCGGCATCGTCGATCGTGCGGAGGTAGTCGACGGTGCGGGCCTGGACGGCGTCGAGATACCGGAGGAGCGAATCCGGGCCGTCGGGCTGCACGGCGGCGACGTCGGCCCGACGGTGGCCATAGCCGATGTTGGCCGGATCGGGGGTGAGGCCGAACCGCGCTGCCCAGTCACCGCGCTCCCAGATCTGGGGCCCGTCGATCAACTCGGCCACGTGGTGATCCTGCACCCGGGCCAGGTGCCACACCAGCCAGCCGATGGGGTTGGTGCCGTCGGCCGGGAGCTGGGTGAGCTGGGCCGGGGTCAGGTCCTTCACCGCCCGCTCAGCCAGGGGCGGGATGCGACCGTAGAGCTCGAGTAACACGCCGGAGACGTCCATGGCGCCATTCCATCACGCCGGCAACGGGCTCGCTCCGCCATGGGACGAACCGCTAGAACTGTGGCCGTGGTCCCGCGTCTCCGTTTCCGTCAGGCCGTGCGCGGCCTCATGATCGACCCCGCCGACCGGATCCTGCTCATCCGCCTGGAGTTCCCCGACTGGACCGGCTGGGTGCTGCCCGGGGGCGGCATAGAGCCCGGCGAGGATCATGTGACCGCCCTCCATCGGGAGCTGGCCGAGGAGACCGGCGTGCCCCGGGTGTTCCTGGGCCCTCCGGTGTGGCACCGCCGGGTGGTGGCGCCAGGGATCTCCCCCGAGTTCGACGGCCAGGAGGAGCTGGTGTTCCTCGTGCCCTGCCACGCCTTCGAAGTCACGCCGGGGCTACCCCCCGACCAGCTGCTGGCCGAGGGCTACGCCGGACACCGATGGTGGACGATGGCCGATCTGGAGGCCACCGCCGAGATCGTGCGCCCGGCCAACCTGGTCGAGCTGCTCACCCACATCCTGGAGCACGGCGCCCCGGCCACCCCGTTTCGGTTGGAGGAACCCCCGGGCTGACCGCCCGAACGCCGTCAGCCCGAAGCGTCGGGCGGGTCGAGCACGGGCGTGATCCCCGCGGCCTCCATCTGGCGGACGAGCGCCGCCAGCCGGTCCTCGGCCGCTTCGGCCCGGCGTTCGATCTGGGCCACGAGTTCGGCGTCGCTCGTGCCCCGCAACCCGTTCGGTGTCTCAAGCACCAGATCGCCCGCCTCGAAGCTAAGGCGGACCCCGCCCAGCTCCTCCACCGGCTGACCGGCCCATGGTTGCGGCTCGCGGTCACCGGGCCCGAGCCGGAGAACGGCCTGGCCCGGAGACTGGACGACCACGAGATAGACCACAGCACCCAACCGGTGCAGCCGTAGGGCCTTGGCCCGGAACGACACGAAGCTGTCGCTGGCCGACGGCACCTCCACCACGGCCAGCGGGGGTGGTCCGCCGGTCTGGTCCTGGCGATACGAGGTGGGTGACGGCTCGGTGGTGCCGGCCGGCAGCACCATCAGGTCGGGCGCCACCGGCCCACCACCGTCGGTGGGGTACCAGTTCATGTCCCGGAACACCTGGACCTGGGACCCAAGGATGTGGGTTGCGGCCAGACCGAGGAGATCGATGGTCCGGCGGTGGGCGGCGGTCTCGGCCACCTTCAACGTGTCCGGGTCGAGGACCGGCTGGTCGTCGTCGAACTGCAGGGCAGGCATGGGACGAGACTACACGGGTGGTGTGACAGCCAGGGCGGCCCGCTGGAGCACCCATTCCAACGGGCCCCGCCGGCCCCGGAACAGCCAACCCAGCACGAAGGCGCCGGCCAGGAACGCCACCAGCACCAGGGCCTGGGGAACGGCACCGAGCCCGAACCCCACGTCCCATGTCGCCATCGGCCAGCCGGCCAGGAGGTGGGCCGAGTAGGCCGTGAGTGGGATCCGCCCGGGCCACGCCGCCGCCCGCACCACGGCCCGGCCAACCCGTCGCTCAGCCGCCGCCCACCCGGTGAGGGCGGCCCCGGTGACACCCAGGATCTGCCACAGCTCGAACGTGGTCCCGGTGTGGTGGCCGGCGGTGAGCAGGACCTGGGCGTCGCTCGACAGCGGCACACCGGTCCCGTTGTCGAACGAGGGCACGAACGCCGGATCACTGCCGGCCGCCGATCGGGCTGCGGCGTCGGCCGTCAGTTGGTCGACGAGCTCGGCCCGGGCGCCGGTGGCCGCTTCGACCGCAGCCGACCCGCCGAACCCGAGCACCAGCATCACCGCCGAGGCGGCGGCGAGACGCCCGAGCCTCTCCCGTCGCACCAACCCGCATCGCTGGGCGCCCCAGCCGACGAGGGCCAGCGACAGCCAGGTCGGCACCGGGTAGGTGCCGTCGAGCAGCAGGGTCCGGGCCACGGTGGCGACCGGCCGGGGGCCGCTGAGCATGGACCAGGTCACGTGGTAGCCCGCTTCGACAGCGGACCCGTCGAAGACCTGAGTCCGCAGCCACAGCGACACCGCCGGCCACACCACCGTCAGGACCAGCCCGATCACCACCAGGGCCCGCCCGCCCAGACGGCGGAAGGGTAAGGCCACCAGGAACACCACGGCGTAGACACCCAGGATCACCACCGGCCCGAAGCTGATCCGGGCCAGCGCCACCCCGAGCGCGAACAGCAGCACCGACCGCACCAGCTGCGGAGGCCAGGCCCGCCAACCGGCCACGGCCATGCGGCGGGTCAGGCCCATCGACACGCCGGCCAGCACCACGAAGCCACCGGCCGAGTAGCCGTCCACCCAGCGCAGGATCGTCCACCGCTCGGCCGCCGCCCCGGCCACGTGGGCCACGAACATGCCGAGTATGGCCAGGGTCCGGGCGGCGTCGACGGCGCTCAGCCGCCGTCGCTCCGGACCGCCGTCCACCGACGCGGTGTCGCCGGCCAGGGAGAGACCGGAAGCGATGACGGTGGAAGACGAGGTCATGGCCGCTCCCGTTCGACGGTACCCATCGGCCTCCGACCGAACCGTCCGCACCGCGACACGGATCGGGGGAGCGGGCTCTGGTTGACTGACCCCATGGGGATGGACGCGGAGACGATGGAGCTGTACGAGGCGGGGGCCGAGCGCTACCGCCAGCGTCGCTCTCCCGTGCTCGGACCACGGGCCGCCGCCCTGGGCGCTCGCACCGAGCCCGGCGTCGTCCGGTTCGACCTGGGCTGCGGGCCAGGCTGGTACGGCCCCCACCTCGGCTCGCCCCTGGTGGCCCTCGACGCCACCGACGCCATGCTCCGCCTCGTATCCGAGCACGCCCCCGGTGCCCTGCGGGTGCGGGCCGACCTGGCCGCCCTCCCGTTCCGGGCCGGTGCCGGCGGGGCGGCGTGGGCCGCCAAGTCGTACGTCCACGTTCCCCGGGCCGCTCTGCCGATGGCCCTGTGGGACCTGCACCGCACGCTGACCGTCGGGTCCCCGATCGAGCTGATCGTGTTCGACGGCGACACCGAGGAACGATGGGTCGGCGACGACCTGGCCGCCGTGGCCGACGGTGCGAAGCACCGCCTGTTCTCGGCCTGGACCGAGGCCGAGTTGCTCGATCTGGCCCACGGCGCCGGGTTCGTCGACGTGACCGTGACCCGGGACAGCCCGACGTTGACCGTGACCGGCGTCCGGGCCCGGACGCTGGCCGACACGGTGGGCCCCGGCCTCCGTCTCCTGCTGGTGGGCCTCAACCCCTCGCTCTACGCCGCCGACGCCGGGTTCGCCTTCGCCCGCCCCGGCAACCGCTTCTGGCCGGCGCTGGCCGCCGCCGGCATCCACGACGGGACCCGCAACCCGGCCCGGCTGGCCCACCCCGGCGGCATCGGGTTCACCGACCTGGTGAAGCGGGCCACCCGCCAGGCCGGCGAGCTGGCCCCGGCCGAGCTGGCCGCCGGGCTGGCCCGTGTCGACCGCCTGGCCCGCTGGCTCCGGCCCGCCGCGGTGTGCTTCCTCGGCCTCAGCGGGTGGCGGGCCTCCGTCGACCGTCGGGCCACCGCCGGCTGGCAGGACCGCACGATCGGCGGCCGCCCCGCCTACGTCATGCCGAACCCGTCGGGCCTCAACGCCCACGCCACCGTGGCCTCCCTGGCCGACCACCTCCGCACGGCATGGACGATCGCGGTCGACGACCAGCACGCACCGCCGGCGGCGCCTGATGCACCGGCGATAGCGGTCCGGGCCCGCCATGCGGACCGACCGTTCAGAGTTCCGCCGCAGGCGGAACTTCAGGTCCCCGCAGGGGATCAGACCAGGCGGATCTCCACCGGGACCGGCCGCTGCAGGGTGTGGCCCACCGGCGACGTGCCCACCACGGCTGCGTGGAGGGTGGCCAGCTGCTCGGGGGTGGCGTCGGCGTCGAGGTGCACGTCCACCGTGATGCCCTGGTAGCCGGCGTTGCCCTGGGGCTCGAGCCCGAGGAACGTCTTGAGGTTGAGGTCGCCGGCCAGGTCGATGCTCAGGCTGCGGATCTCGATCCCGGCGGCGCTGGCGTTGGCGGCGTAGCCGACGGCCAGGCAGTTGCCGAGAGCGCCCAAGAGCTGCTCCACCGGATTGGGGGCGGTGTCGGTGCCGCCCAGACCCACCGGCTCGTCCGAGGCCAGGGGGGCGAAGTCGCGGACCTTGGCCGACGAACGGAAAGCGCCGTCCCAGGTGACCGTGGCCTGCCACACGGTGTCGGCCACCTCGGGGCTCTCCTGGACCTTGCCGGCCAGGCCGGCCACCGCTTCCAGGTTGACGTCGTTGAGGTTGGTGGATGTAGACAAGGTGGACTCCCGCCGGCCTAAAAGTCGAGTAGGTAAGTCGGGAATCGTATCGGCCCCGACGCCGGGGTGCACGAGGAGAGGGATCCGATGATCGAGCACGAGATCGACCTGCCGACCCGGGCCGGGGCCATGCCCACGTTCATCGCCCACCCCGAGCGGGGCGGCCCCCACCCGGCGGTGCTGCTGCTCATGGACGCCCCCGGCGTGCGCGACGAGCTTCGGGATATGGCCCGTCGGCTGGCCACGGTGGGCTACGTGGTGCTGCTGCCCAACCTCTACTACCGGGCCGGGAGCGACACCTACTACGGGCCCGACGTGCTGACCCCGGGCAGTGACGACTACAAGCGTATGCGGGCCGTCCGCACCAGGATGACGATCCCGCCGGTGATGGATGACGTGGCCGACATGCTGGCCTTCATCGACGGCTTCGAAGCAGCGGCCGCCGGCCCGGTGGGGGCCCACGGCTACTGCATGAGCGGCCCCTATGCCCTGGCCGCCGCCGCCCGCTTCCCCGACCGGGTGCTGGCCGCCGCCTCCTTCTACGGCACCTGGCTGGTGTCCGACGCCGAGGAGAGCCCCCATCTCAACCTGGGCCGGATCGCGGGAGAGATCTACATCAGCTGCGCCGAGCACGACGACCTGGCCCCACCCGACATGGTGGCCGAGCTGCGCACCCTGTTCGACGTCTCGGGTATTGCCGGTGAGCTGGAGATCCAGCCCGACGTGCACCACGGCTTCGCCTTCCCCGGCCGTTGGTGTTACGACCAGCCCGCCGCCGAGCGCCACTGGGAGCGCCTCATCAGCCTCTACCGCCGGGTGCTGGGCTGAGCGCCGGCACCCACTCGGCGCCCCCGATCAGTCGGCGACGACCACGGGCCACGCGTCGGGCGACGTCATGTATTCGAGCCACCGACGGTAGAAGGCCCGCTGGGGCTCCTCGCCGATCGGCTCGGGCGACACCGTGCCGGGATAGACGGGATCGGGGCCGGCCAGGCCCAGGCCCATCTGATAGTTGAACAGCTGGCGTCGGGCCATCGGGCCCTGCAGCGCAGCCTGCACCGCGCTCCAGTTCTCGCCGTCGTCGGCGTCGGCCAGGCCCAGAGGCCACACGGCGTGGCACCGCACCATGGCCGCCTTCACCTCGGGCGGGGCGGCGGCGTCGACCAGGCACCAGCGCCACAGCTCGAAATGCTCGGGGCCCACCGGGTGGGCCACGCCAATGGTGGACGCCCCGAACACGCCGGCCAGGTAGATGAAGGTGGGGAACACCAGGCCGGCCGTGCCGGACGGGCCCTTGGCCCGCTCCGCCCCCAGGCGGCCGGCGACCTCGGCGTCGGTGGCGTCGTAGTAGTCGGCCACAACCGCCTGGTCGCGGGCCATCTGGCGAAGGCCGCCGGTCAGCGCCTTGTCGCTGGTGAAGAACCCGGCGACGCCGTGGCCCTCACGGTGGCTGAACTGGCGCCCGGGCCGGGCCATGGCGGTGGTGAACCGCATGGCCCGGCCCGCCGGCACCGGGTCGGTCGTGACGGGGTCGGTTGGGACGGGGGCCAGGGCCGAAGCGGCCGAGGCGTGGGTGACGCCGGCGTGGTAGTTGTCGCCGGCGAACTGCTCGGCGATCAGCTTCCAGTTGCCGTGCATCCGGATCTTGTGCACCCCACCCATCACCTCGGCGCCGCCCTCCCGGCGGTCGAGCAGGCAGTCGAGGTACCACGCCATCTCCCCCAGATAGCCGACCAGCGAGGGGGCGTCGGGGCTGAACGTGCCGAACACGAGGCCCTTGTACCCCTCCACCCGGGGCACGGGAGTGAGACCCCAGGCCGCCGTGTCGAGCTGGCCCCGGTAGCCGTTCTCCAGGTTGGGCACGTTCACCAGACGCCCCGCCTCGTCGTAGGTCCAGCCGTGGAAGGGACAGGTGAAGGCCCGGGCCTGGCCGGCGTCGGCCCGGCACACGGCCATCCCCCGGTGGCGGCAGGAGTTGAGCATGGCGGCGATCGACCCGTCGCGCTGGCGGGCCACCAGCACCGGATCGGCCCCGATGAAGGTGGTCACGAAGTCGCCCGCCTGGCGCAGCTGGCTCTCGTGCACCAGGTAGCTCCAGGCCCGGGGGAACACCCGCTCGGCCTCCTGGCGGTGGATGCCGGGGTCGACGAAGATCTCGCCGCTCACCAGGCCCTCCCGCCAGCGGACCAGCTCCTCGAGCTTCGTGTCGTCGGCGCTCATCGGGTGCACCTCCCTTTAGAAGAACACGCTCAGGTTCTTGGACAGCACCACGTTCTGGTCGAGCGTGATGGCCCGCCGCGTGATCAGCCAGCCCGGCCGCCCGCCGTCATCGTCGACCCGGCGCAGCACGTCGCGCCGCTCGCCGGCCCACAGATCCACCTCGTCCCGCAGGCGGTTCCGGTAACACAAGAAGTTCGAACGCACGGCGTGCTCACCCGCCGCCTGCCCGGGGGCGATGCGGATGTTCGACACCAGGTGGCGGGTGCGCGACGGCGGGTCTTCGGCCCAGTGGGTGGCCAACCCCATCTGGCGGACCCGCCAGCACAACGTGGTCTTGTCGTCGTCGAACAGGGCCACCTCGCCCGGGGCCGACGCCTCCCGCCCCCGGTCGCGCCGCAGGCGGTTGGCCTGGGTGGGGGCCCAGTAGTGGATGTCGTCGGCCAAGAGGGCCAGCCACTCGTCGTAGCGGTGGTCGTCGAGCAGCTCGGCCTCGAGGTAGAGGAACTCCTCGATCGACAGCCGCAGGCTCAGGGCATCGTGGGCGGCGTTCACCGGCCCGACCGCCTCGGACTACACCGCGGCCAGCGGGGTGGGCACGCCGGTGACACCGGGCCGGCAACGGAAGATCGTGCCTCCCTTGGTGTCGTCGTCGAGGTTGTCGGCCGTCACGATGTACATGTCGCCCATGTCGGCCCCACCGAAGGCGACGCTGGTCACGGCCTTGGCCGGCACGGCGATGGCATCCAGCTCCTCTCCGGTGGGTGACAGCTTCACCACCCGCCGGCCGCCGACGTGGGCCGCCCACAGGTTGCCGTCGGCGTCGACGCACATGCCGTCGGGGATGCCCCGCTCGAAGGCGGCCCGGCCGATGTGACGCCGGTTCGATACGTTGCCGTCGTCGTCGATGTCGTGGGCGTAGATGCCCTTCGACGTGGAGTCGACGTGGTAGAGGGTGTGGCCATCGGGCGAGAAGCCGATCCCGTTCGACACCTCGATGCCGCCGTAGAGCTCGTCGACCGAGCCGTCGAGGTTGATGCGGTAACACTGGCCGGGGATCTTCTCCGCCTTCAGATCGTCGAGGCTGGAGCGGATGGCACCGACGTAGACCCGGCCCTGGGCATCGGTGTGGAGGTCGTTGAACGAGTTCACACCCTCCCGTTCCAGCAGCACCCGCACCTCGCCGTCTTTCCAGTGGGCGACGTTGGGGCCGGTCATCACGAACCCGCCGTCTTTGTGGAGGGCGAGGCCGCCCACCATCTTGCGCTTCTCGACCAGCGTGCTGACCTCGCCGTCGGCGGTGCGCAGGAAGACGCCGCCCCCCATGGCGTCGGTGAAGTAGAGGTTGCCGTCGGCGTCGGTGCGCGGGCCCTCCACCAGCTTGTAGCCCCAGGCGATCGGTTCGAGCTCCATCGGTTCCCCCTGTCGTTTTCAGCCCCGTGCGGGCCCGTGGGAGCATCCTAGGAGGACGCTGTGACAGCGACCAGAACGCCGGCGACGGCGACCGGATCAAGCTGACGACGAGGAGAACACGGTGAGCGATCGGATCGGATGGGTGGGGTTGGGCGGGATGGGCCGGCCGATGGCGGCCAACGTGGCCCGGGCCGGCTTCGACCTGACCGTCTGCGACCTGCGGCCCGAGCCGGTGGCCGAGCTGGCGGGCCTGGGGGCGGCCAGCGCGCCCGACGCCGTGGCCACGGCCGCCGCCGCCGACGTGCTGCTGGTGTCGCTCCCGGGTCGGGCGGCCTCGGAGGAGGTGGCGGCCGCCGTGTTCGCCGCCGAACACCGCCCCGCCGTCTACGTCGAGCTGAGCACGCTGGCTCCCACGGTGATGCAGGCCCTGGCGGCCCAGGCCGAAGCGGCCGGCGTGGCCTTCGTCGACGCTCCGGTGAGCGGCAACGTGCGGGCCCGCAACGAGGGCACGCTGGCCGTGATGGCCGGTGGCGACCCCGCCGCCTTCGAGCGGGCGAAACCGGTGCTCGACACGATCGGGGCCAACGTGTTCCACCTGGGCCCGGTGGGGGCGGGCAGCGTGGCCAAGATCTCCAACAACCTGATCGGGCTGACCAACCTGGTGACGGCCATGGAGGGCCTCCTGCTGGGGGCCCGAAACGGTCTGGAGGTGGAGCAGTTGCGGGAGGTGATCATGACGGCCAGCGGCGCCGGGCCGTCGGTACTGGGGGTGGCCCACCAGCACCGCACCCGGCGCTACCGGGAATCGACCACCCCCAACGCCGCCCTGCGGATCGTGGTGAAGGACCTCGAGCTGGCGGTGGAGCTGGCCCGGGAGGTCGGCCTCCCCGTGCGGTGCGCCGAGGCCGCCCTGGCCTCGTTCCAGGACGCAGCCGCCGCCGGCCTGGGCGAAGCCGAGATGTTCGCCCTGCTCGACCACCTTGAGTCGGTCCACCTCCCATGACGAACGTGTGACGAAACCTGGGTGCGATCCCCCAAGGGGGCTGGGTCGTACGATCCTGTTCCGGTCGGATCGGGTTCGATACGGTGCACGGGGGAGACGAGGTCCCCGGGGCCAGTGGCAGGAGCGAGGTAGGAGACGTGATCGATCTCGGGATCGAGCACCTGTCCGAGGTCGAGCTGATCGGTCGGGGTGGGTTCAGCACCGTCTACGCCGCCACCGACACGCGCTTCGACCGCCGGGTGGCCGTGAAGCTGCTGGGCAAGCTGCACACCGAGAAGGACCGGCAGCGGTTCGAGCGCGAGTGCAAGATCATGGGCCGGCTCTCGTCGCACGCCAGCGTGGTCACCGTCTACGACGCCGGCTACTCGGCCGACGGCAGCCCCTACCTCGTGATGGAGCTGGTCACCGGCGGCTCGATGGCCGACCGCCTCCAGAAGCAGGGCCCGCTCCCCTGGCGCCGGGCCGTGGAGTACATGATCCCGATCGCCGACGCCCTGGGCCACGGCCACGCCCAGGGGATCCTCCACCGCGACGTGAAGCCGGAGAACATCCTGATGGCGGGCGATCAGCCCCGCCTCACCGACTTCGGCATCGCCTCGGCCCGGGACTCCACCGGCGCCACCTCCACCAACATCACCGCCAGCTGGCTCCACACCGCCCCCGAGACCTTCGCCAACACCCGGGACGAGCGGTCCGACCTGTACTCGCTGATGTCGACCCTCCACACCCTGATCCAGGGCAACGCCCCGTTCTGGGCCCCGACGGACGAATCGCTCAGCCCCCTCATGTACCGGCTGCTCCATCAGCCGCCGCCGCCACTGCCGGCCAACCTGGCTCCGCCGGCCGTGGTCGAGCTGCTCCAGCGGGGTCTGGCCAAGGAGCCGTCCCAGCGCCCCCAGAACGCCAATGATCTGATCCGGGAGATGCGCCGGGTGCTCGACAATCCGGGCGGGCCCACGTCGACGGCCAACCCCACCCAGGTGGTGGCCCCGATGGGGCAACCGCCCACCGGCTCCTCCGGCACCGGCTGGCCGGCAGGCGGCACCACGGGTCACCCCGCCGGCGCTCCCGCCACCTATTCCGGCTCGTCGCCCGGCGCCCCCTACCAGGCGGTGCTCACCCCGCCGGGCGGCTACACCGGCGGCCCGGCCGACCATCGACCCCCACCACCCCGGAACTTCAGCGGCCCCCGCCCCGACACCGGCCCCGGCGCCGATCCCCGCCCGGCCCCACCGGCCGGATTCGGAGGCCCCCGGCCCGACACCGGGCCCCGCCCCGCCCCACCCCAGGGGTTCACCGCCTCACCCACCCCCCAGGGTTTCGTGGCACCGCAGGGGTTCACCTCCGCACCCCCCGGCCAGCCGGGGACGACCGCCGGTCGCCAGGGCTTCTCCACCCCCGACGGCCGGTTCGGCACCGGGCCGGCCGGGCCCGTCCCTTCCGCCAGCATCAGCCAGCCGGTCGGCTACAACACCTCCGCCGGCTACGGCCAGCCGTCCCGCGGCGGCGGTATGTCGGGTGGTCGGCTGGCCCTGATCGTCGGCATCGGGGTGTTCGTGGTGGGGGCGGTCATCATCGCCGCCGTCATCGCCGCCAACAAGAGTGGCAACGACACCGGCGGCGGCGACGGCGGGGGCACCCGGGCCGGTGGCACCACCCAGCCCATCTCCTACACCTCGTCGGACTGGGTGCGGTCGTTGGCCGTGCTCGACGACGGCCGCCTCGCCACCACCAGCGACAACGGTGAGATCAGCGTGTGGGACCCGGCGTCGAGCTCGGCCGTGCCGGCCACGGTGTTCCGGGGCCACACCGACTGGGCCCGGGCGGTGGTGGCTCTGAGCGACGGCCGCATCGCCTCCAGCGCCGACGACTACACGGTCCGGGTGTGGGATCCCGCCAACCCCAACACCGCCCCGGTGGTGTTCACCAGCCTCCCCGACTGGCCCTACGCCCTGGCCCAGGTGCCCGACGGCCGCCTGGCCGTGGCCGCCGCCAATCAGGTGCTCTTCTACCACCTCGACAACCCCACCGCCCCGCCCGAGATCTACAACAACGTCACCGACTACATCCAGGCCATGACCGTGCTCGACGACGGCCGGCTGGCGGTGTCGGGCTACGGCGGCAAGGTCTCGATCCTCGATCCGGCCAACCTGGCGGCCCTGCCGATCACGGTCCAGTACGACGGGGGAGACTCCTACGCCCTGACCGAGCTGCCCGACGGGCGCCTGGCCGTGGCCAACGGCTACGTGGTCAACGTGTTCGACCCGGCCAACGGCGCCACCGCCCCCCTCACCTTCACTGGCCACACGGCCAACGTGGTGTCGCTCACCGCCCTACCCGACGGGCGGGTGGCCTCGGGCAGCGAGGACGGCACGGTGCAGGTGTGGGACCCCGACACCTCGATCGCCAGCCCCGTGATCTACGAGGGTCACGAGGGCACGGTGTACGGGCTCGCCTCGTTCCCCGACGGCCGGGTGGCGTCGGGCGGCGAAGATGACACCGTGCAGATCTGGGACCCCGACAACCTCTGAGCCCAGGCCTCGAGATCGGCCGGCGGCATGGGTCGGCAGTAGACGAAGCCCTGGATGAAACGGGCCCCGAGGGCGGCCACCGCGTCCCGACCCTCCACGGTCTCGATGCCCTCCACCACCAGGCGCATCCCCAGCGCCGTGGCCAGCCCCACGGCGGCGCCCACGATGGCCCGGCCCCGCTCGTCGTGTTCCAGGTCGGCGGCGAGCGTGCGATCGAGTTTGATCTCGTCGAACTGGAGGCTGCGGAGGTGGACCAGCGAGGAGAAGCCGGCGCCGAAGTCGTCGAGGGAGATCTGGGTGCCGGCGTCGCGCAGCCGGCGCACGGTGCGGGCGGCCCGGACCGGGTCGGCCACCAGCGACCCCTCGGTGATCTCCAGCACCAGTTGCGATGCCAGCACCCGGTGGCGGGCCAGGAGGTGGGCCACGAAGTCGGGCAGTGACTCGTCGAGCAGGTCGGGTGGGGCGATGTTGACCGCCACCGTCCAGTGGATGCCCTCGGCCTGCCAGTCGGCCAGCTGGCTGACGGCGCGGGTGAGCACGGTGCGGGTGAGCTTCTGGAGGAGATCGGCCTGCTCCACCAGGGGCAGGAAGGTGTCGGGGTAGAGCAGCCCCCGGGTGGGGTGGTTCCACCGGGCCAGGGCTTCGGTGCCGGCCACCTGCCCGGCCGGCACGTCGATCTTGGGCTGGTAGTAGAGAACGATCTCGTCCCGGGCGAAGGCGTGGCGGATGTCCTGGGCCAGCTCCAGTCGGTCGCGGTTGGAGTCGTCGCTGAGCTGCTCGTAAACCTGCACCCCGGCGCGGGCCTGCTTGGCCCGGTACATGGCGATGTCGGCGAAGCGCATCAGGCTGTGGGTGTCGGCCCCGTGGGCCGGGGCGTTGCTCACGCCGATGCTGGCCCCCACCGAGATGGCCATGTTGGCCACGTCCACCGGCGCCGCCAGGGCGTTCCGCAGGCTGTGGGCCCGCTCCTCGGCCTCCACCAGCTCGGTGTCACCCAGGATCACGGCGAACTCGTCGCCCCCGAGCCGGGCCACGTGGTCGGTGGGGCGGAGGTGGCGCTGCAGCACAGCGGCCAAGGAGGCGAGCAGGCTGTCGCCGGCATGGTGGCCCAGGGTGTCGTTGACCTCCTTGAAGCCGTCGAGGTCGATCAGCAGCACCGAGAACGTGCGCCCCTCCCGCAGGGTGTCCACCGAGCGTTCCACCAGCTCGAGGAAGGCCCGCCGGTTGGGGAGGCGGGTGAGCTCGTCGGTCCGGGCCTCCAACCGGCTGAGGGTGAGCGACTTGAGCTCGGCGAAGGCGAAGCCCACCCGGAGCCCGGCGGCGCTCAGCGTCAGGGCGGCCAGGGCCACGGCCACGCCCAGCACGGCCTGGCGGGTGCCGATCACCAGCAACACCACAGCGGTGATGGCCGAAGCGGCGGGCAGCAGCAGCCCGGAGCCGAGCGACAGGGCGGCCCGGGGCTGGACCTGGCGGGGGCTGAGCCAGCCGGCCAGGGCCGTGATCACGTACCCCGTGACCCAGAAGTGGTTGGCCGGGCTGCCGGCGGTGTAGGTCTCGGCCGCCGACTGCAGCAGGTAGGCGACGTCGGCCACTGTGGTGACCAACAGGCCCCCGATGAGCACGGCCAGGGCCCGGTCGGGTCGCCATCCCACCGGGGCCAGGCCGGCCAGGAGGACCGCCACCAGCAGGAGATCAGCCAGGGGGTAGGAGATGTTGACGGCGATGGCCAGCGCGCTGCCCGACGCCCCCGACAGCAGCGTCGGGAACACGAACGCGGCCACCACGGCCGCCACCCCCAGGCCGGCCACGGCACCGTCGAGCCATTGCCCGGCCCCCCGGGACGCGGCCCGGCGCCGGGCCAGGATGATCACGGCCACGTACATCTGGGGGTAGTAGGCCAGGAACATCGGGTCGGCCAGGCTCAGCGCCGCACTGTCGAACAGCTGGACCCACACGATGTTGGCCACGGCGTTGACCGAAAGGGCGCTGCCCACCACCCACCACCCGGGCCGGTCGAACCCGGAGCGGGAGGCCCCGATCAGGGCCACAGCCCCGGCCGCCACCCGCAGCCCGTTGTGGAACCACAGGTCGAGCCAGGCGACCTCGGCGCCGTCGGGCCGCTGGATCATCACCATGCAGGTCAGATAGAGGGCGGTGGCCACCACCAGGAACAGGGGGGCGAGTCGGGCCAACTCGCTCACCGGCCCGGCAGCCGGTACGACCGGGGCCGAACGGCCTTCTCCCCCAGCCGCGGCGTGGCCCGCAGCAAGCGGGCGCGGCCGGCGGAGCAGGGTCATGCTCTGTCTTCGGCGCCCTCGGGCCCCGGCTTGATCCCCCGAGGAGTGGCGCCCCGGCCCTGGTTCTGGTGGGCTTAGGAGCGGTGGAGGCAGCCAGGGCGTCCGCCGGGCAAGGGGGACAGACCATGCACTGGACGGAACGCTACGCCGATCGGGTGCTGTCGTTGGACGCGGCGGCCGAGCTGGTGCGCCCCGGCGACCGGGTGATGGGCGGGCTGCCCGAACCGGCCCCGTTCCTGCAGGCCCTGGCGGCCCGGGACGACCTGTCGGGGGTGGAGGTGTACCTGGGGGCGCCCCGGGCCGGCGGGGTGGCGGTGGCGGCCAATCCCGGGGTCACCCTGTTCGCCGGCTTCCTCACCGAGGCCATGCGGGCCTCCCAGGCCCCGGCCGAGGTGCTGCCCGTGCACTTCAGCGGCTGGGCCCCGTTCATCCGGCGCTGGCAGCCCCGGGTGCGGGTGGTGCTGGTGGCCGAGCCCACCGACGACGGCATCGTTCACCCCGGTGCCACCGTGGCCAACGACGACGAGCTGGTGGGCGGCACCGTGCGCCCGGCCGACTCGGTGGTGATCGGCGTGGTCGACCCCCACCAGCCCCGCCTGAAGGGTCACACCTACCCGGTGGAAGCGTTCGACGTGCTGGTGCCGCTGCCGGACGACACCCCACCCCCCTTCTACGACAGCCGCAAGGTGTCGCCCCACCTCGACACGTTCGTGGGCCTCATCGACGACCTGATCCCCGACGGGGCGACCCTCCAGTCGGGCGTGGGTGGGCTGCCGGAGGCGATCATGGCCCGCCTCGGCCACAAGCAGGACCTGGGCGTCCACACCGAGGTGATGGGGGCGGGGATGGCCGCGCTGCTGCAGAGCGGGGCCGTCACCGGCGCCCGTAAGACCCTGTGGCCGGGCGAGTCGGTGTACACGATCGCCATGCCGGAGGCGGTGCCGGTGCTGGTGGACAACCCGGCCACCCGGCTCCTCAGCGCCGCCCTGGTGCTCGATCCTCGGGAGGTGGCCAAGAACCACCAGATGCGGTGTGTGAACGCCTCGCTCCAGATGGACCTGTTCGGGCAGGGCAACGCCGAGATGATCGGCGGTACCCAGTACTCGGGGGTGGGCGGCCAGCTCGACTTCCTCCGGGCCTGCACCTTCGCCGACGACGCCTTGTCGATCCTGGTGCTGGAGTCGACGGCGGCCAACGGCACCGTGTCGCGCATCGTGGGCCACCTCGGGCCCAACGCCACCACCGGCGGCCGCTACGAGACCCAGGTGGTGATCACCGAGAACGGGGTGGCCTGGCTGCGGGACGCGTCGATGCGCCAGAAGGCGGAGCGGCTGATCGCCGTGGCCCACCCCGACCACCGGGATCGCCTCACCGCCGAAGCCAAGGCGTCCGGCCTGCTGTAGCGCCCCGGGGTCAGCTGACGGCGCAAGCGGTGGACAGCTGACGCATGAGGCGGCGCTGCGTCGGGTCCCAGGAGTCGCGCCGGTGGAGCGTGCCCAGGGCGTCGAACATCACCAGGTCGCCCAGCTCCCACTCGTGGGCGTAGACCCGCTCGGGCCGGGTGGCGTGGAGGTGCAGCTCCTTGAGCAGGGCGCTGCTCTCGGGCCTGGCCATCCCCACGATCTGGCGGGTGATGCCCCGCGACACGTAGAGGATCTCGCCGCCGGTGTCGGGGTGGCGGACCACCACCGGGTGCTCGGCCTCGGGGATGGGCGGGCGCCTCGACGCCGGCCGCCTCGTCCCGCACCACCTTGGCCTGGAACTGGCGGTCGGGCTCGGCCATGTAGTTGGCGATGGAGTGGGTGGCCCGCAGGGTGCGCAGCTGGTCCTGCAGCTCCGGCTCCAGCGTCTCGAAGGCGGTGTACATGTCGCTGAAGTAGGTGCGGGGCGGCACGGCCGGCAGCTCCACGGCGTTGAGGAAGCTCATCTTGGCCGGTGTGGCAACGTAGGAGTAGTCGGCGTGCCATTCCAGGTCCTGGGCCCCCTCCACTCCGAGCCGGACGCCATCGGTGCCCCGGATGTTGGTGACGGGGAGGATCTCGGGCAGAGCGCCGGCGTTGCGGAACCATTCCGAGCCCTTGATCGGGTCGCCGAAGCGTTGGACGAAGCCCACCAGCTCGTCGTCGGTGGGTTGGGGCTGGCCCCGGAACACCAGCACCCGGTAGCGCGCCAAGGCCTCGGCGATGCGATCACGGGCCTCGTCGTCGAGGGGTTCCGACGGATCCCAGCCTCGGACCATGGCCCCCAACGGGGCGTTGTCGGGCAGCGGGGTGATCTCGAGCTCCATGGGAACAGACACTACGACAGGTCGGTCCGCCGCTCCCAAGGCGGCCGCCAGCCGCCCGCCCGGTCGGCAAGGCGGGTAGCTACTCCTCGTCCTCCACCCGGAGGCGGAGGAACCGCCCGATGAGGTCGTTCATCACCGTCGGCTGGTCGAAGTGGACCATGTGGCCGGCGTCGGGCACCTCCACGTGGGACATGTCGGGGAAGAGGGCGAGGCGGGCGGCGAACTGGTCGTCGGTGAGGCGCACCCGATCGGCCACCGGGCCGCCGGGACGGGCCCACCAGGTGTCCCACGCCTCGGCTCCGGTGACGGCCAGGACGGGAACGGTGACGTTGGCCCACCGCTCCTCCAGCGCGGCGTGGTTCACCGAGGCGATCCAGTGCCAGGTCCGTTCGTCGTGGCGCCACACCCGGCCTCCGTCGGGACCCGGGATCGTGCCCTCCTCGGCCAGCAGCAGCGCCCGCTCGGGGTCGAGGCGGGTGTGGGTGGCGGTGAGCCGGGCGGCGGCGGCCGCGACGTCGGCCTGGGGTCGGTGGCGGGGGGTGGCCTTGAGCACCTCCACCATGGTGCGAGCGTGGGTCAGGCGGGCGGCCTGGGTGTCGCCGACGTGGACGGCCGGCGGGCCGAGACCCTCCAGCAGCACCAGGGCCCGGGGACGGTCGGGGTGGAGGCCGGCGTAGTTGGCCACGGTGTGGCCTCCCAGGCTGTGGCCGATCAGGATCGGGTGCTCCAGGCGGAGGGCGTCGAGCAGGGCGGCCAGATCGGCCACGAAGTGGAGGTCGGAGTAGGCACCGGGGTGGGTGGAGCGGCCGTGACCCCGGGCGTCGAAGGCCAGCACCCGGTATCGGTCGGTGAGGGGGGCGGTGAGGGGTTCCAGGCTGCGGGCCACGTCGGCCATGCCGTGCAGGAAGACGACGGCACCCCGGCTGGCTCCGCCCGGCGGCGGGCCGTAGTCGTACACCGCCAGCCGCTCACGGCCGAGCTCGATCATCGTGGGCGTGGGCCAGGGGGTCGGGATGGTCACCGTGGGAAACGATACGGGCTACCGGTATCGCCCAGGAAAACGCGACATGGCACCGAACCTTGTCACCTTCTGCCGCCCTGGGCGGCAGAAGGTGACGAGGTTCGACCTAGAGATACTGGCCGACGTCGATGCGGTTGCCGTCGGGGTCGGCGAACACGAAGGTGCGCATCTCGTAGTCGGCGTCCCGCAGGGCGCTCACGATCGTGACCCCCTCGCTCACCAGGTGGTGGTAGAGCGTGGCTGCGTCGTTCACCAGGAGGTGGGCCACGTTCTCGTTCCGCGCCTGGTGGCCGGGGTCGAGGGCCAGGTGGAGCTCGGCCTGATCCCGCTCCACGATGGTGAAGCTCACCGGGTTCCCGTTCTCGAACACCGGGACCATGCCCAGCACGTCCCGGTAGAACTCGACGGCCCGCCCGATGTCGCTCACCACCACGGTGGGGGCCAGCCGACCGAAAGCCACGGGGTGGGAGGTGGCGGGATGGGGTGGGGGCGCGCTCATGCCCCACGACGGTAGCAACCCGGCCTGCGTCGGGTGCGCGGGGCGCGCACCACGCCTGCCCCGCGGTGGCGACGGCGGCACCGCCGCGGCCGCCCCAAGGTCCGCATGCTCGCCCAGGTGCGTCGCCGCCGCGGGTGTTCTGCGGGCCGCCCAGTAGTCAGGTCGTGCGGTGGTCCAGGCGTGTGGCGTGGAGGAGTGCGTCGACTGCGGCGGGGTCTCCGGCAATGCTCACTTCAGGTGCATTGTCGGGCGGAGCTCCCTGGAGTACGACCGCCTTCCATCCCCGTGTGGTCGCGTCGACCATCGCATCCGGTGTAGGCCGCGGCAATCTACGTCGTCGGTCCGAAACCGGACGATCAGGACTGAGCGTCGGCGTGCCAGCTGCCTCGCCGGAGCGTTCGCTGTCGATGCGAGGCATATGTTCGATCGCTACCATGGCGTGGCGGTCGGCGACTCGGGAGTCGTGAGCCCAGCTGGAACGCCGAGCTCGACTGGGCGCCGTTCGACGACCCAGACCGGCTCGTCTTCGTGACGAGCACTCGACGGTGTCCGACTCTCATCTCAGCGTCGCTCGAGCGTGTCGTACGGATCGCAGCCACCCCAGCGACAGCCTGCTTGCCCGCCTCGCGCCTTGGCCCCAGTCAGTTCAGGCCCGTACACCTCCACCTCTGACCGAGCGCAGCAACCTCGCCGCATCACGACGACTCCGCTCGTGTCACCATGGCTGTCCGGCTTGCCGTTCAGCGTGTCGAACACCCGATGCCCGTGGACCCGTCGTTGCCGTCCGTGAAGGTCGGGCGAGGAGCCGCTATCACGATGTCAGCGCCCACGGTCACCGGATGTCGACAGCATGCGCTGCTGCGCATCCGTTCGTTGTAGGAGCCCGTACCTGCGAGCGAACACGCACCGCTGCTCTTGGACCTTGCGTAGCTTGTCACCAGGGAGCTACCACCTGATGGTGGCGCTGAGATCGGTCAACTATCGGGTCCGTCTCCGCGAGGATCACCGGCGCTCGCTCAACGACCCAGCTCGACGATGGATCACGCGCGTTGGCGTACGGGCCCGCTCGATGTTCCTGGCCGGGGCGCCCGCCGGCGGCGTCGCCGATCTCTGGATCGAGCGCCGGACCGCATCGCCTTCTCGATCGGCGATGTCGCCGACCATGGCCTCGCCGCCTCCGGGTGATGGAAGGCTGCTCCATTTCGATGCGGACCACGCCCTTCAGAGCGTCGGCCCCGCCGATGCGATCGTCAAGACCGAGCGAACTACTCCGCCAGTTTCGGCCGGGTGAGCTGGCAACTGCCATCAAAGCCGACTTCAACCCGGTCTCCGGACGGGCCCGGTTCGCCGTAGCTGGGCATCCGCCACCCATCACATCAGGACGGTCGCGCCGTCCTCGTCCCGGTGCGCCCCGGGCCTCCCCTCGGCACCCTCCGCCAACCACCGCACGTGGCCGAGATCGTGCTCAGACAGCGGGAGACCGCCTCCTCCTGTGCACCGACGGCGTGTTCGGAACGGCGCAACGAGCCGGAGTCACGGCAAGGGCTCGCCCGGCTGCTCACCGTCGAGCGGCAGCATGACCCCCGACATGAGCTGGCCGCGAGCGGTCCTGGACGACATGGTCGAAGACCTGCACGACGACGCCTGCCTGCTACTGACGAGCGAGCCCAACCGAGGCCATTGGGCACTTCGCCCTACCGCACCCGGCGCAGCTCGGGGCGCCAGGCGTTCCAGGCGATGGTGAGCACGATCCCGGTGACGGTCATGATCGTGAGGGCCTCGGGCGGGCCGAGGCGCTGGGCCAGCAGGCCGAGCACGAACATGCCGAACGGCAGCGCCCCGATGGCCATCGACACCAGCCCCATGGCCCGGCCCCGCACCCGCTCGCTCACCACGGTCATGGCGATCGAGCTCTGGGTGGAGCTGAACCCCGACGAGCACAGTGCCGCCGCCATCAGGGCCGGCAGGGCCAGGTGATAGACCGGCGCATGGGCGAACAGGTTGAGGGTGGCCATGGCCGACAGCGTCGCCCCCAGGTACAGGAGCCCCCGCCGGGCCGGGTTGCGACTCGCCACCACCAGGGCGCCCACCATCGTCCCCACCCCGGCTCCGGCCGACAGCAGGGCGGCCTGGAACGGATCGGCGCCCAGGTTCTTGGCGATCACCGGCACCAACGGGGTGTGCGAGTAGAAGAAGAAGTTCATCAGCACGGTGACACCGAGCAGCGACACCAGGGGCCGCTCGGTGCGCAGCAGCCGCACTCCCTCCATGAAGTCGGCCCGCAGGGCGGCGGCCGAGGGCGGACCGCCGGCGGCACCATCGGCACCGCTCCCGGGCAGGGCCCGCTCCGGCACCACCACCCGGCGCAACAGCACGGCCGAGACGGCGTACAACCCGGCGATCATCAGATAGGTGCCCTCGGGGCCCACCCACCGCAGCAGGGCCCCGCCGGCCAGGATCCCGATCGTGGTTCCCGACGACATGGCGAAGGCCTCCATGGCCACCGCGTTGGTGGCCCGCTCCGGGCCCACCAGGTCGATCACCAGGGCCCGGCGCGAGGTCATATCGAGCACCCCGCCCACTCCCACGCACAGCATGAGGGCGTACACCATCCACACCGCCAGGTGGCCCGACCAGCTCACGGCGGCCATTCCCACCGTGATCGGCGTGAGGGCCAGCAGCTGGCGCATCATCGTGCGCCGCCGGTCGAACCGGTCCGACACCACACCGGCCACGATCCCGCCCAGGAACATGGGCAGGAAGAACATCGTGCCCACCAGCTGCACCCGCAGCGGCGAGGCGGTCAGCTCGTTGACGAGGAACGCCCCGAGGAACACCGACAGCTGGCGGGTGGCCGTCCAGCACCAGCCACTCACCCACAGCGTCGGGTACGACGGTACCGAGAAGCAGGCGAACGCACCCCGGCGTTCAGTGGCGGTGCCCGGTCGGGCCAGCGCCATGCCGTCACCTCCCCGATCGCCGGTCCCCGCCGGCGACGCTACCATCGCGGCCCAACAGGGCCCGCATTCCATCGGCCTCCCGGGCGGGAACGACACCAACCATCGCTCGACACGCTTGTGGGGGGTTACCGCGGCTGGTTATGCTCCCCTGCAGTGCCAGCGCGCTGCGGTGGCCCGAGGGGGAAAGAGAACAGATGAGCGCTCCAGGGGGGAGGCTGCTCGTTGCCGTGTTCACGGGGCTCAGCCTCGTGGCGGCCGCGTGCGGTAGTAGCAGCGACAGCGGCTCGGGCACCGAAACTACCGACAGCGGTGGGGCCACGGCCACAACCGAGGCCGGCACCACCACATCGGTGTCGCTGGCCATCGCCGCCAACGACTTCACCGGTGAGGCGATCACCGATGGCACGAAGCTGCCGAAGGACATGGACGGCTGGGAGGCGCTGTGGGCGGCTCAGCGGGAGGCCATCGTCAAGCGCATCAAGGACAACAAGTGGGGTGTCTCGGCCGACGGCAAGACGCTCACCGGTCCTGAGGGCTTCACCGTCGACCTGTCGCAGTGCCCGTCGGGCTGGAACCCGACCGAGGGCCTGACCGACACCGACATCAAGATCGGCCAGACCCTGGCCCAATCGGGCACCCTGGCGGCGGCGGCCAACTACGGCAAGGGCCAGGAGGCCATCTTCGACTACTACGGAGACAAGGGCGCCTTCAAGGACTCCGCCGGCAAGACCCGGAAGGTCACCTACATCCAGAAGGACGATGGCTACGACCCGGCCAAGACCGTCCCCTTCGTCGACGAGTTCCTCGACTCGGAGAAGGTCTTCGGCCAGGTGACCCTGGGCTCGCCCAACACCCTCAAGACCTACGACAAGATCAATGCCCGCTGTGTGCCGCACCTGTTCAACCAGACCGGCCACCCGGCCTGGGGTGATCCCAAGAACCACCCCTGGACCACCGGCCTGGGCCTGGCCTACACCACCGAGGCGGTGCTGTGGGGCTCGTTCATCGAGGACCACATCGACGAATGGCCCGACGGCGTGACCGTCGCCTCCCTCGTCATGGCGAACGAGTTCGGCAAGATCTACGACGTCGGGTTCCGGGCCTGGCTCGACGCCAGCCCGATCAAGGACAAGGTCACCTACGTCAGCGAGACCATCGATCCCCAGGCCCCCACGATCACCAATCAGATGACCACGCTGGGCTCCAAGAAGCCCCAGGTGTTCATCGCCATGGTCGCCGGAACCTTCTGCGCCCAGGCCGTGATCGAGGCCGGCCAGAACGGGATGCAGGAGGATGTCCAGTACCTGTGGCAACCCAACACCTGCGCCGGCTCCACCCAGCTGTCGAAGGAGAAGGTGGGCGGCGACGGCTCCGCCTCCCAGGACTGGTGGATCGTCAACGGCGGCTCCAAGGACATCCGGGACCCCGAGCAGCAGACCGACCCGGTGGTGGTGTGGGCCCGGGACATCCTCAAGGCCCACGGCGACGACCCCGACTCGGCGGTGGAGCTCGGTCTGGGGATGATCTACGGCTGGGCCTGGGTGCAGGTCCTCCAGATCGCCGGTCAGCTCGACGGTGGCCTCACCCGGGCCAACACGATCCTGGCCGCCCGGGCTCTGGACATGAACAACCCGCTCCAGCTGCCCGGCATGGTCTTCCACGTCGACGGCAACAAGGACTCGTACTACACCGAGGGCGGCGTGTTCCAGCAGTTCGACGTGGCCAAGCAGAGCTACGTGTCCAAGACCGAGATCTTCAACCTCGACGGAGCGTCCAAGAACTGCAACTTCCAGCAGCAGGGAGGTACCTGCGAGCTCTACTGAGCTACCGACTCTCCCCTGAACCTGTAACCGGGTCGTTCCGGCCCGGTTACAGGTTGGACGCGTCTTGCGGTCGCCTTTGCGTTGCCGGTAGGGACGTGGGCTAGGGTGACGCCCGCTGCCCGGGAACCGTGCAGCGTTCACTAGGGGAGAAGAGTATGAGAGCTCCACGCAGGAGGCTGCTCATCGCCGCGATGGGGGTTTCCCTCGTCGCAGCAGCGTGCGGCAGCAGTAGCGACAGCGGTTCGGGCACGGAGACCACCGACAGCGGTGGGGCCACGGCCACGACCGAGGCCGGCACCACCACATCGGTGTCGCTGGCCATCGCCGCCGACGACTTCACCGGTGAGGCGGTTACTGATCCGGCCAAGCTACCCACGGACATGGACGGCTGGGAGGCGTTGTGGGCGGCCCAGCGGGAGGCCATCGTCACGCGCATCAAGGACAACAAGTGGGGTGTCTCGGCCGACGGCAAGACGATCACGGGCCCCGAGGGCTTCACCGTCGACCTGTCGAAGTGTCCGTCGGGCTGGAGCCCGACCGAGGGCATCACCGACACCGAGATCAAGATCGGCCAGACCCTGGCCCAATCGGGCACCCTCGCCTACGCCGCCAACTACGGCAAGGGCCAGGAAGCGATCCTCAACTACTACAGCGACAAGGGCGCCTTCAAGGACTCCACGGGCAAGACCCGGAAGACCAACTACCTCCAGAAGGACGACGGCTACGACCCGGCCAAGACCGTGCCGCTGGTCGACGAGTTCCTCGACTCGGAGAAGGTTTTCGGCCTGGTCACCCTGGGCTCGCCCAACATCCTCAAGACCTACGACAAGGTCAACCAGCGCTGTGTGCCACAGCTGTTCAACCAGAGCGGCCACCCGGCCTGGGGTGACCCGAAGAACCACCCCTGGACCACCGGCCTGGGCCTGGCCTACACCACCGAGGCCGTGCTGTGGGGCTCGTTCATCGAGGACCACATCGGCGAGTTTCCCGATGGCGTGACGGTGGCGTCGCTGATCGAGGCGAACGAGTTCGGCAAGATCTACGGCGTGGGGTTCCAGGCCTGGCTCGACTCCTCGCCGATCAAGGACAAGGTCACCTACGTGACCGAGACCGTCGACCCCCAGTCGCCCACGATCACCAACCAGATGACCACGCTGGGCTCCAAGAAGCCTGACTTCTTCATCGCCATGGTGGCCGGCACCTTCTGCGCCCAGGCCGTCATCGAGGCAGGCCAGAACGGGATGAAGGAGGACGTGAAGTACCTCTGGCAGCCCAACACCTGCGCCGGCTCCACCCAGCTGTCCAAGGACAAGGTGGGCGGCGACGGCTCCGCTTCTGAAGGCTGGTGGATCGTCAACGGCGGGTCCAAGGACGTCCGCGACCCCGAGCAGCAGACCGATCCGACCGTGGTGTGGGCCCGTGACATCCTCAAGGCCCACGGCGACGATCCCGACTCGGCCGCCGAGCTCGGCCTCGGCATGATCTACGGCTGGGCCTGGGCCCAGGTCCTGCAGATCGCCGGTGAACTCGACGGTGGCCTCACCCGGGGCAACACCATCCTCGCCGCCCGGGCGTTGGACATGAACAACCCGCTCCAGCTGCCCGGCATGGTCTTCCACGTCGACGGCAACAAGGACTCGTACTACACCGAAGGCGGCGTGTTCCAGCAGTTCGACGTGGCCAAGCAGAGCTACCTCTCCAAGACCGAGCTGTTCAACCTCGACGGAGCTTCCAAGAACTGCAACTTCCAGCAGTCGGGTGGCACCTGCGAGCTGTACTGAGCACACCAAGCTGACACAGCCGGGGCAATGACGCCCGACGGCTGAGCCCGACGGTGCCAGGGGTCGTTCGGCCCCTGGCACCGTCGCGTCCGGCTACGATCGCCCCACCACGATCACCGGGCGGCGGAGCGGGAGCGGAGTCATGGTCACACGACGGGCCCACCTGGTGGGCAGCCTGCCCGGGGCCAACGAGATCGATGCCATGAAGCTGGCCATGGGCCGGCTCGGCCCGTCGCTGGCCACCCTGCCCGACGGGGAGACGGGCGAGCGGCGGAACTGGATCATCTCCATGGTCGAGGCCCTGCGCCACCACCCCGATCTGGAGCTGGTGAAGGAGGGCGACTGGTCCGACTACGACCGGGTGCCCCGGTTCCGGGTCCGCCCCGGCCACCGCCTGTACGGGGCGTCGCTCGACCTCGGTATCATCGCCGCCGCCTTCGCCGCCCGCAGTGTCTTCCTCGCCCTGCGGAACGAGTACGAGCGGCCGGGCCTGCGGTTCCAGGTGGGGATCCCGGGCGACATCGACCTGTCGATGTTCACCTTCGGCCCGGTGGGTCCGGTGCGCCACCGCCGCCCGTTCGGTGAAGCTCTGGCCACCACCATGCACGAGGTGTCGGCCCTCTACGGCGACGACGTGGTGTACCAGATCGAGATCCCGGCCGAGGTGGTGGTGCTGACCCGGGCCCCGGCCCGGTTGCGGCCGGTGCTGGCCGGCCGGTTGGGCCGCCAGGTGGCGACGTTGGCCCAGGGGGCGCCGCCCGGCGCCCGCTTCGGGCTGCACCTGTGCCTGGGCGACATGAACCACAAGGCGTTCGGGCATCTGGCCGACGCCGAGCTGCTGGTGCAGCTGACCAACGCCATCGTGGCCGCCTGGCCCAGCGGGCGCCCGCTCGACTTCGTGCACCTGCCGCTGGCCGAGGCCGACAACCCACCCTCGGCCGACCCTGCTTTCCACCGCCCGCTGGCCGGGCTCCGCCTCGGTCCCGAGGTCCGGGTGATCGCCGGGTTCGCCCACGAGGAGCAGGACATCGCCGTCCAGCGCCGGATCCGCGACGTCATCGAGGACGCCGTGGGCCGGCCCGTGGACGTGTCGCACAGCTGCGGCCTCGGTCGCCGTACGGTGGCCCAGGCCGACGCCGCGCTGGCCCGCCTGGCCGAGCTGCTGATCTGAGGAACGCCTCAGTCGCCCCGGAAGTCGAGGTCGGGCACCACCCGGTCCATGATCTCGCGGGCAGCCCGACGTAGCTCCTCGGGGGTGGGTCGGCCCACGAAGTACCACCCGTTCCAGATGTGGCTGATCGTCAGGTCGGGCAGGAGCGCGAAGGTGAACGGCACCGGAAGCGGGCCGTGGCGGGGGTCGGTGCGCTCGGCGATACCGAGCTCGTTGGTGACCGCCCGATCCTCGTCGCTGAGGAAGGGGAACCGGGCGCCGAGCCCGGCCTTGAACGCCTCCAGCACCCGGGGCGGGTCCACCGAGACCACGGCGAGCCGCTGGTAGGAGACGGCGGTTGACTCAGAGAACTCGACCAGTTCTCGCAGCTGCAGCTGGCACTTGGGTCACCACGGGCCACGGAAGAAGGCGAGGAACAACGGTTGGCCGTCGGCCACCTCGCCGATCGTGCGGGCCTGGCCGCGGTCGTCGACCATGGTGACGTCGGGGAACCGATCGCCGACGTTCCGGTTGAGCGCCATGGGCTCTCCTCTCGCTGGGGTGGACCCGACCCTAGCGTCCGAGCCGCCCCCGGTTCCGACCGCAACGAACCACGGCTCCGGCCAGCACCATCCCGACGGGATACTGTCACACCCCGGTGCCAGACTTCGACCGCGAATCCATGTATCGCCGAGGCGACTCAGGCCTCTAGCTGGCGCAGCCGAACGATCGGAGGAGGGGTGATGGCGAACAGAGCCGGAGCGGGGATGCGCTGGCGGGTGGAGGCCGTGTTGGGAGTGGTGTTCGCCGTGGCCGCCCTGGTCACCGCCGCCTTCCCCCGCTGGATCGAAGCAACCGGGATCGAGCCCGACGGTGGCTCGGGGTCGGCCGAATGGGGGGTGGTGGCGGTGCTGGGGCTGGCCGCCGGAGCGGCTGGGGCGCTGTCGGCCTGGGAGTGCCGCCGGGCCCTGGCCGGGGCCCGAGGGCGAGCCGGGGCCCGAGGGTGAGCCCGGCCCGTCGCCCACGGCGCCGGGTGAAGGACACGGCCAAGCTGTACGGCCGCCTGGCCGAGGACTTCGCCGCCTTCCGCACCGAGCAACTCAACCGCACCGAGGCCGATGCCGCCCGGGCCGGCCTGGCCGCCGACCCGATGCTGGCCCAGGCCTCCACCGCCCGGTTGCGATCGGAACCGCCGCCCCGCCCGGCCGACGCCAATCCGGCCCTGCTCCGCCTCCGGGCCCTGACCGAGCGCGACGGCCCGCCCACCCTGGGCCGGGCGGCGGCACCGGTGGTGCCGGGGAAGCCGAGCTGGACCCCGCTCGGCCCCCTGGCCGTGCCCAACGGCCAGACCTACGGCGGGAACCGGATCCTGATCAGCGGAAGGGTCACGGCCATCGCCCCCCACCCCACCGACCCGGCCCGGATCTGGATCGGTACCAGCCGGGGCGGAGTGTGGCGCACCGATGACGGCGCCGTCACCTGGCGTCCCCTCACCGACGATCAGCCGTCGCTGGCCATCGGGGCGCTGGCCGCCGGCACCGACGATCCCGAGGTGCTCTACGCCGGAACCGGCGAAGGCAACGTGCAGCTGTACAGCACCGTCTATCCCCAGAGCTCGGCGCCCGGCGTGTACCTCGGCGTCGGGGTGTTGCGCTCGTCCGACGGCGGCGCCACCTGGTCCAGCCACGCCGCCCCCCTCCTGGCCGGAGCGAGCTTCTACCGCCTGGCGGTGGACCGGGCCGACGCCAACCGGGCCTTCGGGGCCACCAGCCGGGGCCTGGTCCGCACCATCGACGGGGCCAACTGGGCCCTCCTCACCGGGGGCGGCCTACCCTCGCTGTCGGCCGACGTGATCGCCTGCTGCGATGTGGTGATCGACCGGTCCGACCCGTCGGGCAACACCGTGTTCGCCGCCTTCTGGGGCAGCGGGATCTACCGCACCACCGATGCCCGCAGCACCAGACCAACCTTCACCCGGCTCGGCACCGGCCTACCGGCCGGCCCGGCCACCAGCCGGATCAGCCTGAGCCAGTCGCCCAGCAATCCGTCGTTCCTCTACGCCCTGGTCGCCGACGCCAACGACGGCCTGAGCGGCCTGTACCGCAGCACCGCGCCCGATGCCGGCACCTGGGAGCTGTGTACGAAGAGCACGAGGATCCAGGTCTACGGCGCCTTCACCAACGACGTGAACGTCGACCCGGCCACCCCCGACGTCGTCTACGTGTCGGGGGTGGAGGTGTACCGCTGCGTCCGCAACAGCCGGGGGGTGTGGGGCGTCACCAACGTGGGCGGCGCCATCCATCCCGACAACCACGCGCTGGCCTTCCACCCCTCCCAGAACCAGGTGCTGTACGCCGGCAACGACGGCGGGTTCTTCGTGAGCCCCGACGCCGGCGCCACCTGGAGCGACAGCCCAAACGAGGGCCTGTGCCTGCTCCAGTACGAGGTCATCGACACCCACCCCACCACCGACGGCTTCGTCCAGGGCGGCACGCAGGACAACGGCACCCAGCAGTACCGCAACAGCCCCGTCCACCATCACAGCGCCGACGGCGACGGCGGCTCATGCACCGTCAGCAAGGTGAACGGGGCCCACGTCACCCACTCCTACTACGGCAACGCGGTGGAGCGGAGCACGACCGGTGGCGCCTTCGGCACCTACACCGACGTGTCGGCCGGGCTCGACGGCAACGGCGTCTTCTATCCTCCGTCGGCCGTCAGCCCCACCTCGGACCGCATCGCGTGGGGCACCACCGTGGTCAACATAGACGCTGCGCTGGGCAGCGGCGGTTGGCCCGGAGCCGGGGTGGCGCTGCCCGGGCTGGTGGGGCGGATCTCGGCGCTGTCGTTCACGTCCGACACCGTGCTGTGGTGCGCCACCACCTCGGGCCAGGTGTACCGGCTCCTCCGGACGGGCTCCGCCTGGACGGTGCGGGCCCTGCACGGTCCGCCCCTGCCCACCGGCCAATGGATCTGGGACGTGGCCGGCGTGCCCGGCGACGACGCCACGGTGGTGGTGGCGTTCAGCGGGTTCGGGCTGGCCGACCACGTGTGGCAGGGCGAGGTGGCGGCCGCCGGCGCCGCCGCCTGGACGCCGGCCAGCACCGGCCTGCCCGACGTGCCCATGTACGCCCTGTGCCTGGCCTCGGCCACCGAGTGGTACGTCGGCACCGACATCGGCGTGTGGCGGTCGGCCGACGGGGGCCAGCAGTGGGAGGCCTGGTCGCAGGGCCTGCCCAACACCGCCGTGTACGACCTCCGTCAGCGGGCCGGCAGCACCCTGCTCCGGGCGGCCACCCACGGGCGGGGTCTGTGGGAGATCGACACCGGGCCCGGCGCCTCGACGGCCGAGGTCGACCTGTTCGTGCGCAACCACGTGATGGACAACGGCCGGGGCGGCGCGCCCGTTCCGGTGCCGGCGGCGTGGGACGACCCGACCCGGCAGGTGACGCTCGGCTCGCCCTGCTGGTGGTGGGAGTGCGCCGACGTGAAGGTCGACGCTCCCCCGTCGTTCCAGCTCACCCCCGCCACCACCAGCTACTACACGTTCGAGACGGCGCTGGTGCACGAGAACCCCGAGGTGGGCAACCAGAACCAGGTGTACGTGCAGGTCCACAACCGGGGGCCGATGGCGGCGGGGACGGTGACGGTGCAGGCTCTGGTGGCGCCGGCCTCGGCCGGGCTGCCCGACCTCCCGGCCGACTTCTGGTCGGCCTGGCCCAACAGCGCCGGCGACGCCAACTGGGTGCCGCTGGGGCCGGCCCGGGTGATCCCCGCCGTGGACCCGCTGCGGCCCGACGTGGTGAGCTGGCCCTACACACCGGCGGTGGGGTCCGATCCCCATTCCTGTGTCCTGGTGGTTGTGGAGTCGGCCGACGACCCGCTGCCGGCCGCCACCCGGGCCACGTTCAGCGTGGCCTCGCTGGTGACGACCGACAAGCGCATCGGCCTGCGCAACCTGCACCTGGTGACCCTCCAGCCCGACGAGATGCGGCCCGTGCCTCTGCGGCTCCACGCTCCGGCCTCGCCGCCGGGGAGCGATAGCGGGCCGTGGTCGGTCCGGTTGCCCCGGTTCTCCGGGAAGGGCGTGACGGTGCGCTACCTGCTGTCGACCGCCGCCAGCACCCGGTTGGGAACCCGGCTTCCCGCCGGGCTGACGGCGAAGCGGATCACGGCGGCCGAGCTGGGCCGGCTGCGCGCCGGGTGGCTGGGCGACCAGTTGCGGCCGGAGTCGTCGTGGATCGCCTTCCAGGAGCGGTTCGATGTCACCCGCTCGTTCACGGTGTCGGCCCGGGGCTCGGCGGCGTGGGGGGTGGACGTGCCCCTCGACCTCCCTGCCGGCGGGGGGGCGGAACCCGACGAGATCGCCGTGGTGGCCGTTGGCGGTACCGCCGGGGTGACGGAACAGGGGCGCCTGTCGGTGGTCCAGCTCACGGCGGCCGGAGAGGTGGCCGGGGGCAGCACGTTCGTGTTCGCCCCCACCGAGGTGGGGTGAGCGGCGGCCCTCGGGGCGGCCCGGAGTGGGCGCTCAGCTGGCGCTGTGGCCACCGCCGCTGAATGCCGTCACGGCGCCCAGGCCGATGAAGGTGGAGCCGGCCACGATGTCCTTGCGCTTCTGCAGGCGGGGTGAGGAGCGGAGCCGTTGGCCCACCCAGCCGCCGGCCATGGCGTAGGTGCCGTCGGAGCACAGGCCGATCCCGATGAACTCGGCCCCCAGCACACCGACGCTGAGGGCGGGGTGGGTGGTGTGGGGGTCCACGAACTGGGGGACGAAGGCCAGGAAGAAGATGGCGGTCTTGGGGTTGAGGACGTTGAGCACGGCGCCGTCGAGGAAGACACGGCGCAGGGGACGGGGCTCGAAGGCGGCCGACGCCACCTCCCCGGTGCCCGCGATCCCGGCCCGGATCGACTTCACCCCGAGCCAGATCAGGTAGGCGGCTCCTGCCAGCTTCACCACCGTGAAGGCGGTGGCCGACGCCACCAGGATGGCCGACAGGCCCACCATGGCGGCAGCCACGTGCACCGAGGTGCCGAGATGCACGCCGGCCACCGACGCCAGGCCGGCCCGGCGCCCCTGGGCGGCCGACCGGGTCACGATGTACATCACCGCCGGCCCGGGGATGAGCAGGAGGAACAGGGCGGCGGCGCCGAACGAGAGCAGCGTGGTGGGGGTGGGCACAGCGGGCGAGGGTACCCCGGGAACGGCCCCCGGCGTCAGGCAATCAGGCCCGGTCGGCCACGGCGACGCCCGGACCCCCGGCCCCGCTCGATCGGGCCAGCTCAGCCATGGTCCGTTCCGGCCCTGGAGCCCGCTCCGACGCGACCCCGTATACTCCCGAGGAGGGCGAAGGAAGGCCGGCAGATTGGCGGGCGGCCGAATGGGTGTACGAGGCGACCATGTCCGGCTTCTTTGACGATCTCGTGGCGGCGACGACGGGCGATGGGCCGGTCGGTGCCCTCACCGGCGAGAACGCCCCGGCGGATCGCCAGGCGGTGCGGACAGGCGCGGTGTTGGCGTCGGCCGCCGTCGTCACCGAGTTGGCCCGCCTGACCGACGGGGGCGGCCGCTGGACGTGGCAACGCCTGGTCCGCCCCGGCGCCTCGGGCACCGGCAGCCCGGGTGACCCTGAGCGGGGCGGCTCGCTGACCCGGATGCTCTTCGGGGAGCGGACGGGCCTGGTGGCGGGCGTGATCGCCCGCGACGCCTCCCTGCCTCCGGGCGAGGCCGAACGGGTGCTGGGGTTGTCCACCGAGGCGGCGGCTTCATTGCTGGCCGACCAGGTGGCCCGGGGCGGCCACCCCGATCTGCGGGCCGAGGCCGACGCGTTGGCCGCCAGCGGCTGGGGCGAGTGGCTCGCCGCCCTCGCCCCCGACGGGCCGCCGTCGGCGGTGCCACCGGAGGCCGCGCCGCTGGAACCGGAGGCCGTGCCGCTGGAGCCGGAGACCGTGCCGCTGGAACCGGAGGCCGGACCGACCGGACTGCGGCGGAGGCCGGAGGCCGGGCCAGCGGACGCGGCGGAGGCGACCGGGCCACCGGAGGACGACGAACGCCCCAGCCGGCGCCTGCTCGTGGCCGGTGCGGTCACGGTGGTGGCGGCAGCGCTGGTGGCACTGGCCGTCAGCACCCGGTTCGGCGGCGGCGACGGCACCATCGAGAGCGACGCCGGCGCCACCACCTCGATCACGGCCGGCCCGGCCCCCAGCGGCACCGACGACCTGGCTACCGGTATCACCGAGCCGGCGCCGGCCTCCCCCGTCACCACGGCGACGGCGGTAGCCGCCACTGCCGTCGACGGTCCCGAGGCACCGGTGGGGCCGACCACCTACCGGTTGGCCCTGGCCGACCCCCAGGGTTCCACCGACGCCGCCGGCACGGTTCGCCTCGACCTCGATCCCACCGCCGGCACGATCTGCTACCAGTTCGAAGTGACCGGGCTCACCGACCCCTTCCCCGGCCACATCCACGCCGCCCCCACCGGCGCATCGGGCGGGATCACGGTGGACTTCGGTTACCTCACCGGCGCCACCCCGTCGGGGTGCGTCGACAGCTTTCCGGCCGACGTGGCCAACATCGTCCGCCATCCGGAGCGCCACTACGTGGAGCTGCACGACACCGAGTACGGCTTCGGGCTCCGCAGCCGCCTGGCCGAGGAGGGGCCCGGCAACACGGCCCCGGGCGCGTCCACCGGAGGCAGCGGCACCACTCCAGCCGCCGACGGCAGCGAGGCGGCGGCGGTCACCGTGCTCAGCGGGACCCGGGTGGTGCTGCGGGGCGACGTGCCCGACGGGGCCGCCCGATCGGCCCTGATCGCCGGCATGGCCGACCTGACCAGCCAGGGATTCGAGGTGGTCGACGAGCTGACCGTCCGGGCCGGGGCCCCGGCACCGTCGGGCCGGGTGATCGTGGAGGAACCGCTGCTCTTCCCGTTCGATTCCAACCGGCTCGCCGGTGACGCCGCCCGCTCGGTGGACCAGCTGGCCCGGCTTCTCCAGCTCCGCCCCCAGTGGCGGGTGACGCTGGTGGGCAACACCGACGGCGTGGGTGACGTCGTCTACAACCTCACGCTGTCGCTGCGACGGGCCATCGCCGCCCGCAACGCGCTGGTGGCGGCCGGGGTGCCGCCCGAGGCGGTGACGATCCGGGGCGACGGCCCCTTCGCCCCCGTGGCCGACAACGACACGCTCGACGGCCGCACCCGGAACCGCCGCATCGACGTGGTGATCGCCACCACCCCCTGACTACCCGTTGCCGCTCGCCGGCCGGCCCCTCAGGCGTCTTCCATGAGCTGGCGCAGGGTGCCCATGGTGGCCACCGGATCCTGGCCGGGGGCGATGCTCACGTTGAGCACGGTGACCCCTGCCTCCTTCCAGGCGCCGAGCCGTTCCTTCACGTACGACGCCGGCCCCACCAGGCTGGAGCGCTCCAGGAAGTCCCGGGGCACGGCGGCCGCCGCTTCGTTCTTGTGGCCGTCGAGGTAGAGGTCCTGGATCTCGATGGCCTCGGCCTCGAAGCCGTACTGGCGGGCGATCGTGTTGTAGAAGTTCTTGTCCCGGGCGCCCATGCCGCCCCAGTACAGCGCGGTCTGGGGCCGGGCCAGGTCGAGCACCGGGTCGGCCCCACCGCCGGCGTACTCCTCGCCGATGGCCACGGTGGCCCCGGCCCCGATCTCCAGTCGCCCCAGCGACGGGTCGCGCTGGGCGGTGCCGGCCTTGAGGTCGTCGCCCCACACCTTCTGGAACTCGTCGGGCACGAAGAACACGGGCAGCCAGCCGTCGGCCGAGCGGGCGGTGGCCTTCACCGACAGCGGCATCAGCGACGCCCACCAGATCGGCACCTCGTTGCGCACGGGATGGTTGATCAGCTTCAGGGGCTTGCCCAGCCCGGTGCCCTGGCCCTCGGGCAAGGGGAGCTTGACGGTCTGGCCATCGTACACGAGGGGTTCGCGCCGTAGGGTCATGCGGACGACGTCGATGTACTCCTGGATGCGGGCCATCGGCTTCTCGTAGGGGATGCCGTGGAAGCCTTCCACCACCTGGGGGCCGCTGGCCCCGAGGCCGAGGATGAACCGCCCGTTCGACACCATGTCGAGCCCGGCCGCCGTCTGGCCCATGGCCGCCGCGGTGCGTGAGTAGACGTTGAGGATGCCGGTGCCCAGCTCGATCCGCTCGGTCTTGGCCGCCAGGTAGCCGATCTGGCTGACGGCGTCGACGCTGTAGGCCTCCGCCACCCAGGCCACGTCGAGCCCGGCCTTCTCCAGCTCCACCACCCGCTCGACCGACTTGGCGAAGTCGCCGGCATAGTTCACGCTCGTCCCGAGTTTCATGGCCGCATGGTACGCCCCCCGGCCACCGGGCCGCGAACCGCCCGGTCAGACCATCGCAGTCAGGCTGGCGGTGGGAGCTGCCGGCCGCCGGGCGCCACCATGTCGCGGGCATGGCGGTCGCCGCCGTTGAAGTGGGCGTGGTAGTAGGCCTGGAAGAGGCCGTGGTGCTGCACCACCCAGTGCACCTCGGCCGGCACGTAGGGCTGGAGGATGGCGGCGGCGTAGTCGCTGTGGTTGTAGGGGGCGAGCTCGTCGCCGATGTCGTGGACGAGGGCGGCCACGATCCAGTCGGCGTCGGCCTCGTCGAGACGGGCCCGGGTGGCGGCCTGGAGCGAATGCTCCAGCCGGGTGATCTGGTATCCGCCGAGCGATCCTTCGAGGTGGCCGCGCTGCTCCTCCCGGCCTCGATGGTGAAGGCCTCGGCGTCGCCCCATGATGTCGCGGCCTGACCGGCTGGTCGAGGGTGGGGTGGGCGGCAGCGACCGTCGGCCGGCGGTGCCGCAGCGCTCCCCCAGCTGACCGAGCGGGAACGGGAGATCCTCGACCACCTGGCCCGGGGGCGGTCCAACGCCGCCATCGCCGAGACGCTCTATCTGAGCCCGCGGACGGTGGCCAACCACGTGTCGAGCATCCTGAGCAAGCTCCACGCCGCCGACCGGACCGAGGCCGCCATCCGGGCCCGGGACGCCGGGTTGGGCCGGGGGTAGTCGCCCGGCCCCGGCCAGGTTCTACGCTCGGGTCGATGGCCACCCCACCGCCGTCGTCATCGTCATCGTCCTCACCGTCGGCATCGGAGCATCCGGCCACGTGGAAGTTCGGCTTCCCGATCTTCCACGCCGAGACCCGGGCCCAGTGGCGGGCGTGGCTGGAGGCGAACCACGGGTCGGAGCGGGGGGTGTGGCTGTGCTCGTGGCGGTCGGCCACCGGGCGGCCGGCCTGCCCCTATCCCGAGGTGGTGGAGGAGGCGCTGTGCTTCGGCTGGATCGACTCCACGGTGAACATCCTCGACGAGGAACGGGGGCTGCAGCTGATCACGCCCCGCAAGGCCAAGAGCAGCTGGACCCGGTTGAACCGGCAGCGGGTGGCGGCGATGGAGGCGGCCGGGCTGATGACCGACGCCGGGCGGCGGGCGGTGGCGGTGGCCCAGGCCAACGGGTGGTGGACCCTGCTCGATCCGGTGGAAGACCTGCTGGAGCCCGACGATCTGGCCGCCGCGCTCGACGCCAACCCCGAGGCCCGGGCGGCCTGGGACCGGTTCCCACCCAGCGCCCGCAAGCAGATGCTGTATTGGGTGATCACCGGGGCCAAGGCCGAGACCCGGGCCAAACGGGTGGCCACGATCGTGGACAAGGCCGAACGGGGCGAACGGGCTCAGGGCTGATACTCGGGGCCGCCACGTGGGGCTGCCGGCCGGGCAGACTGGTGCCATGTTGCGGGTGGGAGTCGCCCATCATTTCGGGTGGGCCGTCGCTGTCACCGCCGGCCCCGACCATCGGGTGGTCGACCGGCGGCGCATCGAGCTGATCGGTCCCGGGCTGCCCGAGGCGCCGGTCCACCACGTGGGCGGGCCGTGGGCCATGCACCAGCCGACCGAACCAGCGGAGCCGATCGGTGACGACGCCCTGGCCGCGCTGGTGGCCGAGGTGCGGGCGGCGGCGGAGCGGGCCACCGCCGCGGCGCTGAGCGACCTGGCCGGAGCGGTGGGCGATCCGATCGTGTCGCTGTCGCTCCGGGACTGGCCGGCCGACTTCCCCACCGACATCGCCACCCAGCGCCGCACGCCCTACGAGGCCCAGGCCGACTCGGTGATGTACCGCCAGGTGCTGGCCGAAGCGGCGGCCGCCCGGGGCTGGGCCGTCCACCGGTTCGATGCCGGGGACGTCGAGGCCGAGGCGGCCCGCCTTCTGGGCGACCGGGCCCACGACGTGCTCCACGGCCCCCGGGCCGCTCTCGGTGCGCCGTGGGCCAAGGATCACCGCATGGCCCTGGCCGCCACCGTCCTGGCGGCCTCGAGGCCACCGCGCACTTCCTGACCGCCGACTGGCCCGGCTCGATGCTTGACACTCACACGGTGTCAACCCGTACCGTCCGAGGCATGTACTCGATCGGCGATCTGGCCCAGCTCGGTGGGGTGACTCCCCGGATGCTGCGGCACTATCACGAGCTCGGCCTACTGGTGCCGGCCGAGGTCGACGACGGCACCGGCTACCGCCGCTACCACGAGGCGCAGCTGGCCGACCGGTTGCAGCTGCTGGCGTTGAAGGGGCTCGGGTTCTCGCTCAGCGACATCGGGCGGGTGGCGAAGGGCGGGGTGAACCCGGCCGAGCTGCGGGGGATGCTGCTGTTACGGCGTACGGAGCTGGAAGCCGAGTTGGCCGAGGCCGGTGCCCGCCTGGAGCGGGTCGAGTCCCATATCCGACGATTGGAGAACGAGATGAGCAACCAGAGCGACCGGCGCGTCGACGTGGCCACCAAACGATTGCCGGCGGTGCACCTGGCCGTGGCGTCGGGGGTGAGCCCCACCTTCAACTCGGCCGACATCGGCCCCGTGATCCAGCCGCTGTACCCGAGATTGCTCGACGCGCTGGTGAGCGCCGGCATCGACATCGTGGGCTCACCCACCGCCTACTACGACGACGCAGCCGACGGCGGGATCGGGGTGCACGCCGGGTTCCCGGTCGATCCGACGATCACCGAGGTGGCGGGGTTCGAGATCGTGGACCTCCCCGAGGTGGAGCTGGCGGCCACCGCGATCCACCTCGGCGACATGGCCACGGTCGATGTCGACACCGTGGCCCCTGTCCTCGGGTGGATCGAGGCGAACGGCTTCCGCACCACCGGCTACTCCCGCGAGGTCTACCTCCACTGCCCCGACGACCTGTCGCAGTGGCGAACCGAGCTGCAGTTCCCGATCCAGGCCGAAGCCGCTCAGCGCTGACCCGGGGGCGTGGAGGCTCAGGACGGGGGGCGGCCGACGTCGTTGCCCTGATGCTGCTCGGTGGAGGCCTGGGTGTCGAGGAGCTCGATCACCTCGCTGACGAGCCCGTCGCTGGTCTTCACGAACAGCACGTACTCGACGTCGTAGGCGTGGCCCCGGCGGCTGTTGGCGTGGAAGTCGAAGCGGACCACGCTGGAGGCCTCGTCGCCCAGCTCGTCGTGGATGACAACCCGCACCGATCCGGGCTGGTAGATCTTGTTGAACACGGCGTTGTTGAACCCGGTGACCGCCTCCTTGCCCTGGTGGGGCCCGGCGATGTTCGGCGGCAGCGAATGGTTGAGGCGCCAGGTGACGTCGTCGGTGTACAGGGCGGCCAGGGCGTCACAGTCGCCGAAGGCCTCGACGACCCGGCGGGCGGGGGTGGCAGTGGGCATGGCTGGCTCCGAGATCGGTCGGTGGGGCGCCCCGAGGCTAGTGCCTGGCCGGATGTCGCAGCCCCTCCCCCATCTGGCAATACTGAACGTCATGATCGAGGTGAGCGACGAGGCACTGGCGGAGCTGATCGAGCCGGGGGCGGTGGTGCTGATCGGCGAGGTGCACGGCACCTGCCAGTTCCCCCAGCTGGTGGGCCGACTGGTGGAGCTGGCCGTCGAGCGGGGCCTGCCGGTGCTGGTGGGTCTGGAGGTGCCGATCAGTGAGCAGCCGGCCATCGACGCCTTCCTGGCCGGGGCCGGTGAGCGGGGCGACGTGACGGCGCTCACCGCCTCGTCGTTCTGGCACCGACGCCCGGAGTACGACGACGGGCGGGCCGGCGACGGCCTGGTCGACCTGTTCACGACGGCCCGGGCCGCCGCCGCCTCCGGCGGCGCGGTGCGGGTGTTCGCCTTCGACCAGCCGTGGGGATGGGCCGGCAGGATCGCCACCCCCGAGGAGGCGGCGATGCTGAACACGCCCCGGGACCAGTTCATGGCCGAGACGGCCGTCGCCGCCATCGAGCAGTGGACCACCAGCCAGGGATCGGGCTTCACCGTCCTGCTGGCCGGCAGCATCCACAGCCGCATCGTCCGATACCCCGAGATCGACGAGCCCCACCTCGGTGAGCTGCTCGTCGAGCGGTTCCCGCAGCTCGTCACGTTCGAGGGCCATTGGAGCGGCGGCCAGTTCCGGGCCGCCACCTCCTCCCGGGGGGCCGAGGTCCATGACGCCGGGGTGATCCCGACCCCTGCCGGGTCGATCGGTCGCCATCGCCGGGACGAGGAGGTGCAGCGCTACGGCCATCACGGCTGGGTGAACGTCGGCCTGCTCACGCCGTCACTCCCGATCGGCTGAGTCCGCGGGCCAGGTAACCGCAGCGGGGCCGACGCGGTCTGACCGGTATGCGCTTTCGCCTTCCCGAATGGGACGTCGAGATGCCGGCGGTGCTCGTGAGGTACTGGACGGCCTGGAACACCGACGACCTCGACGCCGTGCCGGAGCTACTGGCGGGGGCGGTGACCCCGGACGTGGAGTGGAACGACCCGAGGGACTCGTTCGTGGGGATCGGGGAGCTGGAGGCGGCGGTGCGGCGGTTGCGGACCGCCAAGCCCGAGTACCGCTTCGAGATCGCCTCGGAGATCGATCACCACCACGGGCGGATGCGGTACCGGTGGGACATGGTGCGGCGGGGCCGGACGCTGATGGAGGGGCTCGACGTGGTGACGCTCGACCCTGGCTCCGGGTTGATCGGCCGGGTCGACGGGTTCTTCGGCGAGCCGACACCGATCGGCGGCAGCGACGACGACAGCGACAGCAGCGGCGTGCCCGAGGCCGTTCGCCGCCGGTAGCTCGGGAGGCGGTGCCCCGGGCGAAGGGGCTGGGCCGGCGAGCACTACAGTGCTGCGATGGGCGCCGGTCGATGGTTGCTCGCCGCCGCCGGGCTGCTGGCCGTGCCGGTCTTCGCGTTCACGGCCGTGGATGGTGACGACTGCGTGCCCGACCACTTCGCATCAGGCCCGCCGAATGAGGATGCACGAGCGTCGTCAGCAACCCGACATCGAGGTCTGGGCGCTGTTCGTCCAGCCGGCATCGTCGGCAACGCCGGGCAGTCCACTGGTGCTGACGCTCTGGCGGACCGACACCGGCCGTCTCGGCACCAAGATCGTCTGGAGGGCGACCGGCGATGGCCCCTTCTCAGTCTCTGCCGTCAGCCCCGGAGGCCGAGTGGTGACCCCCTACGTCCTGGAGCGCCACGCCGGGTCTGAATGGCGACGCCCAGGCCAGGAGTGGGGCAGCGGTTGGGAGATCCCCCGCGCCGGGTGTTGGACCTTCACGGCCAGCCGAGGCAACGCAACGGCCGCCATCACAGTCGAGTTCCGGAACCCGATCTGACGTGCCGTGGACCAACTACCGTGGCGGCGGTGGAGCGTGAGACAGCCCGCCTGAGCCTTCGCCCTGCCACACCCGCCGATCTCGACGGGTTGTGCAGACTCAACGCCGACCCGGAGGTCATGCGGTTCATCCTCGACGGTTCGACGCTGGACCACGAGCAGACCGCCGCCCGGCTGCTGGCGATGCGTGAGCACTGGCAAGAGCACGGATACGGGATCTTCGTCCTACGGTGGCGACCGACCGATGAGTTCGTCGGCTGGGCCGGCGTAGCCACGCCGACGTTCCTGCCGGAGGTCATGCCGGCGGTCGAGATCGGCTGGCGGTTACTGCACCAGTGGTGGGGTCGTGGCCTGGCCACTGAGGCCGCACGTGACGTGCTTCGCTTTGCTTTCGACGACATCGGTTTGGATCGGCTTCTCAGCATCCGCCACGTGGACAACGAAGCCTCGGGTCGGGTGATGGAGAAGCTCGGCTTTCAGACGTACCTGCGAACCGTGGTTCCCCTCTACGAACAACCAGTGACGGTGTCTCGCCTCACCGCTCAGCAGTACCGCGCCGGACCGCTTTCCGCCCGCCCCGGCCACCTGCAGTAGGGCCCGAACCTGTCGGAGAACATTGACATGTCGGGCATGCCCGACGTATTGTCACCGTCGTGGCAGCCGATCAGCTCTTCGCAACTCTCGCCAACGGCGTGCGCCGAGAACTCCTACAGCTGCTTGCCGATGGTCCCCGCACCGCCGGAGCCCTCGCCAGAGAGTTCGACCTGAGCCGACCCGCCATCTCCGAGCACCTGCACATCCTCGAGGAGGCGTCGCTCGTGGTTGGCGTAAAGCGCGGACGCGAGCGCCACTACCACCTGAACCCTGAGCCCCTCTCCGAGCTCACGGAGTGGCTTCACCCATTTGAACGGTACTGGCGTGATCGCCTCTCCGACCTCGCCCATCTCATGGAGAACAACCCCCAATGACAACTCAGTCGGTCACCGTCGACCAGTTCATCGCCGCCGCACCCGCCCAGGTGTGGACCGCAGTCACAACCCCGGAAGGTCTCGCCACTTGGTGGGTCAGCGGCAACATCGAGGCGACGGTCGGCCATGAGTTTCTGCTTGAGATGCCTGGGTGGGGTGACGTGCCGTGCAAGGTCATCGATGTCGACCCCGAGCGCCTGATCACCTACACCTTTGGCGACTGGACGCTTCGATGGACCCTCACTCCCGAAGGTGGAGGGACAAGGCTCATCCTGGAGCACAGCGGCTTCGACCTTGACGACCCTGGGCACAGATTCGCCTTCGACAATATGGGACCGGGCTGGCGAGACGAGATCCTGCCCGGACTTGCAGCGCTGATCGAACATCAAGGCTCGCTCCAATAGGCGGCCTCAGACCGCGATGGCGGTGCTTCCGAGCACCGGATCGGGGGCGCACACTCCATGCAGTCAAGATCGCTCACGCCTCGGGTCCCCGTCGATCCTGTGCGGCTTGCGCCGTCGATACCGAGCGGTTGCCTAGGCCAGGCCGGGAGTAGGGCGGCCACGCTGGACGTTGTGACTGGCCCGCCGTCGCCCACCCGGGCGGTCTCGTCGTTCAGATCAACGACGACGGCTCCGGCATCTCCCCCGTGCCCGTCCCATCGACCCTCGACCGACACGACGGTGACAGCATCGACCTTTCCTTCACGAATCCGTCGAAGCCGAGGGCGTCTGATGCTACGTGCTTGCGCTCCGGGCGAACGGTTTCGCTGGGCGGTCCGGCGGCTACTGAGGATGGATGAGCGCCACCGACTTCGTCGACTTCACCCACGCCTCATGCCCGATTCACGCGGACGCGTCCACGACGTGGCGGGTGTTGACCACCGAGACCAGTGCACTTTTCATGGGTGCCGAGTTCGACACCGACTGGATCGTGGGTCACCCCATTACGTTCGAGGGCAACTGGAAAGGAACTGCGTACAGAGATCACGGTGCCGTCGTCTCGTTCGACCCGGAGCGGCTGGTCCAGTTCACTCAGTTCAGCTCGATGTCGGGCAAGGCCGACGAGGCCGAGAACTACGATCTGGTCACGTTCGAGTTGTCCGGCGCAGACAACGGGACGTTGGCGACCCGCCTACTCGGTACAGCGATGACCAGGGGCCGGTGCCACAAGTTCGAGGCCACGCTCGAGGGCGGTGTCACTGGATCTTCAGTGGAAGTTGGGTAGGCCGTAGAGGTGGAAGTGTTCGGATACGAAGAATGAGGTGATCTCGACTAGTTGGCCGGCTTCGATGTGGAGAACATCGATCGTGGAGGCCCGAAAGGTCGTCTCGCCTGGCTTACGAAGGTAGTTCGCGGCGGCGGGTTGCCCGTTGGCCCGAGTTGGTGCAAGCCGAAACTCGCCGACCCGCTGGGCGTCGAAGATGCTCCGAAAGAAGCCGCGTGCTTCGTTTTCGCCGACCAGGCAGACGTCGTGGGGTGGCATCGTGATTCGAATGTCAGCGCGGGCCAGTCGCACGATCGCTTCAGGGTCGCCTCGATGGTGGGCGTCGATGTAGGCGGCTACCAGCCGCTGTTCCTCGTCGGACATCCCGGGCGACCGTGTCGAGATTGTGCTCGTCGCTCTCGGGCTGCTGGCCAGAATGGCGCGCGCACGTTGCAGCGCACTGTTGACCGCTGGAACGGTGGTTTCCAAGCACTCTGCGGTTTCGTTCGCCGACCAGCCGAGCACTTCACGCAAGATCAGCACGGCACGCTGCTTGGGGGCGAGCAGCTGGACGGCGATCAAGAACGCCAACCCGAGCGACTCGGCTGTGATCGCCGCGACGTCAGGTTGATCATCGGTCGACGCCACCAGTTCCAGCACGGCGTCGGGATAAGGCTGGAGCCAAGGAAGATCGGACGGTGGTGCGCCGGCATTGACCCCGTTGGCGTTGGCGCGGCGTCGGAGCCGTCGTTCCGGACGACGTTTGATGGCATCGAGACAGACGTTCGTGGCGATCCGGTACAACCAAGCCCGCACGGTGGCTCGACCTTCGAACCCGGCCCGCCCCCGCCACGCTCGCAGGAACGTTTCCTGCGTGTGCTCCTCGGCCTCGTCAAACGAGCCGACCATCCGATAGCAGTGCACGTTGAGCTCATGGCGAAATCGGGTTACCAGCTCGTCGAAGGTCGACTGGTCGCCAGAACGCACTGCTGCGACCATCAGCTGGTCTTCCAACCCCATCGATGAATCGAGATCGCTCACCATCCGCTGACCAGATCGTCGATCGCCAACCATCGCTGCGACCTGGCTTGAGCGCCACGTTCGGCGGTTCCGTTCATTGATGTTCTCCCGAGCGGACGGGTCTCGATACTCAAGGCTTGGCGAGTTCAACCGGTCATCGCGACAGCTGCATGGTAGAGGTCGTGGGCGGTGGCCCAGTGGATGCTTCGGCGGGGCATGGTGTTGATGCGGGTCTCGATGGCTCGTAGATCGGCTGGTGTGTAGACGCTGAGGTTGGTGCCTTTGCCGACGTAGCGGCGGATGAGACCGTTGCCGTTCTCGTTGGTTGGGCGCTGCCAGGGTGAGTGGGGATCGGCGAAGTAGACGGTGATGCCGGTCATCTCGGCCAGCTCAGCGTGGCGGGTCATCTCCCGGCCTTGGTCCCAGGTGAGGGTGCGGCGCAGCGGGGCCGGGATCCGGTCGAGGATCTCGTTGAGGGCGGCCAGGACCGCGTCCGCGCCGTGGCCTTCGGGGAGGTCGGCCAGCCACAGGTAGCGGCTGGCCCGGTCGAACACGGTGACGAGGGCAGAGCGGTTGAACGAGCCAACGATGAGGTCGCCTTCGAGGTGGCCGACCTCGGTCCGGGCCTCGGCCACCGGGGGCCGTTCCGTGATCGGGTTGAACACGCCCAACGGGCCCAGGGGAGCTGGTGTGTCGGTGGTGGTGCGGCGGTGCTTGCGGCAGCGCTGCTGGCGGTGAAGGCCCTTGTGGAGACCGGCCGGGAGGCCCTGCCGGCCATGGGCGTAGACCGCGGTGTAGATGCACTCGTGAGACACTGCCCCGGTCACGCCGTGGACTCCCCGGGCTAACTCCTTGGAGATCGTCATCGGTGAGTCCTTGGCCTTCAAGCGGGCCGTGACGTGTTCAGCCAGCACCGGGTCGGCCACGAACCGGGGGGCCTTCGGCCGGCGCCGCTCCGCGTCGGCCCGGGCCTGCGCAGCAACTGCGGAGTACCGCAACCGGCCCTCGTTCCGATTGATCTCGGCGTTGATCGTGCACCGGTGACGACCCAGCCGCCGGCCGATCACCGAGTCGGTCTCCTTACGCTCGATCCCGGCCCTGATCTCTTCACGCTCACGCAAAGACAACGCAACGGCTGGCATGCTGGACACTCCACTGGTCGGGGTTGTGTGCGACAGCGGTCATCCTGACCGCCATCACGCTCCGACCGGTGGAACCTCCTGCATCATCATGCAGCCCTGGCCCCCTGAACTCGCCCTTGTTCGGAAACGAGTGATGCTCATGAGTGACGACCCAACTGCCGTCACGCTTCACCAGCCCCAAAGTGAGCCGGAGTCGGTGGTCCGGGTCACGGGCGAGGTCCTCGTCGGTGCCACAGTGCAACAGTGCGTAGGCGAATGCAACATCGGCCCCGGCCGTCACGTGCAACTCGACGATTTCGAAGCGGCCGCCCTGGGCTAGCCACTGGAAGAACGGTCTCCAGGACTCGCGGTAGGCGTCGATGCCCCGAACGCCGTTCTGTGGCGGTGGCACGTCGAACATCACAATATCGACGGCGTGGTCGGCTAGTACCACAGCCAGATCGCAGGCGCGCACCGCCGCCGCCCACCGTTGCACCAGAGCCGTGATTTCGCCTTCGCCCGAAGGCGCATGCCGCACTTCATCGTTCCCCATTGCGTGCTCCCTGAGTTGTCCAACGAAGACTTGATGCACATGACGACGACGTTCCTCGGCCAACTCATCGGTCACAGGCAGAATCGGTCGAACGCGCTTCGTTCTTCCCGCTCCGGGCTCCCGCCCCTTCAATCGGTCGCGCAACCCCAGGGCGTGCCCTTCGTCCCGGGATCGCTCAAGCCTGGGTGCCTGCCGATCCCGTGCGGCTGGCGGCGTGGTTCCCGTTCGGGCCGCGGCCACTTCGCCGGGTGCCGGGCTCCCGCCATGGGTGCGAATGTTCACGTGCACCGAGGGTAGTGCGGCTGCGAACTCCGGGTACGAGAGGCGGTCGGCTGCTCCTGTCCCTTCGTCGTAGACCAGGATCCGCCAGGTGCCCCGGTCGTCCGGTGTGAACTGTGCTTCGAGAAAGGTGAACTCATGGCCTCGGAATTCGACCAGGTCGCGGTCGCCGACATGTCCGCGGTACCCCTGAAGGTAGGCAGCCCGGTCCAGTAGCGGCTGCTCTACCGCGTCCCAAGTCACCCAGTCGGTGGTGCCGCGAGCTTGGGTATCGGTTCTGCAGTCTCGGAAGAAATGCAGACCGAAGTCGACTCTCGTGCTGCTCGCTGAATAGAGGTTCGGGGTTCCCTCGCCACACCCCGGGAGCTGTCGCTGGGCGTCAAAGACCTTGGCCGCTCGCCCGGAGAGAAGACCGCCCCAATCGGGGTAGTAGCTCAGCTTGACGTGAATATCGTCGGTAACTCCGACCTCCCAGGCCACCACATACCCACCGTCCGAGGCCGGCTTGATCGTTGGATGCGAGCCGTCGCGGGCGAGATCGACTCGCCACGTCCGCTCCAGCAGGTCAGTCGACGTGGCCAACGACGTGGTGAACCCTTGTGTCCCATCGTTCGTCCAGTGGTATACGGCGGCGAACTCCCCCGTCTCAGCGATTTGGATGATCTTGACGGTGTCCAAACTGTGGCCTTGATCATCGGTCGCCTGGTAGCGGTAGCCATCGGCCTTCGTCACATCACCGACGTAGCCGAGAAGCTCAGTCCGCGTTTCGTCGATGGTCGACGCACTGTCGTCGCCATCGGCCGCAAGCAACGTCCCGAGCGTCGCGAGCACCACGACCACCGCCGCGCCCAGGGCCACCCATGGCCAGCCACCGACCCAAGGAACCCAGACATGACGTTGCTCGTTCCTGGGCTCGATCACTCCGATGAACTCAGCCGGAGGCTGGTCATCGTTGGCATCGGGTGTCGACATCGATCGGATCAGTAGGACGTGGTGAGTAGGCACCTCGCGGCGTGCCAGCGCGGCGATGAGGAAGACGTTAGCGCCACAGGCGTACCCGGCTGGCGGGTTGCCCCCACCAGGCCCAACTCTGCCACGCCGGGCCGCAACAGAGCGACAGTCGTACCGCTCGGCGTCGCCGCGTCTCGGCCGCCCGAGCTGGCGTTGGATTCCAGTTTGGCTCGCAGTGGCCGTCTCACGGGAGGTTCGGTGAGCTATCGTCGCTGGTGGAGGTGTCTGAGCGCCTGGTGGGCTCCCCCGCCTTCAAAGGGCACACCGGTCGGCTAACCAGCGCTGCCGAGTGCTAGATTAGCGGGCCAGAGCGCTGGTCGGTGCCAGGCAGCGCCACGTGTCGCTGGCCAGTGTGGCTATCAGATGGGCTATCGCGCGTCGGCCGACTCTACGAGCGTCACATATGAAGACCCGACCCCTCGTCGGCTGCAGTCTCAGCAAGCGCGTAGGAGGTGGCCGGAGGGTAGGCCCGGCAGGGGTAGCGTCCGCCAGGATGGACGCTTGACCAAGGCCGCCGGGCTTACCGCAGCTACTGGGCGATTTACTGCGATAGGGGGGACGGGGGTTCAGCTGTTCGCTCGAGTTCGGTTCGGGTTTGGTTGAGCATGGCGGTATCGGTTGCGAGGTCGGGGTGGCCGGTTTGTTGGTCGAGGGCGACGACGGTTTCGAGTTCGGTGACCGCGGCGGCCAGGTCACCGTTGGCCCGATGGATCATGGCGATGTTGTACCTCGTCACCGCTTCGCCGGCCCGGTCGCCGACCTCCCGAAGGATGGGGAGCGCCTGGTGGTAGTAGGCGAGGGCCTGCTGACGGTCCCCCAGATTGTCGTACACGAGGCCGATGTTGTTGAGGGTGGTGGCTTCGCCGGCCCGGTCGCCGACCTCCCGGCTAATGGGGAGCGCCTGGTTGTAGTAGTGAGCGCCTGCTCACGGTCCCCCAGATTGTCGTACACGAGGCCGATGTTGTTGAGGGTGGTGGCTTCGCCGGCCCGGTCGCCGACCTCCCGGCTAATGGGGAGCGCCTGGTTGTAGTAGGTCGAGGGCCTGCTCACGGTCCCCCAGGGCGTCATACACGGCGCCGATGTTGCTGAGGGTGATGGCTTCGCCGGCCCGGTCACCGACCTCCCGGCGGATGGGGAGCGCCTGGTTGTAGTAGCTGAGCGCCTGCTCACGGTCCCCCAGATTGTCGTACACGAGGCCGATGTTGTTGAGGGTGGTGGCTTCGCCAGCCCGGTCACCGACCTCCCGAAAGATGGGGAGCGCCTGGTGGTAGTACGTGAGGGCCCGCTCACGGTCCCCCAGATTGTCGTACACGCCGCCGATGTTGGTGAGGGTGACGGCTTCGCCGGCCCGGTCACCGACCTCCCGAAAGATGGGGAGCGTCTGGTGGTAGTAGGTGAGGGCCCGCTCACGGTCCCCCAAGGCGTCATACACGAGGCCGATGTTGGTGAGGGTGACGGCTTCGCCGGCCCGGTCGCCGACCTCCCGGCGGATGGGGAGCGCCTGGTTGTAGTAGGTGAGGGCCTGCTCACGGTCCCCCAGATTGTTGTACACGGCGCCGATGTTGTTGAGGGTGCCGGCTTCGTTGTGACGGTTGTTGGCGGCCCGATCAAGATCGAGAACTTGGAAGAACAGGTCCCGGGCGGTCCACGGGTCCCCCAGGCGTTGTTTGGCGGTAGCCAACGCGTCCAGGGCGTCGGTGTCGACACCAAGTTGCAGGGTCCGGACCGCCAGTTGTTCCAACTCCCGGAACCGCGACGTCGCCCGCCACCGCCGATCCAAAGCCCGGCTGATAGTCCGAGCAATCTCCACCTCACCACCCACGACCGCCAGCCGGTGGATCTCAACGGCACGTTCGTTGGTCGTGTCGGTGGTCACCCCAGACTCGAACGACGGAAATCCACAGAACCGACCCTAACACATGGCTATTGCTGCACCCCATGGTGTTCCGGGACCACCGCACCAAACTGGCCATTCACTGCGATAAGCACTTGGCCACCCCAAGGTGGTCGTCCGCTCAGGGAGGATAGTGACGGCGCTAAGGAGCGAGGGTCGCTACCGGCAACGAGCTCCGGACGGTCGCACACGCCCAACGGTTTCAAGTTTGGCGCATCGGTTCGTGGACTACCTCGCCTGACCAGGGTTTCAGCAGGTCATGGGCAAGATCGTCTGGGTTCGGGGTTGACCGCCAGATACCGTTTAAGCGCGTGTTATACCGGCGCAAGTGCCCACACAGTGCCCAGAGCCGTCCCCGGTCGTCCGCCTTTTAGCGAACGAACTCCACTGTCTCCGCTTCCATGTCGACGTGGCGGGTTCGCCAACCAGCGGCCAGCCACGATCGGGCGTGACCATGGGTGCCTGCGGTCTCGTTGGCCCACCAGGTACGGTGCCGCCGTGCAGATGCGGGAAGCGAACTGCCAATTAAAGCCTCGACGTCGGAGAAGCGAAGCAGGAGTGCCTTCGCTCGCTCGGCTTCCAGGCGACGTTGAAGGGGGTCGTACTTCGATGCGGGGCCGTTGGCAGCTGAGATCGTCGGACGTGGTCGGTAGCTGCCGACGAGCCAGTTAATGAAACGCTCGGGATGCTGCACGTAGGTGTGGATGGTATTGCGAGCCTTCCCCGCCTGGCGTAGTTCGGCCTCGTAGGCGTCGAGTGCGGCTCGCAACTCGGCCTCGCTCCAAGACATGGACATACACATATCTATGTCGCATGTTTCGGCCGGCGTCAAGCGGCGGTCAGCCCAGAGCGCGGAGTCGTTGTCTGAAGCGAGGTGGACAGATGCGGGAAGGCGACAAGCGATCGATTGCCTGTGCGGGTTAGTTTCGACCCCATCCGTCTCCATCTGGGTAGATGACGTCGATCTGGGCTGAAGCTAGGTAGTGGAGGAGGTCTGGGCGGGGGCGAGTCGGTACCAGGACGGCTAGTCGGTTGTGGTCAACGAATCGGCTGTAGTCGAGGAGTTGCCCCACGGCCATGCGGAGTTGCTGTCGGGTGACGAGGCTCTTCGCCTCGATGAGCTCCTTGTCGGTCTCGTCCCAGAGGTCGCTGTAGATGTGGGCTGACTCCCCGGCAGGAACGACGCGCAGTCGGCTGACCTGGTGGCCTGCCTGTCGCAGGTGGCTGGCGTAGCGCAGGACCAGGGTGGCTTCGCGCCGCTCGATCTCGTACAGCTGGCTGGAGGGAGTGGCGACTGAGCGCTCGGTGTTGTGGTATTCGAGAGGCACGGTCGTGGTCTGGTCGTTGTTCGACACGGTGACTGGCGAGTGGGGAAGCACCAGTGCAACGGGGCCTGGGCCTGTGAGAGGGCGGAGCCGGAAGATGACGACTTGGCGAATGATGCCATCGGTGTCGGGTGCGTCGGTCCAGTGGTAGTCGACGAGGTCGAAGTCGCCCATGAACGTGACGGTGGAACCTTCCGCGTGGAATCCCTTGAGGACTCGCCCGTCAGCGGCATGTGTGAGGATGGCCTTATTGCCCTGGACGAGCCGTTGGTCGCCGTGTTGACCCTCGCCGGTGTAGTTGAATAGCCCGTCGTCGTCCCATCCGTCGGTGTATCCGTGCCGTTGGCCCGTAACGGGGTCGGTGAAGAAGAGAACGGTTGGAGTCTTCCTGGAGGGCCCGATACCGCCTTGCGTCCGACCACCGAAGATCTCGTGAACCTCGCGCCGTAGCAGAGTGTCACCGGGTGCGAGAGGGTTGGATCCGCTCATCCGGGGCAGGATACGTGACCAGTGCCCGGTCGCCGTCGTTCAGTGATTCTTGAAGGACCTTGTGCGTCACCAGTAACAGCTGGGCGGCGACACCTTGGCACGTGGGGGACGTGAGATGCTCCTCATCTTGCGTCCCTCACTGTGGGGCTATGGTTCGAACTCGCGACTTCCTGCTCCCAAAGCGGAAGTCCTGGGGGAACGGGCCGCCTACCCTGGTGAGATAGCTGGCAGCGGTTTTATGGGCCACTCGGGGCGGAGTAGGATAGCTAGCAGGGGGTTAGCGTGATCCCTGCGACGACCCACGGTCCCGGTCGACAGGAGATGCCACTGGGGGTTCGACCCGGCGTGATACGGGTCTGATGGGCCACCCTGTGTCTCGTCGACTCGGGAAGTCGCGTCCGATTCTCGCCCAAAGGCAGTATTATCACATGCCGACAGCTAAGGGGGACCCTGGCATCAGTGCTCGAATCCGACGAAGTTGAACCACAGTCAGCGGTACGAGATCTTTTCGCGTAGCTCAGCTAGTACCGGATGACCAAGATGTCGTGTTCGTTGAGCCAGGAACCAGCGCGGGCGAGGCGCTCGCAGTCATGGCTCGAACCGGATTCTCACAGCTCCCTATCATTGCAGGCCGCACGGTAATTGGCGTCTTCAGCTATCGATCGTTCGCCACCAAGTTGCATCATGTGAGACGGCAAGACGATCCTTATATGGCGCCTGTGGACGACTTCTGTGAAGACTTGGAGTTCGTTCGAGCTAGCGCTGAGGTGGAGGACGTCTTGGTGGCGCTCGACCGAGATGGTGCGATTCTCGTGGGAGATGAGGGGAACCTGCTGGCGGTAGCTACATCATCTGATCTTCTCGGTGTACTTTGGCGGTCGGCGCGCCCATTCTTCGTGCTGCAAGAGATCGAGCTAGCCATTCGTGATCTCATCAAGGCGGCCTGCCCATCAACGAAGGACCTCAGTGAACGAGTTGCCAAAGGAGGCGGTCAAGGTGAATGGAGCGGCAAGGCTGATCTGCACGAACTAACTCTTGGTGAGCTCCTAAGCGTGCTGCTGAATCGTGACAACTATCGCGAGTGTTTTCACCGGACTTTCGGCCCGAATCGGGACTTGATAAATAGTACGCTTTCACCTACTCGAGATGTGCGAAATAAGATCGTTCACTTTCGGGGCGATGTGACGGATGACGAAATGGAGTCGCTTCTTGCTGCTCGGCGACTGATGTTGAGGAAAGTGTTGACGGTGAAGGCGCTATGACTAGGGACCTCCTACCACATCAGAGGAGTGTCTGGCAGTGGCTGCAGGCGGAGCGGCCGAACAATCGACTGGCGATTCAGGCACCTCCGGGGATGGGTCTGGCTGCTCCAATTGCCCGCCATATTGGGGCTCAGGTCACAGGTGGCGCCACTGTTCTAGTCGTAACTGACGCTCGCGCTCTCGCAATGCAGTGGGCCAATAGGCTGTCTAGTGAGATCGACGAATCGTGGGTCACCGTTCTCTGGTCCAGCGCCGATGTGCTTCTCATGTTGGAGTCCCAAGTGCCGGAACGTCAATTCGGACATCAAGTAGTTGTAGCCACGGTTCAGCTTCTGGAGAGAGGGGTTGGGCGACGACTTGCGGCGACTCTCTCGCCAACTCTTCTGGTACTTGACCATGTTAGTGGAATTGATGGGCGTGGGCCGCGGGCGGCAGTCCTTGATGGACTAATCAGTCGAGCTCGGCGAACTCTGATTCTGTTTGACCCGACATCAGTGTTCCCGTTGTCTGGTCCCACTGATCTATTTGTGATTGGATTGCCGGAGGCACTCCGTAGTCGAGGGAGTCTAACGCTGTCAGTTTCGGCATGCCATCTGGATGGTAATGAACTCTCGGTCCTTAACGAAGTCGATGGCCTCTTGCAGGACGTCAACTCCCATGCGAGAAGTCCGGTGACACGGCCGGCAGTCCATGGAGCTTTAACCCGGTTAATAGCGCGACTCTCCGACGACGAGGTGCCACCGCCTGAGCTAAAGGATCGGCGCTCAACCCGGGCGGCGCAGGTCGAATGGGCCTGGGATCTGATTGATCGTCTTGAGGGCCTCGGAGAGGATCCGCGACTGCTCGTCCTAGAGGAAGCGATCGCCGAGGCCAAATCAGCAGGGGATCCGATACTGGTTCTATGTGACGGCCCTGAAGAAGTTGCGTATGTTGCTGGATATCTAAAAGACCGGGATCTTCCCGCGGACGAGCTCTCGACCACAACCGATCAGATCAGGCGTGCATATCTTCTGTCAGGCTTTGATGACGAACGGATACTCGTAGCGTCGATTGCGGCGCTTCGTGGTGTTGAGCTTCCAAGTGGTACCAAGCAGATCTGGTGGTCTCCTCCGCGGTCAATGGAGGAGGCGATCCTGCGTCTCCTGCGGACGCGGGACGCTGCAAAGGCGGTTGCCATACTTGCTGATCCTCCCATTGAAAGCGAGGACGCTCTTCGAAGTATCGTCCAAGAAATTATCGGGCTCATCTGAGCCTATTAAGGGCAAAACGCGCGGAAAGCAGGGGCCGTGGGCGTTCGACCCTGGTCAGGGGGTTGGTGAAGTCTGGTGTGAGCCGATGCGGGCTGGGGAGGTCGGTTAGCACTTGGGTTAGCAGGTCAAGGTTCGGCTGCGGACTCCTGCTGGCTGGCTCGGTCAGGCTTGTTCGGGGGGCTCGAGCAAGTCGGAGGTGAGTCGTTCAAGTTGGCGTTCGATGCGCTCCAGGCGTTGGGTTAGTTCGTCGGTTTCGTGTTCGGCGTCGGTCGAGACGAAGTAGGAGGCGATGTTGGCGGTGATGACGGAGACGCCGCTGATGCCGGCGAGCATGAGGATGATGTCGACGAGACGGCCGGTGGTGGTGACGGGAACTCGTCGCCGTAGCCGACGGTTGTGCAGGTGACGAATGCCCACCAGAGGCCGTCGGCGACATTTGCGATAGTGCTGTTGGGCTGGTCGTGTTCGGCTATGGAGACCAGGAACCCGCCGGCGAAGACGAGCCCGCTGACAGTTGCGATGGTTGGGCCGAACCCGGGGCGGCTCAGGAGGGGGCCTGCTGCTGAGGCGGCTCGGGCGAAAGCTGTGCCGACTCGGGCGAGGCCGAGCACTCTGGTGAGTCGTAGGGGCCTGAGGAAGGGCAGTAGGACGAGCGCCAAGTCCAGCTTGTGGGATCGGATCGTCTGTCGCCGGTCGGTCGAGGATGAGGAGTGCTGCGTACTCGGCGGCGAAGATGAGCCAGATCGTCGCTCCCGTCCATTCAAGGACCGTCAGGGGCCAGGTGCTCAGCTCCTCGATGAATGGCATCAACACGACAGGGATGAGCAGAACCGACAGCACCAGCATCGGAATCTCGGTTCGCTCGACGAACCTCTCGTACCGCACTTGCTTCGGTGCCAGGTCGTGCATGCGTTCGACTGTACGTTGGATGAGTTTGGGAAGTGAGTTGAAGGCGCAGGCGACGCTTCCCGCGGCGTACCTGCTCGATTATGGGCCTCATCCGGTCGGGATAGGTCGTGATCCGTCATGGGCCGCGAGATCACTAGAGTTGCAGGCGATCACGCGTCGCACGCTAGAGGGTTGGTCGCTCAAGGGGCAGATGGCTAAACGTCGCCTCGTTGACCAGTCGCTGCCCAGCTGCCTGGTCGGGCGTTAGTCGTCGGCTCGGCATGTGCGGCCGGCTATTCCGAATTTCGGCCATCCTTTCGGCCGTAATGGCGGGACCTTTGACAACACTTGGGGCCGAGAACGAGTCTCGTCGGATCATCCAGGGAAGAAATTGCAGGCCATAGTGATTCTGCTGCTGATCAACGTCGCACCAGAACTTCATGGCGTATCTCTCGGGCCGCTGGCCCTGGGCGTTCGCTTCTAGTCGGTAGGCGGGTCCAGAAACAAACACCTGTACGTCATCGCCAACAGTCGGATCTTGACAAGCGATTCGTCGAATCTCATCGACTAAGAACTGAATCTCCAGATCAGTAGGCTGAATGCTCGAGAAGAAGTCATTCATTCGACTGATCGTGTCTTCGGAGATCGCACGCGCACTCTGCTTCAAGAAGGCGACTCCAGTTTGACCTCGATCAAATATCGGATCTTGTGTGTGCCTGATCAAGATCATCTTGCCTAGACGCGGCGACCAAACCGAACTGTTCACCATCGGGCGCCAGCGTGATTGCCTCGTCCGTTGCCAGCCTACGAGAACAATCTCTAGCCCCACTTTATTGGCCACTCTCGGCATCTTCTTGAGCGCCATCGACAGGCGACTAGCGATCGCCTCCAATGTGTCATCCGGACTTCGTCGACTGAGTGACGGTGGCAATGAGGCATCTAGTGGGTAGCGTTCGAGTGGTTGGTCAAGAATCGCTTCGACCATCAGCTCATCAGTTGGTCGCCCTCCAATTACTGCAAGGCCACAGAAGGCGATCGAGAACACCGCGTTGCCTAGATCGACTCCGATGGCCTTGACCGCCATCTCATCAAATATGCTGTTCGAGTCGGGTCTATTTCTACCGCCGGCGAGGGTAACAAGGCGATCACTCACTTGGAACGCAAACAATCCGGAGATTACACTAAGAAGAGCGGTCACCGCACTACCATATTCAGTGAGATATCTGGAGGGTAGTAGGATCGGAAGAAATTGCACCTTACTTCAGATTGACTGGGCAAGAATTCCGGGAGCTGTAACGCCGAGCGACTGCTGCTGGGTCTATCTCGCATTATGGACACGCATCCACATGCCGAGCCGGTACCGTGGCCCCATGATCGCACCATCGCTGGCCCGTGCTGTCTTCGGAGTGTCGCCTGAGAGCTGGGCCGCTTGGGGTGTCTGGGCGACCTTGGCGGTGTATTGCTTCATAGCTTTCTTTGCTCTGAGGCAGGTGCGTGAGGCCCGCATTCTGCGAATCGAGCAGAGTCGACCGTTCGTTACTGTTGATGCTAAGTTTCGCAGTGTCGCGCTCTTTTTATCTGTCAAGAACATAGGAAGAACGGCTGCTGAGGAGGTCCAGGTTCGTCTGGATCAGCGCCTGGTTTCTGCCAACCCTCAGATCGAACGGGATCTGGGTTTTCAAGATAAGAGCGTGTTCGCCGGCAGTATGCCACTCATGGCACCTGAGAGGGAACTATTGTTCTTGTTCGACAGGTTCCCTGACCGTGCTGAGAGCGATTTCCCGATGCAGATCACTGGAACCGTCCACTATCGGCGACATGGGGCGCGAAAGCCTTACGTTGAGAGATTTGTTATTGATCTATCGGTGTGGATCGGAGCGCGTTTACCCGACAAGGCTCTACCAGAACTGGTCGAAGCCGTTGGGCAGCTCAGAGGTTCGGTCGATTCGGTGGCTAGCGCGATTAGATCAATGGATGAGGTCGACTCCTACTTACGTCCCAATAGCAGCAACACGGTCGGTGCTGCTGATCGTCTCGAACGAAGGTTGGCCGAGATCAGTTACAGCGTGCCTGCGCCGTTCAGCGTTGAACCTAGGCCGGTGAAGCGCAAATCGTTTCGCCGGGTGATCGGCGCTATTGCTGGTAGATGCCAGCGCTTGCTGTAGCTGCAAGCGATAAGCGGTCTAGGAAGCCTTAGCGCAGCACTTGAGCTGGCTGAGATCGGTAACGATGATCGAGCATCCATACTCAGCGAAGTGTCGCAGCTTGCGGGGTTTGTTCGCGAAAGCGATGAACGCACAGCCCGCGTTTGCGGCCGCTTCGGCGTCTGTGAGGGCGTCACCAACAAACACGGCTCGGCGGCGTTCGGCATTGAGGAGCGTTGAAGCCTCCAGTAGGACATGTGGGGCCGGCTTCATCCTCGACGGATCGGCGGGTTCGCGGCCAACGACACGGTCGACTTCATGACCCTGTCGACTGAGCCACAAGCGAATTGCTCGGGCGCTGTTGTTGCTAGCGATCGCGACCGGTGTTCGACACAGATGCAGCTGGGCTAACAGTGCGGCGAGACCGGGGGTCTCCGTAGCGGTATCGACTGCGGCGACCTCGGCAGCGGTGAGTGCCGCTTCGATCGATCGTGTCTGGGTCGGCGCTTGGCGATGGACGAGGCGGAGGATCTGATGAGGGTCGTTAGTAGCCGGTAGCGCTGCAGCCGGCCAGCCATCGGCGAGCAGGTGTTGTTTGAGTTCGTCAGCGATCGAAGAGGCTGGGTAGCCGGCGAAGAGATTGCACATGGGTCCGTCGAAGTCGAGTATCACGGCGTCGTAGACCTTGAGGTCAACCACACGGTTCATGGCATTGACAGGGCGACGGTGGTCCATACGCTTTCGAACCACGTCAGAGCTTCCTTGACGTACAGGCTGGCGGTATCCGTTCCGTCGCCTTCGGTGTCCGCCTGGTGGTGGAACAAGGTGGCGTCCTTGCCCATGAGGTCGTAGATCTCCTGGTTGGCGCCGTTGATGCTGATCGACCGGGCCCGGATCGGATAGAAGCCGAAGAACAACTCCGAGCGGTTGATCACGTAGATCTTGAACAGCTGCACGCTGCGGATTACCCGCACCTCGGCCTTGGCCTCGGGTACCAAGCCTAGCGATTCCAGCTCGTCGACCGCTTCGACCAGGGCGAGTGAGTGCCGCGTGATGATCGACTGGGCACGGGCTCGGAAGGCCGGGTTGTCGCTCAGGTCCTCGACGTTCGACGGCAGGGACCAGGGGTCTCGGGTGTCGGGCACGATAGCCCGGATCTCGATCCGCTTCGGGGCGTAGCGACCGTGACGAATCTTGTCGAGCGGCTCGATCAACGCGCCGTGCAGGGTCTCCCCGGAGAACCCGGCGAAGTCGATCTGGACGCTCTCGTCCTCGAAGGCCGCCTCCAGCTGCGGGCGAAGGCCCACCGGCCTAGCACTGGCAGCTCGCACCCACGTGCCGGACCCCTGACGGGAGATCACCAGGCCTTCCTCCTGGAGAACCTTGATCGCCTTGGAGATCGTCTGGCGTGACATGCCGTAGATCTTCTCCATCTGGAGACCGGTCGGCAGACGCTCCCCGGGGGCGTAGACGCCAGTGAGGATGGCTGCCCGGAGCGTGCTGATCAGCTGCTCCAGCCTGCCACGGGGATCGTCCGGGTCGAGCGTCATCCCCTCTCACCCTAACCCGACACGACAAATTTCGGAACAAAGTTTACAAGTTGGGTTGATTTGTAAATCTTGTCCACCTAGTGTGATGAAGAAGACGATACTGGGTTCTGTGCCTCGGCCGGAGTTGGCGCTCCGACCGAGGCGGGTTGTCCATCTCACGAGGAGCGGAACAAGCACCTTGAGCGTAGCTCGGGGGCTCCTGGTGGGGCGGGCTCTGTAAGTCCATCCAACTGAGCAACAGGAGCAAGTTTTCCAATGGCGAATTCGCGCACGTATGTGCTGAGCGATGTCAACAATGACAATCAGGTGCTGGCCGCGGTGCGGCCGGTGATGGCCCGGGACAACCGGGGTAACGAGGTCCCGAAGGTGGACCGTCACGGGGTCCCGGTGTGGGAGTTCGAGGTGATGGTGACCGACCCGGTGGACGGGGTGTCAACGTCTCGGGTTCGTATCCCGTGCCCGACGCCTCCGGCTGCGACGGTGTTGTCGCCGATCCGGTTCGGGGGCCGGTTCACGTTGAAGGAGTGGGAGTTCGGCGGGAACAAGGGTGTATCGGTCACGGCAGAGAACTACACCCAGGAGGCCCGCCCGTCGACCGCTCCCCCACCGGTCCCGAAGGCTGAGGCTGTGAAGTCGGCCGCCGCATAGCGGCCCCTACCCCCGGCCACCGGTGCGGGTGGTGGGGGTTCGGGTGGGGGTGGAGCGTCACCGCTTGTCACGTCATTGGACGATGCACACAGCTGGTTGGTTGCACCGCCCCTTCCCGGGCTCCCGCCATCCCCGTCCGGGCCGGGTGAGCAGTTGAAGAGGGTCTGACACGACGGCATCCCGGTGGGCCGTGGGTGTGACGGTGCGCGTCCCGGTTCGAGTCCGGCAGGCCCACGACGGGACACGAGGTCCCGCCTAATGCAGACGAGTGATGGAGACGAGCAAGTGTCGAAGAAGTCGACGATGAATGACACGGTGATCCCGATCCGCCGGGCCGGGGCCACCATGCAGGTGACAGAGACGGGCCGGGTGAAGGACCGCTTGGCCGTGCGGGTCCTGGTCCACGGCCCCGGCGACACGGCACCGCTGCCGATGCGGGTCTTCCTCCCGGCCCGGTGCGCCACTCCCACGGTTGGTGGGTTGGTGGTCTTCGGCGGGCTGCGGGTGGAGCTGCGCGAGGTCGAGCGGGCGGATGCGGCCGGTGGTGCGGGCTGACCGGGTGCGGGAGGTGGCGTGCGATGCGGCGGCGTGATCACTCTGACGAACCCCGCCTGACGGCTTCCCAGGCGGCGCTGTTGTTGTCGGAGTGGCGGGAGGGTGCCCCGGCTCATGTGGTGGCCAACGTTGAGGGCCTGGTCCGGGCCCGGGAGCGGCGCCTGTTCCATGGCCTGCTCCGCCTGAGTGGGGGTGGCCGGTGATGGGCCTCCTGGCGGGTTGGTCGAAGGGTCTGGGGGCGGGTGAGGACGAAGAGGTGTGGTCCCAGATGCGGGACTACTGGGTCGCTACCGGCCAGGTCTCCCCGGAACGGGCGGAGGCGATCGGTGTCGACACCGAGGACGCCTTCCGTGAGATGGGTCTGTGGGCCTCCTGGGGTCACGGCTCGGACTGGGACCCCCAAACCGGTCTCTGTGTGGTCCGACGGGCCGGGCGAGGAGCTGACGGGATGGGGCAGCAACGAAAGCTCCGGGGGGTGGTGACGGTGCGGTTGAAGAACCCTCGACCCCCGGAGCCGGCGGCTCCCCGCTGGCAGGTGATCGCCATGACCACCGTCTGGCTTGGTGGCTCTGTCGTGCTGGTGGCGGCGTTCGTCGGGAATCTGCTGGTGCAGGTGGTGCGGTGATGGCCCGGCGGCGCACTTCCTACCCCGGCCTGTTGTCGGCTGGGCAGGCGGTCGAGTTGCTCACGGTCCGCAAGACCCGACCGCAGCCGTGGCGGATCACCGCTGTGCTCGACCGGTTGGCGGTTCAGCGGGACCGGGATCTGGTGGCGAAGCGGGTGGAGGCGTATTGGGCTCCTCTGCCGGCTCGGGCGAGGGTCCGGCGGGGGCCGGCTGAACCGTGGGGCACCGGTTCCCAGGGGGTCCTGTTCGGGGAGGTGTCGTCGTGACCTTGTTCGACACGGGCGACTACTGGCGTCACCCCGGCCTGTGGCCCGGAGCAGACGACACGGTGATGACCGACGACCAAGCGGCCGAGCTGCTGTGGCCCGGCATCACCGGCGGCAACGACTGGCAAGAGAGCACGGCGGCCGAGGGGCTGACCGGGTGGGACAGGGAGGCAATGCTGTGAGTGATACGACGGGGTGGTGGGAGCAGGCTCCCATTGTTGATGTGCAACCAAACCGGCGGGTCTGGTTCCGCCGGGTTCTGCGGGCTGTCGGCCTCGTGGCTGGGTTGATCCGGATCTGGTGGCCGGTCCTGCCGGTGGCCGTGTTCCTGGCCGTGTGGGGCCCGCTCGGGGCGCTGCTGGAAGCGGTAGTGATGGCGGCCGTCGTGGTCGTGTCCCCGACGCTGCGGGACTGGTTGCGGTCGGCGCCGATGCGGTCCATGGAGCGGGTGTTCCGGTGGCGGTGGCCCGCCATCGTTTCCCACGCCGGCCTGGTCGTGGTCGCCCACGGGGCCCTGCGCCTGCCGGATCTGGTGTCGGTCCGGTTCGGGGGCCGGTGGTGGCGACCGGAGTCGATGACCCTGGTGCTGCGGGTCCTGCCCGCCCACGAGGACCAGGAGAAGTGGCCCAGGATCGCCCGCCGCCTCGCCATCCAACTCGGCTACTCCCTCGCCACCCCGGTCGTGCTCGACGCCTTGCACCTCGAGGTCCGCCTCCGCCGTGAGGTCCTCCCCTCGATGCTCGAGCTCGGGACCGACGTGAAAGTCGCCGGCCTGTTCGACGACCCGCACCGGGTGCCGTTGGGGGTGAGCTCCCTCGGGGGCCTGGAGGAGTGGGAACTGGACCGGCCGACCAACACGAGCATGGTCGTCAGCGGCGGCATGGGCGGTGGGAAGACGTCGGTGGCGAACTCGACCCTGTCGTGGTTCCACCGCCAGGTCGAGCTGGGCCGCCCCGGCGAAGCCATCATCCTGGACCCGAAAGCGCTCGGGGATTTCGCCTGGTGTGAGGACTGGGCCACCGTCTGCCAAACCGACGAGGGCATGTGGCAGGCGATCGGCTACGTCCATTCCGAGATGATCCGCCGGGCCGCCATCCTCCGCCGGCTGAAACTCCGGACCTGGGTCGACCTCCCACCCCAGGAGATGGCCCGCTTCGGGGGGCGGATCTTGTTCGTCGCTGACGAGCTGGTCAACTTCTTCCTCCTCCGGGGCGGCACCGACAAAGCGGCCCAAGCACGGGCGAAGACGGCGTGGATCCAGCTGGAGATGATCACCTCCATGGGCCGGGCCCTGGGGATCAACTGCGTGTTGATGACTCAGCACGCCATCGCTGAGCACCTCGGCCCGTTCGGGTCCACCATGATCGCCAACATGGCCGCCCGGGTCGGCATCGGCGCCCTGGAACCCTCAGCCGCCAAGACCCTGTTCAAAGAATCCGGCGAAGCGATCGCCGCCCGGACCCGCCAAGTCATCCCCGGCCGCATGATCGTCATGGCCCTCGGGTCGCAGGAGGGCTCCGGGCTGCCAATGTCGGCCCAAGCGTTCTACCCCTCCGACCGGTTCGTCGCCTCCCTGCCCCCGTTGCCGGCGTCACCGGAGCGGGTCGTGCAGCGGTTCGACCGGTTCGCAGATCAAGAGCCCATCGACGTCGAGGAGGTCGCGGCGTGACCGGCATCGGTGACAAGACAGTCAAGGGGCTCGCCCCCCAGTCGTGGGGATCGGTGCTGGCGTGGGCGGTCCTGGTCGTGATCTTCGTGTCGGCCCCGATCCAGGCCACCCACCTCGTGGTCGGCGTCGTCGGCGGCACCGGACGCTGGATCGCCTACACCGCCTTCGCCCCCTGCGGCTCCGAACCACCCATGGACTGGATGACCGCCAAACGCTGCAACGACGGCCAGGGCACGACCAGCGGGACACCGACGGCGTTCAACCTCGACCCCAACTCCCCCGAGTCGCAGGGCGTAGTCGACCAGGCCGTGGCCCAAGTCAACGACCTGCACCGGGTCACCGCCTCAGCATTCGAGATCGACACCACCTCGACCACCAGCGGAGACCGGTTCGTCCAGGCCGACGACGGGACCAGGGCCACAACCGGCGCTGTGCAGGAGGGCAGGCCGTGATACTCAGCGTGACCATCCTGTTGATCCGGGTCGCTTGCTGGCTCCTGGTCGCCTGGTTCCGCCTGCTCATAGCGATCATCCAGTCCGCCGCTCGCCTGTTCCGCCGGGCCCGGACCCGCCGCCAGCTCCGCCAAGGACCCCCGCCGATCGTGTCGTGGGAGTGGTGGCACGCTGCCGGCGGGGCCCTCGCCGCCCTAGCCCAAGTCGCCACCCCCACCCAAGCCGCCCGGGCCCTCCGCCTGGTCAACCCCCAACCGGAGGTCGTGGTCGCCCTCCACCACCTCGCCACCGGCGAAGGCGTCCCGGTCGACCTGGCCGCCTGGTCCCTCGCCGTGGCCGATGCCCTCACCCAACCCGCCCCGATCGACGAGGTGGCCTCATGGTGACCCCACCCGACGACGGCGAGCTTGCTGGGCCGGGCCCTGTCGTGGCGTGTCGGACCCTGGCCCAACTTGACCGAAGAGGCCCCCGACCTGGCCGCCACCCTGGCCGCCCTCGGTGAAGGGATCAGCGACGGTCTCCTCGGGGTCGGGGCCACCGACTGGACCGACCAGGACCAGGTCGACCACTGGACCGGCCTATGGCACACCTTCGACGGGCTCAGCACCCACCTGGAACGCATGGCCACCGACAACGACTGGCCCAACCAATGGTGACCCCCGCTGTTTCCCCTACCGGCACCTGGGCGACCGTGGAACCGGACCCGACCGGCCTGTGGTGGATCACCACCAACGACACCACCACCGGCCCCTACCTCGACCAGGTCCAAGCCACCCGGGCCCTACACACCTCCGCCGACACGCCGCGGTGCGTTGTCGTGCACACCACAACCCCCGCTGCGCTGTTGCAGTGCGCACTACAAACCACGGCCACCCGGCCGGTGACCGACACCAAAGGAGGGGCGTGATGGACCCCGACGAAGCACTCCGCCTGGCCATCGCCGGCCTCGACAGCGACGACGACTACGCCGCCGTCACCGGCCTCACCGACTACTCCCTCTGGGTTTCCCGCGGTGGGTTCCCCGCCAACAACGACCTGGTCGACCAGCTCGACACCACCGCCACCAGCTGGGCCGACCGCTGGGACTTCGCCTGGGACACCCCCGAAACCGAGGACCAATGACCAGCGACGACCGCACATCGCCCGCTCACACTCGCATCGCTTGGGCTCGATTCGAGCCGAAGAACTCCGTTCTTCGGACTGGACGCCCCAACTACCCGCTGGGGCCGTTGGGTCAAGGGCCGAAGAGGGAGAAAGTTCGCCGGCACCAGGGCCCAACCAGCCACGACCGCATGACACCGACCGAGCCGGGGAGCACGGGTGGCGAAGTTTGTCCCGTGCCCTTGACGCAGCGGAACCGGCGGGACGACCCACGCAGCCACCGCTCACAGCACCGCCTGAACGAGGAGACCCATGAGGAACACTCCACCGTTGGCCGAGGGGCCAGCACCGCCACGCCCACCCACCCGTCACCGTCATCGTTCTGACGACCATCAGTGCAACGGTCACCGCCGCCACCGTGGCCGCCAGGACAGCCAGCGTGACAGCCCTGCTCGTCACCGGCATCGCCCTGGTCGCGATGGTCATCGGGTTCGAGCTCGCCGGTAGGACGCATCGACAGCACCCGACCCTGGGAGGCCTCCCAGGCCTTCGCTGCTGCTCATCACCCCATGGGCGGCCGGCGGCCGGCGGGACGGAGTCCCGCCGAGTCGCCGGGCCGCCCCTTAGGCGGGTCGACGAAGTCGAACACACTCTCTCTCCATTCTCCTTCAACCACCCCGCCCGACACGCGGCCGGAGCGGCTCTCTTGGTAACCCGCAGATAATCGCTGCGCCGCAGGTCACAGGGGGTGCTGAGTGGTGAGCGGCCTGCTTGGCAACCGCATGCGAACAGCGGTCGAGGAGGCCATCGTCCGGGCCCGCCTGCGCGATGAGCGCCGCCAGCGGGCGGAACGGATCCTGGGCTTGAACTGGCGCCTGTTCGGCCCGCGGTGGCGTAAGGGCCTGAAACGGGACCGGGGGTTCCGGCCCGGGTCCTGCGGCAGACGCCGGGACTCCCGGGTGAAGGCCGGCCGGTCGGTCGGCGCTGACGGTGAGCAGGTGGGGGTGTTGGAGGGTTTGGAGTCGTGCCTGTCGGCCTACTGCTGCCCCCGCTGCGCCCCGAAGATCCGGGCCGGTCGAGCCAAGGAGATCGAACAGATCCTCTCGGCCCACCTGGCCGCCGGGGGGCACGCAGCGTTCGTGACGTTGACGACCAGCCACACCGCCGGGGAGTCGTCCGCGGCGACGTTGGATGACGTCATGCGGTGCTGGTCGAAGATGATCCAGACCCGCCGCTGGAAAGCCCTGGCCGCCCGCTGGGGGATCTCCGGGTTCATGCGAGCGGTAGAAGACACCCTCGGCGACCACGGCTGGCACTGCCACATCCACGCCGCCCTCCTCCTGGACCGGGAACGGCAACTCACCTTCGACGAGCACGGCGACGGCGAGTTGGAACAGATGCGCCGAGAGATCGACGAACTGTGGCGCTACCAAGCCGAACAGCTCGGCCGCCAGGTCCACCACCTCCACGGCGTCGACCTCGAACCGATTCGGGACGCCGAAGGCATCGGCAAGTACCTATCGAAAGTCGCCATGGAACTCGTCCGCTCCGACCTCAAGAACGGGCGGGGCAAGACCTCCCGGTCACCGTTCCAGCTGGCCTATGACGCCTCCGCCCCCGACGCCGACCCGCAGGATGTGGCCCTATGGGTTGACTACGCCACGGGGTGTCGGGGCCGGCGCCTGGTCGAGTTCTCCAAAGGGCTCCTGGCCCGGTTCGGGATACGGCACGTCTCCGACGAAACCCTGGGCGAAGAACGCCCAGCCACTGAGGCGGTGGCCTGGCTCGACGGCCTGGTCTTCGACGCCGTGGCCAAGCACCTGGCCCGCTACGACCTGAAGAAGCTCCTCGGGTCTGGGGCAACAGCGCTGGAGCTGACAGCGGAGTTGGGACGGATCACCGGGGAGGAATGCGAACTCCTCGGCCACCACCACGACGGCGACATCCTGCCCACCATCCGGTTCGCCACCGGCCGAGACGCCGGCTTCGGACGAGAAACCGCCGAGGCCCGGCGGATGGCCCGGGACCTGATCCGGTCCATGCGGGACAGCTTGAGGACCAACCCGCTACCCACCCCGTGGACCCACCCGACCACCGACGGAGACCGGCGATGAGAGCGACCAGGGTTCCGTCGACGACCTCGACTGCCGCCAACGGTGACCAGCAGGCGACCTGGGCCGGGGTCGGGAGGTGTGCCGACGACGACTGCGGCGACCGGCTGTTCCTGTACCGGTCGGACCGCGGGGTCGTGGCGTGGTGTGGCGTTCGCGGCCGGCTCATCGGGGCTTGTCCCGGGTGCGGGACCGAGTTGAAGGAAGTCCCGGGAGACCGGGAAGAGAGGGGCGTTTGATGAGAACGGTGACCAGAACGCGTGGTGCGTCGACGGGCCAACGACGGGGCGAGCCGACGGGGGCGGTTGATGCGATGAGCGGAGTGGAGGGAGGTGAAATGACGACACGACTTGTGTACACGGTGCGGGAGGCTGCCGATGAGTTGAGGATCGGGTACAGCACGGCTCGGGAGCGGATCCGGACCGGTGAGCTTCGATCGTTCAAGGACGGGAGCCGGCGCCTGGTCGCTGGGGAGGATCTCCTGGCCTACGTTCGGGCCCGACAGAGCGGCGGCCGGCATGGCTAGGCGCTCGGCCAACGAGGGCACGGTGTTTCAGAACAGTAGTGGCCGCTGGATGGCGATGATCGAGCTTCCTCGTCGAGGTGACGGGACTCGTCATCGTCGTCTGCGGCGTGCTCGGACGAAGGCCGAAGCTCAGCGGTTCTTGAGAGAGATGCGGGAGGAGCTCAATCGGACCGGCACGGTGTCGAGCGCTCAGCGAACTATGAGGGAGGCGATCGAGGCGTACCGGAACAGCCGGCCGGCCAGCGATCACGACGACTGGACGTCTCGGCTGATCGTCGAGGGCTTGGGAGCTGTACGGCTTGCCAACCTGACAGTTGCCCAGTGCGATGAATTTCTCGAAGCGGCGGCGTTGGGCTTGGGTAATCGCCGGGCGATCGGTCGTGAGCAGATGGGCAAGCTGCGGCAGTACATGGTGGCCGCTCTACGCAACGAGATGCGGGTCGGGCATCTGAGCCGGAACGTTGCCGATCTGTCAGTGCTGCCGGTGATCGACGCTGACGGCAACGATCGCCGGGCGCTGAGTGCTGGCGAGCTGCAGTCGCTGTTCGAAGCGGCCTCGGGGTCCCGTCTTGTCATCATCGATCTTTGCGGCCGCAACGGGCTGCGTCCGGCCGAGGCGAGGGCGGTCAGATGGTCAGATGTTGACCTTGATCGAATGGAGCTGAGCGTCAACGGCCAGATGAACCGAGAGAACGAGCGGGGCGATGTGAAGAAGGCGACGAACGCTGCTCGAACGATCGCTCTCGACGGGGTATCTGTCGGGCGCCTGAAGGAGTGGCGTGAGGACCAGGCGGAGATGCGGTCGAGGGCTGGGAGTGCCTGGCAGGACTTGGACATTGTGGCTTCAACTGGGCAGGGGGCGCCGATCGACAGGAACAGTCTCGCGAAGTCGCTTCGGCTGTTGTGCCGACGAGCTGGCATAGATCCGCCCGTGACGCCGTATGAGCTGCGTCACACAGCAATCAGTATGCAGGCTGACGCCGGTCGGTCGAGTTGGGACATCTCTGACTGGGCCGGCACGTCTGAGGCGATGATCAACAGGGTCTACCGGCATCGGCTCCGGCGGGTGGCATCGCTCCTACCGCCCGACGACCGGCGCCAGGAGTCCGGCCCCTTGAAGGCCCGCTTTGCCTGCCCTGGCTGTGACGCTGAGGCGTGGGCAGGCCATGGCGCTGACCTCGTCTGCGGACGGTGCGAGCTGCCGATGGAGGCTGAGCGGTGACCGGCGGGGCTATCAGTTGGGCTATCAGCGGCCCTGTGAACGGGCTCGGGAGCCGGTATCGTCGCTGGTGGAGGTGTCTGAGCGCCTGGTGGGCTCCCCCGCCTTCAAAGCGGGCGTGCGATGTGATCCATCGTAGGCGGGTTCGATTCCCGTCCACCTCCGTTTCAAATCGAACCTCCTGCTGACCTGCGTGATCATCAGACGAGGTTCGGGAGTCGTCAGGCGACCTGGGCTCGGTGCGAGTGCCCCTCATCGAAAGCTGACCTGGGATGTTGCCGTACGGTTCTCTTGACGATTGTGGTTCGCCCGAGAAGGTTCGTCAGGCCGTAGCTCTCACGGCTGCTCTCAGGCCGAGGCTGTGCGGCGTGAGGCCGTAGCAAGGCTCGACGATCATTGGGGGGGCGCGTCCAACGGCGTCGCTTAGCGCGGTCGAACCATTCGTTGTTGAACCTGCTCAGGTCGCGCCCAGCTCGTCGGCCCAGTCTGTGAAGTAGCGCTTCACCGCTGCCGCCTCCTCAGCGCCCGCTGGGAACCGCTCGTCGAGGATCGACGTGACACGTACGAAGGCGTCCGCGACGTCGCGTACCCGAGCGCCTGGGTCCATGGAGAGCGCTGCCTCGATGCAGGTTCGTCGGCCAAGGATTGCGGCCAAGGCATGAAGGTCTGCGTAGTCGCGCGCTTCGAGCCGGTCGACGATCGTGAGCACCTTGCGGCCACCGAGGTCGAGCGAGGTGAGGACCGGCAGACCATCGATCGCCTCAGGCAGCTCGATCGGGGGCGAGTCGACAGCGAGGTCGACCTCCGTTCTCTCGTCCCCGAAGATCACGACATACCGGCAGAATGTCAGATTGCGGCGGGCGCACTCGACTTCCCAGCCTCGACCTTGGGCGGCAGCGGCAAACGCGTCGGCCAGTGCAACCACCGTTCCCGGATCGGGTCCAGGGCGGGCCGCAATGAACGCGTCAAGATCAGCCGTCTCGCGGGTGATGACTCGTCGAAGAATGAGCGCCGCGCCGCCGGCGAGCGCGTACCCGACAGCCTCAGGCAGACCAAACAGGACATCGGCCACCCGTCGCTGGAATGGCCTCAGTTCGCTCACGACGCCTCTGCCACATCGCTTTGGCGCCCATCGATGATCGGCTGCCACGCTCGGCGCAACTCGGCGGGCACGACGAGCTCCGGCCATGCATCAATGAGCAGCGCGCCGTCGATGATCGACCAAATGTCGACAGGCCCCCCCTCACGCAGCACGAGCTCATAAGCGCGGGTACGGTCCTGGCGATCTGCCAGGTCGAATCGGGGGGGCGATCCGCTCCACCACAACCCAGGTCCAGGGATGAAGCTCCGAAAGGCGTCCCGCAGCGGCAGCCGCCACAGATGCGACGCCACTGCGTAGGGGCGTCGCCCGGTCGTCCACGTCCACACGACCGGCTCGACGATGTCGATCATTGCCCCCGTTGCCTCTATGGCGCGGGTAGCGGTCTCCCACCGCGGCTCGCGCCGTCCCGCTTCAATCGCGGCAATGTTCGGTCGGGCGATGCCGCTGCGCGCCGCCAAGTCGGCCTGCGTCAATCCCGCAGCCGTTCTCATAGCCAGGAGGATTTGGGCGAACCTCACCCTTGTATCGTAAACGATACAAGCTGCCGAAAGCAAGACGCCTGGACGAGTCAGACCCCGAGGTGCGTCCGGAACCAGTGCACGGCAGCTGGGCACGTCTTGGCGAAACCGTCACCGTGGTAGACGTCGAAGTGTGGTCCATCAACCACGAGCAGCTGCTTCGGCTCCAGAGCCCGCTCGAATGCAGCGGTGGCGAGGTGCGCTGGAACGACTTGGTCATCGCTGGCCACGATCATCAGGAGCGGCGTTGGTGAGATGTGGTCGATGTGGGCGGTGGGACTGTATTCGAGGGTCGCCTCCATCGAGGCCAGGGTCACCCGGTTCTCCCAGGCAGGGCAGTTCCTACCGAGCTTGGTGAACCACTCGTAGGAGTCCGGTGTCGGTAGGGCGCAAACCTCGCCCTCGGGGGCCACCACTGGCAGGTAGGCGACCTCGCCGGTCTCGTACCGGCCGTTGCGGGCCTCGCCCAGCATGGCCTGTGTTGCCTCCAGCGCCTCGGGGCCACCGACCAGCAGCTGCAGAGTCGATACGCCATCGACGAACGGTGCCTGAGCCACGACCGCCTTGACGCGACGATCGAAGGCAGCCAGATGCAGCACATGGCCACCGGAGTAGGAGGTGCCCCACACCCCGATCCGCTCCGCGTCGACGTTCGGACGACCGGCGAGCCAGCTGATGGCGCTGCGGTAGTCGGTGAGTTGATCGGCGGGCACGATCTCGTGGCGGATCTCTCCGGTGCTCGCACCGAAGCCTCGATAGTCGAACGTGAGCACCGCAAGACCCGCCTCGCAGAATAATTCTGCGTACGGCAAGAGCCCCATCTCCCTAAGCGCCGTGAAACCGTGAGCCATCACGACACCCGGAAACGGCCCGTCGCCCTCAGGAATGTGTAGCCAGGCCACGCACTCGCCATCGCCGCTCTTGAACTTGACGTCTTCCCGCACGTGTCCCCCTTGAAGCGATCTGTTCGTTCTAGCAGAACCGAACGGCGCTCGCCGGGCCACCGCTGCGCCAGCTCGGGCGACGCAGGCTGGCTCGTCTCGCGAAGCTTCTCGCCCGGCGGCCACCACCCACAGATACGCCCGGGCGCGGATGGTTCGTGACTCTGCCACACGAGCGTGGAGGAGGCGTCCTGCAACGATACGTTCTCAGGCGACGGACGCACCAAGAGGGTGCACCCTCAACGACAGGGGGGAACGCAATGCCGAAGTACCTCGCCCAAGGAAGCTTCACCTCCGAGGGCCTGCACGGCCTTCGAGCAGGGGGCGCAGTCAGCAGGGAACAAGCCAACCGCGCCGCAGTCGAAAGCCTCGGCGGCACCCTCGAATGCTTCTACTTCGCATTCGGCGGCCATGACCTGCTCGCAATCATCGACTTCCCTGACGACGAGGCAGCCGCAGCCGCCTCGATCGCTGTCAACGCCGCGGGCGCAGTGCGGGTCGCCATCACGAAGCTCCTCACCCCAGCCCAGGTAGACAAGGCGCTCTCACTCAGCCCGACCTACCAACCACCCGGCGCTTAGAGGGCACGCCAGCCGCCCAGACAAGAACTCTTGATGCAAGGCCGCAGGCTTCAGTACCAAGGTCGTCGGTTGGCTCTCACGATAGCTCTCTGTATGAGAGTGAATTATCCAGACAAGGCCTCTACCTGGACAAACGCGCCTGGCGG
>CAVTAP010000009.1:0-256305 GCA_963732695.1 uncultured Actinomycetota bacterium | reverse complement strand
GTCGCGTAACGGTGGCGAGCGGCATCCGTCCCAGCCAAAACATCGCCGCCCCAACCCACCATGCGGTCTAGGGTCGGTGGGGTGCTACTGGACGGCATCAACCACGTGGCGGTGCTCACCGGAGACACGGAACGCCTGTCGCGCTTCTATACGGAGGTCTTCGACGCTCCGCCGGCGCTCACCATCGAAGACCAGCCCGGCTTCCGACTGTCGCTGATCGACATCGGTGGCGGCCGGGAGCTGAACGTGTTCGAGATCGGCGGCAACACCGAGGCCGACCGCCAGACCCCGATGTTCGGTCGAGGCCGTCTCGACCACGTGGGCCTCCAGGCGGCGTCACTCGAAGCGTTCGAGGAGATCCGGCGGCGCCTGATCGCCTGCGGCGCCGCCGACGACTTCGTGACCGACTTCGGCCCCGGTTTCTCCGTCTTCTTCGTCGATCCCGACGGCCTCGAAGGCGAGGTGATCGTGGCCAACCCGGACGCCGTTCCCGGGATCTTCAATCCCCCGGGAACACCGGCCACCCGTTTCATCACACCGACGTAGCAGGCGCGCCAATCAGGCGACTTCGTGGGTCCAGACCTGGAAATCCTTCAGGACGTTGGGCCCGAACGTCGTGGTGATGGCCACGTCGGCCGCGTCGCGGCCATGGCCGATCAGGACCCGCCCGATACGGGGCACCAGATTCCGGGGATCCACCGTCAGCCAACGCCCGCCCATGAACACCTCGAACCAACCCGAGAAATCCATGGGATCGGGCGACACCGGAACCCCGATGTCGCCCAGGTACCCGGTGCAGTACCGGGCCGGGATGTTCATGGCCCTGCTCAGCGCAACCCCCAGATGGGCGAAGTCGCGGCACACGCCCTGCTGCTCGTGGAAGGTCTCCCACGCCGTCTTGGAGGGGCGGGCCCACTGGTAGCCGAACGACACATGCTGATGCACCCACTCGCTGATGCGCTGCACCCGCTCCCAGGTCGGCGGTGTCTGCCCGAACAGCTGCCATGCCGTTTCCAACAGCTTGTCGCTCTCGCAGTAGCGGCTGGGCAGCAGGAACAGCAGGGTCTCCTCCGGTAGATCCTCCACCGCGTGCTGAACCGCCATCGGAGCAACTTCGTCGGGCAGACCGCTGACGTTGATCATCGTGTCGGCCCGCATCGTGAACTGGCCGGCCGGCGCCACCAGCCGATCGCACCAGTTGCCGAACGAGTCGCGGTACGAGGCGTACGACGTCGACGGCTCGGTCATCATCAGATCCGGCCCGAGCAGATCGGACACGCGGCTGTAGTGAACGCTCAGCATCGTGACCATCGGGGTCGGTTGTTCGAACTCGTAGGTCAGCGAGTACCCGATCCTGAGCCGCACCTACAGCTGCCTCGACGACCACAGGACAGCAGCCAGAACCACCGAGGTGAGGCCCACCACCATACCGACGATCCAACCGGCGATGTCGTTGTCGACCAGCACCGCACCCAGCGCGGTGGCCACGCCGACGATGCCGCCGGTGGCCAGGATGCGCATCGAGGCCCGTTCGAGCTTCGTGCGCCGCCGCACCCGGCCCGGGATCATCCCCTGCGCCGGATCCGGCTCCGGCCGTGGCTCGTGGCGATCGTCCGGAGGCGCGACCTCCACCCCCTCGGGCCGGACGACCTCAGCGTCGCCGTTGGCGGGCGGTGGAGAGCCAGGTGTCTCGGTGTAGCCGAGCGACGCGTCGCTCATGTGATCTTGCCTCCATTGGGCTGTTGGTTCGAAGTGACGATCCGCCACCAACCAGCGGCCCGGTTCGAACCTACGCGGAGCACTACCCACGGGAGCGGCCAGCCACTCATCCCATGGCACGGCTGCGTTCACCGATTGTGCACCCGGCGATCAGCCGCGGTTAACTCACACCGGGTTGACTCAAGCAATGGTGAGTGATGGCCGGCACACACGGGCTGCGGTGCACGCCGCGCTGGGGGAGCCGGTCCGGCTGGCGATCGTGGACGAGCTGGCGGCGAGCGATCGGTCTCCGAAGGAACTGGGTGAACGCCTCGGCATCCCGTCGAACCTGCTGGCCCACCATCTCGACGTGCTGGAGGCGGTAGGGCTGATCAAGCGGTCGGCCTCGGCCGGCGACGGCCGCCGGAAGTACATCCGCCTCGATCACCGACCGTTGGCCAGCCTGGCCGTCGGCGGCCACGAGCCCCGGGGTGAGGTGTTGTTCCTCTGCACCCACAACTCGGCCCGCTCCCAGCTGGCCGCCGCCGTGTGGTCGAACCGGGTCGGCCGGCCGGCCTCGTCGGCCGGAACCCGTCCGGCCGACCGGATCGACCGACGGGCGATCGCGGCGGCGAGGCGAGCGGGTGTGCCCCTGGCCGACGCTCAACCCCGCCCGATCGGGACGATCGGGGCCGGCGTCCAGGTGGTGACCGTCTGCGACCGGGCCCACGAGGAACTGGTGCCGGGCCCGACCTGGTGGCACTGGTCGATCCCCGACCCGGTGGCGGTCGGGTCGGCGGGGGCGTTCGATCGGGTGATCGAGGAACTGGAGCAGCGCATCGCCCTGGTCGCCCCCGCCACCGGCCACGATCAGGACACGAGGGGCCCAGGACGATGACGGCGCGGATCGGGATCAACGGGTTCGGGCGCATGGGTCGGCTGGTGGTGCGGGCCCTCCGCCACCAGCCCGACCTCGAGCTGGTGCACGTCAACGAGATCAGCGGCGGTGTGGCCACCGCCGCCCATCTCCTCGAGTTCGACACCGTGCACGGCCGCTACGCCGGCACGGTCGCCGTCCACGGCGACGGCCTCCAGATCGACGGCGACCGGGTGGGCTTCAGTGAGCACCCGACACCGGGCGAGATCCCGTGGAGGGAGCACGGTGTCCAGCTCGTGATCGAAGCAACGGGCGCGTACAGGACGGCCGAGACGATCGAACCGCACCTCCACCAGGGGGCCACGTCGGTGGTGGTGGCGTGCCCGGTCAAGAGCCCCGGCGTGTTGAACGTGGTGATGGGCTGCAACGACCACCTCTACCGCCCGGCCGTCCACCCGATCGTGACGGCGGCCTCGTGCACCACGAACTGCCTGGCCCCGGTGGTGAAGGTCCTCCATGAGGAGATCGGCATCGAGCGGGGGGCCATCACCACCATCCACGACGTCACCAACACCCAGGTGGTGGTGGACGCACCGCACAAAGATCTGCGCCGCGCCCGGTCGGCGCTGAACTCGCTGATTCCCACCTCCACCGGTTCGGCCACGGCGATCACCCTGATCTACCCCGAGCTGACGGGGAAGCTGAACGGGTTGGCGGTTCGGGTACCACTGCTGAACGCCTCGCTCACCGACTGCGTGTTCACCCTGACCCGGGACGTCACCGCCGCCGAGGTGAACGAGCGCCTGCGGGCGGCCGCCGACGGCCCGCTGCAGGGCATCCTCGGGTTCGAAGACCGGCCGCTGGTTTCGGCCGACTACACCAACGACCCCCGGTCGGGCGTGGTCGACGGCCCCTCCACCATGGTCATCGACGGGCGGATGGTGAAGGTGCTCGTCTGGTACGACAACGAGTACGGCTACGTCCACCGCCTGGCCGAGCTGGCGGCCAAGGTGGCGGCCGGGGCAGCAGCGGCGTGAGGCCGGCGCCGTGAAGCTGCGCAACTACGCCCTCGTCACCGGCGGCTACTGGGCCTTCACCCTCACCGACGGCGCCCTGCGCATGCTCGTCCTGCTCCACTTCAACCAGCTCGGCTACTCCCCCGTCGCCATCGCCTTCCTGTTCCTGGCCTACGAGCTGATGGGCGTCGTCACCAACCTCCTGGGCGGCTGGGTGGGCGCCCGCCGGGGCCTCAACCAGACGCTGGTGGCCGGGCTTGGCCTCCAGATCGTCGCCCTGGCGCTACTCACCGCCGAGCAGCCGTCGTGGGCCCGGTGGTTGTCCGTCACCTACGTCATGGGGATGCAGGCCCTGTCGGGGGTGGCCAAGGATCTCACCAAGATGAGCTCCAAGAGCGCGGTCAAGACGGTGGCCGGCGACGGCTCGCTGTTCCGCCTGGTGGCCATCCTCACCGGCTCGAAGAACGCCCTCAAGGGGGTCGGCTTCTTCCTCGGCGCCGCCCTGTTGAGCTGGCTCGGGTACGACGGGGCGCTGTGGGCCATGGCCGGTGCCCTGACGGCCGCCGTGGTGCTGCTGCTCGTCCTGCTGAACGAGGACATCGGCCGGGCGAAGAAGAAGCCGCCGTTGCGATCGGTGCTGGCCAAGTCCGCCGCCGTCAACCGCCTGTCAGCCGCCCGCTTCTTCCTCTTCGGGTCCCGGGACATCTGGTTCGTGGTCGCTCTTCCGGTGTTCCTGGCCGACCGGCTCCACTGGTCGCACGAGGGGATCGGCGGCTTCCTCGCGGCCTGGGTCATCGGCTACGGGATCGTGCAGTCCTCCGCCCCCCGGCTGCTCACCGCCGGTGGGCGCCAGCCCGACGAGGTGCTGGCCGCCCAGCACTGGGCCTTGGCGCTGGCCGTCGTGTCCGCCGCTCTCGGCGCCGCCGTGACCATCGACGCCGGCACCACCGCCGCCGTCATCGGCGGGCTCGTGGTGTTCGGCGTCGTGTTCGCCCTCAACTCGTCGCTCCACTCGTTCCTGATCCTGGCCTACAGCACCGACGACGACGTCGCCCTCGACGTCGGCTTCTACTACTCGGCCAACGCCGCCGGCCGCCTCGCCGGCACCCTGCTGTCGGGCATCCTCTACCTCTGGGCCGGCCTGCCGGCGGCGCTGTGGGGCTCCACCGCCTTCGTCGTCGCCACCTGGCTCCTCGCCCGTCGGCTCCCTCCCCTACCCGACGACGTCGCCATCTCGCTGGCCGCGGTGGAGGCCGGCGACTGAACCGCCGGCCGGATCACTCCACCGGTCGGACGGCCCAGCACCGGCTCGGCACGAGGGCCCAGACGACCTTGCCGTCGGCGGTGGGCGTCGTGCCCCAGCGGTCGCTGAGCTGATCGATGATCTGGAGGCCGAACCCGCCGCCCGGGCCACCGACGCACGGTTTCGGCGTGGCCACGAGGTTGTCCTGTACTTCCAGATGGACGTGGTGATTGTCGTCGGCCGGACAGGCCGAGATGCGCTGGGCCCCTCCGGCGTGCAGCACGGCGTTCGTGACCATCTCGGAGAAGACCAGCGCCACATCGTCGATGTGGTCGCACTGCCACGCCTTGAGGCATTCGACCAGCACCTGTCGTGCTTCGGAACAGGCCCGCGGATCGTGAGCCTGGGTCTCGAGCCGCCGCTCGAGCACCGGCTCCGCATTCCCGTCGTCGCTCACGTCGACTCGATCCACCAGACAGCTCTACCCGGGATGCGGCGGTCCAACCCACCCCAACAGCGGGAGACCACGGATCCCGGGCATCACTCCCTGGGTAGCTGCCGGTGCTCCACCAGATGCACGGCGATGTCCCGGACCTTCTGGTTGAGCCGCTGCGAGGTCTCCCGCAACACGTCGAACGCCTCGTCGGCGCTGATCGAGCGCTGCTCCATCAGCGTCCCCTTGGCCTGCCCGATGGCGTCCCGGGACGCGAGGGCGCTCTGCCACGCCTGGGCCTGGGCCTCGTAGGTGACCCGCTCGAAGGAACGGGCCAAGGCCACCGTGGCCTGCCCGGCGAGAAACTCGGCGGTGGCGGCGGCCCGATCACTGAACCGGCCGCTGCGCTCCGAGTAGACGGTCATGGCCCCCGCTTCCTGGTTGGCCACCCGCAGGCCGAACGCCATCACCGCCCGGCCCTGGGCCTCGTGCACCCTGGCCAGGGCCGGCCAGCGCTCGTCGAAGGCCAGGTCGGCCGTGAGCGCCCGCTCACCGGCGATCGCCTCCAGCAGCGGGCCGCAGGCCAGCACCGCCTGGTGCTCGTCGAGCTCGGCCGCCCACCGGGCGGTGGTGGCCGCCACCTCGATGCGTCCCCCCTGGGTGGCCAGGGCCACCGTGGCGGCGGCGCAGTCGTCCACCGAATCGACGGCGGCCACCAGCACCAACCGGAGCACGCTGGTGAGAGGGGCGTCACCGCACATCGCCGCCGCCAGCTGTCCGAACGAGGCCGGCAGGTGCAGGCCGCCCGGAACCGGGGCCGACGGGGCGTCGCCAGCGGTACGCCGGCTGCGCCCGATGTCGCGTTCGATGGCGGCGCCGCGCCGGATCTCGGCCTGGTCACGCCGGGTGTACCCGTCGGCCAACCGGTCGAGACGTCGCTGTTCCCGGCGTCGATCCTCGATCTCGTCCCACAGGCCCAGAGCAGCGGCCCGCTCGGCGATCTCGCGTTCCCAACGGTCGAGCACCAGCTCCCGAGCGTCTATCCGGAACTCCCGCCGATCCGCTTCCGCCTCCCGGGCGTCGGCCTCGGCGTCCCTCATCTCGACTTCGCGCCATCCGGCGCGCCCTTGAACCGCGTCGTCGTCCCACTGCTCAGGCACGGAATTCTGTTACCACGCAGCCCGAAGGGGAAAACCCTACAAGAACGCCACACGCTCAAAATTCCCGACCTCGAGGAATCGCTCGTTGATCGCCTGCACGAGCACGTTGTGCTCCCGAACCGGCAGGGCTGCACCGTCGGAGCAGTGGTCGGCGACCTGGCTCGACGAGCACAACCCGCCGAGCCCGATGTAGCGGAGAAACAGTGTGCCCTTCGTCAGCTCGGCCCGACCACAAGCGGGAACGAGGGCCGAGCGGGCGAGGTCGAAGGTGGCCGGCTCCAGCCAGGTCACCGGGAGCGCCCCTCGATCAGATGCGGCATTCCGACCATGCCCAGCAGTCGGATGAGGGGCGGCGAGGCGTTGCGGACCCGCACCCTCGACAGAACCGCCGGTTGATACCCACCGAGCAGCCCCCGGAGGCCGGCGGCATCCACGAACGTGACGCCGAAGGCGTCCACCACAACCGATCCCGGACCCGCCGCGCACGCATCCAGCACGGCGTCGCCCAGGACCGGCGCCGACGCCATATCGAGCTCACCACCGACGGTGAGCACCGTCTCCCGGTCGGTCACCTCGAGCGAGGTATGGAAGCACGAGTACCTCGAGGAAAGTTGACTGCTCATCGCGAACCCAATCTCGACCACGGCATGAGCCGCCGGTCGTCTGACCAAATGGGAACGGCTGTTGCGTCAACCGCGGCGGCTGGGATGTCAACCGAAGAACCAGTATGCACCCGCCGCCCCCCGAGCGATAGCCCCCGGGCCGAGAAACCTCAGTCGGCGGCGGCCGGGCCGGGCCGACCGACGAACCAGGCCACCGGCAGCATCGACACCAGCAGCAGGATCTGCACGACGTCGAGCAGAGACGTGGGCACCAGGAACTGGCCAACGACGAAGACCCCCAGCCCGATCGGCACCCACCGGGGCGTCGTCCGGGACCGCCACAGGGCGGCGCACAGCAGCAGCACACCGATGTCGAAGGCGAAGAAGCTGACCGCCTCGGGGCCCATCAACCGGGCCGGGTGATCGCCGATCCAGCTCATCAACGCCGTGCCCGCCTCGCTCGACAGGGCATCGGGCTCGGTGGCATGCCAGGCCAGCTGGTTGTAGGCGTAGAAGGTGCTGACGAAGAACATGCCCCCCACCGCCACCAGCACCGAGCCGATGGTGGCGAGCCTGGCCCCCCGGTCGCGCACCAGGAAGCACACCCCGAGAGGAAGCCCGAGCACCACCAGGGCCCAGCCGATGTGGTCGAGCACGCCCCCCACCCAGGCGGCGTTACGCACCTCGGCGTAGCTGGCGTAGGCCACGTCGTCCCGGGGTGGGCCCGGGTGCCAGGCCAGCACCCCCGCCGTGAGGGCGATCCCGGCGGTGAGCCCGGCGGCCACCAGCCGACGCCGGCTGAGCGCGGCCCCGACCGCCGGGGTGCCGGCCAACGAGCGGACAGCGGTGGAAGGACCGGCTGAAGGACCGGCTGAAGCCGGTCCTTCCACGGATTGGGCCCCGGTGTTGGTGATGTACCTCATGGTTGTTCGCTCCTCGGTTCAGGCTCGACGGTTCTCGACCTCGGACGCTACGGAAGGCGCCGGGCCCGGTCTTCGTGGCGTCCCCCGAACTGCACCTCCGTACCAGTACGGAAGACCGCCCCCGCCCGCCCGTCGTACAGTTGCGTCATGCCCAGGCCCCTCCGGGTGGCGGTCGCCGTCACCATCACCAGCGCGCTTGCCCTCGCTGGCGGCGGGGTGCTGATGGTCCGGGAGCCGAGCCGCACCACCGCCACCGAGCTGGCGTTCGGGGTGCTGGCCGCCGCGCTGTTCAGCGGCCTCGGCCTGGTGGTGGCCCGGCGCAGCGCCGGGGCGGTGGTGGGTGTTCTGATGGCGGTGGTCGGCCAGCAGATCGCCTTCACCTCGACCAAGGAGATCGGTTGGCGCTTCCTGGCCGCCCGCCCGCCCACCGCCGAGCGGTGGAGCTGGCTCGTCGCCATCCTGCAGGAGAGCGCCTGGTGGGTGATGGCCTCGGTCGTGGCCGTGCTCCTCTACTTCCCCGACGGCCGCCTGCCGAGCCGGCGCTGGCGCTGGGTGCCGGCGGCCCTGGTGGCCGCGGTGACCGCCGCCCAGTACGAGGGCGCCACCATCGGCGACACGTTCATGGCCCCGCTGGTGGCCGTCCCCCGACCCTTCGGACCGCCTCCGGCGGCGGTGGGCGCGGTGCTGCTGGCGTCGTTCGTCGCCATGCTCGGGCTGCTGCTGGCCTGCGCCGCCGCCCCCCTGATCCGCTGGCGCCGGTCCGACGCCAAGGCCCGGGCCCAGATCAAGTGGCTGGCCATCGCCGGGCTGGGGATCCCGGCCTACCCGCTGCTGTGCCTGGCCGAGATCGCCGTGGTGGGCCGACCCGTGTGGTTCAGCGCCATCGTCGGCCTCACCAGCCTGGTGGCGGTACCGGTGACCGTGACCGTGGCCATGGTCCGCCACGACCTCTACGACGTCGACCGGGCCCTGGCCGGTGCCGTCGCCTGGGCCGCCGTCACCGCCGGGCTGGCCCTGCTCTACGGGGCGACCACGGTGACCGTGGGCCTGGTGGTGGGCCGGGGGTCGGCGGCCGCCGCCGCCGTGGCCGTCGCCCTGTGCGCCCTGGCGCTGTCCCCCCTGCGACAGGGGGTGCAGCGGACCGTCGACCGCCGGCTCTACCCTCTGCGCCGGGCCGCCTTCGATGCCGTGGATGGCCTGCTGGCCGACGTCAGCGCCGGGCGGGCCGAGCCCGAGTCCCTCGAAGGCCAGCTGCGGGTGGCGCTACGGGACCCCGGGCTGGTGGTCGGCTTCACCCTCCCCGGGGCCGACCGGACCGTCGGGGGCGACGGGCAGGCCCTCACGACGCCGGGGCCGGCCGTGCCGGTGGTGCTGGGCAGCACGCCGATCGGGAGCCTCACGGCCGGGCCCGGGGCGGTCACATCGGCCGACCTGCTGCGCCAGGTGGCCGGGCGGTGCGCCCCGTTGGTGGAGCTGGTGCGGCTCCGCCTGGTGCTGGCGGGAGCCCTGCACGATGTGGAGCAGAGCCGGGCCCGGCTGGTGCAGGCCGGCTACGAGGAACGGCGCCGCCTGGAACGGGACCTGCACGACGGCGCCCAACAGCGGCTCGTCTCGCTCGGCATGGCCCTGCGTCTGGCCCAGCGGCACCTGGGCGATGGCACGGTTGATGTCGACGACCTCGTCGACAAGAGCGTGGCCGAGCTGGGAACCGCAGTGGCCGAGCTGCGCCAGATCGCCCATGGCCTGCGCCCGGCCAGCCTCGACGACGGGCTACCGGCCGCTCTGGCCGCCCTCCTACGCAATCTGCCGATCACGGTGGACCTCGACATCTGCCCCGATCCCCTGCCCGACGACGTGAGCACCACCGCCTACTACGTGGTCAGCGAGGCCGTGACCAACGCCGTGAAACACGCCCGGGCCAACCGCATCTCGCTGCGGATCCGCCGGGTCGACGAGCGTCTCGAGGTGCGGGTGACCGACGACGGCACCGGTGGGGCGGCCCTGCCGGCCACGTCGAGCATCCCCGACCGGGTGGCGGCCCTGCGGGGCACCTGGCGGGTCGACAGCCCTCCCGGCCGGGGCACCGTGGTGGAGGCGGCGCTGCCATGCGCATCGTGATCGGCGAGGACTCGACGCTGTTCCGGGAGGGCCTGGCCCGCCTGCTGGAGGACGCCGGCCACGAGGTGGTGGGCACCGCCGCCAACGCACCGGCTCTGATCGAGCAGGTGACGACGCTCCGGCCCGACCTGGCGATCATCGACATCCGCATGCCGCCCGACGGCACCGACGACGGCGCCCGGGCCGCCAGGACCCTGCGGGAGGAGTGGCCCGAGCTACCGGTTGTGCTCCTCTCGCAGCATCTGGAGACCCGCCACTCGGTGGAGCTGGTGCGGGGCGGTCACTTCGGCTACCTGCTGAAGGATCGGGCGTTCGACGTCGACGATTTCCTCGACGCCCTCCGCCGGGTGGCGGCCGGCGGCTCGGCCCTCGACCCCGAGGTGGTCACCACGCTGCTCGGCCCGGCCCGCCACGACGACCCGCTCGACCGGCTGACCCGGCGGGAGCGGGACGTGCTGGAGCTGATGGCCGAAGGCCGCACCAACGCCGGCATCGCCCGCCGCCTGGTGCTCAACGAGCGGACGATCGAGACCCACGTCACCAGCATCCTCATGAAGCTCGACCTCGCCGAGTCGGCCGACGAGCACCGCCGGGTGCTGGCCGTGCTCACCTGGCTCGGCCTCCGCCCCACCTCGACCGCCGGTTGACCCACCGGCTCCGGGGTGTCCGGCCGCGCCGGCCGGGCGGCGGTCAGCGACGGTGACGGTCAGGGACGGTGGTGGACGGTGCGGCGGTAGGCCGGCTGGAAACCGAGCTGACCCCAGCGGTCGTAGGCCGGGCCGGTGCGATCGTCGCTGGGGGCTTCGATGTCGGTGACGAAGCTGTGGGCGCCCTGCCCGGCGGCGGCCACCAACAACGCCGCCGACACCTTCTGGTCGTCGTCGAAGCAGGGCGCCATCACCCCCGGCACCGGGGCGTCGATCCCGAGCCACGCCCAGCCGTCGTGGACGAACGCGCTGCGGGCCATGACCACCTCACCGCCGGGGCGGCCGTCCCGGCGGAGGACGGCATGGACCCACCCCGGCCGGCCCACCAGCGCCCCGAGCCAGTGGCCGATGATCGACGGCATCCCGTAACAACCGAGCACGAAGCCGATCCACTCCGGTGCCGTCTCCGCCGTGACCAATTCGGCCCCGCCCGCCAGCGGAGCCCACCGGTCGACGTCGGGCTCCTGGGCCACGATGCGGTCCCAGGCTTCGACGGGGGTATAGCCCCGATCGACCAGCGTCGAAGCCAGGCCGGCCGGCTCGCTGTGGTCGTTGGTGACCAGCCAGTGCCCGGCCCCGGCGTAGAAGTCGTCGATGGCGGCCCACGCCCCGTCGTCGACCGCCGCCGGGCAACCGAAGGTGAGCACCATGTTGAAGTGGCTGAAGGGCACGGCGCTGCGCACCATGGCCAGGTCGCCGGCGCAGTGGTGGGCCAGCTGGAGGCCGGCGGTCACCTCGGCCGGCGCCGCCCGGTGCTGGTCGAGCCAGCCCATCGTGTCGACCCATTCGGCCCGGGCCGCCAGCTCCCGCCCGCTCAGCATTCCGATCATAGGTGACTCTCCTTCGTGCGACCCGTGCCTCTCCGGTTCGCCACCGAGGCCGGGCGCGGATCACCGGTCACCGCCGGCCAGAGGAGCCCGAGCTCAGAACTCCCGCCAGGCATCGTCGTCGCTGTCGCCGTCGTCGTCGATGGCGAACTGCCGGGTCAGCGGGTCGGCAGCGGAGCGGCCCAGAAGGGCGGTTTCCCCCCTTACTTGCGGGGTAACCAAACGGTGCCGACGAGGAGGCCCCGATGAGGACTACAGGACTTGGAACCAGCGCATTCCTGGTGGCGATCGGCGCCATCCTGGCCTGGGCGGTCACCGACGAGATCCAGGGTGTCGACGTCCACATGGTGGGCCTCATCCTGTTCGTCGTCGGCCTGGTGCTGGGAGCCGTGACCCTGGTCAGCTCGATGGCGGGCCGCCGCACGGTGATCCAGACCGAGCGGGACGCCATGGTGAACGGCCATCCCACCACCCAGCGCCGGCAAGACGTGGTGGTGGAGCGCGACCTCTACTGAAATAACGAAGTGCGACTGCTGAATTAGCTCAGGGAGCGGCCCGGGACAGTCGATCCTTGCCGTATGGGCGACCGCAGACACAGATCCGCTATCCCGGCTCCGGTAGGCCCAACGGCCTCATTGAGCCACCAGGCTCACCTCCGGCCCGGCCGGCGTCGATAGTGGATCCGATGGAGACCGCAGACACTCCACGGCGGATCAAGCGGCGCAAGGCCCTCGCTGTCGTCATCCCGGCGCTGTTGATCGGCGTGGCCGGGGCATCGGCCGCCACCCTGGGCGGCATCACCGCGCCGTCGCTCGGCGCCGACTCGGCCAGCGTCACCTCGTGCGACACCGACGGCGTGACCCTGGCCTTCACCAACAGCTACGACGCCACCTCCGGCACCTACAAGACCACCGTGGTCGCCGTCTCCGGCATCAACACCACCTGCAACACCAAGACTCTGTCCCTCACGCTCAAGGACTCGAGCAACGTCAGCCTCGGTTCAGGCTCGGCCACCGTGGCGGCCGGCGCCGCCTCCGTCACCATCTCCGGTGGCGGGGCGTCGGCCAGCTCGGTTGCCGGAGCCGCCGTGATCATCACCTGAGCCTGGCCATGAGGGAGTCGAACGATCGCAGCGGCTGGTGGTGGCCCCTCGGTCTGGCCTCCGGTCTGGCCGCAGCCCTGGTCAGCACGATCGGCGCCGCTTCCGCCGCCTCCCTGGGTGGCGCCACCAGCACCGGACAGGCCGCCTTCGCCTTCTCCGCCAGCACCGGGGCCCCCACGGTGCGGGCCCACGAGAACTTCACCGCATCCAACGGCTCGGCCATCAGCGGTACCTCCACCGACAGCGGCGGCTTCACCTGGTCGACCCCCGCCGGCACCTGGAGCGTCCAGGGCAACCAGGCCGACACGAACTCCGTCGACAGCGCCATGCTCCTGTTCAACGGCGGCGTCAGCAACGGCACGGCCGAGGTAGTGGTCTCCCGCAACGGGAACACCGGCTGGGACATCGGGGTCGTCATCAACGCCAACTCCGCCGGCTCCGACTGTCTGATCGCCAACTGGTGGTCGGGCAGCAACGGCAGCATCTCGCTCTTCAAGCGGGTGGCGAACAGCTACACCCAACTGGCCAACATCTCGAACCTCTATCCCTCGACGATCCCGGCGTCGGCCACGGTGCGCATCGAGTCACCGTCGAGCTCGATCATCAAGGTCTACCTCGACGGTGTGCTCAAGCTCACCTACACCCTGACCGCCGGGGAACAGACCACCTTTAAGAACGGCACCCACACCTACGCCGGCGTCGAGGGCTACTTCGACGGCACCTCCACGTTCGACAACTTCCACCTCGATGTCTGATCTCCGCCGCCGCCTCCGCATCCTGCGCCGGGTCCGCTGGGGTCTCCTGGCCACCGACCTGGCCTTCGTGGGGCTGGTGATCGGCCTGGTGTTCGCCACCTGGCCGGCCCGGCTGGGCGGGCGGACGGTGCTGGTGGTGGTGCACGGCTCGTCGATGGAGCCGACCTACCACGGCGGCGACCTCCTGTACGCCCGCACCACCGACCGCTACGAGACCGGCCAGGCCGCCGTGTTCCGCCTGCCGGCCGCCGAGCCCGGCGCCGGTCAGCTCGTTGTCCACCGCATCCAGGGCCGCACCGCCGACGGCCGCTACATCATGCAGGGCGACAACCGCCCCCTCGACGACGGCGCCCTTCCCACCGCCGACGACCTCGTGGCCCGGCCCGTGGCCGACCTGGGCCCGGTGCCGGTGAGGGTCCTGCGCCTCGTCCCCTGGGCGGCGCTGGTGGTGGTGGGCGTCACCGTCGGCTGGTACCTGTGGCCCGTCGCCGGCGACGAGGCCGGGACCCGCCGTCCCCGGCGACCGCTCCGCCCGGCCGGAGCCGACCTGCGGGGGAGCTGGGCCCTGGTCCGCGACGCATCGGTGGGCCATGGCCCCCTGCCCCCACCGGCCAGCCCCGACCCGTTCGCCCCGGGCACCGCCGCCCTCGGCCTGGGCGATCTGCTCCGGTTCATGGGCGCCGCCGACCAGGCCGCCGCGGCCTGACGTCCTAGGTGCCGTCACCCCGGCGACGGGCCCGGCGGGCGTCGATCCGGGCGGTGAAGGCCGCCGCCAGCCTCAGCCCGATCGCCTCCCCCACCTGTATCGCCGCCGGTGACCCGGGTGCGTCCTGACCGGCCAGCTTCGCTGCGAACCGGCGCTGGGCCCCCGTCTCCGGCACCCGGCGGCCCCGGGCCTCGCTCAGCACCTTCCACACCTTCCGCTCCTCGATCCCGTCGTGCATCAGCACGATGGCGGCGAACGTCGACGACCGGCCGATGCCGCCCCGGCAGTGCACCACCACCGACGCCCCCTCGCCCAGGCGCTCCCTCACCACCCCCACCACGGTCGCCGTCTCCTCCTCGTCGGGCAGGCCGAAGTCGGGCGTGGGCAGCCGGTGCCAGCCCAGACCGTGGGCCGACACCACGTCGGGCTCGTCCTCCAGGCCCAGCCGGTGGAGCTCGTCGTCGGCCAGCAGGCACACCACGTCGGTGATCCCGGCCGCCACCAGAGCGGCCACGTCGGCCGTCAAACCCTCGCCGTCCCGGGGCCTGGCCATCAAGGCCAGCGCTCCCTCCCCTTCCCGGGGCACCGGATAGAGCACGGGGGACGACACCGGATCGGCCATGGCCCATGATCGCGCGGGCGGCCGGCCCCGGGGGAGCGGATCGACGTCGCGCTGTCCAGTCGCCGGCGTCAGACGAGCTGGGGCACGACCTCGCCCACCAGGCGCTCGATGAACTGCCGGGTGACCCGGGGCGCCATGCCCGGCAGCAGCCCCATCGCCAGGTGGGTGGTGGGGCTGCGGCTGATCGAATGGTTCAGCACGGCGGCAACCGTGGCGGCGTCGCCGATGGCGGGGCGGAACATGAGCCGGGCCGTCGGGTCGCGTAGCTCCTCCACCGGCGGCACCTGCCCCGGCCGGGGCCCTCCCTCGCCGCCGGAGGCGTTGGCGAACTCCTGGTACACCGTCATCAGATGATGGAAGTGGGGTCCGGCCTCGTCCCAGGCCTCGTCAACGGAGCCGGCGATGTGGCCCCACTGGAGGTTGAGGACCTTGGCGTCCTGCATGGCGAACCCACCCTCCTGGCGGGCCTTCGCGTACTCCTCCTGCAAGGCCCGGCCGCCGACCATGAGGAGGTTGGCCCCCCGGCGCCCGGCCCGGCGCACGCCAGGCGAGGTCGTGGCCCCGAGCCACAGCGGCATGGGATCCTGCACCGGCTTGGGCACGAGCCGTGCGTTGTCGATCCGGTAGTGGCGGCCCTCGTAGGAGAACGTGTCCTGCGACCACAGCCCCTGGACGACGTCGAGACCCTCGACGAAACGCGAGAGCCGCTCCGACAGCGGTATCCCGTAGCCGGCGAACTCGTGGGGGGCGTAGCCCTGACCGAAGCCGGGATCGATGCGCCCGCCGGAGATCACGTCGGCCGTGGCGATGTCCTCCGCCACCCGCACGGCGTTGTGCAGGGGCAGGAGCAGGAGGTTGAACCCGATCCGCACCCGCTCGGTGACCGCGGCGATGGCGGCGGCGATGGTCACCACCGACGGCGAGTAGCCGTCGTCGACGAAATGGTGCTCGGTGAGCCAGATCGTGTCGATACCGAGCGACTCGGCGTGGCGGATCAGAGCCAGCTGGTCGGCGTAGACCTCGGCGAATGGTCGCCGCCACTGCTCCGGGTTGCGGAACGAGAACATGAGCCCGATGTCCAGGCGATCGTGCAGCATCTCTACTCCCCTCGACCGGCGGTCGGACACAGCCTCGCCGTGACGCCACCGGCCCGTCCAGCTGCCACTCGGCCGGCTTTCAGCCCGGCTGCCACACCGCCGGGTCGGTCTGGCCCCGCTCCACCACCAGGAACCGGTCGGCCTCGACCGGTGCCCAGTCGGTGGTCTCGCCGTCGGGCCACCGCACCCGCACCTCGGCCCCGGCGGCCGGCCCCAGGCCAACGTGGGTCCAGCCGGCCTGGCCGCTGGCGTGCCCACCGCCCACGGTCAGCTCGATCGCCTGGACCCGATCGCCGGTGCGGACCTCGACCCAGGCCCCCACGGCGTCGACGTTGGGCGCCGGTTGGGACAACCGAAGCTGGAGCCAGTGCCCCATGGGGGCCGGGGCGGCAGCCGTGCCCGAGCCGACGTTGCGCCCCACGGTCACGGCGGCCCGACGGTGCACGAGCACCACGTCGAGGAGGCCGTCGAGGTTGAGGTCGGCCACCGCCGCCCCCCGGGTGGGCTCGAACCGGATCATGCCCGCCTCCTCCGCCCCCTCGGTGAACGTACCGTCGGGCTGCTGGAGGAACAGGTTCGTGGGATCCTTGGCCGCATAGTCGGGCTGGGCCTCCACGTTGCCCTTGGTCACGAGCAGGTCGGCCCGGCCGTCGTTGTTGACGTCGGCGAACTGGGGGTGCCAGGCCGTGGACGGCAGAACGTCGCCCCCGGCGAAGGGCTGGGTGGCCGTGACCCCGAGGTCGAGCGCGATGTCGTGATAGGCCGGGCCGCCGCCGGGTGTGTCGAGCTGCTGGAGCTTGTTGTCGCCCTGGCTGGTCACGTAGACCTCGGGGTAGCCGTCGCCGTCGAGGTCCCGGCTGGCGATCCCCATGCCCCACACCTGGAGCTTCCGCCACCCGTCGGCCTCGGTGTAGAGGCGGGGCGGCCCCACCGGGTCCATGTGCCACAGCTGCTCGCTGCCGTCGAGGTAGTAGTTGCGGTCGTTGGCCACCCGCAGGTCGCGCCGGCCCGAGCGGTCCCAGTCGCTGAACAGCAACGACAGCGAGCAGTACCCGGGATCGAGCGGCTGGGAGACCCCGTAGCCGTCGGGGTCGCCCGGCCGCACCAGCATGTTGCCGTCGCACTCGTGGGTGTCGGACCGCAGGTAGTGGCCGAAGGCCAGCGTGGGCAGGGTGTTGCCGGCCTCCCAGGTGGCGCTGAAGGCCACCGTCCAGGCGTTGTCGCCGTCGAGGCCGACCGAGGCGGTGGCGTCGTCGAAGGCGCAGTCGCCCAACCCCCGCAGGAAGAGGTTGCCGCCCCCGCCGTTGCGCAACACCATCAGGTCGGTCACGCCGTCGCTGTCGACGTCGAGCGGGTAGGCCCCGGTCACCTGCATCAGGCCGGTGGCCGCCGACGGCACGGACTCGAACCGCAGCTCACCGCCCACCGGGCTCGTGTTGCGATACAGCGTGGTGGGGGCCTCGCCCCCGGCCAGGAACAGGTCGGGGAACCCGTTGCCGTCGCAGTCGAAGGTGGCCACGCCCCCGCCGACGAAGTAGCCAGCCTCGCCCTCGTAGCGGTGGTCGAGCTCGGTCATGACCAGGTGGGGGGCCGCTGCGGCGCCCTCACCGGAGGCCGACGACCCGCCCCGGGTCAGGACCAGCACTGCGGCCGCCACGGCGCCAACGGCAACCACCCCGGCCGCCCCGATCCCGATGCCCCGGCGCTGCACGGCTCAGACGTCGGGGGTGCCGACGATCATCCACCGGTCCCCGGTGGCCCGTCGCAGGGCGAACGTGGTGGTGAACGGGGCCGAGTTGGTGGCCGTGACCTCGCCCTCGGCGCTGTGGGTCTCGACCGTCTCGGTGCCGGTGGACACGAGCCCCAGGCTCAGGCCGTCCTGGCGGCCGAAGGGCACGAGCAGGGTGACCCGCACGGCGTCGACGTCGTAGCGGTGGATCACCGTCTCGCCGCTCTCCTCGGCCGCGGCCAACCGGGTCTGCAGGTCGACCAGCCGATCGCCGTGGTCCACCGCCTCCAGCAGGGCGCCGTCCCGCCGCAGCAGGGCCTGGTTCTCCAGCTCCAGATCCTCCACCAGGGCCAGCACCACCGCTGTGGCCCCGTCGCCCGAGATCGAGTGATTCCAGTCGAGCACGCCCTGCTCGACGGTGATCGTGGGCAGCGTGGCCGGGTCGACCTGATGGGGCGCCCGGCCCAGGGCGTTCTCGGCGTCGAGCAGAGGCGCCGGGCCGGAGGGGAGCCCGGTGACCACCATGCCCCCGACCACCAGGACGAGGCCGGCCCCGACGAACACCGGCTGGCGGGTGAAGCGGGACCACGTGTCGTCCTCGGCGCCGGCCACCGGCAGCGCCCGCTCCAGCAGTGGCCGCAGCAGGCACAGCACGGTCAGGCCGCCCAGCAGTGCCACCTTGGTCCAGTACTCGGTGGACTGGGGGGCCATCAGCAGCACGCAGGCGGCGCCCACCATCGAGCAGAACACCACGTGGCCCACCCGGCCCCGGGGCACGGTGCGGGGGTCGGTGATCATGAAGAAGGTGAAGATCAGCACCTCGGGCGAGGTGACGATGGCCTTCCAGTAGTCGAGCCCGCACACCGGGGCGAAGGCCCACCGGGCCGTCATGCAGTGGCCGGTGGCGGCCACCAGCCCGGTCCCGGCCGCCAGGACCGCCCAGAACGCGGCGGCGCCGGCCAGCAGCCGTAACCGGTGGGTGATGAGAGCACCGCCCCCCAGGATCAGGGCGTAGGCCGCCACCATCCAGCCGTTGAGGGGCGACCACCAGAAGTCGAGCGGCTCCACTCGCGAGCTGCCGAGCAGGATGAACGTGAGCACCAGGCCCACGTTCGACGGGTTGAACAGGGGCTGGCCCCGGTAGCGGACCAGGTGCTTGGTGGCCAACGAGAAGGCGGCCACCCCGGAGAACAGCCACCAGTGGTGGAACGTCCAGTGGTCGCCCACGGGGGTGGACGGCACCCGCAGGATCAGGGCCACCCCGCTGCCGGTGAGCATGGCGCTTGCCGGCCAGGCGATCGTGCGGCTGGAGCGGAACGTGAGCACGGCGTCGATCACGGCGCAGGTCAGGATGGCCGACAGGATCTGGGGCACGCTGATCTGGAAGTGCAGCCCAACCTGCCCCAGCACGTGCAGCGAGATCGTGACCGAGGCCACGTGCAGGCGTGAGTCGCGCAGCTTGGGCAGCGCCACCGGATAGCGACGCCCGGCCAGGGTGATGGTGCGCTGCGGTGCCGGCACCGGCGCCTCGACGACAGCGGAGCTCACGGTGCCGAGGTTACCCCGCTTCGCCCCGGGCCCCGGCCGCCTCCTGACGTTTCGCCGCAGGCGAAACTCGATGTCGCCGAAAGGGGCACCTAGTCTACGCACCGTTCGGCTACGCGGTCTCAACCGGGTCGCGGCCCGGGATCAGGTCCTGGAAGTAGAGGCGGGAAGACAGTGATGCACGAGATCGTGGTACAGGGCGGAACGGTGGTGGACGGGTCGACCTCGACGGCCTCACCGTGCGCCGCCCGGTGGTGCGCCACGACCTGCCGGCCGGTGGCTGGCGCTACCTGCAACCGGTGAGCGGCTACGTTGCCACGCTCGTGGCCGGGGTGCAGACCCGGGCCGACGATGCCGACACCGGGCAGCGTCCCGGCCGTCTGGTCCGCCGGGGAGCGTGATGCCGGGCGACGGGGATGAGGCCCGGGAGCCGATCCGGCGGATCGTGACCGGCAACGGCCCCGACGGACGGTCCCGCATCGTGGAGGACGGCCCGTCGCCCCACGTGCGCACGGTGGACGGCCGCCCCGGCTACCGGATCACGAACCTGTGGGCCACCGACGCCATGCCGGTGCCGGTCGACCGGCCCGATTCACTCGATCGGGTGACAGGCGTGCTGCCGCCGCCCGACGGCAACGTGCTGCGCATCATCGACTTCCCGCCCGAACCCGACGACCCCGAGGCGTTGGCCCGGGGCATGGCGGCCACCTTCAGCCACCTGCTCCCCGACGCCCACCAGCACGACGAGCGCCCCCACCCGGGCATGCACGTCACCCGCACGGTGGACTACGCCCTGGTACTGGAGGGCGAGGTGGTGGCCATCCTGGACGACAGCCAAACCGTGATGCGAGCCGGCGACGTGCTGATACAGCGGGCGACCAATCACGCCTGGGCCAACCGGTCGGGGCGCAACGCCCGGATCGCCTTCGTCCTCATAGACGGGGGGAGTGACAACATCGCCGCCGCCCCCCGGGCGCAGATTTGGCCGAGCGCGACGATAGGTAGGTCCGCTCAATGCGGGCCTACCCAACCTGCCTTTAACTATGCCGAGGCGAGGACAACCGTTCCCAAGGACGGCCTTGCCCACCGGATCAGGGATGGGGGCCCACTCAGAGTCGCCCCTGACAGGGCTCCCATCCCGATCTACTGGCGACCGTACGATCACCCCTCCCCCACGGCAATGGCCGTGCGCTGAATCGTGTAATCCTCCAGCGCAATGATCGAACCCGGGAACTTTTACCCCCTCTGGGACGACGTACCCATGGGCGCCCACTGCCGGGAGCCCTGGGGCAGAGAGATCATGAGGGTCGCCGTGGCCAGCTATCCGCCGTTGAAGATCGGGATCGTCGCCCCGCCCTGGGTGCCCGTGCCGCCCACCAGCTACGGGGGCACCGAGCTGGTGCTCGACGTCCTGGCCCGGGGTCTCCACGCCGCCGGGCACGACGTCACCCTGTTCACCACCGGTGATTCCACCTGCGCCGTGCCCCGCTCCTTCCTGTTCGAGCGGTGCGACCCCGACCGCATGGGCTACAGCGTGCTGGAGCTGCGACACGTGGCCGCCGCCTACGAGGCCCTGGCCGGCTGCGACATCGTGCACGACCACACGATGGCCGGCCTGTTCGTGAGCGAGCTGTATCCCGAGCTGCCGGTGGTCACCACCAATCACGGCCCGTTCAACGAGGACCTGGTGGACATCTACCGCCAGGTGGCCCACCGGGTGCCCGTGATCGGCATCTCCCACCACCAGGCGAGTACGGCCCCCGCCTCGGTGCCGGTGGCCTCCGTGATCCACCACGGCCTCGACCTGTCCCGCTACGAGTTCGGTCCCGACGGCGGCGACTACCTGCTGACGCTGGGCCGGATGTGCCACGACAAGGGCATCGACCGGGCCATCGACGTGGCCCGCCGGGCCGGGATGCCGCTGGTGATCGCGGCCAAGATGCGGGAGGCGGCCGAGCAGCGCTACTTCGCCGAGGTCATCGAGCCCCAGCTGGGCGAGGACGTGGTCTACGTGGGCGAGGTGGGCCACGCCGAGAAGGTCCGCCTGCTCCAGGGTGCCCGGGCCCTGCTCAACCCGATCCGTTGGCCCGAGCCGTTCGGGCTGGTGATGATCGAGGCCCTGGCCTGCGGCGCCCCTGTGGTGGGCGGCACCGACGGGGCCGCCCCCGAGATCGTGACCGAGGGCCAGACCGGATTCCTGGCCGACGACGTCGACGCCCTGGCGGTCGCCGTCACCCGCCTGGGCACGATCAGCCGCCAGGCCTGCCGGGACCGGGCCGAGCGCTGGTTCTCGGCCGAGCGGATGGTGGCCGACCACGAGCGGCTGTTCCACCGGATCCTGGCCGAGCGCCGGACCCGCCGCACCCTCGCCGCCGTAGCCCCCTGAGGGGCCGGGCCCGCCAGCCCGGCCCTTCAGGCGGCTCCGGGAGCCGCCTGGGGGCATCGGTCCTACAGGCACGACGGGGGCCGCCTGGGGCAGCTACGGGCCTACGGAGCGGCCTTGACGGTGACCGGCTCGGCCAGGTTCAGCTCGCCGCCGGCCGCCGTGCCCTCGGGTGAGCCTCCCGGGGCGCCGTCGCGGGGCTCGAGGCGCAGCGTCACGTCGGGGTCGCCGCTCACCACCAGTCGCAGCGGCTCGGGGTTGCGGGCCGCCGCCTCCAGCAGCTCCTGAGCCACCCGGACGATCAGGTGGCTGCGGGTGGGGTCGGTCACCGGGCCGATCTGCCAGTCGATGTCCACCAGGGCCCCCACGTTCTCCCGCAGGGCCGCCGCCTCCACCTCGACGGCGAGGCGCACCGGGTCGTCGGTCTCCTCGAACGGGGTGGGCTCGGCGAACGGGTTGGCGGCCACGCTCGTGCGCCACGTGCGCTTGGAGCGGGCCAGCTCGAGCGACCACAGGCTGGCGGGGTGGCCGTCGTCGGCGCCCAGCTCGTCGCCGATCACCACCCCGGTGTTGCGGGCCTCGGCCGCCGCCACCGCCGCCTCGGCCGTCTCGGCCCGGGCCTCCAACGCGTTGTTCTCCAGCACCAGCGTGCCGATCTCGTTGGACTGGGCCTCGATCCGGTCCCCCTGAGCGGCCACCTGGGAACGGAGCTCGTCGATCTCGCCCGACTGGCGCCGGACCGCCCCCGACAGCTGTGAGCTCTGGGCCTCCAGCCGGGTGATCTGGGTCCGGGCCCCCTCGAGCTCGCTGGTGCGGGTGTCGAGCTCGGCGCTGCGGGCCGCCAGCTGGGTCCGGGCCTCGTCACGCTCGGTGGTGCGGATGGCGGCCCCGGTCCGGGCCTCGTCGCGCTCGGTGGTCAGCGTCTCCTGGATGGCCGCGGCGTCGGCCTGGTGGGCGAGGAAGGCCCGGTTGGACCGCACCCACATCACCAGGAACCCAACCGCCAACAGGGCGACGATCACGAGGAGAGCTGGCATAGGGGACCCTACCGATTCTTAGAGGGGGGACAGGGCACGGCTCCGCTTCCGGGAGGCCCGCCGACCCCGCCCGCCGAGACCACATCCGCTGTCGTACCCGCACCATTGAAACCAGTAGCCGGCCCGGTGGCAATCACCCCGGCAATCCCCCGGAGATCGCGCCGGGCCGGGAGATCGGTCAGGTGGCCGACTGGTGGCGGATGTCGTGCACCCCCGGCGCCCGGTGCCGCCACTGCCACGCCCTGCTTCCGGCGCTCCAGGCCAGGCCGGATCGGCCGGCCAGCGTGGCCACCACCCGCTTGGGCCCGCCCAGGCCCCCAGCCGCCGCCAGCAGCTCCTTCTGCGACCGCTCCCGGGCCGTCGGGCCGTCGCCCATGAGCCGCGTACCCCGATACCAGCGGATCGACGACCAGTAGCGGCGCACCTCGTCGGTCACCGGCCCGGCGTCGGGGTTCTGCTCGATGATCTGGCGGAAGATCCAGTCTTCGGCCTCGGTGAAGCGGGCGTCGTTGGTGCCGGTGGCGGAATGGACCCGGTACCGGGTGAGGCGGCGGGGCTCGTAGCGGATGCCGGCCCCCCGCTTGACCAGGTGGTATGACGTCCAGATGTCGTACAGGGGCTCCATCTGCCGGGGGTACTCGGTGGCCACGATGGCGTCGCGCCGGATCACGGCGGCGTAGCACGGCTGGGGGGCGTTCCACACCGCCACCAGGCGGATGCCCTGGGCCAGGTCGTAGTCGATCCTGCCGCCCGGCATCGTGCGCCGGTGGGTGCGCGCCGATTCCTCCTCGGTGTACGCCTCCTGGATGCGGCCCTGCTCGTCGATCACCCAGAAGTCGACGAAGGTCATCGCCGTGTCGGGGTCGGCCAGCATGGGGGGCACCACGGCAGCCAGGTAGTCGGGCTCCCACAGGTCGTCGTCGTGGAGGGTGGCGATCAGAGGGGTGTCGGCCCGGTTGACGAGGTCGAGCCAGTTGCCCATCGCCCCCAGACCGGGCCGATTGCGGTGATAACGGATGCGGGGATCGTCGTAGGTCCCGATCAGTTTTTCCGTGCCGTCGTTCTCGCTGTTGTCGCCCACGAGGATCACGAAGTCCTCGTAGGTCTGGGCCAGAGCGGAATCGAGGGCCTCGGCCAGCATCTGCTCGCGCTGGTAGGTGGGAACCACGACGGAGACGGTCGCCATGGCGGCCAGCGTAGCTGGCGCCGGGGTGGGGCCCCCGGCACAGATGGGGTCCCGGGGGCGCCAGCGCCCGCAGAACACGGCTAACTGGGCGTACGCTGCGAAGAGCAGGACCCCGGGAGGGAGCGCGTGGCAGGCAGGACCCGAGACATCGCTGGCTACCGCGACGCCGAGTTGATCGGCCAGGGCGGGTTTGCCGCTGTCTACAAGGCGGCCGACGCCGCCCACGGGCGCGAGGTGGCCATCAAGGTGCTGGAGGGGGCGCTGGGCGACACCGAGCGCCGGCGCTTCGACCGCGAGCGCCAGACCATGGGCCGGCTCGGGTCGCACCCCAACATCATGCCGGTGTTCGAGTCGGGCTACACCGAGAGCGGCGAGGGCTACATCGTCATGCAGCTCGCCACCGGGGGCTCGCTGGGGGCCCGGCTCCGGTCGGGCGGCCCGCTCCCCTGGCCCGAGGCGGTGGAGATGATGGCCGCCGTGGCCGGGGCCACCCAGGCGGCGCACGACTCCGGGGTGCTCCACCGGGACATCAAGCCCGACAACATCCTGATCGACCAGTACGGCAACCCGAAGCTGTCAGACTTCGGGATCGCGGCGGTGGCCAACAACGCCACCGCCACCATGAGCACCACGGCCACCCTGGCCCACGCCGCCCCCGAGCTCCTCCAGGGCCAGCAGATCGGCCCCGGGGTCGACATCTACGCCCTCGGCTCCACCCTGTTCAACCTGATCACGGGCCTGCCCCCGTTCATCCGGCCGGGCGACGAGGGGGTCACGCCGATGATCACCCGGGCCCTCACCGAGGCCCCGCCCGACCTCCGGCCCCGGGGCGTGCCCGATTCGGTGTCCCGGATCATCGAGCAGTCGCTGGCCAAGGACCCGGCCCATCGCCAGCCCACGGCCCAGATCATGGCGGCCCAGCTCAAGGCGGCGGCCACCGGCGCCCCCCTGCCCAGCTCGGCCACGATCGCCGTGCCCAACCCGCCGCCGCTGATCGCTCAGACGCCCACCGGCTCGCCGGCCTGGCCCTCCACGGCGCCCCAGCCCCAGTACCAGCCACCGTCCCAGCCCCTGCCCCAACCCCAGTCCCAGCCCAGTACGCCACGATCCCGCCGCAGGGCTTCCAGAACACGCCCTCGGGCTTCCCCAGCGGCCCGCAGGGGTTCCCCAGCCCGCCCCAGGGCTACCCGAGCGGGCCGATCCCGTCGCCCAACGACATCGGGCCGGCGCCGTTCCATCATTCGGGGCCCCCGGCCCGCAAGGGCGGCGGGTCGGGCAAGGTGCTGGCCCTGGTGGGCGCGGGCCTGGTGGGCCTGCTGGCCATCGGCGGGATCGCGGCCGCCGTCGCCAGCTCGGGTGGCGGTGACGACAACAACGGCACGACCACCACCACGGCCAGCACGATAAGTGGGGCGTCCACCACCCTGCTCGGCGCCACCACCACCGGCGGCTCGGGCACCAGCACGGCCACGGTGAGCATCGAATGCCCGGAGCAGATCCAGCTCAACACGAAGATCTACTGCACCATCACCACGGTGGGGGCGGCGTCGGGCACGTGGGACCTGCCCGGCTTCAAGGACGCGCCCGAGTCGTTCGACACCAGCCAGGGCACGTTCGACATCTTCATCAACCCCACCAACGCCACCGCCGTGGGCCAGACGTTCACGATCACCGCCACCGTGACCGACACCGCCGGTGCCAGCACATCCATCCAGCGCAGCTTCACCGTCACCGGGATCTCGGTGTCGATCACCTGCCCCTCGGAGATCGCCCTCAACGACACGGTCTTCTGCGACATCGTGACGGCCAACGCCACCTCGGGCGAGTGGAGCATCCCCCAGTTCGGGGAGGGCGCGCTCGACGTGGTGCCCGGTATCAGCTCGATCCAGATCCAGCCCAGCGCGGCGGAAGCGGTGGGTCAGACGTTCACGCTCACGGCCACGGCGTCGGATTCGAGCGGGCAGACGGCGTCGGCCACCCACACCTTCACCGTGACGGCAGGGTAGGTCAGGCCCGACCCTCGGCCAGCAGGCCGGCGTCGCGGAGGCGGGCGGCGGCCAGGGCCACCTCGTCGACCGGTAGCCCGGCCCGGGCGGCCACGTCGATCACGTCGGTGTCGCCGTCGGCCAGGCTCAGGAGCCACAGGTAGGTGGACTCCTTGGAGGCGTTGCCGATCGTGCCCCCGATCTTGGCGAACAGGCCCCGGCGGCCGAGCTGGGGCTCGCCCTCGGGAGCGGTGTTGGTGAGGGGGCGGCGCTCGTCGAACAGCTCCAAGGCCTCGGTGGCCACGTCGACGGCGGCCAGCACCCGCTCGGCGCTGACGAACGAGAGGTCGTCGGCCGACGTGTGGTACTGGGGGTAGGTGCCGTGCATGGTGCGGGACAGGCGGCCGATCGGCAGGTCGAAGCCGAGCGAGCAGTACTGGCGCTCGTCGTAGCCGTAGGGGTACCAGTCGATGACCTGGCCGCCATGCTCGGCCAGCACCCGGGCCAGCACCCGGTCGGTGCCGGTGTCGCCCCGGCGGGAGCGCTTGTAGGTGAGCGGTCCGGGGTCGCCCAGGCCGGTGAGCACCAGCCCGTGGGCGATGCGGGGCACCACGTCACGGTTGCGGGCCAGCCAGGTGATGGAGCCGATCGTGCCGGGGATGAACACGAAGCGATAGGTGAGGTGGCGCTGGGGCGCTCATGGCCCAGCGGGCCAGGGTTATGGCGGCGGCGATGCCGGTGAGGTTGTCGTTGGCCATCGACGGGTGGCAGATGTGGGTGGACACCAACACCTCCCGGTCGGTGGTACCGGGCACCACCAGCTCGCCGTAGGTGAGAGCCCCCGGCTCCAGCGTGGCGTCGAGGTCGACGGTGTAGAGGCCGGGCTGGAGGGAGGCGTGGTCGTCGTAGGGGAGGCAGAAGCCCCAGGTCTGGGCGTAGTACGCCGTGCGGTAGGGGACCGACCACGGCATGTCGGGGTTGGAGTGGAGGTGGTTGGCGATCTGCGACAGCGACAGCTCGCCCTTCACCGCATGGCTGTAGCCCACCACGTGGAGGTTGCAGTTGTCGGTGTCGGCCACGAGGTCACCGTCGGGCCCCCACAGGCGGCCCCGGTTGAGGTTCCACTCGTTGGGGACCTGCCAGTCGAGCACAGGGGTGCCGGTGGGCACCTCGTGGACGGTGAGGTCGATCTCCTTGCCCACCCGGGCCAGCGTGGCCCGGTTGCCGTTGCCGGTGATGCTGCGGCAGAGGGGGAAGAGGTCGTCCATCAACTGGTCGACCCAGGTGGCGTCGAGGCCTGGGATCATGCCGCTTGTTCTAGCCGACAACGCCTGGTCAGCCGACAACGCGGGGATGGGGCCGGAGGATCTCCGTGACCCCGCCCCAGGAGGCGGCGTTGACCATGGGGGCGATCTCGTCGGCCAGGTTCCAGGGGAGAATGACCACCACGTCGGGCTTCTTCTCCGGGCAGGACCTCCGGGGCCAGGACCGGGATCCGGCTGCCGGGGAGGAGGGTGCCCTGCTTGTCGGGGTTGCGGTCCACCGTGAAGGAGATCATGTCGACGCCGATGCCGCAGTAGTTCAGCATGGTGTTGCCCTTGGCCGGGGCGCCGTAGGCGGCGACGGTCCGGCCGGCGTCGAGGTGGTTGATCAGGTGGGCCAGCATCTCACGCTTGTGCTGGGCCACCGTGCGGCCGAACTGGGTGTAGGTGTCGAGCCGGTCCAGCCCGGCGGCGGCTTCGGCCCTCGCGGATGCGGTCCACGTTGGGGGTCTCGGGGGTGGCACCGATGTGGGCCAGCCACAGGCGCAGGGCGCCGCCGTGGACGCTCAGCTCTTCCACGTCGACCACGGCCAGGCCTTCGGCGGCGAACACCGGCTCGAGGGCGAGGAGGGACAGATAGGAGAAGTGCTCGTGGTAGATCGTGTCGAACTCCGCGTGCTCCACGAGGCGCAGGAGGTGGGGGAACTCGAAGGTGACCCGGCCGGTGGGGGCCAGCAGCTCACGGAAGCCGCCCACGAAGTCGTGCAGCTCGTGGACGTGGGCCAGCACGTTGTTGGCGATCATGAGGTCGGCCGGGCCGACCTCATCGCGCACCTGGCGGCCGACCGCGGTCTCGAAGAACTGGACCCGGCTGGGTATGCCCTTGGCTTCGGCCAGCACGGCGATGTTGGCTGCCGGCTCGATGCCCAGCACCGGGATGCCCTTGGCCACGAACCACTGCAGGAGATAGCCGTCGTTGCTGGCGATCTCCACCACCCGGGACGACGAGTCGAGCCCGAGGCGGGCGGTGGCCGCGTCGACATAGCGACGGGCGTGGTCGACGTAGGAGGTGGACCACGACGACTGGTAGGCGTAGTCGGAGAAGATGGCCGACGGTGGAACCGCGTGATGAAGCTGCACCAGGTAGCATTGCGCGCACACGTAGACCGTGAGGGGGATGAACAGCTCACCGGCCCGGGCGGCCTCCAGGGGCACGTACGAGTTGGCGAGAGGCTGGGGACCGAGGTCCACCATGATCTCGCTCAGCGCAGCGCCACAGCCACGACACTTCAGTTCGTTCATCCTCAACTACTCCTGCGAGATCCTCAACAACGGCAGATGGAGCGCGAAGAACTAGGCCCGCCTAGCTCCTTCTGCTTCAACCAGGCCCGCGTCAACGAGACTACTCCTCTTCATCGGCACGGCAACGCGCGCCCTGGAGCAAAACACCTGGGGTCCGCGCCTCAGGGCTTCGACCCCGTGACCTGCAGCGACGGGTACCCCCGGGCGATGCCGCGGGCAGGCCGGACCCAGCCGGGGGAAAGTGGTGTCACGGCGCCGAGCGGATCCGCTAGCCTTGGGGCCCAGAAGCCAGCGCTCGTAGCCCAATTGGATAGAGCATCTGACTACGGATCAGAAGGTTGGGGGTTCGAATCCCTCCGAGCGCGCTGAGAACGCCCAGGTCACGGGGCCTGCAGGCCCGGACTCAACCGGCCGGCCAGCGGCGGTGAGAACATCGGTGAGAACATCCGGTGTCTGCCTGTTCGTGACAGGGTCCCAGCTCGGCCTGCAGCGAGAGTGGGAGACTGAGCTGTGCCCTGCCCTACGTCGCACCGCCTCACTGTCGACAGTTCGCGACCATCGATCGGTACGTAGTGCGGGCGAGGCCAGGTAACCCCCGACCGGACACCGGCTGAGCCCGCAGGGCCGCCGTTTGTCGATGCCCGGCTAGTCCCAATCGCTCAACCACTTGATCGTAGTTGCACGCGTCTGTAGCGTTCCGGTTCAAGGGGGGGCTGCTTGGTCCAAACAACCCGGGGGGCCGGTATGAGAAGCCGGAAACCTTAGCCATTCGGCACGGCGGTCCTCCCGGCGTCGACTTCGCAGTTCGAGCATCAATCGCCAACATTTTGCGGAGACGCCAGCCATGAGTTCTGCTTCTCGCGACTTTCTCAACGCCTTGTGGGGCTTTGATGCGACAGTGCGCCGCCTCTCCGATGAGGACTGGTCGCGGCTGTCGCCCTGCGACCGTTGGAACGTTGGCAGGCTGGTGCAGCACAACGCCCTCTTGTGTTGGTCGACCGTCGAGATGATTGAGGGGCGCCCCATGGCGGTCCCTCAGTCTGAGGCACCCGATGGCGTTCCTGTTCCCCACCCCGGCTATGTCTTCCGACCCTCGCTCTTTGCTGACTTTCCTGGTCGGTCGTTCGTGGGCAATGATGCCGGCGTTGCCCAGCTGGCGTGGCGTACGTGTCGAAATCAAGTGATTGAAGCTATTGACGCCAGTGATGCGTTGCTGCGAAAAACCATGAGTCCTTGGGGGCACGAGACCGTTGACTCTTGGCTCGGCTTCCTCTTCTACGACACCGTCGTCCACACCTGGGATCTCGCTACTGCTTCCTCGCAGGAGGTCGTTATCGATCCTGAACTTATTGAAGCCGCCAAGCAAACTCTGCTCAAGATGTCAGAGAGCCACGAAATTCGCTCACCAATATCGCTTGCGCCTGAGCGCTCAGTTTCGGAAGAAGCGACCCCTCTGGAGCAACTAATTGCCTTTTCCGGCAGAGATCCACATTGGACAGAAGGCGAAAGGATACGGCAGTGACACTCGTGTTCGATGGTCTCTACAAGAATGACGCACAGAGGAGCCCAGGGACCAGCAGAACACACGTAGAGGATGGCCCCGATGTCGTCTGACCCGCCGGTCCAGGAGTGGGCATCGATGGTTGTCGGCGAGACATTCGGACCCTTTGAGTACGTGATCTCCAAGCAACTGGTAACTGACTACCGAACGGCGATTGGCGATTTCGAGATCGACCATATCGACGGTGAAGAGGTTGCCCCGCTGACTCTTCTGACCTTCCCGGTACTGCAGCTGACATCGACTCGATGGCAGCCGAGGCCCGGCAGCGTCCACGCGAGTCAAACTTTCGAGTCCTTGGCACCAATCCGCGTGCCTTCAGTCCTGACAGTCACGGGTCAGCTGACGGAGATGTATCTACGACGGGGCCGGAGATACTCGGTCATCGAAGCGACTGTTCTGAATGAGGACGGCACCGTTGTAGCTCGCGGCAGAACCGTAGGCTTGTACCCGAATGAGGAGCTGGATTGAGTTCGCCCGGTGATCCCCTATCTACTACTGAACACACTATCGATGGCTCGGTTGTCCAGCTGTATGCAGAGGTGGCCGACGATTTCAATCCGATCCACTTCGAGGACTCCGCAGCACAGCGTCTCGGATTCCCGTCTCGGATTGCGCATGGAATGATCAGTGGTGGCGTCCTCAACCGAATGCTGACACAGAACTTCGGTTCAGACTGGCTACGCAATGGGCAGCTCGATATCAAGTTCATCAGGCCAGTGCTGGTGGGAGACACCGTAGTCGCCGGTGGAGTTCTGACTACCACGAGTCCGATCTCGGCCCAGGTGTGGGTTCGGGACAGTAAAGGGAATGACGTCATCGTCGGCACCGCCACGTTCTCGGGGTTGGCGTAGCAGAGAGTCGATGCTTACGTCGTGAGGCTGGCGATGCGGTGGCGTAGCTCGATGACGGGCGCTTGATCGGCTGCAGGCTTCAATGCATCGATGACGTCGGCACTCGGGTGTCTACCGATCCCGCAACGGGACGTGGTACTTCAAGGTCCGCAGCCACATCGACCCGACCACCGGCCAGTGGAAGCAGGACACCAGGCGCGACTATGCGACGGCCGCCGATGCGACACTGGCCCGGCAGAAGGCGCTCGACGAGTTCGCCGCCCTCCGCCGGGACCCGCCATCGGTCGATCATCGGGAGCTGACGGTGGCCGGTCTACTGGAGCTGTACCTGGTGGAGGCCGAGGCGATGAACCGGCTCGCCCCCAAGACCCTGTTCAACTACCGGAACTACGTTGACAGCTACATCGTCCCGCACCCTGGGTGACGTCAACGTGCACAAGCTAACGGCCCAGCGCGTCACTCAGTGGCAACTCGACCTCGCCCGGTCCGGCGCCCTCAAGGACAAGCGGGGCCTGTCGTCCAACACCATCCGCTTGGCCCGGGCCCCACTGAATGCCGCCTACAAGTACGCCACCGCCCATGGCATCACCCGGGCCAATCCTGTCCTGCTCTCACGGCCGCCGGCCAAGGTCCGGAGCACGCCGGCGCACTGGACCCGGAGCAAGCCCGCACGTTCCTCGCCTGGCAGGAAGGCGACCGGCTATGGCCGCTCTGGGCGTTCCTCCTGGGCGCCGGCCTCCGCATCGGGGAGCTCGTCTGGCTGCGGTGGCCCCAGGTAGATCTCGATCGGCAGCACGTCCGTATCTCGGAGTTCGCTGCCACCCTTGGCTATGCACTCGTCCCGTCCACCGGCAAGAGCCTCCCTTGCGGGCTCATGTTTAAGCGGGGCTAATCTAGGTGAAGCCATTTACTGCCTCTGGTCTGGGAATGAGTGGCGAACGTCGAGAGCGTGAGAACGCGGTGAGAATATCCGCCGCTGCATAGAAAGGGCGGCGAGGACCAGTCGGCCTCTACCAGCTCGATCTCACGTCGTCTCGGGCTCAGGTGTTCCTAAATTCCGGGAGCCTGATACCCCGGCATTGACTCCCGGCCGGCGTCCACCGCCTCCGGCTCCAAGAGCGTGAAGGTCTGCGAGTCGACGAATCCACCGGAGGCCTGTGCAGCTAAGAAGGCCGCTCGGGCTGCTAGCAGAGACTGCTCTGGGATCTCCCACATGAACATGAAGTCCCACCGGACATCGCTCACTACCCAATATCCGTGCTGCTGACCTCCGAAGTCAGAGGCAAGTTTTGCTAACGTCTCCTTCCTCGAGGCAAAGCCATCGGCGAGAACTCCCGCTGCTCCTTGAGCGCTGTACTTACCAAATCCTGCCAGTCGAATCACTGCAAATGCTCCTTTATTCCGGCAGAACACCGATTTGCTGGAGCAGGCCGAGCATGTCCCCAACTTCCCATCGTTCGACGAGCTTCCCGCCTTCGTATCGATCTACACTCATGAATTCGGCAGAGAAGGGCCGGTTCGTGGCGGGAATGCCGTTGAATTCACCAATGTGGTTACCAGCAAATCTGAATCGCGCTGCCACACGGTCCGCCGACTCGACAAGGTCCAGTACTTCGATCTGCGCATCAAAGGCAGCACGGAGAGCCGCGAACCAGGCCTGCACGCCCTGAGGTCCTGGGGGAATCAGCTCGGGGACGTGGTGGTCGATGTAGTTTTCGGCGACCAAGTCGGGGAGAGCGTCGAAGTCCCCCGAATTGAAGGCGCCAAGGATTAGGCGCGTCTTGTCGGCCAACTGACCCATCATGTCCCTCATACCAACTAACTAACCACGACCGCCTTCGATGGTGCGGAACATACATCAGTCTGAGGATCGGCGCTACAGATCGATTCGCATTTGTCCCTGACCGTGCGGCGGTGGCACTGCGCTGGAGAGCGCCAACGCATCGAGCGAACGGCGTCGTCGTTGGCCTGGCCCAGAGCAATCGAGATCTCCCGCCACGATCAGCCGTCGGCCCTTGCTGCCTCGCTCAGGGCCCCGAAGCTCGCCGTCGAATGGAAGTCCTCCAGCAGCATCCCGGACTTCCAGGCCACGTCCTCCAGTGGATCGGTCGGCCCCACTGCGACCAAGCGCGAGTATCGTGTCGCCGATGACTCCTGAGCGAAACGCACCGGCGGTTGCGAGGGCCCCCCGACTCCCCGGTCCGGGGTCACCCGCGCGCCGATCCCTGCGCCCCGGCGATCTCGCTGAACTCGCTCCGTCAGACCGGGCGGCGGTCGAGCACCTCCTAGCGCTCGGCCCCCTCGACGACGATTGAGCACGACCGAGCCGATCGGTTACGCCATCGGGCCACCGTTCTGGGCTCGACTAGCGCTCGTCCTTCCTGATCCGATCGACCAACTCGAATGGTCACGCCAGGGCCACGACGATGAGGCCGGCGGCGACTTCGTTGCCAACTGGACCGAGCTGTTCGAGATCCCCGGCCGTGACCCGAGCCGGTGGCGCCGCTCGGTGTTCCCGGCCCGACCACCGTTCTCCACGCCCGGATGGGTGATGTACGACGCCCGCCTCCTCGACGACGGCATCGTCGAGTTGCGCCGGGTCGAGTTCGTCACCCCGGCACCCACCAGCTGAGAACACGGTGAGAACATCCGCCAAAGCAACAGGGGACAAAACGGGACGACGAGCCCGGCGACAACTTAGTCCGGCCACGTCAGCGGGCATGTCCGGGCCTGTGGCAGAAAACAGCGACCGGCGGTGAACGGCTCTCCTCCTTCGAATCCCTCCGAGCGCGCTGAGAACACCCAGCCCAGGGCCCTGTCGATGAGCTGATCGCAACTGCTCTCCACGGCGCTGAGAAGATGGGTGAGAAGATCCGCCAGCGAACGACCCGTCAGTGGGCCTGCGAGGTGAGGCCCACGATGCGTCGACGTAGCTCGATGACGGGTACGTGACCCGCCCCAGGCGCCAGCGCCTCGATCACGTCGGCCGTGCTGCTGGTGGGGATGGAGCTGGGCCTCCCCAGGCGCACAGCGCACGGCCTGCGCCACAACGAGCCCCACGCTGATGCTTGCCAGCGGAGTGGCCGAGGATCGCCGCCGAGCGGCTCGGCCACGCTGACCCGACGTTGTTCACCACCTTTACTGCCAGGTCACCCCGAGCATGCAGCGGGAGGCCGCAGGCCGTCTCGGCCCGCGCGCTCTTCGGGCGCAAGCAGGGGACGGCCGCCGCCCAGGTGGCTTCAGAGCGGCTCGGGATTGCCGATAGCCGTTCATGCGTTTGTTTCGCAATCTTCGGGTTGGCCGCAAGCTCGCCTTGCTGGTGGCCCTCTCGCTCACGATCCTGGCCATCCTCACCACCGTGAGCTACTCCAACGTCGGCACCATCACCCGCGTCAACGAGCGCCGAGCGTCGATCACCGCCGTCAACCGACAGCTCGCCCTACTCGACATGAAACAGAGCGACGTCCAGATCGCACAACGCAACGGCCTCCTCGCCACGACCGACGAAGCCAGACAAGCAGCCCAAACCACCCTCGACCAGGCCAGCCAGATCATCGACGAAGCCTGGAACAACCTCACCACCACCGAGTTGAGCCCCCAACTCATCGACGCCGTCAACGCACTGAGAACCACCTACGACACCTACCTCGACGAGGTGGACGCGACCTTCCCCACCCTGCTGGCCACCGACCCCGGAACACCCGAAGCCGCCACCGTCCTCCAAACCGAGATCGACCGGGCCCGACAAGTCCAAGACACGATCAACGCCACCCGACAAACCGCCGATCAGGAACAAACCACCGCCGACACCGAACTCGACGCCGCCCTCCTCGCCATCAAACAAGCCCTCGCCCTCGGCGCCGCCATCGCCCTCATCATCACCACCGCCGTCGCCACCGCCATCACCCGCTCCATCACCCGACCACTCCAAACCATCGAAACCGCACTCCAACACATCGCCGGCCACCTGGATCTGACGACCCGGCTCGACGCCTCGGCCTCGAACGAGTTCGGTGGCGTCGCCCGCTCCGTGAACAGCCTGCTCGAGGCCATCGCCGATGCCGTGCGCCAGATCTCGGGGCACACGAGCACGCTGGCCAGCGCCTCGGAGGAGCTGTCGGCAGTCAGTCGGCAGATGGCCGACAACTCGTCCGTCGCATCTTCGACGGCGAGCCAGACCGCAGTGACTGCCGGCGACGTTTCGGCCTCCGTGCAGACGGTCGGCGCGGCCACTGAGGAAATGCGGGCCTCGATCAACGAGATTTCCCGTAGCGCGGCCGAAGCCGCCCTGACCAGCTCCCGGGCGATCGAGCTGGCCGACCAGGCCCGGCTCACCGTGCACGGGCTTACCGAGTCGTCGGCCCGGATCGACGAGTTTGCCCGGATGATCAGCAACATCGCGGAACAGACCAACCTGCTGGCGCTGAACGCCACCATCGAGGCCGCCCGGGCCGGAGACGCGGGCAAAGGCTTCGCTGTCGTTGCTACCGAGGTCAAGGACCTGGCCACCCGGTCATCGGGCGCCACCTCGGACATCAGCCAGCGGATCGCCACGGTCATGGCCGACGTCCAGGCCGCTGTGGTCTCGATCTCCGAGATCGCCAACGTCATCCAGCACATGAGCGAGTCCCAGAGCGCCATCGCCGCCGCAGTCGAAGAGCAGACCGCCACGACCAGTGAGATCAGCCGCAGCCTGACGGAGGTGGCGGGAGGTGCCCAGCGGATCTCCGGTGCGATCGGCACCGCCGCCGCAGCTTCCAGCGAGGTCGCCGGCGCCGCCGAGAACACGCAACAGGCGGCTACCGAACTCGCTCACCTGGCTCAGGAGCTGGAAATGCTTGTCGGCACGTTCCGGCTCTGAGCGATCGAAAGGCCTGTTCATGCGCTTGTTTCGTTTGTTTCGCAATCTTCGGGTTGGCCGCAAGCTCGCCTTGCTGGTGGCCCTCTCGCTCACGATCCTGGCCATCCTCACCACCGTGAGCTACTCCAACGTCGGCACCATCACCCGCGTCAACGAGCGCCGAGCGTCGATCACCGCCGTCAACCGACAGCTCGCCCTACTCGACATGAAACAGAGCGACGTCCAGATCGCACAACGCAACGGCCTCCTCGCCACGACCGACGAAGCCAGACAAGCAGCCCAAACCACCCTCGACCAGGCCAGCCAGATCATCGACGAAGCCTGGAACAACCTCACCACCACCGAGTTGAGCCCCCAACTCATCGACGCCGTCAACGCACTGAGAACCACCTACGACACCTACCTCGACGAGGTGGACGCGACCTTCCCCACCCTGCTGGCCACCGACCCCGGAACACCCGAAGCCGCCACCGTCCTCCAAACCGAGATCGACCGGGCCCGACAAGTCCAAGACACGATCAACGCCACCCGACAAACCGCCGATCAGGAACAAACCACCGCCGACACCGAACTCGACGCCGCCCTCCTCGCCATCAAACAAGCCCTCGCCCTCGGCGCCGCCATCGCCCTCATCATCACCACCGCCGTCGCCACCGCCATCACCCGCTCCATCACCCGACCACTCCAAACCATCGAAACCGCACTCCAACACATCGCCGATGGGGACCTCCGCGTTCGCTGCGACATCCAGTCCGCCGATGAAGTCGGCAGGATGGCGAACGCACTCAACCAGACCATGGAGACGACTGACCGAGCGATCGGCGGTATCCACGAGATAGCGCGTCAGCTCTCCTCATCGTCCGAAGAGCTGGCGGCAGCCAGTGGTCAGGTGTCAGGCAACGTCGGTACCATCGCCGTCGCCACGCGCGAGCTGCTCAGCTCAATCGACCACATTGCCACCAACACCGAACAGGCCGCCCAGGTCGCCAGATCGGCGGTCGAACTCGGGAGCTCAGCCAGCGACCTGGTCGGCGATCTAGGTCACTCGGCCCAGGCGATCGGCACGATCATCGATCTGATAGGAGGTATCGCCCGCCAGACCAACCTTCTGGCGCTCAATGCCACCATCGAGGCAGCCCGCGCTGGCACCCACGGGCGAGGCTTTGCGGTCGTGGCGTCTGAGGTAAAGGACCTGGCGAACGCCAGCAGCTCCGCCACTGACGCCGTCCAGGCCAAAATCGAGTCGATCCAGCACGACGCTCAACGGGCCTCGGTCACCATCGAGGACATCGCCCGAGTGGTCGAGACCATTCATCAGGGCCAGCAGATCATCGCTGCGGCCGTCGAGCAGCAGACACACGCAACCGTCGAGATGTCAACCCAACTGGACCAGATAGCCGCAGTCTCGAACGCCATCGCATCGGGAGACGACACTGGGATCCGGACGGCGTCGGCCGGCGACCTCGCTGAGATGGCCGGCCGGCTACACCTACTGGTCCAGCACTTCCGAACCAGCTGATGGCCGGCCAGACGCGCCTGGCCTAGGCACGCAGCACGCTGAGGTGACCGTCGACTCGGCCGTGCTTGTCTCCCGAGCAGACCAGACGGTAGGGGCCAGTTTCAGCTCAGCCTGGTTGATCGGCGAGGGGAGGGGTTCCGCAAGTCAGGGAGCGGGTGGCCAGGATCTGGCCGTCGTCCGCGAACAGGGCCACCAGGCTGCCGTGGCCAGCTGTGCCGTCGGCGAAGGTGGTGGTGAAGTGCTCGGTCAGCACGTTCCCCTTCGAGCACATCGACTCGGGGTGCCGGCCGGTGAAGCCTCGGGCCCGGCCGGCTGACACTTCTCGGATCAGTTCGGTTCGGTTCCTGGCCACGGTGACATCGTTGGCGAGGTGGGTAGCTGAGTCGGCGTAGAACGTTGCCATCGCGTCGGTATCGCCGGAGTTGAAGGCGTCCATCAATTTCTGCCATTGGGTGAAGATCGTCGCCTCGTCGAGGTCTTCCCGGTCGGTGTCGCCGTCGGGCGTCGTCTGGGGACGGTTGAGGGCGCGGCCGGCGGTGATCAGGCCGTCGCTGTTGAATAGGGCCAGGCCGCCGGCGATGATTCGGGTGCCGTCGGCGAACTCGTTGCTCTGGTGGAAGGCGACGACGTTCGCCCGGGCGGACACCGACAGGTTCCGTTGGGCCGTGAGTCCATTCGACTGCGCCCGCTGGCAGAAGGCGATATGCGCGTCGGCGGTGGTTGAGATGACCTTGTCGTTCACCATGATGTGAGCGTTGTCATCGAAGATCTTGGCATAGGCAGCCAGATCGTCCCGGTTACGGGCATCTATTGCATCCAGCCAGATCGAGACCAAGGTTGCGTCATCGGACATCCGCCGCCCTTTCGTTGTGAGTTGAACTACCCGCGCCTGCCGGCATTGCTATTCGTCCATGTGGCCGAGCTGGACAAGGAATGTCATGCGGTCGTAGTAGGTACCGAAGTAGCTGATCAGTCCCTCGGCATCGGTGCGGACCACCGCCGACCATGGCACAGAGATCTGGCGGCCGGTGGCCGGGAGGGGGCCGAATGGGCCGGTGCTCGTGCCGGTGAGCATCCCTTGAATGACAGCGACGTTGTCGGAGGCAGCGGCGATCGTGACGCCGGCCTTACCGTCGCCGAAGGCGGTGGCCCATGCCTCGAACCATGCTGTTACCTCCGGTCGGCCGGTCACGACCAAGCTGTTGGGGTGATCGTGGGCCTCAGCGTCGCCTTTGAGATGATTTCCGAGAGCCACGAAATCGTGCTTCTCCCAGGCTTCGAACAGGGAGACGGCGCGGTCGCTGGGTAGTACCGACATGTTGACTCTTTCGATGGTGGGTCGACAACAGCGGAGGGCGTCACCCTGGAATGCTCGAAAGAGGTAGCTTGCCTCTTGTAGTTCTTGGCATCCCGCGACCGCTGAGGCCATCTTCGGGGCTCTTGAGACGGTCGCGAGGAACGGAGCCGAAACGATGAGATCGCGCCCACTCCACAATGTGAGTCCTAGGCGCGCCTGCCTCTCTGCTCGGAACCGTAGTCTGATCCGGCTTGGGAAGCCATCGATTCTTTGGGCTGAGGTCGTGCCTCTTCTTTATGTGTCTGGCCGCCGACGCCCCGTCGCTGACACCGGTTCGCCTGATCGTTCGGTTCGCATTCTTTCCGGAGGCGGGGTACTATCGCCGGCGCTACCTACCCACAATGCGGTTGGCCGGTCGCACGCCTTAGCCGATTGATTCCATCGGCCAACCCAGGAACTGCTGCTGGGTGTGTCGTGCTCAGAGCTCGGGGTCACACTACCAAGGGGGCGCAAGGTGACGGTACTGGTGACAGGCGGTGCGGGGTTCATCGGAGCTGAAGTGGTCGGCACACTCGTCGCCCGAGGCGGGGAAGACGTGCACGTGACCACCCACAGTGGCAACGTCCAGCGCCTTGCTGGCGTTATCGACCAGGTGAACATGCACCGGCTCGACCTGGCCGAAAGCGCCGAGGTCATGGCTCTGGTGGACGCCGTTCGGCCGAGAGCGATCTACCACCTGGGTGCCGTCCTGTCGGGCCCAAGTGAGGCTGACCCCCAAACGTCGGTCGAGACGAACGCCTTCGGGACGTACGCGCTGTTGGAGGCGGCCCGGTTGAGCGGAGTGGAACAGTTTCTGTTCGCCAGCAGCATCGGAGTATTCATCGGCGCCGACTTGCCCGACGGGCCAATCGCCGATTCCACCCTCCAACGCCCTGATTTGGTCTACGGCGTCACCAAGGTGTTCGGCGAGCTTCTCGGACGCTTCTACCGTCGGAAATACGGCCTTGACTTCCGGGGTCTCCGATACCCGGGCATCGTCGGGCCGGGTGTGACCACCTGGAGCCTCGCCCAGTGCACCAGCTGGGTGATTGAGACCCCGGCCCGAGGTGAGCCGTTCACGTCGTGGCTCGGCCCAGAGACCCCCTTCGACCTGATCTACTTCAAAGAGGCTGGTGCCGCAATGGTCCAACTCGCCGACGCTCCATCCGATGCGATCCGCACGGTGAACTACAACCTCGGGGGCATGAAGCCCCAGGTGACAATGGGGCAACTGGCCGAGGCCGTACAAGCCCGCATACCGGAAGCCAAGATCGACTTCCAACCCGACCCGGCAATCCAAGCGGTTATGGCGAACATGCACGCTCTCGATGACTCCAGAGCACGCGAGGAATGGGGATGGGCGCCACGCCTTGACCACCTCGCCATGATCGATGACTTCCTCACCGAACTAACCGAGCACCCCGAACGCTACAGCTAGATTCGCCACGGTCGAGCATTCGATCGCCCCTGGCCCTGTCGACGAACCGCCTCATGGCCGCTCTCCATGGCCGGCTGGGAGCGGGTTCAACCCTGGCGATGGTGACAGCGATGGTGCGTTCGGCCCATGCAGCTCGTCGCCCCTGGAGCCGATACCTCAGCCGATCCCCATGCAGAGACAAGGAGCGTCATACATGCGGTCATTCGGTTGGAACCTACAAGAGGTGCGCAAATGGTAGTAGGCAGGTCTCGAATGCTCTGTGTGCGGGCGACCACGGCGGCGGTCACCCTCAGCGGCCTCATCATGGCCATGGGGGCTCCGGTGAAGTGGGGATTGCGGGTCAGCACCCTCGCCGGCCTGATCTGAGTCGGGTTCTGTCCCACGGGGCCAGCGTGCCCCGTGGGCGGTCCGATGTCGGTTTCGTCCAAGACGGAGCCAGCGAGGCTGTCTAACCTTCCGATCACGCACGGGTGAGCTCATCGTCTCCCCCACCACCGGCAGGAAGGTCGCATGGCACGCGAACTGGTCTACACAGGCTTCATGTCCCTCGACGGGGTCGTCGACTCGCCCGGAACCACGGCCGAGGGGCATCGCAGCGGCGGTTGGGTCATGGAGACCGAGTTCGTTCCGGAGGCGTTCGCGCTCAAGGGCGAGGAGCTGGAGGAGACGACAGCTCTCATGTTCGGGCGACGCAGCTACGAGGTGTTCGCTCCGATCTGGCGCGATTCGGAGGACCACGCGGCGTACAAGGATCTTCCGAAGTACGTGGTCTCGACGACGCTCACCGACGCCGATCTGGCCCCCGGCTGGGGCCCGACCACGATCCTGCGGTCCAGCCAGGACGTCGCCCGTCTCAAGCAGAGCGAAGGCGGCGCCATCTTCATCCACGGCAGCGCGGAGCTGGCTCGGCGCCTCTCCGACGCAGATCTGATCGACCGCTACAACCTGCTGGTGTTCCCGGTCCTGCTGGGAGCGGGCAAGACGTTGTTCAGCCGCAGCGACCGTGACAAGCGACAGCTACGGCTCCGCCAGTCGGACCGCTACTCGAACGGTGTGGCGAAGCTGCTCTACGACGTCGTGCACTGAGCAGGATCGAGCGCGATTGCTCCGCCGGCGCCCGACCGGAGTTGCTGAGCCGATCGCCCCACGTAGCGCCGAAGCATGCGAGCCAGGTGGGGCTCGTCGTAGTAGCCGAGCGTGTCGACGACGTCGTTCACCGGTGTACCGGCCATGATCATCCCGGCCGCGGTCCGCACCCGCCCGATCTGCGCCACGGCGCCCCGGGTCAGCCCGGTGGCGGCGCGGAACCGTCGCTCCACGGTGCGCTGGCTCAATGCCGGTTGGTCGCCCCGCAGAAGCCCGGCCACCACCGGGTCGCTGACGAGCACACCGCACCGGACGAGATGACTCACGAGCAGTTCGGCGTCGTCGGCATCGGGGATCGGCCAGCGGTACCCGTCGAGCCAGAAGCTCCGCGACATCACGTCGGGCAGCGAGATCCCCCGGTCGACGAGCGAGAGCGTGTCCGCGGTACGCAGCGAGGTGCCCACCGCGAACTGGATGCCGACGAACCTCGCCGCCGGCGGAACGGGCGCACTGGATGTGCGGGTCTCAGGACCGACGATGGCCGCCTGGGGCGTCCCCTGTTCCTCCCAGAAGATGAGACCCCACGTCTCGCTGGCCACGGCGGTCATCGTGGTGACGCTCTCGCTCACACACGTCCACACCGTCGAGATCCACGACGAGTCTGACGCCCGCGAATCGAACAGCAGTCCCACCGATCCCACCGTAGTCTCCCGATCTGGTCAATTGGTCAGGGCACCGAAGGGCCGCGGCTGGCTTCGGATCCCCCGCAGCCCACCAGGGCCGCCGGGAGCAACCCGGTGAGAGCCAGGAGCACGGGGCCCACTCGCACGTTGCCATCTGTTCCCCCTGGTGGGGTGGGCAAAACCAACAGATCGGGACGAACCGCGTACGGTGGCGGGATGGAACCCCACGCCGAGCCGAGCGCCGAAGCGCTCGCCATCCGGGCCGGTATCCGGCGGGAGGAGGTCGATCCCACCTCCACCGTGGCCTCACAGCGGGAGGGGTGGGAGCGGGCCAGCGCCGGCGACGAGCTGGTTCCCGGCTCCACCGAGCAGGTCGGCGAGGTGGCCGGCGTGCCCTGCCGCACGATCGCTCGGGCACCGTCCGCCACGGGCGGCGCTGCTCCCGCCGCCGCCACCATCGTCTATGTGCACGGCGGCGGGCTGGTGATGGGCTCGTCGATCACCCATCGCCGGTTCGTGTCGCGCCTGGTGGCCAGGGCCGGGCTGCCGGCCGTGGTGGTCGACTACCGCCGCCTGCCCGAGCATCGGGTGGGCGACGCCGTCGCCGACGTGCTCGCCGTCGTCCGGGCCCAGCATCCGGCGCCGGTGGTGCTGGCCGGCGACAGCTCGGGGGCGGCGCTGGCCCTCACCGCCGCCCTGGGCATGGCGGGCGAGCAGCCCGTGCTGGGGCTGGCCGCCTTCTCCGGCGCGTTCGACGCCACGCTGTCGTCACCCAGCATCGACAACGCCGACGACCCGCAGCTGTCGCGGCGGGCGCTGGAGCACTGGCAGGCGATCATCCGGGCCGCGGTCAACCCGGCCGACCCGGCGATGTCTCCCCTCCGGGCCGAGAACCTCGGCGCCGCCCCGCCGATGCTGCTGCTGGCCGGGAGCGACGAAGTGTGGCGGGACGATTCGGTGCGGCTGGCCGACCGGTTGCAGGCGGCCGGCCGGGAGGTGGAGCTGCAGGTGGTGGCCGGCATGTGGCACTGCTGGCCGCTGTGGGGCGAGTTCCCCGAGGCCGAGGTGGCCATCGACACCGCAGCGCAATTCCTGGCCACCCGGGTGGCCGGTGAACGTGCCGATCTCCGGTGAGCTGACTAGCCTCAGGGCGTGCTGAAGCCGGCGGAGGGCCAGCCGATCACCGGGAGGGGGAGCGCCGCGCTGGTCGCTGGCGTGCTGCTCCTTGGCGCGCTCGGCCTGCTCGGCGCGGCGTGCGGGCGGGTGGGTCCCACCGAGGTGGCCAACACCTGGGTGTGGTCGCTGCGGGCCGACGACCCCGACCTGTACCGGTCGCTGGCCGTGCCCCGGGAGGGGCTGGAGCGGGGTTCGGCGTGGAAGGCGGAGCGCGCGTGCCTCGACTGGGACACCACGCTGGTGAAGGTGGAGGTGTCGCCCGACTCACCCGACGCGGCCAAGGTGGCGGCGGTCGACGGAGCCGGCCGGTCGCTCACCCGCTTTCTCTACCGCACCGCCGGCGGCTGGCACATCACGGTCGACAGCGTGTGCGAGGCGGGCTGATCGGGCCCCGGCCGGTGGCGCTCAAGTCGCCAGTTCGGCCCGGACGAGTTCCAGCCCCCAGGGCGGTCGCCACTACGCTCCATCGCCATGAGTGACACGCAGCGGGCTGACGCGCAGGTTGACGTGGTGGTGGTGGGCGCCGGGTTCGCCGGGATGTACATGGTGCACCGGATGCGCCAGGCCGGGCGGAGCGTGGTCTGCTTCGAGGGCGGCACCGACGTGGGCGGCACCTGGTACTGGAACCGCTACCCGGGATGCCGATGCGACGTGGAGTCGCTCGAGTACTCCTACGACTTCGACGCCGACCTCCAGCAGGACTGGGTCTGGACCGAGAAGTACGCCACCCAGCCCGAGATCCTGCGCTACGCCCAGCACGTGGCCGACCGGTTCGACCTCCGACGGGACATCCGCTTCGCCACCCGGGTCACCGACGCCGTGTTCGACGAGGATGCCGGCCGTTGGGCCGTCGCCACCGACGACGGCGCCGTCACCAGCGCCCAGTTCGTGGTGATGGCCACCGGCTGCCTGTCGAGCGCCAACATGCCCGACATCCCGGGGCGGGACTCGTTCCAGGGCGAGCTGGCCCACACCGGCCGCTACCCCAAGGACGGGATCGACTTCACCGGCAAGCGGGTGGGGATCGTGGGCACGGGGTCGTCGGGTATCCAGGCCATTCCTGTCATCGCCAGGACGGCAGGGCACCTCACCGTGTTCCAGCGGACGGCCCAGTTCACCATCCCGGCCCGCAACGGCCCGCTCGACCCGGCTGAGCAGGCCGAGGTGAAGGCGAACTACGCCGAGATCGTGGCGGCCAACAAGCGCATGTTCGGGGCCTTCGGCTCCCGCTATCAGCGCCCGCTGCGGGTGGCCACCGAGACCGACCCGGAGGAGTTCCGGGCCGAGATGGAGTTCCTGTGGGAGCGGGGCGGGAGCCTGTTCCTGTCGAGCTTCCGGGACCTGATGCGCACTCCCGAGGCCAATCAGCTGGCGGCCGACTTCGTGCGGGAGAAGATCCGGGAGACGGTGAACGATCCGGAGACGGCGGCCCGGCTGACCCCCGATGGGCTCATCGGCTGCAAGCGGCTGGTGATCGACACCGACTACTTCGAGACGTACAACCGGCCCAACGTGTCGCTCGTCGACATCAGCGCCAAGGGCACCCCGATCACCGAGGTGACACCCACCGGTATCCGCTGCGGCGACACCGTGCACGAGCTCGACGTACTGATCTTCGCCACCGGGTTCGACGCCATGACGGGGTCGCTGTTGCGGGTGGACATCCGGGGCCGGGACGGGCGCCGGCTGGCCGACGCCTGGGAGGCGGGGCCCGTCACCTACCTGGGGTTGAACGTCAACGGCTTCCCCAACCTGTTCACGATCACCGGGCCGGGGAGCCCGTCGGTGCTGGCCAACATGATCGTGGGCACCGAGCAGCACGTGGAGTGGATCGCCCAGTGCCTCGATTACATGGCGAGCCATGGGCACGACACGATCGAGGCCGAGCCCGAGGCGGTGGACGAGTGGGTGGCCCACGTGAACGCCGTGGCCGACCGCACGATCTTCCCCAGCTGCAACAGCTGGTATGTGGGGGCCAACATCCCGGGGAAGCCCCGGGTGTTCATGCCCCTGCTCGGTTTCCCGGCCTACGTCGACAAGTGCAACGAGGTGGCGTCCACCGACTACCCCGGCTTCACCTTCGGCCGGGCCGTAGCTGCAGCGGGGGTGTGAGCGCCGGGTGTGACGCCTCCGGTGTGTTCGCCGGCTCCTAGCCAGAGGGGCAGCTGGCGGTCACCCTGAGGCCGTCCACGGTCGGCGGATCCCCTTCGTCGATCGGGGCGTCGGGGTCGAAGTCCACGACGAGGCGGGTGCCCACCTCCAGGGCGGCCGGCCCGTCGGGAACGGGCTCCCCGTCCTCGCACTGGAGATCGTCGGCAAAGAACGCAACCTGGACGTCGGCGCTTCCCACGACCTGGCCCTGGTCGAGGAAGATGGTCGTCACCCACCGCTCCCGGCCGTCGGTCGAGGGGCCCTGCTCCGTGGTGATCACGGTCCCGGCCATGGGGCTGGGGAACGGAGCCGAGCAACCGACCACGACCGAGGCCATCGCCGTCACCAGGACGGTCGTGACGATTGCGCCGTGACGGCGGCGGGCCTGCACCCCGCCAATCGTAGGGTCGGCACTACGATCGGGTGGTCATGGACGGAACGCCCCCGGTGCTCACCGAGCAGCTGGCGTGCGGCACCGGGCTCTGGACCGAGCGGCTGATTCAGACCGCCGCCACCGTGACGGCGGTCGACGGCCGCCCGAGATGCTCCTCATCTGCAACCGATCGATTGGCAGGTGTCCACTGCTTCATCCCGGACCGGTGATTCCCTCCCTCTCCATCATGGCTGTCACACCCCCTTCGTACTGTTGAGGCTGAGCGGGGCCGACGGGCGGCGCCGACAACCGACACAACGGAGGCGGCGATGGAGCAGGTGGCGGGAGTGATGGAGAACGAGCCGGCCTGGGAAGATCCGGCCGAGCTGACGGCAGAAGGGTTGGCGGCGGCTCTGGCCGGGGTCTCGGCCCTGGAGGCGGCGGCCAAGGCCCGGTTCCTCACCCTGCTGGGCGAGTTCGTCGAGCGCCAGGGCTGGGAGGCCGCCGGCTGCGTGAGCGCCGCCCAGTGGCTGTCGTGGCGGTGCGGCCTCGGCTCGGTGGCGGCCAGCGAGCACATCCGGGTGGCGCAGGCCCTACGCGCCCTCCCGGCCGTCGCCCGGGCGCTGGCGGCCGGGGCGATCACCTGGTCCAAGGTGCGGGCCATCACCCGTATCGCCACCGCCGCCACCGAACCCACCTGGCTCGACGTGGCCCTCGACGGTACGGCCGCCCAGGTGGAGCAGATCGTGCGCACCCAACGCAGGATCAAGGCCGCCGACGCCGACCGCCAGGAAGCCACCCGGTCGCTGTCCTGGCGCCAAGCCGACGACGACGGCTCGGTGATCATCACCCTGCGTATACCGGCCGCCGACGGCGCCGCCGTGATCGCCGCCGTCAAGGAACGCACCACACCTGAAGCCGGCGTCCCGATCGCCAGCCGCCGGGCCGACGCCATGGTCGAGTTGCTCCTCGGCCCCGACATCGCCACCCCCACCGTCACCATCGTCACCACCCCGGAAACCCTCGCCCCCAGCAAGGCCGGGCACGACAAGCCCGGGCCGTGCGCCACCGATACCGGTATCGCCATCGACCCCGGCACCGCCGCCGCTGCCGCCTGCGACGGACCGGTCATAACCCCCGACGCCGACGGCGTCTACCGCCAACAGCGCTACCCCACCGCCGCCACCCGCCGGCTCCTCGCCCTACGGGACCCCACCTGCCGGTTCCCCGGCTGCCACCACACCGGCCGCCGTGAAGCCCACCATCTCGTCCACTGGATCCACGGCGGATCCCGCCAGCCCGACAACCTCGTGCTCCTCTGCCCCGGACACCACCGCCTCATCCACCGCCACCACATCACCCTCCGCCTCGACACCACCGGCGCCGTCACGGCCTGGGGACCCGACGGGCATCCGTACCATGCGCCCCCTCCGGCCGCCGCCCAGCCCTGGCCCCAGCCCAGCGCCGACCCCCTCCCCACCTGGGACGGCCACCGCCTCGACCACCACTGGATCGCCACCTGCCTGGCCGAAGCCGTCGCCCCCGGTTCGGCCCCGGCCGAATTTCCCGCGGGAAATCGGGAGGCGCCGCACCTCGCCAGCGAAGGGAGCAGCTACAGGATGTAGTGCTCGCCCGAGGCCCGCACGGTGATGTCGCCGATGGTGATCCCCCACGGTTGGTCGATGGCGTAGAGGATCTGGTCCACCAGGTCCTGAGGGGAGATCGACCAGTAGGCCATCTCGTCGGCATCCACCATGGGTTCGGGCAGGTCGCCCTTGAGCCACCCCTGGGCCGCCTCCCGATAGGCGTCGTAGTTCGTGCCGACGATGCCGGCCATGGCCCGGCGGTTCACCACCGTGCCCCCCAGCCCCGTGCCGAACACGCCGCTGGGACGCACCACGGTCACCTTGATCCGGCCCTGGGCCTCCTGGCGCAGGGTGTCCGACAGGAGATTCACCGCCGCCTTGCTCGCCGTGTAGATGGCGCTGCCGGGCACGGCATGGTTGCCGTAGATCGACGACACGTTGACCACGTGGCCCCGACCCTGCTCGATCATGTGGTCGTACACGGCACTGATCCCGTGCATCACGCCCTTGATGTTCACGTCGATGCACCGGCTCCAGGCCTCGGCCGCCCGGGCGTGATCGGCCCAGAAGGCCAGCGGCATCGTGCCGGCATTGTTGACCAGCACGTCGATCCGGCCGAAAGCGTCGATGGCGGCCTCCGCCACGGCCCGCATCTGGGCCAGCACGGTCACGTCGGCTCCCACCGCCAGCGCCGCTTCGGAAAGGCCGGCCACGGTCTCCTCGGCCGCCGCCGGGTCGAGGTCGACGGCCACCGCCTTCGCCCCGCGGGCCACACACCCCTGCACCAGTAGGCGCCCGAAGCCGCTGCCGGCCCCCGTCACCATCACCACCCGATCCTGCAGATGACTCATGGCCGCAGATACTGGCACGGGCGGCGGGCCACCGTCAGGCTCCCGCCGGGCGCCGCCGCAGCATCTTCACCGACTCGGTGCCCACCCGGTTCACGATCCGGTCGGTCACGGTGAAGCCATGTCGCTCGTAGAGCCGCACCGCCGGGTTGTCGGCCCGGGCCGAGAGCACCACCGCCGGCACTCCGGCGGCGTCGGCATCGGCCAGCAGGCGGGTCAACATCGACGAGCCGACACCGCCTCCGATCCGACCCGGCACCACGGCTATGGCCAACTCGGGCACATCGGGGGCCACGAAGGTCACGAGGCCGGTCTCGCCGCCAATGAACAACCGCAGCCAGGCCGCCCCCACCGGCTCATCGCCGTCGAGCGCCAGAACCCCGGCGTCGCCGGGGCGGGCGCCCCACCCGTCGAGGTAGCGCTGGAGATCGGGGTCGCTCCGGATCGACTGCACCGTCGCCCCGGGCTGCTCGTCGGCGTGGGCGGCGTAGAACAGCATCGACCACAGGAAGTCGACGTCTTCCGCCTCCGCCGGGCGCACGCTCACCATCGCCGGCCGGGAAGGTTCAGCCGGCCAGGCGGCTCTGCTCGTCGGCCACGAAGGCCCGCCACACCGGGTAGTCGTCGGTGCCCCACACGTCTTCGATGTGGGCCGCCGCCTGCTCGGCCGTCCAGATCCCCTTGCGCTGGGCGTACAGGGCGTAGAAGGCGCTCACCCGGTAGTTCGCCGCACAGTGGACGTGGACCGCCTTGCCCTCGTTGGCGTCCATGGCGGCCACGAAGGCATCGAGGTCGGCCGTGGTGGGGGCGGTGAAGTCGACCGGCAGATACACGTAGGCCAGGCCCTGCGCCGCCACCGACTCCGCCTCGCCCGGCACCGCCCAGTCGCTGTCGTCTGGCATCAGGTTGATGACCGCCTCGTACCCGTCGGCCTTCAAGCCGTCGAGCACCTCCCGGGGTACCGCACCCGAGGTGGTCACCCGGTCGTCGATGCGGCGGTAGTTCATCGTTGCTTCCAGGCTCATGATGGGTGCTCTCTCTCAGCTCGTGAGCTCGGCGATGTCGGCGGCCGTGGTCTCCTCGGGCCGCTTACCCAGGATGATCATGGCCAGCACCTCGTCCTTGGTCACGGCGTTCTTGTCGACCGTGCCCACCAACTGGCCCTGAGCCATCACGCTGATGCGATCCGACAGATCGAACACGTCGTGGATGTCGTGGCTGATCAGGAAGATCCCGATCCCCTCGGCCTTGAGCTGGGTGATCAGGTCCCGCACCTGGGTCGTCTCGGCCGGGCCCAGGGCGGCGGTGGGCTCGTCCATGATCAGGATGCGGGCGTTGAAGTGGACGGCCCGGGCGATGGCCACCGACTGGCGCTGTCCGCCCGACAGCGACCGCACCGCCGTCTTCAGGTTCTTGAACCGGGGGTTCAGCCGGGCCAGCACCTTCTGGGTGGCCGAGGCCATGGCCTCGTCGTCGAGCGAGCCGGTCCTGGTTCGCAGCTCCCGCCCCAGGAACACGTTGCCGGCGGCATCGAGGTTGTCGGCCAGCGCCAGCTTCTGGTAAATCACCTCGACCCCGTGCGTGCGGGCATCGCGGGGGTTGTGGATGGCCACCGGCTGGCCGTTGATCAGGATCTCGCCCGAGTCGGCCGGGTGGGCCCCGGCCAGGGCGTGCATGAGGGTGGACTTGCCGGCCCCGTTGCCGCCCACCAGGGCCACCACCTCGCCGGGGTAGAGGTTCACCGAGACGCCGTCGACGGCGTGGAGGCCGCCGAACGAGACCCGGATGTCACGCAGCTCGCACAGGGGGTTCTCGTCGGCCCGGCCGGCGGGAACGGTGGCGTCGGTCGTATCGGTCATGGCGATCCCTCTCCCTGCCCGCTCAGGGCCGGCCGGTCTGGATGACGATGGAGGCCAGGGCCACACCGGCGGCCAGGGCCCCGATCACCGTGGTCCGGCGGCGCTGGCGGATCAGGGCGTCGACCGCCACGGCGGTGACCAGCACGATGCCGACCACGATGTCCTGGGTGGGCGAGTCGATGTTGAGCAGCGACATGCCCGACCGCAGCGACTGCATCACCACCGCCCCCAGCACCGCACCGGGGATGGTGCCGATGCCACCGGAGAACGAGGTGCCCCCGATCACGGCGGCGGCGATCACGTCGAGCTCGTTCTGCACGCCGAGGTTGGTGGTGGCCGAGTCGAGGCGGGCCGTCTGGATGGCGGCCGAGATGGCGCACAGCACGCCCATCAGGGCGTAGGTGAGGGTGATGGTGCGCCGGGTGTTGATGCCCCCGAGCTCGGCCGCCTCGGGGTTACCGCCGTAGGCGTACACGTAGCGGCCGAACCGCCGCCGCTTGGCCAGGTAGGTCATACCCATCGTGACCAGCAGCAGGATGAGCACCGGGTAGGCGATGCCCACCGGCTTGCCGCTCACCGGGGAGTCGTAGCCGATGGCGATCAGCCACACCCCGGCCAGGACGGCCACGCAGGCCCCCACCACGATCGATGCGTCCAGCCAGAGCGGCCGCTGGGCCAGCTCGTAGCGGTCTCGGCGCCGACGGGCCAACAGGGCGCTCACAACCACGCCGGCGCACACCACCACGGCCACCAGCCAGCTCTTGGCCTCCCCCAGCGAACGCTCGGGCGCCCCGCCCAGGTACCGGAAGGTCTGGTCGAGGGGGGCCAGTGTCTGGCCCTGCTTGCCCCCGGTGCGGAAGATCAGGCCTCGCCAGGCCAGGAAGCCGCTGAGGGTGACGATGAACGCCGGTACCCCCACGTAGGCCACGATGTAGCCCTGGATCACGCCGATCAGGGCCCCCAGCAGGCCACCGATGATCAGGGCCAGGATCCAGGTGTACCAATGGTGTCCGCTCACGCCGAGCGAGACGTTGATACCGAAGACCGACAACACCCCGTCGGTCTGGAGCAGGGCCATGGTGTAGCCCAGCAGGCCCAGCAGCGAACCGACCGACAGGTCGATGTTGCGGGTGACGATGATCAGCACCATCCCCGTGGCCATGATCCCGATCGAGGTGCTCTGCACCGACAGGTTCCACAGGTTGCGGGCGGTGATGAACTTCCCGTCCGAGAGTGCGTGGAAGCTGATCCAGATCACCAGTAGGGCCGCGATCATGCCGGCCAGGCGGGTGTCGATCCCGGTGGATGCCACCAGGTCCCGCACGCTCTGCCGGGGCGGCGACGTGACGTCCACCGGCGCCGGAGGTTCGATCGTTCCGACCTCGCTCATGTGTCTTCCTTCGTGCCCCGAACCAGTACTCGTTTACAAGACGACTCCCCGGAGGTGGTTCACACCTCCGGGGAGCCTCAGATTCTCACACTACGTTTGTCGTCCGCCGGTGGAACCGGTGGGATCAGCCGCAGGCCTTGACGCTGCCGGCGGTGACGCCCTTGCAGGCGGCATCCTTGGCGATCCAGCCGGCGTCGATGACCAGGTTCAGGGTGTCCTTGGTGATCGGCTGCGGCGTGAGCAGGATCGAGGCCACCTCGTTCTTTCCCGGGGTGGTGAACGGGGCGGTGCCCTTCACCTTGGAGGCGTCGGCGTCCTTGCACAGCTGCACGGCGGCCTCACCGGCCGCCTTGCCCAGCTCGCGGGCGTCCTTCCAGATGGTCAGCGTCTGGGTTCCCAGCGCCACCCGGTTCAGGGCCGCCTGATCGGCGTCCTGACCCGACACCGGCACCTTGCCCGCCAGGCCCTGGGCATCCAGAGCGGCGACGACGCCACCGGCCATGCCGTCGTTCTCGGCCAGCACGGCCTGCACGTCGTTGTTGGCGGCGGTCAGGAACTGCTCGGTGCTGTCCTGGGCGTTGGCCGGATCCCAGTTGTCGGTGTAGGACTCGCCGACGATCTTGATGTCGCCCGCCTTCACGGCTGCACCGATGACCTTCTCGTAGCCCTCGCGCAGGAAGTCGGCGTTGGCGTCGGCCTTGTTGCCCTTGATGATGATGTAGTTGCCCTTGGGGACCTGCTTGAAGATCTCCTCGGCCTCCAGGCGCCCCACCTCGACGTTGTCGAACGTGATGTAGAGGGCGTCCTTGTCCTCGATCAGTCGGTCGTAGGCGACCACGGGTACACCCTGCGCGATGGCGCCGGACACGGCCGGCTTGATGGCCGTGCCGTCCTGGGCCAGCACGATCAGCACGTTGGCGCCCTGGGAGATCAGGTTGTCGAGGTTGGTGGCCTGGGTCTCGGCCGACGACTTGGCGTCGTTCGAGATGTACTTGCCACCCCCGGCCTCGACTGCGGCCTTGATGGCCGGCTCGTCCCACTTGGCCCAGCGCTCCTCCTGGAAGTTGTTCCAGGACACGCCGACCGTGCACTCACCCGACGCGCTCTCGCCCGTGGTGGCTCCGGTGGATTCGCCTGTGGTGGCCCCGGTGCCCTCGGTGGTGGCGCTGCTGCCCCCACTGACCGTCGTGGTGTCGGTGGCATCGTCGCTGCCACAGGCCGCCAGTGCCAGTCCGGCGAAGGCCAGCATGGCGGTAGCTCTACGAATTGACATACAACTCTCGCTCTCTCTCCTCGGCAGGCATGTGAGCACGGCGACTCGCCTTGCTCGTTTACCGGGGGGTAACTGTAGTCTGACGCCGCTCTGACCGGCGGGGATGCCGTCGGGCGCCCCCGAATCGGTATCAATCCGTAACGGACTTGCAGGCTGGCGGAGCCAGCCGGACGGAGTTGGGGCCCTTGGACGAGATGGGGAGCGAAGCTTCGGGGGCGCTGCCCCCGAACGACGAGGCCCGGCTGATTTGCCCATCGTGCAACCGTTCGGACCGGAAGGACGTCTAAAACGGTGACGACTCTCGACAGGAGCGGGGCAATGGGCAGGACCAGGGCAGGGGCGGCGATCATCGCTATCGGGCTGCTCGCCACCGCCTGCGGCCAGGGCGGGAGCACCGACGGCGCGGCCGGCGGCTCCTCCGCCCCCACCGGGGGCACCACGGCCACCACCGAGACCACGGCCACCACCGATCGGGACACGTCGGGCGCCACCGGTAGCGAATCCGGGGCTGGGGGCACCGAGGTGTCGACGGGCGACACGGCGGCGGGCTCCACCGCCACCACGGCCGGCACCACCACCAGCACCACGGCCGCTCCCGAGACCACCACCCCGGCCACCACCGGGCCGGCACTCACGCCGGCCAAGGAGGGCGACAAGGGCGACGCCGTGCTGGCGCTCCAGCAGCGCCTGGCCGACCTCGGGTTCGGCATCACGAAGCCCGACGGGTCGTACGGCAAGAAGACGGCGGCGGCCGTGAAGTCGTTCCAGATGGTTGCCGGCCTGGAGCAGACGGGCGAGGCCGACACCGCCACCGTCGCCGCCCTCGGCATCTATACCTACAGCGGCACCGTGCTCCACGCCGGCGACGAAGGCCAGGCCGTGGTCGACCTGCAGAACCGCCTGGCCGGTGGCCCGTTCGATCCGGGTCCGGCCGACGGCAAGCTCGGCACCAAGACGATCGAGGCGGTGTGGGCCCTGTCGAAGCTGGCCGACCTGCCGGTGGACGACGGCTGGGGGCCGCTCGACGAGAAGGCGTGGGATCTGCTGGCCAGCGGCGCCATCGGCCAGCCCACCCAGACCCACACCCAGCGGTGGGTGGAGGTGGATCTGTCGGAGCAGTTGATGAAGGTCTACGACCCCGGCGCTACCGCCCCGGTGCTGATCTCCCACATCTCATCGGGTAGCGGGCAGCACTGGGAGAACGAGGAGCACAGCGGCAACTCGATCACGCCCAAGGGCAACTTCTCGATCTACAAGCGGATCAGCGGGTGGCGGGAGTCGAGCCTCGACATCGGCCGGCTCTACAACCCCCTCTACTTCACCGGCGGCATCGCCCTCCACGGCGCGCTGTCGGTGCCTCTGTACCCGGCCAGCCACGGCTGCATCCGGGTGCCGATGCACATCGCCGACTACCTGCCGGGCGAGCTACCCAACGGCACCCCGGTGGACGTGCTGGCCTGAGCCCCTCAGCCGCCGTACTGTCTGATGGCGCGGCGGGCCACCACCATCCGGTGGACCTCGCTCGGCCCCTCGTAGATCCGTGACATCCGCAGCCGGGCGGCCAGCACCCCGAACGGCATCTCCCGGGTCATGCCCAGGGCCCCGAAGCTCTGCATGGCGTGGTCGACCACCTCGGCCGCCATCTCGGTGGCGAACACCTTGAGCATCGAGGCCTCGGTGCGGATGTCGTCGCCCCGGGTGGCCTTGGCCGCCGCGTCCTGCACCATCAGCCGGGTGGCGTGGATCTTGGTGGCGGCGTCGGCGATCCACCACTGGATGGCCTGACGGTCGGCCAACTTCTGGCCGAACACCTCCCGCTGCTGCACGTGCTCGCACATCATCGACAAGGCCCGGGTGGCCATGCCCACGCTCCGGGCCCCGATCTCCAGACGCCGCACCGTGAGCCGGGTCTGCATGGGGGCGAAACCCTGGCCCACCTCACCCAGGCGCTGGCGGTCGTGCAGGCGCAGGTTGTCGATCCGCAGCTCGTAGGTGCGAAGCCCGCCCAGCATGGGGATCTCCCGCTCCACCTCGAACCCGGGGGTGCCCTTGTCGACGATGAAGGCCGTGATCCCGCCCCGGGCCCCCAGGGAGGGGTCGGTGGCGGCCATGAGGATGGAGAAGTCGGCCGACGGCACGCGTGACACCCAGATCTTGCGGCCGTTGATCACCCAGTGGTCGCCGTCGGCCACGGCCCGGGTGCGCATGGCGGCAGGGTCGCTGCCGGCCTCGGGCTCGGAGATGGCCATGGCCGACTTCGCTATGCCCTGGGCATAGGGCTCCATGTACTTCTCCCGCTGCTCCGGGGTGGCCACCTCCATCAGCATGTGGAGATTGGGCGAGTCGGGCGGGAACTGGAAGGGGGTGATCGTGCGGGCCAGCCGCTCGTGGATGGCCAGCATCACCCGGGGCGGTAGGGCGGCGCCGCCCACCTCCTCCGGGGCGTCGAGGGCCCAGAGCCCGATCTCCCGGCACAGGTCGAGCAGCGGGCGCTCCTCGGCCTCGGTCAGCTCCAGGGGCTGGCCGGCCGCCTCCCGGGCCAGCACCACCCGCTCCAGCGGCATGAGTTGTTCGTCCACGAACCGCTCCACCAGGTCGAGCAGCATCTGCTCCTCGTCCGAGAATATGTCGTCGGCCATGGCGTCCCCCCTGTCGTTCGTCCCGGTCGCTGCCGAGGCCCCCATCATGCCTCCGGCGGCGGGAGCCGTCCGATTCGCCCGTCCGGAGCGGGCGGCCTACGTTCGATTGGGTTCGACTCGTCCGCTCATCACCCGGGGGTACCCGCCATGCGCGTCGGCGCCACGATCTTCAACCAGAACTACACCGACTGGGACCGCTACGAGGCCGAGGAACGGGGCGAAGGCGTGGGGGCCCGCCCAGCCAAGTCGGACCGGCAGATCTTCACCGAGGAGCTGGAGATCGCCCGCATCGCCGACGGCACCGGGTTCGACGCCGTGTGGACCATCGAGCACCACTTCACCCCGTACACGATGGTCACCAACCCCCTCCAGTACCTCACCTATGTGGCCGGCATCACGAAGAACGTCGACCTGGGCACGATGGTGGTGGTGCTGCCGTGGCACAACCCGGTGCGGGTGGCGGAGGACGTCAACATGCTCGACGCCTTCCTGGGCGAGGGCCGTGAGGTCATCCTCGGCGTCGGCCGGGGCCTGGGGCGCCGGGAGTTCGGCGGCCTCAACATCGACCAGAACGAGTCACGGTCCCGCTTCGACGAGAGCCTCCAGGTGCTCAAGCAGCTCCTGTCCACCGGGCGGTGCGACTATCACGGCGAGCACTACCAGATCGACGACCTGCGCCTGCGGCCCCAGCTGGAGCGGGATCTCACGCCCAACCTGTGGTGCGCCGGGGGCACGCCCGACTCGGTGTCGGTGATCGCCCGCAACAACGTGAACCCGCTGATCATCCCGACCACCTCGCTCGACCTGTCGCTCCAGACGGCCCGCAGCTACATCGAGCAGCGGGCCGCCGCCGGCCACACCGGCGGGGCCAACACCAAGCTGGCCCTGTGGACCTACGTGGCCGAGACCGAGGAGGAGGCCCGGGCCGGAGCCGAGCAGTACATGGTGGAGTACTCCGACTCGGCCCTGCGCCACTACGAGCTGCGGGGCGATCACCTGAAGGACGTGAAGGGCTACGAGATGTACGCCGCCACCCAGGCGATCCTGTCGAAGGACGCCTCGCCCTTCCTGCGGGGCTTCGTCGACTCCCACCCGTGGGGCACGCCGGATCAGACGATCAAGCGGGCCACCGAGCTGGCCGAGGCCTTCGGCACCAACGAGATCATGTTCATCTTCAAGTACGGGTCGATGCCGATCGACTCAGCGGCGAAGAGCATGCAGCTCTTCGCCCAGGAGGTCATGCCGGCACTGAAAGAGCTGAACCCGGCGCCACTGGAGCCGGTGGCAGCCTGAGGGCGGGGTCGAACACCACCTTGACGGCGCCGTCGTCCTTCCGCTGGAACATGCGATAGGCGTCGGCCGCCGAGTCGAGCGGGAGCCGGTGGGTGACGAGGTCGTCGACCCCCAGCGGGTCGGCACCGTCGCTCAGCAGGGGCATGATCTGGTCCACCCAGGCGTGGACGTTGGCCTGGCCCATGCGGAGCTGGATCTGCTTGTCGAACAGGGTCATCATCGGCATGGGGTCGACCATGCCGCCGTACACCCCGCTGATCGACACCGTGCCGCCCCGGCGGACGGCGTCGATGGCGTCGTGGAGCACACCGAGGCGGTCGATCCCCACCCGCTCGGTCAGGGCGGCCGACACCTTCGACGGCAACAACCCCGCCGCCCGCTGCACGGCGGTGGTCACGAGATGGCCGTGGGCCTCCATGCCCACGGCGTCGATCACCGAGTCGGGGCCCCGGCCGGCCGTGAACTCCCGGAGCTGGCCCACCACGTTGCCCTCGGTGGCGTCGATGGGGGTGATCCCGTGCCGATGGGCCATCGACAGGCGCTCCGGCACCCGGTCGATGCCGAGCACCTGGCCCGCGCCCCGGTGGCGGGCGACGCGGGCCGCCATCTGGCCGATGGGGCCGAGACCGAAGACGGCCACGGTGCCGTTGGGCGGCACGTTGGCGTACTCCACGGCCTGCCAGGCGGTGGGCAGCACGTCGGACAGGAACAGCCAGCGCTCGTCGGGCGTGCCGTCGTCGGGCACCTTGATCGGGCCGAAGTGGGCCTGGGGCACCCGCAGGTACTCGGCCTGCCCGCCCGGCACCTGGCCGTAGAGCTTGGTGTAGCCGAAGAGGGCGGCCCCCTTGTCCTCGGCGGTCACCTGGGTGGTCTCGCACTGGGAGTGGAGCGAGCGGCTGCACATGAAGCACGAGCCGCAGGAGATGTTGAACGGCACCACCACCCGGTCGCCGGGGACGATGTGGGTGACGGCCGACCCGACCGCCTCCACGATCCCCATCGGCTCGTGGCCCAGGATGTCGCCTGGCTCCAGGAACATGGTGAGCACCTCGTAGAGGTGCAGGTCGGAGCCGCACAGGGCGGTGGACGTGATCCGGATCACGGCGTCGGTGGGTTCGACGATCGTGGGGTCGGGCACGTCGGCGACCCGGACGTCGCGGTGGCCTTGCCAGGTGACTGCACGCATGGCCGCGCCGCTACCCCCGGGTCGGGCGCCCCAAACGGTCGGCCGGTACCGTGAGGGGGATGACGGAGCCAGCACCCGACCTCGACGGCTTCTACCGGCGGTTCACGGCCTGGGGGGCGAACGCCACCGTCGACGGCTACGTCGACCTGTTCGAACCCGACGCCACCCTGTTCGACTCGGGCATGCCCGAGCCGCTGCCGGCCAGCGGGATCCCGGCCCTGATCACCCGGACCCTGGCCCTCCTGCAGGACTTCCGGTTCGAGCCGGTGCGCCACGGCCGGGGCCCGGTCGACACCCTGTATCTGGCCGACACCTTGTATCTGGAGGCCCGGAACTCGGCCGTGCTGTTCGGTGAGCCGGTCACGTGGCCGGCCGTGTACTGCGTGACCGTGCGGGGCGACCGGGTGCTGCGGGGCCGGCGTTACTACGACCAGGCCGCCATCCTCCCGCGGGCCATGGTGGCGGCGCTGCCGGCCGAGGAACCCCACCCCGAGGCCGGGCCGACCTCGATCGCTCCGGTGAGCGTGGGACGGGCCGACGACGGCTGGTTCCGCGAGTGGACGGGCACCGTCGCCCCGCAGGGCACACCGGTGCGGTTCGACGCCGTCGAGCGCCACGCCAACGGGGAGACCGTGTGGTTCCACAACTCGCTCGTGCTGCGCCCGGCAGCGGCCGCCGCCGTGGCCGGCATGCTCGCCTCCGTCACCGGCAGCGGCCCCGGCGACAGCTGAAGCCCACCGCTCAGGCCAGGCGGGTGCTCCCGCCCGCGTGAGCAACTCAACCCAGAGAGCCGAAAGATGTCCGGCGGCGGTGCGCGCGGTGTCTAGTGTCCGGCGCCGGAGTGACGAGACACGGCGTCACAGGAGGGATGAGACCGATGAACACCACAATGACCCGCGCCCTTGGCCCGGTGCTGGCCGGCCTGAGCCTGGTGGGCCTGGCCGCCTGCGGCGGCGGCTACGACCGGCAGGAAGGCATCGACACGATGGTCGAGTCGGGGCTGACCGAGGAACAGGCCACCTGCGTGGTGGACGATCTCGAGGTGTCGATCGGCAAGGACCGGCTGGGCGAGCGGGGCGTGGGTTCCGACGACCTCACGGCGGAGGAGACCCAGGCCGTGCTCAACGCGACCACCAAGTGCCTCACCGGGAGCTGAGCCCCCGGGTCCAGCGTCACAGCGTCTTCGGGTAGTACTGGCCGGGGGCGAGGCGGGCCACGTCGGCGTCGAAGTTCGACTCGAACGGCCAGTCGGCCTCCTCCCCGGGCAGTGGCACCTGGGACAGGCGGCCCATGTCGCCTCCCACCCGTTCGTTGCCCACCAGCGACCAGGCCTGGCGCTTGTAGGTCCAGTTGTCGGGCTGGAGGCGGTGGCAGGCGTTGAAGTGGCGAATCGCCGCCTCCCGGTGCCCGGCCCGCCACAGGTGGTTGGCCAGCTCGAAGTGGGCGGCGGCGGCCGACACCGCCGGCGGGCGGGGCTGGCTGGCCGCCAGCACCTCGTCGGCGCCGAGGGCGTAGGGGCTCTCCGGGCCCCGCCGGGCCCAGTCCCGCAGCGCGTCGGCGTAGCCGTCGCGCGTCTGCCCCGAGCCGAGCTGGGTCATGAGGTCCATGGGCGGCGTCTCACCGGCGGCGATGGCCGCCTCCCGGGCCTCGGCCGCCAGCCGGGCCCGCTCGGCCAGCCGTTCGGCCAGTGCCTCGGGGTAGGCGGCGGCCCCCGGCCACCCCGGCTCGGGCGGCCGCACGATCATCCCCTGCTCGTCGATCCAGATGACGTTGGGGATGTTGACCACCCCGAACAGGGCATCGAGCTGATGGGTGGGATCGAGCAGCGACGGATGCCCGGGGCGGGCCGCCTCGATGAACTCCCGCGACGCCTCGGGCCCGCTCAGCTCCAGGGACACGGTGACGATCTCCACGCCCAGCGGGTGGAGCTCGGTGCGCAGCGCCTGCCAACCTGGCAGGTCGAAGCGGCAGCCTCAATAGGGGGCCCAGGCGACCAGCACCACCTTCTGCCCCCGGAGCGACGACAACCGGAACGGCCTGCCGTCGAGGTCGGCCAGCTCCAGCTCGGGCGCCTCGGCGCTCACCAGGGCCCGGCGAGAGAATCCACGAGCATCACACGATCATCGCACCCGGAGTAGGGTCGGTCCATGGACACGACGACCAGGGACGTCGCCGTGGTGGTGGGGGCCACGTCGAAGTGGCAGGCCGACGGCCGCAACACCCTGCTGGCCCACGGCCATGCCATCGACGACAGCGACCTGCCGCCCGGCGCCCGGTGGGGCATCGGTGGAGCGGTGGCCCAGAAGCTGGCGGCCGAGGGCTGCCGGGTGGTGCTCACCACCCGCACCGCGGCCAACGCCGCCGGGCTGGAGGCCCAGATACGGGCCGACGGGGGCGAGTGCCTCACCGTCGAGCTCGACCTGGTCTCCGAGGAGTCGGTCAAGGCCGCCTTCACAAGCATCCGGGCCGAGGCCGGCGACCCGTCGATCGTGGTCTACAACGCCGGCTACCTCGAGGGGCGGGACCTGCCCCCCGAGATGGAGCTGCTGGAGCACATCCCCACCGAGCTGTTCGACACGGCCCAGCACATCGCCAGCCGGGGCCCGTTCCTGGTGGCCAAGGAGGTGCTACCGGCCATGCGGGAGGCGGGGCGGGGCACGTTCCTGTTCTCCAACAACGCGGCGTCGCTGCGGGGCCGCAAGCGTTACACCGGCCAGTCGCTCTACTACCCCCGGGTGCTGATGCGGACCCTGGCCCAGGTGCTGACCGAGGAGTACTCCGAGCACGGTGTCCACGTGGCCAACGTGGTGATCGACGGCCTCATCGACTCCCCCGGCACCCGGGCCCTGCCCCTGGCCCAGAAGCGCCCGGAGCTGGTGATGAACCCGGAGAAGCTGGCCGAGGCCTTCTGGTACCTGCACACCCAGGACCGCTCGGCCTGGACCCACGAGCTGCAGCTCACCCCCTACCCCACCAAGCCCAGCTACTGAGTCACTGGGCCCGGCGGGAGCCGGCGGTCACCCCGGCCGGTCGGCCACCACACAGGTCTGGCTGCCCACGGCCAGCAGCACACCGGCGTCGGTCCAGGCCCGACCGGTGACGTGGGCGATGCCGTCGGCCAGCGAATCGAGGGTCAGCTCGGCCAGCACCCAGGGGGTGACCGCCCGCTCCACCACCCGGACGGTGTTGTCGAGGCTGGCCCCGAACACCGGCCGGCCGAGGGCGGCGGTGAGAGCCATCGGCACGAAGTCGAGCACCACGGCCAGGAGGGCCGGATCGCCCTGATCGGCCAGCTCGTCGGTGCGGAACCACCACCGGCTGGTGGCGGGATCGTCGGCCGGACAAGCCGGGACCGACCGCCCGTCGAAGCGGGGTCGCAGGCCGCCCGGGCCCGACGGGGGCTCGACCGGCGGACACTGATCGGGCGGCGGCGCCACCGGCATCGAGCCGGATCGCAGGCGGCCGTCGGTGGCCGGCCGGGCCCCGAGGGCGGCCTGGAAGGCCAGCACGTCGGCGGCGCCCACCCGGGCCACCACGGTGGCCTGGGCGATGTTGCGCCCCTCGACCAGCCGGTCGATCTCGAAACGGAGCTCGTCGGGCGGCCGGCAGGCGGTGAGGAACTGGCCGGTGATCCAGGCCAGAGGCCGGCCGGTGGCCCGCTCCAGCCCGGCGATCACGGCCCCCACGGCACAGCCGCCGAACAGGCCGCCCCGGCCGCCGGTGAGCTCCGGCACCAGGGGCTGGCTCCAGCGGCGGGGATCGTCGCGGTCCCAGCGGAGGTTGAGGAACCGCTCCACGGCTGCCCGGGAGTCGGGCGGGGTGAGGGCTGGCATCGGGGAAGGTTGACACACGCCCGGCCGACGTGCGAAGAGCCACCACCGTCCGGGGACCGAGAAGGGAGCGACTGCGGCCGGCGCGACCCCGCCGTCAGGGAGCGCGCCGGCCGCAGCGACCGCTCAGGTGACGGCGAGCTTCGGATCAGCGGACACCGACGGCGAGGGAGCCGACCGTCGGGGTCTGTCGATCCAGAGCTGACCGCCCCGGAGCGCGATCACCCAGAGCACCAACACGGTGTTGGTGACGAGGGTGATGATCGAGGCCAACGTGCCTGCCCGCACGTGGGTCTCGAGCGTCTTGCGCCGGCTCTCGCACACGGTGCACACCGACACCGTCACCGAGGAGGAACCGGGCTGGGATGCCGCCACCGCGGGCGAACCGGCCGTGAGTTCGTCGACCACGGCCGCCGTCCGCTCCATCCGGGCCGACTGGAGGCGGTAGTCGTAGGCGGCGCTGCCGGCCACGGTCAACACCCCGACCAGGCTGGTGACGGCGATCATCATCACCATCGCGGTGGCGAACAGCAGCCGCCGGAACCGGGTGTCGGCGAACCACCAGCGGGCCAGGGCCACCGCCCCCAGCACGACCAGGATGTACACCGGCACCAGCAGCACCGAGGCGGTGAGCCACCGCCGGAACGGGTCGCCCACCCGCTCCACGGCGCCCACGGCGCCCTGCAGCGAGATGACGATGAAGCCGTCGGCGATCGCCGCCAGCACGGCGACGAGCCCGACCGTCAGCAACGAGACCTGGAGGCGGCGCCGGACCGCGCCCGGCGCCCCCAGGACGAGGGAGGAGAAGAGGTTCATGTTCGGGGTCCTCTGCGCGCTCGGTCCGCCCCGGTCAGGGCGTGATCTCCCAGCCGAACATCATGGCGTGGTCTTCGTGGGCCAGGTTGTGGCAGTGGGCCACGTAGGGGCCGACGAAGTCACGGAAGCCGCGGTAGATGATCACCGACTCCGACGGGTCGAGGGCCACCAGGTCTTCCCGGGTGCCGTCCTCGGGATGCCATTTGTCGGGCTTGACCACCGACTTGCCGTTGCGCATCACCGTACGGTGCTCCTCCATGTGGAGGTGGAAGGGATGAACCCAACCGCCGCCGCCGTTGCGGATCTCCCACAGGTTGAAGCTGCCCACCTTCTGCTGGGCCAACGGGGTCTTGCCCGCCTTGTTCTTGAGGCTGGTGACAGGGCGGGTGGGGTCGAACGGCTCGCCGTTGATCATCCACTCCATCTCGCCCCCGGCGCCGCCCCGCTGGACCTCGAAGATCATCCGGTTGTCGAGGAGCGTGCTCCAGTTCGACGGCAGCGGCGGGGCCGGCCGCATAGCGGTGGGGATCCGCGAGTTGTCGACCGGCATGTCGTCGCCGTCGATCACGAACTTCAGCATGGGCACCTTGTAGGCGGGGTCGAGCCCGCCCCGGGTGTTGCTGTCCCACATCCGCCCGTCGTGCATCTTCATGATGTTGGTCAGGAAGATCTCGTCGCCGTCGGAGGTGCCGGTGCCGTCCTGGTACTTGGTGAAATCGATGATCACCTCCCGCCGCTTGGCCGGCCACAGCTCGAACGAGTCACGGACGACGGGGGCGGGCAGGAGCCCGCCGTCGCCGGCGATCTGGGTGAACTTCATGCACTGCTGGGCGTCGGGGATCCGCCACTGACCCTGGAGGTCGTCGCCGGTGTAGCCGAGGGAGACCGCGCTCTTGGGCCCCTGGGTCGACGCCATGAGCTTGAACTCGTAGATGCGGGCGATGGAGGCGTCGAGGAACCGGAACCGGTACTTGCGCCGCTTCACGTGCAGCGTGGGGTAGGCGGTGCCGTTGACGGTGAAGATGTCGCCCACGAAGCCGTGGTTGGGGAAGTGCTTGAAGAACGTCTTGCCCCACCATTTCGGGTGGGTGGCCGGGTTGTTGGTGCCGGGGAAGGCGTTCTCGTTGTCGTGGATGTCGTGGTGGACGGTCACGCCGTCGTCGAGGCGGCAGTCGTAGAACGCCAGCGGGATGTCGTAGTCGACGTCGAACGTGCCGTCGGCCCGGGGCGGTGTGCGCTTGCCGGGCAGGCGCAGGCCCTTGGTCTCGTCGCCCATGTCCATGTTCCCCTTGGGGTCATAGATGGGGTAGAGGCCGACCATGCCCTTGTAGACGTTGGAGCCGGTGTGGTCCATGCGGTGATCGTGGAACCAGAAGAAGCTCTGCTTCTCGTCGTCCCGCCCGCCGGCCGGCCAGTTGAGGTAGAGGTTGTCGCACCACTCACCGGGCCGGTAGCCGTGCCACCGGGGCCCGTAGTTCATGGTGTAGTGCGGGTTGCCGTCGCTCTCGGGCGCCGTATGGGCATTGTGGAGATGGGTCAGGAAGGACCGATCGGGGGCACCGAAATCCTGGAAGTCGAGGTTGTCGGGGTTCTCGTCCAGCTTGTTGACGAAGCGGATCAGCACCGGCCGGCCGTACTCGGCGTTGATCATCGGGCCGGGGAACTGGCCGTTGAAGGCCCAGATCGTGCTGAGCGGCAGCGTGCGCTGGGTGCCGGCCGGGAACTGGGCGCCGGTCGCGTCGAACGAGACGGCGGGCTGGCCCAACGAGTTGATGGGCAGCACCTTCGAGCTCGTGAACGAATGGGTGCCCATCTTGATCTCGATCTTGTACAGGATCGGATCCGGTGAGTTGACGCGGGGGTCGTTGCACCAGATCTGGTGGCGCTCGTTGCTCAGCGAGTTCTGCTGGCCGACGCCGGGACCCGGCGGCTTCGACCCGAACTCCGACAGGGGGGTCGGGCGCAACGCCCTCGGGATCGGCAGCTCGTCGGAGAAGGGCGACAGGATGAGGGGGCTGGTGGGGAAGGCCTCGGTGTAGACCGAGCCGGCCCAGGCGATCGAGGCGGCGTCCACCACGCCGTCCGGGCTGTAGAGGCCCCGGTTCCGCAGGCTGGGAACGATGACGCTCCGGGCGGTGTCGAGGGCGTAGAGGGCGCTGCCGGCGGCGCTCAGCTTCAGCAACGTCCGCCGGTTCAACCGGGCGAAGTCGCCGAGTGTGCGGGCCGCGGGGGCGGTCGCCTCGGACGAGGCCTCGGATGGCGAGGCCTCGGTAGCGATATCGGTCATGTGAGTACTGCTCCCTAGTACTGTTTTCTTCTCCTTGGGGGTGAATGGCCGGGCCCGGGGCCCGGTCATGTCGGCGCGCTGCACGCACTGGCAGTTGCGTGTCGCCCAGCGTCGTTCCGAATCAGGCGATGGCTTCCGCCACCGCCAAACGGCCCCCTGCCCCGGGGCCAGAAGTGTCGACGAGACCCCCGTTCCGGCGGGGCAGCGCCGGAACGGGGGTCGTCAGACCCAGGATCTGCGGATCAGTTCCGCGTGCCCCGGAGGAAGGCGCTCTGGGTGCCGTTCGAGGCATTGCTCAGCACGTTCAGCTGGACGGCGTAGCGCTGGTTCCTCGTGCCGGCTCCCGGCGTGAAGGTCACGGTGATCTTGCACTTCCCACCGGCTGCGATGTTGTTGCAGTTGTGGGTGGCCGTGAACTTCAGCGGGTTCGGAGCCCCGACGGCCAGCGCCGGGTTCGACACCGTCTGGTTCACGAACTGGAGGGCCGGCGCACCGACCAGGCTGAGCGGAGCGGTACCGGTGTTGGTCACGTTGATCGTGGTCGACGTGCTACCACCGGCGCCGGTGCTCAAGGTGAGGGGCGCCGCCAGCGTGCCGGTGGGCGTCATCGAGATCACCGGCGAGACGCCGGTTCCGGTGAGCGCCACGGTCACACTGGGCCGGGTCGGGTCATCTGACGCGATCGTCAGCGTGGCCGTCTTGGCCCCGTTGGTGGACGGCGTGAACCGCACCGACACGGTGCAGGTGTTCCCGGGACCGGGCGCCGGCGGCACCGCCGCCACGCAACCGTTGGTCACGGCGAAGTTGGCCGCATTGGTACCGCTCAGGGTGGCCGAGGCCACCGTCAGCGCCGCGTTGCCGGTGTTGGTGACGATGACCGTCTGGACGCCACTGGCGACTCCGACGTTCTGGTTACCGAACGGGATGCTCGTCCTCGAGAGGCTTATCTCGGGATGCCCGGCCACCGTGGCCGTGCCGGTGAGCGGCACGGTGATGGGTGAACCGGCACCGCCGGCGTAGCTGATAGAGAGCGTGGCGCTCTTGACCCCCGGTATGGTCGCCAGACCGGGAGCGAAGGCCACCGTCACCGTGCACGTCTGATCCTGGGCCAGCGAGGTGGCCGCGGTGCAGGTGCCGACCGGCGGCACCGTCAGCGAGAAGTCGCTGGCGCCGATGCCGGTCAGGGTGGCGGTGATGGTGTCGATGGCCCGGGGCGACAGGTTGGTCAGCGTCGCCGTCTGGGTGGCGCTGGTCGTGCCCTGAGCCTGGGGACCGAAGTCGACAGCCGTCTTGTCCGACACCAGCGGTCCGGCCATGCGACCGGAGACGAGGAAGTTCTTCGTCGAGGCCAGTTCGGTGCTGTTGTCGTAGGTGATCGGCAGGGCGGCGTTGGTCACCGACCGGATCTCGAACACGTTGGCCGGATCGGTGCCCGGCCCGCCGGGACGGTGGATGGAGCCGACGATCTCGTGGAACGAGCGGCCGTCACCGAGGTAGCCGGCGGGAGCCTGGGGGCTCACGTTCGGGTCCCAGCGGACGAAGCCACCAGCCAGCATCTGGCTGGCCACCACGTTGGGGATGTCCACCGTCGACTTGATGACGCCGTTGCCGTCGGAGGTCAGCGTGTCCACCCGGTAGGGGTTCACCAGCACGTAGCTGCTGTTGGGGCACAGCCCGGTGACGTTGTACCGGATCCGGGCGAACTGGATCTGCTGACCGGCCAGCGGCGAGCCGTTGGCGAAGGCCCCTTCCAGCGCCAGGCGCAGGAAGGCCGTCCCGCCGGCGCCGCCACAGGCGTTGTCAGCGGGCACGGTGACGATGTCGGAGTCGGCCAGAGCGTAGAAGAACTCGCTCGGGAAGTTCCCCGGGAACGACAGGGCGTTGGCCGGGTTGTAGCCCGCGTCGCCCAGCACCACGCAGTTGGGATCCTGCGGGTTGCCGACGTCGTAGCAGCCCTCCAGCCGGACGCCGTTGTTGTCGCCGTAGTAGCTGGGGAAGCCGGCCGAGTCGTTGGTGGCCGACACCAGCGGGCTGGCGGTGGACCCGTAGCCGTCGAGCGGCACCAGCACGGTGGGCACGGCGGTGACGTTGCTGTCGATCTTCACGTTGCCGGTGTGGGCACCGGCCGTGGTGGGAGCGAAGGCGACGTCGATGACGCACTCACCGTCGGGGGCCACGGCGTTACCGGTGCACTCGTCGTTGACGATGGTGAACTCGGCGGTCGGCGGGTCGATGGTGACCGAGCTGACCAGCAGCGGGGCGCTGCCGCCCTGGTTCGACACCCGGAGCGACTCCGGGGCGCTGACCTCACCGATGTGGAGGTCGGGGTAGGTGGCGGCCGGCGGGTTCACCGAGATGGCCGGCTCGCCCACCGGGGCACCACCGATGCCGCTCAGGGCAACGGTCAGCGGGTTGTTGAGCGCCGTGTGACTGATCACCAGCTTCGCCGCCCGGGTACCGTTGGCCGTCGGGTTGAACTGGACCTTGATGGTGCAGTTGTCGCTGCTCGTGGCCACCGGCTCGAGCACCTGGCCGTTGCAGTTGTCCTGGGTGATGGTGTAGTCGGTGGTGGGCAGGCCCGTGGGCCCGACCAGGGTCGACGCACCGACGGTGGCATCGTTCTGCCCGTCGTTGGTGATGGTCACCGTCTGCTCGGGGCTCGTGGTGGCGACCTCGACGGTGCCGAAGTCGACGGCCGCCGGCGTGGCCATCATCGGGCCGACCATCTTGCCCATCACCGTGAACTGGCTGGTCTCACCGACCACGCTGGAGTCGGTGGTGTCGATGATCCGGAAGTAGTCGACGTGGTTGCCCCCGCCGTCGATGTACGGACCACCGGTGATGGCCGTCGGGGTGTTGGGATCCCCGAGGTAGCCGGCCGGGGCGTTCACCTGCTTGAGGAAAGCGCCGAAGACCGGGCTCTGCAGGGCGTCCACGAAGTTGCACTCGTAGGGAACGGTGGGAGCGCAGCCCTGGTCGGTCGTGCCGGGGCTCCTCTTCAGGCCGCCGGCGGCATCGGCCGTGAAGGTGTACTCACCGTAGGGGTAGATGACCTTGTAGGTTCGGCCGGCGCACAGGCCGCTGGTCACGGAGAACCGGACCCGGCCGAACACCATCTGGTCGCCGTCGACCGGGCCACCGGTGGGCCCGGCGAAGGCAGCCTCGTCGGCCATCCGCACGAAGGCCCGACCGGGAGCGGAGTTGCCGCAGCCGGGGGTGTCGACGATGTCGGACTCGGCCACGTAGTAGAAGTACTCCGAGGGGAAGTTGCTGAAGCCGTCGGCCAGGAAGGTCATCGGCTGGCCCGGGTCGTAGAACTCGTCGCCGAGGACCACGCACAGCGGGTCGCCGGGGTCGATGCACTCGCCGAGACGGACGCCGTTCTCATCCTGGTACCAGACCGGGAAGCCGGTCTTGGGATTGATGCCGTCGGGGCCGACGCCGTCGGGGCCGGTCGACACGGCGGCCACGCCGCCTATGCCGGTGGCGTTGAGGCTGATCTCCACCGGGCCACCCGAGGTGTTGGCCGAGACCTTGAGGGAAGCGGCGTACACGTGGTTGTGCATGGCCAGGAAGGCCACGCCGAAGGTGCAGGTGTCGGTTCCACCGGCCGGCACGAAGATCCCGGCGCACGTGTTGTTCATGATGCGGAACGCCGCGGCGTCGTTCGAGTCGAACGACGAGACGTTGTTGATGAACTCGAGGTTCGTCACCTGCAGCGGCGCCGTGCCGGTGTTGGTGATGGTGGCCGTCTGGGTGGAGCTGAGCACGCCCACCCGCACCGAGCCGAAGTCGATGGTCTGGGTGGGGGCCACCGAGCCGTTGGGCACGGCGACGGTGAGCAGGGGCTCGTTGCCGGGGTTGGACCCGGTGCCCTGGACCTTGAGCGTCATCGGCGAATGGGGCCGGGGGTTGGTGCCGTCGGTGAAGGTCACGATGAGGTTGGCCGTACGCAAACCCGTGGCGGTCGGGGCGAACGTGACCTGGAGCTGACAGGTGGCGTCCTGGACCAGCGCACCGGCCGTGGTGCAACCGCCGGGAACGACCGTGAACTCGGGGTTGTCGCTGGTCACGTTGGTGACCGTGGTGGCCGACGGATCGACGTTGGTGACCGTGATCGACTTGGTGTCGGTGGTCGTGACGTTCACGCCGCCGAAGTCGAGCAGTTTGGGCGACGTGGTCAGCGGGCCGGCCAGACGGCCGGCCACGGTGAACAGGTTGGTGTTGGCGCCGGGGACCGGCACGGCGGTGACGCCGGTGCCGGTGGCGATCGAGAAGGTGCTGTTGATGCCACCGACGATCGGGTGCAGGGTGCCGGCGTCTCCGCCGAGATAGCCGGGGTCGGCCGGCGGGTTGACCGCCGGATCCCACCGCAGGAAGCCCTGGGTGATGACGGCGCTGGCCAGCGCCTGGTTGTAGTTGCAGGTGTTGGGGGCAACGAAGCCGAGACAGCCCACGTCCACCGTGCCCGGGTTGGGCTTGACGCCGCCGTCGGCGTCGGTGGTCAGCACCGTGGTGCCGTAGGGGTGGGTGAAGGTGTACTCGGTGTTGGGGCACAGACCGCCCTTCACCACCACCCGGATCCGCCCGAACACCATCTGCTCGCCCGCAGCGGGTGAGCCGTTGGCGAACGCGCCCTCCAGCGCCGCCCGCACCAGGGCCTGCCCCGGGTTGGCAGCCAGGGGGCTGGTGGCACCGGGGCAGCCGGGCGTCGGGATCTTGTCCGAGTCAGCGACGTTGTAGAAGAACTCGCTGGGGAAGTTCGACGGGAAGACCATCGGCTGCAGGGGGTTGTAGCCGGGGTCGGCCAGCACCACGCAGTGATTGTCGTTGACGTCGAGGCACGGATCGACCCGTGTGCCGGTCGAGTCCTCGTACCAGTCGGGGTACCCGAACACCGTCGTGGCTGCGCTCACCGCCGGGCCGGCGGCATCGGCCGGCGCCACGGGGAAAGGAACAGCCACCAGCGCCGTGAGGACGCTGATGAGGCCTACGACCGTCGCGATCGGTCGATTGAGAAGCGAGCGGCGGAACCTGTTGGCCCTCCGCCCGCGAGAAACTTGCGCCCTGCGACGCGCAAGCCCGCACCCGGTTGTCATTGGATTCTGTTCCCTCCTGGGCGTCGTCTGAGCGCCCATTCCGCACGTGTGGCCAGGGTCCACCACCCGTGGCCACACGCCGTTATACAGAAGCGATTCCGAAAGTTCAAACTTCAAAGCGGTATTGCGGAGTGTTTAGGCACTTCTGCTCGCCGGCTCTGGGTCGCTAGTGTCGTGGAATCGACGTGCCAGCCGTGACCAGGGGGAACAGCATGAGCGAGCAGCCGGTCATCATCGAGTGCGCCATCAACGGCGTGGGCCGCAAGGAGCGCAACCGGCACATCCCGCGCTCTGCCGAGGAGGTCAAGGCCGACAGCCTGGCCTGTCTCGACGCCGGAGCGGCCATCATCCACGCCCACAACTCGAGCATCCGGCTCGTGGGCCAGGAGGCGGTGGACGACTACGTTGCCGCCTGGCGCGACCTCCTCGACGAGCGGCCCGACACCCTGTGGTATCCCACCGGGGTGGTGGCCGCCGCCACCGAAGACCGCATCCTCCATCACGAGTTGCTGGCCGACCTGGGCCTGATCCGTATGGCGTACGTCGACCCGGGATCGACCAACACGGGCTGGGCCGACGACGACGGCCTGCCGGTGGGCGGCACCTACGTCAACACCTACGAGCACATCCGGGCCGCCTTCGAGCAGTGCGAGCGGCGGCGGCTGGCCCCCGCCATCGCCATCTACGAGCCGGGCTGGCTCAACACCACGCTGGCCTACCACCGGGCCGGGCGACTGCCGGCGGGAGCCATGGTGAAGCTGTACTTCGGCGACGAGTGGGGCCTGCTGGGCCGGAGCCGGGGGGTGAGCTTCGGCCTGCCGCCCACGGCCAACGCGCTGCTGGCCTACCTCGACATGCTGGAGGGGTCGGGGCTGGCGTGGTCGGTGTCGGCCTGGGGTGGTGATCTCATGCGCTCACCGGTGGCCCGCATGGCGGTGGAGATGGGCGGGCATCTCCACGTGGGTCTGGAGGAGCACTTCGATCCCGAGCGCCAGCCCACCAACGTCGAGCTGTTGGAGGAAGCGGTGGCCCTGTGCCTCGAGGTGGGCCGCCCCGTCGCCACCTGCACCCAGGCGGCCGAAATCCTCGGCGTCCCGTAGGGCCCCCCGCCTTCCCGCCCCTGCCCCTCCCGAACTTCTCACCCAGGCCGTCACCGGCGGTGTCGTCGGTGCGAAGTTCGGCACGGTCCCGAACTTCTCACCCAGGGCGTCACCAGCGGTGAACTCGATGAAAAAGTCCTGGTGGGGAGCGGTGCGGACGACAGCGGCGTAGAGTCGGTTCACTGCTTCCCCCGCTGTAGACCACTCCCATCTGAGGAGGCTCCGCATGGCCCGCGGGGAAGCCGAAGCCATCGCGCTCATCGCCCGCCAGCACGGCGTGCTCAGCACCAACCAGGCCCGCCAGCTCGGCATGGCCGACGCCACCGTTCGCCGACGATGCGCCAGCGGCTTGTTCGTGCCGGTACAGCCGGGCGTGGTCCGCCATGCTGCCCATCCCGACTCCTGGCACTCCCGGCTGATGGCGGCCTGCCTGTCGACCGGCGGCGTGGCCAGCCATCGCAGCGCCGCCATCCTGCGCCGCATCGAGCCGGTGAAGGGGGGCATCATCGAGGTCACGGTGGAGCCCAGCACCGCCTCGGCGCGCCGCAACGTGGTCGTGCACCAGAGCCGCCAGATGGCACTGGCCGACACCGCCACCATTGCCGGGATCCCGGTCACCGGAATGGCCCGCACCCTCCTCGACCTGGCGGCCGTGGTGCCATCCCGCCTGCTCGAGGATGCAGTGGACGACGCGCTCCGCCAACGCCTCCTCACCTGGTCCGAGCTGTACGAGGCGCTGCTTCGGCACGCCGTGCGAGGCCGCCACGGGCTGCAAGCTATGCGCCGGCTCCTGGCCGAGCGGTACGGCGACGCCGACATCCCTCTCAGCGGTTGGAGCAGGGACGCAGCGCGGCTCCTGCTGGACCACGGCTTGCCGGCGCCCGTTCTGGAACACCGGATCGAAGACGAGCGGGGAGTGCTGGTGGCCCAGGTCGACCTGGCCTATCCCGACGAGCTGCTCGCCATCGAGCTCCAGAGCGCCCGCTGGCACCTGAACCGGCGGAGCTTCGAGGCCGATCCCGCCCGCTGGAACCGTCTCACCGCGCTCGGTTGGCGGGTGTTCCCCGTCACCTGGGCCGCCTGCAGCAAGCAGCCCGACGACATCTGCCGCCTGATCGCCCGCGCGCTGGACCTCGGTCGGTCCCGAACTTCTCACTCAGGGCACCACGGGTGATCGTGTGGATCCGGCGTTCGGGGCGACGGTGAACTTCTCGTTGGAGACGTCACCGGTGACGGCCGGGGTGAGAAGTTGGCGACCAGGGGCCCCCGGGACCTAAGACCCTGTTGGGCCCAGGATGGTCGGGGTCTGCTGACTCCATGCGTTTCCAGGTGGAGAACGTGCGCCTTCGCCCCCAACCCGGGCGCGACATCTCCGACGTCCTCTACTGCGCCGCCGGTACCCCCGAGACCATGGCCGTGGTGGCCAAGCTCGACATCAAGCCCCTCGTCATCCCCACGGCCCAGCTCCGCGTCGCCCTGGGCGGGGCCCAGAACTACATGCGCCTCCGCCACGACGCCGGCCTGCCCCCGGTGCAGACCAAGCTCGCCCTCTGGACCTACTGCGCCGAGACCGAGGAGGCGGCCCGGGAGGGCGCCGAGCGCTACATGACCGAGTACACCGACTCGGCGCTGCGCCACTACGAGCTGGGCGGCGCCCACTTCGACAACCGCAAGGGCTACAAGGGCTACGCCAAGATGGCCGAGATCGTCCGCCACGACGACACCGGCTGGCGCCGCTCGATCGTCGACGGCCACCCCTGGGGCACCCCCGATCAGATCGTCGAGCGGGTTTCCACCCTGGCCCGGGAGTTCGGCACCTCCGAGATCTCCTTCGTCTTCCGCTACGGCTCGATGCCCCAGGCCACGGCCGAGGCCAGCCTGCGACTGTTCGCCAAGGAGGTGATCCCGGCCCTCCACGAGCTCGAGACCGAGCCGATGGAGCTGGCCGCCCTGTAGCCGCCCGCCTACCGGCCACGCACTGTCGTCGGCCCCCAGCGCTCGTCCCGGTGGCGCTGTGGGTCGGCGGCACGACACCCCCCGGCACCGTGCATCCCCCCCTTCCGCCCGGTGCCGGGCGCTGCGGGTTGCCACCCTCCACCGGTGGCGTGCCGCAGCACCTCCTCAGGTCGAATCGGCGCGCCCCGACGTGGCGGCGGCCAACAGCAGGTTGGCCAGCTGGGCGGCAACCGCACTGACAGCCGGCCCCTCCGGGTCGAGACGCGTCTGGAGAGCGGTGCCGTTGGCCGCCGCGATCAGCAGCGAGGCCATGGCCTCGGGCTCGATCCAGGCCGCCACCGCCCCCTCGCTGACCAGGACCCGGATCACAGCGGCCAGGCGGGCCCGCAGGTCGGCAACGAGCCGCCGGCCCCGCTCGGCCAGGGGACTGGGCCCGGCCGCCAGCACCAGAGCGTCGAGGTAGAGGGGCACGTCATCGGCCGAGCGCTCCAGCTCGGCGGTGAGACCGCGCAACGCTCCCATCAGGCGGGTGACGGGCGGCTCGTCGGCCTCCAGGCCGGCCAGCACCGGGGCCAACCGCCGCTCCAGGTCGCCGAAGATGGCCTCGGCCACCAGAGCGTCCTTCGAGCCGTACCAGTAGGTGATGGCGGCCAAGTTGGCGCCGGCGGCGGAGGCGATCCGGCGCGACGTCGCGCTGGACACGCCGTGGGCCCGCACCGTGTCCAGCGCGCCCTGGAGCAGGGCAGCCCGGGTGGCGGCATCGGCCTCGTCGCCCCCTGACACCGGGCGGGCCCGCCGTTGTCTGCCTGGCGTCGCCTTCGGTTTCCCGCCGTCCATCCCGCCCTCGATCATGGAGTGATCATACAAACGTATGACTCGTATGCTAGGCTGCCGCTCATGGTCACAGCGCCTCCTGCCGCCGCCTTGCCCCGGGACAACCCCGTCGTCGCGCCGGGCTGCCCCTTCGAGGTGCCCCACCCCACGATGCTGCACGAATGGAACCGGCTGACCTTCCTGCACTGGCCGGTCGACCCCGACCAGGTGCAGGCCCTGCTGCCACCCGGCCTCACCGTCGACACCTGGGACGGTCGGGCCTGGGTGGGCCTGGTGCCGTTCCTGATGGTGGTCCGCCCGCCCCGCGGCCAGGGCGCCGTGCCCTGGCTGTCGCGCTTCTGCGAGACCAACGTGCGGACCTACGCCACCGCGGCCGACGGCAGCCGGGGCGTGTGGTTCCTCTCGCTCGACGCCGCCCGTCTGCCCGCCGTCGCCACCGCCCGCGGCGCCTACGGTCTGCCCTACTTCTGGTCGGCCATGCGCCACCAGGAGGAAGGCGACACCGTGAGCTACACCTGCATCCGACGCTGGCCCGGCCCCCGCCACGCCACCTCCCACGTTCGGGTGCGGGTGGGCCGCCCGTTCGACCCCGGCGAGCTGACCGGCTTCGACCATTTCCTCACCGCCCGGTGGCGGCTCTACATGCACCGGCCCAAGCTGCACGCGCCGGACCGGCCGGCGCCCCTGCGCTTCGCCCTGGCCCAGCACGACCCCTGGCCCCTCCACCGGGCCACCGTGCTCGACCTCGACGACGGTCTGGTGGCGGCAGCCGGCCTCGACGTCAGCGGCGACCCGATCGTCCACTGGTCGCCCGGCACCACCGTCCGCATCGGGCTCCCCCACCCGGTCCCCACCCCGTCCGGGGATTCTTAGGAGCGTGAGCTGCGCGTCGCGCCGCTGAGCCTCCTAATTTCGGCGGTATGGCAGCAGGGGGAACGAGCCGGCAGGACGACGTGGAGATGGTGCGGGCCGAGGCCCGCCACTTCTATGCCACCCAGTGGGATCCCGATCGGACGGTGGCCGACTGGTACGACACGCTCGTCCGCTCGGGCTGGGGCTACCCGGCGTGGCCCACCGCCTGGTTCGGGCAGGGCCTCAGCCCCCGGGCCGCCCGGGCGGCCCGGGACGAGCGGCGGGCCGCCGGCGCCCTGGGGCCCCCGTCGGGCATCGGCCCCACCCTGCTCGCCCCCATGTTGTTCGCCCACGGGACACCGGAGCAGACCGGCCGGTTCGTCGAGGCCATGACGGTGGGCAACCAGACCTTCGCCCAGATGCTGTCGGAGCCCGACGCCGGCTCCGACCTGGCCGGGGTGCGCACCCGGGCCGAGCAGGACGGCGACGAATGGGTGATCACGGGGTCCAAGATCTGGACGTCGAACGCCGGCTCGGTGGACTACGGCATGCTCCTGGCCCGCACCAACTGGGACGTGCCCAAGCACGCCGGGCTCACGTTCTTCCTCATCCGCCGGGACCAGCCAGGGGTGGAGGTGCGGCCCCTGCGGCAGATGACGGGCGACGCCAAGTTCAACCAGGTCTACTTCGACACCGCCCGGGTGCCGGCGGCCGACGTGCTGGGCGACGTCGACGGAGGCTGGGCCGTCACCCGCACGTTCCTGGCCCACGAGAAGAACTCCTACAACCCCGACGCCCACGAGGGCGGCCCCTTCGGCCGGGTGATCGTCGACATGGCGGCCGGGGCCTTCACCGAGCACCTCAAGCGCCAGGCCACCACGTCGGCCCAGGGGCGGGGCATCGGCTCGGTCCTCACTGAGCTGGTGATCGGCTTCGACCGGGCGGCCGACCCGCTGGTGCGTCAGGCCCTGGCCCGGCTCCACACCACCCGCCAGACGATGACGTTCACCAACCAGCGGGTGAAGGCCGCCCGGAAGGGAGCGAAGGCCAGTCCGGCCACGCCGGCACCGGGGGTGGAGGCGGCCGGGTCCAAGCTCACCGTCTCGGCCCTGACCCGGGCCCAGCGGGACCTGGGCCTGGCCGTGCAGGGCCCCTACGGGATGCTCACCGGCGACGACGCTGACACCGGGCGGGAGGGGGCCGGCACCTTCCAGTACTTCGCCCTGTCCACCCCGGCCCTGTCCATCGCCGGCGGCACCGACGAGATCCAGCGCAACCATCTGGGCGAGCGGGTGCTGGGGTTGCCGTCGGAGCCCAGCCCCGAGCGCACCGTCCCGTTCAAGGACCTTCCCGCCTCCGGAGCGGCTGCATCAGGGGCCCCCACCAAGGCGGCGGCTGAGGCCCGGTCGGGCGGGGCAAAGTAGGGTCGGCCCATGGACTACGAGCTGATCATCTACGAGGTGCGGGACGGCGCCGCCCACATCACCCTCAACCGCCCGGAGAAGCTCAACGCCCTGTCGCAGCAGGTGCTGGAGGAGCTGAACCACGCCTTGTGGGAGGCCGACGACGACACGGCGGTGCACGCCGTGGCCATCAAGGGCGCCGGCCGGGCCTTCTGCGCCGGCTACGACCTGGCCGCCCCCCGAGGGGCCAACGAGCGCGACGGCAAGGTGTACCGCTCCAACCGGACCTTCGACGACGACCTGTGGCAGCTCGAGAAAGCCCAGCGGCTGCGCATGGTGCTGTTCGACATGCACAAGCCGACGATCGCCCAGGTCCACGGCTACTGCCTGGCCGGCGGCACCGACATCGCCACCCTGTGCGACATGGTGATCGTGGCCGACGACGCCCGCATCGGCTTCCCCCCGGCCCGCGACCTCGGTGTGCTCCCCAACCAGATGTGGCTCTATCACATCGGCCCCCAGTGGGCCAAGCGTCTGCTGCTCACCGGCGACACCATCACCGGGGCCGAGGCGGCCCAGCTCGGCCTGGCCCTCAAGGCCGTGCCCCTGGCCGACCTGGAGGGCGAGGTGAACCAGCTGCTGGACCGGATGGCCAAGATCGACGCCGACCTGCTGACGGCGAACAAGCGGATCATCAACATCGGCCTGGAGCTGATGGGGGCCCGCACACTGCAGCGGCTGGCGGCCGAGATGGACGCCCGGGGCCACCTGGCCGCCTCGGCCGCCGAGTTCCGGCGCACAGCCAAGGAGCAGGGGTTGCGGGCGGCCTTGACCGAGCGGGACGCCAAGTTCGGCGACGGCCGGGCCCGGGTCAACGGCCCCGAGAAGCGCGACGCCAACGGCCGCCTGCTGGAGGAGTAGCGCAGGTAGGGAACGGGGGCCCGGCGGGCGACACTGTGTGACCATGACGAGGTCCCGGGGCAAGGGTTCACGGTGGGTGGCCGGAGCGGCCGCGCTGGCACTGGTGGTGGCGGCCTGCGGGAGCAGCGAGACCGCCGGAACCTCCTCCACCCGGGCCGACGCCGAAGCCGGTTCCAACACCTCGCTCGACAACGCCGTGGTGGTCGTGGCCAACAGCCCCGACACCCTCACCACCCGGGGCGACCAGCGGGTGATGGTGGCCCTGCTGGGCGACGGGCCGTCGCAGTTCCTGGGCGGCTCCGACGTGCAGGCCACGTTCGAGTTCGAGTCGGAGGACAAATCGATCGTGGAGGACGTGGAGGGCACGTGGCTCTCCGCCACCGGCGCCACGCTCGGGCTCTACGTGACCCACTACACCTTCGCCACCCCGGGGATCTGGGCCATCCGGCTGAAGGGGGGCGACGACCAGTCGCTGGCCACGATCATCGTGGCCGACGACTCGGCCGTGCCCGACGTGGGCGACCCCGCTCCCCCGTCACAGACCCTCACCGCCGCCGGGGCCGCCGACCTGGCCACGATCTCCACCGACCCCGATCCCGACCCCGCCTTCTACCAGCTCTCGGTGGCCGACGCCGTCACCAGCGGCAAGCCGACCGTGATCGCCTTCGCCACACCCGCCTTCTGCCAGACCGCGCTGTGTGGGCCCACCATGGACATCGTGAAGGCGGCCCTGGCCCAGCGGACCGACGTGCAGGTGGTGCACGTGGAGCCCTACGACATCGCCAAGGCCAAAGCCGGCGACCTGGTGCCGATCGACGCCATGACCGAATGGAACCTGGCCACCGAGCCCTGGGTGTTCGTGGTGGGAGCCGACGGCAAGGTGGCCGCCTCGTTCGAGGGCATCCTGGGCCAGGACGAGCTGGTCGAAGCGGTCGACGCCGTCACCGCCACGGCCTGACCCCCCCGACGCCCCCCAGGGCCCACAGCCGGGTGATCCCCCTCCCGGTCGCCGACGCCAGTATGCTTGAGTTCGCCGGGTGGAGTTTCCGATGTCCGTGCCGCGCCCCGCCGGGCGAGGTGAGGAGGAGAAACTGTGAACAAGAAGTGGGTCTACCCGGCCCTCCTGACCTTCCTGGTGTTCTTCGTCCTGTCGAACCCGGAGACGGCGGGGCCCCAGACGCGCTCGTTCTTCGGCTGGATGGGCGACCAGGTGGACGCCGTCGGCACCTTCCTCGACGGGGTCTTCGACGACACCCCGAGCAGCGGCGGTTCCGGCACCACCGGCGGCGGCTCGGGCACCACCACCCCACCGGGCGGCACCCCGACCGACGGCTTCAGCACCCTGGGGGTGCCGGGGTCCGAGCCGGCGGCCCGGCCGGTCTAGCGGGGGACGGCGGCGGTGGCGAGCGTCGGGCAGACGACGCTGGCGGGGCTGTTCAGCCCCCTCGACATCCGGACCGTGCTGGTGGGCGACGAGGCCGTCTACTACGCCGATCGCCAGCACTGGGCGGCCATGGCCCAACCCGTGTACCAGACCTTCGTGTTCCTCGTGCTCGTGGTGTGGTTGGTGGGTCTGGAGAGCGGGGCCAGCGTCAGCAGCGGCTACCAGCAGGTCCTCCTCCTCATCCTGGTGGGAGCGGCCATCCACGCCGCCCTGCTCGTGCTGAACGGCAAGGACCTCGTGTCCCACCTGGCCATCGACCCCTTCTCCAACGCCAGCAAGGGCCCCAGCCGGGTGGCCCGCTTCGCCGCCGCCGGGGCGCTGGGCCTCATGTTCTACGAGTTCGGCCTCCAGGGCGGCGGGATCATCGTGGTCTTCCTCGTGATCAGCCGCCTCATCTCGATCCTGGCCCGGTGGGCCTTCTACGAACGCCGCTATGTCACCAGCAAGCGCCTGATCGAGTCGGGCGGGTTCTTCGGCTCCCGCATCAGCTCCATGCCCCTGACCCGGGTGACCGACTTCAGCTACCACCGCACGATCCCCGGCGAGCTGCTGGGCTACGCCTCGATGCGGATCGAGACCGCCGGCCAGGACCAGGCCCTGGGCACCGTCCGCTACATCGCCAACTCGGAGAACTTCTACTCGGTGCTGGTGGCCCTGAGCGCCCCACCGGCCCCGGGCAAGCCGCCCGTGCTCGACTGGTAGGGGGGAGGCCCGGGGGCAGCGCCGACCCGGCCCGAGGGCAGCGCCGACCCGGCCCGGGGCCGTTGCCCGCTAGGTTGGGAGCCACGTTCTCACCGGGAAGGATCACGTGACGACCGGCTTGGGCAGCGACAACCCAAGGCGCCGGCCTGCCCGGTGGCTTCTCGTGCCCCTCACGGTGGGGCTGTTCGCCCTGATCGGGATGGCCATCTCGGCTGAGGACCGACAGCGCACGGAGCAGGACACGGTGTCGGTGGGCTCACCCTCGGGCGGCCCGTCGGACGAGCAGATCCCGGCGGCGGGGGCCGGAGCCGCCGACCCTCCCCCCGACGGCGGCATCAGCAACGACACCACCACCTCCACCAGCGCCCCGTCGGACGGGGCCGCCGGCGCCGAGCAGGCCGCCGGCGACGACAGCGGCGGGTCGGGCACCGAACCGGTGAACATGGAGGTGAGCGGGCCGGCCGGCCGGCTCGGGGTGCAGCTGGGAGGGGCCAACCCGATCGCCCGGCCCATCGGCGCCGATGACCTCACCGGTGCCCCGTCCGAGCTGGTGGAGGGCCCCCAGGGCCCCACGGCCCAGGCCGCCGGCGACGGCACCGCCGCCGCCCCCGGCAGCACGCCGGACGGGAGCACGCCGGACGGCACAGCGCAGGGGGGTGACGGGGCGGCGCCCACCGTGGGCCTGAAGCTCGGGGCCGACGGCCAGCTCCAGCCGGTGAGCCAGGATCAGATCGCCCCCGGTGACCTGGTGGTGGCCCCGGCCGGCGGCGGGCTCGACGTGCTGCGCCCCGACGGCAGCCGGGTCCAGATCCGGCCCGGCCCCTCGTCGGACGGAAGCGGCCTGGTGGCCAGCGAGGTGACAGCCGACGGCGTGACCGGCCTCCAGCCCTCCGATGAGGGCCAGATCGACGTGGGCGACGGGGTGACCGTCACCCTCCCCACCCCCGATCCGATCGACCTGTCGAACGAGTCCGACGGGGGCCTCACCGGCCCCGGCTGGGCCCGCCTGGCCGCCCTGGCCGCCGCCGTGGTGCTCCTCCTGGCCGGCCTGTGGCTGTGGCTGCGCCGCCGGCGGCGGGCCCGGGCCACCACCCCCGACGGCGCCGGCGGCGAGGCGGTGGCCCCGCCCCTGCCCGGCCAACCAGATCGAGGCCCTCCTGGCCTCACTGGCCGCCGATCCCGACCCGGCCCGGGCCATCCGCCTGGCCTTCTCGGCCGCCGAGCGGGGCATGGGCCGCCTCCCGGCCCGCCACAGCATCGAGACCCCGTTCGAGTGGTACCGCCGGGTGTCCGGCACCCAGCCCGACCTGGCCGAGGCCTTGTCCGGCCTGTGCGCCTGCTTCGCCAACACCCGGTTCTCCCCCACCCCGCCCTCCGCCGCCGACCGTGACGCCGCCGTGAGCGAGCTGCGCCGCCTCCACACCCTGGGCCGGACCCATCCGGGAGCGACCGGGGGGAACGCTTCCACCCGGCACGAGGTGGGCGCCGGTGTCTGAACCCGTCAGACTGGTTGCCGTGTCCGCCGACCAGTTGGAGATCGCCTTTCCCGTCCTCGTGGTGGTGGCTGTGGTCGTGCTGCTGGTGCTCGCCCTCCGGCTCGACCGCCGGCTCAGCCGGGGCGCCTACTCGGCCGGCCCGTGGGAGACCGAGCGCCCCAAGCCGCCGGGCCAGGAACGCACCCCGTGGGAGCTGAAGGCCATCGACGACCAGCTGATCCTGGCCACCGGCGCCGGCGGGGCCGCCGTGCCCCGCTACGACCTCACCGCCACCGTGAACCGCCTGATCACGGCGGCCGGGCTGCCACCGCGGGAGCAGCTTCCCCTGTCGGCCAACCTGCAGGAGCTGTCGATGGCCATCGGCCTCATCGAGGACCGCCTCGGCCTGCCGCCCCTCACCCCGGCCACCCCGGCCCCCGGCCCCCAGACCCCCTCTTCGCAGCGCGCGGCGGAACCATCCGAGACCCCGAACAAGACCCCCCAACCCGGAGGCACCACCCGCCGATGAGCCATCACGACGTACGAGAGGGTGCCCTCGAGCTCCTGGCGGAGTTGGAGCGGGCGATCGTGGGCAAGCGCCACGTGCTCGAGCTGATCGTGGCCTCCCTCCTGGCCGACGGCCATGTGCTGCTGGAGGACGTGCCCGGCGTGGCCAAGACCGCCATCGCCCGGGCCATGGCCGAGGCCGCCGGCCTGCGCTTCTCCCGGGTCCAGTTCACCCCCGACCTGATCCCGGCCGACATCACCGGCGCCACCGTGCTGGGTGGGCCCGACGCCGAGCCGGTGTTCCAGCCCGGCCCCATCTTCGCCAACCTGGTGCTGGGCGACGAGATCAACCGGGCCCCTCCCAAGACCCAGTCCGCCCTGCTGGAGGCGATGGAGGAGCGCCAGGTGACGGCGGACGGCGGCACCCGCCCCCTCCCCCGGCCGTTCCTCGTGATCGGCACCCAGAATCCCATCGAGCAGGAGGGCACCTACCCCCTGCCCGAGGCCCAGCTCGACCGCTTCCTGATCCGCACCGGGGTGGGCTACCCCGGGGCCGAGCACGAGGTGGAGATGGTGCTGCGCCGGGCCCGCCGGGGCGGCGACCGGGTGGAGCTGAAGCCCGTGCTGTCGGCCCACGACGTGCTCGACCTGCAGGGCCGGGTGGAGGACGTGTTCATCAGCGAGCCCGTGGCCCGCTACGTGGTGGCCCTGGTGGAGGCGACCCGCAGCTCACCCCGCACCGAGGCCGGGGCCAGCCCCCGGGGCTCGCTGGCCCTGCTCAAGGCGGGCCGGGCCCGGGCCGCCATGCTCGGCCGCTCCCATGTGCTGCCCGACGACGTGAAGGCCGTGGCCGTGCCCTGCCTGGCCCACCGCCTCCTCCTCCAGCCCGACCAGTGGGTGCGGGGGATCCGGGCCGAGCAGGTGGTGGCCGAGGTGGTCAGCCAGGTGCCGGCCCCCACGGCCACCGATCCCGGCGACCGGGCCGGCGCCGGCAACCCGGCAGCCCACGATCCCCGCTGGTCCGGGCGCCATCAGCCGCCCCATCCGGGTCAGGTCGCCGCCCCCCAGGCGCCGGGCCACCCCGGTTTCCCGGCCGGTGGCGTGTTGGGCGACGCACGCTACGCCGAGGGTTCGCAGCCCCCTACCGTGCCCGACGGCTACGGCCGGGGCCGGTAGCCGGACCCCGGGCGGTGATGAGCCGGCATCTCACCTACCGGTTCTGGCTGTGCGGCCTGATCGGGCTGGGGGGCGTAGCCCTCACCCTGATCAGCCGGCGGCTCGAGCCGGTGGCGCTGGGCTCGCCGTTCCTCGTGACGCTCCTGCTGTCGGTGGTCGACGGCTGGTGGCGGCCGGTGGGCGTCGACGGCCCCCGGCTCGAGCGCGGCCCGGGTGATCGAGGGCGACGAGCTGGAGCTGGAGCTCGACCTGGTGTCGGCCTCGCCCGTGCCGTGGGTCGAGCTCGAGGTCCAGCTGCCGGCGAACCTGGAGCCCACCGGCCCGGCCCGTTTCGTCACCCGCATGCGACGGAGCCCGGATCCCGAGCGGCGACGGGGCGGAGCCTGCCGGGCGTCGTTCCGGGTCCCGCTGCGGGCCACCCGCTGGGGAGCGACCGGGCCCGAATGGGCCATGGTCACCTGCCGGGACCGGTTCGGGATCTCGGAATGGGTGGCCCGGTACCCGCTGCCGGTGTCGGTGCGGGTCCACCCGCCAACCGAGCAGCTCAACAGCCTGGTGCCCCTGTACCGGGAAGGGACCGTGACCGGTGAGCACCGGAGCCGGCGCACCGGCTCGGGCAGCGAGTTGGCCGAGGTCCGGCCCTACCGCTGGGGCGACCCGGTGCGGGCCATCCACCCCCGGCTGAGCCAGCGCCGGGGCACGCCGATGGTGCTGGAACGCCACCCCGAGCGGTCGTCGGAGGTGGTGCTGGTGGTCGACTCGGCCCAGGATCTGGGGGTCGACCTGGCCACCACCCTGCGCTGGACGGTCACCGCCGCCACCGTGCTGGCCGAACGCCACCTGCGGGCCCAGGACCGGGTGGGGCTGCTCGACGTGGGTTGGGGGGTCCGGTGGCTGCCGCCCCGGCTGGGCCGCCGCCAGCTCCACACGATCGTCGACGCCCTGCTGGCCACCGAGGTGAAGAACCGCCACACCCGGGACGACCAGCACGTGGCCATCCCCACCAACCTGCCCCGGTCGGCCACCATCGTCTGCATCTCCCCCCTGATCTCCGAGCTGATCCTGTCGGCCCTGGTCGACCTGCGGAACCGGGGCCACGAGGTGCTGGTGATCAAGCCCGAGCTACCGGCCCCCGACGAGTCGGTGAGCGTGCTGGCCCAGCGGGTGTTCCGGGTGGGCAACGAGCTGAACCGGCGCTGGCTGCTGGAGCGGGGGGCCATCGTGATCCCCTGGTCGAGCGGCGACTCGCTCGAGCACCTCATGCGCCGGGTCATCCGCAACCTCGGCCGCTCGAGGCAGCTGGCATGAGCGAACCAGTGAGCGGTTGGCGCACCCGGCTGGGCCGGCTCGACACCCCCGAGGTGCTGCTCGGCGCCCTGATCGCGGCGGGGTGGGCGGCGGGGGCCGCCATCGCCGTCACCGGGGCCGGCCTCACCCCGCTCACCCTGGGATCGGCGGCCGGGGCGGTGGCGGTGGCCCTGTGGCTCCACCTGGCCGCCGTCGACACCGGCCACCACAGCCTGAGCTGGATGTCCACCGGGGTGACCGTGCTGTGCGTCGTGCTGGCCCTGGCCCGCAGCGACGCCGGGGCACTGGCCTTCGCCGCCGGCGGGGTGATGGCGCTGACCCAGAACGAGCTCATCCGGCTGTCCTACACCCGGCGCCGGGACGCGGTGGTGGACCGGGGCGTGCCCCGGGGGGCCCTCGTCGGGCTGGTCGCCTCCTCCGCCCTGGCCCTGGCCGGCACCGGACTGGCCCAGGCGGTGAGCGGCGGGACCGGGCGGAGCTGGCTGTGGATGCCGGCCACGGTGGGGGTGCTCGTGCTGGCCACGATGGTGCTCACGGTGGCCCCGGCGCGCCGGGCCCCGGTGCCGTCACGTGACCGATGGCGCCCCGGCGACCGGATCCCGCCCCCACCGGCGGGCGGGGCCACCGCCCCGGCCACGGTGGAGGCCCCCGATCTCCTCACCCCCGACCAGGTCCCCAGCGGCCGCCCGGTTGGGGAGCGCCCGTCGGCCCGGTAGCCTAGTTAGGTCCGCTCCGCGCTGATGATCAGCTGGGGCCCAAGTCGGATCTGCAAACAGGAACCCCGAGATGTCCAAGATCTGCCAGGTCACTGGCCGCAAACCGAGCTTCGGCAACACGATCTCCCACTCGCACCGGTCCACCCGGCGCCGGTGGAATCCGAACATTCAGAACCAGCGGTTCTGGCTGCCTTCGGAGAAGCGCTGGGTCTCGCTCACCGTGAGCGCCAAAGGGATCAAGACGATCAACAAGAACGGCATCGAATCGGTCGTGGCCGAGATGCGCCGTCGGGGGGAGAAGGTCTGACATGGCGTCCAAGAGCAACGAGAAGCGCCCCCTGGTGAAGCTGCGGTCCACCGCCGGCACCGGCTATCTGTACGTCACCCGGAAGAACAAGGTGAACACCCGGGAGCGGATCGAACTGAAGAAGTACGACCCGGTCGTCCGCCAGCATGTGATCTTCAAGGAAGAGCGCTAGGCCTTTCTTGCCTCCCGTCACGGGCGGCGAACACACCCCAGACATGGCCACGAGCCGGGACCGTCCCCACGGTCGCCGGCTCGTGTCGATTCTGGCCGTGCTCGTGCTGTTGCCCCTGAGCGTGGCGGCGGCCCCGCTGTGGGTACCGGTGGCGGTGGCGACCGATCTGGCCCAGGGCCTGCGCCGGCTCCCGTCCCTGCGTCTGGGGGCGATGGCCGTCGTCTACCTGGTCCACGAGTGGATCTGCCTCGCTCTGGCGCTGGGGTTGACGGCCCGGGACGCCGTCCTCGCCGCCACAGGTCGCCGGCCCGACGACCCGACGAGTTGGCGCCGGGTGGAAGGCTGGTGGATCTCCTCGCTCCTGGTCTGGGCCCGGCGGCTGCTGGCGATCCGGTTCGAACTGCCCCGCCCCCCGACCTTCCCCGACGGCGGGTTCGTGCTGCTCAGCCGGCACGCCAGCATGGCCGACGCTGTGCTGCCGGTGTGGCTGCTCACCGGCCTCCAGGATCGATGGGTCCACTATGTGATGAAGCGGGAGCTGCGGTTCGACCCCACCCTCGACATCTACGGCCGGCGGCTCGACAACCACTTCATCTCCCGCCGGGGCGCCGACAGCGATGCCGAGGCCACGGCCCTCCACGGCCTGTCCCGCCGGGCCCGACCCGCCGCCGCCCTGGTCATCTTCCCCGAGGGCACCTACGCCACCCCGGCCCGCCGGCGGCGGATCCGGGGCTCCCTGGCCCGGCGGGGCTCGACCGAGCTGGTGGAGCTGGCCGACGAGCTCCGGCACCTGTTGCCCCCCAAGCCGGCCGGCACCCTGGCCCTGCTGGCCGGTCAGCCGGCGTTCGACGTGGTGGTGCTGGGCCATGTGGGCCTGGAGGGGGTGTCGGAGCTGCGGGGCCTGCGCCGCCGGCTGCCCCTGGCCGAGCCGGTGACCGTGCGGTGGTGGCACCACCGCCGGGCCGACCTGCCCGTCGGCGAGGCCGAGCTGATTGCCTGGCTGAACGACCGGTGGCGTACCCTCGATCGCTGGATCGACAGCGCGGGGTCGGGCCGGCCGGTGCGGGGTGACGACGCCCCGGCGGCCGGGTTGCCCCGGGACGGAACAGGAGACCGCGGATGAGCCGCCTGCAGACCGACGACTACCGGCGCCTGCTCCGGGAGGAGACCGACCGGCTGGCCGCCATCGGGGCCGACGACCTGACGTTGGCCATACCCCACCTGCCGGGCTGGACCGTGCATTCGGTGGTGGGCCACGTGGGCTGGATCTTCCGCTGGGTCAGCCAAAGCCTGGTGGCCACGCCCGACGAGCGGCCCCCCCGCTCGGCCGTGGGCGAGCCGCCAGTGGGGCCCGACGTCCTGACCTGGTACACCGAGGCGGCCCAGCTGGTGCTGGACACGCTCGAGAGCTGCGACCTGGACGAGCCCCGGCCCAGTTGGGCCGGCACCCAGGACGGGCACTGGTGGCTCCGGCGCCTCTGCCACGAGGTGGCGGTGCACCGCTGGGACGTCGACGCCGCCGACGGCTCGGTCAACCCGATCGATGCCGCCCAGGCCCTGGACGGCATCGACGAGTTGCTCGAGGTGTACGTGCCCACCCGGTTCCGGCTGGAGTCGATGGCCCTGCCCGAGAGCACAGGCCGGCCCGAGGGCGCGGCGAGCCCCACCATCCATCTCCACGCCACCGATATCGACGAGGGTGAATGGCTGCTACGGCTGGGCCCCGACCAGCTCACCTGGGAGCGGTCTCACGCCAAGGGCGACGTGGCGGCCCGGGGGACGGCGTCCGATCTGCTTCTGATGATGTGGAACCGCATCACCCCGGATCGGCTCGAGGTGTTCGGTGACGCCGACCTGCTCACCCGCTGGCAGGCGGCGGCCAGGTTCTAGCTGCACGGAGGCGCGAGCCCCCGAATGGTCAGTGTCGCCCGGCGAGAGGAAGCAGGGGCTCCTCGGGGACGTCGTAGTCGGTGTCCCACCGGGAGAGGCGGTTCTTCCAGTTGGAGGCATCGCCGACGGAGGCGGCGTAGGCGGCCTGGCGGCGGGCCACCCGGCCGGCGGCGGGGTGATCCTCGTCGGCCTGGTCCTCGAACTGGGCCTCGATGCCGAGCTTCAGGTTGCGCAGGGCCTCGCTGCGGAGCTGGCTGATGCGGCTCTCGGTGACGCCGAGGAACCGGGCCAGCTCCTGGGAGGTCTTGCCCTCCAGGAAGTAGCCCACGATCACGAACCGCTGGCGCTCGGGCAGCAGGCCCACGGCGTCCCGCAGGTAGGCGTGCAGCTCCCGCAGCTCCAGCTCGTCCGACGGCTCGACGGCCGAACGGTCCTGGAGGATGTCGACCAGGGTGAGGTCTTCGTCGGTGTCGTCGCTGGTCTCGTGGTCGAGCGCCAGCACCACGGAACGGAACAGGCGATCCTGGAGCTTGTTCAGCTCCTGGCGGGTGATCCCGAGCGACGCCGCCATCTCCTCGTTGTTGGGCACCCGGCCCAGTTGGGTGGCGAGCTGCTGCTCGGTCGCCTCGAGGCGACGGGCCAGCAGGCGCACCGAGCGGGGGGCCCAGTCGGCGGCCCGGACCGAATCGAGGATGGCGCCCCGGATCCGCTGGGCGGCAAACCGCTCGAAAGGAACACCCCGACTTTCGTCATATCGGCGGGCCGCCTCCACCAGACCGAGCGCTCCGGCCCGCACCAGCTCCTCGCGGTCCACGTGGCGGGGGAAATGCACCGCCACCTGGAAGACCACGTGCTTCACCAGCTGCAGGTTGGCTTCGATCCGTGCGTTCAGCTCGGCTTCCGTTGTTCCCATTGTCCCGTTGCCCTTCATTTGTCCTCCATGCACGAGAGGAGTTCTCGACACGAAAGGCGGACAACTTGAGAAACTTTTCGACGGTTTTTCCGGCAACGTAGGGGTCGACCGAAACCAGGGCCGACTTGAGCGATACCCTCCATCAATGAGCACGCAGGGCTGCGGTTGGGGGCCGTTCGGCCTTGGCCATGTGAACCGGGCCGCACGGCCTTGGCCGTTCGGCTCAGGCCAGATCGGTGAGGCGGCCGTCGAAGGCCGCCACCCGGACCCCCCGCGAGCGCAGATCGGCCAGGAGCAGCCGCCCGGTGGGCCAACCGGCCAGGCCGGCCGCCCCCACCGGGGCCCGACCTTCCAGCGCGGCCACGGTGGCGAGGGCGGCCACGGTGCCGGCCGCCACCGAGGGGTGGTCCATCACCCCCAGCACCACGGTCTCCACCGCCTGGCCCGCCCGCCCCCGCAGCTCCACCCGGATGGCTCCTGGCCCACCGTCGGTGTGGGGCGGCCGCAGCATCGGCAGTTTGGACGTCAGCCGGTCGCGCCGGGTGGCCGCCATCCGGGCCGTGATCCGGTGGGCCTCGGGGAACTGCGGTTGGAGGAGAAGCGGGGAGGGCAACGCCCCCCGGTAGCAGTCCCGGGCCCCGAACGGCTCGGGGAACCAGGCCAGATCCCGTCCCGAACCGCCCCGGCGGAGGATCCAGGTGCCCTCGAGCCACTCCTGGCCCGACCGCTTGAGCGTGCGGTGGTGCTGGCGGGCGCAGGACGGGCCGCCGGTGCCGGCCCGGTAGACGTTGATCACGTCCACCCGGTCGAGCTGGGACGCGGCGTGGGCCACGAGGAGGCAGCTCAGCCCGGGGCAGAACCCGGCCCCCACCACCAGAGCCCGGTCGGCCGAGCGGGCCAGGGCACCGAGGGCGAGCAGCTCGGCCACCTCGTCGGGGTCGTCGCTGATCGACACCACATGGCTGCCGGCCCGCAGGGCGGCGGCCGCCGGCTCCCGGTGGGTGCCGGCCGGGCCGGCCAGGACCAGGACGTCGGCCCGCAGGGTGGCCGGGGTGAGCTCGGTGAGCGACGTGACGGTCTGGTGGGCGGGGGCCACCGCCCGCACCGCCCCCAGAATCTGGTCGAGCCGGCGGGACCTGGGGTCGCACAGCATGAGCTCGGTCACCGGCGACTGGGTGAGTTGCCGGGCGATGTGCGACCCGGTGGTGCCGACGCCGGCCAGTACGACCCGCATCAGGTCAGGTCTATGTCGGTGACCTCGCGCCATCCCCCCGACTGGGGCGGCACGCCACCGGTGCCGCGCAGGCGGAACAGGGCGGCGATGAGCCCCGCCAAGCTGAGGGCGAACATGACCCGCCGGGCGAGCTGCAACATGGGTTGAGACTACCCGGCGGGGTCGGGAACCATCAGGAGAAGGCGAAGCCCTTGTAGTTGTCGGCGGCGCACTCGTCGAGCCAGCGGCGATAACGGGGGGCGCCGCCGTTGTAGATGAGGAAGCGGGTCTTGTCCTTGCCGGCCACATTGGAGTTGTAGCCGGTGAACCACGACTTGGCGTTGCGCATCAGCAGCATGCTGTACATGTCGGCCACGTGGTCGCTCCACTCCTCCTCGGCCTCGGCGGTGGGCTCGATCCGGCTGTAGCCGTGCTCCAGCATCCACTGCACCAGCTCGGTTGCCCAGTCGACCCCCACCTCGATACCCCGGGGGAAGTTGGTGGACACCGAGCCGCCGGTGGGGCCGGCCAGCGTGACCAGGTTGGGGAAGCCCTCGGCCTGCACCCCCAGGTAGGTGATGGGGTTGTCGGACCACTTGTCCCGCAGCTTGCGGCCGTCGCAGCCGATGAAGTCGATCCGGTCGAAGGCGCCGGTGATGGCGTCGAACCCGGTGGCGTAGATGATGACGTCGAGCTCGTACTCCTGGTCCGACGTCTTGATGCCCTTGGCCGTGATCCGGTCGATCGGGGTGTCGTTGACGTCGATGAGCTGCACGTTGTCTCGGTTGTAGGCCTCGTAGTAGCGGGTCTCCATCGGCACCCGGCGGGTGCCGAATCCGTGGTCGGTGGGGATCAGCTTCTCGGCCGTCACCGGATCCTTCACCCGCTCCCGGATCTTGTTCGCCACGAACTCGGTGAACTCGGCGTTGGCCTCCTCGTCCATCAGCACGTCACGGAAGTTGCCGAGCCAGATGCCGAAGCCGGGCGAGGCGTACAGCCTCTCCCAGAAGGCGTACCGCTCCTCCTCCGGCACGTCGGCCATCTTGCGCCGGTCGGGGCCGTGGATGAACCCACCGGGGGTCTCGGCACAGCGGGCGAAGATCTCGTCGTAGCGGGCCCGGATGTCGGCCATCTCCTCCGGCGTGATCTTCGAGTTGTGGAGGGGGGCGCACCAGTTGGGCCGGCGCTGGAACACCTTCAGCTCGGCCACCTTGTCGGCGATCTCGGCGATCAGCTGCACACCGGTGGCCCCGGTGCCGATGATGCCCACCCGCTTGCCGCCCAGGTCGACCGGCTCGTGGGGCCAGTAGTAGGTGTGGAACGACGGGCCCTGGAAGTCCTCGGTCCCTTCCACCAGGGGCATGGTGGGGGCCGACAGCAAACCGATGGCCGTCATCAGGAACCGGCAGGTGAGCGAGCGGCCGTCGGCCGTCTCGACGCTCCAGGTGCGGCTGTCCTCGTCCCAGGTGCAGCGCTCCACCTTCGTGTTGAACTGCATGTCGCGGGCCAGGTCGAACTTGTCGACCACGTGCTCCAGGTAGCGGAGGGTCTCGGGCTGGCCGGCGAAGTGCTCGCTCCAGTCCCACTCCTCCAGCAGCTCCTGGGAGAACGAGTAGCCGTACGACCAGCTCTCCGAATCGAACCGGCACCCGGGGTACCGGTTCCAGTACCACGTGCCGCCGGGGCCGGATCCGGCCTCCAGCACGGTCACGTTCAGGTTCAGGCCACGGAGCCGGTAGAGCTGGTAGATACCGCACACCCCGGCCCCGATGATGATGACGTCGTACTCTGGCTCCATGTTCGAACCGTAATTCGATTAGCGAACCATCGGCAGGGACCTAGGACCCTGGTGGCGGCGGCCGAGGCCGAACGGGCACCGGGGTGGGCCGCCCCCGGTCAGGGCACCAGGGCGAGGAAGATGAAGGCGGCGAACACCGCCAGGTGGTGGGTGGCCTGGAGCACGGTGGCCCGCCCCGAGCCGAAGGTGAGGGCGCTGATCACGGCGGTGGCGGCGAGGAGCACGATCTCCTTGGACCCCAGGCCGAGCTCGATCGGGCCGGCCAACCAGATCGAGGCGATGGCGATGGCGGGGATGGTGAGGCCGATGCTGGCCAGCCCCGAGCCGAGGGCCAGGTTGAGGCTGGTCTGCATCTCGCCCCGGGCCGCCGCCCGGAAGGCGGCCACCGACTCGGGGGCCAGCACCAGCAGGGCGATCACAACACCCACGAACGACGCCGGGGCCCCGGCCCAGGCCACCGCCTCTTCGATGGGGCCCGACAGCGTCTTGGCCAGCCCCACCACCACCGCGAGCATGGCCAGCAGCCGCAGCAGGGGCGGCACCAACCCGACCAGGCTGGCGCCACCGGGCCCGGCGCCGTGCCCCCGCTCGTGCCCCGACGCCGCGTCCCCGATGGCACGGGGAGCCGCCGCCGGATCGGGAGGCTCGCCGGGCACCGGCTCGGGGTCGACCTCGGACAGGAACATCCAGCGGTGGCGGACCGTCTGGACGAACACGAACATGCCGTACAGGGTGGCCGAGGCCACGGCGGCGAAGGCCAGCTGGGACCCGGTGTAGGTGGGGCCGACGGAGCTCGACGTGAACGTGGGCATGACCAGGCTGAGGGTGGCCAGGGTCAGCACCGTGCCCAACAGGGCGTAGGCCCCCTGCTCGTTGAACCGCACGAGATGGGTGGCCCGGGCGTTGACCACCAGGGCCATGCCCACGATGCCGTTGCAGACGATCATCACGGCGGCGAACACGGTGTCCCGGGCCAGCGTGGCCGACTTGGCCGGATCGCTGATCGACAGGGTGACGATCAGGCCGACCTCGATGATCGTGACCGCCACGGCCAGGGTCAGCGTGCCGAACGGCTCGCCCACCTGGTGGGCGATCACCTCGGCGTGGGTGACGGCCAGCAGCACGGCGCCGGCCAGCACCAGCCCGACGGCGGCGGCACCGACGGCGGGCAGGGAGCGGCCCCACAGGGCGGCGGTGAGGAGCAGGCCGGCCAGCGCCAGCACGTCGGGGAGACGGCGGCGGGCCGCCCCCAACCGGGGGCGATGGGCCGGGGCGGGAGGACGGCGGCCGGCGGCGGCAGGGTCATGCTCGAGAGCGGGAGACGGGTCGCGGCGGAGCGGCACGCTCGGGCTGGCCATGTCGATGCGTTTCCCCGTTCGGGGAACGGCAAAACGTGCTCACGCCCCCGGTGGGGGTCAGTGACGGGCCAGCTCGGCCTCCAGCAGCCGGGCGAAGGCGGCGGCCGACGCCGCGGCGGGGGCGGTATGGGCGCGACCGGCGCGGGCCCCCGCCGGGCGGTCGGTCAGGTCGATGGCAGGGCCGGGCCGGGCGGTGGGCCGTTGCTCCCACCGGTTTCGGCGCCCGACGGCCGCGTGGGCCTCGCCCGGGCCGAGATCGGTACCGGCCCCGCCGGTGACGGCCTCGAACCCGGGGCCGGCGGCTGCCATCGCCGTCGCTCCCGGCACCACGTCGACGGGGGTCGGGCCGCCGGGGTGGACGGAGGCACAGTGGACGGTGGCGCCGGCGGCGGTGGCGGTGGCCAGAAGGAGATCGGCGGCGGCCCGGAGGGTGACGAACGCCTCGTCGGTGCCGTGGGCGTCGGGGTGGGCCGTCTTGGCCCGGGCCCGAAAGGCGCGACGGATCTCGTCTCTCGTCGCTCCCTGCGTGATGCCGAGCACGGCCGCAGCCGTCGGTCCGTCCATGGTCCCGTCCTCCGTGACGGTCGTTCTTCTTCTGTCGTCGAGTCCTCCGACGCCACGGCGATCCTTCGCCGCTCCCGCTCTATCGGCCCGTTCCCGCCCCGACCTTGAATCGGGCCGGCCCGGCCGCTTGACCAGGGAGCGGAGGGAATGGGACCGTGTGGCCCATGCGATCCCCGTTCGCCCATCAGGCCGAGGTCGACATGGCCGCCGGCGGCGACCCCGCCGCCCTGGGCGGCGCCATCTCGGTTGAGGTCTGCGGCTCGTGGGACCACGCCGGCCCCTGCCCCCTCGCCCCCCACCACACCGAGTTGGAGCAGGAGGGAGACCGGGTCCGTCTCCGCGTGCTGTTCGCCACCGAGCCCGAGAACGAGGCCGAGGTACGGCGCCGGATCGCGGCGGCCCTGGCCACCGGCACCCAGACCGGGCCCGACGGCCACACGTCGACCTGGACGCTGGTGGGCCATCAACCGAGCGAGATCCACACCAACGAGGTGATGCAGGCCTTCCGCCTCACCACCTCCCCCCGCTGAACACGCCGAGCTGGGGAGCCACCGCCCGATCAAGTCGCGCCGGCGGGTTGTCGATGACTGCCGGGTAGATCGGCGCCCCGACGCGGGGCCGGCAACCAGGTACCAGACCTTGACCAAGCGACGGGAAGGACGGATAGAGGCGCTGGCGGCGGCGGCCGCCGTGGCCGTCGCGGTTGCCGTTCTGGGTCTGGCGGTGTGGTTGGCCAGCGAGGCGCTGGAGGAGCGGCGGGTGGCGGCCGAGGCCGTCGACCTCCAGCTGGCCACGCTCACCGTGGCGTCGGCCGATGCCCTCAACCAGATCGGCCATCACATGCCGGTGGACGAGCTCACGGCGTCGATGAGCCGCCTGGGCGGGGACCGTTCGCTCGCCCTCCACGCCCTGCCCCCCGACGAGCGGGCCGAGGCCGACGCCCTGCTCGACAAGATCAGCCGGACCGGGTCGGCCCTGATCACGGCAACCGGTACTGTCCGGGCCGATACCGACTACCACCGAGCCCCGGCCGATCGCGACTACCACCGTCTGGCCCAGCTGCTGTCCAAGGCCGCCGGCCGGGCCGAGATCCGGGCCTCCCGGGCCGAGCACCGCCGGGGCATCGCTCTCACCCTGCTCGCCGCCTCGCTCGGAGTCAACGGCTGGGTGGTGGTGTGGGCCCGGTCCCGGGCCGCCCGCCGCCAGGCCGAGGACGAGGCCGAGCTCCGGGCCGGCCGCCGCGTGGAGCGGCTACTCAACGACTCGCCCGACATCCTGCTCGTGGTCGACCGGGCGGGCCGGATCACCTACCGCTCGGCCTCGGCCGATCGGCTGCTCCCGCCCGGACCCTGCACCCAGGCCGATCTCCGCGCCCGGCTGAGCCCCGAGGACCGGCTGGCTCTCGACGAGTACCTGGCCCAGGCCCACACCGGCAGCCCGTCCCGGGCTTTCCATCTGATCGACCAGCGGGGCGAGATGGGCTGGTTCGAGCTGCGGGTGTCGGACCTGACCGCCGAGGACCTGGTCAACGGCTACCTGGTGACCGTGCGGGACGTGACCAACGAGGTCAACCTCCGCCACGACCTGTTCGCCCAGGCCAACACGGACGTGCTGACCGGCCTCCCCAACCGTCGGGTGCTCGACCGGGTGCTCGACGACGCCGCCATCGGCCTCATGCGGGGCCGGGGCCCGGTGGCCCTGGTGTCGCTCGACCTCGACGGGTTCAAGGACGTCAACGACACCCTGGGCCACGCCGCCGGCGACGAGCTGCTGACCCAGATGGCCGAACGCCTGCAGCGGGTGACCCGCACCGAGGACGTGCTGTTGCGCCTGGGGGGCGACGAGTTCGCCGCCGTGCTCACCGGCCTCGCCGACGAGACCCAGGCCCTGCAGGTGGCCGAGCGGTACCTCGAGGTACTGGCCCGGCCGGTGCGCCTCCGGTCGCGGCTGGAGCAGCTCCGCACCAGCATCGGGGTGGCGCTGGCCACCGAGCCGGAGCGGGTGCGGGGCCTGGTGACCGAGGCCGACCTGGCCATGTACGTGGCCAAACGGGCCGGCGGATCCCGGATCCGGCTGTTCGAGCCGTCGATGGAGGACGAGACGGTGGCGGCCAGCCGGATCGGCCGGGCCCTGCGGATGGCCAACTACGACAACGAGTTCAGCCTCGTCTACCAGCCCATCGTCACGGTGGACGGGCACCGGTTGATCGGGCTCGAGGCCCTGTTGCGCTGGGACAGCCCGCGCCTGGGCCGGGTGCCGCCCGATCAGTTCATCCCCCTGGCCGAGCGGTCGGGCGACATCTGCGCCATCGGCGACTGGGTTCTGGACAACGTGTGCCGCCAGATCCACCAGTGGGAGAGCTCGGGGTACCTGGCCCCCCACCTCACGGTGTCGTGCAACGTGTCGCCCCGCCAGCTGGCCCAGGCCGACTTCGTGTCGGGGGTGCTGGCCACCACCGCCGCCCGCTCGGTGGCGGCCAACCGGTTGGTGGTGGAGATCACCGAGTCGGCCGTGCTCGACGGCACCGGGGTGGCGGTGGACCGGCTCCATGAGCTGCGGGCCGCCGGCGTGAAGATCTCGATCGACGATTTCGGATCGGGCTACTCGAACCTGGGCCAGCTGCTGCGGGTGCCGTTCGACGTCCTGAAGATCGACCGGTCGCTCCTGCTTCGGTTGTCGGAGATGCGGGCCGCCGGCGGCGGCGACGTGTACGGACCGTGCGCCATCATGGAGGCGATCGTGTCGATCGCCTCGGTGTTCGACGCCCCGGTGGTGTGCGAAGGGGTGGAGACCGACGACCAGCGGGAGTCTCTGGCCGCCTCGGGCGTCACCCACGTGCAGGGCTACCTCACCGGCAAACCGGCCGGGGCGGACCAGATCGCCGAGCTGTTACGCGGCGCCATCGCCCAGACCCCCCAGCTGATGCCGGTGGAGGAGGAGCTGGTGGCGATTCAGCAAAGTTACTGGGCGCCGATGTCGACCTGGTAGGCCTCGTAGATGAGGTCGGCGCCCCGCTGGCGGTGGCGCATGAGGGCGGTCATGAGGTCCAGGGCCTGGTTGCGGACCTCGTACCCGTGCTCCACCACATCCTGGTCGGAGATGATCGCGAGTGCGTGCTGCAACCGCTCGACGGCCTCCTGGAGGGGGCCGTGCTCCCGGGCCAGCCGCTCGGCCCGGCAGGCCATGCGGGGGTCGTCCTGTACCACCCGTTGCAGGAAGCCGTCGGGGGCTTCGGTCTGGCGGACGTGGTCGTGGAGGCGGTGTGCGGCATGATCCACCGCCATCGCCACCCGTAACCGCCACTGGACGGCGTCGCCGATCGGGGTTGTGAGGGCGTCCTCCAACCCGACGAGGGCCTCGTGCAACGTCTCGCGTCGCACGCGTGCCGCTTCGAGGTGAGCCTGCTGTGCCATCGCATCCTCCCCTTTGGTGCCTATGCACGTAGGTGCTGCCCGCGCCTCGTTTCCGCGATGGTACGACATCATGGGCAGCCGTGCCCAGTGACTGATGGCTCTGGACGATGATGGTTGGATCAGCCAACGCCACTAGAGATGGCCTGACGACCCGAAGTGGTGCTAGAACGAGATAGGTGGGCAGGCGTACGACGGAGGTCCCACCTATGGCTGTCGATCCGGTGCTGGTGCAGCGCCCCTGGCCGTTCCACACCTGCCCCTCGTGCGAGTGCTCCGACTTCGCCGCCGAGGGCCAGCCGGCCACGGTCGTGTTCACGTGCCTGGGCTGTGGCGCCCGATGGCGCTACACGCTCGGCTACCTGCATCGCCTCGACCCCGACGAAGCCACGGAGCTGGCGGGCCAAGCCTGAGCACCATCACCCGGGTTGGGACCTCGGGCCCTCTTCGATCGGGCCGATCGGGGGTAGGACCGGGGCATGAGACGACGCGAAGGACCACCCGCCACTGTTGGCGACCTCATGACCGAAGACCTCCTGGCCATCCTGCCCGAGGACCGGGTGGGCCGGGCCCGGGACGTGATGCTCTCGGTCGGGGTCCACGCCGTGCTGGTGATGGACGGCAACGAGGTGCTCGGCATCGTGACCAGCACCGACCTGATCGACAACTGGCCCGACGACGAGCCGATCGCCACGGTGATGACCGCCGCCCCCGCCGCCATCAGCGTGGAGGCCACGGTACGGGAGGCGGCCGAGAGCATGATCTCCACCCGCACCCACCATCTGCTGGTTGAGGACGGTCACGAGGTGATCGGGATCTTGTCGAGCTTCGACCTGCTCGACGCGCTGACGGTCACGGCCGAGGTCTGACTGCGGGCATCGGCCCCCGAACCGTCAGGCTTTGTCGGCCGTGTCGGGGGTCTGCCCGGCCTTCTCGGTGGTGTCGGCATCGGCCTTGTCGGCGTCCGCTTCGTCGGCCCCCTCCCGGAAGCCGGCTTTCAGTTCCCGCTGGGCCTTACCGAGGTTGCGGGCCAGCTCAGGCAGCTTGGCCCCGCCGAACAGCACGAGGATGATCACCAGGATGATCAGCAGCTCTTGGGGGCGAAGGAATTCCTCCATTGCTGTCGAGCGTACTCCCGCCTGGGACCACTGAGAAGAGGCGAACTACGCTCGGCGCCATGCCAGTGGAGATGATCGGGTGGATCGCGCCCCAGGTCTCGTCGGAGGTCATCCGCCCCCAGGGGCCGGTGTTCGACCCGGCGGTGATCGCCGAGACGGCCCGTATCCATGAGGAGGCCGGCTTCGACCGGGTGCTGATCGGCTACTTCTCCAACGCCCCCGACGGGTTCCTCGTGGGGGCCCACGCCGCCGCCCACACCAGCCGGCTGGCGTTCCTCCTGGCTCACCGCCCCGGCTTCATGGCCCCCACGGTGGCGGCCCGCAAGATGGCCACGCTCGATCAGCTCAGCGGGGGCCGCCTGGCCGTGCACCTGATCTCGGGCGGCAACGACGAGGACCAGGCCCGCGACGGCGACTTCACCGACCACGCGGCCCGTTACCGCCGCACGTCGGAGTACGTGGAGGTGATGCGCCGCACCTGGACCGAACGGTCGGCCTTCGACCACGACGGCGAGTTCTACCAGGTCCGGGGCCAGCGCTCGATCATCCACTGCGTGCAGGAGCCCCACATCCCGGTGTACGGGGGCGGCGGGTCCGACGAGGCCGTCGCCGCCCTGGCCCCCCACGTCGACATCTTCATGCTGTGGGGCGAGCCGCTGGCCGAGACGGCGGCCTTCATGGAGCGGGTGCGGGCGGCCGCCGCCCCGGCGGGTCGCACGCCCCAGTTCAGCGTGTCGACCCGCCCCATCCTGGGCGCCACCACGGCCGAGGCCTGGGAGCGGGCCCACGACATCGTGGACCGGATCAACTCGACCCACGACCACCGGCCCCCGCCCGACCCCACCAACCGGGGCTCGCAGCGCCTGCTGGCCCTGGCCGACCGGGCCGAGGTGTTCGACACCTGCCTCTACACCGCTCCGGCCGCCGCCTCCGGCGCCCCCGGCAACTCGACGGCCCTGGTCGGCACGCCCGACGAGGTGGCCGAGGCCCTGGTCGCCTACTACGACCTGGGGGTGCGGACCCTGCTGATACGGGGCTACGACCCCCTGCCCGACGCCGTGGCCTACGGCGAGGAGCTGATCCCCCGGGTCCGCCGGCTCGTCGCCCAGCGGGACAACTGACGAGGCCCGGCACCTACCAGCCGGTGAACGGGGTGGGGAGGCGCTGGAGGTCCTGGATCAGGTCGGGCGGCACGGCGGTGGGGCTCACCGTCGGGGTGGTGAGGCCGACGGCGTCGCTCAGGCCGCCGAAGCGGTCGGTGATCGCCCCCGCCAGCTCGTCGAAGCGGCCGACGGCGGCGAACAGCCGCACCACCTCGTCGCTGACCCGCCCCGCCATCTGGTCCCAGCCCCCGGTGCGGGACAGGTGGAGCAGCTCGTGGCCCAGGTCGTCGAGGCCGTGCTCGGCCAGCACCGGCCAGTAGGCCTTGGTCGACCCGTAGAACCCGACCCGGGTGCGGACCCATTCGAGCGACCGGGCCACGTCTTCGTCGGTGGCGCCGGTGGCGACGAACCCGCCGCCCGACACCTCGAACCGCTCGCGGGGCCGGCCGGTGCGGGTCATGCCCTCGGCCACCCGGGGCAGGATCTGGTTGGCCAGGTAGTCCCGGGTGCAGAACGGATGGAGCGACACCCCGTCGCACGCCTCGCCGGCCAGGCGCAGCATGTGGGGGCCGACGGCCGAGATCCGGATCGGCGGGGGCGGGCCGTCGAGCGGGGCCGGGGTGAAGTTCGGGGTCATGAGGTTGAGCGTGTAGTGCTCGCTCTCGTAGTTGAGCGGCTGGGCGGTGGCCCAGGTGGTCCAGATGGCCCGCACCGCTCCCACGTAGCTCCGCATGCGGGGCACGGGGGCGGTCCAGGGGGTGCCGAAGCGTCGCTCGTTGTGGGCCTTGACCTGGGATCCGAGACCGAGCACGAACCGGCCCCCGGAGGCGGCCTGCAGATCCCAGCCCACGTTGGCCGTCATCATCGGGCTGCGGGGGAAGGCGATGGCCACCGCCGTGGCCAGCTGGATCCGGGTGGAGTGGACGGCGGCCACGGCCAGGGGCAGGAACGGGTCGTGGGCGTTCTCGGCCACCGAGACGCCGTCGTAGCCGGCGGCCTCCATGGCCGCGATCCGCTCCGGGACCTTGGTGAGGCTGTCGTTGGGCAGCCCGACGTAGACGCGCATCGCTTCTTCTCCCTCCGGGACGGCCGGTTCAGGCCGTGACGCCGCCGTCGACCGGCACATGGGCCCCGGTCATGTACGACGCCTCGTCGGACGCCAGGAACAGCGCCACCCGGGCGATCTCCTCCGGCTCGCCCACCCGGCGCAGGGGGGTGGCCCGCACGATGCGGTCGGTGGCGGTGGGATCGTCGGAGGCCACCATGGGGGTGTCGATCACGCCGGGGTGGATCGAGTTGACCCGGATCTTGTCCCGGGCCAGCTCGAGAGCGGCGCAGGCCGTCATCCCCGTGACGGCGTATTTGGTGGCGGCGTAGGCGAACGAGTACTTGGTGGCGCGCAGACCGGCCCCGGAGGAGATGTTGACGATCGAGCCGCCACCCCGGGCCCGCATCGGCTCGATGGCGGCCCGGATGCCGAGGAACACCCCCACCTGGTTGACCGACACCACCCGCTCGTAGTCGGCCAGGGTGTGGCGGGCGATGGTGGCGTTGTGGAGGATCCCGGCGTTGTTGACGAGGATGTCGAGCCCGCCGAACCGCTCGGCGGCCAGGTTCATCACGGCCTCCCAGTCCTCTTCCCGGCTCACGTCCTGGCGGAAGAACACGGCCGAGTCGCCCAGGCTGGCGGCCACGGCCTGGCCGGCCTCGACCAGCACATCGGACACGATCACCTTGGCTCCCTCGGCGGCGAACAGCCGGACCTCGGCCTCGCCCTGGCCCCGGGCCCCGCCGGTCACGATCGCCACCTTGCCGTCGAGCCGTCCCATGTCTTCCCCCTGTGTCTGTGGTTTCGTTCCCTGCCTGTGGCGTCAACCTAGCTGGTCAGCTGATCGCCAGCAGCTCCAGGGTGCGGCGGGCGACGTCATCGCCCACGCCGGCGGGCTGGATCCGGAGCTGGAGGCCGGTGACACCGGCCGCCTCGTAGGCCGCCAGCTGCTCCCGGGCCTGTTCCACGGTGCCGATGATCGCCAGCTCGCCCACCACCGGCGAGCCGAGACGGATGTCGGCGGCGGTGACCGGGGTGCCGTCGGGGTGACGGGCGCTGCCGATGCGGGTGTAGAGGCGAAGCAGGTCGAGGGCGGGGCCGGCGGCCGCTTCCACCTCGGCCTCCCGTTCCACCACCACGGCCAGGCGGTTGACCAGCACCTGGCCCGGGGGCCGACCGGCCGCATCGCACCGCTGGCGATAACGCTGCACGGCGGGATCGATCTGGCGGCTCAGCTGGTAGTTGGTACCGCCGAACCAGCCGTCGCCCAGCTCGGCCGCCCGGCCCAGCGCCCGGCCGGCCAGGCCGCCCACGATCACGGGCGGTCCACCGGGCCGGCTGGGCCGGGGCCGGAGGTCCGGGCCGAGACCGCCCACCAGATCGCCGTCGAAGTCCTCGCCGGCCCAGGCCGCCTTGAGGGCCTGGAGGGTCTGGTCGAGGCGGTCGGCCAGGCGCTCGGGCGACACCCCGAACCGGGCCCAGGTGGGCGGGTTGCCGCCGGCCACGCCGAGGGTGAGACGGCCGCCGCACAGCTGGTCGAGCACGGCCGCGTCGTAGGCCAGGCGCAGCGGGTCCCACGCCGGCAGCAGGATGACGCCGGTGCCGAGGCCCATACCCGACTCGGCGGCCGCCGGGGCCAGAGCGGCCAGGGCGACGAAGGGCGACGGCAGGTGGAAGTAGTCGCCGTCGGTTGGGTGCTGCTCCCCGGTTGACAGCATGGTGTAGCCGAGGCGGCCGGCGTGGGCGGTGAGGTCGGCCAGTCGGGCGAAGCGGCTGTGGAGCGGCTCCGGGTCGTGGCCGAGGTCGAGGGTGATGCCGAGGTCCATGGTCTGATCAGCTCCCGGGTTCGGCGGCCGGCCTGAGCAACACGGCCAGCTCGTCGATGGTGAGGAAGGCACCGAAGGTGGTGGGGGTGAAGGTCGGCTCCCGGTCGGGGTGCCCCAGGCGCAGATCGTAGGCCAGCAGCTCCCGGGTGAGGATGTGCAGCTCCACCTCGGCCAGGAAGGCGCCGACACAGCGGTGGATGCCGGCGCCGTAGGCCAGGTGGCGGCCGGCATCGCGGTCGGTGGCGTGGCGGTCGATGTCGTAGTGGTCGGGGTGATGGCGGGCGGGGTCGCCGGGCCAGCGGTCGGGATCCCGGTTGGCCGACCCGAACAGCAGCATCACCTTGTCTCCGGCCGCCATGGTGACGCCGTGCTGCTCCACGTCCCGGGTGAGGGTGCGCACGAAGTTCTGCACCGGTGGGCGGTGGCGGAGGCTCTCGTCGACGGCCCGGGGGATCAGGTGGGGCTCGGCCCGCAGCCGCTCCTGCAGGGCGGGGTCGAGGCCGAGTTGGTAGGCCAGGTTGGTGGCGGCGATCAGTGTGGTCTCGTGGCCGGCGATCACCGCCCCCACCAGGAACGACAGCATCCCGATGGGGGGCAGATCCTGCTGGACGAGCAGGGTGGTGAAGTCGTCCCGGGGCCGCTCCCGGCGATCGTCGATCTGGGCCCGCAGGAGGTCCATGAGCGTCAGCCCGGGCCGGTTGCCGGCGACCTCGGCCGGGCGGTGGATGCGGGCCAGCTCGGCCACCGTGAGGTCACGGAGCTGGGCCGTGACGTCGGGGTCGAACCCGAGCAGGGTGGCCAGGGCCTCGATCGGCACGGGGGCGGCCACGTGGGCGATGTAGTCGGCCGGCTCGCCCCCGGCGGTCGCCCGGGCCAGGGCGGCCAGGCGGGCGGCGGCGTTGGCCCGGATGTCGCCTTCGATGGCCCGGACCCGGGGGCGGCTCAGCAGATCGGCGTAGAGCTTGCGGTAGACGGTGTGCTCCGGCGGGTCCTGTTCCAGGGCCACCTGCCGGGCCCGGCGGCCGGCCGGTGGCGGAGCCAGCACCCCGTCGGCCGAGGAGTAGGTGCGCCAGTCCTCGGCGGCGGCCGCCACCTCGTCGTGGCGGGACAGGATCCAATAGCCGCCGGCGGCGTCGGTGCGGGCCACCGGGCAGGCCCGCAGCTCGGCGTAACGCTGGTAACGCTCGCCGTCGCCCATGGTCTCGTGATGGTCGAAGTGGGGGCAGTCCGGCACCGGGCTCACGCTAGTGGCCTGGTGGCCGGGGGTTCAGATCGGTGGCGGCGCTCAGATCGGTGGCGGCGCTCAGATCGACATGCCGCCGTCGACCGCCAGCTCGGCGCCGGTGGTGAAGCTGGAGGCGGGGGAGGCCAGCCACAGGATGGCCTGGGCGATCTCGTCGGGCTGGCCCATCCGGCGCATCGGCGTGGTCTTGACCAGCACCTCGTTCATGCCCTCGGGGTTGCCGTCGTTCATGGGGGTGTCGATCACGCCGGGGAACACGCAGTTGACCCGGATGTTGAACCGGGCCAGCTCGAGGGCGGCCGACTGGGTCATGCCCCGCACTGCCCACTTGGTGGCGGTGTAGGCGAACAGCCCGTTCGTCCCCTGCAGGCCGGCCACCGACGAGATGTTGATGATCGACCCGCCGCCGGCGGCCCGCATGGGGGCCACCACCGCCTTCATCCCGAGGAACACCCCGAGCTGGTTGACCCGGTAGATCCGGTCGAAGGTCTCGGGCTCGGTGTCGATCAGCTTGAGCGGAGCGACGATGGCAGCGTTGTTGACCAGGATGTCGACCCGGCCGAAGGCGTCGGTGGCGGTGGCCACGACCTCGTCCCAGCCCTCGGCCGAGGAGACGTCGTGGGCCACGAAGCGGGCGGTGTCGCCGATGTCGGCGGCCGCCGCCTGGCCCTGCTCGGCCAGGATGTCGGTCAGCACCACCTTGGCCCCGTTGGCGGCCAGCAGGCGGGCCTCGGCCTCGCCCTGGCCCCGGGCGGCGCCGGTGACGATGGCGACCCTGCCTTCGAGCGCATTGGACATCGTTCAGCTCCTTGGTTACGGGATGACGGCCAGGCGGCCGGTGACGGTGCGGGCTTCGAGCTCGGCCAGGGCGGCCGGGACGTCGCTGAGGGGCAGGGTGCGGACGTCGGTACGGATCCGGCCGCTGCGGTGCAGCTCGAGCAGGTCGGCATGGGCCTCCTCGACGACCGGGCGGCGGCGCACCGCGTACTCGGCCCAGGCCATGCCCAACACCCCGTAATTCTTCACCAGCACGTGGTTGCCGGGGTAGGCCGGGATGGTGCCGGAGGCGAAGCCGATCACCACCAGCCGGCCCTCGAACCCCATGAGGCGGCGGGTCACGTCGCCCAGCGGACCGCCCACCGGGTCGAACGCCACCTCGACGCCCTGGCCGCCGGTGGCCGCCATGGTGGCGTCGTAGAGGGCGGCGGCCGGGTCGGGCCCGGTGGAGTCGACCACCACCTCGGCTCCCAGGGCGGTGCAGTGGGCCAGCTTCTCGGGGCCGCCGGCGGTGGCGATCACCCGGGCGCCCTTGGCCACCGCCAGTTGCACGGCGGCGGCGCCGACGCCGCTGGAGGCGCCGAGCACCAGGGCCCACTGGCCGGCCTCGAGCTGGCCCCGGTGGAACAGCCCGACGTGGGCCGTCTGGAAGGTGGAGTAGAGGACGGTGGCGTCGGCCGCGTCGAGATCGGCCGGGATCGGCAGGAGCGTGGGCGCCTTGAGCAGGGCGTGGGTGCCGTAGCCGCCGTGGCGGAGGTCGGCCAGGCCGGCCACCCTGGTGCCCGAGGCGACGTCGACGCCGGGCCCCGCCGCCACCACGATCCCGCAGCTCTCGGTGCCGGGGGTGAGGGGCACGCCGGGGCGGTCCTGGTAGATGCCCTGGCACACGAGGATGTCGGCGAAGTTGACGTTGGTCGCCTCCACCCGCACCAGCACCCGTTCGGGGCCGGGCTCGGGGGTGGGGATCTCCTCCAGCCGGAGGGAGTCCCGGGGGTGGCCGAGCTCGTTGACCCGCCAGGCCCGGATCGTGGTCGGCAGGGTGGTCACCGGCGCTCCGCTCATTGGAACCGGGTGATCTCGGCGTCGGTGAGGCCCCACTCCCGCAGGGCGTCGGCTCCGCCTTCGCCCGGGTACGGGCTGCGGCGGGCGACCTCGGACGGGGTGCGGCTGAACCGGGGGGCGGGGGCCGGTTGGGTGGTGCCGTCGACGTCCACGAACGAGCCCCGGGCCTGGAGGTGGGGGTGACCGGGGGCCTCGGTGAGGTCGAGCACGGGCTGGACGCAGTCGTCGTCGTCGCCGAACAGGGCCACCCACTGGTCGCGGCTGCGGGTGGCGATGAGGCCGGCCATCCAGGCCCGGTAGGCCGGCCAGTTGGCCGTGTCGTTGGGGTCGCCCAGCTCGGCCGGCGGGGTGGCCTCCGCCTTGGCCAGGAACTGGCGGAGGAACTTGGCCTGGATGATGGCGAGGGAGACGAAGCGGTCGTCGGCGCAGCGGTAGACGGCGTAGCGCCAGTCGCCCCCGTCGATCAGGTTGCTCTGGCGTTCGTGTTTCCAGGTGCCGCCCTGGAGGTTGCCGTACACGTAGGCCATGAGGGAGAGGGCGCCGTCGACGATGGCGGCGTCGACCACTTGGCCCTTGCCCGAGCGGGACGCTTCCCACAGGGCCGACACCATGCCCAGGGCGAGGTACATGCCGCCGCCGCCGAAGTCGCCGGCCAGGATGAGCGGGGGCACCGGGGGGCGGTCGGCTTCGCCGATGGCCCACAGGGCGCCGGTGAGGGAGATGAAGTTGAGGTCGAACCCGGCCCGGGTGGTGAGGGGGCCACTCTGGCCGTAGCCGGTCATGCGGCCGTAGACGAGCTTGGGGTTGACGGCCAGGCAGTCGTCGGGGCCGAGGCCGAGGCGTTCGGCCACACCGGGGCGGAAGCCTTCGATCACGCCGTCGGCCCGGCTGATCAGGTCGAGCACGGCGTCGCGGCCCTCGGGGGTCTTCAGGTCGGCCCGCACCGAGCGGCGGTTGCGGTAGAGGAACCGGTAGGGGTGGTCGGGGTAGCCGAGGTCGGGTTCCTCGGTGCGGTCGACGAGAATGACGTCGGCCCCCATGTCGGACAGGAGCATGCCGGCGAACGGCCCGGGGCCGATGCAGAACAGCTCGACGATCTTCACGCCTTCGAGTGGTCCCATAGGGGCTCCCTTCTAGCGGTCCATGCCGAACAGCGCCAGCACGTCGGGGTGGCCGGTGCCGGCGGTGACCCCGCCGTCGACCAGCAGGTTGGCCCCGTTGACGAAGCTGGCCTCCTCGGCGGCGAGGAAGGCGACGGCGGCCGCTATCTCCCGGGGCTGGCCGTAGCGGCGCACGGGGATGGCCTGCTCGAAGGCGGCCCGGGCCGTGGGGTTGCCGGTGGTCATGGTGGTGAGGGGGGTCTCGACGGCGCCGGGGGAGGCGGCGTTGACCCGGATGCCCTCGGGGCCGAACTCGAGGGCCAGGGCCCGGGTGAAGTTCACGAGGCCGGCCTTGGCCGCGTTGTAGGCGGCGAAGCCGCGGTCGGCGCCCACCGAGTCGAGGGAGGCGATGTTGACGATGGCGGCGGTTCTCGGATGGGGGCTGCCCGGGGCGGGGTCGGGGTGGGCGGCCAGCGTGGCCCGAAGGTGGGGGATGGCCAGCTGGCAGCTGTCGAAGGCGGAGTCGAGGTTGAGGGCGATCGTGCGCCGCCAGTGCTCGGGCTTGAGCTCGAGCAGGGGGCCGACGACCACATTGCCGGCGTTGTTGACCAGCACGTCGAGCCGGCCGTGGTGGTCGACGGCGGCGGCGTGAAGGGCTTCGAGGTCTTCCCGGCGGGTGACGTCGGCGGTCACGAACTCGGCCCGGTTGGAGGCGGCGGGGTCGAGCGTGGCCAGCGCTTCGGCGCCGACGTCGGGGCGACGCCCGCAGAACACGACCGTGGCTCCTTCGGCGTGGAGGCGCTGGACGATGGCGAGGCCGATGCCGGTGGTGCCGCCGGTGACCACGGCGACGCGGCCTTCGAAACGGCGGGCGCCGGCGGTGAGCGCTCGGCGGTAGTCGTCGGGTTCGCCGGAGCCGCTCACGCTTCGGCCGCCGCCAGCGCCTCGCCTTCGGCGAGGGCTTGGTTGAGGGCGGTGTGGAAGTGGATGAGTGGGGGCTCGATGCGGCCGTAGACGACCTCGGGGACGGCGCCCGAGGCCATGTTCGCCTGGATGCGTTCCATGGTGGGGAAGTCCTCCGTGCCGGTGACCTGGAGCAACAGGTCGAGGTTCTTCGTCCAGTAGCGCTGGGCCTTCTCGGTGGCGGGGGGCTCGGGGGCGAAGAGGGACGTGTGGGTGCGGACCTTGTTCACGGCCAGCGGCTCGAGGCGCCAGACCTCGATGTGGTCGAGCTGGTGGACCACGAGGGCGTTGGGCACGAGGAAGTACTGGATGGTGCCGTAGGGGATGAGGGACCACTCGTCCTGGGGTTTGGCCGTCTCGTCGAGCACGTCGGCCCGGAGGCCGACGGAGAGGAAGTTGCGGCCGAAGCCCTCGTAGATCGTGCAGTCGGAGTTGAACGTGCCGGCCAGGGTGTTCTTGTGGAGCCAGCGGATGTGGTAGCTCTCGGTGAACGTGTCGAGGATGAGCTTCCAGTTCATGTCCCACGTGTTGGTGCGGGTCTCGATGTGGGTGTAGCGGTCGAGGCCGAACGAGCCCAGGTCGTCTTCCGCTCCGCCCAGGGTCTCGTCGACGTCGATGGGGTCGGTGGAGCCGGCCCGCACGAAGATCAGGCCGTACTTCTCGGCCACGGCCACAGGGTGGAGGTTGCAGGGAAGGGTGACGTCGTCGAAGGCGCCGGAGGAGAGGGGGCGGGCCCGGAGGGTGCCGTCGGGGTCGTAGGTCCAGCCGTGGTAGTTGCACACGATGCTGCGGCCGGTGTTGCCGGCGCGCTCGGTCACGAGGGGGGCGGCCCGGTGGCGACAGGCGTTGACCAGGGCTCGGATGGTGCCGTCGGGTTGACGGACGGCGAACACCGGGACGCCGTCGAGGGTGGTGCTGAGGTAGTCGCCGGGGTTCGGCATCTCGCAGCTGAGGCCGAGGAGGGTGGGGCCGTTGCGGAACAGGACCTTGAGCTCGCGGGCGAAGCGGTCGGGGTCGGTGTAGGCCGAGGCCGGGTTGACCATTGAGTGGGGGGCGTGCATGCCCTGGAAGTGGGGGCCGGAGTTGGCGAGGCGCTGGAGCAGCTCGACCTGGCGTTCGTGGCGCATGGCTGGATCTCCCGGTACCTGTGTGGGCTGGTCCGAATCTAACTCAAGTTAGACCGGATCGCCCGGAGGAGGCGAGCCGTAGGTGTGACATACGGCGAGGTTCGGCTGCGGCGCTATCGGGAAGCCTAAGAGACGTGCGCGGGTGCGCCATGACGTTACGAGGAGGTTGGTCATGACCACCACACCGAAGTTCAGCGGATCGACGATGGTCGACGAGAACGGTACCGAGATTGGCGAGGTGAAGGATGTCATTTACGACAGCTCTGAGACCGAGCCGGAATGGCTGGTCGTGAAGGCCGGCAGGCTGCGGGGCGAGCACGTGGTGCCCGCCGACGGGGCCTGGCAGAAGAGCGAGGGCCAGGTCGTGGTCCCGTTCCCGGCCGATGTGATCAAGGCGGCACCGAAGGCCGGCAAGGATCATGTGCTCACCAAGGAGCAGCAGGCCCAGCTGACCGAGCACTACCACCTCACCCCGTCGTGATCTGAAACCTAGGCAAGTGGCTCGACCCGGCTTTCACGCCGGGTCGAGTTGTTTTTGAGCCGTTTCAATCAGTTCCTGCAGGTGGAGGCCGTGGGCCGCATCGAGCGGATGGGGCGTGTTGGTGCGCACGGCGTGAGCGAAGGCGGAGACCAGATGGTCGAACGCGTCGCCGGCGAGCTTCATGAGGTCGATCTCCGCCGTACCGAGTTCGCCCACGATCCGCACGAAGCGCTCCGGCCGGTTGTGCTGCAGTGGCACACACAAGGACGCCTCTGAGTGGACGCCCCCGGCGTGATCCAGGAGGAGGCCGGTCCAGCCGGTCGGTCGGCCGTGGGCCCGAATCCGTTCGATCGGGACCGAGGGCTTAGCGCGACCGGTGGCGACGGTTCCATCTGTAGGCGACGAAAATGAGCGCCGCCGATGCCAGTGCCGCTGCAGGCCCAGTGAGGCCCATCGCCTGTGCGATGATGCTCCCGACCCCCGTACCAATTGTCACTAGGCTCGATGTGCGGTCGATCGAGGGCCACCCGCACCCTGGCAACCGACCAGCTGCAGGTGGATCGAACTGGCCCGCCTGCACGCCCGCTACGAAAGCACTCCACTCAGCCGGAGTGAAGTGAAGGCTTGTGAACACTTCAGAGTCACTGAGAACCACACCGAAGGGCGCTGCAGTGAGCCGAAGTGGCCCCTGCTGTGGCGATTGATTGTTCTTGATAGCGGTAATGAACGTGATCCAGTTCTCCGCCTCAACGGCAATCACGGAGTGCGGCGCCGTAAAGGGATGCTTCGAGTCACGCACGAAAACCTGGCCTACCCCGAATTGGACCTCTACACACGAGTGAGAGCCGTCGCAGTACACGCTTCGTTGCCACGAGCCGTCAAGTTGGCGAGCGTGTGAAGACACGCCCGACCCGAAAAATGCCTTGACTGACAAGACGCGCGACAGCATGAGCAACTCCTGTTGCTAGCGAGCTATCTGAATCCCAACCGATGTAATTTGAGAAGGCAGGGGGGGACACAGACGATGTGGTGGATGGAGTTGGCGGGAGACTAACGGCTCCTCGACGCGATGCAAACGGCTCTTCCGCCAGGTTCTCGAGGTTGGAGACACGGTCGCCGCTCCCCTACCGTTCTCGTGCGTTCGTGAGCTCGCTAGCGAGGCTCACGTCAGACGGGGTCCTCAACCGCTTTGAGAAGGCAGGGGGGGACCCCGTTCCGCGTCCTGAGCAGGGCATTTAGTCACGCGTCCCCAGTCGACTGACCACCGATAGCGCCCGGATGAGCTAGGTCTCTCACCGGTCCGGTCCCATGTCAGAAGCGACCCCTCGGATCAATCCTGTCGTTGAGCAGAGCCTGGACCACCCTAGGCGAAAGTGCCTAGTCGCCAAGAAGAGACGTGGCTGTTCAGGATGGAGCGCTGCCAAAAACTCCGTCAATAGTTACGGGCGCCAATTCACCCTTGACTGGATTGACTGTGGATTAAGCGGCTGGCTCGAGACGAGTCGCAATAAGTCCACTTCGCGGCCGTTGGTGAACTGGTGGTGAAGCAGAGCGGTTCCTGCGGTGGATTCGTATCTCGAAGTTGAGCAAGCCATATACGGTGCTCGGATAAACCAGGTCCCCGAGAACGAACTAGACCCCGAGCTGCTGCTGGGCCGTCTCGATCAGCGCTTGCAGATGCAGACCATGAGCGGCGTCCAAAGGGTGCGGCGTATTGGTTCGCACCGCTTCGGCGAAAGCGGCGACTAAGTGGTCGAACGCGTCGCCAGCGAGGTTCATGAGATCGATCTGGGCCACGCCGTCCTCGCCGACGATCCGCACGAACCGCTCCGGGCGGTTGTGCGGCAGCGGAACGCAGAGCGACGCCTCGGAGACAGCTCCCCCGGCGTGATCCAGGAGCAGGCCGGTCCACCCGCTCGGGCGCCCGTGGGCCCGGATCCGCTCGATCGGGCCCAGGGCAGCTTCCAGCAGATCGAGCAAATGCGGCCCCACGTCGAGCAGCGGACCACCGGCGACCCGCCATGGCGAGCGGGGCGTGGCCAGGTTGTGGGCGCCCGAGATCCAGGTCGCCGACCCACCGATCGGCCGGATCCGCCGCACCTCGTCGAGGAACGCCTGCACCTCCGGAGCGAACCGGAGGATCAGCCCCATGATCGAGATCACGCCCGACTCGGCCACCGCATCGGCGAGCCGGCGTGCGGAGGCCAGATCAGGCCCGAGGGGCTTCTCGAGGAGTAGGGCTTTGCCCTCGGCAGCCGCTCGAGAGGCCAGATCGACCTGCACATCCGGAGGTACTGCGAATGCGACGGCATCGCAGGCTCGAAGCAGAGCCTCGAACGAATCGAAGACAACGGAGCCCTGCGAAGCAGCAAGCGCCTCAGCGGCGGCTGGCTGGCGGGCCCACACACCGCCCAAGACTGAAGCACCGCTACGTGTCAATGACGGACCGTGGACCCGCGTCGCCCATGGTCCTGCACCGACGAGGCCAATCGTCACGAGCGCTACGGACGCCAGGCCCCGCCGGTTGACAACCGGCTCACGACCTGTCCGATCTCAGCAATCGAACTCGCCGTCCTTGACTCCGGCGATGAACGCTCGCCATTCCGCCTGAGTGAAATTGAGAACTGAGGGCGACAAGCCGGCCCGAACTTCCTTACTGTCACGCACCTGAACGAACCCATCGCGCGACCGGGTCTCGACGCAACACTGGTCAGCCCCGCTGTACGTGCTCTTGGCCCAACCGGATCGATCGTCGTGATCCTGTTGCTCGCCAGCTTCGTTGCTCACGATTTGCTCCAACTGCTCGATAGGGCGCTCGCGAGGGCCAGCGGGTGCACGCTCTGGAACCACGAGGGCTTGGCCAGTTTCCCCTGGTCAGCAGGGAGCAGGATACAAACACCGGAAGCGGTCACAACAGGTTGATCCGCTCGGTGATCAATGCGATGGACTCGAAGTGATCACTACTCGAGGCGAGGGCGTGGTCGAAGTGCACCACCAGCCGATCCACCACGTCCGGGTCGGCGGTCACCCCCAACGATTCGCCCGCTTCGCGATAGGCCAGAGGGCGGAAGAGCGGCAGGTCGAAGTCGAGGATGACCAAAGTCGACGATGTGTGCAGCCCAACGGGCGTCGAGGCGAAGGGGCGGACCGCGAGACGCAGCTTGGGGTCCAGGCGTTCGGCGAGCGTCAGCACGTGCTCGAGCTGACGCTTGAGAACGTCACGCCCACCGAACTGCTGATGCAGTACCGCCTCCCCCATCAGCATGGTCATCGCGGGCGGCGACTCGAATAGTTCCGCCTGACGTCGCATCCGCAGCTCGAGAGACCGCTTCATAGCGACGGTGCTCGTGTTGAGCCCCGCCGCGATCACGCTTTCGGCGTACTCGCGACTCTGAAGGAGGCCGTGAAAGACGAAATTCTCGTAGGAACGGATGCTCGACGCTGCGGCTTCGAGCCCCAGGTACTGCACGAGGGCGTTGCTGGCGCTTGACGCGTATGGCTGCCACCAGCCGGGGGTACGGGCTTGCTCGAGGAGGGTCGTGAGGGTTTGGGCGTCGGTTTCGTCGAACTGGAGGGCTTCGATGAGGAGGGGGAGCTTGGCGGTGGCGAGGAGGCTGCGGCTGTTCTCGACGGCGCTGTAGAAGTTGCGGGTGAAGCCGCAATGCTTGCTGACGGTGGCCGCCGGCAGGCCGAGTTCCTCTCGCCGCTTGCGCACCCGAGCGGCGAACTCGAACTGCGCAACCACCGGTGATGTCCGCCCCATGCCCCTCCTTACGTAACTACCGACCGCAAGCATAGACTTAATTTGCTACGTGTGTGTGTCCCATGGCACTGTGTCATAAGCCGGCTCCGGGGAGTTGCCGTCGGCACCCTCCCGGGACGTCAGGCGCAGGAGGGGAGACCGCCCATGATCACTCCCGACACCAGTGGAGCCGCAACCACCGCTGGGGGTCGCCATGAGTGACCCCTGGCAGATGCCCACCCCCGAGCAACTGGAGGAAATCTACCGGATCGCCCGCTTCGCCGCCGCCGGTGCCGGCGCAACGGGCCCCGACCTCGACGACGTCACCCAGAACGTGGCCGAACGTCTCACCAAGAAGTGGAACGAACCCCACGTGGTGGAAGCCCGCAGCCGCAAGCCCGAAGCGTGGCAGGCCTACGTGGTGGTTGCCGCCCGCAACGCCTGCCGTGACTTCCTGCGCCGAGAACGTCGACTCAAAGCCCGGGAGGATCGTGCCAGCAAGGCAACCGATGGGCCGGACCTCCCGATCCGGCCCAACGTGCGCCGCCCCGCCGACCGTCGAACCTCGAACTCCGACGAGTACCTCGCCCGCCGACTGATCGTGGACCTGATCGAGGAATGCCTCGAAGGTCGCGCTCGACTCATCGCCATGCACACCTTCGTGGAGGGGCTCTCGACACGAGAGATCGCGACACTTCTGGGACTCAGCATCCGCTCGGTCAACCAGCACAAGCAGGCGTCGGTCGAGCAGCTCCGGCGCCGCCTCCGGGGCGACCGGCCGGAGCCGGGAACAACCTGAGAATTCGGGTCGTAGCGACAACTGGTTGGGGGCTCGGCTGGTGTTGTCGCTGTGACCCGAATTCAGAACACATACGGGAGAGAGACCGGAGGCGGGGGGCGGTTCACTGTCACACCCCCCGGGGACAATGGACAGCGTGTCGCTGTTCTCGTCTCCTCCCGCCGAACTGTTCACCGTCACCGCTCCGGTGGTGATCGACCCGGCTGATCACCCACCCCTGCGGGGCCGGGGCCTGCGGTGGGTCCTGCTCGACGAACTCAAACGCCACACCCAACTCACCGTGGCCGCCATGGCCCACATCCTCGCCGATCACGGGTTCGACCTGGGCCCGGGCCGGGCCTCGAAACTGATCTCCGACGCCCTGCGCTGGGAAGTACGCCGGGGCCGCATCGCCCGCCCCGCCCGCGGTGTCTACCGGTGGGTGAAAGCCACCCAGGCCACATCCCGGCGGATCACGATCCTGGCCCGCCGATCACGGGACTGGATCACCGCCGTCCGCTCACAACGGACACCACCCCCATTCCCCCAAACCTGGCGCCAACGCAAACACGACGGCATCCCCATCCCACTCCACCAGCCCACCCTGGTACGTCTACGGCTGGCTCTGGAACACCTAAGTTGTGTTACGCAACCTACTAGGGCATAGTGAGTTCTATGACAGAACTTGCCCTGGCAACGACCGAGTTCGACCTCACGACGGCGGTGACCCCGTCGGGCCAGAGCCCGGGCTGGTACGACGTCGAACTGTCGGACCGGTGGCTGTCACTGGTCGGCATCCATGGGGGCTACCTGGCGGCGATCTCCGTGCAGGCGGCAACGGCGGCCGTTCCCGGCCGGCCGGTGAGAACGTTGAGCACGAGCTTCGTCCGGTCGGGTCGGCCGGGCACCGCCAACCTGCGGGTTCAGGAGCTGCGGCGGGGCCGGACGGCCAGCACGGTGACGGCCGAGCTGTGGCAACAGGGCGAGCTGCTGACGTCCACCCGGCTGACGCTGATCGAGGCCGGAGCCGATGGCGTGACGTGGGCCGCACGAATGCCCGTCGACCTGCCGGCGCCCGACGACTGCCAACTGGTGGTGCCCCCGAACCGGGTGGCGCACTTCGAGCGGGTCGACGGCCGGCTCGACCCCGCCACCATCCCGTTCACCGGTGGTGATCAGGCCCGGATCGCCGGTTGGTTCCGACCGCTGGAGCCCCGCCCGATCGACGCCGCCTGGCTGGCCATGGCGTCCGACTGGTTCCCGCCCCCGGCCTTCGTCCGCATCGACCCGCCCACCGGTGGTATCAGCGTGGACCTCACCACCCACATCCACCGACCCATCGCCGACCTCGGCGACGACTGGCTGGCCGGGACGTTCGAGATCACCGAGAGCGCCGGCGGCCTGGCCGTTGAGCACGGGCGGATCACCACGGCCGACGGGCTGGTGGTGGCCGAGTCGTTCCACACCCGCCTCACCGCCACCCGCTGAGGGCGCCGGCCGGCGGCGCGGCCGGAGGCCCGGTCAGCAGGTGGGCCAGGAGGCCAGAATGCGGGCCTCGGGCGGTGGGACCGCCCGGCCGGCGAGCCGGCCCAGGTCTTCGGCCAGGATGCGGCGGGTGTCCGCCGGATCGATGATCTCGTCGATCCGCATCGTGCCGGCCGCCTCGTAGGGCGAGGTGGCATCGGCCACCTCGGAAACCAACGCCTTGCGCTCCGCCTCCCGGGCCTCGGGATCGGTGATCTTGTCGAGCTTCGACCCGAACGCCACGTTCACCCCGACGTCGGGATCCATGAACCCGATCTCGGCCCCCGGCCACGAATACAGGCCCTTGCTCACCATCCCAGCTCCGTTCATGGCCTGCCAGGCCAGGCCGAAGGCCTTGCGGATACACACCGTGAGCGTGGGGGTGGACGCCATTTGCAGCGCCTGCATCATCCGCATGCCCCAATGGAGCATCCGGTCGTGCTCCACCCGCTTGCCCACCATGAAGCCCGGCACGTCGACCAGCCACACGATCGGCAGGTTGAACGAGTCGCACAGCACGCACAGCCGCACGATCTTCTGGCACGTCTCGGGATCCAGCACGCCGGCGTTGAACATCGGGTTGTTGGCGATGAAGCCGATGGGCCAGCCGTCGATCCGGGCCAGGCCGGTGGAAACCGACCGGGCGAAGTGCGGCTGCAACTCGAACACCGAGCCGGGGTCGCAGATCCGGGCCACCACCCGGCGCATGTCGTAGCCCCGGGTCCGGCGGGTGGGCACCAGGGTGGCCAGCTCGGGGTCGGCCTCGACCGGGCCTGTCGGCTCGGTACGGGGCGACACCTCCCGGATGTTGTTGGGCAGGTAGGACAGCCAGCGCTTGACGGCGGCGTAGGCCTCCTCGTCGGTCTCGACCCCCAGGTCGATCTGGCCGGTGATCCGGTTGTGCACGTCGACCCCACCCACCTCCTCGAAGGTGATGATCTCGCCCGTGGCGATCTCGAACACCTTGGGCGAGGTGACGGCCAGGGTTGAGCCGCGGGTCATCACCACGAAGTCGGAAAGAGCCGACAGGAACGACGAGCCCCCGAAGCTCTGGCCCACGATCGCCGTGGCCATCGGTATCTCGTGGCGGCGCCTGGCCATGGCGAACAGCTCGCCCGCCTCCGAGATCCCCTCCGACCCGATCAGGTCGGGGATGCGGCCGCCGCCGGTCTGGCCGAAGTGGACCAGCGGGATGCCCATTGCCAGCGCCCGCTCGTAGAGCCGGTGCTCCTTGCGCCCCCCCACGACCGAGCTGGAGCCCCGCTTGACCGTGATGTCGTCGCCGAACACGGCCACCGGGCGACCCTCGGCCGTACCGTGCCCGCCGATCTTGCCGTCGCCCGGCGTGCTGGCCCGGTCGGCCAGCCGCATCGAGCGGGAGAACGTACCCAGCTCCCGGAACGAGCCAGGATCGAGGAAGGCGTCGATGTGGTCCCGGATCGTCTTCTGACCCTCGGCGTGCAGGACGGCCACCTTGTCGGCGCCGCCCATGTCGGTGCGGATCCGGGCCGCCCGGGCCGCCCGATCCTCCGTCGGGTCCATGTCGCTCATCAGCTCGCTGCCTCCCCGGGGCCGGGCCGGCCGGCACCCCCGCCGGACACTACCGTCAGCGGGGAACGGCGAACCAGTGCTCGGCGATACCCCACCCGGTCTGGTCGCCGGTGCGGAACCGGGCCAGGCCCTCGTTCACGAACGTGACCCCGTCACGCCGGGGGATCTTGGTGGGGCAGATCGACACCACCTCGCCCGTCACCGCCACCGTCTCGCCACCGGCATCGATGGCCGACAGCTCCACCGACCGGTGCAGCAACGGGTTGGCCGGATCGAACACGGTCCGCATCGTCACCTCGGTCAACTCCACCGTCTCACCGTGGCGTTGGATCCACCCCTTGCCCCGGAACGAGCCGTCGCCCAGTCGCCCGCAGGCTCCACCCAGCGCCCGTCACCCGGCCCGTCTGCTCGAAGTGGCCCTGGCTTCCGCCCACGGCGTAGTGGGGGCCGGCCAGCGCGTCGAAGGTGACGGCCATGTCGAGCTCGACCGGCCGGGCCCAACCCGGCGGCCGGTCCCGGGTGGCGGCCAGCATCGCCGTGGGATCGGCCATGTCCTGGCCTTCGCCCCGGTAGACGATCTCCCAGCGCTGGAAGGGCTCGCCCCGCCGGAGCAGGAGGTTGCCCACAGTCGGATCGGCCCCACCCAGGGCGTCGACAACGGCCGGAGACAGGTCGGTACGCCGGCCGTAGGTGAACACCACCCGCCCACCGGGCAGGTAGACGGCGTGAAGGGCGTCGGCCCAGCCGTCGTTGGGGCGGAACCCCATGCGGGTGAACGCCCCCACCCCGCTCGTCGGGTCGACGAAGTTGAAGTAGTAGCTCTCGCTCCACGCCCCATTGTCACCCACCGGATGGAACAGCTCGTCGTCCGGATCGGGAGTCATCCCACCGGTCTAGCCGCCGAGCTGACGGACGTCGAGCACGGCCCCGTTGGCCCAGTCGTCGGCCAGGGCCAGCGCCCAGATGTGGGCCCCCACCTGGCCCGGGTCGGCCAGGTGACCCCCGGCGTAGAGGTCGCGGAACCGTTCGACGTTGGGAAAAGCGGCCGAGGTACTGGAGCGGATCTCGGCCTGCATCTCGGTGGCGACGATCCCGGGCCGCACGGCGGCCACCCGCACCAGCTCGTCGCCTTCAGGGATCTCGACGGCCACGGTCTTCACCCACATCTCCACCGCCGCCTTGGCCGAGCAGTACCCCGACCAGCCGGGGTACGGGCTCTCGGCCGCCCCCGACGACAGCTGCAGGATCACCGTGGGCCGGCCCAGCCGGCGGGCCGTGCGGATGGCGGCGTCGCCCAGGACCTGGGGGGCGGCCGAGTTCAACAGAACGTGGCTGCGGTAGGCATCGGGATCGACGGCCCCGGCCGGCCCGATCGGGGTGAGAGTGGCCGAGTTGTGCACGAACACCACCCGGTCGGGCGCCGCCAGCTCCACCAGCTGCTCGTACCAGTGGCCGAACACGGGCCAGGCCGCCGGATCGGCCAGATCGACCGTGAGCTGGCGCTGGATCTCGGTCGGTGTCCGGTTGACGGCGGCGACGGTGGCGCCCGAGCGGTCGGCGGCGAGGGCGATTCCGGCCCCGATGCCCCGGGACGCTCCGGTTATGACGGCGAGGGTTGTGGTCACGGCGCACCAGGTTGGCCGACCCGGCCCGCCGGCTCAAGCCTTTCCGCAGATCGGGGCCGTCAGGGATCGACGATGGCCGGGACCACGGCGTCCCCCAGGAGGTCCTCGGCCAGGCCCAACAGGAGCTCCTCGGCCCCCGGCGCCGCCATCAGCTGGGCCCCCACCGGGGGCCGGCCAGGCGGCACCGGCGCCGGGACCGACAGCGCCGGCCAGCCGGTGACGTTGGCCAGGTAGAGACGGTCGAACCATTCGTCGCCGTCGGCCAGGTACCGGTCCATCGGGCAGAGGCCGGCCATGCGACCGAGAGGTACGACGGCCCGATCGAGCGTGGGGGTGAGCAGGGCGTCGAAGCCGGCCAGGTTGGCCGCCAGACCCGCCGTCACCAGCTCCCCGGCGGCCAGGGCCTCGGCGCGGGCGCCGGGCGCCAACGCCGCCACCCGTTCCAGCATCTCCAGCGTGTTCGGCTCCAGGTTGGGCGCCGCCGCCGGGCGGCCGGTACGGGCGGCGGTGGCGTGGATCAACTCGGCGATGCCCAGGCCGAACAGCGGGAACCAGGTGGACATGAGCTGCTCGTAGCTGAACGGCCGGCCGATCGGTTCCACCGTGTGGCCCGCCGCCTCCAGCGCTCGGGCGGCGGCGGTCACCGCCTCCCGGACCGCCGGTTCCGTGGTGCCACCGGCCCAGTGGTCGAGGCTTAAGGCGATCCGCCGGGGTCGCCGAGCCGGGCGGTCGGACCCGCCGGACGGGGCGGGGGCGGCCACAGCGACGGCCCGTAGGGCGGCGGCCAGGTCGGCGACCGAGCGGGCGAGCACCAGCTCCACCAGTAGGCCGTTCCAGTCGAACCCGCAACCGGGCACCCGGCCCCGGCTGGGCTTGAGCCCCAGCAACCCCGTGACCGAAGCCGGGATCCGGATCGATCCGGCCGAGTCGGACGCATGGGCCAGCGGCACCACCCCGGCCCGCACCGCGGCCGCCGCCCCGCCCGAGGAGCCACCGGCCGACGTGGCCGGATCGACCGGGTTGCGGGTGGCGCCGACGAGATCGGTCTCGGTTGTGCCGTGCTGGGCGAACTCGGGCACGGCGGTGCGGCCCAGCACCTGGGCCCCGGCGGCGGCCAGGGCCCGGAAGTAGGGGCTGGTCTCGCCGGCCCGCACGCCGACCGCCAGTCGCGAGCCCATCTCGACGAGGCGCCCGGCCTCGGTGGAGCCGATGTCCTTGCGCAGGAAGGGGACGCCGGCCAGTGGGCCAGCGCCCGGCGGGACCACCACTGTCTCCGCCTCGTACCACTCGACGACGGCGTTGATCACGGGATGTGTGTGGGCGTGCTGGGCCCCTGCGGCGGCGGCCAGCTCGGCCGCCGTCACCTCACCCCGGCGCACCAGACCGGCCAGGGCGACGGCATCGTGGCTCGTGTACTCCCGGCGGTCCACGCCCCGAAGTGTAGGGGCCGGACCCGAGTGGGACGGCCGCTGTCACCGGGGGTTAGTAGCCTCTGCCCAGGAGGACGGCGATGGGGGACGAGACCGATCGGGCGGGGCGGCGCTTCCGCTGGGTGATGGCGGCGGCCGCCACCGTGCTGGTGGGCTCGTGGCTGGCGATGACGGCGGCCACCGGCCTGCTCCACGCCATGTCGCCCGGTACGTGCCGAGCCGGTGGCATCATCGACGCCCAGTATCCGGGCGCCACCCGCACCGAGCTCACCGAGACCGTGACCGGCTGGGTGCTGTTCGACCTCGAGACCCGGGGGTACGCCATCGATCCGGTCCGCTGCGCCCTGGCCGCCGGTTCCGCCGGCACGACGGCCACCACCGCCACCGCCGGCACCCCCCAGCCCGACCGCGAACCCCGGGCCCTCGAGGTGCGATCCGGCCTGACGATCGCAAGGTCCTGGCTGCTCACCGACCTGCTCGGTTTCATGCCGGCCTACGTCGTGCTGCTGGTGGGGGCCCAGCGGTGGGCGGTGACGCGCCGGATGGACCGCAGCGGCTCCACCTCGGTACCGGCCGGCCTGGTGCGGGCGTTCGCCGCCCATCCCGGTCTGGCCGTAGCGGCGGTGGCCGGCGGACTGGCCGATGCCGCCGAGAACCTCCAGATCCTGGCCCGGGTGGGCCGGTGGTGGCGGGTGGGCGACGCAGGACCCGCCGTGGAGATCGGGGCGGGGGCGCTCCGGCTCATCCACTTGGCCGGGGGGATCAAGACGGTGCTGGTGGCGGCGGCCGCCCTGGGCGCCCTGGTGTCGGTGGCCGACTGGCTGGCCGGCCGGGCCCGCCCGGTGCTGGAGGCCGGGCGCCACCTGTGGGTCCAGGCTGCGGTGGCCGCCGTGTTCACCGCCGGGCTCCTGGTGCCGGGCCAATCGTCGGACGCCGTGCGGCGCCTGTCGCCGGCCCAGTGGGTCGCCTCCCTGGCCGCGGTGGGAGTGTTGGCCGCCGTCCTCGCCCTCACCGCAGCCGGCGCCCTGAAGCCCCGGGCCGCCGGGTCGGCGTTTCCCCGGGCCGCGGCGGGCACCGCCGGCGGCGGCCTCCGGATCCGGTGGCTCGACGGCAGCTCCCCCCGCTCCCCGGCCGACTGGTGGCACTGGCTCCGGAGCCGACCCCGGGCCCTGGGCCAGCTCGTCACCGCCGACCGCCTGCGGGCGGCCCGGGTGGGCCTCACCGTGGCCCTGGCCGGCGCCGCCCCCGTCGCCGCCTCGATCGTCCTGCCCTGGAAGGGCCTACGGGTGCCGGGCGGGCTGATCATCGTCGTCGGCCTGGCCTCGCTCGTGATCGACACCGCCACCGCCACCCGGTCCCGGCCCGACGGCGACGGCACGGACGGCGACGGCGACGACCGGGCCTGGCGGGTGGAACCGGCCGGCGCCGCCACCGTCACCGTCGATCCGGTCCCCCCGCTCCCCCACCGGAACGACCCGACCGTCCGCCTCCGGCTCGCCGCCCTCATCGGGGCGCTGGTGCCGGCGGCCCTGGCCGTGGTGGCCATCCGGGCCACCGCCACCGATGTGCTCTTCCTGGCCCCTGGCGGCGCCCGCCAGGCCCAGCTCGCCCTCCGCCTCGCTGTCGGCCTCGGGCTGCTGGCGGCGGTACCGACCGTCGTACATCTTCTGCGGCGCCTGGCCCGCGGGGTGGGCGATCTGCCCGACGGCGGCCGGCGCCGGGTGCTGGCGGCCCTGGCCGCGTTGCACGCTCCAGCCGTGCTGTTCCACGACCCCGACATCGTGGTGGGCCACGCCCACCGGATCGGCGCCCTGGTGCTGCTGGCCGTGTTCCTCTCCGGTTTCTGCCTGATCGGCTCGGCTGCCGACACCGTGTCGGTCCTGGTGGCCGACGTGGCCTGGCTCCGCCCCTACGTCGTGCCGTCGGCCCTGCGCCAGCTGTCGTTGCGCCGGCCCCCACTGATGGGGCTCCTCGTGGTGTGGGTGGCGTTGTCGCCGCTGGGTGGGTCGCTCAACGGCTACCACACGGTGCCCAGCCTCCCCAGCCATCCGGTCCCCACCCCGTTGCGGAGCAACTCGTTCATCCAGGCCTGGGCCACCGCCCGCGGCCTCGGCACGACGGCGGGCGCCCCGCCGGTGTCGGCCACCGCCAAGGCCCCGATGCCGGTCCTGCTGGTGGCGGCCTCGGGTGGCGGGATCCGGGCCGCCTACTGGACGGCGGCCGTGGTCGACTGCATCGTGGAGCGGACCGACAGCGGCGACGACCCGTGCGCCGACCCCGTCACCAACGCCGATCGGGCCCGGGCCGCCTCCCGCCGCGACCGCTTCCTGCTCGGATCGGGCGTGTCCGGCGGCAGCCTCGGCCTCACCGCCTACGTCTCCGCCGCCGGCCCGTCCTGGGTCCCCCGCGGCCCGGGCTCCGGCGGGGCCACCACCGCCTCGCCGCTGGTCGGGGGCCCGCCCAGCCGCTGGTACGCCGACCGCCTGGGCGACGACTACCTGGCTCCGGTGGTGGCCTCCTGGCTGTTCAACGACGGGCTCAACACCCTGCTCCGGCCGAGCCAGGGCGTGGACCGAGGGGCGATCCTGGAGCGGGCCTGGTCGGCCTCCTGGCCCGACGGTGAGCTGACCCGACCCTGGTTCAACGCCCAGGCCACCGGCCGCGAGCCGCTGCTCGTGCTCAACGGCTACAGCGTGAACGACGGCTGCCGGTTCGCCGTGAGCCCCATCAACACCAACGCCCGCCGCAGCGCCAACACCTGCCGCACCCCCGAGTCCGACGGCGAGACCCTGCTCGACGCCACCATCGACGCCGCCGACGTGCTGTGCGACGACATCAGCGCCGCCAGCGCCGCCCTGCTGTCGGCCCGGTTCCCGTTCGTGAGCCCGTCGGGCCGGATCGACCGGTGCGACGGCGGCCCCCGACCGCCGGAGTCGGTGGAGGTGGTGGACGGCGGCTACCGGGAGACGTCGGGGGCGTCGAGTGTGGTGGAGGCGTGGCCCCGCCTCGGGACCGAGCTGGCCATCGCCTCCGGCCGGTGCGTGCTGCCGGTGTTCGTGCAGATCGACAACGGCTACCGGCGCGACGAGATCGCGCCGTCGGGCTCGTCGAGCCAGCTGCTGGCCCCGGTGGTGGGGCTGAGCAACACGGCGGCCGGCTACGAGGCGGCGGCCCGCAGCGCCAGCCGCCGCCAGTTCGACCAGTGGTTCACGATCACCACCCGGGCCCATCCCGGCTCCCAGGCCCCGCTGGGCTGGGTGCTGTCGGGCGACGCCAAGGCCGACCTGGAGAACCAGCTGCAGGTCAACGCCGAGGGCATCCGGGCGGTGCGGGCCCTGCTCGACGGGGACGGCCCGCCCGCCGCCCCGTCCGCCATCTGCCCGGGGGAGACCCCACTTGCCGCCGGCGACGGGCCGGGAGGGGCCGCTCAGTAACCGAGCCTCTTGTCCACCACGCCGTCGAGGGGTTCGCCCCGCTGGGCCCGGCCCAGGTTGTCGCAGAAGCGGTTGACGTTGCGGATCGACCGGAGCTGGCTGGCCCCCGCCGTGTGGGGGGTCATGGCCACGTTGGGGTGGCTGAACAGGGGATGGTCGGCCGGCAGGGGCTCGCCCGGGGCCACGTCGGTGGCCAGCCCGCCCAGCTGGCCGCTCTCCAGGGCCCGCACCACGGAGGCGTCGTCGAAGATCTCACCCCGGGTCACGTTCACCACGTAGGCCCCCGGCTTCATCTTGGCGAAGGTGGCGTCATTGAACAGGCCGTTGGTCTCGGGCGTCAGGGGGCAGCAGATGGCCACCACGTCGGACTGGGCCAGCAGGTCGTCGAGGCGGCTGGCCGGCCACACCTCGGCCACCCCGTGATCGCCTTGTGAGGGGAACTCGTCGACCGCGATCGTCTGCATTCCGAAGGCCACCGCCCGCTTGGCCATGGCCCGCCCGGTGCCGCCGAAACCGACGACCCCCATCGTCATGCCCTCCAGCTCCACCTCCTTCATCCGCATGTCCACCCGCTTCGACCAGGCGTCGGGCCCGAGGCGGAGGGCGGTGCCGATCTGCCGGGTGAGGGCCAGCAGCAGGCCCCAACCGGTGTCGGCCAGGTGCCCGCCCACGAGGCCCTTCTCCCCGGTGAGGATCACGTCGCTGTTCACGAAGGCGGGGAACAGCAGGGAGTCGACCCCGGAGGCGATGGCGTGGACCCAGCGCAGGCCAGGGGCGGCGGCGAACAGGGGCTCGTTGAGGATGCCGAACACGACCTCCACGTCGGCCGCCTGGGAGGCGGCGTCGCGCATGCCCTTGGCCAGCCGCACGGTGGAGCCGGCGGGGGCGGCGGCCGAGATCGCCTCCAGGAACTCGGGCTTGGCCTCGGGCAGGGTCAACCCCTCGATCACCAGGATGGTCGTGGGGCCGTCGAGCGTGATGGTCGTCATGTCGCGACCGTACCGGCGCCGACCGGGCCCGGCCAGCGGAGGTCCGGGGTGTGGCCGGACCCGCCTGCGGGGTAGCCGAACGGGGTGTGCGGGCTGCGCTACGGTGGCACCGACCCGCCGACACCGCCCAGCCCGCCGCCCGCACCGCACGAGGTCCCCCACCCCCATGGACGTGCAACTCGAGTTCCGCCTCCCGTCGGCCGGCGACGGCGCGCTCAAGGCCGAGATCGTGGAGTGGTTCGTGGCCGTGGGCCAACGGGTGGACCCAGGCGACCTGCTGTGCACCGTCGAGACCGAGAAATCGATGGTGGACCTCACGGCCCCGTTCACCGGGTGGGTGCTCCGCCTGGGGGGCGAGGTGGGCGAGATGCTGGAGATCGGCTCGATCCTGGTGACGGCGAGCCTCGATCCCCCACCCGACGCCGAGGGCGGCACCGCCCCGGCGGCCGGCGACCGGGCTCCGGCGGCTGGCGATCAGGCCCCGAGGGCCGACGATCGGGCCCCGGCGGACGACGACGAGCCGCAGATCATCGACGACGAGGCACCGGCCAGCGGCCCGGACGACGAGGCCGGGACTCCGACTGCCGGGGACGGGGCCGTGGTCTCACCCATGGTGCGCCGCCTGGCCGAGGAGTTCGAGGTGGACCTGGCCACCCTCTCCGGCTCCGGCCCCGACGGCCGGATCACCCGGGCCGACGTGCAGCGGGCCGCCTTCGGCACCGTGATCGGGGAACCGGCCCCGGCCGAACCGGCCGCCGTGCCCACCACCACCGACGCCACGATCTCCACGCCGGTCGACCCGGACGCCAGCGACGACATCCTGGCCGGCCACCACCATCCGCCCCCCGCCCACCGCCCAGCCGTCCCGGCCGAGCCCCTGACCCCCGCCGATCTGATGCCCTCCACACCCGCCGCCGCCCCGTCTCCCTCTCCGCCGTCCGCCACCGCCCGATCGGGCCCGGGGCGGACCCGAACCGGCCATTCCAGCGAGCCGGTGGTGGTGCCCGACGCCGTGTTCGGCCCCACGCTCACCCTCTACCGGGAGGTGGAGGTGGAACAGCTCCTCCGGGCCCACGAACGGTTGGACGCCACCATCGACGGCGGCCTGCCGCTGGAGGCCCTGTTCATGCGGCTGGCCCTCCCGGTGCTGGTGGAGCACCCCCGGATGAACGCCCGGGTCGACGTCGAGCACCAGCTCGTACCGGCCGACCTCTACGACGTGGCCTTCACCTGCCCCGGCCCCCGGGGTCTGGCCGTTCCGGTGGTGCGCCAGATGAACGACCGCTCACTGCGGGCCCTGGGCCGGACCGTCACCGACCTGGGAGCGCGGGCCGGCCAGGGCCGCCTCCGGGCCGGCGAGACCGGGGGCCAGACGTTCACCGTGCACAACCTCGGGCCCCTCGAGGTCACGGCCGGCACCACCACCCTTCCCGCCGGCACCGCCGCTCTGGTCAGCTACGGCCAACCCCGGCCCAACCTGCGCCTGGTGGCCGGCGCGCCCCGGGAGGTACCGGTGATGACCGTGGGGGTCACCGTGGACCACCGCCTGGTCGACGACGGCGAGGCCGCCCGGTTCCTGGCCAAGATCGGCCTCTACCTGGAGGAACCCATCCTCGCCTTCACGGACTAAGGGAACCCTCCGGTTTCCTCGGGTTCGCCTTCGGCGAACACCGGAGAGTGGGCCTCGGGTTCCTGGTTGACTGGGGGGATGGCGAACGATCGGTGGGGGTGCCCGGTGACGGCACCGGCGGACGAGGTGGCCCTTATCGAGGGGGCGGCCGTCGACTACCTCACGATGTCGCCCGCCATCGCCGCCCGCCTGGAGCCGCTGGCCGCCGGCGGCCCCCTGGCCCGGGCGGTGGCGGCCCAACTCCTGGCCCAGACCCACAAGCCGACGCTGATGGAGCGGGCCCGTCAGCTGGCCGACGACGCCCGGGGCGCCACGGGCGGGCTCAGCCGCCGGGAGCGGCAGCTGGTGGAGGCGTCGTGGCACTGGACCCGGGGCGACGTCGAACGCACCCTGGCGGCCCTCGACGCCGCCGTGGCCGATCACCCCACCGACCTCCACACCCTGCGCAGCCGCTACCTCCTGCAATTCACCACCGGCCGGCTGGAGGCGATGCTGGCCGGCATTCAGGCCGTGCGGCCGGCCTGGGCCGGAGCCGAGCTGCCCCTGGCCAGCTACCTCGACGGGATGGAGTCGTTCGCCCTGGAGGAGCACGGCCGGTACGACCACGCCGAGCCTCTCGGCCGCCGGGGGGTGGCGGCCGACCCCGGTGACCTGTGGGCCATCCACGCCGTGGCCCACGTGCTGGAGATGGAGCAGCGGCGGGAGGAGGGCGTGGACTGGATCGGGCGGGACAATCCCGGCCTGGAGGGCAAGCCGGGATTCGCCGGGCACCTATGGTGGCATCAGGCGTTGGCCCTGTGGGCCCTGGGCCGCCACGCCGAGGCGCTCGGCTCGTTCGATCGCCACATCTACCCCGGCCAGAGCGAGGAGGGCCTCGACCTGACCAACGCCATCGCTCTGCTGGCCCGGCTGGAGGCGGTCGGGGTCGACGTGGGACCGCGGTGGGAGCGGCTGGTGGCCCCGGCCCTGGTGCGGCTGGGCCAACACTCCAACCCCTTCAACGACACCCACATGGTGTTGGCCCTGAGCCGGGCCGGGCGGCACGACGAGGCGGCGGTCATGCTGGCCGGGATGGCCGCCTGGTCCGCCCGGGCCGACGACCACGCGGCCGACGTGCTGCGCCGGGCGGGCCTCGCCGTGGCCCGGGGCCTGGCCGCCTACGGCCGGGGCCAGTGGCGCGACGCGGTGGCGGAGCTGGCCACGGTGACCGACCAGTGGTGGCGCCTGGGCGGGAGTCACGCCCAGCGCCAGCTCTACCGACTGGCCCTCGACACCGCCCAGGCCCGGGCCTGACGCCGAACCCGAACCAGCCCTGGACCCTACTTGCCAGCGCGGTGGCGCAGCTTGGCCTCGTCGAGCACGGTGAGGCTGCCCCGACCGGTGCTCACGATGCCCTGGCGGCCCAGATCGCTGAGCACGGTCGACACGGTGGGCCGGGTGGTGTGGGCCAGCGACGCCAGCTCCTCCTGCTTGAGCTTGATCGGCCCGTCGTCGAACACCTTGGCCAGCCGCAGCACGACGCTGCAGACCCTCTTCTCGGCCGGCGTCCAGGCGGCGTCGGACAGCTGCTCGGTCAGCCGCTCCACCCGGCGGGTGAGCATGGCCACGAGAAACCGGTCGACCTCGGGCAGGGCCAGGCGCAACTCGGCGAACCGTTCGGCATCGAGGCACATGGTCTCGGACCGCCGCAGGGCCCGGATCGTGGCCGTCCGCCGGCCCTCGGAGTCGAGCAGGGCCAGCTCACCGAACACGTCGCCGGGGCCTTCGATGGTCATCCCCACCCGGCTCCCGTTGGGGGTGACGGCCTGGACCAGGAACCAGCCCGACTCGATCACGTGGAGGCTGGCCCCCGGATCTCCCTGGTGGAACACCACCTCGTTCCGCTCGAAGCGGCGCCGGACCATCAGGCTCCGGATGCGACGCCGGTCGGCCTCGGACAGCATGGCGTAGAAATCGGTCGTCGTCATAACAGCGTGTCACCCTAGGCCCTGGCGAGAGCGCCCCAAACCGCTTGTGGCACCGATACCAAAGATGGTTGCCGCACCCCCTCCCTATCAGCGTAGGCGAGGTATTACAGGGTGAACCAGGGCGTCAGAGCGGTTCCCGTGGGCCACGTCAGCTCGAGGCGGACCGGACCCGGCGCCGTACCGGGGCGCTCCGCCGAGCCCAGCGGCTCTGTTGTGCCGTCGGGGCGGCGGAGCCACACGGCCTCGAGCGGCGGGCTGGCGGTCACGGCGAGGTGGCCGCCGTCGATCGCCACCTCGATCACCCCGTGGTCGGTGGTGAACGTCACCACCCGGGCCGACGGCTCCGGTTGGTGGAGGAAGCCGACCACCTCCGGCTCGAACAGCTGGGCCAGGTCGGCCTCCAGGGTCCGCCACCCGAAGGCGGCGTAGGCCGCCTCGACGGCATCGGGCGGCGGTCCGTCGCCGGCCACGGCGTCGGCCACGAGAGCGAGCAGGGCATCATCGTCCATCGGTGTCGTCATGACGAACGCAACCCGGCGCTGATACGGGATATCTCGGGCGTGGACCGCAGCGTCTGCAGGCAGCGGGCCCGGGTGGGCCCGATCGAGCCCACCGGGATGCCCAGCGACTCGGAGATGATCTCGTAGCTCACCGGAGGATCGCACACCAGGAGGCGGAGCAGCTCCTGGCACCGCTCCCCCAGGCGTTCGAAGGCGGCCGCCACCTCGGCCCGGGTCTCGTCGCGCTCGAGGCGGGACCCGGGCTCGGTCCAGGCGGCCAGGTCCACCGGCTCGCCGCCCGCCCGCACCTGTTCCGGCGCGTCGCTGAGCACGATCCGGCTGCGCTGACGCACCACCCCCACACACTCGTTGCGGGTGGTCTGGCCCAACCAGCCGGCCAGGCGGCCCGGCTCCCGGATGCGGTCGAGATGCTCGGCCAGGCGGAGCCACACGGTCTGATAGACGTCGCGGGCGGTGTCGTGGTCGAGGCGGAAGCCGCGCACGATGCTCCACACCAGCCCCGTGTGCCCGTCGACCAGGGCCCTCCATGCGGCGGCATCACCCTGGCGGGCCGCCTCGACCAGGCGTGCGACATCCTCCACCACCCCACACTAGTCAGCGCCGCCGGGCCGCTCGGGGAGGGTGGGACCTATGGCCCTGATGAACAGCGGCGCTGGTGGTTTCATGGAGTGGTGACAGCCGACCCGCATTCGCCCACCGCCAGCCATCCCCCTGAGCACTGGTCGTCCGACGTGGTGCTGGCCGACGGCACCACGGCCCACATCCGCCCGATCAGCCCGGCCGACGGGCCGGCCCTCCAGGCCTTCCACCTCGCCCTGTCCGACGAGAGTCGCTACATGCGGTTCTTCACAGCCAAGCCCCGGCTGTCGGACGCCATGATCGAGCACTTCACCACGGTGGATTTCCACAACCAGCTCACGCTGGTGGCCGAGATCGGGGGCCAACTGGCGGCGGTGGCCAGCTACGAGCGGGAAGGCGACGCCGACCGGGCCGAGGTGGCGTTCGTGGTGGCCGACCATGACCAGGGCCGGGGCCTGGGCACCGTCCTGCTGGAGCATCTGGCGGCCGACGCCCGGGAGCGGGGCATCACCCGGTTCACGGCCGAGACCCTGGCCACCAACCGTCAGATGCTCGGCGTGTTCCGCTCGGCCGGCTTCGCCGAGACCACCCACCTCGACCACGGGGTGGTGGGCGTGGAGCTGCTGATCGAGCCGAGCCCGGCGGCCCAGGCGGCGATGGAGCAGCGGGAGCACCGGGCCGAGGCGGCGTCGATCGCCCGCCTGCTCCTGCCCCGGTCGGTGGCCGTGGTGGGGGCCAGCCGGTCGCCCCAGAACGTGGGCCACCAGGTGCTGCGCAACCTGCTGGGCGGCAACTTCGACGGGCCCGTCTACCCCGTGAACCCGAGCAGCCCCCACGTGGCCAGCGTGCCCGCCTACCCCAGCGTCACCGCCATCCCCGGCCCGGTCGACCTGGCCGTGATCGCCGTGCCGGCCCCGGCCGTGGCCGCCGTGCTCGAAGAGTGCGGGGCCAAGGGGGTGAAGGGCGTGGTGGTGCTGTCGGCCGGGTTCGGCGAGGTGGGCGAGGGCGACGGCGAAGTTCAGCTGCGCCACCTGGCCCGGCTCCACAGCATGCGGCTGGTCGGCCCGAACTGCATCGGCATGGTCAACACCGCCATCGGGCTCGACGCCACCTTCTCCCCCTACCGGCCCTCGGCCGGGCGGGTGGCCATGCTGTCGCAATCGGGGGCGATCGGAATCGCCATCCTGGAGCGGTCGCAGCGGCTGGGGCTCGGCGTGTCGGCCTTCGTGTCGGTGGGCAACAAGGCCGACGTCAGCTCCAACGACCTCCTGCAGTACTGGGAGGACGACCCCGGCACCACCGTGGTGCTCCTGTACCTGGAGTCGTTCGGCAACCCCCGCAAGTTCGCCCGTATCGCCCGGCGGGTGTCGCGCCGCAAGCCGATCGTGGCGGTGAAGAGCGGCCGGACCCCGGTGGGGGTGCGGGCCGCCTCGTCCCACACCGCCGCCATGGCCAGCCCCGACACGGCGGTGGACGCCCTGTTCCGCCAGACCGGCGTGATCCGGGTCGACACCCTGGAGGAGCAGTTCGACATGGCGCTGGTGCTCGGGTCCCAGCCCCTGCCGGCCGGCAACCGGGTGGCCATCGTGGGCAACTCGGGCGGGCCCGGGATCCTGGCCACCGACGCCTGCGTGGCCGCCGGGCTGGAGGTACCGACCCTGGGCGAGGCCACCCAGCAGGCACTCCGGGCCATCCTCGACCCCAAAGCCGCCACCGCCAACCCGGTCGACCTGGTGGCCGGGGCCACCCCCGAGCACTACCGCCAGGCCACCGAGCTCCTCCTGGCCGACCCCGACGTCGACGCCGTGCTCGTGATCTGCACCCCCACCTTCGCCGCCCCGCCCCGTCAGGTGGCGGCCACCGTGGCCGGCGTGGTGGCCACCGCCGGGCCGGCCGTCCCCCCGCCCGCCACCGCCGACCGACCGGCGGCGGTGGCCGATGCCACCGGACCCGAGCCGGTGCCGGCGGCCAAGCCGGTGGTGGTCAGCTTCCTGGCCTGGCCCGACATGCCGGCCCTGCTCGAACCGGCCCAGGCGATGGCCCCGCCCGCCGAGGTGGGCGGAGGCGGCGGCCCGGCGGCCGAGGTGCGGGTGCCGGCCTTCTCCTCACCCGAGGCGGCCGTGCGGGCCCTGGGCCGGGCCGCGGCCTACGCCGAGTGGCGGCGCCGACCCCCGGGCCGGGTGCGTGAGCTGGAGCGGTTCGACGTGGACCGGGCGGCCGACGTGATCGCCGGCGCCCTGGCCGCCGCCCCCGCCGGCGGCTGGCTCACGCCCGACCAGGTGTGGGACGTGCTGGAGGCGGTGGGGGTGAAGACGGCCCGCACGGTGGCCGTCGGCTCGGCCGACGACGCGGCGGCCACGGCGGCCCGGATCGGGTTCCCGGTGGCCCTCAAGGCCAGCGGACCCGACCTGATCCACAAGAGCGACGTGGGCGGCGTGGCCCTCGACCTGGGCGACGAGGCGGCGGTGCACGCCGCCTACACCGACATGGCCACCCGGATCGGCGACCGGATGACGGGCGGCGTGGTGCAGGCCATGGCCGCCGCCGGCACCGAGACCATCATCGGCGTGGTGCAGGACGCCGTGTTCGGGCCGCTGGTGATGTTCGGCCTGGGCGGCGTGGCCACCGAACTGCTGGGCGACCGGTCGTTCCGGGTGCTCCCCCTCACCGACGCCGACGCCGCCGACCTGGTCCGCTCGCTGCGGGCCTCGCCCCTGCTGTTCGGCTACCGGGGGGCGCCCCTGGCCGACACCGATGCCCTGGAGGACCTGTTGGAGCGGGTGGCCCGCCTGGCCGGCCACCACGACGACCGGGGGGTGGAGATCGCCGAGCTCGACCTCAACCCGGTGATCGTGGGCCCCGGCGGGGCGGTGGTGGTCGACGCCCGCATCCGGATCGGGCCCGAGCCGGCCGGGCCGCCCCTCGACGTGCGCCGCATGACCGACCGGGCCCGCCCCGGGGCCTGAGCCCACGGGCGGGCCGGGCCGGGAGAGTGCACCGTCGGCCAAAAGCTGAGAGCGGCAGGCCTCCCTCCAGGCCTACCGCTCTCTCGCCGTTTGCGCCAGGCTGCCCCCAAAGGGCAACGCCGTACCGTTTGCACCGGCGCACAGATACAGACGAGGCTCCGGAACCGGTGATACAGGTTTTCTGGCCTGGCGGTCGGCGGTTGGCGGGGAGGGGCCGGGGGGCCGACCGGTCAGCTGCCGGCGGAGGCCGCAGGCCACACCTGGATGGCCCAGTCGTCAGCACCTGCCGTGGCCAGGCGCCCGTCGGGGAGGGCGGCCAGCGCCGTCACCGCACCCTCGGGCCGGTAGACGGTGCGGACACCGAGGGGGATCTGGTCGGGATCCCACACCTTCACCGAACCGTCGGCACTGCCCGAGACGATCCGGCCGTCGCCCAGGGCGGCCAGGGCGGAGACAGCTCCGGTGTGGTCGGTGAACACGGGGCCGGCCGGGGAGGCGGGGGTGGCGGGATCCCACAGTCGCACGGTCCCGTCGGTACCGGCCGACGCCAGCCGGCCGCCGGTCACCTCGATCAGGGCGGTGACCGACGCCCCCTGGTGGCCGGTGAGCACGACGGCCGGTTTCCCGTCGGGGCCGGCCGGGTCCCAGATCAGCAGGGCCCCGTCGGCGGTGCCGCCGGCGACGCGCCCGTCGGCCAGGGCGGCCAGCGCCGTCACCCCGCCCGACGCACCCTGGAGGATCACCGGCTCGGTCGCCGGGGCGGCGGCGGGATCCCAGATGCGGACGGTCCCGTTGGTGCCAGCCACCGCCAGCCGGCCGTCGCCGAGCACGGCCAGCGCCGTCACCGGCCCCGGGGTGCCGGCCAGGACGATGGGCGCCGAGCCGTCGTTCCCCGACGGTCGGATCGTCACCGTGCCGTCGCTCCCGCCCAGGGCGAGGCGGCCGTCGCCGAGAGCGACGACGCCGGTGACCGGGGCCGGGAGATCCCGCAGCACGACCGGAAACACCTCGGGCCGGGCCGGGTCCCAGACCCGGACCGTCCGGTCCTCGCTGGCCGAGACGAGCCGCCCGTCAGGCAGCGGGACGAGGCGGGTGACCGTTCCCCGGTGACCGGCCAAGACCGCGGTATCCGGCCCGGCAGCCGGGACGGATGTGCCGCCGGCCGGTGGGGCCGGCGGCGCCGGATCGTTGCCCCGGGCGACCAGAGACAGCGCCAGGGCGACGGCCCCGACCGCCACGACCACCACACCGGCCACGGCCAGGGGCGACACCTTGCGCCGGTGAACCGCCCCGACCCCCGCCTTCGGCGTCGGCTCCGCCTTCGACTCCAGCTCCGCCTTCGACTCCGGCTCCGGCTCCGACGAGCGGGCCGGCGGCTCCAGTGTGCCCTCCGTCCGCGCCGGCCGGCGGGGGGCCGCCGGTGACGACGGGAGCAGCGGCCGGAGGGCCTCACCCAGGGCGGCCGCGCTCTGGGGCCGCTGGTCGGGGTCCTTGGCCAGGCAGGCCTGCAGGATGTCGTCGAGCGCAGGCGGCACCAGATCGGCGGGGAGTCGGGGCGGGGGCTGGTTGACCAGGCGGTACATGAGCGACTGGATCGAGACGTTGCCCTGGCCGGCGAACGGCGGTTCCCCCGTCAGCAGCATGTAGAGCGTGGATCCGAGGGAGTACAGGTCGGAGCGCTCGTCCCGCTGGTTCTCCAGCGTCTCGGGGGCGGTGTAACCCCAGCTGGCCGCCACCCGGGTGGTGGTGTAGCCGCTGGCATCGCGCAGTGAGGCGATCCCGAAGTCGGTCAGGCGGACCTGATCCCCGGCCTGCAGGATGTTCTCCGGCTTCACGTCCCGGTGCAGCACCTGTTGGCGGTGGGCGAAATCGAGGGCCCCGGCGATCGGCAGCAGGAGGTTGACCGCCACCCGCCACGGGAGCGGCCCCTGGCGGCCCACCCGGTCGGCCAGCGTGCCCTCGTCCATCAGCTCCATGGACAGGTAGGGTCGCCCGTCCGGGGTGTAACCGCTGTCGTACAGCGTCACCACGTTGGGGTGGGCCGAGAGGCGGGCCATCACCGCCCGCTCCCGCTCGAACGACCGATGGATCCGATCGCTGACAGCGTGGATCACCTTCACCGCCACCCGACGGCCGGTCCTGGCGTCGGTGGCGGCATACACGATGCTGAAACCGCCGCGCCCGATCAGCTCGATGTCCGTGAGGTCCTCGATACCGAGATCAACCGCCACGCCTGCCCCCGCACGCTGTCGCCAACCCGGCGCCCAGTCTACCAGGGCAGAACAACTTGTTCATCCCGAATCAGGGCTCGGTGAAACCAGCCTCCTTGTGGGAGCCGTCGCACAGCGGCTTGTTGCCCGAGGCACCGCACCGGCACAGCGTCACCCGGGCCCGGACCTCGAGGTCCCGCCCGTCGGACGTGGTCACCGGGATGCCGCCCGTCACCCACAGGGGGCCATTGTCGACGATGCCGATCTGGGTGGGGTAGTCGGGCTCGGTGTCGCCCTCGGCCCCGTCGAAGCGGTAGGTCAGGGCCCCCGAGGGGCACTTCTCCACGGCGTTGATCACGGCCAGGCGGACGGTCGACTCGTCGGTGCCGGCCATCTCCTTCCACACGTTGCTCGCCCGGGTGCCGCAGAACCCGGCGTGGACGCAGATCGAGCGGTCGTCCCGGACCGTGATCCCGGTGCCACCGAGGGACTTGGACCGGCCGTCGTAGGTGCCGGCCACGGCGTCGGCGGCAGCCGCGGTCTCGGTGCCGTCGAAGCCGACCTTGGCGTGGGTGCCGTCGCAGAACGGTCGCTTGGCCGACGCCCCGCACCGGCACAGGGCGTAATTGGCGGCGTCGGTGACCGGGGCGCTGGTGATCCAGGTGAGAGGCTCGCCGTGCTCGGAGTGGGCGGCGGTCTTGCGCACCAGCGGCACCGAGCCTTTCACCAGGAGGGGGCCGTTGGGCCGGGCCGTGATCCTCGCCTCGTCGTCGTTGCTCATCGTGTCCCCCAGTGGTGTGTCGGGTGTCGGCCCGTCGGCTCGGGCCGGATCGCAGATCGTACCGGTCGCCGGGCGGGCGCGGGGAACCACGGCCGCACGGCTGGATACTGGAGCCGACATGCTGCTGATCGAGCTCGCCCGAACCTCGGCCGCCGTGGCCGCCACCGCCAGCCGGCGGGAGAAGCAGGAGCTGTTGGCGGCCACCCTGCGGGGGCTGGCGCCCGACGAGATCGAGCCGGCGGTGGGCCTGCTGATGGGGGCGCCCCGCCAGGGGTCGCTCGGGGTCGGGTGGGCCACCGTGGCCCGCCAGCAGGTGGAGCCGGCAGCCGAGCCGTCACTGCCGATCCTGGCCCTCGACACCCTGCTGAGCGAGCTGGTGACCACCTCGGGACCGGGCTCGGTGAAGGCCCGGGACGGGCTGCTCACCACCTTCCTGGCCCGGGCCACAGCCGACGAGCACGAGCTGGTGCGCCGCATCCTCATCGGCGACCTGCGCCAGGGCGCCCTCCAGGGGGTACTCACCGCCGCCGTGGCCCTGGCCGCCGACGTGAAGGCGGCCGAGTTGCGGCGGGCCGTGATGCTCCAGGGCGACCTGGGCCGGGCCGCCCGCATCGCCCTCACCGAGGGGGCCGAGGGCCTGGCCGCGGTGCAACTCGAGGTGGGACGCCCCATCCATCCCATGCTGGCCTCCACCGCCACCGACGTGGGGGCGGCCGTGGCCGCCTTCGGGGGGACGGCCCAGGTGGAGTGGAAGCTCGACGGGGCCCGGGTGCAGCTCCACGTCGACGAGGGCCGGGTGGCGATCTACACCCGCAACCTCAACCCGGTCACCGACCGGCTGCCCCACGTGGTCGAGTGGGCCCGGTCGCTGCACTGCCGCAGCGCCATCCTCGACGGCGAGGTGCTGGGCTTCCACACCGACGACGACGGCCGCGACCTGGGCCCCCGCTCATTCCAGGACACGATCAGCACGTTCGCCACCCAGGCTGCCCCCGACCGCGCTCCCGACGACGGAGGCGGCGCTGGTGGCTTCCTCGTCCGCCCCTATTTCTTCGACCTGATGGCCCTCGACGGCCGCAGCCTGATCGACGAACCCCTCCGGGACCGATCGGCCGCGCTCAGCGCCCTGGTGGGCGAGCGGCGGATCCCGGCGGTGGTGGCCTCCTCGGCCGAGGAGGCGGCCTCCCACCTGGAGCAGGCCCTGGCCCAGGGGCACGAGGGGGTGATGGTCAAGTCGGTCGACGGGCGCTACGAGGCCGGTCGGCGGGGCAAGAGCTGGCTCAAGGTGAAGCCGGTCCACACCCTCGACCTGGTGGTGCTGGCGGCCGAGTGGGGTCACGGCCGGCGCCGGGGCTGGCTGTCGAACCTCCACCTGGGCGCCCGCCACCCCGAGACGGGCGAGCTGGTGATGGTGGGCAAGACGTTCAAGGGGCTCACCGACGAGCTGCTGGCCTGGCAGACCGAGCAGTTCCTGGCCCGCCAGGTGGGCGAGGACACGAGCGGTCACACCGTGTTCGTGGCCCCCGAGATGGTGGTGGAGATCGCCCTCGACGGGGCCCAACGGTCGCCCCGCTATCCCGGCGGCGTGGCCCTCCGCTTCGCCCGGGTGAAGGGTTACCGCCCCGACAAGTCCCCCGCCGACGCCGACACCCTCGACGCCGTCCGGGCTCTGCTGTAGCGATCGATCAGGAGGGCGGTCAGGCCAGGGCTTCGGCCGCGGCGGCCGCCGCCTCGGCCTTGGCTTCGTCGCTCCGACCGGCGTTGAGGGTGGTGGAGGTGCGCAGGGGCAGCTCCTCCAGCACCACGGCCAGCACGAACACCACCAGGGCGATGGGCACGGCGGCCAGGAACACGGCGGCCACGGAGTGGGCCATGGCCTCCTGCACCAGGGTCTTGAGCGGGTCGGCCAGGTCGTGGATGGCGGCCGGGCGGTCGGCCAGGGTCTTGGCCGTCACCCCGTCGGGCAGGGTGGTGGTGGCCGCGATCTCGTTGAGCTTCCCGTCGAACCGGCCCCGGAGCACGGCGCCGAACACGGCGATTCCGAAGGTGCCGCCCAGCGTGCGGAAGAAGGTGACGGCGGCCGTCACCACCCCCAGGTCGCTCAGCTCCACCGCGTTCTGGGAGGCGGTGGACATCACCGGCAGGGCCATGCCCAGCGCCACCCCGATGGCCAGCATCATGATCGCCATGTGGGGGGTGCCCCAGCGGGAGTCGAGCCGGGACATGAGCACCATGTCGGCGATGAGCAGGGCCGAGCCCGCCACCACCCAGTGCTTGTAGCGGCCGGTGCGGGTGGTGAGCCGGCCGGTGATGATGGCGGCGATGCTCATGCCGGCGGCATTGGGGGCCAGCATCAGGCCCGATTCGGTGGCCGAGAACCCCTTGACCCCCTGCATGAACAGGGGCACGAAGGCGGCGGCGGCGTAGAAGATCGGGCCGAACAGGAAGCTCAGGGCCAGCAGGACGGCCGCCACCTTGTTGCGGAACAGGCGCAGGGGCAGGATCGGCTCGGCCACCCGGGACTCCCAGATCAGGAAGGCCACCAGCAGCACGGCCGAGGCCACCCCGAGCCCGATGATCTGGGTGGAGCCCCAGGCGTACTGATCGCCGCCCCAGACGCTGCCCAGGATCAGGCAGATCACACCGGCCACCAGCAGCAGGGCGCCGAGCAGGTCGAGGCGGGCGTCGCGGCGGGTGGAGGGAAGGTGGAGGGTGACGGCGGTGACGGCCAGCGAGGCGAGCCCGATGGGGAGGTTGATGGTGAAGATCCAGCGCCAGCCGATGTGGTCGGTGATGAGGCCGCCCACCAGGGGGCCGATCACCCCGGCGGTGGCGAACATGCCGGCGAAGTAGCCGATGTAGCGGCCCCGCTGGCGGGGGGCCACCAGGTCACCCACGATGCCGAAGCACAGGGCGTAGAGCCCGCCGCCACCGATGCCCTGGACCAGGCGGCCGACCACCAGCAACATCATGGAGGGGGCCAGGCCGCACATGAGCGAGCCGATGAGGAAGATCACGATGGCGGTCTGGAACATGCGGCGCCGGCCGTAGAGGTCGCCGATCTTGCCCCACAGCGGGGTGGAGGCGGTGGAGGTGAGCAGGTAGCCCACGATCACCCAGGACAGGTACTTGAGCCCGCCCAGGTCGGTCACCATGGCCGGCAGGGCGGTGGCCACGATCGTCTGGTCGATGGCGGCGATGAACATGCCCACCATCAGGCCCGACAGCGACAGCATGATCTGGCGGTGGGTGATCGAGCCACCGACCTCGTGGGAGATCGGGCCCGAGGTGTCCTTGGATGCCATCGGCCCAAGGTACTTTGAAGCACTAACAAAGCTCAAGCCCGGGCCCGAGGGGCGGCAAGATGGGCCCATGATCGATCTGCGCTCCGACACCGTCACCCGACCCACCCCCGAGATGCGGGCGGTGATGGCGGCGGCCGAGGTGGGCGACGACGTATGGGGCGATGATCCCACGGTGACCGCCCTGGAGCGGGCGGCGGCTGAACTGCTGGGCAAGGAAGCGGCCGTCTACGTGCCGTCGGGGACCCAGAGCAACCTGTGCGCCCTGATGGCGCACTGCCAGCGGGGCGACGAGTACATCGTGGGCGACAACGGCCACTCGTTCCGCTACGAGGCCGGCGGCGGGGCCGTGCTGGGGTCGATCCAGCCCCAGCCGGTGCGGATGCTCGACGACGGGCGGCTCGACCTGGCGCATGTGGCGGCCGTGGTCAAGCCGGCCGACGACCACTTCGCCCGCAGCCGGCTGCTGTGCCTGGAGAACACCCACGACGGCAAGGTGCTGCCGCTGGAGCACCTGGCCGAGGCGGCCGACCTGGCCCGCAGCCGGGGGTTGGGGCTCCACCTCGACGGGGCCCGACTGTGGAACGCAGCGGTGGCCCTGGGGGTGGCGCCGGCAGCCGTGGCCGAGAGGTTCGACACCGTGTCGGTGTGCCTGTCGAAGGGGCTGGGAGCGCCGGTGGGCTCGGTGCTGGTGGGTTCGGAGGAGCTGATCCTGTCGGCCCGGCGGTGGCGCAAGATGCTGGGGGGCGGGATGCGCCAGGCCGGCGTGATCGCGGCGGCCGGTCTCTACGCCCTGGAGCACAACATCGGCCGGCTGGCCGACGACCACGCCAACGCCGAGCGGCTGGCCGAGGGTCTGGCCAAGATCGACGGGGTGACGGTGACCGGGCAGAACACCAACATGGTGTTCGCGAGGTTCGACGACACCGTCGATCCCGAGCCGGTGCGGGAGGCGCTGGCCGCCAACGACATGCTGGTGGCCATCAACGGCCGGGCCAGCCGCATGGTCACCCACCTCGACGTCTCGGCCCCCGACATCGACGCCATCTGTACCGTCGTCGCCGGCGCCCTGGGCTGACGGCTCGCCCCGAACTTTTCACCGAGACCGTCACCGGCGACGCTGGGGGCGAAAAGTTGCCCGCCGCCCCGAACTTTTCACCCAGGCCGCCGTCGGCGACGCCCTGGGCGAGAAGATCAAGCCGGCTGGAATCAGCGCAGCTCGGCGGAGGCCCGGTAGCCGGTGGTGAGCTCGTCGATGCGGCGGTACAGGTCGGCGTCGAGGATGACGTCGAGGGCGGCGACCGACGCCTGCAGCTGATCGGGGCGGCTGGCCCCGATGATGGGCGAGGTGATGGCCGGCTGGGCCAGACACCAGGCGACGGCCAGCGTCACCAGCGGCATCCCCGCCTCCTCGGCCAGGCGCTTCAGCTCCTCGACGGTGTCGAACACCGGGTCGTGCCAATAGCGGTCCTGGTAGCGGCCGGCGGCCGAGCCCAGCGTGAACCGGGTGCCCTCGGTGGCGGTGCCGGGCCGGTGCTTGCCCGACAGCATCCCCCCGGCGATCGGGTTGTACGGGATCACGCCGATCCCCTCCTGCTCGCACAGGGGGAACAGCTCCAGCTCGTTGCGCCGGTACAGCAGGTTGTAGCGGGGCTGGATGCAGTCGAACCGCACCAGGTTGCGGGCCTCGCTGCGGCCCAGCGACAGGGCCAGCTGCCAGGCGGCGAAGTTGGAGCAGCCGACGTAGCCCACCTTGCCCTGGTGGACGAGGTCGTCGAGGGCCGAGAGCGACTCCTCGATCGGGGTGTCGGGGTCGAAGGAGTGGAGCTGGTAGAGGTCGATCCGGTCGGTGCCGAGCCGGCGCAGCGATGCGTCGACCGCCTCCTTGATGTGCTTGCGGGACGCGCCCCGGTCCCACCGGCGGCGGCTCATCACCCCCACGCACTTGGTGGCCACCACGAAATCGTCGCGCTTGCCCTGGAGCCAACGGCCGATGATCTCCTCGGTACGACCCACCTCGGCGCCGGTGCCGCCCAAGGGGTAGACGTCGGCGGTGTCGAGGAAGGTGATGCCAGCCTCGGCGGCGGCATCGAGGATGGCGAACGACTCCGCCTCGTCGCACTGGAGGCCGAAGGTCATGGTGCCGAGGCACAGGCGGGAGACGGGCAGGCCGGTTCGGCCCAGGGTCACGTGGCGCATGGGGCCGACCCTACTCACCCCCATGCCAGCGCGCCGGCCGGTACGGCTGAGCGCCGGCCGTCCTCTACCCTCGGGCCGATGACGGAGCAGCGGGACGACAGCATCGACGGGGCCGACGTGGTGGTGATCGGCGGCGGGTCGGGCGGGGCGGTGGTGGCCGGGCGGCTGGCCGAGGCGGGGGTCGAGGTGCTCCTGATCGAGGCCGGGCCCGACTACGGCCCCCTCGACGGGGGTCGCTGGCCACCCGAGATCCTCGGGGCCGACCTGATCGCCACCACCCACGACTGGGGCTACACCTCGGGGCCGGTGGCCGGCCGGGACGAGCCGTGGACCTGGGAGCGGGCCCGCATCCTGGGCGGCTGCTCGGCCCACAACGGCGCCATCGCCGCTGTCGGCCACCACCGCGACTACGACGCCTGGAACCTTCCCGGCTGGGACGCCGCCAGCCTGCGCCCGTTGTTCGCCACCGCCCTGGAGCGGATGCGGGTCCGCACCTACACCCGGAGCGAGGCCGGCCCGTTCCACGACCGCTGCCTCGACGCCGCCCTGTCGGCCGGATGGCCGGTCGACCCCGCCACCTTCGCCTCCGACCTGTGCGACCTCGACGCCGGCGACAACTACGGCCTGGAACCGGTCAACGTGTTCGAGGGCATCCGGTGGAACACAGCCTTCGCCTACCTCGACCCGGTGCGGGCCACCGGTTCGTTGCGGATCGTCGACCACGCGCTGGTGGACCGGGTCACCGGCGGCGACGGCACCGGGCCGGTGACCGTCCACGCCATCCGGCACGGTCAGCCGCTGACGATCAGCGCCGATCGGGTGGTGCTGGCGGCCGGCGTCTACGGCACTCCGGCCATCCTCCAGCGCTCGGGCATCGGCCCGGCCGACACCCTCCGCTCCCTCGGCGTCACACCGGCCGTCGACCTGCCGGGCGTGGGGGCCAACCTCCACGATCATCCGATGATCAACACCTCCCGGGCCCTCGGCCCCGAGCTCCGCCGGTGGATCGACGAGGCGGCGGCCGCCGGCTTCGTGCCCGAGGAGCAGACGCTGGGCAAGGCCCGTTCCTCCCTGGCCACCGACGGGATCTACGACCTCCACGTCTTCCCGGTGTGCTCCTCCACCCAGACCCAGCTCACCCGGGGTCGGGCCCTGGTGGAGGTGGCCTGCGTGACCCCCCGCTCCCGGGGCGCCCTCGTCATCGCCGGCCCCGACCCCGAGGCCCACCCCCGGATCGACCACGGCTACCTCAACGACGCCGAGGGCCACGACTGGCAGGTGCTGCGCGATGGGCTGGAGCAGGCCGAGGAGCTGCTGGCCCAGCCGGCGCTGCGGGACGTGTTGGTGGACGAGCCGCCGGCCGACCGGTCCGAAGCCGCCATCCGCCGCGGGGTGCTTCACTACTACCACCCGGTGGGCACGGCGGCCATGGGCCTCGACCCCGCCACCTCGGTGTGCGACCCCACCGGCCGGGTCCACGGCCGGCCGGGGCTCATCGTGGCCGACGCCGCGCTCTTCCCCACCATCCCCCGGGCCAACACCAACATCCCGGCCGTGGTGGTGGGCGAGCGGATAGCCCAGCTCCTCCTGGCCTGATCAGCGCAGGCGGACCGGCACCGATCGGGGCCCCCGCACCTGGCCGTTGGCCCAGGTGACGGGGGCCCGGCCGTCGAGGCTGTAGCCGGGGAAGGCGTCGATCCACTCCTGCAGGGCCACCAGCAGCTCCATCCGGGCCAGGTTCGACCCCAGGCAGCGGTGGACCCCCAACCCGAACGCGGCGTGGCGGTTGACCCGGCGGTCGATCACGAACTCGTCGGCCCGCTCGAACACGGCCGGATCCCGGTTGGCGGCGGGGAACGTGAGCAGCACCTGCTCGCCGTGGCGCACGGGGCAACCCGACACCTCGGTGTCGGCCACCACCTGACGGGCCATGGTGACCGGTGAGTAGAACCGCAGCACCTCCTCCATGGCCATCACCCACTGCGGGTCGTCGTGGGGGAGGCCGACCAGCCGGTCCCGGTCTTCGGGGTGGGTGGCGAAGTGCCACAGGCCCGAGCCGATGCTCGACCAGGTGGTGTCGACCCCGGCCAGGATCAGCAGCATCAGATAGCCGCACTGCAGTTCCCGGGGCACCGGCTCGCCCTCGATGTCGGCGTTGACGATCACCGTGGCCAGGTCGTCCCGGGGGTCGGCGGCCCGGGCATCGAGCAGGGCGTTGAAGTACTCGAACATCTCGACCTGGAGGGCGCGCTTCACGTCGTTGTCCCGCGGGGCGAGCTGGAAGTTGCGGAACACCCAGTCCCGGAACAGATCGGCATCGGTCTCCGGCACCCCGATCATCTCGGCGATCACGTGCACCGGGATGTGCTGGCTGTAGTCGACGGCGGCATCGGCGATGTCCCGCCCGTCGAGGGCGGCGATCAGGCTGCGGCAGTACTCCCGGGTGGGCTTCTCCTTGGCCTCGATCTGACGGGGGCTGAAGGCGGCCAGCAGTAGCCGGCGCTGGGCGGCGTGCTCCGGGGGGTCGGTGGTGATGGGCGGCGCTTTGCGCACCGGGGAGTCGGGCAGCGACACCGACACCCGGAACGACGAGAAGCGCTCCGGATCGTGGGCGATGGCGCTCACCGCCTCGTGGGTGAGGGGCATGAAGGCCCGGCCGTAGCGCTCGGTGAAGGCCACCGTGCAGCCCTGGGCCCGCAGGTCGGCCCAGATCTCGGGGGCGCGCTCGCCCCACTGGTCGTCGAGCCAGTCCCAGTCGTTGGCCCAGTCGGTCACCGGCTGGGGTCCGTCGGTGCCGGTGTGGGTGTCGTAGGCCATGCCGCCCCCTCGAGGTGGATCAGTTGGCCCAAGGCTAGAGCTCACCGGTGACACCGATCCAGGGGCCGGGCCGAGCGAGGTTCCAAGGCCTCAAGACCCCCGGCCGGATTCCGATCCGTTAACGATGGAGCCTTCAGCCGCGGCTTACCCCTACCGAAGGCTCCGGCGCGCCGGCGGAGCGGTGGCGGCGCTCCTCACCGCGGTGTCGTTCCTGGCGCTCGTGCTCGACGACGGGCCACCCCTGCCGACCGGGCTGGCCGCCGCCGTTCCCGGCTGCGCTACGCCGGCGGCCGTCCAGCCTCCGGCCGCGAACCTCGCCGACACCGTCGCCCAGGCTGCGGCCGGTACCTGTTTCCTCCTGGCCCCCGGCACCTACTCGTTCCACGACGTCGTGCCCAAGGACGGCATGGCGTTCGTCGGAACGGCGACCGATCAGGTGGTGGTCGACGGCACCGGCCACGAGAACGCCTTCCACGGCACCGCCGCCGACGTGGTGATCGGCCAGATGACGTTCGACGGATTCGACAACTCGGGCGGAACCTCGCGCCAGGAGCAGGCACCGATCCGGGGCACGCCCGGCCTGTGGCAGGGGGTCCGGGGCGCCATGGCCACGAACTGGTTGATCTCCGACGTCGTGAGCAGGAACAACTACGCAAGCGGCCTGTTCCTGGGCGAGCACTGGACCGTTCGCAACAGCGTCTTCCAGAACAACGGCGTGACCGGTATCGGGGGCAACCTGATCGTGGGCGGCCTCATCGAGAACAACATCATCCACGGGAACGGGGCCCAGCAGGCCTCGGGTGCGGCCACCAACGGCGGCGGGATCAAGGTCACCCAGGCCGGCACGAGCGCGGCCCCGGTTTTGGTACGGAACAACGAGCTGTACGGCAACGAGGAGATCGCCATCTGGTGCGACCTCGGGTGCGGCGGCTTTCAGGTGCTCGACAACTACATCCACGACCACCGCAGCCAGGCCGTCATGTTCGAGCTGTCGAACAACCTCGTGGTCAGGGGCAACACGATCCTGCGGTCCAACACCTGGACCGACTTTCTCGGGGACTTCAACGCCGCCGCCGTGACCGTGGGCGAGGCCCGTGACGCCTTGATCGAGAGCAACCGGATCGATGTCGCCCAGGCCGGGGTGGCGATCCGCCAGACGGCCCGTCCCTATCCCGGCGAGAACCTCACCCCCTACATCAATCTGACCTATGTCGCCGGCGCAGTGACGGTTCGCAACAATCTGATCGGTCAGGTGGGCAGCATGGGGATCTCCACCGGCACCTCCGGCGGAGGCCTGATCGCCGATCCCAGCTCGATCACCTTCACCGGCAACACCTACCAGGACCCGCTGACCATGTCGTTCTGGTGGAATAACGGGACCCAGATGACTTTCGCCCAATGGCAGGCGGAAGGGCGCGACACCACGAGCAGCGGCACACAGCCGTCCGTTCCGGAGAACCAGACCCGGGGCCCCGGCACAGGTGATGGGCTCCAGCTCGGGTCGACGACGACGACAACCACCAGCCCGACGACGGCCCCTCCCACCACGTCCGCCCCGTCGACCACGGTCCAGCCGGGGATCTCCTCCACCGTGGTGCCCCCCATCCCGGCGCGGAGCCCGGCGAATCTGACGCAGGCCGGCGCTACGCCCGGGGAGCCGATCGGCAGCCAGCCCGTGGGCCGGCCGACGGACGCCGACATCTCCACCGGCACGTCCGCCGCCGCCACGTCCGCCGACGACGCGTCCACCTCGACCGACGGAGCGGGATGGCGTCGCCGATCCGGACCCGACCCCGACCTCACGCCGGGCCGTGGTCGGCCATCGGGCCCGCCGACCGGGACCATCCCGATCGACCGGCCGCGGGCCAGCGCCGTGGTATCCGCCACCACCCCCTCCGGCACCGGCATCGGCACCGTTTCCGCCCACCCGCCGTGGGGCGGCGGGGCCGCCCGACCGGTCACGGTGCTGTGTCTGGCCCTGGCTGGCGCCGCAATCGGAGGTCGAGCCGCCGTGAGGTCCGCCAAACGCCGGCCCGCCCCCTGATCCCGCTGCTAGCCTGACCCGTCGGGGTAGTCCGACCGAGGTGGGCCCACCAAGCGTGATCGGCAATCAACTACGTCAGCGGGCAGCGGTGATCGGCATCCTGGGCGGGCTTGCCCTGCTGTTCGGCTTGGTGCCGAGCGACGTCGAGGACGGCGAACGCACCGACATGAAGCCGCCGACCTCCACGTCGTTCCCCACCGAGGAACTCGCTGCCATCGGGCTCCTCCCCACCACCCAGCAGGCTCCCCCCACCGTGCCGGCAACCGTGCCGGAGTCGACCACGGCCCCCGCTGCGCCCTCCACGGCGGCCACCGGCGAGACGGTGGTCGACGCCGCCGCGTCCTCCCAGCCCGCGGCCAAGCCCGCTCCCGCCCCCGGGCGCCACGACCCGCCGTCGGCGGGGCGGTCGCTCGACGCCGGCTGCGCCCGACCCGTGGTCATCCACCCTCCGGCCTCCGATCTCGCCACCGTGGTGGCGAACGCCCCCGCCGGCACCTGCTTCGTGCTGCAGGCCGGCCAGTACTGGTTCCACAACGTCGTGCCCAAGGACGACATGACGTTCATCGGCGTGGACCGGAACCAGGTCTCGGTGGTGGGCAACTCGGGCACCGAGAACGCCTTCCACGGAACCGCCGCCCGGGTGTCGATCGGGCGCATGAAGTTCAGCGGCTTCACCGGTAGCGGTGGGGAGAAGCGCCAGGAGCAGGCCGCCATCCGGGGCACGAGCAAGATATGGGGCACGGTGCCGGGCACGATGGCCAAGGAGTGGCTCATCGAGGACGTCGAGGTCTCGGGTGGCTATGCCTCCGGTGTGTTCCTGGGCGACGACTTCACGGTGCGCAGGAGCACGTTGACCAACAACGGGGTGACCGGCATCGGAGGTACCGAGGTGCACGGCGGCCTGATTGAGCGGAACGTGATATCGGGCAATGGCTTCCAGCAGGCTGACGGTGAGTACGGCAACGGGGCCGGAATCAAGCTCACCCAGTCGGGCAGCCCGGAGCGCCCGGTGGTGGTGCGCCACAACGAGCTCTTCGGCAACGACGAGATCGCCATCTGGTTCGACGTCGGCTGCAACGGGTTCGAGGTGATCAACAACTACATCCATGACCAGCGGAGCCAGGCCGTGATGGTGGAGATCTCGGGCAACGGCCTGATCCAGGGCAACCTGCTGGTCAACGCCAACACCTGGTCGGACTTCCGGCGCGACTTCAATGCCGGGGCCGTCACCGTCGGCGAGTCACGCGACGTGACGGTGGAGGGCAACTTCATCGAAGGGGCGGTGTCGGGGGTGGTCGTGCGCCAGACCCGCCGGCCCCTACCCCAGGAGTCGTTCCTCTACAACTTCGACAACGTGAGCTTCCAGGCCCAGCGGGTGGTGGTACGCAACAACAACCTGGTCGGGGTGCAGTCGATGGGCATCTCGACCGGAGTCACCGGGAACGGCCTCATCCCGGACGCGTCAAGCATCAAGTTCGACAACAACCGGTACTCGAACGCCGGCGCCGTGCAGTTCTGGTGGGACGGTGGAGCCAACCTCAACCTCGACCAGTGGCGGGCCGCCGGGCGTGACACCACTGCCACCGCCCCCCTGCCCGGCCGCCCCGCCTGGAGTATCTCGTCCTGACCTCGGTCGGATCGGCCCACTAGCTTGTCCGCCATGAGCGGACCGTTGAGTGGAATCAGGGTGCTCGACCTCACCCGGGTGGTGGCGGGACCATTCGCCACCCGGGTGCTGGCCGACCAGGGCGCCGAGGTGATCAAGGTCGAGCCGCCCGACGGCGACCTGAGCCGCACCTTCCCACCCCTGGCCGACGACGGCATCACCCCCTACTTCGCCCAGCAGAACGCCGGCAAGCGGTTCTGCTCGGTGGACCTCACGGTGGCCGGTGCCGCTGATCTGCTGCGGGAGCTGCTGGCCCACTGCGACGTGCTGGTGGAGAACTTCCGCCCCGGCGTGCTCGACCGCTACGGGCTCGGCCCGGCCGCCATGCTGGAGCGGTTCCCCCGGCTCGTGTACTGCTCGATCACCGGCTTCGGCCAGGACGGGCCGTGGGCCGACCGCCGGGCCTACGCCCCGATCGGGCATCTGGAGTCGGGCCTGCTCCACTACGACGAGGCCAAGACCGGACGCCCGGCCCGCCAGCCGGCCCTGGTGCTGGGCGACGTCGCCACCGCCCTCATGGCCGCCGGCTCGATCAACGCCCTGCTGGTGCAGGCGGCCCGGACCGGGCAGGGCGGCCACCTCGACGTGTGCATGGTGGAGTCGATGGTGTACCTGCAGGAGTGGGCGTCCACCGAGCTGGCCGGCGGGTGGCAGGGCACCAACGCCGGGGCCTGCGACCAGACCCCGATCCTGCGCCTGCCCGACGGCCGGGTGTGGGGCCTGGGCGGCAACCCGGTGGCCTGGTTCGACACCCTGCCCGAGGCCATGGGCCGGCCCGAGCTGCACCACGACCCCCGCTTCGCCGACCCCGTGACCCGGGAGGCCAACCGGGCCGAGCTGGAGGCGGAGCTGACGGCGTGGGCCGCCACCTTCGAACGGTTCGACGACTTCCGACGGGAGCTCGAGGCCCGTACCCCGTTCACCGTGGCCGAGATGCATTCGATCCACGAGCTGGCGGCGTCCGACTTCGCCGCTCACCGCCAGCTGTTCGCCACCGCCGGCCCGGCCGCGGCCGGCGACGGGGCCGGCATCCGCATCCCGGCCCGCCCGGCGGCCGGCGCCGGTATCGGCACCACCGGACGCGTGGCGGCCCGGGGCGCCGACAACCGGGACGTGCTCCGCGAGGTTCTGGGCTACGACGACACCCGCATCGACGCCCTGGCCGCCGCCGGCATCCTCACCGCCGCCCCGCCGCCGACCTGACACCCGGCCGTCCCCCCATCTCGGTGCACCCCATCTCGGTGCACCGGAGGAGCGGCGCCCACGACCGCCGGGGTTGCCGGGCAGAGGCGGACCCGCCACCATCGTGCGATCGCCTCGTTCCTCGCCGACATCACGCCGCTGCGGCGGTCGCCCGACTACCGGCGCCTCTACGCCGGGCAGGCCGTGGCCTTCCTCGGCCGCCAGGTCACGATCGTGGCCGCCCCCCTGCAGGTCTACAACCTCACCAACTCCTCGGCCATGGTGGGCCTGTTGGGCCTGGCCCAGCTCCCGTTCCTCGTCGTCGGCTCGATGCTGGGCGGCACCCTGGCCGACGCCCACGAGCGGCGCCGGCTCCTGCTCGTCGCCAACGTGTTCCCCCTGGTGTTCGCGGCTGGCCTGGCCTGGAACGCCTCCCGCCCGGGCCAGGGCGCGGTGTGGCCGATCTTCGTGCTCACCGCCCTCCAGGCCGGCATCTCCGGCATCGACTCCCCCACCCGCTCGGCCATCACCCCCGAACTGGTGGGCGAAGACATGATCACGGCGGCCTCGGCCCTCAACCAGATCCTGTTCCACGTGGGCGGCGTGAGCGGGCCGGCTCTGGCCGGCATCGTGATCGCCCGCTGGGGCATCGGCCCCGCCTACTGGATGGAGGTGGCGGCGTTCGGGCTGGCCCTGCTGATGCTGCTGCGGATGCGCCGCCTGCCCCCGCCCGACGGCGGCACCCGGGCCGGCGTGGCGTCGATCCTCGAAGGGCTCCGGTTCCTCCGGGGCCGCCGGGCCCTCCAGGGCACGTTCCTGATCGACATCAACGCCATGGTCTTCGGCATGCCCCGGGCCCTCTTCCCCGAGCTGGCGGCCACCGTGTTCGGGGGCGGGGCGGCCACCGTGGGCCTGTTGCACTCGTCGGTGGCGGTGGGCGGCCTCCTGGGCGCCGTCACCTCGGGCTGGACCGGCCGGGTGCGCCATGCCGGGCGGGCCGTGCTGTGGGCCGTGGCCGGCTGGGGGGTGGCCACCGCCGCCTTCGCCGCCACCTCCTACCTGCCGCTGGCCCTGGTCTGCCTGTCCGTGGCCGGCGCCAGCGACGTGGTGTCGGCCGTGTTCCGCAACACGATCCTCCAGCTCACCGTGCCGGCCGGCCTTCGGGGCCGGCTCAACGCGGTGCACATCTCGGTGGTGGCCGGCGGTCCCCGCCTCGGCGATCTGGAGTCGGGCCTGGTGGCGTCGGCCGTGGGGCCCCAGGTGTCGGCCGTGTCGGGCGGCCTGATCTGCGTGGCCGGGGTGGCCCTCCTGGCCCGGTTCCTGCCCGACTTCGCCCGCTGGACCCCGGCCGACACCGCCGAGCCCGCCATCACGCCCCCCCCTTCCGACGGCGCCGGGGGCGGCTGACGCAAGCCGCCGCTTTGCTCTGTCTCACCCCGATGTCAGACTATGACGACAGGAGGTCGAACACCCATGGCCGAAAACGAACCGACCCAAGCCGAGCTCCGCGCCGCCTACGACCGCGAGTTGGCCAGGGCCAAGCTGCGCGACATCCCCTTCGAGACGATGTCGGGCGTGCCGGTGGACTCGGTGTACGGCGACGGTCCCTACCCCGGGCAGTACCCGTACACCAGGGGCGTGCACGCCTCGATGTACCGGTCCCGGCTGTGGACCATGCGTATGTTCGCCGGGTTCGGCACGGCCGAAGACACCAATGCCCGGTTCAAGGATCTGCTGGCCAACGGCGGCACGGGGCTGTCCACCGCCTTCGACATGCCCACCCTGATGGGGCGCGACTCCGACTCTCCCTGGTCCGAGGGTGAGGTGGGGCGGGCCGGCGTGGCCGTCGACACCCTGGCCGACATGGAAGACCTGTTCGCCGGGATCGACACCTCGGCGGTGAGCACGTCGATGACGATCAACGGGCCGGCCGCCATCGTGCTGGCCATGTACGTGGCCAACGCCGAGAAGAACGGCGTGGCCCGCAAGGCGCTGGCCGGCACCATCCAGAACGACATCTTCAAGGAGTACCAGGCCCAGAAGGAGTACATCTATCCTCCCCGGCCCTCGGTGCGGATCGTCACCGACATGATCCGGTTCACGGCGGCCGAGATGCCCAGGTGGAACTCGGTGTCGATCTCGGGGTACCACATCCGGGAGGCCGGCTCCACGGCGGCCCAGGAGCTGGCGTTCACCCTGGCCAACGGGTTCGCCTACGTGGAAGCGGCCATGGCGGCCGGAGTCGACGTCGACGTCTTCGCTCCCCGGCTCAGCTTCTTCTTCAACAGCCACATCGACTTCTTCGAAGAGATCGGCAAGTTCCGGGCCGCCCGCCGGATCTGGGCCCGGTGGCTGAAGGAGCGCTACGGGGCGAAGGACGAGCGGTCCCTGCTGTGCCGCTTCCACACCCAGACCGCCGGGGTGTCGCTCACGGCCCAGCAACCCGAGATCAACATCGCCCGGGTGGCCATCCAGGCCCTGGCCGGCGCCATCGGGGGCACCCAGAGCCTCCACACCGACTCCTTCGACGAGGCCCTGGCCCTGCCCACCGAGAAGGCGGCCCGGATCGCGCTCCGCACCCAGCAGATCGTGGCCCACGAGACCGGGGTGGCCAACGTGGCCGACCCCTTGGGCGGAGCGCCGTTCATCGAGTGGATGACCGACGAGATGGAACGCCAGGCCGAGGCGATCTTCGCCCACCTGGAAGACCTGGGCAACGGCTCGATCCTGGAAGGCGTGTACGCCGGGATCGAGAACGGCTACTTCGTGGGCGAGATCGCCGACGCCTCCTACCGCTTCGAGCGGGAGGTGAACGCCGGGCGCCGCATCATCGTGGGGGTCAACGACTTCACCGACGGTGCCGAGCCCCAGAAGGACCTGCTCCGCATCGACGCCACCACCGAGGAGTACCAGCTCAAGCGGCTGGCCGATGTGAAGCTGAAGCGCAACCAGGCCACCGTCGAGGCCGCCCTGGCCGGGGTCACGGCGGCCGCCGCCGATCCAGGAGTCAACCTCATGCCCCCGATCCTGGATGCGGTCAACGCCTACGCCACGCTGGAGGAAGTGGTGAAGGCCATGGAGACGGTGTTCGGCACCTACGTGGAGAAAGCGATCATCTGAGTGTCTGACCAACCGGAGAATCTGCGGGTCATCCTGGCCAAGCTCGGGCTCGACGGGCACGACCGGGGCCTGAAGGTGGTGGCTCGCATCCTGCGCGATGCCGGCATGGAGGTCATCTACCTCGGGCTGCGCCAGACCACCGACAGCATCGTGGCCGCCGCCGAGCAGGAAGACGCCGACGCCATCGGCCTGTCGATGCACAACGCCGGCCACATGACGCTGGCCCCCAACATGGTGAAGGCCCTCAAAGCGGCCGAGCTCGACATCCCCGTGATCGTGGGCGGGATCGTGCCCGACGACGACGTGACCAAGCTGCACGAGGCCGGGGTGGCTGCCGTGATCGGCCCGGGGGCCTCGGCCGAAGAAGTGGCCCGGGTGGTGCGCGACGCGGTGCAGGCCAACCGGGCCGGGGCCCAGGCCTGAGGGCCGCCGGCCCGCTGCCGCCACCCGCACCGATGGCACCTCCCCCCAACCTCGTCGAGCTGTACGACGCCGCCCGCGGCGGGCACCGCCGCAGCCTGGGCCGCCTCCTCACCCTCGTGGAACGGGGCGGGGCCGAGGCCGAGCGGATCAGCGAGCTGGCCCACCCCGATTCCGGACGGGCCCACATCATCGGCATCACCGGTGCCCCCGGGGCCGGCAAGTCCACCCTCACCGGCCAGCTGGTGGCCAAGCTGATCGAGGCCGGCAAGCGCCCGGCGATCCTGGCCGTCGACCCGTCGTCGCCCCTCACCGGCGGCGCCATCCTGGGCGACCGGATCCGTATGGACGATGTCGTCGGGGTGGTGGCCACCGACACCGCGACGGCCGACGGGCCCGACCGGACCAGCGCCTTCATCCGCTCCATGGCCACCCGGGGTCACTCCGGCGGCCTGGCCCTGGCCGTGCCCCTGGCCGTGCGCCTGTTCGACGCCGTCGGATACGACCCGGTGATCATCGAGACGGTGGGTGTGGGCCAGGTGGAGGTCGACGTGGTGGGGGCGGCCGACACCGCCATCGTGGTGGTCACCCCCGGCATGGGCGACGCCGTGCAGGCCAACAAGGCCGGCCTGCTGGAGGTGGCCGACGTGTTCGTGGTCAACAAGGCCGACCGGCCGGGGGCCAACGACGTGCGCCGCGACCTCGATCTGATGCTCGACCTGAGCCACCTCACGGGTCAGGAAGCGGCCGACGGGTACCGGCCTCCGATCCTGATGACGTCGGCCCTCACGGGGGTCGGCGCCCCCGAGGTGCTGGACGCCGCCGCCGCCCACCTCGACCACCTCGACGCCAGCGGCCAACGGGCCGCCCGGCGCCGGGCTCGGATCCGTAGCGAGATCCAGGCCCGGATGGAGCAGAAGCTGGCCGCCCTCACCGAGGTCATGCTGGCCTCCACCGAGGGCACCGAGCTGCTGAGCAAGGCCGAGGCCGGCGCCATCCCCCCCACCGAAGCCAGCGCCGCCCTCCTCCAGCGCCTCTTGTCGGGCCCCACCGGGGCCTGACGCCGGCCCGTCCCCTCGCCCTACTGCGCGCCGACCCGTGGGGCGGACGGGCGGGGCCGCCCGGGGGAACGGGTTCGACCCGCCCGGGGATCATCGGGCAGCCTGGGGCGGTGACGAACCGGGGTTGGCGGCTTATCCGCAACGAGCTGCGGCGCCGGCTCGGCGGGATCGCCCTGGGGGTGGCGGTGGCCGTCGTGTGGGCCCTGGCCCGGGTGTTCGTGCCCCTCCTGGTGAAGGTGGCGATCGACCGGGGCATCACCGGCCGAGACACCGGGGCCCTCGTCCGCTGGACGGCGGCCGTGGTGGCCGTCGGCGCCGTCTCGGCGGCCGCAGCCGGAGGGCGCCGCTACCTCGCCTTCCGGGAGGCCCGGCTGGTGGAGGCCGATCTCCGGGACCGGTTGTTCGCCCACGTCCAGGGGCTCGACTTCGCCTTCTTCGACCGCTCCTCCACCGGCGACCTGCTGTCGCGCTCCAACAGCGACCTGCTGCAGATCCAGAGCTTCCTCAACATGATCCCGTTCACCCTGGGCAACGGCCTGCAGATCGTGGCCGCCACCGTGATCCTGGTGAGCCTCAATCCCCTGCTGGCGCTGTGCGCCCTGGGGTCGCTCCCCCTGGTCAACGTGCTGGGCCGTCGCTTCTCGCTCCGGCTCCACCCGTCCATGCAGGGCATCCAGCGGGCGTCGGCCCGGGTGGCCGGGGTGGTGGAGGAGACGGTGGCCGGCACCCGGGTGGTGAAGGGCCTCGGGGCCGAGCCGGTGCAGCAGGCCCGCTTGGAGGCCGAGGCCGGCGGCCTGTACGACGAGGGCATGGCCGCCGTGCTCACCCGGTCCCGCTACAGCCCGACGCTGGAGCTGCTGCCCAACGTCGGGCTGCTCCTGGTGGTGGCCGTGGGCGGGCACATGGTGATCAACGGGCAGCTCAGCCTGGGCTCGCTGGTGGCGTTCAACGTCTACGTCAACCAGCTGATCTGGCCCCTGCGATCGCTGGGGTTCGTGATCGCCCTGAGCCAGCGGGCCGTGGCCTCGGCCGAGCGGGTGGACGAGGTGCTGGCCACCACGGCCGCCGTGGCCGAGCCGACGGACCCCCGCCATCTGCCGGCCTCGCCCCGGGGTGAGGTGCGGTTCGAGGGCGTCCGATTCGCCTACCCTCCGGCCCGCCGGCGGACGGTGGCGCCAGCGCCCACAATCCAGCCCGCGCTCCCGAACGACGGGTCACCGTTCCCGGAGCGGGCCCCGGTCCTCGAGCGCTTCGACCTGGTGATCGAGCCGGGCGAGACCGTGGCCCTGGTGGGGGCGACCGGGTCGGGAAAGTCGACCGTGCCCCGGCTGCTGGCCCGGTTCTACGACGTCGAGGCCGGCCGGGTGCTGCTCGACGGGGTGGACGTGCGCCACGTGCCGCTGCCCGAGCTGCGCCGGGCGGTGGGCATCGTGTTCGAAGACAGCTTCCTGTTCACCGACTCGGTGGCGGCCAACATCGCCTTCGCCCGCCCCGACGCCGACGCCGCCACCATCCGGGCCGCCGCCGGGGCCGCCGGCGCCGACGAGTTCGTGGACGCCCTGGCCGCCGGCTACGACACCGAGGTGGGCGAGCGGGGCTACTCGCTGTCGGGCGGCCAGCGCCAGCGCCTGGCCATCGCCCGGGCCCTGGTGGCCGAGCCCCGGGTGCTGGTGCTCGACGACGCCACCTCGGCCATCGACCCGGCCAAGGAACAGGAGATCCTCGACGGCCTGGCCCACGCCGCCGCCGGGCGCACCACGCTCGTGATCAGCCACCGCCCGGCCACCATCGCCCTGGCCGACCGGGTGGTGTTCATCGACGGCGGCCGGGTGGCGGCCACCGGCACCCACGACGAGCTGCTGGCCACCGTGCCCCGCTACGGCCAGGTGCTGGCGACGGCCGAGTCCGACGACGCCGCCGGCGACACCACCGACGCAGCTCACGACCACGACCCCGAGGCGGCGGCCTGATGTGGATCGTCGGTGGGGTCTCGGAGGAGGACAAGCTCGACGCCGCGGCCACCCGCCACGTGCTGCGGCGCACCGCCGCCCTGCTCGGCCCCCAGCGCCGGCTGCTGATGGTGGCCGTAGTGATGGTGACGGGTTACGTGGCCACCCAGCTGGCCGGCCCCTACCTGGTCCGCGTCGCCATCGACCATGGCGTGGTGGAGCGTCGGGAGAACGTGATCTGGGCCTCGGTGGCCGGCTATGCAGCGGTGGCCGGGGCCAACTGGTGGTTCGCCCGGCGCCAGATCCGGGCCATCGGCGGCCTGGGCGAGAGCTTCCTGCGGGATCTGAGGATCCGCCTGTTCGCCCACCTCCAGCGCCTCGGCCTCGGCTACCACGACCGCCACCCCTCCGGGGTGATCGTGTCGCGCCTCACGTCCGACGTCGACTCCATGCAGGAGCTGGTGCAGATGGGACTGCAGCTGCTGGTGGCCAACGTGCTGCTCGTGGGCCTGGCTCTGATGCTGCTGGCCATCACGTCGCCCCTGCTGGCCCTGTCGTGCTTCGCCTTCGCCCCGGTGCTGGTGTGGAGCTCGCGCCGGTTCAAGCGCCAGTCGAACGACGCCTACCTGGCCGTGCGGGACCGGATCGGCCTCATGTTGGCCCGGCTGTCGGAGTCGCTCAACGGCGTCCGGGTGATCCAGGCCTACGCCCGCGAACCGGTGGAGATCGAGCGGTTCGCCCGCACCAACCGCTCCCTGTACGAGGCCCACATGCAGGCGGTGCGGGCCCAGAGTTGGTATCTGCCCACCGTCGAAGGCTGTGGCGTGGCCACCACCGCCCTGGCCGTGGGCTTCGGGGGTTGGCTGGTGCTCCACGGCCGCACCACGGTGGGCGTGGTCGCCTTCTTCGTGCTCACCCTCAACCAGCTGTTCGAGCCGATCCAGCAGCTCAGCCAACTGTTCAACGTGGTCCAGTCGGCCGGGGCCGCCCTCCACAAGCTCTACGGCCTGCTCGACACCGAGCCCGAGGTGACCGAGGCCGCTGATGCTGTCGACCTGCCGGCGGTCGGCGATCTCACCCTCGCCGGCGTGGGGTTCGCCTACGGGCCCGATTCCCCCGCCGTGCTGGCCGACGTGAACCTGACCGTGCACCGGGGCGAGCGCCTGGCCCTGGTGGGCCCGACCGGGGCGGGCAAGAGCACGGTGGCCAAGTTGGCGGCCCGCCTCTACGACCCGGTGGACGGCACCGTGGACTACGGCGGGGTGGACCTCCGCCGCGCCGCGCTGGCCTCGATCCGGGCCCGGATCGTGCTCGCCCCCCAGGAGGGGTTCCTGTTCGCCGGCACCCTGCGGGACAACCTCCGCATCGGCCGGCCCACCGCCACCGACGCCGAGATCGAGACGGCGCTGGGCCGCCTCGGGATCCTGGAGCGGTTCCAGCGCCTGGAGCACGGGCTCGACACCGAGGTCCAGGAGCGGGGGTCGCGCCTGTCGGCCGGGGAGAAGCAGCTGGTGTCGCTGGCCCGGGCCGCCCTGGTGGACCCGCCGGTGCTGATCCTCGACGAGGCCACGTCCAGCCTCGATCCCGGCACCGAGGTGGAGGTGGAGGCGGCCCTGGAGCGCCTGAGCGAGGGGCGCACGGTGATCGTGATCGCCCATCGCCTGTCGAGCGCGGCCCGGGCCGACCGGGTGGCCGTGGTCGACGGCGGCCGCCTGGTGGAGCTGGGCACCCACGACGAGCTGGTGGCGGCCGGCGGCCGCTACGCCGAGCTGTTCGCCGCCTGGCTGGCCGGCGTCGGCGCCGCCTACGGCGGGGACAGCACGGCCTACGGCGGGGAGACCATCGTCGACTGATCGACCCCGGCGCCCGACGCGGTGTGGATCGCCTCCCACCCTCGTGAGAGACTTGAGACAGCTCGCACGCCCACAACCAGGCGTCAAACCAGCCGGAGAATCACCATGGCAAGCAGCAGCGGCACCGGACCGGTCGTCATCCTCGAGGGGGCCCGCACCCCTATCGGGAAGTTCAACGGGGCGCTCTCCTCCTTCTCCGCCACCGACCTGGGCGGCCTGGCCATCGCCGCCGCCGTGGAGCGGGCCGGGGTGACCGGGACCGACGTGGATCAGGTGGTGATGGGCCACGTGCTCACCGCCGGCGAGGGCCAATCGGGGGCCCGCAACGCCAGCGTGAAGGGCGGAATGCCGCTCACCGTCCCCGCCGTCACCGTCAACAAGGTGTGTCTGTCGGGCATCCAGGCCATCAACTACGCCTGGATGCTGATCGCCACCGGCCAGGCCGACGTGGTGGTGGCCGGTGGCATGGAGTCGATGACCAACGCCCCCTACCTCCTGCCCAAGGGCCGCCACGGCTACGGCTACGGCCACGGCCAGGTGACCGACTCGCTCCTCTACGACGGCCTGACCTGCGCCGTCGAGTCGATGCTGATGGGTGAGAGCACCGACCGCTACGCCGCCACCGAGCACATCAGCCGGGCGGCGCAGGACCTGTACGCCGCCAACTCCCATGAGCGGGCGGCCAAGGCCATCAAGGACGGGGTCTTCGCCAGCGAGATCGCCGCCGTGAGCATCCCGCAGCGCAAGGGCGACCCGGTGGTGTTCAGCGAGGACGAGGGTGTGCGCCCCGGCACCGACGCCAACAGCCTGGGCACGCTCAAGCCGGTGTTCGTGGCCGACGGCACGGTCACCGCCGGCAACGCCTCCCAGTTGAGCGATGGGGCGTCGGCCATGGTGCTGGCCTCCGCCGCCTTCGCCGAGCGCCTGGGGGCCACCCCGCTGGCCGAAATCGTCGGCTACGGCCAGGTGGCCGGGCCCGACAACTGCTCGCTGTTGCGCCAGCCGTCCACCGCCATCCTCAGCGCCCTCGACCGGGCCGGTCTGGGCGTCACCGATGTCGACCTGTACGAGATGAACGAGGCCTTCTCGGCCGTGGCCCTGGGGGCCATGGAGCACCTCGGCGTGTCCGACGACGTGGTGAACGTGAACGGCGGCGCCATCGCCCTGGGCCACCCGCTCGGCATGTCGGGCAACCGGATCACGCTCACCCTGGCCCACGAGCTGCGCCGCCGGGGTGGCGGCGTGGGCGCGGCCGCCCTGTGCGGCGGCGGTGGCCAGGGCGACGCCATCCTCATCCGGGTCGCCGGCTGAGCGGGAGCGACCCGATCTGACCGTCCGGAACGCGCCGCCCGCCGCCCGGCGGGCGGCCACGGCCCGACGTCTCGGCGTGGCGGTGGTGGCCCTGATCGCCATCACCGCCACCGCCGTACTGTGGGCGGGCCACCCCCTGGCCGCGGTGGGGGCCTGCGGGTACCTGGCGGCGCTGGCCGTGCTGTCCGATGTGGACCTGGCCGAGCACCGCCTGCCCAACAACCTGGTAGGGCCGCTGGCCGGCGCCGTCGCCCTGTGGCTGGTGGCGGCCGGGATCGTCGGCGACGACGTCGGGCGCTCGGTCCGGGCCCTGGCCGTGGGGCTGGCCGTGGCTGCCGCCTTCCTGGCCGTGGCCATGGTGGGCGACCTGGGGATGGGTGACGTGAAGCTCGCTCTCCCGGTGGCGATGGTGGCCGGTTGGCTGGGGGCCCGAGCCGGGGAGGCCACCGTGGTGGCCACCGGGATGAGCGCCGCAGTGGGCGCCGCCGTACTGATCGGCCGGAGCCGAAGCCGACACCGGAACCGGAACGCCGATCGGGATGGGGCGACGGCCCGCCCCCGCCTCCCGTTCGGGCCGTTCCTGGCCCTCGGTGCCGTGGCCGGCGTGCTGGTGGCCGCCCCCCGCTGAGAGGCACTACCGCCCCGCGAATCTCCCCCGACAGCGCGGCGATCACCGGCCGGCCGGGCCCAGAACCGCCGGGTCGAGATCGTGATCCCCGAGCCCGACACCCCGCCCGCCACCTGAAGGCGGGTCCATTCCGAGACGGGGATCAGCCTTCGTCTCCGGGAGCCTGGCGCCGCGGGCGGGGCGGGAGCGGGTCAGGCGGAGCGGATCCGATCGAGCACGCCCTCGTCCACCAGCTCCGCCGGGATCGTCTCGGGCCCGGTGAACATGGCCAGCATCACCGGGAAGATCGCCGGGTCGAAGGTGGCCATGGCGTCGCCCAGCAGCTTGCGCCGAGCCGCCCGGTTGGCCGCCGGTTCCACGGCGGCGGTGATCACCAGCCGGGCGATGAGCCGCAGGCGCCGCATCCGCTCCCGCCGCTCCTCGCCGTAGGGGGCGAAATCGGCGGCGGCTCGGGCCCCGGCCAGCACCAGGTCTCGCACCAGCCGCACGTCGCGCAGGGCGATCGACAACCCGCACCCGATGGCGGGGTCGCTGTGGCCGGCCGCGTCGCCCACCAGCACCACTCCGTCGGCGTAGGGGGTGTCGGTCCAGGTGTCGGTCCCGGCGAAGGCGGCGCACGGCCCCGCCGGCCGGGCGGCGGCTACGGCGGCGGCCAGCTCGTCGACCCCGGCACCGGCCAGGTCGGCGATGAACCGTTCGGGCCCACCTGGCCCGGCATACCTCGTCCGCAGGGCGGGCGGCACCACGTGGTAGGCCCGGGCCCGACCCCCGCCCTGGTGGGTGAGCAGGCACAGCCCGCGGGCGTGCTCGGCCATCAGATCGGCCGGGGCGTCTCCCCCGTCAGGGCCGGCATCGCCCCCGTCGGGGCTGGCGACCCCCTCCAGCAACAGCCCGGCCACGAAGTCGGTGGTCTCGGCCGATTCGAGCCGGATCCCGGCCGCTGCCCGTACGCCCGACGCCCGGCCGTCGGCCCCCACCACCAGCGCCGGCCGGCTCTCGCGCCGCCCGCCGCCGGGCCCGAGGTCGGCCGCCACCACCGGCCCGGACCCGCCCACACCGGCCGTAACCACCACCCGCCGCACCCCGCGCCGCACCTGGGCCCCGGCGACTACCGCTGCGTCGAGGAGGGCCTGGCAGGCTACGGGGTGCGACAGGTTGAGCGTGCCCCCGACCCCGGCCACGAGAAGGCCGACCGGGATCTCCCGGGCCTCGGGCTCGCCCTCGCTGTAACGCCGCCACACCGGCGCCAGATGGGCCCCGGCCGCCAGCAGAAGTTCGGCCACCCCCAGCTCAGCCGCCTCGGCCACCCCCCACGGCATCATGCTCTCGCCCCGCACGCGGTCGTGGAAACGTTCGGTCGCCTCCAGCACCTCCACCGTCACCCCGGCCCGGGCCAGGGCCACAGCCAGCGACGCCCCGGCGATGCCCCCGCCCACGATCACCACGTCGGTGTCGGTGTCGGTCGTCGTTCCCATCGTCGTTACCTCCCGGGGGCGCACGGCGCTCATCCTCTTGTGTGTGACATTGTTACGCAACATCGTAACGTAACGGCGTCGCGGTACCCTGTCAACACCTATGGCACGACCGGTCAAACACGACGAGCACACCCGGGACGCCCTGGTCGATGCGGCCGAGGCGCTGCTGGCCGAGGGCGGACGGGCGGCCGTCACCGTGCGGGCCGTGGCCGAGCGGGTGGGCGAGTCGACGCGGGCCGTCTACACCGTCTTCGGGTCCAGGGCCGCCCTGATGGGGGCGGTGGCCGCCCGGGGCTTCCAGCTCGTGGCCGACCTGGTGGACGCCCTCCCGGTGACCGACGATCCGCTGGCTGACCTGGTGGCGGCCGGAGTGCACGGGTTCCGGCCCTTCGCTCTCGATCGCCCCCACCTGTTCCGCATCACCTACCACGACATCAGCGAGGAGATCTTCGCCCGGCCCGAGGCCGGCCCGGCCCTGATGGCCTCCTACCGGTCGCTGGCCACCCGCATCGAACGGGCGGTGACCGCCGGCCTCCTCCCCGAGCGCCCCACGGCCGGGTACGTCTTTGCCTTCCATTCCTTCACCTGCGGTCTGGCCGTGAACGAGCTGAGCCGCCAGCCACCTCCCGTCGGAGCCAGCTTCTGGCGCATGACGTCCAGGATCGAGATGGAGGCGCTGTGGCACCATTCGCTCACCGCCTTCGTCACCGGCCTCGGCCTGACCGCCGACCCAGCCCACCCGGGCGGCCACCGGTGAATGGCGGCCCGTGACGTTCGATCCCGGGCAGGCCCGGGTCGAGCAGCGGGCGATGGCCCACCGGGCGGTGCTGGTCGATGATCCCCGCCCGTCACCAGAGTGGCCGGGGTCGACCTGGCCTACGCCGTGGACAGCGACCGGCTGGTGGCGGCGGCGCCGCACCCGCCCTCACCAGCTCGGCCGGGCTCTGATCCACCGGTGGGGATTGGATCCCGCCCCGGACCGGGCACCCTGAAGCCATGGCCACCATCGTGATGTTCCACGCCCATCCCGACGACGAATCGATCGGCACCGGCGGCACGGCGGCCCGGGCGTCGGCCGAGGGCCACCGGGTTGTGCTGGTGGTGGCCACCGGCGGCGAGCACGGCGAGGTACCCGACGACCTGGCCCCCGAGGAGTCGCTGGTGGACCGGCGCCGGGCCGAGACCGAGCGGTCGGCCGCCGTGCTCGGCATCCACCGGGTGGCCTGGCTCGGGTACCGCGACTCGGGCATGACCGGGTGGGAGCAGAACACCGATCCCCGCTCGTTCCACCTGGCCCCGGTGGACGAGGCGGCCGAACGGTTGGCCGCCATCCTGCGGGAGGAGGAGGCCGACGTGCTCACCTGCTACGACTGGCACGGCAACTACGGCCATCCCGACCATGTGCAGGTCCACCGGGTGGGCCACGCCGCCGCCGCCCGGGCCGGGGTGACCGAGGTGTGGGAGACGACCATGAACCGCGATGAGCTGCGCCGGTTCATGGACCTGGCCCGGGCCGCCGGCGCCCCCGAGGAGGAGCTGTTCGACCCCGAGAGCCCGATGGACGACGGCAACCCGATGGGAACGCCCGAGGCCGAGATCACGCTGCGGGTGGACGTGTCGCCCTTCGTGGACCGCAAGCGGGCCTCGATCGCCTGCCATGCCTCCCAGGTCACCGATACCGGCATGTTCCTGTCGATGCCCGACGACCAGTTCCAGCTGGCGTTCGGCACCGAGTGGTTCGTCCGGGCCGGGGCCACGCCCTCGGCCGACGGCCCGGCGGAGGGCTGGCTGCTCCCCTCCCACTAGCCCCGCGGGGCGGGACCCTGGCCGCCCCGCTTGGCCGCCCTTCGAAACCCGAAGTAGTTTTCATGCCAGAGGGTCGTGGTGGATCGGCCCGGTTCTGAAGGGTTGCCCCACGTGTACGACCTCATCATCCGCAACGCCCGCATCGTCGACGGCACCGGCGCACCGGCCTTCACCGGCGACGTGGCCGTCGAGGGCGGCCGGATCGCGGCTGTCGCCCCCTCGATCGACGAGGGCGCAACCCGGGAGATCGACGCCGAAGGGAACCTGCTCACCCCCGGCTTCGTCGACATCCACACCCACTACGACGGCCAGGTGTGCTGGGACAAGCTCGTCACCCCCAGCTGCTACCACGGCGTGACCACCGTGGTGATGGGCAACTGCGGCGTGGGCTTCGCCCCCGTGCGCCCCGGCACCGAGACCGAGCTGGTGGAGATCATGGAAGCGGTGGAGGACATCCCCGGCACCGCCCTGCACGAGGGCATCCCATGGGGCTGGGAGACGTTCGGCCAGTACCTCGACGCCATCGACACCCCTTACGTGATGGACATCGGGGCCCAGATCCCCCACGTGTCACTCCGTCACTACGTGATGGGCGAGCGCTGCTACGACGACGCCACCCCCGGCCGACATCGTCGAGATGGCCGAGATCACCCGCCAGGCCATGCTCGACGGCGCCCTCGGGTTCACCACCAGTCCCGCTTCTACGGCCACATCGACAAGCACGGCAACACCGTCCCCGGCACCGACGCCACGGCCGACGAGATCATGGGCATCGGCGATGCGCTGGCCTCGGTGGGCCACGGGGCGGTGGAGATCATCTCCGACCACATGGCCGACCCCGACGAGCAGTACTGGATCGAGTACATCGCCCGCCGCACCGGCCGCCCTGTCACCACGCTGGTGGCGCCGAACACGGCCCCCGAGATCTGGGGCTTCGCCGAGCGCCTCAACGCCGAGGGCGTCCAGTTCCGGCCCCAGGTGGGGGCCCGGCCCCCGTCGATCCTGATGAGCCTGGAGAGCACGGTCAACCCGATGCGCCAGTTCCCGTCGTACAGCGACATCAAGGGGCTCCCGCTCGACGAGCAGCGCACGATCCTGCGCGACCCCGCCTTCCGGGCCCGCATCCTGGCCGACGGCCAGAAGCAGAGCCGCTTCGCCGACACCACCGAGATGATCTCCACCTGGGACCGCATGTACGTGCTCCCCGAAGACCTGAGCTACGAACCCGGCTATCAGGACTCGATCGCCGGCATCGCCGAGGCCCAGGGCTGCGACCCCCGCGAGGCCCTGATGGACGTCATGGCCGACGGGAAGCTGATCCTGTGGCTGGCCGGGAAGTACGAAGGCAACCTGGAGACGGTGCGGGAGCGGATCGAGCACGAGCTGTCGGTGTTCGGCCTGAGCGACGGCGGCGCCCACTGCGGCCTGCTGTGCGACGCCTCCATCCCCACCTACATGCTGGCCTACATGTGCCGGGACCGGACCAAGGGCCCCCTGCTCTCACTGGAGCGCACGGTGCACAAGATGACGAAGGACACGGCCGAGTTCTACGGCCTGACCGACCGGGGCGTGATCGCTCCCGGCTACCGGGCCGACCTGAACCTCATCGACTTCGACAACCTGGCCCTCGACGCCCCCCACATGATCCACGATCTGCCCGCCGGCGGCCGTCGCCTCACCCAGGGCGCCACCGGCTACCTGGCCACCGTGTGTGCCGGCGAGGTCACGTTCGAAAACGGCGAGCACACCGGCGCCATGCCCGGTCGCCTGATCCGCGGCGGCCAGTAGGCCTCTCGCCACCCTCCACTCGGCCCAGCCCACCCGCTCCGGCGGGTGGGCTGGGGGCGCTCAGTAGCCGCGGGCCCAGTCGACGGTGTTGCCCAGGGGGCGGCCGGCCACGAACGCCGCCAGATTCTCCACGAACAGCTCGAACGGGCGCTGGGAGGCGTTGTCGGAACCACCCGACACGTGCGGTGTGATCAGCACCCGGGGGTGTCGCCACAACCACTCGGGCGGGGCGTGCTCGAACTCGCCCACGTAGACGTCGAGGGCCACACCGCCCAATCGGTCGACATGGGCCCGCAATGCGTCCTCGTCGATCAGCTCGCCCCGGGCCACGTTGGCCAGCACGGCGCCGTCGGGCATCGCCGCCAGTGTGTCCGCCCCGATCAGGCCGTGGGTCTCGGGTGTCCACTGGGCGCAGACGGCCACGAAGGTCGACTGGGCCAGCAACTCGCCCAGCCGCTCGGGGCCGGCGATCTCGGCGAATCCCTCCGGTAACGGCTCGCCGGGCGACACCGGCGAACGGCGGGTGCCGACCACCCGGGCCCCGAGGGCGGCACACAGCCGGCCCACGTCCTGCCCGATCCCACCGGCGCCGACCACGCACACCGTCTTGCCGGCGAACAGCACCGGCCGGTAGGCGAAGCGGTCGAACCGACCGGCGGCGGCCTCGGCCGGCGCCCGGTGCAGCTCCCGGGCGAAGTGGAGGAAGCTCGCCACCACCCACTCGGCGATGGCCAGCGTGTTGCCCAGGCCCCGGGACGTCGTGACCGTCACGCCCTCGGCCCCCCACAGGTCGCACCGACGCAGGTTGCTGGCCCCGGCCGGCGTCTGGTGGAACCAGCGCAACCGGGGCGCCCGGGATCGCAGGTCCACCGGCACCGGGAACCCGGCCAGGATCACCTCGGCTCCGGCCAGCACCGCGTCGCGTTCGGCCCGTGGCGGCACTGCCACCGGGCCCGCCGAGGCGGCCGCTGAAGCGGGCCGGGGCCGGAGGTAGGAGTCGGCCGTCCAGTCACCCCAGCCGGCCCGGATGTCGTCGTCGAACCAGCCGGCGGCCACCGTGAGCCGCACCGAGGGGTCGACGGCCTCGATGGCCGCTCCCCAGCGCCGGCCCACCGGCACCAGGGAGACGACCGAGAGATCGGGGGGCAACGGGAAGCCCGCGGCCTACATGTTCTTCTCGGACGCCACCTCGTACATCGTGATCGTCCGACCGGTGATCTTGAGCTCCTTCAGGGCCCGGCCGAACGTGCGCATGTGGTCGGCTTTCATGTGAGGGCCGAGCACGGCCTCGTTGTCCCACTTCTCGAACAGGTGGACCACGCCGGGATCGTTGATGTCGGGGGCGAAGTTGTAGGCCTGGCAGCCCTCTTCCTTGTGGGTCTCGGCCATCATCGCCTTGGCCGCCGTGAGGAAGGCGTCACGGTCTTCGGGGTCGATCTGGAACGTTCCTGCAATCACGACTGTCATGGGCCGCACCCTAGTGGCCGGTGGCGGGGCGGCTTCAACTCCACCCGCCGACTAGGTTGACAACCAGGACGCCAGGAGGGGGAACGGCGATGAAGTTCGGTCTGCTGTACGAGATGGAGACGCCACGGCCGTGGCACGACCGCTCGGAGTACAACATCTACTGGGAGGCGCTGGCCCAGATCGAGCTGGCCGACCGGCTCGGGTTCGATCACGTGTGGGAGGTGGAGCACCACTTCCTGGAGGAGTACTCACACTCCTCGGCCCCCGAGGTGTTCTTCGGCGCCGTGAGCCAGCGCACCCGCAACATCCGGATCTCCCATGGCGTGCGGCTGCTGCCGTTCAAGTTCAACAACCCGATCAAGGTGGCCGAACAGGCCGCCGTGCTCGACATCCTGTCCAACGGCCGGGTGGACGTGGGCACCGGCCGGTCCACCACGGCGGCCGAGCTCGACGGGTTCGGGATCGACTACGACCGCACCCGGGCCGAGGTGCGGGAGGCACTCGACATCCTGGTCAAGGCGTGGACCGACGAGTACCTGGAGCACGACGGCGAGCTGATCCAGATCCCCCGCCGCATGGTGGTGCCCAAGCCGATCCAGAAGCCCCACCCCCCGATGTGGATGGCCTGTGTGGCCCCCGACAGCTACGAGATGGCGGCCAACCGGGGCCTCGGCGTGCTCAGCTTCTCCCTCAACTTCGAGGGTGTGGCCAAGGCCATCGACAAGTTCCGGGTGACGGCCCAGACCCCGAACGACGTGATCCCCAAGGTGATCAACGACCAGTTCGGGGCCATGGCCATCGTGCACGTGTGCGAGAACGCCGAGGAGGAGCGGGTGGGCCTGGCCGGGGCCCGCTGGTTCCTGCACCACGTGGCCAAGCTGTTCGAGCCGTTCATGACGAAGAACGAGCTCTACTCCTACGAGTACCTGCGCCGGGTATTCGGGCTGGGGGCCGACGCCAACGACCTGTCGGACGCCGAGATCAAGGAGCATCCGATGGTGGTGGTCGGCAACCCCGACGAGTGCGTGGCCAAGCTCGAAGGGTTCGCCTCGATCGGGGTGGACCAGGTGCTGTGCTTCAAGCAGTGCGGGGCGATTCCCCACGCCAACATCATGCGCTCCCTTCAGCGCATGGGCACCTACATCCTCCCGTACTTCAACCCGGGCAAGCTGGCGGCGGTCGATTCGCTCCCCACCGGCGTCGTGGACTAACTGCCCACCGGCGTCGTGGATTGAGGCAACTCTGACCCGGCGGGGGCGTAGCGGTGGCGGGGGAGGGCCAACACCTCGGCCAGCGGTCGGGGCCGGGCGAAGTGGAAGCCCTGGCCGTAGCGGATGCCGACGGCGGCCACCAGGGCCGCCACCTCGGCCGTCTCGATCCCTTCGGCCACCACCCGGTAGCCCAGCTGGTGGCCGAGGCCGGCCACGCACTCCAGCACGGGGCGGGCCCGCCGGCTGGTGGACAGTCGGAGGGCCAGCTCCGGCGCCGTCTTGAGGTAGGTGCAGGGGAGCTGGTCGGCCAGGGCCAGCGACGAGGCGCCAACGCCGAAGTCGTCGATGGCCATGGCCGCTCCCAGCGCCTCGATCCGGCCCGCCTCGGCCGCGGCCCGGGTGATGTCGGTCATCACCTGGGACTCGGTGATCTCCACGATCATCTGATCGGCCGGCGCCCCGGTGCGTTCCAGCACCTCGCACAGGTCGTGGTAGAGATGACCCGACAGTAGGTGGTTGGGGGTCACGTTCACCCCGAAGCGGAGCCCGCTGGCCAGCGCCGCCTCCGCCGCCTGGGTCAGCATGGCCCGGCCCAGGGCCCGGTCGTGGCCGTAGTGCTCGGCCAGGGGGATGAACTGGTCGGGCGGGATCACGGCGCCGTCGGGCCGCACCCAGCGGGCCAGCAGCTCGTAGCCGCCGCAGTCGCCGGTGGCCAGGGTGACGCTCGGTTGGGCGTAGGCCATGATCTCGCCGCGCTCGATGGCGCCCGGCAGCTCCCGGGCCAGGGCCAGCTGGTCCCGCCGGCGGTCGGCCTGGCCCAGCTGGTAGTGCTGGGCGGCCCGGCCCCCGCTGCCCTTGGCGGCGTACATGGCCAGGTCGGCCCGGCCCAGGATCTCCTCGGTGCTCACCGCTTCGCCGCTCTCGGCGATCCCCACCGACGCCGTCACCCGCACCGGCGGCTCGTCGCCGATGGGCTCGCCCAGGGCGCTGATCACCCGCTCGGCCACGGTGTCGGCCCGGGACGTGTCGAGCCCGCCGGGCAGGGCCACGACGAACTCGTCGCCACCCAGCCGACCCACCACGTCGCCGGCCCGCACGAGTTGGCGGAGACGGTCGGCCACGGTCACCAGCACCTCGTCACCCCGGGCGTGCCCCAGGCCGTCGTTCACGTCCTTGAACCCGTCGAGGTCGATGAACAGCATCGTGAGGGCACCGTGCCGGTCGAGCAGGGCGTCGGCGGCGTCGACGACGGCCCCTCGGTTGAGCAGCCCGGTGAGGGAATCGGTGGACGCCTGGACGGCCAGCTCGCCGGCCAGCGCGCTCGAGTGGACCCGGGCGTCGACCGTGCGGGCCAGGATCAGGTGGATCACCGTCTGGTAGGAGACGGCCGCCACCATCACGGCCAGGCCCAACCCGGCCGATCCGAACGACGACCGGGCCAGCATCACCGTGGTGTACAGCACCCATTGCCCGGCCAGGTAGAACCGACCGGCCAGAAGGGAGCCGGCGAAGGAGGTGACGGCCGAGGCCGACGCCATCACCATGAAGACCAGGAGCAGCATGTCGGCCCCGAACCGGTCCTGCGTGGTGCGCTCGATCAGCACGGACGACGCCCAGATCAGCCCGTTGAGGCCGCTGACGCCGGCGTAGATCCACTCCCAGCGCACGATGGCCCGGGCCGATGCCGCCCACCACCGACTATGGCCGGCGATGCCGATGGCGTGGAGCCCAGCCCCGGCCCACACACCGCCGGCCCACCACCAGGTCTGGCCGTGGTCCAGGTACCGCCCGGCCAACAGCCGGAACAGCAGGGGCACGACCACCAGCGCCCCCAGGTTGAACCAGCCCATGGGCACCAGCGCCTCCAGGAGGAGGCGCCGGCGGAGCTGGTTGCCGCCCGGTTCGGTCACACACCGGAGTATCGAACAGCAGGGTCTGGGGCTTGAGCACCAGGTCCCCCCGAGGGCTCCGCACGTCCTGCGGGGGCTTCGCCCGCGCCGTCCTGCGGGGGCTGCGCCCGCCCGATCCTCCGCTGCGCTCCGGGCACTCCCCCATCACGGCTCCCCTTCGGGGAGCTGGCGGGGCCCAACCCGCCGGCGGCTGGCGCGGAGCCTAGGCGGGGGCCGGGATCTCGCCCGAGCCCCGGGGGATGAGGCGGGTGGGCACCACATGGCTGGCGGTGGGCGACCGGTCGCCGTCGAGCCGGCGCAGCAGCACCTCGGCCGCCACCTGGCCGATCCGGGCCGGGTCCTGGGCGATCACGGAGATGCCGGGGTCGAGCAGATCGGCCAGGAGGATGTCGTCGAAGCCGACGAGGGCCACGTGGCGGTGGCGCCCGGCCCGTCGCAGGGCCCGGAGGGAACCGATGGTGAGGAAGTTCTGGGCCGAGAACACGGCGGTGGGCGGGTCGGGCAGCCCCAGCAGCTCGGTGGTCACCGCCTCGGCCGCCTCCATGCCGTGCAGGTCGAGCCGCACCAGGCGCTCGTCGACGCCGATGCCCTGGGCCGCCAGCTCCTCCCGGTAGCCCTGGTGGCGCTGCTGGGCGGTGGAGATCGACTGCAGGTCGCCCAGGTAGGCGATGCGACGGTGGCCGCGGGCGATCAGGTGGCGGACCCCCACGCGGGTGCCGGCCACGTTGTCGGCCACCACGGCGTCGGCGTCGAGGAAGGCGGGGGGCCGGTCCACGAACACGATCGGGGTCCCGGCCCGGCGTTCGGTGAGCAGGTAGCTGTGATCGGCGCCGGCCGGCATGATCACCAGCGCGTCGACCCGGCGGCCGGTGAGGGCCGACACCAGGGTGCGCTCCCTCGAGTCGTCGTTGTCGCAGCTGCCGGCGAGCACCATCATGCGCCGGGTGCGGGCCACGTCTTCCACCGCCCGCAGCACGGCGGCGGAGTAGGGGTTGGCCAGATCCTCCAGCACCATGCCGATCGTGGCCGAGCGGCGGTGGGTGCGGCGCAGCTCACTGGCGGCGAAGTCCTGCCGGTAGTCGAGGCGCTCCACCGCCCGGGCCACCCGGCCCGCGGTGTCGGCCGAGACCCCGGCCTCGCCGTTGATCACCCGGGACACGGTCTTGATGCTCACCCCGGCCAGAGCCGCCACCTCGCGCATCGTCGCCCGATTCGTGGCGCGATCCGGGGGCGGGGAGGCGGCCGGCGCCGTAGGGTCGGGGGGCGGAGGGGGCGGTGAGGGCGTCAACGTTGTCAAAGCAGCTGGCGGTGGGCCGCCGCTAACCGTACCGACATCGGCCGCAACCTTCAATGCATGAAGATGCGGTTACGAAGACCCTACCTAGGACTTGCCTGTGACCAGCGTCCTACTTATGCTGACAACGTTGTCAAGACCGACAACGTTGTCAGGCGCCCGGTGCCAACCGGACGCCGAGGGAGAAGGACACCCCTATGCGCACCACCCGTTTCCGTCGCCTCCAGGTGGCGGCAGGCCTGCTGCTGGCCGGGTCGCTGACCGCAGCGGCCTGCGGCAGCTCCACTGACGACACCGAGACCTCGTCGGGCTCGGGAGGCTCCACCGCCAGCTCCGAGGCGGCCACCGCCGCTTCCGGCGGCGGGTCGACCTCGTCGTCGGGCGACGAGGTCGGCGTCTCGCTGATCCTGAAGAACACCACCAACCAGTTCTTCGTCTCGATGCAGAAGTCGGCCGAGGCCGAGGCCGAGAAGATCGGCGTGAAGCTCACCGTGGCCGCCGGTAAGGAAGACGGCGACACCGCCTCCCAGATCACCGCCATCGAGAACGCCGTGTCCAAGGGCGACAAGGGCATCCTCATCACCCCCAACGGCGACGCCGTGGTGCCCGCCATCAAGAAGGCCCGCGACGCCGGCCTGCTGGTGATCGCCCTCGACACCCCGCCCAACCCGGCCGACAGCGTCGACATCACCTTCGCCACCGACAACTACCTGGCCGGCCAGCTCATCGGCCAGTGGGCCGCCGCCCAGCTCGACGGCAAGAAGGCCACGATCGCCATGCTCGACCTGTTCAACGACAAGGTGGTCTCGGTCGATACCCGCCGTGACCAGGGCTTCCTGAACGGCATGGGCATCATCGAGAAGGAGGACCCGTCGGGCAACGGCAAGGAGCCGGCCACCGGCAAGTACACCGCAGGCAAGGGCGGCGACTACGAGATCGTCTGCCACGAGCCCACCAAGGGCGCGGCCGACGGCGGCAAGACGGCCATGGAGACCTGCCTGTCGAAGAACCCCGACATCAACGTCGTCTACACCATCAACGAGCCGGCCGCTCAGGGCGCCGACGGCGTGCTGCGCAACGAAGGCAAGGACGGCGTGATCATCGTGTCGGTCGACGGCGGCTGCAAGCCCGGCCTCGAGCTGGTGGCGTCGGGCGTGATCGGCGCCACCGCCCAGCAGTACCCGGGCAAGATGGCCACCCTCGGCATGCAGGCCATCAAGGATCTGGCCGCCGGCAAGCCGAAGCCCGAGGTCACCCCCGGTCTCGACTTCTTCAACACCGGCGTGGCGCTGGTGACAGACAAGGCGGCCGACGGGGTGGAGTCGACCTCGGTGGCCGACGGCCAGAAGGTCTGCTGGGGCGCCTGATCGACGCCCGGTAGGTTCGAGGGGCCGTGCCGCAGGGCGAAGCGGGGCGGCCCCTCGTTCTGTTCCCGGGGTGCCGGGAACGCACCATGATGAGTGACGCAAGCAGAGGGGACAGGGAGGAAGCGATGGCAGTTGACGTCGTCGCGGCGGACGGAACCGACGATCAGGAGATCGTGGCCGACGCCGGACAGGACAGCGGACGGGGTGGCCTCGTCTCGAGCATTCAGGGTGTGTTGCACCGGTACCCGGCTCTCAGCCCGGCCCTGGTGCTGCTGGCGGCCTACATCGTGTTCACCTTCCTGGGCAACGGGCGCTTCGCCCGGCTCGACACCACCGGCCGCATGCTGCAGCAGACGGCGGTGGTGGGCGTACTCGCCATCGGCCAGACGATCATCGTGCTCACCGCCGGCATCGACCTGTCGATCGGGGTGATCGCCATCTTCGCCCACCTGTTCATGGCCCGGCTGGCCATGAACAACGGGTGGCCGTCGATACTGGCCCTGTTGGCCGGGTTCGCCGCCGCCACCCTGTTCGGCACGCTCAACGGGGTGCTGGTGTCGAAGGTGAAGCTGCCGCCGTTCATCGTCACGCTGGGAACGCTGAACATCTTCCTGGCCCTCGGCCTGATCTACAGCCAGGCCCGGGAGATCTCCGGCGACGACCTGCGGGGTTCGGGCAACGGCCTGCTGGTGTGGACGGGCAAAACGATCTCGTTCGGCTCGCTGCGGATCACCACCGGGGTGCTGATGGTGGTGGTGCTGTACGCCGTGTTCGCCTATGTGCTGTCCAACACGGCCTGGGGCCGCCACATCTACGCCGTGGGCGACGACGCCGACGCCGCCGCTCTGGCCGGCATCGACGTGAACCGGGTGAAGCTGAGCGCCTACGCCGTGGCCGGCCTGATCTACGGCATCGGCGGATGGATCCTGCTGGGCCGGGCCGACACGGCCAGCACCAACAACGCCGGGGGCGCCAACCTCGACACGATCACGGCCGTGGTGATCGGCGGCACCAGCCTGTTCGGCGGGCGGGGCCTGATCTGGGGCACCCTGCTGGGGGCCCTGATCGTGACCGTCTACAACACCGGCCTGTCGCTGGCCGGCGTGAACCAGGACTACCGGACGCTGGCCATCGGCATCCTGGTGGTCGTGGCCGTGGCCATCGACCAGTGGATCAGGAAGGCCCGCAAGTGAGCGCCGTCGACACCGTCAACGCCCCCATTCTCGCCGCCCGGGGCCTGGTCAAGCGGTTCGGCCGGGTGGTGGCCCTGTCGGGCGCCGACCTCGAGCTCTACCCGGGCGAGGTGCTGGCCGTCATCGGCGACAACGGCGCCGGCAAGTCGTCGCTGATCAAGTGCCTGTCGGGGGCCATGGTGCCCGACGAGGGCGAGATCGAGCTCGACGGCCAGGCCGTCCATTTCCGCCGGCCCCAGGACGCCCGGGCCGCCGGGATCGAGACCGTGTACCAGACGCTGGCCGTGGCCCCGGCGCTCGACATCGCCGCCAACATGTTCCTCGGTCGGGAGAAGCGCCGTCCCGGACCGCTGGGGTCGGTCCTGCGGATGATCGACAAGCCCGGCATGCGGCGCTCGGCCCAGGAGGCGGTGCAGAAGCTCGGCATCGCCACCATCCAGAACATGAACCAGGCGGTGGAGACGCTGTCGGGCGGGCAGCGCCAGGCGGTGGCCGTGGCCCGGGCGGCGGCGTTCGGGTCGAAGGTGGTCATCCTCGACGAGCCAACGGCGGCGCTGGGGGTGAAGGAGTCGGGTCTCGTGCTGCAGATGATCCGGGACCTGCGGGAGAACGGGTTGCCCGTGATCCTCATCAGCCACAACATGCCCCACGTGTTCGAGGTGGCCGACCGGATCCACATCCAGCGCCTCGGCCGGCGGGTGGCCGTGATCAAGCCCGACGAGTACTCGATGTCGGATGCGGTGGCGATCATGACCGGCGCCGCCACCACCGGCGCCGCCACCACCGGCGGCGCATAGCCCCGCCGGCTAGTCGGCGCCCCACGCACCGAGATGCTGGCCACCGCATTTTCCGCGGGACTTCGTTGGGGTAGAACTCCACGATGGATCTGGCTCCCGACCACCGCACCCGCAAGCTGCGCAACCAGGCCGATGTGATCGCCGGCGTGGGCTTCTTCGCCGACGAGATCCAGCGGGCCTACGCCGAGCTCGGCTTCCGCGACCCCGGCTTCGTGCGCAACGGCCTGCGCATGTTCAACTGGCAGCCCTACTTCCTGGCCCGCTCGGCCCCGATGGGCCAGGTCACGGGCGAGGTGGTGGCCGCCACCTTCGGCGTGTTCCCCCTCCACCGGGTGCTGGCCAACGTGGCCGAGGGCCTGCAGCTGGCCGACTACCCCACCATGCTGGCCACCCGCCTGGCCGCCACCACCGCCGCCATGACCCGCATCCTGGGGGCCGAACCGGAGGGGGCCCGGCTGGCCACCGAGCTGCTCCGTCGGGGCGTCGACCACGCCGACGTGTCGGGCCGTGCCCTCTACGCCGGACTCCGGTCGCTCCCCTACCCCGGCACCACCGTGGGCGACCTGTGGCACGCCTGCACGCTCTACCGGGAGCACCGCAACGACGTCCACATCTCGGCCTGGACCACGGCCGGGCTCACCGGGGCCCAGGCCTGCCTGCTCAACGACCTGCGCCAGAACCTCGGGTTCAAGACGTTCGTGCGCACCCGGGGCTGGAGCGAGGAGGAGCTGGTCGAGGCCGTGACCGGCCTGGAGCGGCGGGGTCTGATCGAGGGCGAGACGATGACGCCGGCCGGCCACGAGCTGCGGGAATGGATCGAAGCCGCCACCGACGCCCAGCAGACCCCGATCGTCGACGCCATCGGCGACGACCTCGACGAGCTGCTCGCCCTCCTCGACCCGATGCGGCGGGCGGTGCTGGCCGATGGCGCCTACCCGTCGAGCAACTACGTGCACACCACGGCCAAGGACCGGGCGGCGGGCGGCACGGCCGGCACCGCCGTCGGCGACGACGTGCCGGGCTGACGTCGCGGCGCGAGATACCGGGCCGCTGGCCCCGGAGCGCCCGTCGAAAGTAGCGTTGAGGTCAAACGGGGGGCCAGCGAGACCCAGCAGGCCCGCAGGCAAGGGGACCGCAATGCACGACCTGATCATCCGCAACGCCCGCATCGTCGACGGCACCGGAACCGATGCCTTCACCGGCGATGTCGCCGTGAGCGGCGGCCGCATCACCGCCGTGGCCCGCACCAGCGACGGCGATACCCCGATCGAGGGGCCGGCCGCCCGGCAGATCGACGCCGGCGGCCACCTCCTCACCCCCGGCTTCGTCGACATCCACACCCACTACGACGGCCAGGTGTGCTGGGACAAGATGGTCACCCCGTCGTGCTGGCACGGCGTCACCACGGTGGTGATGGGCAACTGCGGCGTCGGCTTCGCCCCCGTGCGCCCCGGCACCGAGACCGAGCTGGTGGAGATCATGGAGTCCGTCGAGGACATCCCGGGCACCGCCCTGCACGAGGGCATCCCGTGGGGCTGGGAGACGTTCGGCCAGTACCTCGACGCCATCGACACCCCCTACGTGATGGACATCGGGGCCCAGATCCCCCACGTGGCCCTGCGCCACTACGTGATGGGCGACCGCTGCTACGACGACGCCACGGCCGACGACATCGTCGCCATGGCCTCGATCACCCGCCAGGCCATGCTCGACGGCGCCCTCGGCTTCTCCACCAGCCGCTTCTACGGCCACATCGACAAGCACGGCCACACCGTCCCCGGCACCGACGCCACCGCCGATGAGATCATGGGCATCGGCGACGCCCTGGCCTCGGTGGACCACGGCACGGTGGAGATCATCACCGACCATATGGACAACCCCGACGAGCGGGCCTGGATCGAGTACATCGCCCGCCGCACCGGCCGCCCCGTCACCACCCTCGTCGCCTCCAACGCCTCGGAAGCGGTGTGGGATCTGGCGGCCCGGATGGCGGCCGAGGGCCTCAGCTTCCGGCCCCAGGTGGGGGCCCGCCCGGCGTCGGTGCTGATGAGCCTGCAGGGCACGGTGAACCCGATGCGCCAGTTCCCGTCGTACGACGAGATCAAGAACCTCCCGTTCGACGAGCAGCGCGCCATGCTGCTCGACCCGGCGTTCCGGGCCAAGGTGCTGGCCGACGAACCCAAGGTGTCCCGCTACAAGGACACCAACCGCATGATCTCCACCTGGGACCGTATGTACGTGCTGCCCGAAGACCTGAGCTACGAGCCCGACTACCCCGACTCGGTGGGCGGCATCGCCGAGGCCAAAGGCATCGGTGTACGGGAGGCCCTGATGGACGCCATGGCCGCCGGCCGGCCCATCCTGTTCCTGCTCGGCGGGTACAACGGCAAACTGGAGACCCAGCGGGAGCGGATCGAGAACGAGCTGTCGGTGTTCGGGCTGAGCGACGGCGGCGCCCACTGCGGTGCCCTGTGCGACGCCTCGGTGCCCACCTACATGCTGGCCTACTTCTGCCGGGACCGGACCCGGGGCCCGAAGATGTCGCTCGAGTTCACCGTGCACAAGATGACGCAGGACACGGCCCTGCTCTACGGCCTGACCGACCGGGGCGTGATCGCCCCTGGCTATCGGGCCGACCTCAATCTCATCGACTTCGACCACCTGGCCCTGGAAGACCCGCAGATGGTCTACGACCTGCCGGCCGGGGGCAAGCGGCTGATCCAGGGGTCGAAGGGCTATCTGGCCACGATCTGCGCCGGCGAGGTCACGTTCAGGAACGGCGAGCCCACCGGGGCCATGCCGGGCCGGCTGATCCGGGGCGGGGCCATCGCCTGATGATCATCGACGCCCAGGTCCACTGCTACGAAGCCGACACCCCGGCCCGGCCGTGGGCGGCCCACCTCCACGGGCCGCCCGAGGTCACCGGCGATGCCATGGTGGCGGCCATGGACGCCGTCGGCGTCGACGGGGCCATCCTGGTGTCGCCGTGGACGCTCTACCGGTTCGACCCGAGCTACGTGGTGGGGGTCCAGGCCACCCACCCCGGCCGGTTCGGGCTGGTGAAGCCGATCGACACCACGGCCGACGATGCCGGCGAGGTGGTAGCGGCCTGGGTGTCGGCCCCCGGGGCGGTGGGGGTACGGATCATGATGGTGGGCGAGGTCGGCCGCGACGCCGACCAGCCCGGGGTGAACGCCGTGCTGGCCTCGGCCGGCCGGGTGGGCCTGCCCGTCAACCTGCTGTGCTGGGGCAAGACCGACGTGGTGGCCGAGTTGGCCCGGCGCCACCCCGACACCCAGCTCGTGATCGACCACCTGGGGCTGCGCCAGCCGTTCGAGCCGCCGGCTCCACCCGAGCCGTGGGCCGAGCTGCCGAAGGTCACGGCACTGGCCGCCTTCCCCAACGTGGTGGTGAAGGTGACCGGGGCCTGCACGCTGGCCCACGAGCCCTACTCCTACCCCGACATCTGGGACCCGCTGGCCCGCCTGTTCGACGCCTTCGGCATCGAGCGCTGCCTGTGGGGCACCGACTGGACCCGGGCCGTCAACCTGCTCACCTACGCCCAGGGCGTGGAGCCGTTCGTGCTCACCGACCGCCTGAGCGACGGCGAGCGGAACCAGCTGATGGGCACGAACTCGGCCCGGATCTACAACTGGTCGCCCGTCGTCTGAGGTGAAGCGGCGCCCAACTTAGGCCGGCGTCACCTCCACCCGCGTGTCGTTGAAGCAGGCGCCGTTGACCAGGGCGTCACCGGTGTCGGGGGTGAGCAGGTTCAGGCCGGCCGGGTACCGACCGTCGGCGTCGGGAACGGCCCCGTCGGGGGCGAAGCTCCGCCGCCAGATCCCCTTGGGTATCGACACCACGCCGGGGCGCACCTCGTCGGTCACCCGTACGGTGACCGACAGGGCGCCCTGGCCGTTGCCGATGGTGGCGGCGGCGCCGGAGGTGAGGCCTCGGGCGGCGGCGTCGTCGGGGTGGATCAGGAGCTGGGCCGCCGGGCTCTGGAACTCGCCGAACATCGAGTTGACCAGCTTGTCCGACGCCGGGGAGATCAGGGTGAGCGGCTCGGCGGCCGCCGCCCCGCCCAAGGGCTCGTAGCGGGGCACCCCCTGGGCCGGGTCGACCAGCCGGGCCTTCCCGTCGGGCGGGAACGACTCCACGAACTGGCGGGGGCTGGCGGCCAGGCGGGGGCCGGGGTCGGCCACGGCGTCGGTGAGCGGAGCCGCCCGCCACGCCTGGCCGTCGTCGCCCGCCAGGCCGAGGGTGTTGGCCAGGGCCAGACCGACCTCGTCGTTGGAGCGGGCCTCGCCCACCCGGCCGATCACGGCCCGCACCGGCTCCACCGACATCGACCCGTAGCTGACGTTCACGTCGTCGATCTCGAAGCTGGTGGTGGCGGGCAGCACCACGTCGGCGAAGCGGGCGGTGTCGGTGAGCACCTGGTCGTGGACCACGGTGAACACGTCGTCCCGGGCCAGGGCCCGGTCGACGGCCGCCGTATGGGGACACATCACGGCCGGGTTGGAGCCCTGCACGAACAACACCCGGTACGGAGTGTCGGCGTCGGGCGCCAACCACCGGCCGATCTGGTGCATCGGCACCAGGGGCCGGTCGGCGGCCCGGGCGGCCCGGCGGGCGGCCTCGGGCCAGCGGCGCTGGGGGCGCACGTCGGCCCCGGTGGCGTAGATCACGCCGGCCCCCGGCACGCCGAAGGACCCGGCCAGCACGGCCAGGGCCAGGATGGCGCGGGACGACGCCCCGCCGTTGGCGTTGCGTTCCTGCCCCCAGCCCAGGCGGAGCATGGTGGCCGGGGTGGCGGCCCAGGCGTCGGCCACGGCTTCGATGGCGGCGGCATCGAGACCGCACACGTCGGCCGCCCTGGCCGTGGGCCACTCGGCCGCCACCGCCAGGAACTCCTCGACCCCGGTGGCGTGGACGTCGGTGAAGGCCCGGTTGATCCGGCCCTGCTCGGCCCACCGGTGGGCGATGGCCAGGGCCAGCACCGCGTCGGTGCCGGGGCGCACGGCGAGGTGATGGTGGGCCCGGCGGGCCATGGCCGTGCGCCGGGGATCGATCACCACCAGCGTGGCCCCCTCGGCCACGGCCCGGGTGACGAGCGGGGGGAAGTGGGTGTTCGACACGGTGGGGTTGGCCCCCCAGATCACGACCAGCTGCGAGTGCACCACGTCGGTGGGATCGGCGCTGGCCATGGCCCCGAACACGCTGCCCCAGGCGGCCGAGGCGGTGGCGGCGCAGATCGTGTGCTCGGCCGAGGTGGCCCCGATGGCGGCGAAGAAGGCGTCGGTCAGCGAGGCCTTCTCCACCACGGCGGCCGACGAGTTGTAGGTGTAGCCCACGATCGAGGCCGGGCCGGCCGGGCTGTCGATCGCTTCCCTCAGTCGCTCGCCGATCAGGGCCAGCGCCTCGTCCCACGTGGCCGGCTGGAACTGACCGCTGCCCTTTGGCCCGGTGCGGACGAGCGGGGTGAGCACCCGGTCGGGGCTGTAGACCCGTTTGGCGTGCTGGCGGACCTTGGCACAGATCCACCCGTCGGTGAACGGGTTGGAAGGGCCGGCGTCGACCCGGGTGATGCGGCCGTCGGTGACGGTGACGGCCAGCGAGCAGGCGTCGGGGCAGTCGAGCGTGCAGGCGGTGTTCCTGATCTCGCTTTGGTGAAGGTCGCTGCGCTGAGGCTCGGTGGTCTGGAGTTCGGTGCTCATCGGACCGGCATCTCCGCCGGCGGCGGCCCGCTGAGCCAGCGGGCGTCCACCGTGACCGTCTCGAACTTCCAGGCGCCGCCGGCCTTCACGTAGGTGTCGGCATAGGTGCCGGTGAGCCAGGCCTGCCATTCGGTGCCGTTGGACGAGCGCCGGGTGCAGGGCTGCCACAGGTACCAGGTGCCGGAGGCCCGTCGCTCCGGGCCCGGCGGACCCTCCAGGGTGATCTCGGGAACCAGGGTGAAGTGCAGGGCCCATGGGATCCGGGCCGGGGCGCCCTTGAAATGGTCGCGGATCACGTCGAGGCCTTCGCGCCGGCCGAACAGAGCCCCGCCGTCCCACACCCCGCCCTCGACGAACAGCGAGGCGATGCCGTCGGGGTCGTACCCGTTGTCGCAGAAGCGGGCGTACCGGGCCTTCAGAGCCCGGATCGCCTCCAGGTCTTCCAGGTCGGCCACCCGGACTGCCAGATCATCGTCGGCCATCGCCTCTCCCCCTGCTCAGCCCCCTGCCGGGCTCCAACGTCGTGCCACCACCGTAGTTGCCCGGTGTGACAGTGGCCCCTCCGGCGGCCCGGCACGGTGGGATCAACAGGAGGAGGCGCCGCCCCACGACACCCGCAGGACCAGCTCGCTCGACGGGATCAGGGCGTCGTCGGCGTCGACCACGGCCAGCACCCGCAGCTCGCCCCGGTCCGCCGCGCCGGCCAGGGCGCCCGGCGCCGGGCTCTGGAGCAGGGCCAACCCCTCGATCTTGGGCACCAGGCCCCCCACCAGCGGCAGCAGCCCGTGATGCACCACCCGGCCCTCGGCGCCGGCCAGGATCGACAGGGCGGTGCCCACCACCGGCCCGTCGTCCACGTTGTTCGGCGTGTCCTCGGCGGCCGACGAGATCAGTATCGCCCCGCCGCCCAACGACACGGCGTCGGTGACCGACAGGGCGACCCCGCCCACCGAGCCCAGCTCGTGCCACAGGGGGTCGCCCACCGCCACCTCACCGGCCGGGATCCGCCCCTCGATGGCGTCGAGCAGGCCCTGGCAGTCGATCTCGACGCTGGCCGAGCCGATCCCCAGAGCCCCGTTGCCCCGGTTGAACCAGCGCAACGTGCTGCCGTCGGCCCGGCCCAGGCTGAGGCCCTCGAAATTGACCTGGGCCGCGTCGAGCCCGAGCACCGCCATGGCCCGCTGGTAGAGCGGGCCCAGATCGGCCCAGCTGACCGAGGGGTCGCCGGCCGCCGTGCCGCCGTCGTCGGGCCAGGTGACCAGCGCACCCCGGCAGCGGATCGAGGTTGAGCCCGATCCCAGCACCACCACGGCGGCGTTGGCGATCGTGGGCACCTCGCAGGCCGCCTCCAGGTCGGGCTTGAGGTGTTTGGTGCCGTCGTGCTCGGCGAAATGATCGAGGCCCTCCACCGGGGGGAAGATGCGCAGCGGGGTGATCGGCCCGCCGGGCAGAACCAGGGCGGCATGGGTGCCGTCGTCCTGGACGACCAGCCACCCACCGGCGAACCGGGCCACACCGGAAGCGGCCCGCACCGGCGCCCCGTCGGCGAACACCAGCTCCCGGACCTGCTCCACTTCGATCGTCAGCTCGCCCATCGGGGCGCCACAGTAGGGCAACCCGGGAAGCCCGGTCACGCGGGCGGGATTCTGGTCACCGGATCCCCGCGGGGCGTAGCGTCTGGGGTCATGGAGATCGAACAGGGTCCTCGGGCTGACGTGGTGGTTATCGGGGCGGGCAACGCGGCGCTGGTGGCCGCGCTGTCGGCCAAGGAGCAGGGCGCCAGCGTGCTGGTGCTGGAGGCGGCGCCCCGGGAGCAGCGGGGCGGCAACAGCCGGTTCTCGGGCGGCATCTTCCGCTTCGCCCACGGCGGCCGCGACCACATCGCTCCCCTGCTCACCGAGGAGGGGGCCACCTGGCTCGACCGGGTGACGATCGAGCCCTACGAGCCCCACCGGTTCCGGGCCGACATCGACCTCGTGTGCCAGGGCCAGAGCGACCCCGACCTGATCACCACCCTGATCGACACCAGCTACGACACGATGGCCTGGATGCAGGGCCACGGCGTGCGGTGGGAGCTGGTGACCGACAAGCTGTTCGACCCGAAGAAGATCGAGCCCGGCGTCACCTACGCCATGCCTCCGGGCGGGGCCGTGCGGGCCACCAACGAGGGCGTCGGCCTCATGTACGACCTGTTCAACGCGGTGGAGGGCGCCCAGGGCATCGATGTGCTGTACGACGCCCCGGCCCACGAGCTGCTGATGGACGGGGCCCGTTGCACCGGGGTGCGCATCCGCCGGCCCGACCGGTTCGTCGACATCGGCGCCGGGGCCGTGGTGCTGGCCTGCGGCGGGTTCGAGTCGAACCCCGAGCTGCGGCTCCGCTACCTGGGCCCGGGATGGGACCTGGTGAAGGTGCGGGGCACCCGGTTCAACATGGGGTCGATGCTGATGCACGCCCTGGCCGTGGGGGCCGCCCCCGGCGGCCACTGGGGCGGGGCCCACGCCTCCCCGCTCGACGCCCACGCCCCCGACGTGGGCGAGCTGTCGCTCACCGACCGGATGAGCCGGTACTCGTACCCCTACTGCCTACTGGTGGACCGCGACGGCAACCGCTTCGTCGACGAGGGTGAGGACGAGGTGTGGCTCACCTACGCCAAGACGGGGTGGGCCATCCGGGCCCAGAAGGGGGCCCGGGCCTGGCAGATCTTCGACCAGAAGACGATCAACCTGCTGGAACCGCGGTACGCCACCGGCACCCCGGTGGAGGCCGGCTCGCTGGAGGATCTGGCCAACAAGCTGGGGATCTCGGCCGAGGGGCTGCAGCAGACGGTGGCCGAATTCAACGCCGCCTGCGGCCCGAACGACGCCTTCGACCCCTTCCACAAGGACGGGCTGCGGTCCGGGCCCGGGATCACGCCGCCCAAGTCGAACTGGGCCCAGCCGATCGACAAGGCCCCCTACGTGGCCTACGCCGTTACCTGCGGGATCACGTTCACCTACGGCGGGCTCAAGATCGACACCGGGGCCAAGGTGATCTCCACCGTCAACGCACCCCTGGGCGGGCTCTACGCCACGGGTGAGATCGCCGGCGGGTTCTTCTACCACAACTACGCCGCCGGCTCCGGCCTCATGCGGGGGGCCACGTTCGGCCGCATCGCCGGGCGGGAAGCGGCGGCCCACGCCCTGGCTGCGGTGGGCTGACGATGGCCGATCTGCCGGTGGCGATCGTACGGGGCGGGACGTCCAAGGGCGTGTTCCTCCATCTCGGCCTGCTGCCGGCCGATCCGATCGACCGGGACCGGCTGCTGCTGCGCCTGATGGGGTCGCCCGACCCGATGCAGCTCGACGGGTTGGGCGGCACCCACTCGTCGACCTCGAAGGTGATGGCGGTGGGCCCGGCGGCCGAGCCGGGGGCCGACGTCGACTACCTGTTCGCCCAGGTGGCGGTGGACGAGGCGGTGGTCGACCTCACCGGCAACTGCGGCAACCTGACCGCCGCCGTCGGTCACTACGCCATCGACGAGGGCATGGTGCCCGACCTCGTTCCCCCCGGCCCGGAGGCCACCGTGGTTCGGCTGCGGAACCTGAACACGGGCGTGGTGATCCGGGCCACGATCCCGGTCACGGCCGACGGCCGGGCGGCCTGGGAGGGCGACACCGTGATCGACGGCGTGCCCGGTACCGGGGCCGCCATCGTCACCGACTACCTCGATCCCGGCGGCTCGGTGACGGGCAAGCTGTTCCCCACCGGGGACCGGGCCGAGGATCTGGGCGGGCACATCGCCTCGATCGTCGACGTGTCGAGCCCCTATGTGTTCCTGGCCGCCTCGTCGTTCGGGCTGACCGGGAACGAGAGCCCGGTCGATCTCAACGGGCGGCCTGACCTGCTGGCCGAGCTGGAGGGCCTGCGGGCCGAAGCCGGGCGCCGCATCGCGGTGACGTCGAAGGCCATCCCCCGCACGGTGCTGGTGGCCGAGGGGCGGGATCTGCGGGTGCTGGCCACGTCGATGGGCCGGTTCCACCATGCCGTGCCGATGACGGGCGCCCTGTGCATCGGGGCCGCCGCCCGCCTGGCCGGCACCGTGGTCCACCACGTCACCCGCCCCACCCCGCCCGACCCTGCGAACTGTGGCGCCAGCGCGCAGAATCCAGCACCAGGCGCCACAGTTCCCAGTGGGTCGGTGGTGCGGATCGAGCACCCCAAGGGGGCGGTGGAGGCCACCGTCGAGATCGACGGCGACGACCACGTGGTCAGCGCCGGCGTGGTCCGCACCGCCCGCCGCCTCCTCACGGGAACGGCCCACGTATGACTGGCCACACGATGGGGGCCCGGCTGCGGGAGCTGATCGCGGCGCCCGAGATCCTGGTGGCCCCCGGGGCCTACGACGCCATCACGGCCCGGGTGCTGGCCCAGGCCGGGTTCGGGGCGATCTACATGACCGGGGCGGGCACGGTGAACGCCCACCTCGGCCTACCCGACATCGCGCTCGGCACGCTGGACGAGTTCGTGGAGAACGCGGCCCGCATCGTGGAGGTGGTGGACGTGCCGGTGTTCTGCGACGCCGACACCGGCTTCGGCAACGCCGTCAACGTGGTCCGCACGATCCGCCGCTTCGAGCAGGTCGGCGTGGCCGGCCTCCACCTGGAAGACCAGGAGAGCCCGAAGCGGTGCGGCCACCTCGACGGCAAGCGCACCGTGTCGGTGGGCGAGATGACGGGCAAGATCCGGGCCGCCTGCGACGCACGACGCAGCGACGACTTCGTGGTCATCGCCCGGGTCGACGCCCTGGCCGTGGAGGGCCTGCAGGCCGCAGTCGACCGGGCCGGAGCCTACGCCGAGGCCGGGGCCGACGTGATCTTCACCGAGGCCCTCACCTCCTACGACCAGTTCGAGTCGTTCTCGAGGGCCGGGGTGGGGGCGCCGCTGCTGGCCAACATGACCGAGTTCGGCAAGACCCCCTACCTCACGGCGTCACAGTTCCAGGCGGCCGGCTACGCGGCGGTGATCTTCCCCATGATGGCCTTCCGGCTGATGCTCAAGGCCGTGGTGGACGGGGCGGCCGAGCTGGCCCGCACCGGCACCCAGGAGGCGCTGCTCGACCGCATGGCCACCCGGGCCGAGCTGTACGAGATCATCGATTACCCGGCCTGGGACGACCACGAGCGCCGCTACGTGTCGGACGTCAGCGAGCTCTGACAGGGCATGGCGTTTCCGGCCACGCCATGTCAGAGATCCACCAACGAGCAGCTCAGCGGGCCGCGTCGATCATGATCTCGACCTTCGCCGCGGGGGCGGCCAGCTTGGCCTCCACCGTGGCCCGGGCCGGGGTGTTGGCGGGGTCGACCCAGGCCGTCCAGGCCTCGTTCATGTTGGCCCACTCGCCGATGTCGGTCAGCCAGATGTTGGCCTTCAGGATCTTGGACTTGTCGGAGCCGGCGGCGGCCAGCAGCTCGTCGACCTTGGCCAGGATCTGCTCGGTCTGGCCCTTGGTGTCGGCGTCGAGGTCGGCCGCCACCAGGCCGGCCAGGTAGACCCGGTCGCCGTGGGCCACCGCCTGGCTCATGATGGGGCCGGGCTTGATGCGTTCGATCGTCATGGAGGTTGTCTAGCACCTGTGGTGGGGTGAAAGGATGGCCCCGTGAGTGATCAGGTTGTCACCGAGTTCACGGCGATCGAGGATCCACCCGAGATCCAGAAGGCCAATCCCATCCACGCCGAGGGGGCCACGGCCTACGGCTACGAGCGGCCGATCGTGGCCGGCCTGTCCAGCTACGGCTGGGCGGCGGCGGCCATGATCGAGCTGCTGGGCGAGCAGTGGCTCGACCTCGGCTGGGCCGACCTGGCCCTGCGCCGCCCGGTGTTCGCCGGCGACCGCCTCACCACCACCGCCACCCTCACCGGCGACGGCCGCTGCCACTACGTGCAGGTCAACGAGGCGGGCAAGGCCACGGTGGAGGGCGACGCCGGCCTCGGCCTGGCCCCCTTCCACAGCCAGTGGCAGCTCCCCACCCGGCGGGATCCGGTGCCGCCGGCCGACGTCCGGCCCCTGCTGCTGCCGGAGCAGGCCCCGGTGGGTGAGGACTACCCGCCGATGGCGGCCGACCTGTCGCTGGAGCGCACCCGTTGGTGGTCGGCCGGCCGCCTGGGCGACCACCATCCCCGATACCACGAGGGCGATCACCCCCGGGCCCACCCGAGCTGGGTGCCGGGCCAGATGACGCCCCTGATTCGCCACAGCTACCGCTTCGCCGCCGGCATCCATACCACCGGCCGGGTCCAGTACCTGGCCCCCATGCGGGCCCCGATGACGGTGACGGTGGCCGGCCGCTGGATCGCCAACGAGGAGCGCAAGGGGAAGTGGTGGTCCACCAGCGACGCCGTGTTCCTCGCCCCCGACGGCACCGAGCTGGCCCACTGCCAACAGGCCCAGATCCTCCTCCCCCCACTACCGAAAAAGGAGAGCCCCTGATGTCGGAGCCCAGGATGCTGGAAGACAACGAGGTCCATGCCGAGAACGAGGTGCTGGTGACCCACGAGCACGACGGCGCCGTGGCCACGGTGACTTTGCACCGGCCCGACGCTCTCAACGCCATCACCCCCACCATGCTGGGCTCCCTGGGCGACGCCCTGGAGGGCCTGGCCGCCGACCCCGCAACCCGGCTGGTGATCCTCACCGGCGCCGGCCGGGCGTTCAGCGCCGGGGTGGACCTCAAGGCGCTGGGCGACCGGGAGCTCCACAACGGGAAGGTGGGCGACATCCTCGATCTGCCGGCCCGCCGGGTCACCGCCCTGTTGTCGACCATGCCCCAGGTCACGGTGGCCAAGGTCAACGGGTTCTGCTTCACCGGGGCCTTGGAGCTGGCCCTGGCCTGCGACCTGATGGTGGTGGCCGACGAGGCCAAGCTGGGCGACACCCACGCCAAGTTCGGGATACGACCCACCTGGGGGATGAGCCAGCGCCTGCCCCGGGCGGTGGGGATGCAGGCGGCCCGGGAGCTGTCGCTCACCGCCCGCACGTTCACCGGGGCCGAGGCCAAGGCCCTGGGGATGGCCGCCCGCAGCGCCCCCCTGGCCGAGCTCGACACCACGGTGGCCGATCTGGTGACGGCGATCCTGGCCAACAGCGACGACTGCGCTGCGGGCCTACAAGGACCTCTACCGCCAGACCCAGGAGCTGCCTCTCAGCCAGGCCCTGGCCTACGAGTACGGCACCGACTACGACATCGGCGACACCGCCGACCGTCTCGCCGGCTTCCGGTAGGCAGCAGCCCCGGTAAGGCCGCAGCGGTAGGGCTCAGCGGTCGTCGCCGGGCGCTCGACGTGCGCGGCCCGATCAGGAGGGCGGCCCTACAAGGGCTGGCGGTAGCGGAAGTCGCAGTGGGAGGCGCCCTGCATCCGGGTCTGGGTGCGGTCGAACTCGAGGCCGGGGGCCATCCCCTCGAAGCTGGCGAAGTCACGGTTGCAGCTGAGCAGGAAGCCCAGCTCGCCGGCATCGAGGTCGTCGTACATCTCCACGAACTGGCAGCGGGTGACGTCGAAACCGAACCGCTCGGTGTCGTCCTGCACCACCTCGATGGTGAGCGAACCCTCCGACACCGGCCCGCCGGAGCGGAACCGCTGCGACAGCTCCACCACGGTCTCGATGGGGTGGGCCTCCCGCTGGGCCGCCCCCTGGCTCCGGGCCAGGTCGCGGATGGCGTCGGCCACCACCTCGTTCACCTCGTCGACCCCGAAGCGGGCCTGCATGGCCCGGATCACGGGGATCAGCACCATGGCCTCGATACGGCGCCGCTCCAGCAGCGGGAGGTCGTCGACGGTGGCGGTCTTGTCGGTCATCGCTGGGTCCTCTCCCCCGGGGCCGCTCGGGCGGCCCGATGGTCAGTGCTCCTGGACGCTACAGCCCTCGGCCGGCAGGATCTGGCTCCGCAGGCCCCGGGGGCCGATCGTGATCCAGCCGAAGGTGGCCTCGGGGGCCCGGCGCCGCTGGGTGGGCGAGCCGGGGTTGAACAGCCGCTGACCGTGGGCGCTGGGCACGTTGAGGGGCAGGTGGCTGTGGCCGAAGATCACCAGCTCGGCGTCGGGGAACCAACGCTTGAGCCGCAGCTCCCTACCGGTGCGGGCGCCCGAGTCGTGGACCATGGCCAGCCGGTGGCCACCGAAGCACAGCTCCAGGCGCTCGGGGAGGCGGTGCTCCAGGCCGTGGTCGTTGTTGCCCAGCACGGCGTGCACGGGCACGCGGGCGGCCAATTGGTCGAGCAGGGCGGCCTCGGTGACGTCGCCGGCATGGAGCACGGCGGTGGCCCGCTCCAGCGCCCGCCACACCGGTTGGGGGAGCCCGTCCACCCGGTCCTCGGTGAGGTGGGTGTCGGCCAGGACCAGCAACCGGTGCTCGTCGGGTGGGGGCACGGGTCCATTGTGGACCATCCGGGGCACCGAGGTGCAAGCGGTACTGCCCAGCGACCCCGCCACCAGGGATCCGGGCGGGCGGAAACGCCCACCATCACGGGCCGTCGGGGTGGGGCGGCTAGGTTCCGGACGATGGAGAACCACGCGTCCACCGATCGTCTTCCATCCGCCCGGCCCGCCCGCTGGGGGCGCCGGGGCGCCGTCGCCGCCCTCGCCGCCACTGCCGTGGTGGCCGGCGCCGCCGGGGCGGCCGGGGCCCGCTTCGGCTTCGAGGTCCGGGGCTCCTCGGGCGGCGGCGGGGGTGGCGGGGCCGTGCTGCGGTGCGACGGGGGCATGACCCGGCTCAGCCATGTGCTGTTCGAGGGGGCCTCGGTGTTCCCCGGCGACCCTCTTCCCGAGGTCGAGATCGTCAACACCATCGATCCCGACGGGTTCAAGCTGGAGAAGGTCACCACCGGTACCCACACCGGCACCCACCTCGACTCGCCCGGTCATTTCCACGAGGGGGGCCGCACGGTGGACCAGCTGGAGGCCGAGGACCTGGTGTGGCCGGCCTACGTGATCGACGTCCGCGGCCGGATCGCCGCGGCCGGCGACGACGCCTTCCAGCTCACGGTCGACGACATCCGCCATGTGGAGCGGCGCCAGGGTCGGATCCCCACCGGGGCCCTGGTGATCATCCAGACCGGGTTCGACGCCAAATTCGGCACCGAGGCCTACGACGCCCCGGCCCCCGGCTTCGCCGGCGACACCGTGCAGTGGCTGTTCGACGAGCGCCATATCGGCGGGGTCGGCTCCGACACCTACGGCCCCGACGCCACCTCCGACGAGGGCTTCTCGGCCACCGATACCGCCCTGGCCAACGACGGGATCGCCATGCCCGGGATCAACCACCTCGATTCCCTCAACCGCACCGGCGACATCGTCATGGCCGGCGTCATCCCCCTGAAGGACGGCTCCGGCTACCAGATCGACCCCCTGGCCTGCCACGCCCGCAAGCGCTGAGCGGACACCCTTCGAGCCATGTCGCGGATCGAGCGCCCAGCGCTCGTCTCGCGTACCCGCTTCGAACTGGGTCGCGGATCGAGCGGGTCAGCAGGAGCCGTCTTCGGCGGGGCCTGCCGCCCGGGCCAGGTTCCAGCCGAGGAGGCCGTACCCGGCCGAGGGGTCGCCCTCGGTGCACAGCCAGCGGGTGACGCTGTCGGGGCGGCCGCCCACGGCCGACCAGTCGAAGGCGGCGATCGGACCCCTCGCGTCGGGCCCGAGGCGGAGCAGGTAGGGCACGTCGAGCGGGCGCACGGCGGCCGCCGGGGAGGGGTCGGTGACCCGGCTGAGGTTGGCCCGGGCCACGATGGCCGCCGGGTTGGCCCAGGCGTAGCCGACGGCCACCGCCGCCGCGCTGAGCACGGTGGCCGACTGGAGCCAGTTGCGGCCGGGGGCCACACCCAGCGACCGGGCCACCGACAACACCGTCATCAGGGCCAGCCAGCCCAGGAAGGTGGCCACGGCCAAGCGGAGCATGGTGAGCCCGAAGGCGTCCATGTAGTAGGCGAGGCGGGCGAAGGTGGCGGCGACCAGCACGATCAGGGCCACTCCGATCACCGCCGCCGGACCCCGGCGGGCGAACCGGCCGGGCAGGCCGAGCAGGAAGCGGTGGGTGAGGTTGAGCACGGCCAGTGACAGGGCCGCCACCGCCACCAGTTGGAAGAATCCCTGGCGGGCGTACTCGGCCACGGTCAAGCCCTGGCTCTGGATCACGTCCCGGGCCCCACCGCTCACCACCACCAGTTGCACGCCGCACCACAGCGACAGGAGCCCGGCGGTGGCCCAGCGGGCCGCCAGCGACTCCACCACGAACCGGCCCGAGCGGCCACCGGCGGCGCCGGCATCGAACTCGTTGTCCGGGGCCGCCGCCGGGTCGTGGGAGCGCAGGGCCAGCACCGCCACCGCCCCCATCGGGATCACGAGCACGGCCGTCACCACCAGATGGCTCAGGCCGGTGCCGGGATGGAACGACGTGAGCACGGCGCCGAACACGGCGTCACCGCTGGCCAGCAGGCCGCCCAGCAGCACCAGGACCAGGCCGGCGGTCACCGCCGCCCGGGCCGCCTGCCCCGCCCGGCCCGCCCCCAATCGGGGCACACGGGCGGCGAAGGCCGCCAGCCAGGCCGGCACGATCACCAGGCTGGCGAACCAGGCGACGGCCGAGCGGAGCCAGGCGGGGCCCCGGTCCGTCCGCAGGCCATCGGCGGCGGCCAGGAGCACCAGGGCCGCCACTGCACCACCCGTGATCCAGGCCACCCAGGGCGACGCCCGGAGCACGAAGGCGCTGGAGGCGGCGATCACCAGGGCGGCCGCCAGCCGCTGGGTCGGGGTGTGCAGTCCTCCGGCCGCGGCCACCATCCCCACCAGGCACAGGGCCAGGAGCGTCACCGCCAGCGTGCCCGCTGGCAGGCGTAGGGCCACGTCGGCCAGGGCCGCCGCCGCCAGCACCCACCCCAGCACCGCCGGCCGGGTCGCCGGCACGTCCGGCCCACCCCGCCACCGCATCGTCCGGTCGCCCCGCCCGGCCCCACCGCCCCGGCTCCAACCCGGCGCCCACGGCCCCGGCAACGACGGCAGGGGCGGGGGCAGGGGCGGGGCCGGCACCGTGGGATCCGGTGACACGAACGGCACCCCACCCTCGATCTCGCTGCCCGAGTTCTCTCCTATCTCGGTGCGCCAGGCACCACCGGCGGCGCCGTCTGCACCGAGAACCGGATGGGCGGCATGGACGGGACCGTGGGACGCAGGGTTCGCCGGGGGGCGGGGCGCGTCGAAGCAGGGCGTGGGGGTGGTTGACATGATCCTCTCCAGGGTTGGGTCGGGCCGGGCGCCAGGGGCGCCGACCGACAGCTTCAGCCGGTGCTACCGGTCAGGTCGGCTCGGGCGGCTCGGGCAGCGGAACGGGGCGCTCCCGGTTGGGGCGGGCGGGCAGGGTCACGCCCACCCTCGCCCCCCGGGGCCGGTTGGACGAGATCGTGATGGCGCCGCCGTGGCGTTCCACGATCCGTTTGCAGATGGCCAACCCGAGGCCGGCCCCGCCCCCACCGGTGAGGGCGGTGCCGTCGGCCTGCCAGAACCGCTCGAACACACGCGTCTGGTGCTGGGGGGCGATCCCGGGCCCGTGATCGGCCACGTGGACCGTCACCTCGGTGTCGCCTCCGTCGGCCGTCACCGTCACTTCGCTGCCCAGCGGGGCGAAGCGCAGGGCGTTGCCGATCAGGTTGGTGAACAGCTGGTGGAGGCGGCTCTCGTCGCCCATCACCCCCAGCGGCCCGTGGGTGGCCAGCGTGATGTTGGCCCCCGGGTGGAGCATCTCGGCCTCGGCCACCACCTGCTTGAGCAGCACCCCCAGCGCCACCAGTTCGCCCGGGGGCGGGTCGCCGCTGTCGAGCCGGTTCAGATCGAGCAGCTGCACCACCAGGGTGGACAGGTGCTCCACCTGGGCCAGCATCGTGGCCAGGGTCTCGGGGGTGGGGTCGGTCACCCGGTCCACCAGGTTCTCGATGTGGCTGCGCAGCGCCGTGACCGGGGTCCGCAGCTCGTGGGAGGCGTTGGCCACGAACTCCTTCTGCACCCGGTCGACCTCGGCCAGGGCCGCCGCCATCTGGTTGAACGCCGCCGCCAGTTGGCCCACCTCGTCGTTGGTGGTGACCGTGACCCGGCGGCCGTAGTCGCCCTGGCGCAGGGCGGCGGCGGCCGCCGCCATCTGGCGCAGGGGCGACGTCATCCCCCGGGCCAGCACCTGCACCGCCACCAGGGCCAGGGCCGCCGCCACCAGCGGCCGGACCCACAGGGGCCAGCCCAGGTAGTAGCCGATCTGGCTCATGAGGGCGGTCACGGCCACGGCGGCCACGATCACGATCGACCACTTGGTCTTGATGCTGCCCACCCGGTCGAGCGGGCGGGGGCGGTGGACCCGGAGCCAGACGAGGGCGGCCCGGGCGCTCATGGCGCCGCCGCCCCGTCGCCGTCGGCCGCTCCGTCCATGCTGGCGATGTCGCCCAGCGAGTAGCCGACGCCGTGGACGGTGCGGATCACGCCATCGGCCGTCTTGCGCCGGATCGAGCGGATGTGGCTGTCGACCGTGCGGGCGGCCGAGGCGTCGTCGTAGCCCCACACCTGGTCGATCAGCTGGCCCCGGGACAGCACGGCCCCGTCGGCCCGCACCAGCACCCGGAGCAGGTCGAACTCGGTGGGCGTGAGGTGCACGGCCTCGCCCCGGAACAGGACCCGGCGCCGGGCCGGGTCGACCTCGAGCGGGCCCCGCCGCACCGGGGCGACGGCGGCCGCCGATTCGTTGACCCGGCGCAGCACCGCCCGCACCCGGGCCATCAGCTCCTTCATGGAGAACGGCTTGGTCAGGTAGTCGTCGGCTCCCACGCCCAGGCCCACCAGCACGTCGGTCTCGTCGGTACGGGCGGTGACCATGATCACCGGCACCCGGCGCCGGGCATGGACCTGGCGGCACACCTCCAGGCCGTCGAACCCGCTGAGGTTGAGGTCGAGGATGATCAGGTCGGGGTCGGCGGTGACGGCCCGCTCCACGGCGGTGGGCCCGTCGGCGGCCAGCAGGGCCCGGAAACCCTCGGCCCGGAGGCGGGCCACGATCGCATCGGCGATCGACGGCTCGTCCTCAACCACCAGGATCGTCTCGCCCTCCGACGGTGTCACGTCGACCAACCCTAAACCACGGGTGCGGAGAAGTCCGTCGGCGGTTGTGAAGATGTGGTGCAGGCGCAGGTGGCGGTCCCGGGCGGGGGCGACTGCGGCCCGCGGGTCAACCGTCGTAGAAGAACGGCTGGTGGAGGCCCAAGAGTTGGGCTTCCCGCTCCGAGCCGATGCGCTCCCGGGCCTCGGGGGCCACGTGGTTGACGGCGTCGGTGGTGAGCACCCGCTGGGCGATGTCGCGCCGGCCGTAGTGGCACTGCAGGAACAGCCGGCCCTGCCCCCCGGGCAGCGACGGTGTGCCCCGGTGCCAGCTGTCGCTGACGAACAGCAGCACGTCGCCGGCGGCGGCTTCGGGCGCCACCGCGGTGCGTCCCTCGTAGCTCAGGTCGGGATCGTTCACCCGGTCCCGGGGCGGGAGCCGGCCCGAGCGGTGGGACCCGGGAATCACGGCGGTGGGGCCATCGGCGACGGTGACATCGCTCAGCCACAGGTGGGCCCCGATCACGAACACCGGGTAGGGGATGCGATCGTCCCACGGCACACCGTCGGGGCGGGGCACGTGGGGGCCGGCGTCGCAGTGCCAGGGCCCACCGGGAAAGTCGGGCGGGTTGCGCCAGCAGGTGTTGGCGATCACGTGGCAGTCCTCGCCCAGCAGGGGCTCGATGGCGGCCAGGATCGCCGGATGGGCGATGGCCCGCTGGGCCGCCGGGCTGCGGTTGTACATCTCGTACCGGAAGTCGGGCCGATCGGCCTCCCGGTAGCGGACGTCGGGGTTGGTGGCGGCGTACACGGTGTCGATCTCGGCCGTCAGCTCGGCCACCTCGGCCGGAGAGAGCACTCCGGTGAGCAGGGCCCAGCCCTCCGCTTCGAGCTGGGCCGACGCCGTCGGCGACGCCGTGTCGAGCAGCCCCAGGTTCCTCCCCACGCGCCGGATCATGGCTCCGACGGTATCTCAGGTGCGAGGGGCGATCCCAGATCGACGGGGCCCGGTGACCCGATCCATGATGGCGCCATGCCTCAAGGACCCACCTGGACCATCGGCGACGTGAAGGTCACCAGCATCATCGAGATCGACCAGCACTGGCGTTTCGCCTGGCTGCTGCCGTCGGTCACCGAGGACGACGTGGCCCGCCACAGCTGGCTCACCCCCGACTTCGTGGACGAGAAGGGGAAGATGATCCTGCGGATCCAGGCGCTGGTGGTGGAGAGCCAGGGGCAGCGGATAATCGTCGACACCTGCGTGGGCAACGACAAGCCCCGCCCCACTCCCCTGTTCGACAACCTCCAGACCACCTTCTTCGACGACCTGGTGGCCGCCGGGTTCGGGCCCGACACGATCGACCAGGTGATCTGCACCCACATGCACGTGGATCACGTGGGGTGGAACACGAGGCTGGTGGACGGCCAGTGGGTGCCCACGTTCCCCCGGGCCCGCTACCTGTTCGGCCGCACCGAGTTCGAGCACTGGTCGAAGACCGACGAGACGGCGGTGTACGGCGACGTGATGGGCGACTCGGTGGACCCGATCGTGGCCGCTGGGCTGTCGATGCTGGTTGACTCCGACCACCATCTCACCGACGAGGTGTACCTGGAGCCCACGCCGGGCCACACCCCGGGGCATCACAGCGTGCGGATCCGCTCGGCCGGCCAGGAAGCCGTGATCACGGGCGACATGATCCACCACCCGATCCAGTTGCCCATGCCCGACCTCACGTCGGACGCCGACACCAGCTCCGAGGAGGCGGTGGCCACCCGGCGGGCGGCGTTCGACCGTTGGTGCCAAGCCGGGCTGCTCGTGATCGGCACCCACTTCGCCGGCCCCGGCGCCGGCCGCCTCGAAGCCGACGGCGACACCTGGCGCCTGGTGAGCTGAGCTATCCGGGGGCTGCCCCCCCGCCGGCCGGCAAGCCGGCCTCCCCCATCCACCCAGGGGACCCCAACCCCTGGGATCAGCCTCCGGCTGAGGGGCGGGCGGCGATGCGGCGGAGTGGGGGCAGGGTGGGCGGAGGCTGCTTGCGGGGCGGGAGCTCGGCCAGCAACTCGGCGGTGATGGCGGCGATCTGGGCCACGGCCCGCTCGAAGACCTCCTCGGTGGCGGGGCTCGTCTTCTGGACCCCGGAGATCTTGCGCACGTACTGGCGGGCCCCGGCCTCGATCTCGGTCGTGGTCGCCGCCGGCTCGAGCCCGCGGAGGGTGGTGATGTTGCGACACATCACCCCATTGTGGCGGCCCGGGCGCCGGGGCGCGGGCTCAGGCCGACCGATCAGCGGAAGACGCAGATCTCGCCGGCCCACAGCTCGGTGACGGTGCCGGTGTCCTCCGGGCCGGTGAGCAGGCCGCCCATGCCGCCGCCCTCCCCGGTGCCCTCGGTGGCGAACTCGGTGCCGAGGCTCGATTCGTCGACCATGATCACGATCGACGACTCCACCTCGGCCCGGGTCGACCCCAGGCCGACCCCGCTCACGGTGGTGAGAGGCGAGCCCTGGTCGAGCTGCCAGCTGATCATCTGGTCGTCGCGGATGTCGACCGAGAGCTGTCCCGGCCACAGCAGCTGCTCGTCGGCCTGGTTGCCGCACTCGGGGCTGGACGGGGTGACGGTGGGCGACACGCCGAGCACCTCTTCCAGGATGGTGAACACCTCGTCCCGGCTGGTCCCGAACGGGAGCTGGGTGATGCGGGCGCCGTCGATGAGCTGGAGGCCGTCCGGCCCCACGCCGAGACCACCCTCCACGGCGGGTTGCTCGGTGGTGGACGACGACCCCGCTCCCTCGCTGGCGGTCATCGAGGAGCCCTGATCGGCGGCGCCGCCGGTGCTGGTGCCGGTGGCGGCGGCGGCAGAATCAGCGGCGGCCGACGCCTCGGTGGTGGGCTCCGAGCCGGCGGTGGCCGTGCCCTCGTCACCCGAGCTGCCGCAGGCGGTGGCGGCGAGTCCCAGGGCGGCGACGGCAGCCAGCACCTGCAGCCGCGCCAGCACCCCGGCCGTCGGCCTGATGCCGGTCAAGGCTGAACCACCCAGTACCCGTCGATCATCGTGATCCTCCCACTCCCCGGCACCGGGCCCGGCCCCAGCCCCTGCAGCTGGCGCATCTCGTCGACCCAGGCGTCGTGCTGGTACTCGTGGTTGATGGCAGCCACGAGTACACCGGCGGCGATCATAGGCATCTGGGTCGGGGCGCTCACGCCACCCTGGTCGATCCGCTCAATCATGGCCCCGGTCCGCTCCCCCACCGCCGCCCGGTAGGCCAGGAGCCGGTCGCGGCCCGGCAGGTCGCCCCGGTCGGCCTCGGGGGTGGCCGAGTCGAAGACGGCGTCGAGATCCGCATCGGGGCTCGGCTCGGCCGACATCAGGTTGCGGATGAGGAAGTGGTTGACCGCCGCCTGGTGCCCCAGGTGCCAGGCGATGGCGCTCGACTCGGCGCTGGGGCGCCAGAACAGCGTGTCGTCGTCGAGGTCGGCCGTGAGCTGGTCGGTCCAGGCCCGGGCCCGGTCGTACTCGTCGAGCAGGTCGCGCAGGCTGAGGGCGGTCATGGGCACCAGGATGGCGGCCCGGGCCGGCGATGCCCCGCCGGGGTCAGGCCGCCGGGCGGTTGGCCTCGATGTAGGCCAGGATCTCGTCTCGGGTCCGGTGGTGGCCGGGCTGCAGGATCAGGCGGTCGACACCGAGCTCGGCGTAGGCGTCCAGGTCGCCCGGCTTGAGCCGGCCCGGGGGCGTGATGCTGATCTCCAGGCGACCCAGGTCGGCCGGGCGCTCGTGGCGGTCGGCCGCCTCGGCCAGCATGGCCAGATCGGCCTGGGTGGTCTCCGGGCTACGCATGAACCCGTACCAGCCGTGGCCCAGGGTGACGGCCCGCTTCGCCGCTGATTTCGTGTGGCCGCCCACCACCACCGGGATCGAGGGCTGGGCCGGCTTGGGGTTGGCGGTGACGCTGGTGAAGCTGACGTACTCGCCGTCGAAGGATGCGGCGTCGGTGGACCACAGCAGGCGCATGGCCGCCAGGTACTCGTCGGACCGGCGGCCCCGGGCGGCCAGGGGCACACCGCAGGCCGTCATCTCCGGTTCGAGGTAGCCGACGCCGAGGCCGAAGATGAACCGGCCACCCGACAGGTGGTCGAGGCTGGCCAGGCTCTTGGCCAGCACCGCCGGCTGGCGCTGGGGCAGGATGATGATGCCCGAGCCGAGGCGGATGGTGGAGGTGGCGGCGGCCACATAGGCCAGGGCGACGGCGGTGTCGACCATCGGAACCTCGGGGGCGGCCGGCGACGGCGGAGCCTGAGGGTCCGGTAGGACGATGTGCTCGCCCGTCCACACCGACTCGTAGCCGGCAGCCTCGGCCGCCCGGGCCACGGTCACCATGGTCTCCGGGTCGGCCATGTTGCCCATGTTGATGCCGAAGAGGGCGAGTTTCGGGTTCGTCATGCGGTGCAGTATCGGCCGGCCGACGGTCACACGTCCAAGCGGTCGTAGACCCAACCCTCGGCGTGCATGATGAGGCGGTGACGGGGGCCGTCGGCGTCGGCCGGGCCGCCGGCGTAGGCCACGTCGCCGAACCAGGCGACGGTGCGGGGCTCCTTGCCGATGGGGCGGGTGCGGAACAGCTCCGGTTCCCGGCTCCGGGCCCAGGCCATGGCCTCGGCCACGGTCGAGTGGGCCTCCAGCTCGTGGAGGGTGACCCAGGTGGGGGGCACGAGCTCGATCTCACCGGCATCACGGCGGGACTTGGCCTCGGAGGGGGAGATCCACACGTGATCGTGGATCTCGTCGCCGTCGATGGCCACGTCGCCGTCGGGGGCGTGGGTGACGAAGAACCAGGTGGAGAAGCGGCGGACGGGGCCCCGGCCACTGTCCATCTGGGGGGCCGCCGGTGGCACCCAGTGCGACCAGGTCTCCATGTGGTCGGGGGCGATCACCAGGCCGCATTCCTCCTCGGCCTCCCGCACGGCGGCCTGGCGGGCCGAGGCCAGGCTGTCGCCGGGGACGATCTCGTGGTCGTCCACCCGGCCGCCGGGGAAGACCCACATGCCGCCGAAGGGACCTTGGTTGTTGCGGCGCAGCATCAGCACCTCGAGGCCGGCGGGGGTATCGCGCAGCACCACCACGGTGGCGGCCGGGGTGAGGTCGTCGTCGTCTTCGATCACGGGGCCAACGTACGGGGCCGGAGGGGCCGGCGCCAAAGCGTCGAGCTGCCCAGAGGTGGGCGAGGCGGGGCGACCGCCCTTTGATGGGTAGAGCGGGAGCCGCCAGAGCGAACGGCACCCGGAGGCGCCGCGTTGCTTGTGCGTTGGAGGAGGAGCGGCTCCCGCTGCTACCCATCGACTCCGGTGAGGGTGATGATCACCGGCGTGAGTACCATCGACAGCTGACCGCATGTCCTTGAGCCCCAATCCGGGCGGGGTCCGGCCGCTGCCCCTGAACTGATCCGAACCTGAGGAGCCAGCCATGCTGGGAGACAACTTCCTCGCCTATCTGACCCTGGCCCTGGGGGCGGCCCTCGCCCTCGGAACCGGCCTCGCCCTGGCCAGGCCGCAGGTCGACGAGTCCACCGGTGAGACGATGAAGGCCCCGATGGGCCGCTCGCTGATCCAGATCACGATCGGCACCATTGCCGCCGTGTGGGGTCTGGCCACGCTCCTGAGCTGACGGGCGCGGCCGCGGAGCTCAGAACTCGTCGGGTCCTCCGCCCTTGGGCGGCGCGGTGCGGGCCATGTTGTCGAACCGGGTGTACTGGCCCCGGAAGGCGAGCCGGACCCGTCCCGTGGGGCCGTTACGGTGCTTGGCCACGATCACCTCGGCCACCCCCTTGTCGGGCGAGGCGTCGTCGTACACCTCGTCCCGGTACAGGAACAACACAACGTCAGCATCCTGCTCCAGGGAACCCGACTCACGAAGGTCCGACAGCATGGGGCGCTTGTCGGTGCGCTGCTCCAGCGAGCGGTTGAGCTGGGCCAACGCCACCACCGGGGCTTCCAGCTCGCGGGCCAGGATCTTCAGGTTCCGGGAGATCTCGGACACCTCCACCTGACGGCTCTCGGCGTTGGACCGGCCGCTCATCAGCTGGATGTAGTCGATCACGATCATCCCCAGGTCGCCCTCCCGGCTCTTCAGCCGGCGGGCCTTGGCCCGGATGTCCATGATCGAGGTGTGGGGGTTGTCGTCGATGTAGATCGGGGCCTCGGCCAGGCGGCCCACCGCGTGGGAGATGCGGGTCCACTCCGCCTCCTCCAACCGGCCTGTCTTCACCTTCCCCGAGTCGACCAGCGCCTCTGAACACAGCAGACGCTGGGACAGCTCGAGCTGGCTCATCTCCAGGGTGAAGATCAGCACCGGCTTGCGGTCCTTCATCGCCGAGTTGCACGCCATGCCCAGCGCGAAGGCCGTGTTGTGGGTGGCGATCATCTCCCGCCCCGCCAGATACAGATGAGACGGCGAGTCCACCGTGATGCACTGCGTCGGCACCGACGGCACCGGGCGGGCGTCGACGATCATCCGCCACCGAGGCGTGCTGTTGGGCCGATCGACCACGCGCTGCGCTTCGGCCTTGCGACGGAGACGGAACACCGGCACGTAGGCCGAGAAGTTCACGGTCCACACGTCGGTGCCGTAGTTCGAGCGCTTGTGTTTCACCGGACCGGCCTTGATGCCGAGCGACAGCACCAGTTCCCGCACCTGCTCGATCAGGACACGGTGCGACAGTGCGATCTGGCAGGTGGTTTGCCCCTTCACCACGCAGCCGTCGGTGTCCATCAACCCCTGCAGCAGGGCAAGTCGCTGCTTCTCCGACGCCCGGAGGTAGCAGCTCGGGATGTGCTTGCTCACCGTCCCGGACGCGCCTCTGGGCCGGGAAGCCCAGAGCCCGACGTCTCGCAGCGCCCTGGTGAATCGCAGCATCGGCCGACCGCCGACCTGCCCAGCAGCAAGCCCGCTCTCGTCATCCAGGGCATGGCGGATCACGTAGGTCGTGGCCCGCCCGGCGGGCTGGGCTTCGACGAGCGCCCAACCGTCAGCCTCGAAGGCGGCCACGATCTCGCTGTCCATGGTGGTGATCTGTGGCCTACCGATGTGACCGTCTCCGAGCCACAGGCCGAGGAGGTACGGATCCAGCGGCAACTCGGCCTCGGGCAGATCGAGGGGGCCGGCCACCTCGATGCGGTGGTTCGGGCGCTGATCCTTGCCCACCCGGAGGGAGGCCGCTATCTCGCGGGTTGACCGGACAGCGGGCCATGTGCGCTTGTGGGTCTGGTCCCAGGCGTAGCGGGGATTGGGCACCGGCCCTCGGGCAGCCCGGGCCTCGGCCCCACGCTTCGACTTCCATGCCCGGTGGTCCCACGTTTCCCACAGATGGTCGGCGTCGGCGACGATGGTGGAGCCGTCGTCGAAGACGACCTCGTAGCAGTCGTGGCCCTCGAAGACCGGGCTCTTGTACGTGACCGTGCACGGGGTGCCCCGCTCGTCGAACACCGGGTCCCCCACCCGGACCTCGCCCATCGTGGTCCAGCCGTCGGGCGCGGCCAGCGGCGTGTCGAGCGCCAGGGCCTTGCCCATGGCGGGCCTGGCGCCAACGACGTACAGCGCGTTGGGTTGGAGGCCGGCGAGCTTCTCGTCGAGGTCGAGATAGCCGCTGCTCATGCCGGTGATGGCCTCGCCCCGGTCGTACAGCATCTCGATCCGGTCGAGGTTGGCCGGCAGCAGGTCGCGGATGGCGGCCGTGGTGTTGGTGACCCGGCGCTGGGCCACGTCGAACATCTTGGCCTCGGCGTCGTCCACCGCCTGCAGCACGTCCTCCGGGACGCTGTAGGCCATCTCGGCGATCTCGTTCGACACCGAGATCATCCGCCGGAGCAGAGCGTGCTCCTCCACGATCTTGGCGTAGTGGTGGGCGTTGGAGATGGCCGGGGTGGTGGCCTGGAAGTCGAGCAGCACGGCCGGGCCACCGACCTCGTCGAGCATGCCGGCCCGCTTGAGCTCGTCGGCCACGGTGACGGCATCGACCGGCTCGCCACTCGAGTAGAGGCTGAGAATCGCCTCGTACAGGTGCCCGTGCGCCGGCTTGTAGAAGTGCTCCGGCTCGAGGATCTCCACGACCTCGGCGATCGCCTCCCGGCTGAGCAGCATCGCACCCAGCACCGACTCCTCGGCCCGCAAGCTGTTCGGGGGGACGCGGGCCAGAGGAGACGGGCGGGGAGAGCCATCAGGCATGGGGTTCATCCTGTCCTGGTGTGCCTGTGGGCATCTAGACGGTCAACGTTGGGGGAAACCTGTTGAAAACCGGGATATCCACGTGCATATCCCAAGCTTGTGGGAAACCTTGGGGAGATCGGGCGCGTCGCATCCACAGAGGTTCACCGATTTCCCCACCGCCTGTGGGTTATGTTTCGCCCCGCTGGTGGAGGCGGTGTCGATCAGGCCGGGACGACCGAGATCGACACCGGGAACTGGACGTCGTGATGAGGCTTCACCGTCACGGCATGGATACCGAGCGAGCGGATCGGCTCGTCGAGGTCGATCATCCGCCGGTTCAGCTCGACCCCGGCCTGAGCCTGGACGGCATCGGCGATCTCGTGGGTGGTGACGGAACCGAACAGCTTGCCTTCGCCACCGGCGCGGGCCTTGATCTCGATGGTCTTGGCCACCAGGATCTTGGCGATCTCCTCGGCCGCTTCCCGCTCTCGGGCGTTGCGGACCTGCCACGACTTCTTCATGGCCGCCGCCTGGGCCACCACACCGGTGCTGGCCTGCTGGGCCTTGCCGGCGGGGATCAGGAAGTTGCGGGCGTGGCCATCGGCCACGTCGACGATGTCGCCCCGGTTGCCCAGGCCGCTGATGGTCTCGTGCAGAACGACCCGCATCAGTCCTCGCCCTCGGTGTCGGTGTCGGTATCGACCTCGGGCGCCTCGGCCGTCGCTTCGGTCTCGGCACCGTCGCTGCGGGAGTCGGAGTCGCGGGGGCCACGGCCACCGTCACGACCGCCATCGCGGCCGCCGTCACGACCACCGCCACCCCGCCGCTGGGTGGTGACCCGGCTGGTGTAGGCGAGCAGGCCCATCTCACGGGCGTTCTTGATGGCCCGGGCGATGTCACGCTGCTGCTGGGAGTCGTTGCCCGACACCCGCCGCGAGCGGATCTTGGCCCGATCGGACATGAAGCGGCGCAGCAGCTCCACGTCCTTGTAGTCGATGTAGGGCACGCTCTCGGTCGCGAGCGGGCTGATCTTCTTCTTCGGCTTGCGGCCGCCGTCTCGCGGCTTGAGCCGGCTGCGGGTAGGTGCTTTGGCCATCAGAACGGCTCCTCGTCTGGGTTGTAGGCAGGGGCTCCTCCGCCGCCGCCGGAAGGCCGGCCGGCAGGGGCGGCACCGCCGAAGGTGCCGCTGTCGCTCCGCTCGTTGCGGTTGATCTCCACCGTGGCCCAGCGCAGGCTCACGGCGATGTCGTCGGCCACGATCTCGACCTTGGATCGCTTGTCGCCCTCGGGGGTCTCCCACGAGCGCTGGTCGAGGCGGCCGGTCACGGTGACCCGGGTGCCCTTGGCTACCGATTCGGCGATGTTCTCGGCCAGCTGGGACCACGCCGTGACGTCGAAGAACGACACGGCTTCCTCCCACTCCTGGGTCTGGCGATTCTGCCAGCGCCGGTTCACGGCCACGCCGAACGAGGCCACGGCCTGGCCCGACGGGGTGTAACGCAGCTCTGGTTCCCGGGTGGCGTTCCCGGTGATGGTGACGGTGTTGTCTATGGCCACAGCGGGCCTCCTATGCGGTGGCGGCTGCGAGGCCCCGACGATGAGCCTCGTCGAGGGGCAGTCGCAGGAACTTGTGGCGGATCACCTCGTCCGCGAGTCGCATCACCCGGTCCAGCTCGGTGAGGGCGTTGGGGGCCGTGAACTCGGCCACCACGTAGAACCCCTCACGGGCCTTCCCCATCTCGTGGGTGAACCGGCGTACGCCCCACTTGTCGAGCTTCGACAACGTTCCGCCGGACTGCTTGGCCATCTCGCTCAGCCGGTTCATGAAGGTCTGGATGGCCGACTCTTCAGTGTCGGCCCGAAAGATGACCATGAGCTCATAAGCCCGCATGGGCTGGTACCTCCCTCCGGACCCGCTCAGCAGAGCGGGGCCCCCGACGATCAGGGGCAGGGTTTGACGTGGGAACCCGATGGGCCCGACACGACCGGCGCTCACGTTGTGCCGACCGGGTGGCCGGCGCGCGAGACCGTGCGGAAAGGCTACCGATTCTCCCGACCAAATCCTCATGCCCCGACCCTACGCAGGGGGTGTGACAGTGAGGGAGAGGCCGCGGGGTCAGTTGGTGGGGAAGGTCGTGTTGTTGCCGCCGCCGCCGCCCCGACGGTTGGTGGTCGTCGTGTCGAGCTGGTCGGGGATGGTGACCGTGGGCAGGGTGAACGTGGGTCCGGGCAGGGTGCTCCGGCCCCGCCCAGTGGTGGACGTGGACGAGTTCTGATCCGTCGTGTCCGGCACCGTCACCGTGCTCGGGCCCCGGGGGTCGAACGTGGACGTCGACCCGTCAGGTGAGGTCGGGTTGGGCCCGCCCACCACGGTGGTTCCGCCCTGGCCGGCCCATTGGTCCACCGGTATGCAGTTCGTGGCCGGGGCTTGGCCGCCGCCCTCCTGCTGGACCGGTAGCCCTTGATTGCCGCCCTGTCCGGTGGGCGGCTGCTGGGGGACGGTGGTGATCGGCACGAACTTGTCGGGCGAGCCGCCCTTCGGGAAGCCGTACTTGTCGAGTTCCACCCCGCACGGGGGCAGCGTGGTGGTGGACAGCTCCTGGTTGTACCGGGTGCCGGGGAAGTCCTCCTGCACCGGCAGCTCCGTGCACGGTGGGGCGTCCTTGGTGATCCGGCTCATGTACTCGTGCCAGATCATGGCCGGGAAGTTGCCGCCCTCCACGTTGCGCCAGTTGGGATCGTCGATCGGATCGCCGTTCTTGTCGACCGGAGGCTTGCCGTCGGCCGGCAGCGGCTTGCGGAAGTCGTACATGGGCCGCTGGGCGTCGGTGAAGCCCATCCACACCACCGTGGTCAGATCGCAGGTGAACCCGGCGAACCAGGCATCGCTCGAGTTCTGGGTGGTGCCCGTCTTACCCGCGATCAGGTGCTCTGAGCCCAGGGACGCCCGCTTGCCCGTGCCCTTTGCCACCACCTGGGTGAGGGCGTAGTTGACCTGACGGGCCGTCTGGGGCTTGATGGCCTCCTGGCCCGGGCGCTCCGGAGCCGGGGCGTCACCGCTGAGCCGGGCCGTGCACTCACCCTTGACCGGATACCAGCACACGGTGCCGTCGTTCTCCACCACCCGTTCGATCAGCACCGGGTCCTTCTGGAGACCCTCCCGGGCGAAGGTGGAGTAGGCCGAAGCCATGTCGATCACAGGCACGCCCTGCGACCCGAGCACGAGCGAGCAGGGGGTGAACAGGCCGTCGCCCGTACCCCCCTGCAAGGGCGACGTGATGCCCATCTTCTTGGCCGTGTCACGGAGCTCGTCGGGCCCGATCTCGTCCACCAGCTCGGCGAACACGATGTTGGACGACACGGTGAGGGCATCGATCAGGTCCCGGTACCGGGTCTGGGCGTTGGCCCCACCGGTGACCTTCCACGGCTTGCCGTTGTCGGAGCAGCGACCGCCGATCTCCAGCGTCCCCGGGTTGGCCGGGAAGTACGACTTGGCCGACATGCCCTGCTCGATCGCGGTGGCCAGAGCGAACGGCTTGAACGTGGACCCCGCCTGGCGGGCGTCGCTGCCCTTCGACGTGGCCAGGTTGAACTCCGACTCGGCGAAGTTCTTGCCTCCGACCATGGCCTTCACCCGGCCCTCGCCGTCGAGGGTCACGATGGCGGCCGCCGGATCGCCCTCCTCGGGTTTGAGGGTCAGCTTGCCCATGTCCTGCAGGTCCCGCTTCGGGTCCTCGTCGAAGCCCTCGTAGACGGTCTTGTACGCCTCTTCCTGCTTCTTCTGGTCGAGCGTGGTGTAGACCCGCAGGCCCTTGGTGTAGATCTCGCCGTCGGGATAGAGCTCGTCGAGCTGCTGGCGCACCTCTTCCACGAAGTACTCGCTGCCGTACTTCGCGCCATTCACCTCGCCCAGGCCCTCCCGCACCACCTTCTCCTTGTACGCCACCGGCTCCTTGGTGGCGGCGTCGGCCTCCTCGGGCGTGATGTAGCCGCCGTCGGCCATCAGCTTGATGGTGGTGACCCGGCGCCGCTCGGCCTCCTCGGGGTGGGTGCTGGGCTCGGCCCCGTTGGGGTTGCGCAACAGGCCGGCGATGAACGCCGACTGGCTGACCGTGAGCTGGTCGACTTCGACGTCGAAATAGGTCCGGGCGGCGGCCGACACGCCCGACGCCCCCCGGCCGAAGTAGGCCCGGTTCAGATAGCGCTCGAGGATCGTCTCCTTGGCGCACTGCTGGGGCGTCTTGTCGCCCAGGTCGGGCTTGTGGGAGCACTCCTCGGCCAGATCCTGCTCCAGCTTGATGGCGCGCATGGCCTCCCGGGCCTTGCGGTCGAGGGTGCGCTCCTTGTCCTTGAAGGCGAGCTTCACGTACTGCTGGGTGATGGTGGACCCGCCCTGCACCACGCCCTGGCCCCGCAGATACTGGTAGGCGGCCCGGGTGATGCCCTTGGGGTCGACCCCGCGGTGGGTGAAGAAGCTCTGGTCCTCCGTGGCCACCACGGCATTGATCAGGTTCGGGGGCAGTTCGACGTAGCTGACGACCTTGCGGTCCTCGCCCGGGCTGGCCAGCGTGGCCGTGGCGTTCTCGGGCCCGCAGTCGTCGTCGGTGACCTCGGCCGTGCACAGGTAGCTCGACTGGGCGATGTCCTGGAACTCGTCTTCCGGCAGCTCGGTGTGGCTGAACACGTAGAGCACGGCACCGACCGCCCCCACCGCCAGCAGGCCGAGGATGAAGAACAGGCGGCGGAACCGCCAGACGGGGTTGCGTCGACGGTTGCGCCCGCGGTGGGGACCCGACAATGGATCGAACGCGCGTTGAACAGAGGTCACGGGGCTGGTCTCCTCCTAGCCACTCACCGCGAAGGATTCACGCAGGTGGTTCCACCAGCACTGGCGGCACACCTCGATCAGGTAACAGGTAGCCGGCTGGCCCCGACGGCGCAGCTTCCGCATTTCGGCCGAGTCGAGCGCGCGCCCGTGCTTGGGCAGCCCGGGCCCGAAGGCGAAGGTCACAGCCACCATGTCGTCTCCGTCGCAGATCGGGCAGGGCTCCTGAATCGGGGTGGCGCAACTGTGGGCCACCCGCCGGAGCTCCGGCTGGGCGTCGCAGATCTCCTCGGTCGTGCGGCGCCCCCGGACGAAGGCGTCCACCAGGCGTTGGCGGGCCAGCCTGTAGCTGACCACACCGGCCGGGGCCGACGACTTCCGCGCGACGCTCACAGCCGACAAGGTTAGCCACTGTGAGGCGCCGACGGCAGGGCGACCGTCATTCATCCGTCACAATTCGTTCGTCGGGCCCGGCCCGCAGCAGGGCCAGCGCCTCCTCGGCCGTCATCGGCCCGGCCGCCAGCCGGTGCTCCCGCAGCCGGTCGAGGGCCAGACCCACGGCCGGGCCGGGAGTGAGGCCCAGCTCCTCCATCACCCGCCGCCCGTCGACCGGAGGGGCCAGATCGGCCAGGTTCTCCTGCGCCGCCAGCTGGCGGTAGCGGGCGAAGAACACGAGCCCGGCCCCCGGGCTCCGGGCCGACCCCAGGGCGGCGATGTTGGCGGCCAGCGTCTCCAGGTCGGCCATGGCCTCGAGCCCCACCCGGTCCACCACCCGCCGCACCATCTCGTCGAGCGAGCCCGGGCCTGCACCCACAGGACCGTCGACATCATCCTCGCCATCGACGCCATCGGCGGCGAAGACGGCGGGTATCGCCGACAGGAGCCGCCGGGTGGCCTCGGCCTCGGCGTTGGGATAGCGCAGGGCGGCCAGAGCGGGCCCGGCCCCATCGGGCCCCAGCGGGCCCAGCAACCCGGCCCGGCGCACCCGGGGCGGGCCCGGGGCGGCGGCCAGCTCGCAGGCCTCCGCCCGGCCCGCCTCGTCGAGGACGGCCAGCGCCGGCACGGCCCAGCCCAGCAGCCCGGTGCGGTGGAGGAAGGCGAGGCCCCGGGCCGGCTCGGCCACGGCCAGCAGCCGCTCCAGCTCGTCCCGCACCCGCTCCACCGAAACGATCGACAGCCGGGAGGCCAGCTCGGCCGCCGCCGCCTCCAGCCCCGGCTCGGGGTCGAGGTCGAACCGGGGCAGGAACCGGGCCGCCCGCAGCATCCGCAGGGGGTCGTCGCCGAACGACTCACCCGGCGACAGGGGCGTCCGCAACCGGCGGGCGCCGAGATCGGCCGCTCCGCCGTAGGGGTCGAGCAGCTCCCGGTCGGGCAGCGACACGGCCATGGCGTTGATCGTGAAGTCCCGCCGGGACAGGTCGTCGACGATCGAGTGGCCGAAGCTCACCACCGGCTTGCGCGACGCCGGATCGTAGGCCTCGGCCCGGTGGGTGGTGATCTCCACCGCTCGGCCGCGGACCCGGGCGCCGATCGTGCCGAACCGCTCCCCCTGGCTCCACACGTCGGAGGCCAGCGGCGACACCAGCGCCTTGATCCGCGGTGGATGGGCGTCGGTGGTGAGGTCGATGTCGTCGTGGCTGGTGAGCGACCCGAGCAGCAGATCCCGAACCACGCCGCCCACCAGGTAGAGCCGGTGGCCGGCACCGGTGAACGCCGCCGCCAGCTCCTCGACCACGGCCAGAACATCATCGAGCCCGGCGTTCCACGCCGGGATATCGAGCCCGGCGTTTCCCGCCCGGGTGTCCAACCCGGGCTCCCGGTCGGGGCCCTGGGCGCGAGGGCTCAGTTGAGCCGTCCTTCGAGATGGATCTGGCGGGCCGTCTCCACCGCCGCCGCCCCCGGCCCGCCGCTGGAGGCGGCCTCGGGCCGGAACTCCTCGCCCAGCGCCACCGCCGCCACCGCTCCGGCCGAGTCCCGCAACGCCGGCAGGTCGTAGCCGCCCTCCAGGAACAGCAGGCGGCGACCGGCCGGGGCCAGCATCAGCAGGTCGCCCACGATGTCGGCGTAGTCGCCGGCGGTGAGGCCCAGATCGGTGATGGGATCGGCCCGGTGGGCGTCGAACCCGACCGACAGGAGCAGCCAGGTGGGGGCGAACCGCTCCACCACCGGCGCCACCACCTCGGCGACCCCCTGGCGGTAGCTGTCGCCCGTGGACCGGGCCGGCATGGCCAGGTTCACCGTGGTGCCGAGGCCTTCACCCTCCCCCTGCTCGTGGGGCCACCCCGTGTGGGGGTAGAGGGGGAACTGGTGGAAGCTGACGAACAGGACGCGGGGATCGGTGTAGAAGATGTCCTGGGTGCCGTTGCCGTGGTGGGCGTCGATGTCGACGATGGCCACCCGCTCGCCCCGATCGGCGAGGGCCCGGGCGGCCACGGCCACGTTGTTGATGAGGCAGAAGCCCATCGACACCCCCGACGTGGCGTGGTGGCCCGGCGGGCGCACCATCGACCAGCCGGCGGCCGCCTCGCCCCGGTCGAGCCGGCTGATCAGGTCGAGCCCGGCGCCGGCGGCCCGGCGGGCGGCCTGGAGGGAGTGGGCCGACAGCCAGGTGTCGGCATCGAGCTCGCCTCCCCCCTGGCGGTCGATCTCGTCGAGCCGGGCCAGCATCTGAGCCTGGTGCACGGCCTCCACGGCGGCCATCGGCGCCTCCGGCGCCTCCACCCACGTCACGCCATCACCCACCCCCGACAACTCGATCCCGTGACGCACGGCGGTGAGCCGCTGGGGCCGCTCGGGATGGCCCGGGCCGGGATCGTGTTGCCAGCACAGATCGTGGGTGGCGATCAGCAGGCCGGACGGAGAGGCGCCGTTCATGGATCCACGGTACCCGCCGCAACCGGCGAGGGGCCCAGCCCGGCGTTAGTCTGGAGGGCGCCCCCGACCCGATCTCCCGGCCCCGCCCCCCACCACCCCACAGCTTCTGCCACCTCGCCTGCTCCCACGCCCGTGTCTCCCACCACTCCCCCGGTCAACCGGCCCCTGTTGCCCCGTCCTCTCTCGGTCCTGCTCGGCCGGGGCGACGAGCGCGCCGGGCTGGGCCATCGCAGCGTGCTCCGGACTCTGTCGGGCCACCACCTACGGGTGGCGCCGTGGCAGGGCCAGCCCGATGTCGCCCTGGTGGGCCCGGGGCGGGCCACCCGAAACCTGCAGCCGGTAGAGATCGTGTCCTGCGTCGACGCCCTGGCCGACCGGGGGGTGCGCCAGGCCGTCACCCCGGCCCTGAGCCCGCACGAGGCCGAGCCGTTCTTCCGGGCCGGCTTCCGCCTGCACGAGAACCTGCACCTGCTGGCCCGCCCGATCGATCGGGAGCCACCGGCGGTGTCGCACCGGTTGCGTCGGGGCCGGCCGTGGGACCGCCGCCGGGTGCTCGCCCTCGACAACGCCGCCTTCGAGCAGTTCTGGCAGTTCGACTCGTTCTCACTCAAGGAAGCCCGCCGGGCCACCCCCACCAACCGGTTCATGGTCTGCCCCGGCCCTGACGGGGTGGTGGGTTACGCCGTGACCGGCCGGGCCGGCGGACGGGGCTACCTGCAGCGGCTGGCCGTCCACCCCGAGGCCCAGGGCCAGGGGATCGGGGCGGCGCTCGTGAACGACTGCCTGTGGTGGCTCCACAACCGGGGAGTCAGCCTGGCTCTGGTCAACACCCAGGAGCGGAACACCCGGGCCCTGGGCCTCTACGAGCGCCTCGGGTTCGTCCTGCAGCGCGAGGGCCTGCTCGTGCTGCGCTGGGACACCCCTGCGTGACGCCCGGGCCGCCCTGGCTGCGCCGGATGGCGGCGGTGGCGGCGGCAGGGCTGGCGCTCGCCGGATCGGTCGTGCTCGACGCCGGGCCGGTGGCCGGGGCGCCGGCGGTGATGCGGCAGGAAACCGGTGAGCTACGGCTGGTGTCGGCCACCCCGCTCGTCCCGGCCAACGGCACGTTCAGCGCCCGGGTGGACCTGGGCCCGCTGGCCGAGGCCACCGATCTGACGGTCGGCGTCACCGTCTACACCGTGCTCGACGCCGAGCGGGGGCTCGACGTGGCGCCCCGCCAGCCGATCAACCAGATCCCGTCCCGTCCGCTCAGCGAGCTGCCGGTGGATGACGATGGCGTGGTCACGGTGGACGTCCCCATCCGCAGCGGCGAACCGTTCGACAGCCTCGACCGCATCCGCATCCCTGATGCCGGCATCTACCCGGTGACGATCGAGCTGCGTGACCGGCAGGGCCCGGTGGCCTCCCTCCGGCTCGACCTGATCCGCCTCCCGGCGACCCCGGCCTCGCCGCCGGCGGACGAGGCATCCCCGAACCGGCGGCTCGGCCTGGCCGTGGCCGTGGGCCAGCATGGCCTCAGCGTCGCCGACGCCACCGAGTTGCTCCGCCGCCACCGCTCGGTGCCCCTCACCGTGGTGCTGGGCCCCGGCGTGCTGGCCCGGCTCGCGGCCGGCGAGGCCAACGCGCCGAACCTGGTGGCCGCCGCCGGGAGCCGTCCGGTGGTCTCGGTGGTCGAGCCCGACCTCGACCCGTCGGCCCTGGCCGCCATCGGCCAGGGTGACCTCTATCTCCAGGCCGTGGCGTCAACCGCCGATGCCGTGGCCCGCCTCGGTTTCGTGGCCGACCGGACCATCGTCGCCACCACCAGCCCGCTCACGGTGGACGGGGCCGATCTCGTGGTCCGGGCGGGAGGCCGGGTGGCCGTCGAGCTCGGCACACCGACCACCACACCCGATGCCCAGGGCGGTGTCACCCCGCCCACCGGCGTCGTCACCACGCCGTCCGGCCCGCTGGCCGTGGTCTCGCTCGACTCCGGCGGCCCCACCGACGAGAGCCAGGACAGCGCCGACAGCACAGGCAGCGATACCACCGCCACCTCGACCTCCACCGGCGCCGCCGGCGATCGGGGCGGTGCCGTGGGGCTCGCCCATCACGAGCTGGCCCACCTGATGAGCCGGGCGGCGGGCGGCCCGCCCCGGCTGCTCGGTGGCTTCGGCCCCCTCGAGCGGGTGCAGCCCGACGCCTTCGGCGACCGCGACGTGCTCGACCTCCTGCTCGACGTCCTGGACGACACCGGGGCGGCCAGCGCCACACCCCCCACCGATCCCTCCTCCCGGCCTTTCTCCCTGCTGGGACTGGGCGAGGCGGCCCAGGAGGCGGCCCAGGCCGAGCTCCCGGCGGCCGGGGCTCCGGCCACCGATCTGGGGCCGTCGGCCGACAGCGTGACCGCCATCCAGGACCTGCTGTCGACCTACGACGGCTTCTACTCCGACGGGCGCGACTCCCCGGCCGAGCTCCGGGCCCGGGTGGCCCGGGCGCTGGCCGTCGACCACTCGGCCGACGAGCGGGCTGCCGAGTTGAACCAAATAACCAAGCTCCTGAACGACGAGCTCACCTCCATCTCGCTCACGCCCGACCAGTCGGTGACCCTGGCCGCCCGCCGGGCGACGATTCCCATAACCATCGAGAGCAGCGCGTCGGGTGAACGCATCGTGCTGCTGACGTTTCGCAGCGCCAACGTCACGGTCACCGACAACAACAAGCTGATCAAGGTGCAGCACGGCACCAACCCGATCGACGTGGAGGTGGAGGCCCGGGCACTGGGCGCGTCGCCCCTGGTGGTCACCGTACGCACGCCCGACGGCCGCCACGAGCTGTCCACCAGCCGCTTCCGGGTCCGCTCCACCGCCGTGCCCGGGCTGGGCCTGGCCATCTCGGCCGCAGGGCTGGTGGGCCTGGCCATCTGGTGGTACGTGAGCATCAAACGCAACCGGGCCAACGGCGGGCGGCGGAGGCGGCGGGGCCGGGGTCCCGACGACGGCCCGGAGCCCACCGACCCCGGCCCGGGGCCCGATCGGGGCCGGGGCAACGTGGTCGAGCTCCCGCTCGACCGATCGGGCCGGAGCGAGATCGACCGAACCGGTACCCTGGTAGGCGATAGCGTGGTGCCGTGACGTTGTGGGCATCGCCGGCCGACGGGCCGAGCACCTCGGTGGGGCCCGGCACGCGTCTCGGCGGTCGCTATGAGCTGAAGCGCCCCCTGGCATCCGGCGGCATGGCCCAGGTGTGGGTGGGGCTCGACACGGTGCTCGACCGGCAGGTGGCGGTGAAGATCCTCCACCCCCACCTGGCCACCGACACGTCGTTCGTGGCCCGCTTCCGCCGGGAAGCGGTGGCCTCGGCCCGGCTCTCCCATCCCTCGATCGTCGCCGTGTTCGACACGGTGAGCGGCAACGGCGTCGAGGCCATGGTGATGGAGCTGATCGAGGGCCGCACGCTCCGGGGCCTGCTCGACGACGTGGGTGCCCTGCCCATCGACGAGGTCCTCCACGTCGGCATCTCGATCGCCAGCGCCCTCGACGAGGCCCACCGGGCCGGCATCGTGCACCGCGACATCAAGCCGGCCAACATCATGGTGGCCACCGACCACCGGGTGCTGGTGACCGATTTCGGCATCGCCAAGGCCGGTACCGACGCCGACCTCACCGTCACCGGCACCCTCCTGGGCACGGCCAAGTATCTGTCGCCGGAGCAGGTCATGGGGTCCGCCATCGACCCCCGTTCCGACCTCTACTCCCTCGGCGTGCTGCTGTTCGAGGCGCTCACCGGCAACGTGCCGTTCAAGGCCGGCACCGATGCCGCCACCGCCCTCGCCCGCCTGCACCAGGACCCGCCCCAGCTGCGGACGCTCCGGCCCAACGTGCCGCCCGAGCTGGAGGCGATCGTGGCCAAGCTCATGGCCCGGAACCCGGACGACCGTTTTCCCCGGGCCAGCGCCGTACAGGAGGCGCTGGTGCGGCTCCGGGCCAACCAGCCCTCGGCGTCCCGCCCCTTCACCGGCCCCACCCCGGTCGTGCCCCCGTCGGGCTGGCCGGCCCCTCCGGCGCCGTCGTTCCACCCTCCGAGCTCCGAGGGCCGGGCGGTTCCCCCCACGCCGCCGCCCACTGCTCCCCTGCCGGGCGCACCGGTCACATTCACACCACCCCTCCCCGGGGCGCCGGTGGCGCCGGTGCCGCCGCAGAGCGCGGTGGCGTTCGACAGCGGGGTCACGGCCCCGGCCCCCAAGGGGGGCACCGGTGCGTCGGGCGGCCCGGCACCGACCTCCGGTCCCGACGAGGCCGGCCGTCTCCGCCCGCCCGATCCACCGATGGGCACCGTGGCCGGTCCCCCGCTCGACCCGGCGCTCATCGCCGTCGTCTCGGCGCCGACCCCTGCCGGCCTGAACCGCCCGGCGACGCCCGAGGCCGGCGACGGGGCCCCGGGGGCCGACGAGCAGGCAGCGCCCACGGAACGGGCCACCCCGCCCGACCCGCCGGCGGCGCCGGACACGCGCGAGGCCGGTACCGTGCGGGCCGACCGGGAGCCGCCCCCCGTCGAGGCCGGGCCCACCGAACGGGTCACTCCCGGCCTCCCCACCGCCGACGGCGCGCCCTCCCCGGGCATCCACGACGCCCGGACGGTGCGGGTCGACCCCACCGCCACGTTCGACGTAGCCCCCGCCGTCGGTCCGGGCCCTTCCCCGACACCGGGCACCGACATGCACGAGGCCCGGACGGTCCGGGCCGACCCCGATTCCGGCCCCACGGTGCGGGCCGACCCCGATCCCCCGCACCGCCCCACCACCGGGGCGTCACCGGCGGTGCCACCCTTCGGTGAGGGCCAGGCCACCGTCCGCATTCCGCCCTCGGCCGATCCCTCCGCTCCCCCACCGGCGGTCCCCACCCTCCTGGGCACCCCAACCGCACTGGGCGGCCCAACCGCACTGGGCGGCCCAACCGCGCTGGGCGGCCCGGCGGCGCCGACACCTCCCGGACCGCGGCCGACGTCCGGCCCGCTACTGACCCCGCCCGATCCCCCGTCGCCCCGGCCCCTGCCCGGCCCCTTGCTGGCGGTGCCCTCCGATCCCCCGTCTCCGGCCCGCCCCTCGTCGGGTCCCCTGGCCGCACCGCCCAACCCGCGGGGCTCGGGGTCGGGTCTGGAGCGGGTGCGACGGTCCGGCCGGTCCCGGGTCCTGTCGCTCGTGGTGGTGGCCGCCATCATGGCGGCCATCTTCGCCATCGTGGCCTCCGGCGCCGGGCCATTCGGCTCGGCCGACGACAACGAGTCGGGCGGCGACACCAACGGGCGCCTGGGCGCCACGATCGCCGTGACCGGCGCCGCCTCGTTCGATCCCCAGACCCGAGACCCCGAGAAGCAGGAACGGGAAGACCTGGTGACGCTGGCCTTCGACGGCGACCGGGCAACCGCCTGGTCAACCGAGACCTACCGCCGGGAAGATTTCGGAGGCCTGAAGGACGGCGTCGGCCTGCTGCTCACGCTCGACGAAGCGGCGGAGCTGCGGTCGGCGGACCTGGTCACGAATTCCGTGGGCTACACGGTGGAGATCTACGTGGGCGACTCGTTCGGCCCCGATCCGGCCGCCTGGGGACCGCCGGCGGCGCAGGTTGCCGATGGGCCGGCGGCGGTCTCGCTCGACCTGGGTGACACCCGGGGCACCACCGTGCTCATCTGGGTCCGTGACACCGGGCGGACGGGCGAGAAGTTCCGCTTCGAGCTGGCCGAGGTCGCTCTGCATTGAGCACCCCGGCCGCGTCGGTGGCGCCCTATGCTGCCGCCATCGAAGCGACCGACGCCGAGCTCGTGGCGAGGGCCCAGCAGGGCGACCGCGCCGCCATGGAGACCCTCCTGGGTCGGCACTACGAGCGCGTCCACACGATCTGCCGCCGGATCGCCGGCAACGACGCCGATGCCGACGACGCCTGCCAGGAGGCGCTCATGGCGATCGTGCGGGGCCTGGCCCGGTTCGACGGGCGCTCGTCGTTCCGCACCTGGAGCTATCGGGTAGCGAGCAACGCATGCCTCGACGAGATGCGCCGCAAGAACCGGCGCCCCGTGCCCCGGGACATCCTGCCGGAGGGACCCGACAGCGGCCCCGGCATCGATGCCGCCGTGGCCGACCGCCTCACCCTCGACGACGCCCTGCCCCGCCTGAGCGAGGAGTTCCGGGTGCCGGTGGTGCTGCGGGACGTGGCCGGGCTCGACTACGCCGAGATAGCCGAGACCCTCGGGATCCCGCCGGGCACGGTCCGATCGCGCATCGCCCGGGGCCGGCGCCAGCTGGCCGGAATCCTCGGGAACCAGATACCCCCCGGCGAGCGTCAGAGATGATGCGATGACCGATCACCACGACGAACTCGCATCGGCGTACCTCGACGGCCAGCTGTCGGCCGAGGATGCAGCGCGGGTGGAGAACGACCCCCGGCTCCTGGCCGAGGTCGACGCCCTGGCTGCCGTGGTGGAGCGGCTCCAGACCGAGGAGGCACCGGTCGACGCCAGCACCCGGCAGCGGCACCTGTCGTCGGCCATGGCCGCCTTCGACCAGTCGATGGCCCCCACCAACGTCATCCCGCTGGATTCGGTCGTTGGCCGCTCCGCCGCGGGTGACGAGCCGACCCGGGCGTATCCCCGGTCCGACGACATGGCCCGCCGCGCCGCCAAGGTCGCATCGGCCACGGTGGGCCCGGGCGAGGCCCGGCGTCTCGAGAGCCGGCGGCGCCAGGGCCTGCCGAGGTGGCTCAGCGCGGCCGCCGCCCTGCTCGTGATCGGCGGTGGGATCGGCTGGTTCGCGAGCCGCCAGGACCAGGACAGCGACAGTGCCGCCGTCTCGTTCGACGCCGCCCCGACGGACGAACGGACCGCAGCCGGCGGCGACACCGACAACGACGCCGCCCTGACCCAGGCGGCGGAAGGCGGGTCGGCCACCACCACGGGCGAGTTCGCGGCCTCCGACGCGGCCAAGGCCGGGGCCGAGGACAGTGGTGCCGGGGCTGCCACGGCCGACGCCCAGCCGGTGGTCCCCGCTCCCGCTGGCTCCGGCACGGGGGCCTCCAGCCCACCCTCCACCGCCGTCGTCCCGCCCTCGACCGCCACGTCGCGGGCGGTGACCACGGCGGCTCCCGCCTCCAGCGCTCCGCAGTCGACCACCACGGCCCAGTCGGGGGTGTTGGCGTTCGGCTCGGTGCCCACCGGTGGCGAGGTCCAGTCCCGGCTCACCGCCAACGGCGGTACGCCGCAGCCGGCCGGCGGTTCCTCGTGCGGGGCGATGGTGGCCGCCCCGGTCGGCGCCACCCTCACCGGATACGTACCGATCACGGTCAACGGCGTGCCGGGCGAGGGCCTGTTCTACCGGTCGGGCTCGGGGTCGGGCGCCACCACCGTGCTGGTGGTCCGCACCCCCTCGTGCCAGGCGTTCTCCTGATCACGGCTTAGGATCAGTGCATGGCCGACCCTGAACCGAGGCTGAGGCGGATCCCGGTGAGCGATCCCCGTTCCGACGATTGGCCGGCCCGAGCGGCGGGCGCCATCGAACGGTACGTGGGCTCGGTTCGGGACAAGACGACGGGCCCCGTCCTCAGTGCGTCCCGCTACGTCGTCTACCTGAGCACGATGGTCCTCATCGGCCTGGTGGCGGGCGTGTTGGCCCTGATCCTGCTGGTGCGGCTGCTCGTAGCCGTGACCGACTACGTCCCCGGTGTCGACAACGGCGAGTCGTGGCTGGCCTATCTCGTGCTGGGCGGAATCTTCCTGCTCGTCGGGCTGTTCCTGTGGCGCAAGAAAGAAGGAGGAGACCGTGCCTGAGACGCACGACGTCGTGATCATCGGCAGTGGCCCCGCCGGGCTGACCGCCGCCATCTACACCGCCCGGGCCGCCCTGTCGCCGCTGGTATTGGAGGGCGAGCCGTCATCCACCAGCGACCAGCCGGGTGGCCAGCTGATGCTGACCACCGAGGTGGAGAACTACCCCGGCTTCCCCGAAGGGGTGATGGGTCCGGCTCTGATGACCGATTTCCGGGCCCAGGCCGTTCGCTTCGGGGCCCGCTTGGAGACCGTCAAGGCCAGCCGGGTCGACCTGTCGGAGCGGCCCTTCAAGATCTGGGTGGGAGATCCCGAGGCGGCCGAGCCCACCTACCTGGCCCAGTCGCTGATCGTGGCCACCGGGGCCAAGGCCCTGATGCTCGACCTGCCGAACGAGCAGCGCCTGATCGGCCACGGCGTGTCCACCTGTGCCACCTGCGACGGGTTCTTCTTCCGGGAGCAGGACATCGCGGTGGTGGGCGGAGGCGATTCGGCGCTGGAAGAGGCCAACTTCCTCACCCGCTTCGCCCGCTCGGTCACGATCATCCACCGGCGCGACGAGCTCCGGGCCTCCAAGATCATGCAGGACCGGGCGTTCGCCAACCCCAAGATCAAGTTCCTGTGGAACTCCGAGGTGCTCGACATCGTGGGCGACGAGAAGGTGGAGAAGGTCGTGGTGCTCAACACCAAGACCGACGAGAAGGCCGAGATCGCCCTGAGCGGCGTGTTCGTGGCCATCGGCCACCGGCCCAACACCGATCTGTTCGAAGGCCAGCTCGACATGAAGGACAACGGGTACCTGGTCACCCAGGCCCCGAGCAGCCGCACCAGCGTGGAGGGCGTGTTCGCCTGCGGCGACGTCCAGGACGACGTCTACCGCCAGGCCATCACCTCGGCCGGGTCGGGCTGTACAGCCGCCCTCGACGCCGAACGTTGGCTGGAGGCCCAGGGCGGGCATTGACCCCCCCTACGGCCAGCGCCGACCACCCCGGGGGAATGCCGAGGTGGCCGGTCGGGTTTGCAGAACGAAGCACCAATCCAGGAAGGCAGTGCCCATGTCCGAGAAGATCACGAATCTCACCGAAGCCACGTTCGACGAGGTGGTGAACGGCTCGGCTGAGCCGGTCATCGTCGACTTCTGGGCTGAGTGGTGCGGGCCGTGCAAGATGGTCGCCCCCATCCTCGCCGAGATCGCCGAGGAGCAGGAGGGCAAGGTCAAGGTGACGAAGCTGAACGTCGACGAGAGCCCGGCTGTGGCCCAGCGCTTCGGGGTGATGAGCATCCCCACGATGATCGTGTTCCGCGACGGTGAGATCGACCGGCGGATCGTCGGGGCCAAGGGTAAGGCTCAGTTGATGGCCGAGCTCGGCCTCTGATTCACCGGTCGCCGGGCCGCTAGGGACCGACGATCCTCGTACCGGAGCCCCCTTATCCCATGCGGGCGGGGGGCTCCGGCGCGTCCGCGGCCTGGGGTAGGCGGGCGCCGGCGATGCCAGGAGGAGGGGAAAGGAGCCGATCAGGAGCCTGGGAGCGTGCCCGGGGTGAGGAGCTCGAGGGCGAGGATGACCGCCACGGTCTCGGACCGGTTCCAGCCCCGGGCCTCGCCCAGCCGTGTGATCTGCTCGAACTCGGAATCGGCGATCGACAGGCGGAGGCGGGTACGGCCCCGGGCCATCATGCGGCCTCCGTAGCCGGCGGAGATGGCCTCCGAGTGGCGACGGTAGCCGGCCATGACCACGTCGGCCGGGTTGATACCGGTGCGGTCGAGGGCCTCGGCCAACACCGTGGGGACCGTGAGCTCCCGCCGCTTGCGGTTGGCGCCTGGTGACGCCAGCGGGCCGGCGGGAGCGCCGGCGCCGACCGGTGTGGCCGGCGCCAGGGCCAGGCCCGGAGGCAGCAGAGCGGAGGGTGCGGCCGGTGCAGCAGTCGAGGTCGGGGTCGGCCGTGGGACAGTGACGGCCGGCGCCGGGTCCCAGGCCACCTCGCCGGTGGGAGCGACCGCCGGCGGGGTCGCCACGGGCGACGCCGCGGTCTGATCGGCCATCGCCCGGGCCGGTTCGCCGGGGGCCATGGCATACCCGGCGGGCACCGGCGATGCCACCGGGGGGCCGGGAGCGGGCAGCGACGGCACGGCGCTCGGCTCGATCCCGATCGGGGCCGGGGCAACCTGCGGGGCGGCGGTGGCGACGGGGGGCGGAGCCACGAGCACCGGGGGCTGTGTGGTCTCCGGCGCCGGAGGAGGAGGAGCCGGCGGTGCGGCGACCGGTGAGGCGGCGGGCGACTCGATCAGGGGCGCCGTCGCCTCGGCCACCGCGGCGACGGGCGCCGCGGCGACGGGTGCCGGAGCCAGGTTGACGACGGGCGCCGGGGCTACCGGGGCCGGGACCTGCGCCGCGGGCGGCGGAGCCAAGGGCGACGCGGCAGGTGTGGCCGGCGCTGGCGCCGCGACCGGGACGGGAACGGCGGGGGCCGGAGCGGAGACGGTGAGATCGATCACCGTCTCGACCGGGACGGGGGTCGGCGCCTCGGTCGGTGCCTCGGCGGCGGGGGGTGACTCCTCGACCGATTCGGTGGCCGCCTCCTCGGGCTCCTCGGGCTCCACCGGGCGGGGCTCGTCGGCCAGAGGGGCCCGCACCGGGCGCGGCTCGGGGCGGGCGGCCGGCACCGGCGGCGGTGGGGGAGTGGGCAGCCCCAGACGGTTGCGTCCGTTGGATCCCTTGAAAGCCTTGGGGTCGGCGATCGAGTTCAGGCCCCGGGCCTTACCTAACGTCCGGTCGCTCATCGGGCCGCCTCCGCCTCGGCCTCGGCCAGGAGCCGCTCAGCCAGCGCTATTCGGTCGTCCACCTCGTCGGCCAGCTCGTAGAACTCTCGGGCCAGGTCGGCCAGGTTGGCCGGGATCTTGATGCGGGAGCTGATCTGATCCGAGACCGAGACGGTCGAAGCCCATTCGGCGTACTCGTGGAGGAAGAGCCCGGCCCGGCGACTGTCGTCGTAGGCGGCACCGGCCTCCCGGATGATCGTCTGGAACGGGTCGGCCACGCCGGCCAGTACCTCGGCCACCTCGGCCCGGGTCTCCACCCGCTTGCGGGGGGCCGACGCCAGGATCTTCATCATCACCACACCCAGGAGGACGATGTCGGACTCCAGGGTCTCGAGCTCCTCGGCCAGGACCCGGAGCCCGTCGATGTTGTCCACTCCGGAGCTGGTGGGGACGACCAGGTACTTGCCGGTCTGCATCGCCAGGTCGGCGAGGCGGGAGGAGCCCGAGGGGGGAAGGTCGAAGACGATCCGGTCGAAGCGGCCCGACGCCATCAGCTTCTCGAAGGGGTAGGCGAAGACGTCGATGCCGTTGTCGATCGTCACGAGGTGATGCGAGAGGGTCTTCGTGTGCCGGCCGGCCACGACGACTTCCAGGTTCTCCCGGGCCGGAGCGGTGACGAGGTCGTCGCCGTACATGATGGCGTCCATGAGGTGGCGGCCGTCGCCGTGCTGGCGGGGATCGAGACCCACCACCTTCGTGGCCGATGCCTGGACGTCGAGATCGGCCAGGAGGATCCGCTTGCCCTCGCTCGACCAGATGCCGGAGAGCTGGGTGGCCAGGGTGGTCTTGCAGCTTCCGCCCTTGCCGATGCCGATCACGATCGAGCTCGGAATCGTCCGCACGTCACCCTCTCCTCATCCCAACGCGGCCCCACCCGGGCTGCATACCCCGGCGGGAACCGATCGCCCCCCGATCGTACCCCGGCCGGGTAGCGAAGGTGTCGGCGTGGGTGAGGAACTGGCTGACCTGGTGAAACGAGGGTGTGGCCTCCATCGCGCCGGGTAGGTACGTGCCTCGACTGGGCGGGTGTTGGTGATTTGGGGGTGGCACGCGGGTCTACTAGGGTGGGAATGGGTATAACTGGGGCGGGAGCGGTCCCTGCTCGTCCGGCGCTTGGCGCGAACCGGACGAGCCGGCCGCAAGGCTCTCGGCGCGGTCCTCCACACCATCAGAGCCGTGCTCGTGCGCGAGCGACCCACCCATCAGGCAGTCTCACCCGATCTGTACCCATCGCTACCCAGCGAGCCTCGCTTCCTCCCTGGCATCCCCCGTCCCCTACCCAGGTCATCGCGGACTCCACCCGTCACAGCCCAGCCCGGCTCCTCGCCTACCCAGCACTCGGCGGCTTCCACCCCGCCTCGTTTGGCCGGCGCCCCGCTCGCCCCTCCGGCCACCGACGTGTGACCCGACACTCACCCAGCAGCCCCGGCACGGATCAGCGCCACATCCCACCCGCCCCGCTAGCGCAGGGGCCTCGTGTTCGCTCAGGCTCGGTCCCTCGCGGTTGAGACCGCGCCGCCGGCCGATCAGCGGCCCTCACAGCCCTACCAGCGTCGAACTACGCCCCGGCACGTGTCGGACGTCGGTTGAGCGCCCGCACCGCTCTCTGCGGCACCCCCCCAGGCCGCCGGCCGCCACAGCCGGGCCGCCGCGCAGGTTGTCGGTAGAGGCCCGCCCGCATTCCGACTCCTCCCTGAACCCACCCCGCTCCTAGCAGTTGCCACCCGCTCGACCCCAGCCTCCCCTGATCTAGCCTCACTTCCGCCCAGTTGGTCGCCCCGCGCCCGCCTTCCCGCCCGTCACCCACCAATTACCACCCCATCCCACCCACCAGGAACCCAGCCCCACCCGATCGCCCCCATCTCTCGGCCGGGACTGCTCGCCCACCGCCGAGACTCGAGCCCCGGCGTCGCCACTCCCCGGAAATCCCAGTCCGCACCGCCACCTTCGGCGCTTCAGCGCCGATTAGCCCGGCCAGAGCTAGCCCTCCCCCTCCCCGGGGCACTCTTGGGTACGATCAGGGGGCCTTCGGGCGCCACTCGCGCCCCGGCGGGTGCGATCAGCGGCCCTCCTCTCCCCTCCAGCTATCGCCCGTACCGCCACTCCCCAATCTGGCGACGCGGACGAGCTAGCCGACGATCCCGTACCGCTCCTTCATCGCTGCATATCGAGCATGCACGTGCTCATCCAGCTCGGGGCGCAGGAAGCGGTCGAGCGCCGGCACCAGCTCCTCCCTCAGCGCCCTACCTCTCACCATCCACTGGAAGTACCGCCGACCGCTGTGGTCGTACGGGCCATACAGCTTCCCGCACGGCACCCGCCTCTCCAGCCACCGGAAGATCCGCTCGTGCCGCACATGCATCCTGAGCGTCACCTGCGGCTGTCGGCCGTCCCCTCCGAAGTGCCCCTCGCCCACCAGCAGACCCACCAGGAATCCCCACTCGAAATCCGTCAGCTCCAGCACCTGGCCTCCCCCGAAGTTGTTTCACCGTAAGGTACCACGTGAAACAACTGGCATGGCCACTGCGCCTACCTGGGGCTAAACCACGATCTTTGGGTGGATTCCCACAGGACTGTCCACAATCTGTGGGAACTTCTACCTTCCGAGGCGACCTAGGACCAGGTCCGGCCGTCGTCGACGCCCGACGCCTCGCTGCCGAACAGCGCCTGGTACACACGCTCGAGATCGTCGAGGTCGGCGAACTCGATCGTCACCCGCCCCCGGCCCCCTCCGAGCGACACATCGACCCTCGTGTCGAGCCGCTCGGTAAGGAGTCGCTCGATCTCCAGTGCCGAAGCCGGCTTCTCCCCGCTTCCGCCCCGCCGCGTCCGGTCCCGCTGCCGATCGGAGCCGGCCCGAGCCACGGCGCGCACCGCCTCCTCCACCTGCCGGACCGACAGCTCGTCGGCCACCACCCGCTCCGCCAGCTCCAGCTGGGCCCGTGCGTCGGACAGACCCAGCAGGGCCCGGGCATGGCCCGCTCCCAACGCACCCGACCGAACCAGCCGCTGCACCACCGGCGGCAACTGCAGAAGACGCAGAGTGTTGGCAACGGCCGGACGAGTCTTGCCCACCCGCCGGGCCACATCCTCCTGGCTCAGCCCGAACTCGTCGAGCAGCTGCCGATAGGCGGCCGCCTCCTCCAGGGCGTTCAGGTCGGCCCGGTGGAGATTCTCCACCACCGCCTCCTCCAACGCCTGCCGGTCGCTAACGTCCCGCACCAGGGCGGGGATATGTGTCAGCCCGGCGCGCTGGGCCGCCCGCCACCGCCGCTCCCCTGCCACCAGCTCATATCGCCCAACGTCGATGCGACGCACCAGAACGGGCTGGAGCACGCCCACCTCAGCAACCGACGCCGCCAACTCGTCGAGCTCAGCCTCGTCGAAGTCGACCCGGGGCTGATAGGTGTTGGGCCGGATAGCGGTCACCGGCAGCCGCAACAATTCCAAGTCATCACGGTCCGTCATGTCGACCACCGCGTCAGGGCCAGGGTCCAGCGCACCGCCGCCCGTCGTCGGCCGGGACGCCCTCGACCCCAGCCCGAGCAGATCATCGAGACTGTCGCCCACTACCGCTGGAGCCTCAGGAGCGTTCCGGTGGTTCCCCGGCAACCTCCCGGGCCAGGTCGCGATAAGCGAGGGCTCCCCGGGAGGCGGTGTCGAACACCGTTATCGGTTGACCGAAGCTCGGTGCCTCCGACAGGCGGACCGTGCGGGGAATGACCGTCTGGCACACCAGCTCGCCGAAATGCTCCCGTACCTCAGTGGCCACCTGGCTGGCCAGGTTGGTGCGAGCGTCGTACATCACCAACACGATGTGTGAAAGGTGAAGGTCGGCGTTCAGGTTCCGCTGCACCAGATCCACGTTGCGCAACAGCTGACCCAGACCCTCGAGGGCGTAGTACTCACACTGGATCGGCACCAGCACCTCGGTGGCGGCGGCGAAGGCGTTGACGGTCAACAGGCCGAGTGAGGGCGGGCAGTCGATGAAGACGAGGTCGTAGTCGTCCCTGATCTTGTTGAGCGCGTTCTTGAGCCGCATCTCCCGGCTGAACGCCGGCACCAGTTCGATCTCGGCACCGGCCAGATCCAGGTTGGCGGGCGCCAGGAACAGGTTCCGGACCGCCACCGCCTCGATGCAGTCGTCCATCGGCACGTCATGCAACAGCACGTCGTACATCGACGACTGCAGCGTCCGGGGGTTGATCCCCAAGCCGGTGCTGGCGTTGCCCTGGGGATCGAGGTCGACGATGAGGACGCGATGCCCCAGCTCGGCCGCGGCCGCGCCCAGGTTCACCGCCGTGGTGGTCTTGCCCACGCCGCCCTTCTGGTTGGCCACGGCAATCAAGCGGGCTCCGGTGTTGGTCACCGACTTCGCCGTCCTTTCACTGGCCTCGAACGTCGTCAACCCTCATTCCTCCTCGTGGCCGTCATCTTGACCGCCGAATCCGCCAACGGCAACCTGCCATGGCGTCGCCCCGCGAGGGCTCACTCCACCAGCATGCAACGCGCAGGACCCCAGCGGGTGGCAAAGCCCCAACTACCCGCCTGGCCTCCGCTCAACGCCCCGGGCCGAACAATGGCTCCCGCTCCTGTAGCCGAGCCGATCGGGGCAGGGCCGGATCCACCTCGCCCTGCCGCTCGAACACGGCGCAGCCCGCCCGCTGGGCCACCATCACCAGACCGCAACGGACCAACCCCCCGGCCGGATACTCCCGGTAGCCGGGTGGCTCGCTCACCACCAGCCGTCCTCCCGGACGCAGCAGGGGCGCCCCGCACTCCAGGGTCGACGACGGAGGCCCGAACCCCCGGGCCACAACCGCATCGAAGATCCCTCGCCGCCCGCCCTCGTGCCCGAACACCTCAGCCCGACCACACCACACGTCCGACCGCTCGGCGAGGCCGAGCTCGAGGGTCGCCCAGACCAGAAACGACGCACGCTTCTGGATGGCGTCGACCATCACCACCCGGAGGCCCGGATGCCCCACCAGCAACGGCAGCGACGGCAACCCGCCCCCGGCGCCCAGGTCGGCCATGAGGGATCCACCGGCCTCGGGCCAGTCGGCGGCCAACGCCTCCCAGAACAACCGAGCGTGGGCGATCTGGGCGTCGATCGGCCCCGGCCCGAGAAACCCCAGCGCCCGAGACCGCTCCAACACCCGCGCCAGACCGCCGCTCCCCTCCCCGCGCTCTGCAGCTACGTCGTCCGAACCGTTCACACCGCCCCTCCCTCACCCTTGCACGCGCGTCGCCAAAACGGCCACCGCCGGCCCGCACCCACTGGCACGGACCGGCGGTGGCACCACCCGAAGTGGGCAGCTACCGATCAGCTCTCGACCGTCTCATCCTCGTCGCCCGAGACCTCGGGCTCCTCGCCCCCGGCCTCCTCGGCCGACGCGTCGTCCCCAGCATCCACAGCCTCATCCACAGGGGCCTCGGGGGCCGACCCGTTGGTCGACACCTCCGCCACCTCGTCGATCACCGGCGTGTCGTCGTCGTCCTCGACCTCGACATCGGCAGCGGCCGCCGCCGCCCGACTGCCCTCGGCCAGCAAGACCACCACCCGACGGTATGGCTCGTTGCCAGCCGATCGGGTCTCGATGCCGGGTTCGCCGCTCAGGGCGTCGTGCACCACCTTGCGATCGGCCGAGCTCATCGGCTCCAGTAGCCGCTCCCGCCCGTCGAGGCGCACGGCAGCCGCCGCCTCCAGCGCGAACGCCCGCAGGGCCTCCCGGCGAACCTCGCGGTAGCCGCCAACGTCGACCTTGATGCGAATGCTGCTGGGGGCGCTGCGCTGGACCGATACCCGGGCCAGCTCCTGGATGGCGTCGAGCGTGCGGGCCTTGGGCCCGACCATCAGGCCGTCCCGGCCTTCGACCATCCCCAGCACGCCCTCGTCGTCGTCCGACGTGATCGTGACCTGACCATCGTGCCCGAACGCCTCGCTCAGACCCGACAAGAAGGCCTCCAGCTGACTCGAGACCTCTTCCATGCTCGCCTCCTCGACGGGTTCTCGACTGCTGTGCCGATCGCTTCCTCCGAATCGGCCGTTGCCCGATCCGCCGCCGCCACCTTCGCCTCGGCCCCGGCCACCGCCGGTCCGCCCGCCGCGGCTCCGACCGGCCGATTCCTCGGCCGGCGGCACCGTGGTCACCGCCGCCTCCTCCGAATCGGCCTCAGCCGACCCGTTCGACGATTCGTCCCGGGCTTCGTCCCGGGGCCGGCCACCGCCGCCCCCGCCGGTTGCCCGACCTCGGCCGCGCGTACCGGCACCGGCCGAGCTGCCAGCAGTTACGCCGCCCTCGGTCTTTCGCCGGGAGCGGCCGCGCTCCACCTTGGGCCGGGTGCCCTTGGGCTTGACCCGGGCTCGGATACGGGCGTTGCCCCGCTGTCGACCGAACAGACCCTGGCGAGGCTCTTCGAGAATCTCGATCTCGGCCTCCGACTCGTCGACGCCGAGATTGTCCAGGGCCAGATCGATCGCTTCAGGAAGCGACTTGGCCGTGATGTTGACCCATTCCACGCGTTACCTCTACCTCTTCCGCTTCCTCTTCGAGTCAGTTGGCTTGGTGCCCTTCGGCGTGACACGGCTCGACGGTTCCGACCGGTTACGTGACGCCTGGGCCCGGGCCTTGCTGTCGCGACGCTGGGCCCAGGCCTGCTCGCGATCAACACTGCTCATCTTGCCGTGGCTCTGGTCATTGTCCGACGTTGCCGACCCATTGGCCGACGCCGACGAGCCGTTAGCCGACCCGTCCGATCCGTTTCGCCCGGCGCCACTGCGTCCGGACCCTGCCCGGCCCGACGGCTTGCTGCCGCCGGTCCCATCGCCCTTCGCCCCCGGTTTCCCCTTCGAGGCGCCGCCGCCCTTGGCCTCCTCGACTTCGACGGCCCCCTTGGCCGCCTTCGCCGCATCGGCCGCCTCCTCTCGGGCCTTCACCTTGTCCTCGGTGTAGAACGCCCGAGAGATGTAGCCCTGCTGAAGAATCCGGAACGAGTTGGAGGTGGCCCAGTACAGCACGAGGCCGGCGGGGAAGGCGAAGCTCCAGATGCCCGACATCAGGGGGAGGAACTTGAGGATCATCTCCTGCTGCGGGTTCATCATGGCCTGCTGGCCGGGCTGGCGCCGGGCCGAGATCTGCCGCTGCTGGTAGAAGCTCGTGGCCACCACGAACAGGATCAGCAGCACGTAGGGAATACCCCGGACGAAGCTCGCCTGGATGGCATCGATCGGATGCCTGGCCAGGTCGAACGGCCCGAATGGCATCGAGTCGGCGCCATGGAGGTCCTGGTACATCTTCGAGCCGGTGTTCAGATACTTCGGGTCGAAGGTGTGCCCCTCCACCGCCGCCAGGCCCACCCGCTCCCGGGCGTGCTCCGCCACCGTGTAATAGGCCGTCTCCGACACCCGACGGGAGAGCCCCTGCAACACCCGGAACAACACGAGGAACACCGGCAGCTGGGCGACCATGGGCAGGCAGCCACCGACGGGATTGATCCCCTCCGCCTTGTAGAGCTCCATGAGCTCGGTGTTCAGGGTGGCCTTGTCGTCCTTGTACTTGCGCTGCAGCTCCTTGAGCTTGGGCTGCACCAACTGCATCTTGATCGTGGAGCGTGTGGCCCGGATCGTGAGGGGCATCAGCACCACCATCACGGCCAGGGTCAACAGGATGATGGCCAGCCCGTACGACCCGCCCACAACGGGGAGCGAGTAGAAGAAGGCCAGCACCCGGGCGATGGCGTCGAACATGAGGGGCTACTTCTCCGGAACGGGGTCGAAGCCGAACGACCCGAAGGGATGACAACGACCGAGCCGGCGCGCCACGAGCCAGCTCCCTCGGGCCGCACCATGGCGCTCCAGAGCTTCCACGGCGTACTCCGAGCAGGTGGGGAAGTATCGGCACCGCGGCGTCCGCGCCGGCGCCGTCGAACGGTAGAGATTGAGGAAGCGGAGCAGGATGCGGGCGATCATGACGCCGTCCCCTGGCCGGCCCGGGCCGCCACCCGCTGCTCCACCTTCGTCAGGCACGACCGGACGGCGTGCTCCAGGCCGCTGTAGGGAGCGGTGAGCACCGCCCGGTCGGCCATCACGAGATAGGCGCCCGGCGGGGCGGTGGGGCTGGCGGCCCACGCCGAGCCGAAGGCCGCCCGCAGACGCCGACGGGCCCGGTTGCGAGCAACAGCGTTGCCGAACCGGCGGCTGATGGCGAACGCCAGCTGAGGCTGGGCGGCCGAAACCGACACATACGACACTCGCACCGGTCCGCTGCGCACGTTGATGCCCTGCGTTCGTAGTTGGCGAAAGACGCTCCGGCTTCGGACCCGCCAGGTCACGCACTCAGGCGGAGACGGCCCTTGGCCCGCCGGGCCCGGAGCACGGCACGCCCGCCGCGGGTGGCGGTCCGGGCGCGGAACCCGTGCTTGTGGGCCCGCTTCCGGTTGTTGGGCTGGAACGTACGCTTCACGAAACAGTCTCCCTCGAGCGGCTGCGACGGCAGTCGGTCAGATCAGGTTCGCGGCACCCACCCGGCCCGGCCCACACGCTGGCGCAGCCAGTGGCGTCGAAGAAGGGGTGTCCACCACGGGGCTCAGACAGCCCGAACGGCCATCGTACCGGCGCCCTCGGGTACAACCACCTTTTCCACAGCTAGGGGTGGGCGCAGCTCCATCTCGGTGCTACGGTCGGTTCGCTCCGGCACCCACTGTGCGGCCCGGGAGTGACCGAGGTCCGTCGGCGACAGCGCAATCACACAGCGCCATCGATGACGTGCACCTTGTGGAAAAAGCTGTGGGACTTGGGGAGAAACAGCAGGTGGATACCGCGTGTTAGCAGCCGACCAACTCTGGACTTCGGCCTCGGACCTGCTCAAGAGCCAGGTGTCCGATGGGGTCTGGCAGAGCACATTCGCCCCCGCCGCCCCCGTGGAGTTGACCCACGACCGATTCGTCCTCGGCCTGCCCAACGGCATCATCCGCGACAAGCTCGACGGCCGCTACCGGCCCCTGGTCGAAGACGCCGTGTCGGAAGCGGCCGGCTATGACATAGCGGTCGACTTCCGCCTCATACTTCCCACCCTGTTCGATCCCGATGCGGTGGCCCCCCGGGAGGACGCCGACATCGATCTCACCGGTGCCGGCATGCCCGAGCGCACGCTCACCGCCCGCACCGCCGCCTTCGAGGCCGACCGGGGACCGGTCGCCCGCACCGCACTGTCCTCGGCCACGATGCTGCCGCCGGCCAAGGCCCCAGCGGCCCACGCCCCGGCCGACACGAGGCCCCAGCCGGCCGAGCTGGCCATGGACCAGCGCCAGCGCTACACGTTCGACAGCTTCGTCATCGGCCCCTCCAACCGGTTCGCCCACGCCGCCGCCCTGTCGGTGGCCGAGCGGCCCGGCGGCTCGTACAACCCGCTGTTCATCTACGGCTCGGCCGGTCTGGGGAAAACCCACATCCTCCGGGCCATCGAGCACTACGTCAACGACGTCTACTCCCGGCTGAAGGTCCTCTACGTCTCCACCGAGACCTTCCTCAACGAGTTCGTCGACTCGATCAAGAACTCCTCGGGCAACGACTTCAAGCGCCGCTACCGCCAGATCGACGTGCTCCTGGTCGACGACATCCAATTCATCGAGGGCAAGGACTCGCTCCAGGAGGAGCTGTTCCACACCTTCAACGACCTGTACGGCTCGAACCGCCAGATCGTGCTGTCGTCCGACCGCCCCCCCGACGCCATCCCGACACTGGAGGAGCGGCTCAAGAGCCGGTTCATGATGGGGCTGCTCACCGACATCCAGCCGCCCGACATCGAGACCCGGATGGCCATCCTGCGCAAGAAGGCCGATCGGGAGGGCTACTTCCTGGCCAACGACGTGAGCGAGTTCATCGCCGCCAACATCACGTCGAACATCCGGGAGCTGGAGGGCGCGCTCAACAAGGTCACGGCGTTCGCCACACTCAACCGGGAGCCGATGAGCCGGGGCCTGGCCGAGCAGGTGCTGGGCGACTTCATCGCCGACCGCCAACCCCGCCCGATCACGGTGCGCATGATCCTCGAGTCGACGGTGCAGCAGTTCGGCTTCACCATCGAGGAGCTCACCGGCAAGTCCCGTCGGCGGCCGCTCGTGATCACCCGGCAGATGGCCATGTACGTGGCCCGACAACTGACCGACCTCTCCTTCCCCGTGATCGCCCGCGAGTTCGGCGGCCGCGACCACACCACGGTCATGCACGCCTGCGACAAGATCTCGGCCCTCATGCCCCAGCGGTCGCAGATCTACAACGACGTGATGGCCCTCGAGAAGCGCGTCCGGGCCCGGGCCCAGTCGGGCGAGTTGTAGATCCGCCCCTCCCACGGGGGATAACTCTGTGGCTCTTGTGTGCGCAGGGTTGTGCGAAGAGCGTCACAGGGAGTGGATACGCTGGCAGGCAATCCCCAGCCCGGTCGTCCCGTCACCGACGGCCTGGGGATCGGCCCCAGGCGCTGCGGACGACGAGATGGCACCTGACCAGGATCGATCCTGGTTCGTCCACAATCCACAGCCCCTACTACCCACTACTACCCATATAAAAGCAAGACCCGTAACAATGCCCCCAGCCCTCTGCATGACCCCAACCCGCACCGCTGCGGCCGCCCTGGCAGGAGCCCGACCGTGAAATTCCGCTGTGAACGTGACGTACTGGTGGAGGCCCTGGGCATCGCCGGTCGGGCGGTGAGCACCCGCGGGGGGCTCCCCGGCCTCACCGGCATCCGGGCCCAGCTCGTAGGCGACCAGCTGACCCTCACCGGCAGCGATCTCGACCTCACCATCTCCACCACGGTCACGGTCTCGGGTGAGTCCGATGGCGTGTCGGTGATCCCGGCGCGGTTGGCGTCGGACATCGTGCGGGCCGTCCAGCCCGGCGCGGTCAGCTTCGCCGCCGAGGCCGAGTCGCTGTCGATCCAGGCCGGGCGGAGCGAGTTCAGCATCCGGCTCATCTCGGGCGACGACTTCCCCCAGATCGCCGCCCTCGACGCCGAGCCGGTACAGCTGGCCTCGGCCCAGCTGGCCGACGCGCTCAAGCAGGTCGTGCTGGCCGCCTCGTCCGACGACTCGCGGCCGATCCTCACCGGCGTGCTCATGGCGGCCGAGGCCGACGGTCTGCGCCTGGTGGCCACCGACTCGTACCGGCTGTCGCTGCGGGACGTGTCCCAGGCCTCGGTGCTGGCCGAGGGCCAGAGTGTGCTGATCCCGTCGCGGGCCTTGGGCGAGCTCAACCGGGTGCTCGCCCAGGGCGACGAGGTCACCCTGCGGCTGGGCACGAACCAGGCGTCGTTCGAGGTCGGCTCGGTCACCCTCGTCACCCGCCTCATCGAGGGCGATTTCCCCAACTACCGGGGCCTCATCCCCGACTCGCACCCCAACGTGCTCACGGTCAACCGGGAGGAGCTGCTCGACGCCCTACGTCGGGTGAAGCTGCTGGCCCGGGAGTCCACCCCGATCCGGATCGAGATGTCGGACGACGGCATGGAGCTGGTGGCCATCACCCAGGACGTCGGTACGGCCCGGGAAAGCCTGGAGAGCACCTACGCCGGCAGCAACCTCACGGTGGCGTTCAACCCCCAGTACCTGCTGGAGGGCGTGGAGGTGGCACCGGGTGAGGAGATCACGCTCTCCACCATCGACGAGCTCAAGCCGGCCCTGGTCCGGGCCGTCGGGTTCGAGGGGTTCCTCTACCTGCTGATGCCGGTCCGGGTCTCCTGATCCCGACCGGGAGCCTGGGGTAGGGGAGCAGTTCGCCGTGCTCGTCACCCGCCTGTGGCTCGCCGATTTCCGCAGCTATGAGCGCCTGGAGCTGGATCTCAGCACCGGGCTCACCGCCATCGCCGGCCCCAACGGGGTGGGCAAGACGAACCTGCTGGAGGCGATCGGCCTGCTGGCCACGCTGAAGAGCTTCCGGGGGGCACCGGTGGAGAGCCTGGTCCGCCGGGGGGCGGCGGCGGCCGTGGTGCGGGCCGAGGGCATCCGTGACGATCGGGACGTGCTGATCGAGCTGGAGCTGACCCGGGGCCGCACCCGGGCCCAGGTCAACCGTCAGCGTCTGCGCCGGGCCCGGGATCTCCTGGGGGCGCTGCGGGTGACGGTGTTCGCCCCCGACGACCTGGCGCTGGTGAAGGAGGGCCCGTCGCGTCGGCGGGAGTTCCTCGACGACGTGCTGGTGGCGCTCGACCCGGGGGCCGATCGGGTGGTGGGCGAGGTGGAGCGGACCCTGCGCCAGCGCAACGCTCTGCTGCGCCAGGGCCATGGTCGTCTCGACGCTGCGGCGGCCATGACGCTCGACGTGTGGGATTCGAAGCTGGCCCAGGCCGGCCAGGAGCTGACCGAGCGCCGGGAGGCGCTGGTGGCCGAGCTGGTGCCGTTGGTGGGCGAGTCGTACGAGATCCTGGCCGGGCGGCGCAGCGACGTGGCCGCCGTGTACCAGCGGTCGTGGTCGCAGGCCACCCTGGCCGAGGCCCTGGCTCAGGGGCGCAGCGACGACGTGCGGCGGGGGGTGAGCCAGGCCGGGCCTCATCGCGACGAGCTGGCGGTGAACCTCGACGGGTTGGCCAGCCGCACCGAGGCCTCGCAGGGGGAGCAGCGGACGCTGGCTCTGGCCCTGCGGTTGTCGGGCCACCAGCTGGTGACCGAGCGGCTGGGCGAGGCCCCGCTGCTCCTGCTCGACGACGTGCTGTCCGAGCTCGACCCCAACCGGGCCGCCGCCCTGCTGGCCAACCTGCCCCCGGGCCAGAGCATCATCACCACCGCCTCCGGCCTGCCGCCGGGGCCGGGCGGGGGCGAGCTGGCCGATCAGGTGCTCGCCTTCACCGCCCCCGGGGTGTTGGCGTGAGCTTCCACGGGTCCCCCGAGCCTGGGTACAGACCTGTGGATGACGAGCAACCGGTGCCGGTACGGGAAGGTCTGGAACGGTTCTTCCGGTTCCTCGGAGTACCACCGGTGGATGTGGTGGCCAGCCTGGCCGACTGCTGGGGCGAGATCGTGGGGCCGGCTCTGGCCGGGCCCACCCGACCCTTGGAGCTGCGCGACGGGGTGCTGGTGGTGGGGTGCGACGACCCGGCCTGGGCGGCTCAGGTGAGCTGGATGGAGACCCAGATCCGCCAGCGCTTCACTGGGATCTACCCCACCGTGGAGCTACGCCGGGTCACAGCCCGCACCCAACCCCGGCAGGTCGAACCACCTGCGCCCTGACCTGCGGTTACGCCAACCTTACGTTGTCATGACAGCCGCTTTCTGAACCCGGTCGTTCGGTGCCGAACTTCACTCCGGAGCTGGTAGACTCGGGTGTTCCGGGAAACCGTGTCTATGGTCGATTCTTCTCTCCACAACGGTCCAACGCCCATCCCCGGTGAGTCCTATGGGGCAGCCGAGATCCAGGTCCTCGAAGGCCTCGAGGCGGTGCGGAAGCGTCCCGGGATGTACATCGGCTCCACCGGTCCCACCGGCCTCCACCATCTGGTGTGGGAAGTTGTGGACAACGCTGTGGACGAAGCCATGGCGGGCTACTGCGACCGCATCGACGTGACGATCCTCGAAGATGGTGGAGTCGAGGTCATCGACAACGGCCGGGGCATCCCGGTAGACCTCCACTCCAAGTTCGAAGGCCTCACGGCGGCCGAGGTCGTGCTCACCGTGTTGCACGCCGGCGGCAAGTTCGGAGACGGGGGCTACAAGGTCTCGGGCGGCCTCCACGGCGTGGGTGTTTCGGTGGTGAACGCGCTGTCGATGCGGGTGGAGGTGGAGATCGACCGTAACGGCCGCCGCCACTACCTGTCGTTCCACAACGGCGGCGAGCCCCACGAGAAGCTCCGGGAGATCGGCGATTCGCCCCTCACGCCCGATGGCTCGGCCCCCCGCACCGGCACCACGGTGCGCTTCTGGCCCGATCCCACGATCTTCAAGGAAGGGACCGACTTCCGGGTGCAGACCCTGCTGGAGCGGTTCCAGATGATGGCGTTCCTCAACGCCGGCCTGGAGTTCCACACCCGCGACACGAGGGATCCCGACTTCACCGAGGTCGTGCACCGCTACGACGGCGGCATCCGGGATTTCGTCCGCCACCTCAACGCCTCCAAGGAGGCCCTGTTCGAGCAGGTCGGCTACTTCGCCGACGAGGGTGACGCCGAATGGGTGGAGATCGCCTTCGCCTGGAACACCGGCTATCAGATCGACGGTGTCCACAGCTTCGCCAACGGGATCAACACGATCGAGGGCGGGATGCACGAGCAGGGATTCCGGTCCGCTCTCACCCGCACCGTCAACGCCTACGCCCGGGACAAGGGACTCCTCAAGGAGAAGGAGGAGAATCTCCAGGGGGAGGACATCCGGGAGGGCCTCACCGCCATCATCGCCGTGCGGATCAGCGAGCCCCAGTTCGAGGGGCAGACCAAGTCCAAGCTGGGCAACGTGAGCGTGCGGTCGCTGGTGGAGAAGGCGACGAACGAGAAGCTGCGGGAGTGGTTCGAGGAGAACCCCCGCGAGGCCAAGGCGATGGTCACCAAGGCCACCCAGGCGGCCAAGGCCCGTATCGCCGCCACCCAGGCCCGCCAGACGATCAGGCGCAAGTCGGCGCTCGACGGCGGCGGCCTGCCGGGCAAGCTGGCCGACTGCCAGAGCCGGGATCCGGCCGAATCCGAGCTGTACATCGTGGAGGGCAACTCGGCCGGCGGCTCGGCCAAGGAGGCCCGTAATCCCCGCACGATGGCGATCCTGCCCATCCGGGGCAAGATCCTCAACGTCGAACGGGCTCGGATCGACCGGATGTTCAAGAACACCGAGATCATCTCGCTGATCCAGGCCATCGGGGCCGGGTTCGGCGAGGAGGAGTTCGAGGTGGCCAAGGTCCGGTACCACAAGGTGGTGCTCCTGGCCGATGCCGACGTCGACGGCAGCCACATCCGCACGCTGCTGCTCACGTTCTTCTTCCGCCAGATGCGGCCCCTGGTGGAGGCGGGCTACATCTACATCGCCCAGCCGCCGCTGTATTCCACCGTCGTCAACAAGGCCAAGATCTACCTGAAGGACGATCCGGCCCGGGACGCCTACGTGGCCGATCACCCCAACGCCGAGTTCCAGCGGCTCAAAGGCCTGGGTGAGATGGACGCCAAGGAGCTGTGGGAAACCACGATGAACCCGGAGACCCGTACCCTGCTGCAGATAACGGTGGAACAGGCCGCCATCGCCGACGAGGTGTTCGCGGTGCTGATGGGCGACGACGTGGAGAGCCGCAAGCAGTTCATCCAGACGAACGCCAGCGACGTTCGATTCCTCGACATCTGAGGCTCTATCCATGAGCGACCGTCCCCCCACAGAACCGCCCGACGGCTCGGGCCCCGCCACCGATGCCGGTGGCAATGGTCTGCACGACAACATCGAGCCGATCGAGATCCAGAGCGAGATGGAGACCTCGTTCCTGGAATACGCCATGTCGGTCATCATCTCCCGGGCCCTGCCCGACGCCCGGGACGGTCTCAAGCCGGTGCACCGGCGGATCCTGTGGTCGATGTACGACGCCGGCCACCGGCCCGACCGCCAGCATGTGAAGTGCGCCACGGTGGTGGGCGACGTGATCGGCCACTACCACCCCCACGGCGACTCGGCGGTGTACGACGCCCTGGTGCGCATGGGCCAGACGTTCTCGCTGCGCCACACGCTGATCGATCCCCACGGCAACTTCGGCTCACCCGACGATCCGCCGGCGGCCTACCGCTACACCGAGTGCCGGCTCACGCCGCTGGCCATGCAGCTGCTGGCCGACATCGACGAGGACACGGTCAACTTCAACCCCAACTTCGACGGGAAGTTGAAGGAACCGTCGGTTCTCCCCAGCCGTTTCCCCAACCTGCTGGTCAACGGCAGCCAAGGGATCGCCGTGGGTATGGCCACCAACATCCCGCCCCACAACCTGGGCGAGGTGATCGAAGCGGTGGTCCACCTGATCGACAACCCCGAGGCCACCACCGACGATCTGATGCAGTTCGTGCTGGGGCCCGACTTTCCCACCAGGGCCCAGATCCTGGGCCGGGTCGGCATCCGCGACGCCTACCGCACGGGGCGGGGCTCGATCCGGATGCGGGCCGTGGCCGAGATCGTGGAGGGCCGCACCACCGACCAGATCGTGGTGACCGAACTGCCCTACCAGGTGTCGGTGGGCACGGTGGCCAAGAAGATCGCCGAGCTGGTGGAGCGGGGTGAGCTCACCGGGATCCGGGAGATCCTCGACTCGTCGGCTCAGGGCCAGACCAAGCTCGTGATCGAGCTGAAGCGAGACGCCACGGCCCTGGTGGTGCTGAACAACCTGTACAAGCACACCCCGATGCAGACCAGCTTCGGGGTGAACATGGTGGCCCTGGTCGACGGCATCCCCCGCACGCTGACGCTGCGCGACGCGCTGGTGTCCTACGTCGGTCACCAGATCGAGGTCATCCGCCGGCGCACCGAGTACCGCCTGGCCAAGGCCCAGGCCCGGGCCCACATCGTCGAGGGTCTGCTCAAGGCGCTCGACATGATCGACGCCATCATCGCCGCCATCCGGGCCAGCGAGGATCGGGGCGAGGCCCGCCAGCGGCTGATGGGCGACGGGTTCGAGTTCTCCGAGATCCAGGCGAACTACATCCTCGACATGCAGCTGTCCCGGCTCACCCGGCTGGCCCGGGCCGAGCTCGAAGAGGAGCTGGCCAAGCTGCGGGAGACGATCGCCGAGCTGGAGTCGATCCTGGCCGACGACGTGAAGCTGCGAGGTGTGATCAAGGACGAGCTGGGGGCCATCAAGGCCGAGTTCGCCGATCCTCGGCGCACGGCGCTGGTGCCCGATCCGGGCGAGCTCGACATCGAGGACCTGATCGACGACGAGGACCTGGTGGTCACGTTGTCGTCGAGCGCGTACGTGAAGTCGGTGTCGGCCGAGGAGTTCCGGACGCAGGGCCGGGGCGGCCGGGGGGTGACGGGGGCCAAGCTGAAGGACGGCGACGGCGACCTGATCACCCATCTGCTGCACACCACGGCCCACGCCTACCTGCTGTTCTTCTCCAACCAGGGGCGGGTGTACCGGATCAAGGCCCACGAGATCCCCATCTCGAGCCGCACGTCGCGAGGCATGGCGCTGGTCAACCTGCTGCAGTTGCAGCCGAGGGAGCAGATCCAGGCCATCGTCGACACGCGGGACTACGAGACCAACCGGTTCCTGTTCTTCGCCACCCGGCAGGGTCGGGTGAAGAAGACGTTGTTCACGGCGTACGACTCCTCGCTGCGCAGCGGGCTGATCGCCATCCGGTTGAACGACGGTGACGAGCTGGTGAGCGTGATCCCCACCAACGGCTCGGATGACATCATCATGGCCACCCGCAAGGGCCAGGCCCTGCGGTTCGCCGAGGACGACGTGCGGGCGATGGGGCGGACGGCGGCCGGGGTGACCGGTATGCGGTTCCGGGCCGGCGACGAGCTGGTGTCGGCGGCCGTGGTGGGGGAGGGGACCGAGCTGCTGGTGGTCACCAGCGAGGGGTTCGGCAAGCGGGTGGATCCGGCGCTGTTCTCCACCAAGGGCCGCGGTGGGCTCGGGATGCGGTGTGTCACCGTGAACGAGCGCAAGGGCCATGTGGCGGCGGCCATGTTCGTGGCCGAGGAAGACGAGATACTGTTGATCTCAGCCGGGGGTGTGGTGATCCGCACCGCCGTGAGCGATGTCTCGCAGCAGGGGCGTGACGCCACCGGTGTGCGGGTGATGAACCTCCAGGGAACGGATCAGGTGTCGGCTGTGGCTCGCCTGTTCAAGGAGGAGAGCGGTCCCGAGGGCGAGGGTGGCGGTGAGGCCGACGCCGCCGAGGATGCGGGCGGCGCCGTCGTGTCGTCGGCCGACGGGCTCGCTGGGTTGCCGTCGGACGGTGCCGCAAACAACGGTGCTGGTCACGGAGCCGATGGTGGCTCTGTGGACAATGATGTGGATGGAGAGCCGGAAGAGGACGGCGAGTAGCCGCCCGGAAAACGCCCGGTTTATACCCACAACACCCCCGGGGTCACCCACCGCCCCCCACGTTTCCCCCAGATTGTGGATAATCCCGTGGATATATGGGGATGAAGGGGGTGGATACGCGTGGTTCAGCCTGTGGGTAATGCTGTGGATGGCTGTGGAGAACGTGGGTCGGCGGTGCCGCTGGCAGTAGGCCTGATCGGGCTGGTCCTACTGCTGATACTGGCCCTGGGTGAGCTCGGCCAGATCGCTGTGACCAGGGCAAAGGCTCAGGCGGCGGCCGACGTGGCCGCCTTGGCGGCGGTGTACGAGGGGCGGGACGGGGCGGCCGATCTGGCCCGCCGCAACGGGGGTACGTTGGTTGGGTATGACGACTCGGACGGGCGGGTTGCTGTGCGGGTGCGTGTGGGGAGGGTGGAGGCTGTGGCGACGGCCGAGTGGGTGCTCGAACCGGCTGTCGGGGACGCCGGCGGCTAGCTACCCGTGTGGGGGAACGTGGAGTGGAACGAGGTGGTAGGAGGGGGGCGGACGTGCCCCCACCAGCCCGAACAGCCACAGGATCCACAGGGAAATCCACAGGCTCCGTGACCAGGGTTCGGTTCGTCACCCGCCTACACTCCTGATGAATGAGTGCAGACGACAGCTCACGATCGGGCGGCCGACGCGAAGTCGGCGAGGCCCTGGTGGCAGCACTCGGGTTCGAGCCGACCGCCAACGTGAACGGGCTTGGTGCCGATCACGGGGGGGAAGACGGCGAGGCGACGCTGGAGCGCCTGAGGGCGCAGACGGTGTCGGTGGACGAGCGGCCGGCGGAGAGCAACGGGTCGGGTTCGTCTGCAGAGGGGCGTGGGGCCCGGGGCAGCAACGGTAACGGCAACGGGAAGGGTGGCGGCGGCAACGGCCTGGCGCCGCCCGGGCCCGGGACGAGACCCAACAGCCGCCGCAACCGCAACGGCGGTGGCAAGACATCGTCGAGTGCAGTGGCCGCGGCCAAGGCGGCGGCGGCCACCACAGCCAGCTTCGCCGCCGAGGTGAAGCAGGCCGACCGGGGGGCCAGCACGGCCGAGGCGGCCGAGAACGCGAACGGTGGAGCAACCACCGAGTTGCCGGTGATGGATCCGGCCGCGGTCGACGGGTTCGATCCTGCGGTCACCACGCCGGCGGATGGTGGGTTCACCCCGCCGGGGCCGCTGGTCGAGATGTCGGCACCGCCCGAGCCCCCGCCTCCGCCCACGGCGGGCGACAAGACCATCGAGGTGGCGAACGAGGCGCTGGCCGAGGTGGCCAACGCGGCCAGGTCGGTTTCGGGTTCGGGCGCCACGGTCGCCGCCCCCTGGGCCAATCATCACATCGTGCCCGACGAGGCGACGATCGTCGCTGCGTCGTCGGCGCCCGCCCCGCCCGTAGTGTCGGCTCCGCCGGCCGGTGCGCCGTCGATGGACTTCGACGCTACGAGGCCGGCCAGCTTCCAGGCTCCCGAGCCGCCGCCTCCTCCCGGCAGCGGTGAGAGTGCCGGCGCCACGGTGGCCGCGTCCGATGTCTCGATCGATGGGGTCGCGGGCCGGGCTGGCCTGCGCAGCGGGGCGGGTGGTGGCGCGGTCGGTGTGGCCACCGATCTGGCGTCGAGAGTGCCCCAGTTGGTGGAGCAGGGCTTTCGGAACCGGTCGAAGGTGCGGGCCCGGAAGGTGCGCCGGGTGGTCCGCCACATCGACCCGTGGTCGGTGCTGGCGTTCTCGGTGCTGTTCCACCTGTGCGTGTTCGCGTCGTTGCTGCTGGCCAGCGTGCTCGTATGGAACGCGGCGGATGCGGCGGGGACGATCGACAACATGGAGAGCTTCATCCAGGAGCTGGGCGACTACCAGACGTACGAGATCAACGGTGACGCCGTGTTCCGGGCGGCAATGATCATCGCCGGGGTGATGACGCTGGCCAGCAGCGTGATGGTGGTGCTCCTCACGGTGGTGTTCAACCTGATCAGCGACCTGATCGGCGGGATCCGGATCACCGTGGTGGAGGAAGAAGTGGTCAAGGTTCGCAGGAACCAAAACCAGTAGGAACGAGCAGCAGGGTCCTGTACCCTTGCTCCCTGCCGGGGCTATAGCTCAGTTGGTTAGAGCGCACCCCTGATAAGGGTGAGGTCACAAGTTCAACTCTTGTTAGCCCCACCACCGGCCACCCGCCCAAACGCCCACTGACCAGGGCAAACGCCGATCGAGTGATCTCTCGGCCAAAGCCGGGGCTGACCGTCAGTGACCGCAGATCACCCCCAGTTGTGGGACGGCTGTGGGACCAGTGTGGGACAGCGCCGCTCCCGAGCCGATTGGCTCCTTGGCCTTGGTGACTGTCGACTGTTGCCGCCCAGTGCCCATCAATCGCAGCTTCACGGCAGTCGGTAGCTGGGCACCAGGCGCCGGGCTCCAGCTACGGTTGCTGCAAAGCGAGGAAGCGTGTCGGCTGCTGACAAGCGCGGGGACCGCTGCAACGGGCCCAGAGGAGAAGACGCACGGGATGATGCCCACTCCCCCTGAGAGGCCCGGTCGCTTCCCCCCGCCGCCTGGTCGCCCGCCTCCGCCATACGGTCGTTTCCCCCCGCCTCCCGTCGGTCAGCAGGGCCCTTGGCCGCCCGCTCCAAGCCCGCCACCCGAGCGTCCGCCTCGCTGGCGCCTGGTCGCCATTGTGGTGGCAATTGCGCTTGTCGTCAGCCTTGTCGCGGCTTCGTCTAGGGAGGTCCGTGACACATTCAATAGCGAGCTGCGAGCCGTGATGGAGGAATTGGGTGAGACCTTCAACGCCATGACGCCTTCGAGCCTGTCCATCGTGCACTGTTGCTGATTGGACGTAAGTCGGCACTCTGACGAGGTGAGTGGCGCCTGACACGAGGTCTTCGCGGGTTCGCTCCAGCAACCCGTGACCAATGGCGCTATCAACTCCTGTCGGTCTCGGCCATCAGCTGGCTACGTGAGTGTGTTGAGGAGTTGCGCTAGCTCTTGGGGCTTGAGGTTGAAGGCGTCGTGGTCAGAGGCGAGCTCGATCGGCTCGACGTTCATTGCTCCGGCGAAATGTCGCTGCAGGTCGGGCGGCACGGTGATGTCCTCGGTGCACAGGATGTACGTCGTAGGGATGTCCGGCATTTGCGCGCCGGGCCAGGGTTGGGAGAGGGCCTGCCAGCCTTGCCTTCTGGTTGTGGTCTGAAGGTGCTCGAGTACCGATGCGCGTTGTTCGGCGGGGACCATCGAGGTGATGAGGTCGGTGTTCATGGAGCGGGTGCCGTCGCCGTGGTCGATGGAGATAGCGTCGAGCGCTGCGGCCATGTCGGGGCCGGCGACATCGAACATCGATCGTCCGGGTTCGGGGACCAGAGCGGTCACGAGCACGAGGTGATCGACCCTGGCTTTGGTGGCTGCGAGCACGGCGCTTGCTCCTCCCGCGGAGTGGCCAACGAGTATGCGCCTTCCGTCGACGGCGTCGAGGGCGTCGGTGACGGTACGGGCGTAGTCCTCCAGGCCGGCTGTGGGTTTCTCGCATGGGAGGTCGACAGCGATTGCGTGGTGCCCGAATGTTTCGAGGTAGGGGATGATCAGTGCGAGCGCTGCCGGGCTGCCGAACGCCCCATGAACCAAGACGAAGGTTGCTGCCATCGTGTCTCCGGGGTGGTGGGTCAGGTGGTGAGCGTCGCCATCAGGCGCTCTGCGATAGCGACCGTGGTGAGGTGGGTGTTGGCCTTTGGAAGGTCTGGCATCACCGACGCGTCGACGACACGGAGCCTGTCGTAGCCACGAACCCGGCACTGGGTGTCAACAACTGCTCCTGGGTCGTCGGCCTGGCCCATGCGGCAGGTTCCGACGGCGTGGACGTAGTCGCTCACGTTGGCTCGCAGGAGCCCGTCGATCACGTCGTCGCTTGTCAGTTCATCGAGGGGTGGGCCGTGGGTCGTGACTCGCTCGATGCAGTCGGTGAGGTGGGGATGTTGGAGAAGGGTTCGCATCCGGTGGACCGCGTCTCGGAGTCGGACGAGATCGCGTTCGTCCGACAGCATGGCAAAGTCCACTGCAGGGTCGTCGAACGGGTCGGATGAGCGGAGTTCGACGGTGCCGTGTGAGAACACTCGCATGGCGGCGGCGCGAAGCAGGGCATTGGGGAGAGCGTCTTGGGTGGCGCCGAACGCGTCGAACCAGTGGATCTGCATGTCGTTCGGCCCGGCCTCCGCTAGTCCGGAGGTGTAGCGGAGGACCGAGCTGAGGACCGGTTCGTCTGGTGATGATCTCCGGTAGGCCTCGCTGAGGCGAACAGAGATGGCGATCGACGCATGGTCTTTCAGGTTCCGGCCGATCGGTAGGCCGTCGGTGGCCGGCCCCATCCTGGAGCGAAGCAGGATGGCGGGGGAGTGGATCGCCCCAGCACAGAGGATGACCTCCCCGGCTTCGATCTCCTCGCCGTCAGCGGTGCGCACACCGACGGCCCGATTCCCTTCGAGGAGCACACGATCGACATGGGCATCGCCGCGGATCGTCAGGTTCGGCCTGGTACGAGCCGGCTCCAGGTAGGCGTCGTTCGTGGAGACTCGGCGCTGGTTACGCCAGTTGAAGGCCCACCTGCTGACGCCGGTCGCATCCGGGGCGTGGTAGTCGTCGCACTCGGGATAGCCGAGATCGACGAGTCCACTTCGGATCACTGCGTCGAATGGGGAGAGGTCCGCGTGAGGAAGCCTGGAGATGGGGAGCGGGCCACCCTGCCCGTGGTGGCCGTCGGCCCCGTAGTCGGTGTCGTCTTCGATGGTCAGGAACGAAGCGAGCATCTCGGGCCATCCCCACCCGGTGCAGCCGTACTCGCCCACCCATCGGTCGTAGTCATCGGGGGTGCCGCGAATCGCTCCCATAGCATTCACCGAGGACGACCCTCCGACACCACGGCCGCGCCGGTAGACGACCTCACGTTGACCCTCGGTGCGTCGTGCCAGCAGGTTGCCCCACAGGCGCCCAGGCTCCTCCCAGGCGTTGAAGAAGTTGACGGCGTTGATCCGAGTGGGGGTCTGCTCTGCGCTGTGATCGGGGCCAGCCTCCACGAGCAGCACGGCGCGGTTCGGCAGCTCCGATAGGCGTGCGGCCACCACGGCACCAGCTGAGCCGGCTCCTACAACGACAACATCTACCGGCGCCACCAACTACTCCCCCTCACTGCTACCACCAACGAACAGTAGCCTCCATGAGCTGCGACACAGCGATACGCACTGGGGAGAGAACGCCGACAAACCGTCCCGTGTACCAGATGTCTGACAGGGCGTAGGGCCCCAACCGAGACCAAAGGTGAACCTCGAGTGACGCCGGGGTAGCCGGCTGGTGTCGCCCTCGTCAGGTCGAGGCGCCGACAAATCCCCTTGCCTCGTTGCCAATTCGCCAGCCGAATCTGTCGCGAGGAATACTTGCCTGACTAGCGCCGGTAGACTACAACGGCGCGTTGCAGGGTAGTAATTCTCCAGGGTCTGGGGGTCTCCTCCGACGCACGGTATTACTGACCGGATAGCCCGCCATCCGCCGACACGTTGGGATCGATCCGTGATTAAGCCAAAGAGGACCTGGGGAGCCTCCAGCTCGTCCTCGCGCTCGCTTCGTTCAGACCTGAGGACCATGGCTCGGGTGCCTCTACGTATCCGGCCTACCGGTCGCATCACTCCACGCGTCACAACCGAGTCGCCCGGGAGCGGCCCGGGCACCCCGGCGACGCCATTGCCGGACCAGCAGAGCTACTGGAATAGGTGGCATGCCCGCACCACTGAAGCTGATGCTGAAGCAGAGCATAAGCAATTCGTCGAGGAGTTCGTGGAGTTTATGAGTGGCGCAGGGTCCTCATGTTCTCGAGTTTGCGTGCGGCAAGGGATACGACGCAGCCTTTTATGCTAAATCTGGGCTATCCGTCGAGGCGTTCGACTTCTCCGAAATCGCGATCTCAGAGGCGAAAGATCGTCATGGTGAGAGCGACATCTTGCGCTTCGAGGTCCTCGACCACTCGAAGCCACTCCGGCACTCGGATAGCTCGGTCGATGGCGTTGTTTCATACTTAGGGCTCCACTACTTTGATGACGCAACAACCAGAGACGTGTTCCAAGAAATCGCTCGCGTCCTAAAGCCGACTGGCGGACTTCAACTCCTCGTTAAGTCGACCCACGATCGAATGTACGGCGACGGCCTGCAACTGGGGCCTGATGTATTTCTTAGAGGTGACCACCTCCGACACTTCTTCAGCCGCGGTATCTGCTCGATCTGGCTGTTGCGACAGGATTTGAGGTCTGCCGAATAACGGAGTATGATGGATGGTATCTGGGACACACCCGACCATCCTCCTTCGTCTTCGCCCAGCTCTCGAAGATGAGGTAACTCCGAACATGGAAGCGCCGCCGCGATGCCAGATTCAGAGCCATGCCTTTTCTGCCAACTCAGCAACGGTGAGAACGGGCGGTGGTATGACGAGATCCTCTTCGAGGATGATAGCTCATTCGTGGTCCCAGCGCTCGGAGCCCTGGTCGGGGGGCACGTGCTGCTTTGCAGCCGGACCCACTACGATTCGGCCGCAGAATCGCCCCAGCTTCGCGCCCTACTTAACACGGTAGAGACTCTCCGAAAGTCCTTGGAGCGTTTGTTCGCTCGTCCGGTGATCGTGTTTGAGCATGGGACAAGTCGGGCTACTGCCGGGTCTGGTTGTATTAGCCACGCTCACTTTCAATTGCTGCCAATCGAAATCGATCTGTCGCTGCCTACTGACATGGGCTTCGAAACAATAACAGCGGCGTCGTCGATCAGGACTTTGGCGGGCCGGAGCTACCTACTTTGGTCTCCGCGGCCCGGGGAATACTTGGTGTCTGTGAAAGCCGAGCGTTCGCAGTTCTTTCGCCGACTAATCGTGGGACCTGGGAGCGATGAGTGGGACTGGGCGCTCTTTCAGAATGAAGAAACTATGCGCCAGACTATCACTCAGTGTCGAGGAAGGCTCTAAAGGCTTCCATGGCCTCGCGTATATCGCTAGTGATGAGCCTAGCCAGGTAGCGTGGCCAAGGTCGCTCGACTAGATCCGGAATGCCGGTCCATAGACAGGTCCATAGCCCCAATTGATGTGCGATCGTGAGCTCGGCGATGGAACCGAAGTAGAGCCGATTAGGTACACGGACCCGTGCAATCAGACCACTGCAGGACCTAAGCAGTTCTATCTGCGATGCGACCAAGCGATCACTGTCCAGCGGATCTATGTGCCGCGTCAGCTCAAACGCATCTAGCAACGTCACGCGTAGTCGCTCCGCCTCGTTGACGACCATTGGCAATTCGACAGAAACCGCTCGCGCTTCGAGTCCATCAACCGCCCTCGCAAAGTAGAGCCGAGCTCTGTCAGCGGCCATCCCGCTACGCTAGTAGCGCAACCGAGCTGAAACAAGGCGTACTCGATCTTTGGCATGAAGTGCGCTCCCGGATCTCAAAGGATAGTTCGAGAATGGGATATCTACTGCAAGCGGCGGAGGGATCTTCCTCTCCTTCGGGACTGATTACGTCTGGAATTGCCATAGTCGCAGTGGTGGTGGGTGCAATTCTAGCCTTCGTCTTTGAGCGCTTGAACAGCCGTTCTCGAGCCAAGAAGGAGGACCAAGCTGCGCTAAGAGCCGACACCAGGCTGCGGATCAACGAGTGCTATGGGAGGATATACCTGCTACGCCTCACGGCCGATCTGATTCGAGATCAAATCGGCCCCAACGATGGATCTTGGAGGCTTGTAGATCATGTCACTGAGGTGAAATCTGACCCCGCCAAAGCTCAGCTTGTCGAAGAGCTGCTGAGAATAAATCGCGAGATCGCTCAGATAATATTACGTCGATCAGACTTGTTGGGAGAGTCACCGTCCCCAGAGACACTCGTCGCCTTTCTGGCGCATGAGCGGCTTCTGAATCTGAGCTGGCAGGCAGCACGCGATCAGTCGGTAGCAAATCGATTCCCATTTCCCCGAGGTTTCGATGATGAAATCGCTGCCGGTTTACAGGCCCTTACGTCGCGCCAGCTTAAGGATCCCCCGGCGGCAGCCTCCTGGGGAGCGCAGGTTAGTGATCTCGCCATCGGTCGGGCCAAAGAGCAGGAACTGAGGTCGACCCAAGAGGGAAAGTCGAAGTGAGAGCACCCGTTCCCTTAGCCTCAACCCTCTCTCTCGGCGCCAGTCGAGAACGTCAGCCTTGTGTACCTTGCGAACTGCTCAAGGCAAGCGAGCGAAGGTCGCACCTGTCGCTTCTGACCGGGCAGACGCGACGATAGGAGGATGTGGGCACTCACCTGAGAGCATAGATGAGTGCCGCCGCCACACTTGGACTTGCGACAACGGTCGAAGTTGAGTCGACCGTGTGGACGCGACCGCGTACGTCCAGCCCCACTGCGCCAGCCTCCCTTGCGATGAGTACTCCGCCACAGGTATCCCAGGTGTGGTTGGCGAGGATGACGCAGGCATCGAGCTTGCCGTCTGCCACCCACACGAGATCTACAGCTGATGCTCCGTGGATGCGAACACGGCCGACGGCTGGGACTAGGGCTCGGAGTACTTCCAGGCGGGCGGCGTTGGCCGCCGCAGGATCAGCAGCAGTGAAAGTGAACTGATCGAGCGCCACCAGCGCCTGACGGAGTCCAGCTGTCGTGCTGCATTGGATCGGCTGATTGTTCACTCGCGCCCCGTTGCCTTTGACTGCCGTGTACATAGCGTCGCGGTCGGCAGGTACGTAGCGGCGAGGGTGGTGTCACCCTCAACAAGAAGGCTGATCGCGACGGCGTAGGTCGGCAAGCGGTGAAGGTGGTTGATTGTGCCGTCGATCGGGTCGACCACCCAAACGAGGCCGCTAGTTGGGTCGGGGCCTCCGCCCTCTTCGCCCAGGATTGGGATGTCAGGCGAGTGTGCGACTAGCAGTTCCCGTATCGCCGTCTCGCTGGCCAAGTCGGCTTCCGATACAAGATCTTGGTCGCCCTTGTCCGTCACCGCCCCATGAGCGCAGGAACGAGCGATCTCGCCGCCGGTTCGGGCGGCTCGTTGTGCGACCGCTAGAAGGTGCTGGAGATCCTTACCGTCGAGGCTCACGCCGCAGTGCCCTCGTCGAGCACGGCGTGGGTGAGCGGCCGCACGACGATCCCCTTGCTGGTCCATGGCTCTCGGGGATCGGTGGCGAGGCGGTGGAGCCAGTCGAGTTGCTGCATGTAGAACTCCCAGTACGGCGTGCCCTCGCCGTAGACGACGATAGGGCCATCGGTGCCTCGTGTGCCGTGGCCGTAGGTCATGACCCGGCAGGTGTTGTCGGTCTTCTCCATGGCGAAGGCGCAGGGGAAGTTGTAGGTGTAGATCCGCATCCCGGCGCCAGGCTGCTCGGGCTCGACCCGTTCGGCGGCGAGCAGGAGGGGGCGGAGGATCTCCCGGGTGTACCGGTGCGGGTCTTCCATGGCCGCCTCGATGGGCTCGATGCGGTACCGGTCGCGTCGTGACTCGCACCAGGGATCCATCACGTAGAACGTGACGGGGATGCGGCGGGCCTTCTCCTCGAATAGGGGGAGCACGACGTCTCGGGCGTAGAAGTTGCGGGTGAGGCCGAACACGGTGATGTCGTGCTCGGCGGCTTTGATGCGGCGGGTGAGGTCCTCGAAGGTCTCGGGGGTGGTGCGGGGGTAGATGTCGAGGATCCCGGCCTGGCCGAGGTGGCTGACGTCGGAGACGCTGAAGTCGTACCCGAAGCCGAGGCGGTCGGGTCGGGTCTGGTAGACCCGGCACAGGAACTCGATGCGCTCGTCGTTGGGGCGCCGGTCGCCGTGTTCCCAGCGGCAGATCTCGGCGCCGGAGATCTGCGGTGGCGCGAGGCCGTCCTCTAGGTAGAGGGCGTCGATCTGTCTCGATAGCTCGGGTCGGCTCCAGCCTCGGGCGAGGCGGTGGGCCTCGAGGGCGAGCAGGCCCTCGACTTCGACGCGTATCTGCTCGGCGATGGCGTCGACGTCGAGCCCCTGGCCGAGGCACCGCCGACGGACATCGTCCGCCAGCTTCGTCATCTGGTGCCGCTCCTGCCGGCTGAACTTGTGACGGGCCATGGTCAATGACGGTAGTTCGTGTTGACGCATGGAGTCACAGGTTGTGACGAGGCAGCGCATTGTGGCGTCAATCCCCGAGGCCTGATGCTGAACCCATGAAGCCGACCACGACCACCACCAACCCGAACGGGACCGACCGCAGCTCAGTCGGTCTGAGCGGCCCGGCGGCGTTCGTGGGCTTCCCGGATGCGGCGACCCTCCCGGTCGCTGCCATCGCCGGTGAGGGCCAGGGCGATCGACCGCCACGGCCACCGCTCGGCTCGGGCCGCCTCGATGCGACGGTGGAGCTCGTCCGGTGTCGGCCCGCTGATCCCGGCCAGCCAGGCCAGCGCACCGAGCGGGTCATCGCTCGGGTCGGGGCCCTCGGCGTCGAGGGCCGACGTACCGGCGCTCGGCATCGGCCCGGAGCTCGGCCAGACGGCTCTCGTCGTCATCGGGTTTCGCCATCGCCGGAAGCATACGCCACCACGGCGCACCCCCATCTCCCACGGACCGTGCACCCGCCCACGGACCGACCACACAGTCGAGCTGAGTACACGAAACACGTTGTCTTCACACGAACCGTGTACTAGCGTCCGGCTCAGATAGCAGAGAGCCCCGCCCGGAGCGCCAACTCCGGACGGGGCGAGTTGTCCAACCCCATCCCCTGTAACTGGAAAGGCTCAGACGTGACCACGCTACCTCTGACTCCTCGCGCCCCGAAGGGCCGAGGATCTCGCCGTCGCCACCCCGGCGGCACCGTGGCCTCCCACCCCGCCGGCAGCCCCGGCCCGACCGGCCAGCCGAGCACCGCCGCCCGGACCTGGCTCGACTACCAGCTCGACCTGATCGGCAACGACCGCTCCGACGCCCCCCGGATCCCGGCCCACCAAGTCGAGCGCCTCCACCCGTGGGGCGCTCCCCGCAGCTGGGGCCTCCTGATCGAGGAAGCCGCAGCCGCCCGGCCTGGCTGCCCGCGGCTCGCCGCCGGCGTCGTGAGCGTCGCCTGCGGCGTCGCCGCCGCCGTGTCCGACACCTTCTACGGCGTCATCGCCACCACCGCCGCCGGCGCCGGCGAGATGCGTCGCCATCGGCCCCCACCTGCCCGGGATCATCGGCGCCGACGGCCACCTCGGCACCGTCGGCCGGGTGCTGGCCGTGGCCGCCTTCGTGGCCGCCGTGGCCCGCCTCGGCTGGCGCTTGACCCGCTGGGGCGTCGCACCGATCGGGCGAGCGACCGGTGACCCACCCCGTCCCCCTGCTCGGCCGCCGGGCGGAGGCTGCCCCCCTCCACGCTCGGCGGCGCCGGCTCGTCGTCCCCTACGGCGGTGGGGACGACGACCCCGGCCCCGGGCCCTCGTGGCCCGGGCGCCGGGGCCCACTCCTCGACGACAGCACCGACGGCCCGACCGTGGCCGAGCTCGAAGCGATCGAGGCCGAGTGGCCGCTCATCGCCGCCGAGGTCGCCCTCGTCGACGCCGAGTGCCACTACCTGACCCGCCCCTCCGCCACCACCCGGGCCGCCGTCCGAGCGGCCGAGGCCGCCGTCATCCGGGCCCACCTCCTGTTCACCCTCGCACCACCCCACCTCGCATGGAGACGCCGCATGAACCTCCACCCCGTCACCCTCACCGCCCTGGCGTGGTCGCCCAGGGCAATCCCGTTCGCCCCGCTGTTCGCCACCTTCGCCGGCATCGTGGCCGCCGCCGTGGCCGCCCTCATGAGCGCCGTGGTCGGCATCGCCACCCTCGTGCTTGTCATCAGCCTCATCAAGGCCATGACCAAGAAGCCCACGCTGGGAGAAGCTCGCCGCCCTGGTGGCCATCATGTGCTTCGCCGTCATGCTGGCCGGCGCCAGCCCGGGCCTGCTGCAGGCCTCGTTCGCCTGGGGCAAGACCCTCGGCGACGGGACCTCGGCCGGCACCACCTCCGTCTCGGTCGACCCCGGGGCCGGGCAGTGACCGCCCGCCACGGCGCCCGGGCCGCTCTCGCCCTCGGCCTGGCCGCCAGCCTCGCCGGCAACGTCATCGCCGCTCACCCGACTGCTCTCGGGCGGCTGGTGGCGGCCTGGCCGCCCGCTGGCCCTGCTGGTGGCGATCGAGCTGGTCACCCGCATCCCGACCCGAGGCGGTGCCCTGTCCGCCCTGCGGCTGGGATCGGCCGGCCTGCTGGCCGTGATCGCAGCGTGGGTGTCGTACTGGCACCTCGTCGAGCTGGCCCGGGCCGCCGGCGAGGGCGGCATCGCCGCCCACCTGCTCCCGCTCAGCGTCGACGGCCTCGTCGCCGTCGCCTCGGTCTGCCTCCGGGAGCTCAGCCAACCGGCGCCCAAGAGTCCACGAAGTGCAGCGCCCGGCGCCGGAGCTCGAGCCGCTCGCTCGGCACCACCCGCCGCGGTGCGCATCGTCATCGCCGGCCAAGCCGGCCTCGGCCCGGCCAGCCAGTCGGGGCCAGGTCGGGGTGGGGGAGCGGGTCCGCCAGCTGGCGGCCGAGCACCCCGAGTGGACCCGGGACCAGTTGGCGGCCGCCGCCGGCTGCTCGGCCCGCACCGTCCGCCGCCACCTCGCCGCCCCACCCGCCGGCCGACGACCGGTCGCTCGATGACGAGCTGGCCGAGCTGGCCGCCCTCGTCGACCCCGACCCGCCCGCCACCACCGAGCCCCGCCCGACCGTCCCCGCTGCCCCGGAGCCCACCCGATGACCACGACCCTCACCCTCGTACCCGACCCCGACGACGGAAACGACCCCGTGCCCGACACCACCACCTCCGACTCCGCCTGGCCGACCCCACCCGCCCCCTCACCCGAGGACCTCGAACCACCCCCGCCGCCTCCCGGCCCGCAACCGCCGCTGGTCCCCGTGGAGACCATCGACGAGGTGTGGACCCCCGAGACCACCCGCAAGCCGCTGCTGCCGGCTTGGATGACCGACCGGGCCACCCGCCGGGCGACCATCCGCTGGTGGATCGGCCACGTCCTGCACGTGCTCGGCTTCCACACGCTGCGCACCCCGCTCTACACCGGCCGGGTCGCCGCCCGCTCGCCGATCGGGGCCGGCCGATGCCTGGTGGTGCTGGGCCGGTGGCTGATCGACGCCCGGGCCGCCTCCGAGCGCGACGCCATGCGGGAAGCGCTGCGGGCCGAGGGCGGCTCAGCTGCACCCTTGGCGAGGCTGGCCAAGCAGCACCGGACCAGCGTGCTGGCCCGCTTCGGCCTGCTCATCGTCGGCCTGGTCTTCGTCCTCACCCTCGTCGCTTCGTTCTCTGGCGTTGCGCTGCTGGTCGCTCTCGTGATGAGCGTTCTCGGCCTGGGCATCGTGGGCCGGCCGAGGGACCGCAAGCTCACGTCGTGGGCGGTGTCGAAGGACTCGACGCCCAAGCTCACCCTGGAGCTGGTGACCGAGGCGCTGATGTCGCTCGGGATCGACGGCATCAACCGGGCAGCCAAGCTCGACCCCCGAGCAATCCGCTACCTGACTCCGGTTCATCGGTCGGGCACCGGGTGGCGGGTCGACGTCGAGCTTCCCGCCGGTGTCCCCGCTTCCAGCGTCATCGAGCGTCGCGACCGCATGGCCTCGGCACTGCGCCGCAAGCTCGGCCAGGTCTGGCTCTCGCCCGACCCCGACGCCCACGAAGGTGTCGTGATCCTGTTCGTGGCCGACAAGTCCTTCTCGGGTGACGCCCGCCCGGTGGAGTGGCCCCTCACCGCCAAGGGCCGGGTAGATGTGTTCGAACCGTTCCCCGTCGGCGTCGACGAGCAGGGCCGCCAGGTCACCGTCCAGTTGTTCGGGGCCCAGCCGACAAGCATCGTGATCGGCGCCATCCCCCGGATGGGCAAGAGCTTCCTGCTCCGCCTCCTGTGCCTGGCTGCCGTGCTGGACGCCACGGTGCGGTTGTACGTCTACAACCTCAAGGGCGGTGTCGACTTCGCAGCGTTGAAGGCCGTCGCTCACCGGTACACCGCCGGCGACCGGCCGGATCACATGCGAGCCATGCTCGTCGATCTGAAGGCGATCCAGCGGGAGATGCGCCGCCGCTACGACCTCCTGGAGACCCTCCCCGTCGATGTCTGCCCCGAGGGCAAGCTCACCCGGGAGCTGGCGTCGAAGCGGTCGCTCGGGTTGTTCCCGATCGTGGCCGCCTTCGATGAGTGCCAGATCGCCCTCGAACACCCCGAGCTGGGCAAGGAACTGGAAGCGGTCATCACCGACCTCGTGAAGCGAGGCCCGGCCGTCGGGATCGTGGTGTGGTTGTCCACCCAGCGGCCGGACGGCAAGAGCATCCCGACACCGATCCGGGACAACTGTGGTCTGCGGTTCGCGTTGAAGGTCATGACCTGGCAGGTGTCCGACATGATCCTCGGCGGTGGCCTGGCCAAAGCCGGCTGGTCAGCCCACACCCTGTCCCGCCGTGACGTGGGGGTGGCCATGATGGCCGGCGAAGGCGCCGACCCGATGATCGTGCGGGCCGCCTACATCGACGGCGTGGCCGCCCAGACCATCGCCGAGCGGGCCCGCCAGGTGCGGGTGGCCACCGGGTGGCTGTCCGGCCAAGCCGCCGGCGACACCCCCGCACCCGACGCGGACACCGACGAGCCGACCGAGACGATCCTTGACCACCTCCTGGCCATCTGGCCCGCCGGACAGCTGGCCATCTGGTGCCAGACGTTGGCCGAACGGTTGGCCGAGCGGTGGCCGGACACCTACGGCGCCTGGGAAGGCCGCCAAGTGACCATGGCCGTCAAGCGGTTCGGGATCACCTCCCGAGACGTCAAGGCCAAGGACGCCGACGGCGTCGAGCGAAACCGCAAGGGCATCACGCTCGACGACCTCGGCGCCGCCCTCGACCGCCACACTCCCGTCGACAGCCCCACACCCGCCGCAGTCTCGACCGAGGCGCCACCACCTCCGATCGAGCCTGTTGGCGACGGCCAGGACGAGGGCGAGCCGCCGGTCGATGACCAGGCGAACGGCTCCCACCCCGAGGCCCACGACACGGTCGACTGGCCCGAGGTCGAGATCCTCTACGACCCCGACATCGAGTAGCGAACGAGGTAGCGGAACCCGAACCGGTAGCGCTACCGCTACCACCCCCGCTACCCGAGCCCAAACGAGCGTTCGACCAGCTCACCGGCCATCCCAGCCCCCGCCGGTAGCGGTAGCGGACCACCCCGGCCGCCGCCCGAAACCCCCGGAATCCGGCGTTTCGCGGACTCTTCCCGGCTCCCCGCTACCGCTACCGGCCCCAGCATCCCCAACTAGCCAACGACCACGGAGACGCCATGCCTGCGCCCTCTGCCTCACCCCGCACGCCCCGCAACCCAGGAACCCCGATGCTCACCATCAACACCCGAACCCCGGCACCCCGCCGCATCGGCGGCGGCCTCGACGACCCCCAGCCACCCGCCCCCCGCAGCCACCGCGGCCGGCTCCCCACCCCCGGCCGAGAACGCCGCCCGTCACCGGGCCCGGTACGGCCAGCAAAGCGACCGACCAACACCCGACCGGCCAAGCGCTCCGACACCGCCAGCCCCGCCAAGCAGGCTGCCGCCATCCCCACGCCCGAGGCCACCGCGCCACCACCGCAGCCGGCCGTCGACGCCAGCACGGTTCCCCCGACGATCACCACCGGCGTCGACCTCGGGCTCGACGAGGGCCAGGCGGTGGCCGACGAGCTGGCCTTCGTACGGGCCGAGCTGGCCGCCCTCGTCCCCGCCGGCGACAGCGTCACCACGGTCCGCCTGGCCCGCATGGTGGCCGCCAAGCTGGCCGGCCACGGCGCTCACTGCGCCCTGGCCATCAACCCGTCCCGAGGGTCGCTCACCATCGACGAGGCCCGCGCCCGTTGCCTGGCCGCCCTCGACGCCCTCCGCCCCGTGGAGCGCCACGCCGTGCTCAGCCTCCTCACCGCCGATGTCCGGGAGGCGACCCGATGACCGGCTGCAACCGAGTCCCCGTCTTCCGCCCCAGCGACTGGCACCAAACCACCCCCACCCGCTGGGAAGCCGCCGCCCAACCCCCCGACCTCCACGGCCAACCGCCGTTCGAAGCCGTCGTCGACTTCGGCCAGGACGACGGCCAGTGGTGGTGGCACCTCTACCGCTTCGACCCCGCCACCGAGGCCCTCACCAGCCACGGCAACGAAGGCTACGGCCAGGCTCCGACCCTGGCCACCGCCCGCCGTCAGATCGAGGCCCTGGCCCGCCGCTGGCGAGACCACCCCGACCACATCGCTCCCGAACCGAGCCCGGCGAGTAACGGGGGTGACCGATGCTGACCGCCTCCCGTTTCCTGCACGTCGTCGGCCGGTGCGGGCACGCCCAGCGGGCATGGCGGCACCGCCAGCTCCGCCGCTGGCAGCGACCACCGGTGGCGATGCCGACCCGGTTCATGGACCGCTACTGGCCCCATGTCCCCACTGGGCCCCGATGCCTGCGGTGGCCGCTGAACTTCGCCCGCTGGTACCAGGCTCGGATCTCGTGGGGAACGATCGGCTGGCTCCACATCCGCCTCGCCTGCGGCCGCAGCCTCACCGCCCGAGCACTTGCCGCCTGCCTGCTGGCTTCGTGGCTGTGGGTAACGGCCGTCGCCTATCTCCTCGCCGGCCTCGCCGCCGGCGTCCTCCTCCTCACCGTCACCCTCCCGATCCGCCTCGCCGGGCTCACCCTGTCGGCCTGCTTCGCCTGGCGAGGCTGGAGCGCCCCTGGCGAGTTCAACGCCCTCGACCAGGCCGTCCTGGCCCGCATCGAGGCTTCCATCGACCGGACACCCCCCACCCCGGCCCGGGCCGGTGACCCGTGGGACTGGAACCACGACAACGACCCTCAGCTCCAGGTCCAGCGAGCCATGGTCGACCAGCTGGCCGAGGCCAACCGCATCGCCGCCCTCGACGTCTCCACCCGCCAACCGACCCAACCACCGGCCGCCGCCCCGATGCATGGCATCGAGACCCGGCTCTCACTGCGAGGACCGCTCGTCGTGCTCGCCGTCGTGGTCGCTCTCATGTCGATCGGCGCCTGGCGCCTCCACCACGGCACCCCGACCACCCCGACTCCGCCCTCGTGGAACCAGCTCCACTCAGAACCCGCCGAACCCCAGCCCTAACTGCTCCCGACGCACAGGAACGACCGTGACCCCCACCACCATCGCCGACCTTCAGACCACCTTCACCACCGCCCTCGCCGGCGCCGACCCACTCCTGCGGCTCCGCGCCGCCCACACGCTCGAGACCGCTCTCGCCGCGCTCCGCTGGCCACTCGTCGAGGTCGCCCTCGACGCCGGCCACACCTGGGCCGAGATCGCCGCCGCCCTCGACGACACCGAGCTCGGCCTCATCCTCGACCACCTCCACCACCAACAGGCCACCTTCGGACGGAGCCAGCGATGACCGACCACCACCCGACCGTGGCTGAGCTCACCGAGACCGCCGCCGAGGCCATCCGAGCTGCGAACCACCTCATCATCAGTCCTGGCGAGACCACCGTCCCCGACGTCTACCGGGTCCTCGGTGAGCTGGCCGCTCTCAGCCGACGGCTGCCCCAGCTCTACGACCAGCTCGCCCGCAACCTCCGCCACCGAGAAGCGACCGGCGACCTCCGCCTCGACGCCCACGGCGAACGCCGCTCGCACGGCGACGCCCATGAAGCAATCGCCGAAGCCGACACCGCACTGCAACAGGCAGCCGGGCTCACGCCCGAGATCACCCGCCTGCTCGACCAGGCCCAGGCCGCCATCGCTTTCGTCGCCGACTACGGAGGCGACGTATGAGGCCCCGGTTCCCGTTCGACTCGCTGGCCGAAGCTGCCGGCAACCCCAGCCCTGCCGTCCTCGCCCGCCAGCTCGGCCTCCACCGTCGCACCATCCACCGTTGGCGCGCCGCCGGCTGCGTCCCCGACCGCCAAGCCGACCGAGCCGCGGTCGCCCTCGGCCACCACCCCGCTGAGATCTGGCCCATCGAATGGAGCGCCTGCCCATGAACACGACCCCACCGCACGTCGGCACCGACGCGAGCGACACCGTCTACGTGTGGACCGTCGAAGGCGACCTCCGCCTCGGCCCCCTCCACCGTTACGCCACCGACCTGTCCCACGCCCACTACTGCGACCTCACCGTCTCGCCACTGCAGCGGCTCAGCGTCGAACCCGACGGCGCCGTCACCATCGACGAGGTCGACCTCACCGAGGACTCGACCGTCACAGACGATGACTACGCCGTCATCACCCTCACCACCACCGCCGGCGACACCGCCCGCTACCAGCTCGATCTCCGTGCATGAGACCGGACTCCGATGACAAGGATGCGGCAGCGATGCGGCCAGGGTCGGATGCGGTCATGACCGGGCTCGCGATCGACACCGAGTCCGTGATCGACGACCGTCGACAGGTCCAGTCGGGCGGCGCCTCCGCCAAGAGGTCACAGCCGTGACCCCTCCCCGGCGAGACCAGGATTCGGGCGGAGCGTTCACCCCGGTCGGCTACAACCCCGACCTCGAGCTCGCCCTCATCGGGGCCGTCATGTACTACGGGCCCGCCGCCCTCGACCGACTCGGCGCCCTCACCGCGGATGACTTCTCACCCGTCAACGGACACGTCTTCCACACCGTCGTCACCTACGCCCGCCAAGGCACCACCCCCACCCTGCCCCTCATCGCCAACGACCCGACCCTGTGCCGGCTCGTGACCGACCCAGGCACCCTCAACAGCCTGCTCATCGACGCCTACGCCTCCAACGTCGGCGAATGGAGCATCACCGGCCACGCCCAGGCCCTCGCCGCCCTCGGCCGCAACCGCCGCATCCAGGCCACCGCCCTGCAGATCGCCGCCCAAGCCCACCAGGGCGACACCGACGACCTCCTCGACCGCCTCCAGACCCTCCGCACCCCGACCCTGGCCCGGCTCAAGTTCACCTCGGCCGACGACGTCACCCTCGACCGCCCCCACTGGATCTGGGACCAACGCATCCCCGTCGGAGGCGTCACCCTCATGGCCGGCCGAGAAGGCGACGGCAAGACCCTCCTCGTGTGCTGGCTCGCCGCCCGCATCAGCCGAGGCCAACTCCCTGGCGAACGCCACCAGCGGCCGGCCGACGTCCTCTACGTCGGCCTCGAAGACGACCGGTCCACCGTCATCAAACCCCGCCTCATCGCCGCCGGCGCCGACCTCACCCGCTTCCAGTTCGTCGACCTCGACGGCGACCGCTCCTTCGCCCTCGACACCGACCTCGCCGACCTGGCGGCCGCCGCCACCACCCGAGACGTCGGCCTCGTCGTGTTCGACCCCCTCGACGCCCACCTCGGCCACGTCGACTCCCACAAGAAGGCCGAAGTCCAAGCCGCAATCGGCCGCCTCGCCGCCCTCACCCAACAACTCCGCTGCGGCGCCCTCGGCCTCGCCCACTTCAACAAAGCCGGCCTCAACGACCTCCTCGTCCGCATCAACGGCTCCCGAGGATTCTCCACCGCCGTCCGCTCCGTCCTCGCCGTCGGCGCCCACCCCGACGACGAGAACGACCGGCTCTGCGTGCTGGCCAAAGCCAACATGACATCCAAGACCGACGTCCCCGCCATCCGGTTCCGGATCGAAGGGGCCACCATCGCCCACCCCGTCGACGGGGCCGAGATCGCCACCGCCCGCATCGTGCTCGTGGGGGAGGAGCGCGGCCACCACCCCGACTCCCTCCTCCAGCAGTCGACCGACGAAGACCGCACCCTGGCCGACGAAGCCACCGAATGGCTCGCCGCCATCCTCGCCGACGGCCCCATGCCCAAAGCCGACATCGTCAAGCTCGCCCGCCACGAGGGCTACAACGAACGCCCCCTACGCACCGCCCAGCAACGCCTCAACGTCATCTCCGAACGAGACCACACCACCCAAGGCCGGCCCGCCAGCTGGCGCCTTCCCGATCCGTGAGATGTGACCAATGTTACATGACCTCACCCTTATGTGACCTGGCCAGGTCACATAACCCGTAGCCCTCTCACCAGGAGAAACACGGCCATTCGCAGGGTTACGTGACCTCAGTTGAGAGGTCACGTAACCCGTACCGAAACCGGAATCCGACCACCGCAAGGAGACCAGCACATGACCGACTCCCGACGCAGCACCACGGCATCAGCCCCGTCGCCGGGCCAGACTCATCGCTCGGCAGGAGATCCAGAACTGAATGAAGCGCAAGCCCGTCAGCAAGTCCCAGCCTGACCTCCATCCCGTCAACCGTCTGCTCACCGTCGGCCAAGCGGCCGAGCGTCTCGGCACGACCGAGCGGTTCCCCCGGCGGCTCATCGCCGAGCGCCGCATCTCGTTCGTGAAGCTCGGCTCGCACGTGCGGATCCCCGAGCGGGCGCTCGAGGAGTTCATCGCCGCCAGCACTGTCGAGGCGGCCGAGTGAGGAAGCGAGGCGCCGGACAAGACATCCGGATCTTCAGCATCCAGGACCGCTCCGCACGGCCCGAGGCCCGCATGCCTCGGGTCGTGCGGTGGCGGGTCGATGGACGCCAGCACAGCAAGTCCTTCCGCACCAAGCCCGAAGCCGACCGGTTCCGGTCGAGGCTGCTGCTGGCCCAGCAAGACGGCGACGTGTTCGACCGCCAGACCGGCCTGCCCCAATCGTGGATGCCCAGGGGCGCCGACATGGGCCTCCACGTGTGGGCCCGGGTCTGGGTGGCCGAGCAGTGGCCCGAGTGGCAGCCCCGGACCAGGAGGGAGGACGTCTACTCACTCGCCCGCTTCCTGCCCTTCGTCGTCCACCCCGGCAGCCCGCCGCCGCCCAAGGAGATGCGGGCCTATCTCCGAGACACCCTGCGCCCGATCGCCGAGGTCGACCCGACCCACCCGTGCGAGCGGTGGCTGGAGCGCAACGTGCTCAGCCTGGCCGAGCTCGACCGCTCGCTCCTGGCCGAGGTGAGCCGCCAGCTCGGAATCGGCGACGAGGGCCAGGCCCTCGCCAACGAGACCGTTCGCCGCTACCGGCGGGTGGCCCACTCCTGCATCCGCCGAGCGGTGGAGCTCGACCACATCGCCATCGACCCCTGGCCGCCGACGCCCCGAGGCCGAAGCCGCCGCAAGGTCAACCGGCCGACGAACGCCGTCGACGTCCGCCGCCTGCCCTCGCCGGCATCGGTGGCAACAATCATCGAGGCTCTCGAGAGCCACCAGCCCGGCAGCCGCACCTACCAGGCCATGACGGCTGTCGTGTTCTACGCCGGGCTACGGCCCTCGGAGGTAGTCATGCTCCGCCCCCGGGCGCTGCGGCTGCCGGCCAGTGGCTGGGGTGCTATCGACGTCACCGAGGCCGACATCGACTTCGACGAGCCCGGCGACCCCAAGACCGGCAACCGCACCGTCCCCATCCCACCGGTGCTAGTGGAACTACTTCGAAACTGGATCAGCGAGCACGAGATCGGCCGGGACGACCCTCCTGTTCCGCACCCGCCTCGGCAACCGCCCCTCCCAGTCGAACTGGTCCCGAGCCCTCAAGCGCGCCTGCGCTCTCGCCGGCCAGCCCAGGGTCAGGGTCTACGACTTCCGCCATGCCGCCGCCACCACCATGATCAAGGCCGGCGTCCCCCTCGGCGAAGCCGCCCGCCGGCTCGGCCACAGCGTCGAAACCCTGGTCTCAACCTATGTCGGAGCGATGGAGGGCGACGACGTAGAGGCGAATTCCCGGATTGAAACTGCGCTCAGGGGGCGAGCACCTTGAGCGCCCATCAGGGCGGCCTTCCTGCGTCACTCCGTCAGGTGTGGCGGCTGGCGGGAGCTAGCAGGGAGAACGTGGGAGGGAAGGGTGAGCTGCAAATCCTCTCGTTCGCAGAGATGAGGTTGAGTAGCCGAGATGGCATTGCGGCAGCCGTCCGAGATGGGAGGAATTACCTGTCGTAGCGTCAGCAAACGCGGCCCGGTGATCGCTCCATCCTGCGTCCTGGCGGGGTGGCGAGGATCAATGTGACAACGAAGGTGTCAATGGATCTCTTGACATGCGCAAGCAAGACGGCGCTCCCGCCGATCAGCCGCCCGTC
>CAVTAP010000008.1:0-574676 GCA_963732695.1 uncultured Actinomycetota bacterium | reverse complement strand
GCGAGAGACCGACGTCTACGTAGGCATGCACGCAGCAATCCTCGCAACGCAAGCCGACCTCACCCTCGCCAGCGGCGACGACAGTGGGTCAGAGGCCAGCGCCCGCTCGCTGATCTCGCTCGCCGCCCGCACGCACATGGACGGCTACCTCGCCCGTGGGCTGGCACTCCTCACCAACCCCACCGAGACAATGAGCCGACCGGCAACTGGACATGGCACCGCCCGTATGGTGTTGAGCGATCGGTCTACCTGATCTGCTCTCAATCCGCCCCAGTCTGGCCATCAGGGCGTTTCTGCCCTGCTCAGGCGGCGGATCTGGCAGTACCCCCGATAGGAATCGAACCTCGCACACGGTTCCGGAAACCGGCCCGACGGGTTCCAGCGCAGGTGCCTGAACCAGGGTTTTCGCAGGTCAGCAGTACTCGCTGGGGGTCGGACGTTGACCGCTTGTGACCGCCGCAGGCTGCTTCTGGCCGGAGCCAGTGTTCACTGAGTGTTCAGTGGGCGACCTTCGGTCAGGGGAGCGGCCGCAGATCGGGGAGCACCAGGACGGCCTCGCTGTCGGAGCTGACGAAGGCGGCGATGAGCTCGGCGTGGGAGCGGAGGAGATCGCCGATCGGCTTCGTCGCCTGGTTGCCGACTCGCAGCCAGATGACCTTCGGGGGAGCGCCATACAGAAAGGCGAGCTGCCCGAAGTCAGAGTCCTTGGAGACGATCACGTAGTCGTTGTCAGCGGCGTAGGTCCAGATCTCGCGATCGGTGGCGGTGTCGAGGCCGACGAGGGCAACGTGGGTGCTGTCCGGGAAGACGTCGGCGAGGAGGCTGACCAGGCGGCGAGACAGGTTCTGATCGAACAGCCGCCTCATGCAGGAACGGCGAGGCGGCGCTCACGAAGCGCTGCGAACTCCAGTGCCGCCCGCACGTGGTCGGCGGTCAGCTCAGGGAAGTCTCCTACGATCTCGTCGCCTGACATGCCGGCAGCGAGATACTCCAGGACGTCGTAGACGGTGATCCGGGTGCCTACGAAGCACGGTTTGCCACTCCGTACCCCCGGACGCACGTCGATCAGATCCAGCAGGCTCACAACACAAGCGTACTGTGACAGCAGCGCCGGAGGATCAATCCCACTGCCAGCTCGGGGCTACTACGTGCTCCCAAAGCGGCTCAGATCAAGGCGAATGGCGTCATACCGTGGTCGGGGGCCGTCGAGGCCGGTGGCGGCTAGGGGTAAGTGGCAGGGATGGCTCGGGGCACCGGTCTGACGGCAAGAGAGGTCCCGGTCCCGGGGCAGTGTCACAGGTCATCGTCATGCTTGGCCCATGACGAAGAAGCGAACTCATCGGCCGCGCAAGGTACCGAAGGGCGACCATGGCTACCGACCATCAACGGCGCCGCTCAATCTCTTTGGGCGTGCAGCTCCAGCGGAGGAGTTGGCACGACTCAAGGCCCAGGCCAGCAGAGCGGGGGTTTCGGAGCTGCTCGCGATCAGTGACGAGGGGTTCGCGACGGCCCCACGTCAGAACATCATGGCGGGCGCGCCAGCTCCTCAGCGCTCGGAAGTTGGGAGCCGTGGCGATAGCCGATCCGGCCGCTGTCTTTGATCTGGCGCACCTGGCAATGGTCGAGCACTTCGGACTTGACCTTTCAGACATGACCTTGAGGCCCGAGGGTGAGCAGCTGGCATGGCTCGTCGATCTGTGCCGGCGATGCGGCGTCGACGTCGACGAGGAAGACGGCCGGATTGTCTTCGGAGCCGCCACCGACCGCATGGAGCAGTATCAGGCGGTCTCGCTGATCGCCGTCAAGCGGCTGGCCTTGCTAGAGGTTTGAGCACTCGGGACTCGCACGGTGGTGATCTCGTGACCCGGTGGGGCGGTGACTTCGGCCGCCCGAGCGATATCGCCCGCCCGCCTCGATGGTTAACAAGAGGCCGGATATCCAGCGGAGGGGGTTTGAGCGTGGGTGCGGCCTCGATCCGGGCTCATCTAGACCTCGTACCAGTTCACCCCGTGGCGTGCGAGTTCATGTCGGAAGGATTTGAGGGCGTCGTAGCCCCTGCCCTGAGCGAGCAAGCCGCACTGAATCCGACGCCCATCGGGGAATTTCAGGTAGACGTGACCCGGCACCCATGCGACGCCGGGTACTGCGACTGTGGCTTCTCGGAAGGGCAACTCGACCTGATCGCCTGAGACCACAACGCTAACTAGCCTCGATCGTTCTGCGGCTGGACTGTGATGCTTGTGGGTGCCGGTCTGGTTGGTGACGGTGGGTGATCTGGGCGCTGGAGTGGGTGCCGGAGCGCGACGGGTCCCGGGTCCTGGCCGGTTTGCTTGTCTCGCCTCTGGTGGTGTCTGGCCTGGCGGCGGGCCCGGCCCCGGGGTCAGGGGAGCCCGGTGCGTAGGCGGGTGTAGGCGGTGGCGAGGTCGTGGCGCCAGGGCCAGGTGCGGTCGATCCGGAGGTTGGTCTGTCGGCTCCGGGTGACGAGGCGGGCGGCGACGTGGAGGAGCCGGTAGCGCAGGGTCTTGGGTTCGGCCTTGGCCAGGTGGCCGTCGAGGCAGAGGTGTTGGGTCCAGGCCAGCAGGCAGCCGGCCAGCAGCGAGATGGCGCACCAGGCTTGGTTGCGGGTGAAGTCTTCGAACGGGAGGTTGGCGAGTCCGCAGTTCTTCCAGTTCCGGACCCGGTCCTCGACTCGGGCGTGGCCCCGATGGCGGAGCTCCAGGCCAGCGAGATCGGTGCTTCGGGTGTTGGTGATGAAGCAGGTGTGCCGCCACCCGTTCACGGTGTCGAACAGGGTGAGCTGGGCGCCGGGATGGGGGCGTTCCCGCCGGCAGATCAGCCGTGTCCCGGGTGGCCAGCTGTCGAGGTTGACCAGTCTGGTCAGCTCGATCACGTAGCCGTTCGGTCGCTGCTGGCCGTCACGGTTGACCGCTGGGATCCAGTCCTCTTCCTGGCAGCACACGATGGCGTCCCGAACCCTGGTGTCGATGGCGAACCCCACGGAGAACTGGGCGTTGCGGGCCACCACCGCGTCGAGGAAGTCGTGGGTGGCGCCGGCTGAGTCGGCCCTCACCAGCAGCGGGAACCGCACGGTGGCGGGATCGTCACCCGGCCGGTGACCCTGCTGGTAGTCGCCGGGCAGGGCGTCGATGGCCTCGCCCAGCAGGCGCACATGGTCGGCGGCGTTGTTCGCTCCCGCGTTGCCCGGGCGCAGCATCGCAGCGAGCGGTTCGGCGGTCTCGTCCAGCCACACCGCCAACGGGTGGAACCCGAACCCCCGCTTATAGGTCGCCGCCGCGTCCTGCTTCTCCGAATGCGCCGTTACGAGGGTGGCGTCGAAGTCGAACGTGACCGTGGCCGGGCCCCCGGCAGCGGCCCAGACCCGCTGACGGGCCACAGCCAGCGGCCCGGGCGATGCCCCGCAACTCCGGTGCGGTGACCGCTTCGATCGCCCGCCATGCCGTGGCCTGTGACGCCACCGGACCGAACAGCTCCGGTTGCTCACGCAGGACCGCCAGGTCCGACAGACAGTCGGCGCCGTCAGCGATTGAGACGGCCAGGTGGGACAGGACGATCCCGGGATCATGGGCCCGCCACGAGATCCCACACCCGCTCATCGCCTCGGACAGGGCGCCGGTCAGGCCCGACCGGTCAGCCATCTCAGCCAGCAGCCCGGCCCCGGCATGAGACACCAGCCCTTCACCGTCAGTGGTCACCCGGGGACGCCTCGAACAGCGACTACGCTTCACCCTCACGGAGAGCCTTCCTGTTGGCCGGATTTACCTTCGCAAAGCAAATCCTCCCAGTTCAGGAAGGCTTTTCCGCGGACCAGGCACTCCAACAACAACCAGCCGCAGAACGACCGAGGCTAGCTCGCCGGCGTTGGGCGGACTATTGCGGCGGTTGGCAGTTTGGCTGGGTCAGAAGCCACGCCACGGCGTCGGCATCTGCGTTGTCGGTGGTGACATCGGGTGGGATCGGGCCCTCGTGTGGTTCACCCGCCGCATCCATACCGATGGCCACGGTGAGGTTGACGGCCGAGCCGTCAGAGAACTCGAAGAGCGTGTTGCCGGTTGGAAGGCCGGCGGTTGGCCGTCCGAAGGATCTGACGTTGTCCCGACCTCGGGTGGCCATGACGATGCCTTCGCCGGCGCTGGCCGTCGAAGAGCCCGTGAAGTACGGCGATCGGCAAATCGGAACTGAAGCGCGGTGACCGTCGTGGGAGCCTCTGCGAGGACCGTCCCATCCTGAGCAGCGAGGTCACCCGCCGGGGTGATGTCGTAGGAGTCGACGCTGCCGTCTCTGTGCTGGTAGCTCAGCGCCGGGCCGGGTCCGAGGAGCGGGCCGATAGCGGCCAACATGGCGAAGACGTTCCCACCGCTGTCGCCTCGGAGGTCCAGGATCCATCCACAAGCGTCCCCGGCGAGAACGTCGAGCGCTGCGCTCACGTAGCGCTGCATGGCGTCGTTGCTGCCGCTCAGGCCAGGGAGCCTAAGCCGCCCGACTCTCTGGTCGTCGATCTCGCCCGTCGGTGGCAGGAAGAGGTTCTCCCTCACCGGACCTTCGTCGGACGGCGTGTAGAAGCTGCTGTGCCTGTCTCCCAGGGCGACGAGAAGGCGGCGGACGAAGTCGTAGCGTTCGTCGGTCCCAGCGCCTTGGCCTTCCAACTCGTCAGCCTCGGCTTGCCAACTCGACGCATCAAGCTTGTTGGCGTAATACGCCTCACCCAGCACGACCCCAAGGACCTCCTCCAGGTAGGGCTGCTGCGCTGTCCCAACATCAACGGCGCTGGTAGGGGTGCCCGCACCCTCAGTGGATGAACACGCCGACACGACAGCGAGGGCCACAGCGAGGCACACCCCTCTCCTTCCAGCCCTCGGGGCGTTCCAGTCGGCGCGCGCCACGAGCGTCATCAGAGCACACCACCCGCTGTAGCGGCCGACTGTGGATCGAATGAGGGAAGGCTGCCGGTCCGCCCGCCGAACGGCCCAGCGCCATTTCCGATCACCGGCACCCTCCGAGATCGCCGGTTCATGCTCGGCTGTGTCGACGCCGCCGAACCAGGAGAAGGCCAGCGGCGCCGGTAAGCGCTGCTACGGCGGCGGCTCCTGCAAGCGGGAAACCCGGGCCGGTACGGGCATCGCCCGTCGCAACGAACGATGGCGACGAACCATTGCTGAATTGCGATTGTGCGAGGTCGGCTTTTTCCTCAGGTGAAAGCCGACTTGGAGCGCCACGATTTAAGACCTCGGGTTGAAGGTCAGTGCTTGGGGCTCTGGCGGGGCCAAGGACTGCTGCGATTTCATCGGCTGATGGCGCATTCTCGATGGGAAACATCCCACACATGCTCGACACGAAGAAGTCGTCAGGGTTCTTCCAGGCCACTACGAACTGCCTCCCATCAGGCACGCCTATCGAACAATTGGCGTTGTAGGGCGGACCTCCAGGCGCATGAACTACCAACGTTTCGCCTGGCCGAAGCGGTCCGGGTCCGTGAGGGGCGAGACGCCGAACCGTCGGCTGGGATCGTTGATGCCCGCAGCGTCCGAGGGGCCTCCACTGTCACCGGCCCCACCAGGGGATACGACGCGGGCAAGAAGATCTCGGGGCGCAAGACCTTCGGGATCATCGACACCTTGGGCCTGCTCCTGGCGGTTTGCGTGGTGGCCGCCAGCACCTCGGACAACACCGGCGGGATCGACGTCATCGACAAGGCCCGGGCCCGGTCGCCGAGGTTCACCAAGCTGTGGTGCGACTCCGGGTTCAAGGCCACGTTCATCAGCCACTGCCGTGATCATCATGTCGGGGTCGAGGTCGTCAAGCGGATCCACCCCCACCGGTTCGTGGCCCTGCCAAAGCGGTGGATCGTGGAGCGGACCTGGTCGTGGTTGATGGACAACCGGCGCCTACAACTCGACTATGAACGCGACCCGATCATCACCGAAGGATTCATATGGGCCGCCCACAGCCGCTACGTCCTCCTCCGCCTCACCGCGAACTAGAGTAGACAACCGCACAGTCCTGACCAGCACAAACTACCGCGACAGCCTCTCAGGCCATCCAGCAGATCATGTCGACCACCCAGCTCGGCGACGGACCCAAGGACGACTTCAGCTCGACCTCGGCCGACCAACGGCGGAGGTTCAGGTCGCCCGGGGCGCTCGACGGCTCCATCGACCACCCGATCGGCGTGATCAACACCCGCCGGTTTCTGAGGTTCCGCGTCTTCGACTGCACGCTGCATGCCTGGGACCTGGCCGTCGCTATCGGAGCAGACGCCACACTCGATCCAGACCTCATCGATGTGGTCCTGCACATCGTGCGCTCGGAACCAGCGGGAATGGGCTTCGGCATCGAGCCAGCACCTGCAGGCAACCTCACCCCGCAACAGGAGCTACTGGCGCTATCCGGCCGAGCCTGACGGGCGCTACTGCCTGTCCTCCAGCTCGTCGCTGCGGCGGGGCGTTGGCGAAAGGCCCTGCGACGCGGTGCTGGGCTCGGCGCCAGACGATCACCTGAAGGCAGAGGGACAGCGGGTGTTGTCAGGCGGCATCGGTGAAACTGGTATGTTGGCGGCGTGAGGTGCTCGTGCTGCGGGGAGGAAAGGGGCGTAACAGCAGCGCTTCACTGTCATGGCGACATCCGCATCTGTCGTGACTGCATCGGCTGGCTTCGAACCGAAGCAGGCGTTGTCGATACGACGCCGACGCTGCCCGTGAGAAATCTTGGTGCCGCGACTGCCTTTTTCGAGTTGGCTGGCTTCGCGGTGCGATCATACGAAGGTGGCGGGTTTCCGCGTTCGTGACTATCGGTGACGACAGCGTCTTTGATCTCGACGTGATCGAGGGCCTCGACCCGACGGCCAACCATCCCGGCTGTTACCTGATCACGCCAGATGTTGATGCGTGGCGCGCTCGGATGCAAGCGGATGGTCTGCCGGTCACCGATGTATGAGTCCCCTGGCGTGGTGGGAATCGGGTCCACCACGAGGTGAGCCACCGGCGTGATGCTCGGTGTGTACCTACCAAAGTGCACACCTAGGAGAACACGCCGATGGCTCTTGATGAGTCTGCCGTATCCGCTCTGCTCGACGCGCTCCGCGCCGGGGAGGGCACTGATCTTGTCCGCGAGTTGGCCCAGTGGGCCCTGCAGCAACTGATCGACGCCGAGGCGGCCGAGAAGATCGGCGCCGACCGGTGGGAACGGAGCCCGGATCGGGTCACGCACCGCAACGGGACCCGCCCGAAGGTCCTGTCGACCAAGGCCGGCGACCTGGCGTTGGCGATCCCGAAGCTGCGCAAGGGCTCGTTCTTCCCGGAGCTCCTCGAGCCCCGCCGCCGGATCGATCAGGCCCTCTACGCCGTGGTGATGGAGGCCTACGTCAACGGGGTGTCGACCCGCTCGGTCGATGACCTGGTCGCCGCCATGGGGGTCGACACTGGGATCTCCAAGTCCGAGGTCTCCCGGATCTGCGCCCGTCTCGACGAACGCGTGACAGCGTTCCGCAACCGGACCCTCGGCCATGTCGCGTTCCCGTACGTGTACTTGGACGCCACCTACATCAACGTCCGAGACGACGCCCTGGGCCAGGTCGTGTCCCGGGCCGTGGTGATCGCCACCGGCATCACCGCCAACGGCGACCGCGAGGTGTTGGGCGTCGACATCGGCGACTCCGAAGACGAGACGTTCTGGACCCGGTTCCTGCGGTCGCTACGCGACCGGGGCCTGGGCGGGGTCCGCCTCGTCATCTCCGACGCCCACGCCGGGCTCAAAGCATCGATCCGCAAGTGCTTCACCGGGTCGTCGTGGCAACGCTGCCGGGTCCACTTCGCCCGGAACCTGCTCGCCACCATCCCCAAGGCCCACAGCGAGTTCGTCGCCGCCGCGTTCCGGTCGATCTTCGCCCTCGGCACCCCAACCGAGGTCTCAACCCGGTGGGACGAGGTCGAAGCCACCCTCGCCGAACGGTTCCCCAAGGCCGCAGCCCTGATGCGCGACGCCAAGACCGACGTGCTCGCCTTCACCGCGTTCCCGAGGGCCCACTGGCGCAAGATCTGGTCCAACAACCCGCTCGAACGCCTCAACAAGGAGGTCAAGCGGCGCTCCAACGTCGTCGGCATCTTCCCCAACGACGCCGCCGCCATCCGCCTCATCGGAGCCGTCCTCGCCGACCAACACGACGAATGGGCCATCGCCCGCCGCTACCTCTCCGACACCTCCATGGCCGAACTCAACGAACCGTGCGACACTAACCCCGACCAGCCAGCAATCGCCGGCTGAACACATCGAGCATCACACCTCGAATCCCACCACTCCACGGGCCTCTGTCTCACCGATGTCGATGACATGCCATGGGGAATGCGCGAATTCACACTGCGTGACCCCGACGGAAACAATATTCGTGTCGGCAGAAGCGTTACGGGCTGAGCAGGTCCTACCTCGGGCTCAGGAGTGGCCCCTGTCGTTTGTCGAGTTCGGCGACCAAGCGCCTCGGAGCAACCAGCCGGTACGCCTCATCGAGGATGGCGCCGATCTCGGGCCAGTCCACGGCATCGGGGCCGGTCGTGTCCAGATAGACCCCCAGCCAGTCATTGAAAGCCCCGCTCGCTGAGGGAGCCGGCCGGAAGAACCGACTGGGCTCGGCGGCCGCCAGCTCTTCCGCCACGCCTGCGGGCGAGAGACACCAGAGCGCAGCCCGGCCGTCGGTCCCAAAGCCGGCATGGTGAAAGCGACAGATGGCCCGGTTTCGTACATAGAAGCACGGCGCTCGGTGACTCACCCTCTCCTCTACACCGGGCAAGGCCAGAGCAAGCGAGCGGAGTCGATCCAGCAATATCTCAGCCACCGAACGAGTGTATGACTGGAACACGGCCGGGCTTGAGCGTGGGGCCGTGGCCCATCGCGAGCGGATCACCCGACATCCGTGACGGCCAGGCCGTCGTCGACCAGTTCTCTACCGTGGTCTGCTGGCCTGTCGATACCGGGCGGACCGACCGGGTCTGTTCGCCGCGAATCGCTCACGTTGAGCGCACCTCGCTGGTTCTGGCTCGCCTAGCTAGTATCGCGGTATGCCGTCCCCTGCTTCGACAGCTGGCCAGATCTGGTCAGAGTCTTTCAGTCCCGGCTGGTCGATGCCGGCGTAGCGTCATCATGGAAAGTACTAGTGTCATGGGTCAGTTGGAAGCGCTCGAACTTGTCGAACAGCACCTTACGCGTGGAATAAGTAATTTTCGAGGCTCGCGTAACTACTACAGACGACGATCACTGCTGCAGACGATTGCAACGGCCACGCTCAGCGCTGTGACGACTCTCTTGATCGCATTGAACGAATTGTATAGCCGCTCCTACCTGGTAGCAATCTCACTGGTCACCGCGGGGCTCGCTACCGTAACGGCGAGCTGGAGTGGGTGGCTCGGGCCGAGAAGGCTTTGGTTGTCGAATAACCAAGCGCTCGTTGGACTATATGAGGTTCGCGATCAGATCGACTATGACAAAGCTCTCCATGGTGACGATCTTACGGCCGAACAGATCACCCGCTATCACGAGCACATACAAACCATCTTCCGACACGCGAACGATCGTTGGGATAAGGCCCGCGCTGTGGGTCTCGACTAACTGTATATCAACAGCCGGTCAATAGTTGCGGAGTGCGGGCGAGTTTCCATGCCGAATCGGCGACCCAAAGGACTGTTGCCAGCGCCGTCCCATAACGTCACGAGTCGAGCGCTCGGGATCGCTCACCGCTTGGCCAGGCACCGATCACGTGCGGCTACCGTCGGCATTTCGGTGCACGTCGGCCACGCGTGAACGAACCCTGCCGGTTCTAGGCCAGTCGGCGGAGGTTGGCGATACTCATCCGGCCTCGGTCCTGAAGCCGACGCAAGCGCCGAGTGGGACAAGCAAGCGTGCGGATGGTGCTTGTGCCCGGACCACGGCGGTGGAATCTTGCAGATCCTTTGCCCCAGCGACTCCGGAGTCAACGATGGTGAGCCCAGCGGATTGGATTCGTGAGACGGCTTCTTCAAGTCGAAGGCCGACCGTATTCGGAACCTCGACCGTGCCCGGGCCTTCATGTGCGCACGTGCCAGGCGTCAGGGCACTTACTCCGGTCGTCAACGCCGCGTCAGACTCCGCTATGGAAGCTGCATCAGCCTGGATGATCGTGTCCGTGGAGGAATCCGAGGAATCTGCCTTGGAAGCGCACCCAGCGGATCCGAGCGTCAACACTCCTGCGACGAGGAGAGAGCGAACCATGTCTCGTATTCTTGCAGCTCGCGAGATGAGTCGGTATCGGGCACAAGCCGGCGCTCGCGATCGCTCATCGGCGTTCCGACCGCTGATACGGGGCGGCTTCGGCGGGCGCTTGTCGGCGCACGAATGGAGGCGTGTTCATGGCCACTCACTAGTCGGATCAGGACCATCCGTACCGGAACGGGTCGGACCGTAGGCGACTTTCAAGGGAGCAGGTTGAGGGCGCCGATGTTCGATCGGACGACGGTGAAGTGCCGCCGGTCGAGCGTTGCGATGTCGTTGGTGCCGAGCCGCTCGGCGGCAGCGATCACGGATGCGTCGACTGTGCCGAGTGGGAGGTCGTGGTAGCACGCCACGAGTTCGGCCATGCGCAACCAGTCCGACGCCGCAACTGGCTCAGCGATCAGATTGCCTGCGGCGAGATCACCGAGGAAACGAACTTCGGGCTCGACGCCCAGTCGCGTGCCCAGCAGGTAGGCCACCTCGGTGATGACGAGGGTCGGTACTACCAGGGGGCCGGGGTGCGTCTCGAGCAGGTCGAGGCTTGCGGCGTGATGACGGTCGTCGCGGTCGATGTAAGCGTACAGCGGGCCGGCATCGACGATCAGTGCGATGAGCCGACCTCGCTCGCGAGAAGTTCCTCGATGCGTTCGGAGATGTCGGAGCATCCGCTTGCGCCGGCACCGGCAGCGAGGAGTCGGCGCCTTCCCTTCGGCGCGGCAAGCAGGGTCTCGATCGCCTGGCGCGTGAGTTCCGACACGGTGGTACCTCGACGTTCTGCTTCATGCCGCAGCCGGGCATCGAGATCGTCGGGAAGCTTGACCGTGGTCCGTCGCATGTATGCCAGCATACTCGACTATCAGCGTCAGTTCGATCGCGTGAGCGATCACCCGGCTGGTGCCCGATCGACGATGCTTACCCCCATGCCGAGCCACGAGCACTACGACCGGAGCCGAGAGATGCTCACGCCACACCCGTGACCGACCCGTCGGCCTTGACCTCGTATCTGCCTTTCGATAGGTCGACGAGAACCAACGGGTTGCCGAACGGATCGCTCACGACCGCGACTCGGCCGACGGGGATCTCGAATGTAGAAACGAGGCCGATCTCGTCGTTACGCCATCTGAGCTGATGGCCCAGCGATTCGAGGTAGAAGGCGAGGCCAGCGTCGAGATCGGGAATTCGCACCGTGACGGCGTCGACAGCTCTCAGTAGACCTGAACCCATGGCGCAACAGTACGCCGAGGCTCACTCGCTCGCAGCGGCGTCCTGCTCCTGCACCTTCCGAGCGCGCGGTGTCACTCACCGCCAGGCCCTCATCGACTTGGCCCAGCCGACCCGCCATTACCGGGCGGTCGAGCCGGGGCGTAGCGCCGGATTCCGAGCACCGGTCCGGTGTACTCACGCGGAACCCGTGGCGGGCTGGTATGGATGATTACTGTGTCACGGATGGGCCCGGATCAATCGGCGTCGGCACCCCCGTGCGCTCGGCCCACGGTGCCGCCCTCGGGGTAGTTACTGCTCGACACCACTGTTGACCAGACCGGGCCCGACTGCTAATTCGTCGAGGCCGTGCGAGGTGGTCGCCCCTAAAGGCCCGAGGTCTGGGTCATGAGAGCCGCCCGGGCGCTCGTATGCACCGAAATGCAACCAGCTTTCGTCCATCGGTCAGCGAGGCGATTCCGGTCCCCTCTGGCGCCCTCCGCGTGGCGCCGTTCGGTGGTCAGTCGACGAGAGTGACGGCCGGGTAGTCCTCGACGTACATGTCGATTGTCGGGTCGAGACCGAGGTAGGTGCAGGTGCGGGCGGCGAGGTCAATGTCATAGGCAACCACCCCGGCATGCCAGATGTCGAGCATGAATTCGGGATAGGTCGACTGGCCGAGCTGGTCACGGCGAATTGCCCCAAACGGCGTCGCGGTCGAAGTCGGCGACACGAGAAAGCCCGGCCACGAGCGGGGCCTGCTGGTCGACGACGGCGCCATGACCGGTGCGATAGAGCGTAGTCATCGACGCCACGTCGCAGTGGACGGCATCGACACCGGCAGCGTGGAGCGACTCGGCCAGGACCGGGAATCCACCGACCGCAGGTCGTCGCCGCACTCCGCGCTCGCGGCCAGCCATGACGGCGGCGATCGGGTCGCTGAATTGAGCTGATGTGTTTGACAATATGTTGTCATTATGCAAGTCGGGTAACGTGTTGTCAATGTCGAAGTCACGTGTTGATGCATTCGCTGCGCTCGTCGCCGACGTGTACGAACTGGCCGGAGTCCTGCGCCGCCACGGAGACGAGATCGCCGGACGTGTCGGACAAACCCAGGCGCGCTGGCAACTGCTCAGCGTTGTCTCAGAAGGCGAATGGACCGTGCCTCGCATCGCCCAGCGGCTCGGGATCTCACGTCAAGCAGTGCAGCGGGTGGCCGACGACCTCGAACGCGATGGTTTGCTCCGCTTCGCCGGCAACCCGGAACATCGACGGAGCCCACTCGTGGAGCCCACTGACACCGGTCGCAGCACGCTGTTCGACATCTCGATCGCAGCCCGATCGTGGCAGCGCCACGTCACCGAAGCTCTTGACAACGAAGCCATTGGCCGCGCGACCCACAACATCCGCGAGCTTCTCGACCGCATCGCCGCCGTCGACGCCGCCGGGCCCACCAGATCGCCCCGGCCGGAGTGACCGCATCGCCTGATGGGCCATCGGGCCGCCCGAAATCGACCTCTGTGCAACGGCCGCGCAACCACAGCACTCCGGCACGAGTCGGGTGCTCGGGATCGCTCACCGCTCGAGCGGGAGTTTGACCGTCAGCGATCCAGCCGGCGTGTTCCCTGAGTGTTCAGGGCCGGCGCTGACGCTTCGCCCGTCCCGCTCTCGATCAGGGTCCGACACCGATCCGGGTGCTGTGACCTGCGGTTTCGTCAACGACGCTGGTAGTACCCCCGATAGGAATCGAACCTACGCACACGGTTCCGGAAACCGATGCTCTATCCACTGAGCTACGGGGGCCAGGGACCCCACAAGGTTAGCCACCCCGGCGCCGGTCGCTACCCGGTTTCAGGGGTTTCGTCAGAATAAGCTGAATGCTATCGTTGCTATCAGATCGGAGGGCCGGTTATGGCGCAGTTGATCGTTCGGAATCTCGATGAGGACCTCGTCCGCCGCCTGAAGCAGCGAGCGGCCGAGCACGGCTGGTCGGCAGAGGAGGAGCACCGGCGCATCCTGCGGGATGCGCTCCGGTCGGGCGGCTTCGCACAACGGCTGGCGGAGATCCCAGACGTCGGCTCCGATGACGACTTCGCCCGGCGCCGCGAGCTGCCACGCCCGATCGAGTTCTGACCGTCGCTTTCCGTGCCCGGCTATCTCCTCGATACCAACGTCGTCTCCGAGCTGCGCAAGGGCGGGCGAGCGGACGTCAACGTCCGTGCCTGGTTCGGTCGGCATGTCGCCGACGAGCTCTGGATCTCCGTCCTCGTGGTGGGCGAACTGCGGCGAGGCGTCGAGCTGATCCGCCGCCGCGGCGACGAGCCGGCGGCCGACAACCTCGACCGTTGGCTCACCTCGATCGTCGACGACTTCGGCGATCGCGTGCTCCCGATCCACGCCGCCATCGCCGATCGTTGGGGTCGGCTCAACGTCCTCAACCCCCTCCCGGCGATCGACGGCTTTCTCGCCGCCACTGCCCTCGAGCAGGACCTGACCCTGGTCACGCGCAATGTCGCCGATGTTGCCGCTACCGGGTGCCGGCTCGTCGATCCCTTCGCTTCGCCCCCCGGAGCCGGCTGAGGCCGGGACGAATACCGGCCGGCAGCGTCACACCCGGCCGTTAGCATCGGATCAAGCTCTGGAACGGCGCACGCCACAGGCGCCGGCCCACAGATCCGACCCCCACCGTCGTGGGCCGCGCCCCGCCCGACAAGGAAACTCGCCAATGATTCGCCAGCAACTGCTCGACGCAGTTCGATCCGCCCTCGCCGAGCTGGGCGTCGATCCCGTGCCCGAGGGCGTGGGGCTGGAGCGGCCGGCCCGCCGGGAGCACGGCGACTGGTCAACCAACGCCGCCCTGGCCTGCGCCAAGGCGGCCAAGCGCAACCCCCGCGAGCTGGGCCAGGCCCTGCTCGACCACCTGGCCGCCTCCCCGCCGCCCCACGTGGAGCGCCTGGAGCTGGCCGGCCCCGGCTTCGTCAACTTCCACCTCGCCCCCACCTGGCTGCACGACGTGCTGGCCGACGTCGTCACCCAGGGCGAGCCGTCCTACGGTCGGTCCGACATGGGCGCCGGCCGCAGCGTGAACATCGAGTTCGTGTCGGCCAACCCCACCGGCCCCATACACGCCGGCGGCGGCCGCTGGGGCGCCTACGGCGACTCGCTGGCCCGGGTCATGGAGCGCTGCGGCTACAAGGTCCACCGCGAGTTCTACGTGAACGACCGGGGCGTCCAGTCGCGTCTCTTCGGCGCCTCGCTCACCGCCGCCCGCAACGGCGAGCCCGCGCCCGACAACGGCTACCTCGGCCAGTACATCGCCGACTGGGCGGCCGAGATGCCCGCCGATGCCGACCCCACGGCCTGGGGTATCCAGCGCTCCCTGCGGGACGCCCGCGAGGTGCTGGCCGCCATGCACGTGGAGTTCGACACCTGGTCGAGCGAGGCCGCCCTCACCGAGACCGGCGCCCCCGAGGCGGTGCTGGCCGAGCTGCGGGCCCGGGGCCAGGCCTACGAGGCCGACGGCGCCACCTGGCTGCGCTCGTCGAACTTCGGCGACGACAAGGACCGCCCGCTGGTCAAGAGCGACGGCGAGTACACCTACGCCCTGCCCGACATCGCCTACCACCTCGACAAGTACCGCCGGGGCGATCACCTGATCGACATCCTGGGCGCCGACCACCACGGCTACGCCCCCCGGATGCGGGCCGCCCTCCAGGCCATGGGCAAGGACCCCGACACCTACGAGGTCATCATCGGCCAGAACGTGAAGCTGCTGCGAGACGGCCAGGAGCTGAAGCTGTCGAAGCGGGCCGGCACCATGGTGGAGATCCGTGACCTGATCGACGAGGTCGGCCCCGACGTGGCCCGCTTCGCCTACCTGCTCCAGTCGATCGACTCCGGCCAGACCATCGACATCGACGTGCTGCGGGCCCAGGCGGCCGAGAACCCCGTCTACTACGTGCAGTACGCCAACGCCCGCATCCACTCGATCGGCCGGGAAGCGGCGGCCCGGGGCATCGAGCGCCGCCCTCTGACCGAGGTCAGCCTGGCCCCCCTCACCACCGAGCGGGAACTGGAGCTGTTGCGCCAGCTGGAGCTGCTGCCCGAGACGGTGGAGCTGGCCTGCGCCGAGCGGGCGCCCCACAAGATCACCACCTGGGTACGGGAGCTGGCCGCCGCCTTCCACGGCTTCTATCGCGACTGCCCCATCCTGCGAACCGACGTGCCACCCGACCTCCAGCAGGCCCGCCTGTGGCTGGCCGAGGGGGCCCGGATCGGCCTCGCCATCGGCCTCGACCTGCTCGGGGTGTCGGCCCCCGAGCAGATGTGATTCTGGAGAATTAGAGTGCGCGCCCGATGATCCCCGTTCCCTGGTCGCTTCTTCCCGACAACGCTTCGGTCGGCCCCACCGGCCAGCTCCTGATCGGCGGTGTCGACACCCTCGAGCTGGCCCTGGAGTTCGGCACCCCCCTGTTCGTCTACGACGAGGACCATCTGCGGGCCCGCTGCCGGGAGGCGGCCGAGGCCTTCGGCGACCACGCCGTGTACGCCTCCAAGGCGTTCCTGTGCAAGGCCATGGCCCGGCTGGCCCACGAGGAGGGTCTCGGGCTCGACGTGGCCACCGGCGGCGAGCTCCACACCTGCCTGGCCGCCGGCGTGCCCGCCGGCCGTCTCGTCTTCCACGGCAACAACAAGTCGCTCGACGAGCTGCGCCAGGCCCTGGCCGTGGGGGTGGGCCGCATCGTGGTCGACTCCTTCGACGAGCTCGACCGCCTCGACGCCCTGGCCGCCGAAGCCGGCGCCGGATACCAGGTACCTGATGTGCTGCTGCGCATCACCCCCGGTATCAAGGCCGAGACCCACGAGTTCATCGCCACCGGCCACGACGACTCGAAGTTCGGCTTCACCGTGTCCACCGGCGCCGCCACCGCGGCGGTGGAGCGGGCCCGGGCCTCCCGCGCCGTGAACCTGGTCGGCATCCACGCCCACATCGGGTCCCAGGTGTTCCGGGTCGACTCCTTCGCCGCCGCCATCGACGTGCTCGGCCGCTTCGCCAACCCGCTCGACCTGCCCGAGCTGGTGGTGGGCGGTGGCCTGGGTGTGGCCTACGTCGAAGGCGAGGAAGCCCCCACGATCACCCAGTGGTCCCGCATCATCGCCAAGGCGGCGGCCGACGCCGGCATCTCGGCCCGAATCGGGATCGAGCCCGGCCGCTCGATCGTGGCTGCCGCCGCCGTCACCCTCTACACGGTGGGCACGATCAAGGACCTGCCCGGCATCCGCACCTACGTGGCCGTCGACGGCGGCATGAGCGACAACCCCCGCCCCGTGCTCTACGGCTCGGGCTACGAGACGTTCCTGGCCCGCTCGGTGGCCGGCGAGCGCCACCGCTCGGCCCGGGTGGTGGGCAAGCACTGCGAGTCGGGCGACCTGCTGGTCCGTGACGCCAAGCTGCCGGCCGACATCGCCGTGGGCGACGTGCTCGGCACCCCGGTCACCGGGGCCTACGGCCACTCCATGGGCTCCAACTACAACAAGGTCACCCGGCCCCCGGTGGTGTTCGTGCGCAACGGCGACGCCCGCCTCGTGGTGCGCCGTGAGACCTGGGACGACCTCCTCGCCACCGACGTCGGCTGACCCGGCTGGGGGGACAAACCTCCGCCACCTGGCCCTGACCGGCTGGCCCCTTGGCCTGTCGCCCCGAGGCGGTGCCATACTCGCCCCACCGGGCTCCGACGGGTACCGGACGGGAAGGGGAACCCAGCCATGAAGACGGCACGATTCGACGCCGGCCAGGTGGTCATCACCGACGAGAACGTACGTGACCCGGGGCCCGATCAGGCCCGCCTTCGTCTGCTCACCGCCGGTGTCTGCCACTCCGACCTCCACATCGCCCGGGGCCACTGGGACGGCATGCCGTCGACCGGCAAGCTGGGCCACGAGGGCATCGGCGTGGTGGAGGCCCTCGGCCCCGGAGCCGACCGGTTCGTCTCGGTGGGCGAGCGGGTGATCGTGGGCCTGGGCGGCAGCGGCGGCGGCTACTGGTGCGGGGCCTGCGAGTTCTGCCTCGGCGGCGAGCCCCGCCTGTGCGCCCAGACCAAGGGCATCCTCGGCACCTTCGCCGAGGAGATGAACGTCTACGCCAAGTCCCTGGTGGTGCTGCCCGACTCGGTGGGCGACGAGGAGTCACCCCTGGCCTGCGGTGGCCTCACCGCCTACGGGGCGGTCAAGAAGCTGTTCAAGCACGGCGTCCTGCCCGGTCGTACGGTGGCCATCGTCGGCGCCGCCGGCGGCCTCGGCCACTACGCCGTGCAGATCGCCAAGGCCTACGGCTACAAGGTGGCCGGCATCGACGTGGGCGCCGAGCGCCTGGCCTTCATCGAGTCGCTGGGGGCCGACTGGGCCATCGACGCCAGCGAGGCCGCCACCACCCTGGGCAAGGACATGGGCGGGGCCGACGGCTGCCTGGTGTTCGCCGCCCGTATCTCCGGCTTCGAGCTGGGGTTCAAGGTCCTGCGCCGGGGCGGCATCTACGTTGCCGTCGGCATCCCGCCGGCCAGCGAGGGCCCGATCCAGCTCAAGCCGATGGAGTTCTTCGGCAAGGGCTTCACCGTCATGTACTCCGCCGTGGGCAACGTGCAGGACATGCGGGAGCTGGTGGACATGGCGGCCGAGGGCAAAGTGACGAGCCACATCGGACGGGTGGGCCCCCTGTCGGCCCTGAGCGAGATCTTCGACGAGCTCGAAGCCGGCGCCTACGTGGGCCGGGCCGTCATCAACGACCTGTCCCACTGAGCCGGCGCCCGAAGGGCGCACTCACCGGTGTTCGCCGGAGGCGAACCCGAGGCGCCCGAAGGGCGCACTCAGTCATCGACGGCGAACCGGTCCAGCAGCGCGGCCTGCAATCTCTCCACCTCGTCCCGCTGGTGGCGCGAGTTCTGCCGCCAGAGGCTGGGGGTGGCGGCGCCGAACCCGGCGACGAAGACGAGACCGATCAGCAGCGCCAGGCCGCTCCGGGCCGTGACGACGACCGTCACGGCGATGGCCACCCAGATGACGAGCCAGACCGTCAGGTTCACCACGTCGATCCGGGGCAAGTGACCCTCGACCAGGACACCCCGATCATCGGTCGACAGCCGGGCCTTCAGGGTGGGTCCCGTACGGTTCGACCGGGGATGGGCGATCTGCGCCTTCAACTGATCGCCGTCGGTCACCATCGCCACCAGCTGGCCCCGCTTCACGCCGTCGGGCCACCACCGGGTATCGGCCAAGTCCCGCACCTGGGCCAGGGTGGCCCCGGGCAGCACCCAGGTCACCTCGGTCGTCCAGCTCATCGGCGCCGCCCGAAGCGGATCATCGGCTGCGGCTTGAAGGGCTGATAGCCGGTTCCCGGCATAGGTTCGGCCACCCACGGCCGCCCCGGCTCCGGCTGGTCGGTGAACCGCGACCGCACCTTGCCCTCCAGTTCCACCAGGTCCTGCGTGAAGCCGGCCTTCGCCCCCGAGACGACGCCCCGGCTGCTCCAAGCGACGGCGGCGGCGAAGCCCGGGGCACGCCGCCCCACACCCGGACCTTGGCCAGGAGCCGTCCGTCGGTCTTCCTCCAGAACGGAACGAACCCGTCGGCCCGTTCCCGCATCTGCTCCAACGTGCACCCGGGCAGCAGCCAGTCGACCTCGGTGTTCGTCATCGGCCACGCAACCTAGTGCAGGCCGACCGATCAGCGGCCCCGGGGCGTGCAGCCCCGAGCAACCAGTCCACCTCGTGCGCCACCGGCCGCAACCTACCGATCGGCGGCGGGACCCGACGACGAGCCACGCCCGGCCCACAATGCCCGAAGGCGGGCGGTGAACCGATCGGGGTCGACCAGGTGGGGGTAGTGCCCGTACCCCGCCCACACCTCGACCATCGCTCCCGGGATCCGCTGGGCCAGCCAGGCGGGGTAGTCGGAGTCGGGCTCGGTGCCGAGCACCGTCAGGTGGGGCCCGGCGCCGCTGGTGGCGATGACCGCGTCGATCGTGGCCTCGATCTCGTCCGGCGGCGTCTCCAGCAGGAACGACCACACGCCGAGCACGACCTCCTGATCGGCCCGGCGCAGCGCCGCCAGCCGCTGCTTCTCGTCGGCCCCCAGGCGCTCGCCCACGCTGAACTCGAACACCGCCGCCATCACCGTCGGGAAGGTGGCCGGGTCTCGCAGCTCGGCCTCGAACCACGCCACCTGGTCCCGGAAACCAGCCAGCCGGAGCGGCTGGTCGACCACCACCACCGACGCCACCGGCCGGGCGGCGCCCACCGCCCATGGCCCCGCAGATCGAGGGTGATCACCCGATGGTCGGCGGCGAGCCGGTCGACGATCGGATCCCAGGCCCGGGCCGACTCGGTCAGACCGTGGACCAGCACCACCGGCGGGCCGTGGCCCGCCTCGGCCCACTGGATCCGGGTCCCGTCATCGCTCGTCGCCACCGGCATCGCCCCATACTTTCACGCCGCCCGGCCGTCCAGCCCGGCCCCGGCGTCCGACCCCCGAAACGCGTCCTCCTTGGTCAGCCCCGCACCCAATCGCCCTTCATCCCGCGTCCGCCGTGAAAGCGAGTGCCTGCCGGTCGCTCAGCGGCCCGCGGGCGCCCGGTTCGCCGGCCGGTGTGACGGGGCGGCCGATCAGTCGTCGACGGCGAAACGGGCGAGGATCGCCGCTTCCAACCGCTCGATCGATTGCTGCTGGTGGCGGCATGCGGTGCGCCACAGGCCGGGGGTGGCCGCGGCGAACGCTGTGACCATCGCTGCCGCCAGGCCCATTGCCCAGGCGTTGCCGGCGGCCACGGCTTGGACGGCCGCCCCAGCCAGGACTATCGCCGCCACCAGCCACAGCAACAACGCGATGAGCTGGGTGGGCAGCATCTCGCCCTTGATCACGATTCCGTGGTCCTCCTGCACCAGCCGGGCACGAAGAACAGGGGTCAACAGGCTGATACCCGGCTGGTGCAGGCGGGCCGTCAGCCGGCCGTCCTCCACCGTTGCGGTCAATGCCCCCGATGAACTGGTTTGGCTCGCCCGGCCTGAGCGCCTCCGGTCCCGCCCGGCGAGATCGGCACGTTCGCTGACATGGGTCAGAGTCACCCCCGGCAGAAGCCAGCTGACCTTCGTTTTCCACATCTATGTGAAATGTACTGGTTTAGCGGTCGGCCAGCATCGGGCGACCTGCGTGTCACGGTCGGCGCTCGTCAACGGCCCACGACCCGGACCACGTGGGCCGGAGGGAAGCCCCAGCCGGGGAACCAGACGTGCTGAGGAATGGGGATCGTGCCCCCGGCAACCACCACGAGCAGCCGGTCGGGGTCGGCCAGCACCGGCACCCCGCCGCCGTCGCCCCTGCCGGTGGCGCCGGCGAGAGCAGCGGCGCCCTTCACCGCCCCGGCCACCCAGAACCGGCGCCACACGTCGTCCGGTATGCGGGCCTCGGCGCACAGCCGCTCGGCCACGTCCCGCCGGGACAGTCCCCTCCCGGCCAGCTCCCGGGCCGTATGGGGCGCCAGCAGCACGGCGGCCGACCCGCCGTGCAGGGCGGTGAACGCCGACGGCGCCGAGCCCATGGCCGACACGACCTCGGCCACCCCACCGGTCACGTTCACCGCGCTCTCGGCCCGGCCCACCACCACCACGGCGTCGTCGACCCCGTGCCCCAACGCCACCCGTAGCGGCGGCCAGGGGCAGGTCTCGTCGTCCTCCGGCACCACCAGCGTGTACCGGCCGGGCTGGCCGGCCCCGGCGAAGGCCACCACCCCGGGCCAGCCCCCGCCCAGGTTGTTGAGGGCGAACCGCACGGCCCGCCCGATGGTGGCGTTGCCCCGCCACCCCGGCCCCAGCACCCCGAAACCGGCGTTCAGCTCGGCCCGGCCGCGGGCGGCGGCCGGGGCGCTGATCACCACCAGCGGGGCCACGTTCTCGTCGGTGGTCTGCACCCCGGCCAGGTTGAACGCCGGGTCGCACACCGCGCTCACGGCGGCCAGCACGTAGCCGAACTGCTCCGGCCCGCACCCCGCCATCACGGCGTTGGCCGCCACCCGCTCCACCGTGGCCAGCCCGCCGAGAGGGGCCAGCTCACCCACCACCTCCTGGGGGTTGCGGCCCGACACCGCCACCAGGTCGGCCACCCGGGCCGTGGTGGGCGCCACCACCGGCAGTCCGTCGGTCCACCCCCGGCGGCGGAACGCAGTGTCGACGGCCTCGGCCGCCCCCGGCCCCCGGAACAGCTCCACCCGCTGGCGGGGGAAGCGCCCGGCGTCGGGCGCCCGGGTGGCCGACGGGCCCAGCCCACCCCCGCCCGGCTCCCGGGCGGCGGCGGCGGCCGCCTCCGCCGTGCGGGTCACCAACGTGTCGTCGATCCAGCTGCCATCGCGCCGCTGGGCCGCCGGGATCGCCACCCACAGGCTCTCGCCCCCGCCACCGCCCACCCCCACCCTGGATCTGTGGCGCCAGCGCGCAAAATCCAGCACCACGCGCCACAGATCGACGATGGATTCGGCCCAACCCGCGATCTGTGGCCCCGACGCGAAAATCCAGCACCGGGCGCCACAGTTCGAGGGGGGCGGCCCCTCACCGGGCGCGGGCGGCGGACAGCTTGGCCTCCCAGCCGTCGGGCAGCCGGACCTTCTTGGCCACGGGGAACCCGAGCATCCCGTTGTGGGCGAACACGTAGGCGTTGGTCCGCAGCGGATCGCCGGTCACGGCGATCGAAATGTGCCCGGCCTCCGTGCACACGGGCACCAGCCGGTCGGGATCGGCCGACTCGGCGTACACCTTCGGCGCCCGCCGCATGTTGACGAAGTCCTCCAGCTGACCGCCGGCCCGGCACCAGGTTCGTCCAGTGCCCGAGATAGTGCTCGAACTGCCAGGCCGGGATCCGGGCCTTCTCCCACAGCGCCTGCTTGAGGTCGGCCCGGCTCCAGCCGGCCCTGGCGATCGTCTCGGCCAGCACCGGCGACAACAGCAGCAGCGGCCGGTAGGTCCCACCCGCCACCCCGATGGTGAACACGTACTCCCAGCCCCCGATCTTGGCCAGGCCGTCGGCCAGGTAGTCGACCATCTCCTCCGGGGTCGACCCGAACACCGAGGTGACCACGCCGCCCCCCGTGTAGCGGGAGATGGTGACGGCGTTGTCGCCCGGGGCGAAGCCGAAGTCGGCACTCTGCGGCTCCCACCCCATCTTGGCCAGCGCCGCCTCGTTCTCGGCCATGGCCACCCGCCAGGTGTTGCCGAAGGTGGCCTTGTCGGTCTGCCACGGCAGGAACCCGGCCACGTTGCGCAGGTACAGCCGGAGGAACCGGCCCACCGATGTGTTGGCCTGGAACCCGTCGCGCAGCACCCCCTGCTCGCAGTTGAACCCGAGCTGGGCCGCGATCGGCCCGTTGACCGTGATCAGGGTGTCGGCCCCCGGGGTGTTGCCCGAGTGCTCCACGCCGTAGGCCGGGTCGGCCAGCCCCTCGGCGATGGCCAGCAACACCGGCAGGTACTCCGGCCGGCACCCCGCCATCACCCCGTTCACCGCCACCGACCACACGGTGGCGGCCCGGTTGTCGGGCAGGAGGGGGCCGAAGCTGTGCTCGGCGTCGAGATCGGTGAAGGCCAGGAACGCCTCCACCGCCTCGATCGTGGGGGGCACGATCGGCAGCCCGTCGGACCAGCCGTTCTCGTAGTACAGCCGGTTGACCTCCTCGACCGAGCCGGTGAACACCATGTCGGTGCGGCCCGGGTCGGCCACCTCCACCGCATCGGGGCGGGGCGACACCAGGTTGTCGATCACGGCCGGCAGCGTCACCTCCAGCACGTTGCGCTCCAGCACCTCGTAGGCCTGGGTGTCGACGTGGCCCGGCACCGGGGCCACGGCCAGGTTGGGCATGCCGAGGCCCACCGCGGTGGTGGCGGCCTGGCCCAGGAACCCCTCGCACACCAGCGACGACGTGGGAACGCCGGCCAGCTCAGCAGCAGCAGATGCCCGCAACACGGCGGGCGTGCAGCTGCCTCAACAGCCCATCCCGGAGACGACGGCGTCGACCTCCAGCTCGGTGAAGCGGTGGGCCAGGTTGGCCAGCACCTCGTGCTCGCCCTCGCCGTGGGTGGTGCCGAACTCGCTGAACGGCACGAAGGTCACGCCCGGGTACCGGGCGGCCAGCTCCCGCTCCAGGATGGGGAAGATCTCGTCGCCCCGGAACAGGTAGTCCCACAGGAAGGCGACCTTGCGGCCCTCCAGCGAGTCGAGGCGGGGGGCCAGCTCCACGAGCTTGGCCGTCTTGGGCCCTCGGGGCCACACCACGGAGTACTCAGCCATGGCCCACCCTACTTCCGGGCCTTCTCCTCCGCCCACAGCGGCCGGCCGTGGTGGATCTGCCGGACGTGTCGTGGTGGATCTGCCGGACCCTGTGACGGAAACCGGCCGAGGGGTGGGAGCCGGGCCCCACTACTCTCGGCTCCGTGAGAATCGGACTCCTGGGTTGTGGCATCGTCGGTGGTGCCTTCGTCGAGCTGCTGAACGAACGCCGAGCCGCCATCGCCGCCGCCAGCGGCGTGGAACTGGAGCTGGCCCGGGTGGCCGTCCGCTCGATCACCAAGGAACGGGCCGGTGATCTCGACCCCACCCTGCTCACCACCGACGCCCAGTCGGTGGTCGACGACCCCACGATCGACCTGGTGGTGGAGGTCATCGGCGGCATCGAGCCGGCCCGCAGCCTCATCCAGAGCGCCCTGCGCTCGGGCAAGTCGGTGGTCACCGGCAACAAGGAGTTGCTGGCCAACGTGGGGGCCGACCTCTACGCCGATGCCGACGCCGCCGGGGTCGACCTGCTGTTCGAGGCGGCCGTGGCCGGCGCCATCCCCATCGTGCGCCCCCTGCGGGAGTCGCTCCTGGGGGAGGACGTCACCCGCCTGCTCGGCATCGTCAACGGCACCACCAACTACATCCTCACCCAGATGAGCGTCGACGGCGTCAGCTACGCCGAGGCCCTGGCCGAGGCCCAGCACCTGGGCTACGCCGAACGCGACCCCACGGCCGACGTTGAGGGCTACGACGCCGGGGCCAAGGCCGCCATCCTGGCCTCCATCGCGTTCGGCGAGCAGGTGGTGGCGGGCGACGTGTTCCACGAGGGCATCGCCGGCATCACCGACGCCGACATCGACTACGCCCACCGCCTGGGCTACGAGATCAAGCTGCTGGCCATCGCCGAGGCCTTCCCCCCGGCGGAGGGGAGCGCCGGCCGGCGGGAGATCGGGGTCCGGGTGCATCCGGCCATGGTTCCCGTCGACCACCCGCTGGCCTCGGTGCGCGACAGCTTCAACGCCGTGTTCGTGGAGGGCACCGCCGCCGGCGAGCTCATGTTCTACGGCCGCGGCGCCGGCGGCCGGCCCACCGCCTCGGCCGTGCTGGGCGACGTGGTCGACGCCGCCGCCAACCGTCTCCGGGGTCACCACCGCCCCGTCCCCACCGGGGCCCGGGCCAAGATCCGCTCCATCGACGACCTGGCCAGCGTGTACTACGTGAACCTGGAGGTCACCGACGCCCCCGGCGTGCTGGCCGCCGTGGCCGGGGCCTTCGGCGCCCACGGGGTGTCGATCCGGTCGATGGAACAGCAGGGACTGGGTAGTGGAGCCCGCATCGCCTTCATCACCCACCGGGCCATCGAGCGCAACCTGCGGGCCACCCTGGCCGACCTCCGCCGCCTCGACGTGGTGGCCGGCATCGGCAGCGTCCTGCGCGTGGTCGGCGAATGAGCCGACGGATGAACCGAGCGGGGGAGTAGCCGGGCGATGGCCATCACCTACGTCTCCACCCGGGGACGCGCCCCCGAGCTGGGGTTCGCCGATGTGCTGCTCACCGGCCTGGCTTCCGACGGCGGCCTCTACTGCCCGGCCACCGTGCCCCCCCTGCCCGATCTCGAGCCCGGCCTGCCCTACGCCGAGGTGGCCCGCCGGGTGATGTGGCCCTACGTGGAGGGGGCGGTTGAGCCCGACGAGTGGGCCGCCCTGGTGGGCGACGCGTACCGGGCCTTCCGCCACCGCGACGTGTGCCCCGTGATCGACCTGGGCGACAACCACCACCTGCTCGACCTCACCCAGGGCCCCACGCTGGCCTTCAAGGACGTCGCCCTCCAGCTCGTCGGCCGGCTGCTGGACCGGGAGCTGGCCCGTCGCCACCAGCGGGTGGTGGTGATCGGGGCCACCTCGGGCGACACCGGCTCGGCCGCCATCGAGGCCCTGGCCGGGCGGCCCAACGTCGACGCCGTGGTGCTGCACCCGGCGGGCCGGGTGTCGGAGGTGCAGCGCCGCCAGATGACCACGGTCGACGCCCCCAACATCCACAACCTGGCGGTCGACGGCACGTTCGACGACTGCCAGGACCTGGTGAAGGCGGCCTTCGCCGCCCCCCAGCTGGCCGGGCGCCACCTGTCGGCCGTGAATTCGATCAACTGGGCCCGGATCATGGCCCAGATCGTCTACTACGTCACCGCCGCCCGCACCGTGGCCCCCGGCGGGGGCCCCGTCAGCTTCACCGTGCCCACCGGCAACTTCGGCAACGTGCTGGCCGGTTGGTACGCCAAGCGCATGGGCCTGGTCGTTGACCAGCTGGTGGTGGCGTCGAACCGCAACGACGTGCTGGCCCGGTTCTTCGCCACCGGGGCCCTCGAGGCCCGCACGGTGGAACCGTCGCTCAGCCCGAGCATGGACATTCAGGTCTCGTCGAACTTCGAGCGCCTTCTGTGGGAGGCGTCGGGGCGGGACAGCGAGGCCGTCACCGACCTCCTCACCCGGTTCCGGGCCGAGGGTCGGGCCGACGTGCCCGAGCCCTGGGTGGCCGTGATCCGGGCCGAGATGACGGGCTTCCGTCTCGACGACGAGGGCACGCTGGCCGAGATGGCCCGCCTCCACACCGAGCTGGACCGGGTGATCGACCCCCACACCGCGGTGGGCCTGGCCGCCGCCCGGGCCTGCCGGCGGGACCCGGCGGTACCGATGATCACCCTGGCCACCGCCGATGCGGCCAAGTTCCCCGACGCGGTGGAGAAGGCGGTGGGCGTCCGGCCCGCCCTGCCCCCGTTCCTGGCGGAGCTGCTGAGCCGGCCCGAGCACCTCCGGCCGATGGCCAACGACCTCGCCGCCCTGGTCGAGGTGATCGAGGCCCTGCCCGTCTGACCGCCGAAAGCGGCTTTTCCCGGGGCGTGTTGGTAGCCTGGCGGGGAGCAGGTCGGGGTGGTTCCGTTTGGCCGGGTGACGGCCGATTTCACCTGGTGCCTTCGTGTGCACCGGCGAAAGCCGCCCCGGGTCCGCGGATAGTTCTGTCGACCAGCCTCGGCCGGCCCTCTCTGGGCGTCCGGGTTTGATCAAGGTGTGGATGTCGAAGGGTTTCCTACCTACCCCAGTCCGTTGGCGGCCGCGGGCCGCCGGCACACGTGAGGAGTGTTTCCCATGAGCGACCAACTGATCGTTGAGCGCAGTGGACTCGAGAAGAAGGAAAAGGGCGAGCTGCAGGCGATCATCTCGGCGCTGGGGGGAACCTCGACGGCGCGGGCCCGCAAGTCGGAACTGATCGACATGATCATGGAGCTGTCGGGCGCCGCCAACCTGATGGGCGACGCCGCTCCGGCCGACGATGGCGCCCCCGAGGCCGCCAACGGTGAGCTCGAGCCCGACGCCGATGCCGCCGCTGACGAGGCCGGCGACCAGCTGGCCCTCCCTGTCGACGACGGTGCCGGCGAGGCGGCCGGCGACGGAGACGAGTCTCCCGAGGCGGCCGACGACGCCGACGCCGGCGACAGCAACGGTCACGTCGAGCCGGTGTCGGACGATGCCGACGACGAGAGCGACGACGACGAGCGGCCCGCCCCCCGGGCCGAGCGCGAGCGGGTACCGGCGCGGCAGGGCGCCAGCCGTGAGCAGGGCGCCGGCCGTGAGCAGGGCGTCGGTGGGTCCTCCCGCAGCGAGCGGCAGGGCAACCGGGGCGAGGGGCGGGGCGACCGCCGCAACGATCGGAGCGGCCCCAACGACCGGGCCGAGCGGAACGACCGCAACGACCGGGCCGACCGGAATGACCGCAACGACCGGAATGACCGGAATGACCGCAATGACCGGCGGGACAGCCGTCCCGGTGGCAACGACCATGGGGCCGACAGCGAGCCCCTGGCCGACTGGGAGCTGATGCTGGACGGCCCGGGCGGCGCCGGCGGCCCGGGCGGTGGACGGCCCGGTCAGGCCGACGGTGAGCTGGGCGACGACCCGGATGCGAGCAACCGCCGCAGCCGGCGCCGGGGCAGGGGCCGGGGCCGGGAGCGCGACGAGGTGGTGTTCGAGCCGATCTCGGCCGAGCCGATCCCGGTGGCGGGGGTGCTCGATCTGCGGGATGAGGGGTACGGCTTCCTCCGGGTCGACGGCTGCCTGCCGTCGAAGGACGACGTGTACGTGTCGGTCAAGCAGGTCCGCCAGTTCGGTCTGCGCAAGGGCGACGTGCTCACCGGCCTGTCCCGCCCGGCCAACCGCAACGAGAAGAACCCCGGGTTCCACGAGATCCACACGGTCAACGACCTCCCGGCCGAGGAGAACCGTCACCGGGTGCGCTTCGACGACCTGACGCCCCTCTTCCCCGACCAGCGGCTCCGCCTGGAGATGCGGGATGAGCCGCTCAACATGAGCACCCGGATCATCGATCTGGTCGCCCCCATCGGCAAGGGCCAGCGGGCCTTGATCGTGTCGCCCCCCAAGGCGGGCAAGACGTCGGTCATCAAGGACATCGCCCGGGCCATCGAGACCAACAATCCCGAGGTGCGCCTGATCGTGCTGCTGCTCGACGAGCGGCCCGAGGAGGTCACCGACATGAGCCGCCACCTCGTCCGGGGTGACGTGGTGGCCTCCACCTTCGACCGGCCGCCGGAGGAGCACTGCGCCGTGGCCGAGCTCACCATCGAGCGGGCCAAGCGCCTGGTCGAGGCGGGCGAGGATGTGGTGATGATCGTCGACGGCATCACCCGGTTGGCCCGGGCCTACAACCTGACCGTGCCCCCCACCGGGCGCTCGATGTCGGGCGGGGTCGACGCCGGCGCCCTCTATCCCCCGAAGCGGTTCTTCGGTGCCGCCCGCAACCTGGAGGAGGGCGGCTCGCTCACCATCCTGGCCACCGCCCTGGTGGAGACTGGCTCCCGTATGGACGAGGTGATCTTCGAGGAGTTCAAGGGCACCGGGAACTGCGAGATCCGCCTCGACCGGCGCCTGGCCGACAAGCGCCTGTACCCCGCCATCGACATCGACGCCTCCTCCACCCGCCACGAGGAGTTGCTGTTCGATCGCCAGGAGCAGCTCGTGGCCTGGAAGCTGCGACGGGTCCTGTCGGGCATGAAGGCCGACGACGGCAGCTTCGGCCCGGCCGTGGAGATGCTCATCGACCGCCTGAAGTCGTTCCGTACCAACGCCGACTTCCTGAACGAAATCGCCAAGGGCCCGTCGCTTTAGCGCCGCGGTTCCGGCACACTGGAGCAGTTATGAAGACCGACATCCACCCCGACTACCGGCCCGTCGTGTTCGTCGACGCCGCCGCCAACTTCTCGTTCCTGACCAAGTCCACGGTCAGGACCAACGAGACGATCGAGTGGGAGGACGGCAACACCTATCCCATGGCCAAGGTCGAGATCTCGGCCGCCAGCCACCCGTTCTTCACCGGTCAGATGCGCATCGTCGACACTGCCGGTCGGGTGGAGCGCTTCGAGCGCCGCTACGGCGCCCGCCGCAGCCGGTAAGCACACCCTGGCCGTCAATCCGGCGCTGACCGAGGCGAAGCTACGGGCTCTGGCCCGGGCCGCCACCGGAGCGCAGCTCACCGAGGTCGACCCCGCAGTCGGGGCCGGCCTCGCTGGCGATGTGGCCTACTACCTGGCCGACGATGACCCTCGGGCCGTCGGCCGGGCCCTGCACTGGGCCCAGTCGAACGGCGCTTCCCGGGTGGAGATCCTGGCCGCCGGCCCTCCCTCGCCCCGGTCGCGCAGAGCCCGACTCTGGCCCGCCGGGCGTCGCTCCTGGCCCCGCCGGAGGGTGACGGTGCCGCCGTGAGGGTGTGGGCCACGGAGGGCGCCACCGCCGTGCCGGCCCAACCGGCGCCGGTGACCGAGCCCCCGGTCCTGCCGGGCGGCTACTGGGCCCTGGCCGGGCTGATCACCGAGGCCGGCGCCCGCCCGATCGACGACAACGGCCAGCTCGTGGCCGAGGTGGCCGGGTTGGAGGTGGCCCGGGTGGTGGTCCTGCCCAGCCTCGACGGCGACGCCGCACCCACCATCGAGGTGGGGGTGGGCCAGGCCGACCGGGAGCTGAGCGCGCTGGTGCACACCGGTGACGACGTCAACACCGGCCTGCGCCGGGTGGTGGCGGCCGTGGTGCAGCACCGCCGGGACCACGGAGACAGCCACCATCCGCTCAGCCGCCTGGCCCGGGAGCGGTGGCTGCGGGCCCTCGTGCTGGATCGGCCCGAGGTGGTCGACGCAGCTCAGCTGACCCCCCTGGTGCCGCTGCGCCCGAGGCGGGGCCTGGTGCGGGCCGAGCCGTCGGCCGCCGCTGGCACCCTGCGGTCAGGCCAGCCGGTGGTGGTGGTGGCCATGGTGGGCATCGACCTCGACCTGATTCCCGAGGCGGCCGATTACCGGGCCCGGTGGAACCCCGAGGCGGCGATCGTGCTGGTGCTGCCCGAACGCGATCTGGCGCTCAACACCCGCCTGCTGCCGCGCCTCCCCCGGGCCACCGTGGTGGGCCTCGCCCCGCCCTGGGCCACCCTGGCCTAGCCGGTCCCATGCCCGAGCCGCTGCTGGTCGACCTGCCCCTGGCCCGGCGGATCGAGGGCGCCCTGGCCGCCGATCTCGTCGCCTTCGCCCGAGCCCGGGCCAGGCTCGATCCGGGCGGCGGGGCCGGGCACCTGGCCGTGGCCGGCGGGGTGGCGGTGTGGACCGGCCAGTTCGGCTCCCGGGCCCAGGCCGTTGGCCTCGACGGCCCCGTGACCGACACCGAGCTGGGCCGCCTGCACCGGTTCCTGGCCGCCCCCCACCGGGGCGACGGCCGGGCCGAGATCGAGCTCTGCCCGCTGGCCGCCGAGGCGTTGGCCGGAGCGTTGGACCGGCGCCCCCACCGGCTCCACGGGTTCCGCAACGTGTACGCCACCCGGCTTCCGGCCCGGTCGATCGCCGACGACCCGCCGGTAGCCGAGCGGGCCGATGGGCCGCCTGACGGGCCGGCCGGCCTCACGATCGAGGCGGTGGTGGGGGAGCGCCTGGCCGTCTGGTCCCAGGTGCTGCTCGACGGGTTCGGCTACCCACCCGGGGAGCGCCGAGACGGCGTGGCCCGCTGGAACGACATGATGGGCACCGTGCCCGAGGCCACCCTCCTGCTGGCCTCGCTCCGCGGCGAGCCGGTGGGCGCGTCCAGCGTGCTCGTGCACGATGTCCCCGAGGGGGGCCGGGTGGCGTCGCTGGGCGGCACCACCACCCTCGGGCCCCACCGCCGCCGGGGCGTGCAGCTGGCTCTCCTCCGGCACCGGCTGGGCCTGGCCGCCGGGGCCGGCTGTGATCTGGCCGTGGTCACCGCCGACCCGGGCAGCTCGTCGGGGCGCAACGCGAGACGGGCCGGTTTCGCCCTGGCCTACACGAACGTGCGGGTGCGGCTGGGCGACGTTCCCCCCACCTGATGCCAATCCTTCGGCGCCGCCGGCGAGGGTCACCGGTCCGTCCCCCCGGGGCCAATTTCGACAGATAGTCGAAAGGACACCGAGCACTTCGGTTCATCTGGCCGAAATACGCCGGGACCAGAGGGTGCGTAGCGTGCCGAGGCAGTGGATGCGGGACTATCAGAGGGGCAGACCGGCTCGGCCGTCGATGTTTCGCCGCAGGCGAAACCCGAGGGCCCCGTAAGGGGACACGCTGTGGACGGGGCGACGCCGGTGCTGTCGGCCCGGGGGATCACCATGCGCTTCGGCCCGGTGGTGGCGAACCAGGACGTGAGCCTCGACGCCCTGGCCGGAGAGGTCCACGCCGTGCTGGGCGAGAACGGCGCCGGGAAGTCGACCCTGATGAAGGTCCTCTACGGGGTCAACCACCCCCAGGAGGGCGAGATCCTGATCGACGGGAGCCCGGTGGTCATCGATTCGCCGGTGACGTCCCGCCGTCTGGGGATCGGGATGGTGTTCCAGGACCTGCGCCTCGTCCCCGCCTTCACGGTGCTGGAGAACATCGAGCTGGCCACCGGCTCGGGTCGGTTCCGCCCCGCCGCCGCCCGGCGCCGGGTGCTGGAGGCGGCCGAGCGGTTCGGGCTCAGCGTCGACCCCGACGCCCTGGTCCGCCAGCTCTCGCTGGCCCAACGTCAGCTGGTGGAGCTGGTGCGGGTGCTGCTGGGCGAGGCCCGGGTGGTGATCCTCGACGAGCCCACCAGCGCCCTGGCCCCCCAGGAGGTGGAGGCTCTGCTGGCCGTCATCAGCCGGTTGCGGGACGAGGGGATCGGGGTGCTGCTGATCACCCACAAGCTGGCCGAGACCCGGGCCATCGCCGACCGGGCCACGATCCTGCGCGGTGGCCGCCTCATCGTGGGTGGCGTCGACCCGGCCGATCTGACCGACGACGAGCTGATCACCCACATGGTCGGCCGCACGGTGCCCCCGCTGCGCTCCGAGCGGCCCCCACCCCAGGACGGTCCCTCGGTGCTGGTGGTCGACGGGATCAAGGTGACGGGCGACGACGGTCGTCCCGCCGTGCGGGACGTGACCTTCACCGTCGAGCCGGGCGAGATCGTGGGCGTGGCCGGCGTGGCCGGCAACGGCCAGCGGGAGCTGCTGGAGGCCGTGCTGGGCCAGCGCCCACTGCAGAGCGGGGCCGTCCACATCGGCGGCGTCCCCATCGACCGGGCCCGCCCCGCCCAGGCCCTGGCCGCCGGGGCCATCGACGTGCCCGAGGACCCGATCCGGGCCGCCGTGGTGCCGGGGATGACCGTGCTCCAGCACCTCGTGCTCGACGGCCGGCCCCTGCCGGCCAGGGGCCTGGGTATCGACTGGCGGGCCAGCCGGGCCCGGGTGGAGGGGATGGAGGAGGCCGGCCGCCTCAACCTGGCCCCCCTCGACGCCGAGGTGGCCACCCTGTCGGGCGGCAACATCCAGCGCGTCATGCTCACCCGCCTGTTCGGCACCTCGGCCGACCTGCTGGTGGCCGCCTACCCCAGCCGGGGCCTCGACATCGCCTCGGTCCGGACCACCCAGGAGCTCCTGTTCGACCGGCGGGCGGCCGGGGCCGGGATCCTCATGCTGTCGGAGGACATCGACGAGCTGCTGGCCGTGGCCGACCGGATCGTGGTGCTCCACGACGGCGAGATCGCCGGGATCGTCCGCTCGGCCGACACCGACCGCCAAGCGGTCGGTCGCCTCATGCTGGAAGGCGGGGCGGGGGCATGACGCCGATGCGACCGCTGGCCGTCGGCGTCGGGCGCTGGGTGGTGGCCCTGGCCGGGCTCGTTCGTGCTGTTCGCCCTGTTCGTGGCCTTGCGCGGGGTGTCGCCGGTGGAGGCCCTGAAGGCCGTGTTCGATTCGGCGGTGGGCGACACCGACGCCATCGGCGAGACCCTGGTGCGGGCCACCCCGCTGGTGCTGGCGGCCCTCGCCGTCGCCGTGCCGGCCCGGGCCGGGCTGTTCAACATCGGGGGCGAGGGCCAGCTCCTGCTCGGTGCCATCGGCGCCGTCGGCGCCAGCCGCATGCTCGACGGTGCCGTGCCCACGGTGCCCACGCTGGTGGTCATGGGCCTGGGCGCCGCCCTCACCGGCGCCGCCTGGGCCGGCCTGGCCGCCGTGCTGCGCCAGGTCTTCGGCACCAACGAGGCCATCACCACCCTGCTCCTCAACTACATCGCCGGCCTCATCCTGACCTGGCTCGTGTTCGAGCCGTGGAAGGACCCCCAGAGCCTGGGCCAGGCCTACACCAAAGAGCTCGACGAGCATTCCCGGCTACCCATCCTGTGGGGCAACCGGGTCCACGCCGGACTGCTGATCGCCCTGGTGGCGGCGGTGGCGGTGTGGCTCCTGCTCAGCCGGACCCGCTGGGGGTTCCGCCTCGGCGTGCTGGGCGGCAACGCCGAGGCGGCCCGCCGGGCCGGGTTCCGGGTCGGTGGTCTCAGCCTGGGAGCCATGATGGTGGGCGGCGCCCTGGCCGGGTTGGGCGGCATGACGGAGGTCGCAGGCGTGGAGGGACGCCTGCGCCCCGACATCCTCGTCAGCTACGGCTACACCGCCTTCCTGAGCTCGTGGCTGGCCCGCCATCACCCGCTGCACACCCTGTGGGCGGCCACCCTGCTGGGCGGGATCATCGTGGGGGGCTTCGGCCTCAAGATCGCCACCGGGTTGTCGGGCGGTGCCGTGGAGGTGCTGTCGGCCCTGGTGCTGCTGGGCGTGCTGGGCTTCGCCCAGACGGCCACGAAGAGGGCGGCATGACCGGGCCGGGCGGCATGATGCAGGGGAGGGCGGCCTGATGCTGCTGGAGTCGGTGCTCACGGGCGCGGTGCGGGGCGGGACCTCGATCCTGTACCCCACGCTGGGCGAGGTGATCTCGGAGCGGGCCGGGGTGGTCAACCTCGGCACCGAGGGGTGCATGCTGGCCGGGGCCCTGTCGGCCTACGCCGTGGGCATCGAGACCGGCAGCGTGTGGCTGGGCGTGCTGGCCGGGATCGGGGCCGGGGCCGTGCTCGGCCTCCTCCACGCCTTCATGGTGATCACCCGGCGGGCCAACCCCATCGCCACCGGGCTCGTCGTCACCTTCCTCGCCCTCGGCCTCACCGCCCTGTTCGGCCAGGACTACGTGGGGCAGGGGGTCAACGCCATGGGGCCGGTGGCCATCCCCGGCCTGTCGAAGCTGCCCTTCCTCGGCCCGATCCTGTTCGACCACGATCCGCTGACCTACCTGTCGTTCGCCGCCGCCCCCGCCATCTGGTGGGTGCTGTTCCGCACCCGGGTGGGGCTCAACATCCGGGCCGCCGGCGAGCGGCCCGAGGTGCTGGAGGCGTTCGGCACCTCGCCGGCCCGGGTCCGCTACGCCGCCGTGGTGATCGGCGGCTCGCTGGCCGGCCTGGGCGGGGCCCAGCTGTCCACCGCCTTCACCCTCAACTGGTCGGAACGGATGACGGTGGGTCGGGGCTTCGTGGCCGTCGCCCTCGTGATCTTCGCCGCCTGGGACCCGCTCAAGGCGGTGGCCGGCGCCTACCTCTTCTCCGGGGCCATCTCCCTCCAGCTCCAGCTCCAGGCCCGGGGCTGGGAACTGAGCCGGTACCTGCTGGAAGCCGTGCCCTACCTCACGGTGATCCTCGTGCTGGTGGCGCTCAGCCACCGCCGCCGCCACGCCGCTCCCGAGTCGCTCGGGCGCGTGCTGGCCTGACGGCCCGCCGAATCCGCACCCAATCAACCCATGACGACCCGAGGAGAGGAACTCGATATGTCGCCCCGACGCCCGAGACATCTACTGTTCACCGCCCTGCTGGCGCTGGTGGCCCTGCTGGCCGCCGCCTGCGGGAGCAGCAGCGACGACACGGCCACCACCGGTGGCTCGGAAGGTTCCGGTGGAGCCACCGAGTCGAGCGGGGGCGGCGCCGCCTCCGGCGACACGTTCACCGTGGGCTTCATCTACGTCGGCCCCAAGGACGACTTCGGCTACAACCAGGCCGCCTACCAGGGGAGCCAGGCGGTGGCCGCCCTCGACGGTGTGGAGGTCATCCAGAGCGAGAACGTGCCGGAGACGGCCGAGGCCGAGGCCGTCATGCAGAGCATGATCGACAAGGGGGCCAAGCTCATCTTCGCCACCAGCTTCGGCCACCTGGAATTCGCCCGGAACCTGGCCGAGAAGAACCCCGACGTGGTCTTCGTCCACCAGGGCGGCCTGGAGGGCGAGCCGGGGCTCGACAACCTCGGCACCTACTTCGGCACCGTGTACGAGCCGGTGTACACCGCCGGCATCGCCGCCGGGGCCGCCTCCAAGACCGGGAAGCTGGGCTACGTCTACGCCTTCCCCATCCCCCAGACGCTGGCCAACATCAACGCCTTCACCCTGGGGGCCCAGTCGGTCAACCCGGCGGCCGAGACCATCGCCATCTCCACCGGCAGCTGGTGCGACCCCGGCCTCCAGGCCGAGGCGGCCAAGAGCCTCCTCGACCAGGGCGTCGACGTGATCACCCAGCACCAGGACTGCACCAAGACGATCATCGAGGCCACCGAAGCGGCCGGCGCCTTCACCGTGGGCTACCACGCCGACGCCTCCGAGCTCGCTCCCAAGGGCTGGTTGACCGGTTCGGAGTGGAGCTGGGACTCGCTCTACACCGACATCGTCACCACCGTGCGGGACGGGAAGTTCGCCGAGAGCGACTACAACGGCGACTTCCGGGTGGGCCTCCAGACCGGCGACAACCCGTTCGTGCAGTCGGAGTTCGGGTCGTCGGTCACCGACGACACCAAGGCCAAGATCGAGGCGGCCAAGACGTCGTTCGTCGACGGCGGCAGCCCGTTCATGGGCCCGGTGGCCGACCAGGACGGCAAGGAGATGTACGCCGCCGGCAAGCAGCCGACCTACGCCGAGGTGGAGACGATGGACTTCTTCGTCAAGGGAGTGACCGGGACCATTGGCTGATGGTCCCGCCGCCCGCACCCGCCGTGGATCCCGCCGCCGGCGGGCCGCCCGGCGGCGACTCGACGGCCGGCCCGCCGACGGTTGTGCTCCTGGTCCACGGCGTAGGGCTCGACGGTGAGCTCTTCGCCGCGGTGGCCGGGGGTCTCGAGGGGGCCAGCGACGTGGCCCCGGCGGTGGTGCGCCGCCGGGGCTACGACGGCCGGCCGCCGACGGCCGACCTCGGCCGCCACCTCGACGATCTGGCCGGGCTGCTCGACGGTCGCCCGCCCCGCTCGGTGGTGGTGGCCGGCGTGAGCGGGGGCGCCACCCTGGCTCTCGGGCTCGCGCTGCGGGGCCACCCGGCGCTGGCCGCCGTGGTGGCCCACGAGCCCCTGCTCGGCCCGGGCGCCCCGGCCCAGCACGAACGCATCACGGCCTCCATGGCCCGCCTGGCCGCCGAGCCCGGCCCGGCCGGGGTGGAGGGCTTCCTGCGCCGCCTCGTCACCGACGCCACCTGGGACACGCTCCCCCCGCCGGTGCGGGCCCGGGCGGTGGCGGCCGGCGATGCGGTGCGCACCGAGGCCCCCGGCTTCGGCGCCTTCGCCGTCGACCCCGCAGACCTGGCCCGGGTGGCCGCCCCGCTGACCTGGACCGTGGGCCGGCACTCGCCGCCCTGGCGCCACGAGGCGGCGGCGGTGGCGGCCGCCGCCGGGGTGTCCGTCGCCCGGCTCGATGCCGTCCACACCCCCCACCACGAGGACCCCGAGGGGTTCGTGCGGGTGATCGCCGACGCCGTCGATGCCTCCGTCCCCGTCCGACCCCCTGCCGGAGCAACCGAACCATGACCGCCGACGCCAACCGACCGTGCTGTGCCACCGAGCCGGTGCACGTGGCCGGCTCCACCCCCTACCCGTGGCCCTACGACGGCAAGCTGGCCCCGGCCCGCCTGGCGCTGGTGGTGACGGGATGGGACGAGCACTGGCGGGCCGCCGTGGCCCCCGCCGGCAACGGGGCGGTGGCGGCCGCCGTGGCCAACATCGTGCGCCTGGCCTCGGCCGTCGACCGCACGTTCACCGTGGCCCACCCGCCGCTCCCGGTCCGGGGGCCGGTGCCGGGATCGGCCGCGCCGGTGCCGCCGGTGGGGGCCATCCCCGGCGCGGTGAGCGTGACCGCCGCCGGCGTGGACGGGCTGTACGGCGGGCCGCTGGCCGCCCTCCTGCGCCGGGCCGGCGTCGACCAGCTCCTGCTGGCCGGCTTCGGGCTGGAGACCACGGTCCACTCCACGCTGCGCTCGGCCAACGACGCCGGCCTCGAATGCCTGGTGGTGGTCGACGCCTGCGTGGCCCTCGACCCCGACCTGACCCCCCGGACGGTGTCGATGATCGAGATGTCGGGCGGCATCTTCGGCGCCGTGGGCGCCACCGCCCCGGTGCTCGACGCCCTCACCGCCTCCTGCCGCTGCCCCGCCGCCTGACCCGAACCCGACCATTCACCACCGCACCGTTCCGAGACTTGAAGGAGTCCACCGACGTGAGCATCCATCCCGCAATCGACGGGGCCGACCCCTATCCCTGGCCCTACGACGGCTCGTTCGACACGGCTCGCACGGCCCTCATCAACATCGACTGGCAGACCGACTTCTGCGGCCCCGGCGGCTACGTCGACGCCATGGGCTACGACCTCAACCTCACCCGGGCCGGTCTGGAGCCGACCCAGCGGGTGCTGGCCGCCGCCCGGGAGGCCGGGATACACGTGCTCCACACCCGGGAGGGCCACCGCCCCGACCTGTCCGACCTGCCGGCCAACAAGCTGTGGCGGTCGAAGAGGGTGGGGGGCGGGATCGGCGACCCCGGCCCCTGTGGCCGCATCCTGGTGCGGGGTGAGCCGGGTTGGGACATCGTGCCCGAGGTCTATCCCATCGACGACGAGCCGATCATCGACAAGCCGGGCAAGGGGTCGTTCTACGCCACCGACCTCGACCTGATCCTCCAGCGCCGGGGGGTGACCCACATCGTGTTCACCGGGATCACGACCGACGTGTGCGTCCACACCACGATGCGCGACGCCAACGACCGGGGCTACGAGTGCCTGCTCCTGTCGGACTGCACCGGCGCCACCGACTACGGCAACTACCAGGCGGCGCTGAAGATGATCACGATGCAGGGCGGGGTGTTCGGGGCGCACTGCACCTCCGACGATTTCCTCGCCGCCCTGAAGGCGTGAGTGGCGGCCCGCCGGACCCGGGCCCGGCTCTCACCGACATCACCCTCGGCGGCCTGCGGCGCGCCTACGCCCAGGGCGCCACCGTGGCCCAGGTGGCGGCGGCGGTGGCCGCCGCCCACGAGGTGCTGGCCGATCCGGCCGTGCTCATCGGCGGCCTGACCCCCGACCTGGCCGATCGGGCCGCTGCCCTCGACCGCCTCCCAGCCGAGGAGCGGGCCCGGCTTCCATTGTTCGGCGTGCCGTTCGCGGTGAAGGACAACATCGACGTGGCCGGTGTGCCCACCACCGCCGCCTGCCCCGCCTTCGCCTACACCCCGGCGGCCGACGCCCCGGCGGTGCGTCGCCTGCTCGACGCCGGCGCCCTCTACGTGGGCAAGGCCAACCTCGACCAGTTCGCCACCGGCCTGGTGGGCACCCGCACGCCCTACGGCACGGCCCGTAACGTGCTCGATCCCACCCTGGTGCCCGGCGGGTCGAGCAGCGGCTCGGCCGTGGCCGTGGCCGCCGGGCTGGTCACCCTGGCTCTGGGCACCGACACCGCCGGCTCGGGCCGGGTGCCGGCGGCGGCCAACCAGGTGGTGGGGCTCAAGCCCACCCGGGGTCTGGTGCCGGCCACCGGTGTGGTGCCGGCCTGCGCCTCGCTCGACTGCGTGTCGGTGTTCGCCGCCACCGTGGCCGACGCCGAGGCCGCGTTCGTGCTGCTCGACGGGCCCGACCCCCACGACCCGTGGCAGCGGGCGCCCGGCGATCGGGCCCAGCTCCCGCCGGTGCGGATCGACCGGGCCCGGATCGGGGTGGTGGGCGAGGGTGAGCTGGTGCGGCTCGATCCGGCCCTGGCCCGGTCGTACCAGCAGCTGCTGGAGCGGCTGGCCCTCCTGGGGGCCGAGTTGGAGCCGGTGGACCTGACCCCGTTCCTGGCCGCCGGCCAGCTCCTCTACGGCGACGCCCTGGTGGCCGAGCGCCTGGCCGCCGTCGGCGACTTCATGGCCGAGCACCCCGACGCCCTGGTGGAGGTGACGGGCCGGATCATCGGTGACGCCGCCCGGTGGACGGCCGTCGACTACCACCGGGTGCTGACCCGGGTGTACGCCGCCCGCCGGGAGGTCGCCCCCCTGTGGGGCCGGCTCCACGCCCTGGCCCTGCCCACCGTGGCCCGGATCCCGACGTTGGAGGAGGTGGCGGCCGACCCGATCGGGGCCAACGCCGCTCTCGGCCGCTACACGACGTTCACCAACATCTGTGACCTGGCCGCCCTCACCGTGCCCGACCCGTCGGCCGTCCGGGTCGGTACCGGGGGGCCGGTGCCGGGGGCCGGGCTCACGTTCCACGGCCCGGCCGGCAGCGACCGCCGCCTGGCCGCCCTGGCCCGGGCTCTGCTCGATCCGGCGGTGGCCCCGGCGGCTGTCCCGGGCGCTGTCCCGGGTGACGGGGCCGCCGGGCTGCCGGCCCCGATCGGGGTCACCGAGCTGGTGGTGGTCGGCGCCCACCTGGAGGGTCAACCGCTGAACGGGCAGCTCACCGAGGTGGGCGGTGCCCTCGTGGCCCGTACGGCAACGGCCCCGTGCTACCGACTGTGGGCCCTGCCCGACGGCCGGCGCCCGGCCCTGGAGCGGGTGGGCGACGGGGTGGGGGCCGGCGGGGCGGCCGTCGAGGTGGAGGTGTGGGCCCTGCCCACGGCCGCCGTCGGCGCCTTCGCCGCCGGGATCGCCCCACCCCTGGGGTTGGGCACCGTGGCGCTGGCCGACGGCACGGCCCGACTCGGCTTCGTGTGCGAAGCCGGCGGCCTGGCCGGCGCCGCCGACATCACCGCCCACGGCGGCTGGCGCCCCTGGCTCGCCGCCCGCTAGCCCCTCTTCTCGGAACTCTGACACGGCGTACCGCCGTCCGGGCCTCGGTGTCAGAGATCCGGGTGGGAAAGGGTGGGGAGCCGGCCGGGCGGGGCGGGAGTGGGGGCTGGGTAGCCTCGATGGTGATGCTGGAGCGGCTGCGTGGGCTGGAAGACGAACATCGGGAGCTGGAGGCCCGCCTGGGCGACCCGGCGATCGCGGCCGACAACCGCCGGTTCGTGGAGCTGACCCGGCGGTACGCCGAGCTGAGTGACATCGTGGCCGTGGCCGTCCGCCTACGGGAATGTCACGAAGCCGTCGAGACGGTGAAAGCCCTGCTCAGCGAGGCCAGCCCGGCCGAGCGGGACGAGCTGCGGGCCGAGGCGGCCCAGGCCGAGACCGACATCGCACGGCTGGAGGAGGAGCTGAAGGTTCTCCTGCTCCCGCCCGACCCCAACGTCGGCCGCAACGTGATCGTGGAGATCCGGGGGGCCGAGGGGGGCGAAGAGGCCAACCTGTTCGCCCGGGACCTGTTCGAGATGTACAAGGCGTACGCCTCGCGCCAGGGGTGGACGCTGGAGGTGCTGGGGGCCAGCGTGTCGGACCTGGGCGGGTTCGACGAGATCACGTTCTCCCTGGCCGGAGCGGGTGTGTGGACCCGCATGAAGTTCGAGGCGGGGCCCCACCGGGTGCAGCGGGTGCCGGTCACCGAGTCGCAGGGGCGCATCCACACCTCGTCGGCCACCGTGATCGTGCTGCCCGAGGCCGACGAGGTCGAGATCCAGATCGACCCCGGCGACCTGCGGGTCGACACCTACCGCTCGTCGGGCGCCGGCGGTCAGCACGTCAACACCACCGACTCGGCCGTTCGGATCACCCATCTGCCCACCGGTCTGGTGGTGTCGATGCAGGACGAGAAGAGCCAGATCCAGAACCGGGAGCGGGCCCTCAAGGTGCTGCGGGCCCGTCTGCTCGACCTGGAGCGGAGCCGCCAGGAGGCGGAGGCGGCGGTCACCCGCAAGAGCCAGACGGGCATGGGCGGCCGGTCGGAGAAGATCCGCACCTACAACTTCAAGGAGAACCGGGTCACCGAGCACCGGCTCGGCCTCACCCTCCACAAGCTCGACCGTATCCTGGCCGGCGAGCTCGACGAGATCAGCGACGCCCTGGTGCAGGACGAGCGGACGCGCCAGCTCCAGGCCTCGGCCGACGAGCCCGAGGCCGCCGGTGCCCACTGATCCCTCTGAGCCGGCGTCCCCGCCGCCGCCTGACGCCGACCCGTCCGGGCCGGGTTCGGCCGGCGGCCCCGACGACGGGGCCGAGCTCCGGGTGGACGGCACGGTCTCGTGGGGTGAGCTGGCCCGGGAGGTGGCCGACGCCCTCGTGGTCTCCGGTATCGAGGGGGCCCAGCGCCAGGGGCAGTGGATCGTGATGCGGGCCTGCGGGGCCGACGACACCGCCGAATGGGCGACCCTGGCCGACCAGCCGGCCACCGTGCGGGGCGTGGCCGCCATCGACCGCATGACCCGACGCCGGGCCGCCGGCGAGCCGTTGCAGTACGTGCTGGGGGAGTGGAGCTTCCGCCGGCTCGATCTCTTCGTCGACCACCGGGTGCTGATCCCCCGCCCCGAGACCGAGGTGGTGGCCGGCCTGGCCCTGGTCGAGCTCCACCGGCTGGCCCCCCGGGGGGCGGCCGTGCTGGCCGCCGACCTGGGCACCGGCTCGGGTGCCATCGGGCTGTCGCTGGCGGCCGAGCACGACGGAGCCGAGGTGTGGCTCACCGACGCCTCGCCGGCTGCGCTGGAGGTGGCCCGGGCCAACATCGCCGGGCTGGGCCGGCCCGGCACCCGGGTGCGGGTGGCCACCGGCTCCTGGTTCGAGGCCCTGCCGGCGGAGCTGGCCGGCCGGTTCGGCGTGATCGTGTCGAACCCGCCCTACGTGGCCCACGGCGACGAGATCGACCCGTTGGTGGCGGCGTGGGAGCCGGCCTCGGCCCTCTACGCCGGCCCCGACGGCACCGAGCACCTGACCCATCTGGTGGAGGAGGCCCCGGCCTGGCTGGTGGCGGCCGGCGCCCTGGTGCTGGAGCTGGCCCCGGCCCAGGCCGAGGCGGTGGCCGACCGGGCCCGGGCCCGGTTCGCCGAGGTGGCGGTGGAGCCCGACCTCACCGGCCGGCCCCGGGCCGTCGTCGCCCGCCACCCCCAGCCCCGCTGACGGCGCCCGCCCGCCGGCGCCCACCACCGGGAACTCTGACACCAGGTCCCGTTTCCTGGGCTGCGCCGTCAGAGTTCGCCGTGAGGGGCCGGTACCCTCAGATGACATGCGCCTCGTGGTGGGATCCGACCATGCCGGCATCGAGCTGAAGGCGGCCGTGGCTGAGCACCTGCAGGCCGCCGGGCACGACGTCACCGATCTCGGCACCCACGACGCGTCCTCGGTCGACTACCCCGATTACGGAGCCGCCGTCGGGCGAGCGGTGGTGGGCGGGCAGGCCGACCTGGGGGTCGCCGTGTGCGGCAGCGGCATCGGCATCGCCATCGCCGCCAACAAGGTGCCCGGGGTCCGGGCCGCCACGGTCCACGACGCCACCTCGGCCCGCCTGGCCCGGGAGCACAACGACGCCAACGTCCTGTGCCTGGGTCAGCGCCTCACGGGGGTGCAGGTGGCGCTCGACGCCGTGGACGCCTGGCTCTCCGCCGGCTTCGGCGGTGGCCGCCACCAGGGCCGGGTCGACAAGATCAGCGCCCTCGAACACGTACCGCAAGACCAGCACTGACCGGCAACGACGCCGCCGACAAGGAGAACCGCCCGTGCCCTGGCCCCACCTGGTAGACGACGAGATCGAGCGCCTCACGGCGGCCGAGATCGAGCGTCAGAACACGGCCCTGCAGCTCATCGCCTCGGAGAACTTCGCCTCCCCGGCCGTGATGGCCGCCACCGGCTCGGTGTTCACGAACAAGTACTCCGAGGGCTATCCCGGCAAGCGCTACTACGGCGGCAACCAGGTGGTCGACCAGGTGGAGGACCTGGCTCGCCAGCGGGTGTGCGAGCTGTTCGGGGCCGACCACGCCAACGTCCAGCCCCACTCGGGGGCCAACGCCAACATGGCGGTGTACCAGGCCCTGCTGGAGCCGGGCGACACCGTGCTCGGCCTCCGGCTCGACCACGGCGGCCACCTCACCCACGGCTCGCCGGTGAACGCCTCGGGCCTCACCTACAACTTCGTGAGCTACGGGCTCACGCCGTCGGACGAGCGGATCGACATCGACCAGGTGGCCGAGCTGGCCCGCACCCACCGGCCCAAGCTGATCGTCACCGGCGCCACCGCCTACCCCCGGGTGATCGACGCCAAGCCCTTCCGGGACATCGCCGACGAGGTGGGGGCCCGGCTCATGTTCGACGCCGCCCACATCGCCGGCCTGATCGTGGGCGGGGTCCACCCCAACCCGGTCGACGTGGCCGACATCGTCACCTTCACCACCCACAAGACGATGCGGGGCCCCCGGGGCGGATGCATCCTGTCCACCGCCGAGTTGGCCGCCGCCGTCGACAAGGCCGTGTTCCCCGGCCAGCAGGGCGGCCCCCTGGAGCACGCCATCGCGGCCAAGGCCGTGGCCTTCGCCGAGGCCGCCACCCCCGAGTTCCGCACCTACGCCGCCCAGATCGTGGCCAACGCCTCGGCCCTGGCCTCGTCGCTGGCCGGCCACGGGTTCCGTCTCGTCTCGGGCGGGACCGACAACCACCTGCTGCTGGTCGACCTGCGCCCCTTCGACGCCGACCTCACCGGCCGGGAGGCCCAGGAGGTGCTCGACGCCGCCGGGATCACGCTCAACCGCAACGCCATCCCCGACGATCCCCGCTCGCCCTTCGTCACCTCCGGCCTGCGCATCGGCACCCCGGCCGTGACCACCCAGGGGATGACCGAGTCCCACATGGCCGTGATCGGCGAGCTCATCGCCGAGACGCTGCGCCACCGGACCGACACCGGGGCCGTGGCCGAGGTGCGGGAGCGGGTGCGGGAGCTGTGCGCCCCCTTCGCTCCCTACCCCCAGGGTTGACGTGCGCCCCTTGGGCGCCTCGGGTTCGCCTTCGGCGAACGCCGACGTGCGCCCCTTGGGCGCCTCGGGTTCGGGCCGCCGTTGAGCCGACAGGAACGTGACCGCCTGGACCGGGCCGGACCGGGTACCTTCGTAGACGTGGTGCGCCCGACGGCCAGTGACTCGATGCGGCGCGGCCGATGAGGCCGGAGCTGACGTCGTACCTGCTGGTGGCGGGGGCCGGCTTCATCGTGACGGTGGCCACCGTGCCCCTGTTCCTCCTGCTCTCCAACCGCCTCGGGCTGCTGGTGGCGCCCGACTCCCGGCGCCAGCACGAGCGGCCGACCTCGGCCCTGGGCGGAGGGGCCATGTTCCTGGGCTTCGTGGCCGCCTTCGTGGTGGCCTGGCAGAGCGGCCGGTTCGACGCCGTGTTCGACAAGTCCACCGAGCCCTGGGGGGTGCTGGCCTGTGCCACCGTCGCCTACCTGGTGGGGGCACTGGACGACGTGATCGAGCTGTCGCCCCCGGCCAAGCTGGCCGGCACGATCGTGGCCGCCGGGCTGCTGGCCGCCGGCGGGGTGTCGATCTTCTGGTTCCGGGTCCCCTTCCTCGACCTGTTTCCCCTCGGCTACGACCTGGCCTTCGTGGCCACCGTGATCTGGGTGCTGGGCATGACCAGCGCCGTCAACTTCATCGACGGGCTCGACGGGCTGGCCGCCGGGATCATGGGCATCGGGGCCACCGCCTTCCTGCTCTACGGGATCCGGCTGGGTGATCCCGGCGTCGGCCTGCTGCGGGAGGGCAACGTGGGCCCGCTGGTGGCGGCGGCCGTGCTCGGCATCTGCACCGGTTTCCTGCCCTGGAACGTGTTCCCGGCCCGGATCTTCATGGGCGACGGCGGCGCGCTGCTGCTGGGGGCGCTGATGGCGGCGTCGACCATTGCCGTGGGCGGCCGCACCCCTGATCCCTACAGCGGCCAGACCTTCTTCTTCTACGCCCCCCTGGCCATCCCCCTGGTGATCCTGGGGGTGCCGATGCTCGACACCGCCTTCGCCATCCTGCGCCGGGCCCGCAGCGGCAAGGGGGTGGCCACCGCCGACAAGGACCACCTCCATCACCGCCTGGTCCGCCTCGGTCACGGCCATCGGCGCACGGTGTGGATCCTGTGGGCCTGGACGGCCCTGCTGTCGGCCTTCGTGCTCTACCCCACCTACAACGAGGGCCAGGGCGACGCCATCGTGCCCCTCGGTGTGGGGGCCGCCGCCCTCGTGCTGTTCACCCTGTTCCGGCCGGGCTTCCGGCTCGACTCCTCCCTGCGCCAGCTGGGGCGGGCCGCCCGCCACCGCCGCCAGCGGCCGCTCAGCGTCACCGCCGCCCCGCCGGCGCTGGCCATGGTCGAGCCCGATCCGGCCCTCCCGGCGACGGCCGGGGGCGGTCGCCAACCGATCCCCGAAGCGGCCCCCGAGCTGGCTCTGGAGCACGATCCGGAGCCCGTTCGGCCGGCCGGTTCCAGCCCGGTCGTGGTCATTGTGGAAGCACCCTCCAAGGAGTGAGGTGCATTGCCCACGAGGGTCCTCCGAATGGGTCCCTCGTCGGTTGCGAACACAGGGGGCCACAGATACAGTCTGCGGGGTCCTAACGAGCCTCTACCTTGGGCAGAGGCTCCAGTCGCGCTCGGGGAGGTTGTTGCGCATGCTCACGTCTGGTGCACGTCCGTCCACCGACGAACGGGCGAAGCGCACCTCCGGCAGCGGCGCCGACAGCATCTTCAATGCGGCGTTCGAGCTCGTGGCCACGCCGGCATTGTTCGCATTCTTCGGCTATCTGCTCGATGGCCGGCTGAATACCGGGCGGCTGTTCACCTTCGTGTTCGCCATCGTGGTGGCCGTCTACGAGATCTGGAAGCTCTGGTACAGCTACAACCACCGGATCGATGAGCTCCAGGCCGAGATCATGCGTCCGAAGGCCGAGCGTCCGAAGGCCGAGCGCCCGGTATCGGCGCCCCCGGTTGTCGGTGATGAGTCATGACCAACACGGTGGCCGGGGCCCGCGGGCCGGAGCGGGTACTGGTGGCCGACATGGCGCGCCTCGGGCTGATTCTCGGCCCGGTCCTGGTGCTGATCGGCACCATTTTCTGGCGGTTTGACGGCTTCCTGTCCAGTGTGCTGGCCTTCGTCCTCGTGCTGGGCAACCTCGCGCTGGGCGCGATGATCATCGACCGGGCTGCCGCCATCTCCCCGACGGCGCTCACCGGTGCCGTTCTCGGTGGCTTCATGGTCCGGCTCCTGCTGCTGACCGCCATCGTGGTGCCCCTACGGGGCGTCGGCTGGTTCGAGGTCGTCCCGTTTGCGATCGCCCTGCTCGGCGGCCACTTCGGCCTGCTGGTGTGGGAGTCGCAGCGGGTCACCGCCAACCTGGTCGCCGTCGATGCGGTGGCCAAGGCGGCTCCCGCCACGCCGGCCTCCGGCTCCAAGTCTTCCCCGTCCACCCTCCGTACGAGGAGTGAATCCGAGTGCTAGCCCTCGAGTTTCCCCCGATCTCGCACCTGTTCGAATGGCCGGCGTTCGCCTTCAAGGACACGCCTATCGCGATGAACAAGACGGTGCTGATCTACCTGGCCGCTTTTGTTCTAACGCTCGTCGTCTACGGCGTGGGTGGCTCGAAGAAGAAGCTGGTTCCCTCCGGGCTGCAGACCGTCGCCGAGGTCGGTATCGATTTCGTCGAGAACTCGGTCATCGAACCCACGCTCGGCGTGGCCCACGGCAAGAAGTTCATGCCGTTCCTCACCACGATGTTCTTCTTCGTGTTCTTCACGAACATCTTCGAGGTGATCCCGTTCATCCAGTTCCCGGCGAACGCCCGCATGGCCCTGCCGATCTTCCTCGCCATCATCGTATGGCTGGTCTACAACTACCAGGGCTTCAAGAACCAAGGCTTCGCCTACGTCAAGAACAGCCTGTTCCCGGCCGGTGTGCCGAAAGCCCTCTACATCCTGGTGACCCCGATCGAGCTGCTGCAGGTGCTGATCATCCGGCCTGCATCACTCGCCATCCGGCTCTGGGCGAACATGGTGGCTGGCCACCTGCTGCTCGTCACCTTCGCCCTGTTGTCCGCAACGCTGTGGGACAGCACCAAGGTCGGCGCGGTGTTGCCATTCGCCGTGCTGATTGCAATGACTGCGTTCGAGATCCTGGTGGCCTTTCTTCAGGCCTTCATCTTCACGATCCTCACAGCGGTGTACATCAACATGGCATCCCACGCGGAACACTAGGAGAGATTGCGTGCTGACCATCCTCATTGCACAACTTGCCGTCCTGGCTCAGACCACGGGCGACGTACAGCAGGGCCTCAAGGCCATCGGTGCCGGCCTGGGTTATGGCCTCGCCGCCATCGGCCCCGGCATCGGCATCGGCATCGTCGTCGGTAACGCCATCAGCGCCATGGCCCGCCAGCCCGAGGCGGCCGGTGTCGCCCGAACCACGATGTTCCTGGGTATCGCCTTCACCGAGGCCCTCGCCCTCATCGGGTTCGTCGTGTTCATCCTTCTCCTGCCCAGCTGATCCGGAGGAGCTGTCTTGAAACCAGCACGCGTCGCAGCGCCAATCGCCTGCGCAGCAGCCCTGCTCTTCCTCGCCAGTCCGGCCGGAGCTTCCGAAGAAACGGTCGGCTCCTGCGCGGTGGAGAAGATCGAAGAGCTGGGCGGGGCCGAGCAGTTCGACTCGATAGTCGAAGCCGGTCACGCCGAGGGCGCCAACGAAGAGGCCACGGCCCAACTCGAGGAGGCCCAGAAGGACCTCGAGCTGTGCCTCAAGGCCCCGAGCCCGATCATCCCCGCCACCAACGAGCTCATCTGGGGTGGTGGCGCCTTCCTGGTGCTGCTGGCCGCGATGATCAAGTGGGGCTACCCCCTGGTGCGCAACACCATGGAGGCCCGCACCGAGCGGATCCGCAACGACCTCCAAGCGGCCCAGGCCGCCCGGGTCGAGGCGGAGAACAACCAGAAGCAGCTGGCCGCCGAGCTGGCTGAGAGCAAGGCCAACGCGGCGAAGATCGTCGAGCAGGCCCGGCAGGAAGCGTTGGTTCTCAGCGCCAACATGCAGGTCAAGGCCGAGGCCGACATCGCCGAGATGCGCCAGCGGGCGGCCGGCGACATCGAGGCCGCCCGGTCCCGGGCGCTCGCCGATCTCCAGGCCGACGTGGCCGACATCGTGGTCGGTGCCGCCAGCCGGGTGGTCGAACGCAATCTCGACGTCAACAGCCAGCGGCAGCTCATCGACGAGTACATCGCCAGCGTCGGGCGTCAGTAGCCGATGGCCGACGATCTGATCACCAGCTACGCCCGGTCCATCATCGGGGTGGCCGAGGCCGAGGGCGCCGTTTCCGTCATGGAGCGCGAGATGGCCCAGATCGCGGCGGCGTTCAACGCCTCCGAGGAGCTGCGAGCCGCTCTCGCCGACGCCACGCTGCCGGCCTCCCGCCGGCAGCAGGTGGCCGAGGACCTGCTCGGCGGTCAGGCGTCGCGGGTCACCACGGCGCTCGTCTCGATGGTCATCGCCTCCGGGCGGGCCAGCGAGTTGGGCAGCATCGCTGATCGGATCGTCCAGATGGGCGCCGAGAAGCGGGGCCACGTCGTGGCCGAGGTCCGCACCGCCGTCGCCCTCGATGCCGACCAGCAGCAGCGTCTGGCCTCCGCCCTCAGCAAGGCCACCGGCAAGGACATCGAGCTGAAGGTCGTGATCGACCCGTCGGTTCTGGGTGGCGTCGTCACCCAGATCGGCGACCAGATCATCGACGGAAGCGTCCGCACCCGGCTCCACCAGCTGCGCGAGGCCTTCTAGCCCTCGCTGTGGGGCGCTCTCCTTCTCCGTCGATACCGGCTGCGGCCAGTGCCCCGACGATACTTGTTTCGACCCTTTAGACGTGTTCGACGATTGAACGTGCTGGAAGTGAACGCATGGCTGACATAGTGATCGACACCTCGCGCATCAGTGAGGCCATCCGCCGGAACCTGGAGGGCTTCCAGCCCAAGCTCACCTCGTCGCAGGTGGGCCGGGTGGCCGAGATCGGTGACGGCATCGCCCGCATCAGCGGCCTGCCCGACGCCTCGGTGAACGAGATGCTGCGGTTCGAGGACGGCACGGTCGGCCTCGCCCTGAACCTCGACGAGGACACGATCGGCGCCGTGGTGCTCGGGTCAACCGAGAACATCCAGGAGGGCCAGTTCGTCGAGGCCACGGGCGAGATCCTCTCGGTCCCGGTGGGCGAGGGCGTCTTGGGCCGGGTGGTCAACATGCTGGGCGAGCCCCAGGATGGCAAGGGACCCCTCACCAACGTCGAGACCCGGCGCATGGAGATCCAGGCGCCGGGCATCATCGGCCGCCAGCCGGTGCACGAGCCGATGCAGACCGGTATCAAGGCCGTCGACTCGCTCATCCCGATCGGTCGGGGTCAGCGGGAGCTGATCATCGGCGACCGCAAGACGGGCAAGACCACGATCGCCATCGACACCATCCTGAACCAGAAGGGCAAGGGGGTGAAGTGCATCTACGTGGCCATCGGCCAGAAGGGCTCCACCGTCGCCCAGACGGTGGCTCTGCTGGAGCAGTACGGGGCCATGGAGTACACGGTGGTCGTGATCGCGCCGGCTTCCGACCCGGCGCCGTTCAAGTTCCTCGCCCCCTACGCCGGCTGCGCCATGGGCCAGCACTGGATGGAGAACGGTCAGCACGCCCTGGCCGTCTACGACGACCTGTCCAAGCAGGCCGAGGCCTATCGCCAGGTGTCGCTGCTGCTCCGCCGCCCGCCGGGCCGCGAGGCCTACCCGGGCGACGTGTTCTACCTCCACAGCCGCCTGCTGGAGCGGGCGGCCAAGCTGAGCGACGAGCGGGGCGCCGGCTCCCTCACCGCCCTGCCGGTGATCGAGACCAAGGCTGGCGACGTGTCGGCCTACATCCCCACCAACGTGATCTCGATCACCGACGGTCAGATCTTCCTCCAGGACGACATGTTCAAGTCGGGTATCCGCCCGGCGGTGGACGTGGGCATCTCGGTGAGCCGGGTGGGTTCCGCCGCTCAGGTCAAGGCCATGAAGGCCGCGGTGGGCACGCTCAAGTCCGACCTCCAGCAGTTCCGGGATCTGGCCGCCTTCGCCGCCTTCGGTTCCGACCTCGACGCCGTGTCCCAGGCCCAGCTCGACCGGGGCTACCGCCTCACCGAGCTGCTCAAGCAGGGCATCAACTCGCCGGTCCCGGTGGAGGAGCAGGTCATCACCCTGTTCGCCGGCACCCGGGGCTACCTCGACCGTATCCCGATCAACGAGGTGGGCCGCTTCGAGACCGACCTGGTCACGTTCTTCCAGACCCGGCACGCCGACATCCTGGAGGCCATCCGCTCCACCGGTGAGGTCCCCGACACCGAGGTGATGGAAGCGGCCATCGGTGCCTTCACCGACCAGTTCTCCAGCGCCGGCACCGGCTCCCACGAGCCGACGGCCGAGGCCCAGGGCGCGGCCACCACCAAGATCGTGGACGCACCCAACATCCTGCCCGAAGAAGAGATCAACCGAGCCGAGGACTGATCTCCCATGCCGGGTGGAGCCGAACGCATCCTTCGCCGTCGAATCAAGACGGTGTCGAACACCAAGAAGATCACCCGTGCCATGGAGCTGATCGCCGCCACCCGGGTGGCGAAGGCCCAGATGCGGGCCCGAGCCGCCCGGCCGTACAGCGAGCAGCTCACCGGCGTGATCGAGAACCTGGCCGCCGGTGGCGCCAGCATCGATCACCCGTTGCTCCGCCAGGTGGAGAACGTCGAGCGGGTCGCCTTTGTGATCTGCGCCGGAGACCGCGGCCTGGCCGGCGCCTACAACTCCAACGTGGTGCGCACCGCTGAGCGTGAGATCCAGGCCTTGCGCTCCAGCGGCGGCGAGTACCGGATCGTGGCCATTGGCCGCAAGGTCGAGAGCTACTTCCGGTTCCGGGGCTATCACATCGACAGCTCCTTCGGCGGCTTCACCGACAACCCGACCTACGAGGACGCCCGCCGGGTGGCCCACCGGGTGCGGGAGCTGTTCGACGAGGGCCTGGTCGATCAGGTGGAGCTCGTCTACACCGAGTTCGTGAGCCTCGGCACCCAGCGCCCCGTGGTGCGGCGCTTCCTGCCGCTGGAGCCCACGTCGGTGATTGCCGCCGACGGCGCCGCCGGAGCCCTGGCCGGCTTCTCCTTCGAGCCGTCGGCCGAGGGCGTGCTGGAGGACCTGCTGCCCCGCTACGTCGAGGCCCGCCTTCTCACCGCCCTGCTCGACGCCTCGGCCTCCGAGCACGCCAACCGGCAGCGGGCCATGAAGGCCGCCACCGACAACGCCGACGAGCTGATCACCAAGTTGTCCCGGGCCATGAACCGGGCCCGCCAGGACGCCATCACCACCGAGATCATGGAGATCGTGGGCGGTGCCGAGGGTCTGGCCGCCAGCGGCGACGACGACGGCGACGCCTTCAAGGACCTGTTCGATCAGGCCTCCTGATTCTTCTTCCTTTTCTCTTCCGATCGACACCAGCTTTCCACCAGTCCAGGAGCAAACCGAGAGATGACCGCTACTGAACCGCAGCTCAAAGAAGGCCGGATCGTTGGCATCGCCGGCCCGGTGGTGGACGTGGAGTTCCCGCCCGACTCGCTGCCTTCGATCAACACCGCAGTGGAGTTCGACGTCGACGCCGGGGGCGGCGAGATCATCGCCGTCATGGCCGAGGTGGCCCAGCAGCTGGGCGAGGGGCGGGTCCGGGCCGTGGCCCTCAAGCCGACCGACGGCCTGCGCCGGGGCCAGACCGTACGCAACCTCGGCCACGGCATCCAGGTGCCGGTGGGCGACGTGACCCTGGGCCACGTATGGAACGTGATCGGCCAGCCCCTCGACGTGCCGATCGAGTCACTCGACATCCAGACCCGGTGGGACATCCACCGTCACGCCCCGAGCTTCGACTCCCTGGAGCCGACCAAGCAGGTGCTGGTCACCGGCATCAAGGTGATCGACCTCCTCACGCCGTACCTCCAGGGTGGCAAGATCGGCCTGTTCGGTGGGGCCGGCGTGGGCAAGACCGTGCTCATCCAGGAGATGATCACCCGGGTGGCCGTGAACCACGGCGGTGTGTCGGTGTTCGCCGGGGTGGGGGAGCGGACCCGGGAGGGCACCGACCTGTTCAAGGAGATGGGTGAGACCGTCATGGGCGACGGGGTCACCACCGTGCTGTCCAAGGCCGCCCTGTGCTTCGGTCAGATGGACGAGCCTCCGGGCGTGCGCCTCCGGGTCGCCCTGTCGGCCCTCACCATGGCCGAGTACTTCCGCGATGTGCAGGGCCAGGACGTGCTGCTGTTCATCGACAACATCTTCCGCTTCGTGCAGGCCGGCTCCGAGGTGTCCACCCTGCTCGGGCGCATGCCCTCGGCCGTGGGCTACCAGCCCACCCTGGCCGACGAGATGGGCGAGCTCCAGGAGCGCATCACCTCCACCGGCGGCCGGTCGATCACCTCGCTCCAGGCGGTGTACGTGCCGGCCGACGACTACACCGACCCGGCCCCGTTCACCACCTTCACCCACCTCGACGCCACCACCGAGCTGAGCCGGGACATCGCCGCCCTGGGCATCTACCCGGCGGTCGACCCCCTCGCCTCCACCTCCACCATCCTCGCCCCCGAGGTGGTGGGCCAGCGCCACTACAACGTGGCCCGGCGGGTGCAGGAGATCCTCCAGCGCTACAAGGAGCTGCAGGACATCATCGCCATCCTCGGTCTCGACGAACTGTCCGAGGAAGACAAGATCACGGTGTCCCGGGCCCGCAAGGTCCAGCGGTTCCTGTCGCAGCCCATGTTCGTGGCCCAGGTCTTCACCGGTCTGACCGGTGTGTTCACCCCGCTCGACGAGACGATCGACAGCTTCGAGGCCCTCGTCACCGGCGAGCTCGACGACCTGCCCGAGCAGGCCTTCCTCAACGTCGGCGGGGCCGATGCGGCCCGGGAGAAGTCCGAGCAGCTGCGGCGCTCGGCGGGCTCCTGATGGCCTTCCAGGTCGAGTTCGTCTCGCCCGAGGACATCCTCTACTCGGCGGTCGCCATCCAGGTGGTGGCCCGTACCCGGGGCGGGGGCGAGATCGCCTTCCTCACCGGGCACGAGCCGTTCATCGGTAGCCTCGTGCCGTCCGAGGTGCGGGTGTACGAGGAGGACGGGACGATCCGCCGCTTCGCCGTGCGGGGCGGGTTCGTGTCGGTGACCGGCACGATGGCCGAGACCAAGGTGACGGTGCTGTCCGACGCCGCCGTGCCCGCCGATTCGATCGATCGCGCCGCGGTGCAGGCTGAGTTGGCCGAAGCCCAGGCCGCGCTGGCCGCCGACCCGGAAGACTCCTACCTGCAGGACGACGTCCGGTGGGCCGAGGTGCGCCTGCGGACGAGTGAGGCCGGGGCCGCCACGGCGCAAGCGGCTCATTGATCACCACTCCATCCGCCAACTGAAGAGGCAATGACATGAACGTGGCCGACGACCTCAAGCCGGGACGGAACCTCGCCCTGGAGCTGGTCCGAACGACGGAGGCGGCGGCCGTGGCCGCGGCCGCCTGGATGGGCCGGGGCGACAAGAACGGAGCCGACGGCGCCGCCGTCGACGCCATGCGCACGGTGCTGGCCGGCATCGACATGAACGGTGTGGTGGTGATCGGCGAGGGGGAGAAAGACGAAGCCCCCATGCTCTACAACGGCGAGATCGTGGGCAACGGCAGCGCCCCGCTGGTCGACGTGGCCGTCGACCCGATCGACGGCACCACCCTCACCTCGCTGGGCCGGGGCGGCGCCATCGCCGTGATCGCGGTGGCCGACCGGGGCACGATGTTCCACCCGGGGGCCGCCGTCTACATGGAGAAGCTGGCCGTCGGGCCGGCCGGGGCCGGCATCGTCGACATCCGCCTCCCCGTCTCCCGCAATCTCCAGGCGCTGGCCAAGGCGAAGGGCACGCCGGTGTCGGACGTGACGGCGGTGGTGCTCGACCGCGACCGCCACGACGACCTGATCGCCGAGATCCGGGCCTCCGGGGCCCGCATCCGTCTCATCCCCGACGGTGACGTGGCCGGTGCCATCGCCACCGCCTGGCCCGAGTCGGGGGCCGACATCCTGTTCGGCATCGGCGGCACGCCCGAAGGTGTGATCGCCGCCGCCGCCCTCAAGGCCATGGGGGGCGATCTTCAGGGCCGGCTGTGGCCCCGCACCCCGGAGGAGAAGGACCTGCTGATCGAGCAGGGCTACGACCTCGACAAGGTGCTCACCATGGACGACCTGGTGTCGGGGGAGAACTGCTTCTTCGCCGCCACCGGCATAACCACCGGCGACCTGCTGCGGGGTGTGCGGGTGCACGCCGGCGGCATCACCACCCAGTCCCTGGTGATGCGGGCCAAGTCGGGCACCGTGCGCCTCATCGAAGCCACCCACCGCCACGACAAGGTCGAGTTCCAGGTCAAGTAGGCCTCCTGCCGGGGTGGCTCCGCTCCCGACCGGCGCCACGCTCGGCAGCGAGAGTCAGGCCGGACCGTCGGCGGCGAGGGTGGCGCGGTCGAAACCGTAGGGGAGGGCGAGCTGGTGGGCGGCGAGGAGCCCGTCGTCGGCCAGGAGGGCCCGGGTGGGGCCGTCGGCGCCGGTGGCGCCGTCGTCCAGGATCACGGTGCGGGGGCACAGGGCCAGGGCCAGACCCAGGTCGTGGGTGATGACCAGCAGGGTGGGGGACAGGGTGCGCAGCAGGGCGATCAGCTCCCGCTGACCCCGGGGGTCGAGGCCGGCCGTCGGCTCGTCGAGCACGAGCACGTCGGGGTCCATGGCCAGGGCGGTGGCCAGCGCCACCCGCCGCTTCTCGCCCGTGCTCAGGTGATGGGGGGTGCGGCCGGCCAGGTGCCCGGCCCCCACCGACTCGAGCGAGGCCGCCACCCGGGCCTCCAGATCCGGCCCCCGGAGGCCCAGGTTGGCCGGGCCGAAGGCGACGTCCTGGGCGGCGGTGGGCATGAACAGCTGGTCGTCGGCGTCGGCGAACACGAGCTGCACCCGGCGCCGGACCTCGGCCAGGTTGGCCTCGGTCACGGACAGGCCGCGCACGGTCACCGCCCCCTCCTGGACGGCCAGGATCCCGTTGAGGTGGAGGGCCAGCGTCGTCTTGCCCGCCCCGTTGGGGCCGAGGAGGGCCACCCGCTCGCCCGGGTCGAGCCGCAACGACACGCCCCGCAACGCCACCGAGCCGTCGGGATAGGTGAACCGCAGGCCGTCGACGGCGATGGCCGGCAGGGCCTGGGCGGCGCCGCCCGAGGGGGACCCGGCGCCGGGCGGAGGCGAGGCGCTCACGCCGGGCCCAGCCCGGCCCAGCGGGCGACCAGGGCGGCCGCCGCCACCAGCGGGAGCAGGGCCGCCGTGGCCCACTGCGCCGCCCGCGGCCGCACCACCGGTGTCACCTCGGGCAGGGAGCCGGTATAGCCCCGGCTGAGCATGGCGGCGTGCACCCGCTCGCCCCGCTCGTAGGTGCGCACGAACATCGTGCCCAGGCTGGCCGCCAAAGGGCCGGCCTGGGTGAGTTGCCGGGGCCGGTACCCCCGGGCCGCCATGGCCGTGCGGCGCCGGGCCAGGCCGTCGGCCACCAGATCGAGGTAGCGAAGGGTGAAGCCGGCCAGGGCCACCAGCGGCGCCGGCAGCCCGAGGCGCCCGAGGCCGGCCAGGAGGTCGGGGATGGGCGTGGTGCCGGCCACGGCGATGCTGGTGAGGGCCCCGATCACGGTCTTGGCCCCCACGGCGGCCCCCGCCCACAGCCCCGCCTCCGACAACGTCAGGGGCCCCACCGAGACCCGGGGCCCACCGGCCACCACGGCCGTCAAGGCCGCCGCCACCAGGAACGGCGCCACGACCGCCAGCCGTCGCACCACGAAACCGACCGGCAGGCGGGCCAGGCCCACCACGGCCACGATGGCCAGACCCTGCACCGCCAGCACCGGCAGGGCCCGGCGGGGGGTGACGGCCACCACGATCACGAAGGCCAGGGCGGCGGCCAGCTTCACCTCGGCCGGCAGCCGGTGCACCACGCTCCCGCCCGTCCCGAGCGGTGATCGGTGGCCTCCGCTCATAGCGCGGCCCGGCGGCCCCGGCGGGCCGAGGCCAGCACGCCGGTGCCCACCGCCCCGGCCAGCGTGGCCCCGGTGACGCCGGCCACGATGACGGCGGTGGCCGCCGCCGTGCCGGCGTCGAGGAACCCGTCGGGTGCGTGCATCGCTGCGCTGTGCCTCCTCCGCTGACCCTCACCGCCGATTGCGAACCAGTCGCAATCTAGTGGTGCGAAGGGTTCGCAATCCAGGGCTCGTCGCCATCGTGGTCGTGATCAGCGTCACAGCTGACGCAGTGGCCGTGCACCACCAGCTCCACCCGCTCGGGCACGAACCGGTGGGAGGTGCTCAGGTGCTCGGTGATCGCCGCCACCAGCGACCCGACGTGGTGGTCCACCCGGCCGCAGCGGTCGCACACCACGTGGAAGTGCTCGTCGGGGTGGGCCAGCTCCCAGCGCGACGCCTGATCCCCGCCGGCCAGGCGGGATTCCCGCACCAGCCCCAGGTCCCGCAGGAGGGCCAACGCCCGGTAGATCGAGGCCAGGTTCACCTCGGGGTGGACCTCGTGAACGGCCCGGGCCACCTCCTCGGCCGTGCGGTGGGCGCCGTCCTGGAGCGCGTCCCACACCGCCTGGCGGGGCCGGGTGCTGCGGTAGCCCCGGCCGGCCAGCAACGGGTCCAGGTCGTGGGTGGCCATCGGGCGCGCTCCGTCCTACTCCGGGATGACGAGGTCGGCGATGTTGGGCGGGGCCGGCGGATAGCTCATCTTCAGCCCCTCCAGCGTCTTGACCAGGATCTCCGACACCGCCAGGTTCCGGTACCACTTGCGGTTGGCCGGCACGATGTACCACGGCGCCCGCTCGGTGCTGGTCTCGGCGATGGCCTCCTCGAAGGCCTTCTGATAGTCGTTCCAGCGGGCCCGGGGCACCAGGTCGGCCTCGTCGAACTTCCAGTTCTTCTCTTTCTCGGACAGCCGGGCCTGGAGCCGCTTCCGTTGCTCGTCTTTGGAGATGTGGAGGAACAGCTTCACGATCGTGGTGCCCTCGTCGGCCAGCATCCGCTCGAACTCGACGATGTGGCGGTAGCGGCGCTTCCACCGGTCTTCGGGTACCAGGTCCATCACCCGCACCACCAGCACGTCCTCGTAATGGCTGCGGTTGAAGATGGCGAGCTCGCCGTTCGCCGGCGCCTGCTGGTGGATCCGCCACAGGTAGTCGTGGGCCAGCTCGGGCTCGGTCGGCTTCTTGAACGACGCCACCCGCACCCCCGAGGGGTTCACCCCCTCGAACACCCGGCGGATCGTGCCGTCCTTGCCTCCGGCGTCCATGGCCTGGAGCACCACCAGCACCCGTTCCGACGACTGGGCCCACAGCAGGCTCTGGAGGGCGGTCAGCCGCTCGGTGAGCTCGGCCAGCTTGGCCGCAGCCTGCTCCTTGTCGGCCACGCCCTCGTCCACGTTCCACGACGGGGTGGAGGCCGGATCGATCTTGGCCAGCTTGACCTTGGATCCCGGCTCCACCCGGAGCTTGGCTATGTCGAACGCCGAACCGTTGTTGCCCATGGCCCCCCATCGTGGCACAGGTCCCGGTGCTTCACGCCCGGTGGGCGGCCGCTACCTTGGCCGGCGTGATCGTGGCCGAGCTCGACATCTTCCACTCCCGTCCGATCGCTCCCACTCGGCGGGTGGCGCTCGGTAACCGCAACCTCCCGGTCGACCCTGCCCCCGGCGCCGGTGGCGTGCTGCTGGCCGGGATCGTGGCCCACAACGCCCCCAACGTGGAGCCCGAGCTGCGGGAGGACCTGGTGTCGGTGATCGACACACTGGCCGGTGGGCGCCGGGTGATCCAGCCCCGGGTCCGCCACCGCTACCAGCGCGACGTCATCGGCCTGACCAAGAGCCCCCAGCGGCTGATGGCGGTGAGCGGCGCCCTCGAGTTCGACTTCGAGGACACCCTGGGCCGGCCCGTGCAGCTGATGCTGGGGGCCGTCTACGCCGCCGGCTCGCTGCCGATGTCGTCCCGCACCCCGGTGTTCGACGCCCTGCGCACCGCCCTCGTGTGGGGCCGAGACGTCGACAACCGGTTCATCTCCTACGTGATGGGGGGCCGGGCCGCCGACCTGGTGGATCTCAAGGCGTGGAACGACCCGGTGGCCTGGGCGCTCGAGGTGCTGGGGATCGAGGGCGACCCCGCCGACAAGATCAACAAGCGGGTGGTGCAGCGCAAGTTCCGCACCCTGCTGCGGGAGGCCCACCCCGACCACGGGGCTGAGACGGTGGGGGCGGCGGCCCGCATCGCCGACCTGACCGAGGCCCGCCGCATCCTCCTGGCCGGCAGCTGATGACGGCCCGGAGCGGTGGCCGCAGTGCCAGCGGCGGCGGCAGTGCCAGCGGCGGTCGTGGCGGCAGGAGGAAGGCGGCGGTCGGCGGGCTCGTGCTGTTCCACGGGGCCGGCGGCGACCGGGAGCACCACACGTTCCTGGCCCTGGAGGCGGGGCTCGACGTGCCGGTGGCGAGGGTGAACTTCCCCTACCGGGCCAAGGGCCCGGGGCGTCGGCCGCCCGACCGTATGCCCAAGCTGGTGGAGGCGGTGGCGGCGGCCTCGGCCGCGGCGGCGGTCGAATGGGGCGTGGAGCCGGGCTCGATCGTGCTGGGCGGCCGCTCCATGGGGGGTCGGGCCGCCTCCATCGCCGTGGCCGAGGGGGCCGTCCCGGCCCGGGGCCTGCTGCTGCTGAGCTACCCGCTGCACCCACCGGGCAAGCCGGCCAACCTGCGGGTGGAGCACCTGGGCGCCGTCACCTGCCCCGTGCTGCTGGTCCAGGGCACCCGCGACCCGTTCGGCACCCCGGACGAGTTCGCCCGGGAGCTGCCGGCCCTGGGCGGGCCGCTCGCCGAGCTGTGGCTGGAAGCCACCCACGACCCGGCCGCCCGTCACGACGATGCGATCGTGTCGGCCGTCTCCTCCTGGCTGTCGGGGCTGTCGGGGCTGGGCTGAGGGCCGGGTTCGGGATCTGTGGCCTCGGCGCGCACGATCCCACTCGAGGCGCCACGGTTCGGGTCGAGGACGGGGTCGTCGGGGTTGAAGGCCTCCAGCTCCACCGCCGCCGTCTCCGGGAACAGGAACAGGATGGCCACCGCCACCAGCACCGGGAACACGGCCAGCACGGTGATGGCGTCGCCCAGGCTGTCCCATCGGCGCGACAGGTACCCGGCCACCACCAGGCCCACGGCGCTGCCGGCCACGGTGACGGCGTCGAGCAGGCCGCCCACCCGGGCCCGGGCCCGGGTGGGGAACAGCTCGGTCGAGTAGCCCCGGGTGGCGGGGAAGGCGGCGCCGGCCAGGATCACCCCGGCCGACGCGGTGAGCCACATGGCGGGCCCGCCCACCTGGTAGCTGACGGCACTGAGCACGGCCCCGACGCCCACCCCCACCGCCCCCACCCGGCGGCGGCCCAGCCGGTCGGCGGCCCGTCCGGCCACCACGATCGAGACCCCGGCCGGTGTCGAGACGAGCAGCTGGAACAGGCTGACCCCGGCGGCGGAGAAACCCCGGTCGTCGCGCAGGAACTCGTTGCGGAGCTGCGAGGCCGGCGACAGGTAGATGGCCGACAGGAAGGCCGTCGCCCCGATCAGGGCGAAGCGCCCCCAATTGACGGCAGCCGGGGCGCCCACCTCGGCCGCGGCGTCGAACCGGCGGGTCTCGGGCAGGTGGCGGGCCACCCACCACAGCACGGGCAGGAACAGCGCCGGCACCAGATAGACCACCCGCCAGCCGCCGTCGGCGGCGCCGGCCACCGGCAGCACCCAGATCACCATGCCGGCACCCAGGGCGGCGGCCACGGTGGCCAGGCTGATGGCCAGGGCCCGGCTGCCGGCCGGCGCCTCCTCGGTGGCGGCCAGCATGATCAGGGTGATCAGGCCGGTGGTGAGGCCCCGGCCGATCGTCTGGGTGGCGCCCAGGGCGGCCAGGTTGGGGGCGGCGGCCCCGGCCACGGTGAACAGGATGGCGCCGGCGGTGAACCACAGGATCAGGGGCCGGCGGCCGATCCGGTCGGCCCGGTGGATCGCCAGCACCGAAACCAGCACCCCGATCCGGGTGGCGGCCAGGGTGTTGGCCTGGGCCGAGTCGGTGCGGCCGAAGTCGGCGGCGGCGAACGTGATCGTCTGGCCGATCACCACGCCCAGGTAGCCGGCCATCACGCTGATCACGCACAGGGCGCCGATCAGTTCGCTGGTGCGACGGCCCACCACCTCGGCCGGCCACCACCAGCGGTTGCGGGGGTGACGGTTGGTGTCGGCCAGGGCCCGGGCCATCAGCGGCCGCACGATGGGGCCCCACAGGGGAACGGCCAGGGAGAACTCGGTGCGCTCGGTCACCCGGTGCCGGCCGGTGGCCGGCTCGGAGCGGATCTCCAGCGTGCGGCGGTAGGACCGGAACGGGCCCTCCACCAGGGCGAACGTGTCGTCGCCGTGGGCCTCCTCCAGCACCAGGTCGTGCCGGGGGGCCCGGAGCGCCGCCAGGCCGTCGTCGTCGACCAGGCGGGTGCGTTCGACGCAACTCACGAGGGGCTGTCGGGCTCGGGCTCGGCGCCCACCCGTTCGCCGGCCCCGGCCGCCTCAGCATCGCCGTCGGCGTCGGATTGCTCGGCCAGCTGGCGGGTCACCCGCCGATTGGCCAGCCACAGGGCGCCGCCCACCAGCACCAGCGGGCCCAGCACCATCAGCATCTCATCCCAACCGCCCTGATGGGCCAGGATCGGGAATGCGCCGGGGGTCGGCCACGCTTTCATGGTCATCAGGGTAGGCCGGTAACCTGGTCCTCTGGCCTACCGGTCCGGCCGACCCCGGCTGCGGACCAGGCAGCGACCCAGGCAAGGAGCAGACACCGTGTCACAAGACCCGCAGCCGGCCGACAGCAGCGAGTTCGAGGGCATCGAGCGCAGCGAGTTCGAAGGCATCGAGCGCAGCGAGTTCGAAGGCAAGGTGGCGGAGGTCATCAAGGTGATCCGTCCCGCCATCCAGGCCGATCAGGGTGACATCTACCTGCGCGGGGCCGACGTCGAGACCGGTGTGGTGTCGGTGGAGCTCATCGGAGCCTGTGTCACCTGCCCCGCCTCCAGCCAGACCCTGAAAGACGGCCTGGAGCGGATCCTCAAGCAGCGGGTGGACGGTGTCACCTCGGTGGTTCACGTGGGCGAGGCCCTGGTGGGGGCGGAGGAAGGCACCCGGGTCTCGCTCTGAGCCCCCGGGCACCCGCCCGCACCTCGTGCGTTCAGCTCAGCTCAGCGGCTGGCCAGGCTGTCGCGGATCTCGGTCAGCAGCTCGATCTCGGTGGGGCCGGTCTCGGGCTCCGGCTCCTTGTAGCCGGTGGCCTTGTTGTACGCCTTCACCATCAGGAACAGCACGAAGGCGATGATCAGGAACGAGATGATCACGTTGATGAACTTGCCGTAGGCGATGGCGGCCTCCACGTCGACCCCGTTGATCTGCTTGGTCTCACCACCCAGATTGATCTTGAGGTCGGCGAAGTCCGGCGTGCTGAAGATCCGGGCCACGATCGGCAGCACCAGGTCGGCCACCACCGAATCCACGATCGGCTTGAAGGCCAGGGCCAGGATCAGGCCCACCGCCGTCTGGAACACGCCACCCTGGTTGATGAACGCCTTGAATTCTTTCCACATGTCTCTCTCCTCCGTTTGTCCGCTCCGGGAATCGCCCAGGAGACCGCCGCAAGTGAACCACATCGACAGGTCCTGATCGACAACCTCGTCTCTGACGCTGCACGCCGGCCCGAAGGTCGCGGAAAGCGGAAGGACGTGTCCCTTCGGGACCCGGCCTCGGCGATACCGTGAGATGCGGTGCTGGCTGACGACACGACCTGCTACAGACATTCCGATCGCCCGGCGGCGGTGGCCTGCCAGCGGTGCGAGCGGCCGATCTGCTCCCAGTGCATGACCCCGGCCTCGGTGGGCTTCCACTGCCCCGAATGCGCCCGAGCCGGGGCCCAGACGGTGATCCCGGCCCGCACGCTGATCGACAAACGCTCCACCACGGTCACGTCGATCCTCATCGGGCTCAACGTCGCCGCCTTCCTGCTCCAGCGGGCCACCGACCGGCCCGGCTCCACCTGGTCCTACGCCAACTGGGGGGCGCTGTTCGGGCCGGCCGTGTCCGACGGCGAGCTGTGGCGGATCGTGAGCGCGGGGTTCGTCCACACCGGTCTGCTCCACCTCGGGTTCAACATGTACGCCCTCTACCTGTTCGGCCCGCCCCTGGAGCGGCTGCTGGGCCCGGTGCGGTTCACCCTGGCCTATCTGGCCGGCCTGCTGGGCGGATCAGCCGCCGTGCTCCTGTTCGACTACAGCCAGGTGACCGTGGGGGCGTCGGGTGCCGTTCTGGGTCTGGCCGGCGCCCTGGCCGCCGTGCTGTGGTCCCGCGGGGTGAAGATCACCCAGACCTCGCTGGGCGGCATCTTCGTCATCAACCTGGCCCTGCCCCTGCTGATCGGAGGGATCTCGTTCTGGGGTCACCTGGGCGGGATCGTGGCCGGGTTCGCCGCCGGCTGGTTGCTGAGCTGGCTGCCCGGCCGCTACCGCCAGCCCATGGGCACGGCCATGGGGGCCACGGCCGCCCTGTGCGTGGCCCTGTTCGCCCTGGCCGCCGCGTCCGGCACCTTCCACTGACCTTCCACTGACCGACCGATCCGATCTGGAGTCCGGGCCCGGCACCGGTGGCGGGTGGGGACACCAGAACGGGGTGAGGGGTCAGTCGAAGCGGCGCCGGAGCTTGCTGAGGTTGCGCTTCCAGATGAGGCGCAGCACCGGTGCCCCCACCCGCTCACCCAGCCGGCCGCCCAGCCACCACGGGAACCGCAGCTGCTCCTGCCACCGGAACTCGGTGCGGCCGCCGGGCAGCGGGTGGAGGGTGAACGCCCCCTCACCGGTGACGACGCCGGTGTGGCGGACCCCCATCAGCCGGCCCTCGTCCCAGGCCGTGATCTCCATGACGTCGGTGGTGCGCAGCGGCCCGACTCGGGTCTCGCACTCGAACCGGGTGCCAACACCCTCCCGGCGGTCGGAGAGGAAGCGGATCTCGTAGGCGTCGGCCATCCACTCCACGTGGCTGGCGATCTCCCTCACGTCGGCCCACACCTCGTCGGGCGACCGGTCGATAACGGTGCTCACGGAGATCTTCGGCATCCGCCCGCATGGTAGGCGACGGCGGAGCCGTCGGGAGGGTTGGGGCCCCGCCCGGGATGGGGGAGCGAAGCGTCGGGGGCGCAGCCCCCGCAAGGGACGGCGGAGCCGTCGGGAGGGTTGGGGCCCCGCCCGGGATGGGGGAGCGAAGCGTCGGGGGCGCAGCCCCGCAAGGGACGGCGGAGCCGTCGGGAGGGTTGGGGCCCCGCCCGGGATGGGGGAGCGAAGCGTCGGGGGCGCAGCCCCCGCAAGGAGAGGTCAGGCCCGGCGGTAGACCGAGACGTGGGTGTCTCCCCCCGGGTCCCAGGCCTCGCCGCCGCTCCACCCCCCGTGCCGCTCGGCCAGCAGGAGGCCGGCCGAGCGGGCGAAACCGTCGATCTGGTCGGTGGTGGCCCACCGCAGGCGCCAGGGCCGGAACCGCACGCCGCCCGGCCCCACCTCCACGTGCTGGCCCACGATCACCTGGGCCTCCCGGTCGAGCTCGGTGGCCACCACCGTCACCGCGCCGCCGGCGCGGCGTCCCTCGGCCCCCGCCCCGGCCGTGACCGACGACCGGCCGATCCAACGCTCGGGCCCGCCGGCCAGGGCGTCGGTCTGGTTGGCCTCCACCACCAGCACCCCGCCCGGCCCCAGCATCCTGCCCACCTGGGCGAACAGCGACCCCTGGGCTTCGGCGTTGGCCAGGTTGAACAGGGTGTTGAACCCGATCAGCACCGCTCCCAGCGGGCCCCGGAAGGGCAGAGCGGCCATGTCGGCCCGCACCAGCCGCAGCCCGGCCCGCTCCAGGCCCCCACGGCGGCACCGGGCCAACATGGCGGCCGAGGCGTCGAGGCCCACCACGGCCCGGCCCCGGGCCAGCAGGGGAGCGGCCAGGCGACCGGTCCCCACCCCCAGCTCCAGCACCGGCCCGGCTCCGGCCCGGGCGGCCACGAAGGAGGCCACCGCCTCGGCATCGCTCACGCCCTGGTACCACTCGTCGTAGACCTCGGCGAACGATTCGCCATAGGTATCGGCCCGGAACCGCTCCATCGGGCCATCTTCGCACCCGGTTGACTGCGCTTCGGAGCCGGTTCGGGGAAGAATGTCCCCCGTGCCCGGCCGGACCGTCGTTCCCATCAGCGAAGGGCCCCTCGGGGTGCTCGACCTGCTCGACGGCTCGTTTGCCGTGCTCCGCCAGCGGGCCCGGGTGATCGTGGGGATCGTGGCCGGCCTGGTGCTGCCGGTGGCCCTGCTCCAGGCCTGGGCCTCGAGGGACGATCTCGGGGGATCGTCGTTCAGCGACCTGTTGAGCGACCCGGCCGCCGGCACCGCTACCACCAGCCCGTTCGCCGCCTACGACCTGCTGTTCTTCGTCACCCGGGGCCTGGGCCTGGCGGTGACGGCGGCCGGTGGGGTGGCGGTGAGCCGGGTGGTGGTGGGCTGGCTCGACGGGCAGGACCTGTCGGCCCTCGACGCCCTGCGGTTCACCGGCCGCCGCCTGCCCGCCCTGGCCGGGTCGTTCGTGATCGTCCACGCCCTGGAAGGCATCGGCTTCCTGCTTCTCGGTGTCCCTGGCCTGGCCGCCATCCTGTTGTGCTCGCTCACCTCGCCCGTGCTGGCCATCGAGGGGTTGGGCCCGGTGGCGTCGGTTCGCCGGTCGGTGGAGCTGGTGCGGCGCCGGCCCGGCCCCCTCATCGGGCTCACCCTCCTGCTGCTCGCCGTGCAGTACGGCGTGGGCCAGGCGGTGGGCACGCTGCCGGGAGCGGTGGCGGTGTTCGTGGGTCCCGATCGGGCCTGGCCGCTGCTGGCCGCGTCCAACACGCTCACCTCGCTCATCCTGGTGCCGGTGACGGGGGCGGCCATGTGCCTGTCCTACCTCGATCTCCGCTACCGCACCGAAGGCCTCGACCTGGGCCGCCGCATCCAACGGCACTTCACGGAATGACACCCGACGAGATCCGCCGGAAGGCCGACGACATCCTGGCCCGCCCCGAGTACCGGGAAGCGGAGCCGAGCCTGGTCGAGCGGGCCGTGAACTGGCTGGCCGAGCGGCTGGGTGAGGTGTTCGGCTCGGTGGTGGGCAACTCGGGCCGCGGGGGCTACTACCTGGGCTACGCCGTACTGCTGCTGGCAATGGGCGCCGCCGCCTACATCGCCTGGAAGGTGCTCCCCCGCTCGGGCGACCTGCGCCGGCCCCGGGCCACCGTCACCCACCAGTCGATCCCCCGGACCAGCCGGGCCCGGTGGCTGGCCCAGGCGGCCGAGGCCGAGGCCGGCGGCCGGTGGGGGGAGGCCGTCCACGCCCGCTACCACGCGCTCACCACCGGCCTGGCCGACCGGTCGGCGGTGCCGGCGGCGGAGTCGACCACCAGCGGCGAGCACCGCACGGCCTTCGCCCGCAGCGCCGGGCCCCAGCCCGACCGGGTGGCGGTGTTCGACGGGGTGACCGACCGCTACGAGCACGTGTGGTTCGGCGGGCGGAAAGCCGCCCCCGACGACAGCCAGGCTCTGGCCTCGGCCGATCAGCGGCTGCTGGAGCAGCAGGCGTGAACCGGCGGGCCACGGCGTTCTGGGTGGTGCTGGCGGTGCTGCTGCTCGGCATCGGCCTGCTCTCCGGGCGTCAGGCCCGCGACGGCGCCCCGCTCGACCCCGACGCCACCAATCCCACCGGCACCGCCGCGCTGGCGGCCCTGCTCGACGAGACCGGCACGCCGGTGGTGCGGGGCCTGCCGGCCGACCGCACGGCCACGGTGCTCATGCTCGACGACAGCCTCACGGTCGACCAGCGCCGCACGCTCAGCACCTGGGTGGGCGCCGGGGGCACGTTGGTGGTGGCCGACCCGTTCTCGCCGTTCGCCCCCGTGGTGGACTTCGGCAACGGCGTGGCGGTGGCCGAGGTGACGGGCGGGCCCTGCCGGCCGTTGCCCGGCCTCGACGGCCTCGACCTCGAAGGTGGCGACTTCCGCCTGTTCCCGCCGGTGGTCTCACCCCCGGCGGAGCCGGTGCCGGTGCGCCCCGGGCCCGACGGGGCCACCGGCTTCGTGGCCGCCCAGGCCTGCTTCGCCGGTGCCGCCGGCGACTACCTGCAGGTGAGCCGGCAAGGCGAGGGCCGGGTGGTGGCCCTGGGCGGGGCCGACCCCCTGACCAACGAGTTCCTCGACGAGGCCGACAACGCCGTGCTGGCCGTGAACCTGCTGGCCCCCGACGGCGTCGGTACCCCGGTGAGCGTGCTCTACGGCCCGGTGGCGTCGCCCGGGTCCCGCCAGCTCAGCGACCTCGTGCCCTCCTGGGCGGTGTGGGTGGCGTGGCAGCTGGCGGCGGCGTTCGCCCTGTTCGTTGTGTGGCGTATCCGCCGCTTCGGCCACCCGGTGCCCGAGCCCCAACCGGTGGAGCTGCCGGCCTCGTTGCTGGTGCGGGCCACGGGCGAGCTCCGCCGCCGCAGCGGCGCCGTACCCGAGGCGTCCGAGGTGCTGCGCCGGGACCTGGAGCGACGCCTGCGGCGCCAGCTCAAGATGGCTCCCGAGACCCCCACCGCCGAGCTGGCCGGCCGGGCCGCCACCCTGGCCGGCCTCGATCCGGCACGGGTGGCCCGGGCCCTGAGCGGCACCCCGGCCGGCACCGGCGGTGAGCTGGCCGGGCTCGTGGCCGACATCGACGCCGTCAACCAGGCCCTGGCGTTGACCGCCGCCCCCGGCCCCGCCTCCCCCACTCCCGGTCCCACCCCCACCCTGGCCGCAACCGCCGCCGCCCCCTCCGGAGGAGAGCACCTGTGAGCACCGAGTTCCCCAGCGCCGCCGACACGCCGTACCCGTTCGAGCCCGCCGGCCCCGGCCAGCCGGGGGAGCCGACGACGGCGACGGCGGCCGCCGCCTCGATGTCGGCGGCGCCGGCTGCAGGGATGGCACAACCGGTCGGCGTCGACTCGCGGGCTTCGTTCGTGGCCGTGCGGGACGAGGTGGCCAAGGTGGTGGTGGGCCAGCTGCCGGTGCTGTCGGGCGTGCTGTGCGCCTTCCTGGCCGGAGGCCACGTGCTGCTGGAGGGGGTGCCCGGTGTGGCCAAGACCCTGCTGGTCAAGTCGCTGGCCGCCTCCATGAGCCTGCGCACCACCCGGGTGCAGTTCACACCCGACCTCATGCCGTCCGACGTGGTGGGCCAGATGGTGTTCGACCAGGGCCAGTTCCGGTTCCGCCCCGGCCCGGTGTTCACCAACATGCTGCTGGCCGACGAGATCAACCGGACCCCGCCCAAGACCCAGGCCGCCCTCCTGGAGGCCATGGAGGAGCACCAGGTGTCGATCGACGGCACGTCCCGACCCCTGCCCGATCCGTTCATCGTGATCGCCACCCAGAACCCGATCGAGTACGAGGGCACCTACCCCCTGCCCGAAGCCCAGCTCGACCGGTTCCTGGTGAAGCTCCTCGTCGACTACCCCACGGCCGACCAGGAGCTGGAGGTGATCCGCCGCCACCACCTCGGGCTCGACCCCCACGACCCGGTGGCGGCCGGGGTGCGGATGGTGGCCGACCCCGCCATCCTGGCCGCCGCCCAGCGCGACGTGGCCGCCATGCGGGTGGAGGAACCGGTGCTGCGCTACGTGATCGAGCTGGTGCGGGCCACCCGCCACTCGCCGTCGCTGTCGCTCGGGGTGTCGCCCCGGGGGGCGGTGGCCCTCCTGAAGACGGCCAAGGCCTGGGCCTGGCTGGCCGGCCGGGATTTCGTCACCCCCGACGAGGTCAAGACGATGGCCAAGCCCACCCTGCGCCACCGGGTGCAGGTGCGGCCCGAGCTGGAGATCGAGGGGATCGACGCCGACAAGGTGCTCGACGGCGTGCTGGGGCAGGTCCCGGCCCCGTGACCTGGCCGCTGCCGGCCCCCCGGCTGGCCGTGGTGGTGGCGCTGGCCGCCGTGGCCCTGGCCCTGCTGCCCGACCTGGGCACCGTCCGCCTGGGCGGGCTGGCCCTCGACGGCCGGTTCGTGCTGCTGAACCTGGTGCTGGTGGCGGCGGCCCTGCTCGACGGGCTGGCCGCTCCGCCGCCGGGGGCGGTGGCGGTGGAGCGCCAGCACCCCCGGGCCGTCACCCTCGACCAGCCGTCCGCCATCACCTGGGAGGTGTCGTCGAGCTCCCGCCGCCGCTGGGGTTCGGCCCGCCGGGTGTGGCTGGCCGACCAGCTCCCGCCGTCACTGCACGCCGCCGCCCGCCGGGTGATGGTGCGCCTCCCGGCCCGGGGGTCGGCCCGGGCCACGGTGGAGATGCGCCCCCACCGCCGGGGCCGCTTCACCCCCGACCAGCTCGTCGTCCGTACCTCGGGCCCGCTCGGCCTGGTGCACAAGCAGCGGGCCCGCAGCCTGCCCGGCAGCCTCAAGGTCCTGCCCCCGTTCCGCTCGGCCCGGGAGGCCGAGCTCAGCCTGCGCCGGGCCCGGATCCTGGAGGTGGGGCTGCGGTCGGCCCGGGGTCGGGGCGGCGGCACCGAGTTCGATTCGCTGCGGGAGCTGACGCCCGACGACGAGACCCGACGCATCGACTGGTCGGCCACGGCCCGCTCCTCGCGCCCGATCGTGCGCACCTACCGGGCCGAGCGCAACCAGACCGTGCTGTTCCTGCTCGACTCGGGCCGCACCATGGCCGGGCGGGTCGACGGCCTGCCCCGCATGGAGTACGCCATGGACGGAGCCATGCTGCTGGCCGAACTGGCCACCGGGCTGGGCGACCGGATGGGGCTGGTGGCCTTCGACCTCGACGTCACCGTGACCATCGAGCCGTCGGCCCGCCGCTCCCAGCGGGCCCAGATCACCGAGCGGCTGTTCGACCTGGAACCGGCGCTGGCCGAGTCGAACTACCGCAACGTGGTGACCCACGTGCTGGCCCGCTACCGGCGTCGCAGCCTGCTGGTGCTGGCCACCGAGCTGGTGCCCGAGGCGGTCGACCAGTTCCTGCTGCCGGTGTTGCCGCTGCTGATCCGCACCCACGTGGTGGTGGTGGCCGCCGTGCGCGATCCCGACCTGGTCCACTGGACCACCAACACCACGGCCGACACCGACGGTGCCTTCCTGCGGGCCTCGGCCATCGCCGCCCTCGACCAGCGGGAGCAGCTGGCGGCCCGCCTCCGGGCCCAGGGGGCGGTGGTGATCGACGCCGAGCCGGCCCGCTTCGCCACCGCCCTGGGCGACGCCTACCTCGACGCCAAGGCTGTCGGTCGCCTGTGACCCGCGGCGAACCGGGTGGCTGGGTTCCTGCGCACCCGGCGCAGGGGGCGTCACCGGTGACCCGGTGCGCGCCGGGTGCGTGAGTGGTCAGCGGTCGGGGCGGAATCGGGACGGGAAAGCTGGTTGGATGCTGGCATGACTGATTCTCTGGCCGACCGTCTGGCTGCGGCCATGGCGGCCGAGGGGGCCACGGTGCTGTTCGGGCTGCCCGGTGGTGGACCCAACCTCGACGTGCTGGGGGCGGCCGAGCGTCACGGCCTCCGCTTCGTGCTGGCCCACGCCGAGACACCGGCCGCCATCATGGCCGGAACCTACGGGCTGCTCACCGGGGCCCCGACCCCTCCGCCGGCGAACCTTGTCGAGAAATGCCGCCAGAGCCGGCTCTTCTCGACGAAGTTCGGCCCGGCGTGGGGTCGCCGCCGCCCGGGGCTGCCCGGTGCTGACCACGTACCAGGCCGTGGGGGTGGTGCCCACCGAGGGCCCGGCCAACGCCGGGCTGTTCACCAACGGGGCGCTCGAAGCGCCGGTGCTGGCGGCCCCGCCTGATCGACGCCCGGATCGATCCGGCGCCCTACCGCCACCTGATCGCCGCCACACCGGGGTTGAGGCAAAGACATTCGGGGTTGAGGCAAAGACATCCGGGCTGAGGCCCGGCCGCCGGGGATCAACTAGCGTCGGCCCCCGACACCGAACAGCAACCCACCAGCCCTCGCAAGGAGCGCTCCCATGGTCACCGTCGCCAAGTTCCTCGACGTCGCCTCCGGCCTGCAGCCCAACCAGTTCTCGGTCGGCTCCAAGGAGCAGATCAATTCCATCAGCGACCTCGACCCCACCTACCGCCAGCTCATGGACGAGCCCTACGCCTGCGTGATGGCCATCGAGGGACCCGACGGCCGCCCCAGCCTCACCCCCATGTGGTTCGACTACGAGGGCGACAAGGTGCTGGTGAACGTGGCCCAGCACCGGCCCAAGGCGGGCTGGATCCGCAAGAACCCCCAGATCACGATCCTCATCATGAACCCGCAGAACATGTACCACTGGTTGAGCATGAAGGTCACCGTGGAGCGGGAGATCAGCGAGGACGACCCCACCGAGGGCCCCCGGGTGACAGACCAGCTCAACAAGATCTGGCAGAAGTACGTGGGCCAGGGCGACGAGTACGGGCTGCGGGATCCGTCGTTCGAGGAGCGTCGGGTGCTGTTCGAGTGCCGGGTCGACAAGCTGGCCACGTTCGGCCAGCCCTAGCCGCCCGAGCGCCGCCCGATGAGTCCGCGACGGGAGCTCGCCCGCCGGATGGCCGATGCCGCCCGCCACCTGCTCGATGCCCTCGACCCGGCCCAGCGGGCCGCCGCCTGGTGGAGCCGCCCCGACGACGCCGAGCGGACCCGCTGGTTCTACACCCCGACCGACCACGGGGGCCTCGCGCTCGCCGCCATGACCCCCGACCAGCAGCGCCGGACCCACCAGCTCGTGGCCTCCGGCCTGTCCCGCCCGGGGTATGTCACGGTGGCCGCCATCATCGGGCTGGAGAACATCCTCGACCACACCGAGGGGTGGACCGTGGCCTTCGGCCGGGAGCGGGGCCGCGACCCCGGCCTGTACTGGGTGGCGCTGTTCGGTGACCCCGATCCCGACGGCACCTGGGGGTGGCGCTTCGGTGGCCACCACGTGTCGCTCAACGTGACGATCGAGGCCGGCGAGGTGGCGGGGGTGACGCCCAGCTTCTTCGGGGCCGATCCGGCGTCGGCCCCGCTGCTGGGCCCGCACCCCTACCGCCCGCTGGCCGGCGCCGAGGACCTGGGCCGGGAGCTGGTGCGCTCGCTCGACGAGGCCCAGCTGGCCCGGGCCCTCATCAGCCCGGTGGCCCCGGTGGACATCGTGGGTGTCAACCGCACCCGGCTGGCCGAGGGCGACCGGCCCCTCCCGCTGGTCGACGTGTGGCGGGGCCGGCTGCCCGACGACATCCACCAGCTGATGGCCACCGCCCAGGCCTCGGCCGAGACGACCCTGGGCCTCACCGACGATCACCTGGCGGCCCTGTCGCTCACCGGTCGGCCCAAGGGACTGGCGGCGGCCGACCTCCGGGCCGACCAACTCGACGTGCTCCACGCCCTGCTGGCGGTGTACGTGGACCGGCTCCCCGACGAGCTGGCGGCCGAGGAGCGGGCCCGGGCCACCGCCGCCGTGACCGGCGGCGCCCTCCATCTGGCGTGGGCCGGGGGGCGGGAGCCGGGCCAGCCCCACTACTACCGGCTGCAGGGCGACGACCTGCTGATCGAGTACGACAACACCCAACGCGACGCCAACCACGTGCACACCGTGTGGCGCGACCTGCGCCGCGACTTCGGCGGCGACCCCCTGGCCCGCCATTACCTGCAGTCTCACTGATCCCCGGCCGCTGGCCACCGATCTGGCGGCCACCGCCGCGGGGCGAGGTCGACCGGCTCCGGGATCTGCCGGCGGCGGCCGAGGAGGCCCTGGGCCGGTTCAACGTTCGGTGACGGCCCCCAGGCTCACCGAACCCTTGGCCGCACCGAGCGTGATGGAGACGTCGCGGCCCCGGTCGGCCCCGGTGAGCGACACCGTCACCTTGGCCGCCGAACCGAGAAAACCAGCGGGGACCACCTTCTGGGTCGTGCCCCGACCCGACACCGTCACCGTGACCACCAGCGAGCTGCTGCTGCCGGCGTAGAGGACGACCTCCGAGGCGTTGTCGGCCCCCGCCACCTGCACCACGAACGAGGAGGGGGCGCCGTTGGCCGTCCACCAGGTCGAGTTGTCGGCGCGGTCCTGCTCGGGGCTCCCGCCGCTCCACAGGAACGGGATCAGCGACGGTGAGGGTAGGGCCCCCGACGGCGCGCTGACCGTCAGTCGCCCCGTTCCAGCCTTCATCCGCACGATCTTGCCGTCGTTGCGCGAGCCGACGATCACCCAGTCGAGGTGGCCGACGGGGCCGAGCACCACCTGCTGGGGCAGGAGGCCGGACTGCACCGCCGGCCCCGGCACCGTCGAGGTGGTGGCAGCCGGCCGGGCGGTGGTGGGGGGTGAGGTGACGGTGGAGCTGGGCCGGGTCATCGGCACGGCGGTGGTGGAGGAGGGGGCGCCGCCCGGTACGTCGGGGGCGGCGGGCCTGGTCTCGCCGCTGACGGCGGTGGTGGTGGAGGCGGGCGGGGTGGAGCCCCCGCCCAACGGGTCCGGCGCCCCGTCGGTGCCGGGGACGGCCGCCGGCGTGCTGGGCTCGGGATCGTCGGCCGGCACCCGGATCCCGGGCCCGTCGGTGTCCGCCGCCGTGGGATCGCCGACGGCGGTCGGGTCGGCGGAGCGGTCGGGCTCCGGGGGCAGGGAAGCGCCGGTGGGCTCCGACCGGTCGGTGCTGCGGGCTGCGTCGTCGGCTCCGTCCGGTCGGGCCGGGCCCGATCCCCCGGCGGCCGGCCCGGTGGTCGACACCTGGACCGGCCGGCCGGTGTCCACCACCACGAACAGCAGGGCGGCCGCCACCAGAGAGGCGGCCGCCAGCCCCGCCACCCGGGTCGACGGCCGAGAACGGTGCCGGGCGATCCGGCCGGGGGGATCCTGTTGGCGGGCCGTGGCCAGGCCGGCGTCCAACCGGGCCCGGATCCGGGCCCGGTCGGGCCGGTGGTCGGCCCCGTGGGCCGCCAGCAGGATCCGGAGGTCGTCGTCGTAGCGGCGGCCGGTGTCGTCGGCCGCCGGCGGTTCCGTCATGCCTGCTGCTCCAGCAGCTGGCGGAGCCGCCTGATCCCCTTGAACGTCTGGCTCTTCACCGTGCCGATGCTGATCTGGAGGACCTCGGCCACCTCCGACTCCGACAGGTCCATCCCGTGGCGAAGCACCAGGCACAGGCGCTGTCCCCGGGGGAGGCACTCGAGGGCCCGGCGCATGTCGAGGCGCTCGGACACGTCGGGGCCCGGTGCCGTCTCACGGGTGAGACCCGACAGCAGACGCAGCCCCTTGCGTCCCCGCTGGGCGGTGCGGACCCGGGAGGCGGCCTGGTTCACCACGATCCGGCGCACGTAGGCCTTGGGATTGGCCGCCGCCATGACCGCCGGCCACTGGCGCCAGGCCGACAGCAGGGCGTCGGCCACGAGGTCGTCGGCGGCGTCGTGGTCTCCGGTGAGGAGGTAGGCGAGGCGGGCCAGCTCGGCCGTCCACCGCTCCACGCAGCGCTCGAAGTCCTCGGCGGTGTCGCTCACCCGGGGCTCGGGCCGCCGGGTGGGTACGGCGGTCACCGGGGCGACCGGAGGGACGGGGCGCGCCACGGTGGCCGCGCCCGTTCCCGCCGTGTTCCTGCCCGCCATGTGCACCGTGATGCAGGTCTACGGGTCGCCCGGCACCCCTGTAAAGGTTGCCGTCGGAAGTGGGCAGTTCTGCCCACAAACGTGCTCAGTCGAGCTCAGCAGCTGAGCGGGCTGAGCTGGGCTCAACTCAGCTGGAAGCCGGCGTAGCCCTGCTCCACCACCTCGGTGAGCTTCTTGCGGTACCGGGGCGCCCCGCCGTTGTACACCACGTGACGCACATGGTCTCGACCCTCGATGTTCGAGTTGAACCCGGTGAACCACGACTTGACCTTGCCCAGCAGGAGCAGGTCGTACATGTCGGCCACGTGCCGCACCCACTCCTCCTGGGCCTGCGGTTCGGGCTCGATCCGGGTCTGGCCGCGCTCCCGCATGTGGGCGACGAGGGCGGTCACCCAGTCCACCGTCTCCTCCACCCCCCGCCCGAAGTTGGTGAACCCGGAGCCCGACTGGGGCCCGGCCAGCACGATCAGGTTGGGGAAGCCCACACTCTGCAGGCCGAGGTAGGTGGCCGGCTCGTAGCTCCAGGCGTCGCGCAGCTTGACCCCGTCGACGCCGAGGAAGTCGATCTTGTCCAGCGTGCCGGTCATGGCGTCGAAGCCGGTGGCGTAGACGATCAGGTCGACGTCGTAGGTCTGCTCCGCGGTCTGGACCCCGGTGGGCACCACCCGCTCGATCGGGGTGTCGTTGATGTCGACCAGGTGGACGTTGGGCTGGTTGTAGGCCTCGTAGTACCGGGTCTCCATCGGCACCCGCCGGGTGCCGAACCCGTGGTCTTTGGGGATCAGCTTGTCGGCCACCGCCGGGTCGTTCACCCGCTCCCGGATCTTGTTGGCCACGAAGGCGGTGAACTCGTCGTTGGCCTTCTCGTCCATCAGGATGTCGCGGTAGTTGCCCTGCCAGATCCGGAAGCCGGACGAGGCGTACAGCTCCTCGAAGAAGGCGTAGCGTTCCTCCTCGGGCACGTCGAACATGGGCTGGCGCAGCGGGTTGTGGATGAACCCGCCGGGCGTGATGCGGCACTGGGCGAAGATCTCGTCGTAGCGGCTCTTGATGTCGGCCATCTCCTCCGGGGTGATCTCCCGGTTGTGGAGCGGGGCGCACCAGTTGGGGCGGCGCTGGAAGACGTACAGCTCGCCCACCACCTTGGCCAGTTCGGGGATGAGCTGAACGGCGGTGGCCCCGGTGCCGATCACGGCCACCCGCTTGCCGGCCAGGTCCACCGGCTCGTGGGGCCAGTCGTAGGTGTGCCACCACGGGCCCTCGAAGCTGTCGATGCCCTCGATGGTGGGCATCACCGGGCTCGACAGCACCCCGACGGCGGGGATCACGTAGCGGGTGGTGTAGACCGTGCCGTCGGTCAGCTCCACCCGCCAGGTGCGGCTGTCCTCGTCCCACACGCAACGGTCGACCCGGGACCCGAAGCGCATGTGGGGCCGCAGGTCGAACTTGTCGGTCACGTGGTTGAGGTAGCGCAGGGTCTCGCCCCGGGGGGCGAAGTGCTCGGTCCAGTTCCACTCGGCCAGCAGCTCGTCGGAGAACGTGTAGCAGTAGGTGTAGCTCTCGGAGTCGAACCGGCAGCCGGGGTAGCGGTTGTGGAACCAGGTGCCGCCCAGGTCGTCGGCCGCCTCCAGCACCAGGGTGTCGAGGCCCAGCTCCCGCAGCTTGTAGAGGGCACAGATGCCGGACAGGCCGGCCCCGATGACGATGGCGTCCTTCTGGTCAGTGCTGTCGGTCGACATGGGTGGTGGTACTCCGGTTCAGAGCTCGAGCAGGGTGCTGGCGGTGTTGATGAGGAAGGGGAGGGTGTCGGCGATGGTGGCGTGGCGCTCGTTCGACGAGTTGCCCATCTTCCAGCGGTGGTGGAGCTGCTGGATCACCACGCCGGTCTTCCACTGGGCGAACGCCTCGTACCACGAGGCCTGGGACACGTCGAAGCCGGTCTGTCGGCCGTAGCGGGCGATGATCTCGGCCCGGGGGGCGAGGCCCATGCGGGTCATGCCGTCGTGGCCTACCCGGCGTACCTCCAGCGTGTCGGCCGGGTCGGGCCAGTAGTTGAGCAGGGTGCCGAGGTCGGCCATGGGGTCGCCCAGGGTGGTCATGTCCCAGTCGAAGAAGGCGACCACGGTGTCGGGGTCTCCGGTGGCGAACATGGCGTTGTCGAGCTTGAGGTCGTTGTGGACCAGCGACACCCGCTGGGGCTCGGGCACGGCCGCCTCCAGGCGGTCGTGGATGGCGCACATCGCCTCGTGGTGGCGCTCGTCGGCCACCAGCTCCCACCGCTTGTGCCAGCCCGACACCTGGCGGGCCATGAATCCCTCGGGCTTGCCCAGATCGGCCAGGTCGCAGGTGGCGGGATCGAGGAGGTGGAACTCGGCGATGGCGTCGACCAGGGCCATCGACAGGCGGTGGGCCACGTTCGGCTGCTGGCGCATGGAGAGCGGGATCACGCCCCGGATCACCTCGCCCCGGCGCCGCTCCATCACGAAGAAGTCGGCCCCGGCCACCGAGTGGTCGTCGCAGAACAGGTAGGCCCGGGGGGCCTTGTCCCAGTGCTGCCACAGGCGGGACAGCACCTTGTGCTCCCGGCGCATGTCGTGGGCCCCAGGGGCGATGGTGCCGAACGGCGGGCGGCGCAGCACCAGCTCGACTCCGCCGGAGTCGGGGTCGGGGTCGGAGTCGGGGTCGCCGAAGGCGATGAGGTAGGTGAGGTTGGCCGACCCGTTGGGGAACTGGCTGACCCGGAACGGGCCGGCGCCGGTCACGTCGGGGGGCAGGTGGGCCCGGAGGTGGGCCTCGACGGCGGCCCAGTCGAGCTCGTCGCCGGGGCGGACGACGTCGGTCTCCGGCACCGCCTCGTCGGCGAAGGGGTCGACCTCCGGGATCTCCTGCTGCTCTGTCATCTCAGGCTGTCATCTCAGGCGGCGGCCGTCGCCGATTCCATGCGCCACGACGCGTCACCCGCCGGGAGGTTGAACACTCCGGCCACGTTGTTGCGGAACACGTCCTGTTTCTGTTCCTCGGTGAGGTGGGAGGCCTGCTCCTCGATCAGCTGGCGGGACAGGGGCCAGGTGGAGTCGGTGTGGGGGAAGTCGCTGGCCCACAGCAGACGGCTGTGATCCATCAGCCCGAAGGTGTGGTAGGCGGTGAGGTCGTCCTGGAAGGTGGCCCACACGTTGGAACGGATGTACTCGCTGGGCAGCTTGGACAGGCCGGGCAGGATGCCGTCGACGGCGTTGATCCGGGCCGCGTGGTCCATGCGGTACATGTAGTGGGGGAGCCAGCCCACGTCGCTCTCGGCCACCACCAGCTTGAGGCCGGGGTGGCGCTCGAACACGCCGCCCAGCGTCATCATGCCCACCACGTCCTGGATGGCCCGGATGATGCCGAGGAAGTTGTTGAGCTTGTGGCCCCGGGTGGGGGCGTTGATGCTGCCGTTACGGCTGGTGAGGATGTGGAAGCAGACCGGCAGGTCGAGGTCGACGGCGCACTCCCACAGGGCGTCGTAGTCGGGGTGGTCGTAGTCCTCGTGGATGGCGTCGCCCGGCATCATGATGCCGACCATGCCCATCTCCTTGGCCGTGGTGAAGTCCTCGATGGCCGAGTCGACGCTGAGGATGGCGGTCTGGGCCAGGCCGAAGATCCGGTCGGGGGCGTCGGCGCACATGGCGGCCAGCCACCGGTTGTACGCCTTCATGCAGGCGGCTTTGTAGTCGTTGTCCCGGTGCATGGCCAGGCCCATGCCGATCGAGGCGTAGATGATCTCGGCCGCCAGGCCGTCCTGATCCATGAACGGGAGGCGCTCCCGGCCGATGTAGGCGGCCGGGCGGACGTCGGAGAACTTCATGGTCCGGGCCCGGCGGTTGCGTTCCTTGACGCCGAAACCGGCCCCGTCGACGAAGCCCAGGGCCACCGGGCGCTTCATGCCGGGGACGACGAACGCCTCGGTGCCGTCGGGCTGTTCCATCACGGTGGGGGCCCGGTCACGGTACTTGGGGTCGATGTAGTCGATGTAGCAGTTCGGCGGCTCGCACACGTGGCCGTCGGCCGAGATGATGCCGGGAGGTATCACTGGACTGTCTCCTTTGCGTCCTCACCCTTGAAGGCGAAAACTACCTCTCCCCGGCGTGCAGCACCCAAGCGGCTCAAACTGGCGGCGGCGCCGGCCGACAGGACGGTCGATGTCAGAACGGGAGGCGCGGGCCGCGCTGTCGTACGAGGTGCGGGCCGGTCGCATGGCCGGCCGACTCTACGCCGTGGCCACCGTGGCCACGCCCGTGTGGGCGGTGCTCACCGGCGTCCCTCTCGACAAGCGGATGATCGTGTTCATCGCCGCCTGCGCGACGGCGGCGGCGGTGCCCCATCTCCCGGTCTGGAACGCCCACGGGCCGCTGTTCGTCCGCCTCACGATGGCGGTGGCATCGGTCATCCAGGTGGTGTTCATGCCGTTGTGGCTGGCGCACCCCGGAATGCTGGTGTTCCCGTCGGTGTCGTGCGCCTGCGCCGGGGCGGTGGTCAACCGGCGGTGGCTGGTGGGCCACATGATTGCTCCCGGTGCGGCGATGTTCCTCCACATCCGCCCCGACCTGGGTCCCTCGGCGGCCGCCGGCTGGGTCGTGCTGTTCCTGGCCATGAACCTCGTTGTCGGCGAGATCCCGTTGTGGGTCCGGCGCCAGCTCGACGCCGCCAACCGGGCCATGGTGCAGGCCGAGGCGGAGCGGGCCGAGAGGGCGGGAGAGCAACTGGCCCAGCGGGGCCAGCTGGCAGGGTCGCTGCGGGGCCTGGTGGGTGACGTGACAGCCAGCTCCCAGACGGTGGAGGCCCAGGCCGCCAGCATCGCCGAGTCGGTCCAGCAGTTGGCGTCGTCGTCGTACGAGATCGCCGGCACGGCCGGTGCCGCCGAGTCGGCCGTGCGCCAGATCGCGGGGGCCACCGACGAGAGCCGGGACCTGATCGCCCAGCTGGGGGCGGCGGGCGAGGAGATCGTGGGGATCGTCGGCACCATCACCGACCTGGCCCGCCAGACCAACCTGCTGGCCCTCAACGCCTCCATCGAGTCGGCCCGGGCGGGGGAGGCGGGCAAGGGGTTCGCCGTGGTGGCCAACGAGGTGAAAGACCTGGCCCAGCGCACGGCGGCCTCGGCCTCCGGCATCAGCTCGCTGGTGGACAACGTGCACCAACGCCTGGCCGCCTCGGCGGCGACCATGGCCGCCATCGCTGACATGGTCTCCACCCTGGAGCAGGACCAGGCGACGCTGAGCCGATCGGTCAGCGAGCAGTCCCAGGTGATCGCAGGGATCTCCACCGCAGCCTCCGCCGGTGCCGACGGCGTGGCCGACATCGGCCGTGCCATCCGCCGCCTCGACGACAACGCGCGCGAGCTCGACCGCAGCGACACCTGATCCTCACCCCTTCCACCGGTGCGAGGTGGAGGCGGGCGGGGTCTGGGAGTTCGAGATGCACGGCCTCGACGGGGCTCGCACGGCCGAGATCTCGGTGCGCCAGCATCCGCCGGTGGTGCCCCCTGCACCGAGAACCGGGGCGGGGGCGTGGGGCGATACGTGCTCATCACCACCATCATCGCCCCGCCGGATCGGCCCCTACCGGGCTTGCTACGGTGGCGGGATGCTGCCGGCCGACGACCCCACCGCCCAGGCGCTCGTCGCCGTCCTGCTGGCGGGCGACGTCGACGGCCTACGGGCCCTGCTCGCCGCCCACCCCGGGCTGGCCACCGAGCGGATCGGCGACGAGGCCGAGTCCCGCACCACCCTCCACGTGGCCACCGACTGGCCCGGCCAGCTTCCCCGGGGGGCCGAGATGATCGCCGTGCTGGTGGCGGCGGGGGCCGAGGTCGATGGCCGTTTCGTCGGATCCCACCGGGAGACGGCGTTGCACTGGGCCGCCAGCAACGACGACGTGTCCGCCGTCGACGCCCTCCTCGCCGCCGGAGCCGACATCGAAGCCGACGGCGGCGTGCTGACCGGCGGCCCACCCCTCGACGACGCCGTGATCTTCGAGCAGTGGCAGGCTGCCCGGCGCCTGGTGGAGCGGGGGGCCACGATGGCGCTGTGGCACGCCGCCGCCCTGGGCGAGGTCGCCGACCTCGAGCGCCTGCTGGCCACCGACCGGGGCCCGGGCCCGTCGGCCGACGACGTCACCAATGCCGCCTGGCACGCCTGCCGGGCCGGCGAGCTCGCCACCGCCCAGCTCCTGGCCCGCCACGGCGCCGACCTCGACCGCCCCCTCTACGACGACGCCTCCGCCCGCCAGGCCGGCCTCCTCTCCGGCCACCCCGACCTGGTGGCCTGGCTCTCGTCGTGACACCGTCGAACCGACGGCGCGAAAACCGCGACACGCCGGGGATCTGCGTCGCGAAAGCACCGGAAAACGTAGAAAACGTGACGCGGAAGGGGCGTGGGGCGCGGAAAACGTGACGCAGAACGGTCGAAGGGGCGGCGGAGAGGGCGCGGGTCAGGCGCCGCCGGAGAGGTACTGCTCCTCGATCTCGCCGATGCGGGCGCGCATCTCGGCCGCGGTGCCGGCCAGCTCGATCCGGCCCCGTCGCATCACGTAGGCCCGGTCGGCGTACACCAGGGCCTTGCGCACGTGCTGCTCCACCAGCAGCACGGCCGTGCCCTGCGTGTCGGCCGCCGCCCGGACCGCCTCCAGCAACCGCTTCACCACGATCGGGGCCAGCCCCATCGACAGCTCGTCGGCCAGCAGCACCCGGGGCTTGCGGGCCAGCGCCCGGGCCAGGGTGAGCATCTGCTGCTCGCCCCCGCTGAGCAGGCCGCCCCGCACATCCAACCGCCGCTCCAACTCGGGGAACAGGGCCAGGGCGTCGTCCACTTCCACCCCGCCCACCCGCAGGTTGTCCCGGGTCGACAGCCCCTTGAACACCGAGCGTTCCTCGGTCACGAACGTGAGTCCCCGCCGGGCCCGCTTGTAGAGGGGGGCCTTCGTGACCTCCCCGTCGAGTGACACCGTGCCCGAATGCAGGGGCAGCTCCCCGCTCAGCGCCAAGAGGGTGGTGGTCTTGCCCGCCCCGTTCGGCCCCAGCAGGGTGACCACCTCACCCGCCCGCACCTCCAGGTCGAGGCCATGGACCACGGCCTGGGGACCGTACCCGGTGGTCAGGGCCTTGGCCTGCAGCATCACAACCACCGGCTGATCGTCGGCCAGCGCCGCCGAGCCGGCGGCCGCGCCCGCCGCCGATCCGTTCATGGTCGTCATCGGGCCACCACCTCGTCCTGATCCTGGTCCTCCACCCGGCCGTCGGGCCCCTCGTCGTCGTGCTCGCCCAGGTAGGCGGCGATGACGATCGGGTCGTTGCGCACCGCCTCCCGCTCGCCGTGGGCGATCCGGCGGCCGAAGTCGAGCACCACGATCTCGTCGCACACGCTCATCACGAAGGTCATGTCGTGCTCGACCAGCAGCACGGCCATGCCCCAGTCGTCGGCCAGCCGCCGCACCAGGCGGGCCAGCTCGGCCGTCTCGGCGTCGCCCAGCCCGGCCGCCGGCTCGTCGAGCAGGAGCACGCTGGGCTGGGTGGCCACGGCCCGGGCGATGGCCAGCAGCCGCCGCTGGCCGTAGGGGAGGTCCTGCACATGGTGGTGCAGCACGTCGCCCAGCCGGAACTCGTCGATGGCCGCCACCACCTGGGCCGGCAGGGGAGGGGTGCGGGGATGGACCAGGTCCACCAGGTACGACAAGCGGTCCCGGGGATCCGACGCCGCTCGCAGGTTGTCGATCACGGTGGCGTCCTCGAACAGCTCCAGCGACTGGAACGACCGGGACAGCCCGGCCCGGGCCCGCCGGGCGGCCGACAGGCCCGACACGTCGAGGTCGTCGAGATGCACCGAGCCCGTCGCCGTCGTGAACCCGGTGATGGCGTCGATGGCCGACGTCTTGCCCGCCCCGTTCGGCCCGATCAGGCCGAGGATCGTGCCCGGCCGCACGTCGAAGGCCACGTTCTCGACGGCCGTCACCCCGCCGTAGCGGACGGTGAGCCCGCTGACCGACAGCGTCCGGGCCGGCACCCGTTCCCGGGCCGCCGCCTCCGATGACGGCGACGCCTCGCCCAGAGCCAGGCTGGCGTGGGCGGCATCGTGCCACGGCCGCACCAACGGCCCCAGCGGCCGGAGCAATCCCACGGCCCCGTCGAGCCGGGGTTCCACTACTCCGGTGAGGAACCGGGCGGCCAGGTACCCGACCACGGGCACGCACACCAGCCACAGCCCCCAGGCGGCCAACCCCCCGGCGTCGAGCGCGCCCTTCGAGGACGAAGAACAGGACGAACCCGGCGATCACGGCCAGCACCAGGGTCTTGCCCCGCTTGGCCAGGACCGGGAGGATGTTGAGCTGCTCCCGCGTGATGCCGTCCTGGTTCTGCAGCACCAGCAGCACCACGATGGCCCCGCCGATGAGAGGTAGCCACCGGCTGATCCCGGAGAAGATCTCGTTGGAGATGTTGGCCCCGATCGACCCCGGCGCCAGCGTCGACCCCGACATCGGCCCGAACAGGTAGCCGATACCGCCGATGAACCCGTAGGCCACGGCCAGGATCGAGCCGAAGTTGGGGAAGATGCTGCCGTAGATGATCACGTCCTGGCGGAACGAGTACAGCACGCCGCCCACCGCCGCGATCCCGGCCGACAGGGCGAAGGCGTACACCTTCACCCCTGGCACGCTGATCCCGAGGGCGGCCGCCGCCCGCTCATTGGTCCGTACCGCCAGCAGGCGCCGCCCGGTGCGGCCCCGCCGTACGTTCGACACCATCATCGCCATCAGGGCGAAGAACACCATGGAGACGGCGGCGTAGCGGTTGGGGGTGCGGATGGCGTCGAAGCTCCACCCGAACAGCGACGGCCGGCCGATCTTGGTGCCGGCGAACCCGCCCACCAGGTCGCCGTTCTGGAAGATCATGAGCTCGATCGCCGTGCCCAGGGCCAGGGTGGCGATGGCCAGGTTGATGCCCCGGGCCCGCACCGCGGGCAGGGCGAACAGGGCGCCGAGGGGCACGGTGGCCACCACCCCGGCGATCATGGCCGGCAGGAACGGCCAGCCGCCGACGTCCACCAGCCGCCCCGCCACCAGGGCCCCGAAGCCGGCCAGGGCGAACTGCGCCAGCGACAGTTGCCCGGCGTACCCGGTGAGCACCACCAGCGAGAGGAGCACGATCCCGATGGAGAACGTGGTGACGAAGGCGTCCTGCCAGATCGGGGGCACCAGCCAGATCACGATCCCGCAGGCCACCAGGGCGCCGGCCACCACCCCGGGGCGCAGGGTGCCGCCCCCCACCGCCGGTAGGCGCTGGAGGAAGAAGTCCCGCAGGGGTAGGGCCTGGCCCCGGTAGATCAGCCAGGCCACGATGAACAGGGCGCCCAGGCTCTTGGACAGCCCGGGTATGTCGCCGGCGTAGCGGACGGCCTCGGTCTCCACGACGCCCAGCACCAGGCCGGCGGCCAGGGCCATGGGGAACGAATGGAAGCGGGCCACCAGGGCCGCCGCCATGGCCGCCAGCACCAGGTTCGTCATCGTCTGCACCTGGAGCTGCACGATCGGGGCGATCAGGATCGAGGCCATACCGGCCAGGGCCGAGCCGAGGGCCCAGTTGAGGGTGGCGATCCGATCGGGCGACAGGCCCACGGCGGATGCCGCCCGCTGGTTCTCGGCCACCGCCGTGGTCGCCATACCGAACCGGGTGTAGCGGTACAGAGCCCACAGGGCCACCGTGGACACCACCGCGATCCCGGTGAGGATGAACCGGTCCACCGACACCGTGATGCTGCCCATCTCGATCGGGTTCTGGGGCAGCTCGGAACTGACCTGGGTCACCCGTTGGCCGTAGCGGATGGCCGCCCCCGACAACAGCACGATGTACATGCCGAGGGTGGCCACGATGCGGGCCAGAGGCGACGCCCGTTGGAGCTGGCGCATCACCCCCAGGTGGGCCAGCGCACCGATGGCAGCGCACACCGCCAGGGCCACCGGCCAGGCCACCACGGCCGGCAGCCCGTGCTGCTCCTTCAACTCCCAGTGGACGTAGGCCCCCACCATGCCGACGGCACCGTGGGCGAAGCTGAGCACCCCCGAACCCCGGTAGATGACCATGAGGCCCTGCGAGGCCAGGGCGTAGAGGGCCCCCAGCCCCAACCCCAGCAGGGCGAACTTCAGCACATCTCCCATGTCGGCTCCCTTGCTCGGTGGTGGCCGGCCGGTGCTACCGGCCTAGGCCGCCTTGCCGTCGAAGGCGTCGGTGATGTCGATCGGCTTGATGTCGGGCAGCGGCACCATCTTCCCGCCCTTGATACCGCTCACGTAGATGTTGCGGTTGAAGATGCGGGGGAACTGTCCCTTGCCCCCGTCCCAGGGCTTGGTGAAGTCGAGCGTGGGCACGAGGCCTCCGGTGTCGACCGCCGACGCCTTGGAGGCGGCGTCGAGGAACGTCTCGTTGGTGATGTCGCCGTCGATGCCCTCCACGATCTTGGTGAAGGCCACGAAGGCGGCCCAGGTGCCGAGCCCGCCCAGGCTGTTCCAGTCGATGTCCTTGGAGTCGATGACCCCGTTGTCCTCCAGGGCGCCCCGATAGTCGGCCCACACGTCGTCACCCATGTCGGGGTAGACGCCGAGCACGATGGCCCCCTCGGTCTCCTCGGGGAAATCGGTGGCCACCTTCTGGTCGAGGTTGCCCTGGGGGCCGTAGAGCCGGGGAGACTTGCCGGCGGCCTTGAGGGCGGTGATGATCGACGGCCAGTTGGCCTCGCCGATGTTGCCGAACAGGCAGTCGATGTCGGGCGTGGTCATCTTGGCTATCTCGGCGCTGTAATCGCCGGGGGCCAGGGGTGTTCGCACCATCTTCACCTCTCCCTGGCCACCGGCCGACTTCCAGCCGTTGACGAACGCCTCGTTGAACACGTCCGCCACCGGGAGGTCGCCGTAGGTGGTGGCGATGGACTTGCAGCCGTCGGCCACCATGCGGATGGCGGCGGCCGTGGGGAAGCCGTTGACGAACCCCATGGGGAACGAGATGGGCGAGGTGTTCTCCTGGGACTGGATGGGGCAGCAGGCCCCGAACCAGGCGATCTTGCCCTCCTCCAGGATGGGGATGCCCCGGCTCACGTCGATGGTGAAGCTCCCGACGTTGGCCACGACCTTCTCCTCCACCGCCTTGCGGGCGCAGTTGCCGGCCTCGTTGGGATCGTTCTTGTCGTCGCAGAAGATCACCTCCAACGGCCGGCCCTTGATCCCGCCCTGGTCGTTGATCCACTTGGCGTAGTACTTGGCCGCGTCCCGGATGTTGGGGTACGGCGTGAAGTTGGTGTCGATGGGCGCCTCGGTCATGACCTTGATCGGGTCGCCCGAGGGGGCGGCCGCCCCGCTTCCCTCGGCGCTGCTGGCGGCCGAGCCGCCGCCGGACGACGACCCGGTCCCGCTGTCGGTGTCGCTGCTGGAGCCGCAGGCGGCGGCGAGCAGAGCGAGGATCGACAACAGGATCACGGTCAGGGCGCCGCGGCGGCGTGGGCGCGTTCGAGCACGGGTGCGCGGGACGGTTCGGAGCACGGTTGGATTCCCCCTTGGGTTCGGCGCCGCCACCGTCGTGGTGTCGGCGCGCGATCGACGACCGCCTCATGCGAGCTGAGTCCCCCGTTCGCCGGAACCAACGCTGGCCGGCGATGACCCCCTTGTCAGGGGAACGATCGATGTGACGATTCTTACACGGCCGGTTCGGCCGGCGCACCTTCGAGCTGAATCGGATCAGCCATCGGCCGGCGCCGGCGGGCCGAACCGGCGGAGCAGCAGGACCCGGTTGTAGCGCTGGAGCAGGACGGGGTAGCCGTTGATGGCGACGTCGAGCCCGAGCGTCCAGGCCGCCGCCCGCCACCAGCCCCGGGCGGCGGCGTGGGCCACCACACCCAGCGTGGCCAGGCCCAGCACGGCGTGGGTGGCCTCGGCCGTACCCATCTGGCGGGCCAGGGCCTCCACCCGCTCCGGGGTCGGTTCCGAAGGCAGACGGAGGCCGGGGTTGAACAGGGTGGCCGGGCCCCGCCGGAGGAGCCGCTTGGCCGCCCGGACCCCGAGCCGCTGGTAGAGCCGGCTGTCGATCTCGACAGAGCGGAGGCGGTGCCACGACGGGGGCAGGCGGAACGGCACCACGTGGCTGACGGTGCCCAGGCCGGTCATCGGCAGCCACACCACGGCCAGCGCGAACCGGGCGCTGCGGGGCCCCACCCGGCGCCCCGTCCAGGCCAGCAGGCCGGTCACCACGGTTGCCGACGCAACCGTGACCGCCGCCCCCCTCAGGAAGCGGCGGTCAGGACAGGTTCTGTCGTCGTCGGAAGGGGGCACCGGACGTTTCGCCGCAGGCGAAACTCCAGGTCCCCGCAGGGGACACTCAGTCGTAGATGATCACCCCCCGGATGTTCTTGCCGGCGTGCATGTCGGCGTAGCCCTGGTTGATGTCATCCAGCTTGTAGCGGCTGGTGATCAGGTCGTCGAGGTTGAGCCGGCCCTGCTGGTACAGCATCAGCATCCACGGGATGTCCCGGCTCGGGCTCGAGGCGCCGAACAGGGCCCCCTGCACCCGCTTCTGGAACAGGGTGAGCTCGAAGGCCGGCACCGACAGCTTCTCCTCCACCGGCCCGATGCCGGTCACCACCACGGTGCCGGCCTTGCGGATCGCCTGGAAGGCGCCCGAGATGTGCTCGGCGTGCACCACACCCACCGTCACGATGGCCGAGTCGGCCCCCTGGCCGTTCGTGACCGACTGGGCGAACTCGGTGGCCTCCTCGATGGAGGCGAACGAGTGGGTGGCCCCCACCCGCTCGGCCATCTCCCGCTTCATGGCCACCGGGTCGACGGCGATCACGTGGAGGGCGCCGGCGTGGGCCGCTCCCTGCACGGCGTTGATGCCGATGCCGCCGATACCCATCACGATCACGGTGTGGCCCGGTTTCACCTCGGCCGAGTTGACGGCCGAACCCCAGCCGGTGCCCACGCCGCAGCCCACCAGGGCCGCCTTGTCGAGCGGGAGGTCCTTGTCGATCTTGATGGCGGAGTGCACGTCGATCAGCGAGTGCTCGCAGAAGGTGGAGATGCCGGCGGCCTGGCCGATCGGCTTGCCGTCGATGCTGAGGCGGTAGCTGCCGTCGGTCCGGCAGCCGGTGAGCACGTGGGCCCCCAGGTCGCACAGGTTCTGCATGCCGGAGGCGCACCACCGGCAGCGGCCGCAGCCGGGGAGGAACGACATCACCAGATGGTCGCCCACCTCCCAGCCCGGGGTGTTGGGGCCCACCCCGATCACCACGGCCGAGCCCTCGTGGCCGCCGGCGAAGGGCAGCAGGCCGGGGGGCATGTCACCCGTGGTCATGTGGTCGTCGGAATGGCAGAGCCCGGAGGCCGCCATCTTGACCAGCAGCTCACCCTGGCGGGGCTCGTCGAGGTCTATGTCGACGATCTCCCACTTCCCTGGCGACTTCGTCACCACTGCGCCGCGAGTCTTCATGCTGTCCCCCTGATGGTCCGGCCCGCCCGGGCCGTTCTCAGCAAACCATGGAACCGATCCGACGGCCACCTTCCGGGGGCTGCGCCCCCGCCGGTCCGGCTTCGCCGCACCTCCCCCATCCCGCCCGGGGCCCCAACCCCGGGCCGCCGCTCCGCTGCGCTACACGGCCAGGACAGCGCGGGCGGTGTCGCCTTCCAGGGTCTCGCGGGCCAGGCCGGTGAGGCCCTGGGCGGCGGCCCGGCGGCCGAAGGCCACGATGTAGGTCACGAAGGCCGTCTCCACCGCCAGGCCCATGCCCACCCGCACCGCCGTGGGCAGCCCGCTGGGGGTGACGAAGCCCTCGATGATCCCGGCCGTCACGAACGCCACCATCAGGCCCAGCACCACCATCACCGAGCGGCGGGCGGCGTCGGTGAAGGCGGCGGCCCGGCTCTGGTCGCCCGGCGACACCACGGCCCAGCCCAGCGTCATGCCCGCCGCCCCGGCCAGGATCACGGCCGACAGCTCCAGCAGCCCGTGGGGCAGGATCAGGCCCCAGAACTTCGGCTGCTGGCCGGCGTCGATGAACAGGGCCCAGGCCACGCCCAGACCGGCCCCGTTGTAGCCCAGCACCAGCACCGAGCCCAGGCCGAGCAGTGCCCCGGCGGCGAAGGCCAGGAACGACACCTGGATGTTGTTGACCAGCACCTCGGTGGCGAACTGGCCGGCCGGCGCGCTCGAGTAGTAGCTCTCGAAGTCGTCGTTCACGTAGGCCGCCCGCTGGGCTTCGGGGGCGGCGAACGTGAGGGCCTCGTCGTTGGTGCCGAGCCACGGGCCGATCACGGCCACGGGGGCCAGGAGGGCGACGGCTGCCACCGCCACGAACCACTTGATGTGCCACACTGCGGCCGGGAAGGTGACGGCGAAGAACCGGCGCAGACCGGCCGCCGGGCTGGAGGTTCGACGGTAGATGACGGCATTGGCCCGGGCCACGAGGGTGTTGAGCTCGGCGGTGAGCGACGGGTCGGCGAAGTGCTGCCGGGCGAAGCTGAGCTGGGCCGACGTCCGCTGGTACAGGCTCACCAACTCGTCCACCTCCTCGGGCTGGAGCCGCCCGCCGGGGCGTCCGGCGCGATCGGCCAGGTGCCCCAGGCGTTCCCAGGCGGGGCGGTTGGCGGCCAGATACCAGTCGAGGTCCACTGGCGCCCTACGCTACCGCCGATGGTGGAGCCGGGGGGAGCAGGTGTGACCGCCCTGGAGGGGTCGGTCGCGGTGCTGGAGCGGGGTCCGACGGTGGGCGACCCATCGGCTGCCCGCTCGCCCCATCTGCTCACCGTGGTGACGCCGGAGGGGGTGCTCCTCGAGTTCCGGGCGGCCGGGGTGGGCTCCCGCCTGCTGGCCGCCGCCATCGACCTCTTCTGCCAGTTCGTGGCGCTGATGGTCCTGATCTTCGTGTTCGCCGTGGCCCTGGTGGTGGTGAACGAGACCGTCGGCGTGATCCTGCTGGTGGTCGTGATCTTCCTCATCGTCTACGGCTACCCGGCGGCCACCGAGACGCTGTGGGACGGCCGCACGCTGGGCAAGGCGGCGCTCGGGATCCGGGTGATCACCACCGAAGGGGGGCCGGTGGGATTCCGCCACGCCGCCATCCGGGCGATGATCGCCACCGTCGACTTCTGGCTGCCGCCCGGGGGCCTGATCGCCCTCACGTCGGCCCTGGTCACCCAACGGAGCCAGCGCCTGGGCGACCTGGCGGCGGGCACGATCGTGGTGCGCCGGCCCCGGGCGGCCACCTCGCCGGTGTTCTTCGCCCCGGCCTACGGCGTCGAGCAGCTGACCGCTCAGCTCGACACGAGCGCCCTCACCCCCCAGCAGTACGGCGTGATCCGCGACTACCTGCTACGGCTGGGTGAGCTGATGCCGGAGCGGGCGGCGGCGCTGGGCCACGAGCTGTCGTGGCACGTGGGACGGATCACGGGTACCCCCAAACCCGACTGGCTCGACCCGCCCCGCTACCTGGCCTCGGTCCTGTGCGCCCATCAGACCCGGTTCCGTCCCACCCCCGGGGCTGCGGGCTTCATCCCCGGGGGTGTGGCCGGTGCCGGCGGTGGCGCGCCGCCACCCCCGCCCGGTTCGTACGGCCCGCCCCCCGGTTGGGGCTCGCCGCCAGGATTCGGCGCCCCGCCGGGCTGGGGCCCGCCGCCGGGCTTCGGCGCCCGCCGGGCTTCGGCGCCCGTCGGGGCCGCCCATGTGGACCCCGGCTCCGGGCCGGCCGGGTGGGCCGGGGCCGGACCTGGGCTCGCTACCTCCGCCGGTGGGCCCGCCGGTCGTCGGGGGCTGAGCCGCTACCGGCCCTGGAGGCGGCGGACCTCGGCATCGACGTCGGCTTCGGTGACGGGACGGCGCATGAACGCCTCCCAGTAGTGCATCACCAGCCCGATGCCCCAACCGCCGAGCACCCAGATCGGCCAGAAGTAGCCCCTCCCGGTGACGGCCCAGATCATGACGAGGAAGGCGTTCACCACCAGGTACGAGGTCAGATGGGCGGAGAACGAGCGCTTGGCTTCCACCCGCCGTTTGGCCTCGGCCCGCAGGGGGTCGGGGTCGGGGTCGGACGAGGGCCCGGGGGCGATGAAGTCGGGTTCACTGGCCACAACTGCTCCTTCCGTTTGTCTGGTCGCCCACCATCATCGTCATCTTCCACCCTGCCGGGGCATCGGGCCAGGGGCGAAGGACCGGGCCGCCCCCCGGGTTCCCTAGCCTGGAGGGGTGGTCCACTACCTCGACAACGCCGCCACCACGCCGGTGCGGCCCTCGGCGGTGAACGCCCTGCTGCCGCTGCTCACCGAGACCTACGGCAATCCCTCGGGTGCCCACCGCATGGCCCGGGACGCCAACCGGGTGCTCGACGACGCCCGGGCCACGATGGCCGAGGCCCTGGGGGCCCAACCGGGCCAGATCGTGTTCACCGGCGGCGGCACCGAGGCCGACGCCCTGGCCGTGCGGGGCACGGTGGCGGCCCGGGGCGGGATCCCCGTCTGCTCGGCCATCGAGCACCACGCCGTGCTCGACCCCGTGCATCACCTGGGCGGCCGGGTGGTGGCGGTGGGCGCCGACGGCCGGCTCGACCTGACGGCCCTGGAGGAGGCGCTCGACCCGTCGGTGTCACTGGTGTCGGTCATGCTGGCCAACAATGAGACCGGCATCATCCAGCCCATCGCCGAGGCGGTGGAGATCGTGCGGCGCAAGGCCCCGGGGGCGCTGTTCCACACCGACGCCGTGCAGGCCCTGTGCTGGGTCGATGTGGCCGAGGCGGCGGCCGCCGCCGACCTCGTGTCGGTCAGCGCCCACAAGTTCGGCGGCCCCAAAGGGGTCGGCGTGCTGGTGGTGCGGGACGGTGCCGATCCCGAGCCGCTCCTGCTCGGCGGGGGCCAGGAGCGGGCCCGCCGGGGCGGCACCCAGAACGTGGCCGGTATCGCCGCCATGGCGGTGGCCGCCGCCGAGACGGTGGCCGAGCGCCCGGCCGCCCTGCCCCGGGTGGCGGCCCTGCGTGACCGCCTGGCCGACGGCATCCGGGCCGCCCTCCCCGGTGTGGTCGAGACCGGGGTGCCGGGCCACGACCGGCGCCACAAGACCGCCAACATCTGCCACCTCTGTTTCGAGGGGATCGAGAGCGAGGCCCTCCTGTTCCTCCTGGAGAAGGAGGACATCATGGCCTCGGCCGCCTCCTCCTGCGCCAGCGGCGCCATCGACCCCAGCCACGTGCTGCTGGCCATGGGCTTCAGCCGCGACCTGGCGTTCGGCTCGCTGCGCCTGTCGCTCGGCTACGGCACCACCGGGGCCGACGTCGATGCCGCCCTGGCCGTGGTGCCGGCCGCTGTCGCCCGCCTCCGGGAGCGGGGATCGTGACCCCGGGTTCGCCGGCGTCGCCCAGCCGGGTGCTGGTGGCCATGTCGGGCGGTGTCGACTCGTCGATGGCGGCCGCCCTCCTGGCCGAGCAGGGCCACGAGGTGGTGGGCGTCACGATGAAGCTGTGGGGTGGCGCCAGCGACTCCGGCTGCTGCTCGGTGTCCGACGTCGACGACGCCCGCCGGGCGGCCCAGGCCCTGGGCATCGACCACCACGTGTTCAACTTCGCCGATGACTTCCAGCGCCACGTGGTCGACCCCTACGTGGAGGACCACCGGCTCGGCCGCACCCCCAACCCGTGTGTGGCCTGCAACCGTCACATCAAATTCGACAAGTTGTTCCGCCGGGCCGATGCCCTTGGCTTCGAGCTCGTGGCCACCGGCCATCACGCTCGTCTGGTGGCCGACGGCCCCGATGGCCCTGACGGCGCCGCCGAACCGGTGTGGCGGGTGGGCCGGGCGGCCGACGGGGCCAAGGACCAGTCCTACGTGCTCCACATGCTCGACCAGGCCCAGCTCCGCCGGCTGGTCCTACCCATCGGCGGGCTGACCAAGGGCGAGGTGCGGGCCCGGGCCGCCGCCCTGGGGCTGGTGACAGCGGCCAAGCCCGACAGCCAGGACGTGTGCTTCATCCATTCCGGCACGGGGCGGCAGACCTTCCTGGGAAGCCGCATCCCGCTGGCCCCGGCCCGTCTGGTCGACACCGCCGGGCGGCAGGTGGGCGAGGTGGCCTCGGTGGAGCTGGTGACGATCGGCCAGCGGCGTGGCCTCGACCTGGGCGGCGACGCCGAGCGGCGCTACGTGGTCGACATCGACCGGGCGGCCGGCGTGGTCACGGTGGGCCGGCAACAGGACCTGCTGGTCAGCCACCAGGCCGTCGACGGGGTGGCCTGGTCGCACGAGCCCGAGCCGGGCCCGTTGTGGTTCCAGTGCTCGGCCCACGGTCAGCCCCGAGCCGGCCGCCTCGACATCGGCGACGATCCGGGGCAGGCCACCATCACCTGGGACGAGCCCCAGCCCCGGGTGGCGCCCGGCCAGTCGGTGGCGTTCTACCGGGTCGACGCCGGGGGCGATCTGGTGGTCGGCGGAGGGCTGGCGGCCGCCGGCGGCCGGCCGGCCGGATCGTGAACGATGGCATCGCCGCCACCGTCGTCACCACCGATGTCGAAGTGGGAGCAGCCGCTCTGCGGGCCGGCCGGTTGGTGGCGTTCCCCACCGAGACGGTCTACGGGCTGGGGGCCGACGCCTCCAACCCGGCGGCGGTGCGGGCCGTGTTCGTGGCCAAGGGCCGCCCCGCCGGTCACCCCCTGATCGTCCATGTGGCCTCGCTCGACGAGGCCCGGCGCTGGATGGCCGACCCCGACCCGGCTACCGAGCGCCGTCTCGCCGCGCTGGCCGGGCGCTTCTGGCCGGGCCCGCTCACGATCGTGGTACCCCGGTCGGGCCGGGTGGCGCCCGAGGCGGTGGGGGGCGGCCCACGATCGGGCTTCGGGTGCCGGCCCATCCGGTGGCCCTGGCCCTGCTCCAGGTGTTCGGGGGTGGGGTGGCGGGCCCGTCGGCCAACCGGTTCGGGCGGGTCAGCCCCACCACGGCGGCCCATGTGGTGGCCGACCTCGACGGCCGGGTGAGCGTGGTGCTCGACGGCGGCCCCACCGCGGTGGGGGTGGAGTCGACGATCGTCGATCTGGTCGGCCCGGTGCCGCTGCTGCTGCGCCCCGGCGGCGTGCCGGTGGCCGAGTTGGAGGCGGTGCTGGGCGAACCGGTGCCCGACGGCCGCGCCGGCGAGGCCCGGGCCTCGGGGATGCTGGCCTCCCACTACGCCCCGCGGGCCTCGGTGGTGCTGGTCGAGCCGGCCGATCTCGCCCCCGCCCTGGCGGCGGCCCGGGCCGAGCGGGGGCAGGCCGGCGTGGTCGGCGTGATCGCCCCGCTGGCGGTGGGCCACCAGCCGTCGTGGGTGCTGCCCGACGAGGCCGCCGGCTACGCCCGCCGGCTCTACGCCGCCCTCCGGGCCGCCGACGCGGCCGGGGTCGACCACCTCGTGGTCGTCCCCCCGTCGCACGGCCCCCTGGTCGACGCCGTGCTCGACCGTCTCACCAAGGCTGCCGCCCCCCGCTCCCGCTGACCAGTCCCCCCAACTTTTCACCGAGGCCACCGCTGGCGGCGCCATCGGTGAGATGGTCCCGGCGGCGGCCAACTGCTGACGGGCGACGTCACCGGCGGCGCCGTCGGTGAAAAGCTCAGCCGTGGTCGTGGTCGTGGTCGTGGTCGTGGTCGTGTGGGGGCTCGTCGGGTGGGGGCTCGTCGGGTGGGACGGGGGCGGTGGGGTCGGCGATGCGAATGGCCCGGATGCGGGCCTCGGTCAGCACGGCGCCGGGGAGGCTGGGGGTGAACACCACGCGGTCGGCCTCGGTGTTGACCACCGTACGCTTGACCCGCCGGCCGAAGGCCACCCGTTCCTTGGCCGCCACCTCCAGGGCCAGACCCCGGGCCCCACCGCTCACGTCGGCTGCGCCGGCGGCGGTGGCGTCGCCCTCCCGGGCCGGGCCCAGGGCGGCCACGACGGCCCGGCGGAGCAGGATCGACTCCACCAGCAGCACATGGTCGTGGATGACGAAGCCGGCCGGTACGAACACGATCCAGCGGCGGGCCAACTGGTGGAGCACCCTGAACCCGTGGCGGCAGACGAAAGCCCCGGCTCCGCAGGCCACCACCCCGGCGATCCACCACTCGTTGGCCAGGAGCACGGGGCCGGTCACCAGGCCGGCGAACACCGCCAGCCACGTCACCTGCACCGGCCCCAACAGGGCGAACGCCGGGGGCCGCAGCGCCATCCGGCGCTCCGACCCGTAGGCCGAGCCGTTGATCATCCGGTCTCCGGTGGTGGGCTGGAACGCCACCAGCGACAGCAGCACCCCGTAGCCGAGCGCTTCCAGCCGGGCCGCCGGGAATCCGCCGTCGCCCACCACCGCCGCCAGCACCACGAGGGCCAGCGCCCCCGGGGCCCCGATTCGCACCGCGGTCAAGCTCTGGGTCGACGGCACCAGGCAGGCCACCAGCCCGGCGAACCAGGCGGCCCACAGGGCGATCTCGGCGATGGTGCCGCCGGTGGAGGCGAAGTGGTCGAGCCGGTCGGCCAGCCCCACCCCGATCCCCAGGGGGGCCAGCACCCACACCACCCGCAGCGGCCACAGACCGGCCCGGGTCAGCAGCCCGGCGGCCCGGGCCGCCTGGGGGCCGGCCCCGGCGGCACCGGGCACAGAAAGGGAAGACGTCGACGCCATCGGCCACCAGTGTGCCGGGTCGAGCGTCCAGTCCGGGGAGTCAGCAGAGACTGTCACAGGGGGCGGGTAGCCTCGGGACGATGGCGAAACGAGGTAGCAGTACCGCCGGCTCCGGCTCCACCGGCACCGCCGACGCCCTGGTAACCGAACGGGCGGCGGAGCTCCGGGCTCTGATCGACTACCACAACGAGCGCTACCACACCCTCGATGCCCCCGAGATCCCCGATGCCGACTTCGACGCCCTGGTCCGGGAGCTGCAGGCACTGGAGGCCGAGTATCCCGAGCTGATCACGCCGGAGTCGCCCACCCAGCGGGTGGGGTCGGCCCCATCGGCCACGTTCGCTCCGGTCACCCACGCCATGCCGATGATGAGCCTCGACAACGCCTTCAGCCGGCCCGAGCTGGAGGCGTGGGCCGAGCGGGTGGCCCGGGGCCTCGACCTGGGCGACGCCGCCGCCCCTGTCGGCTACCTGTGCGAGCTCAAGATCGACGGCGTGGCCTGCTCGCTGCGCTATGAGCAGGGCCGCCTGGTGCTGGCCGCCACCCGGGGCAACGGCCGGGTGGGGGAGGACATCACGGCCAACGTGGCCGGTATCGGGGTGATCCCCACCCGGCTCACCGGCTCGCCCCCGCCGGTGGTGGAGGTCCGGGGTGAGATCTACATGCCGGTGGCCACGTTCGCCGCCCTCAACGAGGCCCAGGAGGCGGCCGGCCTGCCCCGCTACGCCAACCCCCGCAACACCGCCGCCGGCAGCCTCCGCCAGAAAGATCCGGCGATCACGGCCAGCCGGGGCCTGGCCTTCTGGTCCTACGGCCTGGGGGTGGTGGAGGGCGGACCCCATCTGGAGAGCCAGGGCTCGATGCTGGAATGGCTGGCCTCGATGGGCCTGCCGGTGAACCCCGAGCTGCGGCCGGTGGCCACCATCGACGAGGTGGTGGCGTTCACCGGCCACTGGATGGAGCACCGCCACGACCTGGCCTACGAGATAGACGGGGCCGTGGTGAAGGTGGACCGCCTGGCCCGGCAGCGGTCGCTCGGGTCCACGGCCAAGGCCCCCCGCTGGGCCATCGCCTACAAGTTCCCGCCCGAGGAGCGCACCACCAAGCTGCTGGCCATCCAGGTCTCGATCGGGCGCACCGGCAAGGCCACCCCGTTCGCCGTGCTGGAGCCGGTGTTCGTCGGCGGCTCCACCGTGCAGATGGCCACCCTGCACAACTCCGATCAGGTGGCGCTGAAGAACGTCCGCCCCGGCGACACCGTGGTGGTGCGCAAGGCGGGCGACGTGATCCCCGAGGTGCTGGGCCCGGTGCTGGCTGAGCGCCCGGCCGATTCGGTCGAGTGGCTGTTCCCCGCCAACTGCCCGGCGTGTCACCACGAGCTGGTGCGGCCCGAGGGCGAGGCCCACACGTTCTGCGTGAACCCGGGCTGCCCGGCCCAACGCCAGACCCGGATCGAGCATTTCGCCTCCCGGGGCGGGATGGACATCGAGGGGATGGGCGAGAGCCGGGTCGCCCTGTTCCTGGCCGAAGGCCTCATCAACGACGCCGGAGACATCTACTCGATCGACTGGGAGCGCGTGGCCCAGCTGGAGGGCTTCGGCCAGGTGTCGATCGACAATCTGCGGGGTGCCATCGAGGCGTCGAAGCAGCGGCCGCTGGCCAACCTGCTGGTGGGCCTGGGCATCCGCCACCTGGGCCCCACCGGGGCCGAGGCCCTGGCCCGTTCCTTCCCCGACATCGACGCTCTGGGCGCCGCCTCCGAGGAGGAGCTGGCGGCCATAGACGGCGTCGGCCCCACCATCGCCCGCAGCGTCGCCTCCTGGTTCGCCTCCGACGATGCCGCCGTGCTCGTCGGCAAGTTCAAGGCGGCCGGAGTCAACCTGGAGGGGGCCGAGCCGCCCGACCAGCCCCAGGTGCTGGCCGGGATGACGGTGGTGGTCACCGGCACGCTCGACGGGTTCAGCCGGGACGGGGCCGAGGAAGCGGTCAAGGCCCGGGGGGGCAAGAGCCCGGGGTCGGTTTCGAAGAAGACCACGGCCGTGGTGGTGGGGGCCGAGCCGGGAGCGTCGAAGCTGACCAAGGCCCAGGATCTCGGCGTCCCCGTGCTCGACGAGGCCGCCTTCGTCCACCTGCTCGAGACCGGCGAGCTGCCCACCCCGCCGCCAGCCCCCGAGGGCGAGGCCGAGGTGGGGGCCGAGGCCGAGGGCGACCCGTCAACCTGACCGCGTTCAGCGCCGCTGGTACGATCGGCCCGACCGACGGAGGACTGACATGGCGTTGCGGTTCGGCATCTTCGATCAGCTGGAGCAGCCCGGCGGGGTGCCGATGCACCAGCTCTACGCCGACCACATCGAGATGGTGGTCAAGGCCGAGCAGGCCGGCTTCTGGGGCTACCACAAGTCCGAGCACCACATGATCCCGCTCGACGCCGCCCCCAGCATCAACCTGTACCTGGCCGCCGTGGCCCAGCACACGTCCCGCATCCGGCTGTGCTCGCTCGTGCACCTGCTGCCCTTCTACCACCCGCTCCGGTTGGCCGAAGAGCTGTGCATGCTCGACCACCTGTCGCTGGGCCGGTTCGAGTTCGGCTACGGCAAGGGCATCAGCATCCCCGAGCACATCCTGTGGGGCCTCACGGCCGACGAGGCGGTGGAGCGCACCGTGGAAGCGCTCGACATCGTGCTCGCCGCCATGCAGTGCACCAGCGGAGACTTCGACTACGACGGGAAGTTCTGGAGCTTCGCCAAGGTGCCGATCGAGTTCGCCCCCTACCAGCGGCCCTACATGCCGCTGTGGCGGCCCGGCACCCTGGCGGCGGCGGCCGAGCAGGGCGTGTCCACCATGGCCGGTGGCCCGATCGCCATGGTGGCCAAGGCGGTGGCCGACTACCAGGCGACCTACCAGCCCGGCACCGGGGTCGGCCGTCATCACACGCCCACCGTGGGTGGGATCCGCCGCATCTACGTGGCCCCCACCGACGCCGAAGCCGAGGCCCGGGCCCGGGCCGCCTGGGCCAATTTCAGCCACAACCTCACCAAGCTGTTCCGCCGCTACGAGATGACCCCGCCCAACGACCCCACGCTGGGGGGCGACTTCGACAAGGCGTTGGCGGTGCAGGCGGTGGTGGTCGGCTCACCCCAGACGATGCGGGAGCACGTGGAGCGGTTCGCCGCCGAGACCGGCACCGACTACTTCGTCGGCACCTTCGCCTGGGGCGACATCATCGGCGACGACCTCCGCCGCTCCTTCGACCTGTTCGCCGAGCACGTCGCCCTGCCGATGGCGGCGTAGCCGCCCCGGCGGGGTTGGGGCCCCGACGGTGATGGGGGAGGTCGAGCGGAGCGAGGCCGGCGGGGGCGCAGCCCCCGTAGAGAGCGGCGTAGCCGCCCCGGCGGGGTTGGGGCCCCGACGGTGATGGGGGAGGTCGAGCGGAGCGAGGCCGGCGGGGGCGCAGCCCCCGTAGGAAGCGGCCTAGCGCTGTCAGCCCTGCACGGTGGGGCCGGCCGACAGCACCTCGAAGCGCAGGATGCAGCGCTGGTCGGTCTCCATGGCGGCCCGGTACTCGTCCCAGTCGGGGTGCTCGCCCCGCAGGGTCCGGTAGTACTCGACGAGCAACTCCATGGCGTCGGGCAGATCCACGATCTCCACCCGGCACTCCAGCTGCACCCATCGGCCCAGCCACTTGCGGGGCATGACCACCAGCCACGCCCGGTTGTCGCGCCGCAGGTTCTTCACCTTGTACGCCGTCTGCCGGGTGCTCATCAGGATCTGGCCGTCCACCACGGCCAGCGTGTTGGGCGACATCTGGGGTGTGCCGTCGCGTTTCAGGGTGGCCAGCACCGTCATGTCGTTGGCCGCTACGAACTCGATCGCCTGGCTGATCTCCATGGGCACCACCTGACCTCCTGGCGACCAGTGTGGCACGATGGCCCCACTGCTCACCTGAGCACCCGAGCACGAAGGGGGACCCAACCCATGGGCAAGCACCTGCTGATGGTCTTCACCAACCCGACCGAGGGCAAGGACGACGACTACAACACCTGGTACGACGACATCCACCTGGGGGAGGTGCTGGCCGTCGACGGGATCACCAAGGCCCAGCGCTTCGCCGTGGCCGACGTCATGCCCGGCGTCACCGACCACAAGTACGTGGCCATCTACGAGCTCGACACCGACGACCCCCAGGGTGTGGTGAAGGGCCTCAACGCCGCGCTCCCCACGATGCGGATGAGCGACGCCATCGACCTCAAGACGGCCAAGATGAGCGTGGTCTCGGCCGTCTCGGGCGAGCAGACCTCGGCCTGAGCCGGTAAGGGGACCGCGACCCGAAAGGACAGTGATGGCGTCGGCCAGCCAGTCAGAGGAGATCGACGGGGCCAAGGAGGCCACCGGCACCGCCGTGCTGGCGGCGGCCGACGCCCTGGTGGAGCTGTCGCACCTTGTGTGGAGCCACCCCGAGGTGGCCTTCGAGGAGCGGCAGGCCGCCGACTGGACGGCCGACGCCCTGGCCACCGGCGGGTTCGACGTGACGATGGGGGTGGGCGACCTGCCCACCGCCTACACCGCCACCTACGGCACCGGTGACCTCGAGGTGGCCGTGTGCGTGGAGCTCGACGCCCTCCCCGGCATCGGCCACGCCTGCGGCCACAACATCATCGCCGCCGCCGGGGTGGGGGCCGGTCTCGGCCTGCGGGCGGTGGCCGACGATCTCGGCCTGCGGATCCGGGTGGTCGGCACCCCGGCCGAGGAGCTGGGTGGGGGCAAGATCCTGCTGCTGGAACGGGGCGTGTTCGACGGGGTGCAGCTGGCGATGATGGTGCATCCCAGCCCGGTGGAGGGTGACGCCTTCGCCACCCTGGCCGTGGCCCAGTGCGACGTCCACTACAAGGGCCGCACCGCCCACGCCTCGGTGTCGCCCCACCTCGGGGTCAACGCCGCCGACGCCATCACCGTGGCCCAGGTGGCCCTGGGCCTCCTGCGCCAACACCTCGACCGGGGCGACCAGGTGCACGGCATCGTCACCACCGGGGGCGAGGCGGCCAACATCGTGCCCGGCTACGCCTCGGCCCGCTACTTCTGGCGGGCCCCCAGCCTGGAGGCCCTGGCCCGCCTCGAACCCCGGGTACTGGCCTGCTTCCAGGCCGGCGCGCTGGCCACCGGGGCCACACTCGACCTGGAGCCGCTCACCCTGCCCTACTCCGAGTTCGACACCGACACCGAGATCGCCGCCCTCTACCGGGCGAACGCCGAGGCCCTGGGCCGCACGTTCGGGTCCCGGCCCGGTGGGGCCGCCGGCTCCACCGACATGGCCAACCTCAGCCTGCTCATGCCCACCATCCACCCGATGCTGGGGCTCGACTCGCTCCCGGCGGTGAACCACCAGCCCGAGTTCGCCGACTTCTGCCGCACCCCCACGGCCGACCAGGCCGTGATCGACGGGGCCCGGGCCATGGCCGCCACCGTGGTCGACGCCGCCCTCACCCCGGCCGTCCGCCAACGGCTCACGTCGGCCGCCGACACCACCTACGGCCACCGCGACGCCTACCCCTGGCGGTACTGACGCTCACAGCACGTCGAACGTGGACTCCTTGATCACGCACGATGCCGGGCCTTCCTCCACCCGGTAGATGCAGGCCTTGAGCACGTTGCCGGTGGGCCGCAGCACCCGCCCGTTGGGGCAGTCGGTCTCGGGCCCGAAGGTGTACTGACCGAGGGCCCGGCTGGCCGACCGGTCGCCCGGGACCTGCTGGCCGTTCTCGTCGGTGGTGACGTTGAGCTGCTCGTTGGGGATCGGGATCCCGTTGATCTCGAGGGAGGCGGCCCACCCCGGTCGAAGGTCGACCCCCACCGCCTCCCGGCAGGCGCTGGCCTCGCCCGAGCCGGGCAGGAAGGCCTCCACCGGATCGGTGCCGGGAGCGGTGGTGGAGGTCTGGCCGACGGCACCACCGGCGCCCACGGCGCCGCCTCCGGCGACGGTGGTGGCGGTGGGATCGGCCAATCCCTCGACCACGGGGTTGTCGGGCGTGGGCGTGTCGGCCTGGTACAGGGCGCCCATCACCAGAGCGAAGGCGGCGAGCGCCAGCACCCCCCACGTGACCAGGCGTTGCTGTGTCCGCGTCACCACTGGTTCATTGTGCCCGGTCCCTGTCCGGACGCGGTGATCAGGGCCTAGAGTGGCGGCGCGTTCCGGCGGGGCGCGATCAATCTTGTTCCCGGACCTCCACTCGGACCCCCGCCGCATGCCTGACTGGACCATCAGCGACAACCAGCACACCGGACTCCCGGCCATGCTGGGCGACGTCGGCGTGGGTCGGGTTCTGGGCGGCCGCTACCGGCTCGTGGCCCTGATCGGATCGGGCTCGTCGGCCCGGGTCTACCTGGCCGACGACGTGTCGCTGGGGCGGCGGGTGGCGGTGAAGGCGCTGCGGGCCGGGCTCACCGGCGACTACCGGTTCCTGCGCCGCTTCCGGGCCGAGGCCAAGGCGGCGGCCCAACTGGGCCACCCCAACATCCTCGCCGTCTACGACTGGGGGGAGGACGGGGCGGCCGCCTACCTCGTCACCGAGGTGCTGCTGGGCGGCAGCCTCCGCAACATGATCGACGCCAGCCCCCAGCTCAGCTCGTCCCAGGGGCTGCTGGTGGCGCTGCAGGTGGCCCAGGCCCTCAGCTACGCCCACGAGCTGGGCTGGGTCCACCGCGACATCAAGCCGGCCAATCTGATGTTCGGCAAGGACGGCCGGCTCCGCATCGCCGACTTCGGCATCGCTCGGGCCCTGGCCGAGGCCACGTGGACCGAGCCCGAGGGGGTGCTGGTGGGCACGGCCCGCTACGCCGCCCCCGAGCAGGCCACGGCCAAGTCGGTCGACGGCAAGGCCGACGTGTACTCCCTCGCACTCACCGTGGTGGAGGCGGTGACGGGCCGGGTGCCGCTGCTGGGGGAGACGGCGCTGGCCACGATGATGCTGCGCCAGGACCGTGACCTGTCGGGCCTGGACGATCTGGGGGCGCTGGGCGAGGTCCTGATGGACGCCGGCCGGGCCGACCCGACGGTCCGGCCCACGGCCACCGAGCTGATCGACCGGCTGCTTCGGGCCGCCCGCAACCTCCCCCGCCCCGGTCGGCTGCCGCTGGTGGAGTTCCGGCTGCCGACCACGCCGGCCGGGGTGGCCCTGATCGACCTGCGCTCGGCCCGGGTGGAGCCTCCGCTGGCGGGGTCGCTCGGGGGCCCGGCGTCGGGCCCCGCCCGCCCCCTCGCCGGCACCGCCAGCAGGGGCGGCCGAGGGGCGCTCACCGGCGCCGCCACCGACCCGGGGGCAGGGACGGGTGGCGCGGGGCCCGACCCCACCGGCAGCGGCCCGATCACCCTGTCCGACGACGGCATCCAGGCCCGGCCCCGTCCGGTACCGGCCCGCCTGGCCGACCGGGCCAGCGCCCGTACCGCCCGTTCGACCCCCGCCGCCGCAGCCTCCTCCTCCTCCTCCGGCGGCACTCCGATCGGTGCCCCCGTCACCGGCCCCGCCTCCACCGCCGGGGCGGCTACCACCCCTGGCCCCGCGGCCGCTGGCGGGTCGGGTCCTGTCACCACCGCCGGCCCGGCCGCCGCTGGCGGCCACGCGCTGGGACTGGCACCGGGGGGGCCGTTGTCGGACGCCGAACAGGCCCGCCGGGTCCGGGCCGCCGGGCCGCCAACCGAGCCCACGCTGCAGATCCGCCCGACGTTGGGGCCCGCCCCGGTGCGGGCGGTGGAGGCGCTGCCCGTCGCCGGTGAGCCCCGACGATCGGTGTTGGGCTCGGCCGAGCCCGACCCCGAGGGCGGCCCCGACGGCGACGAGGGATGGCCGTCGCCGACCTCCCGCCGGCGGCGCCTGCGTCGCCGCCGCGGCAGCTGACGGTGCCCAGCGGCGAAACGTGACGCCCTACGGTTGGGAGGCGGGGGTGCGAGCCGCTACGGCCGGCGGGCGGCGGCCGGGTGGGCCAGGTCGGCCAGGATGGCCTGGCTGGCCAGCCGGCCGGGGGCGCCGGTGAGGCAGCCGCCAGGATGGGTGCCCGACCCGCACTGGTAGTAGCCCCCGATCGGGGTCCGGTAGCGGGCCCAGCCCGGCGCGGGCCGGAACGACCACAGCTGGGGGGCCAGCAGCTCGCCGTGGTAGATGTTGCCCTCGGGCAGCCCGGCCACCTGCTCGATGTCGAGCGGGGTCACCACCTCACGCTGCAGCACCAGGTCGTCGAACCCGGGGAAGAACCGGGCCAGCGTGGCCTGCACCCGGTCGGCCATCGGCTCCCGCTCCGCCTCCCAGCTGGCCCCGCCCTTCAGCTCGTAGGGCGTGTACTGGACGAAGCACGACAGCACGTGGCGGCCGGGTGGGGCCATGTCGGGGTCGAGGATCGACTGGACGGCGCAGTCGATGAAGGGGTGCGTGGAGTACCAGCCGTACTTGGCCTCGTCGAAGGCCCGCTCCACGTACTCCACCGACGGGGCGATGTTGGTGAAGCCCCGCCAATGGTCCCGCCCGTCGGTCAGGCCGGGGAACCGGGGCAGCCCGTCGAGGGCGAAGTTCACCTTCGACGACACCCCCTGGTAGCGGTAGCGGCCCAGGTCGCTCACGAGCTGGGCCGGGAGCTCGGCCGGGTCGACGAGGCGGGTGAACGTGGTGCGGGGGTCGGCGGCCGACACCACCACCCGGGCCCCCACCTCGGTGCCGTCGGCCAGGGCCACGCCGGTGGCCCGGCCCCCGGCCGTGAGCACCCGGTCCACCTCGGCCCCGGTGGCGATCTCGGCCCCGAAGGCCCGGGCGGCCCGGGCCAGCACCTGGGTGAATCCCCCGTTTCCGCCCTTGTGGAAGGCCCACGACCCGAGGTCGCCGTCGTGCTGGCCCAGGTGCATGAACAGCAGCACCAGGCCGGACCCGGGTGACATCGGCCCCAGCCGGCTCCCGATCACGCCCGAGGCCGACAGCCAGCCCTTGAGGATCTCGGTCTCGAAGTAGTGGTCGAGGAAGTCGGCGGCCGACCCGGTGAGCAGGCGTACCAGGTCGTGCAGCACCTTGGGCTCCAGCCCGCCCAGGTGGCGGGCCAGGGCGACCAACTCGGCCCTGGCCTCGGGGGAGGGATCGAGCAGGTCGGGCGGGGCGGCGTCGACCACCGGTTGCAGGGCCCGGGCCACCATCGTCAGGTCGTGCTGGTACTGGAGCCAGGCGTCGGCGTCGCGCCGGCTGTGGCGGGCGATCTCGGTGAGGTTCTCGCCCCGGTCGGGCCCCAGCACCAGGGCGTCGCCGTTCTCCATGGGGCAGAAGGTCGACGGCATCACGAGCGGCTGGAACCCGTGGGCCACCAGGTCGAGCTCGTGGATCACGGCCGGGCGCACCAGGCTGAGAGCGTAGGAGAACGTGGTGAACTGGAAGCCGGGGCGCAGTTCCTCGGTGATCGCCGCCCCGCCCACCACCGGGCGTCGCTCCAGGATCAGCGTCCGCAGCCCGGCCCGGGCCAGGTAGGCGCCGTTGACCAGACCGTTGTGGCCGCCGCCCACCACCACGGCGTCCCACGGCCCGGCGGACCGCCAGTCGGCCCCGGTGCTCACCGTCTCGGGGCTCATGGCGTCATCCCGTGGCGCAGGGGAGCGGGGGCCGCCCGGCGGCGGGGCGGATCGAACATCGGGTTGCGGGCCACGGTCGCTCCTATCCGGACGTAACGGTGGTTGATCGTGAACTCCAGCGCCACCCGCCGGCCGGGCACCGCGGCGTCGGGCCGGAGCCGGGCCAGGGCGATGTGGCGTTGGAGGCTGGGAGAGTAGGTGAACGAGCAGGTGAAGCCAACGGCGGGGCGATCGCTCCCGTCGGCTCCCGCCCCGTCGTACACCAGCGCCTCGGTGTGGACCGGGTGGAAGGCGTAGGGCGGGGTCACGCCGGCCCCGTGGTGCGCCGCGTCGTACTCCAGCTGGTCCACCAGCAGGCCCATCATGGTCCACCGGCTGCGGCCCTCGTCCCGCTCCCGGAGCAGGGCCCGGCGTCCCACGAAGGGCCGGCCGTCGTCGTCGATCCCGGCCAGCATCCAGCCCAGCCCCAGCTCGTAGGGGGTCGACCGCTGCTCGTCGTTCTCGGCCCGCCGGGCCGACTGGAAGTCGACCCGGTACAGGAGCAGGCCGGCCTCGATCCGTGCCATCAGCAGGGCCACCTGGCCGAAAGGTACGAGGCCGTGGGGTTGGCCGGCCCCGCTCACCTGGTCCCACACGGCGGGGGCGTCGTCGGCGGCGCAGATCACCTCGTAACCCAGGTCGCCGGTGAAGCCGGTGCGGGAGATCGTCACCGCCGCCTCCCCGATCCGGGCCGCCAGCAGCTCGAACGGCCGGAGCCGGGCCAGCTCGGGGCCGGCCAACGCCGCCAGCACGGCGTGCGACCGGGGCCCCTGCACGGCCAGGATGCCCAGCTCGTCGGTCACCTCCTCGACCACCACCTTGCCCCTCCGGGCGCCGCCGACGCCGGCCCGCTCCTGGAACAGGGCCAGGTTGGGGTCGTACGCCGTGAGCAGGAACTCCTCGGGGCCGAGGCGGAACACCACCCCGTCCTCGTCAACGAAGCCCCGGTCGTCGCACCACACCGTGTAGTGGGCCTGGCCCGGGGCGCACCGGCGGATGTCGCGGGCCAGCAGCCCGGCCAGGAACCCCTCGGCCCCGGGGCCGGTGATCCGGTACTTGCGTAGGGGGGAGGCGTCGAAGATCCCGACGGCGTTGCGTATGGCGGCGTGCTCCCACCGCTCCGACATCTGGTACTGCTCCACCACCAGGTGGCCCGACCAGTGGCTCCAGAGCGAGGTCTGGTTGGCGGCGGCCACCCGGCTGTGGAACGGGGTGTGACGGAGCATGGAGTGCCCGTCGGCCTCAGTTGTCGGCGGTGAAGGCCCGCATCTCGCCGTAGATCTCCATGGCCAGCGGGTCGGCCGGGTTCTGGCCGGCCTGGAGGGCCAGCAGCTTGGAGGCGTCGCCCTCCAGGAAGATCCTGCCCTGCAGGAACGCCTGCATCACGGCCTGCTGGTCCTGGGTGACGAAGGCGGCCTTGGCCGTGGCGTAGTCGACCGTGACGGTGGCATCGGCGTCGGCCACGTGGCCCTCCTCGATGATCGTCTGGCCATCGGAGGAGTCGATGTGGCCCCGCAGCTCACCGCCGTCACGGTGGGGGATACCGGTGACCACGACGTTCAGCTTCACCGGCATGCGGGGCGGGGGCAGGCGGTGCTCGTAGCGGACCCGCAGGTCCCGGGCCTGCGCGATCCACTCGTCGGACAGGAACGGGTGGGCGGTCACGGGCCTCACCCTACCGGGGGCGGATCGGCGCGGAGCCGGTCGGGTGGCTGAACCCCGCCAGCACTGTCACCGGGCGCCGGTACCCTGAGTTGGTGGCACCTGAACCCGATGACCCCGTGCTCACCCGGCAGGACGTGGCCAAGGTGGCCAAGCTCGCCCTGCTCGACCTGAGCGACGAAGAGCTCGACCGCTTCACGCCTCAGCTGGCCGCCGTGCTGGAGCACGCCCGGGACCTGCAGACCTTCGACCTCACCGGTGTGCCCCCCACCCACCACCCGTTCCCCCTGGTCAACGTGTTCCGTGTCGACGAGCCGGAGCTGGGCGACGACGTGCGGGAAGAGGCCCTGGCCGCCGCCCCGGCGGTGGAGGACCACCAGTTCCGGGTGCCCCCCGTGTTGGGGGAGTCGGCATGACCAATCCCGTCACCCTGCCCGACGGCACCCCGGTCACGGCTCGGGCCGGCCTGGCCTCCGCCGTCGAGGTCGCCGCCGCCGTCCGCGCCGGCTCGACCACAGCCGCCGAGCTGCTGGAAACCCACCTGGCCCGCATCGAAGCGGCCGACGGCGCCCTCCACGCCTTCAACCATGTCACGGCCGAGCGGGCCCGGGCCGATGCCGCCGCGGTCGACGCCGCCGTGGCCGCCGGGCGTGACCCCGGCCCCCTGGCCGGCGTCACCGTGGCTCTGAAGGACAACCTGTGCACCCGGGGCGTGCCCACCACGTGCTCGTCCCGCATCCTCGAAGGCTGGACCCCACCGTACGACGCCACGGTGGTGGAGCGCCTGCGGGCCGCCGGGGCCGTGGTGGTGGGCAAGACCAACCTCGACGAGTTCGCCATGGGCTCGTCCACTGAGAACTCGGCCTTCGGGCCCACCCGCAACCCCCATGACCCGGCCCGGGTGCCGGGCGGCTCGTCCGGCGGCTCGGCCGCCGCCGTGGCCGCCGGCCTCACCGCCGTGGCCCTCGGCTCCGACACCGGCGGCTCGATCCGCCAGCCCGCCGCTCTCTGCGGTGTGGTGGGGGTAAAGCCCACGTACGGGCTGGTCAGCCGGTACGGGTTGGTCGCTTTCGCCTCCTCGCTCGACCAGATCGGCCCCTTCGCCCCCACCGTGGCCGATGCGGCGGTGGTCCTGGAGACCATCGCCGGCCACGACCGGCGGGACTCCACGTCCATCCCCCAGCCCGCCCCCGCACTCAGTGCCCAGCTGGGGGAGGGAGTGGAAGGCCTGCGCATCGGGATCGTGACCGAGCTGTCGGGCCAGGGGATCGAGGGCTTCGAGCCCGAGGTGCTGGCCCGCCTGCACGAGGCGGCCGACGCCCTCACCGCGGCAGGAGCCAAGCTCGACACCGTGTCGGTGCCGTCGGCCGTGGCCGGCCTGTCGGCCTACTACATGATCGCCCCGGCCGAGGCGTCGTCGAACCTGGCCCGCTACGACGGGGTGCGCTACGGCCTGCGCCGGGAGGCCCCCAACACGGCGGCCATGATGGCGGCGTCCCGCACCGCCGGGTTCGGCCCCGAGGTGAAGCGGCGCATCATGCTCGGCACCTACGCCCTGTCGGCCGGCTACGCCGATGCCTTCTACGGCCGGGCCCAGCGCATCCGCACGCTGATGATCCAGGAGTTCGCCCGGGTCTACGAGAGCTTCGACCTCCTGTTGTGCCCCACCTCGCCCTGTGTGGCCTTCGCCTTCGGGGCCAAGGCCGACCCGCTGACGATGTACCTGAACGACGTGTGCACGATCCCGTCGAACCTCACCGGCCAGCCCGCCATCTCCGTGCCGTTCGGCACCGACGCCGCCGGCCTACCGGTCGGGATCCAGGTGATGGCGCCGCTGCTGGGCGAGGCCGCCATGTTCCGGGCGGCCGCCGCGCTGGAAGCGAGCGGGAAGTACGGGCGGGAAGTAAAGGTAGAGCCATGACCGCCACCGCCACCCCCGACACGATCGACGCCGGCCTGCCCGCCGGCTGGGAGATGGTGATCGGCCTCGAGGTCCACGCCGAGCTGGCCACCGCCACCAAGATGTTCTCCCCCGCCCCCAACCGGTTCGGGGGTGATCCCAACACCAACGTCCACCCGGTGTGCCTGGGCCTGCCCGGCACGCTGCCGGTGGTCAACGGCAAGGCGATCGAGCTGGCCATCCGCATCGGCCTGGCCCTCAACTGCACCGTCCAGCGCTGCGTGTTCGCCCGGAAGAACTACTTCTATCCCGACATGCCGAAGGATTACCAGATCAGCCAGTACGAGGAGGCCCTCAACGTCGACGGCCAGCTGGAGCTGCCGTCGGGTCCCGTGATCGGGATCGAGCGGGCCCACCTGGAAGAGGACACCGGCAAGTCCACCCACATGGGGGTGTCCGGTCGCATCCACGACGCCGGCTACTCCCTGGTCGACTACAACCGGGCCGGCGTGCCCCTGATCGAGATCGTCAGCCGGCCCGACCTGCGGACGCCCGACCAGGCCCGGGAGTACGTCGATGAGCTGCGCTCGATCCTCGTCACCATCGGCGCCTCCGACGGCAAGATGGAGGAGGGGTCGCTCCGGGTCGACGCCAACGTGTCGGTGCGCCCGGTGGGGGCCACCGAGCTGCGCACCCGGTGCGAGATCAAGAACGTGAACTCCCTGCGGTCGCTAGGGCGGGCCATCCTCTACGAGGCCCGCCGCCATGTGACGCTGTACGAGGCGGGCGAGCGCCCGATCCAGGAGACCCGCCACTGGGACGAGGAGGCCGGCCGCACCCGCGCCGGGCGGTCGAAGGAGGAGGCGGAGGACTACCGCTACTTCCCCGACCCCGACCTGGTGCCGGTGGACCCGTCCCGGGAGTGGATCGACGAGATCCGGGCCACTCTGCCGCCCCTGCCCAGCCAGCGTCGCCACGCCCTGACGGACCGGGGGGCGCCGGCCGCCGGGGCCGCCATCGCCGTGGGCCGGGATCTCGACGGGCTGGCCCTGGCCGCCATCGAGGCCGGGGCCGACGCCGAGCGGGTGATCACGCATGTGGCCAACAACCTGGCGGTCGACGGCGCCGGGAGCCTGAGCCCCGCCCACTTCGCCGACCTGGTCCGGATGGAGTCGGCGGGGGAGCTGACGGCCACCCAGGCCAAGCAGGTGCTGGCCGACATGGTGGCCACCGGCCGCCCCCCGGCCGACATCGCCGCCGAGAAGGGCTTCCAGGCCATGGACTCGGGCGAGCTGGAGACCCTGGTCGACGGCATCGTCGACGCCAACGCCAGCGAGTGGGCCCGGTTCTGCGCCGGCGACGAGAAGTCCCGGGGCAAGCTCCAGGGCTTCTTCACCGGCCAGGTGATGAAAGCCACCAAGGGCCAGGCCGACGGCAAGGCCGTCAACGCGCTGCTGATGGCCCGCCTCGCCCGCGACACCGCCTGACCTCCACTCACACCCCCGCCCCGGTGACGAGCCACCGCCCGCTGCGCCACCGCCACCACACGGCCACGCCCCGCAGAGCCATGAACGCCGTGAGGGCCGTCCACAGCCAGCCCAGGCCGCCACCGGCGGCGATCACGGCGGCCCCCATGGCCAGGAAGGCGATCGATACCACCGTCATGGCCCGGCCCAGGTAGGCCAGGTCGCCGGCCCCGATGAGGATGCCGTCGAGGGCGAACACGAACCCGTTGAGCGGCTCGGCCAGGGCCACCCACACCAGCAGGTAGGCGATCAGGCCGATCAGCACCGGGTCGTCGGTGAACAGCCCGGCGATGGGGCGGCGGAACACCAGCGTCAGGCCCCCGGCCACCACACCGAGGGCCACGTCGAGCTCGACCATCCGCCGGGCAGCGGCGCGGGCCTGCTCGGCCGCGCCCGACCCCAGCCACCGGCCGGTGAGACTCTGGCCGGCGATGGCCACGGCGTCGAGGGCCAGCCCCAGGGTGCTCCAGACCTGGATGGCCACCTGGTGGGCGGCCACGGCCTGTACTCCCACCCGGGCCGCCGCCGCCGTGGCCAGCGTGAACGCCGCCCGCAGGGACAGGGTGCGCAGCACCAGCGGCCGCCCGGCCCGGAGCAGCGCCCCCATCTCCGCCGGCATCGGCCGTAGGCCGACCCCGCCGCCCCGATCCCCGACCGCCAATTTTTCATCCAGCCCGTCGCCGGCGGCGCCGTCGGTGAAAAGTTCGGGGGTGGGGGTGGGGGGGGACGGCGACGAGGCCCAGCCGATCACCAGGCGGGTGTAGACGATGCCCACCCCGGCCTGGACCACGGTGGTGGCCAGGGCCGACGCCCCGATCCCGTACCCCAGGCCCGGTACCAGCAGGAGCTCCAGGCCGAGGTTGGCCACGTTGCCGGCGACGGCCAGCGTGAGGGGCACCCGGGCATTCTGGCGGCCGTGGAACGTGCCGCCCCCGGCCAGCGACACGAGCAGGAACGGCAGCCCCAGGCAGGCGAGGCGGAGGTACGTCCGCCCCGCCACCAGGGCGTCGCCGCTACCGCCCAGACCCCGCAACAGCGGGGTGGCCCCGGCCGCCAAACCGACGCCGACCGCCACCCCCAGGGCGGCGGCCAGCCACAGGCTCTGCACCGCCACCCCCATGGCCCGCCGCCCGTCGCCCGCCCCCAGCAGACGTGACACGGCCGACGTGGTGCCGTAGGCCAGGAAGATGCAGATCCCGTGCACGGCCAGGAGCAGGGTGGAGGCGAGAGCCAGGCCGGCCAGCTCGGTCGTACCCAGGTGGCCGACGATGGCCGTGTCGGCCAGCACGTACAACGGCTCGGCCAGCAGGGTGCCGAACGCCGGCACGGCCAGGCGGGCTATGGCCCCGTCGTGGGGTGAGCGGAGCCGGAGCGCCAACTCAGGCGACGTCGGCCCGGCTGAGCCGCCAGGCGGTGAGCACCACCGACAGCGCGGCGGCCAGGAGCGGGATCACCACGGCGTAGGCGAAGCCCCGGTTGGCCTGGGGCAGCTCGATGCGGGTGATGTGCGACAGCACGGAGGCAGGGTAGGTGTTGATCGACAGCCGTGAGGCCCCCTGGCCCACCCGGGCCACGAACAGCTCCCAGATGAACAGGTAGGCCAGGCCCCAGATGAGGGACCGCCGGATGAGCAGCCCGACCAGGGTGAACAGGCCGGTGTAGGCCACGGCGGCCAGGGCCATGGCGGCCGCCACCGCCCCCATGGTGCGCCCGTCTCCCCCGGTGCCGATGGCGGCCGCCACCACCAGGGGCACCACGCTCACCGGCACCGCCACCGTGGCCGCGGCCAGCCAGGCGGCCAGGGCCAGCATCCATCGGGGGTTGGGCCGCAGCCAGAGGTAGACCAGGGTCTGGTCCTCCACCAGTTGCCCCAGCGACGAGCTGGCCAGCACGAGCGACAGGATCGGCACCATCAGGGCCAGCCCGAACACCGACAGGAACCCCACCGTGCTCTCGATCCGGTCTTCGGGCAGGGCGTTGCGGGCGATCAGCACGGTCACCAGCAGGGCCAGCCCGCCCAGGGCGCCGGTGAGCACCAGGCGGCCCTTGGTCAGCTGCTGGTGGAGCAGGAGCCGGTACAGGCCGAGCAGCGGGGCCATCAGCGGGCGGTTCCCACGAGGTAGCGGAACACGCTCTCCAGGTCGTCGTCGAGCGGCATGACCTCTTCCAGCCGGCTGCCCAGGTGCTGGCAGGTGGCGGCGAGCTGGCGGCGGAAGGTGCGCACGTCGGTGGTGGTGATCTCGATCGAGTCGTCGGGCCCCATCGTGCAGCCGGCCAGGGCCGGCGACTGTATCAGCGAGGCCGCCACCAGCCGGGACTGGCTGCACCGTACCCGGATCCGCAGCGGCTGGTCGTCCATCAGGGCCCGGATGGCATGGTAGTCGCCCTGGGCGGCCAGGCGGCCCTGGGCCACCACCAGCACGTGCGACCCGAACCGCTCCACCTCCTCCAACACATGGCTCGACACCAGCACCGTGCGTCCGTGCTCGCCCAGCTGATGGAACAGCCCGATCATGTGGCGCCGCTGGCGGGGGTCGAGCCCGTTGAGCGGCTCGTCGAGCACGAGCACGGCCGGGTCGTGCACGATCGCCATGGCGATCTTCACCCGCTGGCGCATGCCCTTGGAGAACGCCCCCACCGGGCGGACCATGTCGGGATCGAGCTCGACGGTGGCCAGGGCGTGGCGGGCCCGCTCCACCGGATCGGGCAGACGGCTGAGGGTGGCGGCCAGGGCCACGATGTCGATCGCCCGCTCCCGCTCGAACACGCCGTCCTGCTGGGGCACGAGGCCGATGCGGCCCCGGGCCTCCAGGTCGGTGCGGGGATCGCCGCCGGCCACCCACACCGTGCCGGTGGAGGCCCGGGTGAGGCCGCACAGGAGGCGGATCAGGGTGGACTTGCCGGCGCCGTTCGGGCCCAGCAGGGCGGTGACGCCGGGCCGCACGGCGAAGGTCACGTCGGACACCGCCACCAGGCTCCCGAACGACTTCGACACCTGGTTGGCCACCACCGTGGCATCGGCCGGAGGCCAGGCCTCGGGCGGCGGGGGCGGCGGCAGCCCGGGAGCGGGCCGGGCCATCGGCGGCGCCGGCAGCCCGGCAGCGGCGGCCCCGGGCGGGGTCATGGCGCTCATCGTCGCACCAGCAGGCGCCGGTAGCGGAACCAGATCCAGGCCACGGCGGCCGCCGTCCACACCAGCCAGGCCAGGGTGAGGGTCCACGTGGGGTTGTCGCTCGGGGGCCAGCCGCCCGACTCGCCGTGGATGCGGAAGATCAGGGCCCGGGGCAGGAACAGCAGGTTGGCCAGGTGGACCACAGGGTTCACGTCGGCCCCCTCGACCAGCACGTCGGTGACGATGGCGGAACCGGGGATGATGGCCAGCGTGGTGGCGGTGGCCACCGCGATCCGGTCTGTCGTGGCCGCGATGGCCATGGAGACGGCGGTGTAGAGGATGCCGAGCACGGCCGACGAGATCAGGATCTTGGCCAGCGTGCCCATCCAGTTCCCGAACCCGTCGGGCCCCAGGTTCTGGAGCGAGAAGGCGATCAGCATCAGCAGCGGTGGGCCCAGGGTGACCGCCAGCAGCAGGATGAACACGGCGATGGCCTTGCCGATCAGGTAGAACGGCCGGTTCAGGGGGGAGGCCAGGTACACCCCGAGCAGGCCGGTGCGGCGATCGGCGCACAACAGCTCGGGGCTCACGAAGCCGGCCAGCAGATAGATGGTGGCAGCCACGAAGCCGTAGTAGCCGGCGTAGGTGGGCAGGAAGTCCTCGGTGTTGACGGGGATGAGGGCGGCGGCGCCCACGAACACGGCGGCCGGCAGGTAGGCCATGAGGATCACGCCCACCGGTACCACCTTGAACCGGGCGGCCCGGCCCAGGCCCAGGGCGTGGCGGAGGCTGTGGCGGACCAGGGTGCGCACCGAGCCCGACATCCCGGTTCGCTCGCCGGTGTAGCGCCGGTAGCCCCGGTCGAAGATCTGGGCTGCGCCGGTGGGGGACGGGCCGGTAGGGCCGGCGGGGCCGGTGGGGGATGGGCCGGGAGGCGAGGCGCCGACGGGCATGTCGGTCATCCGAGGCGCTCCAGGAACACGTCTTCCAGGCTGAGCCGGCGGCGGGACAGGCGGGCCATCCCCACGCCGTTGGCCACGCAGGCGTCGCGCACGGCGTCGAACACCCGGTCGTCGTCGCCCTCCACGCTCAGGTGGCGGCCGTTGGCGGTGGCGGCGAAGCCGGCGGCCACCAGCCAGCCGGCCACGGCGGCCACCGACTGGTCGGTCCCGTCGATCACGGCCACCACCCCGGTCTGGCCCTCGCCCCGCAGGTCGTCGAGGGTGCCCGAAGCCAGCACCCGGCCCTCGCCGATGATCACGGCTCCGTCGCAGATCCGCTCCACCTCGTCGAGCAGGTGCGACGAGAGCACCACGTTGATCCCGAAGTCCGTCGCCACGTGGCGGATCAGGTCGAGCATGGCGTCGCGCTGGACGGGATCGAGCCCGTCGGTCGGCTCGTCGAGCAGTATCAGGCGGGGATCGTGGGCGATGGCCTGGGCCAGCTTCACCCGTTGGCGCTGGCCGGTGCTCATCGTGCCCATCGGCCGGAACCGCTCCTCACCCAGGCCCACCAGCCACAGGGCGTCGCTGGCCCGGGTGTTGGCCTCGGGGGTGGGCAGCCCGTGGAGCTCGGCCACGTGACGGACGAACTCGTCGGCCCGCAGGTCGGGCGGGAGGGTGTGGTGCTCGGGGGCGTAGCCGGTGAGGGCCCGCACGTCGGCCCCGGCCGTCCACGGGTCGAGCCCGTAGATCAGGAGCGACCCGCTGTCGACCGGGTGGAGGCCCAGGAGCATGCCCAGCAGGGTGGTCTTGCCCGACCCGTTCGCCCCCAGAAGGCCGGTGACGCCCTCGCCGATGTCGAACGTGACGTCTTCCAGCACGGGGGTCTCGCCGTAGCCTTTGCGCACGTTGCGGGCGCTCACCAGCACGGCCCGCCCGGTGCCGGCGGAGCCGGGCGGAGGGGCGGCGGTAGCCGGGGCGGTGGTCACCCGGCCAGTGTTGCACCCCCGCGCCCCCCTGCGGTGGTCAGTTGGGGTCTTCCACCCCGGTGGGTGGCTCAGGATCCCCGGGATCAGCCCCGTCGCGATCGGCCCCCTCGCGATCGGCCCTCGCGATCGGCAAGGCGGACCCGGACCACCGGGAGCCGCATCGTCTCGTGCTGGCCCGGTGGGAGGCCGGGTTGGAGGTCGAAATTGGGGGCCAGCACAGTACCCGCCGCCGGCTGCCCGGTGTCGTCGGCCTGGTCGGCCGCCGGTGGCGACCCGGCGGTCGCGGCCGGCGCAGGATCGGCCTCCGGCGACGGTTCGGCGGGGGCGGCCGGCGGCGCGGCCTCCATCTCCTCGCCGTCGAACCACGGCCGCTCGTCGTGGACGGCGTTCTTCGACAGGGCCCACGGCTCGTCGTCGTGACCGTCGGGTCGGCGCCCGGCCCGTTGGCGGGCCAGCGAGGCCAGCGAGGAGCCCAGATCGGTGCAGGCCGCGGCCAGCAGCCCGGCGGCGACAGCGGGCCACAGCGCCGGCCAGGGCGAGCGGCCGAGATCAGCCAGCGAATCGGCCAGCAGTCGGCCCAGGGTGGGGCCGCCGGCGTCGGGCCCCAGGAACCCGGCCGTGATGTGGGCGGCCAGGGCCGGTGGGGCCAGCAGGAGCCACAGGGCCAGCCCGTGCAGCGGGCGCCCGGCCCGGGCCGACGGGGTGGTGCGCACCGCCAGGCGTAATCCGGCCGGGATCAGGGCCAGGCCGGTCAGGGCGAGGACGAGTGGGTCGAGCAGGGTGGCCCCGGAGCCGATCGCCGGCACGGCCACGATGGCCAGCACCCCGGCCGGGGCCCACAGGGCGTCGATCAACGCCCCCGGCACCAGGCGCCCGGCCCGGGGCAGGCGGCGGGCCATCGGGGCCAGAGCCAGGGCCACCACCGCGGCCAGCAACGCCGGGCCGACGGTGGCGATGACGGCCCGCCCCAGGCCGCTGGCGGTGAGGGCCAGCAGATCCTGGCCGGCGCCGTCGGAACCGAGCAGCCCGTCGAGCAGGGGCGGCCCGAACGTCCGGGCCCCGGAGGGGCCGGGGCGGGGCGCCACCGCCGTCCCCACCAGGCCACCGGCCACCAGGGCGGCCACCAGCACCACGGCCACCCGCACGGCCCTGGCCGACGGGACGGCCGGGCCGCTGGCGGCGGCGAACAGCGTCTCGGTGCCGGCCCGGGGCTCCGGGTGGCGGGCCCGCCGGCGGGCCACCACCGGGGCCAGGGCCAGGGCGATCAGATCGACGATCAGGGCCAGGGCGGCCACCCCCACCGCCAGCGCCGTCACCACGTCGAGGACGGCCACGGCGTCGACGGTGAGGGTGGACCGCTCGGCCAGGCGGGCGAACAGGCCGGGCCGGCGGAACACGATCTCGCTGGCGGCCACGCCGGCGACGAGCACGGCCACCGGCAGGCCCACCGGCCGGGCCGGCCCGGGCCCGGGGGCGGGGCCGAGCCGGCCGCCCCGGTCGGCCAGGGGGGAAGCGAGGCCGGTCCACCAGCGCGGCTCGCCGGGCCGGGGCGGGGTGAACAGCGCCGCCAGGGCCGGAGCGGCCGGTAACCCGGCGGCGGCCGCCGGCAGGAGGACGTCGTCGACGGCCCGCTTCCAGGTGGACGACACCCCCACGGCGCCGGCTCCCGATCCGGCGCCCAGGCCCCGTCGTTCCAGCAGCCAGTACCGGGCGGCGATCGCCATCGCCGGCCCGGCGAGGGCGGCCAGCACCAGGCCGGCTCCGGCTGCGGCGCCGGTGAGCCGCCGCCAGCGGGCCACCGCGGCCAGGAGCAGGCCGCCGACGGTGGCCACGGCCAGGGCCGTAAGGGTCACCTGGGCGGTGACGGCGGCGGCGTCGGCCAGGTCCGGGCGCACCGGGAGCCAGTGGATCAGCCACGAACCGTAGGCGCCGGGCCGGGCCCGGCCCCGGCTCGGCCACTGCCGGGACAGGGCCCAGCCGGCGGCGGTGACGCCGAGCACGATCGCCAGCACCCGCGCCAGCGCCGCCGCCGCCTCCCAGCGGGCGGACACCTCCGACCGGGTGACAGGGCCCTCACCCGGCCCGGGCGATGCGCTGTTGTCGGCTGCCTGCAGGTCACCGGTGGCGGCTGACAGCGATGCCAGCGGGCCGGAGGCGTCGCCACCGGTCGTCGGGTCGAACGCCGCCGTTGCCATGGCCAACAGTGTGCCACCGCCGGGCGGCGCGGCGGGTCACGGTGCCCAGGCGGCTCCGGCTGCGCCGCTCAGCGGCCCAGCGGAGGTCGTCGTCCGGAGGCCGTCGCGGCCGTGGCGCTGGAGGCCAGCAGGTTGGCCTGGACCGCGACGTCGCCGATCACCTGCACGATCTGGTCGATCTCGTTCGACGACCGGCGCAGCATCTCACGGGCGTCGAGCGTGCCCAGCACGGCGTCGAAGCCGGTGTCGCGGTCGAACGTGATCGTGTCGAGCTGCTCCCGTGCCTCCCGGCTGCGCTCCGCGATGATGACGGCCGCCCTCGTCAGGCGCTCGACGGTGTCGGCGATCCGTCCCGCCTTCTCCTGGGTGGCCGCCTGGAGGAGCACCTCGGCGGTGACGTCGTGAGCGAACTTGACGACGCTGACGGGCCGGCCGTTCAGATCGAGGATCGGGCTGTAGCTGGCCTGGATCCAGATCTCCCGGCCGTGCCTACCCAGCCGACGGAACCGGCCGGACACGAACTCGCCCCGGCGCAGCCGCAGCCAGAAGTCCCGGTAGTCGGCCGAGCGGAGATAGCCGCCGTCGCAGAAGATGGCGTGATGCTGCCCGTCGATCTCCCGCATGGAATAGCCCATCATCCGTAGGAAGTTGTCGTTGGCCGCCAGCACGTAGCCGTCGAGGTCGAACTCGATCACGGCCTGGGCCCGGGCGATGGCGTCCGCCCTGCCCTGGAAGGCAGCCTGCCGGGCCTTCTCGGCCGTGATGTCAGAGGCGTATTTCACGATGCGGACCGGGCGCCCGGAGGGATCGAGGATCGGGTTGTAGGTGGCGTGCAGCCAGATCTCCCGACCGTCCCGGGCCAGCCGTTTGAACTCTCCGGCCATGAACTGACCCCGGCCCAGCTGCGCCCAGAACTCGTGGTACTCCGGGGAGCGGGCATAGCTGGCCTCGACCAGCACCCGGTGGTGTTGTCCGAGGAGCTCCTCGGGGCTGTAGCCGAACAGGGCGCAGAAGTTGGGATTGACCGCGGTGACGGTGCCGTCGAGCGCCAGCTCGATCACGGCTTGGGAACGGTTGATGGCGGCGGCCCTGCCCTCCAGATCAGCCAGATGCTGCCGTTCGCCGGCCAGCGCCTCTGCGCCCGCCGGTGAGTCGATGTTCGTGCCTCTCATGTCGCCCTATCGGCGTGACGGGGGCGCGCCCTTGATCGAAAGTTGCCGGCTGGTCAGGCCACGCCGGCGCCGGCGCCCAGATGGTCGGCCAGGAACTGCCGCGTGCGGTCCCAGGCCAGCCGGGCGGCTTCGGCGTCGAACGTATCGCCCTCTTCGAAGAACCAATGATGGGTACCGGGATACAGATGGAACTCGGTGTGACGGCCCCCCAGACGGATGAAGGATTCGGTGACCACCCGGTCCTCCTCGCTCACGATGTGGTCCAGCTCGGCGTAGTGGCCCTGGTAGTCGGCCGTGGCGTCGTCGAAGTCGATGCTCTGGGCCCCGTAGAAGGCCACGGCCGCCCCTACGGCCTGGGGCAGGCGGGCCGACAGCCACAGCGCCAGGGAGGCGCCCATGGAGAACCCGATCACGGCGATGGGCTTGGCCGGGTCGGCCGACAAGGCCCGCAGGGTGTGGGCCGACGACATCACCAGGCCCGACAGCTCGTCGGCGTCGGCGCTGCCCAGTACCGCCTCGCCCTCGGCCTCGGTGACCGGCTGCACCCCGTCGAACATGTCGGGCGCCAGCACCGTGTAGCCCTCCTTGGCCACCCGGCGGCAGAAGTCGCGAACCCACTGGGTGAGCCCCCACCAGGAGTGCAGGATCAACACGCCGGGGCCTTCGCCGCCTCCGGGCGGGGCGACCAGGAAGGCCTCACCGGCGCGCACGTTCGTGAACGGCGACGAGTCTGCGGCCATCACCCGACCCTACCGCACGGTGCCGCCCTCCGTAACCCGACGGCTCCTAGGGTGACAGGGTGACGCGAGGCCCCTTCAAGCTGCTCGCCGCCTGGTGGCGGTTCGTGGTCGACGTGGCCGTTCGCTGGTACCGCGGCGGGGTGGGAGACCTGGCGGCAGGGGTGACGTTCTGGATCCTGGTGTCGCTCCCGGCCGCCGTCCTGGCCCTCCTGGCCGCCCTCGGTTGGCTGGGCCGCATCATCGGCGCCAACCTCACCGCCGACCTGGAGGCGAACGTCACCGGGTTCGTCGACCGGGTGTTCACGGCCCAGGGCTCGAGCGTGCGATCGGCGGTGGATTCCCTCTTCCGCCAGACCAATCCCGGGCTGCTCACCGTGTCGCTGGCCGTGGCCCTGTGGTCGGTCAGCCGGGGGTTCTCCGGGCTCATCCGGGCCCTGGAGGACATCTACGAAGTGAAGGAGGGCCGGACCTGGTACCACACCCGGTTCGTGGCCCTGCTCCTCGGCCTGGGCAGCCTGCTCATCTCGGCCCCCCTGATCCTCGTGGAGCAGCGGGTGTGGAGCGAGATCGACGACGGGCTGGCCGAGCAGGTGGCGCGGACAGCGGTGGCGGTGGTGGTGCTGGTCGGTTGGGCCTCCACCATCTACCACTTCGGCCCGGCCCAGCGCAGTCGCTTCCGCCACGACCTGCCGGGGGCGGTGGCCGCCGCCGTGATGTGGTGGCTGCTCACGATCGGTTTCGGCTGGTACGTGAGCCTCACGGCCGACGCCAACGGCGTCACCGCCGCCATCGGCGCCAGCCTCCTCGCCCTCACCTGGCTCTGGATGTCGGCCCAGGTGCTGCTGATCGGGGGTGTGGTGAACTTCGTCTACGGCCAGCGCCGCCGGATCCCCCGCCGTCGCCACCGGTGGCACCTGGCCGACCGCCTGACGGGCGAGATCCGCAAGATCACGACCAACGGGGAGGGGGCCGCCGAGCCGGAACCTGGTGCGTAACGATCAAGTTCCCCCCGGGGTCGTCCGAATGGAGAGCGACACCAGGGAGCTCGTCGACCGCGGTCGGCGCCGACTACGCGTGGGTACGCCAGATGAGAGTTGCAAAGACGGTCCGGCCCGGCGGCCTCAAGTTCAACAGCCTGAGCAGCAAGCTGGTGGTGGCCTTCCTGGCCATGGGCCTGCTGCCGGCCGGCATCATCGGCTTCTACGCCAACACCAAGGCGATGGGAAATCTGAAGGACGCGGCGGGTGACCGCATGGCCGACGCCGCAGTGAGCAGCGGGCGAATGATCGACCGCAACCTGTTCGAGCGCTACGGCGACGCCCAGGCCTTCGCCGCCAACCCCAAGGCGGTCGGCAGCCCGGCCGAGCAGCAGGAGCTGGTGGACTTCCTGACCGACGCCTACGACGTCTACGACCTGGTGATGATCGCCGACGCGTCGGGCCGGGTGACGGCGGTCAACGCGGTCGACGGCGACGGATCGGCCATCGATTCGGCCGGACTCATCGGCGCCGACGTGTCGAACGAGGACTGGTTCACCACGGTGGCCGAAGGCCGGACTCCGGAGGGAGGCACCTATTACACCGACGCCCACCAGAGCGAGCTGGTGGCCCGGGCCTACGGCGAGAAGGCCGTCACCCTGCCGTTCTCGGCCCCCATCACCGATGACACCGGCCAGATCGTAGGGGTATGGCACAACGAGGTCTCGTTCGAGCTCACGGTCGGCGGCATCTTCGACCAGGCCGACGCCGAGTACGAAGAGGACGGCCTGAGCTCGTTCCAGTCCCACCTCGTCAACCGCGATGGCCTCGTGCTGCGGGGCCCGACTCCAGACGACGCGCTCACTACCAACCTCATCGATGAGGGCGTGGCGGTGGCCTCCCTTGCCGTCGACAGCGCCGGCGAGTGGGGCTACGGGGTGGGACCCGACGAGGCGACCGGGCGGGAGGCTGTCTTCGGCTACTACGGCCTCGACGGGTTCGGTTCCTACGCAGGTAGTGGATGGGCGGTCGTGGTGGCGGAAGATGCGGCAGAGGCCCAGGCCGGTGCGTACGCCGCCCGCAACGCCATGCTGCTCATCGCCGCCGTGCTCGCCTTCCTGGTGGTGACGATCGGCCTGTTCATGGGGCGCAGCGTGGCCCGGCCCCTGCGGGTGAACGCCGACAAGCTGAAGAAGGTGGCCAAGGGCGACCTCACCGTCGCCTTCGATGTCAACTCCTCCGACGAGGTGGGCCAGACGGCCGAGGCCCTGAACTCGGCGCTCGGTGCCATCTCCTCCACCCTGGCCGAGGTCGACAACTCGGCCGGCGAGCTGACCTCCGCCTCGGCCGGCCTGACCCGCCTCAGTGACGAGATGGCGTCCAACGCCAAGCAGACCGCCGGTCAGGCCACCGACGTGGTGGCCGCCTCCGAGCAGATCTCGGCCAGCTCCACCGCCGTGGCCGCCGCCATGGAGGAGATGGGGGCGAGCGTGCGGGAGATCGCCGAGAACACGGCCGAAGCGGCCCGCATGACGTACTCGGCGGTGGAGGCCTCGGGCCTGGCCCGCAACCGGATGGAGAAGCTCGACGCCTCGGCCACCGACATCGGCAACGTGATCGGCGTGATCACCTCGATCGCCGAGCAGACCAACCTGCTGGCCCTGAACGCCACCATCGAGGCGGCCCGGGTGGGCGAAGCGGGCAAGGGCTTCGCCGTGGTGGCCAACGAGGTGAAGGCGCTGGCCCAGCAGACGGCCACCGCCACCGAGGAGATCCAGGCCAAGATCGAGGCCATCCAGAGCGACGCCGCCGGCGCGGTGGACGCCATCACCGAGATCAGCGGCCTGATCGACAAGGTCAACGAGATCGCCACCGCCATCGCCGGTGCGGTGGAGGAGCAGAGCGCCACCACCTCCGAGGTGAGCCACAGCATCCACCAGGTCACGGTGGGCACGGCCAACATCGCCTCCAGCATCGGGGCGGTGGCCGAGGCCGCCGACCAGACGCGGGACGGGGCGAGCCACGCTCAGCAGTCGGCGGCCGAGCTGGACCGCCTGGCCAGCCGGCTCAAGCAGCTGCTGGCCCGCTTCGAGATCGCCGCCGCCGGCTCCGATCGCCGGGGCGGCTCGGCCCGTCCGGCGGGCACGCCGAGCCCCGCCGTGGACAGTGTGACGGCCGACGAACTGGAGTCGCTGGTTCCCTCCGGCTGGGGCTGAGTGCGCCCCTTCGGGCGCCTCGGATTCGCCTTCGGCGAACACCGGGAGCATCTCGTGGTGACCGATTCCCTCAGCAGGGGAGCGGTGCGGCCGACGGTGGTCGTGAACGTGACTGACAGACGTGGAAGGGGCCCGGCACCGGGCCCGGACGGGGAAGTGGGATGAGCGACGCCGAGGACATGAGCGAGATCATCGCTGAGTTCCTGGTGGAGAGCCGGGAGAACCTGGATCGGCTGGACGAGGAGTTCGTCACGCTGGAGCAGGATCCGACCTCGGCCGAGCTGCTGGGCAGCATCTTCCGGACGGTCCACACCATCAAGGGCACAGCCGCCTTCCTGGACTTCGGCCGCCTGGAGCAGCTCACCCACGCCGGTGAGAACCTGCTGAGCCTCCTGCGGGACGGGGCCATGAGCCTCGACTCCACCCTCACCACCGTGCTCCTGCAGATGGTGGACCGGGTTCGGGCCATCCTCGACGTGGTCGAGGCCGAGGGCACCGACGCCGGTATGGACGTGGCCGAGATGTCGGCCCGCCTGATCGCCCTGGCCAACGGCGACACCCCGCCGGCCCCCGCTCCAGCCGAGGTGGTCGGCCCCGCCGCCGACGAGGATCGGGCCGACGAGGTCGACGACATCGACGGAGCCGACGCCGACGACGGCCCGGAATCGGAGCTCGACCTCGATGTCGAGCCGGCGAGGCCCGAGAGGCCGGAGATCGGCCTGGCCGAGCTCGACGATCTGGTCGGCGCTCTCCAGGCGGGCGATGCCCCGCCCGTGCTCGCCTTCGCCGAGGCCCCGACCGCGGCGGAGACCGCCGCCGCTCCCGCTGCATCCGCTCCGGCTCCCGGCGCTGCTCCGGCCCCGGTGCCTGCCAGCGGCGAGGGCGAACGGCCGGCCGGGCCCGCCAGCGGCAAGTCCAGCACCGAGAACTCGATCCGGGTCGACGTTGCCCTCCTCGACCGGCTGATGAACCTGGTGAGCGAGCTCGTGCTGGCCCGCAACCAGATCAACCAGAACACTGGCAGCGACGCCTCAGCCGGGCTCCAGGCCGCGGCTCAACAGCTCGACATCGTGACCGGGGATCTCCAGCAGGCGCTGATGGAGACCCGGATGCAGCCCATCGGCAACCTGTGGAACCGGCTGCCCCGAATGATCCGGGATCTGGCCACCCAGCTCGACAAGCGGATCTCGCTCGAGATGGACGGGTCGGAGACCGAGCTGGACAAGACCCTGCTGGAAGCGATCCGGGATCCTCTCACCCACATCATCCGCAACGCCGTGGACCACGGCCTGGAGGACGCGGCGGCCCGACTGGCGGTGGGCAAGCCCGAGACCGGCACGGTCTCGCTCCGGGCCCGCCACGAGGGCGGCCAGGTGATCGTGGAGATCAGCGACGACGGCGCCGGCCTGAACCTGGAGGCCCTCGGGGCCAAGGTGGTGGACCGGGGCCTGATGAGCGCCGAGACGGTGGCCGACATGAGCGAGCGGGAGCTGGCCAACCTGGTGTTCCTGCCCGGACTGTCCACGGCCAAGGCCATAACCAAGGTGAGCGGCCGGGGCGTCGGCATGGACGTGGTGAAGCGCAGCATCGACGAGATCGGCGGGACCATCGACATCCAGACCGAGCTGGGCAAGGGCACGGTGTTCACCCTGCGCATCCCGCTCACCCTGGCCATCATCCCCGCCCTGCGGGTCCGCTGCGCCAGCGAGCGCTACCTGATCCCCCAGCTCAACGTGCTGGAGCTCCACCGGGTCGACCCCACCGCTCCCATCGAGCTGGTGGGCGACACCCCGCTGTACCGCCTCCGGGGCGAGCTGCTCCCGCTGCTCCACTGGAGCGACGTGCTGGCCGACGATCCCGGGCCGGCCCGGGTCTGGACCGACAAGTACATCGTGGTGCTGGAGGCCAACGGCCGCATCTTCGGCTTCGTGGTGGACGCGGTGGAGAACACCGAGGAGATCGTGGTCAAGCCGCTGCGGGCCCACCTCAAGGACCTCGACACCTTCGCCGGCTCCACCGTGCTGGGCGACGGGTCGGTGGCCCTGATCCTCGACCCCATCGGGATCACCCGGGTGGTCGACCTCCAGGCCGGCGACGAGCAGACCCGGGGCGGCGACCCCGACCAGGTCCGCGTCAAGTCCGGCCACGAGACGGTGCTCGTCTGCACCAGCGGCTCCACCCGTATCGGCTTCCCCCTCGACGGGATCACCCGTCTCGAGAGCATTCCCCTCACCAGCATCGAGCACGCCTCCGGGGTGGAGGTGGTCACCTACCGGGACCGCCTCATGCGTCTGGTCCGTCTCCAGAGCCTGCTGCCCGGTGGCGGCTGGAACAGCGGGGGCGGCGCCTTCGACGACATGGTGGCGGTCGAAGAGCCCCGCTCCCTGCTGGTGCTGGTGCACGAGACCGAGGACGACGTGGCCGGGATCGTGGTCGACCGGATCATCGAGGTGTCCGACGCCGATCCCAACGGCGCCCGACCGGGGAACTACCCGGTGCGGGTGTCGGTGCTGATCGAGGGCAAGGTCACCGACGTCATCGACATCGAAGCCGTGGTGGCCGCCACCCGAGGCGACACCCCTGCCATGAGCGGAGCCTGGTGATGGCCGCCACCAAGACAACCAAGCTGCTGGCCACCTTCTGGGTGGGACAGGCCCATCTCGCCATCGACGCCCACCACGTCCAGGAGGTCCTGGTCAACCAGCCGATGGTGCGGGTGCCGAGGACCGAGCCGTCGGTGCGGGGCCTCATCAACCTGCGGGGCCAGGTGGTCACGGCGATCGGCCTGGCCGCCCGCCTGGGCATCCACCAGCCCACAGGTCACAACCCACCCTTCTGCGTTGTCGTTCGGACCGATGATGGTCCGGTCAGCTTGCTGGTCGACAGCGTGGGCGGGGTCCTCAACACCGAGGACCTCCGCTGCGACCCACCCCCCGACACCCTGGACGAGGCCATGCAGTACCTCGTGACGGGCGTGCACCAGCTCGAGGGCGACCTCCTGCTGGTGCTCGACGTGGCCCGGGCAACCGAGGTGCGAGCAGGGATGAGCACGACGAGCAACGACAACCAGTCGAGAGACAACCGGGAGGAATTCTGATGCGAGCCATGATCGTCGACGACTCGCGGGCGCAGCGGATGCTGCTCAAGCGGGCCGTCTCGCCGCTCGGCTTCGAAGTGGTAGAAGCGGAGAACGGCGAAGATGCGCTGACGAAGCTCGACCCGGAAGACCCGGTCGATGTGATGTTGGTCGACTGGAACATGCCGGTGATGGATGGCCTCTCGCTGGTGCGCCGGGTCCGCGCCACCCGGGCCTTCGCCGACGTGTTCGTGATGATGGTCACGAGCGAGTCCGACCCCAAGAAGATGGCCCGGGCCCTCATGGTGGGGGCCGACGACTACCTGGTGAAGCCGGTCGACGGCGAGATGATCCGCAGCAAGCTGGAGCAGACCAACGCGCTGGCCGGGAGGCTGGCATGAAGCCGATCCGGATGGTCGTCATCGACGACTCCAAAGCCGTGCGCAAGATCATCAGCGCCGCGGTGGAGACCGACCCCGACATCCAGATCGTGGGCGAGGCCGGCAACGGCCAGGAGGGCTACGAGCTGGTGCGCCAGGTCCGCCCCGACGTGGTCTCGGTGGACGTGGAGATGCCGGTGATGGACGGGCTGGACTGCGTGTCGCAGATCCGCCAGTTCGACCGGGCCGTCCCGATCATCATGTTCAGCGCCTTCAGCAAGGCCGGCAGCCGGGCCGTGATGGAAGCGCTGGCCCGCGGGGCCACCGACTACCAGCTGAAGCCCACCGGGGTCGACGGCTACACCGACGCCATCGCCCGCCTCCGCACCGAGCTGGTGCCCAAGATCCGGGCCCTCGGCCGCGCCTCCTCCTCGGCCCCCGCTCCCTCCGGAGCGGCTCCGATCACCCCGGCCGCCCTGGCGGCGGGCGGGGCCCCGGCGGCCGCCGCTCCCCAGCGCCCGGCCCGGCCCAAGACCCGGAAGAGCCTGGAGGCCGTGGTGCTGGCCTCCTCCACCGGTGGCCCCAGCGCCCTCGAGGTGCTGCTCAGCGGCATCGACCGGTCGTTCGAGCTGCCGATCCTGATCGTGCAGCACATCCCGCCGATGTTCTCCGCCATCCTGGCCGAGCGGCTCAACGCCAGCTGCCCCCTCACGGTGGTGGAGGCCGAGAACGGGATGAAGGTGAAGCCCAAGACGGTCTACATCGCCCCCGGCGGCCTCCACATGCGGGTCAAGCGGGTCGATCGGGAGATCACCATCACCACCGACGACTCCGCCCCGGTCAACTCGTGCCGGCCAGCAGCCGATGTGCTGTTCCAGTCGGCCGTCCCCGTGTGGCACGACGCCGTGCTCGGGGTGGTGCTCACCGGCATGGGCCAGGACGGACTCAACGGCGCCCGCGACCTCGTGAACGAGGGGGCCGACGTGGTCGTGCAGGACGAGGCCACCAGCGTGGTGTGGGGGATGCCGGGCTTCGTGCACCGGGCCGGTCTGGCCACCGAGACCCTGCCCCTGCCCGAGATCGCCGGCGCCATCGCCCGGTTGGCGGGCCCCGTCCGGTTGGAGGCGATCCGCCGATGACACTCTCGCCAACCGCCACCAAGACGTCGTCGGTGACGGCTGCGGACTTCGAGTTCCTGCGCACGTTCCTGGCCCAGAAGACGGCCATCCAGATCGCGCCAGGTCAGGAGTACCTCGTCGAGTCGAGGCTCGACAAGGTGGCCCGACAGCATGGCCTCCCCGACGTGGGGGCGGTGCTCGGCCGGGTCCGTGGCGGGAACAACGCCGTGGCCGCCGACGTGATCGACGCCATGACCACCAACGAGACGTCGTTCTTCCGGGACCAGCATCCCTTCGACGACATCGTCGCCACCATCATCCCCGAGCTGCTGTCCAAGCTGGGCCCGGCGGACCCGCTCACCATCTGGTGCGCCGCCAGCTCGAGCGGGCAGGAGCCCTACACGCTGGCCATCCTGCTCAACGAGCACTTCGGCGACCTGGTTCGCCGGCGGCGGGTGAAGATCGTGGCCACCGACCTGTCGCCCACCATGGTCACCCGCACCAAGGAGGGCCGCTACAGCCAGTTCGAGGTGAACCGCGGCCTGCCGGCCAAGCACATGATCACCTACTTCCAGCAGCAGGGCCGGGACTGGATCGTCCGCAACGACCTGCGGGAGATGATCGACGCCCGCATGCTGAACCTGCTGGAGCCGTGGTCGGCCATCCCCCGCTGCGATCTGGTGCTGATGCGCAACGTGCTCATCTACTTCCCGGCCGAGGTCAAGCACAAGATCCTGGCCCGGGTGAAGGACCAGGTCCTCAAGCCCCACGGCTATCTGCTGCTCGGCTCCAGCGAGACCATGGTGGGCGGCCCGCAGGCGTACCAGACCTGCAAGCTGGCCAAGGCCACCTGCTACCGCCCCCTGTAGCTTCCCGCCCCCTTTCGACACGAGGTTGACTCCCATGGACCATCATCACCATCACACCGAGGTCACCCTGACCGAGCCCGACATCGAGGCCATGCTGGCCGACGTGTGGGCCACCCTCGACCTGCCGGGAGAGGGGGCCCGGCTCGACGCTGCGGTGGCCCCCCGGATCACGGCCCGGGCCAACCTGCACGGCGACGCCGAGAACCTCGACGCCGAGCTCCAGCTGCTGGTCACCGTCGACAAGGAGGCCGCCGGCCTGCTGGCCGCCGCCTTCTTCGGCGCCGGCACCGCCTCGGGCGAGGGCGAGGTGGCCGACGCCGTGGGCGAGCTGGCCAACATGTGCGCCGGCGCGGTGAAGACGCTCCTCGCAGGGGAGTGGGTCATCGGCATCCCCACCCCGGGCGACGAGAACGCCAGCCGGGCTGCCGGCTGGGTGGAAGCCACCCTGCCCGTGCACGCCGGCTGGGTCCGTCTCGCCCTCGGTCCGGGCGACGGCTCCGACCGGAACTGATCGGCGAACGGAGGGACCTGTCATGCTGAACGAAACCAACCTCGATCTGCACCACCGGATCCTGGACCAGGCCGCAGCCATGCGGCCGCTGCCCCAGGCGGTGCTCGATCTGGCCCGCACGGTGAGCGACCCCGATGCCGGGCTCGACAAGGTGGCGGCCACGCTGCGCAACGACCCGGTGCTGACCGCCGTGGTGCTGCGGGAGGCCAACTCCGCCTTCGTGGGCGCCATCGAGGCCGCCTCCACCGTGGAGCAGGCCGTGGTCCGCCTGGGCGGGGCCCGGGTGCTGGCCATCGCCGTCACCAACTCGCTGCCCAGTGAGATCAACGAGGCCCTACCCGGCTACGGGATCTACGAAGGCGGGCTGCACGCCCATGCCGTGGCCACGTCGCACATCACCGACGTGGTGCGGATGCTGAGCCCCCTCAAGCCGCCGGCCGCGCTGGTCACCGCCGGGCTGCTGCACGACATCGGCAAGCTGCTGCTGGCCCGCCTGCTGCGGCCCCAGCTGATCCCCGATGCGCTCCAGCAGGAGGGCACCGACATCACGGCGGCCGAGCGGAGCCTGCTCGACCTCGACCACGCCGAGGTGGGGGCGGCCCTGGCCGCCCACTGGAAGCTGCCCGACGAGATCGTGCGGGCCATCCAGTTCCACCATCAGCCGGAGCTGGGCGACGAGCTGGCGGCCGGGGTGGCCCTGGCCGACCGCCTGGCCCACCGGATCCTGCACGACGAGGAGCTGGGGGGCGGGTCGGCCGACACCGACCTGACGGTGGACCTGAAGCTGGCCGACGCCCTCGAGATCGATCTCGACCGGGCCACGGCCAAAGCGGAGGAACGGCTGGAACGGGCCGGGCTCCTGCCGATGTGGAACGAAGAAGCCTGAGAGCTGCGGGAGAGCTGCGATGAAGATTCTGGTGGTCGACGATTCCAAGGTGATGCGCAAGCTGGTCATCCGCACCATCCGCCAGGCCGGCTTCGAAGAAGCCGAGATACTGGAGGCGGAGGACGGCGACGAGGCGCTGGGCATCGCCCGTTCAACCGACCTGAATGTGGTCCTGACCGACTGGAACATGCCCAACATGACCGGCATCGAGTTGCTCACCGCCCTGCGGGCCGAGGGCAACATGGTGAAGGTGGGGTTCGTGACGTCGGAGTCGAGCGGCGCGATCCGCCAGCAGGCCGATGCCGCCGGCGCCTCGTTCCTGCTGAGCAAGCCGATCGACGCCGATCAGCTGGCCGACGCGCTGAACGCCAGGTCGAGGGCGTGACATGGGGTTGGTCCTCGAGTCCCGGGACGTACAGCGGCTTCTGCGGAAGCTGCTGAACCGGACGGTCAAGGTCACTCCGTCGAAGGACAGCCCCGACCATCCGGTGACCCGGCGGGCGTTGGTGAACGACGACGACGCCCTGGTGGCCGTGATCGCGTCCGATCTGGCCTTCGCCCACCGCGCCGGTGCAGCGTTGGCCCTGATGCCGGCGCCCATGGTGGCCACGGTGGGCGACGAGCCCGACGAGGACCTGGTGGAGAACTACATCGAGGTGGCGAACGTGCTGTCCCGCCTCGTGAACGAGGCGTCCCGGGCCCGGGTCCGGATCGATCCCGGGCTCAAGGTGCCGCCCGAGCAGATGCAGGCCCTCGTGTCGGCCTGCGGTTGCACCGCCTTCCACGTCGACATCGAGGGCTACGGCGTCGGCGATCTAGCCGTCTACCACGGATAGCTGGCGTACTTCGATGACCCGGCACGTGACCTGGTCCCAGGGCACCGGGTCGCTCAGGTAACCGAGGGTGTCGTCGCGCACGGTGGTGCCGGGGGCGACGCCGGCGACGACGCTGAAGTCGGTGCCGAGCGATGCCCCGTCGGGTCCGAAGAGCTCGTAGGCCAGACGGTAGGTCGACACCACGCCGTCGGTGTTGGTGATGGTGGCGGCCACCGCGTACTGGTCGGTGTGGGGCTGTATCCCGAAAACCTGGCAGGTGGCGGGAGCGGAGCTGGCGGGGGCGTCGGTGAAGTCGATCATCAGCTCGCCCATGGCCTCGTCGAGCTGTTGCGACACCGTCTGGGCGTCGTCGGTGATCACCCCCGGTGGCACCGGGAGCACGATGCCGATCACCGTGGTCGACGGCACGTTCGTCGAGGGCAGGGTGGTCGACGGCGCCGCGGTGACCGTGAGGGGGAAGGTGGTGGGGGCGGCCGGCCCCCGGGTGGCGGTGGTGTGCCCGGCCGGGGCCGCCGTCGCCGGTTGGCGCTGGGCGCCGCAGCCGCCGGCCACGCCCACGGCGAGCGCCACCGCCGCGCCCAGCCTGATGAGGGGCAGGGCGCGACCAGTCGATCGATGGGGCATCGGGGTGCCTCCCTCGGTTTCGCCGCCGGCAGCGGTCCCCTGGCCACCGGTGTGTACCCCCATCGTAGGTAGTCCCACCCCGCCACCGCCTACCCGGGTTGTTCCGGGGGCTGCGCCCCCGGACCCCATCTCGGCCGGGGCCCAACCCTGCCTGCAGCTACGCTGCAGCCATGGGTGTGGTGGAGACCGTCCGATCGGTGGTGCAGTTCAAGCCCCTGGAGCTCGATCCGGTGCAGCGCCGGATCAGCCGGGCGGCCGACGTGGGTGACCTGAGGCGCATGGCCCGGCGTCGCCTGCCCCGGGGGGTGTTCGACTACATCGACGGGGGAGCGGAAGACGAGCGTTCGCTGGAGCGCAACGTCAGCGCCTTCGGCCGTCTGGAGCTGAATCCCCGTGTGCTGCGCGACGTGAGCGCCATCAGCACCGCCACCACCATCCTGGGCCGACCGGTGCCGATGCCGCTCGCCCTGTCGCCCACCGGCTTCACCCGCATCGCCGATCCCCAGGGCGAGCTGGCCGTGGCCCGGGCCGCCAACCGGGCCGGCCTGCCCTACGGCCTGTCCACCATGGGCACCCGGTCCATCGAGGAGGTGGCCGCCGTGTCGAGCGGGCCCAAGTGGTTCCAGGTCTACACCTGGAAGGACCGGGGCCTGGTGAAGGACCTGGTGGACCGGGCCGCGGCGGCCGGCTACGAGGCCATCATCCTCACGGTCGACACCGCCGTGCTGGGCCGCCGGGAGCGCGACGTGCGCCGGGGCTACACCCTGCCGCCCAAGATCGGACCGGGCACGATCGTCGACGGGATCCTGCATCCGGCCTGGACGCTCGACTTCCTGCGCAACCCGCCGATCACGTTCGCCAGCGTCGCCACGAACAACCCGGCCGACGACGGCTCGTCGGCCGTGACCCTCAGCGAGTACATGAACTCCCAGTTCGACGCCGCTCTGTCGTGGCGGGATGTGGAGTGGCTGCAGTCGGTGTGGAGCGGGCCCCTCGTGCTCAAGGGGATCCAGAGCCCGGCCGACGCCAAGCTGGCGGTGGCGGCCGGGGTGCAGGCCATCGCCCTGTCCAACCACGGCGGGCGCCAGCTCGACGGGGCCCCGCCGGTGGTGGAGCTGATCGAGCCGGTGGCCCAGGAGGTGGGGGGTCAGATCGAGATCTACTGCGACGGCGGGGTGCGCCGGGGGTCCGACATCGTGAAGGCCCTGGCCCTGGGGGCCAATGCCTGCATGATCGGGCGGGCCTACCTCTACGCCCTGGGGGCGGCGGGGGAGCGGGGGGTCGACCATGTGCTCGGCTTCCTGGCCCAGGGGATGGCCCGCACCATGGCGCTGTCGGGCGTGGCCCGGGTGGCCGACATCAACCGGGAGCTGGTGCAGTGGCGTCACCCCTCGGCCTGAGCTTCGTCACCTCGGCCGACCGGTGGGAGCGCCTGCCCGAGAGCGAGGCCGAGGTGGCGATCGTCGGGCGGTCCAACGTGGGCAAGTCGTCGCTGGTCAACGCCCTGGGCCGACGCAAGGGCCTGGCCCATGTGTCGAACACGCCGGGCCGCACCCGCCTGCTCAACCTGTTCGAGATCGAGGGCGGGGGCAGCCTGGTGGACCTGCCGGGCTACGGGTTCGCCCAGGCGTCGAAGACCATGCGGGCCGGCTGGAAGACCATGATCGAGGGCTACCTGCTGGAGCGGGACGGCCTGGCCATGGTGATCGTGCTGGTGGACGGGGCCGTGGGCCCCACCGCCCTCGACCACGAGATGCTCGACTGGCTGCGGGCCAACCAGATCCCCCACACGGTGGTGGCCACCAAGCACGACAAGGTGAAGCCGTCGCACCGGGTCCGGCGGGTGAAGGAGGTGGCGGCCGGCTGCCAGCTGGAGCCGGGCGACGTGCTGTGGGTGTCGTCGGAGAAGGGCACCGGCATGGACCGGCTGCGCTCGCTGATCCTGGCCTGGCTGGAATAGAAAGCGTCCCCCGGCGCTGGTAGCACCGTGGTAGTATCGCGGCATGGCTGTCGAGAAGTTCAGCGTGTCGCTCGATCCCGAGCTGAGCCGGGCCCTGCGGGAGGCGGCGGAGGAAGACGACATGTCGGTGTCGGCCTGGATGGCCGAGGCCGTCCGCCAGCGGTTGCGGAACCACCTGCTCGGTCTGGCGCTGGACGAGATCCTGGCGGAGCAGGGCTGGAGCCGGGAGGAACTTCTCCGTGAGGCTCAGGAGGAGGATGAGGCCGAGGAGCGGGCGACCCGTGCCCACGCTGAGAAGAAGTCCGCCTGATGCGCTACGTGCTCGACGCCGGAGCCCTCATCGCCCTGGAGAGGACGGATCGCGAGGTCCTCCGGCGGCTCGTCGTGGCTGAGGCCGAGAACATCCCGCTGATCACGAGCAGCGCCGTCGTCGCTCAGGTACTCCGGGATCCGGGCCGGCAGGTCGCTCTGGCCCGGGCCTTGCGAGGCGTGCAGGAAGATCCCCTCGATGGGGAGGCGGCCCGGGCCATCGGGCCGCTGCTGGCCCGGTCGGGCACGGTCGACGTGGTCGACGCCCACGTCGCCTTGTTGGCCCACGCCGGCGACGAGATCCTGACGTCGGACCCGGCCGACCTGGAGCGGCTGACGGCGGGCCGGCCGGTGCGGATCCGCCCGGTATGAGCCCTGCCCACAGGGGTTGGCGGGGCGGGGTCCGGTCCGAGACAATGGCGGCATGACCGACACCGCTGTCTCCACGGATCCGCAGACCAAGCTGGTGGACGAGGCGCTGGCCTCGCTGCTGGCCAGCCACGATCCGCGGGCCGAGTCGGTGGAGGAGTTCCGGGGTCACCAGTTCGACGCCGGCCTGGCCTGGGTCGACTTCGACAAGGGGTTCGGCGGGCTCGGGGTGCGACCCCAGCTGCAGCGGGTGGTGGAGGAGAAGCTGCGGGCGGCCGGCGCCGCCGCCACCGATCCGGCCATGTTCTTCATGAACCTGGCGGCGCCCACCATCCACACCCACGGCGACGACGAGCAGAAGACCCGGTTCCTCCGCCCGATGTTCACCGGTGAGGAACGCTGGTGCCAGCTGTTCAGCGAGCCGGGCGCCGGAAGCGACTTCGCCGGCCTGGCCACCCGGGCCGTGCGCGACGGCGACGAGTGGATCGTCAACGGCCAGAAGGTGTGGAACACGCTGGCCCACCTCGGGCACTGGGGGATGCTGGTCACCCGCACCAACCCCGACCTGCCCAAGCACAAGGGCCTCACCTACTTCGCCGTCGACATGCATTCGCCCGGGGTCGAGGTGCGGCCGCTACGCCAGATCACCGGCGAGGCCGAGTTCAACGAGGTGTACCTCACCGACGCCCGCATCCCCGACGCCAACCGGATCGGAGCCGAGGGCGAGGGCTGGCGGGTGTCGCTCACCACGCTCATGAACGAACGGGTCTCGATCGGGTCGGGCGGTGCACCCAAGCGGGGTTCGGGCACGATCTCGGCCCTGGTCAACGTGTGGAACCGGCTGCCCGAGGAGGAGCGCTCGGGGTCCCGGCAGGACGAGCTGATGAAGCTGTGGATCCGGGCCGAGGTGCTGCGGCTGACGAACCTGCGGGCGGGGGCCGCCCGGCGGGCGGGCAACCCCGGGCCGGAGGGGTCGGTGGCCAAGCTGGCCCTGGCCATCCTGAACCAGCAGATCCTGGAGACGGCCGTCACGTTCCAGGGGGCGGCGGGGATGGTGGGCTACGACTACACCTACCGCCGGCCCGAGAACCTGTCGGTGAACGGCACCGAGACGTCGATCGGGCACGGGTTCCTACGGGTCCGGGCCAACTCGATCGAGGGTGGCACCAGCGAGATCATGCGCAACATCCTCGGCGAGCAGGTGCTCGGCCTCCCGGGCGAACCCCGGGTCGACAAGGACGTCGCCTGGATCAACGTGCCCCGCTCGTAACCGGGCGGGCGAGCTCAGGAGCAGCTCAGGAGCTCAGCGGCAGCTGGGTCAGCTCGGCCGTGGGGCGGCAGTAGTGGGGATGGTCGAACAGGTGGGCCACGAAGATCTGTTCGTGCCACCGGGCCGGCCGGCTGGCGGTGTGGCGGAGGCCCCGCACCGGCGCGATCTTGGCGTGGGGGTGGGAGTCGTTGAACTCGTTGATGGCGAGCAGCTCGCCCGTGAACTCGTTGTAGGCCCAGTCGACGTCGCCCACCATGTCGTCGAAGTAGCAGGCCACGCGGGGAAGCAGAAGCTCGTGGCCGGCGTCGAAGATGGCGAAGGCGGCCATGGTGGAGGAATAGAAGTCGAGGTCGAAGGAGATGAAGCCAACGGGCGGGAAATCGGCCTCGGCGCAGAACTTGGCCACCGTCTCGCCCACGTCACCCAGGATCAGCTGGGCCGAGCGGAGGCGGCCCCGGAGGGCGGCTTCGTCCATGACGAAGTAGCCCTCCTGCCACATGTAGGGCATGTCGCGGTAGTCCACCGGGGGCGGCATGCCGGTGCCGGCGTCGAAGCCGTGGACGGCGATGCGCACGCCGGTCTCCCGCTCGACCAGGTCGGCCTGGTACTCCATGTCGACCAGGCCGTTCCCCCCGGCCACGCCGAACTCGATGGCTGACATGCGGGTGTGGCCCAGCTTGGCCGCCAACTGCGCCGACTGCAGCATGGGGTGGCGGTAGTACGGCCGGCCCTGATACATCGGGTTGGCCGCGTTCACCAGCCGGCTCAGCCGGTCGGCCGAGTGGTGGACGGCGAAACGAAGCGGATCCGACTCGCCCAGCACCCGACGAACACCACGTCGTATGCGATTCATGTTTGGGCTCCTCCTGCCCACCCCGGGTCGACCCTAGTGCCGGATTGTTATCCCGTCATCTGCACCTTGGTCGTACGACCTGCACCTGAGTGCGTGGCCTGGCGGGGGCGCAAACGGGGCGGGTCGGGGCGTCGGCGGCTACGGCCGACGGTGGGCGATCCAGGCCGTCAGCTCGTCCAGGGCGGTCTCGGTCGATCGGATCAGGCCCTCGTCGCCGATCTCCCGTCGTTGGCGCAGAGCGGCCTCGAACAACTCGGTCGCTCCGGCCGGGTCGAGCGCTTCGGCCGTGAGCCGGCCCAGGTGATGCTGGAGGTAGTGGAGGTTGCCGGTCTCGGCGGTGCGTGCTGCCACGTCGATCCCGGCCTCGAACAGGGCTCGGGCTTCGGCTGGCTCACCGGCGTACTGCAGAGCGGTGGCGGTGTGGAGGAGGGCCTCGATCTCGGTGGTGCCGTCGCCTCCGGCGCGGGCCAGGTCCAGGGCCAGCCGCCCGAACGACACCGCTTCGGTCTCCCGTTCGAGCGGCGGGAGGGCCCACGTCAGCTCCAGGAGATGGGCCAGAAGGTCGGCCGAACCGAGCCCCTCGTCGATGGCGCGACAGCTCTGCCCGATCTGCTGGCGGACGGCCTCGGCTTGCTCCGGCGAGAACCGGAAGCGCCGGAACCAGCGGGTATCGGGGTCGTCGACGGTGGGGCCATCGGTCGGGTCGTCGGTCGGGTCGTCAGTGGGGTCGGCCACGTCAGCAGTCTCTCACCAGGGGAGCGTCAGGCCGGGACGGCGGAGTGGCCGGCGGTTGGTGTGCCGACGGCGCTGGCCCCGTCGGCCGTGACGGTGAGGATCTCGGCTCCGGCTGGTGTCACCACCACCGTGTGCTCGAACTGGGCCGAGGGCATGGCATCGTCGGCGTGCTCGGTCCACCCGTCGGCGGCCTGGCTGAACGAGGTGCCGCCCGACAGGAGCATCGGTTCGATGGTGAAGCTCATCCCCACTCGGAACGGGTCGTCGTCGCCCCGCTCCACGTGATGGTAGATGTGAGGCGCGGCGTGGAACGTCTGGCCGATCCCGTGCCCGCCGTACTCCCGCACCACCGAGAACCCCCGGGAGCGGGCGAAGGGCTCGATTGCTTCGCCGATACGACGCAGCGGCTCACCGGGGGCGACCGCGGCGATGCCCCGCAGCGTCGCCTCCCGGGTGGTCTCCACCAGGGCGCGGGTCGGCTCGTCGACGGCGCCGACCAAGAACGTGGCCGAGGTGTCGCCATGCATGCCGTCGACGAAGGCGGTGACGTCGATGTTCACGATGTCGCCCTCCTGCAGCCGGCGGTCGTCGGGAACCCCGTGGCACACCACGCCGTTCACCGAGGCGCAGATCGACTTGGGGAAGCCGTGGTAGTGGAGGTCGCTGGGGTAGGCCCCCCGCTCCACGTAGGCGGCGTGGGCGATGGCGTCGATCTCGTCGGTGGTCACCCCGGGGGCCACCGCCTCACCGGCCGCCAGCAGCACCTCGGCCGCCACCCGGCAGGCGTGACGGAGCCGCTCCAGCGACTCGTCGTCGTGGATCTGCCACGTTCTCGGGGTTCCGACCGCACCGGTGACGATGTAGTCGGGCCGGGCGATGTGATCGGGCACCGGCCGGGGCGACGACACCGAGCCGATCTGGACCCGGGCCCGTTGCAGTAGCCGTCGATCACCGTGGCATCGCTTGTACTTGGCGCCGTTGCCGCACCAGCACAGACTGTTCGAACGGATCCGATCCATGCATCGAGTCTACGGGTGGAAACAGGCCAACTATGCTGGCGGCATGGCTCCGATGGTCAACACCGAGGATCTGACCGACGCCCACGGGATCGCCGAGATCCTCGGGCTCTCGCACGCCAACAGCGTCAGCCTGTACCAGCGCCGGTATCCCGACATGCCCCGGCCCGTGGTCAGCCTCGGCCGCGGCCGGCCGAGCCTGTGGCTCCGCCCAGCCGTCGAGGCCTGGCACCAGGCCCGGACCAGGTAGCGGTCGATGGGATCGAACCTCGACCTCCGGGACCGCCGGACGATCCCGGTGGCAAGAATGTACCAGCTGATCTAATATTCATCAGATGAGCGCTGAGCCGACCTACCTGCCCCTCCTCCGCCGGATCGCCAATGCCGAGTGCAACGCCGAGGTGTACCTCTCGGCCTGGGCCCAGGCCACACCCCGAGCCGACGTCCGGGGGGTCATCGCCACCGTCGCCCTGCGCGAGGGCGAGCACACCAAGGCCTTCCAGAAGCGGATCTGCGAGCTCGGGTTCGACGTGACGATCACCGAGGCACCGGAGACGGCGGGCAAAGCCGCCATCGGGGCCGCCACCGATCTGACCGACCGGGAGAAGTTCGAGAAGCTCGGCCTGGGCCAGCGTCAGGATCCGTCGGTACCCGACCGGTGGGTCGGCTATTTCGAAGACACCACGATCGACATCGCCACCGGGGAGCTGCTGGGCCGGTTCATCTCCGAGGAGCGCGACAGCGTGCGCATGCTGGCCGACTGCTGCGAGGCGTTGAATGCCGAGGAGCAGGCGGCCCCGGCGTCGCCCGGGAGCGTGGCCGGCGGCGACCGACTCGATCGCATCGAGCAGATGCTGGAACGGTTGCTGGTCCGCCTCGACGGGGCGAGCCCGGCGAGCCCGGCCGTGACCGAGGCCGAGTTCCGGGCCGGTCTCCGCCGCGACGGCTACGACGACGAGATCCGCATCACCAACTACGAGCCGTGCACCGCGGCCGGGCAGATGCACACCCACGACTTCTCGGCCCGTCTGTTCGTGCTCAGCGGCGAGTTCATCCTCAACTACGAGGGCGGGCCGCAGACGATCACCGCCGGCCAGTGCTGCGAGGTGCCGGCCGGCACCCGTCACGCCGAAGCATCGGGTATCCCGGGGGCGCGTGTGCTGGCCGGGCTCAAGCACCACTGATGGCGGAGGCTCCGGCACCGCTCGCTGTGCCGGGCTCTCCCCCGCCCGACGGGGGCGGTCGGCGGCGTGCCGGTCGCCCCCGGAACCACGACAGCGACGAGACCCGTCGCCTGCTGCTGGAGGTGGCGCTCGACGCCTTCGCCGAGCACGGTTTCGACGGGGTGAGCACCCGGGATCTGGCCCGGCTGGCCCAGGTGACCCCCACCACGCTGTTCCACCACTTCGCCACGAAGGACGAGCTGTACGGGGCGGCGTACCACCACGCCGTGGGCCTGGCCTACGTTCATTACCGCCAGGCCATCGCCGGTGAGACCAGCCTCGTCGGCGAGCTGCGGCGGATGCTCGCCGCCGCCGACGCCATACTCACCGAGCGACCGGCGATCGCGCTGCTGTCGGTCCGGGCTCAGATCGACCAGCAGCGGCCGGAGCTGCACGTGGCCCACCGGCCGGCGGCGGCGGCGACCTTCCGCCAGGAGATGGTGGAACGGGCCATCGCACGGGGCGAGCTGGAGGCAGGCGACGGTGTGCACGTGCAGCGCCTCCTCGATGTGTTCCTGTGGGGCATCTCGGTGATCGGCTACGAAGACGCCGACATGCGGCGGGAGTCCCTGCAGGCCATCGTGCGCTTCGTCGAGCTGATCGGCCGGTCCGCCGAACTGGCGCCGACTATGGGCACCGCCGATCAGGGTTGAGACCTTCGTACCCTTCGCCAGCCAGGCCACAGCTCGGATTCGTGGCCCCTGTCTGCACACGCTCGTTGCGAACCTCGACGACCTCGACGACCTCGACGCGGGCGAGCGGGCAGCGGCCCCGCCCGGCTGAAGGTGCTCAACCGGGGCACACGGTGCCTGGATCAGGGACCTTGAGATACCTCAGATAGCGTTCGGTTGCGGCGTCGATGCAGCGGCTGAACCCGTAGGAGGTGTGGCCATCACCCTCCCGGGTGAGGAGCATGGCATCGGCCCCCAGGTCGGCGGTCAGTTGTTGGGCTCCGGTGTAGGGCGTGGCCACGTCCCCGGTGGCTCCGATGACGAGCACGGGCACGGTGGCGGCGACCGGTGCCGGCACCGGGTTGACGGATGGGGGATACCCGTCGCATCGGGGCGCCACTGGCTGTAGCCAGGGGGCGAAGGTCGGGGCGGCCGCATCGACGGCATCCGCATCGGCTGCCAGGTCGGACAGCGTTGGCCGGTCGGTATGGTCGGCGCACCAGATCAGATCCTGCGCGTCGGTAGTGATCGACTGGTCGAGATCGTGGCGGGCCCGCCAGGCGAACGACCGTTCCGCGAGGGGGAGACCGTCACCATCGAGGGCCGCCCGCAGTGCGGTGCCGAGATCGGGCCACAGATCCCGTTCGTAGAGGGCGGTGATGATCCCGCTGAGGGCATAGAAGGAAGTCAGCGGCCGACGCCAAACGCTCGTGGGCAACGGCTCCTTCTCGGTCCTGGCCAGGATCGCGGCGACCGCTCCCTTGGGGTCGTCGGGACAGGTAGCGGCGGGGTCATCGGTGCACCAGCTGGCGAAGTCGGCGAACACCGCCTCCACCGCGGCGGCCTGGGCCAGGGTTGTCTGGGACAGAGTGGCCCGAGGGTCTACTGGACCATCGAGCGCCATGGCCCTGACCCGGTCGGGGAACATAGCGGCATAGGTCCACCCCAGCACAGTTCCATAACTGAAGCCGAGATAGCTGATCTGCTCCTCGCCGAGGGCGGCCCGAAGCTGGTCGACGTCACGGGCCACGTTCGTCGTCCCCACGTAGGGGCCGAGTTCGGTGGCCGCACAGGCTTCAGCCAGGCGACGGGCCTCGTTGATCAACTGCTGGCGCTCGCCCTCGTCGGGGGCCAGATGCGTGACATCCGATAGCTGATCCAGATCTTCGGGCTCCACACATTCGATGGCTTCTGAACGCCCGCTACCTCGGGGATCGAACGTGACGACGTCGAACCCTGGCGGGAAGAAGCCAGGACGCGAGACCACGAAATCGACTCCAGAGCCGGCCGGGCCCCCGGGGTTGACAACCAGCACCCCGGCCGAGGCCACCCCCTGCGCTTTCACCCGAAAGACGAACAAGGCGATGGTCGGACCGTCGGGCGCATCGTAGCTACGGGGGACCGACAGGATGGCGCACTCGCCATCACCCAACGCTGGCTCGTCGCACGAACCCCACTCAAGGTGCTGCTCCGGCAGTTCGCTTCCCGGCGCAGAACTGTCGGCATCCAGGTCAAGGGCAGGCTGCTCGGATCTGCCCGCAGCCGGACCCTCACTGCCAACTGCACTGGAGCAAGCGCCGAGCAGGCCAGCGCACAACAGCGGGATGATTGCAGCGGACCGAGATGGTGCCATCAATCGAGCTACCCCCAACTCTTCCCCCATGGCCGATGCGCTGGACAACATGGAACACCGCTGTGGCCCCCATCTTTCTAGTCAACTGCTTTCTGTCCCGCACCGAGCGCACGCCCGTTCACCGGTGAAGAGCCCACGCCAGGGCGATCGTTGTCACGGTTCGGGTCATCATGTGAGAGAATTTCCCGCGGGAGATCTTGGCTGGGGCCAACGCTAGAGATCGTGGTCCACGTCCGGCCGGCGCTGAGCGACGTGCCAGAGGACGCCCGATGGATCGATGACGTATGCGATGCGCAGCCCCCAGGGCTGCATCGCCGGTGGCTTCGGGGCGGGCACGCCGAACGTCGTGGGCAGATCGAGCGATTCGACGCACGACCACCAGGCATCGAGGTCGTCGACGAGGAGCTGCATCATGAAGTTCTCCGCCCACTCCTTCTGGTAGTAATTCTGCAGCAGGAACGACGTCGCGCCGATGCGGTAGATGGCCACGTCGTCGCTGTCCAGTTCTTTGGCGAAGCCCAGCGCCTCGTAGAACGCTTTGGAGGTGGCGAAGTCCATCGCGGGAAGGAAGGGCCGTGCGGACTCCGTGCCGGTAGGCAAGGCTGGAGGCATCGATCGACTCTAGTCTCGACGGAACCGCCTGCCGGCCTCACTCCTTGCGCTCGACGGCCTCGTCCCCATGGTGCTCAGCTCCCCGCTGGCGTGACGAAGATGCAGAACGGGTGACCGGCGGGATCGGCGAAGGCGTAGAGCGGCTCGTCGGGGTCGTCGCTCCGGTCGAGTCGGACCGTGGCGCCGAGGGCGACGGCCCGGTCTCGCTGCTCGGCCAGCGCCTCGACGTCGGGGACGGTCAGGTCGAGATGCAGCTGCTGGGGCACGGCGGGGGAGGGCCAGGTGCTGGGGGCCAGCTCGTCGACCTGTTGAAAGGCGAGCCGCGCTCCCGCTGCTGACGGGTGCACCAGCACCAGCCAGTCGCGGCCGGCGGGATCGGGCTGCCCCGGCGCCGGCGGCTCGTCCCCCGGCCGGTACCCGTAGCCCAGGAGCTGGCGGTAGAACTCGGCCAGGCCCCGTGCGTCGGTGGTGTCGAGCACGAGCGACTGCACCCTCGGGTGATCGCTCATCGCGTGGTCATGTCGCCGGTGGCGGGCGTGCCGGGGGCGAGGGCGTAGCGCAGGGTGACGGCCCCCCGGGGCGAGGTTCGGGCCGGCTCGATCAGCGTCAGGTTGGTGGGTACCACCCCGCCGGCGAACACCTGCTTTCCGGTGCCGAGCAGAATCGGGTAGACCCACAGCGTCAGGGTGTCGAAGAGCTGCTCGCCCAGGAGCGTCTGGACCAGGTCGAGGCTGCCGATCACGTGGACGTGCTCGTGGCGCTGACGCAGGGCGTCGATCTCGTTCCGGAGGTCGCTGCCCACCTGCGTCGACCCGGCCCAGTCGAGCGTCGGCTCGCCCCGGGAGGCGACATACTTCGGCACCCGGTTGAACAGCCGGGCGATGCTGTCGTCGATGCCGGTCTCCTGGTGGGGCCAGTAGGCGGCCCAGATGTCGTAGGTGCGGCGGCCCAGCAGCAGGGCGTCGAGGCCCTCCATGCCGGCCATGACCTGCTCGCCCACCGACTCGTCGATCAGCGGCGCCTGCCACCCGCCGAAGGGGAAGCCGCCGTCACGGTCCTCCTCGGGCCCGCCCGGCGCCTGGGCGACGCCGTCGAGCGTGGTGAACAGGTCGATGTGGATGATTCCCATTGGAGTGTCCTTCCGTGGAGCGTGTTCACCGTTACCACGATCGGCTCGGTGGGAATCGACAAGATCGCCGGAATCGACGGTGGAGGCCTGACCGTACGCCCCGCGCCCACCGAGCGCCGTCCCCTCGCCCTGCACCGATGCCTGTGGACGGTTGGAGGCTTCCAGCACAACTGCGCAACCGGTGTTGTCGCCGTCACCCGTCGCCCGCTGCCGAACGAAGCGTCAGGAGTGTTCGTGTATCCAAAGGAGGTTTCTCGCATCGTTTGACTGACGGTGACGGCCCCGGTGAGACCTGGGGCGCCTATCGCCCCGTCCTCACGTCGAAGGGACTCGTCATGACGTCGCTCCTACCCTCGGAATACCTTGATCCGATGACTCCGCGGGAGGTGGTAGTCACCGATCGGATCCGCCCTCGGATCAAGGTTTCCACCCTTGATGTTCCGCTTGGCCCGCCGGCTCCAGATCTGCCGGTCGTGCCCGATACTCCCCGCCATCGGCTGGTTACGATCGGCGACTCGCTTACTCACGGTCTGTCCAGTGGTGCCGTGTTCCGCACCGGTCTTTCGTGGCCAGCCCAGGTCGCCCGGGGGATTGGTGTCCCATTCGCCGTGCCTACCTACGGGGGACCTCTCGACGGGCTACCGCTGAATCTTGAACGGCTCCTCGCCTCGCTCCACGAGCAGTTCGGCGACAACCTGAACTTCATCGAATGGCTCCAGGTGCCGCTCGCTCTGCACGAGCTTGCAGATGATAATGAGGACTACTGGGAACGAGGTGCGGGCAGCAAGCCCCCGCGGACCGACAAGCGGTACGAGAATCTTGGGATCTACGGGTGGGATCTTCGTGACTCTCTGTCGTTCACATGCGCTCGGGCCACCGCTCGGATCGCTGGTCATCCTGCACACGACGATCTGCTTGGTGCCAAGCCAGACAACGACAACGATATTGCGGCGGCCACAGTTCTCGCCCCGTTCGGTCCCGCAGCGACGCAACTCGATGCTGCATACAGCCATGGCCGGGACGGCGGAATCGAGACCTTGGTAGTTGCCTTGGGCTCAAACAATGCTCTGAGGACGGTTGTCTCCAAGAAGGTGGCGTGGTCGGGATCGGACTACGCCGATCTGGAGATGAAGGGCAGATACTCGGTGTGGAATCCGATGCACTTCGACGCCGAGTACGCCGAGCTAGTTCGGGGGCTTCTGCGCATCCCCGCCCGCCGAATCATCCTGGCAACGGTACCGCATGTGACCGTCGCCCCGATCGCTCATGGTGTCAACCCCGCCAACCCAGGCCGGAAGTGGCGAGCGGGATCACGCTATTTTCCGTACTACACCGATCCCTGGATTGGTGAGGCTGCATTTCGGCCGAACAAGCATCGCCACCTTACCCATCAGCAGGCCCGCGCGATCGACTCCGCCATCGACCAGTACAACGACACAATTGTCGAGCATGTCCGACGAGCCCGCTCGGAGGGGCGGGACTGGCAGGTATTGGATCTGTGCGGGCTACTCGACGGGCTTGCCTACCGGCGTTTCGTCGTAGATCCGGAAGCGGGCGACAGCAACGGATGGGAGCCCTATCTTCTGCCGGATCCGATCAAGGACCTCGACTCGCGCTTCTTCCGCTCGGATCGAACTGGGCGGCTACAAGGCGGGCTGTTCGGGCTCGATGCGGTGCATCCCAGCGTCGTCGGCTACGGGATCGTTGCTCAGGCCGTCCTCGATATTCTCGGCCAGGGCGGTGCCCCCGCCGCCACCATCGACTTCGCCGAGTTGCTGAAGCAGGACACCCTCAACTGCAATCCTCCCGCGCTCATGGTGCCATTGCTCGATCTGCTTGCGCCCCTGCTCGCCAGGCTCACAGGGGGCTGAGTCCGGCCACGCTCTCGGACAGTCCTGGGAATAGGGCCGCAGGATCTGAGCCGTGGCCGGCAGGTTGCAGGCCGGGCGGCGCCGTTACCACGATCGGCCCGGTGGGAATCGACAAGATTGCCGGAATCGTACGGATCGGCGTGTCGAGAATGGCGATCCTGCTCCGTCCTACGGGATGAGAGCGGCCAGTAGGGTCGCCGACACACGAGGAGAACCGACATGGCCAAGTACCTGCTGCTCAAGCACTACCAGGGCGCCCCCGCACCGTTGAACAACGTGCCGATGGATCAGTGGACGCCGGCCGAGGTCGAGGCCCACATCGCGTACATGATGGACTTCGCGGCCAAGCTCGAAGCCACCGGCGAGTTCGTCGACGGGCAGGCCCTGGCACCCGACGGTCTGTGGGTCCGCCACGACGGGCCCGGCAAGCCGCCGGTGACCGACGGGCCGTTCGCCGAGACCAAGGACCTGATCGCCGGCTGGATGATCATCGACGTGGACAGCCAGGATCGGGCCATCGAGCTGGCCGGCGAGCTGTCGGCCGCCCCCGGCGCCAACGGCGAGCCCATCCACGAGTGGCTGGAGGTGCGCCCGTTCCTGGCCATGCCGCCCACGGTCTCGGACTGAGCATGGGCGACGACGTGGGCGTCGATGGCGTCGAGCTGCGCCGGCTCGTGCCCCGGGTCCTCGGCGTCCTCGTCCGTCGCGGGGCCGACTTCGCCACGGCCGAGGACGCCGTCCAGGAGGCGCTGATCCGGGCCATCCCGGCCTGGGAGCGCCAGCGGCCGTCGGACCCCGAGGGCTGGCTCATCACCGTCGCCTGGCGGGCCTTCCTCGACATGGCCCGGTCCGACGCCGCCCGTCGGGGCCGGGAGGACCGGATCGGGGCCGATCCGCATCCCGCTGCGGCGCCGGGCACCGACGACACGCTCCAGCTGTATTTCTTGTGCGCCCATCCCGATCTGACGCCCTCGTCGGCCGTGGCCCTCACCCTGCGGGCGGTGGGTGGGCTCACCACCCGCCAGATCGCCCAGGCCTACCTGGTGCCCGAGGCCACGATGGCCCAGCGCATCAGCCGGGCCAAACGAACGGTGGGTCGGGCCGGCCTCGACCGCCCGGGCGAGGCGGGCACCATCATGCGGGTGCTGTACCTCGTGTTCAACGAGGGCTACTCGGGCGACCTAGACCTGGCGGCCGAGGCCATCCGACTCGCCCGGCAGCTGGCGGAGCTGCTCGACGACCCCGAGGTCCACGGCCTGCTGGCCCTCATGCTGCTGCATCACGCCCGGCGCCACAGCCGGACCCGGCCCGACGGGGCGATCGTGCCCCTGTCCGAGCAGGACCGGAGCCGGTGGGACACCGGGCTCGTGGCCGAAGGGGTGACCCTACTCCAGGGCGCCCTTTGGCGGGACCGGCTGGGCGAGTACCAGGTCCAGGCCGCCATCGCCGCCCTCCACGCCGACGCCCCGCGGTTCGAGGACACGGACTGGGTGCAGATCGTCGAGTGGTACGACGAGCTCCTGCGCTTCGCCGACACGCCGATCACCCGGCTCAACCGGGCCGTGGCCGTGGGGCAGGCCGACGGCGCGCCGGCCGGGTTGGCGGCGCTGGCCGCCGTCGACCCGGCCACACCCCGGTGGGACGCGGCGGCCGCCTTCCTCCACGAGCGCAACGGCGACCTCGAGGTCGCCGCCCGCCTCTACGCCTCGGCCGCCCGCAACGCCCCCAACCTGGCCGAGCGCGACCACCAGAGCCGCCAGGCGGCCCGCCTCAACCACCAGTTGAAATCGGGCGGCGACACGAGGCCGTAGGCCCCTACGATCGGGGATGATGCTGACCGACGAGCAACTCCGCGCCTTCGGCCACGACGGGTATCTCGTCGTGCGCCAGGTCGTGGCCGAGCCGTTGCTGGCAGAGCTGGCGGCCGAGGCCGACGCGTTGATCACCAGCCGGGCGGCGCCGGAGGGCACGGTCGGCTTCCATCACTACTTCGAGCATCCGTCGACCCTTCCGGTGGCGCACCGGGCGCTGCGGGAGTCGGGCGTGCTGTTGCTGGCCGGCGAGCTGGTGGCGCCGCTGGCCGTCGATCTCGCCTTCGACCACATCCAGGTGGCGACGAGCATCCACGGCTGGGACCACCAGCCCGGCGGCGGCCACATCGACGGCTACGGCCTCGAAGGGCAGACCGAGCCCCACACCTTCACGATGCTGGCCGGCATCTATCTCGGCGACGAGTCCGAGCCCGGACGGGGCAACATCTGGGTGTGGCCCGGATCCCACCTCGGTCACGAGCGCCTCTTCCGGGAGCGGGGTGTCGACCTGCTGCTGCGGAGCGGAAACGGGGGCCACGCCTGCCTGCTCGACGACCCGCCCGACCTCGGCCGGGGCCAACCGGTGCTAGCCCGGCGGGGCGACGTGCTGCTGGCCCACTATCTCCTGGCCCACAACCAGAGCGGCAACATGTGGGACCCGCTGCGCCGGATCATCTACTACCGGCTGGCCGCCGCCGGCCACCGGGAACGATGGGCCGCCACCCAGACCGACGCCCTGCTCGAGTACGCCCCCGTTCGAGCCGCACTGGCTTCCGACGCCGGCGACCGGTGAGGCGTCCTCTTCAGCTGTACAAGAGAACCGCGTCGGAAGCTGAGGCCGGGGCGGTGGATTTCCCGCGGGAAATTCGGGTCAGCTGCTGGTCGTGGGTTGGGCGAGGCAGGTGGCGATCCAGTGGTGGTCGAGGCGTTGGCCGTCCCAGGTGGGGAGGGGGTCGGTGGTGGGTTGGGGCCAGGGTTGAGGGCTGGGCGGGATCGGCATGTGGTAGGCGTGATCGTCGGGTCCCCAGGCGGTGACGTCACCGCCTGGTTCGAGTCGGAGGGTGATGTTCCGGCGGTGGATGAGGCGGTGGTGGCCGGGGCAGAGCAGGACGAGGTTGTCGGGGTGGCGTGATCCGCCATGTATCCAGTGGATGAGGTGGTGGGCTTCGCGGCGGCCGGTGTGGTGACAACCGGGGAACCGGCAGGTGGGGTCGCGTCGGGCCAGGAGGCGGCGGGTGGCGGTGGTCGGGTATCGCTGTTGGCGGTAGGTGCCGTCTGGGGTCGGCGGTGATGACGGGACCGTCGCAAGCCGCTGCGGCGGTGGTGCCGGGGTCGATGGCGATGCCGGTGTCGGTGGCACACGGCCCGGGATCACCGTCGGCGTCTTCGGTCTGCCCGGCGGCGAGGGTGTTGGCGGTGGTGACGATGGTGACGGTGGGGGTGGCGATGTCGGGCCCGAGGAGCAGCTCGACCATGGCGTCGGCCCGGCGGGCGGCGATGGGGACCCCGACCTCGGGGATGGTGTGCGCCGCCACGGCGGCGATCACGGCCGCCCCTTGTGCTGCCGGTACCCGCAGAGTGATCACCAGCGAGCCGTCGTCGTCGGCCTGGCGCCACGACAGGCAGTGAGTGGCGTCCTGCCGGTCGGCGTCGGTGGCGTTGATGCGGCGTTGGGTGCGGACGATCTGCTCGACCTGGGCGGCGGTGCCGTCGAGGGCGACGTCGAGCCAGGTGGTTTCGGTGGCGGGGGTGCCGACACGGGTGACGGCCCGGACCTTGGACCAGGTGACCGCCCCCGACGCCAAAGCGGCGGCGATGGCTGGAAGACGGCGGAGGGCCTGGGCCACCCGGATGTGCTCGGAGGCGGTCACCGAGCCGAGGCCGCACCGCCATGACAGCCATTGGACGGCGCTGACGCAGCCCTCGTCTTCCCAGACCTGGCGTTCGAGGAACTCGCCCAGCAGGGACAGGAACTGGGCCTTGGATGCCGCCTCGATCGCCGACGCCCCGGCCAGGGCCGCCGCCAGCCCTCCGTTCGACAGCCCGGCCGGATCATGCCGGGCCACCACGCTGTCCCCTCCGCTCACCGCGCCCGCCGCCTGTTTCATCGCCGCCTCCCCCGAGTCGATTGTGTCGATTGCCTTGTCGGCGCCGCTCGGCGCCGTCACTTCAACAGTACGAAGGGGGTGTGACAGTGCCGGCGGCGTGGGCCACGAATTTCCCGCGGGAAATTTCGGCGACCGTTTCGTCGGCGCTGGGCGGTCTCGACCGGGTCAGATGGCGGTGACGCCGCCGTCGGCCACGAACTCCGAGCCGCTGGAGAAGCTCGACTCGTCGGAGGCCAGATACAGGGCCAGGTAGGCGATCTCGGAGGCCTCGGCCGTGCGCCGGAACGGAGTCGACTCGGCGAAGCGGTCGTACCGGGTCTGATCGTGGCCCACGACCTCCTGGAACATCTCGGTGTTGATCAGTCCCGGGTGGATCGAGTTGACCCGCACCCCGTAGCGGGCCAGCTCGGCCGCCGCCGTCTTGGTCATCCCGGTCACGGCGAACTTCGACGCCCCGTAGCCGATCGAGCCCGGCGCCCCGATGATCCCGGCGATCGACGAGATGTTCACGATCGACCCGGCCTGCTGCTCCATCATCACCGGCGCCACCGTCTTCATCCCGAGGAACACGCCGACGGTGTTGATCTCCAGCAGCCGGCGGAAATCGTCGAGGGTGTGCTCGATCATCTTGGCCCGGTGGAAGATGCCGGCGTTGTTCACGAGCACGTCGACCCGTCCGTGGGCGGCCACGGTGTCGGCCACCACCTGGGCCCAGCCTTCCTCGCTCGACACATCGTGGTGGAAGAACAGCCCGCCGCAGGCCTTGGCCGTGGCCTCGCCTTCCTCCCGCAGCACGTCGGTGAGAACCACCTTGGCCCCCTCGGCGGCGAACAGCTCGGCCTCGGCCGCCCCCTGCCCCCGCGCCGCCCCGGTGATGATCGCTACCTTGCCGTCCAGTCGAGCCATAGCCGGCGATCGTAGGCCGGCCCGGGAGGCCGGCCCAAAAGGCACCCTCGATCAGGGTCCACTAGCGTCCGGCCCATGGAACTGGAACTGCTCGCCTCGGGATTCGGGTTGGTCGAGGGGCCTCGCACCGACGCCGACGGGAACCTCTACTTCACCGACATCACCAAGGGTGGTGTCTACCGGCGCTCGACCGACGGCACGATCGACAACCTCGTGCCCGAGCGCCGGGCCGCCGGGGGCCTGGCCCTCCACGCCGACGGCGGCTTCGTGCTCACCGGCCGCGACGTCGTCCACTGGCGCGACGGCGAGACCCGGGTGCTGCTCAGCGACCCCGGCGTGCCCCACTGGAACGACCTCCAGCCCGACGCCCAGGGCCGCATCATCGTGGGCTGCATGCGGTTCAACCCGCTCGACCGTGACGCCACCATCGTGCCCGGCGAGTGCTACCGCATCGAGCTCGACGGCTCCGCCACCCAGCTCTACGACAACGTGAGCGCCACCAACGGCATCGGCTTCTCGCCCGACGGCACCACCCTCTACCACGTCGACTCCACCACCAAGGGCCTGTGGGTCCACGACGTGGCCGCCGACGGCTCGCTCTCCAACCGCCGCCACATCGGGGGCCGGGAGGTGTTCGAGCGGGGCGTGCCCGACGGCATGTGCGTGGACGTCGACGGCAACCTGTGGGTGGCCCAGGCCGGCGGCCGGCGGGTGGCCAAGCTCAGCCCCACCGGTGAGCTGCTGGGCGAGATTCCGGTGCCGGCCAAGATGGTCACGAGCTGCGCTTTCGGCGGCCCGGCCAACGACGAGCTCTACATCGTCACCGCCGACAACCTCGACGATCCCGACAAGGGCGGCTGCGTGTACCGCACCCGCCCCGGCGTGGCCGGCGTCCCCACCCCGCTGGCCCGGGTGTAGGTGTCACCACGGGTCAGCGGAGGAGGGAATCAGCTCACTCGCCGGTGAGGTGGGCCACCCGCGGCATGACGTCCTTGGCCAGCAGCTCCATCGACCGCTTCCAGGCCGGCTCGTGGTCGACGTAGTCGAACCCGAACAGCAGGAGCACGCCGAAGCCGCCGGTGTCGGCGTAGACCTTCTCGATCTTCTCGGCCACGGTCTGGGGTGAACCGATCAGCCAGTTGTGCTCGGCGCAGTAGGCCGCGTCCACCTGGTCGTCGGGGGTGGTGGCCTCGGCCTTGAGGAAGTCGGTGAACCCGAACGCCTTGAGCAGGGGCAGGAAGTACTCGTTCATCATCCGGCCCATCTCGCCGTTGACCGAGAGCTCCCAGGCTTCCTCGTCGGTGTCGGCCACGAAGACCTCCCGCACCATGCGCCAGTCACGCCGGCTCACGGAGTGGCCGCCCTTGCGGGCCCCGGCCTCGTAGGAGTCCCAGTGGCTGGCGCAGTAGGCCGGGTTCAGGTTGAGGCTCATCGGGATCCAGCCCCGCTCGCCGGCCATGGTCAGCGTGGGCGACGGCGACGACAGCCCGGCTACCCCGATCGGGGGATGCGGCTTCTGCACGGGAAGGATGTGCTGCTGGAGCAGCGGCGGGATCGGGGTGGGTATCGCCGCCTTCCAGTACTTGCCCTCGAACTTCCACCCCGGCTTGGGGTCCCACATGTTCATGATGATCTCGACCGACTCGTTCACCATGTCGCGGTTCTCGCCGCCCATGCCGTCGACGCCGAACATCTCCCAGTCGGTGGGGGAGCCGGAGGCGGCGATGCCGAAGTTCAGCCGGCCGCCCGAGATGTGGTCGAGCATGGCCATGCGGTTGGCCAGCTCCACCGGGTGGTGGTACGGCAAACAGATGCCGCCGGGGCCGATCCGGATGTTCTTGGTCTGGCGGAAGCCCTCCACCACCAGCAGATCGGGGGAGGGGTGGGGTTCCCAGACCATGGCATGGTGCTCGCCGATCCAGGCCTCTTCGAAGCCCAGCTCGTCGGCCCAGATGAGGTTCTGGAGGTCCCAGTCGTGCCCGTCCTTCAGGCTCCGCTCGGGCGGATGGCTGGGCATCGTGAAGTAACCAAGTCGCATGTGTTGTCCCTTGTTTGGATCGGGGGGTTTCGGAAAGGCGGAGGGCGTCCCCAAGGGTCGGAGTGGGTCGCCCCTTCAGGTTCGCTGGACACGGACCTGCGACCATGGTTCCACCGACGGCCGGACGCATCCAATCGCCCGGGACGAAGGGCCCTGGCCCGCCGACGGAGCGCCGGGCCAATGTCGAAGTCGACAGCGAGAGAGGGAGAGCATGGCTGAGATCCCGGAGGAACGGCGGATGGTGGTGGGGGTGGACGGCTCCCCCGGGTCGGTGGTGGCGCTGCGTTGGGCGGCCGCCCGCACCGACCGGTTCGGACCGGTGCAGCCGGTGGCGTCCTGGCAGTACCCCTGGTGGTCGCTCACCCCGCTGGCCCCCGGCACCGCCGCCCTACCCCCGCCCAGCGCCGACTTCCACGCCGAGGCCCGCGAGGTGCTGGACCGGGTGCTCGAGGCGGCGGGCCCGATGGAGCGCCGGGATCCGGTGACGGCCCACGGGCCGGCCGGTCAGGTGCTGGTGGCGTCGGCTGACGGGGCGTCGCTGCTCGTGGTGGGAACCCGGGGCCACGGCGCCATGGCCGCCGGGGTGCTCGGCTCGGTGAGCCTGTACTGCGTCAACCACGCCTCGGGGCCGGTGGCCGTCATCCCCGACGACGCCCTCACCGACGACCGGTTCCACCGGGTGGTGGTGGGCCTCGACGGATCGGCCCACTCGTTGGCCGCCGCCCGCTGGGCCGTGGCCAACACCCCGCCCGACACCCGGGTGGAGCTGCTGTACTGCCGCCGCGAGGGCCATGGGCTCAAGGCCGACCGCTCACTGGGCACCGCCGGCTCGGCCAGCCCCGAGGGCCTGATCGCCGCCTCCATCGACGTGATCGAGGCCGAGTTCCCGGCCGCCGGCTCCCGCCTCGGCGGCTGGAGCGAGGTGGGTGACCCCCGCCAGCTGCTGGGCCTGGCGGCGGCCGAGGCCGACCTCCTGGTGATGGGGGCCCGGGGCCACGAAGGTGTGGCCCACCTGCTGGTGGGATCGGTCACCACCGGGCTCGTGCATCAACCGGTGGTCCCCACCATCGTCGTTCGCTGAACCCCCGCCCCGAGGGGGCCCCGGCACCAAGCCGCCGCCGACCGCCGTCTAAGGCTCTGGACCTGGCCGTCAGAGCAGGCGACGGTCGGCGGCCCAACGGGCCAGCTCGTTGCGGCTCGACAGCTGGAGCTTGCGTAGCACGGCCGAGGCGTGGGTCTCCACCGTCTTGGTCGAGATCGACAGCCGGCGGGCGATCTCCTTGTAGGCGTAGCCCCGGGCCAGGAGCCGCATCACCTCCTGCTCCCGGGCCGTGAGCTGGTCGAGCTCGGGGTCGCCGGTGGCGCCCAGGTCGGCCGAGAAGGCGTCGAGCACGAAACCGGCCAGGCGGGGGGAGAACACGGCGTCGCCGTCGTTGATGCGGCGCACGGCGTCGAGCAGCTCGGCCCCGTTGATCGTCTTGGTCACATAGCCCCGGGCCCCGGTGCGGATCACCTCGATCACGTCCTCGGCGGCGTCGGACACCGACAGGGCCAGGAACCGGGTGGTCACCCCCCGGTCCACCACGCCGCGGATCACGGCCGGCGCGTTGCCGCCGGGGAGGTGCACGTCGCACACCACCACGTCGGGCTTGGTGGCCACGATCACGTCGATGGCCCCGCCCACGTCGCCGGCCTCACCCACGAGGTCCACGTGGCCTTCCAGCTCGGCCCGGACCCCGGCCCGGACCAGGGCGTGATCGTCGACCAGAACCACACGGATCATGAGGGGACCTCCTGGGAAGGTTCGACGGTATCCACCAGAAGGGGCAGCACCAGCTCCACCTCGGTACCGGCCCCGGGGGCGGAGTGGACGGTGGCCGACCCGCCGGCCCGTTGCATGCGGCCCCGGATCGACTCGGCCAGGCCCCGGCGGTCGGCCGGCACGGCGTCGGGATCGAAGCCGTGGCCGGTGTCGCGCACGAACACCTCGATGCGGTCGGGAAGGCGCTCGGCGAACACGTCGATCCGGGGGGCACCGGAGTGTTTGGCCCCGTTCACCGCCGCCTCCCGGGCCGCCGCCACCAGGGGCTCGACCCGGGTCTGATCCACATCGGTGGTGTCGCCCACCACGATCACGGTCACCGGGACGCCGTGGGCGGCGTCGACCTCGGCCGCCATGGCCTCCAGCGCCGGGCCCAGGCGGGTGGCCCGGGTGGCGGGGGCCCCGTAGAGCCATTGGCGCAGCTCCCGCTCCTGCTGGCGGGCCAGCTGGGCGGTGCGGGTGGGGTCGTCGGCGTGGCGCTGGATCAGGGCCAGGGTCTGGAGCACCGAGTCGTGCAGGTGGGCCGCCACCCGGGCCCGCTCGTCGGCCCGCACCCGGTCCTGGCGCTCCACGTCGAGCTCACGCCCGATCCGGGCCAGCGAGGGGAAGGCCACCAGCCCCACCCCGGCGGCGATGACGATGGCCACCAGCACCACCACCAGCGAATCGACGAAGTTGTCCGACACCAGCACGAAGGCGATGAGCCCGCCCAGGCCCACCACCACCCCGATGGCGGTGCGGGCGGCGGCGGCCGTGCCGCTCTCGTCCCGGCTGCGGGTCCAGGCGATGAGGATGCCGGTGAGGATGAAGCCGGCCGGCACCACGATCTTGGGGAAGAAGGCGAACCCGATGCGGTCGAACACCGACAGCAGCCCGACCACGATCATGCCCACGGCCACGTGGCGGTGGATGGGGGAGGCGGCCTTGGGCTCGGGCTGGTAGGGGGCGAGGCGGTCGGGTTGGGCCACGGCCAGCGTGATCCAGGCCAGGCCGTAGAACAGCAGGCCCCAACCACCGGCCAGGGCCAGGATGGCGAAGGCGGCCCGCACCACCAGCGGCTGGACCCCGATCTCCCGGGCCACGGCGGCCGCCACGCCACCAACCCAGCGCTCCCCGGGGTCGATCCGGGGGAGCTGCCAGCGGGGGCGGGCCGGTACGTCGAGGGTCACGATCGCATACTCTCATCCCATGGCCGGCCAGCGCATCAGGGTCTTCCCGGACGCATTCCCTGAGCCTCAGGGTGGATCTCAGGGATCGCTCCGTGCCATGCCCGATACCGGACGGCCGGTGGCGGGCGGATGATCGCATCATGAGCTACGAAACCGACACCCCATCGCCCACACCCCCACTCCCGCCCCCTCCTCCGCCGGCGCCCCCCGTTCGCCGCCTGGTGCGGGACCCCTACAGCCGCTTCGGCGGCGTCGCTTCCGGCGTGGCCCACTACTACGGGCTCGACGTGTCCCTCGTCCGCCTGCTGTTCGTGATCCTGGCCCTGTCCACCGGCATCGGCTTCGTGGCCTACTTCCTGGCCTGGCTGATCATCCCCCGGGCCGACGTGTGGCCCCCGACCGGCCCGCCCCGCCCCCTGCGGTCACTGTCGAACCGTGACATCGGTATCGGCCTGGCCCTGGTCGGCGCCCTGCTGGCCATCGCCCTGGGCGGGGGCGACGGCGGCTTCATCATCCCTGTGGTCCTGATCGGCGGCGGCGTGTGGCTGCTGCTCCAGGGCGAGACCAACCCGGCACCGGTGGCCGCCGCCGCCGGCACCGCGGCCGGTACTGCCGCCTTCACCCCGACGCCTCCGGCACCGACCCCCGCTCCCTCCGGTGGAGGCGGTGGCCTGGGCGGCGACCTGCCCCCCACCGCCTACGCCGCCGCGCCCTCCCCGGGCCCGGTGGGCACGCCGGTGCCGCCCCGGTCCCGACGCCGCCGGCTGGGCATCGGCCTGCTCGTGGGGTTCCTGGTGGCCCTGGTCGTGCTACCCCTGCTGCTGGCCGGCGGCATCGCCATCGCCATCGCCCGGGGCGGGATCAACGTGGAGGGCGACCTCCGCACCTACACGGTGAGCTCGGCCACCGACCTGCCGTTGTCGATCGACACCGACGCCGGTGACGTGGTGATCGATCTGAGCGGCCTCACCCCGGCCGAGCTGGCCTCGCTCGACGAGCCGGCCACCATCGACACGAGGCTCGACTTCGGCTCCCTGGAGGTGATCATCCCCGAGGACATCAAAGCCGACATCGACGCCTCGACCGACCTGGGCGATGTGGAGGTGTTCGGCCGCACCGACGACGGCTTCCGCAACCACGTGAGCCGCACGGTGGAAGACCCCGACCTGCGCATCACCCTCGAGGTGGGGGCGGGCGAGGTGGTGGTCCGGTCCGCCTGATCTCCCTCACGCCAGACTCATGCCAGCGGACGTGAGAAGGCCGGGCCCCCGACAGGGAGCCCGGCCTTCAACGCGTTCCGGAGCGGGAGGCGATCAGCCCTTGGCCGATTGAATGGCCGTCCACACCGTCTGGGCCGTCAGCGGCATGTCGATGTGGCGCACCCCGAGGTGCGACACGGCGTCGACCACGGCGTTCTGGATGGCCGGGGTGGAGCCGATCGTGCCCGACTCGCCGATGCCCTTGGCCCCCAGCGGGTTCTGCGGGCTGGGGGTCTCGGTGTTGGACGTCTCGAACGAGATCAGCTCGGCCGCCGACGGGATGGCGTAATCCATCAGGTTGGAGGTGATGGGGTTGCCGTCCTCGTCGTACAGCACGACCTCGAACAGGGCCTGGGCCGCACCCTGGGCGATGCCGCCGTGCTGCTGGCCGGTGACCAGCATCGGGTTGAGGATCTTGCCGCAGTCGTCGACCGCCACGTGGCGGAGCATTTTCACCGCACCGGTCTCGGTGTCCACCTCGACCACCGAGATGTGGGAGCCGAAGGGGAAGGTGGAGTTCGTGCCGTCGAAGTCGAGCTCGTGGGCCAGACCGGCATCCATGTCGGCCGGGCGCTTGGCTGCGTCGTTGGCCGCCTGGGCCAGCTCGCCCCACGACAGCTTGGACGTGGGCACGCCGGCCACCTGGAGACCGCCGTCGTCGCTCTTGACGATGTCGCTCTCGCTCGCCTCCAGCAGGTGGGCGGCCAGCTTCTTGGCCTTGTCGAGCACGGTCTCCGAGGCCACGTGCACGGCCGAGCCGGCCGTCTGCAGCGAGCGGGAGCCCATGGTGCCGGCACCCCGGGGGATCTCGGCCGTGTCGGACTGGACGAGGATGACGGAGTCCATGGGGACGCCCAGCATGTCGGACACGATCATGGAGAAGGCGGTGAGATGGCCCTGGCCGTGGGCGCTGGTGCCCACCTTGGCCGTGACCGTGCCGTCCTCGTTGACCTCGACCGCGCCGTACTCGATGTGGAGGCCGACCGGGGCCGTGATCTCCACGTACGACGACACCCCGATGCCGAGCTGCTTGGGGTCGCCCGATTCCCGTCGGGCCTTCTGCTGGGCCAGCAGGTCCTGGTAGCCGGCGGCGGCCAGCACGGCGTCGAGCGCCCGCTCGTACTCGCCCGAGTCGTAGGCGGCGCCGCCCAGGGTGGTGTAGGGGAACACGTCGGGCTGGAGGAAGTTCTTGCGCCGGATCTCGGCCGGGTCCATGCCGATCTCGTCGGCCGCCACGTCGATCACCCGCTCCAGGATCTGGGTGGCCTCGGGCCGGCCCGCACCCCGGTAGGCGCCGGTGGAGGTGGTGTTGGTGGCAGCGGTGACGGCGTGGAAGCGGATCTTGGGGATCTGGTAGACGCCCTGGATCATCGTCTGGGTGAGGAAGGTGAGGAAGCCGCCGATGGCGGGGTAGGCGCCGGAGTCGGCCACCACCTCACAGTCGAGGCCCACGATCGTGCCGTCGCTCTTCACCCCGAGCTTGGCCGACAGGACCATGGCCCGGCCGTGGACCAGGGAGACCATGTCTTCCGAGCGCTGCTCGGTCCACTTGCACGGCCGGTTCAGCTCCTGCGCCAGGCGGGTGGTGATGAAGTGCTCCACGTAGGCGCCGGCCTTGGGGCCGAAGCCGCCGCCGACCGTGGGGGCGAGGACCCGGAGCTTGGCCGGATCGAGGTCGCACTGGGCGACGATGACGTCGCGCACCGCGATCGGGTTCTGGCTGGGGATGTAGACCGTCATGTTGTCGCCGTCGGGGATGGCCACGCAGCCGTTGGGCTCCATGGGCACGCCGGCCAGGCGCTGGCTGACCATGCGGACCTCGGCCACCGTGTCGGCCCCCTCCAGGGGCTTGTCCTCCAGGCCGATGCCGGTCTCGAAGATCAGGTTGGAGCCGTGCTCCTCGAACAGCACGGGGGCTCCCGGCTGGAGGGCGGCCTCCATGTCGGTGACCACGGGGAGGGGCTCGTAGTCGACAACCACGGCCTCGGCCGCATCCTCGGCCTGGGCCCGGCTGTCGGCCACCACCACGGCCACGATGTCGCCCACCAGGCGCACCTTGCCCACGGCCAGCGGGGGCCGGTTGAACACCTCGGGGAAGGCGGCGAAGCCCTGGTAGGACTTCATGGGCAGGGTCTCGGCGGTCCACACCCCGGCCACGCCGGGCATCCCGGCGGCGGCGGAGGTGTCGATGGCAGTGATGCGGGCGTGGGCGTAGGGGGAGCGGACGAAGTGGACGTAGCCCACGCCGGAGATGGCGAGGTCGTCGAAGTACTTGTCTGCTCCCGTGAGCAGCGTCGGGTCCTCCCGCCGGAGTACCGCGTTGCCGAGAATCGAGCCCTGTACTGCCATGAATTCTCCTATATCAAGCCGGTTGCGGGGCGCGGTCGGCCACGCGGGTAGACAGATTGTGCCGCGATTCTGGCTGGGCGTCACCCACATCGACGAATCAGGGCCGAGGAGAGGTGGCTGGCTGGTACGGCGGCCGGACCCTGGAGGGATGGGTAGGGCGACGGGCCCGGCCGCCGTAGAGCCTGGGCGAGGATTCAGCCCCTATCCGCTACAACCAGCGGGGGACGGGTTTGTTCCCGGTTCATGCCGGTTCCAGGGCCCAACCCAGCACCTCGTCGATGTCGGTGGCGAGGTGGATGGTGAGGGCCTCCTGGACCTCGGCCGGCACGTCCTCCAGGTCGGGGCCGTTGGCCACCGGCAGGATCACGGTGGTGATCCCGGCCCGGTGGGCGGCCAGCACCTTCTGCTTGACGCCGCCGATCGGCAGCACCCGCCCCTGCAGCGTCACCTCGCCCGTCATGGCCACTTCGGGCCGCACCCGGCGCCCCGACAGCAGGCTGACCAGCGCCGTGGTCATGGTGACACCGGCCGACGGCCCGTCCTTGGGCACCGCCCCGGCCGGGAAGTGGACGTGGACCCGCTTGCCGGCGGGGAAGGTGACGCCCAGCCGCTCGGCCTGGGAGCTGACGATGGAGCGCACGATGGTGGCCGACTCCTTCATCACGTCGCCCAACTGGCCGGTGAGCACGGTGTCGCCGTCGCCGTCGATGAGGGCGGTCTCCACGAACAGCACGTCGCCCCCGGCTCCGGTGACGGCCAGGCCGGTGGCGATCCCGGGACGGTCGATCCGGTTCTCCACCTCCTCGGCCGGGATGGCCCGGCCCAGCAGTCGGCGCAGGTCGTCGGGGGTCACCGTGATCGGGGCTGGCTCGCCTTCGGTCGTCCCGTCGCCCGAGCTCCGCTCGGCGATTTGCCGGGCGGAGCGGCGGATGGCCTTGTCGAGCAGGCGTTCCAGGCGCCGGACGCCGGCCTCCCGGGTGTAGTTGGCGGCCACGGCCCGCACCGCCTCGTCGGTGATCACCACCTCGCCCGGTTGCAGGCCGTTGCGGCGCAGCAGGCGGGGGAGCAGGTGGTCGATGGCGATGGCGGCCTTCTCGGACTCGGTGTAGCCGTCGATGGTGATGATCTCCAGCCGGTCCAGCAGGGGGCCGGGGATCGTCTCCAGCACGTTGGCGGTGGCGATGAAGAACACGTCGGACAGGTCGAGCTCGAACTCGAGGTAGTGGTCCCGGAAGGAGTGGTTCTGAGCCGGGTCGAGCACCTCCAACAGGGCGGCCGACGGGTCGCCCTGCCAGCCGGCACCCACCTTGTCGATCTCGTCCAGCAGGATCACGGGGTTCATCGAGCCGGCCTCGGTGAGGGCCCGGACCAGGCGGCCGGGGCGGGCGCCGACGTAGGTGCGGCGGTGGCCCCGGATCTCGGCCTCGTCGCGGATGCCGCCCAGAGCCAGTCGCACGAAGGAGCGGCCCAGCGCCCGGGCCACCGACTCGCCCAGCGAGGTCTTGCCCACGCCGGGCGGGCCCACCAGGGCCAGGATCACGCCCCGGCGGTCCGACCGGCGCTCGGCTGCGGTCTCACCGTCCTCGGTGCGGGTGTCGAGCGCCCGCTCGGCCCGCAGCTTGCGCACGGCCAGGTGCTCCAGCAGGCGATCCTTCACCTCCTGCAGGCCGGTGTGATCGGCGTCGAGGATGCCGGCCGCCTCGGCCAGGTCGAGCCGCTCGTCGGCCCGTTCGGCCCACGGCAGCTCGAACACGGTGTCGAGCCAGGTCCGGATCCAGTTGGCCTCCATCGACTCGTTGCCGGTGCGCTCCAGCCGGTCGATCTCTCGCTGGACGGCGGAGGTGGTGGCCTCGCCCAGGGCGTCGGCTCCGGTGAGCGCGTCGAGCTTGGCCTGGTATTGGGCGATCAGGTCGTCGTCGCCCTGGCCCAGCTCGGAACGGATCGCCGCCATCTGGCGGCGCAGGATGGCCTCCCGCTGGCCCTTGTCGAGATCGTCCGACACCTCCTTACGGATGCGGGCCTGGATCTCGAGGTCGGCCAAGGCGTCCTTCACCCAGCCCAGGGCCAGGCGGAGGCGGGCCTCCAGGTCGGTGGTCTCGAGCAGCTCCACCCGCTGCTCCAGCGACAGCTCGGGCCAGTAGCCCACCGAGTCGGCCAGGGCGCCGGGGCTGGTCAGCTCCCGCAGCGCGCCGGCCAGCTGGCGGCCCCCCATGCGGTCGAGGAGCGAGATGGCGGCGGCCCGGTAGTCGGTGGCCAGGGCCTCGATCTCGGGGGTGGGGATGGGATCGGACACGGGCTCGGCCTCGACCCAGAGGCCGGGCATGGAGCCGACAACGCCGGCGCCCACCCGGGCCCGGCCCAGGGCCCGCAGGGTGACCATGGGGGGCGAGTTGTCGAGCGATCGGTCGGCCACGGAGGCGATCACGCCCACCCGGGCGAAGGCGCCGTTGACCCGGGGCACGAGCAGGAGTCGTCCGTCGTGGGCGGCCCGGATCGCCTCGGCCGCCTCCTTCGACTGGATGGCGACGGTGACCACCATGTCGGGTAGCACGACGCCATCGGGCAGGGGGAGGACGGGGAGGGTTTCGGTCGACGTGATGGTCATGGGGCTTGTTGCTCCTCCGATTACATGATTACAGTTAACGAGTGTAACTCGGAAAGACCGTAATCGAGTTGGTGCAACGACTGAACCCGACCAGGTGGGTCGGGTATTCCAGGCGCCGACCAGACCCAAGGAGAACGCCATGCCGAGAGGACCGAGAGCGCCAGGAGGCCCAGGTGGGCCAGGACCGTTCGGGCCGCCGCCCGGGTTCGGCCCGGGCCCGGGTGGGCCCGGAGGACGAGGCCCCGGCCCACGGGGCCCGATGGGGCGGGGCGGTGCGGCCCGCCGCCCCCCGCTCGACCAGGAGGAGGCCACGGCCTGGTTCGCCGGGCGCATCCCCGACGACTGGTTCACCGAGGTGCCCCGGGTGATCTTCGACCGGGACGAGATCCTGGTGGTGGGCCGCCTGTCGCTGCCGGGCGCCATGCCCGACGGACCCGACGCCGCCCGGGTGGCGGCCGGGGCCCGCATCACCGGGTTCAGGGAGGACACCCGCCAGTACCGGATCCGGATCGCCGAGGAGGCCCAGGCCCGGTGGCAGCGGGTGGTGTCGTGGGGGGCGGCCTGCGGCGACGTGGAGGCCGTGTTCACCCACGCCTCGGTGCCGGTGATGAGCCGGCTCCGTCTCGAGGAGCGCAAGGTGCTCGACACCCTGATCGACGCCGGGGTGGCCGGCAGCCGGTCCGACGCCCTGGCCTGGTGCGTCGATCAGGTGCTGGCCCACCAGGGCGAGTGGATCGACCGCCTGCGCGACGCCATGACCGAGGTGGAACGCATCCGGGCCCAGGGCCCCGGCCCCACGCCGCCCGGCCCCCCGCCCGCCCCCGGCGACGTCGACGCCAACGAGGACTGAACCTCGGCGAAACGTGACGCAGAACGGGCGGGCGACGCGTGTTACGTGACGTCGGTCGAATCAGGTGACGGGGCTGCTTCGGCCGCCAGGTACCGCTCGTAGCGATCGGGGTCGATCCAGGCGCCGGTGGCTTCGGCGAACCGGCGGGCGGCGGGGGCCATGAGCTCCAGCCGCCCGGCCCTGGCCTCGGTGGACGACACGCCGACCACCGCCTCGTCGGGCACGGCCAGCGCCCAGCGGGCCGGTACCTCCAGCGGGGGCCGGGGGGCGATGGCCAGCTCGGGCAGGCGGGCGATGGCGGCATCGCGCTCGGTTTCGCTGTCGCCGTACCACTGGAGCTCCTGGATCTGGTGCCACTTGTCGGCCCCCATCACCAGCACCTCGTACCCGGCGGCGATGTCGGCCAGCAGCCGGTGCCCGGTCACGGCGGCCGCCAGCCACGGCGCCTCGTCGGCGGCCACCGCCTCCAGCACGGCCACCCGGTGGCGGAACAGCGGGCGTTCGACGTCGCTCTTGCCCAGCACGCTCGGACTGTGGGCCAGCACCACCCGGTCGAGCCCCCGCTGATCGAGCGCGGCCCGGGCGATGGCCACATGGGCTCTGGTAGGCGGGTTGAACGAGCCGGGATAGATGCCCACACGCGTCATGGCGACAGGATGCCATCCGGGCCGACCAGGCCCCTAACCTCTAGCGGGTGACCACCACCACCCGGCGGCGGTCCAGGCCGACCCCCTCCGCGCCGGCCCGGGCGACCCCACCTCCCCTACCCTGCCGGTCCGCCTATCACCTGTTGACCACCGAGCAGTTCGGTACCGAGCTCCTGCGCCGGCTGGCGGTCGCCCGCCACGGGATCGACCTCCAGCTGATGACGTTCGACGGCGACCGGGCCGGCCTGGCCGTGGCTGACGCCCTCCAGACGGCGGCCGGGCGGGGAGTGCCGGTTCGTCTTCTGATCGACTGCTTCTCCCACCGGTTCGTCAGCGACCAGCCGGTGCGGCGCCGGGAGGTGGCGGCCGAGTACCGCCGCACCCGGGCCATGTACGTCGAGCTGGCGGCGGCCGGGGTCCAGGTCCGCTTCACCCACCCCAACGGCCCGGTCAACCTGTTCGCCCTGGCCCGCAACCACAAGAAGCTGTACCTGATCGACGACGCCGCCTATCTGGGCGGGATCAACGTCAGCGACCACAATTTCGCCTGGCACGACTTCATGGTGCGGGTCGAGGACCCCGACGTGGCCCGGGCCGTGGCCGCCGACTTCGACGCCAGCTTCGCCGGCCGGCGTCGCACCGTGGACGGGCCCATCGTCACCAACCGGGCGCTGGCCCGCACGTTCGACGAGCTGGTGGCCGGCGCCCGCCACCGGGTGGTGGTGGCGTCGCCCTACGCCGTGGACCGGCGCCTGGCCCAGGTGCTGGAGGCCAGCTCGGCCCCGTTGCGGACGGTGGTGGTGGCGCCGGAGAACAACTTCCGGTGCCTCCAGCTCATCGCCCCCTACCTGTTCCACCGGCTCGAGCAGGCCGGCGTGAGCCTGTTGCGGTTCCCCCGGTTCTCCCACGCCAAGTTCCTGCTGGTCGACAACGACGCCCTCCTCGTCGGCTCGTCGAACTTCGGCCGCCACAGCCTGTCGTGCAACGACGAGATCGGTGTGGTGATCCGTGACCGGGGGTTCATCGCCGCGTTCGAGTTGGAGATGCTGGCTGGTCTGGAGCCCGTGGAGCCCGCCCCCGATCGGCGGCGACGGCTCACCGGGCGGGTCGGCGCCGCTGTGATCGATCGGTCCCTCATGGTTTATGCTCGCACCATCGCACCGCTCGTCCCCGCCCTCGCCCCGGACCCGTGACCCTCCGGTCCCGGTCCGTCCGCCTGGCCGCTATCGGCCTGGCCCTGATGGCGGTGGGCGCCGCCGTCTGGCTGACCGGCCACCTGCTCGACGTGTCGCTGGCCCGCTACGCCGGGCTGATGACGATGGGCACCACGTTCGTGCCCCTCCCGGCCGACACCTTCACCCTGGTGGCGGCGGCCCACAGCCCGGCCCTGGCCGTGGCCCTGGTGGGCGGGCTGGTCAACACGGCCGTGGTGCTGGTGGAACGGCACTGGATCCTGCTGCTGCTCGACCATCCGGTGTTCGACCGGGTGCGGCGCTTCTTCGACACCAACCGGTGGGTGGCGTTCACCGACCGCTCGATGTTCGTGACCCTGCTGCTGGCCGGGTTCCTGTTCTTCGAGCCGTTCCGCCTCCTGGCCGTGATGCGGCGCTATCCGCCGGTCAAGTACGCAGCGGCCACGTTCATCTCCCGCACCATCCGGTACTACGCCCTGGCCAGCGTGGGGGCCGCTCTGTTCGAGCTGGGCTACCTCCGGCCGCTCCTGGTGTGCAGCCTCGGGCTGTTCGCCCTGGGGCTGGCCCAAACGGGGCTGAAGCTGGCCCGCGAGCGGCGCCTGGAGCCGGCCGTGGTGGTGCCGGGGTCGGAGATCGCCGGCTGATGCCGGACTCCGATCTGGACCGGGTGCTGGCCGCGCTCCGTCCCGAGGTGGTGATGGAGGGGCCCCGCACCGGCGTGGCCTGGTTCCATCCCCAGCCCGAGCACCGGGGGGTGCCGGGGTGGGTGCACGGCGGGTTCGCCGCCGTGGTGCTCGATCACGTGTGCGCCCGTACCGCGGCCCACGTGCTGGGGGAGCGGGTGGTGACCGGCACCCTGGATCTGCGCTACCCGCAGCCGCTGCCGCTCGACAGCGGGCCCTATCGCATCGAGGCCGAGGCCGCCCCCCACAAGGGCCGGCTGGTGAAGCTGCGGGCCGCCATCGTGAGCGGCGACGGGCGTCAGATGGTGCAGGCCAAGGCCCTGTTCGTCACGCTCGCCAGGTGTTCACCGTAGGTGAACCCAAGGAACCCGAAGGGTTCCGCTCAGCGGTAGTGCAACTCGGGGTCGGTGTGGCGCAGGACCAGCAGCAGCCCGGTGCGCAGCGGCCGTAGCGGCCGCACCCAACCCGACACCTTGCGGAACGCCGGGTGGGGCTCGGCGAACTCGTGGGTGACGTAGGTGAACCCGTTGATGTGCATGAGCCGGTACAGGGTCCACACGTCCCAGTAGTAGATGTGGCCCTCCTTGCCCGGGAGGTACTGGGGCCACGACTCGATTTCGGGGATCCGCTTGGACGGCCGCCAGATCAGGTTCTTGGTCAGGTGGCGGTAGGAGACGCCGTTGGGGGTGGTGAGGTAGAGGGTGCCGTCCTTGCGGAGCACCCGCTTCAGCTCACCGATGAAGCTGAGCATGTCGGGCACGTGCTCGATGACCTCGGAGGCGAAGATGGCGTCGAAGAAGCCGTCTTCGAACGGGACCTGCTTCTCGGCGATCGCCACCTCCACGAAGTGGCAGCGGTCGGTGAGGCCGGCCGACTCGGTGAGCTCCTCGGCCTCCTTCAGCCGGGCCACGTTGGCGTCGACCCCCCACACCTCCCAGCCCCGTCGGGCCAGGTCCCGGGAGTAGTTCCCGACCCCGCAGCCGTAGTCGAGGACCTTGCCCCGGGCGGCGTGGGCCGAGAACAGACGGATCTTGTGCTCGTAGTACGGGCGCTCAGCGTCAGAAGCCACTTCTAGAGGCTAGAAGGGGCCGACCAGAGGTGCACCGCGGCCGGTTCGGAGGGTGGCCAGCCGCCGGGTGAACTCGTCGTCGCCGATCTCGCCCCGGGCGTGACGCCCGGCCAGGATCTCCTCCGCCCGGTCCCACACCGGCGCCCCGGTGGTAGGGCCCGAGGTCCCCCTCCACGGGCCTGCGCCCGCCGGCCGGATCTAGGATCCGGCCATGCACACCACCCTGCCCGCCAGCCTCGACGAGATCGCCTCCTGGCACGCCGTCCTCGACCTGTCGCTCCGCTACGCCGAGGGGATCGACCGCCGGGACTGGGAGGGGTACGCCACCTGCTTCCTGCCCGAGGTCCGTATCGACTTCTCCAGCTTCACCCATCGCCCGGCGTCGCCCGAGCCGGTCACCGTCGAGGCCTGGGTGGCGGCGGTGCGTTCCACCATCGACGGGTTCGCCGCCACCCAGCACACGATCACCAACCAGCGCATCTCGTTCGACAGCCGCACCAGCGGCCGGTACACGGCCTACATCCAGGCCCAGCACTGGGCCGAGCGGGACCGGTGGTACCTGATCGGCGGCTGGTACGAGAACGAGGTGCGCCGCACCGGCGACGGCTGGAAGCTGGCCGCGGTCACGCTCCACCAGGAGTGGGACGCCGGCGACCGCGCCCTGCTGCGCGAGGTCAACCGCCGCTGAGCAACGAGCCCCGACCTGCGGGATCTGTGCCGCCACGGGGCCGGGTCGGTTCGGGTGGCTCGACGTGATGCCTGAGGGGGTCCAATCCTGACACTGGCAGGCCACGGGGCCCTACGATCGGGCCGTGGAGATCGTGTTGGTACGCCATGGGCAGCCGGAGTGGGTGGTCGACGGGCTCACGGTGGGAGACCCGCCGCTGACGGCGTTGGGGCGGCGCCAGGTGGAGGACGTCGCCCGGACCCTGGCCGTCGAGCGCTTCGACGAGGTCTTCTGCTCGCCTCTGGTGCGGGCCCGGGAGAGCGCGGCGCCGCTGTTCGAGGCGCTGGGCCGCCCCGAGGTGATCGCCCCCTGGCTGGAGGAGATCCGCAACCCGATGTGGCACGGCAGCCCGGCCGAGAAGACGGCCGAGGCGTTCGAGGAGGAGCGTCGGCGGCCGTCGTCGGAGCGGTGGCGGGGCCTCGAGCACCTGGGCGGGGAGCATGTGGGCGAGTTCGTGGCCCGGATCCGGGAGGGGTGTGGGCTGTTCCTGGCCGAGCGGGGCATCGAGCCGGTGCAGAGCGAGTTCGCCCTGTGGTCGTGCCCCGACCCCGACCGCCGCATCGCCCTGGTGGCCCACGGCGGCACCAACGCCGTCGTCATCTGCCACCTGCTGGGGCTCGCCCCCGTGCCGTGGGAATGGGACCGCTTCACCCACTACCACGCCGGCATCACCCGCCTCACCTCGTTGCCGGTAGCCGAAGGCCACGTGTTCGCCCTGGCCAAGCTGTCCGACCTCGAACACCTGGACCCCTCCGACCGCACGATCTGATCGACCGGCATTTCGCGCACTCGGCCGAACCTGGTAGAGAAATGCCGCCCAGGCCGGCATTTCTCCACAAGGTTGGGGTCGATCGGTCGGCCGATCAACGGAGGCGGTGGATCCGTGCGGTGACCGGTATCACAGGCTCCCGCAGCCGGTAGCTTCACCTCCATGTCCGAGCACTCCAACGGCAACGGCGCCGGCGCCATGAACCGCATCTCGTCCCGCATCACCCAGCCGCCGAGCCAGGGTGCCTCGCAGGCCATGCTCTACGCCACCGGCCTCACCCCGGACGACATGTCCAAGGCCCAGGTGGGCATCGCCGCCTGCTGGTACGACGGCAACCCGTGCAACATGCACCTGAACGACCTGTCGGTCGAAGTGAAGCGGGGGGTCAGCGAGGCCGGCCTCATCGGCATGCGCTTCAACACGATCGGGGTGTCCGACGGCATCTCGATGGGCACCGACGGCATGTCGTTCTCCCTCCAGAGCCGTGACCTCATCGCCGACTCCATCGAGACCGTGATGGGCGCCCAGTGGTACGACGGCCTCATCACCCTGCCGGGGTGCGACAAGAACATGCCGGGCTGCGTGATGGCCATGGGTCGCCTCGACCGGCCGGCGATCATGGTCTACGGCGGCACGATCAAGCCCGGCCACGCCACCGTTGGCGGCCAGGAGACGAAGGTCGACATCGTCTCCGCCTTCCAGAGCTACGGCCAGTCGCTCGCCGGGGTGATCACCGAAGAGGACCGCCTGTCGATCGTGGCCAACGCCTGCCCCGGGGCCGGGGCCTGCGGCGGCATGTACACGGCCAACACGATGAGCACCGCCATCGAGGTGCTGGGCCTGTCGCTGCCCTACTCGTCGTGCACCCCGGCCGAAGACCGGGCCAAGATCGACGAGTGCGTGCGGGCCGGCCACGCCATGAAGGTGCTGCTGGAGCGGAACCTCACCCCTCGCCAGATCGTCACCCGGGCCTCGCTGGAGAACGCCATGGTGATCACCTGCGCCCTCGGCGGCTCCACCAATGCCGTGCTCCACTTCATCGCCATCGCCCGGGCCTTCGAGATGGACCTGACGATCGACGACTGGCTGGCCACCTCCAACCGGGTGCCGATGCTGGCCGACCTCAAGCCCTCCGGCCAGTACGTGATGGAGGAGCTCCACTCGGTGGGCGGCGTGCCCGGGGTGATCAAGTACCTCCTGGGCGAAGGTCTGCTCGACGGTTCCCAGATGACGGTCACGGGCAAGACCCTGGCCGAGAACGTGGCCGACCTCCCCGGCCTCGACGACGACCAGAAGATCGTGGCCACCCTCGACCACTCGGTGAAGGCCCGGGGCCACATCTCGATCCTGCGGGGCAACCTCGCCCCCCAGGGCGCAGTGGGCAAGATCACGGGCAAGCAGGGCCTCCGCTTCAGTGGCCCGGCCCGGGTGTTCGACTCCGAGGAGGACATGCTGGCCGGCCTGGAGCAGGGCCGGATCGCCTCGGGCGACGTCATCGTCATCCGCTACGAGGGCCCCAAGGGCGGCCCCGGCATGCCCGAGATGCTCACCCCCACCAGCGCCCTGGCCGGTGCCGGCTTCCTCGACGACGTGGCCCTCATCACCGACGGCCGGTTCTCCGGCGGCAGCCACGGGTTCATCATCGGCCACGTGGTGCCCGAGGCCCAGGAGGGCGGCCCCATCGCTCTGGTGCACGACGGCGACATCATCACCATCGACGACGAGACCCACGAGATCTCGGTCGACGTGAACGACGACATGATGTCGGCCCGCCGAGGGGCCTGGACCGCCCCGCCGTTCAAGGCCACCAGCGGCACCCTGTGGAAGTACATCAAGCTGGTGCAGGACGCCTCCAACGGTTGCGTCACCGACGGCTGAGAGCGCCTGGCCCTCCTCCTCGGCGCCTTGGGCCGGCGAGCAGCAGGGCCACTAGTCTTGGTCGATGGACGAGACGCCGGCCCGAACCGTGCATCCGCCGGTACTCCACCAGGTAGAGGTGCAGGACTGGCCCCGTGACCGCGAGGTCCCGCCGCCAGAGACCACGCTCGACCTCGACGACATCAACCTGGCCGATCCCGCCACCTGGGGCCGGCCCGACATCCAGGGCGTGTTGTGGCTCCGTCGGGAGGAACGCCCGATCGCCCGGGACGAGCACCGTTCAACCGGCGCCCCGTTCTGGTCGTTCACCCGGTGGGACCACATCGCCGCCATCACCGCCGATCACGGCACGTTCTCCAGCGCCCACGGTGTGGCCGCCGCCAACGATCGGGACGCGGTCAACGCCGCCGAGGGCACGATGATCTCGATGGACCCGCCCCTGCACACCCTGATGCGCAAGGTGGTCAACAAGGGCTTCACCCCCCGCCAGGTCCGGGCCCTGGCCCCAGCCGTGAACCGCCGGGTCGACGGGATCATCGAGCGGTTGCACCAGCAGCCCGCCGGGCCCGACGGCAGGGCCCACACCGACTTCGTGGCCGACGTGGCCATGCGCCTCCCGGCCGCCGTGATCTGCGACATGATGGGCATCCCGGAAGAGGACCAGGACCGCATGGTCGAGCTCACCGGCAAGTCGCTCACCCCCAACGAGTACGGGCTCACCCGCCACGACATCCCCCGGGTGGTGGCCGAGATCGACAGCTACGGCCTGGCCCTGGGCCAGGATCGGCTGGCCAACCCGCAGGACGATCTCACATCGCTCCTGGTCACCGGCCAGATCGCCGATGTGCCTCTGGCCGCCGATCAGGTGGGTCCCTTCTTCCGCCTGCTGATCCTGGGGGGCAACGAGACCACCCGCAACGCCCTGTCGCACGGGATGCTGGCTCTCACCGAGTGGCCGGCGGAGCGCCAACGCTGGATCGACGCCCTGGGCACCGAGGGCGAGGACGAGGTGGCGTGGTCGGCGGCCGAGGAGATCGTGCGCTGGGCCAGCCCGGTGATCCACATGAAGCGCGACGTCACCACGGACACCGTCTTCGGCGACGACGACGCCGGTCGGGTGGAACTGGCCGAGGGCGACAAGGTGGTGATCTGGTACCCGGCGGCGAACCGCGACCCCCGCCACTTCCCCGACCCCTACCGCTTCGACATCATGCGCAACCCCAACCACCAGGGCGGGTTCGGCACCGGCGGGGCCCACTTCTGCCTGGGGGCCAACCTGGCCCGGCGGGAGATCGCCATCACCCTGTCGGAGGTGCTCCGCCACTTCCCCGACATGGCGGCCGAGGGCCAGTACCGCAAGGTGCGGTCCAACTTCCTGCACGTGGTGGCCGAGCTGCCCGTGAGCTACACGCCATGAGCGGCGACGGGGTCACCTGGACCGACGTGGTGTGGCGGGCCTCCGACGGCCTCCAGGCCCGGATCTACACCCCGCCGGCCGGTACCGCCGCCGCCCGCAGGGGAGCGGTGATGGTCGACGTGCACGGCGGGGCCTGGGCGTCGCGCAACCGGACCCTGGGCGAGGTCTACAACACGGCGGTGGCCGAGGCTGGCTTCGTGGTGGTGGCCGTCGACTTCCGCGACGGCCGCAACGCCCGTCATCCGGCCGCCGTCGACGACATCGCCGAGGCCGTGGGCTGGGTCCGCACCGCCGCCGGGCTCGACATCGACCCGGCCCGCCTGGCCCTCTGCGGTTCGTCGAGCGGCGGGCACCTGGCCCTCCACACGGCGCTGACCGAGGTCGACGTGGCCTTCGCCGGCGCCTTCTGGCCCCCGGTCGACCCGCTGACCCGCTACCAGTACGCCCAGAAGATGGTGGGCCAGCCGGTGCCCGAGGGCAACCGGCTCGACGCCCCCAACCTGGTGGCCTCCACCGAGGCCTACTACGGCGACGAGGCCACGATGGCCGACGCCTCGATCTCGGCCGTCCTGCGTTCGGGTCGGGCCCGCCATCTGCCCCCGGTGTGGCTGGTCAACGCCAGCGAAGACCTCAACGTGCCCCGGGTGATGATCGACGAGTTGGTGGCGGCGTACGCCGATGCCGGCGGGGTGCTGGAGCTCACCGAGTACGAGGGCGAGATCCACGGTTTCGGCCACGGCACCCATCCCGGCGCCCGCCGGTTCCAGGCCGACCTCGTCGCCCGCCTGGCCGCCGCCCTGGGCTGAGCCGTCCGCTATCCGGGGTCCGCTTCGGCCTCTGCTTCGAGGCGGGCCAGGGCCTGGCGCCACTCGCCCTGGCCGTACTCGAAGATCGACAGCTCGTCGGTCAGGGTCAGCGCCAGGTGGTAGCGGTCCCGGGCCTCGTGTAGGTCGCCCCGGGCCTCGGCGGCGTGGGCCAGGCCGGCCTGGGTGACGGCGATGCACCCGGGGTTGGCGTCGACTTCGGCGATGGCCAGGGCCTGGCGGTGATAGACCAACGCCTGTTCGTGGTCGCCCCGGCCGGTTGCCAGGCGGCCGAGGCACGAGTACAGGAAATGGGTGCCGTGGTGGTCGCCCCCGTCGAACAGCTCGACGGCTTCCAGATAGCAGGCCTCGGCGCCCTCGACGTCGCCCAGTTGCTGATGGAGCCGGCCCAGCTCGCTGATCGTGACCCCCAGGGCCCAGGTCTCCCCCATGGCCCGGAACGCCTCGGCCGCCCGGTGGCCCCGGGCCAGGGCCAGGGCGGGGTCGGCCGCCGAGGGATCGAGGGCGTAGCGGACCCCGTCGAGGATCATCGTCGACATGTCGACCACGGCCCGGGACCAGGTTCCGCCTCCCTCGGTGAGCGCGTCGGCCTCCTGCAGGAGCCGATGGGGGACGCTGAGATCACTGCCGGCGAGCTGGGTGAACGCCGCCACCACGCGGGCGAGGTCGGCGTCGGGATGGCTGTGGGCATCGAGCACCTCCACGGCGTGGAGCACCGGTTCGGCGATCGACCGGTCGGCGTGATCCACCTTGGCCATGGCCCGGGCGAGCACCAGCACCGCCCACCGCCGCGGTTCGCGCTCCCGGTCGGCAAGGCCCAGCAGCGTGGTCATCAGGTCCCGACCGGCCCGGGCGTCGTTCAGGAGGAACCACCAGGCCGCGCCGAGCGCGATCTCCTCGGCCAGGTCGAGCTCGGCGGCGTCGATGATCCAGCTCAACGCCGCCCGGAGCTGGCTGGCGTAGCGGTCGACGGCGGCGAAGGCGGCGGGGCGGGAGTCGTCGCGCCGCGCATGGGCGTCGGTCACCAGCTCGATCAGCCACCTCGTGTGGGCCCGCCGGGTTTCGGTGGCCAGCCCGGCCGCCGTCAGCTCGGCTTCGGCCAGCTGGCGGATCGGCTCCAGCATCCGGAACTTGGCCGTGCCGGCCCCACCGGCACCGCTCACGGCCAGGAGCGAGGCGTCGTGCAGCTCGTCGAGACCCTCCAGCACGTCGATCGACGCCAGCCCGCACCGCTCGACCAGGGCCTCCGCCCCGGCCAGGTCGAACTCGCCGGCCATCACCGCCAGGCGGGCGAAGAGCTGACGGGCCGGGGCGCTGAGCTGGTCGACGCTCCAGCCGACCACCGCCTCCAGGCTCCGGTGGCGCCGTTCCCGGCTCGAGCGGACCTGGCGCAGCAGGCGGAGCTGGTCGTCCACCCGGGCCGCGATGTCCTCCACCGACAGCAGCGACGCCCGCCCGGCGGCCAGCTCGATGGCCAGCGGGATGCCGTCGAGCCGGCGGCAGATGTGGGCCACCACCGGCAGCAGGCCGGGAGGAACGGCCACGTCGTGGCGGGCGGCCCGGGCCCGGGCCAGGAACAGCTGGACCGAGGGTGACTGCCCGGTGGCGCTGAGGTCGGCGTCCTGATCGGGCAGGGCCAGGGGCGGGATACCGACGAGCGCCTCGCCGGCCAGGCCGAGCGGTTGGCGGGACGTGACGAGCAGCGAGCCCTTGAGCTCGCCGGCCAGCACCGGATCGAGGGTGGTGGCGACGGCGTCGAGCACGTGCTCGGCGTTGTCGACCACCACCAGGTCGGTGCTCATCCGCAGATGGTCGGCCAGGCGCCGTTCGGGGCTGCGGGCGTCGTCGAGGTCGGCGGGGGCCACCTCCTGGGCCAGCCGGTCGGCCACCGCCTCGGGATCGGTGGTGGTGGCCAGGTCGACGAACGTCACCGGCCGGCTGCCGGCCACGGCCCACGCCGCGGCCAGGGCCAGCGACGTCTTGCCGATGCCGCCCGGACCCACCAGCGACACCAGCGGGTGCCGCCCCACCAGGTCGACGACTTCGGTGACCAGGGGGTCCCGGCCGAGCAGGGGTGACCGGAGGCGGGGGAGTGAGACCGGCCCGGCGGAGCGCAGCGGGGGAAGACGGCGCGCAGGCCGGGCCCGCTCACCTGCCACACCGCCACCGGCTCGGTGGCGTCGGCCAGCCAGTGGAGGCCGAGGTCTCGCAGTTCGGTGCCGGGGGCCAGGTCGGGTCGGGCCAGGTCGACGGTGGCGGCCGAGGCCAGGACCTGGCCGTCGTGGGCGACGTCGAGCAGACGACGGGCCAGGGTGGCCACGGTATTCGTGCGGAGCAGGCCGGTGTGGACGGCCACGGGGGTGCCGTGCTCCCGGGCGATGCTGAGGGCGGCGGCCAGGGCCGCCGCCGGCTCGGCCAGCACCAACGGTTCGCCGGGGCCGCCCAGCACGAGCGACTGCACCCCGCCGGCCGGCCGGTCGCCGGGGGTGTGTGCGCCGCCCGCCGGTTCGAGCAGCGCCGGGTCCTGCACCAGGATCCGCCGCTCGAGCTCCACCAGGGCGGGGCCGGGGCTGAGGCCCAGCTCGCCCGAGAGGTGGCGCCGGGCCTGTTGGAAGGCCCGGAGGGCTTCGGACTGGCGGCCCTGGCGGTAGAGGGCCGTCATCAGCAGCTCCCACCGCCGCTCCCGCAGCGGCTCGGCCCGGGTGGCGGCCTCCAGGGTGGCCACCAGCTCGGGGGTGGCGCCGCTGTCTAGGGTGCGGGCGGCCACCGCCTCGGTGGCGTCGGCCCGCAGGCCGTCGATCCGGAGCCGCTCGGCGTCGAGGGCGGCGGCCGGTCCGAGCCCGTCGAGCGTGGTGCCCCGCCACAGGGCCTCGGCCTCGGCCAGGGTGATACGGGCCGCTTCCGGGTCGGGCTCGGCCGCCGCCCGCCGCAACAGCTCCTCGGCTACGTCCACGTCGAGGCTCACATCCGCCAGGCGGTAGCCGTTCGACGTGGTCTCCACGCACCCGGCCGACTGCCCGAGGGCCCGGCGCAGGCGTGACACCACGGCCTGCACGGCGTTGCGGGGATCGGCCGTCTCCCGGTCGCTGTACAGCTCGGCGGCAAGCCGGGGGGTCGACAGGCCGGTGGGGGCCACCACGGCCAGGACGGCGAGGCACAGCTGCTCCCGGGCGCCCGGCGGGAGCACGTCCCGGCCCTGGTCGTCGGCCACCTCCAGGGGACCCAACAGGCGGATGTGGAGCATGGGTGTCACGGTAGATCTCGCCGGCCCGGCCGAACAGGCCCCGTGGCCGCCCGTCAGCGCCCCGTCAGCGGCGATCACTTGTCGGTGTGCGCGGCGGCGGTGGCAGGGGGCCGGACGGTTGGCAGAGGTGGTTGCAGCGGGCATGGCGACGTCTCCGACAAGGGCGGGATCCGGTGGATCTCTCGGTTGTGGGGGACGGCAGTGGCCTGTGGGTCATCGCTGGGTTGGGACCCTGGCGAGCCCGTCGCCCGCCACGATCCGTGGTCACGACGCGACCGCGGACGCGTTCTCGGCACCTTGCGTAGTGCATGTCACCACTTCGACCGTCATCGGCGTGCGTGCAGTCCCGGAGCGCGAGCGATGCGTACGGTCGCTTCAGGGTGCGATCTCGACGTGATGTATCAGGCCGCCGCGCAGCTGGAACCGGTAGCGGAGATCGGCCTCGCCGCCGGGGAAGTCACCTGACAGGTGGTTGTGGACGAGGTAGGCGCCGTCGCCGAGGTCCTCCGCCCCCGTGAGGGTGCGGGTGTAGGTGTATTCGCTCGCTGCGTGCAGGAGCCACGAGCGGATGCGCTCGGTGCCGACGTAGGCGACGCCCTCGTCGATCACGGTGGCGTCGGGCCCGAACGAAGCGAGCGCTCCGTCGGCGTCGCGTCGATCGTGGGCGCGCTGGTAGGTCTCGATCACGGTGGGCACATCACTGGCGGACATGGCGGCTCCTCGCTCTGTCAGGGGGCGGCCGAGCAACTGACCCCAGTGGCCGGCTACACTCACTTCGAAAGTAGAAGTGAGTCACTGCGATAGTAGCAGCCACCTGTGGGAGCGCGACATGGCGAGCAAGATCCGTCTCGAAGACCGCGAGTGCCCGCTGTCCTCCACGCTCGGACTGGTGGGCGAGTGGTGGACTCTGCTGATCCTCCACGACCTCTTCGACGGCTACCGACGCTTCGACGAGTTTCAACAGAACCTGGGCATCTCGTCCAGCCTGCTCACGAGCCGGCTCAAGCGGCTCGTCGCCGACGGGGTGATCGAGCGCCGCCAGTACCAGCCCAACCCACCGCGTTCGGAGTACGTGCTGACCCCGCTCGGCCAGTCGCTTCGTCCGGTGCTCGTCGCGCTCGCGGCGTGGGGCAACAGTCGGCTGGCGCCGGAGCGGCGCAGCATGGTGCTGGTCGACGCCGTCACCGGCGAAGAGGCCGAACCGGTGCTCGTCGACGCCGCAACCGGCCGTCGGGTGGACGGGCCCGACTTCGTCTTCACTGTGGGGCGGGCGGGCAGCGAGCCGTTCCGACGCCGCTACGCCGACGTCGTCCCGTTGGCTACCCGAGCACGAGGTCGCCCGCGGGCAACATCCAGCGCCGGGCACCACAGTTCGAGACACCGAATCGCCGAGCGTTAAGCTCCGCACGATGAGGGTGGAGGACGTGCTAGCCCGGGTCGAGCCGATCCTGCCCCTGGTGGCCACCCACGCCGACTGGTCGAACGAGCACCGCCGGCCCCACCCCGAGGTGTTCACCGCCCTGGCCCGGGCCGGCCTACTGCGGCTGATCGCCCCCGGCCACTACAACGGCGGCGGGGCGGCGTCCGAGGAGTTCCTGACGCTGATCGAGACGATCGGCCGGGTCGACGGGTCCGCCGCCTGGACAGCCATGACCCTGAACGAGGAGGTGGGCATCGCCTCGGCCTACCTCCCGGCCGACTCCGTGGCCGGCCTGCTCCACGACCACCCCGACGTGATCATCGCCGGCTCCGGCGTCGCCCTGGGCCAGGCCCGCCGGGTCGACGGCGGCTGGCTGATCAACGGCCGGTGGAAGTTCGTGTCGGGCGTGCCGGTGGCGGACCGGGTGGTGCTGGCCTCCCGGGTGGTGACCGGCGACGACGCCGACGGCGGGGGAGACCCCGACGGCGACGCCCCCCGCCGGGCCCGCCAGGTGTGCTTCACCCTCGCCCCCGTGAGCGACGTCGTGGTCGAGGACACCTGGCATGTGGCCGGGCTCCGGGGCTCCGGCTCCAACGACGTGGTCCTCACCGACGCGTTCGTGCCCGACACCTGGGCCGGCGTCTTCGGCCCCGGCGACCTCCCGGTGCCCCGCACCCCCTACTACTGCCTCCCCAACGGGCTCCGCTTCCCCTTCCCCAAGGTGGGGGTGGCGGTGGGCGTGGCCCGGGCCGCCATGGCCGCCTTCGACCAGCTGGCCCGGAACAAGAAGCCGTCGTTCCTGCCCGAGCTGCTGGCCGAGCGACCCAACGCCCAGGCCGCCGCCGCCCAGGCCGAGGCCCTGGTGGGTTCGGGTCGGGCCTGGGTCGGCACCCTGATGGACGAGCTGTGGGCGGTGGCCGGCCGGTACGAACCGGTCGACCCCGGCCTGCACGCCCGGGCCCGGCTGGGCGCCGCCTACGCCGTCGACTCCGCCATCCGGGCGGTGGAGGGGCTGGCCTCGGCCGCCGGCACCACCGCCAGCCAGCTCGACGGCCCGTGGCCCCGCCTCCTGGCCGACGTGCGCTCCGTGGGCCAGCACTTCACGGTCGGCCCCCAGCAGATGCAGACGGCCGGCCGCGTGTTGCTGGGTCAGGATCCAGGGGATCCCGTGTTCTGACCGGTTGGGTGAATGCTCACCGTCTTGCGATTGTCATGACACCGCATACGTGCGTGGGTCTAACGTGCGAACTGTGATCGATGAGGGACGATTGCACCCCCCGGCGGACCTGTCGTCCCCGGGTGGCGTCACCGTGGTTCTGAGCCAGGACCTGGACCTGGGGCCGTACCGTCGGGCCATCGAGGCCGGCGAGCGACCCCGCCACGTGCTGCTCGACCTGGCCGAACGCACGGGCGGCACGGCCGTCTCGGCCCATGGCGCCCGCCCGAGCCTGCTCGACAAGCTCGGTGGATTCCTCGTGGGTGGCCCCGAGACCTGGTGGGTGGCCCGGCAGGGGTTGCGCCGGTCCCAGGGGGGCTACGTGCACGCCAACAACGAGCAATTGGGCTTCGCAATGTTGCTGCTGCTCGGACTGAGCCGACGGCGCTCGGCCCGGATCGGGTTCTGGGTCATGGCCCCCGACGGACGCCGATCCCGGATCTGGTTCCTCGTGCTCCGCCTGCTGCGGCTCCGGATGGTGCTCGTGGCTGAGAGCGAGCGGAAAGCGGCGGCGGTCCAGCGGGCCGCCGGCCGGTCGGCCCGGGTCATCGTGCCGGGCGAGCCGGTCGACCTCGAGTTCTTCGCGCCCGGTAGCCGGGCCGACGAGCCGCCGGCCCTGGCCGGGGTGACCCCCCGGCCGCTGGTGGCGTCGGCCGGCCTGGAACGGCGCGACTACCGTACGCTGGCCGCCGCCCTCGACGGGCTCGACGTGGAGGTCCGGATCTGTGCCGTGTCGGCCAACGCCCGGTCCACTTCGGCCCTCCTACCCGACGAGTTGCCGCCGTCGATGTGTTTCGTCCAGCTGAGCATGGCCGAGCTACGGGACCTCTACCAGCAGGCCGACCTGGTGGTTGTGCCCACCGTGCCCAACACGATCGACGCCGGCTACTCGGTGGTGATGGAGGCCATGGCCTGCGGCCGGCCGGTGGTGGCCACGGCCCAGGGCCAGTTCCTCGACCAGGCCGAGGCCGGACTGGTGCGGGTGGCCGCACCGGGCGACCCCGAGGAGCTGCGCCGCGTCATCATCGACCTGCTCGGCGACCGCGAGGCCGCCACCACCATGGGCAAGGCGGCCCGGGCCGACCTCGAGGTCAACCACACCGACACCGGCTGGATGCGGGCCGTCGCCGCCGCCGCCCGGGCCGGCGGGGTGACGGTGAACGACCTCTAACTCTGGCGCGCCCGCCACTCGGCCAGGCTGCCGGCCTCGCGCCCGATCGTGGTGGAGTCTCCATGGCCGGTGTTGACCACCGTGGCCTCGGGCAGCACCAGCAGGCGGTGCTCGATCGAGTCGAGGATCACGTCGTAGCTGCTGAACGACCGCCCGGTGGCCCCTGGTCCCCCGTTGAACAGGGTGTCGCCGCTGAACAGGATCCCATCGGCCGGCAGGTGCAGGCAGCAGCCGCCAGGGGAGTGGCCCGGTGTGTGGACCACGGTCAGCTCGGCCCCGCCCACCGTCACCCGGGCCCCGTCGGCCAGGGCGTCGTCGATCCGGCGGTCGGGGTAGACCGCCTCCCACAGCATCGTGTCGTCGGGGTGGAGCAGGATCGGGGCCCCGGTGGCCTCGGCCAGCTCAGCCGCCGCGTTGATGTGGTCGTTGTGGCCGTGGGTGCACACGATGGCGGCCAGCTTGCGGCCGTTCAGGGCGGCCAGGATCGGCCGGTGGTCGTGGGCGGCGTCCACCACCACCGCCTCCCGGTCGTCGCCCACCACCCATACGTTGTTCTCCACCTCGAAGTCCTGGCCGTCGAGGCTGAAGATGCCGGCTGTGATCACCCGATCGATGCGCGCCATCGTCTCAGAGCACCACGACCGAGCGGAGCACCTCGCCCCGCTCCATCTTGTGGAACGCCTCCTCCACGGCGTCCAGCCCGATCGTCTCGGACACGAAGCCGTCGAGGTTCAGGCGGCCCTGGAGATAGAGGTCGATCAGCATCGGGAAGTCCCGGCTGGGCAGGCAGTCGCCGTACCAGCTCGACTTGAGCGACCCGCCCCGGCCGAAGATCTCGATGAACGGCAGCTCCACCTTCATCGTGGGGTTGGGCACGCCCACCAGCACCACCGTGCCGGCCAGGTCCCGGGCGTAGAACGCCTGCTCGTAGGTCTTGGGCAGGCCGATGGCCTCGATGGCCACGTCGACCCCGTTGCCGCCGGTGAGCTCCCGGATCCGCTCCACGGCATCCTCCCGGCCGGCGTTGACGGTGTGGGTGGCGCCGAAGCCCCTGGCCCACTCCAGCTTCCTGTCGTCGAGGTCGACGGCGATGATGACCGACGCCCCGGCCAGGCGCGAGCCCTCGATGGCGGCGTCGCCCACGCCACCGCAGCCGAACACGGCCACGGTGTCGCCCCGACCCACGTTGCCGGTGTTCATGGCGGCGCCCAGGCCGGCCATCACGCCGCAGCCCAGCAGGCCGGCCACCTCCGGCCTGGCCGCCGGGTCGACCTTGGTGCACTGGCCGGCGGCCACCAGGGTCTTGTCGCAGAAGGCGCCGATGCCGAGGGCGGCCGACAGCACGGTGCCGTCGGTCAGCGTCATCTTCTGGGTGGCGTTGTGGGTGGCGAAGCAGTACTGGGGCCTGCCCTTGAGACAGGAGCGGCACTGGCCGCACACGGCCCGCCAGTTGAGGATCACGAAGTCTCCGGGGGCCACGTCGGTGACGCCGGGGCCCACTGCCTCCACCACGCCGGCCGCCTCGTGGCCGAGCAGGAACGGGAAGTCGTCGTTGATGCCGCCCTCCCGGTAGTGGAGGTCGGTGTGGCAGACGCCGCAGGCCTGGATGGCCACCACGGCCTCGCCGGGGCCGGGGTCGGGGATCACGATGGTCTCGATCGAGACCGGCTGGCCCTTGGCCCTGGCGACAACCCCTCGAACTTGCTGTGGCATCTCGGTGGCTCTTTCTGCGTTCTGCGCTGATTCCGGGCCGAGGTTATCGGAGTCAGGGCGCCAGCCGGGGGTCGACGGCGATGAGGGCGGCGTCGGCCAGCAGGTTGACAACGGCCAGGATCACGGCCGCCACGAACAGCCCGCCCACCACGGCCAGCTCGTCCCGGCGGCCCACGGCGATGAGCACGTAGTCGCCGAAGCCGGGGAGGAGGAAGATGTGCTCGATGATCACGACGTTGCCCAGCATGGCGCCCGACTGGGCGGCGATGGCGGCCACCGCGCTGGGGGCGGCGGGGCGCAGGGCGTGGCGGGTGATGATCCGGCCCGGCGGCAGGCCCTTGGACCGGGCCAGGAGCACGTGGTCCTGGGTGAGCTGGGCCAACAGCTCGGAGCGGAGCAGCACCAGGTAGGTGGCGGCGGTGCCCAGGGCCAGGGTGAACGAGGGCAGCAGCATCGAGCGGAGATGGGGACCGATGCCGTCGCCCAGCGGTCTGTAGCGCCCGGTGGGGAGCACGGCCAGGCCGATATGGACGCCGCCCAGGTTGAGGTCGCCCACGCCGAGCAGTTGGGCCAGCAGCATGCCGGAGACGAACAGGGGGAGGGTGAGGCCGAGCAGGCCGACGGCCCGGGCCCCGAGGTCGGGCAGCTTGCCCCGGTAGCGGGCCCCCAGGATGGCGCCGGGCACGGCCATGGCCACGGCAATGGCCTGGCTGTAGGCCAGGAGCTGGATGGAGATGGGAATGGTGCGGCTCAGGCCCTGGCCCACGGTCTCGCTGTAGGACGTGGTGCCCCCCAGGTCGCCGGCCACCACGTCGCCCAGCCAGCTGACGTAGCGGGTGAGGGCGGGGACGATCCCGGCTTCGTCGGTGCGGCTGGCGTCGGGATAGTTGTGCACCAGCACCCACACCAGCGCCATCGCCACCAGCACGGTGGTGGTGACCCGGGCCAGGCGGTGCAGGAGGTAGCGGCGGGACGGGCCCGGCAGGAGCGCGGTGGCCAGCGCGGCCAGGGCCAACAGGCCGGCCAGGAGGGGGATGCCACCGAAGGCCACGGCGGCCAGCGTGAGCAGGAGACCGATGGAGGTGACGGCGATCAGCCGCAGGCGCACCGGCCCAGGGTCGCCGGCCCGGCTCCACAACGCAAGCGCCAGGGTCGGGCCCGGTCCCCCTCAGCGTCGGCGGGCGCCGCGGGCGATCTTGTCGACGTTGACGGCGCGGTCGGCCCGGGCCAGGGCGGCGGCCAGGGCCGCCGGCGGGTCGCCGTCGCCCGGGTCGGTGGCCGACCAACCCACCGACGCCGCCACCGGAACCTGATCCACCGGCTCGGCCTCGGCCAGGGCCTGGCGGAGGCGGCCGGCCAGGGCCTCGGCCTCACCGATCGAGGCGCCGGGCAGGATCACGGCGAACTCGTCGCCCCCGGTACGGGCGGCCCGGGCCCCGGCGGGCAGGGCATCGGCCACCAGCCGGCCCACGGCGGTGATGAGGCGGTCGCCGATCTCGTGGCCGTGGTGGTCGTTGGCCGCCTTCAGGCCGTCGATGTCGAGCAGCACCACCGCGCACGGCACCCCCGAGAACCCCAGCTCGCCCATCGTCTCTCCCCACGCCATGCGGTTGCCCAGACCCGTGAGCGGATCGGTGCGGGCCTCCACCGCCGTGTCCCGGTAGGCGTTGGCCAGCGCCACCGACCGGTCGACGTAGCGCCGCCGGTCACGCTGCATCAACCACAGGAGGCCCACCGTGGGCAACAGGAGGAACGGCGACCACCACCGGCCCCCGGCGGCTGCCACCGCCACCAGCCCGAGCGGGGCGAGCAGGACGTCGACCACCACCGTGAACCGGAACGACTCGACCAGCCGGGCGGTGGGAACGCCCAGGTCCCAGCAGTTGTGGATCCAGGCCGCGGCCACGTCGAACGCCAGCTGGGCGGCCAGTGCGGCGGCGTAGAGGGCGACGGTGGCCGGGCCGACGGGCAGCGCGCCGTCGTGGGGGCGGGCCAGGGCGAACACCAGGGCGGGGCCCACGGCGTGGCACGAGGAGACGGCCAGGGCCGACACCGAGTCCCGCCGCTCCCGGTCCACCAGCCGCTTGGCCCCGGCGGCCACGGCCAGACCGGCCAACACCAGCAGAGGCAACGTGCTCGGAGGGAGGAGGAACAGGGCGGCGGCCAGCACCGGGGTGGTGGGGACGGCGAAGCCGGGCCCCACCTCGAACTCCACCGAGGCGGCCACGGCGTACACGGCAACGGCGCCGGCGATGGTCACGAGGTGGAGGGCGGCCAGCGTCGAGCGTCCGCCGGTCGCCGCATCGAGCACCGGCCAGGTGGCGGCCACCGCCAGCAGCGCAATGGTGAGGATGGTGGTGGCGGCGGAGCGTCCCACGTGGGCCAGCGTCAGCCGGGCCCGGGCCCATGACACGTCGTTGGCCTCGGCCACGGCGTCGTGGAGCCTGTCGGCCTCCGCCGTGGTCCCGGTCGTGGCGCCGCCCCCCATCGGCTCAGGTGCTCCGGAAGGGGTCGTGGAACGACACGGTCAGGTCCTGCTGGCCGGTGTAGCCCCAGGCGGTGGGGATGCGCAGCCACTGCAGCGGGAGCCACCCGGTGGCGACGATTCGGCGTGGGGTCGGGCCAGACAACGAGAGGCGCAAGGCCCACTCCTTCGCTTGCTCGAGACGCCGGGTTCGCCACTGGCTCCCCCGGCGGCTGGCGACCAACTTCACGCCACCGGGATCACTGCCTCGCCTCTGTGATCGGATGCAAGCGATGCATCGGCCGTTCGGGCCGTGACCTTGAGCTACCGGTGGCTATCCGGTGGTCAGCCGCCGTAGTTCATGCCGGTGTCGCGCAGCAGCAGCGGCACGGCCTCGGCGTTGCGCACGCCGGCGTTGACCACCTCGGCCACGTACACCGTGTGGTCGCCCCGGGCCACGGTGTCGGTGACCCGGCACTCGAACCAGTAGGGCGTGTCGGTGAGGAGGGGGGCGCCGGTCTCTGGGCCGTCCTCGAAGGCGTAGCCGTTGATCTTGCCGTCCTCCACCGAGGTGGAGCGGAAGACAGCCAGTTGACCCCGCCCGCCCCGAACTGGTCGCCGTTGCGGGCGGTGAGCACGTAGAGGCCGTAGTTGACGGCGCGCAGCGCCAGCTTCTTGTGATCGGAGTCCATGGGTGTCCTTTCGTCGGGCGGGCGTCGGCCGCTGGGTTCGGTCCCGCCCGACGACCCTCGGTCCGCGCTCACGATAGGCCCGCCGCCCGGAACCGACCAGGAGGGGGCATGACGGCCGGCGGGGCCGGCGACGGGGCACCATGGTGTGGTGACGACGGGTGCGGCCCTGGTGTGGCTGGCGGTGGTGCTGGCGGCCGGGGCGGTGGCCGCCGGCGGGCGGCGGGCCGGGGGTTGGGCCCTGCCCGGCGCCGCCCTGGCGTTGACGGCGGCCCTCGGGCGGCTGGCCTGGGCCTTCGCCACCCGGGACTGGACGCTGCGCTACGTGGCCGACAACACCCGATCGGGGGTGTCGGCCCCGCTGCGGGTGGCCAGCTTGTGGGCCGGGCCCGAAGGTTCGCTGCTGCTGTGGACGGCGGCCCTGGCCTGGGCCGCCGTGATCGCCGTCAGGGTCGTCAGCGGGCCGGCGGTTGCTGGCCCCGGGGCGGCTGGCCCGGCGGTTGCCGGCCCGGGGGTTGCTGGCCCGGGGGTGGGATGGGCCCGGCGGCTGGGGGGTGGGCTGGTGGCGGCGTACGCCCTGGTGGTGGCGTTGGCGGCGTCGCCCTTCGAGCGCCTCGACCTCCCGGCGGTGGACGGGCTCGGCCTCCAGCCCGTGCTGGAGCACCCGGCGATGGTGTGGCACCCGCCGATCCTCTATGCCGGGCTGGTGGGCCTGCTGGCGCCCACCCTGGCCGGCGCCGCCCGGGCCCGGGCCGGGCTCGGCCCGCAGGTGCCGGCGGCGCTGCTGGCCGGGCCCCTGGCGCTGCTCACGGCGGGCCTGTTGAGCGGGGCCCGGTGGGCCGACGTGGAGCTGGGCTGGGGCGGGTACTGGGCCTGGGACCCGATCGAGTCGGCCGGTCTGGTGGCCTGGTGCTGCGGGGCCGCCGCCCTCCATGGGCTGGCTCGCCGTCCGGAGGCCGGTGCCGCGGCGGTGGGGGGCCGGACAGCGGTGGCGCTGGGGTTGGCGCCTGGCCTGGCCGCGCTGTGGGCCACCACCGCCACCCGGGTGGGCCTGGTGTCGTCGGTCCACGCCTTCGCCGACCGGCCCGCCCTCCGCTTCGGCCTCCTGACGGTGGCGGCGCTGGCCTCGGTGGTGGTGCTGGGGCTGGTGGTGTCGACCGGTGGTGGCCCGGCCCCGGCATCCCCGGCGCTGTCGTCTCCGGGGTGGGCGGCCGGGGCCTGGCGGCGGGGGGCGGTGGCGGCGCTGGCCGTGGCCGGGCTGTTCGTGGCCGTCGGCGCCTACGAGCCGTTGGTGGAGGCGGGCACCACCGGCGACGCCGTGGCCATCGCCGGCCACTACTACAGCCGCCTGCTGTGGCCGGTGGTGCTGGCCGGGGCGGCGCTGGCCGTCGGGGCCGACCGGCGGTGGTGGCCGGCGCTGGCCGGTGCGGCCGTGGCCGGGGCCACCACCCCCTGGGCCGCCGGCCCCTACGGCGTGGCCCTGGCGCTGGCCGGTGGCGCCGTCGCCGGCTCGGCCCTCGGTCGTTTCCCGGTGCGAGGCGCACCGGCGGCGGTGCCTGGTGCACCGGGATCTGAGTTGGCTGAGATCTCGGTGCGAGGCGCACCGGCGGCGGTGCCTGGTGCACCGGGAACCCGGAGGGTCGGGGTGCGGGCGTCGGGGGTGGGGCGGGCGTTGGGACACCTGGGCGCCGGGGTGCTGCTGGTTGGGGTGGCGGGCTCGATGGCGGGGCGGGTGACGGCGGTGACCGCGCCCACCGGCACCCCGGTGCGGGCCGGGTCGGTGGAGCTGGTGCACCAGTCGATCGAGCTGGTCGACGACGGGGCCGCCACCCGGTCGGCGGTGGCCACGGTGCGGGTCGACGGCAGCGAGCTCCATCCCAGCCTGGTCAGCTACCGACTCCGGGGAGTGTCGACGGTGGAGCTGGCCCACCGCTACCGCTGGTTCGACCAGCTCCAGGTCCTCCTGATCGACGGCGACGCCGCCTCCGCCCGCTATCAGGTCAACGAGCTCCCCCGGGTGGGCCTCGTCTGGCTCGGCGGCTCCCTGGCCACCGTCGGCCTCGGGGTCACCGCCCTGGCCGGTCGACGGTCAGGAGCGGCGGCGCTTGCGGGCCAGGAGCTCGGAGACGGTGCTACCGCCGTCGGCGGCCGGGGCCGGGACCGGAGCCGTCGGGGCGGCAGTCGGCGCGGCAGTCGGCACGGCAGTCGGGGCCGGGGCTGACGGGGACGATGAGACCGGGTCGGCGACGGGGGGTGACGTCGGGGGGCTGCTCTCGGTGGGGGGTGACGGCGGGGCGGCCCCCGGGGTGGGGAAGGGGCGCTTGGGCTCGGCCATGCGGGGCATGCGGGCCCGCAGCTCGCCCACGGTGGTGGCGGCCTTGCCGGCGCCCTCGGCCAGCAGGCCCCGACGCCAGGCCAGGCGGCTCACGGCCACCGCCACCGGCCAGGCCAGCAGGGCGAACCACAGGAACCACCGGGTGAGGTCGTACCGCCGCTCGCCGGCCTTGGTGCCGAGCGAGCTGAACAGCTCGGCCGCCGCCGGGTCCACGCGGCCCCCGGTGACCTCGGCCAGCCGGGCGAGCTCGTCTCGCCCCACGGGCCGGGGGGCGTACTCGGCCGGGTAGGACCGGGTGGTGAGCCCCACCCCGCTCCACACCGTGTCGGTGCCGTCGGTGACCACGGCCCCCAGGGCGTAGGTACCGGCCTGGTCGGCCGGGAGGGTGGCGGCGAACGTCGAGCCGTCGATCCGCTCCAGCGGCACCACCGTGCTCGACCCGTCGGGCCCCGCCACCCGCACCGTGGCCGAGGCGTCCTCGGGCCAGTCGTCGGCCCCCTCCAGGCGCAGGTTGAGCTGGCCGTCGGTGACCTTGGCCTGGATCCCTCCCCCGGCCCCGCCGGCCGGGAACGTGTCCTTCACCACCCCGGCCCAGAAATCGGGCCCGCCGTCCCAGCCGTTCCACGGGGCGCTCCACCGCTCGCCCCCGTCGCTGGTCCAGGCGGCCACCCGCCCCAAACCGGCCTGCCACGACGCCAGCAGCGGGTCCTGGTCGGGGCCGATCAGCAGGTCCACCGAGGCGGTGGGCTTGGGCGACGTGGCCACGTAGCCCAGCAGCGCCGGCGACGCCGACAGGTTGGCCACCGACGGCCGGGACGAGCCGATGACGGGAAGGAACTCGCCCTCGGTCACGAAGTCCCGGGATGCCAGCACCGCCTCCTGCACGATCAAGTCGGGGATCTGGCTCAGGTTGCGCCCGGGGTAGAAGCGCCCGCCGCCGGCCTCGGCCACCGGCTCCAGGTCCTTGGCCGCCCCCTCGCCGGTGGCCACCACCGACACCGTGATCCCTTCGGCCGCCAGGGCGGCCGCCTGATCGGCCATGGCCGCCAGGTGGGCCGGCTCGGTGAACCCGTCGCTGAACACGATGATGTGCTTCAGGTTGGCGTCGGACTTGCGCAGCGCCTCGGCCGCCGTGGCCAGGCCCGAGTCGAGGAAGGTGGGGCCGTCGGGCACGATCTGGCTCAGGCCTTCGTCGACCACGTCCTGGGGCGGCGCCGCCTGCAGGTCGATCACCCACCGGTCGTCGGCGTCCATCGACAGCACGCCCACCTCGTCGGTGGCCGACAGGGCGGCGATGGCCTTGGCCGCCGCCGACCGGGCGATCGCCGTCTTCTCCACCCCGCCCCCGATGCGGTTGCCGTTGCCCAGGCCGTTCAGGCCCTCCTCGCTGCAGTGGCAGGCCGCCATCGAGCCGCTGGTGTCGATGGCCAGCACCTCGGCCACCGTCTGGCGCCGCAGGGGATCGGTGATCTCGCTCACCACCGGCAGGATCTGCTCCAGGTCGCTGTCCCGGTAGCCGCCCAGGGCGTAGGAATGGGTGCCGCCGAGCACCACCATGCCCCGGCCCAGGTCCCGCACGGCGGCGGTGAGGTCGGACACCTGGGCGTCGCTCAGGTCGCGCCGGTCGACGTCGGCCAGCACGATCGAGGCGTAGCGGGTGAGCTCGTCGATGGCGGGCAGGCTGGCCGGGGTGGCAGTGGCCACCGTGAGCCCGGCCGCCCCGAGCTCGGCCACCAGCCCGGCTCCGGCGCCGTCGCGCCCGGCCACCACCAGCACGGCATCGGCCCCCTCCACCGGCACGGCGGCGAAGCCCAGATCGTTGGCCTTCACCGCGTCGCCGCTGGTGGTGACCTCGGCCTGGTAACGCAGCACGCCCTCGCTGGAGGCGGTGTCGGTGAAGCGCACGGTGTTGGCCCCGGCCTTCAGCGGCACGGTCTGGCGCCCCACCTCGGTGCCGTCGTCCCGCCGCAGCACCACCTCGCCCTCGGTGTCCCGGGGGGCGGTCACCTGCACGTCCACGGTCACCTGTTCGCCCTTGCGGGCCAGCGACGGCACCTCGATGCCACCCACGGCCACGTCGGTGCCGGCCGGCGGATCGACCACCACCACGTCCACCGGGATGCCGTCGGCCTCCAGGCGGGCCGCTTCCTGGGCGGCGTCGCCGGTGGTGGCCCGGCCGTCGCTGATCAGCACCAGGCGGCGCCTCGTGTCGGCCGGCAGGGCCGCCGCTCCCAGCCGCATGGCGGCGGCCAGATCGGTGGCCGCCGGGTCGACCTCCACGCTCACCCCGGAGAATGCCGGCTCCCGGCTCACCAGGGTCTCCAGCCGGGCGTCGTTGCCGAACACCACGATGCCGGCCCGGCTCTTGTCGGGTTGCTGGGCCAGGGCCTGGCGCACGGTGTCGACCGCCTGGGCCCGCCCGCCCGCCGTCATCGAGTCGGAGGCGTCGATCAGGAACAACGTGGCCACGTCGTTGGCCTTGCGGGTGATCGACGGGGTGAACAGCACGGCCAGCAGGGCGGCGGCCACCGCCACCCGCAAGCCGGTGGCGGTGCGCCATTGACGGGGTCCCACACCCAGGCGGCGCCGGGCCAGCAGCCACTCGCCCACCAGCAGGGCCAGCAGGAGCCCGATCACGGGCCACAGGTAGGGGATCTCGCCCCGGCGGGGGGCGGGGCCCCGGCCGGCGAAGGCGGTGTCGAACGGCAGGTCGGGCGCGGGGGCGATGGCCGACTCGCCCCGGGCCGCCCCCACCGCCACCAGCACGCTGCGGTCGCCCTGGTCCACCTGCCAGAAGCCGATGCGGTCGGCCCGGGGGTACGACGAGCCGGGCGGGATCGTCTGCGCCGTGCCGTCGGGGGCCGTTATCGTCGCCTCCAGGCGGGGGTCGATGGGGAGGTCGGCCCCCACCGTGAGCCGGGCCGGCGGGGCCACCAGGTCGCTGAGGTTGGCCAGCGACCGGTCGATCAGGATGGGGAAGGCGGCGTCGAGGGGCAGGGTCGACTGGTCGAGGGCGAAGCCGAAGTAGACGGTGGGGGCGGGGGTGGCGGTGCGAACCAGCAGGGGGGCGCCCTCGGCCCCCACCACCACCTCGGCCCCCGACGGGGCGGTGAGCTGCTGGGCCTGGGCCACGAACACCTGGCTCAGGTCGAGGCCCTCCACCAGCGGCTCCTCGGCCCGGATGAGGGTGACGACGGGCCGCTCGACCGTGCCGGCGGCCGTGATGCCCCGGGCCCCGCCGGGCGGGGCGATGGCCAGCACGGGCAGGGTCAGCTCGTCGGGTACGGCCACCTGGTCGGCCACCACCACGTCGATGGCGGGGTCGGGGGCGGCCGGCACCGAGGGGGCCCGGGTGACGACCACGCCGGGAACCGAGGCGAGAGCGGCCTCCAGGAAGGGGTTGTCGGGCCCGGCCCACAGGACCTGGATCTCGGGCCGCTGGGCCAGGGTGGCCACCGCCCGGTCGTCGAGGGCCAGGGCGTCCTCCCCGTCGAGGAAGGCCTCCACCTTCTCCGCCCCGTTGGTGACGGCCAGGGGGATCGACAGGTTGGCCACCCCGCCCGGGTCGAGATGGATGTCACGGGTGGCCACCGTGACCCCGTCGACGTCGATCCGCACCTTCTGGTCCACCGCCGGGCCGCCGAAGTGGGTGACCGCCACCCGGGCCACCAGGCCCTCGGCCGCCGGCTCCACCGAGAGCTGGGTGATGCCCCGGTTGGTGGCCGACGTGCCCACGGCCTCGTAGCGGGTGCCGGTGGGGGCGGCCCGCAGGTCGGCCGGGGTGACCCCGCCGTCGGACACGAACACCACCCGGCTGTCGGTCTCGCCCGTGTCGAGCCCGGCGGCCAGAGCGAAGGCGGAGGCCATGTCGCCCGGCCCGTCGGCGGCCCGGATCGTGCGCAGGGCGGCGTCGAAGGCGTCGGTGTCGGTGGAGCGGGTGACCAGGGCCCGGGCGTCGGCCCCGGCCACGATCAGGCTGGCCTGGCCGCCGGCCGGCACCTGGCGCCGCAGCTCGCGGGCCCGCTCGGTGGCGGCGGCCAGCCGGTCGGGGGTGCCGTCGCTGGCCTGCATCGAGGCCGAGGCGTCGACGACGAAGATCGTGTGCTCGGCCAGGAGCTGGTCGCCCAGACGGACGGGGCGGGCCATGAGCAGGCCGAGGAGGACGGCGGCCAGCACCTGGGCCGCCAGCAGCCAGCTGGGGATCAGGCGCTGCCATGGTCGGGCGGCCGACACCGGTGTGGCCACCCGGCGCCACAGGAACACGGCGGCCACGGTGGCCTGGATACGGCGGGGTCGCAGCACGTGGAGGAGCACGATGGGCACGGCCAGCAGGCACCACAGGAGGCCCCACGGGTTGGCCAGGCCCCAGCCGCCGACGCTCATCGGACGAGGCCCTGGTCCCGGGCCGTGCCCAGCAGCACCTTCTCCAGGTCGTCGGCGGTCGACACCTGGACGTACGTGCCGCCGGTGGCCCGCACCCGGCCGGCCACGTCGTCGGCCCAGCGGTGGGCCAGGGTGCGGTAGTCGGCCAGCACCGAGGCGGTGAGCGACACCTCCAACCGGGCCCCGGTCTCGGCGTCGACCAGCTCCAGGTCGCCGCTGAGGTCGGGCTCCAGGTCGGTGGGCTCCAGCACGTGCACCACCGCCAGCTCACCCCGGCGGGCCGGTAGGCGGCGGATGCCGGCGTCCCATTCGGCCGTCAACAGGTCGGAGAACACCACGGTCATCCCCGGCGGGCCGGGCTGGCCCAGCAGCCGGTCGGCCGCCGCCACCAGTGGAGTGTCGCCCCCGGCCTCCAGGCCATCGAGGTGGCGGAACAGGCCAACCGCCGCGCTCCGCCCCCGGAACCGGGGGCCGGGGCGGTCGAGGGGGAAGGTGTGCACGGTCACCACGTCCCGACGGACCAGGGCGCAGAACCCGAGGGCGGCGGCCAGCTCGGCCGCCCGCTTCAGCTTGGGTCCGCTCATCGAGGCCGACGTGTCCACCAGGAGGCGCAGGGTCAGCTCGTCCTCGGCATCGAACAACTTCACCAGGAGCCGGTCGAGCCGGGCCAGGGCATTCAGGTCTATCCGGCGCAGATCGTCGCCCGGGTAGTACTCGCGGAAGTCGGCGAAGTCGAGCGACGAGCCGTGGCGGGGCGAGCGGTGCTCACCGGCCAGCCCTCCGGCCAGGCGGCGCCGGGTGACGAGCTGGAGCCGCTCCAGGCGGGCCAGCAGCCGGGGCGAGAGGAGCTGCGCCTCGTCGCCCAGGGGAGGTGTCACGGCGCGCCCCGGACGCCGGAGCGGGGCTCGCCCACCTGCTCCAGCACGGCCCCCACCAGATCGTCGGGGCTGCGGCCGTCGGCCGTGGCCTCGTAGCCCACCACCAGGCGGTGGCGCAGGGCGGGGGCGGCCATGGCCCGCACGTCGTCGATCGCCACCGACGGCCGGCCCGCCATCAGGGCCCGGGCCTTGCCCGCCAGGATCAGAGCCTGCACCCCGCGGGGCGAGGCGCCGAAGCGCACGTAGCGGCGGACGGCCTCGGGGGCGGAGGGCTGGTCGGGGTGGGAGGCGATCACCAGGTCCACGGCGTGGCGGACCACGTGGTCGGGCACCGGCACCTCCCGGGTCAGGGCGATCATCTGGCGCAGGCGCTCGGCGTCGCACACCGGGCTGGGGCTGGCGGCGGTGGCGCCCGTGGTCCGCTCGATCACGGTGACGAGATCGTCGGCCGACGGGAACGGAACCAGGACCTTGAGCAGGAACCGGTCGAGCTGGGCCTCGGGCAGGGGATAGGTGCCCTCCATCTCCAGCGGGTTCTGGGTGGCCATCACCATGAACGGGCGGGGCAGGGGCCGGGTCTCACCGGCCACGGTCACCGCCCGCTCCTGCATGGCCTCCAGCATGGCGGCCTGGGTCTTGGGGGTGGCCCGGTTCACCTCGTCGGCCAACACCAGGTTGGCCGTGATCGGGCCGGGGCGGAACTGGAGCTCCCGGGCCCCGTCGGCCCCCTGATGGAGGATCTGGGTGCCCACGATGTCGGCCGGCATCAGGTCGGGGGTGAACTGGATGCGGGACCACGGCATGTCGAGGCTCTCGGCCAGTGTCTTGAGCAGCATGGTCTTGCCCAGGCCGGGCACGCCTTCGAGCAGGATGTGGCCCTCGGCCAGCAGGCAGTGGAGCACCTCGTCGACCAGGGCCGCCTGGCCCACGATGACCTTGCCGATCTCGGTGCGGATGGCGGCCGCCGTCTCGGCGCACTGCTCGGGGGTCATCGCTCGTTCTCTCCTCGGGGGTGATCGTGGTCGTGGCGGGTCACTGGTTGAGCCGGTCGAAGTAGTTGCCCACCAGCTCCTGCTGGCTGGGCGGGAGCTGCTGGCGCTGGGCGCTGGCCGTGGCCCGGTCGGCGTACTCGCCCACCACCGAGCTGAGCGGCACCCGGGCCGGGCCGGCCGTGGTGGGCCCGTCGCCCTTGCCCACCACCTCGCCCGGCGAGCCGCCGCTGTTGGCGCCGCCCAGCGACAGGTCCTCGCCGTCGGTGATGGCGACGGGATCGACGATGGTGGCGCCGTCGTTGGCGTCGTTCCGAGGCTGGTCGGTGCCGCCGGGGCGACCGACGCCGCCCTGGCCCGAGCCGGTACCGCCCGACGCCCCGCCCACCTGGCCCGAGGCACCGTTGCCGCCACCCTGCCCGCCGGCTCCGCCGCCCTGTCCCTGTCCCTGTCCCTGTCCCTGACCCTGACCCTGACCCTGACCCTGTCCTTGGCCGCTGCCTTGTCCTTGGCCCTGGCCCTGGCCTTGCCCCTGACCCTGTCCTTGGCCCTGCCTTGTCCTTGGCCCTGGCCCTGGCCTTGCCCCTGGCCTTGGCCTTGGCCCTGGCCCTGGAGGTTGGCCTGGGCCTGGGCCAGCTGGGCGGTGGCGGCATCGGCCGAGAGCTGGGAGGCCACGGCGGCCGACGCCTGGCCCTGAGCCAGCGCCGCCTCGCCCAGGGCGGCCTGGGCCCCGGCCACGTCGCCGGCGGCCAGGGCCTGGGCGGCGGCGGCCAGGGCGTCGGACAGCTCCGGGTTGCCGGCGGCCTGCGTCTCGGCCAGGTCGGCCAGCCGCTCGGCCAGCGCCGCCTGCTCCTCGGCCGACAGCTCGGGCAACGACTCGGCGGCCGCCGCCAACTGCTCGGCGGCGTTGGCCGTGGACGGGGCGTTCTGGCCCAGCGACCGCTGGCCCAGGCTGCGCTCCAATCCCTCCACCGCTGCGCGCTGGGAGGCGAAGTTCTGGGGCCGCGAGGCGTCGAGGGCGTCCTGGGCCTCCTGCAGGGTCTGCTCCGCCTCCTCCAGGCTGTCGGCCTGGCGCAACTCGTCGGCCAGGTTGTGGAGCTCGTCGGCCAGGGCCTCGTTGCCCGGCTGCTCGGCCGCCGCCTCGGCCTGCTCGTCGATCTGGTCGGCCGTCTGGTCCAACAGCTGCTGGAGGGCGGCCTGCTCGGCCCGCACGTCGTCCTGGGGGTTGGGGGCGAAAGCCAGGGCCAGGGCGGCCACGCCCAGCAGGGCGGCGATCGTCCACCGCCGGCCCTCGGGGGGCAGCGGGGCCGCCTCCTCGGGGCGGGCCCCCCCGGCCAGGTGCTCGGCCCGGGCCCGGATCCGCTCTCCGAAGGGGGAATCGAGGTCGGAGAACTGGAGAGCGGCGCCGAACGAGTCGGCCGTGGCCAGGCCCCGGTCGGCCGCCCGGGCCACCACCGGGAGGGGAAGCCGCTGGATCACGGACCAGGCGGCGATGGCCACCGCGGCCGCCACCACCACGCCCACCGCTGCCCGCTCGGGCCAGGCCCAGGGGCGGAGCCAGCCCACCAGCACCACCGCCAGCGCCGCCCCGGCCACCGTTGGCGCCACCCAGGCCGCAGTGGCCCAGGCCCACACCAGCCGCAGGCGGCGGCGCATCCGGTGGAGGAAGGCCAGCATCACGCCACCAGTTCCTTCTGCGGGGCCCGGAGCCGGCGGACCCCGGGGATGGCCAGGGCCACCGCCAGCGCCAGCTGCACCAGCAGCGACCGGGCCCACAGCGGCATGCCGGTCAGCTCCTCCGCCTCCACCTGCTGCCCGGTGTTGGGGTCGATGGCGATGCCCCGGTCGATCATCTGCACGTTCGGGCCCAGCTGGGCTTCCAGCACCAGGTCCTTGATCGGGCTGAATGGCCCGCTCGAGGGGCTGCCGATCTCACCGGCGGCGTCGGCGATGGCCAGGAACGGGTTGGGGTAGAGGGCCACGATGCGGGGTTCCACCGTGTCGCTGCCCCGGCTGCCGTCGATCACGGCCAGCACGGCCAGGCCCACCAGCGAGCCCAGCACCAGGACCAGCACCAGGGCGTAGGCGGCCAGGGTGGCGGTCTGGGTGCGGCGGAAGATGCACGAGCACGACACCCCGATCACGGCCATCAGGAACCCGATGGCCAGCAGCACGGCCAGGGCCCGCACCACGTTGGCCAGCGAGATGCCCCCCACCAGGTAGGGGACGGCCAGGATGGGGGTCGACGCCACCACCAGGAGCAGGATGAACCCGCTGGAGGCCAGCACCTTGCCCAGGAAGATCTGCACCGGCCCGATCAGCGTGACCTGGAGGGGCACCAGCGTCTGGCGGTCACGCTCGCCGGCCACGGCCCCGGCGCTGATGCCGGGGATCATGAACAGCAGCACCACCATCTGGGTGGCCAGCACCCACTCGAACATGGTGCGCCCCACCCGCACGGTGAGGGCGGTGATGGGGTCGGCCCCGAACTGGGCCGTCTGCTCGCTGCCCTTGTAGGCCAGGAACAGCACCCCGATCAACAGGGCCAGGAACAGGGTGAGGAGCACCACCGAGCGCCGGGAACGGCTGCGCTGGCGGAGCTCCCGGTCGAGCACCGGGTTGAGGGTCTGCAGGGCGAAGCCGCTCACTGGACGATCCCTTCGGTGATCTGGAGGAAGAGGTCCTCCAGATCGTGGGTGACCACCTTGAACTCGACGATCTCGCGCCCCTCCTCCTCGGTCATCAGGCGTTTCAACAGCGCCGCCTGCTCGGCCTCGTCGGCCACCGGGTACTCGGCCTCGGTGCCGTCGAGGAAGCGGACCGTGGCCCGGCGCGACGACCCCAGCCGGCTCAGGATCTCGTTGGGGGTACCGGCGGCCAGCAGCTTGCCGGCCTCGATCACGGCGATGTCGGTGCACATCTGCTGCAGCTCGGCCAGGATGTGGGAGCTGATCAGGATCGTCTTGCCCAGCCGCTGGAGCTCGGCCAGCAGCAGGCGGAACTCGATGCGGGCCCGGGGGTCGAGGCCGGAGGCCGGCTCGTCGAGGATCAGGAGGTCGGGGTCGTGGACCATGGCCCGGGCCAGCGACAGCCGCTGCTTCATGCCCCGGGACAGCGAGTCGACCATGGCGTCCCGCTTCACGTCGAGATCCACCAGCTCGAGCAGACCCTCGATCAGCTCGGGCCACTGGTTGCGGGGCACGCTGTAGGCGGCGGCGTGGAACTGGAGGTACTCGTCGACCCGGAGCCGCTCGTACACGCCCATCACGTCGGGCATGTAGCCGAGGCGGCGCCGCACCTCCTTGGGTTGGCGCACGGGGTCGAAACCGCACACCGTTGCCGTGCCCGCCGTCGGCTTGAGCAGGGTGGACAGGATGGCGAAGGTGGTGGACTTGCCGGCCCCGTTGGGCCCGATGATCCCGTAGACGGCGCCCTGGGGGACGTCGAGGTCGAGGTGGTGGAGGGCGGTGAGCCGGCCGTAGACCTTGGTGAGGCCCCGGGTCGACACCAGGGCCGGGCGACCGTCGGGCGGCCCCGGGGGTGGGGGAAGGGGGTCGGCGTCGATCTCGGGGGCGGGCGGAGGGGCGGTGTCAGTCATTGCCGGCTCCCGGAGCGATGGTGGTGGCCGGTACGACCGGGGCCGGGAGCGGCTTGGCCACCGCCACCGCCGGGGCGGTGGGGTGGCTGTCGACCCGCCGCCCGTGCCGCCGGTACCGAGGCCGGCCCGGACGACGCTGGTGGCGTCTATGGCGAAGACCTCCTCGCCGCTCTCGGCCGTGCGCAGCGACGGGAAGGGGTCGGCGATGCCCCACACGTCGCACGTCATCTGGAGCCGCACGTAGACCGAGCCGTTGTCGCCGGCCCCCTCGGGCAGGGCCAGGGCCACGTCGGGGCCGCCGGCATTGTCGAGGCCGGACGGCAGCCAGCCCTCGCCGGTCCAGATGTCGAGCGCCGCCACCGACCGGGTCGACACGTCGATCACCGGCTGGGTGACGGAGGCGGCCGGGGTGAGCCGGGCCGTGGTGGTGAGGTCGGTGCACTCGTTGGCGCCCGAGCGGTCGGCCACCCGGGTGGAGGTGCCCCGCACCAGCTCGATGCGGCCGTTGGCGGCGTCGAGATCGCTGGTGTCGACCCGGGCCGTGGTGAGGAAGGCGGTCCGGCCTTTGTCCACCGTGGCCCCCCGGGCGGTGTGGAGCGGGCCCGGCTGGTCGCGGGTCCAGCCCACGGCTGTGATGAACCCCGGCGAGCGCAGCATCGGCCGCCGGCTCAGCCAGTTGCCCAGCAGGCCGGGGTTGGCCGCCCCGTCGTTGGGGCTGAACGGGTCGCCGTTCATGAGCTGCTCGGCCAGGCGGTCGCTGGTGACCACCGGCCGGTTGGCGCCGTTCAGCGTGACCTCGGCCGATTCGCCAGGATCCAGGTCGCTCACCTGGTCGAAGCCCTGCCCCGACGCCACCATGATGGTCTCCAGCTTGCGGTCGGTCTGGTTGGTGATCGTGCCGGCCAGGCCGTTGTCGGTGGGGTGCAGGTCGAACGACCACGACGGCTCGGCCGCCGGCTGGGCCGCCTCGGCGCTGACCACGCCCACCCCGCCGGCCGGCAGGTCGGTCAGCAGCTTGTTCCCGTCGAGCGACTGCTGGCGGGTGGAGGCGCCGCCCCCGCCCATGCCGAAGCCACCGGGGCCGAAGAACTGCTCGTCGGAGACCGACTGCACCGGCCGCCACCCGTCGCCCAGCTCCACCCCGGCCTTGCCTCCGCCGGGGGAGGTCACGAGCACCTCGGTGGTGATGACCCGGGTGGCGGGCAGGTCGGCCACGATCGTGGCGTGGGCCGTGCTGGTGTCGTGGCGCATCGCCCGACCCAACCCGTACACGGCGCCGGTGCCGATCACGGCCAGGGCGGGCAGCGCCAGCCAGAGGGCCGTCTCCCGCTTCGTTCGCCGCAGGACGAGCCACAGCACCGGCCCTGCCACCAGGGCGTACACCACCAGCAGGCCCACCAGGGTGCCGATGGCGGGGATGCGGACCCCGGCGTCGCTGGCCAGCAGGATCGTGGTGGGGGCCACGCCGAAGGCGTTGGCCCCGAAGGGGAACTCGGTGGTATCGCGGGGGATGGTGGGGGCGAACACGCCGTCGTAGTCGGACGCCGATGCCCTGCCGTCGGAGAACCGGACCTGGCCCACGCCGAAGGTGGCCGAGCCGTCGGTGGCGCCCGGCACCGGCTCCGCCTCGATCGGGATCGGGGTGTCGGGGGGCCCGTCGACCACGAGCGTGCCGCCGGTGGTGCCCACCCAGGCCCGCAGGGCGCTCAGCTGAGTTTCAGGCAAGGCGGCCAGATCGTCGGGGGTGGCCAGCACCTGGCTGAACGCCCCGAGGGCATCGGGCCCGGCGGTGTCGAGCAGGGTGGGATCGAACGGGTAGAGGCGGGCCACGCCGAGGTCGACGGCGAGTTGGGCCGTGGCCGGAACGTCACGACCCTCGGTGAGCGAGGGCAGCACGCCCACCATCTCGTCGGAGCCGGCCGGTTGCAGGTTGAGGCGGGCCGTGGCGCTGTCGTCGGCCCCACCGTCGAAGGAGATCTGGCCCGAGGTGGACCACTGGGGCGGGGTGACCACGAACAGCACCTGCTTGGAGCTGCCGCCCGGCACCTCCACCTGCTGGGCGCCGGCGAACGTCCCGTCGAACGTGGCCACCAGCGAGCCCCTGACCGCCCCGTCGGCCTTGATCGTGACCAGCAGGGGGATGGGCATCCCGCCCCCGAGGTAGTGGCCGTCGGCCGGCGTGGTGACCTCGAGGGTGGTGTCGGCCGCAGCCGGAGAGGCGGCCACGACGGGGCCGGCGGCGACCACGGTCAGGGCGACGGCCACCGCGAGCAGCCTCCAGGGTGCAATCACCGATCTGTCTCCTCCCCGAGATGTGGTGCCAAGTGTCTCATCCCGTACGACGTTTCGTTCGTCACCTTGGTTCCACAAATTTCCCGGTGGCGGGCCGGCGCCGGTAGCGTCGGGCGGCGATGACACCAGCCCGGATCGTGACCAGCGCCGACGGCGAGCCGGTGGCCCTGCACGACTTCGGGGGCGACGGGCCGCCGCTCCTGATGGGCCACGGCAACGGGCTCAACGCCGGCATGTGGGCGGCCGTGGTGCCCCACCTGCGGAGCCGGTTCCGGTGTTGGGGGATCGACCTCCGGGGCCACGGAGCCACCCGGCCGGCCACCCCCGATCACCCGGCCAGCGACGACTATTCGGTGGCCCGGGACCGTTTCGCCGAAGATGTGCTGGCGTGCGTGGAGGCCGTGGGCGGGGGGCCGGTGTGCTATGCCGGTCACTCGCTGGGCGGGGCATCGGTGGTGTACGCCGCCCTCAGGCGCCAGGAGCTGTTCCGGGGCCTGTGGCTGTTCGAGCCGGTGGTGGTGCCCACCACGTTCGGGGAGCGGTCGCTGCCCTCGTTCCTGATCGAGGCCTCCCGCCGGCGCCGGGCCGACTTCGACTCGGTGGACGACGCCGTGGCCCGCCTGTCGTCCAAGCCCCCGTTCTCGGCCTGTGACCCGGTGGCGGTGCGGGCCTACATGGCGATCGGCACCTACCCGACGGAGTCCGGGGTGCGCTTGTCGTGCCGGCCCGACGACGAGGCCCGGGTGTTCGGCAGCGGCGAGCCGGTTGACTTCACCCGGCTGGCCGCCATCACCGTGCCCTCGGTGGTGGTGGCGGGAGGCGAGGCGGCCGAGGCCCACGCCGTGCCGGCCCAGGTGGCGCCCCTGATCGCCGCGGCCCTGGGCCACTGCCGGTTCGAGCTCCACCCCACGCTGTCCCATTTCGGGCCGATGGAGGACGGGGCGGCCATCGCGGCGTCGATCGTGGCCCACTTCGAGCCGCTGCTCGGCCCCTAAGGTTTCGCTGTTGCGGGGCTGCGCCCCCGGGCCCCCAACCCCGGCCGGCAGCTACGCTGCCAGCCATGAGCATCCCGGTACCGCTGGAGGACCTGGCGGGCGAGGTGGCCCGGCGGGGCCCCGGCTACCTGTTGACCACCACCGAGGGCAGCCGGCCCCACATGCTGCACCTGCGGTTCGACGTCAGCGGGACGGCGGACGGGGTGGAGCTGCGGACGCCGGTGAGTCGGACGGCGGCCCGCAACATCGAAGCCCAGCCCGCCGTCACCCTGCTGTGGCCCCCGTTGGAGGACGGCCACAGCCTCGTGGTCGACGCCGTGGCCGTCGTCGAGCGCCCGGCGGCCGACGGCGCCGAGGCGGCCGCCGTGCTCACCGCCGTCAAGGCCCTGCTGCACCGCCCGGCCTGAACTCCGTTGCGATCTCGCGCCCTGAACGCGGCAACGCAGCGAAGTTCGTGCGACGGCACGCTGTCGCGTCGCCGTGACCTGCGACACCAGCTGCTTCGGGCCGGAGCGGGGTTGCCCTAGAGTGGGGGCCGTGAGCGAGCACCAGCAACCGGGCGACGAGCATCTGGTCCACGAGCACCGCGACCTCGGCGGCGGTACCGCCCGGGCCACCGTGTTCGGGATCAGCGACGGGCTGGTGTCGAACGTGGCCCTCGTGCTGGGGGTGGCGGCGGCCGGAACCTCGTCGGCGACCGTGCTGTTGGCCGGCATCTCCGGGCTGCTGGCCGGCGCGGCCTCGATGGCGGCTGGCGAGTACGTGTCGGTCAAGGCCCAGACCGAGCTGGTGGAGCGGGAGCTGGAGATCGAGCGGGCCTCGATCGCCGAGGAGCCGGAGCTGGAGATCACCGAGCTGGCCGCCATCTACCGGTCCCGGGGGATCGAGCCGGAGCACGCCCACGCCATGGCCAGCGCCGTGATGGCCGACCCCGAGGTGGCGCTCGAGGTCCACGCCCGGGAGGAGCTGGGGGTCGACCCGGACAGCATCGGCAATCCCCTGGGCGCCGCCGGGAGCTCGTTCGTCGCCTTCGCCGTGGGCGCCGCCCTCCCCCTGGTGCCCTACGTGTTCGCCGGCGGCCTGGCCGCCGCCGTGATCTCCGTGCTGATCGGGCTGGCGGCCGCCTTCGCCGTGGGCGCCTCCCTGGCCTATTTCACCGAGCGATCGAAGGTCCGCAGCGGCCTGCGCCAGGTGGCCCTGGCCACCGCCGCCTGCGTCCTCACCGTCGGCATCGGCTCCCTGCTGGGCGCCACTGTGATGTAACCATCCCGGAACTCTGACACCGGGTACCGCCTGGCGGCACGCCGTGTCAGAGTTCCGGGTCTGGCTCGGCTCAGGCCGGGCCGGCCTGGGCGCCCCGGACGAGGTGGCCGTTGAGCACCCCGGTGTGCTCGCCCTCGTCGAAGCTGACCTCGCCCCGCTTGATCGTGTGGCGGTAGCCGTCGGCCCGCTGCATGAGGCGGCGGCCGCCGGCCGGCAGGTCGTTGATCATCGTGGGCGGGCGGAGCTGGAGGCGGTCGAAGTCGATCACGTTCAGGTCGGCCAGGTAACCCGGGGCCAGCACGCCCCGGTCGAGCCAGCCGATGTGACGGGCCGTGTCGTGGGTCTGGCGCTTCACCGCCAGCTCCAGGGGCAGCTTCTCGCCCCGGGTCCGGTCCCGGCACCAGTGGGTGAGCAGGAACGTGGGGAACGAGGCGTCGCAGATGAAGCTGACGTGGGCCCCGCCGTCGGACAGGCCGGGCAGGCACCACTCCGACAGCAGCATCTCCCGGGCCGCATCGAGGGTGGAGCCGGCGAAGTTGGCCGCCGGGACGTACAGCATCTCGGTGCCGGCCCGCTCCAGGAGCACGTCGTACACCAGCTCCATGGGGTCGTCGATGCCCCGGCGCTGGGCCTCGGCCGCCAGCGACTCCGACGGGTCGGGCTCGTAGCGGGGCGGGTCGCCCAGGCGGTAGAGCTTGTGGGGCTGGCGGGCCACCACGGCGTACAGGCCGCCCCGCACGTCGCGGGCCTCGGCCAGCAGGCGGGCCCGGAGCTCGGGATCCCGCATCCGGGCCACCTGCTCGGCCAGGGGCAGGTCGGCCAGCGTCATCCACGTGGGGGTGCGGACGAAGGGGTGCATCGAGCCGTGAAGGCCCACCAGCAGGCCCACCGGACGGCACGCCACCTGGGCCTTCATGTCGATCCCGTCGGCCTGGGCCCGGGCCAGGTGATCGACCACCCGGCGCCACCGGTCGGGGTCGGGGTCGGCCTGCACCAGCGACACCGACAGCGGCCGGCCCGCCATCTCCGCCGCCCGGCGCATCAGGGCCAGCTCGTCGTCCAGGCCCTTGAAGTCCGACACGAACTGCAGCACCCCCTTGCCCGTGTGGCGCAGGCCCTCGGCGATGCCGAGCAGCTCCTCGTTGGAGGCGGTGAGCGTGCCGATCTTGGCTCCGGTTCGGCTGCGGTGGTTGACGGTGCGCGAGGTGCCCACCCCGATGGCCCCCGCCTCCAGGGCCTCGATGGTGAGGCGGGTCATCTCGGCGATCTCGTCGGGCCGGGCGTCTTCTTTGTAGTTGGCCCCCCGCTCGCCCATCACGTAGGCCCGCAGGGCGGCGTGGGGCAGCATCGAGCCGATGTCGATGGCGTGGGGCCGGGAGTCCACCGAGTCGAGGTACTGGGGGAAGCTCTCCCAGTCCCACGGGAGGCCCTCGTGCAGGGCGGTGCCGGGGATGTCCTCCACCCCTTCCATCAGGGCGATGAGGAAGTCGTGCTCGGCCGCGCCCTGGCGGGCGGGGGCGAAGCCGACGCCGCAGTTGCCCATCACCACCGAGGTGACGCCGTGCAGCGACGACGGCGCCATCATCGGGTCCCAGGTGGCCTGGCCGTCGTAGTGGGTGTGGATGTCGACCCAGCCCGGGGTCACCAGGGCGCCGTCGGCGTCGATCCGGCGCTTGGCGGCCCGCCCCGACAGGTCGCCCACCTCGGTGATGCGCTCGCCTGCTATGCCCACGTCGGCCCGGCGCCGGGGCGCCCCGGTGCCGTCGACGACGTCGCCGCCCGAGATCACGAGATCGAACATGGCTGTACCCCCTGGTGTGCCTGGCCTGGCTGCCCTCCAGTCTCCCCCCGGGGGGCGAACCTTGTCGAGAAATGCCGCTTCCGGCGGCATTTGTCGACGAAGTTCGGCCCGATGCGCGAACTGCCGGTTCGCTCAGGGCGCCAGCAGGGCCTTCGTCTCCTCGCAGCTGGCCACCGGGCGGCCACAGGCGGCGGCCAGCTCCACCATCTCGGCCACCAGCTCGGCGTTGGACGGTGTGGCCCGGGTGCCGGTGTGGTCGTAGTGGTCCTCCAGGCCCACCCGCACGTGGCCGCCCCGCTCGATGGCCATGCGGGGCAGCTCGGTGCGGCCGATGTCGGCCCCCGGGGTGCCCACCATCCACGGGATGGGGGCGTCGCCCAGCAGCCGCAGGTAGGCCTCGAGCGCCCACGGCTCGGCCGGCAGGCCCGACAGCGACCGCGGCCCCATCAGGTAGAACTGGATCTTGACCCCCGGCGGCAGGGTGCGGGCCTCGTGATGGGCCAGCACCAGGCGCAGCCCGCCCGGCTCGAAGATCGACACGTGCAGGGGCAGGGCCCGCTCCCGGCACCAGGCGTACATCCAGGCGATGTCGGCCGGCGTGTTCTCGTACACCATGGTGTTGGGCACCACGGTGCCGTCGGCCTTGCGGGAGGCCAGGTTCAGCGTGCCCGAGTCGGCCACCCCCATGCCCAGCACCCCGGCCTGGTGGAGGGCGTCGAAGTGGGCGTAGCGGGGCTCGATCGGGCCCTCCCGGCCCCCGGCCATGGTGGGGTAGAGGACGGCGTCGGGCCGCTCGGCCAGCACCGGGGCCCAGGCGTCGAGGTAGAGCTGGGGGTCGAGGTTGCCCGATCCCCCGAACAGCACCTCGTCGGTGTGGTTGTGGATCACGGCGGCCCCGGCGGCCAGGGAGGCCAGGGCGTCGGCCGCGATCTCACTCGTGGAGCGGGGCACGTTGGGGTTGCGCCGGGGCGACGACTCACCGTTGATGGCGGCTTCGATGACGAGCGGTTCCATGGGCCGACCTTAATTCGGCGGATTACCGTTGGCCCATGGAGATCAAGGGGACCTGTGACGAGAAGTTCAAGCCGCTGAGCGACATCCTGTCGGCCCAGCTCGACTCGGGCGACGACCTCGGCGCCTCGGTTGCGCTGGTGATCGAGGGGGAGCCGGTGGTCGACATCTGGGGCGGATGGGCCGACGAGGCCCGCACCGTGCCGTGGGAGGAGAACACGATCACCAACGTGTGGTCGACCACCAAGACCATGACCAACCTGTGTGCCCTGGTGCTGATCGAGCGGGGCGTGCTCGATCCGTTCGCCCCGGTGGCCACGTACTGGCCGGAGTTCGCCGCCAACGGCAAGGAGCGCATCGAGGTGCGCCACCTCATGTCGCACACCTCGGGCGTCTCGGGCTGGGCCCAGCCGGTGGTGGTGGAGGACCTGTACGACTGGGACAGGTCCACCTCGATGCTGGCGGCCCAGGAACCGTGGTGGGAGCCGGGCACCGCCTCGGGCTACCACGCCCTCAACCAGGGGCACCTGGTGGGCGAGGTGGTTCGCCGGGTCAGCGGCAAGAAGCTGGGCCGGTTCCTGGCCGACGAGATCGCCGGCCCGCTGGGGGCCGACTTCTTCATCGGCCTGCCCGACGCCGAGTTCGGCCGGGTGTCGAACGTGATCCCGCCGCCCCCGCTGCCGTTCGACCTGGAGGCCCTGGGCCTGGACAGTCCGGCGGTCAAGACGTTCACCGGCCCCGCCCCCGACGCCTCGGTGGCCTGGACGCCGGAGTGGCGCCGGGCCGACATCGGCGCCGCCAACGGCCACGGCAACGCCCGGTCGGTGGCCCGGATCCAGTCGGTGGTGTCGAACGGGGGAGCGGTGGACGGGGTGCGCCTGCTGTCGCCCGACACGATCGACCTCATCTTCACCGAGCAGTCGAACGGGGTGGATCTGGTGCTGGGGATGCCGTTCCGGTTCGGCATCGGCTACGCCCTGCCCAACGAGACCGCGTACTACATCGACGGCGGCCGGGCCGACTCCCGGGCCTGCTTCTGGGGTGGTTGGGGCGGCTCGATCATCGTCAACGACACCGCCCGCCGGTTCACCTTCACCTACATGATGAACAAGATGGCGGCCGGCATCGTGGGTAACCCCACGTCCGAAGCGCTCTGCACCGCGCTCTACGAGCTGGTCTAGCTTTCTCAAGGCGGTACCGGAACCCTCCGAAGCTCAGGTCGTCCTGACACGGAGGTTTCCGGTGCGCCCTGCTGTTCGTACCACCCGATCGTTCTCGCTGCTCGCGGCGCTGGCCCTCACCGCCAGCGCCTGCGGGGGCGGCAGCGCGGCCGCCGACCCGGACCTCGAAGACAAGGTCAACGAGGCCAAGGAGCTGGCCTACCAGGCCGCGCTGTCGGCCGAGCAGGCCAAGAACACCGCCGACGAGGCCCTGGCCGCCGCCGGGGGTGGGACCGAGGGAGAAGGTGCGGGTGAGGGCGAGCACGGCGCCACCGAGACCACCGAGGGCGAGGGGGAGCACGGCGCCGCCGAGGAGGAGAGCTCGGGCGGGCACGGCACCGAGACCACCACCGAGCACGCGGCGTCGGCCAAGGAAGAGGCGCCCCACTGGACCTACGAGGGCGAGGAGGGCCCGGAGCACTGGGCCTCCATCTCGGAGGAGTTCGAGACCTGCGAGTCGGGCGTGAAGCAGTCACCGATCGACCTGGTCAGCCGCACGATCGAGGTGGGCCTCGACGACCTGAAGCTCGACTGGAAGCCGTCGGACCTCACGATCGTGGACAACGGCCACACCATCCAGGCCAACATCCCGGCCGGCAACACCAGCGTGATCGACGGCGTGGTGTACGACCTCGTGCAGTTCCACTTCCACAAGCCGAGCGAGCACCAGGTGAAGGGCGAGGCCTTCCCCATGGAGCTCCACTTCGTGCACAAGAACGCCGCCGGCGGGTTGGCCGTGATCGGTGTGCTGCTCACGGTGGGCGAGGAGAACCCGGCCTACGACATCCTGTGGGCGGCCCAGCCCGAGGAGAAGACGGCCGAGGGCGAGGGCAACCCGGTGGCCGGGTTCGACCTGACCAAGCTGCTGCCCCCGGACCTCCACGCCTGGCGCTACCCCGGCTCGCTCACCACCCCGCCCTGCAGCGAGGGTGTGAGCTGGAACGTGCTGGCCACCCCGGCCGCCGTGTCCCAGCACCAGATCGACGAGTTCCGCTACGACCACAACGCCCGTCCGGTCCAGGACATCGGCGACCGCCTGGTCCTGGCCGACAAGAGCTGAACCCCTCCTCAGGCCCCCGTCGGGCCCCCTCTGGGTAGATCTGACCAAGGGGTCAGGTGCTGTTCAGGCCGCACCTGACGGGCGAACGTGTGGTCCGGGCGCAGGTGACTCTATGCTGCGGCAGCTAGTCACCGAAGACAGGAATCACACGATGTCGTTGATCAACCTCTTAGCAGCCGAAGGCGGCTACCAGGACTTCAAATTGGGCAGTGCGGAGTGGATCTGGCTGTTCATCTCGGCGGCCACCGCCCTGCTCGCCATCGCCGTCGGCTTCTTCCTGGCCCAGGGGGTGCTGAAGGCCGATCAGGGCTCGGCGTCGATGCAGGAGATCGCCAAGGCGATCCAGGAAGGCGCCATGGCCTACCTGAAGCGCCAGTTCCAGACGATCGGCCTCATCCTCATCCCGCTGGTGGTGGTCGTGTTCGTCACCTCCACCGAGGTGCTCAAGCCCGAGGGGGCCGTCGGATCGGGAGGCCTCAGCTTCATCCAGTCGGGCCTGTTCCGGACGCTGGCCTTCCTCGCCGGCTGCGGCATGTCGGGCCTCACCGGCTTCATCGGCATGAGCCTGGCGGTGCGGGGCAACGTGCGCACGGCGGCCGCCGCCCAGAGCGGCTCGCTACCGGCGGCCCTCACGGTGGCGTTCCGGACCGGCGGCGTGGCCGGCATGTTCACCGTCGGCCTGGGCCTGCTGGGCGCCACCATCATCATCATGATCTTCCAGAACACGAGCTCGGCCATCCTGATCGGCTTCGGGTTCGGCGGCTCGCTGCTGGCCCTCTTCCTCCGGGTCGGGGGTGGCATCTTCACGAAGGCGGCCGACGTGGGCGCCGACCTGGTGGGCAAGGTGGAGCAGGGCATCCCTGAAGACGACCCCCGCAACCCGGCCACCATCGCCGACAACGTGGGCGACAACGTGGGCGACTGCGCCGGCATGGCCGCCGACCTGTTCGAGTCCTACGAGGTCACCCTGGTGGCCTCGATCATCCTCGGCGTGGCCGCCTTCAACTCGATCGGGGCCAACCCGGCCCTGGGCCTCATCTTCCCGCTGGTCGTGCGGGCCATCGGCGTGCTCGCCTCCATCGTCGGCGTCTTCGCCGTGAAGGCCACCGACAAGGACAAGTCGGCGCTCGCACCCATCAACCGGGGCTTCCTCACCGCCGGTGTGCTCACCGTGATCGGCACGCTCATCGTGTCGCTGACCTACGTGGGCAACGAGTTCGACAACGCCGGCTGGAAGGTGTTCGGCGCCGTCGTGGGCGGCCTCGTGCTGGCCCAGGTGGTGAGCCGCCTCACCGAGTACTTCACCTCCACGGAAGACGCTCCGGTCCAGGAGATCGCCGATGCCACCCGCACCGGCCCCGCCACCACGGTGCTGGCCGGCATCGCCAGCGGCCTCGAGAGCTCGGTGTGGGCCATCGTGGCCATCGCCATCGCCCTCGGTGCTGCCATCGGCCTGGGCGGCGGCAACCTGCAGTTCTCCCTCTACCTGGTGGCCCTCACCGGCATGGGCATGCTGGCCACCACCGGTGTGGTGGTTTCGGAGGACACGTTCGGCCCGGTGGCCGACAACGCCGCCGGCATCGCCGAGATGTCGGGCGAGTTCGAGGGTGAGGCCCAGAAGGTCATGGTCAGCCTCGACGCCGTTGGCAACACCACCAAGGCCGTCACCAAGGGCTTCGCCATCGGCTCGGCCGTGATCGCCGCCGTGGCCCTGTTCGCCTCGTTCATCGAGACCATCGGGGCCGAGTTGGGCCTGAACCTCCAGGGTGACGCAGTGTTCACCGCCCCCGAGACCGCCATCAACGTGGCCAACCCCAAGACGTTCATCGGCCTCCTCATCGGTGGCTCGATCGCCTTCATGTTCTCGGCCCTGGCCATCCGGGCCGTCGGTCGCACCGCCGGTGTGGTGGTCGACGAGGTCCGCCGCCAGTTCGCCGACGGCAAGATCATGTCGGGTGAGCGCCGGCCCGACTACGGCCCCGTGATCGACATCTGCACCAAGGCCTCGCTACGGGAGCTGCTCACCCCGGCTCTGCTGGCGGTGCTGACCCCGGTGATCGTCGGCTTCGGCATCGGCTACGCCGCTCTCGGCGGCTTCCTGGCCGCCTGTATCCTCACCGGCCAGCTGATGGCCAACTTCCTGTCCAACTCCGGTGGGGCCTGGGACAACGCCAAGAAGTACATCGAAGACGGCCACTACGGCGGCAAGGGCTCCAAGAGCCACGAGGCGGCCGTGATCGGCGACACCATCGGCGATCCGTTCAAGGACACCGCCGGCCCCGCCCTGAACCCGCTGATCAAGGTGATGAACCTGGTGTCGCTGCTGGTGCTGCCGGCCGTGATCTCCCTGCGGGACAACAACGCCCGGTTCGTGGTGGCCGGTGCGTCGCTGGTGGTGCTGCTGGCGGCCATCTTCTGGTCGAAGCGCTCGACCGGCGGGATCTCGGCCGAGGCCCCCGCCGTGGCCCAGCCCGCCACCAACTGATGTCGCGTCGCTGACGCCAACGTGTTGTGGAATGGGCTCGGTGGTGATTGACTGGACGCCGATGGCGAACAGCATCAACACCGAGCCCATTCTCGTACTCACCTAGCGCACGTCGACGTCTCCGTCCCCGTGCGCCGAAGCCTCCCTCCCGGGGAGGCTTTCTCAGTTTTGGGAACGCCCCCCCGTTCTGTCTCCCTGTCCGCCTTTTCCACCACCGACCGCATCAGGAGCAAGCACATGGCGCTCGAACCGATCGAGCTGAACGGGGGCCAGGCCCTCATCAAGAGCCTCGAGATGGAGGGGGTGGAGGTGATCTTCGGCTACCCGGGCGGCGCCATCCTCCCGGTGTACGACCCGATCATCGACTCCCGGATCCGCCATGTGCTCGTGCGCCACGAGCAGGGGGCGGGCCACGCCGCCGAGGGCTACGCCCACGCCACCGGCCGCCCCGGGGTGTGCATGGTGACCAGCGGTCCGGCCGCCACCAACATCGTCACGCCCCTGGCCGACGCCTACCTCGACTCGGTGCCCATGGTCTGCATCACCGGCCAGGTGGGCATGGCCGCCATCGGCACCGACGCCTTCCAGGAGGTCGACACCACCGGCATCACCCGGTCCGTCACCAAGCACAACATGCTGGTCACCCGGGCCGAGGACATCCCGATGGCGGTCAAGGAGGCGTTCCACATCGCCACCACCGGCCGCCCCGGACCGGTGCTGATCGACGTCCCCAAGAACGTGGTCGACGCCCAGAACCCCGACGCCTACTTCCGCTGGTACTACCCCGACGAGGTCAACCTGCCGGGCTACAAGCCCGACCTGACCCCGTCGGGCGAGTCGATCCAGCGGGCGGTCGACCTGATCCTGGCGGCCGAGCGGCCCGTGCTCTACGTGGGCGGCGGTGTGCTCAAGGCCCGCGGGGCCGACGTGCTGCGCCAGCTGGCCGAGCTGGGCAACCTGCCGGTGGTCACCACCCTGATGGCCCGGGGGGCCTTCCCCGACAGCCATGAGCTGTGCCTGGGCATGCCCGGCATGCACGGTAACTACACGGCCGTCACCGCCATCCAGCGGGCCGACCTGCTGATCGCCATGGGCAGCCGGTTCGACGACCGGGTGACGGGCAAGGTCGGGGCGTTCGCCCCCGGGGCCAAGGTGGTCCACGTCGACATCGACCCCGCCGAGCACGGTAAGGTCCGCCAGCCCGACGTGTCGGTGGTGGGCGACTGCCGGGTGGCCATGGAGTTGATGCTGGCCGAGATCAGCCGGCGGGGCGGGCGGACGTCGTTCGCCGACCACACGCCATGGCGCCAGCAGCTGTCGGGGTGGCAGGAACGCTATCCGCTGGTCTACGAGCAGTCGGCCCCCGGTGAGCTGCTGAAGCCCCAGTTCGTGATCGAGCGTCTGCGTGACGCCTGCCCGCCCGACACGATCGTGGCCTCGGGCGTGGGTCAGCACCAGATGTTCACCAGCCAGTACTGGCGCTTCGACCACCCCTACACCTGGGTCAACTCCGGTGGCTTGGGCACCATGGGGTTCTCCATCCCGGCCGCCATCGGGGCCAAGGTGGGGATGCCCGATCGGATGGTGTGGGCCGTCGACGGCGACGGCTGCTTCCAGATGACGGGCCAGGAGCTGGTGACCGCCTCGGTGGAGAAGGTGCCGATCAAGGTGGCCCTGCTCAACAACGCCTACCTGGGCATGGTGCGCCAGTGGCAGGAGATGTTCTACGACGAGCGGTACTCCGAGGTGCACCTCAGCCACGACATGCCCGACTACGTGAAGTGGGCCGAGGCCATGGGCTGCGCGGCGTTCCGGGTGGAGGAGCCGGAGGAGGTGGAGACCACGATCGCCAAGGCCAACGAGATCAACGACCGCCCCGTGGTGGTGGAGTTCCGCTGCATCTCGTCGGAGAAGGTGTTCCCCATGGTCCCGGCCGGGGGCAGCAACGACGACATCATGGTCGACCCGTCCCAGCGAGAGAGGGCCTGAGCCCATGAGCGACATCGCACTCGAACCCATGGTGGGCCCCACCTCCCAGCGCACGATCGTGGTGCTGGTGGAGAACAAGGCCGGTCTCCTGGCCCGGGTGGCCGACCTGTTCGCCCGCCGGGGCTACAACATCGTGTCCCTGGCCGTGGCCCCCACCCACGACGAGGCCTTCAGCCGCATCACGATCGTGGTCGACGTGGCCTCCTCGCCGCTGGAGCAGATCGTCAAACAGCTGTTCAAGCTGATCAACGTGGTGGAGATCGCCGTGCTCAACCCCGGCGACTCGGTGGAGCGGGAGCTCCTGCTGGCCACGGTGGCCGCCCCCAAGAACCTGCGGGGCCAGATCGTCGAGCTGGTCGACATCTTCGAGGGCAAGATCGTGGCGGTGTCGAGCGACGCCCTCACCGTGGCCCTCGACGGCAACCCGGCCAAGATCGACGATTTCGAGGCCCTGCTGGGCGACTACGAGATCATCGACCTCCAGCGGTCCGGCCGTATCGCCCTGCCCAAGATCGGCCGCGAAGTGCCCCGCCTCAGAGCGGTCTAGCACTGCTTTCCGGGGGCTGCGCCCCCGTCGCTGCGCTCCCCCATCTACCGGTGGGGCCCCAACCCCACCGGGCGCCTGCGGCGCTACCGTTCTCAACCGTCCTGAGTATTTCCGAGGAGAATCCCGAAATGGCCAACATCTACTACGAAGCCGACGCCGATCGGTCGCTCATCGCCAACCGCAAGGTGGCGGTGCTGGGCTACGGGTCGCAGGGCCACGCCCACGCCCTGAACCTGAAGGAGTCGGGAATCGACGTGCGGGTGGGCCTGCGGGAGGGTTCCGGCTCGGCGGCCAAGGCGGCCGAGGCCGGGCTCCGGGTGCTGGGCATCGCCGATGCGGTGGCCGAGGCCGACCTGGTCATGATGCTGATGCCCGACACCGAGATGGCCGCCATCTACGCCGATCAGGTGGCCCCCAACCTGAACGACGGCGACGCCCTGTTCTTCGCCCACGGGTTCAACATCCGCTTCGGTCTGATCGAGCCCCCGGCCACGGTCGACGTGTGCATGGTGGCCCCCAAGGGCCCTGGCCATCTGGTGCGGCGCACCTACGTGGAGGGCGGCGGCGTGCCCTGCCTGATCGCCATGGAGAACGACGCCTCGGGTAACGCCAAGGGCATCGCCCTGGCCTACGCCGACGCCATCGGCGGGGCCCGGGCCGGCGTGATCGAGACCACGTTCACCGAGGAGACCGAGACCGACCTCTTCGGCGAGCAGGCCGTGCTGTGCGGCGGTACCACCGCCCTGGTCCAGGCCGGGTTCGAGACGCTGGTGGACGCCGGCTACCAGCCCGAGGTGGCGTACTTCGAGTGCCTGCACGAGCTGAAGCTGATCGTCGACCTCATGTACGAGGAGGGCATCGCCGGGATGCGCTACTCGGTGAGCGACACCGCCGAGTACGGCGACCTCACCCGCGGGCCCCGCATCATCAACGACGCCGTCCGGGCCGAGATGAAGGCCATCCTGGACGAGATCCAGACCGGCAAGTTCGCCGACGAGTGGGTGGCCGAGAGCCGGGCCGGGCGGCCCAACTTCCTGCGCCTCGAGGCCGCCGGCCACGACCATCCGGTGGAGATCGTGGGCAAGGAACTGCGGGCCATGATGCCCTGGATCTCCCAGGGCAAGGCCTCGGTACGCGAGACCTCGGGCGGCCAGGGCTAGCCCTCGGCTCTCACCCTTCGGCGAACTCTGACACCGGGTACCGCATCGGCGCTGCCCCTGTCAGAGTTCGCCTCGGCGCCGGCTCCCGCTGGCTGACGCAGCAGGCGGGCGGCGAGCTTGCGGGCTTCGGCCGCCCACAGCACGAGGCTGGCCAGGCCCAGGCAGATGGCCCAGTGGCCGGGCCCGAGGGGCACCGTGTCGAAGGCCTGGTTCATGAACCCGAGGTGGACCACGGCCACCTGGAGCACGGCCGACAGGGCCAGCGCCGCCCACAGCAGGGGATTGGTGAACAGCCGGTGGAAGGCGCTCACCCGGTCCGATCGGGCGTTGAGCGTGTTGAACAGCTGGGCCAGCACCAGCGTGGTGAAGGTCATGGTCCGCCCCTGCTCCAGCGGCCCCGACCCGCCCAGCATCCCGCCGTCGTGGCCCAGGTCGAACGCCGCCAACGACACGGCCGCCGTCACCAGCCCCACCCACACGATGCCCACCCACATGCCAGCGTCGATCACCCGGTCGGTGGGGCGGCGGGGCGGCCGGTCCATCATGTCGTCGGCCGGGGGATCCACCCCCATGGCCAGCGCCGGGGCGGTGTCGGTCAGCAGGTTGACCCACAGGATCTGGGTGGCCAGCAGGGGCACGGCCACCCCGGCCTCGCCTCCTTCGAGCCCCAGGGCGCCGGCCCCGATCACGCCGAAGAACATGGTGAACACCTCCCCCATGTTCGACGACAGCAGGAACCGTAGGAACTTGCGGATGTTCGACAGGATGGCCCGGCCCTGGCCCACGGCGGCCACGATGGTGGTGAAGTTGTCGTCGGTGAGCACCATGTCGGCCGCTTCCTTGGCCACGTCGGTGCCGGTGATGCCCATGGCCACCCCTATGTCGGCCGCCTTGAGGGCGGGGGCGTCGTTGACGCCGTCGCCCGTCATGGCCACCACCTGGCCGCCGGCCTGGAGCCCCTCCACGATGCGCAGCTTGTGCTCCGGCGCCACCCGGGCGTACACGCTCACCGACCGCACCGCCGCCGCCAGCTCGTCGGGCCCCAGCGCCGTCAGCTCGGCCCCGGTGAGCACGCCCGGCCCCTCCCCATCCAGGGACAGGATGCCCAGCTCGCCGGCGATGCGGGCCGCGGTGCGGGGGTGGTCGCCGGTGATCATCACCGTGCGGACACCGGCCCGGCGGGCCTCGGCCACGGCGGCCGCCGCCTCGGGTCGGGGCGGGTCGACGATCCCCACCAGCCCCAGATACACGAGGGCATCCTCCACGTCGTGGTCGTTGTCGCCGCCGTCGCCGTCGCCTCGCTGCCGCCGGGCGGCACCGGCCGCCCGGGCAGGCGGCGGTAGGCCACGGCCAGGGTGCGCAGGGCGTCGTCGGCCAGCCGGTCCACCTCGGCCAGCAACTCGTGCCGCCGCTGGTCGGTGAGGGGCCGCACCACCCCGGCCACCCGCTCGCCGGTGCACCGGCCGAGGAGCACGTCGGGCGCCCCTTTCGACACGGCCACCACCTCGTCGGCCTGCTCGGCGTCGGCGTGGAGGGTGGTCATCAGCTTGCGCTCGGAGGTGAACGGGATCTCGCCCACCCGGGGGAACCGGGCCTGGCGGGCCGTCCGCTGCTCCTCGGCCGAGCTGAGCTTGGCCTCGGCCACCAGGAAGGCGGCCTCGGTGGGGTCGCCCTGGATCGTCCACCCGTCGGGCCCGTGCTGGAGGCTGGCGTCGTTCACCAGGGCCCCGCCGCCGAGCACCAGGGCCACCTCGTCGCGCAGCACCGGATCGGTGACGGGCTCGCTCCCGGCCCGGATCTCGCCCGCCGGGTCGTAACCGGAGCCGGTGAGCTCCACCCGGCCCGAGCCGGTGAGCACGGTCACCACCGTCATCTCGTTGCGGGTGAGGGTGCCGGTCTTGTCGGAGCAGATCACGGTGGCCGACCCCAGCGTCTCCACCGACGACAGCCGCTTCACGATGGCGTGGCGCCGGGCCAGGCGCTGCACTCCCACGCTGAGCACCACCGACAGGATGGCCGGCAGGCCCTCGGGAACGGCGGCCACGGCCAGCGAGACACCCACCAGCAGCACACCCACCAGCTCGGTGGCGCTGTCGATCCCGCTGGTGGCCACGATCGCCCCCATCACCACCACGGCGATCACGATCACGGCGATGCCCAGGGCCCGGCCGATGGCGTCGACCTCGATCTGGAGGGGCGTGGCCCGGCTCTCGGTCCGGCCCAGCAGCCGGGCCACCGTGCCCATCTCGGTGTCCATGGCGGTGGCGGTGATCACGGCCCGGCCCCGGCCCCGGGTGACGGCGGTGCCGGCGAAGACCATGTTCACCCGGTCACCCAAGTCGGCCGCTGCGTCGAGGGCGGCCGACCCCTTGACCACCGGTTCGCTCTCGCCGGTGAGCGCGGCCTCGGCCACGGTGAGGGTGGCCGCCTCCACCAGGCGGGCGTCGGCCCCCACGGCGTCGCCCTCGGCCAGCACCAGCACATCGCCCGGCACCAGGCGAGCCGCTTCCACCCGCTGCTCCCGGCCGTCGCGCACCACCGAGGCCTGGGCCGCCGTCATCCGCTGGAGGGCGGCCACCGCCTGCTCCGCCCGCTCCACCTGCACGTAGCCCAGCACGGCGTTGGCGGCCACGATGGCCACGATCACGATCACGTCGAACGGGACGCCGTCGGCCCCCTCCAGCAACCACACCAGGGTCGACACCACCACGGCGGCCAGCAGCAGGTACACCAGCGGGTCGGCCAGCTGGCCCAGCAGCTTGCGCCAGGTCGGCACCGGCGGGGTCGACGCCAGCACGTTCGGCCCGTGCCGCTCCAGCCGGGCCGCCGCCTCGCCCGCCGACAGCCCGCTGGCGGGGTCGACGCCGAGCCCCGCCGCCACCTCCGCCGCCGGGCGGAGCCACGGCGCACGGTCGGCCCCCGCCGCCATCTCGTCGATGCCCGGCCCCGCCCCGGCCCCCGCCTCGGCCGCGCTGCTCACGGCCGGCCCGTTCTGCGCGACGAAAACCGCGACACGCCAGCGATCTGCGGCGCGAAAACCCCGGGATTCGTAGATCTCGCGACGCGGAACGGGCCGGGGGCGCGATGTTCGCGCCGTCGGTTCACCGGCGGTCGGACGGGCCAGCGGGGGCGGCGGGGCTGGCCGGGGCGGCGGGGGAGGAATCGGGGTCGAGCCCGAGGGCCCGGCGGACCTCGTGGAGGCCGGGGTCGGCGGCGAGATCCTCGGCCCGCTGGATCAGCGCCGCCTTGGTGCGCCGGCGGAGGAAGTCGTCCAGCTCCACGATCATCTCCCGCTCGGCGTACAGCGGCAGCTCGGCCCGCAGCAGGTCGGTGCCGGCCAGCACCGGTTCGGCTCCCGACGGGTCGGCGGCCACGGCGTCCACCACCTGCAGGGCGGCCGGGCCGTGGCGGCGCCACAACACGTCGGCCACCGTGGCCTCCCGCTCCACCTCGGGCGTCCGGTCGAGCCCGACGTCGCCCGCCGCCCGCTGGAACTCGATCCGGGCCGTCACCGGGGCTTCGCCGTACCAGCCCTCGGCCTCGGCCCCCAGCTTCACCCCCAGCCGGCGCACGGCGGCCGTCACCTCGTCGCCCACGTTGAGGCAGTCGGTGAGCTTGCCGCCGAACACGGTGACCGTGGCGTTGGCCTTGTCGACGTCGATCTCGTGCTTGCGGGACAGCGTGGTCCAGTCGATGTCGGTCCGGTCGTTGCCGTCGTCCAGCACCACCAGGGGCCGCACCCCGCACCGCTCGGCGATGATGTCGTCGGTGGTCAGGGGGGAGGCCAGGTTGAGCCTCGTGTTGATCTGGCTGAGCAGGAACTCCCGGTCGGCCTCGGTGACGCCCTCATCCGGGTTGGTGGTACGGGTGTCGGTGGTGCCGATCACCGATCGGTGGGCCATCGGGAGCACGTAGAACAGGCGCTGGCTGTCGTCGAAGAAGGCCAGCACCCGCTCGGCCGCCGCCAGCTGGGGCACGACCAGGTGCACGCCCTTGGAGTACACGATCCGGTGCTCGGTGCGCACCCCCCAACGCCGGTTCAGCTCGTCGACGAAGGGCCCGCCGGCGTTCACCACCACCCGGGCGGTGGCGGTGAGGCGGCGGCCGCTGCGTTGGTCGCGCACCTCGGCCCGCCACCGGTCGCCCTCGCGGGTCATCGTCGCCACCTCGGCGTAGTTGACGGCCACCGCCCCCCGGTCGAGGGCGGAGCGCACGAAGCTCCACACGAAGCGGGCGTCGTTGTCCTTGAGGTAGGCGTCGCCGTACTCGATGGCGGCCTCGGCCGTGTCGGTGCGGATCACCGGCTCCAGCTGGGCCAGCCGCCCCGGCCGGTGGTAGCTGGGCGGGCGGGTGGCGAACTGGCCCAGGCCCCAGTACCCCACGGTGCCCAGGGCGGCCAGCCACGACGGGAACGGGGCCGAGGCGTCGAGCGTGGCCAGGAACCGCAGCTCGGTGATCATGTTGGGATAGGCCCGCATCAGCCGGTTCCGGGACCGGGTGAGCTTGAGCACCAGCGGGATCTCGTAGTTCTCCAGGTACTTGAAGCCCCCCCACACCATGTTGGACGACTCCTGGCTGGTGAACGAGGCGAAGTCGGCCCGCTCCACCAGCGCCACCGACACCCCGCGGGCGGCCAGGGCGGCGGCCGACACGGCCCCGTTGATCCCGCCCCCCACCACGAGCACGTCGAACTGGCCGCCGTCGAGGAGGCCGAGCTGGCGGTCCCGCAAGGTCTGGGGAGGCGCTGGTGCCATGGTCGGCCCACCGTAACGGCTGGCCCCCCCGACCGGCGATCCGCACGGGTGCGGGCTGCGGGGGGCTGCGGGGCGGAGCTGCGGTGCCGCTGGCCCGGCTGGGCTACGGTCGGCCCGTACAGTTTGGCGCCCCGGCCCCAGGGCTGGGGCGCGCCGGAGAACAAGGAGTCGCAGTCCGATGGGTGAGTTCGTGAACCTGGAAGCGTCACGGGTCGACAAGGTGGCCATCATCCGCCTCGACCGACCGAAGGTGAACGCCCTCAACACCCAGGTGGGCCGGGAGCTGCTGGCGGTGGCCAACGAGGTGGCCGGCCGCTCCGACATCCGGGGCGTGGTGCTGTGGGGCGGCCCCCGCTTCTTCGCCGCCGGGGCCGACATCAGCGAGTTCCCGACCAACGAGGGCCACCGTGACCCCTCGGGCATGGTCGATGCCCTCAACGACGCCAACTTCGCTCTGGAGAACCTGCCCCAGATCACCTGCTCGGCGGTGAACGGCTTCGCTCTGGGCGGCGGTTGCGAGCTGTCGATGAGCACCGACTTCCGGGTCTGCGGCGAGAGCGCCCAGTTCGGCCAGCCCGAGATCCTGCTCGGCCTGATCCCCGGCGCCGGCGGCACCCAGCGCCTCACCCGCCTGGTGGGCATGACGAAGGCGAAGGAGATCAACTACTCGGGGCGGATGGTGAAGGCCGACGAGGCCCTGGCCATCGGGCTGGTCAGCTCGGTCCACCCCGACGACGCCGTGCTCGACGCCGCCATCGACCTGATCGCCGGTTACACGGTGAACGGCCCGGCCGCCCTGGCCAACGCCAAGCGGGCCATCCAGGAGGGCATCACCCTGCCCATCGCCGAGGCCATCGCCGTGGAGAAGCGGGAGTTCGTGGCCTCGTTCCAGACCGACGACGCCGTCACCGGCATCACCAGCTTCCTGGCCAACGGCCCGGGCAAGGCCGACTTCTCCGGCCAGTGAGCCACATCGACCTGGTTTCCCTGCTGGTCAACGACTACGACGAGGCCATCGCCTTCTACGTGCAGAAGGCCGGCTTCGAGCTGGTGGAAGACTCACCGGAGACGAGCTCGGTCACCGGCGATCCCAAGCGGTGGGTGGTGGTGCGGCCGCCCGGCGCCCAGACCGGGCTGCTGCTGGCCCGGGCGTCGGACGACGCCCAGCGGGCGGTGGTGGGCCGCCAGACCGGGGGCCGGGTGGGGCTGTTCCTCCACACCGACGACTTCGCCGCCGCCCACCGCCGGATGACCGGGGCCGGCGTCCGCTTCACCCAGGCCCCCCGCCAGGAGCCCTACGGCTGGGTGGTGGTGTGGGAGGACCTGTACGGCAACCGCTGGGATCTGCTGGGCCCGCCGGGCGCCGAGCCCCTCCCGGTCGGCGACGAGTCGGCGGCCGCCGCCCCGGCGCCCGATCCCCACATCGGCGAGATCCTGTTCTCCCAGGCCCAGATCGCGGCCCGGGTGGCCGAGCTGGGCCGGCGGATCACGGCCGACTACGCCGGGCGCACCCCGCTGCTGGTGTCGGTGCTCAAGGGGTCGCTGGTCTTCATGGCCGACCTCATGCGGGCCATCGACGGCCCGGCCGAGATCGACGTGCTGGCCGTGTCGTCCTACGGGGCGGCCACCAAGTCGAGCGGCGTGGTGCGCATCATCAAGGACCTCGACCACGACGTGGCCGGGCGCGACGTGATCCTGGTGGAGGACATCGTCGACTCCGGCCTCACCATGCGCTACCTGGTGGATCGGCTGGGCTCGCAGGGGCCGGCCAGCGTCAGCACCTGCGCCCTGCTGGTGCGGGAGGCGGCCCACGGGGGCCAGAGCGAGGGGGCGATGGTCATCGACTACGAGGGGTTCCGCCTGCCGGCGTCGGCCTTCGTGATCGGCTACGGCCTCGACGCCGGCCAGCTCTACCGCAACCTGCCGTACGTGGCCAGCTACATCCCCCAGCCCTGACCGGCTCTTTCCCCGCCAACCAGGGCAGTTCACGTCCTGAAACCCGATTGATCTGCTCGGGAATCTGGTTAAGGTGAGCGCGCCGTCCGCCGGGACGCGAGGGCTGAGACAAACGAGAAAGGACGGGCCGACATGGCTGCTGAGGGTTGGGGTTTCGAGACACGACAGATCCATGCGGGGCAGGAACCCGACCCCGCCACCGGGGCCCGGGCGGTGCCGATCTACCAGACCACGGCCTACCAGTTCCGAGACTCCGACCACGCCGCCAACCTGTTCGCCCTGGCCGAGCCGGGCATGATCTACACCCGGATCATGAACCCGACCCAGGGGGTGGCCGAGGTGCGCCTGGCCTCCCTGGAGAACGGCCTGGGGTCCACCGCCGCCGGCGTACCGGGGGCGCTGGTGGTGTCGTCGGGCCAGGCGGCCGAGGCGATCGCCATCATGAACCTGGCCGAGGCCGGATCGCACATCGTGGCCGGGGCCGCCCTCTACGGCGGCACCTACAACCTGCTCCACTACACACTGCCCAAGTTCGGGATCGAGACCACGTTCGTGGAGGACGTCGACGACCTCGACGCCTGGCGCCGGGCCGTGCGCCCCAACACCAAGGCGTTCTACGGCGAGACCATCGGCAACCCGATGAACAACGTGCTCGACATCGAGGGTGTTGCCAACGTGGCCCACGAGGTGGGCGTGCCCCTCATCCTCGACAACACGGTGGCCACCCCCTACCTGATCCGCCCGTTCGACTGGGGGGCCGACATCGTGGTCCACTCCGCCACGAAGTTCCTGGGCGGGCACGGCACCTCGATCATCGGTGCCATCGTCGACGCCGGCAGCTTCGAGTTCTCCGATGCCGATCGCTATCCCGGCTTCAACCAGCCCGACCCCAGCTACCACGGCCTCACCTACTGGCCGATGCTGGGCGCCGGCTCGTTCATCGCCAAGGCCCGCATCCAACTGCTGCGTGACCTCGGCGCCTCGATCAGCCCGTTCAACTCCTTCCTCCTGCTCCAGGGTCTGGAGACGCTGTCGCTGCGGATGGAGCGCCACGTGGCCAACGCCACGGCGGTGGCCGAGTTCCTCCAGCAGCACGCCGACGTGGAGAAGGTGTTCTACGCCGGCCTGCCGTCGTCGCCCTGGTTCGACGCCGCCCGCAAGTACAGCCACGGTCGGGGGGCCGGCTCGGTGCCGGCGTTCGTCATCAAGGGCGGCCGGGAGGCGGGCAAGAAGTTCGTCGACGCCCTGGAGCTGCACAGCCACGTGGCCAACATCGGCGACGTGCGCTCGCTGGTGATCCACCCGGCGTCCACCACCCACAGCCAGCTGACGCCGGAGGAGCAGGCCACCACCGGCGTCGAGCCCGGCCTGATCCGCCTGTCGGTGGGCCTGGAATCGATCGACGACATCATCGCCGACCTGGAGATCGGGTTCCGGGCGGCCAAGAGCGCCTGAGCGATCCAACGAACGTAGGAGTCTGAGCCACCCCAGATGTGGCTCAGACTCCTCAGAATCCCCTGAGAGTTTCGGCGAAGCGAAACTCAAGGTCCCGAAGGGACCCTTAGGCTGCACGGGTTCGCCGAACACGAGGAGTTTCCCGTGCCCGAGTGCCCCGCCCCCGATGGCTCCAGCCCCCGTCAGACGTCGTTCGACGGCCCGTTCAACGGCTGCCTCAACCCGAACAGCCGCTACAGCGCCGAGATGGTGACGAACTACGGCACGCTCACCATCACCCTCGACGCCATCGGCGCCCCCAAGACGGTCGAGAACTTCGTCTCGCTGGCCCGGTACCACTACTACGACGGCCTCACCTTCCACCGGGTGATCCAGGGCTTCGTCCTCCAGGGCGGTTGCCCCGAGGGGTCGGGCCGGGGTGGCCCCGGGTACCGGTTCGTCGACGAGCTGCCCAAGCCCGGCCGTTACGAGCTGGGCTCGCTGGCCATGGCCAACGCCGGCCCCAACACCAACGGCAGCCAGTTCTTCGTCATCTCGGGCCCCAACGGCATGTCCCTCCCCCCGAACTACGCCCTGTTCGGCAAGGTGGTGAAGGGTCTGGAGCACGTGGACGTGATGGAGAAGGTGGCCACCGACCGCAACGACCGGCCGGTGGAACCGATGGTCATCGAGTCGGTGACCATCACCGAATCCCCGGCGGAATAACCATGTGCGCCCTGGCCACTATCCTGGCCGGGTGAGCGACATCCTGGACGTCGATCTGCTGGCTTTCGAGCGGGGCACCGGGGCCCAGCGCCGGGCCGTGGTCGACGGGGTGATGGCGAGCCTGGTCACCGGGTTCGTCTACACCAGCCACGACCTGTCGGAAGACCTGCTCGACACGGCCTACGGGATGCTGGCCCAGTTCTTCTCGCTGTCACCCGAGGAGAAGGCCACGGCCACCGTCCCCGGCTCCCACGGCCAGGCCGGCTACACCGGCCTGCTGGTGGAGACGGCGGCGTCGAGCGAGGCGCCCGACTGGAAGGAGATGCTCAATTGGGGCATGGACCTCCCCGACGGGCATCCCCTCAAGCGCCGCTTCCCCCACCGCTACCACGGGCCGGTACTGCCTGATCATCTGGTGCCGGGAATCACCAAGGTCCTGGTGGAGTTCTATGACAAGCTCCTCGACCTGCAGCAGCGGTTCCTCCGGATCATCGCCATGGGGATCGGCTGCCACGAAGATCTGTTCGACCTGATGACCCGCAACGGCACCACGCTGGCCCGTGCCATCCACTACCCGGCCATGGACCTGGCTCCCGGCGCCGAACACGTGTGGGCGGCCGAGCACGGCGACATCAACCTGATCACGGCCCTGCCCCGGGCCACGGCCCGGGGCCTGCAGGTGAAGGTGGGCGAGACCTGGGTCGACGCCACCCCGCCCGGGGACCGGGTGATCATGAACACCGGGATCATGCTGGAGCACCTGACCAACGGCGTGATCCCCCAGGGCATCCACCGGGTGGTGGCCGATCCGGCCCAGCCCGGAGACCGCTACTCGGTCGTCCAGTTCTGCCACCCCACGCCGTGGACGATCCTCAGCCCGCTCGCTTCCTGCACCGGCCCCGCCACCCCCCAGCGGTATCCCGCCATCGAGGCCGGTGACCTGCTCGACCAGGTGCTGTACGACATCAACCTGGTGGAGGACGCTCGCCGGGTCTGACCGGCCCCTTCCGAGACACCGACCCTTCGGCCCGACCAACTGGAGACCGACCCATGGCCCGCAAGACCTTCACCGAAACCGAGCTCCGCTCCCGCCTCACGCCCGAGCAGTACGAGGTGACGCAGCACGGCGGCACCGAGCGCGCCTTCACCGGCGTCTACAACAACGCCAAGGAGGAGGGGATCTACCGCTGCATCGTGTGCCACGAGCCCCTGTTCGAGTCGAACACGAAGTACGAGTCGCACAGCGGCTGGCCCAGCTTCTGGCAGCCCATCACCCCCGAGGCGGTGGAGCTCCACGAGGACCGCAGCTACGGGATGGTCCGCACCGAGGTCAACTGCGCCACCTGCGGCGCCCACCTGGGCCACGTCTTCCCCGACGGCCCCCGGCCCACGGGAGACCGGTTCTGCATGAACTCGGCCTCGCTCCTGCTCGAACCGGTCGACGAGAAGCAGTAGCACTCCGTCCATGGCCCTCCTCGCCTTCCTCGCCTCCATCCCCAGCCCGTCCCGCAACGGCCTCCACCTGGGGCCGCTCGTGTTCCGGGCCTACGGGCTGTGCATCGCCGTCGGCGTGCTGGCAGGGGTGGCGGTCACCCAGCGGCGTTGGGCCCGCAAAGGCGGCGATCCGGCCGACATCGCCGCCATCGCCACCGCCTCGGTGATCGCCGGCCTGGTGGGGGCCCGGCTCTACCACGTCATCACCGACTGGCGCCGGTTCGAGGGCCACTGGTTCGACGTGGTGAAGGTGTGGGAGGGGGGCCTCGGGATCCCCGGGGGCCTCGTGCTCGGCGTGCTCACCGGCGTGTACCTGGCCCGCAAGCGGGGGATGCACATCCCCTCGGCGCTCGACTCGGTGGCCCCCGCCCTGCCCGTGGCCCAGGCCATCGGCCGGCTCGGCAACTGGTTCAACCAGGAGCTGTTCGGGGGGCCGACCAACTTGCCCTGGGGGCTGGAGATCGACGCCGTCCACCGCCCGGTTGGCTACGAGAACGTGGCCACCTTCCATCCCACGTTCCTCTACGAGGCGCTGTGGAACCTGGCCCTGGCCGGGCTGCTCGTCGCCTGGGACAACCGCCATAGCACGGCCCGGCACCCGGGGCGGTTGTTCGCCCTCTACGTCGGCGGCTACGGGCTGGGGCGCCTCTGGGTGGAGTCGTTGCGGATCGACGAGGCCAGCCGCATCGCCGGTGTCCGGGTCAACATCCTCACCAGCCTGATCGCCATCGCCGCCGCTGCCGCCTGGCTCGCGTTCCGGGGCCGCCAGGAGGCGCCCACCCCGGAGCACGTGTCGGCGGCGGCCGCCGCTCAGGCGGCCGTGGCCCAACCGATGGTCGACGAACCCTCGGCCTAGCTCGCGGGCCCGCTCAGCGGGCCCGCCGTTGAGCTCAACGGGCCTGTTCGACGGCGCGGGCCACGAGGTTCTCCAGCGCCTCCTGACGGCCACTGACGGGGGAGTGGTCGGGGGCGTCGGCCGCCCGCTTCTGGAGGGCGGGGAGGTCGAGCGAGCCGTTCATGATGTCGCGGCCGAGTTCGCCGTCCCAGCCGGCGTAGCGGGCCTCCCGGTTGGCCTCCAGCTCGCCCTCCTCCACCAGGAGGCTGGCCGCCAGCAGGGCCCGGGCCATGGTGTCCATGCCGGCGATGTGGGCGTGGAACAGGTCGGAGCGGTCGATCGACTGGCGCCGGAGCTTGGCGTCGAAGTTGAGGCCGCCGGTGGTGAACCCGCCGCCCCGCAGGATCTCGTACATGCCCAGCGTCATCTGCTCCACCGACACCGGGAACCGGTCGACGTCCCAACCCAGGCGGTCGTCGCCGGCGTTGGCGTCGATCGAGCCGAAGATCCCGGCGGCGTTGGCGTAGGCGATCTCGTGGTGGAAGTCGTGGCCGGCCAGGGTGGCGTGGTTGACCTCGATGTTGACCTTGATCTCCGACGCCAGGTCGTAGCGCTGGAGGAAGGCGTGCACGGTGGCCGAGTCGTAGTCGTACTGATGCTTGGTGGGCTCGAACGGCTTGGGCTCGATCAGGATGGTGCCGGTGAAGCCGATGCGGTGCTTGTGCTCCACCACCAGGTGCATGAAGCGGGCCAGCTGGTCGGCCTCCCGCTTGAGATCGGTGTTGAGCAGGGTCTCGTAGCCTTCCCGGCCGCCCCACAGCACATAGTTCTCCCCGCCCAGGCGGTGGGTGGCCTCCAGGATGTTGCACACCTGGGCCGCGGCCCGAGCGAACATCTCCGGGTTCGGGTTGGTGGCGGCACCGGCGGCGAAGCGGGGGTGGCTGAACAGGTTGGCCGTGCCCCACAGGAGGCCCACCCCGGTCTGCTCCTGCAGCCCGGCGGCCCGCTCCACCAGCTCGTCGAGGTTCGCCGTGGACTCGGCGAAGGTGCTGCCGGCGGGGGCCATGTCGACGTCGTGGAAGCAGTAGAAGGGCGCCCCCAGCTTGGCGAAGAACTCGAAGGCGGCGTCCTGCTTGGCCCGGGCCGCCTCCATCGGGTCGATCCCGGGGGCCAGCCACGGCCGGTCGAGCGTGCCGGCGCCGAAGATGTCGAATCCGTCCCAGTTGAAGCTGTGCCAGTAGCACACGGCGAAGCGCAGGTGGTCTTCCATGCGCCGGCCGGCCACCACCCGGTCCTTGTCGTACCAGCGGAACGACAGCGGGTCGTTCGAGTCGGGGCCGAGGAAGGGGATGGGGCCGGTGACGTCGGTGAAGAACTCGGGCATGGTCCGATGGTACGCCGTACTGTGGCGGCCATGGGTCCTGCAATCGGTGTCGTGCTCGTGATTCTGTTCCTGGCCGTGGTGCTGCTGTTGTCGTCGCTGCGGGTGATCACCGAGTACGAGCGGGCCATCCACTTCCGCCTCGGCCGTCTCACCGGGGCCAAGGGACCGGGGCTGATCGTCGTGCTGCCGGCCATCGACCGGATCGAGCGCATCAGCCTCCGCACGGTGGCACTGGAGGTCCCCACCCAGGAGCTGGTGACGGCCGACAGCGTGACCGTGCGGGTCAACGGCGTGACCTATTACGTGGTGAAAGACCCGGTCAAGGCGGTGATGTCGGTACAGAGCTACGCCTACGCCACGGCCCAGGTGGCCCAGGCCACGCTGCTCACCGTGCTCCGCCAGGTGGACCTCGACACTCTGCTCCGGGAGCGGGAGACGCTGGCGGCCAAGCTACGGGAGCTGATCGACGCCGCCACCGAGCCGTGGGGCATCGAGGTGACCATGGTGGAGGTGAAGGACGTCGAGCTGCCCGACCAGATGCGCCGGGCCATGGCCCGGGAGGCCGAGTCGGAGCGGGAGCGGCGGGCCAAGGTGATCCACGCCCGGGGCGAGGCCGAGGCGGCCGAGATGCTGGGCCAGGCGGCGTTGACCATGGAGGCCCACCCGGCGGCCATGCAGCTGCGGACGCTGGCCACCCTGGCCGAGATCTCGGTGGAACGGAACTCCACGATCGTGTTCCCCCTGCCCTACGAGCTGATGGGGGTGTTGCAGGGGTTGGCCACCCGGTTCGACCCGGCGTGGGCCACCGCCGTGGGCACCCACGGCGTCGCTCCGGCCCCGGCCTCAGTCCCGGCCCCGGTCGACCCGGTTCAGCCCATCAGCCCCTCGCCCCAGTAGCCCTCCGGCCCGCTCACGCCGGGCGGTACGGCGAACAGGGCCGATCCCGTCACCTTGATGTACTCGTTGAGGGCGTCGCCGGCGGCCAGCCGGGTCTGGATGGGCACGAAGTGGCGATGGGGATCCCGGGTGAAGGCCACGAAGAACAGGCCACCGTCGAGGCGGCCGAGGGCGTCGGTGCCGTCGGCGAAGTTGTAGCCCCGGCGCAGCAGCCGGCTCCCGCCGTTGGTGTCGGGGTGGGCCAGGCGCACGTGGGCGTCGAGCGGGATCGCGGGCTCGCCGCTGTCGGCGCCGGTTGCGGCGAAGTCGGGGATGGTGGTCTCGGTGCCGCCGGAGAGGGGTGCGCCGTGGCGTTTGTCCCGCCCGATCACGGCCTCCTGTTCGGCCAGCGACGACCGGTCCCAGGTCTCCAGGTGCATGGCGATGCGGCGGGCCACCAGGTAGGTGCCGCCGGCCAGCCAGGCGGCCGCCGGATCGTCGTCGGGGGTCACCCACACGAACTCGTCGAGCAGATCGGGCCGGCCCGCTCCCAGGTTGGCCGTGCCGTCCTTGAACCCCATGAGGTTGCGGGCCGTCGCCCCCGATTCGGTGGTGCCGGCGGCCTGGCCGAAGCCGAGCTGCGACCACCGGGGCGTCACCGTACCGAAGCCGATCCGGGCCAGGTTCCGCACGGCGTGGAAGGCGACCTGGGCGTCGTCGGCGCACACCTGGAGGCACAGGTCGCCGTCGCTGCGGGCGGGGTCGAGGTCGTCGCCGGGGAAGTGGGGGAGCGGCCGGAGGGCGGCCGGGCGCCGGGCGGCCAGGCCGAACCGGTCGTCGCCCGTTCCGGTCCCGAACAGGCTCGGGCCGAATCCCACGGTGATCGTGAGGCGGGACGGGGCCAGATCGAGGGCTTCGCCGGTGTCGTCGGGTGGGGCCAGGGCGGGGCCGTCGGTGGCGCCGGTGGTGCCGACCTCCTGGCCGCTCGTCATCCGGGCCGCCGCCGCCGTCCAGGCCCGGAGCAGGTCGACCAGCTCCGGGCGGCGCTCGGTGGTGACGTCGAACATGGCCAGCTGGAACCGGGTCTGGGGCGGGGTGGCGATCCCGGCCTGATGGTGGCCGAGGAACGGCACGGTGGCGGATCGTCCGGCCCCGCCACCCGGCCCGGTCTCCGAAGCATTCCCGTTCCGGGTGACGGCCACCGCGGTGCCGACACCGGCGGCGGCCGCGGTGGCCGTGCCGGCGGCCAGGAACCGGCGGCGGGACCAGCGCCCGGTTCCGCGGCCGGTCGAGGTGGTGGGCGCCGTCATGCCACCACGGTGACCGTGAGCCGGGACAGGGGCTCGCTCAAGGCGTCGACGGCGGCGGCCAACTCATCGACCTGGGCCGGGTCGAGCGCGTCGTAGGAGGCGAAGGCGGTGCCCCCGGTCCGGTGCTGGTCGAGCAGGGTCTGCAGGGCGTCGAACCGCTCGGTCAGGATGGCCGCCAGATCGGGGTCCTCGACCGTCACCACCGGTACCAGCGCCTCGAACGCAGCCCGGGCCCCGTCCACGTTGGCCTGGAAGTCCCACAGGTCGGTGTGGGACCAGATCTCCTCCTCGCCCGTCACCTTCCCCGTGGCCACCTCGTCGAGCAGCTCCTTGGCCCCGTTGCCCAGCTGGGACGGGGTGAGCTCGAGGTCGGCCACCCGGGTCACGAGCTCGTCGGTGTCGGCCACCAGCTCGTCGGCCAGGGCCTGGCGCTGGGTGGGAGTGAGCGGGGTGTAGCCGTCGGCCGGTGGCCACAGGTCCTTCTCCAGGGCGTGCCAGCCGGTCCAGACCTGGCCCGGCTCCAGGTCGGCCTCCCGCAGGTCGAGGCGGGGATCGAGGTCGCCGAACGACTCGGCCACCGGTTCGATCCGCTCCCAGTGGGTGCGGGCCTCGGGATACAGCACCCGGGCCGCCTCGTCGTCGCCGGCGATCACGAGCTGGGCGAAGCGGCCGGTGGCGTCGGCCAGGGCCGCCGCCTCGGTCTGCACGAAGCGCTCGTAGCCGGCGGTGGCGGTGTCGAGCTGGGCCGCCCGCTCGGCGTCGACCGTGGTGGCGGTGGCCCCGGCCTCGGTGACGGTGAAGTCGGTCCTTATCCCGTCACCCGTCATGCCGGGCTTGCAGGCGGCCACGTACCTACCGGGGGTCAGCTCCACCGTGAGGTCGCGGGTGAGGCCGGGGCCGATGTTCTCCACCTCGCCCAGCACGGCCACCCCGTCTTCGGCCAGCAGGTAGAACTCGGTGACCTGGCCCCCGTCGTTGGTCACGGCGAACGTGACCGCCCCGCCGGTGGCGGAGGAGGCGCTGAGCCGGCACTCGTCGTCGGTGCTGGTGACGGCGACCGGGCCGTCGGTGTCGTTCGTGCCCCCGGTCGCGGTCTCGGGGGCGGCGGACGTGCAGGCGGTGAGGAGCGCCGCCGCCGGCAGGCCGGCGAGCGCCAGGGCGCGCGAGGGTAGGAAGGGCATGATGTACCTCTCGATCGGGGGACGCGACGGAACAGGAGCCGGGGCGCGCCCGTCAGCCGCCAATGGATGGTGGGATGGGACTCAGCTGACGGTGAAGTCGCCCCGGATGCCGTCGCCCGCTTCGCCCGGCTTGCAGGCGGTCACGTAGGTGCCGGCCTTCAGGTCGACCGACATGTCCCGGCTGGTGCCCGGCCCGATGTTCTCCACCTCGCTCACGATGGTCGTGCCGTCTTCCTCGTAGACGTAGAACTCGGTGGTCTCGCCCCCGTCGTTCTTCACGGTGAACGTCACCGCCCCGGCGGGGGCGGTGGTGGCACTCAGCTCGCAGGCGTCGGCCGTGCTGCTGACGGCCACCGCCGTGGCGTCCTCCGAGGAGGCGCCGTCGGACGAGCAGGCGGCCAGGGCCGGGACGAAGAAGGCCGACGCCGCCAGGGCACCGACCCGGAACCGGGCGATAGTCATCTCACACGCTCACTGCATCGGGAGTGGGGTTGGTGGGGTTGCTGGTCGGGCGAGGGGCCGGTGTGCGGACCGCGCGCCAGAACAGGAAGAGCACCGGGACCACGTAGCAGGTCCAGGCGATCGCCTCCAGCACCGTGGTGCGGGGCGAGAAGTTGATGGTGCCCTTCAGCAGGGTGCCGTACCACGAGCTGGGCGGGATCGTGTCGCTCACGTCGAAGGCGAGGGTGTTGAGACCGGGCAGGATCCTGGCCTCCTGCAGGTCGTGGATGCCGTAGGCCAGCACCCCGCCGGCCACGATCACCAGCGCCACGCCCGTCCAGCGGAAGAAGGTGGCCAGGTTGAGGCGGACCGCCCCCAGGTACACCCCGATCCCCAGCACCACGGCCACAGCCAGGCCGAGGAAGGCGCCGATCAGGGGGGAGGTGGTGGAGCCGGTGGCCTGGGCCGCGGCCCACACGAACAGGGCGGTCTCCAGACCCTCGCGACCCACCGCCAGCGCCGACAGCAGCACCAGGCTGGTGCCGCCGGCGGCCACGGCCACGGCCAGGCGGCCCTCGAGCTCGGCCCGAAGGGCCCGGGAGGTGCGGGCCATCCAGAAGATCATCCAGGTGACGAACCCGACGGCCACGATCGACAGCGTGCCCCCGATGGTTTCCTGGGCCTCGAAGCTCAGACCACGGGGCCCGAAGGTGAGGGCGGCGCCGGCGGCCAGCGACACGGCCACGGCGAACCCGACGCCCAGCCACACCTTGGGCAACAGGTCCCGCCGGTGGGTGCGGGCCAGGTAGGCCACGAGGATGCCCACCACCAGCGACGCCTCGAGACCCTCCCGCAAGCCGATCAGGAAATTGGCGAACATGTGGCACTCCTCCGGGGGACGACTCCGGTTGGACCCCCGCCAGCGGGAGTCTTAGGAGAACCTAACATCGGAGGGTTGGGGGCCGCAACTTGATGTGTTGGCCGGGGGAGCGGGCCGGTTCGCCGGTTGGGTCGGGGTGGGTCGGGTCGAAAGTGGCGAAATCCGTGAGGGGCCGGGGCGATGTGCTGCCAGGATTGAGACCCGACATACCTACCACTCGCCCGAGCCGAGCAACGGAGACCATCATCATGGCTCATGGCCGCATCGCCGCCCGAATCGCCTCCATCGCCCCGTCGGCCACCCTGGCCGTCAGCAACAAGGCCAATCAGCTGAAGGCGGCCGGCGAGCCCGTGATCGGCTTCGGCGCCGGCGAGCCCGACTTCCCCACGCCCGACTACATCGTCGAGGCCGCCGTCGCCGCCTGCCGGGATCCGAAGAACCACAAGTACACCGCCACCGGCGGCCTGCCCGAGCTGCGGGAGGCCATCGCCGTCAAGACCCTGCGGGACTCCGGCTACAGCGTGAAGGCCAACCAGGTGGTGGTCACCAACGGCGGCAAGCACGCCGTGTTCAACTCGATCGCCGCCCTGGTCGACGAGGGCGACGAGGTGCTGATCCCCGCCCCCTACTGGACCACCTACCCCGAGCCGGTCCGCATCGCCGGCGGCGTGCCGGTGGAGGTGCCCACCACGATCCACAGCGGCTTCCGGGTCACGGTGGACCAGCTGGAGGCGGCCCGCACCCCCAACACCAAGGCCCTGATCTTCGTCAGCCCGTCGAACCCGACGGGCGCGGTGTACCCCAAGGAGGAGATCGAGGCCATCGCCCATTGGGCCCTGGCCAACGGGGTGTGGGTGATCACCGACGAGATCTACGAGCACCTCACCTACGACGGGGTGCAGTTCCACTCGATGCCCACGCTGGTGCCGGAGATCGCCGACACCTGCATCGTGCTCAACGGCGTGGCCAAGACCTACGCCATGACCGGCTGGCGGGTGGGCTGGGTCATCGCCCCGCCCGACGTGGCCAAGGCCCTCGACAACCTCCAGAGCCACCAGACCTCCAACGTCGACAACATCGCCCAGCGGGCCGCCCTGGCCGCCGTGTCGGGCGACCTGACGGCGGTGGCCGCCATGCGGGTGGCGTTCGACCGGCGCCGCCTGGTGATGCACAAGCTGCTCGACGCCATCGTGGGCGTGGAGTGCCTCATGCCCGAGGGGGCGTTCTACGCCTTCCCCTCGTTCGAGGAACTGCTGGGTCGCCAGGTGGGTGGCCGCACGATCGGCTCCACCCTTGACCTGGCCGACATCGTGCTCGAGCAGGCCAAGGTGGCCTTCGTCCCGGGCGAGGCATTCGGCGCCCCCGGTTATGGCCGCTTCTCGTTCGCCATGGGCGACGACGACATGACGGAGGGGCTCACCCGCCTGGCCGACCTGCTGGCCCAGGTCCGCTAACCGGGAACGGGAGAGCGCCGATGAGCACGCCGTCGCCTGGTTCGGTCGAGGCCCCCTACGGCACCTGGCCCTCGCCGCTGTCGGCCGCCCTGCTGGCGTCGGGCAGCGTGGGGCTGGGTGGTGCGGCGCCGTGGGGCACCGGTGTCATCTGGTCCGAGCTGCGCCCGGCCGAGGCCGGCCGGTCGGTGCTGGTGGGGCGGGCCTCGGCCGATGCCCCCACCGTCGACCTGCTCGACGCCCCCTGGTCGGCCCGTACCCTGGTCCACGAGTACGGGGGTGGGGCCTGGTGGCCGGGGGCCGACTGCATCTACCTCAGCCAGTGGACCGATCAGCGGCTCTACCGCTTCGATCCCGGTGTCGACTCCGAGCCGGAGGCGCTGACCCCCGAGCCGCCGGCCCCCCGGGCCTGGCGCTACGCCGACGGCCGGGAGCACCCGGCCGAGCCGTGGCTGGTGTGCGTGCGGGAGCGTCATGGCGACGGCGACGAGGCGGTCAACGAGCTGGTGGTGATCGCCACCGGCACCGTGCCCGAGGCCGGGCCGGCCGAGCCCCGGGTGATCGGGGCCGGCGCCGACGGCCAACCCCAGGCCGACTTCGTGGCCGCCCCCCGCTTCTCGCCCGACGGGCGGTGGCTGGCGTGGCTGCGCTGGAACCATCCCCGCATGCCGTGGGACGGCACCGAGCTGTGCGTGGCCCCCGTATTCGGCGGGATGCGGCTGGGCAACACCCACGTGGTCGCCGGCGGGCCCGCCGAGTCGATCCAGGGGCCGGACTGGACGGCCGACGGTCGGCTCGTGTTCTCCACCGACGCCAACGGCTGGTGGAACCTCCACGTCTGGACCCCCGGGTCGTCCCGCCACCAGCCCCTCACTGCGCTGGAGGGGGCCGAGATCGGAACCCCGGCCTGGGTGTTCGGCTCCCAGCAGTGGACCGAGCTTCCCGACGGACGCCTGGTGGTGATCGTCACCGAGGCGGCGGTCGACCGCCTGGCCCTGGTGCTCGCTTCCGGTGGCGAGCCCGAGCCCATCCCCACCGATCTGGTGCACGTGGAGGCGGTGGCCGCCACCGGGCGGGGCACGATCCTGGTCAACGGGGCCACCGCCACCGGCCTGCCCACCATCGCCGAGCTCGATCTGGCGGGGGAGACGGTGACCGTCCACCGGCCGGCCGAGCCCCTGATCGGGAGCGACGGCGAGCCGTTGAGTGCCGCCTGGTTCTCCACCGCCCGCACCTACACCTACCCGTCCGGAGGAGCTGCCTCGTCCGGGCCCGGCGGCGCCCGCCAGGCCAACGCCTTCTTCTACCCGCCCACCGGGGCCGGGTTCCACGGCCCGGCCGGTGAGCGGCCCCCGCTGGTGGTGATGGGCCACGGCGGCCCCACCGCTCATGCCAGCCCGGCTCTCAGCCTGCGCGTCCAGTACTGGACGAGCCGGGGCTTCGCCGTGGCCGACGTCAACTACGGCGGCTCCACCGGCTTCGGCCGTACGTACCGCCGCCTGCTCGACGGGGCCTGGGGCATCGTCGACGTGGAGGACTCGGTGGCGGTGGCCGAGGCCCTGGCCGCCGCCGACGAGGTCGACGGCAACCGGATGGCCATCCGGGGTGGGTCGGCCGGCGGGTTCACCGTGCTCAGCGCCCTCATGCGGTCCGACGTGTTCTCGGCCGGCACCAACCTGTTCGGCGTGGCCGACCTGGAGGCCCTGGCCCGCGACACCCACAAGTTCGAGAGCCGTTACCTCGACGGGCTGATCGGCCCCTATCCCGAGCGGCGCGACCTGTACGAGGAACGGTCGCCCATCAACCACACCGACGAGCTGTCGTGCCCCCTCCTCGTGCTCCAGGGCCTGGAAGACGAGATCGTGCCGCCCAACCAGTCGGAGGCGATCGTGGCCGCGGTGGCGGCCAAGGGCATCCCCCACGCCTACGTGGCCTTCGAGGGCGAGCAGCACGGGTTCCGCCAGCAGGCCAACATCGTCCGGTCCTACGAGGTGGAGCTGTGGTTCTACGGTCGGGTGTTCGGGTTCGAGCCGGCCGACCGGATCGAGCCCCCCGCCGGCGCCGTCGGCCTCTAGCCCGCCGGCGAAATTGCGCGTCCAAACAGCGCTCAGCGCAGTTTTCTCGCGCCAGAATGCCGGGCTAGCGTCCGGCCATGACGATGATCGAGACGGTCCGCGGTCCGGTGCCGGAGGAATCCCTGGGTCGGGTGCTGGCCCACGAGCACATCTTCGTGCTGTCGCCCGAGATCCAGGCCAACTACCCCGAGGAGTGGGGCGAGGAGGAGACCCGGGTGGCCCAGGCCGCCGACCGGCTCAACGAGCTGAAGGCGTCGGGCATCGACACCATCATCGATCCCACCGCCATCGGCCTCGGCCGCTACGTGCCCCGCATCAGCGAGGTGGCGGCCCGCACCGAGCTCAACATCGTGGTGGCCACCGGCCTCTACACCTTCAACGAGCTGCCCCACTACTACCGGGGGCGGCGCCCGCCCCGCGACGGCGGGGCCGTCGACATCCTGACCACCCACTTCGTGCAGGACATCGTGGAGGGGGTGTCGGGGACGGCCACGGGGGGCGGCACCGGAGCAAAGGTGAGGGCCGGCGTGATCAAGTGCGCCACCGACCAGCCCGGCCTCACGCCCGACGTGGAGCGCACCCTGCGGGCCTGCGCCCAGGCCCACCGCCAGACCGGCTGCCCCATCACCACCCACACCCACGCCCGCTCCGAGCGGGGGCTGGATCAGCAGCGGGTGTTCGCCGAGGAGGGGGTTGACCTGAGCCGGGTGGTGATCGGCCACTGTGGCGACACCGACGACCTCGACTACCTGTCGAAGATCCTGGAGCAGGGCAGCTACCTGGGCATGGACCGCTTCGGGATCGACGGCTACCTCACCACCGAGCAGCGGGTGGGCGTGATCGCCGAGCTGTGCCGGCGGGGCTTCGAAAGCCAGCTCGTGCTCAGCCACGACGCCTCCTGCTACATCGACTGGATCGCCGGCGAGCTGCCGCTGGGCCCCCTGCCCAACTGGCACTACCTCCACATCTCCAACGACGTGATCCCAGCCCTGCTCGGCGCCGGCGTCAGCGCCGAGCAGGTGGACGTCATGCTGGTCGACAACCCCCGCCGGTACCTGGCCTCCGCCGGCCTCGGCGGCTACTGACCCGAACCCAGTTTCGCCAGGAAGTCACGGATGAGGGGGACGACGGCGTCGGGGGCTTCGCGGTGGGGCCAGTGGTCGACGCCGTCGAGTTCGCGCACCTCGACCGGGCCGGCCACGGCGGCCGCCAGGCGGTCGAGCTGGAGGTGGGTGCCGTAACGGTCGGCCGCCCCCTGGAGAGCCAGCACCGGGCAGGTGACGGCACCCACGTCGGCGTCCAGCACCCAAGGCCGGAACCGGTCCGACAGCCACACCTCGGACCAGGCGCCGAAGGTGGCGTCGGCATCGTCGTGGTGGCGGGCCAAGCGTTCCCGCAGCCCGGTGGACTCGTAGCCGGCCGTCACCTCGGCGATGGCGGCCACCCCCACCGGCTCGACGAACAGATGGGCCGACAGCGACACGATCCCCGCCGGCCGGGGTGAGCCCGGCGCCGCTTGCGACGGGTAGAGCAGGGCGATCGAGGCCCCGTCGGAGTGGCCCACCAGCACCAGCCCGTCGCCCACGCCCTCCTCGGCCAGCAGGGCCGGGAGCCGGGCCGCCTCGTCGTGCATGTAGCGGGCCGGCCACGGCCCGGGATGGGCCTCGGAGCGGCCGTAGCCCCGCCGGTCGTAGGCCAGCACCCGGCGCCCGGTGCCGTCGGCCAGCTGCTGGGGGAACGGCCCCCAGGCCGAGATGGACCCCAGCCCCTCGTGCAGTACCACCAGCGGCCCCGCCCCGGCCGAGGCGGCTGCGTCGTCGGCGGCCTCCCCGGCCGGCTCGAACCACCGACGGTGGATCATGCCCCGCCGGTGCCGGCGGCGCCCTGACGGTCGAGCTCCTCCTGGCGCAGCACGAAGCGCTGGATCTTGCCCGTGCCGGTCTTGGGCAGGGCGTCGCGGAACTCCACGGCCCGGGGGTACTTGAACGGGGCGATCGTGGCCTTGGCGTGGTCCTGCAGGGCGTGGGCCAGGCTGTCGCCCGGCTCGTGGCCGGCCGCCGGCACCACGAAGGCCTTGATCACCATGCCCCGCTGGGGGTCGGGCACCCCGATCACGGCGCATTCGGCCACCGCCGGGTGGGCCAGCAGGGCCGCCTCCACCTCGGGCCCGGCCACGTTGTAGCCGGCGGTGACGATCAGGTCGTCGGCCCGGCTCTGGTACCAGAACCAGCCCTCGGCGTCCCGGGTGTAGAGGTCGCCGGTGCGGTTCCAGCCGTCGCGCACGTAGACGGTCTGGCGTTCGTCGTCGAGGTAGAGGCAGCCGGTGGGGCCCTGCACCTCGAGATGGCCGATCTCGCCCGGGGTCACCTCCACACCGTCGTCGTCGACCACCCGGCACCGGTAGCCGGGCACGTCGATGCCGGTGGAGCCGGGGCGGCTGTTGCCGATCTGGTTCGACAGGAACACGTGCAACAGCTCGGTGGACCCGATGCCGTCGAGCAGCTCCACCCCGGTGGCGGCCCGGAAGGCCTCGTAGGTGGGGGCGGGCAGGGTCTCGCCGGCCGACGCCCCGTAGCGCAGCGACGACAGGTCCCGCCCGGCGGCCAGCGGGGTGAGGGCCCGGTAGGCGGTGGGGGCGGTGAACACCACCGTGGCCCGGTGGTGCTCGATGGCGTCGAGCAGGGCGTCGGGCCCGGCCTGCTCCAGCAGCACGGTGGTGGCCCCGGCGCGAAGGGGGAAGGCGCAGAAGGCGCCGAAACCGTAGGCGAAGGCCAGGGGCGGGGTGCCGGTGACCACGTCGTCGGGGCCGAGCTGGTAGATGGTGTCGCCCACCGTGTCGCAGATGGCCACGAGGTCGCGGTGGAGCTGGCAGGCGGCCTTGGGCACCCCGGTGGTGCCGCTGGTGAACAGCAGCAGGGCGACGTCGACGGCGGCGGTGGGCACGGCCTCGGGCATCGGCTCGGCCGCCGCCCACCGGCTGTCGAACACCGGCTCGCCCCAGGCCAGCACCCGGGCGGTCGGTACGCCGGCCGCCTCGTTCGTAACGGCCGTCATGGCGTCGACTTCGGACCGCAGCCGGGTATCGGTGAGGACCAGAGCCGGCTCGGCCCGCCCGGCGATCGCCCCCAGCTCGTGGGCCCGGAGCAGGGGCATGGTGGGCACCGCCACCAGGCCGGCGTGGAGGCAGGCCAGGATGGCGGCCGCCGTCTCGGGTGAGTTGAAGCCCCGGATCAGCACCCGGTTACCCGGCACCAGGCCTTCGGCCGCCAGCACGGTGGCCAGCCGCCGCACCCGCCCGTCGAGCTCGCCGTAGGTCCAGGCGTCGTCGCCCCGGCGGTAGGCCACGGCATCGGGCCGGGCCCGCCCGGTGGCCAGGAGCTCGTGGGCGGCATTGAGCCGTTCCGGATACCGCTCGACGCCGGTGAGCACGGGCCACTGCCCGGGCGGGGGCAGGCGCTGGGTGCAGAACGGGTCGACGTGGGCGGAGGCCCCGGCGGGGGGCGGGCTGCCGGTCTGGCTGGCGTCGTCGGTCATGGGCGGGTGCGCCTCCCGGGATGGGTCGGTGGGAATCTCGGAATCAGGGGCGGCGGGCGGCGTCCCGCTGGCGGAACCATTCGACGGCGCCGGGCGCCCAGCGGCTGTGGCAACCGTGGAACACCGAGCGGGCCCCGGCGCCGGCCCAGTCGGGCGGGAGGAGCTCGGGGGGCAACTCGGGGTCGATCGACGGGAAGCGGCGCCAGTCGTGGACCAGCTCCACCACGGCCTGGAAGCTGGCCTCGGGCCCGGCGGCCGGCCGCTCGGCGTGGACCCGGCTGAACGCCCGGTAGCTGGCGGCCAGGGCGTCGAGGTCCCAGGCCCGTCGGGCCAGGTCGAGGTCGGCGGCGGAGGAGCCGGTGCGGCACTGGAGCACCACGCACTCCCGGGCCAGCTCCAGCGTGTCGAGGATCTGGCGCAGCCTCGCCTCCCGGTTGGCGTGGGGTGACACGGCCAGGCTGGCCGACAGCTCACCGAACCCCTCGAACGAGAGCTGGGTGCGCAGCCGGTGGCGGAGCGAGCGCTGGGCCTCGGGCACCGGGCAGTGGGCCAGGAGCCATTCGCCGCCCCAGGCCGCGGGCGAAGCACCGAAGCCGTAGATCCGCTCCGCCCCCGCTTCCAGCAACTTGCGGCCGGCCGGCGTGAGCTGCCAGCGGGCCTCCCGGCCGTGGCGCTGGCTCTCGATCATGCCCTGGTCGGCCACCCGGGCCAGGGCCTGGCGGGCGTTCTTCTCGGTGACGCCGAGCGTGCCGTAGGCGTCGAGCAGGGTGGAGGTCCAGGCCGAGCCGCCGGCGGGCAGCACGAGCTCGCCCAGGATCGTGTACAACAACTCCTTGGCGCTGTGTTGGCGGCCTTGCGCTGCCTGACTCACCGGCTCTCGTGCCCTCCCCGGTTGTTCCCCCTTGGATCTACAAAGATCCACAGTTTCGCAATTTTAGTGTAGTTGATTGGCGGGTGTCAACGGAGTGGTCGACTTGGGCTCGGGCGCTCCGGCCTGGAAACCTGTGAGGCCATGCAATCCTGGAAGACGACCTCTGTGGTTTCGACCGACGGCGTACGGGTGGCCACCTACGACTTCGGCGGTGACGGCCCCCTCGTCGTGCTGTGTCACGCCACCGGCTTCTGCGGCCTGGCCTGGCTACCCATGGTGGAGGCGCTGCGCCGGGAGCTGCCGGTGCCGGTCCGGTTGGTGGCCCTCGACTTCCGGGGCCACGGCGCCACCGGACTGCCCGACGGTGTGAGCCTGGCCTGGACGGGGATGGCCGACGACCTGGCCGCCGTGATCGACCACTACTCGGGCCAGGCCGATCCGGCCGACAATCCGCCGGTCTGGGCCGTCGGCCACTCCATGGGGGGTGCCGCCATCATCCTGGGCCAGACCGCCCGGCCCGGCCTGGTGGCCCGGGCCTGGACGTTCGAGCCGATCCTGCTGCGTCACGGTCCGGTGCTCACCGGCGAGGGGGCACCGGCCATCGCCGTGGGGGCCCGGGCCCGGCGGGCCCGTTTCTCCTCCCGCCAGGAGGCCTACGACCGCTACGCCAGCCGCCCGCCGCTCAGCCTGCTCGACCCCCGGGCGCTGGCCGCCTATGTGGAGCACGGCTTCGCCGACGATCCCGGCGGCGACGGTGTGGTGCTGCGGTGCCGGCCCGAGCACGAGGCCTCGGTGTTCGAGCACCACAATGCCGGCACGTTCGAGGCGGCGGTGGCGCTCTCGATGCCGATCGTGGTTGCTGCCAGCGGAGACGGAGGCGATCCGGCCGAGTGGGTTCGCTCGGCGGCGGATCTCAACCCCCGTCTCGCGCTGGTCAACTATCCCGATCTCACCCACTTCGGACCGCTTCAAGAACCGGATCGACTGGCCGTCGACGTTGCTCTTTTCTTCCTGGGTGATGTCGGGATTAAGAGCGACGGTTGATCGGATCCACCCCGGTCGCTGCACCGGTGTGGGGCGAAGACCCGTCGTCGCCCTCGAAAGGTATGGGGCCGACACCGGACTGGGCCGGGCCGAGGCGGCGGACACGGCGCGTGCCCAGCCGGTGCCGGAGGTTTGTCGCCCGGGGCGGAATCAGTGGTCCGGAGGGCGGCCACTAACGTCAAGAGTCATGCACATCGTCTTCCAGAGGGGAGGGAGGACCACCGGATCAATTGCGCCTGAATTGATGTTTACCTGGTGGCACACTAGGGCACGCTTCGTGGTCACTCAACCCCTTTCTGTGGCAACAGGCATGTCCAAGCAACGACACGCGTCCGGACGAAAGGTGCCTGCGGGGCTGTGAACAGGCCCGACGTCGAGACCGGCCGGGCTACGGCGGCGCCGTGGCGGGCACAACTTCTTTCCCGGTTCCTGCCGCTGATCGTGGTGGCGGTGCTGCTCGTCGTGGCCTGCGGCCCGGCCGACGGTGGGGGGCCGACGTCCGAGGCGACCGCTTCGCCCGCTACCGATCCCGACACCTCGGACACCGCTCGACCGCCGGTGACGGGCGAGGGTGGGGCGGAGGTGCCGGCGACGGCGCCTGCGACGGCACCGACGGCGCCGGTGCGGGTGGGGGCCGAGATGGCGGCGGCCGACGGGTTCCAGCGGTTCCGGGGCCAGCGGGTGGGCGTGATCCTCAACGTCGCCTCGGTGGTCGACGGCCGGTCCCTGCTCGATGCCCTGGCCGCCTCCGAGGGCGTGGACGTGGTGGCGGCCTTCGCCCCCGAGCACGGGGTGCGGGGCGACGCCCCGGCCGGTGCCCCGGTGGGCGACACCGTCGACGCCGCCACCGGCGTGCCCGTCCACAGTCTGTACGGCGACCAGCGGGCTCCCGGCCCCGAGCAGCTGGCCGGGCTCGACGTGCTGGTGTTCGACCTGCAGGACGTGGGCGCCCGGCCCTACACCTACGTGTCGACGATGGGCCTGTCCATGCAGGCCGCGGCCCGGGCCGGGGTTCCGTTCGTGGTGCTCGACCGACCCAACCCGCTCGGTGGCGGAGGGCCGGCCGACGGCGGGGTGGAGGGCTGGACGCTCGAACCCGCCTTCGCCTCGTTCGTCGGTATGTATCCGGTGCCCCTGGTTCACGGCCTCACCGCCGGCGAGCTGGCCCGCATGATCCAGGGCGAGGGCTGGCTCGACGGGCTCGACGGCCTCCGGCTGGACGTGGTGCCGATGGAGGGCTGGCGCCGCGACCAGCGGTGGGCCGACACCGGCCGGGCCTGGGTGCCGCCCAGCCCCGGGCTGCCCTCGGCCGACACGGCCGCCGTCTACCCCGGCACCGTGCTGTTCGAGGCGACGTCGGCCTCGGTGGGGCGGGGGACCGGCGAGCCGTTCTCCCTCATCGGTGCGCCGTGGGCCGACGGGGCGGCCGCCGCCGAGGCGCTGAACGGGAGGGGATTGCCCGGGGTCCGGTTCGAACCGGTGACGTTCACCCCGGCGCCCACGCCGACCGTCCCCGATCCGCCGCTGGTCGGCCAGTCGCTGGGCGGCGTGCGGGTGGTGGTGACCGATCCCGCCGCCGTGCGCCCGGTGGCCCTCGGCGTCCACCTGCTCGACGTCTTCGGGGCCCAGGCCCGGGCGGCGGGGGAGACGGGGTTCGTGGCCCGGCCCGCCACCCTCGACGCCCTGGCCGGCACCGACCGCCTCCGCCGGGCCCTGGCCGCCGGCACCCCGGCCGCCGACATCGTCGCCGCCTGGGCCGACGAGGACGCCGCCTTCGACCAGCTCCGCCAGCCCTATCTCCTGTACTGACCCCGTTTGGCGGTCAGCGGGCGCGGTCGAAGACGGCCCAGAAGCCGGAGCCGGCGCGGGCGGTGACGCCGTGCCACTCGCCGGGGAGGGCGGCGATCACGTCGGCCGGGGGGAGGTGGATCGGGGTCCGGTCGCCCAGCGTGTTGACCCACACCACCTTGCCCCCGGGGGCCAGCACCCGGCTCAGCTCGGCCGGGAACAGCAGCATGTTGACGAGCACGGCCACGTCGAAGGCGGCGTCGGGGAAGGGCAGCACCGAGGCGTCGGCCCGCACCCGAGGGGCCACGGCGGGGGCGTTGGCCAGCATCCCGGCCGACAGATCCACGGCCACCAGCCGGCTCACGGTGCCGACCAGCTCCACCGTGCCCACCCCGGTGCCCGAACCCAGCTCCAGCCAGGACCCGCCCGGGTCGAGGTCCCCGCGGCGTAGGGCGTCGCGCAACGGGGCGACGCGCACGTCGCCCGAGTGGTCGGCCGTCCAACCCGCCGCCATCGAGTCGAACAGGTCGGCCACCTTGGCCGCCCGCCCCGGTGACCAGCCGTCCTCGAACGCCACCTGGCGCGTCACCTGGCGCATCGGATGGTCGGGCCCGGCCAGGCCCTCCGGTTCAACCAGGTCGTCGGCATCGGGAAGCTGGCGCAGCACGCCACCACGGTAGTTGACGATTGGCCGATGATCAGGCGAGGGCGGCGGCCACCGCCTGGGCGGCAGCAACGCCCGAGTTGTAGGCCCCCTCGAAGCGGGACGAGCCGAAGCCGTCGCCGGCCAGCACCAGCGGGCCCGGCCGGTCGGCGATCGTGAGGCACGGCTCGGGCCACGGGGTCACCGGGCCGGTGTGGCGCCACCGCTTGAGCTGGAGCGACGTCACCTCGGCGCCGCCCAGATACGTCCGGGCCGGTTCGGTGAGGCGGGCCACCACCTCGTCGTCGGACAGGTCCCACAGCTCGGCCGACAGGGCGTGGGCGGTGTGGAAGGTGACGGCGGGGACGGGGCTGATGCCCTTGGCCTGGTTGTCGGCCACGAAGCTGAACACCGGATCGTCGGGTTGCTGGATGGCCCCCGGGGCGGGCAGGCCGGGCGACCGGTCGAGCACGGCCAGCAGGGCCAGTACCCGGTGGTAGGTGAACGACTCCAGCCGCTCCCGGTGCTCGGCCGGCACCGCCACCGCCCCGTCCCGCAGCAGCTCCAGGATCTGGGGTACCGGCGGGGTGGCGATGAGGGCGGTGGCCTCGTCGGGCTCCCGGGTGGCGCCGTGGTAGGTGGTCACCCACCGCTCGCCGTCCGACAGCACCGCGGCCACCCGCCGCCCGGTCACGATCTCGACCCCGGCCCGCTCCAGCCGCCGCCGCATGTGGGCGGCCAGGGCCAGCATGCCGCCGGCGGCCCGGTAGCGGGGGAAGCCGTCGACCTCGGCGAAGCCCCGGCACCATTCCTCCACCGCCCCGTCGGCCAGCCACTGGTCGACCCGGGCCTGGAGGGTGTCGGACCGCACGGTGAAGAACTGGGCGCCGTGGTCGAGCACGGCCCGGTCGATGGTGCGGGTGGCCAGGCGCCCCCCGGCGGAGCGGCCGGCTTCAACCACCGCCACCCGGCCGGCCAGGCTCTCGCCGGCCGCCTCCGCCCCGTCCACCAGCTCCTGGGCGGCGCTCAGCCCGGCCAGCCCCCCACCCACGATCAGAACCGACCAGCTCGCCATGGTCCCGACCCTACTGTTCGGGGGCTACGGCGCGCCCCGTCGGCCTCCTGCGTCGGCCTCCCCCATCCACGTCGGGGGCCCTACCCCGCCGTGCCGCCTGCGTCGGCGGGTGACGGATTTCACATTCAACACATCGTCTCAAGAGGAACCGTCGGTGCTCTGAAGTACCGTCGATGCGCCTCAGCGGGGAGGTGCACCGACCCATTCGCTCAACTCGCCCGCTGAGAGGACCATCGACCATGGCCGCGCTGCACGACGCGATCGCCGTCGAGACCGCCACCACCGCCACCGTGAACACCCGGGCCCTGCTGCCCGCCGTGGGTTCCATGTTGGCGCTGGCCGCGCTCGACCTGGTGGGGGCGGTGCTGGCCCGCCAGTGGGCCGACCAGCGGGCCGTCATCTCCCTGGTGGGCGGCATGGCCGTGTTCGCCCTGCTGTTCGTGGTCTACGGCCGCAGCCTCGACTACGCCGAGCTGAGCACGGTGACCATCGGTTGGGTCGCCTTCCTCCAGGTCGGCGTGGTGCTGCTCGACCGGTTCGACAACGGCATCGACATCCCGCCCCACAAGCTCATCGCCATGGGCGCCATCATGCTGGCCCAGTGCGTGCTGACGCTGGGATGAGCGTCGGTCCGCCCACCCCGCCGATTCCCGACCTGTCAGCTGGTGTTTTTTGTCTCTTCGGCGTGGGGCCGGCGCCCCGAGCGGCGATGATCAAGCCATGAGCCGAATCCTGGTCACCGAGGCCATCGCCGACACCGGTCTCGACAAGCTGCGCGCCGCCGGCCACGAGGTCGATGTGCGCCTCGGCCTGTCGCCCGACGAGCTGCTGGATGTGGTTCCCGGCGCCCACGCGCTGATCATCCGGTCGGCCACCACGGTCACCGCCGATGTGCTGGCCGCCGGCACCGATCTGATGGTGGTGGGCCGGGCCGGGATCGGGCTCGACAACGTCGACGTCGACGCCGCCACGAAGCGGGGCGTACTGGTGGTCAACGCCCCCCAGTCGAACGTGCTGTCGGCGGCCGAGCAGACGATGGCCCTCCTGCTGGCCATGGCCCGCAACACGGCCCAGGCCGACGCCGCCCTCAAGCAGGGCCGGTGGGAGCGCAGCGCCTGGACCGGCATCGAGCTCCACGGTCGCACGCTGGGCATCATCGGCCTGGGCCGGATCGGCAAGCTGGTGGCCGAGCGGGCCCACGCCTTCGGCATGCATCTGATCGGCTACGACCCGTTCGTGTCGTCCGAGCGGGCCCGGGAGATGTCGGTGGAGCTGGTGTCGCTCGACGAGCTGGCGGCCCGGGCCGACATCGTGACCCTCCACGTGGCCCGCACCCCGGAGACCATCGGCCTGATCGGCCGGGAGTTCCTGGCCAAGGCGCGTGACGGCATCCGCATCGTGAACGTGGCCCGGGGCGGCATCGTCGACGAGGCCGCCCTGTACGACGGGCTGGTGTCGGGCAAGGTGGGCGGGGCCGCCCTCGACGTGTTCGACGCCGAGCCCTGCACCGACTCGCCGCTGTTCACCCTGCCCAACGTGGTGGCCACCCCCCACCTCGGGGCGTCCACCCACGAGGCCCAGGACAAGGCCGGGGTGACGATCGCCGAGCAGGTGGCGCTGGCCCTGGCCGGCGACTTCGTGCCCTTCGCCGTCAACATCGACGCCGCCGAGCTGGCCGGCACCATGGTGCCCTACCTGCCGCTGGCCGAGAAGCTGGGGGCGCTGCTGTCGTCGATGGGGCGGGCCGCCGTCGGCGACAAGGTGGAGGTATCGTTCGAGGGCGAGATCGGCGGCTACGACAACCGCCTGGTGAGCCTGGCGGCGGCCAAGGGCCTGATGTCGCAGCTGGTCGACGAGCCGGTGTCGTTCGTCAACGCCAGCGGCCTGCTGGCCGAGGCCGGGATCACGCTGAGCGTGGTGTCGTCCACCACCTCGCTCGACTACCGCAACCGGCTGACGGTGCGGGGCGAGCAGCGTTCGCTCACCGGCACCTTGATCGGCCTGCGCGACGAGGCCCGGATCATCCAGATCGACGACCATGTGCTCGACGTGCCGCCATCGGCCCACCTGCTGATCGTGCGCAACGACGACCGGCCGGGCGTGATCGGGGCCGTGGGCACGATCCTGGGCAACGCCGCCATCAACATCGACAACATGGACGTGGGCCGCACCGCCTCGGGGCACTCGGCCATGATGGTGATCGACATCGGCCAGCCCGCCCCGGCCGAGGTGGTGGAGACCCTCCGCCGCACCGACGGTGTCACCACCATCGACGTGATCAACCTCCGCTGAGCCCCGGCGGCCCCGGCGGCCGGCGTCAGGCCGCCGCCCAGACCGCCACCCCACCGCCGGCTGGGCGACGACAACCGCGCCCCGGCATCGATCTGCGTCACGTTCTCTACGAGATCCGCAGATCTCGCGACGCAGTTCGCGATGAGGGCGCGGTTTCCGTCGCGCAGTTGGCCGTCGGCGATGGAAGGATGTCGACCGTGTCGGCGTCCAACGGGGTGTGATCGATGAGGCGATGAGAACCGGCGAGGAGATCGACGCCAGCCGGTTCGAGGCGATCGTGCGCCAGCACGACGACCGGCTCCGGGCCCTGGCCTACCGCATGCTGGGCGACCGGGGGGCCATGGACGACGCCCTGCAGGAGGCCTATCTGAAGGCGTGGCGGGGGCTCGGGGCGTTCCGGGGGGAGGCGGCGATCGGCAGCTGGCTGTACCGCATCGTCACCACCACCTGCCTCGACCACCTGCGCCGGCAGGCCCGCCGTCAGGGGCGCGAGGTGGTGGGCGACGACGACGTCGACGGTCCGGCCGGAGTGCCCGGAGGCGGACCCGGTGAGAGGCTCGAACTGGCCGACTCGCTGAGGCGGCTGGCCCCCGACCACCGGGCCGTGGTGCTGCTGGTGGACGTGCACGGGTTCGGCTACGAGGAGGTGGGTGCCATGCTCGGCATCGCCCCCGGCACCGTCGGCAGTCGCCTCAACCGGGCCCATCAGGTCCTGCGCCGCCTGTTGGCCGGCGATGTGCTCCCAATCGACAACGAGGAGGGGTCGACCCCATGACCACCCCCATCAACCGCGACCCGACGCTGGGCCGGGCCATCGCTGCCCTGCCCGTCCCCGAGCACGGCCCGGGGTTCTGGGACGAGCTGCGGACCGGGCTGCAGGTCACCGGCCCGGCCGGTGGGCCCGCGGTCGGCGTGGCCCATCGCCCCGACACTGATGCCGACGAGGCCGTCGCCGTTGCCGACTCCGATGCGGCCCCGCTGGTCGACCTCCAGGTCGGGCGGGGCAGGCGCCGGCGAGGGAGGGTGGCGCGGCCCCGGCTGGCGCTGGCGGCGGTCGCCGCCGCCGTGACCGTGGCGACGGTAGGGACGCTGGTGGCGGTCCGGACCTTCGATCGGTCGACCTCGGACGAGATCCGTACGGTCGACAGCGCCACGGTCCCGACGGTGGGTGGCACCGTCCCGGTCACCACGCCCGACCCGACCTCGAACCGCCCCCTGCCGGCCATGGTGGACGGTGTACCCCCGGCCGCCGAGCTCTCGCTGGTGCCGGGCCCTTCCCGGGGGGAGTTCTCGGGATGGCTCGGGGGTGTCCTGCCCGGTGGGCAGTTCGCCCTGGTCAGCGAGGAGGATCAGGACGTGCCGGCGAGCGAGTGCGGTGGCCAGTCGTTGTTCGTGGTGCGCATCGCCGATGGCTCCCGCCGCCGGGTGGAACCGGCGGGCACCCTGGTCGGCTCCGGACCGGTGATGAGCGCCGACGGCTCTACGGCCGCCGCCAATGTGTGCGAGACGTTCTTCAGCGGCATCAGCCTGGCCCAATGGGGCCCCGACGGTTCGCTCCTGTCGGCGATCGAGGTCGGCGCCGACGTCTTCCCCGGCGAGGAGGAGGGCTACGCCAACCTCGACTTCCTCCGCACCCTCCGGTGGACGCCCGACGGTTCGTTGGTGATGGCCACCGGCCGAGCCGCCTACCGCTTCGCCGGTCCCGACGGGACCCCGGCGGAGGATCTCGGCGTGGGCCCGGCTCTGTGGGTCGACCGCGATGCGACGGGCCGAACCGCCGCGGTGCTCACCTCGGGAGCGGTGGTGTACGACGGTGAGGTGATCGCCAGCCTGACCGTGGGCACCGACGACGACGATCCCGCCTTCGGCGACGGGGCGTTGGGGGGCATCACCGGCCTCCAGATCGACGCCGCCGGGGCGGTATGGGTGAGTTCCCGCCTCGACGGCGTGGTGCGGATCGTGCCGGGCGAGCCCGCCCAGCGGATCGACCCCGATCCGGCCGCGGCCCTGGTGCCCACGGCGGGCGGAATCCTGTGGATCAGCGGTGACCCCCGCGGCGCCGGCCCGTTCGTCACCCGGGGGGTGGTCGACGCGACCGTGACCGATCTGCTCAGCCACGGTATCGAGACCGTCGATCCCAGCGGGACGCTGCTGGGATGGACCGAGACCGTGACCGGCAGCGATGGCACCACGACGCCGATCAGCCATCTGATCGAGATGCGACCGGCCCCGGTCAGCTGAAGGGGATCCAGGCCACCTCGGACAGCGAGCCGTCGAAGCGGTTCACCCCGACCCCGGCGCTGGACACCGTGTACAGGTCGTCGCCGATGACCACCGTGCGGTAGATCTCGCCCGGCACGGCGTAGCAGAAGTCGGGCGCCGGGGCGATCACACCGGTCGAGCCCGAGATGGAGCCGCCACCGACGATGGGGCCGGGCACCGGCGCCGGGACGGCGGTGGTCGTCGACCCGTCGGGGGCCGGGCCGCCGATGCCGCCGTCGCCCTCGATGGGCATCGGCACGCCAGGGTCGCACTGCCGATTGGCGGGTTGGGTCACCCGGCCCACCTCGGTCAGCTTTCCGCTCGCCTCGTCCACGGCCACCACCACGGCGTCGGAACCGTTGGCCTGCTGGCCGCTGCGGGGGTCGAACCGGTACCAGCTCACGGGCACCACGGCCTTGCCCTCCCACCAGGTGAAGGCCCGGGCGTCGGACGAGACCGGGGTCCAGGAGCCGTCGTTGCCGAACCCGTTACCGCGTTCGCCCTCGGGTCCGATCGACAGCTTGGCCGTACGGGCCGGATCGGCGGGGTTGGTCACGTCGAACAGCGACACCACGGTGCCGAAGGTGTTGCCCTGCTCGTCGCCGTCGGTGCCCACCCCCACCAGGTGGCCGTCGTCGACCGGATGGAGGTAGCTGGAGAACCCGGGGATCTTCAGCTCGCCGGCCAGGCGGGGCCGGGTCGGGTCGGCCAGGTCGACCACGAACAGGGGATCGGTCTGGCGGAACGTGACCACGTAAGCCTTGTCGCCCAGGAACCGTACGGCCTGGATCTGCTCGTTGGGGCCCAGGCCCCGTACCTCACCGGCGGTCACCAGGGCGTTGCCGTCGAGGCCGAGCACCGTGATCATCGACTCGGGGCTGCCGCCGCCGGCACCCCACGGCGATCCGTCGGTGGTGGCCACCCGGAGGTAGCCGTCGTGCTCCGACAGCGAGTACTGGTTGAGCAGGTGGCCGGGCACCGAGCCCGAGGCCACGTAGGTGGCCTGGGTGGGGTCGGTGATGTCGAAGGTGTGGACGGCGGTGGTGAAGGCCGTGCCGTCGTCGACGATGACGCCCTGCTCGTCGTAGACGGGCCAGCGGGGGGTGGCCACGGCCACCAGCTGGGTGGAGGCGTAGACGGTCTGGGCGTCGGTGAGCACGGCCGTGGTGTCGACCAGGTCGAGCCCCTGGGCCGGATCGACGGTGAGCAGGGCCAGCGAGCCGAAGCCGGCGAAGTCCTGCGGGATGTAGGTCCGGTCGCAGTCCACCATGGGCCCGGAGTGGGTGGTCACGTCGCCCTCGACCACCCGATAGGTGGGCAGCCACTGCTCGATCGTGGACTCCTCGATCAGGGCCCGGTTGGCCTTCTCGGCCGACGCCTCCGCCTGCTGGTTCGACGGGTAGACGAAGGCGAACCGTTCGGCGTTGGCCGACACCACGATCCGCACCGTCCCGTCGACCTCCCGGGCCGACAGGTACGAGCCCTCCAGCTCCAGGGTGCGGGTGACGGTGCCGTCCACCAGGTCGACCTCGATCAGGCGGGCGGTGGGGGAGCCGGGGTACCAGTCGGACGGGTAGATCTTGGAGCCGTCGGTGACGTAGGGCCGGTCGGTCCAGCCGGTGGTCATGACCAGCGCCGTGTCGCCGGCCAGGAACAGCTCGCCGCCCGAGATCCCGTCGGGCAGGGTGATCACCTTCACCAGTTCGGGGGTGGCGCCGGTGGTGTCGATCACCCGCAGCTCGTTACCCGACACCACCACCAGCCGCTCGCCGTCGGTCTTCACCAGGTCGGCCTCGTCGACCCCGGCCTCCTGGTTGTTGGTGCCCGACGTCTCGGCTGCGGTGGCCCCGGCCTGGTCGGCCAGAGCGGGGGCGGGCGCGGCCTCGCTGCTGGCGGCGGCCGCCTTCTCGCCGGACGAGGCCACGGCGTCACCGCCGGCGGCCGGCATCACCGGCGCCATGGTGCTGGCGGGGGCGCCGCCTTGGTTGCTGCCATCGGCCAGCGTGGCCCCCGGCCGCACCTCATCGGTGGCGAACAGGGGGCCGCCGTTCTGGCCGAAGCCGTAGGGGCCCACCCGGTCGAGGGCCTCGGCCTTGATCCGGGCCAGGAGGTCGTCGCAGCTGCCCACCGTCTGCAACCCGGCGGTGAGCACGATGTCGCCGGCGTCGAGCTGCACGGTGGCCGGAGGCAGGGTGTCGTGGTCGACGATGGTGTTGTCGTCGCCGCCAGAGGAGCAGGCGGTGGCCCCGATGGCGACGGCCGCCAGCGCCGAGGCCAGGAGGGCAGGAGCTCGTGTGATCATGGCTCTGTGACGACCGGCGCCGGCACCCTGGTTCCGCCCGGACCGGAAAAATCACGTTTGGTACGCTCGGGGCACCCTGATCGGAGCATTGTGACCGAGCCCCACCTGAGCGCCATCGCCGACGCCTACCCCTATCCCTACTGGTACGACGACGTCGACGAGCCCGACTCCAACCCCACCCTGGTGCGCACCGACTCGTGCGACCTGTGCGTGGTGGGCGGGGGGTACGCCGGGCTGTGGACCGCCCTCATCGCCAAGGAGCGCGACCCCGAGCGTGACGTGGTGCTGATCGACGCCCGCGAGGTGGGCTCCGGCGCCAGCGGCCGCAACGGCGGGTTCATGGAGTCGAGCCTCACCCACGGGATCGCCAACGGCCAGGAACGGTTCCCCGACGAGCTGGCCGTGCTGGAGCAGCTGGGCCTGGAGAACCTGGAGGCCATCGAGTCGGCCATCCGGCGCTACAAGATCGACTGCGACTACGAGCGCACCGGCGTGATCGACGTGGCCACCACCCAGCACGTGCCGAGCTACGTCGACGAGCTGCGCCAGGACATGGGTCTGCTGCGCCGCCTGGGCCAGCGGGTGGAGCTGCTGAACCAGGCCGAGGTGCGGGCCCACGTGAACTCGCCCACCTACGTGGGCGGCCTGTGGCGCAAGGACCGGGCCGCCCTGGTGGACCCGGCCCGCCTGGTGTGGGGGCTCAAGGCGGCGGCCGAGGAGCTCGGCGTGCGCATCTACGAGGACACCAAGGCCACCGGGATCGAGCGGGACGGGATCGGGGTGCTGGTCACCACCCCGCTGGGCCGGGTGCGGGCGGCCAAGGTGGCGCTGGCCACCAACGCCTACAAGCCGCTGCTGCGCCGCATCGGGCACTTCATCGCCCCGGTGTACGACTACTGCATGGTCACCGAGCCGCTCGACGCGGCCCAGATGGCCGACATCGGCTGGACGCAGCGCCAGGGCCTCACCGACATCTCCAACCAGTTCCACTACTACCGGCTCACGGAAGACAACCGGATCCTGTGGGGCGGCTACGACACGATCTACTACTTCCGGGGCAAGGTGCACCAGGAGCTGGAGAACCGGCCCGAGACGTGGGCCAAGCTGTCCCAGCACTTCTTCCAGACGTTCCCCCAGCTGGAGGGCCTGAACTTCAGCCACGTGTGGGGCGGGGCCATCGACACCTGCAGCCGGTTCTGTGTGTTCTGGGACACCGCCATGGGCGGCCGGGTGGCCTACGCCCTGGGCTACACCGGCCTCGGCGTGGCCGCCACCCGGTTCGGAGCCGAGGTGACCCTCGATCTGCTCGACGGGCGCAAGACGGCGGCCACCCAGCTCGAGTTCGTGAAATCCAAGCCGGTGCCCTATCCACCCGAGCCGTTCCGGTTCGTCGGCATCCAGGCCACCCGCTGGTCGATGGACGCCGAAGACCGCACGGGCAAGCGCAACCTCTGGCTCCGCACCCTCGACCGCCTCGGCCTCGGCTTCGAGAGCTGACGGCCCTCGTCGTCCGGCGCGTCGCACGCGTGCTACACTGGGGCCCGTGTCCAACGCTGAGCTGCAGGCCATCACCCAGCGCGAACTACGCAATGACAGCGGGGAGATCATGCGCCGGCTGGATCAGGGCGAAGCCTTCACGGTGACCCGCAATGGAACGCCGGTCGGCGAACTCATTCCGCTGCGGCGTCGCCAGTTCGTGAGCGCCGAAGCCGCCATTGCCGCCTTCCGAGCGGCGCCCTCCCTCGACGGCGGACGGTTCCGGGACGACGTCGACCGCTTCGCCTCCCAGGACCCGGCGCCCCGTGCCTGAGCCGCCGAGGGTCCATGAGCGGGGGCTGCTCGACACCTCGGTGGTCATCGATCTCGATCGGCTCGATACGGCGTCATTACCGCACCAGGTGGCGATCGCCGCCGTCACGCTCGCTGAGTTGGCGGCTGGCCCGCATGCCACCGATGATCCCGACGAGCGGGCTCGCCGCCAGGATCGGCTACAGCGGGCGGAGGCCACGTTCGATCCGTTGCCGTTCGACGTCGAGGCGGCGCGAGCCTACGGCAGGATCTACGCCGCGGTCGCGGCGGGGGGACGAAAAGCTCGGGGGCGCGCGCCGTCGATCTGATGATCGCAGCCACGGCCAGCGCCGCCGACCTGCCTCTCTACACGAGGAATCCTGGCGACTTCCGGGCGCTGGGCGAGTTGGTGGAGATCATCGCCATCTGAGGTCGCGGCCACTTCGCGGTCACTTCGCGGCCACGGTCGGGCGGGTGCTAGCGTCGCCCGGCATGGGGGACATTCACGTCGGGGTCACGCTGCCCCAGATCAAGCGCACCTGGGACGAAGCCCGCTCGGCGGCCCAGACCTTCGAGGAGCTCGGGTTCGACTCGGTGTGGGTGTGCGACCACCTCTACGGCGTACCCACGGCGGCCACGCCGATTCTGGAAGCGTGGAGTGAGCTGACGGCGGTGGCCGCCATCACCGAACGGGTGGAGCTGGGCTCGCTGGTGACACCGCCGCTGTTCCGCACGCCGGCTCTGTTCGCCAAGCAGATCGCCACCATCGACAACATCGCCGGGGGCCGGGTGATCGTCGGCCTCGGCGCCGGCTGGTACCAGGACGAGTTCGAGGGCTACGACCGGCCGTTCCCGTCGCTCAAGGAGCGGATGGACGCCCTGGAGGAGACGTGCGAGCTGCTGCCCCGCCTGTGGACCGAGCCCACCGTCACCTACGAGGGCACGTGGGCCCGGGCCCATGAGACGGTGTGCGAGCCGAAGCCGCCCCGTAAACCGCCGATCCTGATCGGCGGGTCGGGGGAGAAGCGGCTGATGGGGATCGCCGCCCGCCACGCCGACATCTGGAACAACCTGCAGGTCACCGAGGGCGAGCTGGGCCCCAAGGTGGAGGCCCTGCACCGCCGCTGCGCCGACGTGGGGCGGGATCCGGCCGAGATCACGGTGTCGCAGCAGACGATCGTGGTCATCGGCGACACCGAGGCCGACGCCCGGGACAACCTGGCCAAGGCGGCCAAGGTCTACGGCGGGCATCTCGGGGCCGGCATCGAGGCCCACGGCATCTGGGGCGACCCCGACGGCGTGATCCGCCGCATGCAGGACCACATCGACAAGGGCTGCACGATGTTCGTGATCGAGTTCTTCGGACGGGACACGAAGATCCCGGCCAAGCTCTTCGCCGACGAGGTGCTCCCCGCCTTCCAGTAACGAAAAGGAGCTCGAGCCGCACTGGGTGCGGCTCAAGCTCCTCAGAATCGCTCAGACGCTGGCGGCGGGCATCCAGTCGGGGCGGTGGGCCTCGAAGGTGCCGATCGATCCCTCGTGGCGCAGCGACAGGCCGATGTCGTCGAGGCCCTGCAGGAACCGCTCCCGGGTGGCGTCGTCGAGCGGGAACGGCTCCGACAGCCCGAGGGCCGGCACCTCCACCTGACGGCGCTCCACGTCCACCGTGATCTCGAGCGACGGGTCGGCCTGCACGGCGTCGAGCAGCTGGCGCCCGAACTCGGCCGACACCACCACCGGCACCAGGCCGTTCTTGGTGGAGTTGTTGCGGAAGATGTCGCCGAAGCGGGGCGAGATCACGGCCTTGAACCCGGCCTGCTGGATGGCCCACACGGCATGCTCCCGGGACGAGCCGACCCCGAAGTTGGGGCCCCCGATCAGGATCGTGGCCTGGGCGAAGCGCTCGTCGTTCATGATGAAGGCGGGATCGTCACGCCACTCCGAGAACAGGCCCTTCTCGAAGCCGGTGCGTTCCACCTGCTTGAGCCAGTCGGACGGGATGATCTGGTCGGTGTCGACGTCGGACCGGTCGAGCGGGACGGCCCGGCCACTCACGATGCGTACTGCTTCCATGTCTGCTACTCCTCGATCTCAGCTCAGGTCCGACGGGGCGGCGAAGCGGCCGGCGATGGCGGTGGCGGCGGCCACGGCCGGCGACACCAGGTGGGTGCGCCCGCCCCGGCCCTGCCGGCCCTCGAAGTTGCGGTTCGACGTGGACGCCGAGCGTTCCCCGGGCGACAGCTTGTCGGGGTTCATGGCCAGACACATCGAGCACCCCGGCTCCCGCCAGTCGAACCCGGCGGCCCGGAAGATCTCGTGCAGGCCTTCGGCCTCGGCCTGCACCTTCACCGCGAACGAGCCGGGCACCACCAGGGTCCGCACCCCGTTGGCCACCGTGCGGCCCCTGGCCACCTCGGCCGCCGCCCGCAGGTCTTCGATGCGGCTGTTGGTGCACGAGCCGATGAACACGGTGTCGACCTTGACGTCGCGCATCGGGGTGCCGCCCACCAGCCCCATGTACTCCAGCGCCCGGGCCGCAGCGTCGCGGGCCCCCGGGTCGTCGAACGAATCGGGCGTGGGCACGGCGCCGTCGAGCCGGGTGACCTGGCCGGGGTTGGTGCCCCAGGTGACGTGGGGGCCGATGGCGGCGGCGTCGAGGTCGACCACCGTGTCGAACCGGGCGCCGGCCTCGGTGGGCAGGGCCCGCCAGGCGTCGAGGGCCCGCTCCCAGGCCGCCCCCTTCGGGGCGTGCTCCCGGCCTTCGAGGTAGGCGAAGGTGACGTCGTCGGGGGCGACCATGCCGGCCCGGGCCCCGGCCTCGATCGACATGTTGCACACCGTCATCCGGCCTTCCATCGACATCTGCTCGAACACCGATCCCCGGTACTCGATCACGTGGCCGATGCCGCCGCCGGTGCCCAGGCGGCCGATGATGGCCAGCACGACGTCCTTGGGGCTGGCGCCCGCGCCGAGCTGGCCGTTCACGTTCACGGCCATCGTCTTGGGGCGGGACTGGGGCAGGGTCTGGGTGGCCAGCACGTGCTCCACCTCGCTGGTCCCGATGCCGAAGGCCAGGGCCCCGAAGGCGCCGTGGGTGGAGGTGTGGGAGTCGCCGCAGACCACGGTCATGCCGGGCTGGGTGAGGCCCTGCTCGGGGCCGATCACATGGACGATGCCGTAGCCGGGATCGCCCATCTTGTGCAGGGTGATGCCGAACTCGGCGGCGTTGGCCCGCATGACCTCGATCTGGCGGGCGCTGATGGGGTCGGCGATCGGCTGGTCGATGTGCTCGGTGGGGACGTTGTGGTCTTCGGTGGCCACGGTCAGCTCGGGCCGGCGGACCTTGCGCCCGGCCAGGCGGAGGCCGTCGAAGGCCTGGGGCGAGGTCACCTCGTGCACCAGGTGGAGGTCGATGTAGAGCAGGTCGGGTTCACCGCCGGTTCCCTGGTGGACCACGTGGGCGTCCCAGACATTCTCGGCGAGCGTTCGGGCTTCGTCGGCCATGGAGGAGTTCCCCTCGCTTTCTTCGCGCACCCCGCAGGCGCGAGCGCCCCGTTGCGGGTGTCTCATATATTGAGACTAGTATCTCAGTTCATGGTACCAACGGGCGACAGTGCTCCAACGGTGGGCGTCCTCGACAAGTCGCTCGCCGTGCTGGCGGCGGTGGAGGCCGGCCCCTGCTCGCTGGCCGAGCTGGTGGTGGCCACCGGCATCTCCCGGGCCACCGCCCACCGCCTGGCCGTGGCCCTGGAGGGCCACGGGCTCCTGCGACGCCGGCCCGACGGCCGGTTCGCCCTCGGCTACCGCCTGCTCAGCCTGGGCCAGCGGGCGGCCGACCAGATCCCGCTGGTGGAAGCGGCCGAGCCCCACCTGGCCGCCCTGCGGGACCGGACGGGGGAGAGCGCCCAGCTCTACGTGCGCGACGGCGACGAGCGGGTCTGCATCCTGGCCGCCGAGTCGGCCCACGGTTTGCGCACGATCGTGACCGTGGGCTCGCGGCTCACGATGGCGGCCGGTTCGGCCGCCGCCGTCCTTCGGGGCGAGGCCCCGGCCGGCACCTGGGCCGCCTCGGTGGAGGAGCGGGAGCGGGGCGTGGCCTCGGTCAGCGCCCCGGTGGTGGGGGTCGACGGCACGGTGGTGGCCGCCGTCAGCGTGTCGGGCCCGGTGGAGCGCACCACCCGGGCCCCCGCCGCCCGCTACGGCCCGGCCGTGGTGGAAGCGGCCGCCGCTATCAGCGCCGCCCTCCGGGCCGGGTGACGGGAGGGGCCTGGAGGCTGCACTGTCGCCGGGGCGGAACTCAGAAGTCGATGTTTACGACCGTGATCTTCAACGGGCCGCTGGGGGCCCGGAAGGTCACCTCGTCGCCCACGCTGGCGCCGGTCATGGCCTGGCCCAGCGGAGAGCCGGGCGACATCACGGTGAGGCCGTCGCGCCGCTCCTCGATCGAGCCCAGCAGGTACGTCTCGACCTCGGTGTCGCCCTCGTAGCGGATCGACACCACACAGCCGGGCTGGACCTTGCGCTCGGCGTTGGCGTCGAGCTCCACGATCTCGGAGTTCTCGATGATCTTGGCCAGATGGATGATCCGGCCCTCCATCTTGCCCTGCTCCTCTTTGGCCGCGTGGTAATCGCCGTTCTCCGACAGATCGCCCAGCTCCCGGGCGGTCTCGATCTTCAGGGCGATCTCGATGCGGCCCCGGGTGGTCAGGTCGTCGTATTCGGCCTGCAGCCGGTCGAACGCCTCGCGGGAGAGCTTCTGCACGTCTGGTGGCACCCGATGTAGCGTACCGGCGCCTGATCGGCGGTCAGTACCGGTTGCCCAGCAGCAGGCTGAGCTTGACCGACGCGTAGCCCCCGATGGCCCAGGCCGCGAGGGTGATCGGATCGGTGATCCGCCGCATGAAATCTTCCTCGAAGCTCACCATGCCGTTGTCGCCGTAGAGCACGGCCCAGTTGTGGCGGGCGGCCAAACAGGTGACGGCCACCAGGGTGACGGCGTAGAACGTGCCGGCCACCATGGCCCGGCTGCCCCGGTCGCCCTTGCCCCCGCCGAGCCGCACGGCCAGGGCGATCAGGACGCCCAGCGCCACCGCCAGCCAGGGGGTGCGCAACGTGCCGCTGGCGTCCATCTGATACCAGGCGTACCCCGCCACCACCGACATGGCCACCGAGGTCAGCGCCGTCATCAGGAGGTCGATGCGACTGTTGGACGGCAGCACCGCCAGGATGCCGGGCTGCGTGAAGGGGCGCTCGTCGCCCTTGGGGGCCTGCGCCGCCGCCTCGTACCACGACTCGGGGGCGGTGCTGGTCGAGAAATCGAGGTCGTGATCGGTTCCCACAAGCGTTCTCCTTGGAAAGGTTGTCGGACCGTTGTCGGCCCCCCTTGAGGGGTTCAGCGGAACCAGTAGGGTTGACGGCTTCCGAGACAGCAATGAACGACAGATGGGAAGCAAGCCGTGAGCTATCGGGTGGCAGTGGTGGGGGGCGATGGGATCGGCCCCGAGGTGGTGGCCCAGGGGCTGCGCACGATCGAGGCGGCCGGCGTGGCGCTGGACACCGTCGACTACGACCTGGGCGGCGCCCGCTACGTCAAGGACGGCACGATCCTGCCCGACTCGGTGCTCGACGAGTGGCGGGCCTTCGACGCCATCTACCTGGGCGCGGTGGGTACCCCCGAGGTGCCGCCGGGCGTGATCGAGCGGGGCCTCCTGCTCAAGATGCGCTTCGAGCTCGACCTGTACATCAACCTGCGGCCCTTCACCACCCCCCACCACGATTTCGTGGTGATCCGGGAGAACACCGAGGGCACCTACGCCGGCGAGGGCGGCTTCCTGCGCAAGGGCACCCCGCACGAGATCGCCACCCAGGGCTCGGTCAACACCCGCATGGGGGCCGAACGGGCCGTCCGCTACGGCTTCGAGCTGGCCATGAAGCGGCGCAAGCACCTCACGCTGGTCCACAAGACCAACGTGCTCACCTTCTCCGGCGACCTCTGGGAGCGCACCTTCAACGAGGTGGCGGCCGAGTATCCCCAGGTCACGACGGCCTACAACCATGTCGACGCCGCCTGCATCTACTTCGTGGAAAGCCCCTCCCGCTACGACGTGATCGTGACCGACAACCTGTTCGGCGACATCCTCACCGATCTGGGCGGGGCGATCTCGGGTGGCATCGGGCTGGCCGCCTCGGCCAACCTCAACCCGGCCCGCACCGGGCCCTCCATGTTCGAGCCGGTCCACGGGTCGGCCCCCGACATCGCCGGCCAGGCCAAAGCGAACCCGATTGCCGCCATACTGAGTGCAGCGATGATGCTCGACTTCCTGGGCGAGACCGAGCCGGCGGCCCGGATCGTGAAGGCGTGCGAAGCCGCCAGTCAGACCCAGGGCTCCACCTCGGAGATCGCCGACGCGGTGATCGCCAACCTGTGAACCGGTTGGGCCCCCGCCTCCGGGCGGCGGGCCCGTGCCACCACGACGACCGTCAGGAATCCCCATGAGCAACCCAGGCGCCACGAACGAGTCAGATTCGACCACCTCGTCGATGACGATCGAGCGGCTGGGCCGGCGCGATCCGGCCTGGCCCGAGGCGGTCGAGATTTTCGACACCACCCTCCGGGACGGCTCGCAGTTCGAGGGGATCGCCCTGACGGCCGACGACAAGCTCCGGGTGGCCGAGCAGCTCGACCTGCTGGGCGTCCACTACATCGAGGGCGGTTGGCCGGGGTCGAACCCCCGGGACGACGAGTTCTTCGCCCGGGCCGCCGCCGGCGAGCTCCAGCTGGCCACCTCCACCCTGGTGGCCTTCGGCTCCACCCGGCGGCCGCTGGGCAAGGTCGACGCCGACGAGACCCTGGCCAACCTGCTCAAGGCCCGCACCGAGATCTGCTGCATCGTGGCCAAGAGCTGGGATTACCACGTGATCGAGGCTCTGCGCACCACGCTCGACGAGGGGGTGGCCATGATCGCCGACTCGGTCCGCTACCTGGCCGGCGAGGGTCGGCGGGTGTTCGTGGACTTCGAGCACTTCTTCGACGGCTACAAGCGTAACCCCGAGTTCGCCCTCCGGGCCCTGGAGGCGGCGGCCGTCAACGGGGCCGAGGTGCTGGTGCTGTGCGACACCAACGGCGGCTCCCTGCCCCACGAGGTGGAGGCCGCCACCCGGGTGGCGGTGGAGATGTTCCCCGAGCTGATCGTGGGGATGCACACCCAGAACGACACGGGCTGTGCCGTGGCCAACGCCGTGGCCGGTGTGGTGGCCGGCTCCCGCCACGTGCAGGGAACGATCAACGGCTACGGCGAGCGCACCGGCAACTGCGATCTCACCACCTTCGTGCCCAACATGACGCTCAAGATGGGCATCCGCACCCTTCCCGAGGGGGGGATGGCCCAGCTCACGGCGGTCAGCCACCACGTGGCCGAGCTGGTCAACCTGCCGCCCGTGGCCGCCCAGCCCTACGTGGGCAAGTCGGCCTTCGCCCACAAGGCGGGGCTGCACACCTCGGCCATCGCCCGCCGGGCCGACGCCTACGAGCACGTCGATCCGTCGCTGGTGGGCAACGGCACCCGGTTCCTGGTGTCTGACCTGTCGGGGCGGGCCACGATCGAGCTGAAGGCCAAGGAGCTGGGCCTGGAGCTCGACGGTCCGCAGATGAAGGCCGTGCTCGACGAGCTGAAGACGCTGGAGCACGCCGGCTACCACTTCGAAGCGGCCGACGCCTCCCTCGAGCTGCTCATGCGCCGGGCCGGCGGCTGGCGCAACGAGTTCTTCGAGCTGGAGTCGTTCCGGGTGGCGGTTGAGCACCGCCCCGACCGGTCGGCCTCGGCCGGGGACAACCTGCGGGGCCACAAGGACGGGGTGGAGACCGAGGCCACGGTCAAGATACACATCGGCGGCGAGCGGATCGTCGCCACCGGAGAGGGCAACGGCCCGGTCAACGCCCTGGACGCCGCCTTCCGCCAGGCCATCGCCGGGCGGTTCCCCAAGCTCGACCGGGTGCGGCTGACCGACTACAAGGTCCGCATCCTCGACTCGGCCGCCGCCACCGGCGCCGTCACCCGGGTGCTGATCGACGCCTCCGACGGCGACACCAGGTGGACCACCATCGGGGTGAGCGAGAACATCATCGAGGCGTCCTGGCAGGCCCTGGCCGACTCGATGGTCTACGCCCTGCTCAAGAGCTGACCGCCGGCGCGGCCGGGCCGTCGGGACCGGGGAGATCGACCTGTCCTGGACTCCCGCCGGGCCCGACCGGCGCAAGAAGATCCCCAACCGGCACCGCTACGTTGGGCTCACCCCCACCATCGCCTGGGTGCTGACGTGCCGGGACCCGTCCTACCCGGTCATGTACCGACTCGGTCGACATCAGCTCCCACATGCTGCGGCTGGCCGTTCCTCGGATCGCTCACCGGGTCGACGGGCGAGTGCTGCTTTCTCTTTGGCCCACCTCGCCCGGCTGGCAGGCCAGGTCCGCATCTGGGCCTGACGCCCGGAGGGCGATCAGGAACTCAGCGCCGTCCAGGCGGGGCGGCCGGGAACCTGGGCGTCACCGCCATGGTCCCGGCCCGACGCCTGCCACTCCTGGTAGTTGTAGCGGTAGCCGCCGTCCCAGAAGAACTCCATCGAGGCGGGGTTGCCGTAGGTGTTGGCCTCGTAGCGGATGCTGCCGGGGTTGGCGATCATCCCGCCGCCGGTCTTGCCGGTGGAGATACCCATGGCCTTGGTGTTGACGATCACGTTGTCCTTCACGTGCACATCGCCCGAGGTCCAGTTCACCGTGGGGTAGTTGTAGAGGAACTGCTCCTGGGGTAGGACCGGGCGGCGGGTCTGGCGCACCACGACCCCGGCTTTGGCCCCGTCGACGTAGTTCCCCTCGATCGTCACCCCGCTCGACTCGCCCACGGTGATGGCGCCGGCGTTGAAGTCACGGGAGAAGTCGCTCCAGGTGTTGGCGTTGACGATCAGGTTGCCCTTGATCATTGCGTTGCTCGACAGCTCGAACATCACGCCGTGGCTTTCCTGGTCGTGGATGTAGTTGTCGATGACGTGGAAGCCGGTGCAGCCGATGTCGCACCACACGCCGACGCCCTTGTTGCCGTGGATCTCGTTGCGGTGGATGACGAGGGGGGTGTCGCCCCCCGAGGCCTCGGTGAACTTCATGCCGCCGCCGTTGGCCTCGTAGCCCTGGAGTTGCTGCGCCCCGTTGCCGGTGACCACGTTGCCTTCGATCAGGCCGCCGTGGGACTCGGCCCCGCCGATGCCGGCCACTCCGTTGTCGGCGATGGTGCTGTTGCGGACCGTGAACCGGTCGCCGATGAAGATGCCGAGGGCGTAGTTGCCGGAGGCTTCGACGTCCTCGATGAGCCAGTCGCTGGCCAGAAGGCCCGGGTCCGTCTTCCAGATTCCGGCCGATCCCCGGATGGCCGCCTGCTGCTGGGGTTTCTGGCCGGCGGTGCCCTGGAAGCCCTTGATCGTCATGCGGCCGATCGTGACCCCCTTGGCCGTGCCGTGGAAGGCGTTCTCGGCGTCACCCGAGCCGATCACCACCACCGACCCCCGATCGGTGCCGAGGAAGGTCATGCTGTCCTTGGGCACCACGTCACGGAAGTAGTACTCGCCCGGCTGCAGCTTGAAGCAGGTGCCGGGGGCGGCATTGGCCACCGTGTTGGCCAGGTCGGAGGCGGGGGCCGACACGGTGACGGGGTTGGTGCAGTAGGAGTCGAGCGGGGGCCGGCCCGGGGTCTCGATGACCTGCTCCAGGAACTTGGAGCTGGCCCCTTCCTCCACGACCGTGGTGGTGGTGGGGGCGACCGTGGGCGGCGTGCCGATGCGGGACGACGCCTCGTCGACCGCGGTGGTCGACGTGTCCTCTTCCGGTTGGGGAGGCAGCGGGGGTGGTGGGGTGCTCGAGACCATGGTGGTCAGCAGGAACGCCCCGACGCCGAGCACGGCGATGGTCGTCAGCAGCCGCCAGCGGCTGGACGTGGCCTGATGGGGTACGGCCCGCAGTCTGTGGCCGATACGCGGCACCAGAGCCCGGAGCGTCGTGCCGATCCCGGTTCCCGGGGTCGCCGCCTCTTCCTCCTGGTCCACGTCGTCATCCACGCGTCAAGCCGCTCCCTGGCTGGGTCCTACCACCGCCCCGGCGAGTCATCTTACCCATTCCAGCGCGGTCTGGCGTCGCGGCGCCATGAGTCACACTCTCTAGTGACGTGAGGGTTCAGTGGGGGAGGTGGACCTCGCCCCGGGAGCCGTCGACCGTGATCGTGGCGCCGTCGGCGATCACCCGGGTGCCGATCTGGGTGCCGACCACGGCCGGGATGCCGAACTCCCGGGCCACGATGGCGCAGTGGCTCATCTGGCCCCCGGTGTCGGCCACCACCGCTCCAGCCAGGGCGAACAGGGGCACCCAGGGCGGCAGGGTCATCTCGCAGACGAGGATGTCGCCCTCGTCGAGCTTGGCCGCCTCGGCCAGGCTCCGCACCACGCGGGCGGTCCCGGTGGCCACGCCGGCCGAGGCCGGGTGGCCGGTCAGCACGGTCCGGGCCTCCTCCATCGGCTGCGGGGGGCGGCGGCCGGCCAGGCGCACCAGGATCGCCTCCAGCAGCGGATCCATGGGGGTGCCGTCGGGGGGGCGGACGGCCACGCCGAGGGTGGGCGGGGCGTCGAGGGCGGCGGCGGCCTCCACCGAGGCCCGCCGCCGGGCCACCGGTTCCCGTCGGTCGCCTCCCTCCAGCAGGGCCTCCGTCACCTCCCGGCGGCGGAGGAAGAAGACGTCGTCGGGGGCGGCGAGGCAGCCGTCGGCCACCAGCCGCTCGCCCACCTGGAGCAGGAACCGGCGCACGTTGACCACCCCGCTCTGGTCGATCCAGAAGGCGTGGTCCTCGGTGAGCGGCAGGTTGTGGCGGCCGGCCTCGTAGTAGCGCTCGAACGTGGTCAGTCGTTCGGGATCGTCGGCCAGCCGGGCCCGGGCCTGGGCCAGCAGCTCCTCCCGGCGCCGGACGGTGCGGGCGAAGGCGGATTCGGGATCCTGGCCGTCGTCGAGGGCGGCGTAGCCCCGCAGGGCGTCGACCGGGATCGACGGATCCTCCCGCCAGCTCACGTCGGCCACGTCGTACACGGCGTCGCTCCGCCAGCCGTACTCGTCGAGGAAGGCCCGGAAGTCGGCGGCGAATGCGGCGATCTCGGGTGCCGGGGCGATGCCGGGCCCGGCACCCGGCGCGCCCAGAACGGCGGTGATCTCCGCCGTCGGCCGGCTGAACAGGGCCTGCAGAGGAGCCGAGGCCCGGATCTGGCGGCTGAGGCGCCACATCGCCTGGGTGGCCCGCACCGTCTGGGTGACGAAGCCCTGCAGCAGCTGGTAGCCCTCGGAGGGATCGTCGGGCTCGAACGTGGCCTGGTAGAAGTCGACGAAGCGGGCGCCGGCCACCACGCCGAAGTTGATCCGGCCGTGGATCGTCCACTGGTCGATCATGTCGTCCCGCTGGCGTTCCAGCTCGGCCGCCAGCTCGGCGTTGGTGAGGCCCCGGTAGTCACGCACCCGGTCGGCCCGCACCGATTCGATCAGGCGGGGCTTCCACTCGTTCTCCCATCGCTCGCCCACCTCGTCGAGGCGGCGGGGGAGATCGGCGTACAGCTCGGCCCGGCGGGCCGCCTCGGCCGGATCGGCCACCGGGCGCATCGAGGAGTAGAGGTAGTTGTTCACCGAGCGGGTGAACATGTCGATCGGGGCCCCGTACTCGGCGTGGGCCCGGCTGAACCCGAGGGCGAGGGTGTCGGTGATCAGGTCGAACGCCAGCGGCGACATCGGCCGGGGGGCGTGGATCCGATCCTGGCCCCAGAAGCCGTCCACCTCGTCGTCGGTCGGGAACCGCAGCGTTCCCGTCTCCCCCCGTATGTCCATCCCGCAGACGTTAGCGATCCCCGGGTCCGAACCTGAAGCCGCTCAGCTCAAGCGCCGGGCTTCCAAATCATCAGGATGAGAGCGATGACGAGGAGGACCTGGCTGGCTGACTCGCCGATCATCAGCTTCTTGGAGGCGGCGACGGCGGCGGGGTCGGTGTCGAGCACGGTGTCGGGGCTGACCGCCCCGGCCCGCTCGGCCAGCACCTTCACCGCCGGCCGCACGGCGCCGTGCAGGGCGCCCACCATCAGGATCCACACCACGAAGCTGGCCGACACCCAGGGGTCGCCCATGCTGTAGACCTTGTCGCTCACGGCGATCAGCACGATGCCGAGGGGGAGCACGGCGTAGATGGCGTACTCGGCGATCTTGGAGGCGTTTCGGGTGGCGGCCACCAGCTCACCGGCGGTGCGGGAGATGCTGCGGAACGCCTTGGCGTTGTAGAAGCCGTGGGTGATGACTCCGCCGAAGCCGACGATCACGGCGAGGATGTGCAGAAGAAGGACGATGCGGTACAGCGCTGAACCCGTGCCCATGTGCGTGAATACCCTTCGAGGTAGGAAGTACCGGCCCCACCGGGCCCGGCGTCAGAACGCCTCTCGACGCTCGCCGACAGGGTAGCCTCCTGTACGTGGCTGCTCCTGACTTCGTGCCCCTCGATCCGGCCCGCCGGCTGCGGTCCTACTCCTCGCCCCCCCGCCGGCCCGGCGCCTGGATCGCCGATCGTCCCGGCGAGCTGACCACCCGTCAACCCAAGGGCGCCCGCCTGGGCAGCATCGGGCCCGACCAGGGCTACGCCTTCCGCCTGGCCCGCCAGTTCGAGGGTCGCCTCCAGCTGGGCAAGGTCAACCACGAAGACGCCGTTGCCGGCTGCGTGGCCGTGGCCACCAAGCGGTCGGCCCTGTTCGGCCGGGCCCCCGTCGTCCACGACCTCACCGCCGCCTTCACCCTGTTCGGCTTCCTCGACGCCAACCCGCCGGCCGAGCTCGTCCCGGTCCGGGAGAAGCTGTTCGCCGAGGTCCGCAGCGCCCACCACTACCCCGAGCTGCGCCACCTGGTGGACCTCGTGCCCGACGAGGCCCTGGCCCGCCCGCACGACGCTGTCGCCGCCGCCTACCAGGCCGACTGGCGATCCAACCTGGCCCCCGGCGTGTGAGCGGCGTCCGCGTCCGGTTCTCACCGGCCCCCACCGGCTACCTCCACCTCGGCAGCGCCCGCTCGGCCCTGTTCAACTGGCTCTACGCCCGGCACGTGGGCGGCACGTTCGTGCTGCGCATCGAAGACACCGACCCCGACCGCAGCCGGGACGACCTGATCGACGCCATCATGGAGAACCTGGCCTGGCTGGGCATGGAGGGCGACGAGATCCACCGCCAGTCGGTCCGGTTCGACGCCTACCTCGAGGTGGCCGAAGACTTCGTGACCCGGGGCCTGGCCTACCGCTGCGACTGCACCCAGGAGGCGGTGAAGGAGCGGCTGGCGGCCGCCGGCTCGGCCGGCGGGTACGACGGCTTCTGTCGGGACCGCACCGTGGCCCCCGGCCCCGGCGTGGCCATCCGGTTCCGCACCCCCGACGAGGGCACCACCGCCTGGGACGACGTCATCCGGGGCCACGTGAGCTTCGAGAACGCCGTGCTGGAGGACTTCGTGATCGTGCGGGGCAACGGCGCCCCCATGTTCCACCTGGCCAACGCCTACGACGACCTCGACATGAAGATCACCCACGTGATCCGGGGCGAAGACCTGGTCAACACCACCCCCCGGGTGCTCCTGCTGCGGGAGGCCATGGGGGCCACCGACCATCCGATCTACGCCCACCTGCCGCTGATCGTGAACGAGAAGCGCCAGAAGCTGTCGAAGCGGCGGGACGACGTGTCGGTGGGCGACTACCGAGATCGCGGCTACCTCCCCGAGGCCATGCGCAACTACCTGATCACGCTGGGCTGGGGCCCCAAGGACGGCATCGAGATCCGCCCCCTGGCCGAGATCATCGAGCTGTTCGACATCGTCGACATCAACAAGGCCCCCGCCTTCTTCGACGTGAGGAAGCTCGATCACTTCAACGGCGAGTACATCCGGGCCCTGCCGACGGCCGAGTTCGTGGCCCGCTCCACCCCCTGGAGAGACAGCGGGGCCGCCCCCGTGCCCCCCGACCTGTACGAGCGGCTGGCCCCGTTCGTCCAGCAGCGGGTGAAGCGGCTCGACGAGGTGGCCGGCCTGCTCGACTGGGTGGTGGCCGACGCCCCTGAGCCCACGCCGGAAGACTGGCGCAAGGTGATGGGGGCCGACGGTGTGGCCGACGTGCTCGACGGGGTGATCGTCCGCCTGGCCGACGCCCCGTGGGACCCGGCCTCGCTGGAGCAGGTGGTGCTGGGGGTGGGGGAGGAGCTGGGCCGCAAGAGCCAGCTCCCGGTCCGGCTGGCCGTGACGGGGGCCCGGGCCGGCCTGCCGCTGTTCGAACCGATGGCCGAGCTCGACCGGGACGTCGTGGTGGCACGACTCCGATCGGCCCGGGCCAAGCTGTAGGCCGGCGGCCGCCGTGGTCGGGCGTTCCGCCTCCCGCCCCCGACGTCCGTCACTGCGTACGATCGCCCTCGGGGCGGTGGCGCTGGCCGCCGTGTGGCTCGTGTTCAACTTCGTCGACGTGTGGCTGGCCTCCCGGTCCACGTACGAGTCGGTGACGTTGGCCGACGGCCAGGAGCGGGCCGCCGTGGTGCTGGGGGCGGCACAGTACAACGGGGAGCCGTCGCCGGTCCTGATGGCCCGGCTCGACGAGGCGGGCGAGTTGTACGAGACCGACCAGGTGACGCTGGTGGTGGTCACCGGCGGCCGCCAGCCGGCCGACGTCACCACCGAAGCCAAGACCGGGTACGACTACCTGCGGGAGCGCAGCGGGATCCCCGACGAGCAGCTGCGCCTGGAGGTCCAGGGAGGGTCCACCTACGAGTCGCTGGCCGCCACCGCCCGGTTCCTGCGCAAGGAGGGCGTGCGCCAGGTGGTGCTGGTGACCGACCGGTTCCACGCCCGGCGCTCGATGCTCATCGCCGAGGAGGTGGGGCTCGACCCCGAGGTGGCCCTCACCGACCGGTCGGCCCCGTTCGGCCGGCTGGTGCAGGAGACGGGGGCGGTGGCGGTGGGCCGGATCATCGGCTTCCGCCACCTCCAACAGCTCGTCTGAGAAGGGGGGAGAGAAACCCGCGCCGCTCCCCGAGCAGGAGGCGGTATTCTTTTTCAGTTCCACCTTCGGGGGTGGTGTAATTGGTAACACAGCTGGTTCTGGTCCAGTCATTGGGGGTTCAAGTCCTCCCCCCCGAGCAAACGTCAGATCGGGAGATAAGCTCTCCTGGCTGTACGAGCCCCGTTCGTCTAGCGGCCTAGGACGCTGGCTTCTCATGCCAGTAGCACGGGTTCAAATCCCGTACGGGGTGCTCCTACGCCCGCCCAGCCAGAACCCGCTGCGGAAGCGGGCGCCGGTCTGGATCCAGGATGGCGTTCGATACCAATCACAACGACCGGTTCGTGGAGCTACTCGCCATCGGCAACGAGCTGCTGGTGGGTCAGGTCATGGACACCAACAGCCACTGGCTGGTGCAACAGCTCACCGGTCTCGGTGCCCAGGTCCGCCGGGCGTCGATGGTCCGGGACGACTATCACGACATCGGCACCGAGCTGCGGGCCGCGCTGGAGCGGGCCCCGAAGCTGGTGATCACGACCGGTGGGTTGGGCCCCACCGACGATGACCTGACCTTCCGGGCCATCGCCCGCACCTTCGAGCTGGCGCTGGAGATCCATCCTGAGGCGCTGGACATGGTGCGCCGCCGCTACGAGTATCTGGCCACGGTGCGGGACGGCTTCGATGCGTCGCTCAACGACGCCCGTCGCAAGATGGCCCACTTCCCCCGGGGCGCCCAGGTGCTGGAGAACTCGACCGGGGCGGCGCCGGCCCTGGCGATGGACCTCGGCCCCACGACGCTCGTGTGTCTGCCCGGCGTTCCCAGCGAGATGAAGGACATCTTCTCCACCTCGCTTCAGCCGGTGCTGGCCCGATCGCTCGGGACCGGCTGCTACGTGGAACGGAACCTGTTCCTCGACCGGGGTGACGAGAGCCAGATCGCCGCCCTGTTGGCGCAGGTACAGGCCCGCCACACCACGGTCTACATCAAGTCCCGGGGCCAGGCCCGGGACGGTGTGCGCCATCTCACCGTCGTGCTGGCCCGGGGCGGCGACGACCGGGCCGTAGTCACCGGTGAGGTGCTGGACACGGAGGCCGAGATCGTGGCCGGCCTGGCGGCCCTGGGGTACGGCGTCGTCGAGGTTATCCAGTCGGCCTGATCCGGGTATCGTCCGACGATGACCACGACTGCTGACGAGGTGTTCGCCCGGGGGCTCGACGTGTTCGACGCCGTGGTGGCCGACATGGACGGCCAAGACTGGAACGAGCCCTCGGCCTGTGCCGGCTGGTCGGCCCTCGATGTGCTGGGCCACGTCGGCCAGATCGCCGAGGTGGGCATCGAGGTGTTCGAGGGCCGCCCGCCCCGCCCGCCCTCCGCATCGGCCCATCCGGGCGAGCACGTGGTGGGAGACCCGGCCGCCTACTGGGACGATCGATCGACCCGGGTCCGGGCCGGCCTGTCGGGCGTCGATCTCACCCGCGAGGTCGACACGCCGGCTGGCCGGCGCACCGTGGCCGACGGCCTGACGTTCCCCGCCATCGACCTGTTCGTCCACGCCTGGGACATCGCCCGGGTGTCGGGCTCCGACGTGGTGATCCCGGCCGACGTCATCGACTTCGCCCACGCCCACCTCGACCCCATCCCCGACGAGCGCAAGCGCGCCCCGGGCCTGTTCGACGCCGTGATCGAGCCCCCGGCCGACGCCACCGCCACCGAGGCCTTCCTGGCCTGGACGGGGCGGCAGCCCCGCTAGGACGGATCGGGCAGCCCGCCGAGGGGCTCGCCCTGCTCCAGGTGCCACAGGGTGTACCAGGCGGGGTCGGCGAGCCGGTCGGGATGGAAGCCGGGGAACAGCGACAGGGTCAGGTTGGGCAGCAACTCGAAGGCGAAGGTGACGGCCCATGTGGTCAGCCGCCACCAGGCCCACGGGCGGTGCAGGCGGTGCTGGCCGGCCAGCAGCACCGTGGTGCCGGCGGTCACGAAACCCATCACGGTGACCACCACCAGCACCATGGCGGCCAGGTGCCGCCACCAGCCGCCGCCCACGGCCCGGAACACGTCGTAGGCCACCGCCTTGTGCTCCACCTCCTCGGCCAGGTGCCATCGGAACAGCTCGGTCACCGCCGGGTCGGCCCCGTCGAACAGGACCTGGTGGTGGGCGGCGGCCCACCGGGCGGCGGAGTAGGCCACGGTCTCGGAGGCGGCCACGAAGGCGGCGTTGAACCGCAGCCCGGCCCGCCGGTCGAGCCACCGGTAGAACCGGGCCGCCACCCGCTCCACCAGCCCCAGGCGGGGGTGGCGGGCCACCAGCAGCCGGTTGAACTGCCCGTGCTGGTGGTGGTGCTCGGCCTCCTGGCCGCAGAAGGCCCGGGCCCGGTCCCGCAGCTCGCCCTCCAGGTGGGGCACGGCGGCGGCCACCGCCCGCACGAAGTACGGCTCCATGTGGGGCATCAGGAGCGACACACTGTTGGCGGCGCAGGCGAACTCGGGCCGCCGGGGCGACCAGGCCACCGGCGTGTCGGCGGTCAGGCCGAAGTCGGGGTGTCGGACCACCAGGGGCGAGTCCACAGGCATGACCGTATCGTCGGCCGGGCCGGTCGGGCTCTGAGGCGCCGCCCGGTTCCGATACCGTCGAACCGGTGACGGTCGGCAGTGGCGCAGCGGTGATCCTCCGGCGGGTGCTGGCCGGCGCGGCCGGTCTCGGGCTGGCGACCGTGCTCGTCTGGGGGGCGGGTTGCAGCGAGGAAGCGACCCCCATCGACCAGACCACCACCACGGCCCAGCTCACCCCCCACCTGCTGGAGGCGAGCGACCAGATGAAGGAGCTGGCCCGTCAGCAGTGCCGGGACGATCCGCAGCTGGCGACGGGCGAGGTGAACGCCGTCGACCCCGAACGGCCCGACCAGAAGCTGGCCACGGTCCAGGTCGACTGCGCCGAGGTGCGGGCCGGCCGACCCGGCGACATCCCCGCCCCCACCGATACCACTCCCACCGATACCGCGCCCACCGGCACCAACGGCGCCTGACACCCGATCTGGTGTCCGGGGGCGTCAGGGGTGACGGCCGGTGACTCCAGATCGCCGTGGGAGGGCAAGGATCAGGCGAGCTGGAGGCCGAGCCAGGCGGCGAGGATGCCGCTCGACACGGTGGCGGCCAGGTACAGCAGCGCCCGGCGACCCTGGCCGCCCCGGGCCAGGGCGGCGGCCTCGTTGGCGGCCACGGCCCAGCTCGACGCGGCCGCCACCCCGCCGATCCCGGCCACCGTCATCCACGGGTGCCCGGCGCGGCTCAGGGCCCCGGCGGCGAACGACGCCCCGACGTTCACGGCGAACGTGCCCCAGGGCCAGTCGTTGTTGAGATGGTCGCCCGCCGCCACCCGCACGGCCGCCCCCAGGGCCGCCGTCACCACGAACAACAGGGCCACGATCACGGGCGGCTCCCCAGCCGGTACCCGATGCCGGCCGCCACCGCCGCCGCCAGCGGCGTGCCCAGGCCCACCGCCGCCAGCTGGGCCACGTCGCCCCGGTCCAGCGCCTCCGCCATCCGCAGGGCGAAGGCGGAGAACGGCGCCAGGGCCCCGCACCACCCCGCCCCCAGCAGCAGGTACTGATTCACCGTGAGCCGCCGATCGCCGGCCCGGGTCCGGCGCCGGCCCACGAGCACCCCTGCCACCATGGCCGCCACCGCGGTGAGACCGAGCTCCACCGCCGTGGTCCACCGGGGTCCGGCGGCCACCAGCAGCCCCCAGCGGATCGCCGCTCCCACGGCCGCCCCCACCCCCACGTAGCGCATCGTTGCCGGGTAGTGGCGCCACGTGAGCTGGGGCACGGCCGCGCCGGGTGACGAGGGTGATTGCATCCCCACAGTCTGGCCCCGCGCGAGCGGGTCGCTACCCTCGGCGCGATGACTGAGGTGGTGGTGTCTGAACAGCTGGCCGGGACCAGGGACGGGTTCACCCAGCTCCAGCGGCGCTGGCAGCCGGCCATCGCCGCCGGAGGCGGCTCAGAAGGCGGAGTCGCCGGAGGCGAGGTTCCCCGGGCCGCGGCCCTGCTGGTGCACGGGATCGGCGAGCACTCGGGCCGCTACGACCACGTGGGTCGGTTCCTGGCCCAGCGGGGCCATGACGTGCTGGCGTTCGACAACCGGGGCCATGGGCAGAGCGGCGGCCGCCGGGGCCACGTGGACCATTTCAGCCGCTTCCTCGACGACGTGGAGGACCACGTGGTGGAGCGCCGCCAGCTCGGCCTACCGGTCGTGCTGATCGGCCATTCCCTGGGCGGCCTCATCAGCGCCACCTACGTGGTGGAGGGCCGCCCCGCCCCCGACCTGCTGGTGCTCAGCGCTCCGGCCCTCAAGGCCCAGGTTCCGGCCTGGCAGCGCCGGCTGGCCCCCGTCCTGTCCCGGTTGTGGCCCACGGCGTTCGTGCCGAGCGGGATCGACGGCGCCCTGCTGTCCCGGGATCCCGAGGTGCAGCGGGCCTACCTCAGCGACCCGCTTCGGGTGGCCGGCTCCACCGCTCAGCTGGGCCAGCAGATCTTCGCCACCATGGAGACGACCACGGCCGAACTCGGGCGGATCACCCTGCCCACCTACGTCCTGCACGGCTCGGAGGACCACCTCGTGCCGCTGGCGGCCAGCCAGCCCCTGGAGGGGCGGCCCAACGTCACCTACCGTCGGTGGGAGGGCCTGCGCCACGAGTGCTTCAACGAGCCCGACCGGGCCGAGGTGCTGGGTGAGATGGCGGCCTGGATCGAGGACCGGCTGGCCGGGCTCGCCGTCAGCGGGGAGGATGCCGGTCGGCCAGGGGGGCCGCAGTGAGCGTCGGATCTTCCGACGGGTCGGCGCCGGCGGGCGGAGCGGCGGAACCGGAGGGATCGGGCGCCAGCGTGGTACCCCCGTAGGGGTCGGCCGTCGGCAGGTTGGGGTCGATGTAGCCGACGCCTTCCACCCAGGCGCCGCCTCCGGGGTCGGGCGAGGGCATCACACCGGCGTTGGCCGGCCACAGCGGTGTGGCGTGCGACTCCTGCCCGCGGGCCGGCGCTGGTGCCGGCGTCGGCGCCGGGCCGGGCGGGGCCGTGCCGGCGGCGCTGGATATGACCGGGTACTGCATGGTCGGGTCGGGAGTGGGGGCGAATCCCGGGACCCCGGCCCCGAAGCCGGCTCCGGTGCCGGCCCCGGGCCACGGGTCGGATCCGGCCGCCTGCACCGCCGGGCTGACGTAGCGGGGGTCGGCGTAGGGCGAGGGCGAGCCCTGGTCGTAGGCCGCGCCGGGGTGGGCGGAGCCGGGGTACGAGGCGCCGGTGGCCGAGGGGATGACGTAGTCGTCGCCGCCACCACCACCCACACCGCCAACACCGGCGGCCGGTCGGGCGGCCCGGCCCCGGGGCTGAGCGGCCCGGGCCCGGCCACCCTGGCTGGCCTTGTCGATCATGGCGGCCGGGCGGCGCCGCTCCCGGGCCGGCCACACGATGCTGGCCACCAGCAGCGCAGCGCTGATGCCGGCCATCACGAGTGCCGGGCGGATCATGGCCCCGGCGAAGACATCGACGACGGCCGATGCGATGGACATGGCCGACGGGGCGATGAAGCCCACCACGCTGGGAAGGCCGTAGGCCACGGCCAGCCAGAAGGCCGAGGCCCCGAAGCCCCAGAACGAGACCCGGCGCAGGGCCGTGGCCCGCCGGGTGGTGATCAGGAACGAGGCCAGGATGCCGGCCCCCGCCACCAGCGCCCCGAGCAGCGTGAAGCGGTCGACGACGTCCTTCACCGTGCCCAGCCACGACAGGCCGGTGCCCGGGATCTCCACCGCCAGCTGGGGCGCCGCCGGGAGCAGGGGATCGAGGGCGGCGACGTTGGCCACCAGGGCGGCCCGGGCGGCCTCGCCCAGCACGGTGGCGTCGAGCGCGATCGGCTCGTCCACTCCGTTGAGGGCGTTCTGGTGGGCCCGCACGATCCCGTCCCGCACCAGGGCCTCCACCCGGGGGTCTTCCAGGGCCACGTTCGCCGCCACCTCGAGGGTCTGGCGGGGGATGGCCACGCCCTTGGGCACCTGCGCCTGGAGGCCGTCGGCGATGCGGCTGGCGATGGCCGCCTTGACCTCGGGGTCGTCGAGCAGATGGTCGGCCAGGCGGTCCGAGCGGCCGGGGTCGAGCACCGTGTGCGACATGACGAAGCCGGCCCAACTGGCCGAGGCGACCAGCAACGACAGTCCCATGATCAGCGAGGCCAGACCTCGTCGCATCGTTACTCCTGTGGGTGGCGGGGCGGGCGGTCCCCCGGAGGACCAGTATCGCGTCCGGGCCCCCTCGCCGGTGGGCACCACACTAGGAACCCCTGCGAGACGGCGCTCGGAGTTGCGGCCGCCGGGTCGGCGTACGCCGTGCCCCTGTCGGCCGGGCCGGAGCGATCGTGACCGGTCATCAGGCCGATCGTGGCGCCGGATCGTAACCCGGGCCGGACGTGAGGATCAGAGCGACCAGTACGGGTGGCTGGACGGGTTCGACGGCGTGGTGAGGATCTCGTTGCCGTCGTCGGTGATGAGGATCGTGTGCTCGAACTGGGCCGTGCGGCTGCCGTCGGCCGTGACCGCCGTCCAGCCGTCGGTCCAGAGGCGGACCCGCCACGAGCCGGCGGTGATCATCGGCTCGATGGTGAACGTCATCCCCGGCTCGAGGACGTCGGTCAGACGGGGATGGTAGTAGTGGCAGACCTGCAGCTCGGTGTGGAACTGCTCACCGATGCCGTGGCCCACGAAGTCCCGCACCACGCCGAAGCCCTGGGTCTCGGCGCAGCTCTGGATGGCCCGGCCGATCTCGTTGAGCGGGCGCCCCGGCCTGGCCGCGTCGATCCCCCGGAGCAGGCAGTCACGGGTGGCCACGGTGAGGCGGCGGGAGAGATCGTCGACCGCGCCCACGAAGAAGGTGGCGTTGGTGTCTCCGTGCACCCCCTCCTTGAACAGGGTGACGTCGAGGTTGACGATGTCGCCGTCGGCCAGCGGGCGATCGTCGGGGATGCCGTGGCAGATCACCTCGTTCACCGAGGTGCACAGCGACTTGGGGAAGGGGGCCACCCCGCCGCCGCCCGGGTATTCGAGGGGGCTGGGGTAGGAGTTCCGCCGGAGGCACTCGTCGTGGCAGGCCCGGTCTATCTCGTCGGTGGTGATGCCGGGCTGGCACAGGGCGCCGAGGAGGGCCAGGGTGTCGGCCGCTTCCCGGCAGGTGCGGCGCATCCTCTCGATCACCTCGGGTGACTTCACCCGGGGCTCGTCCCACCGCTCGATCCGGCCGCCATCGGCCCAGGTGGGCTTGTCGATCGTGTCGGGAACGGGCAGCCTGGGCGAGATCCGGCCGGCCTGGACCGGATCCATGGTCTCTTTGTGGCAGCGCTTGTACTTCTTGCCGCTGCCGCACCAGCAGAGCTCGTTGGCCTTGGGAAGTACTCGCATCGGCACCAGTTTACGGGTCCCGGTTGGTACCTGGCTTACCGGACGGCACTCTGGGAAGAAGGGCTAACGTCCGGGTCTCGGCGGCCGAGACTGGCAGGTGGCGGAAACCAGGGCGGGAGTGCGCCTGGTATCCAAGGATCACTGGAGGATCAGCCAGGTGAACCAAGCAGAGATACCCTTTGTCCATATGGCGCCGTCGCTGTCGGGGCGGATTCTGATTGCTCGGCCCGAGTTCCACGATCCCAACTTCGACGCGACCCTCACCCTCATCCTGGAACACAGCGACGAGGGGGCGCTGGGCCTGGTCCTCAACCGGCCGTCGCCCCTGCCCCTGTCGGACGCTTTTCCCGAGTGGGAGGAGCTGGCCGGCCTGCCCGATTACCTGTTCGAGGGGGGCCCGGTGGACCGCGACGCCCTCATCGCCCTCGGCCGGTCCCAGGCCTGCGACGGCACCATGGTGCTGGGCGCCCACTCCGTCGACCTCGACTCCCAGCCGGCTCTGGTCGTGGCTGAGGGCATCGTCCAGGTGCGTGTGTTCTCGGGCTACGCCGGCTGGGCGCCGGGCCAGCTCGAGGGCGAGATCGCCAACCACGGCTGGTGGGTGGTCGACGCCTGCATCGACGACCTCTTCACCGACGACCCCGCCAACCTGTGGGCCCGGGTCCTCCAGCGTCAGGGGGGCGAGCTGGCCTGGTTCGCCCACTTCCCCCTGGACCCCTCGCTCAACTGAGCCGCCCGGGGGCGCCAGCCCCCGAAACTCACAGATGGGCGTCGCGCAGGGCGGCGTAGCCGGGCTTGATGATCTCGTTGATGATCTTGAGCCGCTGCTCGAAGGGCCAGAACGCGCTCTTCATGGCGTTGAGGGTGAGCCACTCCATGTCGCCCAGCGTGTAGCCGAAGGCGTCGCGCAGCTTGGTGAACTCGTCGGTGAGGGTCACGTCGCTCATCAGCCGGTTGTCGGTGTTGACCGTCACCCGGAACCGGAGGCGGCGCAGGAGGCCGATCGGGTGCTCGGCGATCGAGTTGGCGGCGCCGGTGTTCACGTTCGACGTGGGGCACATCTCCAGCGGCACCCGGCGGTCCCGCACGTAGGCGGCCAGGCGGCCCAGGTGGGCCCGGCCGTCGGCGTCGACCTCGATGTCGTCCACGATCCGCACCCCGTGGCCCAGGCGCTCGGCCCCGCAGTAGTGCAGGGCCTCGGCGATCGAGGGCAGGCCGAACGCCTCCCCGGCGTGGATCGTGATGTGGAAGTTCTCCCGCATCACCAGCTGGAAGGCGTCGAGGTGGCGGCTGGGCGGGTGGCCGGCCTCGGCCCCGGCGATGTCGAACCCCACCACCCCCTCGTCCCGGTGGCGCAGGGCCAGTTCGGCGATCTCGTAGGACCGGGCGGCGGTGCGCATGGCCGTGCACAACGTGCCCACCGTGAGCCGGGTGCCGGCCGAGCCGATCCGGAACCCCTCCAGCACGGCCTCCACCACCTCGTCCAACGTGAGGCCGCCTTCGGTGTGGAGCTCGGGGGCGAAGCGCACCTCGGCGTACACCACCCCGTCGGCCGCCAGGTCCTGGGCCGCCTCGGCCGCCGCCCGCTGCAGCCCGTCCTTGGTCTGGGTGACACCCACGGTGTGGGCAAAGGTCTCCAGGTACAGCTCCAGGTTCCGCCGGTCGGCCCCCCGGGTGAACCAGCGGGCCAGGTCGTCGGGGTCTTCGGTGGGCAGCGCCCGGTATCCCTGCTCCCGGGCCAGCTCGATCACGGTGGCGGGTCGCATGCCCCCGTCGAGGTGGTCGTGCAGGAGCACCTTGGGGGCGGCCAGGATCGGATCGATGGCGTCAGCGGGCATACGCCAGAGTACCCGGGTGGTGGGGCCGGCCCCGGTGCACGGGGCGGGGACAGCGCAGGTGGGAGCTATGTTGGGCTCCCTGTGACTGTGTCCGTCGTGGGATTTGATGCTGACGATACGTTGTGGCATTCGGAGAGCCACTTCGCCGTCACCGAGCAGCGGTTCCGTGACCTGTTGGCCCCCTGGCTGCCGGCCGATGCCGTGGGGGAGCGGCTCCTGGCCCGGGAGCGGGCGAACCTGGAGATCTTCGGCTACGGAGCCAAGGGCTTCACCCTGTCGATGATCGAGACGGCGCTCGAGGTGAGCGACGGCACCCTGCCGGCGATCGCCGTGCAGCAGGTCATCGACTGGGGCAAGGAGTTGCTCAGCCACCCCGTGGAGCTGATCGACCACGTGCCCGAGACGCTGGCCTGTCTCAGCGGGCGCTACCGGCTGGTGCTGATCACCAAGGGCGACCTGTTCCATCAGGAGTCGAAGGTGGCCGAGTCGGGTCTGGCCGAGCTGTTCGAGCGGGTGGAGATCGTCACCGAGAAGTCGCCCGAGGTCTACCGCCGGGTCCTCGAGCGGTGCTCGGCCGACCCGGCCGAGTTCGTGATGGTGGGCAACTCCGTGCGCTCCGACGTGCTGCCGGTGCTGGCGCTGGGAGCCCGGGCCGTCCATGTGCCCTACGGCATCACCTGGGCCCACGAGGCGGTCGACGAGAACGTCGACGGTTGTGGCGAGCCCTCGTGGCTCCGGATCGACCACCTGGGCGAGCTGCCCGACCTGCTGGGAAGACTGTAGGTCGCCCGCCGTGCTCCGCCCCCTGCCCGTGCTCTGCTACCACCGGGTGACCCCCGACGGCGGGCCGTTCTCCACCGAGCCCGCTGTCTTCGCCGCCCACCTGGCCTGGCTGGCCCGGCGGGGCTACACCACGGTCACGGCCAGCGAGGTCGGGGCGATGGCCGCCGGGCGGACCGGGGCGCCGGCCGGGCCGGCCGTGGCCCTCACCTTCGACGACGGCTACGCCGACCTCGACACGGTGGTGGCCCCCGCTCTGCGCCGTCACGGGTTCCGGGCCACGTCGTTCCTGATCACCGATCTCTGCCCGGCCGAGCCGTCGCCGGGCGACGAGTACCTGTCGTGGTCGGCCGCCCGCCGGCTGGCCGACGAGGGTGTGCTCGAGTTCCGCTCCCACACCCACAGCCACGGCCGGTGGGACCTGTCGGCCGAACGGGCCGGCGAGGTGGCCGACGACATCGCCACATCCGTCAAGGCCCTGGCCGAGGGGCTGGGGCGCCCGCCGGAGGAGATGGGCGAGCTGGCCTGGCCCTGGGGGCGCACCTGCGACGCCTGGGACGAGGCGGCCGGCCGGATCGGCGTGGGCACCCAGTTCGTGGTGCAGCGGGGGGCGGTGACCCGTCCCGGGGCGACCACCCGGCTGCCCCGCATGCTGGCCGACGGCATGACGCCGGTCGCCTTCGCCCGGCTGGCTCCGTCTCCTGTCGACCCGGCCCGGCGCCCTGGCGGCCAACGCCGTCTTCGGCACGATCCGCCAGCGCCGCCAGGGCGCCGGGTACCGATAGCCGTGGTGGCCGGAGCCGTGCTCACCGAGGCCGCCGGGGCGATGGCCGTCGCCTGGCGCCCGGGCGTCGCCCGGCCCGGAGCCGATCGGTCCCGGCCCCGGGTGGCGATCCTCCAACGCCGCCTGGTCCAGTACCGGGTGGGCCTGTTCGAGCGGCTGCGGGAGGAATGCGACAAGGCCGGGATCGAGCTGCGGGTGGTCTACGGCCAGCCGTCGCCGGCCGACGCCACCCGCAACGACAGCGCTCACCTGAGCTGGGCCGACGAGGTGCGGAGCCGGTGGTTCACGGTGGGGGGCGCCGAGCTCCTGTGGCAGCCCTGCCCCCGCACGGCCCGGGACGCCGACCTGGTGGTGCTCACCCAGGAGATCAAGATCCTGTCCAACTACCCGTTCCAGCTGCGGCGCATGATCGCCCGGGGCCGGACGGGCAGCCGGCGGGTGGCCTACTGGGGCCACGGTCGGAACCTCCAGAGCGCCAGCCCCAACGGGTTGCGGGAGCGGTGGAAGCGCCTGTTCACCAAACAGGTCGACTGGTGGTTCGCCTACACCGGCGAGACCCGGAGCTTCCTGGAGGGTCAGGGCTATCCGGCCGATCGGATCACCGTCCTCGACAACGCCATCGACAACGAGGCCTTCATGGCCGACCTGGCGGCGGTGAGCGACGCCACCCTCGACGAGTTGCGCCGTTCGATCGACCTGGCCCCCGGCGCCCCGCTCGGGATCTACTGCGGTGCCCTCTACGCCGACAAGCGGGTAGACCTGCTGGCCGAGGTGGCCCGCCGGATCCACGACGGCGAACCGTCGTTCCGGCTGGTCGTGATCGGCGACGGCCAAGCCCGGGGAGAGCTGGAGGCCCAGCTGGCCGACTGCCCGTGGGCCCGCCTGGTGGGGGCCCGCACCGGGATCGACAAGGCGGCCTGGTTCCGGTTGGCCACGGTACAGATCAGCCCTGGTGCCGTGGGTCTCCACGTGCTCGACTCGTTCGCCTCCGGCGTCCCCCTGTTCACCACCGACAACGCCCGCCACGGCCCCGAGATCGACTACCTCGACAACGGCGGCAACGGCTTCGTGATGGCCGACGACCCCGATGTCATGTCGAAGGCCATCCTCGACCTGCTGGCCGACACCGAACGGCGGGCCGCCGTGGTGGCCGCCGCCCGCCAGGCCGCCGATCGGTACACCCTGGCCAACATGACGGCCAACTTCGTCGCCGGTATCCAGGCCTGCCTCGAACGGTAACCCCGGGGGCTCAGCCGCGGGTCAGGCGGTCGGGGGTGAAGCCGCCGGGGAGGAGCTCGGCTCAGGGGGCGGGGGTGGCCGTCGCCGTCGACCAGGCAGTCCAGGCCGCCGTGCTCCAACAGGAGCTGGCGGCACCGGCCGCACGGGGTGCAGGGCTCACCCGAGCCCGAGACCACGGCCACCGCCACCAGGCGGCCGCCGCCGGTGCGGGCCAGGTCCGACACGAGGCCGCATTCGGCGCACAGGCTCAACCCGTAGGACACGTTCTCCACGTTGCAGCCGGTGACGATGCGCCCGTCGTCGACCAGTGCCGCCGCCCCCACCGAGAACCGGCTGTAGGGGGCGTAGGCCCGGGTGCAGACCTCCCGGGCCGCCCGCCGCAGCGCGTCCCAGTCGATGGAGCCGGCCGCCGGCTCCGGGCCGGCCGGGGCCGTCACCGGGTGCCGTAGATACGGTCGCCGGCGTCGCCCAACCCGGGAACGATGTAGGCGTGCTCGTTCAGGCCCTGGTCCAGGGCGGCCAGGGTGATCGTGACCTCGGGATGGGCGGTGTGCACCGCGTCCACCCCCTCCGGGCAGCCGATGATCGACAGCAGGCGGGCCGGGCGGCAGCCCAGCTCGGACAGGATGTCGAGGGCGTGCACGGCGCTACCCCCGGTGGCCAGCATCGGGTCGACCAGGAGCACCTCCCGTTCGGCGATGTCGGCCGGGAGCTTGCGGTAGTACTCCACCGGGCGGTGGGTCTCGGGGTCCCGGAACAGGCCGAGGTGGCCCACCCGGGCGTGGGGGATCAGGGTGAGGATGGCCTCCACCATCACCAGCCCGGCCCGCAGGATGCCGACCACGGCCGGCGCCGGGCCCGACAGCATGGGCGACCGGGTGGTGGTGATCGGGGTCTCCACCTCCACCAGCTCCACCGGCAGATGGCGCAGCGCCTCGTACGCCGTGAGCAGGGTGATCTCGGTGCACAGCGACCGGAACGACTCCGACGACGTGGCCACGTTGCGCAGCATGGTGATCTTGTGGCCCACCAGCGGATGGTCGACCACGGTGAGTTGGGGAGGGGCCTGGGTGCTCATCAGGGGCGTCGACCGTGGAGGGCGGCCTCGGCCCGGCGGGCCAGCTCGCGGGCCTGCTCGATGTCGTCCCCCAGGGCGGTCACGTGGCCCAACTTCCGGCCGGGCCTCGGGATCTTGCCGTACAGGTGCACCTGTGCTCCTTCCACCGCCAGGGCGTCGACCAGGTTGTTGGCCGGATCGATGTTCTCCAGCCCCCCGATCACGTTGATCGTCACCGCCGCCGGAGCGTTGCTCCAGGTGGGGCCGAGTGGGAGGTCGAGCACCGCCCGAACGTGGTTCTCGAACTGCGAGGTGGGGCTGTTCTCGATCGTCACGTGGCCTGCGTTGTGGGGCCGGGCCGCCAGCTCGTTCACGATCAGGCCGTCGGTGGTGAGGAACAGCTCGACGGCCAGCACGCCCACGGCGTCGAATTCGTCGGCCAGGCGCAGGGCCAGCTCCCGGGCCTGCACGGCCACGGGGTGGCCGATGGCGGCCGGCACCCGGATCTCCCGCACCTCGCCGTCCTGGTAGGTCATCTCGGCGATGGGGTAGGAGCGGGCGAACCCGCCGGGCCGGCGGGCCACCAGCACCACCAGCTCCTTCACGATGGCCTGGAACGACTCGGCCATCAGGTCCCGGTCGCCGTGCTCGGCCAGCACCCGCAGGGCCTCGTTGGCGCTCTCGACGATCCACACCCCGCGCTGGCCGGGCAGGCCCGCCCGCACCGACTTGAGCACCACGGGGAAGCCATGGGTGGAGGCGAAGTCGAACAGGTCGTCGGGGCCCCGTACCTCGGCGAAGGCGGGCACCGGGAACCCCCGGTTGAGCAGCACCCGGCGCTGATGGAGCTTGTCGAAGGCGGCCCGGATGGTCTTGGAGCCGGGGCGGACCACGGCCCCGCTGTCTTCGATCAGCTGGAGCAGGCCGAGGTCGAGCCGCTCGTGCTCGAACGTGAGGACCTCGCACAGGTCGGCGAAGGCGGCCAGCGTGTCGGGGTGCCCGAACATGGCCTCGGGGGCGGCCTGGGCCGCCGAGTCGTCGAGGTGCTCGGCCAGCAGCCGGGGGGTGATGCCGAGCTTCACCGCGGCCTGGTGCGTCATGCGGGCGATCTGGCCGGCACCGACGATCCCGAGGCGGTAGAGGGCGGGGAAGTCACCAGGCACGGCTCAACAGTACAGGTCGCGGACCGTCGCCCGGTGTTGGGGGCCCCGCCGTTCGGGGGCTGCGCCCCGTCGCTGCGCCCCCGGCGGCTGCGCCGCCTTCCCCATCTGCCCAGGGGCCCCATCCCCTGGGCGCCGCCTACCGGCGGCTAGGTTGGCCTCGACGATGGCTGATGATCCGGAACCGCTTCTGTCGCTGCGGGCTCGGCGTCGCGTGTTGGTGGCGCTGGGCTTCGGGGCGGCCAATGCCGCCATCGCCGCCGTGGTGGGCATCCGCCCCCGGGTCCAGCCCGACACCCAGGCCCTGGTGGAGCTGACGGCCCGGGCCCTGCGCACCGAGCCGCCGCCGCTGCCCGACGCCGGCCCCGCCCCCGATCCCACCGCCGTCCACGAGCTGGTGATCGCCAACGGTCGGGTGATGGACCCCGACTCCGGCTTCGACCGGGTGGCCCACCTGGGTATCGACGGCGGCCGGATCACCGCCATCAGCCTCAGCCCGCTCCAGGGGATCGAGGAGATCGACGCCACCGACCGGGTGGTGGCCCCCGGCTTCATCGACATCCTGTCCTACGAGCCCAACCCGTTCGGGGTGTGGTTCAAGCTGGCCGACGGCGTCACCACCAATCTGGGCATGCACGGCATCGACAACTACGCCGCCCCCTTCTTCCAGCGCTACGAGAACCAGAGCCCGGTCCATTTCGGCGGGGCCTTCCACCAGCACTTCATGCGGGCCGAGCTGGGGGTGGGAGTGGAGGATCCGCTGACGCCGGACCAGCAGGCCGAGTTCGAGCAGCTCCTGCGCCAGAACCTGGCCGACGGTTACGCCGGCGTGTCGTTCTCCCCCGAGTACTCGCCCGGCACCACGCTGGAGGAGATGGTGGGGCTGGCCCGGGTGGCGGCCGGCTACGGCCACACCGCCTTCTTCCACGTGCGCTACAGCGATCCCTACCCGCCCGGCACCTCCATGGAAGCGGTCGACGAAGCCCTCCAGGTGGCCCGGCAGGCCAAGGTCGGGATCCACATCGAGCACATCACCTCCACCGGGGGCACCTTCGTGATGGCCGACACCCTGCGCAAGCTCGACAACACCCGGGCCGCCGGCCTCGACGTCACCGCCTGCCTCTATCCCTACGACTTCTGGGGCACGTTCCTCGGCAGTGCCCGCTTCGCCGCCGGCTGGCAGGAACGCTTCGGCATCTCGTACGGGAACCTCCAGGTGGCCGGCACCGAGCGGCGTCTCACCGAGGCCACCTACGACCAGGCGGTGAAGGACAACAAGCTGGTGGCCGCCCTCGGCTCCATCCCCGAGACCGAGGTGCAGCTCACGCTCACCGAGCCGTGGATCATGGTGGCCAGCGACGCCATCCTCAACCCCGACCGCAACAACCATCCCCGGGGGGCCGGCACGTTCTGCCGCCTGCTCGGCCGCTACGTCCGCCAGGTGGGCACGCTCGACCTGATGAGCGCCCTGGCCAAGATGACCATCCTGCCGGCCCGGCGGGTGGAGACCATGCTGCCCGACATGGCCCGCAAGGGCCGCCTCCAGCGGGGGGCCGACGCCGACGTGGTCGTGTTCGACCCGGCCACGGTGGGCGACCGGGCCACGGTGGCCCAGCCCGACCTCACCTCGGTGGGCATCGACTACGTGCTGGTGGAGGGCCAGGTGGCGCTGCGGGAAGGCGTGGCCGACAAGCGGGTGCTGGCCGGCCGGGCCCTGCGCTCGTCAGCAGCTCAGCCCGGCTGAGGTCTACCGTTCGGGTTCTCAGGCTTCGAGGCGGCCGGCGAGGGACGCCCGGACCTGGTCGACGTAGTGCTGGTGGCACACGTCGCCCTCGGCCGACAGGCCGTCGACGAAGGCCTGGATGATGTGGAGGGTGACGAGGCCCTGGGCCCGCCGGTCCTCCGGCTCGATGAGGGCGTTCACACAGTCGGAGTGGAAGCAGCGCTCCAAGCCGTGAACCAGGAACTCGGCCATTTCGTCGTCGAGCGGACAGCTCCAGCGGACGTCGCCCGTGCCACCGGCGGCGGTGCAGGCCGAACACCAGGCGTCGATGAGCTTCGACCACTGATCCAGCCAGTCTTCGTTGGCGATGCCGTCGAGCTGTTCCGGGTTCGACCGGAGCTCGGTGACCACCCGCCGGGCCCGTCGGGACCACCGCTGGAGATCGTCGACTGCTACTGGACCGAGTTCGAGCAACATGACAAACCTCAAGGTACCACCGGGTCGGGGATGGGTGATACTCCACACGAGATTCGTGTTTGGGATCGGGCCCATCTGGGCAAAGGGTCGGGTTTCGGTCAGCCGTCCCGCAGCGCTGCCACCAGGAGATCAACCAGCTTCACCTGGCCCTTGTGCAGGCGGGTGCGGGCGTGATCGAGGTCGAACCAGGCCGCCCGGTCCACTTCGGGGAACCGCTGGAGCCGGCCCGACCGGGGCGGCCACTCCAGCTCGAACTCGTTCGACACCACGTGGTCGGCGTCGATCTCGCCCACCAGCCAGAAGGCGTGCAACCGCTTGCCCGAGCCCAGGCCGAACGACGGCAGGGGGGTCAGCGGGCCATCGGGAACGGCCTGGCCCGTCTCCTCGACGAACTCGCGCCGGGCCGCCGCTTCCAGGTCGAGATCATCCGGGCCGTCGAGCTCGCCCTTGGGGATCGACCACCCGTGCTCGTCCTTGCCGGCCCAGAACGGGCCCCCGGGATGGACCAGGAGCAGCTCGGGACGGTCGGTCGGCCGCCCCCGCACCAGGGCGATGCCGGCGGTGACCCGGGCCGGGCGGCTCACGCCAGGCCGCCTGTCACCCGGGTCAACCAAGATCGATCTTGAACTGGGGTTGGCCGATGCGGTCGAGCACGGAGTTGAGGACGCGGGCATCGTCGTCGAAGCCGAGCACGTCGTCGAGGTCGCCCGAGGCGTCGTCGACCAGGAGGAAGTACTCCACCGCCCCCCGGATGAGGGCCCGCTGGTCGTCGTCGAAGGTGAGGTCGGCACGGAGGAGGGCGACGAACGACCGGCCGATGGCCTGGGCCGTCTCCAGATCGGCGTTGGGGCCGGCCTCGGCCTCGATCTGGGTCAGGTGGAGCTCGACCACCTCGTGCAGGGCAGCCAGGTCCTCGGCCGTGGTGGGCAGGCAGAGACGGCGGAACTGGTCCTGCTCGTCGGGGTTGAGCAGGTACTCGAGGTCGAGGATCGGTTCGTCGCCGGGCACGGCACGAGTATGGCCGCTGGGCCCGGACCGCGCACGAGCGACGCCGATGACGGTGGTCCCGGGGTTCAGTCGGTTGGGTCAGTACACGACCTGGGCCAGCTTGCCGGTCGGGTCGGTCTCCCGGCCGAGCACGATGGCGGTGCCGGCCACCACGTGTCGGGCGGTGACCGTGAGCACGGTGGCGTCGAGGAGGTCGAGCGGGGGAGCGGGGGCGGCCCGCCACAGCTGGTCGAACGGGCGGCCCAGGTGACGGCGCAGCAGGTGCACCCGGCGGCGCTGGCCCTCGGGCGTGTGCTTCGACGGCAGCGGCTCGCCCCCTTCGATCTCGGCCGCCAGGCGGAGGAAGGCGCACTCGGGGTGGGCCTCCACCACGGCGTCCTGGTCGGCCCGGGTGATCAGCTCGTCGAGGTGGCGGATGCGGTCGACCAGGAACCAGGCCTGCTTCGACAGGGCCCGCCCGCAGGCGGCCCGGCTCCGGTCGCAGGCCTCGGGGTAGGTGGCGGCGCCCAGCACGGCCCGCACCGGCGTGGGGAACACCGACGCCCGCCGGGGGCCCAGCACGGCCCGGGCCTCCCGGTCCGACAGGCGGGGCCGGTCGGTGAGGAGGCCCATCGGCATGTCCACCGCCACCGCCGCCAGCTCGCCCCGCCGGGCCCGCTCGACCACCGGTTCCAGCCCCGGCACCACCTCGGCGGCCAGCGTCACGGGAGCGTCGGGCCAGGCCTGGGCCGCCGTCACCACCACCCAGCCACCCCGGCACCCGTCGACCCCGGCCACCAACATTCCGCCAGGGTAGGGGCGGGGTGCCGGTCGGCGTGCGCCGGTGGGGTGGGCGTGCTACGAAGCGGGGCATGGTAGACGCATCGCAAGGCAGGCTCGCAGGCAAGGTGGCCCTCATCACCGGTGGGGCCCGGGGGCAGGGGGCGGCCGAGGCGGCCTTGTTCATCGCCGAGGGGGCGTCGGTGGTGATCACCGACGTGCTGACCGAAGCCGGCGAGCGCACCGCGGGCGAGCTCGGATGCGAGTTCATCACCCACGACGTCACCTCCGAGGCCCAGTGGAACGACGTGGCGGGCCAGATCAAGGACCGCTACGGCCGCCTCGACGTGCTGGTCAACAACGCCGGCATCCTGTTCGCCGGCCGCCTGGTCAACACGTCCCATGCCGACTGGGACCGGGTGATCGCCGTCAACCAGACCGGCGTGTTCCTGGGCATGAAGGCGGTGGCCCCCACCATGATCGAGCAGGGGTCGGGCTCGATCGTCAACATCTCGTCGGTGGCGGGCCTGGAGGGCGTGTTCGGCTCGATGGCCTACACCGCCACCAAGTTCGCCGTGCGGGGCATGACCAAGGTGGCGGCCAAGGAGCTCGGCCCGTCGGGCATCCGGGTCAACTCGGTGCACCCCGGCATCATCGACACCGACATGACGGCCGACTTCCCCAAGGAGCGCATGCTGCGGGCGGTGCCCCTGGGCCGGGAAGCGGCCCCGGGCGAGGTGGCCTCGCTGGTGCTGTTCCTGGCCAGCGACGATGCCAGCTACTGCACCGGCCAGGAGTTCGTGGTGGACGGAGGCATGCACGCATGAGGATCGGTGTCATCTTCCCCTGCAACGAGATCGGGGGTGACACGGGGGCGGTGCGGGCCTACGCCCAGGCGGCGGAGTCGCTCGGCTACGCCCACCTGGAGGCCTTCGACCACGTGGTGGGGGAGACCAGCGGGTTCGGCGAGTACGCCGGGCGGTTGTGGCGGGAGCCGTTCGTGCTGTTCGGCTACCTGGCCGCCATCACCACCAGGATCGAGCTGGCCACCGGCATCATCATCCTGCCCCAGCGCCAGACGGTGCTGGCGGCCAAGCAGGCGGCCGAGGTCGACCTGTGGAGCGACGGCCGGCTCCGCCTCGGGCTCGGCGTGGGCTGGAACCCGTTCGAGTTCGACGCCCTCGATCAGGACTTCTCCCGCCGGGGCCGCCGCATGGACGCCCAGATCGAGGCCCTGCGCACGCTGTGGGCCGAGCCCGTGGTGGATGTCCACGTGGGCGACGAGGCGGTGAAGGGGGGCGGGATCAACCCGCTGCCCGGCCGCCAGATCCCGATCTGGATCGGGGGCCGGTCACCGGCCGCCCTGAAGCGGGCCGTGACGCTGGGCCAGGGCTGGTTGTCGAACTTCCAGGACCACCTGGCCAACGACCGCGCCGCCTACCTGGAGGCCAAGGCCGATCTGGAGGCGGCGGCCGGCGGGCGCCTGCCCGACGGGTTCGGCATCGAGAGCTGGACCAGCCCGTCCCGCACCTCGCCCGACACCTGGGCCGACGAGGCGGCCGAGTGGGCCAGCCTCGGCGTCACCCACCTGTCGTTGCGCACCGACGAGTCCCGCCGCGATCTGCCCACCGCGCCCCGCACGGTCGACGAGCACATCGACCTGCTCACCCGCTACGCCGACGCCGTCGGCCCGGCTGCCCTCGGCGGGGCGGCCTGACCGATTCTGAGGAGTCTGAGCGGCGCCGACCGCCGCTCAGACTCCTAATTTCGGCTGGTCCTCGGTGGGGTTGGTGGCCTCGTCCGAGGCCAGGGGGGCGATGGGGGCGGCGCCCCGGCGGGCGGTGCGGCGCAGCAGGGCCAGATAGAAGGCCAGGCCCAGCGCGGCGAAGATCCACCACTGGCCCATGTAGCTGAGGTGGGGGCCGTCGGACAGTTCGGGCAGCGGCACCGGGTCGGGGAACGTGGCCTCGGCCGCCGTCTGACCGGACGGGGCCAGCTGGAGCCACACCGGCTCGACCGACTGACCGCTGTCGAGCCGCTGCTGGATGGCGACCACGTCGAGGCGGGGCACCACCGTGCCCTGGCCGGTGTCGGTGGCCCCGAACCGCTCCTGGGTCACGCTGGCCCGCAACCAGCCCTCCAGCGTCACCTCGTCGGTGGGGGAGGCCAGCACCGGCACGTCCCGGTCGAGGGGCACGAACCCCCGGTTGACCAGCAGCTCGCGCCCGTCGTCGAGCCGGAACAGCGACACCAGGTATTCGCCGGCCACCCCGCCCTGGCTCCGGTTGGCCACCCGCACCACGTCGTCGGCCACGTAGCGGCCCTGGCCGGCCACCAGTTGGTAGTCGAGCTGGTCGACCGGTTGGCCCAGGGCGATCCCCAGGTCGACGGGCGGCGGGGTGGTGCGGGAGGCGATCACCGTGTTGTGGTCGACCCGCTGGTGGTAGCGGCTCAGCTGCCAGAACCCCAGCAGCACGAAGCTCATCACCACGGTCAGGGCGAACAGATGGGAGAAGATCCAGAACGGCCGGCGCAGGAACGACCAGTCTGGGCTGCCGGGGCCGGACGGCTTCTTCTTCGTCACGCCACCGAGTCTACGGCCGCCGGCCCGGAGGGCCCCGATGGGGTAGGGGCCCCGGCGGAGATGGGGTTCCGGGGGCGCCAGCCCCCGAAGGTCAGAGGTCGTCGATCAGCTTGAAGACCTCGGCGTGATGCACGCCGCCGGCCTGACCCGCCGCCAGGAGCTTGACTTCCACCCGTTGGCGGAAGGCCAGCAGGTTGGGGTCGGACGCCGACTTCATCGTCGACTCGAACTGGCTCTCGTGCGACAGCAGGGCGTCGAGCTTGGCATCGAGGAAACCGCCGACGTCCTCCACGTGGTCGGGCTCGTCGGCCTCGAACAGCAGCAACTTCGCCGGCCGGTGGTGGGGATACTCCTGGTGGGGGAAGAACAGGGGGTCACGGGCGGCGACCACGCCTTCGGTGGCCAGGAGGCCGGCGTGGCGGTGGTCGGGGTGGAGGCGGTACCGCTTCCACGGGTCGTGGCCCAGCACCACGTCGGGCCGGGTGCGGCGGATCCACCACGCCACCTGGGCCCGCTGCTCCAGCGTGGAGTCGAGCTCGCCGTCGACCCAGCCCAGGAACCCGACCTCGCCGGTGGCGCCCAGAGCGGCCGCCGCCCGCCGCTGCTCCTCCTGGCGCCGGGCCACCAGGGCGGCCTGGTCGGTCGTGGGGTCCCACGTGCCCTTCGAGCCGTCGGTGCACACCAGCACGTGGACCTCGCAGCCGTCGGCCGCCCACTTGGCCAGGGTGGCCCCGCAGCCGAAGTCGACGTCGTCGGGGTGGGCCCCGATGGCCAGGGCCCGGGCCGGGGTGGGCAGATCACGCGACGCCACGGCGATCGCCACCGGGGCCGGGGTGAGGGGATTCTGGGCTTCGGTCATCGGGGGAGGTCCCCGGGCCCGGCCACCGGGCCGCCCGGCGGGGTGGGGAGGCCCAGGCTGTCGAACAGGGCCAGGTCGTCGGGGGTGTCGATGTCCCACCCGAGGGCCTCGTCGGCCACCACCCGCAGGGGCAGGCCCAGGCGTTCGGCCTCGGCCCGGTGCCGGCTGGCCGACCGGGCGCCGTAGGCGAAGGTGAACCCGGCCCCGGTGGGGACGGCCAGCACGTTGGTGCCGTCGCCCCGCCGGTCGGGCACGATCGTGACGCCGTCGAAGTCGCCCACCCAGGTGATGTCCCGGGCCAGGGGCAGGTCGCCGTGGGCCACGATCACCCGGCTGACACCGCGGCGGCCCAGCTCGGCCACGGCGTGGGTCACGGCCGGGTTGAGGCCGGGCTCGGGGTGGTGCAGCACGCCAGCCCCCTGCTCCCGGGCCCAGCGGGCCACCTCGTCGGAGTCGCAGGCCACCCAGCGCTCCAGGTCGCCCGCCGCCGCCAGCACCTGGGCGGCCAGATGGCGGGCCAGTCGGCCCCGATGGTCGGCGTCGAGGCGGCGGGCCAGACGGCCTTTGGCCAGCTCGAACGACTTCACCGGCACGACCACGGCCACCTGGCTGGTGGAGGAAGGTGGAGCCTGGTCGCGCACTGCCCCTCAGCGTAGTGCGCGGCGGTAGTGTGCAGCCCATGTCGGAGCTCCGGGTACTGGTGCTGGGCGGTGGGTCGTGGGGGACGACGGTGGCCCACCTGGCGGCCCACAACACCCCCACCACCCTGTGGGCCCGCGACGTCGAGACGGTCAACTCGATCAACATCCACCACCGCAACACCCGCTACCTGGCCGACTACGAGCTCCACCCGAGCCTGCGGGCCACCACCGGGCTGGAGGAGGCGGTGGCCCAGACCGACCTGCTGGTCATGGGGGTGCCCACCGGCGCCTTCCGCGCCACCTGCGAGCGGGTGGCGCCCCACCTGCGGCCGTGGGTGCCGGTGTTGAGCCTGGCCAAGGGGTTCGAGCCCGAGACCCTGCTGCGGATGACCGAGATCGCCGAGCAGGTGCTGCCCAGCCGCCCGGTTGGGGTGCTCACCGGGCCCAACCTGGCCAAGGAGATCCTGGCCGGCTACCCGGCGGGGGCGGTGGTGGCGCTCACCGAGGAGCACATCGCCCACCGGCTCCAGGCGGTGTTCGCCACCCCCACGTTCCGGGTGTTCACCCACCACGACGTGGTGGGCTGCGAGCTGGGCGGGGCCCTCAAGAACGTGTACGCCATCGCCGCCGGGGCGGTGGAAGGGCGCCAGCTGGGCGACAACGCCCGGGCCGCCATCATCACCCGGGCCCTGGCCGAGCTGATCGAACTGGGCACGAAGATGGGGGGCGAGGCCCTCACGTTGGCCGGGCTGGCCGGGATGGGCGACCTGCTGGCCACGTGCATCAGCCCCCAGAGCCGCAATGCCCGCGTAGGCCGCGAGCTGGGCGCCGGGCGCACGATCGAGGAGATCCTGGCCGGGATGGACCAGGTGGCCGAGGGAGTGAAGGCGGCCAAGGTGGTGAAGGAGCTGGCGGCCCGGCACAAGGTGGTCATGCCGATCGCGGCCCAGGTCTACGGGATCTGCTGGGAGGGGCGCACCCCCGACTTCGCCCAGGAGTCGCTGCTGCGGGGCCGTCTGGGTCACGAGCTGGGCGCCAACCGGGGCGGCAGCCGGTGACGGCGGCGGCGGGCCTCGTGCTCGGCCCCCGGGCGGCGGAACGGCCCCGCGACGCCGGCTGGGCCGCCACCGGCACGCTCATGGGCGAGGCCCGGGCCCGGGTCGACCAGGCCGGTCTGGTGTCGCCCGACGGGGTGGGCTGGTCGCTCGACTGGTGGGTGGGGGCCGACGACCGGTGGTACCTGCCGGCCCGGGAGGCCACGGTGCGCCAGCAGCGTCTGGGGGCCGGTCCTGTCATCGAGACGGCGGTACGGATACCGGGCGGCGACGCCCGCCACCGGGTCTACGGGGCGCTGGCCGGCCCGGTGCCGGTGACCGTGGTGGAGGTCGAGAACGATTCGGCGGTGCCGGTGGCCCTGGCCCTCGCCCTGCGGCCCTACGGGGTCGGCTCGGGCGCTGGCGCTGCGGGTGCCGCCGCCGGCTTCGGCGGGCCGCTTTCGCTCGACGGGTGGCCGGCCCCGGTGGGTGCGGCCCATCACGAGCCGGTGGCCGTCCGGGCCGGGGGCGCGGTGCTGGCCGTCCTGCCCCGCCCGCCGGCCCACGCCGGTTCTTCGACCGACGGCGATCTGCTCGACGCCATCGAGGCCGGCGACGAGCTGGCGTGGGTCGCCGACGCCGCCGGGCCCGGCGCCAACGCCGTCCTGCTGTTTCCCCTTCCCCATCGCACGACCCTGCGGTTGTTGATCCCGGTCCCGGTCCCGACCGGCGCCGGGTCCGAACTTCGTCGAGACAAGCGGCGTACGGGCGCAGTACTCGACAAGGTTCGCCGGGGCCGGGCCCCGGCCGTCGAGTCGGCGCCGCCGGCGGCCCGCCCGTTCCCCGATCCCCGCTCGGTGCCGGCGGCCGACGACGTGGCCCGGGGCTGGGCCTCGGTGCTGGCCACCGGAGCCCGGGTGACGGTGCCCGACGGCGGCCTCGGCGACCTGGCCGACGGCGCTCGTGGTCGCCTCCTGCTGGCCGCCCCCGATCTCGGTCCCCGGTTGGCGTCCGTCGCCCCCGGCTCCGGCCACGAGCTGCTGGCCCTGGCCCTGGCCGGCCACGACCGGGAGGTGGCCGCGGCCGTGGGGCACCTGGTCGACGACATCCCGACCCGGCGCCACCGGGGCCAGCCGGCCGACGGTGCCGACGTGCTGGCTGCCCTCGGCCTGGCCCGGTCCCTGTCGGCCGGCCGCGGTGAGGGCCCCGGCACCGGATCGCCCCTGGTCGATCCGGATCGCCTGGCCCGCCTGGTGGCGTGGGCGCTGCCGGTGCTCCGGTCGGTCGAGCGGGGCGGCGACGCCCGGGCCACCGCCCGGGCCAGTGCCGGCGTGGCCCTGCTGGCCGGCCCGGTCGATCCCGCCGGCGCCGCCCGCCTCGCCGCCGGTGCTGTGCAATCGGGCGCTGGCGCTGTGCGATCGGGCGTTGGCGCTGTGCGATCGGGCGTTGGCGCTGTGCGATCGGGCGTTGGCGCTGTGCGATCGGGCGTTGGCGCTGGGTCGTCGGGCCAGGCCTCGGGGGATCCGGGCGACGCGCTGGCGGCCGCCCACCGGCTGATCGTGGGGCCGGCGGCCACGGTGGACCGGGTGAACGAGTTGGCGGCCCAGGCGTCGCCCGCCGGGGCCTGGGGTGGCGCCGCCGGCGACGATCCGGCCGGCGCCGCCCGGTTCGTGGCCACCCTCCGCTCGCTGCTGGTCGACGACAGCGGCCCCGGCCTCGACCTCCTCCCTGGCTTCCCGCCCGGCTGGCGGGGCGGGGCCCTGGAGGTCCACGACCTGCCCACCCGGCACGGCCCCGTCTCCTTCGCCATCCGCTGGCACGGGTACCGGCCCGCTCTCCTGTGGGAGGTCACCGCCGCCGGGGCGGTGGCCGTGCGGTCGACCGTGCTCGACGCCGGGTGGACGTCGGCCGAGGCCCGGGGTGAGGCCCTGCTCACCGGCTCGGGCGACGAGCTGCCCGGCGCCCCCGCCCCGGGGGAGGGATTCCAGTGAGCACACCGGCCGTGCCCAAGCTCCGCCAGGCGATCAAGGCCAAGCCGCCCGGGCTCACCGAGGAGAAGTCCCTGTGGGATGCCGGGCACGACATCGTGGTGGGTATCGACGAGGTCGGCCGGGGCTCGTGGGCCGGGCCGTTGACCATCGGCGCCGCCGTGGTGCCCCGGGATCGCCGCATCTACAAGCTGCGGGACTCCAAGGCCCTCACCGAGACCGAGCGGGAGGCGCTGTTCGACCGGATCGCCGGCTGGTGCGCCGCCTGGTCGATCGGCCACGCCAGCCCGCAGGAGTGCGATGAGCTGGGCATGTCGGCGGCCCAGCGGCTGGCCGCCCGTCGGGCCCTCGACGGCCTGGGCGTGGCCCCCGACGCCGTGATCCTCGACGGCAAGTGGGACTTCGTGGGCCATCCCGTCACCCGCCGCCTGGTCAAGGCCGACGCCCTCTGCCTGTCGGTGTCGGCCGCCTCGATCCTGGCCAAGGTCACCCGGGACCGGATCATGCGGGCCGAGGCGGGGTCGTTCCCCGGGTTCGATTTCGAGCTCAACAAGGGCTACCCCTGCCCCCGCCACAAGGCGGCCCTGGCCGCCTACGGGCCCACCAGCATCCACCGCCGCTCGTGGGTGTTCATGGAGAGCATCCCCTGGTCGGGCGTGCGCCGGCTTCCCCCCGGCGGGCAGGCCCAGCTGTTCTGAGGGGTGGCCCGGCCCCCGGTCGCCGCCCGATACCGGGGGCCGGATGCTACGAGATTCAACGTGTCATGGGTTCTCAACCTGGGACTGGGTGACTATGCTCAGCCGCTGGCCGTGTCAACGGTCGGGCGGACGGCGGAGTGCGGATGGGTCGAGGCGAGCGCGGTAGCACAACGACAGGGCGGAAACGCCTGGGTGAGGTTCGCCGCTCTTCCCCCGATCCCCTCGATCCGCTGGATCCCCGGCACCGTCCGACGGAGGTGCACCAGGTCGACGTCGAGCTGAGCCCCGACACCCGGGTCGACGGCCGGCTTTCCTGGCGGCGGCTCCCGTCGTTCGCCACCGGCTCCCGCCTGGCCCGTCACGGCACCATCGGGGCGGCAACCCTGGCCCTGGTCGGGGTGCTGCTCGTGGCCCTGTCGCCCGGTGGGATGCAGCTCGAGACCACGGAGGAGACAGGGTCCACGTTGGCCGGCGACTCCGGCCTGGGCCTGCCCGACGACCTCCTTCAGACCGTCGAGGCCCGCACCGACGACGAGGCCCTGGCCCGGGCGGCCGAGCAGGCCGCCACCGAACTGGTGCCCGGCTCGGCCACCACGTCCACCACGGTGCCGGTGCTGGTGCCGCCCGATGGGTCGAGCTCCACCGTCGCCGTGGCCTCCACCGTGCCCGGCGGCCAGGGCGGCGTGTCGTCCACCGCGTCGTCGGTACCCACCACCACCGCTCCGGCCGCCCCGTCCGCCACCGCTCCCGTGGTGCCGCCCACGTCGGCACCCGCCACCTCGGCCCCGCCGTCGAACGGTTCGGGCACCGTCGGCACCACCCGGGCACCCGACAGCCAGCGGGTGACGTCGACCCTGGCCCCGGTCACCCAGGCTCCGACCACCCAGCGGGTGACCTCGAGCCAGGCCACCACCACCCAGGCGCAGATCACCACGGCCAAGCCGACCACCACCCAGGCGCCGACCACGACGGTCAAGCCGACCACCACCCAGGCGCCGACCACGACGGTCAAGCCGACCACCACCCAGGCCCCGACCAGCACCCAGGCTCCCACCACTCCCACCACCGCTCCGCCGTCCAACGGGAGTTGCTGGAACCTGGTGATGCAGGACGACTTCAACGGCTCGGCGGTCAACACCTCGGTCTGGGCCCCCTACAACTCGGGCGGCAACGCCGGCCACGGCCTGCGCCGCCCGTCGGCCCTCTCCGTGGGCGGCGGGTTGCTGACGATCACGGCCCGTATGGAAAACGGGACGCTGGTGTCGGGCGGGATGTCGCACAAGTACAGCCAGGCCTACGGTCGCTACGAGTTCCGGGTGCGGACCGACGTCGACCCGTCGGAGTCGATGAGCGGCATCGTGATGACGTGGCCCCAGTCCAACGTCCACCCCCGGGACGGCGAGAACAACATGTACGAGACGCTGGGCAGCCCCGGCGATCGGCACGAGTTCTACACCTTCATCCACAAGCCGTTCGGCAGCACCAGCGACCAGGACTACACCGTCCACTCGGCCAGCGCCGCCGACTGGCACACGATGGTGATGGAGTGGCGCCCGGGGCAGATGAACATCTACCGGGACGGCTCGCTGATCAAGCAGATCGACGAGACGTCGTCCGACCTCATCCCCGACGTGGCCCACTTTGCCACCATCCAGCTCGACGCCTGGCACGACAGCGTGCTCAACCCGGTGTCGATGCAGGTCGACTACATCAAGGTCTACTCCGCCTGCTGAACCCTCCGGGGCGGCTCAGCCGTCGGGCAGCGCCACCGGCCCCCACTGGGGATAGAGCTCGCCGGGGCCTGGATTGCCATCGGCCGAGGCCCCGCCCAGGTGGTGGACGACGCCCCACACGGCGTTGAGCGCGGTCTGCACCGCCCCTTCGGCCCAGCCCGGCGTCCAGCTCACGTCGTCGCCGGCCAGGAACAGGCCCCGCTGATGGGTCGGCATCGTGTCCTGCACCATGGCGTGGGAGTACATGCGGTGGTTGTAGCGGTAGTGGCCGGGCAGGGCCCCCTTGAACGCCCCCTGGAAGTTGGGATCGGACTCCCACGACACGGTGATCGGATCGCCCAGCAGGTGGGACCGGATGTTGGCGTTGGGGTAGATCAGGTCGAGGGTGGCCAGGCCCAGCTCGGCCCGCTGCCAGGCCGACAGGGGCAGCACCTTCTGGGCGTCGCTCTGCCAGGCGTAGGACAGCAGGATCACGGCCGGCCGGTCGGGGCCGTTGTCGAGCAGGTAGGTGCCCCGGGTGTTGCGATCGGTGAGCGTCATGCTCATCACCGGGCGGCCGGTGGTGGGGTCGAGGTCGTGCCAGAACGGACGGTCGACCATCACGAACGTCTTCGACGACTGGGTGTAGCGGGTGCGGTCGAGCGCCATCCACACCTTGTGCGACAGCAGCCGCTCGTCCACCGCGATCGAGGTGGTGAGCAGCCAGCTCTGCGTGGTCACCAGCACGGCGGCGAAGCGGTCTTCCCGGCCCCAACGGTCGGTCACCACCAGATCGCCGTCGGGGTGGCGGGCGATGCGGGCCACGGCGGGCCGGGGCACGCCCTGGTGGAGGGCGGCCACCGACGTGCCGGCCGGCCAGTGGGCGGGGTCGGCGGCCGGTAGGGCCCACAGGCGGCGGGGGAGCTGCTCGGCCCCGCCCACGATGTAGCGCTGGGCCGTCTCGAACCCGGCCATCACCACCCGCAGGATCTCCAGCATCGAGTTGGGAAAGTCGGAGTCCCAGCCGCCGGTGCCGAAGCCGACCTGGCCGAACACCTCCCGGTGACGGAACGAGAGGCGGGCGAAGGCGTCGCTGGTGGCCACGAAGTCGTAGAACGTCCGGTCGTCCCACCGCTCGACCAGTGGGTCCCACAGGGCCTTGACGGCGACGGGGTCGCGCCGGCGCATGGCGTCCTGGATCTCGATCAGGTGGGCCTCGGCCTCCAGCGCGGTGTCCCAGGCGTCGGCCACCTCGTGGAACAGCGGGGGGAGGTCGTCGAGGGTGCGGGCGAAGTGGCTGACACCCTCCAGGTCGATCACGGTGGTGGGGGCGTAGGGGGTGAGCGGGTTGGGGAAGTCCCGGGTCTCGAGCCCGCACCGGCTGATGTAGTGGTACAGGGCGGCGCTGGACGTGGGGAAGCGCATGCCGCCCAGCTCGGCCACCACGTCGGGGGCGGCGGGGAAGGGCTCGGAGCGGAGACGGCCGCCGATCCGCTCGGCCTCGTAGACCACCGGCCGTAGGCCCAGCGCCATCAGCTCGTGCGCCGCCACCAGCCCGGCCACCCCGGCGCCCACGATGGCCACCGGCGCCCCCCGGACGTCGGCCGGAAGGCGGCCGAGACCGTCGGGGTGGGCCAGCCAGGTGTCGTAGGGGAAGGGGAAGTCGGGCCCGAAGGCGGTCAGCTCCACCGCCTGAAGGTAGTCGTGTACCGCGTACCGTGGGCGGGATGTTTCGGCGCAGCCGAAACTCCACGCAACCCGTAGGGTTGCCGGTATGTCGAGTGGCATCTCTCTCGCCCACGGGCGGCCTCTGGTCGCCACCCCTGGTCCGTCGGTCATCCCCGACCGGGTGTTGGCGGCCATGGCCCGGCCCATGCCCAACATGTACGCCGGCGACATCGTGCGGATCACCAACGAGGTGTTCGCCGCGCTGCCGGTGGTGGCGGGCACCGCCGGGCACCCGTTCATCGTGATCGGCAACGGGCACGCGGCGTGGCAGATGACGATCTCCAACACCCTGTCGGCCGGCGACAAGGTGCTCGTGCTGGAGTCGGGCCGGTTCGCCGTGGGCTGGGGCAACATGGCCGCCGTGTCCGGGGTGGAGGTTGAGGTGCTCCCGGGCACCGACCGCGGGCCGGTGGAGCCCGAGGCGGTGCAGGCCCGGCTGGCGGCCGACTCCGGCCACGAGATCTCGGCCGTGCTCGTGGTCCAGACCGACACCGCCACCTCGGTCCGTAACGACATCCCCGCCCTCCGGGCCGCCATCACCGCCGCCGGCCACCCCGCCCTGTTGATGGTCGACTGCATCGCCTCGCTGGGGTGCGACCGCTACGAGATGGACGCATGGGGGGTCGACGTCACCGTGGCCGCCTGCCAGAAGGGTTTGATGGTGCCGCCCGGGATCTCGTTCGTGTGGGCCGGGCCCCGGGCGCTGGCGGCGTACGAGACCGCCGGCCTGCGGGCCGGCTACTTCGACTGGGGGCCCCGCATCGCCGCCGAAGAGTACTACCTGCTGTTCGCCGGTACGCCGCCCATCTCACACCTGTTCGGGCTGCACGAGGCGCTCACCCTGATCCGGGAGGAGGGCGGCCTGGAGGCGGTGTGGCGCCGGCACCAGGTGCTGGCCGACGCCGTGCGGGCGGCGGTGACGGCGTGGTCGACGCCGGGCGGGATCGAGCTCAACATCACCAGCCCGGCCCATCGGTCCAACGCCGTGAGCACGGTGCTCACGGGCTCGATCGACGCCTACCGCTTGGCCGAGGTGTGCGAGCAGCAGGCCGGGCTCACGTTGGGAGCCGGCATCGGCGGGTTCGGCGGCCGGGCCTTCCGCATCGCCCACATGGGGCACCTCAATCCGCCCATGGTGCTGGGCGCGCTGGGCACGATCGAGGCCGGGCTGCGGTCCCTGGGCGCCCCGGTGGGCGGCTCCGGTGTGGCCGCCGCCGCCCAGGTCGTCGGCGACGCCCTGATCGTCGGCTGACCCTCACCTGCCCGGGCCCGGCCCTTCCCAACTTTTTTCGCCGAGACGACCGTCAGCGGCGTTCTCGGTCACAAGTTGGCGGCCGCCCCAAACTTCTCATGGAAGCGATCGCCGACGGTGCGCTCTGTGAGAAGTTGGCCGGGGGTGGGGGTCAGGGCCGGTCAGCTGCCCTGGCGTTGGGTGCCGACGGGGAGGTCCTTGAACGGGCTGACGGTGTCGATCCCCGGCTCCTTGGGCAGGCCCAGCACCCGCTCGCCCATGATGTTGCGCAGCACCTGGTCGGACCCGCCGGCGATGGCCATGGCCGGCATGCCCAGCACGTACCCGGCCCAGGTGTACGTGCCCCACTCGCCGGTGTCGGCCACCAGGCGGGGGCCGAGCACCTTGGCCACCAGGTCGCAGGTGCGGCGCATGTTCTCGGTGAGGAACAGTTTCCCGCCCGACATCTCCGGCCCCGGCAGCTGGCCGGCGGCCAGCTTGGCCATGGCCCGCTTGTTCGTGTAGTCGAGGATCCGGCCGCGGATGTAGAGGTCGGCCAGATCCTGGCGGATCATCGGGTCGTCGCTCAGGCCGAAGTGGCGCACCATCTCCCGCAGGCGGGTGAAGCCACCACCGCCCACCCCGCCCCCGATCGAGGCCCGCTCGTTCATCAGCGTGGTGAGGGCCACCCGCCAACCGTCGTTGACGTCGCCCAGCCGGTGGGTGTCGGGCACCCGGGCCTCGTTGAAGAACACCTCGTTGAAGTTGGCCCCGCCCGTGATCTGGCGCAGCGGCCGCACCTCCACGCCGGGGGCGTGCATGTCGACCACGAACCCGGTGAGGCCCCGATGCTTGGGCATGGTGGGGTCGGTGCGGCAGATCACCTCGCCGATGTCGGAGTAGTGGGCGCCCGAGGTCCACACCTTCTGGCCGGTGATGATCCACTCGTCGCCGTCGCGCTCGGCCCGGGTCTGGAGGCTGGCCAGGTCGGACCCGGCACCCGGTTCCGAGAACAGCTGGCAGCCCACGATGTCGCCCCGGTACATCTTCGGCAGCACCTCGGCCGCCACCTCAGGGGTGGCGTGGTCCTGGATGGTGGGGGCCACCATGCCCAGGCCGATACCGAAGAAGCCCTGGTCGGGCACGTCGTAGCGGGCTTCCAGCTCGTTGTAGGCCCGCTCGTGGAGTCGGGTCAGGCCCCGCCCGCCCAGCTTCTCGGGCCCGGTGATCCAAGCGAAGCCGGCGTCGTAGCGCTTGGCCCGCCAGGCCTTGGCCCGGCCCAGCTCGACCTGCTCCTTCTCCCGGTCCACCTCTTCGAACAGGGCGGCGTCGTCGGGGCCCTCGCCCCACACGAACGCCTTGGCCTCGGTCTTGAGGCTGGCGTTGGCGTCGAGGAACGCCTTGGCCTGGGCCGCGAACTCATCCACCGTGATCTCGCTCATGGTGTCTCACGGTACATCGGGCCGTCGGCGCTCGGCTTCTCGGGCCAGGCGCCGCAGCCCGTCGATCAGGGCCTTGCGGGTCGACGGCGACATGGCCGCCAGCACCTCGGCCAGCACCTCCCGGTCGAGGAAGCCGTCGGTGGCCACCAGGCGGTCGCCGTCGGGGGTGCGGGTGACGATCACCCGCCGCTCGTCGGTGGGGGACCGGCTCCGGTCCACCAGGCCCCGGGACGCCAGCCGCTGCAGCACCACGGTGGTGGTGCTGCGGGGCAGGCCCAGGTGATCGGCGATGGTCCCGGGCGAGGTCGGCTCACCCACATGGTGGAGGATCTGGCGTTCCAGCTGGCCGAGGTCGTCGGCCGGGCCGCCGCTGCGGTGGAGGGCGGCCCACACCGAGCCGTAGGCGCTCTCGAACTCCTCGGCCTCGCTCGCCATCGGCACCGATCGTACCTCGCTACGAATAATTCACTGATTGAATCATTCAGTCTACGGAACTAGAGTGGCTCGCCATGAGCGATCTCCTCGACACCTGGGACGTCCACGCCCGTATCCAGCTCTACGTGCTCGACGCCGTGGCCGACGACGCCCTCGACGCCAAGGGCCCGAAGGGTCGCAGCATCGGCCACCAGTTCAGCCACATCCACGACGTGCGTCGGATGTGGCTGGAGTCGGCCGCCCCCGATCTGCTCGACGGTGTCGACAAGCTGGGCAAGGACCACACGGGCGACAAGGCCGCCATCCGGGCCGCCCTCGAACGGTCGGCCGCCGCCCTGCGCACCCTGCTGGAGCGGGCCGAGGCCGGCGGGCGGATCAAGGGGTTCAAGCTGTCGCCCACCGCGTTCGCCGGCTACCTCATCAGCCACGAGTCCTACCACCAGGGCGACATCGGCGTCCGCCTCACCGAGACCGGCTTCCCCCTCGACCGCAAGACCGCCTTCGGCATGTGGGAGTGGGGCGTGCGTTAGCACGGGCGATGGGGATGGGGCCCCGGCGCCGATGGGGAGCCGGCGGGGGCGGCTGCCCCCCGGATTACAGCTACGTTCGGGCCATGGCTCCGGCGTGGACATGTCCCCGGTGCGGGCGGGGCTTCGCCCGCACCCGTCAGGCCCACGAGTGCGCCCCGGCCATGGACCTGGAGGAGTACTTCGCCACCGGCCCGCCGTGGGAGCGGCCGATCTTCGAGGCGGTACTGGCGCACGTGGAGACGTTGGGCCCGGTGACGGTGGAGCCCGTGTCGGTCGGCATCTTCGTCAAGGCCACGGGCAGCTGGCTGGAGCTGCGGCCCCTCACCCGGTGGGTGGCCCTGTCGTTCCCGCTCGACCGTCGCCTGAGCGACCGCCGCATCACCCGCAAGCCGATCGACGCCGGCAACCGGTGGTACCACTACGTGAACCTGCGCTCAGCCGACGACGTCGACGATCAGCTCCGCCACTGGCTCACCGAGTCCTACCTCCGCTTCGCCTGATCGCGTTCCCGGTGCGTGGCGCACCGCCCGTGGCGCCTGGTGCGCCGAGATCGGGGGCACGAGAATCTCGGTGCGTGGCGCACCGCCGGTGGTGTCTGGTGCACCGAGATCTGGAGGGGCGAGCGGTGGCGCCGCCCGGATCGGTCAGCGGCCGCTGGCTCGGCGGCCGCCGCGGTCCCACACCAGCTGGGCCACGTCGGTGGCGCCGGCCTGCTCGGCGGCGTCGAGCGGGGTGAGACCCTGCCAGCCCACCCAGTTCAGGTCGGCCCCCCGCTCGGTCAGGTAGGCGGCGGTGGAGAGCTGGCCCCCGATGCAGGCCCCCCACAGGGCGGCGGTCACCTCGTCGGGTTCGGGGCCGGGCTCGACGGCGAACGCCGCCTCCACCCGGTCGAGCAGGCCGAGCGAGGCCGCGTCCCGCAGCCGGGTGGACGCCCCCCGCTCCACCAGCCGGCGGGCGGCCGACCAGTTGCCGAAACCGCAGGCGTCGCCCAGCGGGGTGCCGCCTCCCAGCACCGAGCCCCGGGCCTCGATGTCGGCGCCTGCGTCGAGCAGCACGTCCACCGCGTCGACGTCGTCGCAGCTGGCCGCCCAGTGCAGGGGGGTCTCGGTGTTCGTATCGAACAGGCTCTTGGCGTTGACGTCGGCCCCGGCCTTGATCAGGCGCTCGATCACCCGGGCGCCGTTGGGGAACTTGCCGGGCCAGTCGGTGGCCACGTGGAGAATGGTGCGGTGGCACTCGGCGTCGCCGAAGTGGGCCGTGGCCAGCCACGGGTGTTGGTCCACCAGAGAGTCGAGACCGGCGAGGTCACCGCCCTGCACCGCCTGGATGGCGGACTGGACCATGGGGTCGTCCTCGGGAACGAAATCGTTCGACATCGACCCACAGTAGAGTTCGCCGCAGGCGAACTCCAGGTTCCGAAGGAACACGCGTAGAGTTCGCCGCAGGCGAACTCCAGGTTCCGAACGAACACGTAGACCCCGACCGTCAGGGGGGAGGCCAGTCCGTCAGCGGCCGGCGCGCTTCTGGATGTTGGCCCACTCGTCGCGCAGGCCGACGGTGCGGTGGAAGACCGAAGGGTCGTCGAGATCGGCGGCGAAATAGCCGAGGCGTTCGAACTGGACGACCTGGCCCGGGGCGACGTCGCCCAGCGCCCCCTCCAGCTTGGCCCCCGGCATGGCCATCCGGTTCTCGGGGTTCAGGCTCTCCATCGGGTCCCGTCCGTCGGCCCCCGGGTACGGGTCGGTGAACAGCCGGTTGTAGACGTACACCGTGCTCTCCACGGCGTGGGTCGCCGACACCCAGTGGATCGTCGATTTCACCTTGCGTCCGTCGGGGGTGGTGCCCCCGGCGCTCTGCGGATCGTAGGTGCAGCGGACCTCGGTCACCCGGCCGTCGTCGTCGGTGAGCACCTCCTGGGCCGTCACGTAGAACCCGGCCCGCAGCCGCACCTCGTTGCCCGGGAACAGTCGGTAGTACTTGGGCTCAGGCGCCGGCTTCACGTCGTCCCGTTCGATCCACAGCTCACCGGTGAACGGCACCAGGCGGGTGCCGGCCGAGGGGTCCTCCGGGTTGTTGGTCGCCTCCAGCATCACCTGCTCGCCCTGGGGCCAGTTCGTGATCACCAGCTTCACCGGGTCGAGCACGGCCATGCGCCGCAGCGACGTGCGGTTGAGTTCGGTGCGCACGAACGACTCGAGCAGCTCGATGTCGTGGACGCTGTTGGTCCGGGCCAGCCCGATGTGCTCCACGAAGGCCCGGATGGCGGCCGGCGGGTAGCCGAGGCGGCGCAAGCCCTGCAGGGTGGGCATGCGGGGATCGCTCCAGCCGTCGACGTGGCCGCCTTCCACCAGCCCCCGGAGCAGGCGCTTGGACATCATGGTGTAGGTGAGGCCGAGCCGGGCGAACTCGGTCTGCTCCGGCTTCTCGTAGGGCAGGTCGAGCTGTTCCAGGCACCAGTCGTACAGGGCCCGGTGGTCGGAGAACTCCAGCGTGCACAGGGAGTGGGTGACGCCCTCGATGGCGTCGGACTGGCCGTGGGCCCAGTCGTACATCGGGTAGATGACCCACTGGTCTCCGGTGCGCACGTGATGGGCCCGCCGGATCCGGTACAGCACGGGGTCCCGCAGCTGCATGTTCTCGTTCTGCATGTCGATCTTGGCTCGCAGCACCCGGGCCCCGTCGGGGAACTCGCCGGCCTTCATCCGCCGCAGCAGGTCGAGGTTCTCCTCGGAGGGGCGGTTGCGGTACGGGCTCTCCACGCCGGGTTGGCCGAAGCCGCCCCGCTGGGCCGAGATCGTCTCGGCGTCCTGGTCGTCGACGTAGGCCAGGCCCTTGGTCACCAGGTCTTCGGCCCAGGCGTAGATCTGGCCGAAGTAGTCGGACGCGTAGAGCGTGGGCCCCGACGGGGTGAAGCCGAGCCAGGCCAGGTCGGCTTCGATGGACTCGACGAACTCTTTCTCCTCGGTTTCGGGGTTCGTGTCGTCCATGCGGAGGTTGCAGGTGCCCCCGAACTCGGCGGCGATGGCGAAGTTCGTGCAGATGGCCTTGGCGTGACCGATGTGGAGGTAGCCGTTGGGCTCGGGAGGGAAGCGGGTCTGGACCCGGCCGCCGAACTTGCCCGACTCGGTGTCGGCGATCACCTTGGCCCGTACGAAGTCGACGGCGGAGGTGGTGGGTTCGCCGTCGCGGGCGATCTGGGAGCGGCGCTGGGTCACCATGTGAAAACTAGCGAGGTTCGGCCTGGATACGGGTTCGTTTGCCGCCCCCGGCCGCCGTGGTGACGCAGGCCACAGCGGTGGCCGCGGAGCCGGTGCCACCGGCGGCGGCGGACGGCACTACCCTCGGAGCCGTGACCTCCATATTCGTGCCGGTATCGCGCAAGGATCGGGTGCGGGCGGTCGGGCCCGTGCTGGGCCTCGCCGGGTGGACGCTGTTCACCTGGGTCAACCGCATCCGCAACGTGGCCGAGGACAACACGCTCACGGCCGGCAGCCGGGTCTGGAGCACGTCGATCGCCGTGCTGTTCGTGGCCGCCGGCCTGGCCGTCGGGGCGCTGGCCGTGGCCTGGGTGGCGGGCGACGCCAACGGCGTGTCAACCCGCCTGCGGCGGGCCGCCGTGGCGCTGGCCGTGTTCGGGGCCGGCTGGTGGGCCGTCCGGGTGGTGCAGATCGCCACCCACGAGCACAGCATCGGGTTCAAGGCCGTGCACGCCGTGCTGGGCCTGATCACCATCGCCCTCGGCGCCGCCGTGGTGCGCTGGAGCACCAGTTCGGCCACCCGATCCGCCTGACCTGCCCGCGCCCGCTGCCTGATAGCGTTACGGCCGATGGGTGAACCAGTGACCGTCATCGAGAAGTCGGCGTCCGTTCCGGGGTTCGTGCGGTTCGAGACGAACCGCAGCTTCACCGGCATGGGCCACGAGCGCTACCTCAAGGGCGATGTGATCCGACGCCAGCGGCCGCCCGACCAGCTGGCCGAGCGCCTGTTCGAGACCGGCCAGGTCGACGAGGTCCACGTGTACGGCCAGGCGATCACGCTGAAGCTGTCCTCCGGTGCCAGCCCCGACGGGCTGAAGGAGATCATCGAGGACCTGTACACCTACTACCGGCCCGGAGTTGCGGTTCCCACCCCGGAGTCGTTCGCCGCCGAGGCATGATCCGCGCTGCCGCCCCGGCGCGGGTCGGCATCCTGGGCAACCCATCGGACGGCTATGGCGGTCGCACCTTGGCCCTGGCTGTGCCCCAGCTGGAGGCGGTGGTGGAGCTGTCGCCGGCCGACGGCGTGGAGATCGTGGCCGATCCGGCCGACGCCACCGCATGGCCCTCGGTGGCCGCGCTGGGGGAGTGGGTCGACCGCTACGGCTACGGCACCGGCACCCAGTTGCTGGCCGCCGCCGCCCGCACCTACTCGGCGCTGGCCACATCGCTGGACCAGCCGCTGCTGGCCGGCTTCCGGTTGAGCTACCGCACCACGATCCCCCGCCAGGTGGGGCTGGGCGGTTCGTCGGCCCTCGTGGTGGCCGCCCTCCGCTGCCTGGAGCGCCACCATCCGCTCGATCTGCCCCAAGAGGTGTTCCCGTCGGTGGCGCTCAAGGCGGAGACGGTGGAGCTCGGGCTGTCGGCCGGCCTCCAGGACCGGGTGGTGCAGGCCTACGGCGGCCTGGTGGCGATGGACTTCACCGAGCTGCGGGTCGACGCCCGGTTCGGTGTGAGCCACGGCTCCTACGAGCGGCTCGACCCGGCCAGCCTGCCCCCGCTGTTCGTGGCCTACCGGGAGGAGGCGGCCCAGCCCAGCGACGACTATCACCGCCAGCTCCGGGCCCGCTTCGACGCCGGCGACCACCTGGTGCGCGACGCCCTGCGGGAGCTGGCCCACCTCGTGATCGAGGGTCGGGCCGCGCTGCGCTGGGGCGACCAGGCCCGGTTCGGGGTGTTGATCGAGCGCAACATGCAGCTCCGGCTGCAGCTCGGGTCGGTGCCCGACGCCCAGCTGGAGCTGGTGGAGGTGGCCCGGGCGGTGGGGTCGCGGGCCTCGTTCGCCGGGTCGGGCGGTGCCGTGGTGGGCACGGTGAACGGCGGCGAGCAGCTCGAAGCGCTGCGCGACGCCTTCGCCGACGTGGGCGCCGATCTCCTGCCCATCGACCTCGGCACCCCCGGGCTCGACGACGACGGCGGGTCGGCCCCCGTCGACAACGTCGTCTCCCTCGACCGCCGCCCCCGCTGACGCCGGCTGCGAGGCGGGGTCAGCCCAGGTGGGGGCGGGCGGTGGCGACGGCGGTCACGGTGGCCTCCACCTGCAGCTCCCGCCCGTTCACCCGGGCCGTACGCTCCGACCAGCCCAGCTCCACCGTGGGTTCGGCCCCACCGGCCTCCACGGCGGCATCGGCCGCCTCGGCGGCGAGGTGCTCCTCGGCCCAGCGCCGGGCGTCGTCCCGGCTGTGGAACCGGGGCTGGTCGGCGGCGTGGACCTGGAAGGTGCCGGTGCGGGGTTGGGTGATCGTGACCTGGCGCCGCACTCGCACCGGGGCCACGGCGGCCCCCACGGCGTTGGCCACCGGACCGTGCGGGGGCAGCACGACCTCCGTGCCCAGGGCGGCGGCCACCGCCGGGTACCAGGTGGGGGCGGAGGCACCGACGGCCACGATGGGTCCGGTGAGCGACACCGACAGGGCGGCCAGCCCCCGGTGGCGGGCCAGGGCGGCCCGTAGCGTCGGATTGGCCGCCATCTCGGGTAGGGCCGACACCCCGGCGCTCCGGGCGTCGGCGCCCAGCGCGGCGTCGAGCACGGCGTCGGCGGAGGCGGCCACCAGCCGGCGGCCCACCTGCTCGGCCAGAGCCAGGGCCGACAGGGCGACGGGGGCGCCGGTGGGGTCCTGCTGGCGGGCCAGCAACTCGGCCCCCAGGCGGGCGGCCTCGGGGTCGGCGGTGACAGCGCCGTCGGGCCCTGCGGGGTCGAGATGGCCAAGGAGGCAGGCGGCGTCGGTGGGGGTGACCGTGGCCACCCGCACCAGGCCCCGCTGGCGGAGCCGGCGCACCGCGCCCGCCGCCAGACGGGTGGTGGCCACCGCCAGCTCCGGCACCGGCCCTCCGGCCAGCGCCGCCAGCACGGCCTGTTCCCGCTGGTCGAGGCCGCCGTCGGGCGCAGCAGCCGGGTGGACGGCCACGAGCAGGCGGCCCTGGCCCAGGGCGGGATAGTCGGCCAGCTGGCGCCGGAGCAGGTCGACCACGCTGGGGTGGGTGACGGCCAGGCGGCACAGGGGCACGGCCCGCTCGGGCCCGAGGGTGAACGCCGCCCGTTCGGGCCGGCGGCCCCCATCGGCGCCGACGGAGGCATCGAAGCCGGTGAGATCGCCCAGCGTGGGGATGGTCACCGGGCCCCCGCCGGGGGCGAGCACGGCCACCTCGCTGTCGCCCCCCAGCCCGTGGGTGGTGACGGCCAGCGCCTCCACCATCGTGCGGTGCCCGGCCACCACGGCCCCGTCGGCGGCCACATCGGGCCGACCGCCCCGCACCGGGGCGATGTCGGTGGTGGTGCCCCCGATGTCGACCACCAGCCCGTCCACCCCGCCGGCCAGGTGCCGGGCCCCCACCACGCTGGCCGCCGGCCCCGACAGGATCGTCTCGATCGGCCGGCGGGCCACGAACCCGGCGGTGGCCAGCGACCCGTCACCCCGCACCACCAGGAGGGGCGCCGCCACCCCCACCCGGTCCAGCGCCTCCCGCACCGCCGTGTCGAGCCGGGCCATGACCCCGATGAGCCGGGCGTTGAGCAGGGTGGTGAGGGCCCGCCGGGGGCCGTTGAGGCGGGGCGACAGCTCGTGGCTGCACGTGACCGGCAGCCCGGAGGCGGTGCTGAGGGTGTCGGCGATGGCCCGCTCGTGGGCCGGGTTGCGCACGCTGAACTGGGCGGCGACGGCGTAGGCCGACACCCGGCCGGCGGTGGTCGCCGCCACCGCCGCCACCTCGGCTTGATCGACCGGGGCCAGCTCGGCGCCGGTGGCGTCGTGGCCGCCGGCCACCGCCGCCAGCAGGTCGCCCCGGGACGGGTCGTGGCCCATCCGGGCCACCTCGGCCGGCCCGAACCCGGCGGTGACCAGGCACGCCGGTTGACCGTGGCCCTCCACCAGGGCGTTGGTGGCCAGCGTGGTGGACAACGCCACCAGCCGGATGGCCCCGGCCGACACCCCGGGCTCGGCCAGCACGGCCCGGACGGCGGCCTCGATCCCGACGGTCAGGTCGCCGTGGGTGGTGGGCGCCTTGGCCGCCGCCACCACCTCGCCACCCGTGCCGTCAGGGCCACCGCCGGCACCCGGGCCCCGGGGGGCGGTCACGGCCACGGCATCGGTGAACGTGCCGCCGGTGTCGATGCCGAGTAGGAGCTCCATGGCGACCGCAGCATACGGGGGCGGGCACCGCAGGGCCCGCTCGTGCCGCTGTCAGACCCCGTGGGTAAGGTGATACCGCCGGGACGAACGTCGGTACGAGTCGAACATCTCTTGCCGGTCACCTCTTGCCGGTCACCTCTTGCCGGTCACCTCTTGCCGGTCACCTCTTGACAATGGTCGAACAAATGTTCGACCATGGATCCATGGCTGGTTCGGCCCTCCTCGCCCAACTCGAGCAACTCCGGGGCCGGGTGGCGCCGGTGACCCTGGCCGCCGAGCAACTGCTGGCTGTTCCTGAGGCCTTCCAGCCCCTGTTCGCCGGTGGGGGGCTGCCCCGGGGTTCCTCGGTGGGGTTCGCCGGGGCCGGGAGCTGGTCGGTGGCCCTGGCCCTGGCCGCCTCGGCCCTGGGCGTCGGCGGGTGGCTGGCCGTGCTGGGGGTGGAGGAGCTGGGTCTGGTGGCTGCGGCCGAGCTGGGGGTCCGGCTCGACCGGGTGCTGGTGGTGTCGTCCGTCGCCTCGGCCCAGTTGGGCCTGGTGGCGGCCGCATTGATGGAGGCGGTCGAGGTGATCGCCCTCCATCCCCGCTCGATGGTGAGCGCCCGGGACGCCCGCCGTCTCACGGCCCGGGCCCGGGAGCGGGGCACGGTGCTGTTCCACCTCGACGGGGGCCGCCACTGGCCTGAGGCCCTCGATCTTTCGGTGACGGTCGCCCCCAGCCGGTGCCTCGGCATCGGCGAGGGGCACGGCCACCTCCAGTTCCGCCAGCTGGAGGTGGCCACTACCGGCCGCCGGGCCGCCAGCCGCCAGCGCCGGGTGTCGGTGCTGGCGGGCGGGCCCGGCGGCGCGACCCTGGAACGGGTCGGTACCCCGCCCGACGTGGCCGGGTGGGGTGGCGGGCGCGACGGGGTCGGGTCGGCCGATCCGACCGGTGGGGTCGGGGCGCCCCGCCGGGCCGGTTCGGTCGGCCGGGTCACCGCGGCGGTGGCTGCCGGGGACGGGATCGTGTGGGCCGACGGGGTCGACGGGGTGGTGTGGGCCGACGGCGACGGCCGGCGGTTGGTCTCCGTTGCCCCGTCCGAGGGCGCGGAAACCGCGTCCCCCGAGCTACCTGCGTCGCGTAACCCCCGAAAAACGGAGGTTTTGCGACGCAGTTCGGCAGAAGAACGTGCGGCAGATGAAGAGCAGGAGGCGGGCTGAGCGTGGCCGGGGTCCGCATGGCCGTGGTCTGGTGTCCCGACTGGCCGGTGGTGGCCTGGGGGGTCCCGCTCGACGAGCCGGCGGCGGTGCTGGTGGCCAACCGGGTGGTGGCCACCTCGCCGGCGGCCCGGGCCGAGGGGGTGCGGGTGGGGCAGCGGCGGCGTGACGCCCAGAGCCGCTGCCCCGGCCTGGCCGTGCTGGAGCGCGACGTGGACCGGGAGGTCCGCCTGTTCGAGCCGGTGGTGGCGGCGCTGGAGGCGTTCACCCCCCGGATCGAGGTCACCGGGCCCGGCCTGGCCGGGTTCCCCACCCGGGGCCCGTCCCGCTTCTTCGGGGGCGACGACACCCTGGCCGACCAGGTGCTGGGCACCCTGGAGCCGATCCTGACCCGCCGGGGCGGGGTCCGCATCGGGGTGGCCGACGGGGTGTTCGCCGCCCGGCTGGCCGCCCGCTCCATGGCCGCCCGCGACGCCCCGCTGGTGGTGCCGCCGGGCGGGGCCGCCGCCTTCCTGGCCGGCTTCTCGGTCGAGACCCTGGCCCTTCCGGCCCTGGCCGACGTGCTGGGCCGCCTCGGCCTGCGCACCCTGGGCCACCTGGCCCTCCTGGAGGCGGCCGACGTGGTGGGCCGCTTCGGGGCCGAGGGCCAGCTGGCCCACCGCCTGGCCCGGGGGGAGGACGACTACCCGCCCGATCTCCGCCGCCCCGCCCCCGACCTCGCCGTCACCTGGGCCTTCGACCCGCCGGCGGACCGGGTGGAGGGGTGCGCCTTCGTGGCCAAGATGCTGGCCGACGAGCTCCACGCCGCCCTCGACGCCAACGGCCTGGCCTGCATCCGGGTGGCCATCGAGGCCGAGACCGAGCACGGGCAGACCCAGCTCCGGCTGTGGCGTCACGAGGGGGCGCTGTCGGCCGCGGCCATGGCCGACCGGGCCCGGTGGCAGCTCGACGGCTGGCTCCGCCAGGCCCCCGGGGTGGCCCCCACCGGCGGGATCGTGCGCCTCACCCTCATCCCCGACGAGGTGGTGCCGGCCACCGGCCGCCAACTCGGGTTCTGGGGCGGCCGGGACGAGCGGGCCGACGACGTGACCCGGGTGGTGACCCGGCTCCAGGCCATGCTCGGCCCCGAGGCGGTGCTGGTGCCCGAGATGCGGGGCGGGCTGGGGCCGGGGGAGCGGATCACCCTGGTGCCGGCGGCCGCCGTCGACCTGGGGGAGGAGCGGCCGGCCGCCGCCCCCGGCTGGGTGGGGGAGCCGTGGCCGGGGCAGATCCCGGCTCCGTCACCGGCCTGGGTGGCGCCCGACCCGGTACCGGTGGAGGTGCTCGACGGCGGCGGCCGGCCGGTGGGGGTCGACGGGCGGGGTGAGCTGACGGCGCCCCCGGCCCTGGTCCGCCTGCCGGCCGGCCGCGGTCCCTCGGCCGGTGGCGGTCCGGCGGTGGCCGGGGCCCGGGCCGTCACCGGTTGGGCCGGGCCGTGGCCCGCCGATCAGCGGTGGTGGGATCCTCTCACCCACCGCCGGCGGGCCCGCCTCCAGGTCACCCTCGACGACGCCAGCGCCCACCTGCTCACCATCGAGCACCGGGCCTGGTCGATCGAGGCCTCCTACTGGTGACCGGTGATCGCTGGGAGGCCCACCAGGGGCCCCGGCGGGATCAACAGGCCTCGAACACCTTGATGTAGTCGACCTGCATCGACACCGGGTTGGGAACGCTGTCCTTCCAGGCATCGAACTGGATGGCGGCGAAATGGGCGACGTCGGGTATGCGGTTGGCGCCGTCCTCGTTGAGCGTCTTGATCACCTGACCGTCCCGGTAGATCACGATCTTGTCGGCCCGCCACTCCATCACCATCGTGTGCCACTCCGAGGCGCTGGTCGAGTGGACCGTGTAGTCCTGCTCGCTCGACGGCGCTCCCGGCTTGTGGATGAAGCTGAAGAACTCGTGGCGGTCGCCCGGCGTCTGCGTGGTCTCGTAGTAGTCGTTCTCGCCGTCGTTGTACTGGTCGCCCGACTGGGGCCAGGTGAGCAGCACGCCGCTCATCGTCTCCGACGGGTCCTGGTCGGTCCGCACCCGGGCCTCGTAGCGGCCGTAGGTCTGATTGTGGCGGCCGCCCAACCCACCCGACACCAGGCCGCCGTTCTGCATGCTGGCCGTGATCGTGAGCACGCCGCCGCTCACCGACAGTGCCGACGAGCTGCGCTGGCCGTGGCCCCCGTTGCCGTCGCCGTTGTACTCCACCCACTTCGACCCGTCGACCGACGAGCCGTTGAAGTCGTCCTGGACCACGAGGTTCCAGCACCCGCCGCCGGTGCTGGACGGCGGGGTGGTGGAGGAGGTGGGAGCGGCGGTGGAACTCGTGGGCTTGGCCGTGGATGACGTGGTGGCCTTGGCCGTGCTGGCCGTGGTGGCGCCGCCCTTGACGGTCGTGGTCCCGCCCTTGGCGGTGGTGGCGGAGGGCGACGAGGTGGAGGCACCGGTGGCCCCCGACAGCACCGACGACGCCGAAGTGTCGACGGTGCCGGGAACGGTGGTGGCGCCCGCCGCCTGGCTCCCGCTGACGGTGGTGGAGGTGGCTCCGGCCGTGGTCGACGGGCCGTCCTCGCTGTTGTAGTCGAGCAGGGGGGCGGCGGCGCTGGTGGCCGGGGCCTCCACCGCGGCATCGCCGTTGGAGGTGTCGAGCTGGTTGTCGTCGCCGCCGCTGGGGACCACGACGGCACCGATGGCGGCCACCGTGGCCAGCATGGCGCCGGCCAGGCCCCAACGGGTACGGGAGCGGCCCTTGGCCGTGGCGGGATCGCCCGACGTGGCCCGGTACGGGTCGTCGTCGGCCAGGGAGAGAAGGCTGATGAAGCCCGTCTCCTCCGCCTCGGTTGCCTTGGTGCTCACATCCCGCTCGAAGCTCGCCATCCACCGTCCGTTCTGATCCGCCCCAGAACTGGGGTGCACCATAGCGGGCCCCGGCCTTCATTACGAACATGTTGCAGTAGAAAGGTTGGGGCACGCCGGAGGGGTCACCCCTAGCCTTGAACGTGTGGGGACCTCACTCGACCACCTTCTCCCAGCTGCCGACGAGGTGCTGCGCTGTGCCGAGCACGCCCGGCGAATCGCGGTCGACCCCGGGGGCACCGCCATCCGGGCCGATCGGATCGTCCTGGTGGCGGCCCCGTTGCCCTGGCCCAAGCCCGCCCTCGACCATCCGGCGGTGCGGCCGGTGGCCGAGGCCCTGCGGGGCACCGCCGTGCCCACCCGGGTCCTGGCCTTCGTCCCCGATGGGCCCGCAACCGGCGGTGCCGGCCACGCCGCCGAGGCCCACGACGGTGCCACCCTCGTGGTCTACGAGCGGGAGGGCGCCTCGGCAGTGGAGCGTCGCTACCGCACCACCGGCCCGACCGACGCTGCGGCCCTGGTCCGGGCCCTGGCCGAGGGCGACCATTCCGACAGGGGCGCCGCAGTGCTCTCCGGCCTGGTGGCCGAGTACCGCCCGGCCCGCCCCGCCGTGCTGGTGTGCACCCAGGGCAGCCACGACGTGTGCTGCGGGTCGGAAGGTACCCGCCTGGCGGGCGAGCTCCAGGCCCGGATCGACGCCACGGCGGCCGCTGCCGGCGGGCCGGATCAGGCGGTGCAGCTCTACCGGGTCAGCCACACCGGCGGCCACCGCTTCGCCCCCACCGCCATGACCCTGCCCGACGGCCGGATGTGGGCCGGCCTCACCGTGGCCCGGGTCGACGCCATCCTCGGCCGGGCCGACGGCGCCCTGGCCGAGCTGGCTCCGGCCTGTCGGGGCTGGTGGGGGGCCGACGAAGGCCCGGCCCAGGTGGCGGAGCGGGCGGTGCTGGCCGCCCGGGGCTGGTCACTGGACAGCCTCGACCGCCGGGTGGGGGTGGTGGAGCAGCCCGATGGGCGGTTCCTGGCCACCGTGTCGGTTGCCGATGGTGCTGTCTCAGGTGGCTCGGTGAATAGCCAGAACGGCGGCCAGGGGGAACGGTGGGAGGTCGAGCTGGCCGAGGGCCGCTCGGTGCCCACGATCGCCTGCCGTCAGCCGGGTGGCCTGCCGGCCAAATCGGCCCGGGAGCACGACGTGCTCACCGTCCACCACCTGGCCTGATCCCCGAAGGGGACACCCGGATGTTTCGCCGCAGGCGAAACTCCAGGTCCCCGAAGGGGACACTCAGTCGACGTTGAGGACCGCGTGTTCCACCGCGGTCTCGCTCTCGACAAAGCGGTCCACCGAGCGCACGAAACGCTCCAGGTAGTCGACGAGCTGTTCCTGTTCCTCGGGAGTGAACTCCATGAGGATCTCGGACAGGCCGTCCTGGATCTTGGCGTTGATGAGCTCGTAGCGGTGGCGGCCGGCGCCGGTGGCCGACACCAGGATCGACCGCTGGTCGTCGATGGCCCGAACCCGCTCGACCAGGCCCTTGTCGGCCAGGCAGCCGACGGCCCGGGTGGTGGAGGCCGGCGTGATCTGCAGGGCGTCGGCCAGCTCGCCCATCCGCATCGGGCCCTGCTGGGAGATGACGATGAGGGCGTCGGCCAGAGCGATATCGAGCCCTTCGGCGCCCGATCCGTAGAACAGGTCTTTGAGCCGCAGCGCGCTGGCCCCCCGGCGGAGCTGACGCCAGGCGCGGCCGACCCGGCGTCGCCGGTCGACATCGGAGTTCATGGCGCTTACCGCCGCGTTCCTGAGCGTGCTCATCGGGCCCATTGTGGACCCACTTTGCACCAATCGTCACATGCACGGCGTAATTGCCGGTTTGTCGTTATGCGGAACGGCGTCATTCGCCTTCGAAGGCAGCGGCGATCGGTTCGGCCGCCGCCACCGCCTCGGCCCCCAGCAGACGCAACGGGGCGCCGGTGGCCCGGCTGGCGGCAACCAGGTCGTCGTGCTCGGCCTTGGCCCCGTGGGGGCCGAACTTCACCCGGATCTCGTGGCCCCGGACGGTCACGGTGCGCCAGATGCGCTCCAGCACCTGCTTGGCCACCAGCTCCCGGCGCAGGCCCAGGGTGCCGGTCTCGGCGAAGATCACGGTCTCCAGGCCGTCGGCCCGGTCGGGTCGGCACAGGACCCGCAGCTCGTGGCCGGGGCGGTTCTTCTTCATCCCGATCGGCACCACCCAGGCATCGTCGGCCCCGGCGTCGATCAGCCGGGTCAGCAGGTGGCCCAGCAGCTCGGGGGTGACGTCGTCGAGGTTGGTGGCCAGCACCACGGCCGCCTCGGTGCGGGGCCGGGCCGACAATCCGGCCCCCGCGCCGGCGGGCGTGGTGACCGGTTCGTCGTCGGTCTCGACCAGCAGCGCCCCCAGCACGTTGGGGTGGGTGGCGGGGTTGCGGCCGCCCGCCCCCCGGGAGAAGGCGACGAGGCGGCCGGCCGGCACCGGGCCCCAGCGGTCCACCATCGTGCGCAGCAGGGCGGCTCCGGTGGGGGTGACGGTTTCCGACGCCCAGTCGACCGGGCGGATGGCGGCCGCCCCGGCCAGCAGCTCCACGGTGGCCGGAGCGGGAGCGGGAAGGCGGCCGTGGGCGGCCTGGATCACACCGTTGCCGATCCCCACCGGGCCCGACGACACCTCGTCGATCCCCAGATGGTGCAGGGCCGACCAGGCCCCCACGATGTCCACGATGGCGTCGAGCGCCCCCACCTCGTGGAAGTGGACCTCGTCGATGGTCACGCCGTGGATGCCGGCCTCCACCCGCCCCAGCAGCTCGAACGTGGCCCGGGCCCCGTCCTTTACCCGGTCGGGCAGGGCGGCCCCGGCCAGCAATCGGTCGATGGTCGACCAGGCCCGGTGCTCGGCGGGGCCGTGATCGTGGGCGTCGCCCCGTGGTCGTGGTCGCCCCCGTGGTCGTGGTCGTGGTCGTGGGTGACGACGACGGCCCGGGTGGCGGCGATCCCGGCCCGCAGCACGCTCTCGACGTCGATCGACCAACCGGTGACGCCGAGGCCGGCCACGTCGGCCCGCACGGCATCCAGCGGGGCCCCCAGGCCGAGCAGGGTGCCGAGCAGCATGTCGCCCGAGGCCCCGAACCCCGGGTCGAGCCACAGGGACCGGCTCACCGGGCCTCGCCGTCGACGGGCCGGCGGCCGGGGGCGGCCAGGATGCGGTGGGCGGCGCAGGCGGCGCCGTAGCCGTTGTCGATCCCCACCACGGCGATGCCGGGGGCGCAGCTCGTCATCATCGACAGCAGGGCCGTCTGGCCCTCGAACGCCGTGCCGTAGCCCACCGAGGTGGGCACCGCGATCAGGGGCTGGGGCACCAGCCCGGCCAGCACGGTGGGCAGTGCCCCCTCCATGCCGGCCACCGCCACCAGCACCTCGGCCCGCTCCAGGTCCTCCAGGACGGCCAGCAGCCGGTGGAGGCCGGCCACCCCCACGTCGGTCAGGGCCTGGACCTCGTGGCCGAGGGACTCGAGCGTGAGGCGGCATTCGTCGGCCACCGGCAGATCCGAGGTGCCGGCCGCCACCACGGCGACCCGGCGGCCCGACGGTGGCCGGTGGCGCCAGCTCAGCGTGGTGCCGGTGTCGCCCCGGGGCTCGAAGGCCAGCAACGCCTCACGTTGCTCGGGGGTGGCGCGGGTGGCCAGCACCGTGTCGTGGCCCCGTTCCAGCAGCTCGGCCACGATGTCCACGCACTGGGCCGTGGTCTTGTGCCGGCAGTAGACGGCCTCGGGCAGGTTGATCCGCCGGGTCCGGTCGAGATCGAGCCGGGCCTCGGGGCCGGGATCGGGCCCGGGGGTCACGGCCGGGCGGCGGCGACCGGGGACAGGGCCTGGTTGAGGTTGCCCGACCGGAGCCCGGCCAGGTCGAGCGTCACGTAGCGGTAGCCGGCGCCCGTCACCGCCGCCACCACGGCCTCGGCCGCTTCCACCACCCGGCCCAGCTCGGCCGGGGGGACCTCGATGCGGGCCGTGTCGTCGTAGTGCCGGACCCGGACCTCACCGAACCCGAGCCGGCGCAGGGCGCCCTCGGCCCGGTCGACCCGGCTCAGGATCGGTACCGTGACCGCCGTGCCGTAGGGCAGGCGGCTCGACAGGCAGGGCATGGCCGGCCGGTCCCACTCGGCCAGGCCGAGATGGCGGGCGGCGGCCCGGATGTCGGCCTTGGTGAACCCGGCCTCCACCAGGGGGAACCGCGCCCCCCGTTCGGCCGCAGCATGCTGGCCGGGGCGGTGGTCGCCCAGGTCGTCCACGTTCACGCCCAGGGCGATCGTGGCCCCCCGGGCCCGGGCCACCGGTTCCAGCTGGTCCATCAGGGCGGTCTTGCACCAGAAGCAGCGGTCGCCGTTGTTGGCCAGGTAGCGCTCGTCGTCGAACTCCTGGGTGCTCACCGTGGCCCACTCCAGGTCCCATTGGGCGGCGAACGAGCGGCAGTGGTCGAGCTCGCCGCTGCCCAGCGACGCCGAGTTGGCGGTGACGGCCAGCACATGACCCGGCCCCAGGGCCCGGGCGGCGGCCACGGCCAGCAGGGCCGAGTCGACCCCGCCGGAGAACCCCACCACCAGCGGCCCGACCCCGGCGATGGCCGCTTGCAGCTCCTCGATCCTCGACCTCACCGTGGCCAGGCTAGTCGTATCTGGGGCTGTGCCGTTCGGGCTCTGCCGTCCGGGGGCGCGACGGCGAAGCCGGCGCCGCGATGGGGACGGGGCCCCAGCGCCGATGGGGGAGCGAAGCGGCGGGGGCGCCAGCCCCCGAACAACACGGCCCCGAACAGGGGAGCATTTTTCCGGCGATCCGCCAGATGGCGGTGACCAGGGGCACAATTGGCTGCGATGGGGGAACGTCGAAGCAGCCGTAGCGGCCTGGTGACCCGGGACCGCATCATCGACGCCGTGTTGCGCACGGTGCGTGACGAGGGGCTGGTGGGCACGAGCGTGCGCCACATCGCCCGTACCGGCGGGTTCAACCAGGCGCTGATCTTCTACCACTTCGGTTCGGTCGACGATCTGCTGCTGGCCGCCCTGGAGCGGGCCAACGAGCGGCGGATCGCCTGCTTCCGGGAGCGGTTGGAGGCCGTGCGCTCGCTGCCCGACCTGGTGCGGGTGGCGGTCGATCTCCATGCCCCGGCCAACGCGGAGGAGTGCAACCACTCCGCCCTGTCGGCCATCGTGGCCGGCTGGTCCACCAACAACGAGCTGGGTCCCCGGGTGCTGGAGATCCTGCACCCGTGGGACGAGCTGGTGGCGGGGGCCCTGCGCCGCAGCCTGGAGGGCACCCCGTTCGCCCAACTGGCCACGTGTGAGCACCTGGCCCATGCCGTATCCGCCCTGTTCCTGGGCATCGAGCTGTTGAGCCGGCTGGAGGGCGACGGCGGGCGGGCGGCCGCCGGGCTGTTCGCCTCGCTGGAGGACGCCGCCGATGCGGTCAATCCCCTCCTCCAGGTGCTGGCCGGCTCGGTCCGGCCGGGCACATCCGCCCCGGGCGCTGTGGGCTGATCCTCCCCGGGCGTGGCAATGAGGCGTGCAAGGTCGTACAACGTGGGTGTGCGTTCCCCAGGCCCGAGGTGGCGTTCGTTCACGATGCTGGCCGTCGGGGTCACCGCGCTGGCCGCCGTGGCCGCCTGCGGGTCGGATGCCGCCGAGCCGCCGCGTGACCCCGACGGCCAGGTGCTCGGCCCCACCACCGTGGACGCCCTCGACATCCACCTCGCCGACTGCTTCAACAATCCGGGGGCCGAGTCGGTGGAGCAGGTGATGGTGGTCCCCTGCTCCGAGCCCCATGATTTCGAAGTGTTCTACTCCTTCCAGCTGGCCGACGGCCCCTATCCGGGCGACGACGAGGTGCAGAAGCAGTGGTTCGACGGCTGCCTGGCCGAGTTCGAGTCGTTCGTGGGCACCAAGTTCGACGAGTCGGCCCTCGACGTGTCGGCCATCTATCCCACCGAGCAGACGTGGAACGACCTGAAGGACCGGGAGGTCCTGTGCTCGGTGACCGCCATCGACGGGTCCAGGCGCACGGGCTCGGCCCGCAACGCCGGGATCTGATCCAGTAGTCTCGAGGGGAACAGCTGGTCCCCCAAACGGGATGAGGCGAACACTTGTTCGATCATCTGGGATAGGATCCGGCCATGGGTTGGATGAATCCCCCCGTCCCCTGGCGGGACATCGAACGGGCCCTCTCTGACCGGGCTGCCGACCGGCCGGCCCCGGGTGACCGCCAGCATCCCGACGCCGTGCCCTATGGGCCGGGGGCCGACGGGGGCGACAGCCCGGCCTGGTCGCACAAGCGCCAGCCCTATGTGCCCCCGCCCCCGGCTCCCTCTCCTGTGGCCGCTCCGGCCCGGCGGGCGGCCGCCGTGCCCTACGCCGAGCTGCACTGCCACTCCAGCTTCAGCTTCCTCGACGGTGCCTCCCACCCCGAGGAGCTGGCCGAGGAGGCGGCCCGGCTGGGCCTGGAGGCCCTGGCCCTCACCGACCACGACGGGTTCTACGGCGTGGTCCGCTTCGCCGAGGCGGCCCGGGCCGTGGGGTTGGACACCGTGTTCGGGGCCGAGCTGACGATCGACAAGCTCGACGTGAGCCCCGGTCAGGCCGATCCCGACGGTTCCCACCTGCTGGTCCTGGCCCGCGATCCGGTGGGGTACGCCGCCCTGGCCCGGGTGATCAGCGAGGCCCAGCTGGCGGGGGAGAAGGGGGCGCCCCGCCTGGCCCTCGACGACATCGACCGCTTCGTCCAACCCCACGAGCTCGGCCACTGGCTGGTGCTCACCGGTTGCCGCAAGGGCCTTGTTCCCCGGGCCCTGGAGCGGGAGGGCCCGGCGGCCGCCGCCCGGGCCCTGGGGGACCTGACCGACCGGTTCGGGGTGGCCAACGTGGCGGTGGAGCTGTGGGACCACGGCAGCCCGCTCGACAGCGCCCGCAACGACGCCCTGGCCCGGATGGCCCTGCGGGCCGGGGTGGAGCCGGTGGCCACCAACAACGTCCACTACGCCGCCCCGGCCCGGCGCCGCCTGGCCATGGCCATGGCCGCGGTGCGGGCCCGTCGCTCGCTCGACGAGCTGGAGGGGTGGCTGCCGGCGGTGGGCGGGGCCCACCTGCGCTCGGGGGAGGAGCAGGCCCGCCGCTTCGCCCGCTACCCGGGGGTGGTGGAGCGGGCGGCCGAGCTCGGCCGGGCCTGCGCCTTCGACCTGTCGCTGATGGCCCCGGACCTGCCGCCCTTCCCCTGCCCCGACGGGCTGTCGGAGATGGCCTACCTGCGGCGGTTGGTGGAGGAAGGGGGGCGACGGCGCTACGGCGAGCGGAACGGCGACCGGCCCGACGCCTGGGTCCAGCTCGACCACGAGCTGGACCTGATCGAGCGGCTGGGCTTCCCCGGCTACTTCCTCGTGGTGTGGGACATCGTGGAGTTCTGCCGGCTGAACCGGATCCTGTGCCAGGGGCGGGGGTCGGCCGCCAACTCGGCGGTGTGCTACGTGCTGGGCATCACGGCGGCCGACGCCGTGGGCCTGGGCCTGCTGTTCGAGCGGTTCCTGTCGCCCGAGCGGGACGGCCCGCCCGACATCGACCTCGACATCGAGTCGGGCCGGCGGGAGGAGGCGATCCAGCACGTCTACCAGCGCCACGGGCGCCGTCACGCCGCCCAGGTGGCCAACGTGATCACCTACCGGGCCCGTTCCGCCGTGCGGGACGCGGCCAAGGCCCTGGGGTACGCCCCCGGCCAGCAGGACGCTTTCGCCAAGTCGATGGACCGCTGGGCCGGCCTCAACCGGCGGGGCGGCGAATCGGGCACGGGGGCCGAGGACCTGCCGGTCGAGGTGCTGGAGCTGGCCCGCCAGCTGGAGAACCACCCCCGCCACCTGGGGATCCACTCCGGCGGCATGGTGATGTGCGACCGGCCCGTGATCGAGGTGTGCCCGGTGGAATGGGGGCGGATGGAGAACCGCACCGTGCTCCAGTGGGACAAGGACGACTGTGCCGCCGCCGGCCTGGTCAAGTTCGACCTGCTGGGGCTGGGGATGCTGTCGGCCCTGCGCCACACCATGGACCTGGTGGCCGAGCACCACGGCCTGGAGGTGGACCTGGCCGGTCTGGAGCAGGACGACGCGGTGTACGACATGCTGTGCCGGGCCGACTCCATCGGGGTGTTCCAGGTGGAGTCCCGGGCCCAGATGTCCACCCTGCCCCGGCTCAAGCCCCGGGACTTCTACGACCTGGTGGTGGAGGTGGCCCTGATCCGGCCGGGCCCGATCCAGGGCGGATCGGTGCACCCCTACATCCGGCGCCGCAACGGGGAGGAGCCCGTCACCTACCTCCACCCGCTGCTGAAGGGGGCGCTGCACAAGACGCTGGGCATCCCGCTGTTCCAGGAGCAGCTGATGCAGATGGCCATCGACGTGGCCGGGTTCTCCGCCGGCGAGGCCGACGAGCTGCGCCAGGCCATGGGGTCCAAGCGGAGCCGGGAGCGGATGGAGCGGCTGCGGGGGCGGTTCTTCGCCGGTATGGCCGCCCGCGGGATCGGGCCCGAGGTGGGCGAGCAGATCTGGGACAAGCTGGCCGCCTTCGCCAACTACGGCTTCCCCGAGAGCCACTCGATCAGCTTCGCCTACCTCGTCTACGCCTCGTCGTGGCTCAAGCTGCACTACCCGGCGGCGTTCTGCGCCGCCCTGCTGCGGGCCCAGCCCATGGGGTTCTACTCGCCCCACTCGCTGGTGCAGGATGCCCGCCGCCACGGGGTGCCGACGCTGGCGCCGTGCGTGAACGCGTCGGCCGCCGCCGCCGGGCTGGAGCCGCTGGCCGAGGGGGTGGCGCCGCCCCCGATCACGGTGGCCGGGGCCGACGAGATCGGCGTCGAGCGGCGCGACCACGGCTGGGCGGTGCGGATGGGGATCGGGTCGGTCCGCCACGTGGGGGAGGAGCTGGCCGAGCGGATCGACGCCGGCCGGCCCTACGCCTCGATCGAGGACGTGGCCCGCCGGGCCGAGGTGCCCCGCGAGGCGCTGGAGGCGTTGGCCACCGCCGGTGCCTTCGACTGCTTCGAGGCCGGGTCGTCGTCCCGGCGGCGGGCGTTGTGGGCGGCGGGGGCGGTGGCCCAGGGCGGGGTGGGGCGCCTGGAGGGCATCGTGACCGGGGTGGAGGCCCCGACCCTGCCCGGGATGTCGGCCCAGGAGGAGGCGCTGGCCGATCTGTGGGCCACCGGGGTGGCGGCCGACGGCCACCCCACCCGGTTCCTGCGGTCCGACCTGGCCCAGCGGGGGGTGGTGGCCGCCTCCGATCTGGCCTCCCTCACCCACGGGCGCAAGGTGGTGGTGGGCGGGGTGGTCACCCACCGCCAGCGGCCGGCCACGGCGTCGGGCACCACGTTCATCGGCATGGAGGACGAGACGGGGCTGATCAACGTGGTGGTGTCGCTCGGCTGCTGGGCCCGCTACGGCCGGGTGGCCCGCAACGCCCCCGCCCTGCTGGTGCGGGGCCGGGTGGAGCGCCAGGGCGAGGTGGTGAACATCGTGGCCGAGAAACTGGAGCCGCTGCCGGTGGCCGCCGCCCCCGCCAGCCGCGACTTCCGCTGAACGGGGCGGCACATCACGGCCCCTGGTCCCCGGCATTTCGCGCCCCACGGCCGAACGTTGTCGCGAACTGCCGCCTGTGCCGGCATTTCTCCACATAGTTCGTCGGGAGGGCGCGTTTTCCGTGCCGGCCCGGCTGGCCAACACCGCCTCTGGGCATGCTGGCGTCATGGCTGAACCCGACGCTCCTACCGGCCCCCAACCGCTGGCCGACGCCCTGTCTCCCTACGTCGAGGATGGTCGCGTCCCGGGCCTGGTCGCCCTGGTGGTCGGTCCCGACGGGGAGGACGTGGCCGTGCTGGGCGGCCAGGCCGTCGACGGCCCGCCGATGACCCGGCGGTCGCTGTTCCGCATCGCCTCGATCACCAAGCCGATCATCGCCGCCGCCACCATGGCCCTGGTCGAGCGGGGGCTGTTCGAGCTGGACGAGCCCGTGGGCCGGCTGCTGCCCGAGCTGGCCGCGCCCCGCGTGCTGCGGGCGCCCGATGGCCCGGTGGACGACACGGTGCCGGCGGTGCGCCCGATCACCGTGCGTCACCTGCTCACGTTCACCGCCGGGCTCGGCTTCCCGCCGGACTTCTCGCTGCCGTTCGTGGCCCTGCTCACCGAGCACCTGCAGGAGGGCCCGCCCGATCCCCAGGGCCGGCCCGACCCCGACACCTGGATGGAGCGGGTGGCCACCATGCCCTTGCTGCACCAGCCGGGGGACGGGTGGGCCTACAACACCGGCAGCGACCTGCTCGGGGTGCTGCTGGCCCGGGCCGCCGGCCGGCCTCTGCCCGACGTGCTGGCCGAGACCGTGTTCGAGCCGCTGGGCATGGTCGACACCGGGTTCTGGGTGCCGGAGGGGGAGCGGAGCCGGCTCACCAGCCTGTACCGCCGGGCCGGGGGTGCCGGGGGCCTCGAGCTGGTGGACGGGCCCGACGGGGCGTGGTCGTCACCTCCGGCGTTCCCGTCGGGGGCCGGTGGGCTGGTGTCGACGGTCGACGACTGGCTGGCCTTCGGGCGGATGCTGCTGGCCCGGGGGGACGGACCGGGTGGGAGGCGGGTCCTGTCGGAGGCGTCGGTGACCGCCATGACCACCAACGCCCTGGACGACGCCCAGCGGGAGGCCGGCGGGTTGTTCCTCGACGGCCAGGGCTGGGGCTTCGGCGGCGGTGTCGACATCGCACCGGTGGAGCGGTGGCAGGAGCCGGGCCGTTACGGCTGGGTGGGCGGCACCGGCACCACGGCCTACGTCGCCTTCACCTCGGGTCGGGTCACGGTGCTGCTGACCCAGGTGATGATGGCGGGCCCGTCGGCCCTGCCCGTCATGGAGGCGTTCTGGGAGGCCACCGCCCCCGGCACCCGCTGAACGCCGGCGTGGTGCCCGACGGAGGAGCCGCCGGCAGCCGGCCGGTGGGGTCGACGGGTCCCGTGAGGGGTCAGCGGCCCCGTTGGAACACCCGGCGGGTCCGGTACCACAGGGCCAGGCCCAGCTCGACGAATCCGGTGGTGGCGTCGCCGACCATGTCGAGACGTTAGCGCGCCGGCGGTGTCTTGGGGATCGGCGCCGGGGCTGTGACAGAGTGACGGCCATGGACAGCCCCACCTTCACCGCCATCACCTACGAGGTGGCCGACCGGATCGCCACCATCGGGTTCAACGAGCCCGAGGTGCTCAACCCGATGACGCCGGGGATGATGGCCGACACGATCGCCGCCCTCGACCTGGCGGCCCAGGACCGCGACGTCCGGGTGCTCATCATCACCGGCCACGGCCGGGCCTTCTCGGCCGGGGGCGACGTCCGCAGCCTGGGCGAGCGGCAGCGGGCTGCCGGCGGGGCGCCGGCCCCCGAGAGCGAGGCCGCGGCCCCGCCCCGGGCCCCCGGGCCGTTCGACCGGCGGGCCTGGCTCCGCCGCACCCAGCGGATGATCCTGGCCATCCGGGCGGTGGAGAAGCCGGTGATCGCCGCCATCAACGGGGTGGCCGCCGGAGGCGGGTGCGACATCGCCCTGGCCTGCGACCTGCGGGTCATGGCCGACACGGCCCGCATCGGCGAGATCTTCGCCAAGATCGGCCTGTTCCCCGGCACCGGCGGCACCTGGCTCCTGCCCCGGGCCGTCGGCGTGGAGAAGGCACTGGAGATGATCTGGACCGGCGAGCTGCTGCCGGCCGAGGAGGCGCTGCGCATCGGGCTCGTGGGCCGGGTGGTGCCCCACGACCAGCTCATGGCCGAGACCCGGGCCCTGGCCCTGCGCCTGGCTGAGGGGCCCCCGCTGGCGCTGGCCCTGGCCAAGGCCGCCGTCTACCGGGGCCTCGACCAGGACATGGCCGCCGCCATGGACTACGCCTCCACCGCCGAGGCCATCACGCTCACCTCCGAGGACCACAAGGAAGGCATCAGGGCCTTCCGGGAGAAGCGCACCCCCACGTTCGAAGGCCACTGAGCCCGCCGGCTCGGCCATCCACCCACCCGCCCGCCGGCCAACCTTTCACCCGGGCCGTCACCGGCGACGCCGTCGGTGAAAAGTTCGGGGTGGCGGCGACCTTTTCACCTAGGCCGTCACCGGCGACGGCGTCGGTGAAAAGTTCACTGGGATGGGATGGGGGAGGGTGGGCTCAGGCCCGGTCGGCCAGCCAGCGTTCGAGGGTGGCCCAGTCGTCGGGGTGGGCCAGGCGACGGCGGAACCCCCGCTGCCAGTCGCCGTCGGCCAGGTACTGGAAGGTCTCGCCGTCCGTGCGCAGGCCCGTGGTGGCGTACCACCGGCGCCGGCCCAGCATCGCGTCGCGGTACGAGAACCCCCGCGGTTCCACCACCGACATCGGGCCCGACAGCATCTGCGCCCCGATCCACAGCAACGCCGTGGCCAAGATCGAGCCGGGCAGGCCGGCCGAGCCGCCGCTCAGCCAACGGGCCAGCTCGACGCCGGCCAGGAGACCGCCGATACCGAGGTAGGCGGCCACCCAGCGCCGGCTGTACCGGATGACGACCTGGTCGTCGGCCACTGTTGTCGCCCCCTCTCCTGTCTTCTCGTCGGCCGCTACGGCCTACCCGTCCCCCCTCCGACCGTAGCCGCCGCCACCCGGGGTGTGGATCTCGAACACGTCGCCCGGCTGCAGTCGCGCCCGGTCGCTACCGGCAAGCTCCTCCACCGTGCCGTCGGCCCGGATCACCAGGTTGCGGCCGCACGCTCCCGGCTCGCCCCCGGCCATCCCGTAGGGCGGCACCCGACGCCGGCCCGAGATCACGTTGAGCTCCATGGCCTCGCCGAAGCGGACCCGACGCACCACACCGTCGCCGCCCCGGTGGGCCCCGGCCCCGCCCGAGCCCGGTCGCAGGGTGAACGACTCCAGCACCACCGGGTGGCGCCACTCCAGCACCTCGGGGTCGGTGAGGCGGGTGTTGGTCATATGGGTGTGCACCCCCGAGGCCCCGCTGGCCCGGGGGGTGGCGCCGGCCCCGCCACAGATCGTCTCGTAGTACTGGTGGGTGGCGTTGCCCCAGATGACGTTGTTCATCGTGCCCTGGGCCTCGGCCATCACCCCCAGCGCCCCGAACAGGGTGTCGACGATGAGCTGGCTGGTCTCCACGTTGCCGGCGATCACGGCCGCCGGGTACGACGGATTGATCATCGTGTCGGGCGGCAGCACGAGGGTGAGGGGCACCATGCAGCCGGCGTTGAGCGGGATGTCGTCGCCCACCAGGCAGCGGAACACGTAGAGCACGGCCGAGCGGGCCACGGGGGCCGGGGCGTTGAAGTTGCCGGGGTGGGTGGGGCTGGTGCCGGTGAAGTCGATCACGGCCGACCGGGCTGCCCGGTCCACCCGGATGGCCACCGCCACCTGGGAGCCGTCGTCGGCCTCGGCCGTGAACGAGCAGTCGCTCAGCCCGTCGATCACCCGGCGCACCGACTCGGTGGCGTTGTCCTTCACGTGACCCATGTAGGCGTGCACCACGTCGAGGCCGTAGTGGCCGATCACCCGGGCCAGCTCCGACGCCCCCTTCTGGCACGCCGCCACCTGGGCCTTGAGGTCGGCCACGTTCTGAGCCGGATTGCGGGCCGGCCACTCGCCCCCGGTGAGCAGGGCCAGGATCTCGTCTTCCAGGAAGCGGTCGTGCTGGACCAGCAGCACGTTGTCGAGCAGTACCCCCTCCTCGTGGATGGTGGTGGAGTCGAAGGGGGCCGACCCGGGCACGGTGCCCCCGATGTCGGCGTGGTGGCCCCGGGAGGCCACGAAGAACAGCGGGGTGTGGCCCGGGCCCTCGGCCCCGGCGGCGAACACCGGCTTGATCACGGTGACGTCGGGCAGGTGGGTGCCGCCCTGGTAGGGGGCGTTGAGCACGTAGGCGTCACCCGGCTCCAGGCCGGGGTTGCGGGCGATCACGGCCCGCACCGACTCGCTCATCGACCCCAGGTGCACCGGGATGTGGGGGGCGTTGGCCACCAGGTCTCCCGCCGGGTCGAACACGGCGCAGGAGAAGTCGAGCCGCTCCTTGATGTTGACCGACACCGCCGTGTTCTCCAGCACCAGGCCCATCTGCTCGGCCACGTTCATGAACAGGTTGTTGAAGATCTCCAACTGCACCGGGTCGACCTCGGAGGGTGTACTTGCGCCGGCGGCTGTGCCCGCGCCGTCGCCGAGGGTGTCGGGCCGGGGGGCCACCCGGGCCAGCTCCAGGTCACCGCTGGGCTGGAGGATGGCCCGCCAGCCCGGCTCCACCACCGTGGTGGCGGTGGCCTCCACGATCACGGCCGGGCCGTCCACCGCCGTTCCCGGGGCCAGGGCCGAGCGGCGCAGGAACGGGGCGTCGTGAATGGCGCCGCCGCTGACCACCTGATGGCGGCCGACCAGGGCTCCTCCATCGGTGCCAGCGGCCGTGCCGTCGCCGTCGCCGCCGGACGACCCGAGGTCGAGCGCGGCCTGGCGTCCCGGCACCACCACCTCGACCTGGATCGCCTCCACCAGCACGACGGCGGCGGGGGAGACGAACCCGAACCGGGCCCGGTGCACCTCCTCGAAGGCGGCCCGGGCCTCGGCCGCCGTGGCACCTTCCACGAAGAAGGCGGTGTCGCTGCCGGCGTAGCGGAGCGACAGCCGGCGAACGGTACGAATCCCGTCGGGATCCCCGCCATGACCGTGGCCCGACAGGGCGGCCCGGCCTTCGGCCTCCAGCGCCTGCCAGCGGCCGCTCAACTCGTCGAACACCGCAGTGAGCGGGGCCTCCACCGCCTGCTCGGCCACCCAGCGGACGTCGGCCAGGCCGATCCCAACGGCCGACAGCACGCCGGCCAGCGGGTGGATCAGGATCTGCTCCACCCCCAGGCTGTCGGCGACGGCGCAGGCGTGCTGGCCCCCGGCCCCGCCGAAGCACACCAGGGTGTAGCCCGACGTGTCGTGGCCCCGCTGCACCGTGATCTTCTTGATGGCGTTGGCCATGCTGTCGTTGGCCACCCGCAGGAAACCCTCGGCCACGGCCTCGGGGGTCTGGGCCCGGCTGGTGGCGGCGGCCACCTCGGCCGCCAGGGCCTCGAAGCGGGCCCGGGCGGCGGCCACGTCGAGCGGTTGGTCGGCGCCGGGGCCGAAGATGGCAGGGAAGTGCTCGGCCCGGAGCTTGCCCACCACCACGTTGGCGTCGGTGATCGTGAGCGGCCCGCCGTTGCCGTAGCAGGCGGGGCCGGGATCGGCCCCGGCCGAGTCGGGCCCCACCCGGAACCGGCTGCCGTCGAAGTGCAGGATCGACCCGCCCCCGGCGGCCACGGTGTGGATGTGCATCATCGGGGCCCGCACCCGCACGCCGGCCACCTCCGACTCGTACGTGCGCTCCAGCTCCCCGGCGTAGTGCGACACGTCGGTGGACGTGCCCCCCATGTCGAACCCGATGAGGCGGTGGTGGCCGGCAGTGGCGCCGGTGGCCACCATCCCCACCACACCTCCGGCCGGGCCCGACAGCAGCGAGTCTTTGCCCTGGAAGGCGGCGGCCTCGGCCAACCCGCCGTTGGACTGCATGAACCACAGCCGGTTCGAGCGGCGGTCATCGGCGGCGGGCCCGTCGGCGGTGGCCAGCCCCAACGCCGTGTCCACCTGGTCGACGTAACGGCGGAGCACGGGCGACAGGTAGGCGTCGACCACGGTGGTGTCGCCCCGGGCCACCAGCTTCATCAGGGGGCTGACCTCGTGGCCCACGCTCACCTGGCCGAAGCCGATCTCCCGGGCCGCCTGGGCCACCAGCTCCTCGTGCTTGGTGTGGCGGTAGCCGTGGACGAACGAGATGGCCACGGCGTCGAACCCTTCGGCCCGCACCGCCTCGAGCTGGGCCCGGGCCCGGCTGAGGTCGAGGGGCACGAGCACGTTGCCGTGGGCGTCCACCCGCTCGTCGATCTCCACCACCCGGCGGTGGAGCAACTCGGGCAGCACGATGTCGAGGTCGAACAGGCGGGGCCGGTTCTGGTAGCCGATGCGCAGGGCGTCGGCGAAGCCCCGGGTGGTGACGAGCACGGTCGGTTCGCCCCGCCGTTCCAGCAGGGCGTTGGTGCCCACGGTGGTGCCCATCTTCACCGCCCCGATCCGCTCCAGCGGGATCGGCTCGTCGGGCCCCAGACCCAGGAGGTGGCGGATGCCCTGCACGGCGGCGTCGGTGTAGTGACGGGGGTTTTCCGACAGCAGCTTGTGGGTGACGATCGAGCCGTCGGGGGCGAGGCCCACCACGTCGGTGAATGTGCCGCCCCGGTCGATCCAGAACTCCCAGCACCCGGTTCCGTTCGCTGTCGTGTCCGCCATCACGCCTCCTCAGGCTCGTGCAGGCCCACCAGGCGGCTCACCAGGTCGGCCTCGGTCGTCATCTTCATGTGGCGCAGGATCGCCTCCCGGGCGCCCCGCAGGTGGAGGTGGATCTGGTGCTCCAGGGCGCCGGCGTCGCCGGCCTCGATGGCCGCCACCATCTCGGTGTGCTCGCCCTCGGCCCGGCGCTGGCCCCCCATGCCGTGCACGTAGATGTTGGAGTACGGGGTCACGAGGTCGAGCAGCTGACGGACGAAGCGCAGGGTGTGGGTCTGGCCCGACGGCTTGTACAGCTCCAGGTGGAACAGGTAGTTGAGCTGCGCCCATTCCTCCTGGCTGGCGGCGAGGCGCAGCCGCTGGTCGAGATCGTGCAGGCGATCGATCTGAGCGGGGCGGATGGCGGCCACCACCGGCGCCGCCAGCGGGGGTTCGACGAGCAGGCGCAGGCCGTACAACTCGTCGACCTCGTCGGCGTCGAGCCTGGTCACGGCGAATCCCCGCCCGGGCGACGAGGTGACGATGCCGACGGCGGCCAGGCTCTGCAGCGCCTCCCGCAGCGGGATGCGGCTGATGCCGAGCTTGGCCGCCACCTGCTCCTGGTTCAGCTCCTCGCCCGGGCTCAGCACGCCCTGGCGGATGGCCCGCCGGATCTCGAGGGCGGCGTCGTCGGCCTTCATGCCGGCCGGCCGGCGTCGGTCGTGTACTCCGCTTTGTACATCGCCATATTCAGATGTATACAGAGTATGCGGCGGCTTGGCAAGGAGTCGATGATGGCGTCAGTGGAGCAGTTGCGGGAACGAGGGGCGACGGGGGAGGAGGCGCGGCGGCTCGTGCGGGGCGGTGGTCACACCGGCTTCACCCACGGCCTGGCACCGGGGTACGTGCAGGGCAACCTGGCCGTGCTGCCGGCCGATCTGGCGGCCGACTTCGTACGGTTCTGCCAGCTCAACCCGAAGCCGTGCCCCCTGATCGGCATGTCGCCCCGGCCCGGCGATCCCACCGTGCCCGAGCTGGGGGCCGACCTCGACATCCGCACCGACGTGCCCGCCTACCGGGTGTGGGTGAACGGCGAGCTGGTCGACGAGCCAACCGATCTCGCCGCCTGGTGGCGCGACGACCTGGTGGCCTTCGTGCTCGGTTGCTCGTTCTCGTTCGAGGAGGCGCTGGTGGACGACGGGATCGAGATACGCCACATCACCTGCGGCGTGAACGTGCCCATGTACCGCACGTCGATCCCGTGCGTGCCGGCCGGGCCCTTCGCCGGGCCGATGGTGGTGTCGATGCGGCCGTTGCGACCGGCCGCCGCCATCCGGGCGGTGCAGATCACGTCCCGCTTCCCGTCGGTGCACGGGGCGCCGGTGCATCTCGGCTTCCCCGAGGCCATCGGGATCGCCGACGTCACCCGGCCCGACTACGGCGATCCGGTGCCGATCGGGGAGGGGGAGCTGCCGGTGTTCTGGGCCTGCGGGGTGACGCCCCAGGCCGTGATCGCCGAGATGCGCCCGGCGTTGAGCATCACCCACGCCCCCGGGGCCATGCTCGTCACCGACGTCCGCAACTCGACCCTGGCCGTGTTCTGACTCACCCGCCCCGGGATTCTCAGGAGCCTGAGCCGTACCCAGCGCGGCTCAGGCTCCTGATTTCGGCGGTGCGGGTCACGGGCGGCAGATGAGCTCGCCGTGCAGGAGGGCGAAGTAGCCGCTGGGCTCCGCCGTCCACTGGCGGAAGGCGTCGGCCAGGTCGTCGAGCTCGCCCTGCGTGGCCAGGCCCCGCTCCCGCGCCTGGGTGGCGAAGGCCGACTGCGACACCCGGTCGGCCCAGTTGTTGCCCCACCAGGCCCGGTCGGCCGGGGTGGCGAAGCACCAGGCCGAGGCACCGGCGGTGACGTCGCTGAAGCCGGCGTCGCGGGCCCAGCTGAGCAGGAACCGGCCGGCGTCGGGTTCGGCCCCGTTGCCCCGGGCGATCTCGTGGTAGAGCGCCATCCACCGGTCGAGCCGGGGATCGAGCGGGGCCCACACGAACCCGGCGTAGTCGCTGTCCCGCACCGCCACCACGCCCCCCGGGCGGCACACCCGGCGCATCTCCCGTAGAGCGGCCCGGGGGTCGCTGAGGTGCTGGAGCACCTGGTGGGCGTAGACCACGTCGAAGCTGTCGTCGGGCTCGTCGATGGCGTAGACGTCGCCCACCCGGAACGACACCTGGCCGGCACCGGCGCCCCGTTCGCCACCGGCCTTGGCCGCGTTCTGCTGGGCGGTGGCGATGACGTCGGCCGCGTTGTCGATGCCGACCACCGGGCCCGGCGCCACCCGCTGGGCCAGGTCGAGGGTTATCGTGCCGGGGCCGCAGCCCACGTCGAGCAGGCGTTGGCCGGCCGCCAGGTGGGGGAGCAGGAAGCCGGCCGAGTTCTCGGCCGTGCGCCACGAGTGCACGGCCAGCACCGCCGGATGGTGGCCGTGGGTGTACGTGTCTTTGGGAGTGCGGCGTGCGTCGTCGCCGCCGGCCATGGCTCAGGCCCCGCCCTTGCCGGGGCCGCCCAGGTGGGCATAGAGGAAGGCCAGGGTCTCGGTCCAGGCCCGCACCGCGATCCGAGGCTGGCTGAAGTGGGGAGCGAAATGGTTGTCGAAGGCGTGGCCGCCCCCGGCGTGGACGTGCACCGCGATGTGGTTGTGACCGACTGTGGCGGCCTTGATGGCGTCGACGTCGCTGTTGGGCAGGTAGGGATCGTTGTCGCCGAAGTGGAACAGCAGGGGGCAGGTGATCGAGTCGAGCTGGTCGAGCAGGCCGGCGGTGCCCGAGCCGTAGTAGGCCACGGCGCAGGCCGGGTCGAAGGCGGCCGCCACCCGGTAGGTCTGGGTGCCGCCGAAGCAGAACCCGATCACGCCGGTGGCCCCCTGGACCTCGGGCAGGCCGCGGAGGTGGGCCAGGGCCGAGCCCAGGTCGCCCAGGCCGACCTCGCCGTCCCATTGGCCGGTGACCTCGATGGCGGGGGCGATCGTGGCCTGATCGGACGAGTCGAATTCGACGCCCGGCTGCACCCGCCAGAACACGTCGGGGGCGAGGGCCACGTAGCCGGCGGCAGCCAGCCGGTCGCACACGTCGCGGATGTAGGCGTTGACGCCGAAGATCTCCTGGATCACGAGCACGCCGGGCCCGTGGCCGGAGGCGGGCACGGCGACGTGGCCGGCGAACGTGCCCCCGTCGGCGGCGGTGATGGTCTCGGTGCGGGTGGTGATCATGGGACGAAAGCTACCGCCTCCGGCCCTGGCCCCGGTGGGGCGGCGGCGCCCGGCCCGGTGAGGGTTCAGGCGATGATGGCCAGCTCCAGGAAGGGCTCGTTGGTCAGGACGCGCTCGTAGCCGAGCTCGCCCAGGTCGATCGTGGTGTAGCGGCCCTGGGTGATCCACTCGGCCAGGCCCCGGCCCACGCCGGCGGCGTGCTGGAGCCCGTGGCCGGTGAAGCCGTTGGCGAACAGGAAGTTGGGCAGGCCCGGCGGAGGGCCGATCACGGCGTTGGCGTCGAGCACGTTCACCGAATAATGACCGGCCCAGCTCCGCACGAGCTTCACCGCCTCGAAGGCGGGGATGCGGTGGGCGATGGCGGGCCACACCCGGCTCTCCCACTCGTCGTGGCGCACGGCGAAGTCGTCGAGGGCGGCGTCGGGATCGGGCTGGGGTTTCGTGCCGGCCAGCCAGATCGGGGGTTCCCGCCGCACCCACACGTTGGCCGGGTCGATCGTGAGGGGGAACGGGTCGGCCACCGGGGTGCGGCAGTCGAAGGCGAACACCGATCGCACGCGGGGCACCACCGGTAACCGAAGCCCCACCATCTCGGCCACCCACCGGGCCCGGGGCCCGGCGGCGTTGACCACGGTGCCGCAGCCCACCACCGCCCCTGAGGCCAGGCGCACCGCGGTGGCCCGTCCCTCGCCGTGGGGGGCGCCGTCGGGATCGACCCGGAACGTGCCCTCGGTATCGATCCCCACCACCTCGTCGTGGCGGTACTCCACCCCGTTGGCCCGGGCCCGGCGCCGGAACCCCTGGAGCAGGCTGAAGGCGTCGAGCGTGCCCTCGTGGCGCTCGCCCAGGCTCGCCCCCACCAGATCGTCGACCACGAGATGGGGGAAGCGGGCGGCCACCTCCGCCCGGTCGAGGAGGCGGACGGCCGCCCCTTCGGCCCGCTGGATCTCGTGGCTGGCCCGGAGCTGGGCCATCTGCTCCTCGTCGGCCGCCAGGAACAGGTAGCCGGTGTCACGGAAGCCGAGGTCGGGGACCTCGCCGTCCACCTCCACCAGCTCGGCGAAGTGCTCGATGCACTCGCTGGCGAACTGGGACAGGCGGATGTTGACCGGCCGGGAGAACTGGTGGCGCACGCTGGCCGCCGACAGGGCGGTGGACGAGTGGGCGTAGGTGGGGTCCCGCTCCACCACCAGGATCGAGCCGTGGAACTCGGGGTTGACGCTGAGGAAGTAGGCGGTGGCGCTGCCGATGATGGCGCCGCCCACGATCACCACGTCGTAGTGCTCACCCGGGGGTGCCGGGGGGATGGCGCTGTCGTCGCCTGTGCTGCGGGTCATGACGCCCGGGACGCCGCCGTGGCCGCCGGGTCGAGGGTGCCGTCGGGGCCCACCACCACGCCGTAGAGCTCGGGCCGCGGCGGCAGCCGACACGTAACCGTCGGCGATGTCGCCCAGCACCTGGTCCACCGGCCGTTCGTGGGGTGGGCCGAACCCGCCGCCGCCGGGCAGGCCGAGCACGAGCCGGTCGTGGGCCGGCACCGGCTGCTGGCCCTTGGGGCGGAGGCGGGCGCCGGAGACCAGCTCCACCTCACCTTTGGCCCGGGGCCGCCGCCGTTGCGGCCGATGGCGGCGTTGTCGACCCGCTCGAACATGGCCAGCACGTCGAACGGGGCTCCGCCCACGCCGCCCAGCTCGATGACCTGGCCCAGCCCGCCCCGGTGGCGGCCGGCCCCGCCCGAGTCGGCCCGCAGCTCCTTGCGCCAGAAGGTGATGGGCACGATCGACTCGGTGGCCTCCACCGGCACCCCCCGCACGCCGCTGGGGAAGCCGGTGGCGCTCAGTCCGTCGAGCGTGGGCCGGGCCCCGGTGCCGCCCGAGTTGAAGTGCATCATGTCGAAGCTCGGTATCTCGCCCTCGAAGTCGGTGCTGACCGACACCGACGGCCCCGAGCGGAGCTGGACGTTCCACAGCGCCGACGAACCCTCGGCCTGCACTCCGCCCTCCAGCATCTGGTGGACGCAGCCCAGGATCGTGTCGGGCAGGAGGTGGCCGATGATGTGACGGGCCGCCACCGGGTAGGGGCGGGGGGCGTTGAGGATGCAGCCTTCGGGGGCGTCGAAGGTGAACACCTCGATCGAGCCGTGGTTGTTGGGGATGTCGGGGGCCACGGCCACCTTGATGCCGTAGGTGGTGTAGGCCTTGGTGTAGTTCAGCACCAGGTTGATGCCGTGGTTGGAGGCGGGCGAGGTGCCGGTGTAGTCGACATGGATCGTGCCGTCGCCCACGGTGACGGCGGCGGCCAGGGTGACCGGGCGCTCGTAGCCATCCATGGTGAGCGAGTTGCGGAACGTGCCCCGGGGCAGGGCCCGGATCCGCTCGATCGTGGCCTCCCGGGAGCTGGTGACGATGAAGTCGGCCAGCGGGCCGAGATCGTCGATGGCGAACTCGGCCATCATGGCCACCAGGCGCTGGGCGGCGATGTCGTTGGCGGCGGTGAACGAGTAGAGGTCGCCCACCACCTGGGTGGACTCCCGCACGTTCATCCGCACGATGGCCATCAGCGTGTCGTTCACCTCGCCCCGGCGGAAGAGGTGGAGGATGGGGATGTTGAGGCCCTCCTCGTAGACCTGACGGCCGTCGGGGGTGAAGCCCCGGCCCCCGATGTCGACCACGTGGCAGGTGTTGGCCACCACCGCCACCGGCCGGCCGTTCACGAACACCGGGGTGGCCACCGTGATGTCGTGCTGGTGGCCGGAGGCCAGCCACGGGTCGTTGGTGATGAACACGTCGCCCGGCTCCATCGTGTCGATGGGGTGGGCGTCGAGGAAGTGGACCACGCACGAGGCCAGGGCGTTGATGTGGCCCGGGGTGCCGGTGACGGCCTGGGCCAGCATGCGGCCCTGGCGGTCGAACACGGCGGCGGCCAGGTCTCCCGCCTCCCGCACGCTGGTGGAGAAGGCGGTGCGGACGAGGGCCTGGGCCTGTTCCTCCACCACGGCGATCAGGCGGTTCCACATCACGTGCTGGTGGATCCGGGCCAGGGCGGTGCTGGTGCCCTCGGCCTCGGCGCTCGCCGTACCGCCCCCGGGCGTCGAGGGCGTGGCCGCCGCCCGGGCCGTGAGCACGAGGTGGCCGAGGGGGTGGACGGCGGCGGTGAACCGGCCCGACACCACGGTGGCGGTATCGGTCTCGACGATCACGGCCGGGCCCGCCACCTGCTGGCCGGGCGACAGCTCGCTCCGCTGATACACGAGGGCGTCGACGGTGTCGCCCGTGGCCGGGTCGACCAGGCGGCGCCGGCCCGAGGGCTCGGGCGCCGGCACCCTCGTCGTCGCCTGGCCCGGGCCGACGCTCCCGCCATCGACGCCGCCATCGACGTCGTCGATCGGGATCGTGACCACCGGGTCGGGCTCGGTGCCGAGCGACAGCACCCAGCTCAGGATCTCGATCTCCTGGTGGGGGATCGAACGCTGGTACAGCCGGTGGTACTCCTTCACGAAGGCGGCGGTGAGGGTGTCGGGGCTGGTCTCGTCGAGCCGTTCCGACTCGATCCGCACCGGCAGCTCCACCCCCACCTCGTGGCCCTGGCCCACGTACCGCATGTAGGCCAGCCGGCTCTCCACCAGGGGGCGGCCGGCGGCCCCGGGCTCCACCACCGAGCGGGCCTCGGCCCGCATGGTGTCGAGCAGAGCGTTGCAGGCGGCACCGTCGAGGTGGCACAGGCGCTGGTGGAAGCTGCGGGTGACCTCGTAGGCAACCGGGGCCCGGAGGAACCCGAGGGCGGAGCCCACGCCGGCCCCCGGGGGCACGATCACCCGGGACACGCCGAGCTTCTCGGCGATGCGGGCGGCGTGGAGGGGGGCGGCGCCGCCGAAGGCGATGAGGGTGCGGGCCTCCACGACCTCGCCCGACTCGATGGCGTGCACCCGGGCGGCGTTGGCCATGTTCTCGTCGACCATCTCCGACACGCCGAGCGCGGCCTCGACCGGGGCCAGACCGAGCCGGGCTCCCACCGCGCCCTCCAGCGCGGCGCCGGCCCGCTCGGCGTCGAGGCGCATGGTGCCGCCGGCGAAGTCGTCGGGGTCGATGCGGCCGAGGAGCACGTCGGCGTCGGTGACGGCGGCCCCGGTGCCGCCCCGGCCGTAGCAGGCGGGGCCGGGCTCGGAGCCGGCGCTCTCGGGGCCCACGGCGATGCGGCCCAGGGCATCGATGTGGGCCAGGGAGCCGCCGCCGGCCCCGATCTCCACCATGTCGATCACGGGGATGCGCAGGGGCAGGCCCGAGCCCTTCATGAACCGGTAGATGCGGGCCACCTCGAAGCTGCGGCTGGTGTGAGGGGTGCCGTCGTCGATCAGGCACAGCTTGGCCGTGGTGCCGCCCATGTCGTAGCTCACGACGTCGCCCAGGCCGAGCTGGCGGGCGATGTGGCCGGCGAAGATGGCGCCCCCGGCCGGGCCCGACTCCACCAGGCGCACCGGGAACCGGCGGGCCGTGTCCAGCGTGGTGATGCCGCCGCCCGACAGCATGAGGAACAGCGGGCACATGATCCCCATGCGGTGCAGCTCGGCCTCGAGGCGGGCCAGGTGGCTGCTCATCAGCGGCTGGACGTAGGCGTTGGCGCAGGTGGTGGAGATCCGCTCGTACTCCCGCATCTCGGGCGACACCTCGGACGAGAGGGAGATCTCGACCCCGGGCAGGGCCCGGGTCAGCACCTCGGCCGCCTGGCGCTCGTGGCGGTCGTCGACGTAGCTGTGGAGGAACCCGACGGCCACGCTGGCCACCTCGGCCGCCCGTAACGTCTCGGCCGCAGCGGCCACCGCCGCGGTGTCGAGCGCCACGAGCACCTCGCCCCGGGCGCTGATCCGCTCGGGCACGCCGAGGCGGAGCCGGCGGGGCACCAGGGGGGCGGGAAGCTCGATGTCGAGGTCGTACTGCTCGTAGCGGCTCTCGTTGCGCATCTCCACCGAGTCCCGGAAGCCTTCAGTGGTGAGCAGCCCGGTGGGGGCACCCTTGCGCTCGATCAGGAGGTTGGTGGCCAGCGTGGTGCCGTAGACCATGGTGGTGACGCCGGCCGCCGCCACCCCGGCCCGCTCCAGCACCCGGGTGGCACCCTCGATCACACCCTGCTCCGGGGCGTCGTGGGTGGTCAGCACCTTGGTGACCGTGGTGAGCGGCCGGGCCGGGTCGCCCCCGTCGGGCACCTGCTCCAGGGCCACGTCGGTGAACGTGCCGCCGATGTCGACGGCCAGACGGATCGATGCTGCCATGTCCCCCAGGTTAGGCCCGGTGTGAGGCCGGTCTCCGGCCGGCTCGCGTCAGGGGCCGGCGGTGTCAGTGGGCGGGATGACGCCGGCCTCCAGGCTCCGGGCGATCTCGCGGCACCGTTCGCCGCTGCGGCGCCAGCCCACCACCCGCCATTCGTGGCGCTTGCCCCGGTCGGTCACGGCCTCCACCACCCACGGGCGGCGTAACACCACCTTGCCCACGATGCCGACGAGGGCCAGGACGGCCAGGATCGCCAGGTCGACGAGCACGAACAGCAGCGGCAGCACCACCACCAGGGCGACGAGCACGAGGACGACGACGAGCAGGACGATGGCGACGACGTCGATCTGGGCGAACGGCATCCACCCCCTTGTGTCGACACCGCCGCCGCCCGTCCGGTCGACACCCTTGGCCGGTACCTGGTGACGCACCCGGGCCACGATCCGCTCGGTCGCCAGCCGCGGCACCAATCGCCGCCGGACCTTCCACTGCCGCCCATCCGGGCTCGTCACCTCGAGCGCCATCGCCCGATGATGCCTCAGACCACGTCGCTCAGGAGATCGGCCGGCGGGACGATGCCGGCCGAGAGCATCTGGGCGATGTGGCGGCACTGCTCGCCGCTGCGCCGCCAGCCGACCACCCGCCACTGGTGGCGTCGGCCGTCGTTGGACGCCGCCTCCAGCACCCAGGGCCGGCGGAGCACCACCCGGGCCACGATGCCGAGGAACGCCAGCAGCAGCAGGATCGCCAGGTCGACGATCACCACCAGCAGGGGGATCACCACGAACACCACGAGCAGCAGGGCGGCCAGGACGAGGATGACCACCACGATGGCATCGAGGTCGAACGACAGACAACCGTCGGCCACGTCGAGGCCGTCGGTCGTCCGGTTCATGACGCCGGCCACCCGGCGCCGGACCCGGCCCAACACGGTCTCCGCTCCCAGACGGGGCGCCAGCCGGCGGCGCACCGTCCACTGCCGGCCGTCGGGGCCGGTGATCGTCGTTGCCACGGGTGACGATGATGGCCGACGAACCGTCGCTCGCGGGCGCGGGCCGGCGAGTTCAGCCCGGCAGCTCCCAGAGACGGATCCAGCCCTTCTCGGTCTCCATCTCGGCCCACTCGTAGCCCTTGTCGCCAGGGAGCACCATCCGGTACTCGCCGTCGACCTCGGCCACGCCCACCCGGTGCATGGGCAGGCGGCGGCGGGCGGCCGCCATCACCTCGTCCACCGACTGATAGCGGGCCAGGCACGACAGCATCCGGCGGGTGGGCGACATCATCGTCATCTCGCCCTGCCGCCACCGCTCGATGGCTTCGGCCGGCTCCAGCCAGGCCAGGTTGACGATCTCGCCGTCGTCGAAATGGGCCACCTGACCGTGGGGGGTGCGGGCCACGAAGAACCGGGCGTCGAACCGGCGGGGCGAGCCGACGGGGGTGATGAAGCGGGCCACCTCCTCGATGGCGGTGACGTCCAACGTGACCCCGTGCTCCAGCAGGAGGTCGATGAAAGCGGTCTCGTTGGCCCGTACCCGGTCCCGCAGGGCGGTCAGGTCGACCCCGGTACCGCCACCGCCGCTGGTGGCCAGCAGCAGGCCGGCTTCCTCCAGCGTCTCCCGGCAGGCCGCCACCCACCAGGCCAGGCCGCCCCGCGGCACCTCCAGTATCAGCGATGCCTCGGCATCGGCCAGCCCGGCGCAGATGGCGTCGAACGCCTCCTGATGGTCGTCGGGGTCCACCCGGCCCCCGGGGAACACCCAGTTGTCGGGGCCGAAGACCACCCGGGAGGTACGGCGCAACATGAGGACCTGGAGGGTGGGGCGGTCGTCGAGCAGCATGACGGTGGCCGCCGGGCTCACGGGAACGGCCAGGGGGTCGAAATCGAGGTCGGTCACGGCCGGGATCCGGGGCCGGTGGGGGCAGCGCTCATGCCGTCAAGCCTGAACGCCGGGCCGGCCCCGGCGCCAGTTGGCGACGGACCAGGAGGCCGTGCCGTCATCCGGTGGCTTCGACGTGCATGAGCAGGGTGGCGGTGTCGACCGCCCTGGCCCCCAGCTCGTCCCAGGAGTCGTTGCCGGGGGCGCCGGGGGCGAGACCCGAGGGCTCGTTGAGCACGTAGATGCGGAATTGCAGGTCTCGCGTGCCGGCGGCGAGCTCGTTGAGGCAGGGGCTGCCGTAGCCGGGATTGCCGTAGTCGTTGAGGGTCTCGAAGGCCCCCGGTGGGGCGGTACCGGCCGCCAGCCCGCTCTCCGACGGCTCGATGCCGGCCATCAGCCACATGAGGAGCGGGTTCTTCGGGTCGGTCTGGTCCGACAGGGTGATGGCCAACTCCACCGCTCCCTCCGGCACCTCCGTCCAGGTGAGGTTGGGGAACAGGTTGCGGCCGAGGCAGGTGGTGTCGGCGGGGGCGGTGCCGCCGGGGGTGAAGTCGGGGCTGGACAGGGCGAGGCCCGTCTCGCTCGGCTCGGAGGCCGGCGCCGACGTGGGGGGTGGGGGCCGGGTGGTGGTGGTCTGGTTGGGCGATGGCTCGGCCAGGGCCCGCCCGTCGTGGGAGCACGCCGGAAGGGCGGCCAGGATGGCGATCCCGAGGAGTGTGGAGAGCCGGCGGCGCACGGTGGGCAGGGTACCAAGCCCCTCGTACCGCGAATCGTCGGGCCGCCCGCTCGCCGCTACTTGGGTGGGAGCGACCGGGCGTAGCCGACGCTGAGGCTCACCCAACGGGCCAACTCGTTGTCGGCGGCCAGATCCTCGCTGGGAACCCGCAGCCAGCCGGCCATCGGCCGCCCCCGCATCACTGCAGGGACGGCGGAGGTCGTGTTCACCAGTTGGGTCCCGGCGGCGGGGTCGACCCGCACCAGCGCGCCCCCCTCGCCGCTGGCCGTGATGGCGAGATGCCCGCCCACGAGGAACGCCAGCCCGCCGAACATACGCCGCTCACTCACCCCCGCCTCATCGGCCACCAACCCACGGATCCGCCCCGCCAACTCCTCCTCGTACGCCATGCAGACGAGCCTACGGAGATCTGGGGACGAGGCTGGTCGAAAACGACACTTGGTGTCCCCAGAATCGGTCGGGCGGCGCAGCCGCCGGCGGGGGCGCGGAGCCCCCGCCAGTAATGGCATGATGCGATTGTGGAATCACGGAATCTCCGGGAGATGCTGGCCGAGGCCAAGGACACCAGCGAGCTGATGGTCGACCTGGCCTACGCCGCGCTGTTCTTCGACGATCCAGACATGGCCGACGAGGTGGAGCAGCTGGAGTCGCAGATCAGCGAGCTCGTCCACCAGATGCGGGCCCTGTGCATCATCGCCGTGCGCAATCCCCGGGAGGCCGAGGCCATGTCGGCCGTACTCCAGGTGATCAGTGCGGTGGAGAGCATCGGCAACGATGCGGTCGACATCGCCAAGATCGTGTCCCGCCGCCTCGGCATCCCCCGCACGCTCGTGCTCGACATGTCGGCGGCGGAAGAGGTGTCGCACCGGGTGGAGGTGGCGGCCGGGTCGCACTTCGCCAACCGGCCCCTGTCGGCGTTCGAGCTTCCGGTGCTCACCGGCATGCGGGTGCTCGGCATCCGCCGGGGCCGGAGCTGGATCATCGATCCGGGGGGCGACGTCATCCTCAACCCGGGCGATGTGCTGTTCCTGCGGGGCTCGCCCGACGGGATCACCCGGCTGCGCGAGCTGGCCGGCGCCCCCATCTGGCACGCCCCGATGCCGGAGGAGGCCGGGGCGCTCACCGACCTCGACCGGGCCATCGACACCCTGATCGAGATGAAGAACCTGTCCGAGGTGGCTGTCGGGTTGGCCTACTCGGCGCTGGTGTTCCGGGACCGGAGCCTGGCGGCCGAGGTCCGCCACCTGGAGGACCGGTTGGACGAGATGAAGATCCGCCTGGAGCTGTGGGTGCTGCGGGCGGCCCGGGAAGACGTCGACCCGTCCCAGCTCCGGGGCCTGCTCCACCTGGGGGCGGCGGCCGAGGACATCGGCGACCAGGCCCAGCAGATGGTGTGGCTTATCGAGAAGTCGAGCGACCTCCACCCCGTGCTCCACGTGGCCCTGGGCGACACCGACGACATCGTGGTCCGGATGCCGGTGGCCGAGGGGGCGGAGGTGGTCGACACGGCGCTGGGCGACCTCGACCTCCCGATCGAGCCCGGTTTCACCGTGCTGGCCATGGAGCGCAACGGCCGCTACCTCTACCGCCCCCGCAAGCACGTGACCCTCCGGGCCGGCGACCATGTGCTGGCCACCGGCCCCGAGGAGGGCCGGGCGGCGCTGGCCGAGATGTTCGGCTGGCGCCTGGTGGAGGACGACAACGACGAGCTGGAGCTCGAGCCACTCAACCCCTCGACGGTCTAGAGCCGCACCGGCCAACCTCTCACCCCCGGCTGCCGTCGGCGGCGGGGGGCCATCGGTGAAACGTACAGAGCGGCCTCTCCATCTTGTGATGGAGGCCGCCACCGGTGGTGTTCCCGGTGAGAAGTTGGCAGGACGGCCTGAACGCGGTGGAGGGTTAGTGCCCGGGCGGGGTGGACGACGGGGGAGTGGCCGGCGGGGGCGGCAGGATGTCGCGCTGGGGCGGCAGGGGTGGGTTGTCGGCCCGCACCGTGGCCCGGCCCTCGCCCACGGCCGGGGGCTCTTCGGTGACCGTGACCGTGTCGACCATCGGTTCGGTGCTGCGGGACGCCCGGACCGACGGTCGGGCCGTGGTGGCGCCCCCCCGGCCGCCGCCGTTGCCGTTGCCGCCGTCGCCCTTGAACAGCTCGGCGATACCGCCGATCGAGCCCATCGTGGCGCTCATGTCGGCCGGGAGGAAGATCTTGGTGGCCTGGCCGTCGGCCATGTCCCGCAGGGTGTCGAGGTACTTGATGGCGATGACCCGGTCGTCGGTGCCCGAGGTGGCGATGGCGGAGTAGACGCTGCGGATGGCCTCGGCCTCGCCGCTGGCCACCACCTCCTTCTGGTACTGCTCGGCTTCGGCCCGGGTGCGCGTGGCCTGGGCCTGGCCCTCGGCCTGGAGGATGGCGGCCGCCTTTTCACCCTCGGCCCGGGTGACGGCGGCCTCCCGGGCGCCTTCGGCCTCGGTGACCACGGCCCGCCGGGTCCGCTCCGCCTTCATCTGCTCGTGCATGGCGTGCATGACGTCCTGGGGCGGGTCGATCCGCTGGATCTCCACCCGCACCACCCGCACGCCCCACTTGTCGGTGGCGTCGTCGAGGATCTCCCGCAGGGCCACGTTCACCCGTTCCCGGGAGGTGAACGCCTCGTCCAGCGTCATCTCGCCGATGACGTTGCGCAGGTTGGTCTGGGCCAGCTTGGTGACGGCCAGCACGAAGTTGGAGATGTTGTAGAGCAGCCGGCGGGGGTCGGTGGGCTCGAAGTAGATGACGGCGTCGACCGATACGGCCACGTTGTCCTCGGTGATCACCTCCTGGGGTGGGACGTCGATCACCTGCTCCCGCATGTCGACCGTGCGGATGCGCTGGACGAAGGGGTAGATCAGGCGGAGACCGGGCTCGACCGTGCCCTTGTACCGCCCGAGTTGCTCCACCACCCCCTTCTGGTAGGGATGGACGATCTTCACGCCCATCGCCACATAGACGATCAGCATGATGAAGATGATCACCAGCAGGACCAGGAACAGGCTGCCCATGGGAGATCAGGCCTTTCTTTCGGCGGATTGGGAGGCGGGAGGGGCGGCGGGAACCACGGGCTTCGGCGGCGGAGAATACAGCACTATCTCGGCTCCGACAGCTGAAAGGGCTCGACCGGTTCCACCGGCTCGACCACCAGGCGGGTGCCCCTGACCTCGAGCACCCGCACCCGGGCGCCCACGGGAAGGGCGATCTCGTCGATGGTGTCGGCCCGCCAGTCCTCGGCTCCCACCCGCACCATGCCGGCCGCGCCCGGCGCGGCGGGGATGGCGGAGATCACGCTGCCGGTGACCCCGATCAGGCGGTTCGACCCGATGCCGGCCACGTCGGGCAGGGCGGCGTCGAGGCGGCGGGCCAGCGGGCGGAAGCCCAGGAACACGGCGAACGAGGCCACGAGGAACAGGGGGAAGCTGATCTCGGGTCCGGCACCCATGAGGCTGACGATCGACGAGGCGAGCGCGCCCACGGCGAACGGCAGCAGGTACAGCGAGCTGGGCAGCACCATCTCCCCGATGCCGAACCCGACCGCCACCGCCAGGTAGATGGCCGCCCATACCCCTGGATTCTCCATCGACTCCCTCTTGACGTGGTACTACCAGTGTTGTTCCTGATACGCCGCCGGCGCTACTCATTCCTACCTTCTTCCGGTTGGTCATGGTTGTCGGGGGTGGGTGGATGCCCCGGCGGGGGTCGCCGGGGTCGTTCCGGCCGGGGTCGACCGGTTAGCGTTGAATCGATGGCCCGCTTGCTCAGTGTCCACGCCCATCCGGATGACGAGGCGTCGAAGGGGGCGCCCACCGTGGCCCGCTACGTGGCCGAGGGCCACGAGGCCTACCTGGTGTGCTGCACCGGTGGGGAGGAGGGCGACATCCTCAACAAGGCCATGGACACCCCCGAGGTCCGGGCCAACCTGGCGGCCGTGCGGGCCGAGGAGCTGGCCCGTTCGGTCAAGGCCATCGGCTTCCACGAGCTGGTGATGCTGGGCTACCGGGACTCCGGGATGCCCGACACCGAGGCCAACGCCAACCCCGACTGCTTCGGCCAGGCCGACCTCGACGAGGCCACCGGCCGGCTGGTGGCCCATATCCGCCGGCTGCGGCCCCACGTGATCATCACCTACTCCGACGACCAGGCCGGCTACCGCCATCCCGATCACCTGCGGGTGCACGACACCAGCGTGCTGGCCTACGACCGGGCCGGTGACCCGGCGTGGTACCCGGAGGCGGGAGAGCCGTGGGAGCCGGTGAAGCTGTACTACTCGGCTTGGAGCCGGGGTCGGATCATGGCCCACCACGAGAAGTTCCAGGAGCTGGGTCTCGAGTCGCCCTACGACGAGAAGTGGTTCAAGCGGCCCTCGGCCGACCATCGGATCACCACCCGGATCGACATCGCCCCCTGGTACTCGGCACGGCGGGAGGCGCTGCTGGCCCACGCCACCCAGGTCGATCCGAACGAGCGGTTCTGGTTCGGCCTGCCCGACGAGGCGGCGGCCCAGGCCTACCCCTGGGAGGACTACATCCTGGCCCGCACCCGGGTGTTGACCGACCTGCCCGAGACCGACATGTTCACCGGCATCACGGCCGACGCCGACAGCACCGCCGGCTGAGGAAGGGACGGTTCGGATGGGTGTGAACGCGGAACAGCTGGTGGGGGCGGCGGTGGCGGCCAGCGCCGGCCGGTCGGTGGCCGGCATGTCGGGTGTGGTGGGGTTGACCCTCGGTGGTCAGGCCGTGGCCCTGGAGATCGTGGACGGGCGGGTGGTCGGCCCGGCCAGCCCGCTGGAGGCGCCGGTGACCGTGCCCCTCACCGGGCCGCAGCTGTCGGCCCTGCTCGACGGGTCGGTGTCGATGGCCCAGGCTTTCATGAAGGGCGACCTCAAACCCGAGGGCGCCACCGGGCCCCTGTTGGCCCTCATCGAGCTGTTCGAAGACGGCGAGTTCCGCCAGCAGCTCGCCTCCGCCTCCTCCGCCGGCTGAGCCCTCCCACCCTCGATCCCGGCACGCCGTCCGGCCAACCGTGTCACGCAATCCGCGCCACGGCGGCGTTCTGCGTCGCGAAACCTGCGAAATCCGAGGGTTTCGCGACGTAGAAGCGGAGCGGGGCGCGGTTTCCGTTACACGGTTCGGCTGCAGACATCGTGATCTGGGCCGTGCGGTACTCTCGACTTGGCATGGGGCGCCGTTTTGTGATCGTCGACCGACGTGGCCACCACGGTGGCGCCTGATGTCGCCGCTACCGACCGGGCGGAGCTGGGGCACGGGTTCCGGCGGCGCGGTGAGCTGCTGTCGACGGGGCTGGTGGACGGGCCGCTGTCGAGCGATCCCGGCATCGCCGAAGCCCAGCAGTTTCGGGCCGACATGGGCCTGCGCAGCGACGAGGCCTGGGTGCGCCAGGTGCCGGCCATGGAGCGCACCTCGGAGATGGCCGACGCCTTCGGCCACCCGCTGACCGACGACGAGGTGACCGACATGACCTCCTGGAGCGCATCGGTCGACACCGCTGGCCTCGACGCCTACACCGCTGAGCACCGCGACACCTTCGGCGGCTTCTGGATCGACCACGCCGCCCGCGCCGTCACGGTGTCGTTCAGTGCCGACCTGGAGGCCCGGCGGGCCGAGATCGGCCAGCGGTGGCCCGCGGGGCGATTTCGTGAGTCAGGCGGTGGCGCGGGCGGAGGAGTTGGCGGCCAGCGTCCGCTGGGCTCGGCGGAGCTCGCGGAAGCCGATCAGCTCGGCACCGGAGCGGGCCAGGGCGGAGCGGAAGACCCAGTCGTCGGTGACGAGGTGGGTGTCGGCCACTCGGGCCGCCCAGTGGGGGGTGAGGGCCCGCAGCTCGGGCGAGTCGAGGGCCGGACGGACGTGGAGCTCGGTGACGCCAGGCTCCAGCAGCTCGATGGCGGCATCGAGGACGGGCCGGGCCTCGGTGTTGAGGGGGGCGACGGCCACCCGGTCGGGCACGAGGATGCCCTCCTCGGCCGCCAGCTCCCGGGCCGGGAAGCCGAGGTCGACCGTGGGGTCGGGCAGGCAGATCGGCAGCTGGTAGTCAACCGCCAGACCGAGGTACACGTCGAAGAACTCGGGTCGGGCGCACAGCGCACTCAGGTGGGCGCACAGGTAGCTCGGGTCGAAGCCCCACAGGATGGCCCGCTCCAGCTGGGCCCGGCACTCCCGCAGCACCTCCTCCACGTCGGCGTGCTCCCACAGGTCGGCCGGGGTGCGGGGAAAGCCGCCGTCGCCGTCGAGCAGGGACGGGGCGTAGGTGATCGGCCCCCACCGGTACAGGTCGTGCTCGGCGTTGACCGTGAGGCAGACTCCCACGTCTTCTCCCGTGTGCTGGGCCGCTGCGCCCCGGGACCAGGGGCAGGGCACCTGGAGCGAGGCGCTGGTGGCCACGCCGTTGTGGAAGGCGTCGGCGATGGCCATGTTGGCGGCGTTCGACGAGCCGAGGCCGTCGCACACCACGATCACGAGCTTGGCGTCGTCGCTGCGACCCAGGTGGTGGAGGAGCGAACCCACGGTGCCGACCCTACCCGCTCGCCGCCCTCATTCCAGGGGCTGGTCGGGCCCGTCGCACCGGCCCCACAACCCGGTGCCGGCGGTCTCGGCCTGGCTGCGGACGGCTTCGAACGGGACGGCGAAGGTGGTGTTGGGCTCGAAGGCCATGGCGTCGGCCAGCCCCGACTCCAGCATCCACTGGTTCACGAACAGGCCGTCGTCGGCCCGGTACAGGTACAACAGCAGGCGGCCGTACCGGTCACGCGATTCGGCGTCTCGCTCGATCCGCACCTCGGATCCCGGCGGCAGCAGGTCGTGCAGCGCCTGGCTGGCCTCGGCCCCGAAGCACTGGTCGGGGACCTTGGGCGACACCGACTCGGGGGCGTCGATCCCGAGCAGGCGGGCCCGCTCCGTGACCTCCCCGATCGACAGCTCCACGGTGTCGCCGTCGATCACCCGCACCACGGTGGCCGAGCCGACCGAGCCGGGCGGGGGCGGCGCCGCCCGGGAACCGCAGCCGGCCAGGCCGAGCACGAAGGCGCCCACGAGCACGGCGGTGAGCCCGAGGCTGGCTCGGCGGAGGCGATGGGCGCCAGCTGGGACGACGCCCGGCGGGCGGCGCCCCGCTCGATCAGATTCGTTCGATGAGAGTTCCGGTTCCGAGGCCACCACCGCAGCACATCGTGATCAGGGCCGTCTGCTTGTCGGCTCGTTCGAGCTCGTGGACGGCCTTCGTCAGCAGGAAGGCTCCGGTGCCTCCGAGGGGGTGACCCAACGCTATCGCCCCACCGTTGGGGTTGATGATGCCGTCGGGCACGTTGCACTCCCGCTGCCAGGCCAGCACCACCGAGGCGAAGGCCTCGTTGATCTCGACCAGGTCGATGTCGTTGATCGACATGTTGTTGCGGCTCAACAGGAGCTGCGTGGCGTCCATGGGGCCGGTGAGCATCAGCACCGGGTCGACCCCGACCAGGCAGGTGTCGATGATGCGGGCCTTGGGGGTGAGGCCCAGCTCGGCCGCCTTCTCCGCCGTCATCAGCAGCACGGCGGCCGAGCCGTCGGAGATCTGCGACGACGAGCCGGCGGTGTGCACCCCGTCTTCCCGGGCCACCGGCTTGAGCGCGGCCAGCGTCTCGAGCGTGGTCTCCCGCAGGCCCTCGTCTTTCGCCACCCGGTGGGTGGTGCCGGTGGGCTTGCCTTCCTCGTTCAGGTCGGGGGCGTCGATCGGGTGGACCTGGGTGGCGTAGCGGTCTTCGGCCCAGGCCCGGGCGGCGTACTGCTGGGAGCGCAGACCGAACGCATCGGCGTCGGCCCGGGTGACGTGCCATTTGTCGGCCACCCGCTCGGCCCCCTCGAACTGGCTGGTGAACTCGTACTCCTCGAAGTAGCTCTTGGGGATGGGCACGCCGTAGCCCAGCTTCTTCGACGAGTTCGACCCGATCGGCACCCGGCTCATCACCTCGACCCCGCAGGCCAGGGCCACATCGATCACGCCCGCCTTGACCAGGGCGGTGGCCATGTTGGTGGCCTGCTGGGAGGACCCGCACTGGGTGTCGACCGTGGTGGCCGCCACCTGCTTCGGCAACCCGGCCGACAGCCACGCCGTGCGGCCCACGTTGAACGACTGCTCCCCGATCTGGCTCACACAGCCGGTGACGACCTGGCCGATCACCGATGGATCGATCCCCGAGCGACGGATGACCTCCTGCTGCATCTGGGCCAGCAGGTCGACGGGGTGCACCGTCGACAGGCCGCCGTTGCGACGGCCGATGGGGGAGCGGACTGCTTCGACGATGACGACATCACTCATGGGACGAGAGTAAACCGAGTGGAGAGGGAACGGGAAAGCGTGGATCTCAGGCGGCGTCGGCCTGCCGGCCGACCGAGCGCTCGGCCTTCAGCGACCGGGTCAGCGCCGCCCGGGCCTGGGCCAGGCCCTTGCGCCCCACCGTGATGGTGCGGGCGTCGAGCTTCCACAGATCCTCGTCGAGGTGGATCAGTTGGAGTTGTGCGTTAGCCATGCGCTCACTATGAGCAGGGGGTGTGACAGTGAACGGGGGTCGAGGGGGGTCGCGGCCGAGAAATTTCGGAAAAGTCCTCTGACCAGGGGATACAAAGCGAAAAAGGTTGCCCGGATCAGGGCCGGCTACGTTGTGCGGCCATGAGTCGCTACGGAATGACCGTCCCGTTCGCCGCCGTGCCCCTGTCGGAGCACCGTGACTGGTTCCGGGAGCTGGTGGACCTGGGCTACACCGATGCCTGGTCGTCCGAGAGCGACGGGTCCGACGGCTTCACCCCGCTGGCCCTGGCCGCCGCCTGGGCCCCCGAGCTCCGGCTCGGCGTGGCCATCATCCCCGCCTACACCCGGGGTCCGGCCCTGCTGGCCCAGAGCACGGCGGCGCTGGCCAGCGCCGCCCCCGGCCGCTTCCTGCTCGGCATCGGCTCGTCGTCCAACGTGATCGTGGAACGGTGGAACGGCATCCCCTTCGACGAGCCCTACAAGCGCACCCGGGACACCCTGCGCTTCCTCAAGGAGGCCCTGACCGGGGTCCGGGTGGAGCATGCCTACCCTACGTTCGAGGTCCAGGGCTTCCGGCTCGGGTTGGTGCCCGAGGTCCAGCCCCCGATCCTGGTGGCGGCGCTGCGGGAGGGGATGCTGCGCCTGGCCGGGGCGGAAGGCGACGGCGCCATCATCAACTGGCTCTCGGCCGACGACGTGCGCACGGTGGCCGGCATCGTCAACGCCCAGGGGGACGGCAAGGAGATCGTGGCCCGGATCTTCGTGTGCCCCAGCACCGACGCCGACACCGTGCGGGCCCAGGCCCGCCGGGCCGTGGCCGCCTATCTCAACGTGCCGGTCTACGCCGACTTCCATCGCTGGATCGGCCGGGGCGAGCGGCTCCAGGGGATGTGGGACGCCTGGGCCGCCGGCGACCGCAAGGCCGCCCTCGACGCCATCGACGACGATGTGGTGGACGAGCTGATCATCCACGGGCCGGCCGGGCACTGCCGGGAGCAGGTGGACCGCTACCTGGAGAACGGCGTGACCACCGCCGCCCTCAGCATCATGAACTTCGGCGATGTTGACATCCGCCAGGCGGTACGGGACCTCGCCCCCCGCTGAGCCCGAGCCGTAGTGGGCAGGTGATTGCGCCGACAAACGTGACATGTGGTGGATGTCACAGGTTGTCGCAGGATAGGGTGTGCCCGGCTCGATAGGGCTGTGACCTGGTCACAGCAGTGCGGATCGGGACACCCGCGAACCTGCCAACCAACCAAGGGGGACACCGCACATGCGGAGCGACCATCTGAACTTCCACCTCAGCCGACGCGAGATGCTGTCGGGCATGGCCAAGCTGGGGGCGGCCGGTGCCGTTGTCGCCGGCGGCGGCGCCACAGTGCTGGCCGGGGTGGCCGGGGCTGGTGACGACCACGACAACAAGGAGCTGCCCAACGGCTCCACGCTGGTCCGCACCGACTACGACGACAGCTTCAGCATCGAGGGGGCGCTGAACGGCGACTGGGCCAAGGCCACGCAGGCCCGGTACGGCAAGGAGGATCAGCTCGGCTCGCTGAACGAGATCACGCCCCGCAAGACGGCGCAGGCGCTGAAGCTGCTCGACGACGGCAAGGAGGTCGTCACCTACCGCCTGGGTCACCTGATGGTGAACGGAGTACCGGGCTTCGTCACCTTCCCGCCCCGGAAGTACAGCCAGCGGCTCATCGCCCTGGGCTACACCCCCAATGCGCTCAGCACCGAGTGGTTCAGCACCACCGCCCGGGGCACCGAAGGCGAAGACGAGTGGCGCAAGGCCGATCGGGCCACCCCCGGCGGGCTCGGCTACTTCCAGGGCCCCACCGGCTTCGGGACGAACAACCTGTCGGCCCATGAGGAGCGTTTCCTGGAAGGCGGCACGTACCAGATCGCCACCCAGTTCGACAATCTCAGCCACGTGGGCGTCGGCAACATCTTCTACAACGGTTATGACGCTCGGGAGTTCGCCAAGCCCACGGGGGCCACCAAGCTCGGCATGGAGCACGTGAAGCCGTTCGTGACCCGGGGCGTGATCATCGACATCCTCGATCTGAAGATCTCGCAGGGCGCCACCGGCGACATCCAGACGGTCAACGGCAACAAGATGCTCACCGACAGCTACCGGATCACGCTGTTGGACATCCAGGCCGCCATGAAGCGGACCCGGCTGGGCAAGATCCAGGCCGGCGACGTGGTCTGCTTCCGCACCGGCTGGCACACGTTGGCCGACGATACCGATCCTAAGATCAAAGACCGCTATCTGGCCACCGAGCCCGGCATCTACCTGCGGGAGGCCCGCTGGCTCGTCGACCACCGCCCGGCGTTGGTGGCGGCCGACACCTGGGCCCTGGAGGTGCTCCCGGGCAAGCCCACCAGCGATCCCGGGCAGCTCTTCACGGTGCACCAGGAGCTCATCGTGAAGAACGGCATCCGCATCGGCGAAGGCGTGATCGTCACCGATCTGGCCAACGACGGCGTGCACGAGTTCGTGTACTCCTACAGCCCCCAGTACGCCCAGGGGGCAACGGCCGGCAACGTGCCTCCGATGGGCATGGCCGTCAAGAGGAAGCGCCGCAAGTAGCGCCCGTGGAATGAGCCGTGTGGCTCCCGCCGCTGCTCAACCGGCGGTCGGGAGCCACACCAGCATCAGGTTCTCCACCGTGACGTCGGCCTTCTCCAGGCCCACGGCCAGGTCCTGCACGGCGGCGGCCTTGGCCGACCAATCCTGGTCGATGTCCATCAACGCCTCCTGCACGTCGCGCTCCAGATCCTCGAGCTCGTCGACCTTCTCCGCCACCCGGTTGCGGGCGCTGTCGAGGCGGGCTTCGCCGCCGGCGGCCTGACCCCGGCCCGAGCCCATCCGGCGGGCGGCCGACGCCAGCTGCCGGGCCCGGCCCCGCCCGCCCAGCAGGCTGCCCAGCACCGAGGCGCCGATGTCGATGATCTGGCTCTCCCGTCCGGGCCGATTGGGCCGACTCGATCTCGGCCACCCGGTCCTGGGCCTTGGCCAGGGCGGCCTGGATGGCGTCCCGCTTGGCGTCGAGACGGTCCCGCAACTTGGCCGCCTCGATGTCGGCTCCGTCGTCGGCCGCCGCCTGGCAGCGGGCGGCGAACTGCTCGGCCGTCTCGTCGGGGCGTGATACGAGCTTCAGCTCCGGATTGTGGTGGAGTACCAGTTGGCGGTCGGCGGTGAGGCGGGCCTTGAGGTCGGCCGTCACCCCCGAGACGAGCGAGGCCGTGAGCTTCATCCCGGGCAGCACGTAGCGGGCGCCGGCAGGGGCGGTGGGGGTGAAGTCCCGGTCGTCGAAGTCGACGGCCACCGCCGTGCCCAGGTTCACCTGGTCGCCGTCGAGGGGGATGACGGCCTCCCACTCCTCCCGGTGGTTCAGGGCGGCCTTGGTGTCGTCGAACAGGATGTTGACCCGGGCCGCCAGCGCCGGGACCAGGCGGGTGCCGCCGGCAGTCGCTCCCACGGCATCGAGCCAGGGGGCGGCCGCCGCCAGGTAGCGCACGGGCAGGCTGTCGGGGGCACCCGGGGCCACCGGCGACTCGTCGTCGGCCATCGCCGGGGCGGGGGTGGCGGAAGCTGGAGCCGGTGCCGTCGGAGTGGGGGTGGGAGTGGGAGTGGGAGTGGGGGTCGAAGTTGCGGCGGCGGCCGCAGCCGGGTGCATGAGGCGGCTGATCTGGTCGCCGGTGAGGGGGCCGGCCAGGTAGCTCATCGACCACCGGCTGGTGAGGCGGGGGAGCTGGGAGTTGCGGGCCGAGCGCAGCATGAACTGGCGTTTTCCCAGGTTGGAGATCGTCGACTCGACGGCGGCCAGGTCGGTGGCGCCGTCGGCCGAGCGCAGCCCGTCCACCAGCCGGTTCTTGTCCTGCTCGGTCTGGAGCCGCCCGATCAGCCAGGTACCGGCGTTGCCGATCGCCTTGTAGTCGAGGTCGACCGGGTTCTGGGTGGCCAGCACCAGGCCCACCCCGAACGCCCGGGCCTGTTTGAGCAGGGTGAGGATGGGCTTCTTGGCCGGCGGGTTGCCCACCGGCGGGGCCAGACCCATCACCTCGTCGAGGTACACCAGCACCCGGAGCTCGCCGGTGCCGGGCTGGGCCCGCATCCAGCTGATCAGCTTCGACAGTACGAGGGTGACCACGAACTGGCGCTCGGTCTCCTCCAGGTGACCGAGCGAGACGATGGCGGTACGGGCCCGGCCGTCGCCGTCCCACAGCATGCGGGCGATGTCGAGGACATCGCCGGCGGCCCATCGGGCGAAGCTGGGCGACGCCACCAGCCCGTTGAGCTTGAGGGCCAGGGCCTGGCGGTCGGCCGGGGGAAGAAGGTGTCGAGGTCGAGCACGCCGAGCTTGCGGATCGGGGGATCGAGGATCTGGCCCAGCAGGCCGCCCAGGTCGAGCGGGGTGCCGGCGTCCCAGGCCCGGGCCAGGAGGTTGGCGATCAGCACGTGCTCGCGGCCCGACAGGGGATCGCTCTCGATCCCCACCAGCCCGAGCAGGCCGGTGACGGTGGCGTCGAGCTCGTCCTGGCGGGCCCCGGGATCGGTGGTGGAGGGGGCCGAGAGCTGGCCCAGCAGGTTGAGGCCCACGCCGCTGGTGCTGCTCGGCGTGTAGATGGTGGGGGTGCCGGCGCCGGCCAGGGTGGCGACGTCGGCCGGGCCCAGGCCCCACGAGGCCAGCCCGTCGCGCCAGTCGGTGGCGGTCTTCGTGGCCAGGTCGGCCACCGTGATGTTCTGCACCCGCGCCGTGCCGGCGTCGATCCAGGGCTCGAAGTCGGTGGGGGCCAGGTTGGGGAAGGTGAGGCACAGGTTGCCGAGATCGCCCTTGGGGTCGATGGCCAGCACCGGGATGCCGGCCAGGCGGGCCTCCTCGATCAGCACCACGCCCAGCCCGGTCTTGCCCGAGCCGGTCATGCCCACGATCACGCCGTGGGTGGTGAGGTCGGCACTGTTGAGCAGCACCGGGGTGCCGGTGCGCTGCCCGGTGGCGGCGTCGAGGGTCTCACCGAGGAAGAGATTGCCGGGCGGTCGCTCCATGGCCGCCAGTCTGCCGGCTCAGTCGCCGGTCTGTATGCCACCGCGCAGCACGGCTACCGTCGGCCGCCATGGAGACCAAGACGCTCGAGACCCTGCTCGTCGACGCCGCCGACAACGGCGTGGTGACGGTGACGATGAACCGGCCGGAGAAGAAGAACGCAGCCAACGGCACGATGTGGGACGAGTTGCGGGAGGTGTGGACCGAGATCGCCCTCGACCCCGCCGTGCGCTGCGTGGTGATGACCGGTGCCGGTGACGCCTTCTGCTCCGGCGCCGACCTCGGTGGCCAGGGAAGCGTGGAGCGCCACCAGCTCCAGGCCATGAACATGATCCACATGACGATCCAGGCCTTCCACCACATCATGGTGCCCGTCATCGCCAAGGTGAACGGGGTGGCGGCCGGCGCCGGCATGAACCTCGCTCTGGCGTGCGATCTGATCGTGGCCAGCGACGAGGCCCGCTTCAGCGAGATCTTCGCCCGTCGGGGCCTCTCGGTGGACTTCGGCGGCACCTGGATCCTGCCCCGCCTCGTCGGGCTCCACAAGGCCAAGGAGCTGGCCTTCTTCGCCGACGTGATCTCGGCCGCCGACGGTGAGCGGTTCGGCTTCGTCAACAAGGTGGTGCCCCACGCCGAGCTCGATTCGGTGGTGGACGACTGGGCCGGCCGCCTGGCCGCCGGGGCCCCGTTGGCCCTGGCCATGACGAAGCGGATGCTCACCCTCAACGCCACGGCCGACTTCGCCTCGGCCCTGCAGAGCGAGAGCTTGTCGCAGACGGTCAACTTCGGGACCAGCGACACCCGGGAGGCCGTACAGGCGTTCCTTGACAAGCGGCCTCCGGTGTTCCATGGGCGCTGATCGTCCTGACGGCCCACAGAGCCAAGACGTTTCACCTGGTCAAAGGTTTATGGCTTCGCGTCAGGGGAAGGCCTGGGTTAGAGTGACGAATAAGGCGGAAGCCGTTGGAATGGCGGTGACCCGCTCCAGGTTCTTACCGGCAGGTTCGAGTTGAGGAGGAGCAAATGACCGAGGCGGACGCCGAAGTCGGAAGTGTCAGTACCACCTCCGTCGAGGAAGCCCTGGCACTGATCGACAAGGGTCTGGGGGTGATGATCGACCGTCAGCTCGTCTCGACCTCGGAGGTAACCGACCTCCTGCTCGATGTGCGGGCGCTGTTGAGCGTTACCTCCGCCGCCAGCTGACGGCCAGCTCCCCAACAGGGAGGGGTCGCAGCGGCCGAAGGCGCCCGCTGCCACAGGTCTCAAACGTCACCGGCCGGCCGATGCTGGCTGCTGCCAATTACAGCGGCCAGAGCTTCTTGGCCGCCATACCGAACAGGGTGCCCAACGCGGTACCGGCGGCCACGTCGGAGGCGTGATGCATCCGGTTGTGGATGCGGCTGGCCGACACGATCGCCGCCAGCGTCACCCACAACGGCCGGAGCCGGGGTGCGGCGTCGGTGAGCAGCACCGCGGCCAGCGCGGCCGAGCTGGCATGGCCGCTCGGGAAGCTGGAGGTCGTGGGCCGGCGCACCTCGTAGGCCCGGTCGTCGAGCAGGGCGGGGCGGGCCCGGCGGGTGAGGCGCTTGAGGCCCCCGTTGACGGCCAGCGACTCGACGCCGAGCATCACGGCCAGCCGCACGGCGTGGCGGCGCCGGCTCGGGCTCACCACGGCGATGGCCAGGCTGATGGCGTGCCAGGCGATCGAGTAGTCCGCCGCTTCGCTGGCCGCGTAGAAGGTCCAGTTGGCCGGCTTCAGCCGCCGCAGTGGCTGGAACGCCTGGTCAACGGCATCGTCGACGGTCCGGATCAATCCACGCAAGCTGGAAATTGTAAGACACTGGTACACAGATCGGGTGAGTGACCCCATGTCTCTGCCCCGCCCCGCCGCCATGCCGCTCCGGGTGGGGGTGCTCGGCGCCGCCCGGATCGTGCGGCAGGCCCTGATCGACCCGCTGGCCTCGCTGCCCGACCTGCGGGTGAGCCGGATCGCCGCCCGGGATCTGAGTCGGGCCCGCACCTTCGCCTTCGACGTCGGTATCCCCGCCGTCTCGGCCACCTACGCCGACCTGGTGGCGGCCGACGACGTCGACATCGTCTACAACCCCCTCCCGGCCTCGCTCCACGCCGAGTGGTCGATCGCCGCTCTGCGGGCGGGAAAGCACGTGCTGTGCGAGAAGCCCTTCGCCGCCAACGGAGCCGAGGCGGCCGACATGGTGGCGGTGGCGCAGGCCGAGGGCCGGTGCCTGGGGGAGGCCTTCCACCACCGGTACCACCCGCTGTTCGAGCGGGTGCTGGCCGTGGTGGCCAGCGGCGCGCTCGGCCCGCTGCATCGGGTGGAGGGCACGTTCACCACCACCATCAGCCGCCCCGATATCCGGTGGGACAGCACCACCGGTGGCGGGTCGCTCATGGACCTCGGCTGCTACGTGGTGAGCTGGTTTCGTCACGTCACGGGCGAGGAGCCCATGGCGGTACGGGCCGAGGCCGAGCCCGACGAGGCCGACCCGCTGGTCGACGCCGCCATCACGGCCGAGCTCACCTTCCCCTCCGGCGTCACCGCCCATCTCCACACCTCGATGCGGCCGGAAGGGGAACCGGAGCGCCGGTTGCGGGTGGAGGGGGCCGACGGCTGGCTGGAGGTCGCCAACCCGATCTCGCCCCAGCGGGGCAACCACCTGGTCATACGCACCGCAGGCGGCCGCACGGTAGGCCCGGTCGACGCCGGCAACAGCTACGTGCACATGTGGCGGGCCTTCGCCGACCATGTGGCCCACCGCACCCCGTTCGTCACCTCGGGCGACGACGCCGTGGCCAACATGGCCGCCATCGATGCCATCTATCGGGCCGCCGGCCTCCCACCCCGGGGGACCCCCGTCTGACCCATCGGGTGTCCAGGGCCGTCACGGGTGACGTCGGGGGACACGAGATCGGGGATCAGGCAGCGGCGGGATTCGGCATGAGGGCGGCCATGCGATCGGTGACCGTGAGCTCATCGCCCACGCTGACCACGGTGCCCACCGGGCCGATCGAGCACCCGATGCCGAAGATCCCCTTGTTGGCCACGATCGGGTGCCAGCCTTCGGCCACCTCGTCGAGGGGGCCGGTGAACCACCGATGGGCCTTGAGCACCACAGCCGGTTCCCGCCCCCGTTCGCCCGTGTCCTGGTCGACCTGGGGGATGGTGCAGCGGGGCCAGATCAGCCCGTAGGCCAGCTCGGCCGCCCCCACCCGGAACCGGGCCCACGTGTCCTCGTCGAACGGGGTGTCGGTGCCGACCACCAGGTTGGGCCGGAACCGGTCCATCCCGAACGGCTCGACCGCCCGGTCCTGGAGCCACCGCAGCGAGGCGGTGTTGGCCACCAGCACCGGGGCCACGTCGCCGAAGGCGATCGTCTGGCCGAACACATCGAGCGACTCGGGGATGCGCAGCTCGGAATCGGGGGTGCGGGCCACCAGGCGCACCTCGTCGCCCAGGAGGGCCGAGAACCAGGCGGCGGCCTCGTCGCCGGCGTCGCCCACCTGCACCTTCACCCCGATCAGGGAGCCGGTGACCGTGTCGTTGGCCGTGGGCCGGGCCACCTCGATCGTGGGCCTCCCGGGGGCCGACAGCCGCAGCCCGCCGCCCTCGATCGGGGTGGGCAGGACCGTGGCCAGCAGGGCCTTCTGGCGCTGGGTGATGGGCGTGAGGCCGGAGGCCACCTGCCATTCCCGGTCGCCCTCGAGGCCGGTGGCCGACACCGTGGCCTGCTCCACCTCGATCCGGTGGCACGACTTGATCGGATGGAGATGGATGGCGGTGACGGTCCCCTCAGACATGAACCGACACTAGCTGCGTACCAGGGGGCGCGCCGCCCCCGCCGCCTGCGGCGGCTCCCCATCGGGTGGTGGGGCCCCACCCACCACCCCCCAGTAGTTCAGACCCGCTGGTCAGCGGCCGATGAGGAGGGGGACAGGTCCGTTCCCCCGAGGTGCCGGTGCCCATGAGATGGATCCTTGTTGCGGTCGGCCTGCCGGCGGCGTTGGCGGCCGCCTTCGCCATGGTGGGCGGCCCCGACCCGGTACGGCTCCCCACCGCCGGAGTGAGCGGGTGGGGCCTGTCGCCCCGCCATCGCACCCACGGCGGGCAAGGCTCCGGGCCCGGGGCCCGCCACGACCGGCCCGACGAGGAGGCTGAGCCCGAGGCGGAGGGCGAGGCCGACGACGATGCCGGCTCCACTGAGCACCGTCACCGGAGCGAACTGTGGCGCGACCGGGGGAACGACAGCGCCTGGAGCCACAATTCGGGTTCGATCCGGGACCGGGAGGAACCCGGTCACCTCAACCGCCAGGCGTGACGCCCCGGGCCGGTGCTGCCGGCGCCGGTGGGAGCAGGTGGGCCAGGTCGGCCGCCAGCCAGCGGGGGGTGGGGTCGATCGGGAGGTCGGCCTCGGTGACCACGCCCGACAGCACGAGGGCGAAGTCGTAGCCGAGGGCCCGGGCGAAGAGCCCGTCGGTGTCGTCCCGATCGCCCACCATCACGCCGGTGGCGCCGTAGCGGGCCCGGATCAGGTCCACCATCGGGGCGTGGGGCTTGCCGGCCACGGCGTCGGGCTGGCGCCCACCGGCGGTGGCCACCGCCGCCACCAGCGACCCGTTGCCGGGGTCGAGCCCGTCGGGGCCGGGAAAGGTGGAGTCGGTGTTGGTGGCGATCAGGCGGGCTCCGGCGTGGAGGGCCCGGGCCGCGGTGCGCAGCATGGTGTAGTCGAAGCGGCGGGTGATGCCCACGATCACGGTGTCGACCGGGCCTTCGGAGCGGATCTCGGCCCCTGCCGCCTGCACCGCCTCCACCACGCCGGCCTCGCCCACCACCAGCACGGTCTCCCCCGGATGGAGCAGCGAGCTGGCCGCCATCGACGACGTGACGGCATGGCCCAGCGAGCGGATGCCGTGGGCGTTGAGCTTGGCCTCCAGCTCGGCCGCCGTGTACGCCGAGTTGTTGGAGGCGAAGACCACGGTGCGGCCCTCGGCCTGGAGCCTGGCGATGGCCTCGGCACTGCCGGGTATCGGATCCCGGCCCCGCCAGACCACCCCGTCCAGGTCGACCACCCAGGTGGCGGGCACGTCGGCGGCGGTCATGGGGAGGGGGGTCACGGCGCCAGCGTAGGGCGGGCCGGGGCCGAGGTCATGACGGCGGCGGGGCGGGCGGGCTGGCAGGGGGCGGTGGTCGCGGGCGATGATGGCGCCAGCCGCCCACCGCGGCCAGCCGACCTACACCTTGGGGGGCCGATGAAGTCCGAAGCGCTGTCCCACATCCGAATCTGCGACTTCACGGGGCAGCTGGCAGGGGCCGGCGCCACCCGGTGGCTGGCCGCGTTCGGGGCCGAGGTGATCCGCATCGAAGACCCGATCCGCCACGGGCGGTGGGACATCCTGCGGGGCTCGCCCCCGTTCAAGGACGAGCGCCGGGGCATCGAGTTCGGCTCCGGCTTCCAGAACCACAACATCGAGAAGCTCGGCATCACGCTCAACCTGCGCACCGAGCGTGGACACGAGCTGCTGGAGGAGCTGGTCACGATCTCCGACGTGGTGTCGGAGAACTTCGCCGCCGGGGTGCTGGATCGCATGGGCCTGGGCTGGGACCGGTTGGTGGAGCTGAAGCCCGACATCATCTACGTGTCGAACTGCGGGTTCGGCCAGACCGGCCCGTACGGCACGTTCAAGTCGTGGGGTCCGATCGCCCAGGCCGTCTCGGGCGTGACCCACCAGTCGGGCCTGCCGGGCGAGCCGCCGGCCGGGTGGGGCTTCTCCCACCTCGACCACACCGGCGGCTACTACATGGCGATCGCCATCCTGATGGCGCTGGTGCACAAGGAGCGCACGGGCGAGGGCCAGTGGGTGGACATGAGCTGCACCGAGGCCGGGGCCAGCCTCCACGGCGCCGACCTGCTCGACTGGTCGGTCAACGGCCGCTCGATGCGGGACGAGGGCCGGCCCGACTCCAACCGGTCGACCTCGCCCGAGATGGCGCCCCACGGGGTGTACCGGTGCCGGGGGGAAGACAACTGGGTGGCCATCGCCGTGCGGGACGACCGGGAGTGGGGCGAGCTCAAGGCCGAGATGGGCGGCTACGCCGACAGCGCTGGGCTGGGTGACAGCCGGTTCGACTCGCTGGCCGGCCGCATGGCGGCGGTCGACGAGCTCGACGTCAAGGTCACCGAGTGGACCCGGGAGCGGAACCGGTTCGAGGTGGCGTCGGCCCTCGAGGCCCGGGGGGTGCCGGCCAGCCCGGTGCTGCGCCCGGCCGAGCGGATCGACGGCGACATAGCCACCAGCCGCTGGGGCCTGTGGCCCATGGTGGAGCACGCCGCCATGGGTGGGGTGCGGGTGGACGGCCACCCGGTGCACCTGTCGAAGACCGACTGGTCCATCGAGGAGGCGTCGCCCACGCTGGGCCAGCACAACGATTACGTGTTCGGCAAGCTGCTCGGCCTGAGCGAAGACGAGATCGCCGACCTCAAGGCCCAGCGCATCATCTGAGTTCCCCGGCTCCGTTCGAGCTCGACGAGCTCGAACTCGGTGGACTTCTGGTCACGGACAGACCAAAAGTCCACCAAGTTCGGTCGTGGTGGACTTTTGGTCAATCCGGGGTCGCCCCGTGACGCCTCCGCTGTTCGACAGCGGGCGGCGGTGTCTGGCAGGCTCGGGCCATGGATCACCTGTCGCAGGTCGAGCTCCCGGTCGTGAAGCCCACCGCCCCCCCGATCGACGCTCCCGGGCCCCTCAACGGGATCCGGGTGGTCGAGCTGGCCCATGAGTTCACCGCCTTCGCCGGCCGCCTGCTGGCCGACGGCGGGGCCGACGTGATCCTCGTCGAGCCGCCCGAGGGCGCAGCCCAACGCAACCACGGCCCGTTCGCCGAAGACCAGCCCGGCCCCGACCGGAGCCTGTCGTGGTGGGCCGAGAACCGCTCGAAGCGCAGCGTGGTGGCCGACCTGGCAACGGCCGAGGGCCGTCAGCTCGTGGCCGACCTCATCGCCTCGGCCGACGTGGTGCTGGAGAGCACGGAGGCCGGCCACCTGGCCGACTTCGGCCTCGACCACGACCAGACGAGTGCCACCAACCCCGATCTGATCCACGTGGCCATCACCCCGTTCGGCCGCGATGGCGTGGGTGGCACCCACAACCACACCGACCTCACGCTCCTGGCCCGGGGCGGGCCGATGTGGTCCAACGGCTACGACGACCACGACCTGGCCCCCATGCGGGGCCGGGGCAATCAGGCCATCCGCACCGCCTCCCACTTCGCCGTGATGTCCACCCTCACCGCTCTGCTGGCCCGCGGCCGCCACGGCGGCCAGTTCGTCGACGTGTCGATGGTGGCGGCCCAGAATGTGACCACCGAGTTCGGCAGCTACGGCTGGCTGTCGGCCCAGGAGACCGTGCAGCGTCAGACCGGGCGCCACGCCACCCCTCGGCCCTCCGAGCCAACCCAGGTGCTGTGTGGCGACGGCCGCTACCTCAACACCGGCGTGCCGCCCCGCACCGGCCGGGAGTTCACCGCCCTGCTCCAGTGGCTGCGGGACCTCGGGCTGGAGGAAGACTTCGAGCTCACCGCCCTGCTGGAGATGGGCACCGAGTACGAGACGATCTCGCTGGCCATGCTGGCCGAGGACCCCCTGGCCGGTGAGGTGTTCGGCGCCGGGCGGGACGCTCTGGCCTTCATCGCCGCCAACGTGGGCGCCCACGAGGTCTTCGTCGGCCTCCAGCAGCGGGGGATCGCCGCCGGCGTGATCTGGGCGCCCGACGAGATGATGACCGACCCCCACTTCCAGGAGCGGGGGTTCCCGGTGGAGGTCTACCACGAGGAGCTGGGGCGCAGCGTGCTGTACCCCGGCGCCCCCATCCGGTTCACCGGCAGCCCCATGCGGGCCCCGGTGGCCGCTCCCCGCCTGGGCGAGCACACCGACCAGATCCGCGACGAGCTCGCCTCCCGCTGAACCCCCCGCCAGGGGAACCATCGATGTCCTGGCGGTGTAGAACCGCTGGACGTCATGACCTCGTCGATCGACCACCGCTCCGACGCCGCCCTGGTGGCGGCGACGTGCGCCGGCGACCGCGGCGCGTTCGCCGAGCTGGTCCGCCGGCACCAACGGTCGGCCGTGCTGACCGCCACGTTCGCTCTCGGGTCGGCGACCGACGCCGACGAGGTGGCCCAGGAGGCGTTCGTCAAGGCCTTTGCCGCTCTGGGCCGGTTCGACCCGTCGGCGGCTTTCCGGCCCTGGTTGCTTCGCATCGTGACCAACACCGCCCGCAATCGGCACCGCTTCGCCTGGCGGCAGCAGCGCCTGATGCTGCGGGTGGCGGCCCAGGTACCGGTGGCCGGCCCGGCGCCGGAGGAGGTCGCCGGCCACCGGGCTGAGGCCGACGAGATGATCCGGGCCATCAACCGGCTGCGGGTCGACGATCGGCTGATCCTCAGCTACCGCTGGTACGAGCAGCTGACCGAGGCGGAGATCGCGGTTGCTCTCGGCTGCCCACCAGGCACGGTGAAGTCGCGCCTGAGCCGGGCCATGGGGCGTCTGCGGCAGGAGCTCGAACGGGGGGCAAGGGGATGACGTCGCTGGAGGAACGCTTCGTTGCCGCCGTGGAAGCGCTGGACCGCCCCGATCGTGATCTGGTCGGTCCGGTCCTGGCCGCCGTCGCCGAGATGCCGCCCGTCGTGGCGGGGCGCCAGGCCCGACCGGCCCCGAGGGTGCGCCCCCGGCCGTGGGCGATGGCCCTCGTGAGCCTGGCGGTGGCGGTGGCGGTGGTGACGGTCGTGGCCCCGGCCCGTCAGGCGGTGGCCCACTGGTTGGGTATCGGCGCCACCCGGGTCGTGGTCGAGCCCGGTGCCGGGACCGGCACTCCCTCCAGTGTCCCCACCGTCACGCCGTCAGGCGGTTCGCGCTCCGCAACCAGCTCGGACCCCGTCGATGTCATAGCCGGCCTCGGTCGGCCGGGCGCGATCGTCGACGGGCCGGGCCGGGCCCGCACCTACCGCTGGCCCGCCAGCGATCGCCTACCGCCACTGGCCGACCCTTCGGTGGGAGCTCAGCTGACGGTCCGTCCGGCCGACGGCGAGGTGGTGACGAAGTTGGTCGATCCGGCCGTGGAGATCGTCTTCGTCGAGATCCCGGGACGCTCGGAGCCGACGATGGCATTGTGGATCGGTGGCCAGCATGAGCGGGACGCCCCGGGTGGGTCACCGGAGCTGGCCCAGCAGGTCCTGGTCTGGGTCGACAGCGGCATCGAGTACCGGTTGGAGGCCGATCTCGACCTCGCCGCGGTCCTGGCCCTGGCGGCCGAGATCGAGCCGGGAACCCGTCTCCTGGCACCGGGGTAGTAGGGCCATGCGACGCCAGACCGTTTCCACCATCCTCGTCGCCGTTCTGCTGTCGGTCGCCGGCGCCGCCTGCAGCTCGGGCGGCGACGGGACAGCAGGGCCGGACGTGCCCTACAGCGCACCGCCGCCACCCCTGCCCACGTCGCTGCCGGCGGATGGGCTCGAACCCGGGGCCGGCCTGGCCTCGCTCGACGGTGGCGTCGTGGTACACCTGGAAGACGGACAACTGGCGTTCCGCCACGGTGAGCCGGCCCGCGGTGAGCCGTCGGCCCCGATCGACGTGGGGCCGGACGCCGAGTTGCGGGCGTTGTCGGCCGATGGTTCGCTGGCCGCCCTCCTGGTCCGGCTGCCCGACGATCGGACCCGGATCATCGTGGTGGCCGATCCGGCCGGTACCGCCGCCGCACCGGCGCCCGGTGCATCGAACACGTTCGACCTCGACGGGCTGGTGGAGCCGGAGGCGTTCGCCAGCGACGGCAGCCTGCTCTTCGTGATCGACCATCGGGCCGGTGCTCAACCGGGCACCTACCGGATCAGGCCGCTCGACCTGGCCACGGGATCGCTGCAGGCCGCGTTGGGTCCTACGAAGCTCCCGCTGGAGGAGGACATGAGAGGCAGGGGGGTGCGGCAGGTCTGGGCGCCCGACGGAACCCGCCTCTACACCCTCTACATCCGACAGAGCCCCCATGGGGGCGGCGAGCCGACGGTCGGGTTGGTCCACGTGCTCGACCTGGTGGAGGAGTGGGCGTACTGCGTCGACCTGCCGGCCGGCTTCGGCGCCGGCGCCGAGGGCAGCGCCGCCCTCGCCGTCTCGCCCGATTCCTCGACGCTGGCCGTGGTCGACGGCAACGCCGGCCAGGCCGCCTTCGTGGACACCAGCACGCTCGCCGTGGTCGACACCGCACAACTGCCCGCCGACGTGCCGGGGATCGGCGGCGCCGGCTCGGGCGACGATCGGGCGGCGATCCATCTGGCCCTCACCGCCGATCGGTTGGCCCTTGCCGCCGGTGATCGCCTGCTCTGGCTCGACCGGGCGACGCTGAACCCGGTCGGCACCGTGGAGCCGCTGCGATCACCGGTGCGGGGTTTGACGTCGCAGGAGGGGTCGGTGCTGGTGTGGCCAGCCGACGAGACCAGCGAGCCCTATGTGCTGACCGCTCCGGCCGGCGTGTGAACCGGGGGGGGGAGGTCGGGGCGCCGTCAGGTGTTGGCTCAGAACCAGCTGGACTTGTCGACGACGTTGATCAGCGGCTCGCCGGCGGCGAAGCGGCGGGTGTTGTCCACCATGATGGCGGTGCGCCGCTCGTACCAGCCGGGGGCGCCGGCGATGGCCACGTGCGGCGTCAGCAGCACACCGGGCATGGTCCACAGCGGATGGTCGGCCGGGAGGGGCTCGGGGTCCACCACGTCGAGTCCGGCGCCGGCGATCCGGCCCTCCTGCAGGGCGGCCACCAGGTCGTCGGTGACCACGAGCCGGCCCCGGGCGATGTTGCAGAGGTAGGCCGTCGGCTTCATCAGATCGAATCGGCCCCGGTGGAACATGCCGATGGTCGACGGCGCCTCGGGCGCCGTGATCAGCACGAAGTCGGCCCGGGGCAGCACCTCGTCGAGCTGGTCGTTGCCCACCAGCTCGTCCAGGTGGGGGCACTCGGTGGTGCGGGGGTCGACCCCGATCGTGTACATCCCGAAGGCCTGGCACAGGCGGGCCGCCTCGGCCCCCGACCCGCCGACACCCACGATCACGGCGGTCGACGAGGCCAGGTCGATCATCTGCTCGCCCCGCTTCCACTGCCGGGCCTGCTGGCGGGGCCAGAACACGTCGAACCGGCGGGAGAAGGCGAGCACGAAACCCATGAGGTGGCCGGCCAGGTGCTCGTTGTAGATGCCGCGCATGTTGGTGACCACCACGTCGCTGGCCACCAGGGCGGGGTGGAACCAGTCGGGCCCGAGCCCGGCCAGAGGGGCGGCGATCCAGCGCAGTTTCGGGGCCAGAGCGAACAGCTCCGGGGGCAGGGTGCCGTAGACAGCGTCGGCCTCGGCCAGGGCGTCGGCCGCATCCTCCGGCCGCTCGAACAGCTCCACCACCGCCCCCGGCACGGCCTCGGCGATCCGCTCGGGCCAGTCGGGCTCGGTGTACGGAGGTAGCAGGACCATGCGGAAGCTCATGGCCCCCGAAACTAGTAGGCGAACTGGTTGATGCGGCTCTGGGCCTGGGTCAGGCCCTTGCCCCGGACGGGAGCGGGGTCGAGCCAGCGGTCGACGGCCTCCGTCTCCCAGCCGTAGGCCAGCTGGTCCCGGGCCGACTCCAGCTGGCTGCGGCCCAGCCACTGGCCCGGCGTGTACGGCACGGGGAACCCGAACCCGCTGGGGATCGTGTAGCCGTAGACCCGGCACAGGTGGTCGCCCTCGTCGAAGTCGCCCACGTAGCTCACCCACGGCGTCTCGATCCGCAGGTCGTCCCGCAGCGCCGCCCGGAGCGACGCGATCAGGTTGCCGTGGTCCCAGTCGGGGATGGCCCGTTCGATGAACGTGGGGCCGCCGGGCAGGCCCAGGCGCCCGCCGTCGCCCGACGGCACCACCAGCACCTCGGGTTCGGTCTTGCCCTCCCGTATCAGCACGGCCCGGGTGGTGGCGATCGGCTTGTCGGAGTGGACGGCGATGATCGACCGGTTCTCGGGCGAGATGGCCTCGTACACGTCGTCGTCGTAGAGGAAGAAGCCGGTGGCCGGCGGGGCGCTGGCTGCGGCGTACTTGTTGAACGCCCCTTGACGGTGGTGGTTCGACTTGTTGGGCGACGCCCGGTGCCACATGTGCTGGTTCATCAGCAGCAGGTCGCCCCGCTTCAGCTCGGGGTCGACGAAGGTCGACTCGGCCGGCGTGACGGCCGGGGCCACCTCCATCGGCCGCTCCAGCCCCGGCGTCACCCGGTGCAACAGGTGGGAGCCGGGCGACACGTAGAGAGGACCGGCGGCCTCGTCGTAATCGCAGAACGGCACGATGGTGAACAGCCAGTTCATCGACGAGCCCACCGGCCGCCACCGCTTGTAGTCGTGGTGGATGGGCAGGCCGTTGCCGCCCGGCGTGCGGTCGTAGATCACGTAGGCCGTGAGGCGGGGGTCGTCGCCCAGGGCGTCGGCCGCCACCGGCAGGATCGCCGGGTGCTCGGCCAGGAAGGCCAGGTCGGGATCCTTCAGGCAGTTGAGGGCCAACGTGTAGCGCCCGGGGGCGGGGTATACGGGGGCGGTGGGGTCGAGCGTGCCGTCGATCGGCGGGTTCCGGTCGACGGCACGCTCCAGCCGCTCGATGTCGGCGTCGGGGATGGCGCCCCGGATCACCAGGAAGCCGTCGCGCTCGTAGTCGCGCAGCTGCGACTCGGTGAGCACAGTGGCGGCCCGCGCCGGGTTGGGAGCGACCGGGGAGCTCACCACCGGCCGGGCATCGAGCGTGGATGACATGGGTTCCCCCTTGGTCGGTCTCCCGGTCGGCGCAGCCGCCGGCGGCCTACGCCGCCGGCAGGACGTCGCTCAGGTTGTAGAGGTCGATGACGTTGCCCCCCAGCACGTTGGCCCGGGCCGTCGGATCGAGGTCGGCGGTCTGGGTGGCCAGCATGCCCTGGCTGTAGGGCCAGGTGGAGTCGCTGTGGGGGAAGTCGTTGGCCCACATCAGCGAGTTGATGTCGATGAGGCCGGCCTCGGCCATGCGGAACGCCGACCAGTCGTCCTGGAAGGTGAGCCCGATGTGGTCGGCGAAGTACTCGCTGGGCTTGCGCTGCAGCTCGGGGCCGCCGCCGCCCATCCAGTTGCGGTGGCGGCTGTAGGCGTGGTCCATGCGGTAGGCGTAGTGCGGCATCCAGCCGGCGTCGGCCTCCACGCACACGATCCGCAGGTCGGGCACCCGGTCGAACACGCCGCCGAAGACGAACGTGCCGATCAGGTCCTGGTTGCCCCGGATGATCGTGAGGAAGTTGTTCAGCTTCGGGCCCCGGGCCCGCTGGCTCTTGCCGGTGAGGATGTGGAACGACGGCGGCAGGCCGAGGTCGAGGCAGGCCCGCCAGAACGGGTCCCACTCGGGCGAGTCGTAGTCGGGACCGTCGTTGTCGCCGGCGGCGGTGCCCGGGGTGAGGGGCAGCATCACGCCCCGCAGGCCGGCGGCGACCATCGCCTCCAGGTCCGTGATGCCCTCGGCAACCGAGCGGAGAGGGGTCTGGCCCAGCCCGTAGAGCCGGCTCGGGTCGTGGGCGGAGTACTCCGAGATCCAGCGGTTGTAGGCGTCGAACATCGCCTTCTGCAGGTCGAGGTCCGAGTGGTTGCACAGGATCATGCCCACCGACGGGTAGAGGATCTCGCCGTCGATGCCGTCCTTCTTCTGAGCCTCCACCCGGTAGGCGGGATCCCAGCCGGCCCGGTGCAGCCCGCTGAACGGCACGCCCTTCATGGCCAGGGCGTTCGACTCCTTGCCGGCGGCGGAGTGGAGGCCGAGGTGGATCTTGGCCGACATGCCGGGCACGTGGAACATGGCGCCGTCGGGGGCCTCGTCGGTCAGGAACGGGGCCCGGTCCCGGAAGGCGGGATCGATGTTGTCGACGTAGCACCAACCCGGCTCGGTGATGTGCGAATCGGCCGAGATGATCGGGGTGTCGATGACCCGGGGAGCGCTTTCGATGCGCTCGTCGGTGGCCAGAGCCATGGGCGGCGTCCTCCTGGAGAAAGTAGTTAGATGTCCACAGTACCGGCGCGGCCCGGACCGGGTACAGCCGGGGCCACGCTCTACGACCGGGGGGTGGGGTTCCGGCGTTCGAGGATGCTGGTGAGGCGGTTGTCGACCCGGGCCAGGATCTCGGGCTGGGAGGGGAAGATCCAGAACCGGTCTTCCACGATCCCGTCGTGCACGTGGTCGGCCACCACGTCGGGCGGGTAGCCGCCTTTGAGCGCCGCCTCGAACCCGGCGGTGAAGCGCTGGAGGTCGGGCCGCAGAGCCGACACCTCGGTGCGGGAGCCGTAGCGGTCTCCCCGGTTGCGCTCGGCCTCCAGGATCTTCGTGTTGATCAACCCGGGACACACCACCGAGGCCGACAGGTTCGCCCCCATCTCCTTGAAGTCGAGGTACATGCCTTCGGTGAGGCACACCACGCCCCACTTGGACACGTTGTAGGGGTTGGCTCCGGGGGTGACACCGGCGATGGAGGCGGTGTTGACCACGTGGCCCTCGTCGCCCCCCTCCAGCATGCGGGGCACGAAGGCCCGCACCCCGAGGAGCACGCCGTCGAAGTTGACCGCCATCGTCCAGTCCCAGTCCGCCTGGGGGCTCTCCCAGGCCCGGGCCCGCAGGGTGGCGGCGGTGGCGGCCACGCCGGCGTTGTTGAACAGCACGTGGACGGCGCCGAACCGGTCGAAGGCGGCGTCGGCCAGGCGGTCGACGGCCACCGGCGACGTCACGTCGGTCTGCACCGCCAGCACCTCGGTGCCGTGGCTCCCCACGGCCACCTCGGCCTCGGCCAGGGCTCCGGCCTCGATGTCGGCCAGCACCACGTGCATGCCCTCCCGGGCGAAGCGGTGGGCCGTGGCCAACCCGATCCCGCTCGCCGCCCCCGTCACCACCGCCACCCGTCCGGCCAGGTCCCGCATGGTCGTTCTCCTTCGTCCGTCGTTGGTGGGCCGACCCTACCCGGGGTGTGTGACGGCGTGCCCGTCGACACCAGCCCCCGACCGGCCCGAGGTGCAAAGATGGGCGCCGTGACGACCGAGCTGACCGACGAGGCCGTGCTGGCGGCCAACGCCGCCTTCTACCAGGCGCTGGAGGGCGGCGACCTGGCCGCCATGGACGCCCTGTGGGCCGAGGACGACGACGCCGTGTGCATCCACCCCGGCCGCAGCCCGCTGTGCGGCTGGGACGACGTCCACCGCTCGTGGGCCGCCATCTTCGGCGCCGGCGGCAACCCCCAGATCATCCTCACCGAGGAGCGGGTGACGCGCCGGGGCGAGGTGGGCTGGGTGTCGGCCACCGAGAACATGCTCTCGGGCGGCAACACCGCGGTGGCCACCGCCATCAACGTGTTCACCCACGACGGCCAGCGGTGGCGCATGATCGTGCACCACGCCTCGCCCATCCTGCGCTGATCTCCTAACGTGGGCCGCACAGAGACCGAACGCGGCGAACCGAACGCAGCGAGACCGAACGCAGAAGGGGAGGAACGGCCATGAGCGATGCCGTGCTCTACGAAGTGAAGGACAACGTCGGGCTGATCACCCTGAACCGGCCGGAGCGGCTCAACGCCTGGAACGCCGACCTGGCCTCGGGCTACTTCAACTCGCTCGACGCCGCCGCCGCCGACCCCGACGTCCGGGTGATCGTGGTCACCGGCGCCGGCCGGGGCTTCTGCGCCGGGGCCGACATGGACGTGCTCCAGGGCATCCAGGGGGCGGGCGGCGCCACCGCCGAGCGCGACGACCGTGACGCCCGCTACGCCATGGGCATACCCAAGCCGATCATCGCCGCCATCAACGGGGCCTGTGCCGGCCTGGGCCTGGTCCACGCCGTGGCCTGCGACGTCCGCTTCGCCGCCGCCGGGGCCAAGTTCACCGTGGCCTTCAGCCGCCGGGGCCTGATCGCCGAGCACGGCATCTCCTGGACCCTGCCCCGCCTGATCGGACAGTCCGCCGCCCTCGACCTCATCATCTCGGGCCGGGTGTTCCTGGCCGAGGAGGCCGCCGAGCTGGGCCTGGTCAACAAGGTGGTCCCGGCCGAGGAACTGATGGACGTGACCATGGCCTACGCCGCCGATATGGCGGCCAACGTGTCGCCCACCTCGATGGCGGTCATGAAGCACCAGGTCTACAGCCAGCTCCACATGAGCCTCGACGACGCCATGGACGCCTCAAACGCCGTGATGCGGGAGTCGCTCAAGCGCCCCGATTTCAAGGAGGGCGTGAGCAGCTTCCTGGAGAAGCGCCCGCCGAACTTCGCTCCCTACACGAAGTAGAGCGAGAATGGCCTCCTAGCGGGAATCCTCCGGGTTCCTTGAAGACGCGAAGGGGGAAGGACACCATGCACGATCTGGTGATCCGCAACGGCACGGTGGTCGACGGCACGGGCGCGCCCGCCCGGGCGGCCGATGTGGCCATCGACGACGGCCGCATCACAGTCGTGGGCCAGGTGGCCGAGCAGGGCCGGGAGGAGATCGACGCCGCCGGGCTGCTCGTCACCCCCGGCTTCGTCGACATCCACACCCACTACGACGGTCAGGTGGTGTGGGATCCCGCCCTCACCCCGTCGTCGTGGCACGGCGTCACCACCGTGGTCATGGGCAACTGCGGCGTCGGGTTCGCCCCGGTGCGGCCCGACCGCCACGAGTTCCTGATCAACGTGATGGAAGGGGTGGAGGACATCCCCGGCTCGGCCCTGGCCGAGGGGATCGACTTCACGTGGGAGTCGTTCCCCCAGTACCTCGACGCCGTCGACGCCATCCCCCGGGTCATCGACGTGGGGGCCCAGATGCCGCACTCGGCCCTGCGGGTCTACGTGATGGGCGACCGGGGGCGGGACCACAACGAGCCGGCCTCTCCGGCCGAGATCGCCCAGATGCGCCAGCTCACGGCGGAGGCCCTCGACGCCGGCGCCCTCGGCTTCACCACGTCCCGCACGATCAACCACCGCGACCGTGACGGCAACCAGATCCCCACCCTCACCACCGCCCCGGCCGAGCTGTGGGGCATCAGCCAGGCCCTGGCCGACAAGGGTTTCGGGCACCTGGAGATCGTGTCCGACTTCGTGGACCTCGACGCCGAGTTCGAGATCTTCGAGGGCATGTCCGAGCACGGGGGCGCCCCGCTGTCGGTGCTGCTCGTCCAGCAGGACGCCACGCCCGACCACTGGCGCCGGGTGCTCGACCGTATCCAGGCGGCCCGGGCCCGGGGCATCGACCTCACGGCCCAGGTGGCGATCCGCCCCGTCAGCCTGCTGCTGGGGCTCCAGAGCTCGATGCACCCGTTCATCACCTGCCCCACCTACCGCCGCGAGCTGGCCTCGCTGCCGCTGGCCGAGCGGGTGGAGCGCATGCGGGATCCCGAGATCCGGGCCACCCTCATCTCCGAGCACGCCGGCCGCACCCGGGGGATGTCGGGCGTGGTGGCTCAGTCGTTCCACAAGATGTTCCCCCTGGGCGACCCGCCCGACTACGAGCCCGCCCCCGAGCATTCGATCGAGGCCCGGGCCCGGGCCGCCGGCATCGAGCCCGTGGAGATGGCCTACGACCAGCTGCTGGCCCGCGACGGCAAGGAGCTGATGCTGTTCCCCCTGGCCAACTACACCGAGGGCGATCACGAGGTGGTGCGTCAGATGAACCTGGCCGAGGGCACGGTGCCCGGGCTGTCCGACGGCGGCGCCCACTGCGGCGTGATCTGCGACGCCAGCTTCCCCACGTTCATGCTCACCCACTGGGTGCGGGACCGGACCCGGGGCGAGCGGCTCCCGCTGGAGCTCGTGGTGCAGCGCCAGTGCCGGGACACGGCCCGCCAGGTGGGCCTGGCCGACCGTGGCACGCTGGAGCCGGGGATGCTGGCCGACGTCAACGTCATCGACTTCGACCACCTCACGCTGCACGCCCCCGAGATGGTCTACGACCTCCCGGCCGGCGGCCGCCGCCTGGTGCAGAAGGCCGACGGCTACCTGGCCACGATCAAGCGGGGTGTCGTCATCACCCGTGACGGCGAGTCCACCGGGGCCCTTCCCGGCCAGCTCATCCGCGGCCCCCAGACGGTCTAGCCACACTCAGTCCGGTGCCCCCGCTCCGAGCCCGTCGGGGAGGGGCACCGAGCTGGCGTGATGCCACAGGCGGTCGAGGGCGTCGGCGTCGACCCCGGCGCCGGCGGCCGTCAGCGGCAGGTCGAGCTCGCTCGCCAGCAACTCGAACCACGCGCCCCGCCCGGTCACGGCCCGGCGGGTCACCTCGGCGCCCCGGCGGGTGGTGAGGGTCCGGCCCCGCAGCACCGTCGACCCGGTGGCCGGGCGGCGTTGGGCCGTCACCATGCGGACGAAGGGCGACTCGGGCGAGGTGGTGTTGCGGGTGTGGGCCGCCTCGAAGGAGGCCATCGTGGTGGTCGCCTCCTCGAAGCTCACCGGCGCCATGGCCCCCTCGACGTCGCCGGCCAGCCGCTCGAAGCGCCACTGGCCGATCCCGTCGGGTGACCGGCCGAGCTGGAACCGCATCGGGCCCTGCCGGTACTGGCCGGCGACCAGGGGCAGGGGCTCGTGCAGGGCGTCGCCCAACCCGGTGTCGACGTACCACACGCCGCCCGGGTTGTCCGGGGTGGGCAGGTCGTGGACGAGCAGCACCAGGTGGCCGCCGATGTCGGCCGCCGCCGGGCCGTCGCGGTGCACGCCGCCCCGGTGCAGGGTCACGTCGTAACCCAGCGCCTCCAGCAGCAGGGCCAGGGCGCCGTTGAGGTGGAAGCAGTAGCCGCCCCGCCGCTGCTGCACGATCCGCTCGATCGACTCCCAGGGGTCGATGCCCCAGCACTCGCCGAGGTGGAGCCACGTCGTCTCGTAGGGAATCAGCGTGGCCTGGGCCCGGTGGATCTCGGCCAGAGCGGCGGCCGACGGCGGCCGGGCCGGGCACCCCAGCCGGGCCAGGTAGCCCTCGATCAGCGTGGACGCCGTCATGAGAACGACAGGGCCCGGGTCCGCGACCTCTTGAGCTCGAAGTAGTCGGGTGATCCGGCAACCAGCACCACCCCATCCCACAGTCGGGCCGCCTCCTCGCCCCGGGGCGCGGGGGTGACGACGGGGCCGAAGACGGCGATCGGATCGTCGCTCCGCCCCGGGGGCCGGATGTGGAGCACGGGCGTGCCCACGTCGTCGCCCACCCGGGCCGGGCCCCATCCACGATCGATCAGGTCCCGGTAGAAGTCGGAGAGATCGGTACGGCCCTCGTTCAGCACGGAAAGGCTCATCACCCGGAAGGTGACGGCCAGGGCCCGCCGGGGCTCGACCTCGAGCAGCCAGCGGGATGTGAGCCAGGCGAAGGGGCAGATCGGGTCGACGAAGATGTCGACGGCGGTGGACGGTGCTGGCCGGTGGCCGGGATCGGTAGCCATATCCTCAGCATGAGCTCGTCCTCGGTCTGGTAAAAGAGCCAAGATCCATATATTCTGGCAGACCAATGTGGATTGACCTGTACCTCGATCCCGGTGCGAGCCGCCGGACCAGCGCCGAGCTGTTCGGCCAGATCCGTCACGCCATCATGACCGGCCGGCTCGCCCCCGGGGACCGGCTGCCGCCGTCGCGCCAGCTGGCTTCCGAGCTCGGCGTCGCCCGCTCCACCGTCACCACCGTCTACGGCCGGCTCGGGGCGGAGGGGTTCGTCGAGGGCCGGGCCGGGGCCGGCACGGCGGTGGCTGCGGTGGCGAAGGTGGCGACGCAACCGGCGCCGGGTCCCCGCCCGGGCCGCCGGCCGTCTGCGATCGCGCCCCGATCGTCGCCGCCGGCGGCGGCGCAGCTTCCGGCGTCAGGGGCAGGGCCGCTGCCCCGGATCGATCTCCGTACCGGCAGCCCTGATCCGGCCCTGTTCCCCCTGGCCGACTGGCGCCGGGTCGTGACCGGCATCCTGCGCCACCCGCCGCCGGGCTACGGGTCGCCCGCCGGCCTGCCGGAGCTCCGCCAGGCCATCGCCCGCTGGATCGGGCGCTGGCGCGGGGTGGAGGCCGATCCGGCACAGGTGATGGTGACGGCCGGGGCCCAGCACGCCTTCGAGCTGTGCGCCCGGGTGCTGGTGGCGCCGGGCGATGTGGTGGCGCTGGAAGACCCCGGCTACCCACCGGCCCGGGCCTTGTTCGAGCGCCACACGGCCCGCATCGTTCCCGTGCCGGTGGACGGGGAGGGGATGGTGGTCGACGCCGTGCCGGCCGAGGCCCGGCTGGTGCTCGTCACCCCCTCGCATCAGGCGCCGACGGCGGTCGTGATGAGCGCCGCCCGTCGCCGGGCACTGCTGGATCGGGCGGCGGCCGGTGGGATGGCCGTGATCGAGGACGACTACGACACCGAGTACCGCTATGTCGACCGACCCCTCGAGCCCCTCCACCTGCTCGACGCCGAGGGCCGGGTGATCTACGTGGGCACGTTCTCCAAGAGCCTGTCGCCCTCGCTGCGCCTCGGGTTCGCCGTGCTGCCCGAGCCGCTGGTGGGGGCCGTGGAGCGGGTGCGGGCCCTGTCGGACCACGGCCCACCCCACCTCCTGCAGGCGGCACTGGCCCGCTTCCTGTCCGAAGGCCTCCACGACACCCACCTCCGCCGGGTCGGCCGGGAGTATCGCCGGCGGCACCGGGTGATCACCGACGGGCTGGACGGCCTGGCCCGGGCCGGACTGGTGTCGGCCCCGGTCGGTTCCGCCGGCCTGCACGTGGCCGTCGGCCTGCCACCGGGTGCCGACGAGGCTCGTGTGGTGGCGGCGCTGGCCGCCCGGGGTGTGGCCGTCAACGGCACCGCCGGCTGCTGGCATCGGCCGTCGCCCCCACCGGGTCTGTCGATCGGCTTCGGTCTCGCCGCCCCCGACGCCCTGGCCGAAGCGATCGGGTTGCTCGGCGACGTGCTCGCGGCTCGCCCGCGATGAACGGTGCGACGGAAACCGCGCCCCGTCGCGCAGTTGGGGGAGGACCGGGAGGGCGGTGGAGTCAGGCGTCGTGGTCGGGGAGTCCGATGCAGACCCGGCACTGGTCGTCCCAGGGGACGGCCTCGGCGGCCAGGCGGTCGTCGTCGCTCTGCCACACCGGGTCGTCGGAGCGGGGGGTGCGGCTGTCGCCGCTCGACTCCCGGGTGGACCCGCCGCCTTCCGCAGCTGCGTTCTGGCGTTTGCGGCTCCAGCCCAGGGGATTGCCCTTCCACTCGTCGTCCACGTAGCGGTAGGGCAGGTCCACGATCGTGCCGGGCACGGTGATGGCGGCGGCCGCCGTCAACCCCTCGGTGAGGATGAGGCGCTGGCCGACCGGATCCTGGGGCAGCCCGGTGGTGTGTCCCAGGGGCAGGTCGACGAAGACCCCCCGGGGCTGGTTGGCGCTGGCGGTGATGGTGCGGGCCGACGTGAACCCCACGGTGGGGATCCCGACTGCTTCGAGCTGGCGTGCGATCAGACCGACCGACTGGTGGCACACCGGTCAGACCGGCACCAGCAGCACCAGATCGGGCTCCTGGGCCTGGCACCGCTCGACGAGCCGGGGGGCGGTCTCGGTCTCCAGCCGGCGAGTCGAGTAGATCCCGCCCATGAAGGCGTAGGACTCGGGGGTGAGGCCGCCGATGAAGCCCTCGGCCGCCAGCTCCCTCAGTCGGTCGAGCGGGTAGACGCAGTTGGGGTCGGTGCGGGCGTCGGCCTGGTCGTAGGCGAAGTGGGCGGTGCGCAGCTCAGACGTGGGGGTGTCGGTGGGGATCACCCGGATCGAGGTGTCGTCCTTGGTGGCGAAGGCGATCTGGCCCCGCCGGTACAGGCCGCCCGACCCGATCAGCGTGATGCGGCACTCGCTGAGCGGCTTGGCCATCGGGGCCCAGGGCGGGGTGTCGGGCCGCTCGGCCCAGCGGTAGCCGGCGTAGCCCAGCGAGTCGTACAGCCGGCGGGTCTCGCCGATGTAGTCGGCCGGGGGCAGGGGCGAGGCCCCGGCCCGCAGCTCGGGGGAGATGGCATCGGTGACGCTCACCCCACCACTTTCGCACACCGGCCCGCCGATCCCCACCCCGCATCGTCGCCTGGATCTCGGTGCACGGCGCACCGCCGGTGGCGCCTCACGCACCGAGATTGCTGGGCCCCCGTTCTCGTCACGCACCGAGAACGGGGAGCGCCGGGGCGGTGCCCCCTACCGGTCGAAGGCGAGGCGGAGGCCCCCGACGCACCAGCGGGCGGCGGTGGGAAAGAAGTTGCGGTACGTGCGGCGCGCATGGCCCGGCGGCGTGGCCCAGCTGGAGCCCCGCAGCACCATCTGGTTGACCATGAACTTGCCGTTGTACTCACCCACCGCCCCTGCTGTCGGGGCGAAGCGGGGGTAGGGGCTGTAGGGGCTGGCCGTCCACTGCCACACCGACCCGTACCAGCCGTCGGCCTCGGGCCCATCGCCCGCAGTCGGCGCCGCCGCCTCCCATTCCGCCTCCAGCGGGAGCCGGCCCCCGGCCCAGCGGGCGTAGGCGTCGGCCTCGAACCAGCTGACGTGGTGCACCGGGGCGTCCAGGTCGAGCGGCACCAGGCCGGCCAGGGTGAACTGGTGCGGGTCTTCCCGCCAGTTCACCGAAGGTGTACTCGCGGAACCCGAGTCGGCCGGGTGGGCATCGAGCGTGGCCGTCATCGGCGCCCCGTCTCCGGTGCGCCAGTACAGCGGGGCCCGCCACCCCTCGGCGTTGACCGTGGCCCACCCCTCCGACATCCACAGCTCGGCCCGGCGGTACCCGCCGTCGTCCACGAACCGCAGCCAGTCGGCGTTGGTGACCAGCCGCCGGGACAGGGCGAAGGGCCGCAGCAGCACCTCGTGGCGGGGCCCCTCGTTGTCGAAGGCGAACCCGGTATCGGCGGCGCGGCCCACCTCCACCACACCACCGGGGTGCTCCACCACGGCCCGGGCCGCCGCCGCGGTGCGCTGCTCCTGGGGACCGGCACCCCGATGGGCCCACGGCAACGGGCCGTAGGCCGGCTGGAGCGGGTTGCACGACAACACGTGCTGGGCATCCATCACCAACAGCTCCTGATGCTGCTGTTCATGGTGCAGGCCCAGCTCGATCAGCCCGGCCCCGTCCTGACCAGGGCCCATGCCGCCGGCCTCGCCCAGGAAGGCGATCATGGCCTGGTCGACGTGGCGCCGGTAGGCCCCGATCTCCTCCGCCGTGGGCCGGGACAGCAGGCCCCGGTCGGGCCGGGGGTGCCGGGCCCCGGCCGCTTCGTAGTAGGAGTTGAACAGGAACCCGTAGCGGGGGTCGAACGGCTCGTAGCCGGGCCGATGGGGGCCGAGCACGAAGGTCTCGAAGAACCAGGTGGTATGGGCCCGGTGCCACTTGGTGGGGCTGACGTCGGGCATGGACTGGACCGTCTGGTCCTCCGGCCCCAGCGGCCGGGCCAGCTCCTCGGTGAGCGTACGGACGGTGCAGTAGCCGTTGACCGTGGGGCTCACGATGGGGGAGGGGGCCGTCGCCGGGCCCGGGGAGCCGCTCCTGGTCATGGTCATACCTCGGGCTTGGCCGACAGCGACAGGCAGAAGTCGCCGGCGGGGTCGAACCACTGCCCGACCAGCTCGAGGCCGGCCGCTTCCGACTCGACCTGCCATCCCTCGGGCCGGAACTTGGCACTGATCTCGGTGCGGATCGTCTCGCCGTCGAGCAGGTCGAACGTGAGGCCGAGATCGCCCACCGTCACCTGCTGGTCGCCCACCGACCGCAGCCGCATCTCGATCCATTCGTTGTCCTGGTCGAACAGGGCCACGTGCTCGAAGCGGGCCAGGTCGAAGTTCGCCCCCAGCTCCCGGTTGAGGCGCACCAGCACGTTGCGGTTGAAGGCGGCGGTGACGCCGGCGTGATCGTCGTAGGCCAGCACCAGCCGGGCCGGGTCCTTCACCAGGTCGGTGCCGATGAGGAGGGTGTCGCCCGGCGCCATCTGGGCCGACAGGGTGGCCAGCATGGCCGCCCGGTCCTCGGGGGCCAGGTTGCCGATCGTGCCGCCGAGCACGGCCAGCATCCGGCGGCCCTCGCCCGGGAGCAGGTGGAGATGGTGGCGGAAGTCGCCCACCACCCCGTGCACGACCAGGCCCGGGTACTCGTTGACGAGCTGGTCGGCCGCCTGACGCAGTGTGGGCTCGGCCACGTCGAACGGCACGTACCGCTCCAGCTGGCCCAGCTGGAGCATGGCGTCGAGCAGGTGGCGGGTCTTGTCGCTGGTGCCCGAGCCGAGCTCGATGAAGGTGTCGGCCTGGCTGGCCTTGGCGATCTGGTCTCCGTAGTCGATCAGAATCGACCGCTCGGCCCGGGTGGGGTAGTACTCGTCCAACTCGGTGATGGCGTCGAACAGGCGGCACCCCACGTTGTCGTAGAACCAGGTGGGGGGCAGCTCACGGGGGCGGGCGCCGAGGCCGTGCAGCGCGTCGTGACGCATGCCGGCCATCAGCTCGTCGGGGCCGAGGTGGACATCCATGGTCACCTCGGTTGGATAGGTCGGGGGCATTGTGCTCCTTGAGCTCGGACACCGCCCGGGTTTGGTCGGGCGGTGCGGGCAGTCGGCTGGCGGCGCTGCCGGGTGGTTCCAGGTACCACGAGAAGGGCCAACCGTTACGATCCAGCGACAATTCCCCGCAAGGTGAAGAGCGACACGTGGTTGGCGTGCCGGGAGCGGGCCCTCAGGCGAAGGCGCCGGGCCCTCCGAGGCCGCCCCGGCCCCACCGTCGGGGCGTGAGGAGCTGGGCCCGGGGATAGTCCTCGAACAGCCAGCGGCCGAAGTTTCTCCTGGTCCAGGGGTGACAGTTGGCCAGCGCGAGGGCGGCCGAGGCGGCCCGGGGCCGGGCCAGGACGTGCGACAGCAGGCCGGCCAGGCGATGGTCGACCATCATGCCCCGGGCCAGCTCCTGGCGGTACCGGTCGGCCACGGCGGCCGGGCGGTGGGCCCCGGCCCGCACGATCGAGCGAACGGCCAGGCGTCCGGTCTCCAGGGCCTGTCCGATGCCCTCACCGGTCATGGGATCGGTGGCGGTGGCGGCGTCGCCCACGAACAGCACCCGGCCGTGGCTGAGGGTGGCGTGGGGGAGATGGGCCGGGATGGGCCAGGCCCGATGGGGGGCCTCGGGCTTGGCATCGAGGCCGAGGGCGGCGGCGATGTGGGGCCGGTCCAGCAGCTCGGTCCAGGTGCGGCCCATGGCCTGGACGTCGAAACCCGAACCCCGCAGGATCCCGAAGCCCACGTTGGCCGTGCCCTCACCGGCGGGGAACGACCAGGCGTAGCCGGGCAGCAGGTCGGGCTCGAACCACACCAGCAGGTCGGTGGCGGCCGGGCCGGTGACGTTCGTGAGGTACTGACGGAAGGCGTGCCACTCGCCCCGGTAGCCCGGCTGGTTCAGCCCGAGCAGGCGGCGGGTGGGCGACCACATGCCGTCGGCCGCCACCACGTAGCGGGCCCGGAACCGGATGCCGCCGGCGTCGGCCTCCATCCAGGGCCCGTCGGCCCGCACGGCGGTGAGGGCGTGGCCCTCGAGCACGGCGGCCCCCGCCTCCCGGGCCAGCTGCACCAGGGCGGCGTCGAGCTCCCGGCGGCGGCACACGGCGGCGTGGAGGCCGGGGCCGCCGGGCAGCGGGAAGCAGACCGAGCGGCGGTCGGGGCCCACCACGTGGACCTCGCCGATCGGGGTCCAGCTGGGCAACTCGGCCGGCCGCAGCCCGAGCGATTCCAGTTGGCGCAGGGCCCCGGTGGTGAGGCCGTCGCCGCAGCACTTGTCTCGGGGGAACCGGGCTTTGTCCACCATCACGGTGTCGAGCCCGCTGCGGCTGGCCTCGATGGCGGCGGCCGAGCCGGCCGGGCCCGCCCCCACCACCAGCACGTCACAGGACCAGGTCTCCTCGGGCTCAGCACTGGTTCCGGGCGGCGGGGGCATGGCCGGAAAGCGTAGAAGGCCGGCGCCTCGGGCGGGGAACCCGGACGCCGCCCGGGCCGGGGTCAGCCTCCGTCAGGCGGCACGTCCATCGGGGTCGGCACGGTCGACGCCCCGCCGCCGCCCTCGGCCACCGGCTGGGGCACCGGCGCGCCCCACCGACGGGTCCACCACGGTGGGGCCGGCCGGGGCGCTGGCCCCCTTGGTGGGTTTACCGTCACAGCCGACGCCTTCGGCCGGGCGGTAGGTGGCGAAGACCGAGTCTTCCTTCTTCGTGCCGTCGGGGTAGACCCGGGTCCGGGGCGTGGTGTAGCGGGTGCACTCGCCCTGGCCGTTGGACTGGAGATCGCCCGCCGTCACCTCGACGTTCTTGGTGGAGTAGAAGGTGACGGTGAGCGAGGTGTCGGTGTAGCTCGTCCACACCAGGATCCCGTAGGGCGTGGTGTTCTTGACCGACAGGTCGGGCTTCTTCCACGACACCGTGGCCTCCCGGCCCTTGGGATAGCGGGAGATGTAGAGCGAGTGGCTCTGGTATTCGTTGAAGTCGAGCCCGGCGAAGAACGAGGCGTTGAAGAAGGTGGTGGCGAACTGGCTCACACCCCCGCCCACCTGGTCTTTCAGTACCCCGTCGACGATGGCGTGATCGGCGACGAAGCCCTTGGCGATCGTGCGCTCGCCCACGTACCCGTTGACCGAGAAGTCCTCACCGGGCCGGATCACGACGCCCCGCACGATGTCGGCGATGCGGTGGATGTTGGTGACCCGGTTCTGGCAGCACGGGTGCTTGGTGGTGAAGGTGCTGACCTCCTCCACGATCCCCAGCCCCTCGAGCTCGGTGACGCCCTCGTCGGCCCCGACGTTCTCCGGCTCCAGGTCGGCCACCCGCCGCTCGGGGTCGGGGTTCTTGTTGTCCTTCACGCCACCCAGCGGGGCCTGGCGCATCACGTCGGCGATGCCATCGACCGACTCGGTGGTGCAGCAGATGATGGTGGACGAGGCCGGGATGATCACCGGGAGGTTGTCGACGATGTTGAAGTGGGCCCGCTCGTCTTCGGAGCCGAGGCTGGGGAACAGGGGCTTGAGGTCGGCCAGGGCGGCCTCGCCGTCGATCGTCCATGCCGGCTCGTCGCCCGAGCTGTCGAGCCGGATCCAGCTCCGCATGGTGGCCGGAACGAGCTCGGCCTTCTTGTCCAGCACCCGGACCTCGATGGGCTCCGAGGTGGCGGTGGTGGCGTCGTCGACCACGGCCTGCACCTGGTCGTTGGTGAAGCGGGGCTCGGTCGCCACGGCCTGGAGCGTGATCTGGTAGGGGCCGGGCCCGGCGAGAGCGGCGGGAAGGGCCTTGGCCACCTCGGCCGGGTCGACCTGCACGCCGGCCTTGCCCTCGCTCAGCTGGAGCTCGCCCTGCTCCACGACCAGGCCGGGGTCGACCGGCTGGTCGAGCGCAGCAGTGAGGACGTCCTCGGCCCCCGACGCCGCCATCTCGGGGTCGACCTCATAGACGGGCTCGAGATCGTCGCTGGTGACGAACGACGTCAGCCAGTGGAAGGGGCGCAGCACGGGGTTGCCGCCCCGGCGGGCGGCCAGCGCGGCGTCGGCCTGGCGTTCCCGGTCCACGGCGGCGCCCAGGGCGGCGGGGTTCGTGTCCACCGTCACCTCGTCGATCCGGGCGGTGAGCGCGGCCTCGCCCAGGCCGGTGTCGAGGTCGTCGAAGACGGTGTTCAGCTCGTCGGGGGTGAGGCCGCCGATGTCGGTGCCGCCGAGCCGGGTGCCCCGCATCACCTCGCCGTCGGTCCGGGCGCTGTCGATGCCCCAGGCCGCAGTCACGAGGGCCAGGACGGCCAGCACGCCCACGCCGACGAGGGGGAGGCGGCCGAGGCGGCGGGAGCGGCCGGTGCGGGCCCGACCGTCGGGGCCGGGCGTGGCGGCCAGGGCACCACCGTCGTCGGAGCCGGCGTCGCTCGGGCCGGCGTCGGTCGAACGGGGCGCGGCGCCGTCCGACGTGTTGTCGGCCGCCAGGGCGGCAGCGATCACGGCGGGGCTCGGCCCGTCCCCGGCGGCGTCGGCCGGGGTCTCGCCGGCCGCGCCGTTGGCGGTGTTTCCAAAGCCCGGAGGTGGCGGGGCCAGCGCCGTGGTGGTGGGATCGAACGGCGTGGTCTTGGGATCGAACGGTGTGGTGGCCCCGTCGGCCGGCAGCACGGTGGTTGCTGCGCCGGTCAGGCCGGCCACCTGGGTGACGCCGGCGTCGAACGGCGTGGTGGGGCCGCCCTCGGCCGCCACCTGGGTGGAGGCATCGGTCACCGGCGGGTGAGTGCTGCCCGCCAGGCCGGCGACCTGGGTGGCGGCGGGATCGAAGGGGGGCGGCGACTCGAACGGGCGGGCCATCGGCCGGGTGGCGTCGGGCGGCGACGAGGCCAGCGGCATCGTGTCGTCATCCGGGGCTGGATCGGCGGCCCTGGCGGTGCCCGACGGGGCGGCCTCCTCGGCGGCCCGGGCGGCGGCTTCGGCCCGCTCCACGGCCAGGACGGCGTCCAGCAGTCGGTTCGAGCCGACCTTGGGCAGCTCGGTGACCGGGATGGCCTGGGTGGCGTCGAGGTCGGCCATGTCGATGGGCTGGGTGGCGTCGAGCGGGGGTACGTCGGGCGGGGGATCGTCGGGCTCGGGCGGCACGATGAACCCGCCGGCCGGCACGGGGGCCGTGGGGTCGTCGAGGCCCGCTGCAGCCGGCTGGCGCCCACTGGCGACCACCGGGGCGTCGATCTCCTCGGGCTGGCCCGCCGGTGGCTCCGCCGGGGCGTCGGCCCGGGGCCGCTGGGGCGGTCGGGGGGGAGCGGGGGCGGCCGGGGGCTCCGCCTCCGGGCGGCGCAGGTCGATGGAGCCATCGGCCGGCGTGGTCGGCGCCGATCCGGCGCCGTCGCCGGTGCCGTCGCTGGCGCCGGCCGCCGGGGTGGATCCGGGCTGGCCGTCGGGTCCAGGGGGCGAGTCGGCCCACGTGATGCCGTCGACCATGGCCTCGATCGTGCCCGCCGCCGGTGCCCGGCCGGCCGGTGGGCCGGTGCCGCGCCCGGGTCGGAGCCGTTGCCATCGGTCGGGTCGGCGTCGAGGGCGGCCGGATCAGGGGGCAGCGGGGCGTCGTTGTCGAGCCCGGTGCCGATGATGTCGCTGATGTCGGGGAGCGGCGAAGCCACCGCTTCCCCTTCGGACGGCCGGTCGGTCATCGCTGTACAGTGTGCCACGGCGGCTACGGCCCCCATGCTCATGGTCGACGCCACCGGGCCGGGTGATTGTCCGGGGGTGTCGTCTCGACCCCAATCGAGCCGCCCGGGGCGTTTTCCGCCCCGGAGGCCGGCTGTGCCATGATCAGGGCCCGCAGTGCCGATTTAGCGAGCAGTGCCCAGTAACAAGCAGTGCCGAGCGGCAATGCCGAATGGCAATGCCGAATGGCAATGCCGAATGGCAATGCCGAGTAGCAGTGTCGCGATGCCCCGCTGCCGTGGGCGGCGGATCGTCGCCAGGATCGGTCCCCGACAAACGGAGGTACAAGCGAAGATGAGTGGGCTTTGTGACGGCCGGGTGGTCATCGTCACCGGCGCAGGCCGCGGGATCGGGCGCGAGCACGCGCTCATGCTGGCCAGCGAAGGCGCCAAGATCGTGGTCAACGATCTCGGCGGCGAGGTCGACGGCACCGGCGGCGACAAGTCGCCGGCCCAGCAGGTCGTCGAGGAGATCAAGGGCATGGGCGGCGAGGCCATCGCCAACGGCGACGACGTCTCGGACTGGGAAGGCTCCCAGCGCATGGTCAACATGGCCGTCGAGACCTTCGGCGGCCTCGACGCCGTGGTCAACAACGCCGGCATCCTCCGGGACCGGATGTTGACCAACATGACCGAGGCCGAGTGGGACGCCGTGATCAAGGTGCATCTCAAGGGCACCTTCGCCCCGTCCCGGTGGGCCGCCGCCTACTGGCGGGAGCGCACCAAGGCGGGCGAGACCAACGACGGCCGCATCATCAACACCTCGTCGGTGTCGGGTATCTACGGCAACCCGGGCCAGACCAACTACGGCGCGGCCAAGGCCGGCATCGCCGCCTTCACCATCATCGCCGCTCAGGAGATGGTCCGCTACGGGGTCACGGTCAACGCCATCGCCCCCGGTGCCCTCACCCGCATGACCGAGAACCTGGGCGGGATGGGCAGCCTGGAGGGCGAGGCCCGGGAGGCCATGAGCCCCCGTTGGATCGCCCCCATCGTCACCTGGCTCTGCTCGTCCGAGTCGGCCCAGGTCACCGGCCGGGTGTTCGAGGCCACCGGCAACATCCTCGGTGTGGCCGAGATGTGGCGCCGGGGCCCGGTGCTGGAGCCGGTCGACGACCCCAAGCTGATCGGCCCGCTGGTCAAGGAGCTGATGGCCCAGGCCGCTCCCAACAGCGACATGTCGGGCAAGCCGGTCACCGGCCCCGGCCGGCCCACGCCCTACTAGAAAGCGGGAAGAAACCCATGCCAGTCAACCCGGAGGCCGTCGGCGCCAAGGGCGAGCCCCGACGGGCCTCGTGGACGTCCGACGACGCCGTCCTCTACGCCCTCGGCATCGGCGCCGGTGTCACCGACCCGGTTGGCGCCGAGCTCGAGTTCACCACCGACAACACCGCCGGCGTGCAGCAGCGGGTGTTCCCCACGATGGTGGTGCTGTTCGGCTTCACCGCCACCGGGGGCAAATCGGCCATGAGCCAGTCCGGCACCTACGACCCCCGGATGCTGGTTCACGGCGAGCAGGGCATCACCCTGTTCCGGGAGATGCCGATCGCCGGTGAGGTGGAGACGGTCGACGAGATCGTCGGTGTCTACGACAAGGGCAAGGGGGCCGTGATCGCCACCAAGACCACCGGCACCCTGGTGGCCGACGGTCAACCCCTGTACGAGGCCACGGCGTCGGTGTTCATCACCGGCGAGGGCGGCTTCGGCGGAGACCGTGGCCCCTCGGGCAAGGCCAACGTGGCTCCCGACCGGGCCCCCGACCACGAGGTCACGATGCAGACCCGGCCCGACCAGGCCCTGCTCTACCGCCTCAGCGGCGACAAGAACCCGCTCCACTCGGACAAGCAGTTCTCCGACGTCGGTGGGTTCCCCAAGCCGATTCTGCACGGTCTGTGCACCTACGGGTTCACCGGCCGGGCGCTGCTCCACACGCTGTGCGGGTCCGATCCGTCCCGGTTCACCGGGATGGACGCCCGGTTCAGCTCCCCGGTGCTGCCGGGCGAGGCGCTCACCGTACGCATGTGGGCGGACGGGCCGGGCAGGGCCATCTTCCAGACGCTCGGCGGCGACGGCCGAGTGGTCATCGACAACGGCGGCTGCACCTACAAGTAGCTAACCCCTGCGAACTCTGACACCAGCTGCTGTATTTTGCGCGCTGGTGTCAGAGTTCGCCGAGTTTTGGGCTGTTTCGGTCGGGCGGTAGCTCTAGAACAGGCGCTGCTGGGGGCGTTCGATGCCCCGGAGCTCGTCGTAGTCGACCTCCACCCAGCCGATCTGGCGGTCGCTGGCCAGCGTCTTGGCCTGGAGCTTGATCTCCTGGGCCACGAACATGCCCCGCACGGGGGTGAGGTCGGGCTGGCGGTTGAGGAAGTCGAGGTAGCGGGTGAGTTGTTCCACCCCGTCGATCTCGCCCCGGCGTTTGATCTCGATGGCCACCACCCGGCCCTCGCCGTCCCGGCAAAGCAGGTCCACCGGGCCGATGTCGGTGGGGTGCTCCCGGCGGATGAGCCGCATGCCTGGTTCCAGGCGCTCGGGATCGAGGGCCAGCAGTTCCTGGAGGTGGGCTTCCACCCCGTCCTTGCGCAGGCCAGGATCCTCGCCCAGGTGGTGGGCGGTGTCGCTGTGGATCTCGTGCAGGGTGATCGTGAGGGTCTCGCCCTTGGGGTTCGACACCACCCAGCCGTCGTCGCCCTCGATGATCAGGTTGGGGGCGGTCATCCAGTTGAGCGGCTTGTAGGCGCCGCCGTCGGAATGGATGGCCACGCAGCCGTCGGCCTTCACCATGATCAGCCGCACCGCCCGGGGCAGATGGGCGTCGAGCCGCCCGTTGTAGTCGACCGTGCAGTCGGCCACGACAAGTCGCATTCAGGCGAGACTACCCGCCCCGGCGGAGCGTCAATGCCCCGAACTGTGAGCCCAGCGCGGCAAATGCAGCAGCTGGCGCCACAGATCCCGGATCACGGTTGGGTGATGCCTACCAGGGAGCTGAGCTCCCGGGCGGCCCGGTTGAGGTCGCCGGCGGCGCCCCGGGTGTCGACGGCGCACCGCGAGAACTCCTCGGCCCCCGAGGCCAGAGCCTCGATGGTGGCCGTGATCTCGTCGGCCCGCATGGCAGTGCGGTGGACGTTGTGGTCGATCTCGGACGTCGCCTTCATCTGCTCCCGCACCACCGAGGCGATGGTCTCCTGGGTCTCGTTGACCCGGGTGATGACCTCGGCCACCTGGGCGATGGCGGTGGAGGCGGCATCGGCGTCGGCCTGGATGCCGGCCACCTGGCCGCTGATCTCCTCGGTGGCCTGGGTGACCTGGTGCGACAGATCCTTCACTTCGCTGGCCACCACGGCGAAGCCCTTGCCGGCGGAGCCGGCCCGGGCCGCCTCGATGGTGGCGTTGAGGGCCAGGAGGTTGGTCTGCTTGGCGATGGAGGAGATGAGCGCCATCACACCGCCGATGCGGTTCGACGACTCGCCCAGGTTGACCACGATGGACGAGGCGTCGCGGGCCAGCAGGGCGCCGTCGGCGGCGATGGCGGCCGCCTCGCCGGCGGCCCGGGCCACGTCGTCGATGGAGGCCGACAGCTGCGCCGAGGCCGAGGCCACGGTGTGGATGCTGGCCGACACCTCGGCCGACGAGTTGGCGGCGGCCTGGGCCTGGTCGGCCGCCTCGGCGGCGCTGGCCGTCATCTGCGTGCTCACCGCCGCCAGCTGCTCGGAGGCCGAGGCGATGAGGGCCGAGTCGAGCCGGAGGGGCCGGGTGATGCTCCGGGACACCACGGTCGCCACCGCCGCCACCACCGCCAGCAGAGCGGCCGATGAGGCCAGGGTGAGGGTGAGGGCGCGGGATGCGTCCGACCGCGTGTCGTTGGCGTTGGCCACGATGGCGTCGCCCACCGCCCGGCGGACCTCGTGCACGGCGTTGAGGCGGGCCGTCGACGCCTTCCACCAGTTGTCGCTGTCGGGGAGCACCCGTCCGTCGACGATGGCCGTCTCGAGGTCGGCGGCCTCGGTGAAGTCGGGCGAGCTCTGGGTCTGCTCCCACTGGCGCCGCAGGTCGGGGTCGGCCGTCACCAGGAAGTTGTCGATATGTGCCTCGCGGCGGCCGACGAGGCGGCTCACCTGCCCCAGGTCGGCGTCGTCGACGGTCCCGCCTGCGGCCAGGCGGCTGACCAGCGCCCGCTGGCGGCCCGACTGTTCGGCCACGCCGAGCAGATCCAGATACGAGGCGACCTGGCGGGTGGTGTGGGCGTCGGCGGCCAGCGGCAGCATCTCCTGGAGGGACGCCATCGACGCATCGACCATCTCGGTGTAGGCCTGGATGGCCCCATCGGGATCGATGCTGTGGGCCTCGACCTGCTGGCGGGTGGCGGCCAGCGAATCGTAGGTGGCGAGGGCCGCGGTGAGTGCCTGGCGCAGCTGCGGGTCGACGTCACCTGATTCGGCGTCGGCCCGAACCACGTCGAGCGCCTTGTCGAGCTCGTCGCGGGCGGTCACGAGATCCTGGCCCAGCGGCCCGACGTCGTTGGCCAGGTGATGGACGGAGAGGCCCCGCTCGGCCTGGGTGTGATCGACCAGATCGCCCACGTTCTTGGCCACCTGGGCCGACCGCTCCAGGGCGTCGGCCTGCGAGATGTCGGTCCAGGTGCCGAAGACCACGATGGACACGGCGACCAGGAGGCTGGCTACCGGCACCAGCACGAGGACAGCCAGGCGAACCGCCACGGTGCCGCGGGTCTGGCCCGGTTCCGGTTGCGATGTGGCCTGGTGCCGTGTCATGCCTTCGTCCCCTCGCCGTCCAGCGTGGCGCGCCCGGATGGGGGCCATGGGGTTTGAATCGACCAGATGACGCTTCGGATGAGCGATTGCCCGCCGGCCCGGCCCTAATCGCCGGGGCGGTGGCGACGGAGGCGCCGCTGGATGAGGGCCCGGCGCTCCTGCAACTCGGCGTAGGTGAGGCTCGACTTCTCGGCCGGATCGACGCCGAACCCGGCCTTCAGCCCTTCCAGATCCATCTCCCACGAGGTGGCCGAGACGCCGAGCTGGGCGGCGATGGTGGCTCCGTGGGCGGTGGCGAAGTGGGTGGCGATCCGGGTGACCACGGCGAACATGTCGAGCTCGGGGGCCAGCGTGCCGATGGCGCCGTCGAGGAAGATCATGTTCTTCACGTAGAGCATGAGGGGCTTGGGTAGCCGGGCCCCGTAGCCCAGCAGGGCCTTGAGGATCCGCTGGAGCTCGCTCACCAGTTCCTCGGGGCTCATCTGGGTCGGGTCGACCGGGGGTTTGTCGAGGCCCAGGTCGGCGATGACGGCGCCGATGTCGGTGTCGGGGGGCAGGGCCCCCAGGTCCCGCAGGGCCGCCACCTGGCCCTTGATGTCGTTCATGGTGGCCGTCATCATCATCCGCAGGAAGGCCAGCCGCTCCGATTCACTGAGCCTCCCGGTGATCCCGAAGTCGACGAGCCCCACCCTCCCGTCTTCCAAGACGAACAGGTTGCCGCCGTGGAGGTCGCCGTGGAAGACGCCGTGGAGGAAGGCGCCCTCCAGGAAGCCGAGCATGGCGGTCTGGATGACCTCGGCGGTGTCGACGCCGGCCGCCTTCATGCCGGCCACGTCGTCGAAGTTGAAGCCGTGGAGGCGCTCCATCACCAGTACCCGCTTGGTCACGTGCGTGGGGTGGGGGCGGGGGACCACGAAGTTGGGTCGGCCGAGCTTCACGAACATCTCGGCGATGTCGAGCATGTTCGCCGCTTCCAGGCGGAAGTCGAGCTCCTCGATGATCGTCTCGGCGAACAACTCCACCAGGGTCGGCGGGTTGGCCAGGGCGGTGAACGGGATCCGGCCCACCAGGAACGGGGCCAGCCAGCTCAGCACCCGGAGGTCGCGGCGGATCAGGGCGTCGATGCCGGGGCGCTGCACCTTCACCACCACCTCCTCCCCGGTGCGCAGCACGGCGGTGTGGACCTGGGCGATCGAGGCGGCGGCCAGGGGCGTGGGGTCGAACGTGCGGAACACCTTGTGCAGGGGCTGGCCCAGCTCGGCCTCCACCACCGCCACGATGTCGGCGTAGGGCACGGGCGACACCTGGTCCCGGCACTTGCGGCACTCGGCCACCAGCTCGTCGGGGAACACGCCCTTGCCGGCCGAGATGATCTGGGCCAGCTTGATGTAGGTGGGGCCGAGCTTCTCGGCCGCCAGCCGGAACCGCCGAGACAACCCGGCCCGGGAGCGCTCGGTGCCCCGTTCCCGCAGGAACCAGGCGCCGAAGGTGGGCGCCAGCACGCGGGCCACGTCGAGGGCCCGCAGGGCGGGCGGGAGCCGGGGCGGCCGGGTGAGGGTGGGCAGGTCACGGGCCTGCGCCGCCCGGAGCTGGGCCACGGGGCGGCGCCAGGTCAGCTCCCGGCCGGCCAGGCTCCAGGGCGGGTTCTCGGAGAACGACCCGAGGTGCAGGTCGTCGGGGGCGATTCGGTTGGGGTTGACGTCGTAGCTGGTGGGGACGACCTCAGCCATTGAGGATCTCGAGGCAGCGCTCGGCGTACTCGGGACGGCAGATGAGGAGATCGGGGAGATAGGGGTCGGGATTGTTGTACACCATCGGAGATCCGTCGAGACGGGAGCAATGGAGGCCGGCCGCTTTGGCCACGGCCACCGGGGCGCAGTTGTCCCACTCGTACTGGCCCCCGGAATGGGCGTAGATGTCGGCCAGGCCCAGCACCACGGCCATGGCCTTGGCCCCGGCCGAGCCCATCTCGATGTAGTCGGCCCCGAGCTCCCGGGCCAGCATGATGGCGGCCGGCGGGCGGCGGCTGCGGCTCACGATCACCCGCGGGGCCCGGTCGGGTAGAGGGCCCAGCTCCGGAGCGGGCTGGGTGCCGAGCACGATCCCCTCGGCCGGCAGGCTCACCGCTCCGGCCACCGGATCGCCGTTCATGACCAGGGCGATGTGCACCGCCCAGTCCGACCGAGGGGGCTCGGCGTACTCCCGGGTGCCGTCGAGCGGGTCGACGATCCATACCCGGTCGGCCGTCAGGCGCTCCCGGCGGTCGGCCCCTTCCTCCGACAGCACCGAGTCGGTCGGGCGGACCTCGGCCAGGTGCTTGACGATGAACCGGTGGGCCGCCATGTCGCCGGCGTCCTTCAGCTCCCAGTGGGTGGTGCCTTCGAGCAACATCCGCTGACGCAGCTCCACCAGGACCTTGCCGGTTTCGCGGGCCAGGTCGATGGCCAGGGCGTGGTCGTCTGCGGTTGCGGGCACCCCAGCACCCTACTGGACGGGACTGGCGCGCTCCTTACTCGACCTACTCGACCTACTCGACCGGGCCGTAGGGGGAATCCACCGACGTGTAGCAGTCGAGGTGGTACTGCTCCACCCGCTGCCAGCGGCCCTTGTCGTAGACGTTGCAGATCACCTGCTGGTCCCGGTGGCGGGCCCGGTATTTCACCCGGTCGCCGCACACCGGGCATTCGGCAACGCAGCCGGCCTCGATGAGGCGCACCACGGCCCGGCTCTGCCACTTGTCCCTGTTCGCCGCCTTCTTGGCCGTAGGAGCCTTGGCGGCGGGGGGCTTGGCGCTGGTGGTTGCCGGGCTGGTGGCCATGGCAACTCCATCGGCGCCGACCCGCCGCGCGTGAGGCTTCTACCTCGTGAGGGGCTTGTAGGTGATCCGGTGGGGTTGGGCCGCCTCGCCGAACTCCTTCTCCCGCCACTCCTCGTACTCCGAGAAGTTGCCCTCGAACCAGCGGACCTGCGAGTCGCCCTCGAAGCTGAGGATGTGGGTGGCCACCCGGTCGAGGAACCAGCGGTCGTGGCTGATCACCACGGCGCACCCGGGGTAGCGCTCCAGCGCGTCTTCCAGGGCCCGCAGGGTGTCGACGTCGAGGTCGTTGGTGGGCTCGTCGAGCAGGAGGACGTTGCCGCCCCGCTTGAGCACCCGGGCCAGGTGCACCCGGTTGCGCTCGCCGCCCGACAGCAGGCCCACCTTCTTCTGCTGGTCCGAGCCCCGGAAGTTGAACGAGGCCACGTAGGCCCGGCCGTTGACCTCCCGGTCTCCCACCTTCACCACGTCGTGGCCCTCGGTGATGGCCTGGTAGACCGAGTGCTCGGGATCGAGCACCTCACGGCTCTGGTCGACGTAGATCATGTCCACCGTGGAGCCGATCGAGATCGAGCCCGAGTCGGGCTGCTCACCCTCACCGGCGGACGCCGCCACCAGCATCCGGAACAGCGTGGTCTTGCCGGCGCCATTGCCGCCGATCACGCCCACGATGCCGGCCGGCGGCAGGGAGAACGACAGGTCCTCGATGAGGAGCTTGTCTCCGTAGCCCTTCGACAGGTGCTCGACCTCGATCACCTTGTCGCCCAGGCGCTTGCCCGGCGGGATGTGGATCTGGACCTTCTCCTCCGACGGGTCGTAGCTCTCGGCCTCCGCCCGCAGGCTCTCGTAGGCGCTGAGGCGGGCCTTGCCCTTGGACTGGCGGGCCTTGGGCGACATGCGCACCCACTCCAGCTCCCGGGTGAGCGTGCGCTGGCGGGCCGCCTGCGAGCGCTCCTCGGCGTCGAGGCGGCCCTGCTTCTGCTCCAGCCAGCTCGAGTAGTTGCCCTCGAACGGGATGCCCCGGCCCCGGTCCAGCTCCAAGATCCAGCGGGCCACGTTGTCGAGGAAGTAACGGTCATGCGTGATGGCCACCACCGTGCCGGGGTAGGCCTGCAGGTGGTGCTCCAGCCACGCCACCGACTCGGCGTCGAGGTGGTTGGTGGGCTCGTCGAGCAGGAGCAGGTCGGGCTGCGACAGGAGCAGGCGGCACAGGGCGATGCGGCGCTTCTCGCCGCCCGACAGGTGCTCCACCGGCGACTCCTTGTCCGGGAGGCGCAGGGCGTCCATGGCGATCTCGATGGTGCGCTGGAGATCCCAGGCGTTGGCCGCCGCGATCTTGTCTTCCAGCTCGGCCTGGCGGGCCCCCAGCTTCTCGTAGTCCGCATCGGGGTCGGACCAGCCGGCCAGCACGGCGTCGTAGTCGGCCAGGAGCTGCACCGTCTCCCCGGCGCCGCTCATCACGTTGCCCATCACGTCTTTCGACGGATCGAGCAACGGTTCCTGTTCCAGGTAGCCGACGGTGAAGCCGGGGGTGAGGCGGGCGTCGCCGGTGAAGCCGTCGTCTATCCCGGCCATCACCTTCAGCAGTGACGACTTGCCCGCGCCGTTCGAGCCGAGGACCCCGATCTTGGCCCCGGGGTAGAACGACAGTGTGATGTTCTCGAGGACCTGACGGTCGGGCGGGTGGTACCGGCCGACCTTGTGCATGGTGTAGATGAACTGTGCCGACATCGTGGGTGGAGCCTACCCGCCGGCTCTGGCCCGGCCGCCCCCGGCGCGTAGCGCCGGTCAGGGGTGGGGCGCCCCCTGGCCCGATGGGGAGGCGCCGCAGGCGCCGGGGGCGCGTAGCCCCCAGGGGGAAAGCACGTGAGCCCGGCCACCAGGACCGGGCTCACGACGTGATTCGAGCGGACGCCCCCCGCCAGGGCGGGGTCGCTCCGGGGGCTACTTCTTGGCAGCGGCCTTCTTGGCGGTGGCCCTGGTGGCCGTCTTCTTCACAACGGCCTTCTTGGCCGGCGCCTTCTTGGCCGTGGCGGCCTTCTTGGTGGCGGCCTTCTTGGTCACGGCCTTCTTGGCCGTGGCCTTCTTGGTGGTGGCGGCCTTCTTGGTGGTCGCCGCCTTCTTGGTGACGGCCTTCTTCACCCGAGCCGACGAGGTGGCCTTGGCCGCCTTCTTGGCTCCGGTGGCCGCCGCCTTCTTGGCAGAAGCAACCCCTCGGGTTGCCGTCTTCTTGGCCGGCTTGGTTGTTGCCACGTTGGTTGTGCTCCTTGTGAGTGACCCCTCGTGGGGGGCAGAGCCGTCTACGGCGACGGGTGCCTCCGCCGGAGGGGGGTTGGCGGGCGTCCTGGAGCGGGCCTTGGCCGCCCCCGGATCACGGGTTTGCTTACCTTCCTTGCCTACTTCACCGTCGCCGTGCTCGACGACGGTTCGCACCAACGCAACGTTGATGCCGCGACGGTCGGCGTCCAGAGACTCGACCTTCACGATGATGGACTGCCCCTGGGCCACCACGTCCCGGGCCCGGGTGGGGGGTGGATCCCCCATCGCCCGGCATGGGAGGTAGCAGCGCGCAGACGCCGCCCGGAGATAGCAACCGTGGGACGAGAATTGCTCCACCACCGCCTCGACCTCGTCCCCGATCGAGTACCTGCTCACAAAGCTCATGAACGAACGTGGATCGTTCAGCTCCTCGACCCGGCGGCCGCCGGCCGGGGCGGTGCCGGTTGTGCCGGCTGAGGCCGTGCCCGCCCGAGCGGCGGCGACGGCCGGCGTGTCGGTGTTCCCGTCGGCGGTCCGGGCCGAGGCCCGGCGGGAGCCGTCGTTGGACTGGCGCCCGGACGGGGCGGCAGCCACGAGAGGTGATGTGACCACCGAGGCCCTGCGGGCCGGGGGCGGTGTGGCCCGGCTGGGCATGGGCGCCGGGCCGGTGGCGGCCGCCGACGTGGTGCGGCTGGGCCGCTTCGACGTCGACCGCTTGGGTGCCTTGCCCGCGCCCCGAACCGAGCGGCGGCTGGCCGGCCCCCGCACCGGTACCCGATCGACGAACACCCAACCCACACCTTCGATGGGCTTGCCGCCGATGAGGCGGCCTTCGTCGAAGAGCCACTCGTGCTCCCCGTGGAACTCCTGGAAGCTGTCGTTCGACAGCACCGTGGCCCGCGCCTTCTCCGCCACCTGGAGGATGAAGGCGTCGCCCCGGCCGATGGCGCCGGCCGGCGGCGTGACGACCTCACCCGCCGACACCGCTGCTTCGAACTCCGCCCGCTCCGACTCGTCGATGCGGTGCGAGAAGGTGGCGTCGACGATGACCGTCACCCCACTGCACCCGAGTTCTGCGGTCGCTGCGCGCACCGCCTCGTCGAGTTGAGCGAGGCTGGGGAGCGAGCGTCCTTCGGTTGCGATGTTCGATCCATCCACTACGAGGTGTCGATCGGTGCGTGCCATACCTGCCCAGTCAAACCATGCGACGTGTCGTCGTCGAGTCCTGTCGTCCTGCGCACTCTCATGTGGCTGGACCCGTGTGCTCTCGTACCAGGACTTCGAGTCGGCAATAGTATCCGGTTTGTGATCGAAGCTGTGTTGTTCGACTTCGGCGGTGTGGTTACCACCAGCCCCTTCGACGCGTTCGCGCGCTACGAAGCGGCCAATGGTCTGCCCGTCGGACTCATCCGTTCCATCAACGCCACCAACCCCGACGACAACGCGTGGGCGCATCTCGAGCGCAGCGACGTCGACACCGACGGGTTCGCCGCCATGTTCGAAGCGGAGGCGGCGGCGTTGGGTCATCGCCTCAGTGGCCATGCCGTGCTCGAGTTGCTGGGCGGTGACGTGCGCCCCGAGATGGTGGAAGCGATCCGCCGCATCAAGGGCGCGGGCTTGCGCACCGCGTGCGTGACGAACAACTTCCGCTCGCACGGCGCCATCAACTCCGACGGTGTGGCCAACGGCAACGGCCGGGCCGACACGCGTGAGGTGATGACGATGTTCGACGCCGTGATCGAGTCGTCGGTGATCGGCGTGCGCAAGCCGGAGCCCGAGTTCTACCGACGGGCGTTGGAGGTGATGGCGATCGAGCCACACCAGGCGGTGTACCTCGACGACCTCGGGATCAATCTCAAACCGGCCAAGGCCATGGGCATGACCACCATCAAGGTGATGAACGCGGCCCAGGCTCTGGCCGAGCTCTCAGCCGTACTGGAGCTCGAGCTCGCCTAGCTCTTTCTGGCCAGGCTCGGCGAAGTCCCGCCGGCGCACTCGTTCTCCTTCAGCCGATGGCGCCGAAGGCGCGGTTGAGGAGTTCCTCCTGCTCCTGCTGGTGGATGGCGTTGGAGCCGGTGGCCGGGCTGCCCGATTCGGCCCGGCTCACCCGCCGCACCTTGTGGGTCATGCCGTGGCCGTCGAACAGATGGGCCTTGATCGAGTTCCAGGCGCCCATGTTCTCCGGCTCCTCCTGGAGCCACACCACCTCGGTGGAGTTGGGGTAGCGGGCCACGGCGTTGGCCAGCGCCCGCGTGGGCCACGGGTACAGCTGCTCCACCCGCACCACGGCCACCGTCCCCACCTCGTTCGAGTCGCGGTGGGCGATGGCCTCGTTGGCCACCTTGCCCGAGGCGAGGATGATGCGCTTCACCGACTGGGGATCGCGCACGCCGGTATCGTCGAGCACCTCCTCGAACGAGCCCGAGGTGAAGGCCGACAGCGGCGAGCGCGTGGCCTTGGCCCGCAGGCCCGACTTCGGGGTGAACACCACCAGCGGCTTGCGCACGGTGCGCAGCATCTGGCGCCGCAGCAGATGGAAGAACTGGGCCGCCGTGCTCACGTTGGCCACCTGGATGTTGTCCTCGGCGCACAGCTGGAGGAACCGCTCGAGACGGGCCGACGAGTGATCGGGGCCCTGGCCCTCGTAGCCGTGGGGGAGGAGCAGCACGAGCCCGCTCGTCTCGTTCCACTTGTCTTCCGCCGCCACCAGGTACTGGTCGATCACGATCTGGGCGCCGTTGATGAAGTCGCCGAACTGGGCCTCCCACAGCACCAGGCAGTCTCGGTTGGCCAGCGAGTAGCCGTACTCGAAGCCGAGGGCGGCGTACTCCGACAGCGTGGAGTCGTAGATCCAGAAGTTGGTGCCGGACGGGGCCAGCTCGGCCAGCGGCGTGAACTCGGCCCCGGTCTGGTAGTCGTGCAGGGTGGCGTGGCGGTGGGCGAAGGTGCCGCGCCGCGAGTCCTGCCCGGCCAGGCGCACCGACGTGCCCTGGGCCAGCAGCGAGCCGTAGGCGAAGGCCTCGGCCAGGGCCCAGTCGACCTCGCCCGAGCGGTACATCTGGGCCCGGGCCTCGAACTGGCGGGCCAGCTTCGGGTGCACGGTGAAGCCCTCGGGAACCACCGAGAGCGTGTTGTGGATGTGGTCGAGCAGCTCGGCGTCCACCCCGGTCTCCACGTGGGGCAGCACCCCCAGCGGGGGCGGGGCCGGCTTGGCCCGCAGGCCCTTGGGCGGCGCCGACTCCCGCGTCTCGTCCAGTGCCGTCTGCAGCAGCTGCTGGAAGTAGTCGAGGGCCTCGGTGGCCTCCTCCATCGAGATGTCGCCCTTGTCGATCAGGGTCTGGGTGTAGAGGGTGCGCACCGGGGCCCGCTCACCGATCTTGCGGTACATCACGGGCTGGGTGTAGCTCGGGTCGTCGCCTTCGTTGTGACCGTGGCGGCGGTAGCCGATGAGGTCGACCACCACGTCCTTGTTGAACCGCTGGCGGTAGGCGAAGGCGAGGTGGGCCACCCGCACGCAGGCCTCGGGATCGTCGGCGTTGACGTGGAAGATCGGGGCTTGCACGGCCTTGGCCACGTCGGTGGAGTAGTCGGTGGAGCGGCCCTGGTGGGGGGCGGTGGTGTAGCCCAGCTGGTTGTTGATGATCAGGTGGATCGTGCCGCCCACCTTGTAGCCCCGCACCTGCGACAGGTTGAGGGTTTCGGCCACCACGCCCTGACCGGCGAAGGCGGCGTCGCCGTGGATCAGCACGGCCAGCACCGGATAGTCCTGGCGCACCGTGCGGTCCATGTGGGCCCGGACCATGCCCACCACCACCGGGTCCACCGTCTCCAGGTGCGAGGGGTTGGCGGCCAGGCCGATGTCGATCGACGCCCCGCCCGGGCTGGTGTGCTTGCCCTCGTAGCCCATGTGGTACTTCACGTCGCCCGAGCCCTGGATCGAGTTCTCGTCGATCGCCCCCTCGAACTCGCCGAACAGCTCCTCGGGCCGCTTGCCCAGGATGTTCACCAGCACGTTGAGCCGGCCCCGGTGGGCCATGCCGATCACGGCCCGCTCCAGGCCGCCGTCGGCCGCCGCCGACAGCACGGCGTCGAGGGTGGGGATCGTGCTCTCGGTGCCCTCGAGGCCGAACCGCTTCTGGCCCACGTATCGGGCGGCGAGGAACTTCTCGATTGCTTCGGCCGCGCTCAGACGCTCCAGGATGTGGTGCTGGGTCTCGCGTTCGAGGGTGACCGGGCGCCCCTCCACCTGCTCCTGGATCCAGCGCTTCTCCTCCGGGTTGGCGATGTGCATGTACTCGATGCCCACCGTTCGGGAGTAGGCGTCGCGCAGCACGCCCAGGATCTCGCCCAGCTTCATGCTGCGCGAGCTGCCGCCCACGGCGGCGTAGATGCCCTCCCGGCCGCCGGTGAGGAACTCCCGGTCGAGGTCCCAGATGGTGAGGCCGTAGGTGGCGGGGTCGAGCTCGGGGTGGCGCTTCAGCGAGTCGTCCAGCGGGTTGATGTTGGCGATGAGGTGGCCCCGCACCCGGTACTGGTTCACCAGCGTGCTCACCGCCATCTGCTTGGCCAGCGCCGCCTCCATGCCGTCGAGGCCTTCGGAGGCCCCGTGGTCGGCCCGCCACTGCACGGCGTCGTAGGGCACGCCCATGTCTTCGAAGATGCCGACGTAGAAGCCGTCCTCGCCCAGCAGCAGCTCGTGCACCTTCTTCAGGAACAGGCCCGACTCCGCCCCCTGGATGATGCGGTGGTCGTAGGTGGAGGTGAGGGTGATGACCTTGGACAGGCCGAGCTGGGCCAGCACCTTGGGGTCGGCGGCCTGGAACTCGGCCGGGTAGCCCATGGCCCCCACGCCGATGATGGCCCCCTGGCCCGGCATGAGGCGGGGCACCGACTGCACGGTGCCGATCGTGCCCGGGTTGGTGAGGGTGACGGTGGCGCCCATGAGGTCGTCGGGGGAGAGTTTGTTGGCCCGCACCTTGTCGATCTGCTGCTCGTAGGCGTCCACGAAGTCGGCGAAGTCGAGGGTGTCGGCTTCCTTGATCACCGGCACCACGAGCGAGCGGGAGCCGTCGGCCTTCTCCTGGTCCACGGCGATGCCGAGGGCGACGTGGGGATGGCGGAAGATGCGGGGCTTGCCCGCGGCATCGTGGGCGAAGGTGTTGTTGATGGCCGGCACGGTGGTGGCGATGGCCCGGACCACGGCGTAGCCGATGATGTGGGTGAAGCTCACCTTGCCGCCCCGCACCCGGCGGAGATGGTTGTTGAGCACGAGGCGGTTGACCTCGAGCAGCTTCGCCGGCACGTTGCGGAAGCTGGTGGCCGTGGGCACGGCCAGGCTGGCCTCCATGTTGGCCGCGATCCGGGCCGCCACACCCCGCAGCAGCTCACCGTCGTCGGCGCCGTCGGCCGCCGGGGCCGGAGCGGGCGCTGGGGGCGCGGCCGCAGGAGCGGGTGGAGCAGCCGGGGCCGGAGCGGCCGCGGTCGGAGCAGTCGCCGGGGCCGGAGCGACGGCGGGGGCCGTGACCACCGGCTCCGGGGCCGCGGCCACCGGGACGGCGGAGGGCAGGGCGGGGAGGGGCGCGGCCTCCGTCACCTGCGCCGGGCCGTTGCTGACGGCGGGGGCGGCGGGCGGGGTGAGCCAGGCCGGGGCGGGAACCGCGGCGGGGTCGGGGGCGGCGTCGCCGCCGGAGACGGCCCGCTCGTCGAACAGGCGGCGCCACTCGTCGGGCACCGAGCGCGGGTCCTCCTGGTACTGGCTGAACAGCTCGTCGATCAGCCAGGAGTTGGGGCCGGCGGTGGCGGGACCGTTTGGGGAGTTCACGTCGCAACCTCGTGCCGTGGAGTCGGGTCGTCTGGGGGTCCGGGTGGGGGACGGACGTACCTCTGAGGCTACTCCGGCCAGTCAAGCCGGCTCGTTACCAGCCGGGTTCCCGGAACCACGCAGGGTTCCCGGTAGCGTCGATTGTCGTGTTGATCGCCACCTGGAACGTGAACTCGCTCAAGGCCCGGTTGCCCCGGGTGGAGGAGTGGCTGGACCAGACCCGGCCCGATGTGGTCTGCATCCAGGAGACCAAGTTGTCCGACAAGGCCTTCCCCGCCCTGAGCTTCAGCTCGCTGGGCTACGAGTCGGTCCATTTCGGGCAGGGCCAGTGGAACGGGGTGGCCATCCTGTCCCGGGTGGGCATCGAGGACCCCGGCTTCGGCTTCGCCGAGGGCATCGAGCCCGACGTCGACGCCCGCCTGGTTGCCGCCACCTGCGGCGGGGTGCGGGTCCACAGCGTCTACGTGCCCAACGGACGCGAGGTGGGCCACGACCACTACCACTACAAGCTGTCGTGGCTGGCCCGGTTGCGCCACCACCTGGCCGCCACCTGCTCCCCCGATGCCGACGTGGTGGTGGCGGGAGACTGGAACATCATCCCCACCGACTCAGACGTGTGGGACCCCTCGAAGTTCATCGGCAGCACCCACGTCACCCCCGAGGAGCGGGGCGCGCTCGACGAGGTGAAGGGCTGGGGCCTGGTCGACACGTTCCGCCGCCGCTACGGCGACGACGCCAAGGGTCTGTTCAGCTACTACGACTACACGGCCGGCCACTTCCACAAGCGTGAGGGCATGCGGATCGACTACGTGCTGTCGAGCCCCCCGCTGGCCGAGCGCTCGATCCTCGACGTGATCGACCGCAACGCCCGCAAAGGCTCCAAGCCCAGCGATCACGCCCCCGTACTCGCCGCCTATTCCTGAGCTGTACCTCGCGGGGCCTGCGCCGCCTACATCGCCGCCATGGCGGCGCGGGGGCCCATCTCGACGTCCATGTTGCGGAGGCGGCGGGCGAGCTCGATGGCGAGCTCGCGGGCGAGGGTCGGCACGTCGTCGAGCACCTGGTCGAACCGGTTGTAGGGGATCACCAGCAGGTTGCAGTCGGTGGCGGTTTCCACCGACGCCGCCGCCGGGCCCGGTACGAACAGGCCGATCTCGCCCACCATGGTGCCCTCGTCGAGACGGGCCACCTCCTCCCCGTCCACCAGCACCCGCAGCTTGCCGCTCACCAGCACGAAGGCCTCGTGGTGGTGGCGTCCCTGGCAGATGAGGTTGCGCCCGGCCTCGACCGAGATCTCGTCGGTGGCGGAGGCGAGGTGGCGGATGGCGGTGCGATCGGCGTTCCGGAACAACGGCAGCGAGCTCAGCCGCGCCGCCTTGGCGTCGTGGTGATGGTGCAGCATCGGGGCTCACATCCTCTCAGGTTGACAACACCGCCATCGTGCGCGGGATCGCGGTGCGTCGTGGAGGGTCCAAGGTCCCCTGTTCAGGCCTGGGCGGGAACCGTCCAGGTCACGAGCAGCCCCCGTCCGTCGAGCCCGGAGCGCACATCGAGGTCGCCCCCCAGCTCCCGGGCCCGGCGGGCAACGTTGGACAGGCCGTACCCCCGATGGACGGCGTTGGCCATGCCCACGCCGTCGTCGCTCACCGTCAGCTCCACCTCGCTGCCGATGCGGATCGTCACCAGGGCCAGGCCGGCCTTGGCGTGCCGGCTCACGTTCGACAGCAGCTCGTTGAGCGTGGCCACCAGGTGCTGGCCCACCTCGCCGTTCAGCTCGGTGACCGGACCCTCGATCTCGATCTCGATCTGGTTGTGGCTGGCCCGCCGGTGGCGGTCGACCACCAGGCTGATCTCCCGCTCCAGCGGGATCTCGGCCGTGGTGAGCTGGAACACCGTGTCCCGGATGGCGGCGATCGTCTCGTCGAGGTCGGAGATGGTGGACTGGGCCCGCTCCAGCAGCTGGGTGGGGGAGCCCAACGCCGCCTGGAGCTGCATGCCGGTGGCGAACAGCCGCTGGATCACCACGTCGTGCAGGTCCCGTCCGATCCGCTCCCGTTCCTCCACCAGGCTGACCCGGGCCTCGCTGACCCGCAGCCGCTCGGCCGCCATCTCCCGGTCCGACACGTCACGCGAGATGGCCACCACCGCCCGGCGGTCGGCGCCGATGTCGGGGTACTGGATGCGGATCTCCACCGGTGTGAGCTCGCCGTCGGCCCGCAGCACGTTCGTGCTCAGCAGCACCGCCGGCACCCGGCACGCCACCACCGGCTCGATGGCCTGGCGGAAGGCTTCGTCGCTGTACTCGGGCAGCACGTGCAGGGGCGTCATCTCGCCCAGGAGGCGCTTGCGGTCGTAGCCGAGCTGCTCCTCCGCCCCCCGGTTCACGTAGGTGAGCTGGAGCGAGGCGGGGTCGAACATCAGCACGGCGTCGTCCACCGCATCGAGCGAGCGGCGCACCGTGTCGTGCTCCACCTCGGCCCGCACCCGTTCGCTCACGTCTCGGGCCACGGCCACGGTCACCGCCTCACCGTCGAGCGTCATCGGGCTCAGGGCCACGTCGACGGGGAACGAGCTGCCGTCGAGGCGGCGGGCCGACAGGCGGGCCGTCTGATCGCCCATCACCCGGGCCTTGGGCTCGGCCCGGTAGCGGAGGCGGTGGGCCCGGTGGGCCTGGCTCCGGTTCTCGGGCACCAGCGCCTCGATGCCCGCGCCTTCCAGCTCGCCGTCGGGGTAGCCGAACATGGTGTGGGCCATCGGGTTGGCCAGCGTGATCACGCCGTCGGCGTCGACCACGATGATGGCGTCGGAGGCGGCTGTGAACACGCCGAGCGCAGCGTCGGTCAGGAGTTGGTTCACCCTGGAATCTCCGTCAGTGGAAGGGGGCCTGGAGCGGACACCGGAGTTTCCGCGAAGCGAAACTCCAGGTCCCGAAGGGACACTCAGTCGAAGCGGCGAGACTTGCGCTCGTCGATACGGGCGGCGTAGGCGGCCACCTCGGTGCGACGGTTCATATCCAGCTTGGCCAGCAGGTTGGAGACGTAGTTCTTCACCGTCTTCTCGGCCAGGAACATCTCGTCGGCGATCTGCCGGTTGGAGTAGCCCTCGCCGATCAGGTCGAAGATCCGCCGCTCCTGATCGGTGAGGGTGGCGATCTTGCCCTCCTCGCTGGCCCGCAGGCGGGACATGCCCATGCGCACGGTGGCGGCATCGAGCAGCACGCCCCCGGCCGCCACCTTGCGGATCGACGAGATCAGCTCGTTGCCCCGGATCTGCTTCAGGCAGTAGCCGGCGGCCCCGGCCACCGCCGCGTCGACCAGGGCGTGATCGTCGCTGAACGAGGTGAGGATCAGGCAGGCGGTGTCGGGGTACTGGGAGCGGATGTCGCGGCAGACCTCGATGCCGTTGCCGTCCTGCAGACGCACGTCGAGCACGGCGACGTCGGGCCGGGTGTCGGCCACGATCCGCAGCGCCTCGGCCGCCTTGCCCGTCTCGCCCACCACCTCGATCTCCTCGTCGGCCGAGATCAGCTCGCGCAGGCCGCGCCGCACGATCTCGTGGTCGTCGAGGAGGAAGACTTTGATCACGGAAGGGCTCCGATCACGTGCTGGCTCCGTTCGATCCGGGACTGACAAGGCGACACCGCCTGGTGCAAGCATAGGCGAACAATCGTCGCGGCTCCGGGGCCGGGGCCGCCAGGGTCCTTGGCCCCGACCTTGGCCTTGGATCCGGTTGGGCCGGGGCCGGCAGGGGAACCACCAGGGGAAATGGACTTTGTTCTCTCAACTGATGGCGGCTCCGGCCTGAGGATGTAATCGTGACCGATGTGCTTGCAAAGACCGACAGCAACAACACCGACTCCACGGTGCAAGGCATCGTGGTGGGCATCGACGGTTCGCCCGGATCGCAGCACGCGCTGCGCTGGGCCGCCGCCCGAGCCGCCCGCTTCGGCCCGGTGACTCCCGTGGTGGCATGGCACTACCCGTGGTGGGCGGTGCCAACCGGCATGCCCGGGGGGCCGCCCGCCCCGTCGGCCCAGGAGTTCGCCGACCAGGCCAAGGCCGAAGGCGAGCAGGCCCTGGCCGAGATCGACCCGGCCCTCCCGGCCGCCCTGGTGGTGGCTGAGGGCACAGCCGGGCACTGCCTGGTCGACACCGGCCGCACCGCCGCCCTGATCGTGGTGGGCACCCGGGGCCGGGGCGCAGTGGCCGATGCCGTGCTCGGCTCGGTGAGCTCCCACGTCGTGCGTCACGCCACTGTGCCGGTGGCCGTGGTCCCCGAGCACGTGGCGGTGGAGGACGACACCCGCCGGGTCGTGGTGGGGGTCGACGGCTCGCCCAACGCGGTGGCCGCCCTGGTCTGGGCCATGCGCTACACACCGGCCGGGGCCACGCTGGAAGCGGTCCACGCCTGGACCTACCACCTGAGCACCTACCCCGACGCCGCCACCCTGTCGGTGGAGTTGTTCGAGGATGAGGCCAAGGCGTCGTTGGCCCGGACGGTGAAGGAGGCGACGGCCCGGGCCACGGCCGCCGGCGCTCCCGTCCACGAGGTGGTGAGCCGGCTCGAGTACGGCGATCCCCGCACGGTGCTCATGGATGCGGCCGAGGGGGCCGACCTCATGGTGCTCGGTTCCCGGGGCCACGAGGGTGTTGCCCACCTGCTGGTCGGCTCGGTGACCACGAGCCTCGTACACAAGCCGGTGGTGGCCACCGTGGTGGTGCCGGCCGGGAACTGACCCCCACTGGGATCTGTGGCGCCAGTGCGCAGAATCCAGCGCCGGGCGCCACAGATCGCCGGGTCGTTCAGCCCACGGTGCGCCCGGTGGTGGCCAGCGCCACCAGGCGCAGCCACAGCATCTGGTTGTCGTCGACCCAGGGCGCCGGATCGTTGGCCCAGGCGGCCTGCAGCGTGGCGGGGTCGCGGATCACCTCCAGGTGACCGTGCACGATCACGCTGCGGCCCCGCTTGTCGCCCGACGTGATGCTGTCGACCTCGAAGCACACCCGCTCGTTACGCACCGCGGCGTCGAGCTTCCCGCCCTGCACGCTGCGGATGAAGATGTCGCCCTCGTGGAGGGAGAAGTTGATCGGCACCACCACCGGCCAGCCGTGGTCGACGTAGGCCAGCCGCCCCACCACGGCCGAGCGCAGCACCTCGGAGCATTCCTCGGTCGACAGGTTGTCGGCGTCGTCCGACGTGGTGCCCAGCGCCGCCGACAGGTCGTGGAGGGCGTTGAGGTCGACCACCGGCTCGCGGGGCGGTAGGGCACTGGGGGCGGGGGCCACCAACACGCTCCCCCCGGCGTCCAGCACCCGGGCCACGGTGTCGCTGAGATCGTCGTCGCCGGTGCCGGTGAGGCGGTGGGCCGCCACCACCAGGGCCAGGGGGGCATCGGCCGACTGGAACGCCTGCTCCACCGCCCAGCCCGGCGCCTCCACCGTGGCCTGGACGCCCATGGCCTCCAGCCTCACCCGGGCCCGATCGGCCTCGTCGGCCCCGCCGTCGTGGGTACCGGGCACCAGGCGCAGCCCGAGGTCGAGCGACTGCGACCACACGGTGGCCAGGGCCAGGGCGTCGTCGAGCTCGTCTCCCGCCTCCAGCTCCACCAGCAACGGGCCGCTGGGCTGGCGCCGCTTGGGGCCGTGGGGCACGAGGTAGGTGGGCTGGGCGCCGGCCCGGGCCACGGCCAGCGACTGCTCGTCGGCCGCCGCCACCACCAGACAGGGGGCGAGGCCCACGGCGTGGCGGTGCAGGTCGTCGCCGAAGACCGGTTCGGCCAGCACCAGCACCGGGTCGGTGCGCAGGCCGATCGTGCCGCTGAGCCGGTCGAGCTGTTCGGTGGAGGCGGTGTCGGTGGTGACGAACTGGAGTGACGCCCCGAACCACGAGGCCAGCACCTCGGCCGCCAGCACCGTCCGCTCGGCCGAGGGGATGAGGGAGCCGGTGCCGGCTCCGTCGCCGCCGGCCCCATCGCGGCTGGACAGGGCGGGCACCGGGGCGTCGAGGGCCACGAGCACCCGGTCGAGGGCACGTATGGTCAGCGGCGGCGAGGGCATGGGACGAGCTCCTGGGGTGATGGTGGAACGGATGGCTCCCGCTGGGCGAGGCACCGGGGGCGGCGCCTCATGCATCGGGATCCTGGACAACAAGAGATCAGGCCGCCCGCCATCGGCACCAGGGACGAAGGACCAGAGCTTGTCATCGACCCACTCCCACCTCGGCCAGGAGCTGGAGCAGGTCGTCGCCGTACCGGCTGAGCTTGGCCGGGCCCATGCCCGGCATGGAGGCCAGCCGGGCCCGGGTGGTCGGTCGGTCCCGGGCGATGGCCCGGAGCGTCTGGTCGCTGAACACCACGTGAGGCGGCACGTCGGCCGCCCGGGCCCGCCGCTGCCGCCACTGCTGCAGGGCCCGGTAGATCGACTCCGCCGAGTCGTCGGCCGGGGCGCCGGCGTCGGCCACGATCCGGCCCCCGCCCGGGCCGCCCGATCCGGCCGCTCCTCCCCGGTCGGGGCCGGTGCCCGCGCCCGCGCCGCGCCGTCGGTTCCGCCCGCCGCCGGGGCGGGCGGTGTCGGAGCGCCGGGTGGCCGGTGGCCCCAGCGTGCCGTCGGGGCCAACCAGCGACAGCCCCGGGTCGGGCCCGGGCGGGCCGTCGTCGAGGCCGGCTGTGGCCTCGGCCAGGCTCTGGCGGCTGCGGGCCAGCTGGGTCCGCCAGTCGACCCGGTGGGCCGGGCCCACCCCGAGCCGGGTCACGGCATCGGCCAGGGGGGCCAGGAGCTGGGAGGCCTGACGTTGCACGGTCTTGGTCCCGAACGTGCGCTGGCCCGCCCACGACAGGTGGAGCTCGTCCACCGCCCGGGTGACGGCCACGTACAGCAGGCGACGCTCCTCGCTGAGCTGGGCGCCGGTGGTGGCGTAGGCGATGGGCACGAAGCCCTCCTCCAGGCCGGCCACGTGCACCACCGGCCACTCCAGGCCCTTGGCCCCGTGGAAGGTGGTGAGCTCCACCCCGTCGGCCGCCGCGCCCACGTCACCCTGCTGGAGCGTGCCGGTCCAGGCGACCAGGCCGGGGCCCGACGGGGCGGGGTCGGTGGCCAGGTAATCGTGGATGAGCGCGGCGAACGACGCCAGGTTGGCCCGTCGTTCGATCTCGGGAACGGTCATCTCGCCCCCCTCGCCGCTGCCAACCCGGTCGAGGCGGTCGTCGAGCGCTTCGACGTAGGCGGCCAGGTCGACCCCGGGCTGGTCGAGCACCTTGAGCTCGCCCCGGACTTCGGGGGTGGCCAGCGGCCCGGCCCCGGCCCGCACCCGGCACGGTATGCCGGCCTCGGCCAGCGCCTGTTCCACCAGCAGCAGCTGGGCGTTCGTGCGCACCAGCACCGCCTGGTGGCTCCAGGCCCCGGCCACCGAATGGGCCTCCCGGGCCCGGCGGGCGATCCCCCCGGCCTCCGAGCGGTCGTCGGCGTAGGCCGTGATCGACGGCACCGGGCCGTCGGGCCGGTTGGGCTCGAGCGGGGGCGTGGTGGTGAGGCTGCCGGCCACGGCCAGCACCTGGGGAGTCGACCGGTAGTTCTCGGTCAGCTGCACCAGCTCGGCCCCCTTCTCCCGGCGCACGAACCGGTTGAGGAGGTTGGGATCGGCCCCGTTCCAGCCGTAGATGGCCTGGTTGGGATCGCCCACCACGAACAGGTCGGGGCGGTTGCCCCGCCAGTGGGCCAGCAGCTCGTACTGCAGGGGGTTCACGTCCTGGAACTCGTCGACGTAGAGATGGCGGTAGCGCCACCGGACCGCCTCGGCGTAGGCGGGATCGGCCTGGAGGTCGCGGATGGCGAGGTGGAGGAGATCGTCGAAATCGACCACCCGCTTGCGCCGCTTGGCCTGGGCGTAGGCCACCATCAGCTCGGCCATCTGCTCCGGCGGCAGGGGAGGGGTGCGGCCGGCCTCGACCGCCGCCGGGCCGTAGTGCTCCGGTGGCACCAGGCGGGCCCGGGCCCAGTCGATCTCGGCCGCCACGTCGATGGCCTCCACCCGGCGGCCGGACCCCGAGCGGGGCAGGAGCGGGCTGATCAGGCGGAGCTTACGGTCCACCAGGGTGGGCGGGGTCATGTTGCGCTCGGCCCACCGCTGGCGGAGCTGGACCAGGGCCAGGGCGTGGAAGGTCCCGGCCGTCACCCGGTCCCGCAGCCCGAGGGCCAGCAGGCGCTCCCGGAGTTCGGCCGCCGCCGCCCGGGTGAACGTGAGGGCCATGACCTTCGACGGGTCGGTGTCGGCCCGCAGCACGCGCCAGGCGATGCGGCGGGTCAGCACCCGGGTCTTGCCCGATCCGGCACCGGCCAGCACCACCACCGGCCCGCCCTCGGCCGTCACGGCCCGGAGCTGAGCCTCGTTCAGCCCAGCGAGGAGGGCATCGGCGTGCACCCTGAGAACTTAGCTCTGTTTTTCGGGGGCTCGCGTCCCGTCTGCCGATCGGCTCGGCGTGGTCGGTAGCAGCGGCGGCCGGGTGATGGTGGACTGGCTCATGCGCTACGGACTGTACGGGTTGCACCGCAACGACAACACCAACCGCTCCGCCCTCGCCGCCCGGGCCCGGCGGGCGGAGGAGGTCGGCTTCGAGTCGCTGTGGGTCGGCGATCACATCGCCCTGCCCGACGATGCACCCGACCCGGCCGACGAGCCCCGGCTCGAAGCCCTCACGGCGCTGACCTTCCTGGCCGCGGTCACCGAACGGGTGCGTCTGGGAGCCGGTGTGCTCGTGCTGCCCCAGCGTCACCCGGTGCTGGCGGCCAAGCAGCTCGCCTCGATCGATCATCTGAGCGCCGGCCGCCTCGAGGTCGGCGTCGCCATCGGGTATGTGTCGGCCGAGCTGGCGGCGTTCGGCGTGGACCTGGCGGAACGCGTGGCCCGCACGGAGGAGAACCTGGCGGCCATGCGGGCCCTGTGGGCCGGTGAGCGCAATTTCGCCGGGCGGTGGACGCAGTTCGGGTCGGTGAATCAGGCGCCGCAACCGACCCAGAGGCCGGGCCCGCCGATCGTCTTCGGCGGGCACGCCCCCCAGGCGTTGGGGCGCGCCGCCCTCCTGGGCGATGGCTGGTTCGGTTGGGATCTCACCCCGTCCCAGGCGGCGGAGCACGTGGCGACGCTCGCCGCTCACCGCGGCCCGCACCGGTCCCGCCTGCAGATCAGCGTCGTCCCTCACGGGCTGCCCACCCCGGCGCTGGCCGACGAGTACGGGGCGGCGGGCGTGGACCGCCTGATCCTCGTTCCCGACCCGATTGACGGTGCCGCCACCGACCGGCTCATCGACCACGCCGCCCGCCAGCTCATCCCCCGCTCGTCCTAGGGTGGCGGCCCGTCGCCGCCGGCTCGTCCGGTGTCGAGCGCCGGTTCGACAACGGTGGCTACGATCGCTGCGTGCCTTTTCCCTCGGAGCTGTTGAACGGCGGCGAGCAGGTCGTGCTCGACCTCCGCCCCCACTGGTGGTACTTCGCCCGCCAGGGGGCGGCGCTGGTGGTGGCGATCCTCATCGCCGTCATCTCTCTCGTATTCCTTCCCTCGCCCGTGATGCTGGCCGCCGCCGTGCTGCTGGCCGGCACCCTGATCTGGTTCGGCTGGCACTACCTGCAGTGGACCAACACCAACTTCGTGGTCACCACCGACCGCCTCATCGACCGCCAGGGCGTGTTCAACCGCACCGGCATCGAGATCCCGCTGGAGCGGGTGAACACCGTGCTGTTCCACCAGACGCTGTTCGAGCGGATGATCGGCTCGGGCGACCTCGTGATCGAGTCGGCGGCCGAGCAGGGGGCCCAGCCGGTGCCCAACATCCGCAAGCCGCTCCAGGTCCAGAACGAGATCTACCGCCAGATGGAAGCGAACGAGAACCGCAAGTTCGACCGGTTCGGGGCGGCTGGGCCGTCGGTCCAGCAGTCGATCCCGGAGCAGATCGCCAAGCTGGCCGAGCTCCACCGCCAGGGCGTGCTGACCGACGCCGAGTTCCAGGTGAAGAAGCAGCAGCTGCTCGACCGGCTCTGACCGGGCCCGCCGACCCGCCGCCGTGGGTGACTGGGCTCACAAAAACCTGAGTTAGAAAGGCCAGCTCCCGGCGCTTGAGGTCGGGTGTTCGGTTAGCTTTGCACCTCATGACCGCCCAACCAGCTGCCCAGTTCTCGGTGACCCTGAAGGTCCGTCTGGCCAACGAGCCGGGCGTGCTCGGTCGCCTGGCCTCCGCCATCGGCGACGCCGGCGGCAACATCTTCGCCATCGACGGCTTCGTGGCCAAGGGCCCCACGCTGGAGCGGGACCTGGTGGTGAACTGCTGCAGCGCCGAGCACCAGCTCGAGGTGATCGCGCTGGTGTCGCAGGTGGACGGTGTCACCCTCCTGGCGTCGTGGGACCGCACGTTCCGCATGCACGAGGGGGGCAAGATCGAGGTGCTGCCCCTGTTCCCGGTGGGCGACCGTGACGACCTGTCGATGGCCTACACCCCCGGCGTGGCCCGGGTGTGCAACGCCATCGCCGCCGACGAGCGGGTGGCCGACACCCACACCATCCGCAAGAACACGGTGGCCATCGTCACCGACGGCACCGCCGTGCTCGGCCTGGGCGACATCGGCCCCAAGGCCGCCCTGCCGGTGATGGAGGGCAAGGCCCTGCTGTTCAAGGAGTTCGGCGGGGTCGACGGCTTCCCCATCTGCCTCGACGTGGCCACCCCGGAGGAGCTGATCGAGACCGTGGTGCGGCTCGCCCCCACCTTCGGCGGCATCAACCTGGAAGACATCGCCGCCCCCGGCTGCTTCGTGATCGAGGAGGAGCTGAAGCGCCGCCTCGACATCCCCGTGTTCCACGACGACCAGCACGGCACCGCCGTGGTGGCCCTGGCCGGGCTGGAGAACGCCCTGCGGATCGTGGGCAAGAAGATGGCCGACCTGTCGGTGGTCATCGCCGGCGTGGGCGCCGCCGGGGTGGCCTGCGCCAAGATCCTGATCGAGGCCGGTGCGGGCGAGATCGTGTGCGTCGACCGGGAGGGCGCCGTCTACGCCGGCCGCCACAACCTCAACCCGGTCAAGGAACAGCTGGCGCTCGCCACCAACCCCGACAAGCGTTCGGGCTCGCTGGCCGCCATGATGCGGGGGGCCGACGTGTTCATCGGCGTGAGCGGGCCCGGGCTGGTGACTCGGGACGACGTGGCCTCGATGGCCGACGGCCGGATCGTGTTCGCCATGGCCAACCCCGACCCCGAGGTGCTCCCGGGCCAGGTGGAGGGGCTGGTGTCGGTGATGGCCACCGGCCGCAGCGACTACCCCAACCAGATCAACAACGTGCTGGCCTTCCCCGGCATCTTCCGGGGCGCGCTCGACGCCCGGGCCACCGACATCACCGAGGGCATGAAGCTGGCGGCGGCCCAGGCCATCGCCCGGTCGGTCACCCCCGAGCAGCTGGCGCCCGACTTCGTGATCCCCTCGGTGTTCGACAAGGACGTGCCCCGGCGGGTGGCCGAGGCCGTGTTCAAAGCCGCCATCGCCGACGGCGTCGCCCGCGTCGAAGCCTGACCCGACCCCACCCCACCCCACCCCACATCTGCGAACTGTGGCGCCAGGTGCTGCATTTCGCGCGCTGGCGCCACAGATCGCAGGGGGGGTGATGGGGCAATGGCGGAATCTGTGGGATCCTTGTCGTTGACGCCATAGCGCCGGCGGGGTGATGCTGGAGCCATGACCGACCGGGTGGTGGCGATCGTGGGGTTCGAGGGCATGCAGTCGCTCGACGCCACCGGCCCGTTCGAGGTCTTCGCCGGCGCCAACCAGGTGCTCGACGGCCTCCGCCGCACCGATCCCCGCTACCGACCGATGCTCGTGGCACTGGCCGACCCGCCGGCCCTGGTGGCGGCCGAGAGCGGCCTGACGTTCTCGCCCACCGCCTCGTTGGTGACCCTCGCCGCCGTCGACACCCTCGTCCTCCCCGGCGGCGACGGGGTGTACGCCCTGGCCGCCGACCCCGACGCCTGCCGCGCCGTGGCCGGCGCCGCCGCCCGGTCCCGCCGGGTGGCCACGGTGTGCACCGGCGCCTTCCTGGGCGCCGCCGCCGGTCTGTTCGAGCCGGGCCAGCGGGTGGCCACCCACTGGGCCCGGGCCGGCCGGCTGGCCCGCCGCCACCCCGAGCTCGACGTCGACCCCGACGCCCTGTGGGTCCGCCACGACCGGTGCTGGACCTCGGCCGGCGTCACCGCCGGCATCGACCTGGCCCTGGCCCTGGTGGAGGACGACCTGGGGGCCGAGGTGGCCCAGACCGTGGCCCGCTGGCTGGTGGTGTTCCTCCGCCGCCCCGGCGGCCAGAGCCAGTTCGCCGCCCCCGTGTGGTCGGCCCCGGCCGAGCGCCAGCCGATCCGCTCCGCCGTCGACCTCGTCCACGCCGATCCCTCCCGCCCTCTCGACGTGCCGGCCCTGGCCGCCCACGCCGGGGTGTCGGAGCGCCACTTCCTCCGGCTGTTCCGCCAGGAGCTGGGCACCACACCGGCCCGCTACGTGGAGAAGGTCCGCATCGAGGCCGCCCGCCGCCTGCTGGAGACCGAGGACACCGGCCTCACCGCCGTGGCCGAACGGTGCGGGTTCGGCACGGCCGAGACCCTCCGCCGCTCGTTCCACCGCTGCGTCGGCGTGGCCCCCGACCAGTACCGACAGCGCTTCCGCGCCTGAACCGCACACCCAAGGAGACCACTGCCATGCGCATCGCCATCCCCCTGTTCGACCGGCTCACCGCCCTCGACGGCATCGGCCCCTACGAGGTGCTGCAGCGTCTGCCCGACGCCACCGTCACCTTCGTGGGTGAGCGTAAGGGCGAGGTCCGCACCGACAACGGCTTCCTCGGCCTCACCGTCGACGCCACCCTCGACGAGCTGCCCGACCCCGACGTGATCGTGGTCCCCGGGGGCATCGGCACCCGGGCCCTCGACGCCGACCACCCCATCACCCGCTGGGTGGCCGCCGCCCATCCCACCACCCGCTACACCACCTCGGTGTGCACCGGCTCGCTCGTGCTGGGGGCGGCCGGACTCCTCGAGGGGCTCACCGCCACCACCCACTGGTCGGCCACCGATCTGCTGCGCAAGCACGGGGCCGAGCCGACGGCGAAGCGGGTGGTGGAGCACCTCGACCGCCGCATCATCACCGCCGCCGGGGTCAGCTCGGGGATCGACATGGCCATCCGCCTGGCCGAGCTGCTGGTGGACGACGTGGCGGCCAAGGCCATGCAGCTGATGATCGAGTACGACCCCCAGCCCCCGTTCGACGCCGGCAACCTGGAAGCCGCCGGCGACGAGGTCGTCACCCGGGCCATCGAGTACTTCGCCGTCAAGTCCTAGGCCTGCCCCCGCCCCGCCCCGCCGCCGTTTTGCGTTGGGGGGCCGTGACGGCCTGAAGTGGGCCGATGGGACGCACCTTCTCGCTGCGCCAGGGCCGGGCTGGCGCATCCCCGGCACCGCCCGCCGCCCCGCCGACCGCGGCGGCCACGGCCACGGCCACCGCCACCGCGGGCCCGGCGCCGGTGGTGGAGGCCGACCGGGCGGCGTGGCTGGCGCTGGCCACCGGGTCGCTGGCGTTCGTGCTGGGCACGATCAACGTCACCGTCACCAACGTTGCTTTCTCCGACATCGTCGCCTCGTTCCCCGGGGCCAGCCCGTCGCTGACCGGCTGGATCCTCACCGGCTACGCCCTGAGCTTCGCCACCATGATGCTGGCCGCCGGTCGCCTGGCCGACCGCTACGGCCGGCTGCGGGTGTTCCGCCTCGGCCTGGCCGGCCTGGCCGTCAGCTCGCTGGCCGCCGGGCTGGCCCCGTCGGTGGTGCTGCTGGTGCTGGCCCGGGTGATCCAGGGCATCTGCGGGGCCATGGCCGTTCCCGCCTCGCTCGGCCTCGTGCTGCCCCGATTCCCCCAGGCCAAGCAGGCCACGGTCGTCGGCATCTGGGCCTCGGTGGGGATGGCCGCCTCCGGTCTGGCCCCTGTGTTGGCCGCCGCCGCCCTCACCCTCGCCACCTGGCGATGGATGTACCTGATCCTGGTGCCGATCGCCGGGCTCGGCCTGGTGGGGGCGAAGCTGTTCATGGACGAGACGGCCACCACCGACCGGTCCCGCCGCCTCGACCTGCTGGGCATGGTCCTGGGGTCGGGGTCGGTGTTCCTCGTGGTCTACGCCACCCTCCGGGGGCCGGTGGCGGGGTGGGGCTCGCCCGCCGTGGTGGGCGCCTTCGTGGCTTCGGTGGTGCTGCTGCCGCTGTTCCTCGTCCGGTCGGCCCGCCATCCCGAGCCCCTGTTCGACCCCCGCCTGTTCCGGATCCGCAGCTTCGCCGTGGCCAACGCCGCCGTGGCGCTGTCGATGGTGGGGGCGTTCACCAGCTGGGTGCTGTGGCCCATCTTCCTCAAGAACGTGTGGCACTTCGACGTGTGGCAGGTGGGACTGGCCTTCACCGTCAGCCCGCTGGTGTCGGGGGCCATGGCCATCGGCGGGGGCCGCTGGGCCGACGCCCGGGGCTACCGCGCCCTGCTGGCGGCGGCCGCCGTGGTGTCGGCCCTGGGCCAGCTGTGGGCCATCCTGTTCCTCGACACCCAGGTCCGGTACTGGTTCGCCTTCTTCCCCGTCACCCTGTTGTTCGGCCTGGGCATGGGGCCGCTGGCCAGCCTGCTCAACGCCGCCGCCCTGGCCGACATCGAGAGCCGGGCCATCGCCACCGCCAACGGGGTGCACCAGAGCCTCCGCTACGCCGTGGGCGGGATGGGTACGGCCATGGCCCTGGCCGTCCTGAACGGCCAGCACGACATCTGGCGCTACAACGTGCTGTGGGCCATCCTCGGCGGCTGCCAGATCCTGGTGGCCCCGCTCCTGCTCCTGTTCTACCCCCGCTCCGGCACCCGCCTCGCCAGCGCCCGAAACTAGGAGCCTCGGCGAAGCCGCCTGGTGGGTGGGGCCCCACCAGGGGATGGGGGAGCCGACCGCAGGGAGGCGGCGGGGGCGCCAGCCCCCGAACAGCTAGGCCTGGTACTCGTCGAGCAGGTTGCGGGTCCACAGGCCCCGGCGGGTGTCGAGCGTGAGCTGGTAGACGCCGGCCAGCCGGCTGAAGTACTCGGCCACCGTGAACCCCTCGGGCCCGGCCACGTGGGGGCCGTACAGCTCGTCGGGGGCGGCCCGCATCACGTCGCCCGCCTTGAGCTGCAGCCCCGGCTCCTCGGGGCTGCGGACCTCCATCGAGCCCTGCATGATCACCTCGAAGCGCTCGCACGGGTGGGAGTGGCGGGGCAGCACCTCGCCCGGCCCCATGCGGAACACGGCGAAGGCCGGGGTCCCGGGATCGTGCGGGTCGCCCACGGCGAAGATCGACAGCGGCACGCCGTCGGCTTCGCTCCGTTCGACCAGGGGACGCAGGTAGTCGGCCGGGCACTGGCCCCAGAACCCGGGGTCGTCGATACGGAAGTGCATGCTGGTTCCCCCCTTGGTGCCGGCCGGCCGGAGCCGGCCGGGTTCCTCAGATGTCGATCTTGAACAGGTCGGTGGCATTGCCGCCCAGGAACTTGGCCCGGCTCGCCTCCGACAGCGGCTTCACGTTCGACTCCAGGTCGAGGATGTAGCCGGGCGTGTGGTCGGGGTGGGGGAAGTCCGAGGCCCACATGAACCGGTCGCCGAAGCGCTCGATCAGGTGGGGGATCGACTTCTCGTCGGGGTCGCACGAGATCCAGATCTGCTCGGCCAGGTACTCGCTGGGCAGCTTCTTGAGCCGGATACGGGCCCCCACCGGGGTGTGGGCGTAGACGGCGTCCATCCGGTCGAAGTAGTAGGGGGCCCACGAGCCGCCCGACTCCAGCACCAGCACCTTGAGATCGGGGAACCGGTCGAACACGCAGAAGTCGAGCAGGGTGGCGAACTGGTGGCGCACCCCGTCCGACGCCGTGATCAGCGGCAGCAGGGTGAGCTGGCGCACGTACTCCCACGGGCCCATCCGGGTGCCCTTGGTCCACTGGGGCTCGAAGGTGGGGTGGATGGCGAAGGGGACGTCGAGCTCCTGGCAGGCGGCGAACAGGGGATCGTGGTCGGGGTGGCCGAGGGGCTTGGCGTCGTGGGTGAAGGGGGCGACGAAGCAGCCCCTGGCGCCGGCGTTCACCGCCCGGCGGAGCTCGGCGGCCGCCGCTACCGGGTCCGACAGCGACACGTGGGCCGAGGCGATCAGGCGCCCCTCACCGCCGGCGCAGAACTCGGTGACCCACCGGTTGTAGGCGGTGCAGTGGGCCTGGGTCAGCTCCACGTCGGTCATGTCCGACTCCCACAGCAGGCCCACCGTGGTGTAGATGACGGCCGCCTTCATGTTCTCGGCGTCGAGCACCTGGAGCCGTTCCTTGGGGTCCAGCGTGCCGTAGGGCCGCACCTTCTCGTAGGTGTTCTCGGGGTCGAACTGGATGGCCCGCAGGTCCGGAGCGCCCATGGCACCGAGGGTGGAAACCATGCCCTTGCCCGACAGGAACGGGCGCTTGTTGTCGACCACCAGGTACTCGAGGCCGTCGTCGGAGTCGACCTCCACCCGCAGGGCCCGGTCCCGGAACTTGGGGTCGATGTAGTTCACCCACAGGTCGAGCGGCTCCAGGATGTGGCCGTCGGCGTCGACACCCCCGTCGTAGGGCAGCGAGTACGTCTCGTGGATCTGGGTCGTGTCGGTCATGGCGTGCGGTTCCCCCGAACGGTGGCGATCTGAGAAGCCAGTCTCCCATCGCCGCCACGGTGCGCTCAAACCTCGCCCCGACCGCCGTCGTCGACGGCGTCTCCCACGAGGTCGAGCAACTCCCGCAGGGTGGCGATCTCGGAGCGGAGGGCGGCCCGGCCTTTGCGGGTGACGCGGATCCAGCTCCGGGGCCGGCCGCCGTCCCGCACCCGCTCCACCGACACCAGCCCGGCCTGCTCCAGGGTCTCCAGATGACGGCCCAGGTTGCCGTCGGTGAGGTCGAGGGTCTGCCTCAGGTAGGTGAAGTCGACCCGGGCCACGCCCACGCAGGCGGCCAGGATGCCGAGCCGTACCCGCTGGTGGACGGCGTCGTCGAGGCGGTGGATGGGGTGGGGCACGGCTGCTCCGTCGCCGTCGACGGGATCCGGCGGCGTCCCTCGCCGGGCGGCCGGCGGGGTCATCGCTCCGGCTCCGAGGTCGGGGTGGTCCGGGCGGCGGCCGCTCCCAGCAGCAGGCCGTTGGCCGCCAGCTGGGCCGCCACGAAGGCGTCACCTCGGAGCACCGTGGCGCCGAGCAGGAGGGTCATCGGCACCATCGCCGCCGTCGTCGCCATGAGCAGCCGATTGTGCCCCCACCGGCCGAGCAGGTGGTAGCCGACCACCCACACCAGGCCCGGGCCCAGGGGCGCAGCGGCAGCAGCACGCCCGTGAGCCTGGCCTCGCGGCGCGGGAGTGACTTCCATGACGCTCATCCTCGGCTCGCTGGCCGGTCTGACCCTCGGTCTCGCCCTCGGGCACCGGCGTGGCTTTGCCGCTGGCCTCGTGGCCCTCGTGTGGTACGCCTCGCTGGCCACCCAGACCGCGCACCTGGCCCAGCCCGGGGTCACCGGGTTCTTCGGGGTCGACGGCCCCCGCGCCGTCCAGGGCGCATGGCTCGGCCAGTACTGGCTGGCCCAGCCGCTGATCCTCGGCATCAACCTCGGATTCCTGCTGGCCGGTAGGGCGCTGCGGCGCCGGCTCCTGGCCGCACGGCGGCGTTCGACGGGACCGGCCGCCGTCTGCTAGCACGGGCGGCCACACGTCCCCCGTCTCCGGGTGACACCACCGGGAGGACCGCCATGCTGTTCGAGCTCCGCCAGTACCGCTGCCACGAGGGCCAGCGCGACAACTGGGTGCGCTTCATGGAGGAGGTGATCATCCCGTTCCAGGTGAGCAAGGGGATGGTGATCGCTGGCAGCTTCACCGGCGAGGAGGAGGACGATCTCTACGTGTGGATCCGCCGTTTCGCTTCCGAGGAGGAGCGGGCCGCCCAGTACGAGGCCGTGTACAAGAGCGACACCTGGCTCGACGAGATCGCGCCGAAGATCCCCGAGATGCTCGACCGGGAGCAGATCAAGGTCACCCGCCTCACCCCCACGGCCCGCTCCGTCCTCTCGTAATCGGGTCGACCGCCTGAAACCGACCACGCGAAAAGCTGCGCCCTCACACGCCGAGGCTCAGCTCAGGGCGGCGATAGCGTCGGCGACGGCCAGGGTGCGGCGCGCCGTGTCGCGGTGGAGGTTCTCGACCATGCGGCCGTTTACCGTGACCACGCCCTTGCCTTCGGCCTCGGCCTGGGTGAAGGCCTCGATGACGGCCCGGGCCTCCTCGATCTCGGCCTCCGACGGGGCCCACACCGTGTTGGCCATGTCGACCTGGCCGGGATGGATGAGCGTCTTGCCGTCGAAGCCCAGCTCGGCCCCCTGGCGGCACTCGGCCTCGAACCCCTCGGCGTTGGTGATGTCGTTGAACACGCCGTCGAGGATCACCTTGCCCGCCTCCCGGGCCGCCAGCACGGCGGTGGCCAGGTGGGGGAGCAGGGGCCCGCGGCCGGGCACGGGTCGGGCCCGCAGCTCCTTGACCAGGTCGTTGTTGCCCATCACGAGCACCGCCACCCGGTCCACCGCCGCGATCTGGCGGACGTCGAAGATGGCGGTCGGGGTCTCGATCATGGCCCACACCCGCAGTGAGTCGGGGGCGCCGGCCGCCTCCAGCCGCTTGACCACCTCGGCCAGGTAGGCCGTGCTCGACACCTTGGGGATCACCACCGCCGCCGGGCCGGCGGCAGCGGCCGCTGCCAGGTCGTCGGCCCCCCACGGCGTGTCGAGGCCGTTGCAGCGGATGGTCAGCTCCCGCCGGCCGTACTGGCCCGACGAGGCGGCGGCCGCCGCCGACTCCCGGGCCGCCGGCTTGGCGTCGGGAGCCACAGCGTCCTCCAGGTCGAAGATGAGGGCATCGGCCGGGATGGCCTTCGCCTTCTCCAGCGCCTTGGCGTTGGCCGCCGGCATGTACAGCACGCTGCGGCGGGGGCGGAAGTCGTCGCTCATGATCTGCTCTCCTCGGAACTCGGAAACGGGAACTCAGAACCCGTAGATCGACGCCAGCTCGCGGTCGCGATCGGACAGCTGGCGGGCCAGCTCCACCACCACCTTGCACTGCTTGACCGAGGCGTCGTCTTCCATCTTGCCGTCGAGCATGATGGCGCCGGTGCCGTCGCCCATGGCGTCGATCACCCGCTGGGCCCGGGCCACATCGGCCGGGTCGGGGCTGAACACCTTCTTGGCGATGGCGATCTGGCTCGGATGGAGGCTCCATGCCCCCACGCAGCCCAGCAGGTAGGCGTTGCGGAACTGGTCTTCGCAGGCCACCGTGTCGGCGATGTCGCCGAAGGGGCCGTAGAAGGGCAGGATCCCGTTCATCACGCAGGCGTCGACCATGCGGGCCATGGTGTAGTGCCACAGGTCCTGCTGGTAGGTGGTGCGGGGGGCGTCGGGGTTGGTGGCGTCGGGGTCCTGGCGCACCAGGTAGCCGGGGTGGCCGCCGCCCACCCGGGTGGTCTTCATCCGCCGGTTGGCGGCCAGGTCGGCCGGCCCCAGCGACAGGCCCTGCATGCGGGGCGAGGCGGCGCAGATCTCCTCCACGTTGGCCACACCCCGGGCCGTCTCCAGGATGGCGTGGACCAGGAGGGGCTGGCTGAGCCCGGCCTTCGCCTCCAGCTGGGCCAGCAGCCGGTCCACGTAGTGGATGTCCTCCGGGCCCTCGACCTTGGGCACCATCACCACGTCGAGGCGGTCGCCGATCTCGCCCACCAGGGTGGTCAGGTCGTCGAGGCACCACGGTGAGTCGAGCGAGTTGATCCGGGTCCACAGCTGGGTGGTCCCCATGTCCACCGTCCTGCCCACCTCGACCAGGCCGGCCCGGGCCGCCTCCTTGTCGGTGGCGGGCACGCCGTCTTCCAGGTTGCCGAGCAGGATGTCGACCGTCGGTGCGATCTCGGGCACCTTGGCCACCATCTTGGCGTTCGACGGCGGGAAGAAGTGGATCATCCGGCTGGGCCGGAAGGGGATGTCACGCACCGGTTCGGGGGCCCCGACGGCCAGTGGCTTGAAGAAGTCCTTGGCGCTACGCACGACGTCAGACGCTATCTGGCGCGAGCAGGGTGAGTCGAGTCAGCTATCGCTGTTGTCGATGGTCGGGGCCGGGTCCTGACCGATGACCCCGGTTGTCACCAGACGGTCGATCTCGGCCGGGTCGTAGCCCGCCTCGGCCAGCAGGTCCCGCGAGTGCTCGCCCAGCTCGGGGGCCCGGCCCCGGACGGCCACGTCGGCGCCGTGGACGTGGAAGGGGGCGGCGATCGTCTGGAACGGGCCGGTGGGATGGTCCTCCACCAGCACCAGGCCGCCCAGGGCGTGCAGGGCCGGATCGTCCACCAGGTCCTCGGCCGACTGCACCGGGGCCCAGGTGAGCCCGGCGTCGTCCAACCGGTCGGCCCAGGCGGCCCGGGAGGCGGTGGCGAACACCTCGTCGCAGGCGGCGATCAGCTCGACGGCGTTGTCCCGCCTCGTGTCGGGCGTGGCGTAGCGGGGGTCGTCCACCCAGTCGGGTCGGCCCACGCAGGCGGCGAAGGCGGGCCAGAAGTCGCGGGGCCCGGGCATGCACAGCGCCACCCAGCGGTCGTCGCCGCAGCGGAACCGGCAGGTGAGGGGCGAGGGCCACTGGGCCCGGGGCCGTCGCTCGGGCCCGGCGCCGGTGACGAGGGTGACCGACAGGTCGCTGGCCAGCGTCCAGCTCGCCACCTGGAGCAGCGCCACCTCCACCGGGTGGACCCGACCCGTGGTGTCGCGCAGGCGCAGGGCGGCCAAGGTGGCCGACAGCAGGGCCAGAGCCGATGTGTGGTCGCCCTGGCCCGGGCGGAAGGCCGGGGGCGGCCCGCCGGGATCGCTCACCAGACCCTGCACCCCGCCCCGGGCGAAGAAGGCGGTCATGTCGTAGGCCAGCCGGCTGGCCTCGGGGCCGGCGGAGCCGTAGCCGGAGAACGAGGCGTGGATGCAGCGGGGAGCCACCGCCGCCAGGTCGGCCGCCGTGAGCCGGAACCGGGTCATGCGGTCGATGGTGAAGTTGGTGACGAACACGTCGGCGGTGGCCGCCAGCCGGTGGACCACCGCCACCCCGTTGGCCTGCGACAGGTCCACGGCGATGCCCCGCTTGCCCCGGTTGTCGAGCTCCCAGTAGGGGTCGGGCACGTCGGGATCGTTCTGGACCGACTGGCGCAGGATGTCGCCGGTGAGCGGCTCGACCTTGATCACGTCGGCCCCCAGGTCGGCCATGAGGGCCGCCATCGACGGAGCGGCGATCATGTTGGCCACGTCGAGCACCCGTACCCCGGCCAGCGGGGCGCCCGGCCCCGGTGGCCCTCCGGCCGATGCGGCCGCCATCAGCGGCCGCTCCACCGGGGCGGTCGTTTCTCGGAGAAGGCCAGCGGGCCCTCCTTGGCGTCGTCGCTCACCCGGCGTCGGGCCTCCCACGGGGCCACGTACCGGTTGGCGTCGGCCAGCGACAGGTGCAGGGCACCGACGGCCGACTGCTTGGTGGCCCGCACGGCGATCGGGGAGCAGGCCAGGATGTCGGCGATCCAGGCGTCCACCGCGGCGTCGAGGCCGGCCGACGGCACCACCTCGTTGACCAGGCCCAGCTCGTAGGCCCGGGCCGGCGTCATGGGCCGGCCGGTGAGGAGATGGCCCATGGCCACGTGGTAGGGGACGTGGCGGGGCAGGCGGTGCACGCCCATGGCCCCGGCGATCAGGCCCCGGCGGGGTTCGGGCAGGCCCAGCTGGGCGTGGTCGGCCACCACCAGGATGTCGCAGGCCAGGGCCAACTCCAGCCCGCCGCCCAGGGCGTGGCCGTTGACCCGGGCGATGAACGGCTTGGTCAGGTCGAAGCGGTCCTGGAGGCGGGTGGCGGACGCCATACGGGCGGCCGAGGCGGCCTGGGCCTCGGGCCCCGCCGCGTTCAGCTCGGCCGTCCACCGCAGGTCCCGCCCGGCCGAGAACGCCCGTTCGCCGGCGCCGGTGATCACGGCCACCCAGATGTCGTCGTCGGCTTCCACCCGGTCGATGGCGGCGCTGAACGCCACGTGGGTGAGGTCGTCGAAGGCGTTCATCCGCTCCGGCCGGTCGATCGTTATCCGGGCCACGTGGTCGGCCACGTCGATCCGGACCCGGTCGCCGGCGGTGCTCTCGCTGCTCATGGCCCGATTGTGGCCACCCCGAAATGGCGCGTCCAACCAGCGCTCAGCGCTGGTTGGACGCGCCAGAAGGGTCGGCCCTAGCCCAGCCCGCCGATGAACTCGACGAGGAGCTGGCTAACCTCGGCCGGCCGTTCCTGCTGGGTCCAGTGGCCGCAGCCGGGCAGGATGTGGCTGCCCCGCAGGCCGGGCAGGTTGCGGTCGAAGCGCTCGATGGCCCGGCGGCCGAGGATGGTGGGGCCGTCCTTCTCGCCCCCGACGAACAGCGACGGCACGGTGATGGGGGCGAAGCGCCAGGGGGCCAGCTCGGTCCAGTCCCGGGTGATGTTGCGGTAGCGGTTGAAGCCGCCGGTGAGCCCGGTCCGCTCGAACTCCCCCACGAAGAAGGCGAGGTCGTCGTCGGTCAGCCACGTCATCTGACCCGGCTTCGGGTACTGGAACCGGTCCTTCATCAGCGTGCCCCGGGGGAAGACGAAGGCCGACGGCGCCGTGAGGTCGGCCTCGCCCGAGATGCTGAAGTAGATCCCCTCGAGCCAGTGCTCCAGGTCGGCCTCCACTTCGGCCTCGGCCCGCCCCGGCTCCTGGAAATAGTCGATGTAGAACCAGTCGGCCCCGGCCATGGCCCGCATCCCGTCGAGCGGGCGCACATCGCCCCGGGGGTTGTAGGGGACCGACAACCCGGCCACGCCGCGCACCCGGTCGGGCCGGAGCAGGGCCGTGTTCCAGGCGATGGGGGCGCCCCAGTCGTGGCCCACCACCACCGCCGGCTCGGGCCCGGCGTCGTCGATCACGGCGATGACGTCGCCCACCAGGGCGGTCATGGCGTAGCCCTCGATGTCGGCCGGGGCGGCGGAGCGGCCGTAGCCCCGTACGTCGAGGGCCACCGCCCGGTAGCCGGCGTCGGCCAGGTCGGCCAGCTGGTGGCGCCACGAGTACCAGCTCTCGGGGAAGCCGTGGATCAGCACCACCAGGGGGCCCTGCCCCGCCTCGGCGAGATGGATGCGGTGGCCCGACGACGAGATGTGGCGGTGATCGACGTGTGCGTTCATGGCCAGAGCATGCCCGCCCCCGACGGTCGGGGCCACCGCCACCCTCAGCCTCTACCATCCCGGCATGACCGACGCCGGACCGTCCGTGGCCGATCTCGTGGCCCGTCGCTACGCCTTCGCCGAGCCCGATCCGGCCCACAGTGCCGCCGTCACCGCCGCCCGGGACCGGTCGGGTGCCAGCGGGCCGGGGACGATCGAGGCGATGCTGGGCCACCGGAGCTGCCGCCGTTACACCGGTGAGCCGGTGGACGACGCCCTGCTCGACGTGCTCCTGGCCGCCGCCTTCTCCGCCCCGTCGAAGTCCGACCTCCAGCAGTGCAGCGTGATCGTGGTGGACGACCCCGAGCGGCGGCGGGCCATCGCCGAGCTGATCCCCACCATGCCCTGGATCCTGGAGTGCGGCCGGTTCCTGCTGTTCTGCGCCGACAGCGGCCGCATCCGCCGGGTGGCGGCGCGGGCCGGGCTGCCCTTCGCCAACGACCACCTCGACGCCGTGCTCAACGCCGCCGCCGATGCCGCCATCCACCTGGCCAGCTTCGTCTGGGTGGCCGAGAGCCTGGGTCTCGGCACCTGCCCCATCAGCGTGGTCCGCAACCACATCGAGGCCGTGGCCGGCATCGTGGAGCTACCGGAGCTGGTGTTCCCCGTGGCCGGGATGTGCGTGGGGTGGCCCCAGCGGTTGCTGCCGTTCTCGCCCCGCCTACCTCCGGCCGTGACCGTGCACCGAGACCGCTACCGGGCCGATCAGGAGGCGGAGGCCGACGCGGTGGGGAGCTACAGCCGGCGCCGCACCGCCGCCGGCCGCCCGGTGCCGCCCGACCAGCAGCTCGACGTCGACCTGTGGGGCGTGGCCGACCCCTACGGTTGGGCCGAGGAGAAGGCCCGTATGGTGGCCCGCCGGGAGCGGGATCAGCTGGCCCGGTTCCTGGCCGATCGGGGCTTCGGCCTGGGCTGAGCCCGGCGCCGTACACCCGGGAGCGGCCCTCAGGTGTCGACCTTGTAGGCCAGCGTGGCCTGTCCGTTCACCACCTGATGGATGTAGATCGGCTTGGTCGGCGCCCCCGAGTTGTCGTAGCTGAGCTCCCCGGTGACGCCCTGCACCCCGCTGGCGGTGGCGATGGCCCGGCCCAGCGCCACCGGGTCGATCGAGTTGACCCGGAGGTAGGCGTCGGCGATGACGGCGATGGCGTCGCCGGTGAGGGCCACCATGGAGGGGGCACCGGGCCGGGGCGAGCCGGTGGCCGCCGTGTAGCTGGCGATCAGCTTCTCCAGCCGGGAATCGGGGGCGGGATCGGCGTGGGTCACGTGGTAGATGCCGTCGATGTTGGGCAACTGGTAGCCGAACGAAGCCTCGAAGGCGTCGCTGCCCACCAGCTCCACATCACCCAGGCCGGCCTTCTCCAGCTGGCCTTTCAGCGCCACCAGCTGCTCGGCCAGCATCGGGGTGTAGATCATGTCGGGCGGGTTCTGGGCGATCGTGGCCACGGCGTCGGCGAAGTCGGTCTGCTCGCCCGGTACGAACGGCAGGTCGGCCAGGACCTGACCCCCGGCGCTGGTGAAGGCGCTGGTGAAGACCCGCACGTTGTAGCCGAAGTAGGGCCCGGGGCTCGACAGGGTGACGGCCGTCCCCCAGTTGCGGCTCTTGGCGAACTGGGCGGCGGCCGACGCCCCCTGGGTGTCGTTGAAGGCCACCAGGTACGACAGCTCGGTGGTGTCGGCCAGGGCCGGCTCGGTGGAGCCGGTGAAGATCACCGGTGTGCGCCCCTGGGTGGCCTGCAGCACCCGGAACCCGGGGTCGGGGAAGGGTGGCCCGAGCAGCACCTCGGCCCCGCCCTGGATGAGGCCGAGCACGGCGGCCCGGCTGTCGGTGGGGGAGCCGGAGATGTCGGTCACGTCCACCCGCACCGCCCGGCCGCCGATCCCGCCCGAGCAGTTGATCAGCTTGGCCAGGTGGCGGGCCGTCTCCGAGGCCGGGCCGTCGGCGAAGCCACCCAGGTCACCCAGGTCGGCGGCGTAGCCGATCACCAGCGGATCGGCCGACAGCGGGTTGGGGCAGTTCGGATCGGCGGCCAGGGCGGCGTCGATGTCCCACCGGGGGCCGGAGGTGGGCGCCGCCGTCTGGCCCGTCTGGCCCGTCTGGCCTGGGGGCACGGTGGTGGCCGCTCCGTCCGGTGTCGAGCTGGACGACGGGCCGGGGTCGGCCTGGTCGTTGCCGCTGGTGCAGGCGGCCAGGAACAGGAGGGCGGCGGTGAGCAGGGCCTGGCTACGACGGGTCACGACCGGCCTCCCAGGCTGGCGTCGGAGATCAGGAAGTTCTTGAACTGGATCTCGGTGCGGCGGTTGGCGTTGCGGCCCTCCACCGTCTGGTTGTCGGCCACCGGATCGTCCTCCCCGGCGGCCGCCACCACCAGCTGGCCCGGCACCACGCCCTTGCCAACGAGGTAGTCGACCACGGCCGCGGCCCGGATCGCCGCCAGCTCGGCGTTGTCGGCCTCGTCGCCCTGGTCGTCGGTGTGGCCGATCACCACGGCGAAGACGGTGGGGTGGGCCACCATGATCTGGGCCGCCAGGTCGAGCACGGGGAACGAGCCGGGATCGATCTCGGCTCCGCCGGGGGCGAAGGTGGCCGCTCCGGTCATGACCACCTCGCCCGACTGGGTCTCGGCCGGGGCGTCGGGATGCCAGGTGATGAGGTTGTCGACGGCGCCCGCTCCGCCCGGGAGCTTCTCCGCTGCGTACTGGGCGATCTTGGTGGCCACGCCCCAGTTGGGGGCCGAGCCGGTGAGCTGCAGCCGACCGTCGGCCCCCAGCGTGGCCCGTCGGGGAGGGGCCTCGCCGGTGGGCACCGGCCCCGGGCCGCCGGGCCAGTCGGCTCCCGACCGGTCGACCTCGGTGCGGGCCGGCCCGGGGGCGACCACGACCGAGCTGGCGGTGCTGGCGCCGCTCCCGGCGGTGGCCGGGGTGGTCGGGTCGGCGCCCTCGGCCGATTCGCCGCCCAGCGGCCCGACGGAGAACGGCAGCAGGTCCCGTTTGGCCAGGTTCAACCCCACCAGGAGCAGGTTCACCGCCAACAGCACGGCCACCACCGGGCGCCGATGGCGGTACCGGGCGCTGCGCCGGTCCACGGTGGTCATCGCAGCACCAGAGCGACGACGAGCAGGAGTGTCAGCATCAGGAGCGCTCCTATGAGCATGTCGGTGGGCAGGCGGCTCTCGGGTTCGGGTGACGCCGCCAGGCGGGCGGGCGGCGATCCGGGGGCGGTGCGGGGGCCCTCGGCCCGGGGACGATCGGGCCCGGGCACGGTGGCCCGGGGGCGGGGTCCGCTGATGTCGCGGCCGGTGACGGGCCGGGGGGCGGGGGCCGCGGGGCGGGGTGGGAGCGGGGTGGGCCCGGCCGCCGCACGGCGCCCGGCGGCGTCCACCAGGCGACCGTCGAGGAGGTTCCGCCCCGGTGGGTCGAGCAGGGCCAGGGCGACACCCACGGCCGGGGCCAGCACCCCCGGGGTGAGTCCCCGCTCCTGGCACATGGTCTCGTCGATGAACACCCCGTCGAGGACCTGCACCGGTCGGGCCCCGTCGTTGGCGATCATGTGGAGCGCGTCGTCGACCGGCCCGCCACCCACCTCGAACGCCTCCATCATCTCGCCGTCGAGGATGCGAGCCGACCAGGCGATCCCCGATCCCAGCGTCAACGTTCCCGATCGGAGCAGGCCCAGGGTGCGGCCGGCGGCCACCGGGGCCAGCTCCACCCGGTCGAGCCGCATCGAGATCGAGTGGAACACGTGGTCGACGTAGTCGAGGCAGTGCACCGGGGCGTAGGAGACGCCATGATCGCCGATGCACACCACCGGCTCGCCCAGCTCCCGGCTCAACTCGACGATCCATTCCCCCAGGGCCGGGCCGCTGCCCACACCGCAGTGGGGGAACCCGATCGTCGCTGCCACCTGCACCGGCGTGGCGGGGCTCAGGCCGAGGCGGTTGGCGCCGGCGGCGATCGCCCGGCTGGTGGCACCGGCCATGAACTCGACGAGATCCTCGTTGCCGTCGATCGGTGCCTCGGCGGCGTCGTGGACCAACCGGCCCTCGGGATCGAGGAGGGCGAGCCGGACCCGGCGGCGGCCGACCTCGACGCCGAGGAGCAGCGGGGGCGGTCCAGCGGCGATCCGCCCGGCGCTCAACGCCTCAGCCTCCGCACGGAGCATGGTCGGGGCGCGACGGATCGCCGTCTGCCATGCAGTTCTCGAATTCGCCCAGTCGCGTCACAACCGTCGGAGGCCTCCGCCATCTCGGCCAACCGTGCTCCGCCGACAGTAGTCGCTCGAAATCGGGAACGTCCGCACCTCGGCACATCGGGGCCGGGGCCCGCCCCACGGGTCGGGCGTGCCGCCCGGCGCCGGGGCTCAGTTCAGGCTGGCGGTGGCACCGAGGCGGTAGCTCGACGAGCTCAGGCGGCCCATGAAGCTGTCCTCGTGGTAGACGCGCACGGCGTCCTCCGCCTCGGCCGCTCCCACCGCCACCATGAGGGGCAGCAGGTGCTCCTCCCGGGGGTGGCAGGCCCGGGCGGCGGGCGCCCGCTCCCAGTCGATCAGGCGACGGGTGCGGTCTTCGGGCGACGACCCCAGCATGGTGGCGGCCAGCCAGTCGTCGAACTGGCGGGAGGGCTCGGCGGCGGCCGGGCTGAAGAACTGGCCCAGGTTGTGGTAGCTGAAGCCGCTCCCCAGGATCAGCACGTTCTCATCGCGCAGGGGGGCCAGGGCCCGGCCGGCGGCCAGGTGCACCTCGGGGTCGAGGTTGTGGCGCAGCGACAACTGCAGGATCGGCACGTCGGCGTTGGGGTACGACACGTAGAGGGGGCAGAAGGTGCCGTGGTCGTAGCCCCGCCGTCCGTCGAAGCCCACCGGGATCCCGGCGCCCGACAGCAACTCGCCCACCCGCTCCGCCACCTCGGGCGAGCCGGGGGCCGGGTACTGGATGCGGTAGGTGAAGTCGGGGAAGCCGCCGTAGTCGTACAGCATCGGGGGCTTGGGGCTGGTCTGCACGGTGAACTCGGCCTCCTCCCAGTGGGCCGACACGCACAGGATGGCCCGGGGGGTGCGGCCCAGATCGGCCGGCAGGGCGGCCAGCGATTCGTGCAGGCGCTCCCAACCCCGCATCTGGTCCATCATCCACGGCCACGGCCCGCCGCCGTGGGACACGAAATAGGTGGGGAGACGGTCGGCTGTGTTCGACTCGGGCATCGGGTCGGTCCTTTCCGGTTCGATCCAGCTTACCGAAACAGGTTGACGAGTCAACCAATTCCCGTCCGGGTCGGACGTTCACGAGCGTCGGCGCCGATGCCGCCACCATCGAGCGCCTCCACGCCAGGGGCGAGCTCACGGCCCGGGAGCGGATCGACCTCCTGCTCGACCCCGGCACCTCCGGGAGTTGGGCGAGCTGGACGAGGTCCTGGCCGGACGCCCGGGCGCGCCCCCTTTCGTACGGTGTAAGTGCTGCACTACAGTGTACGGACGGGGCGCTCCTGGCGCCCCACCGACACCTTTCAGGAGTAGCCGCCATGGCCCTCACCGACGAGCACCTCGACCTCCTGTCGGTCACCAATGCCGATCGCAGCGCCACCATTCGTCAGGTCGAGAACAACGCCGACACCATTTTCACCTGGGACTACAACAAGGGCGCCCGGCCCGCCCTCACCAAGCTGTACGAGAAGGCCAAGCACTCCCAGTGGGACGGCGAGACCGACCTCGACTGGTCGATCGACGTTGACCAGGAGGCCCTGGTGCGCCAGGCCGGCATCCCCAACCGGGAGCTGCTCCTCGAGCTGGGGGTGGACATCGCCGGCACCAGCTTCGAGCGCTGGGGCGAGCGGGAGTGGCTGAACCTGGAGATCGAGACGTCGAACTGGGTGCTCAGCCAGTTCCTCCACGGCGAGCAGGGGGCCCTGGTGTGCACGGCCAAGATCGTGGAGACCGTGCCCTGGATCGACGCCAAGTTCTACGCCGCCACCCAGGTGATGGACGAGGCCCGCCACGTGGAGGTGTTCGCCCGCTACCTCGATACCAAGCTCTCGGGCTGGTACCCGGTCAACACCCACCTCCAGGCCCTGCTCGACGACATCATCAACGATCACCGCTGGGACATGACCTACCTCGGCATGCAGGTGATGGTGGAGGGGCTGGCCCTGGCCGCCTTCGGCAACATGGCCAACCAGACCTTCGATCCCCTGCTGCGCCAGCTCCTGCGCTACGTGATGAGCGACGAGGCCCGCCACGTGGCCTTCGGCCTCATCAGCCTGAAGGAGCTGTACGGCGAGCTGACCGAGGCCGAGCTGTTCGAGCGCCAGGAGTTCGCCTACGACGCCGCCATCCGCATGCGCGACCGGTTCCAGCGCCAGGAGGTCTGGGAGCGGGTGGGGGTGGACGTGAAGGAGGCGATCCGCACGTTCACCGCCGCCGACCCCAACGACGATCCGTTCCAGCAGCTGCTGTTCGCCAAGATCGTGCCCAACTGCAAGCGCCTCGGCCTGCTCGACGCCAACAACGGCTGGCTCCGTCAGCGGTTCGAGGAGATGCGGGTGATCCAGTTCGAGGACGCCATGGACACCGAGGCCGAGTACGAGCTGCTCGATGCCGTGGCCCGGGACCGGGCGGCGGCGGCCGAAGGCTGAACCGATCAGGAGTTGGCCAGGGAGGGCGGCTCCCGACCGACGGGGTGTCGGCGGCCTATCCTCGGCCGTGGTGGTGAGTTCCATACCGATTGAGATCAGCCTCGACGCCGTCATCGTGGCCGTGACCGACGAGGCGCCCCGGCTCCTCACCATCGACGGCCCGGCCGCCATGCCGGCCCTGCCCTCCGGTCCGTTCCAGCTCCGGGACCGCACGCTGGAGATGGCGCTGCGGCGCTGGGTGCTCGACCAGACGGGCCTCGACGTGGGCTACGTGGAACAGCTCTACACCTTCGGCGACCGGGAGCGGGGCCCCGGCAGCGCCGATGGCGGCGGCTCCGACGACGAGGTGCGCCAGCTGTCGATCGCCTACCTGGCCCTGGTGCGGGAGGGCAGCCCGTCGGCCGGCGCCTCCTGGCGTGACGTGTACGACTTCTTCCCGTGGGAAGACCACCGCGACGGTCGCCCGGCCATGATCGACGAGGTCATCCTCCCCGCCCTCCAGCGCTTCGTCGACGCCGGGGGCGACGAGAGCCGATTCCGGGCCGAACGGGTGCGGATGGCGTTCGGCGGCCCCCGCCTCCCCTTCGACGGGGTGCGGGCCCTGGAGCGCTACGAGCTGCTGTACGAAGTGGGCCTGCTGTTCGAGTCGGCCGAGACCCGGTGGCGTCCCGACGGCGGGGCGGCGCCGGGCTTGGCCTCGCGCCCGATGTACCTCGACCACCGCCGCATCGCCGCCACCGCGCTGGGCCGGCTCCGGGGCAAGCTGACCTACCGGCCCGTGGTGTTCGAGCTCCTGCCCGCCCGGTTCACCCTGCTCCAGCTCCAGCAGGTGGTGGAGGCCCTGGCCGGGATCCCACTCCACAAGGGCAACTTCCGTCGTCTGGTGGAGGGGGCCGGGCTGGTGGAGGGCACGGGCGAGCTGGCCCGCACCGGCGGCCGCCCGGCCGAGCTGTTCCGGTTCCGGCGCGAGGTGCTGGGCGAGCGGCCCCGCCCCGGCGTCGGCACCCCCTGGGTTCGGGCCTGATCCTCACCTCCCCTTCTGACACCGGAACTCTGACGTGGCGTACCGCTTGGCGGTATCCGACGTCAGAGTTGCGGTGGGGGCGGGCGTCAGGGCTGGGCGGCCCAGGCCGGGTTGCGGCCGTTGTAGGCGACGGAGCGCTCGATGAGCGGGGCGTCGCTGTCGGTGCCCTCCACCGGCTCGGCGAACGGCAGCTCGAAGTCGGCCATCTCCGGCGGCATCTCGGCCTTCATGGCCTCGAACATCGCCGTGCGGCCGGCGCCGGGCAGCACGGCCTGTAGGGCGGCCAGGCCCACGCCCACCGCCTCGTCGTCCCACGCCACCGCCTGGCCGGTGGCCCGGGCCAGGTCCCAGGTGTGCACGGTGACCTCGTTGACGTAGCCGGCCAGGGCGTCGGCCCCGGTGCCCTGCATCCAGGGCAGGACCACCGGTTCGGTGAGGCGCTGATCGGTCCAGGCGACGGTGATGGCGTCGCCCGCCTCGGCCCACCAGCGGCCGTGATCGCCGTCGGCCGGTGGCGGCGGCTCGGTCACGTGGTCGAACAGCTCCTCGCTGCGGCCCATCCGGGCCACCCGGTCGGCCACCATACGCAGATGGCCCATCAGCTGGGCCACGTTCATGCCGTCGCACGGGGTGGGCCGGCCCATCTGGTCGGCCTGCACGCCGGCGATCACCTTGCCGGCCGTGGCGTAGGCGGCGGCGAACTGGGGCCGAGGGTCGGCGGGGAGGGTCTGGGGGATCTGCTGAGTGGTCATGCCGTCGACAATGACACTCATAACCGGTCACCTGTTGACCGGTTTATCTGAGAAACTCGGATTCATGCGAGCCGATCGGTTGGTGGCGGTGCTGCTGCTCCTGCAGCGGCGGGGGAGGGTGACGGCGGCCGAGGTGGCCGACGAGTTGGAGGTGAGCGAACGCACGGCCCGGCGCGACCTGGAGGCGCTGTCGATGGCCGGGCTGCCGGTGTATTCCACCCAGGGCCGGGGCGGCGGCTGGCACCTGCTGGGCGACGGCCGCACCGACCTGTCGGGCCTGTCGGCGGCCGAGACCCGGGCCCTGTTCGTGCTGGCCGGGCCCCGGGCCGCCACCCCCGAGCTGCGGGCCGCCCTGCGCAAGCTGGTGCGGGCCCTGCCCGAGCCCCTGCGGGACCGGGCCGAGGCGGCGGCCGACGCCGTGGTGCTCGACCCGAAAGGGTGGGACGGCGCCGGTACCCGCAGCCTGGCCGCCCCGCCCCCGGCGGCCGAGCCCGAGCATCTGGCGGCGGTGCAGGACGCCGTCATCGACGCCGAGCGGATCTGGCTCGACTACGTCGACCGGGTGGGGGCGGTGACCCGTCGGGCCGTCGACCCGTGGGGCCTGGCGGCCAAGGCCGGCCGCTGGTATCTGGTGGCCGGCACCGACGCCGGCCGTCGCACGTTCCGGGTGGACCGGGTGCGGGGGGTGGAGCCGACGGGCGAGGCCGTGGTCCGCCCACCCGACTTCGATCTGGCCGAGGCGTGGGCCGCCATCACCGCCGACGTCGACGAGATCCGCCTGCCGGTGCAGGCCCGGGCCCTGGTCGACCACACGATGGCGGGCTTCGTGCGCCGCCTGCTGGGGGAGCGGGTGCGGGTGGGGGCGGCCGGGCCCGACGGCCGGGCCGAGGTGGAGATCCGGGCCTGGAACGAGTACTCACTGGCGGCCGAGATCGCCGGGTTCGGCCGGGCCATCGAGGTGCTGTCTCCCCCCGGTGTGCGGGACCATCTGGCCCGCATCGCCGGCGAGCTGGCAGCCGTTTACGGCCCGTGATCAGCGTGTACGGCCAATGATCAGCGTGTACGGGAGCTGAACGCCGGGTTGACAGACCCTCTTGCACTTGTGCTCAGGATGAGTATTATTATGCTCAAGTCGAGCATAAGGAAGCTCGCTCGTCGTCGACAAGGACGGAGCACGACATGACCGCCAACGGTTCGCCGAAGCCACAGCCGACCCCCATCAAGCTCGAGGCTCAGAAACTCGAGGTGCGGGCCGAGCCGTCCGCCCGGCAGCTACCGGCCGAGGAGCTGGCGGCGCTCCGGCCCACGATCGATGCCATCAACGCCCTCAAGGTCGAGCGCAACGCCATCGTGTTGGCCCACAACTACATGACGCCCGACATCTACCACACCGTGGCCGACATCACCGGCGACTCCCTGGCGCTGGCCCAGGAGGCGGCCCGCACCGACGCCGACGTGATCGTGCTGGCCGGTGTCCACTTCATGGCCGAGACGGCCAAGATCACCTGCCCCGACAAGACCGTCCTGATCCCCGATCCCGAGGCTGGCTGCTCGCTGGCCGAGTCGATCACGGCGGCCGACATCCGGCTGCTGCGTCAGCGCTACCCCGGGGTGCCGGTGGTCTGTTACGTCAACACCACGGCCGAGGTGAAGGCCGAGGTCGACATCTGCTGCACGTCGTCCAACGCTCTGCAGGTGGTGGAGTCGCTCCCCGGCGACCGGGTGATCTTCCTGCCCGACCAGTACCTCGGGGCCTGGGTGGCCACCCAGACCACCAAGCAGGTGATCCGGTGGCAGGGAGCGTGCGAGGTCCACGAGCGGTTCACCGGGGCCGAGCTGCGCGACTACCGGGCCCAGTTCGAGGGCATCTCGATCATCGCCCACCCCGAGTGCCCGCCCGACGTGCTGGCCGAGGCCGACTACGTCGGCTCCACCTCGGGGATGATCAACTGGGTGAAGGGCAACCGCCCCAACCGGGTGGTGATGGTGACCGAGTGCTCGATGTCCGACAACGTGGCCGTCGAGGTGCCCGACGTCGAGTTCATCCGGCCCTGCAACCTGTGCCCCCACATGAAGCGGATCACGCTCGACAAGATCCGCCGGTCGCTCGAGACCATGACCACCGAGGTGCTGGTGCCGGCCGACGTGGCCGTCCGGGCCCGCCGTTCGGTGGACCGGATGCTGGAGATCTCGGCCGCCCCCTCCGTCACGGCGGTGGGCGCATCGGTGGCCGGCCGGTGACCGGGGGCGGGCTGCCGTTCGGCCCGGTGGATCGCCTGCGGCTGGAGACGGCGGGGGGCGAGGAGCTCGTGGCCCGCCGGGTCCCGGCCGTGGTGCTGGGAGCCGGGGTGGCCGGGTTGTCGGCCGCCCTCGGGCTCGACAGCCACGGGGTGGGTTGCGTGATCGTGACCGAGGGGCGGGTGGGTGCCGCCGGCTCCAGCCCCCTGGCCCAGGGCGGCGTGGCCGCCGCCATCGGGGCCGACGACCACCCCGCCCTCCACGCCGACGACACGGTGGCCGTGGCCGCCGGTATCGGCGACCCCCGGCTGGCCAGCATCCTGGCCGACGGCGGCCCCGACGTCATCGACACGCTGGTGACCCTGGGTATCGGGTTCGACCGGGCCGGCGACGGCTCGCTGGCCCTGGGGCGGGAGGCCGGCCACTCCCGGCGCCGCATCGTCCACGCCAACGGCGACGCCACCGGGGCGGCCGTGGTGGCCACGCTGGCCGCCGCCGTGCGGGCCCGCCCCGCCATCGAGTTGGCCGAGCACACCACCGCCCTCGACCTGATCCGCGGCGGCCCCGGCGGCGAGCGGGTGGTGGGAGTGGTGGTGGCCGGGCCCGGCGGCCGGCGCGAGGCCCTGCTGGCCCCCGCCGTGATCCTGGCCACCGGCGGCTACGGCCACTGCTTCGCCCGCACCACGGTGCCGGCCGACGTGACCGGGGCCGGCATCGCCCTGGCCGCCCGGGCCGGGGTCACCGTGGCCGACCTGGAGCTCGTCCAGTTCCATCCCACCGCCCTCGACGTCACCCGGGCCTCAGGACCCGGCACCGGCACCGGGGGCGCGGTGGGCGGCGCCGCTGCTGACGCCGGTGGCCGGGCGGCCCGACTGCCCCTGCTCACCGAGGCCCTGCGGGGCGAGGGGGCGGTGCTGGTGAACACCCGGGGTGAGCGGTACATGGTGGGCGAGCACCCCGACGCCGAGCTGGCCCCCCGGGACGTGGTGGCCCGGGCCAACTACCGCCAGCTCCAGGACGGCCTGGCGCCATGCCTCGACGCCCGCTCGGCCGTCGGCGACGCCTTCCCCCACCGCTTCCCCACGGTGTTCGCCCTGGCCATGGAGCACGGGCTGGATCCCCGGGTGGACCTGTTGCCGGTCACGCCGGCCGCCCATTACTGCATGGGTGGGGTGGCGGTGGACGATCGGGGCCGCACCTCCCGGCCCGGCCTGTGGGCCGCCGGCGAGGTGGCGTCGTCGGGGCTGCACGGCGGGAACCGCCTGGCCTCCAACTCGCTGCTCGAAGGGCTGGTGATGGGTCGCCGGGTGGCCGATGCGGTGGCCACCGGAGACGCCCGCCCCGCCGACGGCCCACTCTGGCTCCCCGCCGACGCAGCCCTGCCCTCGGGCGGCGCCGCTGGTCCTGCCGGGTCGGTGCTTCCCCGGGTCCGGGCTGCGCTGTGGGACGGGGCCGGGGTGGTGCGCCACCGCGACGGCATGGAGGCCTCGCTCGACGCCCTGTCCGGCCTCGACGGCGACGCCGCTGCCGACCCCCGGGCCCGATCGGCCCTGACCGTGGCCCGGCTGGTGCTGTCGTCCGGGCTGGCCCGCACCGAGAGCCGGGGGGCCCACTTCCGGTCCGACCATCCTCACCTCGACCCGACCCAGGCCGCCCGCCGGCTGGTATCCCCGCCGCCCGCCCCGGCCCGGGTGTGGCGCCTGGCCGGCTCGGCTGCGCCCGCCGTCGCCCTCGCCGGCTGATCACGGGCCCGCCCCGCCCCCACCGCCTCGCCCCCGCCCCCCACCGCCGAACTGCGCGACGAAAATCGCGACACGCCGCCGTTCTGCGTCACGAAACCCCCGTTTTCCAGGGTTTTCGCGATGCAGAAGGCCCGCTACAGGCTCCACTCGATGAGGCGGCTGGCCACGGCGTCGTTCGCCCCCAGGGCGGCGATGAGGGCCAGGAGCGCCAGCACGGTGCCACCGGTCCACGATTGGGCCAGCTTGATCCGGCCCACCATGCCGCTCAACCGGGTCGGGCCCCTGCGGCCCACCCAGGCCTGGACCCCCAGCACCGCGGCCAGGGCGACGAGCCACCACAGCACGCCCAGCAGGTAGGCGGCGAGGTTGAAGGCGCCGGGGAATCCCCGGCCCTTGAGGTCCACCAGCAGCAGACCCAGGTGCCGGCCCACCAGCGGTTGCCACAGCAGGGCCCCGGCGGCGCCGGCCAGCATCCCGCCGATCGAGCCCACCACCCGGCCGGTGTCGACCCGGGCCGCCATCAGCACCACGCCGGCGGCGGCCAGAGCCAGCGCCACCCCCAGCAGGGGCCAGGAGCCGACGATCCCGGTGAAGCGGAGCCAGCTCACCACGCCGGCGGCGAAGGCGTAGCCCAGCCAGGTGTTGGAGAACCGCTCCTGGGCCGCCAGCAGGGCGGCGATGCCGGGCACGAGCAGCAGCAGCGACGACGGCAACCACGACGCCCGGAACCCTTCGAGCAGCAGGTCGATCAGCATCTCGCTTCCCTTCCCGGCCGCGCCGGCTGGTCGTGGCCCGGCCGGGCCGGCTCGTGGTGGCCTACCGGCACCGGGCCGGCGGACCGGGCCGGGCGGTGCATGGGCACATGGGGCACGCCGTCGTCGAGGAACTCGGGCCCGCTGACGGCGTAGCCGAAGCCTTCGTACCACGCCTGCAGGCGGGTCTGGGCCGCCAGCACCGTGGGGTGCCCGCCGGCATCGCCATCGGTCAGGGTGTCGCCCAGGAGCCGGGCGGCCAGGCCCTGGCCCCGGCGGTCGGCCCGGGTCACCACCCGGCCGATGCGGACGGCCCCGCCGTCGGCCGGATCGAGGAGGGTGCGCAGGTAGCAGGCGACGCCGATGTCGTCGGCCAGCCACCGGTGGCCGGTGCCGGCATCGAGGTCGCGCCCGTCCACCTCGGGGTAGGGGCAGGCCTGCTCCACCACGAACACGGCCACCCGGAGGGCCAGGACGGCGTGGAGCTCCGCGGCGGTCAGCTCGGGCCCGAGCCGATGATGGAACACCATGGCCCGCATCGTAACCCGCCGGCACCGGAGGCTCGACCGACGGTGCCCACCTTCTCTCCGCCGGGGTGGCGGCGCCCGGGAACCAACCGGGCGCCTCCGTCGTCTCATGGCCATGATGAGACGACCCCCCAAGGCGGCCGGTGCCGCCGCCCTTCTGCTCAGCCTCGCCCTGGCCGCCTGCGGCTCCGGCGACGACGTCACCACGCCCGCCACCGCCGGCCCCGACAGCTCGGGCACCGATCCGGCCGCCAACCCCGGTGCCATCAACCCCATCGGCGGGGGCGGCGGTGCGATCGGCACGATCGAGATCGAGATCACCCGGCCCGACACCGACCCCGTGCGCTACACCATCGGTTGCCTGGGCGACACGTTCCCTGTGACCCCGGCGGTCGACGGCGTCGACGGCGCCGCCGCCTGCACCCGGCTCGGTGCGGCCGACGTCGTGGAGCGGCTGACCACGGGGGCCCCCGCCGACCAGGCCTGCACCGACATCTACGGCGGGCCCGACGTGGCCACGATCACGGGCGAGCTCGACGGCGAGGCCATCGACACCACCGTCGACCGGGCCGACGGCTGCGGCATCGCCGACTGGGACACCCTGCTGGCCGACGTGCTGCCCCCGTCGAAGGGCGCAGCCTGACGGCGGACGGAGCTTGCCCGGGGGCGGCCCGGCCGCCAAGCTGGCACCAGCAGACCCACGAGCCGGAGGTGCCGCCCATGGCCGCCCGCCCCACCACCGTCGACTTCCACTTCGACGTCATGTGCCCCTTCGCCTATCAGACGTCGCTGTGGATGCGAGACGTGAGGGACCAGCTCGGCCTCACCGTGAACTGGCGGTTCTTCTCGCTGGAGGAGATCAACCGCCAGGAAGGCAAGAAGCACCCGTGGGAGCGGGACTGGAGCTACGGCTGGTCGATGATGCGGATCGGGGCCCTGCTGCGGCGCCTGGACATGGACCACCTCGACCGCTGGTACGCCGCCACCGGCAAGGCCCTGCACGAGGACGGGCACAAGCCCCACGAGCCGGCGGTGGCCCGCCACCTGCTGGGCGAGCTGGGGCTTGACCCCGACCTGGTGGAGGCGTCGATCGCCGACCCCACCACCCACGACGAGGTGCGGGCCGAGCACGACAAGGTGGTGGCGGCCGGCGGGTTCGGGGTGCCGACGCTGTTCTTCCCGCCCGCCGACGGGGCAGGCGACGAGCAGTGCCTGTTCGGGCCCGTGCTCATCGACCCGCCCCGGGGGGAGGCGGCCGTCCGGTTGTGGGACGCGGTGTGCGGGTGGCTGGAGTTTCCCCACCTGTACGAGCTGCAGCGGCCGAAGACGGCCGGCGACCATCGCCTGATCGCCGACACGTTCCGGCCCTACCTGGAGGCCCGTGACTGGTTGAGCATCAACCGGGGCAAGGTCGTCAGCCTCGACAACCGCTGACGGCCCGGGCTCCGGGGTCTGGATCGGGGCGGCAGGTACCGACGTTCGGTGTCGCTGACGCGCTGGTGGACGTGGATGTAGGAGTGCAACATGGCTTCGCTTCTTCGTGTCGTCTGGAGTGGTGCGTGCGGGACGGCGCCCCGGAGACGGGGCGGCGTCGGATGACGGTCTACGCAGCCGGCGCGGGCCGGGGCGGCGGAGCGGGCCTCAGCCCGTCGCTACACGGCGGCGGGGAAGGGCCAGGCGCCGAGCAGGCAGTGGGTGGCACCGGCCGCCCGATGGGCGGCTGCGGGGTGGTTGGGTGCGAGCAGTCTCGGCATCGGCCACCTCCTCGGGTGCACTCGGGGCTCGGTCCGCCTGGGTGCGGTTGCGCACCAGACCGGTTCACCTTGGCCCATCTCGGCCGGCGGCGCCACCGAATTTCCGGCCGACCGGCGACGCGGCTCGAACCGGTGGGGTGGCGGCCGGTAGGGTGCGGCCGATGCGTGCACTCGAGATCCAGGCCCTGAGCGGGCCCGACGGCGTGGCCCTGGTGGAGCGACCGGAGCCCAACGACGACGGCACCCGCGTGATCGTCGACGTGGTGACGGCCGGGGTGTCGTTCCCCGACCTCCTCCAGAGCCGGGGTCTGTACCAGATCCGGCCCGATCCGCCCTTCGTGCCCGGCCTGGAGATGGCCGGGGTCGTCCGCTCGGCGCCGGCCGCCAGCGGGTTCGAGCCCGGTGACCGGGTGGCGGCCTGGACCCGGGCCGCCCTGGCCGAGGTGGTGGCCTGCCGCCCGGCCGACGTGTTCCCCCTGCCCGACGAGCTGAGCTGGGAGGAGGGGGCGGCGTTGGTGCTCAACTACCAGACGGCTGTGTTCTGCATGGTCCACCGGGGTGCCCTGAAGGCGGGCGAGACCGTGCTGGTGCTCGGCGCCTCCGGGGGCGTCGGCACCTCCGGCATCCAGATCGCCAAGGCCACCGGTGCGGCCCAGGTGATCGGGCTCGTGTCCACCGAGGCCAAGGGCGACGTGGCCCGGGCCGCCGGGGCCGACGACGTGGTGGTGGTGTCGGACACCTGGAAAGACGACGTGCTGGCCCTCACCGGGGGCAAGGGCGTCGACCTGGTGTACGACCCCGTGGGGGGAGACCGCTTCCTCGACGGCATCCGCTCCCTGGCCCGCTTCGGCCGCCTGGTGGTGGTGGGCTTCGCCGCCGGCACCATCCCCGAGATCAAGGTCAACCGGCTGCTCCTGCGCAACGTGTCGGTGGTGGGCGCGGCCTGGGGCGAGGCGGTGGCCGAGGACCCCGACCTGACCCGCCGCATCCACGCCGATCTCCTGCCCCTGATCGCCAGTGGGGCGGTGAAGCCGCCGGTGGGAGCGGTGCTGCCCTTCGAGCAGGGGGCCGACGCCTACCGCCTGCTCGACGAGCGGGAAGCCGTGGGCAAGGTCGTGCTCCGGGTCCGGGGGAACCCTTCGGCGAACACCGGGGCCGACTGATGCAGCTGACCGAGGACCAACTGCGGATCCGGGACACCGCCCGGACCTTCGCCCGCCGGGAGATCGCCCCCTTCGCCGCCGACTGGGACCGGGCCGAGGGCGCCCCCCGGGAGCTGTACCGCAAGATGGCCGGCGTGGGCCTCATGGGCATGCTGATCAGCCCGGAGTGGGGCGGGGCGGGGACGGACTTCGTGAGCTACGTGGTGGCCATGGAGGAGATCTCGGCCGCCGACGGCGGCATCTCCAACGTGATGGCGGCCAACAACTCGCCGGTGGCGGTGGCCATCGAGCGCCTCGGCACCGACCAGCACAAGCGTGACTACCTCACCAAGCTGTGTTCAGGGGAGTGGATCGGCTGCATCCACCTCACCGAGCCCCACACCGGGTCCGACGCCGCCGCCATCACCACCCGGGCCGTGCGCGACGGCGACAGCTACGTGATCACCGGCACCAAGGCCTTCATCACCGCCGGGTCAACCGCCGACGTGGCCATGATCATCGCCGTCACCGACCCCGACGCCGGCCGCCGGGGCATCACGGCCTTCATCACCCCCACCGACAACCCCGGCTACCGGGTGATCGCCAAGGAGCGCAAGCTCGGCCACCGCACCAACGACACCTGCCAGGTGGCGTTCGACGAGATGCGGGTGCCGGCGTCCGACGTGCTGGGCGAGCCGGGTCGGGGCCTGGGGATCGCCCTGGCCAACCTGTCGATCGGGCGCATCGGGGTGGCGGCCCAGAGCGTGGGCGGGGCCCGGGCCGCCCTGGCCGCCGCCCGCCGCTACGCCCGGGAGCGGGTGACGTTCGGCAAGCCGATCATCGAGCACCAGGCCATCGCCTTCGACCTGGCCGACATGGCCACCCGGATCGAGGCCGCCCGCCAGCTCTACCTCCACGCCGCCAGCGCCCACGACCTGGGGCTCGACGTGGCCCGGGAGGCGTCGATGGCCAAGCTGTTCGCCTCCGAGATGGCCGAGCGGGTGGCGTCGAAGGCCATCCAGATCCACGGCGGCTACGGGTTCCTCAACGACTACCCGGTGGAGAAGATCTACCGCGACGTACGGGTGTACCAGATCTACGAGGGCACCAGCGAGGTGCAGAAGATCCTGATCAGCCGCCTCCTCGACGGCATCGACGGCCTCGACTGAGACCAAACCCGCGAACTGTGGCGTCAGCGCGCAGAATCCAGCACCAGGCGCCACAGTTCGGCCCGTCGGGGGGTCAGAACGCGGCCACCAGCTCGGCCTGGGCACCCGACTCGGGCCCGGCCATGGGGCGGTGGGCGGCCACGTGGGCCACGGCGTCGGCCGCCGTCGAGCCCAGGGCGATCAGCACGCACACGGCCAGCGTCGGGGCCCGGCCGATGCCGCCCCCGCAGTGGATCATGATCCCCTGGCCCTGGTCGAGGCGCTCCACCAGCTCGCGGACCCAGCGGCGGGCGTCGTCCAGCGGTGGTGCGTGGAGGTCGTGCACCGGCCACCACAGGGCCCGCCCGCCGTGGTTGGCCCGCAGCCAGCCGGTGTACCCCGGGAAGCGGGCCTCGATCTCGTGGACCTGGCTGAGGCACACGATCACGTCGGACCCGCCCGCCCGCACCAGGGCCGCCTCGGGGTCGGGCCCCACCACGTGCTTGCCGCACAGCCACAGGGCGCCGGCCCGCCCGGCGGGCAGCGGGACCTGATCGAGCCCTCCGTCGATCGAGCGGGGGCCGAAGCCGGGAAGCGTGCTCATCGGGGAGCGACGCTACCGAGCCCCGCCGGCCGACGTCGAACCCTACCGGCCCACGAGCACCCGGTCGTCCCCGGGGGCGACGCTGGCGCCGGGGACCGGAGCCGGGGTGGGGGATGACGGCATCGGGGCCGGCGCGGTGCCGCCGGCGGCGGTGGTCAGGCGAGGGCGTCGCCAGGACCACCAGTGGCTGCGGGCGCCGCTGGCGGTGGCGGCCAGGCGGTGGCGGGCCGCTTCGGCTCGCCATTCGGCTTCCTCGATCTTCAGGGTGGAATAGTGGATGGGATACATGATGTTCTCCTTCGCCCCATGAGAGGCTCGGTCGAGCCCGGGGATGCCGGTCGTCGGTCACGTGTGACCACCGCCGCACCTCCCACCCTGATCCCGGTCGCTGACCAGCCTCTGCCGCGCCGCTTGCCATCCACTGACGGGCGGGAGGTGGCGGCCGGCCGCCCGGGGCTGCTTCACTGGCCCGGGCGCTCGACCAGATCGACCGAGCCCGAGACCGGAGGACAGCCGTGGCCGACCTGACCGAATCCGTGAAGCTGGAGCTCGACGGCGACGTTGCCGTGGTCGTGGTGGACAACCCGCCGGTCAACGCCCTCAGCCACCACGTGCGCCAGGGCATCCTCGACGGCATGACCCAGGCCGCGGCCGACCCGGCGGTGGCCGCCATCGTGCTGATCTGCGAGGGCCGCACGTTCATCGCCGGGGCCGACATCACCGAGTTCGGCGGCGCCCCCAAGCCGCCCAGCCTGCAGGCGGCCCAGGACGCCATGGAGAACTGCCCCAAGCCGGTCGTGGCCGCCGTGCACGGCACGGCCCTCGGCGGCGGGCTGGAGGTCGCCATGTGCGCCCACTACCGGGTGGCCGACACAAGGGCCCGGTTCGGCCTGCCCGAGGTGAAGCTCGGTCTGCTGCCCGGGGCCGGCGGCACCCAGCGCCTCCCCCGGGTCACCGGCGTGCCCAAGGCGCTGGAGATGATGACCAGCGGCGAGCCGATCGGGGCCGACGAGGCCCTGGAGTGCGGCCTGATCGACGAGATCGTGACCGATCTCCGGGGCGGAGCCGTGGCCTTCGCCCGCCGGGTGGTGGCCGAGGGCCGGCCCCTGCTCAAGATCCGGGACCGCAGCGACAAGGTGGCCGGCGTCGATCCGTCGGTGTTCGCCCAGTTCCGGGCGTCGATCGCCCGGAAGACCCGGGGCTTCCTGGCCCCCGAGTACAACATCCGCTGCATCGAAGCCGCCGCCACCAAGCCCTTCGACGAGGGCCTGGCCGTCGAGCGCCAGCTGTTCGGCGAGCTGATGTCGGGCACCCAGTCCAAGGCCCAGCAGTACTACTTCTTCGCCGAGCGGGAGGCGGCCAAGGTGCCCGACCTGCCCCGCGACACGCCCGTGCTCCCGATCGACCGGGTGGGCGTGCTGGGCGCCGGCACCATGGGCGGCGGCATCGCCATGAACTTCGCCAACGTCGGCATCCCCGTCACCCTGGTGGAGCGGGACGAGGCCGCTCTGGAGCGGGGCCTGGGTGTGATCCGCGGCAACTACGAGCGCACGGCGGCCCGGGGTGGCATCAGCTCCGACGACGTGACCACCCGCATGGGCCTGATCACCGGCTCGCTCGACCAGGGCGACTTCGCCGAGGCCGACATGGTGGTGGAGGCCGTGTTCGAGGACATGGAGCTGAAGCGCTCGGTGTTCGCCGCGCTCGACACGATCTGTCGCCCCGGCGCCATCCTGGCCTCCAACACCTCGGCCCTCGACGTCAACGAGATCGCCTCGGCCACGTCACGGCCCGAGGCCGTGATCGGCACCCACTTCTTCTCCCCGGCCAACGTGATGAAGCTGCTGGAGGTGGTGCGGGGCGACGCCACCGCCCCCGAGGTGATCGCCACCACCATGGCCGTGGCCAAGCAGATCGCCAAGATCCCGGTGCTGGTGGGCGTGTGCCACGGCTTCGTGGGCAACCGGATGCTGGCGATGCGCCGCATCGAGGCCGACAAGATGGTGCTGGAGGGGGCCGCCCCGGCCCAGATCGACCGGGTGATCGTCGACTTCGGCTTCCCCATGGGTCCCTACGCCATGAGCGACCTGGCCGGGCTCGACATCGGCTGGAAGGCCGAGACGTCGAAGGGCTCGACGATCCGGGAGATCATGTGCGAGAGCGGTCGGCGGGGCCAGAAGAACGGGCGGGGCTACTACACCTACGACCCCGAGACCCGGGCCGCCACCCCCGACCCCGAGGTGGAGCAGATGCTGCGCGATTTCGGGGCCCGCCAGGGTGTTGCCCCGCGGGAGATCTCGGACCAGGAGGTGCTGGAGCGCTGCCTGTACCCGATGGTCAACGAGGGGGCCAAGATCCTGGAGGAGCGCATCGCCATCCGGGGCAGCGACATCGACGTGGTGTGGATCAACGGCTACGGCTGGCCCGTCTACACCGGCGGCCCGATGTTCTGGGCCGACACGGTGGGCCTGGCCGAGGTGGCGGGCAAGATGGCCGGCTACCACGACAGCCTGGGGGGCGAGCACTGGAACCCGTCGCCTCTGCTGGCCCGCCTGGCGGCCGACGGCGGTGGCCTTCACACCCACCGGTCCTAGCCGGGAGGCGCCCTACTCGATCAGGTGCACGGGGTCGCCGACGAGCGTGACGCCCCAGGTCGTCGTCTCGTTGGCGTTGGCGTCGGTGTCCTCGTACTCCACCTTCCACCAGCAGTTCTCGGGCTCACCGACGGTGGTCCGGCATGTGTAGCCGGCCGCCAGCGGGATCGAGATCCGGATCGTGCGGTCCTGGAACGAGATCCCGGAAGCCTGCTTGAGGCACGGGATTCCGGTGCAGGTCTGGTGGATGAGCGCGGTGGGCGACCCGAGATCGCCCCGGGCGCACAGGTACCCGTAGATCGAGCAGTCGATCGTGTGCCACGAGAAGTCGACATGGTTGCCCTGGGGGTCGACGATCTTCACGTCGTCGATGCCGTCGGCCGGGTCGAACAGCTCCACCTGCATCGTCTGGCCGGCGTGGTCGGCCGTGATCTCGGCCAGGTACAGCTGGGCCTGGCCGATGGCCCCGCTGGGGAACATCTGGCCGTGGGTGTAGGCCGTGAGGTAGTCCTTGGCGAAGATGTTGGGGCACCCGCTGCTACCGGTCGACCCGATGCGGGTGCAGGTGGACGACAGGCCGTGGGGCACCACCCGCAGGGAGTACAGGCTGCGGATGTTGGCGTTGTAGCCCGGGTTCTTGGCCTGGAGCACGTAGCGCCCCGTCCGGTCGACGGTGCCGATCGTGACCCAGGGCGCCGGATCGGCGGCCCGCGACCAGCCCGATCCGTTCAGCGGGCAGAAGGCCACGGAGGGTCGGGGCACGGTGACCTCGGACAGCGGGGCGGCCAGCACGTTGTCGTTGTCGTCGAGGGGCGTCTCGTCGGTGTCGAACAAGCGGAAGCGCATGGAGGCATTGGCCTGATCGCCGCCGAACTCGGCGCAGGTGGTACGGGCCTGGACGTCGTAGCTGACGCCGTCGAGGGGCACGTCGACGATGAACGTGTGGCCCTCGTCGCGGTGGTTGGGGTTGGTGTTGGCGGGGCAGGCCCCGCCGGCCCCGATGAAGTCACCGGTGGAGCGAGACTCGCATTCGGTCATGGCCCGGAGCCAGAAGTTCGACACGAACCCGCCGGCGGCGGTCTCGGTGCCCATGCCGAGGGTGGAAGTGGGGTTGCCCAGCGGCACCGGCAACACGTACTCGGCCACTGCGTTGCGCCACAGCTGCACCCCGTCCTGCATGACGACGGAGCCGAAGAAGACCTCACCCCGGGTGAACACGTCCACCCGGAGTTGCTGGGCTCCGGCCCGGGTCACGACCACCTGGGGGAAGGCCGTGGGGTGGCAGTCGGTGGGCGCGCCGTCGCAGCCGGCCTGGTCGACGAACCCGTTGCGGCCGGCGACGTCCTTGGCCACCTGGGTGGCCCGGGTGATGTCGGGCATCCACACGACACCGGCCAGAGCGGCGGCGTCGGCCGCCTTCTGGGCCTTGTCGGCCTTGACGTACCAGGCGCCCACGTCCACCGCCAAGGCAGCGAAGATCATCAGCGGGATGAGCAGCAGCGCCGTCATGGGCAGGACGTAGCCGTGCTCGCCGGCACCAGGGTCTCGCCTTCCCCAACGGCTGCAGGGCATCATCGTCTCCCGGTCGGCACGCCCGGCGAGGGGATGAGGCGCCGGGCCGTCGATAGGCCGGTGGACCCAGGCCGGTCAGCGGCACGAGGGGTCGAGCAGGACCCTCGCCGTCGGCTGATCCCCGAGCGACACCTCAGCTCGCGGTCTGCTCACCCCGGCGGCGGCAGATGTTGGCCGCCGTCTGGGCGGTGAACCCGGCGGCATCGGCGATCTCGGCGTACGACGCCCCCACCTCGCGGGCCAGGAGCACCAGCGTGTCCCGATTGGACTGCAGGCGTACCAGCCGGGCGGACTGCCGACGCAACACGTTGAGCGCCGCCGCCCGGGGCGTGCCGCCGAGATCGCTCAGATCCACCTCGTCGAGCAGCTCGGTGATGTTCACAACGCCCTCCCCACGGCTTCGATCAACTTCTGGATGACGTCCTGGATCGAGCTGGCCAACGTGAGGTTGGCGGTCTCGGCCTCTATCCGCCCGCGGTAGTGGTCGAGCACTTCCAAGGTCAAGGCCACCTCGGCCGGCGAGAGCTCCATCTCTATCTTCATGACTGTAGACCCTAACGATTAGGTGTGACAACAAACTCGTTGGGGGAAGACGGGGCCTGGTTGTGATGTCCCGACGGTGCAGGCTACGACGGGGCCATGATGAACGTGGCCCGGAACGGGGCGGTGGAGCTGGCCTGGACGGTGGACGGGCCCGACGACGGGGCGCCGTTGCTGCTGGTCAACGGGCTGGGCTCACCCCACGTGGCCTACGAGCCGGGTTTCGTGGCCGCCCTCACCGGCCGGGGGTTCCGGGTGGTCCGGTTCGACAACCGCGACGTCGGCCGGTCGAGCCGCTGCCCTCGCCCGTCGGGTGCGCCGGCCGACGCCCCGCCCTACACGATCACCGACATGGCGGCCGACGCCCTGGCCGTGCTCGACGCCGTGGGCTGGCCCCGGACCCACCTGTTCGGCCAGTCGATGGGCGGCATGATCGCCCAGCAGGTGGCGATCACGGCCCCCGAGCGGTTGGCGTCGCTCACGTCGCTGATGTCGGCCACCGGGGAGCGGGGCGTCAGCCGGCCCAGCGCCGAGGTGATGGCCGCCCTCACCGAGTCTGCTCCGGCCGACCGGGACGGCTGGCTGGCCCACCGGGTGCGGACCGAGCGGCTGTGGGCGTCGCCCGCCCTGTGGGACGAGGCCTGGGTGCTGGCCAAGGGCGCGACGCTGTACGACTACGGCGTCGACCCCCGGGGCACGGCCCGCCAGTACCGGGCGGTGGCCGCCGCCCCCGGCCGCGACGCCGCTCTGGCCCGCCTCGCGGTCCCGACGCTCGTGATCCACGGCTCGGCCGACACCCTCGTCACCCCCGGGGCCGGCCGCCACACCGCCGAGGTCATCCCCGGCGCCCGCTATGTCGAGATCGAGGGCATGGGCCACGACCTGCCCCCCGGTTGGTGGGACCGCCTGGCCACCGAGCTCGCCACCTTCACCGCCATGTTGTGAGCTGGCTCCGGCCCGGCTCCGATCGAGCCTTGGAACGGAACGTCAGCGAGGAGACCCGGCCAGAGCCGGTTCGGAGTCGGGCTCGTCGTCGCCCCCCGAACGGTCGGCGGCGGGCGGGACGGTGAGCCACGGCATCCGCCGCTCGGCCAGCCGGCGTTCGATGGCCGACCACACCACGAACGCCACCCCCACGGCCGCCCATCCGGCCAGCACGTCGGTGACGTAATGCTCGGCCAGGTACACCAGCGACAGCAGCATCGACACCGGGTAGACCAGCATCAGGTACCGAAGCTCCCGCCGCTTCACGTGGGGCCACAGCCACACCACAACCAGCAGGGCGAACGCCCCGTGGAGGGAGGGCATGGCTGCCGTGCGGTTCACCCAGTCCCGGCCCGTCTCCCAGGCGTGGACGAAGCTGTGCATCCCCATGTGCGTCCACCCCCGGCCGGCGGGGCGGGCCAGTGGGGGCAGGGCGTCGAGCTTGTTCGTGGGATCGCCCCCGGCCGCCATCCACGGCGGCGCCGTGGGCAGCAGCACGTAGCCGATGCAGGCCAGCAGGAGCACGGTGGAGGTGCGCCGCATGAGGCGCACCCACTGCCGCCGGTTCCACACCCAGAGCGCGACGATGAGCATGACGATCACCACGAAGTGGGAGAAGTAGACGATCGAGGCCACCACGTCGTACCAGCGGACCACGTCGGGGTGATAGAAGTGCTCCTGGAGCACCACGTTGGGCTGGTAACCCAGGCCGAGCACCCGGTCCATGGTGATCACCGACTGCACCTGCAACGGCAGGCCGACGCTGTCGGCCACGCCCCGCGTCTCGTCGTAGGCCACCCACATGCCGCCGTACAGCACGAGGTCGGCCAGCACGGTGAGCCAGATGCGCAGGGGCCGGCCCAGGTTGACGATCACCATCAGCGAGGCCACCGAGATGGTCACCGAGATCCGGTCGACGATCATGCCCTTGGTGAAGAACCAGGTCACGTAGGCCAGCAGGTAGCCCACCAGGCCGAGGCGGCGGGCCAGGCCCCACCGGCTGGTCGGCCGCAGGCGCCGGGCCAACTCGGCCAGGAACCCCTCCTGTGGCGCGGCGACAGCAGCCGATACCGAATCCATGGTCATCGACCGTACCCAACGGCGCCCCGGATTCGCAGGCACGGTCTCTGAAAGTTGATGGCTCGTCACCGTCACCCCCGGTCACTACGGTGGGTGGACCACGCCTGATCGGCCGTCCCGGTGGCGGCCCACCCACGCGACCACGTACGCGACCACCCACGAGGAGCAGCACCCATGGGACCACTGACCGGTACCACCGTCATCGAGTTGGCCGGGATCGGCCCCGGGCCGTTCTGCGCCATGATGCTGGCCGACATGGGGGCCGACGTGATCCGCATCGACCGCTCGGGCGCCGTCACCGGCGGCGATCCGGCCAGCCCGCCGCTCGACACCCTCACCCGCAACCGGCGCTCGATCGGGGTCGACCTCAAGAACCCCGACGGCGTGGAGGTGGTGCTCAAGCTGGTGGAGCGGGCCGACGCCATCATCGAGGGCTTCCGCCCCGGGGTGACCGAGCGCATGGGCCTCGGCCCGACGGACTGCATGGCCCGCAACCCGAAGATCGTCTACGGCCGCATGACCGGCTGGGGCCAGGAAGGCCCCTACGCCCTGGCCGCCGGGCACGACATCAACTACATCGCCCTGGCCGGTGCCCTGGAGCCGATCGGGCGCCGGGGTGAGGCCCCGCTGCCCCCGTTGAACCTGGTGGGCGACTTCGGGGGCGGTGGCATGTACCTCGCCTTCGGCGTGGTGTGCGCCATGTTCGAAGCCCAGCGCTCGGGCGTGGGCCAGGTGGTCGACGCCGCCATGGTGGACGGGGCGGCGTCGTTGATGAACATGTTCTGGGCCATGAAGGCCTCGGGCTTCTGGCAGGACGAGCGGGGCACCAACCTGCTCGACACCGGCGCCCACTTCTACGACGTGTACGAGTGCGCCGACGGCAACTACATCTCGCTCGGGTCGATCGAGCCCCAGTTCTACGCCGAACTGCTGCGCCTGTCGGGCCTGGGCGAGCAGCCCGACCTGCCCCCGCAGATGGACCGGGACCAGTGGCCGGGTATGAAGGAGCGGGTGGCGGCCCTGTTCGCCACGAAGACGCGGGACGAGTGGAGCGCCATCATGGAGCACAGCGACGTGTGCTTCGCTCCGGTGCTGACCATGGACGAGGCCACCAGGCACCCCCACAACGTGGAACGGGGCACGTTCGTGGAGGCGTTCGGCCTGATGCAGGCGGCGCCGGCCCCCCGCTTCAGCCGCACCCGGCCGGAGATGACCCGCCCCGCGCCCCACCCCGGCCAGCACACCGACGAGGTGCTGAGCGAGGCCGGCCTCGCCGAAGACGACATCGCCAAGCTTCACCAGACCGGAGCTGTCATCTAGGGGGCTGCGCCCGGAGCACCTCAGTCGGTGAGATCGGCGCTGAGGTCGGCCGGGTCGAAGCCGTCGAGGGTGCCGACGCCGCGGAACACGTGCGACCGGCCGTCGGAACGGACCAGGATGGCGGGGCCCCCGAAGCGGCCCTCGGGCCCCTCCATCTCCAGGTCGTACGGCTCCTGGCGGAGCCGCCAGTTGTGGGCGGAGCGGTAGATCAGCTCCCAGTCCACGTCCGGCGTCTCGTCGCGCGTGGCTACCAGCAGATCGCCGCCCCGGGCCGGGACCGGCAGGCCGGAGGTCCACAGCGACTGGATGTAGTACCGGCGGTGGCGCATGGCCCACCACTGTGGCACAGACGCCAGGGCCGACCCAACCGCGGGCGGGCAGCTCGGCGCCGGATTTTCTCCGCCGGCCGGGAACCTCGGATCGCTGGTTCGCGTCGAATGAGGGCATGGAGGTCGACCTCTACAACGGCGACGGTGACGGTCGGCTGCGGCCGACCCGGCCGGTGGGGAGGGCCATGGCCGGGTTTCGCGGTAGACGGCACGGGTCGGCGGGCCCGGCCACCGCCCGCCATGCGCTGGGGCAACTGTCCGATCCGGAGTTGGTGGCGTTGGTTCGTGGTCGGGACCGAGCGGCCTATGCCGAGCTGATGAACCGCCACCGGCGCCTGATCTGCGGCATCTGCGCCCGCCTCGTCCTGGATCCCCACGAGGCCGAGGATGCGCTCCAGGCCGCCCAGCTGGCGGTGTGGGAGCGGATCGAGACGTTCCGGGGCGAGGCCAAGTTCTCGACCTGGCTCCGCACCGTCACCTACAACGCCTGCCTCGGCCACCTCCGCCGGCGATGGCCGGTGCCGGTTCGCCAGCTGCCCGAGCGGAGCATCGCCGGGTCGGAGGAGCTGCGGATCACCGACGCCGAGGCCGTCCGGTGGGCGTTGGCCCGGCTCCCCCTGGAGTTCCGGCTGGCGTTGATCCTCAAGGAGTGCCTGGATCTGTCGGTGAAGGAGATCGCCGAGTTGCAGGCCATCCCCGAAGGCACGGTCAAGTCGAGGCTGTCCCGGGCCCGCAGCGCCATGTTCCTGCTGCTCTCCGACGATGAATCTGCTGATGTTTCCGCTGATGAAGGAGTATCCGATGCCTGAGTTTGGTGGGCGCCGTGGCGCTCCTGGCCTGTTCGACACCGACGACGGGTGGGTGGTGGATGTCGACGCTCTGGCCGACGTTCCCGGTGCGGCGCGGGCCGAGGATCGGCTGCGCCGGGCGCTGCGATCGGCGCTGGACGGGCCGTCGATCAGCGACTCGGCGTGGGAGGCCGGACTGGCGCAGGTGTCCGGGGAGGGCGCGCCCGACGGATCGCCGGCCCCCCCGCTGCCTCCGGGCGGGGGGTCGGCACACCCGGTGATCCGGGTGATGGTGACGGCGGCCGTGCTCGTCGTCGGTGTGCTGCTGGTCTCCCGGTTCGTCGGTGGCGACGGCGGCGACAGCCGTCTCGAGGTGACGGCGGACGACCGATCGACGGCGGCCGCCGATCAGCCCCCGGTACCGGGCCCGGGCAGCCCCGTGGTGCCGCCGGAGGCCAGGCCGGATGCCGGGTCGCAATCGGGGGCGGCGATCGATCTGAGCCGCTTCGAGTGGGTCGCCGACCAGAGCAACTCGATCGCCATCCTGGTCCCCACCGCCTGGAGCGAGCGGCGCACCGAGCCGGAACCGAAATCGGGAAGTCCCTATCTCGCCGTGGCCCCGAGCCTCGACCGCTACTTCGACACCTTCGGGCCCGGTGTCGCCGTGTCCCTCGTCGACGACGACCCCTTCCTGGAGTACCCGTCGGATCTGCTCGTCTACTCCGACCCGTCGACCGTCAGCGCCACCTGCACGGCGGCGGGAGGTCGGGAGATCCAGTCCCCCTACGAGGGGCAGTCTGCGGTGTTCACCGGCTGCAACGGCTCCGGACCCCTCGTGGTGAACGTGGTCATGGTCGATCGTGTCGTGAACCAGTGGGCGCAGGTCGTCATCCAGGCGCCAGCCGACCTGTCGACGGCCGATATCGAGGCGATGGTGTGGTCGGTGCGGATCGGCCAGGAGCGGGTCGCCTGCACGCTGGCCGGGACGTGCTGAGCCGAGGGTCCAGCCCTCAACGGCCCGGTCGCACAGCTAGCCTCCCCCCGGTGAGCTTCCTCGGCCTGGCCTTTCTCGGCCTGCACAATGTCTTCGCCTGGATCATGACCCTCACCAACGCTGCCGCCGGCGTGTGGAGCACCGCCGCCCACTGGAAGGAGCAGCTGCGCCGCCGGGAGCTCTGGTACCTGGTGATCGTGGCCCAGGTGGCGGTGGCCATCCAGGTGCTGCTGGGGGTGCTGGTGCTGCAGGCCGACGGCCTGGAGGTCCAGCAGCTCCACGTGGTCTACGGCTTCGTCTCGCTGGCCACTGTCGGCATCCTCTACAGCTACCGCCAGCAGATCATGCAGTGGCAGTACCTCCTCTACGGCGGCGGCTGCCTGTTCCTCATGGGCATGGGCCTGCGGGGGATGGTGCTGGGCTCGGTGTGAGGCTGCAGGCGGCGTGAGGGTGCTGGGCACGGTTTGAGTTGAAGGTTTGAAGTACTGTCGTCCCATGGCGATCACGTCGGGGGGCGACGATCACGATGCCGGCCCGGGCTCCGAGCCCGACCGCATCGAGCTGTTGACCGACGCCGGCGGGTACGAGCCCGGTCCGGCCGCCGCCAGCGAGCCGCTCGGCCGCCGGGGTCCCCGGTGGCTCACCGGCGCCGCCGTCGGTGTGGCGGCGTTGGCCATCGCCGGTGCGCTGGCCGGGCTGAGCCGGGTCGGCGGCGGCAGCCCGGCCCCCACCACGGTGGCCCCCACCACCGTGGTCGCCCCCGGGCCGGGGGCGGCGGCCGAGCTGAGCCCCTTCTCCGACTTCCCGGCCGACCTGCCGCCCGAGCTCCCGGGGCTTCTGACGGCGTTCGACAGCCTGGGCTCGCTGGTGGTGGTGGACCGGGCCGAGAGCCGGCCCGTCGAGGTCCGGGTGGGGCTCATCCCCGATGGGACGGCCGGGGGCCACGGGCTGGGTCTGGGTGGGGCCGAGCCGATGTGGTTCGCCCAGGCCCTCGCCGGTGGGTCGATCCTGAGCGCTGTCGGCCCATCGGGCGACCCGCTGGGCGACGGGATCGACCTCCGTCGCCTGGGGCCGGAGGGCGAGGTGTTGGTGACCGAGCGGTCGGATGGTCGGGTGGAGGCGGCGGTGGTGCCACTCAACCACCTCGGCACCAGGGAGAACAACGATCTGCGGTGGAGTCTCCCGGCCGGGGGCGGTATCCGGATCCTGGGGGTGTGGAACGGCCAGCTCCTGGTGACCCAGGGGGCCGCCACCTGGCTGCTCCCCACCAGCGGATCGGGCCCGTCGCCGGATCCGGTGCCGGTCGGCCCCGGTGAGGTGGCGGGCTTCGACGGCCGCTGGCTGGTGCGCCGCACCTGTTCCGAGCCCGGCCGCTGTGGCCTCGTCGTCGGCCCACCCGACCAGCCCGACCGGTTCCCGGTGCCGGCCCCGGTGGTCATGGTGGCCCCGGGCGTGGCCCCCAGCGGCATCCCCGGCTCGGGCGCACCGGGAGTCGTCACCACCACGGCGTCGACCACTCCCGCCCCGGCCGAGCCCCAGATCGGCTCGTGGGCCGGGCCGGTGGCGGTGTCGCCCGACGGGGCCCGCCTGGCCGCCGCCGTGCGGTTCGGGGATCTCACCTGGCTCACCGTGGTCGACCTGGCCACCGGGGCCGTCGAACGCTACGACAGCTCGCTGTCGCCTGGCGCCCTCGTGGCCTGGGCCCCCGACGGGGCCTGGATCGCCTTCCAGACCGGCCGTGACCTGCAGATCCGCCGCCAGCGCGACGGCCGCACCTGGATCCTCGGCCTCGACCGGGACCTCGTCACCCTCCGCTGGTCGTCCGGCCCCGCCAGCTGAGCCCGCCCCAACCGCGACATGCCTCGAATTCGCGTCGCGAACTGTGCGCTGAGCGCACCTATCGCGTCACCGGTTCGAACCGTGACGCGAGTTGAGCGGGGGTTCCGTAGGTGCCCCGGCCCCGGCCCGGGGTCAGGGGCCGGTCGGCGGCGGCAGGGCGGGGGCGTCGGCCGCCGGCGGCGGGGGGATCGACGGCGGGGGCGGCACCACCAGCAGGTGGTACTGGCTGAAGAACCGGCGGGCCTGCAGGCCGACGGCCCGGGTGAGCGCCCAGTTGGCCGACCCGCCGACCACGGCCCCTATCCCGAACGGCAGCAGCTTGCCCACGCTCTCAGCCCCGGCCCGGGTGCCCCAGCGCTCGGTGACGCGCACGGCGAGCGAGGCATTGAGCTTGCGCATGGCGTCGATGGTGGCCACGTCGCCCCCTGCGGCCCCGGCCACCAGGGCGCCCAGCCGCTCGCTGCCCGCCATGGCCGGAGCGCCGGCGACGCCCCCGAGCTCGGCGGCCAGGGCGGCGAACTCCTTCGCCGCGTGCTCGCCGAAGGCGAGGACGGCCAGCACCCAGGCCCGGCGCTCCTCGGGCGAGGCGTCGGTTTGGCCGTGGACGGCCCCGATCGTCATGATCAGATCGGTGGTGCGCAGGGCGAACCACCCCATGTCGGCCACCATCACCGAGGCGGCGCTGGCCGTGCCCAACCCGGGGGCGGCGGCGGTGGCGCCGGTGGCGGCCCCGAGCGACGTCAGCTCCCGGATGAACGAGCGGGTGACCCACTTGGCCCGGGCATCCACCGTGGCGCCCTCGGCCTTGGCCGCCTTGTCGAGGGCCCGCTCCCACCGGGTGGTGACGGCCTTGTCGATCCCCTTGAGCATGGCCTTGCCCAAGGCGTCGACGACGGGGGCCGGTAGTTTCTGGGCCACCTTCTCCGTGGCCTTGCGCAGGATGTACTCCTTGGGGTTGGGCACGGCACCAGTCTGGCAGGCCCGACCCCCGAGCGGCGCCTCGGCCGACGGGAGCCCGGGGAGGTGCCCTACAGCCCCGCGGCCAGGGAGGCGAGGTGATCGAGACGGGTGCTGAGGCCCGATGGCACCGGCAAGCCGGCCGTCTCGAAGACGGTGCGCCACCGGTGGCCCCAGTCGTTGGCTGTGAGGGCCAGGCCCACGTGGTGGCGACGCAGGTCGTCGTGGGGCTGCTGCACCAGCTCGTCGATGGCGGCCACGGCTTCGTGCGGGTCATGGGGGAGCTCGGTCACCACCTCGGCCCCGGGGAACCGCCGCTGCAGCTCGGGCCGGGGTGGCATGCCGGCCATCACCACGCCGGAGGCCAGGCCCTCCCACAACCGCCCGGGGTTCTCCCGCTGGTCGCCGATCTCGTCGGGCCGGTCGAACTTGGCGTGGTGGGTGATGGCGAGCTTGGAGCGGTGGTAGGTGGCGGCCAGGTTGTCCCGGTGGGCGGCCACGTCGTCCACCGCCCCGCCCGAGATCGTGTCGTAGACGTAGTGCCGGCCGGTCTTGGCCGCCCAGTCCAGCAGGGCGTCGTGGAGGGCCGGCAGGCGCCGGCCGATGCCGAGCACGTCGATGGGGCGGGGCTGGGCCGGCTCGAGGGCGGCGAACCGCATGGCGTCGACCGCCATCGGCAGGTACCGGACTGGCCGCCCGAGCATCTCCGACAGGATCGGGGCGGCGTCGGCCACCCCGACGAAGATGTCGTCGGCCAGGGCGAACGGCTCCAGCGTCAGCCGGGGGTCGGCCAGCTCCAGCGGCCACACCTCGGGGAACCACACGACCACCCGGTCGGCCCGGCGACGGGCGTCGAGCACCCGTTCCAGCAGGGGCAGGTCCCACACGGTGATGGCCACGAACACGGCCACGTCGTAGCGTTCCCGCAGCGGACCGTCGCTTTGGTAGCCGAACCCCGCCCGGCCGTGGGCCATGAACCCCGGCAGATCCCGGGACGGCCCGGTCAGCCGTCGGTACTGGCGGCCGGCGGCCCGCCGCACCCGCAGCATGCGGGCCTCGGGGCTGACGTTGAGGTGGGCCCAGTCGGCCCCGCTCACAGCGGCCAGCACGTCCTCGGATTCGGCGAACCCGACGTAGCCGGGCTGACGGCCGTAGCCGTCGGGGCGGTGCCGGTGGCTGAACACCAGTACCCGGGGATCGTCTGTGTGGGCGACCACGATGGACCACGCTAGCCACGCGTCGCAGCCTGCGCCCGGGCAGTTCAACCCAGGACGCAGGCTGCGGGCAGCATGTATCGATCTGCAACGCCCCTGGTCAGAGGGACGAAATCAGGGCCGCTCAGGCTCCCGAGCCCGGTGTTCGCCGGAGGCGAACCCGAGGCGCCCGAAGGGCGCACATCAGCTCAGGCGGCGCTCGAGGTCGGTCAGCTGGGAGGTCAGCGTGCCCGGGAGGCGGTCGCCGAAGATGGCGTAGTGGTCCCGGATCAGGTCGAGCTCGCCCTTCCAGGCCGCCGGATCCACCTCGGCCAGGGCGGCCATGGTGTCGTCGCTCACATCGAGGCCGCTCACGTCGACGCTGCCCGCCGCCGGCACGAAGCCGATGGGCGTGTCGACGGCGTCGGCCGTGCCGTCGAGGCGCTCCAGCACCCACTTCAGCACCCGGGCGTTGTCGCCGAACCCGGGCCACAGGAACGAGCGGTCCTCGCCCCGGCGGAACCAGTTGACCCAGAACAGCTGGGGCAGCTTGGACCGGTCGGCCTTGGCCCCGATCGACATCCAGTGGGCGAAGTAGTCGGCCATGTTGTAGCCGCAGAACGGCAGCATGGCGAACGGGTCGAACCGGACCTCGCCGGTGGCCCCGGCCTTGGCCGCCGTGGTCTCCGAGCTCATGATCGAGCCCAGGAACACGCCGTGCTCCCAGCTCCGGGCCTGGGTGACCAGGGGGACGTTGGTGGCCCGGCGCCCGCCGAACAGGATGGCCGAGATCGGGACGCCCTTGGGGTCCTCCCACTCGGGGGCGATCGAGGGGCACTGGCTGGCCGGAGCGGTGAACCGGGCGTTGGGGTGGGCGGCCGGGGTGGGCGACTCGGGCGTCCACGGCTGGCCCCGCCAGTCGGTGAGGCGGGCCGGCTTCTCGTCGGTCATGTCTTCCCACCACACCGTGTTCTCGGGGGTGTGGGCCACGTTGGTGAACACGCAGTTGCCCGAGAGCGTCTCGATGGCGTTGCGGTTGGTCTTGCGGGAGGTGCCGGGGGCCACGCCGAAGAAGCCGGCCTCGGGGTTGATGGCGTAGAGCTGGCCGTCGGGGCCGAACTTCATCCAGGCGATGTCGTCGCCGACCGTCTCCACCTTCCAGCCCGGCAGCGAGGGGATCATCATGGCCATGTTGGTCTTGCCGCAGGCCGAGGGGAAGGCGGCGGCCACGTAGCGCTTCTCCCCGTTGGGGGGCGTGATGCCGATGATCAGCATGTGCTCGGCCAGCCAGCCGTTGTCACGGGCCATGGTGGAGGCGATTCGCAGTGCGAAGCACTTCTTGCCCAGCAGGGCGTTGCCGCCGTAGCCCGAGCCGTAGCTCCAGATCTCCGAGGTCTGGGGGAAGTGCACGATGTACTTGTTGTCGCCGTTGCAGGGCCAGGGCACGTCGGCCCGGCCGTCGGTGAGGGGGAAGCCCACCGAGTGCACGCACGGCACCCACTGGCCGTCGCCCAGCACCTCGAGGGCACCGGCCCCCATGCGGGTCATGATCTTCATCGAGGCGGCCACGTAGGCCGAGTCGGTGAGCTGCACGCCGATGTGGGCGATGGGGGAGCCGAGGGGCCCCATGGAGAACGGCACCACGTACATGGTGCGGCCCCGCATCGCCCCCTGGTAGAGCGCCAGCATCTCGGCCCGCATCTCGTCGGGGTGGCGCCAGTTGTTGGTGGGCCCCACCTCGTCGGCGTTCGGGGTGCAGATGAACGTGCGCTCCTCCACCCGGGCCACGTCGGCCGGATCGGACAGGGCGAGGTAGCTGTTGGGCAGCTGGTTCTCGTCGAGCTTGGTGAAGGTGCCGGAGGCCACGAGCTGGTCGGCCAGCCGCTGATACTCCTCGTCGGAGCCGTCGCACCAGTAGATGTCGTCTGGTTCGAGGACCTCCGCCCATTCGCTCACCCAGCTGAGGAGCTTGGTGTTGGTGGTCGGCGTCGCGATGATGGTCATGGCCGGTCTGACTCCCGATGTGGCGAGTCGGTCGGGTGGCCCGGGTCGGTATCCCTACAGATGCGGGAGGGCCCCGTTGCCCGTCCGAAGTCGCTGACTGGTGTAAGTAGGGGACGCGTGGGCCGAGCGGGCCGGCGGCGTCGCGGCGTGCTGGTTAACTCGTGGGGTCCAGCCAGGCTGGGGTGCCCATGTCGACCTCTGAGCCGAAGCGGAGCCGGGTGGCCCGATCCGAATCGTCGAGATCGAAAACGACGCGTTGACCAGGACGCAACATGCGGAAACACGAACCTTCGAGGGCATTGGGAGCGAGGTCGAACTCCTTCAGACCGACATCGGTGAGGACGACGCCGTCCCTCGTTGCCGGATCGTAGAGCTTCACTACACCTTGCACCCGTTACTCCCCTTGCTCGGCTGCGTGCCTGAGGCTGCCTGTAGGCCAATGCTACTGTGACCAAAACTACACCACCCATCGCCAGTAGAGAAATTGACGGCGCCTCGAATCGCAAATAGGCATAGCCCATCGGTGCCAGGTATCTGAGCGGATAGGGGAGGAACGATGGCAACCACCGCCGATGCACCGCTCACCCTGGCCCAGCTGGCCGCCATACCGGTGACCCGACTGCACGGGGTGGGTGAGCGCAAGGCCAAGTCGCTGGCCGAGGGCGAGGTCGAGAACCTCCTCGACCTGATCACCTACTACCCCCGCCGCTACATAGACCGAACCAACCAGGCCCAGATCGCCGAGCTGATGGCGGGCGACGAGGCCAGCGTGCTGGTGACGGTGGACCGGTGCACGGCCCGCCGGGTGAAGGGCGGCCGGGTGCTGGTCAACGCCGTGGTGAGCGACCAGAGCGGCCGGATGCAGCTCGTGTTCTTCAACCAGGCGTGGCGGGAGCGTCAGCTGGTCTCGGGCCGGGAGGCCGTGGTCTACGGGAAGATGGAGCTGTTCCGGGGGCAGCGCCAGATGACCAACCCGGTGGTGGACCTGGTGGGCGACCAGACGGGGCGGATCGTGCCCGTGTACGCCCAGTCGGAGAAGAGCGGGATCTACACCGGCGACGTGGCCCGCTGGGTGGCCGAGACGCTGCGCCGCACCCTGCCCCAGCACGGCGGGCGGGGCCTGGCCGATCCCGTGCCCCGGGGCCTGCTGCGCCGCCACGACCTCGCCGGGCGGGAGGAGGCGCTGCGCCTCATCCACCAGCCCGACTCCATGGCCGAGGTGATCACGGCCCGGCGCCGTCTCGTGTTCGACGAGCTGCTGCGGATGCAGCTGGCCCTGGTGCTGCGCAAGCGGGCCATCGAGCGCACGTCGAAGGGGATCGTCCATGTCACCGACGGGCCCCTCGTCACCCAGCTCCACGCCAAGCTCCCGTTCCCCCTCACCGGGGCCCAGCGCCGGGCCATCGACGAGATCGCCGCCGACCTGCGCCGCACCGTGCCCATGCACCGCCTGCTCCAGGGCGACGTGGGGGCGGGCAAGACGCTGGTGGCGGTGGCCACCATGCTGGCCGCCATCGACGGGGGCCACCAGGCCGCTCTCATGGCCCCCACCGAGGTGCTGGCCGAGCAGCACTGGCTGGGCATCCGCCAGCTGCTCGACGGGCTCACCGTGGAGTCCAAGGCGTCGCTGTTCGCCGAGCGGCCGCTCCGGGTGGAGCTGCTGACGAACCGGCTCACGGCGGCCGAGCGGCGCCGGGTGCTGGCCGACCTGCAGGCGGGCGAGGTCGACATCGCCGTCGGCACCCACGCCCTGATCCAGGAGGGCGTGGTGTTCGGGTCGCTGGGGGTGGCCGTGATCGACGAGCAGCACCGGTTCGGGGTGGAGCAGCGGGCGGCCCTGCGGGAGCGGAGCCGGGGCGACGCCCAGCCCGACGTGCTGGTGATGACGGCCACCCCCATTCCCCGCACGGCGGCCATGACCGTCTACGGAGACCTCGACGTCTCCGTGCTCGACGAGCTGCCCCCCGGCCGCACCCCGATCGTCACCCGCTGGGTCAAGGCCTCGGGCACGCTCGACGAGGCGCCCGAGGACCTGGAGTCGGCGGCGAACCTGGAGGCCATGTGGGCCGAGATCCGGGCCCAGATCGGCGAGGGGCGCCAGGTCTACGTGGTGTGCCCCCTGATCGATCTGTCGGAGAAGCTGGAGGTGGCGTCGGCCGAGGAGACCTTCGACCGGCTCCTGAACGTGGAGCTCGACGGGTTCCGCCTCGGCCTGCTCCATGGCCGGCTCACCCCGCCCGAGAAGGACCAGACGATGGAGCAGTTCCGCTCCGGCCGACTCGACGTGCTGGTGGCCACCACCGTGATCGAGGTGGGGGTGGACGTCCCCAACGCCACGGTGATGGTGATCCTCGACGCCGACCGGTTCGGCATCGCCCAGCTCCACCAGCTCCGGGGCCGGGTGGGCCGGGGGGCGCACGCCTCAACCTGCTGGCTGGTGGGGGAGGCCACCACCCCCGACGGCGAGGCCCGGCTCCAGGCCCTGGTCGAATCCACCGACGGGTTCGAGCTGGCCGAGGTGGACCTCGACCTGCGGGGCGAGGGCACGATCCTGGGCGAACGGCAGAAGGGCCGCAACGACCTCAAGCTGGCGTCGCTGCGGCGGGACCGGGAGGTGGTGGGCCAGGCCCGTCAGGCCGCCATCGAGCTGGTCGACGCCGACCCCCTGCTGGCCGCCCACCCCGAGCTGTCAGCCGAGCTGGAGCTGTTCATGGAGCCCGCCGACGCCGAGTTCCTCCTGAAGGGCTAGCCCCAGCCCAGGATCTGGAATCTCCTCATGGGGGGTCTCACCGGTGAGACCCTCCATGACGAGATCTGGGGAGTCAGACCTTCAGGAAGATCCGACGGCGGTAGAGGACCCAGAGGAACACCCACTCGGTGGCCAGGAAGCCGAGCCAGAACACCACGGCGCTGGCCGGCTCGCTCAGGTGGCCGAGCAGGCCGCCGAGGAAGAAGTCGACCGGGCGGCCGAAGTCGATCAGGCGGCCGGCCAGGTAGATCAGGATCGAGTTGGCCCCGATCACCTGGAGGGGGAAGGCCCAGCGCTTCCAGCCCCGGCCGTCGATCAGGTAGTAGAAGACGGCCAGCAGCAGCGTCGACAGCCCCGCCGTCACCAGCACGAACGAGCTGGTCCACAGGTTCTTGTTGACCGGGAACCACGGGTGCCAGGCGGCGCCGGCCGCCACCGCGGCGGCACCCGCTCCCAGCAGGCCCACGGTCTTGCGCTCAGGCGACCAGTCGGGCCGGCGCAGCAGATGGCCGCACAGGGCGCCGGCCAGGGCCGAGCCGATGGCGGGCAGGGTCGACAGGAGGCCCTCCGGGTCGTGGTCGCCCAGGAACAGCTGGCCCGGCACCAGCGCCCGGTCCACCCAGCCGGCCAGGCTGCCGGCCTCGGAGAGGTCGCCGGCCCCGAAGCCGGGGACGGGCACGAACCGCAGGGCCAGCCAGTAGCCCACCAGCAGCCCCACCAGCCACCGGACCTGGCCCTTCACCCCGGTGAACAGCACGATCACGGCGGCGCCGGTGTAGGCCAGGCCGATGCGGCCCAGCACGCTGGGGTAGCGCATCTCGCCCAGGCCCATCTGGAAGAACCCGTTGTTGTAGATCACGCCCAGGGCCACCAGGATCAGGCCCCGTTCGACGGCGTGGAGCACGAGGGCCCGCCGGTCGTCGCCCCGCTCCACCCGGCGGCTGAGCGAGAACGGCATGGCCACGCCCGACAGGAACACGAACAGGGGGAAGATCAGGTCGTAGAGGTGGAACCCGTCCCAGGCCACGTGCTCCATCTGGTGGGCGGCCCAGTTGGCCGACCGCCAGTGGGTGAGGTCGGCCCACGCCACCACCAGGGCGTCGCCCCCGATGATCCAGAACATGTCGAAGCCCCGCAGGGCGTCGAGCGAGGCCAGCCGGCCGACGGCGGGCCGGGCAGGGGCCGCGGCTCGAACCTGGGTTACGGCCGTGTCGTGTTCCGGGGCGTCCCCCGTGACGATCTGTGTCACCAGATCGAGGGTATGGCGTTCCGCTCAGCGGCGGGCCGCGACCACCCGGTCGACGATGGCGGTGGCCACCTCGGCCGCCGCCGTCACCGCCGCCGACAGCTCGGTGGGCAGGGTGGCGGCATCGACGAAGGCGTCGGCTGTCACCGGCCACCGGGACCGGCCGTCGGTCAGCACGCCCCGCACCCCGCCCCCCTCGGTGGGCTCGGCCTCCACCAGTTGCAGCCCGTCGTACACCGTGGTGTTCATGTCGGCCACACAGTGGTGCTTGAGCACCTCCTCGAAGGCGGCCGGCTCGATCGCCACCGGGTGGTGGGAGGCCAGGTAAGGGCGGAGCACGTCGAACACCCCGTGGGGCGTGAGGACAGCTACGGCCTCGTCGCTGAGGGGGGCCGGCTCGTCGCCTCCGGTGATGGTGTGGCCGGCGATCACGCTCCCCAGACCCCGGCCGCTGGCCAGCTTGCCCACCAACAGGGCACCGGGGCCACGGCCGACGATCAGCAGTGCGGTGTCGATCTGCATGGCGGCGAGGCTAGAAGATGGCCAGCGGGTTCACCGGCGAGCCGGTGACGCCGACGAAGCGGATGGGGGCCAGAGCGAAATGGAACTCCCAGCGGTTGCGCTGGTTGCACGCCTGGGCCAGGTCTTCCAGCTGGCAGTTGTCGATCAGCCACAGGCCCATGGCCACGATGCCCACCATGTGGACCGGCATCGTGCACGGCCCGGTACCCGGTGGGGGTGGGGTCCTGGGCCACGTCGGAGCCGATCATGGCCACCCCCCGCTCGTGGAGCCAGGGCAGGCAGGCCGCCTGGTAGCCGGAACGGGGCTTGTTCATGTTGTAGTTGCGACGCTCGGCCCGGCGGGCGAAGCCCTCGCCGGTGCGGACGAACAGCACGTCGCCCGGCTCCACCCGGATCCCGGCTGCCTCCTCCGCCGCCTCCAGATCCTCGGGGTAGATGTGGTCGTCGGCGGCCAGCACGTCGACCCCTCGCAGCTTGGCGATGTCGAGCAGCACACCCCGGGTGGTGACCCCGGTGGACACGGCCAGCACGTCGTGCATGAGGGCGCCCTGGCGGTCCGACACCATGGAGGCCGGGGCCCCGCCGTACATCTTGCCGTCCCAGAACAGGTGGGCCAGGGAGTCGAGGTGGGTGACGTCGAGCCCGTGGAACACCATGCCGATGTACTCCTGGGCGCCCCCGGCCCGGCCTCCGTCGAGCAGGCCCCGGCGGCCCTCGTCGTTCAGGCCGAGGCCGGTGGACAGCATGTAGCGCTGCGATTCCACCGTGGCCCCGGGCTGGCGACCGGTGCGGATCTCCCAGCTCAGCGACACCGAGATGCCTTCCTGCACGAGGCCGGCGGCCGCCACCCGCTTCTCGGGGGTGAGGTGGTTGAGCGTGCCCAGCACGTCGTCCTTGCCCCACCGGCCCCAGTTGGACAGCTCGTCCATCCAGCCGATCACGGTCTCTTCCGAAGGTGGCGTGGGCATCGCAGTTTCCCCCTGTTGGCTGTCGCTGGCAGCACCCTACCGGCACCGCCAGCGACGCTCCAGCCCGTCGGCCGTCGGCTCAGATCGACAGGTTGAACACCTTGGCCGTGTTGTCGTGGACGGCCCGGTTGCGCTGCTCGGCGGTGAGGTGGGCCGTGTGGTCGGCCAGCACTTCGCTCGACAGGGGCCACGTGGAGTCGGTGTGGGGGAAGTCGCTGGCCCACATCAGGCACTCGGAGTCGATCAGGGCCTGGTTCTGGTAGGCGGTGGCGTCGTCCTGGAACGTGAAATGGCAGTTCGACAGCACGTACTCGCTGGGCTTGCGCGAGATCGTGCGCTCCATGGCCCGACCCCAGCGCATGGCGGCGTGGTCGCTGCGGTACATCCAGTGGGGCACCCAGCCGGCGTCGGCCTCGGCCACCACCATGTGCAGGTCGGGGTGGCGCTCGAACACGCCGCCGAACACGAACAGCCCGAGGATGTCCTGCACCCCCCGCACCAGGTTCATGAAGGCGTTGGCCTGATGGCCCCGGGGGCTCTTGAGGGCGGTGGCGGCGTCGTAGTCGTTCGACGTGAGGATGTGGAAGGCGATCGGCAGCTTCAGATCCACCGCGCACTCCCACAGGGCGTCGTAGTCGCGGTGGTCGTAGTCCTCGTGCTGGGGGTTGCCGGTGACCATCATCCCGGCCATACCCATCTCCTTGGCCGCCACGAAGTCGTCGATGGCCTCGTCGACCGAGGTGACGGCCGTCTGGGCCAGCCCGAACAGGCGGGTGGGCTGGGCGGCGCAGAACTCGGCCAGCCACCGGTTGTAGGCCGTCATGCAGGCCCGCTTGTACTCGTAGTCGGGGTGGGAGCACAGCACCATGCCCACCGAGGCGAAGATCACCTCGCCCCCCACCCCGTCGCGGTCCTGTGACTCGATGCGGGCGTCGGGGCTCCAGGCGGCCGGGGTGATGTCGGCGAAGTCGTTGCTCCGGGCCACCTTCACCTCGTCGGGCGTCTTGCCGGCGGCGGCCAGCATCCCGATCGGCACCGGGTTGGTGAGCCCTTCGATCACGAAGTTCTCGACGCCCTTCGAGTTGCGCTCGATGTGCGGGGCCCGGGCCCGGAACGCGGGGTCGATGTAGTCGGTGTAGCAGTTGGGCGGCTCCACGATGTGGGAGTCGGCCGAGATCGGGAGCTTGGTGGCGGTGGCCATGGCGTGGGTCCCCCCTTAGGACGCAGGCGTGTGGTTCTGTGCCCCTCCACTACAGGTCATCGCTGCGGCGGGAGCGAATCGGCGTCGATGGCGGTCATGTTGTCGAGCAGCTCCAGCAGGTAGTGGAGCGCGTGGGTGAGGTCGTCTTCGCTGAAGCCGTCGACCGCCCGCCCGTAGTAGCGGTGGATCCGGGGCACGGCCCGGAGGGTCCACACCTCCCGGCCCCACGGCGTCATCGTGATCCGCCGGGCCCGCTTGTCGTGCTCGTCGGTTGCCGCGGCCAGATGGCCGTTGGCCTCCATCCGCCGCAGCACGCCCGACAGGTTCTGGCGGCTCACCATCAGGTACCGGGCCAGCTCGTTGACCGTCATGCCCTCACCCGCCTCGGGGCGGGACAGCGCACCCAGCACCGCCCACTGCTGGGTGGTGAGCCCGTCGTCTTCCAGTGCCCGGCTCCCGGTTTTGTGCAACATGTTGGCGCACTGATAGAGACGGAAGAACAGGCGATTGGCCAACGCCATCCGCACCGGATCCTCCAGATCCTCGACAGAATCGATCGGCGGGGAGCTTGTGGGCGGGGCCATGAGAGCCTATGGTACGTCAATACATTGACGTTTGTCAGCACGGATTTTCGGGGAGTTGGACGATGAGTGGACGGTTCGAGGGACGCACGGTGATCGTGACGGGTGGTGGGGGCGGCATCGGCGGGGCCATCTGCCGCCGCTTCGCCGGCGAGGGGGCCAAGGTGGCGGTGCTCGACCGGGCGGCCGACGCCGCCGGGGCCACGGCCGCCGCCATCGGCCCGGCGGCGCTCGCCGTGGCCTGCGACATCACCGACCGGGCCAGTGTGGATGCCGCCGTCGAGCGCGTCACGGCCGAGCTGGGCCCGATCGACGTACTGGTCAACAACGCCGGTTGGGATCTGTTCAAGCCGTTCGCCTCCACCACCCCCGACGACTGGCAGCGCCTGATCGACATCAACCTGGTGGGTGCCCTCCACCTCCACCACGCCGTGCTGCCCCAAATGGTGGAGCGCCGGCAGGGCCGGGTGGTCACCATCGCCTCCGATGCCGCCCGGGTCGGCTCGTCGGGCGAGGCCGTCTACGCCGCCTGCAAGGGCGGGCTGGTGGCCTTCACCAAGACGCTGGCCCGGGAGCACGCCCGCCACGGCATCACGCTCAACGTGGTGTGCCCCGGCCCCACCGACACCGCCCTGCTGGCCGGGGTCACCGAGGGCGCCGCCAACCCCGAGAAGCTGTTGGAGGCGTTCCGCCGGTCGATCCCGCTGGGTCGCATCGGCTCGCCCGAGGATCTGCCCGGTGCTGTGCTGTTCTTCGCCAGCGACGACGCCGCCTTCGTCACCGGCCAGGTGATCAGCGTCTCCGGCGGCCTCACCATGGCCGGCTGAAAGCCGGCCCGTGATGCGGCCGGCTGAGGCCGTCTACACAACCAGATCGAGAGCAGGAAGAGGACAAGACCACATGGACACCAACACCTTCATCGACGTCATCTACGAGGTCCGCAACCGGGTGGCGTGGATCACGATCAACCGGCCCGACGTGATGAACGCCTTCCGGGCCCGCACCTGCGACGAGCTCATCAACGCCTTCAACAAGGCCGGGTTCGACAAAGAGATCGGCGCCATCGTGCTGACCGGCGCCGGCGACCGGGCCTTCTGCACCGGCGGAGACCAGTCGGCCCACGACGGCAACTACGACGGCCGGGGCCTGATCGGCCTGCCGGTGGAGGAGCTGCACGCCATCATCCGCGACGTGCCCAAGCCCGTGATCGCCCGGGTGCAGGGCTACGCCATCGGCGGGGGCAACGTGCTGGCCACCATCTGCGACATCACCATGTGCTCCGACAAGGCCATCTTCGGCCAGGTGGGCCCGAAGATGGGCTCGGTCGACCCCGGCTACGGCACCGCCTACCTGGCCCGGGTGGTGGGGGAGAAGAAGGCTCGGGAGATCTGGTACTTCTGCCGCCGCTACTCCGGGGAGGAGGCCGTGGCCATGGGCCTGGCCAACGTGTGCGTGCCGGCCGACGAGCTCGACGCCACGGTGCAGGCCTGGGCCGAGGAGCTGTGCGAGCGCAGCCCCACGGCGCTGGCCATCGCCAAGCGGTCGTTCAACATGGACACCGCCCACCAGGCCGGGATCGCCGGCATGGGCCTGATGGCGCTGAAGCTCTACTACGACACCGACGAGTCCCGCGAAGGGGTCAACGCGTTGCAGGAAAAGCGCCAGCCCGACTTCCGTCGCTACGCCAAGTAGGGAGGCCGGCCAGTATGTGTGCTGCTCCCAACCCCTACGTCGACGACGACCTGGTGGCCCTGGGCGAGATGGTCGAGCGGTTCGCCGCCGAGCGCATCGCCCCCGGGTTCACCGAGCGCGACCGGACCCGGGTGCTCGATCCCGCCCTGATGGCCGAGATGGGCCAGCTCGGCCTGATCGCCCCCGAGCTGCCCGAGGCGGTGGGCGGCCAGGCCGCCAGCCGGGTGGCGGCCGGCGTGATCACCGAGGCCATCGCGGCGGCCGACCTGTCGATGTCGTACATCAACCTGCTGGGCTCGCTCAACGCCCAGATCCTGCTCGACCACGGCGACCCCACGGTGGCCACCCCCTGGCTCCACCGGCTCACGGCGGGCGAGGTGATCCTGGCTCTGGCCCTCACCGAGCCGGCCGGCGGGTCCGACGCCGCCCGGCTGTCGATGAAGGCCACGCCGGCCGGAGACCACTACGTGCTGTCGGGGGAGAAGACCTCGATCTCGGCCGCCGACCAGGCGGCAGCCGCCGTGCTGTTCGCCCGCACCGGCACCCCCGAGGAGGGGGCCCGGGGCGTCACCGCCTTCCTCGTGCCGCTCGACCTGCCCGGCATCACCACCAGCCGGTTCGACTGCCACGGCCAGCGGGCCATCGGGCGGGGCTCGATCTTCTTCGACGACGTGCGCCTCCCGGCCGACCACCGCCTGGGCGGCGAGGGGCTGGGGTTCGTGTCGGTGATGCAGGGCTTCGACTTCTCCCGGGCCCTGATCGGGCTCCAGGTGTTGGCCGTGGCCCGGGCCGCCCTCGACGACGCCTGGCGCTACTCCACCGAGCGCACCGCCTTCGGCCAGCCCCTGTCGGCCTTCCAGGGGGTGTCGCACCGGCTGGCCGAGCTCGACACCCAGGTCGAGGCGGCCCGCCTGCTCTGCTACCAGGCCCTGTGGGCCAAGGACCGGGGGCTGCCCCACACGGCCGAGGCCGCCATGTGCAAGTGGTGGGCCCCCAAGCTGGCCTACGACACGGTGCACGAGTGCCTGCTCGTCCTCGGCCATGCCGGCTACGACCGGGGGGTGATGGAGCAGCGCCTGCGCGACGTCCTCGGCTTCCAGATCGGCGACGGCACGGCCCAGATCATGAAGACGATCATCGCCCGGACCCGGGTCGGCCGCCGCAACGTTCCGGCCTGACGCTCCCGGGGCGCCGCCCACGCCGGCGATCTTGCGCGGCGAAAACCGCGCCCGCGTCGGGCCCGGCTGGTCGGGGTGGCCGGGGCGGCGTCGATCGGCCAGGATGGCGGATCTGAGACCCGAGCCCGGAGGAACGACGACGATGCCCGACGACGAGAAGCCCATCCGCCGCCTGCAGCGGGAGAAGAAGCCGGCCCCGTCCCAGTGGTTCGTGGGTGAGGTGGAGATCGAGGCCATCCACGGCAACGCCGAGATCGGCCTCAACCAGGGCCGGGTCCACTTCCACAACGGGGCCCGCACCAAGTGGCACATCCACCTGGGCGACCAGGTGCTGTACTTCGTCGACGGCAAGGGCATGGCCGAGGACCACGGCGGCACCCGGATCGACTGCGACCCGGGCGACATCGTCCACGTACCCAACGGCACCCGCCACATCCACGGCGCCCGCCCCGGCCAGGACGCCACCCACATCGCCATCACCCACGGGGCGGCGATCTGGGAGGACGACCCCGAGTACCCCAAGGACTGAGGGCGCCATGAACCGGATCTACACCGACGATCACGAGCTGTTCCGCCAGAGCTTCCGCTCGTTCCTGGAGGCCGAGGTGATGCCCCGGTTCGAGGAGTTCGAGCACGACGGGGTCATGGACCGCCAGATCTACGCCGAGGCCGGCAAGCACGGCTTCGTCGGGTTCAACGTGCCCGAGGCCTACGGCGGCGGCGGCTCCGACGACTTCCGGTTCAACGCCATCATCGCCGAGGAGCTGGCGGCGGTGGGGGCCGGGGGCGGCGGGCTCGGCCTCACCCTCCACAACGACATCGTGTCGCCCTATTTCGTCACCTACTGCAACGACGAGCAGGCGGCCCGGTGGCTGCCCGGCATCGCCTCCGGTGAGCTGATCACGGCCATCGCCATGACCGAGCCCGGCACCGGCTCCGACCTGGCCGGGGTGCAGACGACGGCCGTGCGCGACGGCGACGAGTGGGTGCTCAACGGGGCCAAGACGTTCATCACCAACGGCATCAACTCCGACCTGGTGATCGTGGTCTGCCGCACCGACCCGGCGGCCGGGCGGGGCGGGATCTCGCTGCTGGTGGTGGAGCGGGGCATGCCCGGCTTCGAGCGGGGCCGCAACCTCGACAAGATCGGCCAGAAGTCGGCCGACACCGCCGAGCTGTTCTTCTCCGACGTGCGGGTGCCGGCGGCCAACGTGCTGGGCGAGGAGGGCAAGGGGTTCCAGTACCTCGGGTTCAACCTGGCCCAGGAGCGCCTGTCGATCGGGCTGTACGGGTTGGCGGCGGCGAGAGCGGCGCTGAACTGGACGGTCGACTACACCCGGGAGCGGGTGGCCTTCGGCCAGCCCATCGCCGCCTTCCAGAACACCAAGTTCGTGCTGGCCGAGGTGGCCACCGAGCTGGCCGTCACCGAGCCCTTCATCGATCAGTGCGTGACCAAGCACAACACCCAGGAGCTGTCGCCGGCCGAGGCGGCCATGGCCAAGCTGTGGGGCACCGAGCTGCAGAAACGCACGGTCGACCGGTGCCTCCAGTTCTTCGGCGGCTACGGCTACATGGCCGAGTACCCCATCGCCCGGGCCTACGCCGAGGCCCGGGTGGCCACCATCTACGGCGGCACCAGCGAGATCATGAAGACGATCATCGCCAAGGAGGTCCTGGGCTGACCAGCGGCATGCGGATGTCAGCGCGGTAACTCCTTCGCATGGGTGGTGATCGGTGAGCCAGGATGGGTCGTGCACCACTGGCCCCTCACCGCCCGGCGCGGCCAGATCCAGGAGCTGGCCGACTGGTACGCCGATCCCGGCGTGGGCGGCTGCCTGATCACCGGCCCGGCCGGCGTGGGCAAGACCCGACTGGCCGAGGAGACGCTGCGCCAGGCGGCCGACAGCGGCCGCCCCACCGGGCGGGCCCTCGGCCATCCCGCCACCCGGGCCATCCCGCTCGGCGCCCTGGCCCATCTCCTGCCCGTCGGCATCGGCGACGTCGGCCTGGGGCCCGACGGGCGGGCCGCGCTGTTCCACGCCGCCCGGGCCGCTCTGGCCGCCAGCACCGGCGAGCAGCGCCTGCTGCTGGTGGTGGACGACGTCGATCAGGTCGACGATCTGTCGCTCGCCCTTCTGCTCCCGCTGGTGCTGCAACAGAAGGTCTTCGTGGTGGCCACCATGCGCACCGGGCGGGAGCTGCCCGGCCCGGTGGCCACGCTGGTGGCCGACGGCCTCCTGGCCCGCATGGAGCTGGGCTCGCTGACCGACGCCGAGGTGGCCACCCTGCTGCACCGGGTGCTCGACGGCCCGCTCGAACCCGTCGGCCTGGCCCGTTTCCAGCATCTGGCCGCCGGCAACCTGCAACTGCTGCGGGAGCTCCTGCGCAGTGCCCGGGACCAGGGCGTCCTGCGGCGGGGCGACGACGACAGTTGGCAGCTCACCGGCCCCATCGACACCGCCGACCTGGAGGACCTGGTGCTGGGTCGGGTGGGCCGCCTCGACGAGCCCGACCGCCGGGCCCTGGAGCTGGTGGCGGTGGCCGGCCGGCTCGGCCTGGCCGACCTGGAGGCCCTGTGCGGCGCCGAGGTGCTGGACCGCCTCGACCAGCGGGAGCTGATCGCCGTACGCCGTCTCGACCGCCGGGTGGAGGTGTCGCTCGCCCATCCGCTCTACGGCGAAGCCCTGTCGGGCCGGCTGTCGGTACTCCGCCAGCGGTCCCTGCACCGGGAGCTGGCCGACCGGTTGGCCGTCCACGGGGCCCGCCGCCGGGAGGACGCCCTCCGCCTCGCCCTGTGGCGGCTCGACGCCGGCGGCGACCTCGACCCGACCCTGCTGGTGCGGGCCGGGCGGCTGGCCCTGGTCGCCCGCGACCAGGCCCTGGCCCTGCGCTTCGCCCGGGCCCTGGTCTCCCAGGGTCATCCGGCGGCGGCCACCATGGCGGTGGAGGCCCACCTGCTCAGCGGCCAGGTGGAGGCGGCCCTGGATGCCATCGCCGAGGCCTGGGACGGGCCGGCGCCGCTCGGTGACGTCGAGGTCGAGCACCTGGCCCGCCGGGGCGCCGACCTCCGCTTCGCCCTGTCCGACCTCGACGGGGCGCTGGCCCTCAACCAGGCCGGGCAGGACCGGATCGCCACCCCGGTGCTGCGGGCCTCGCTCCAGGCCCACCGGGCCGCCCTGCTGGCCACTGCCGCCCATCCCACCCGGGCCCTGGCCGAGGCCGAGCGCAGCCGGGCCGCCGCCCCCGCCGATCCCCGGCTGCGGATCGAGGTGTCGATCGCCCGATCGGTGGCCTTCACCTGCCTCGGCCGGTTCGACGAGGCGGCCGAGGCGGCCCGGGCCGGGATGGCGGCCCAGCGGCGAGCTGCCGGCATGGCTGGCGACCCGGGGCATGGCCACCCAGCTCGTCAACGAGGCCCACGCCCTGGCCTACGCCGGCCACTACGGCCAGGCCCGGGACGTGATGCTGGCGGCCCGGGACCGGGCCGAGGTGGCCCAGGCCCCGGGCGCCGCCCTGTGGTTCGAGCTGGTGCTGGCCGAGATCGCCCGCGACACGGGCCGGGCCGCCGAGGCCCTCCGCCGCTTCGGTGTGGTGGCGGGGCAGGCCCGGTGCGCCGGCTGGCCCGCCCTGCAGGTGTGGGCCGACGTGGGCGTGGCCCAGGGCCATCTCCTGGCTGGACGGGTCGACGCTGGCCGGGCCGCCCTGGCCGCGGCCGACGCCGCCGGCCACAGTCCCGTCGCCACCTCCGACCACACCCGGGAGCGGACCCGGGCCTGGCTCCTGGCCGCCGAGGGCGACCTGGCCGCCGCCCGCCTCCTCCTGCGTCGCACGGCCGACGAGATGGCCGAGGCCGAGGTGTTCGCCTTCGAGGCGCCGCTACGCCACGACCTGGCGCGCTTCGGCGACCCGGCCGGCGCCTGGGAGCGGCTCGACGAGCTGGCCGGGATGGTCACCGGGCCGCTGGTGCAGGGCTTCGCCCTCCACGCTCGGGCCGCCGCCGAACGTGACCCCGTTGGCCTGGGCGAGGCGCTCGACCTGTTCGATCGCATCGACTCGGCGCTGCTGGCGGCGGAGGTGGCGGCCGAGCTGGCCGACCTCCAGCGCCGGGCCGGCGACCAGCGGGCGGCGGCGGCCACCACCCACCGTCTCGGCGGCCTGGTGGACCGGTGCGGCGATGTGCGCACACCGCCCCTGGCCCTGGCTCTGGCGGCCGGGGCGGCGGTCGAACCGCTCACGGCCCGGGAGCGGGAGGTGGCGCTGCTGGCGGCGGCGGGGCTCCCGTCGCGCCGGATCGCCGAGCAGCTGTTTGTCTCGAAGCGCACCGTCGACACCCATCTCGACCGGATCTACCGCAAGCTGGGCGTGGCCGGTCGGTCGGGGCTGGCGGCGGTGCTGGGCCCGGCCGAGCGGGCCTGACCGCGCCCGGCTGGCGTTCACGGCACCACCAACCGTGACCGCTCCACCGCCGGCCCCCGGCGCAGCCGACCCTCCACCGTGTCGCCGTCGAGGGCGAGGGTGAAACCGGCCCGGCGGGCCAGGCGCACGGCCAGGGTGTTGGTGGCGAGGATGCTCACCACCACGTCGTGGTGGCGGCCGTCGGGGTCGGCCAGCAACAGCTGGCCCAGGCGGCGGCCCACGCCCTGGCGTTGGTAGGTGTCGGCCACGGCCATGGCCACGTGGAGCTCCCCGCCCCGACCCTGCACCAGGCGGGCCTCGCCAACACAGCGGCCGCCGGCGTAGGCCAACCACACCGGGCCGCGGGACAGGTCGGCGATCTCCCGCTGTCGCTGCCCGTTGAGCCGGGGCGTGGCCTGGCAGTAGCGGGTGTGGCGGGACTGGGGAGACAAGCCCTCGTACAGCTCGACCAGGGCGGTCTCGTCGCCCGCCCGGGCCCGGCGGAACCGGACCGGGGAGCCGTCGGCCAGGGCCAGTGGCGCCGGGCCGGGGCGGGCCGACACGGCGGGATGATGGCGGGACGCCGGGGGCCGGCCCGTCCGGGGACGGGGGCTGAGCATGGGCCGGGTGGGACGGGTGGGATGGGTGAAGTCGGCGGTGGTCATGGTCGCTCCGGGGTGAGTGGGAGGGGGGATCCGTGCTGGAGGGAGGGCAGGCGGCGGCGGGCGGCGGCCAGGGGGGCGGGGGCCCACCAGTTGGCCCGACCGGCCAGGCGCATGAGGGCGGGCACGAGGGTGGCCCGCACGGCGAAGGCGTCCACCAGCACGGCCACGGTGAGGCCGACGCCGAGCATCTTGGCCGTCGCCACCCGGGAGATGGTGAGGGCGGTGACGGCCACCGCCAGCAGCCCGGCGGCGGCGGTCACGGTCCGCCCGGTGCGGGCCAGGCCCTCCACCACCGCGGAGGCCGGTGTCGCCGGTGCGGCGGTGGCTCTCGGTGATGCGGGCCAGGAGGAACACCTGGTAGTCCATCGACAGCCCGAAGGCGATGCAGAACACCAGCACCGGGGTGAACACGTCGATCCGGCCGGTGGCCGTCACCCCCAGCACGGAGCCGAGGTGCCCGTCCTGGAACACGAGCACCAGCACGCCGAAGGTGCAGGTGAGGCTGAGCAGGTTGAGCACCAGGCCCTTGACCGCCAGCAGCACGCCGCCGGTGAGGGCGAACAGCAGCACCAGGGTGGTGGCGGCGATGAGCCCGGCCGCCACCGGCAGGCGATCGGTCACGGTGTCGACGGCGTCGAGCACGGCGGCGGTGGTGCCGCCCACCCGGACCTCGGGATGGCGGGCCCGGATGGTCCGCACCAGCTCCTCGGCCGCCGCCGTCTCCGGGCCGTGGGCGCTCACCACGCTGAACCAGGTGCCGCCGCCGGCGGCGGGGCGGAATCGTTCGTTGTAGCGGGTCGGGGGGATGGTGCCGCCCGGGGTGGTGAAACCGGCGGCCGAGTCGACCCGGCGGACGCCGTCCACGGCCAGCAGATCCCGGCTGAACGCCTCCACCGCCGCGGTGTCGGTGGCCTCGATCCCGGGGGCCAGCACGGTCAGCGGGCTCAGCTCGGCCGGGTCGAGGCTGGCCCGCAGCTCGTCGGCTCCGGCCCGGGCCTGGGCCCCGGCGGGCAGGGCCCGGTCGTCGATGCGGCTGGCGTCGAAGCGCAGGAAGGGGAGCCCGGCCGTCACCAGCACGGCGGTCACCAGCACCGCCCACCAGCCGGCCCGCGCCATCACCCGGGTGGCCTGCCGGCCCCAGAACCCCGGCCCCCCGCCCGACGATCCGATGGGGGCGGACGGGGCGGACGGGGCCGGGGCGATCCGGTGGCCGGCGGCCATGAGGGCGGCCGGCACCACGGTCAGGGTGCCGAAAGCGGCGGTGGTCACCACCAGCACGCCGGCCACGGCGAACGAGCGGAGGTAGGGGACGGGGAAGGCCAGCAGGGCGGCCAGGCACAGGGCCACGGTGGCGGCGCTGGCCACCACGGTGGGACCGGCCGTGCGGGCGGCCAACGCCGCCGCCGCCCGCACCTCGGCACCCGCCTCCCGCTCCTCCCGGAACCGGGCCACCACCAGGAGGCAGTAGTCGACGCTCAAGCCGAGGCCGAGCAGGGAGCTGAAGTTGAGCGAGAACACCGACAGGGTGGTGAAGCGGCCGATCAGGTGGAGGCCGGCGAACGTGGCCAGCACGGTGAGGGCCGCCACCAGCAGGGGGAGCAGCGCCGCCCGCCAGCCCCGGAACAACAGGAGCAGGCCGATCAGGGTGAGGGGCGCGGCCAGCAGCTCGCCCCGCACCAGGTCGCCCCGGACCGCCTCGGCCGCTTCCCGGCTGATCTCGGCCGGGCCGGTGGGGGTGAGGATGAACGGGCCCCAGGCCCCGCCGTAGTGGGCCAGGCGGTCGGCTGTGGCCCGTTGCTCGTCCTCGTCGCCGGCCAGGCGCACGGCCACGGCGGCGGTGCCGCCCCGCTCGGCCACCAGCGGGTTGGTGACACCCGGCGGCAGCGTGCCGAACGTCCAGGGGGCCACCACGTCGGCCACACCCGGCTCCTGGCGGAGCTGGGCCACCAGCTCGGCGCCGGCCGCGGCGTGCTCGGTGTCGGTCACGAAACCCCGTTCGGTCGTGGCCACGAGCACATAGTTGGGGGCGGCGGTGGCGAACCGGGCCTCCAGCTCGCGGGCCACCGCCGTCGACTGGGCGTCGGGCGCGGTGAACCCGCCCACCGAGAGCGTCCCTTCGGCCCCGCCGGCGGCCAGGGCCAGCAGCGGCAGACAGAGGACGGCCAGGATCAGCACCAGTCGGGGCCGGTGCAGGGCCAGCGACGACAGCCGCCCGGTCATGGCCGCATCTCCCGTTCCCGGCGGTGGTCAGCCCCGCTGCGGTCGTCGGTATCCCGGATCGGGCGGCCGGCCGGGGTGGCGCCGAAGGGGCGGAGCACCAGCTGGGCCAGGATCTCGTGGAACAGGTCGAGGGCGGCCCGCCATGCCGCCTCGGTCTCGGCCGGGAGGGGGCCGAGGGCGGTGGCGAGACCGGTGAGCAGCGCCGTCTCGGTTGCCGCCCGGCGATGGAGCGTCCACCGCGCCCAGTCGCCGATCAGGGCTTCGGTCTCCTGCTCGAGGTCGCCCGGGCGGGCCAGGAGGGGGTGGAGCCGGTCGACGGCGTCGAGGATGCGGGCGGCCCGGGTGGCCCGCTCCTCCCCGTCGTCGGCCGGCAGGGTGGCGGCGACGGCGTCGTGCACCAGGGCACGACGGTCCTGGCAGCGCTGCCAGGTGGCGGTCACCAGCGCGATCTGGTTGGGGGTCATGTCCGCAGCATCCGCCCGACACCGGCCCCGGGGCATCGGTAGGTACTGCGTAGCGCGCTACGTATCGCCCTCCCGGCCTACGGTGGGGCGGGGAGGTACGGCGTCGGCATGTGGTTCGAGGAGCTGACCGGATTCCGGGAAGGACAGCGGGCAGAGGTGCTGGCCCAGCTGGTGGAGGACGGACCGTTCGTCGTGTCGAGGGCCAACGGCCGCCGGATGCGGCGGGGCGAGCTGAGCCTGCCGACGCTGACCGAGCTGCGCCGGGCCCGGTCGGATGCGGCCGCAGTGGGCGGAGTCTCTACGGTCGGTGAGGTGGTGGCCGATGCCCGGGAGCTGCACGCCGAGGCGGCGTCGGCCGGGGCCACCTTCCAGGTGGCGTCACAGTTCAACCTGCTCGAGATGGCGGGCCCGTCGGTCACGCCCGACGACGGCATCGACCGCTACGAAGGGGATCACACCCAGGGCCCGGCCTGCGCCATCGCCTGCGGGGCGGGCACGATCCACCGGAACTACCTCACGCCGGTCCCCCTCGACGGCGCGCCGGACGCGCCCCGGGGCCAGACGGCGGCCCGCCAGCTCGACGGGCTGGCCGACCTGGCCGCCACCCTCGGCCTGGCCGTGCCTATGCGCAACGGCTACGCCCTGCTCAGGCGGGAGCAGCTGGAGTGGGCCGCCGAATCGCTCGACGGCATCGCCGGCCCGGCCCGCGACGAGCTGGCCGGCCGGCTCCGGGTGGGGGTGCAGGCCGACACCGAGGTCACGTGGCGCAACGCCGGCCACACCGTCACCCAGGTGTATTGCTCGGCCCTGCCGCTGGCCTACGCCGGCGGCGACCCCTCGGCCTGGGAGCCGCTGGCCCGCCTCGTGCTCGACGCCGCCTACGAGGCGACGCTGGCCGCCGCCACCCTCACGGCGGCCCGAACCGGCAACCGCACCGTCCACCTGACCCTGCTCGGGGCCGGCGCCTTCGGCAACCCCACCGCCTGGGTGATCGACGCCCTGGAGCGAGCGGTGCGACTCCACCCCGATCGGCCTCGACGTGCGGGTGGTCAGCTACGGCCACCCGTCGTCGGCGGTGGCCGCCGTCACCGATCCCGTCGCCCACTGGTCCGACGCCCTGTTCTCGCCGCCCCCGGCCCAGTGGGGCCTGCGGGGTGACCCCTACCTGTGGGCCGATCTGCGGGCCGCCCTCCGTCGGGTGCCGGCCCGCCCGGCCGGCGCCGACGCTTTCCGGGCACTACTGGCCGGTGAGCTGTGGCGCCTGGCCGGGATCCGGCCGGCCGGAGGCCCAGGGGCTGGCGGTGCTGGCGACCCCGACGGCCCCGGCGACGAAGAACCGGCGCGGGTGCCCCGCTACCCCACGGCAGGAATGTCGGGCGGCCACGTGGACCCCCGCTTCTGGCGGGCCACGGCGGTGCCCCTGCTGGTGGAACGGTTGGCCGCCGGCGGCGGCTGAGTGGGTCTCGCTCCCGGCCCGACCCCGGGCAGGTGCCCCCGATACACTCGGTGGGCCATGAGCCGGATCCTGGCCCACTACGACGTCGCCGCGCCGGCGGCCGAGATCGAGGCCCGGGCGGCGGCCCTGGCCCTCGAGCAGAGCATCGAGATGCCCCTCGATGCCGTCACCAGCGATCGGGTTCGGCGCGAGGTGGTGGCCTCGGTGGAGCGCATCGAGGCGCTCGGCGACGATGCCGACGGGCACCGGGTGGTGTTGGGGCTGGCCCCGGCCACGATGGTGCGGGCCGACGGCACCGCCGAGATCGGCCAGCTCGTGAACATGGCCTTTGGCAACTGCTCGCTGCAGGACGACGTGACCCTGGTCGACCTGGAGCTGCCGCCCGGGCTCCTCACCGCCTGGCCCGGCCCCCGGTTCGGGCTCGATGGCCTGCGGGAGCGGGTGGGGGCAGGAGGGGAGCGGCGGGCGCTGACGATGACGGCCCTCAAGCCCCAGGGGCTGCCGCCGGGTGAGCTGGCCGCGTTGGCCGCAACGTTCGCCCGGGCCGGGCTCGACATCGTGAAGGACGACCACGGCATCGCCGACCAGGGTGCCGCCCCCTTCGCCGCCCGGGTGGCGGCCTGCCAGCGGGCGATCAGCGAGGCCAACGCCGCCACCGGCGGGCAGACGGTCTACGCCCCGTCACTCTCGGGCGGGCCCCGCCAGCTGGCCGAGCAGGCCCGCATCGTGCGGGAGGAAGGCGTGGGCGCGATGCTGGCCTGCCCCATGCTCATGGGCCTGCCCACGTTCGACGAGCTGGTGCGCCATGAGGTCGGATGCCCGGTGCGTGGCCCACCCCGCCTTCGGCGGCGCCGGGCGGATGGCTCCGCCCCTGCTGCTGGGGCGCCTGTTCCGCCTGCTGGGGGCGGACGCCACGATCTTCCCCAACCACGGCGGCCGGTTCAGCTACAGCCCCGCCGCCTGTGCCCGCCTGGCCGAGGTGGCGTTGGAACCGTGGGGCCATCTGCGGCCGTGCGCCCCGGTGCCGGCCGGCGGGATGACGGTGGATCGGGTGCCCGAGATGCTCGACTTCTACGGGCCCGACGTGATCCTGCTCATCGGCGGCGGCCTGCTGTCGGCCGGAGCCGAGCTGGAAGCTCGGGCCCGTCAGTTCGTCGCCCGCGTCCGCAGCCTGGAGGTGCCCGCCCCGTGAGCCCCCACCGCCCCCACCGGCCGCCCCACGAGGGTGGGTTCGGTTGGCACGAGGTCGATGTGCTGGCCTACAAACACGAGGGCGACGCCCCCTTCCGCGATGTCACCCGCCAGGTCCTGTTCGACCATCCCGAGCTGGCCTGCCAGCTGCGCTACTTCGAGGTGGCCCCCGGCGGGCACACCACGCTGGAGCGCCACGAGCACGTGCACGCCGTGATGGTGGTGCGGGGCCGGGGCCGGGCTCTGGTGGGCGACGCCATCCACGAGTTGGCCCTGAACGATCTGGTGCAGGTGCCGGCGTCGACCTGGCACCAGTTCCGGGCCCCCGACGACGAGGCGCTGGGCTTCCTGTGCCTGGTCAACGCCGAGCGCGACCGCCCCGAGCTACCCGGGGCCAGCGATCTCGCCGCCCTGCAGGCCGACCCCGCGCGGGCCGCCTTCATCCGCCACTGACCCACCCCCGGAACTCTGACGTAGCGTCCCGGTTTCGGGCCCGACATGTCAGAGATCCCGCATGAGCGGCTCAGTCGGCCAGGGCCACCGGGTAGCCGGGGAGGGCGCCGGCGTCGGCCAGGCGGTCGATGGCGGCCCGGTCGAAGCCCAGCTCGGCCAGCACCTCGTCGGTGTGTTGGCCCAGCATCGGGGCGGCCCGGCGCAGCCCGTTGGGGCGGTTGCGGAACCGCCAGGGGATCCCGGGGATCACCCGGGCGCCGGTGAGCGGGTGCTCGGGTCGCTCCAGCATGCCGATGGCCCGCATCTGGTCGTTGCCGGGGCCGACGTCGCCTCCCCACAGCTCCACCGGGGTGAGCGAGGCCGACGCCGGCACTCCGGCCGCGGCCAGGGCGTCGACCACGGCGGCCCGGTCGGCCCCGTGGAGCCAGCCGGCCAGGATCGAGTCGAGCTCGTCTTCGGCCGCCTTGCGGCCGGCGGCGGTGGCGAAGCGGGCATCGGCCAGCTGGGCCGCCACCGCGTCGGGGGCCACCCCGATCAGGGCCCGGAACTCGCCGTCGGTGGTGCAGGCCAGGGCCAGCCACTCCTCGCCCGAGGCGTCGTCGGTGGTGCGGTAGACGTTGTGGGGGGCCCACTGCGGATCCCGGTTGCCCACGGGCCCGGGCGACTGGCCGGTGGCCTGGTACTGCATCCACAGCTCGCCCACGGTGGAGGCGATGGCTTCCACCATGGCCACGTCGACCCGGGCCGGCGCCTCGCCCCGGTTGCGGGCGGCCAGGGCCACCATCGTGGCCCAGGCGCCGGTGAGGCCGGTGGCCGGGTCGCCGATGGCCACGCCGGTCTCCATCGGCAGGCCGCCCTCGTAGCCGTTGGCGGCGTAGAGCCCGGCGAAGGCGCCGCCGCAGGGGCCGTAGGCCATGTAGTCGGCGTAGGGGCCGTCCTGCCCGTACCCGGTGAGCGACACGATCACGGCATCGGGGTTGAGGGCCCGGATCGCCTCGTCGGAGTAGCCGAGTGAGGCCAGCGTGCCGGCGGCGAAGTTGTCGATCACCACGTCGGAGGAGGCGATCATGCAATCGATGACCTGGCGGGTCTCGGGGTGGCGGAGGTCGAGGCCGATGCTCCGCTTGTCGTTGTTGTAGATGTGGAACATGCCCGAGGTGTCGGGCGACGGCTCCACCCCCGGTGGGTGGAACGGCAGCCGGCGCAGGAGGCACAGGTGCTCGGGCGACTCGATCCGCACCACCTCGGCCCCCAGGTGGGCCAGGAGCTGGGTGCAGTGGGGCCCGGCCCAGATCCAGGTGAAGTCGCACACCCGGATCCCCTCCAGCGGCCGGCCGGCCGGCGGGCCGCCGTTGGCACCGGGGTCACCGTCGGCACCGGGGTTGGCTGTCGGCGCATCGCCAGCGGCCCGGGGCCGCCACGTCTCGCCGTCGTGGGCTCCGGCGGCCGGGGCGGGCTGGTGGAGGCCCCACCACGGCTGGTCGAACCGGAAGCCGGGGCCGGGGAGGGTGAGGCCGTCGGGGTCGGCCACGAAGAATCCCCGGGCGGCGAGCTGGCGGTCCTCGGCCAGCTCGTCCATGCGGTAGACGGGGCACATGCACAGGCGGCGGGCCTGGCCCTCGATGAACAGCTCGGCCGCCGACTGCTCGGCCATCCACTCGGCCAGGTACAGCTCGATCAGGTCGGCGTTCTCCTGGCGGCCGGCGTTCGTGTCGAACAGGTCGAGCTGGGCCCATTCGGGGTCGCCCATCATCTCCTTGAGGGCCCGCCATTGGGAGTCCTCCACGCAGATGTACTGGATGAGGCCGTCGCGGGTCTGGTAGATCGACCAGGGCACCAGCGTGCGGACACCGATGCGGGAGGCGTTCTCCCCCAGGTAGGCCACGGTGGCGGGCGACGTCTCGCACAGCTTGGCCCCCGAGGCGAAGGCGGCGAAGTCCACGTGGTCGCCCACGCCGGTGCGGCGGGCGGCGTCGGCGGCGGCCAGGAAGGCGGTGGCGGCCACGGTGGCAGTGAGCAGGGTGCCGTGGTGGCCGGGGGGCTTGACCGGCGGCTGGTCGGGGTCGGTGGCCGCCGCCGGCGACAGGTTGGCCCACGTGTTGGCGTGCATCATCGTGAGCTCGGTGGCCGGGCGGCCGGCCCAGGGGCCGACGGTGCCATAGGGGCTCAGGGTGCCGATCACCAGCGAGGGATGGGACGCCAGCAGGGCCTCGGGATCGATGCCGTGATGGGTGCCGTCGTGGATCAGGAGGTCGGCGCCGGGGAGCAGGCGGGCGCGCCAGCCGGCCTGGCCCGGCGGTTCCACCTGCGAGCGCTTGGAGGTGTTGAGCCAGCGGTCGATGCCGAAGGGGCGGCTGCGTACGAGGTCGTCGGGTGGCTCCACCCGCACCACGTCGGCGCCCAGATCGGCCAGCAGCTTGGCGGCATAGGCCACCCCGATACCGCCGGCCAGCTCGATGACACGGAAGTCAGACAGTCCCCCCATGCCCCCAAGTGTTACTCTCCCGACGCCTCCGGGGCCACCAGAGCGAACGCCCGGCCTAGGGTGGCGGCGTGGTTGAGAAGGCGCCGGATCACCTGCGCATCTGCAACGAGGTCCTTCGGTTCGTTGGGATGCTGGCCTGCGGTCAGGATCGCAACATCACCATCGAGATGAAGGCGTTGCCTACGGAGGGGTCTCTGGAGGAGGCGCTCGCTGCGTACTTCGAGGCCTATCCCGATCGACGCAACGGCGACGTGTACCCGGCGGCCTGGTGGCACATCCACCCCCGCCCGCTCGCCGGGCCCCCCGCCCCGACGCTGGTACCCCTGATCGACGAGTGGCTGTTCACCGTCCCGTGGACGGAAGCCCTGCTCGGTGCCGACGAGATGGTCCGCCTGTTCGATGATTGACGTCGACGCCCACACCGTGCGGCGGGTGTCGGTGGTGGGCAACAGCGGGTCGGGCAAGTCGACGCTGGCGGCCCGGATCGCCGGGCGGATGGGGGCGCCCTACGTGGAGATCGACGCCCTGCACCACCTCCCCGGTTGGGTGGAGCGGGATCCGGCCGAGCTGCGGGCCGACGTGGAGCGGGTCACCGCCGCCGACCGCTGGGTCATCGACGGCAACTACCGCACGGTGGTGGTGGAGGGACCGGTGTGGGAGCGGGCCGACACCGTGGTGTGGCTGGCGCTGCCCCGACCGGTGGTGATGCGCCAGGTCGTGCGGCGCACGGTGCGGCGGGCCGTCAGCCGCCAGGAGCTGTGGAACGGCAACCGCGAGTCGTGGTCGAACCTGTACCGCTGGGATCCCGAGCACAACATCATCCGCTGGGCCTGGATCAGCCACGCCAAGTACGAGGCCCGCTACGGCGCCGCCGCCGTCGACCCCCGCTTCGCCCACCTCCGCTTCGTCGTCCTCCGCTCCCACGCCGAAGCCGACGCCTGGCTCGCCACCCTCCCATCCGGCTGAGCCGGCGCCGACCCCACGGAGGTGGGGTGATCCGCCGATGGGCATTCTGCGTCACGGAAAACGCGTCCTGGCAGCGAACTGAGGGCGCGAAATCGACGAAATACGGGGGTTTCGCGACGCGGAAGGAGATCGGGGCGCGGTTTACGTGACGTCGGTTTGCGCCGGGGTGGCGGCGGGGGCTGCAGCCGGGGAGGCGGCCGACGCAACGAGCAGGTTCGCCGGGGCGGGACGGCGGGCGTAGAGCCGGAGGGGGATGAGGCCGGCCAGAGCGCAGAGCCCGCCGACGGCGAACGCCACCCGCTCGCCGGCGGCGCCGACGATGAGCCCCATCACCACGGCCCCCACGGCGAAGGCCACGTCGAAGAAGACCGACAGGCTGGCCACGGCGAAGGCCCGCTCGCCGGCTGCCGACCGGTTCACCACCACCGCCAACAACGCCGGGAAGTTCATGGCCATCCCCGAGGCGAACACCACCACCCCGGCCAACAGGCCCACCGGCGTGGCCACCGCTGCCACCAGCAGCAGGCCCGCTCCCAGCGCCACCAGCGACAGGGACCCGATCCGCAGTGCCCCGTACCGGTCGGGAACCTTGGCCCCCACCACCCGGGCCACCATGATCAGCACGGCGTACAGCGTGAACACGAGCCCGGCGTTGGCCAGACCGATCGAGCGGGCGTACACGGCCACGAACGACACGAACCCGGCGTAGCCGAACAGCCCACCGGTGAGAGCCAGGCCGGGCAGGAGGGCTTCCCGGTGGATCAGACCCGCCTGGCTCCTGGCCCCGCCGGTGGTTCCCACCGGAGTGACCAGCCCCAGCACCGCACCGCCCAGCACGAACGCCGACGCCACGATCCACACCCGGTCGTAGCTGCCGTCGAACAGCCACTCGCCCAGCGGCGGGCCGGCCGCCACCCCGCCGTACACGGCGAACGAGAAGTAGTTGGCCGCCTCACCCCGCCGGTCGTCGCTGGCCATGTCCTGGGCGGCGGTGGCCAGCCCCACGAAGGCGAAGGCCTCGCCGACGCCGAACAAGAGGCGCAGGCCGATGACGGCCGGGATCGAGTGGGCCGCCAGATAGCCGAGCAGGGCGACGGCCACCACCAGCATGCCCCCCACCACCAGCACCCGACGGCCGTAACGGTCACCCACCCGGCCCGCCACCGGCCGCAGGAGGGCCGCCGTGATCCCGAACGAGCCGACGGCCAGACCCACCTCGGCCCCCGTGCCCCCCAACTCGTCCTCCACGAAGCGGGGCAACACCGGATACAGGATGGTCCAGCCCACGAAGTAGGCAAGCCCGGCGATGGTCACGGCCACGAACCGCCACGTCAGCAGCCGCCCCGAGCCAGGGCCGGCGCCGCCTGCCGCTGAATCCGTCGCCGTGCCGGTCTGCGCCACCGGGCCACGGTAGGCCATCGTCCGCCGCCCGCCCGAACTGGTGGCGGCGCAGCCAACCGTTAGGCTCAGCAGCATGAGCGGCGACGACAAGATCCAGGGCTTCGGCGGCTTCGATCTGAACCTGGGCAAGATGAAGGACGCCGTCACCTCGGCGGCCGGCCACACCGACGACGTCACCGCCGCCGTGGTGTTCGTGCGGGACCACGGCGACGAGTTGATCGACCTGGTCCGCAAGCTGCCCGAGCTCCTGGCCTCGGCCGCCGGCGCCCTCACCGGCGCCTCGAACGATGTGGGCGCCGCCGCCAACTTCCTCACCGGGGCTCCGGGCAGCGGGCCCGGGGTGAAGTCGTTGGCCGGCCTGGCCAGCGATGCCCTCGACACCTGCCGCACCGAGCTGGGCGACGCCCGCAAGCTGCTCGACGCCGTGGCCAGCGCCTTCGGCCGGCTCCCCATCCCCGACGGGGGCATCGGCGACCGGGTGGGCGACGCCGCCCAGCGGTTCGAGGTGGTGGGCGACAAGCTGGCCGAGGTAGCCGAGCAGCTCCGCCACCTGGGCGACGCCGTCGACAAGGCCGGTCACGGCCTGTCGGCCACCGCCACCAAGCTGGAGGCCGGCGGCGCCGCCCTCAACAAGCTGTCGTCCTGAGCGGCCGGCGGGCCCGCCGCCGGCGCTACCGGTCGGCCAGGCCCCACGCGATCCCGTTGCGCACGAGCTGCACGAACTCGTCGGTCTCCCACACCCCGCGGAACAGGGTGGGCGTCACCCCGTCGGGTGTGACCGAGCGGTCGACGAACGGTTGGCCGTTGGTGGCGGGGGAGTGGGTGTGGCCCAGCGCCACGTAGGCCACGGCGCCGTCGCCCACGGCGTGCACGTAGCCGAGGGCCCGGGTGCCGCTGGCGTCGAGCACGGAGGTGTCTTCGTCGTACACGAAGCCGAAACCGGGGGGAGACGGGTCGGCGGCCAGTTCGGTGGTGAGCAGCACCTCGGTGTGCTCCCGATCCTGGAGCTCGATCAGGTACAGCTCGTCGACCGCCTCGAAGCTGGCCGGCAGCCCCGCCACCAGCGGGTGGGCCGACCCGGCCGCCACCTGCACCGTGAAGCGCTGCACCGGCGGGTGGTTGAGGAAGAAGCCGCCCAGCGTGGCGTGGTGGGGCTGGCGCACCATCATCCGCCGGGTCTTCCCGTCTCGCTGCACCTTGGCCGCCCGGCCCCCACTCGATCCGTGGAGGGCCAGCCACCGTCCGCCGGCCTCCAGCCAGGCCCGGAGGGCGGCGTGCTCGCTGTCGGTGGGCACCGGCCCGGCGGCGTAGGTGACGAGCAACGACGCCGGGGCCAACCAGCGGTCGAGCCCGCCGTAGTCGGACGACACCGTGGTGTGACGCCCAGCGGCCGCTGGCGACGCCGCCAGCTCGCCCAGCAACTGCAGCCGCACATAGTCCATGTCGTGGGCCGCCGGGCTGCCCGGCGGGTACCCGCCCACGATCAGGTGCACCCCCACGCCGATTCCCGCCGCCTGGCTCATCTCGCTTCCCCCTTGCCTGGACCCGATGCCATCATGGCACCCATGGGTTTCGTGCACATCGACCACGTCGGCATCGTCGCTTTCACCATCGCCGAGGCCCAGGAGATCCTGGGCGACGCTCTCGGGCTCGAGCTCGATCAGCCCCGCTCCCAGTGGCCCACCGGCAGCTACTTCCCGCCGGAGCAGACGTACAACTTCTTCTTCCAGGTGGGCGGGGGCCAGACCCAGGTGGAGGTCCTGATCCCCGAGGTCGGCGCCACGTCGGGCGCCGCCCGCTTCCTGGAGAAGCGGGGCCCCGGCCTCCACCACCTGTGCTACGCCTGCGAAGATGTGCACGACGAGGCCGAGCGGCTGCTGGCCAACGGCCTCCAGGAGATCGACATCCCCCGCAACCCCGACGGCCGCCGGAACGTGGCCTTCTTCCATCCCCGCAGCACGGGCGGCATCCTCACCGAGCTGGTGCCGGCCCGGGCCGAGCTGCTCGACCGGCCCCGGGTCCACCGGCCATGAACGCCGCCAACGGAGCACCCGGGGAAGGGGCCGTGCAGCGCTGGGGCTCGGGGGGGCCCTGGGAGGAGGTCGTGGGCTACAGCCGGGTGGTCCGGGCCGGCGACCACATCCACGTGGCCGGCACCACCGCCACGGTGGACGGTGTGGTGGTGGGCGTGGGCGACGTGGCCGAGCAGGCCCGGGTAGCGCTCTCGATCATCGCCCGGGCCCTGGAGGAGGCCGGCGCCTCCCTGGCCGACGTGGTGCGCACCCGGATGTTCGTCACCGACATCACCCACTGGGAGGCCGTGGGCCGGGTGCACGGTGAGGTGTTCGGCACGGTGAAGCCGGCAGCCACCATGGTGGAGGTGTCGCGCCTGATCGACCCCGATCACCTGATCGAGATCGAGGTCGACGCCTTCAGCCCAGCGCGTTAGGCCAGCGAGTCGATGATCAGGGCCACGTCTTCCACGCTGGTGCGGGGATTGACGAAGCAGAAGCGCAGCACGGGCTTGCCGTCGTGGATCGACGGCACCACGAACGCCGTGCCGTCGTGCAGGGCCTTCACCGTCCACGCCTGGTAGTCGTCGGCCTCCCAGCCGATCCGCTCGAACACCACGATGCTGAGGGCCTGGGGCCACACGAGGCGCAGGTGGGACGACTCGTCGATCATGGCCGCTGCCTTCTCGGCGACGGTGACGGTGGCCCGAACGGCGTTGGTGTAGGCGTCGGTGCCGTAGGTGGCGAGGGAGAACCAGAACGGTAGGCCCCGAGCCCGTCGGGTGAGGTGGATGGCGAAGTCGCTCGGGTTCCAGCCGCCGTAGTCGTTGAGGAAGTCGAGGTAGCCGGCGTGCTGGGTGTGCACCGCCCGGGCGTGCTCGGGGTCCCGCCATAGCAGGGCGCAGCAGTCGAACGGGGAGAACAACCACTTGTGGGGGTCGATGATCACGGAGTCGGCCAGCTCGATCCCGTCGAAGCTGGGCCGCAGCTCGGGCAGGGTGAGGGCGGCGCCCCCGTAGGCGGCGTCGACGTGGAAGAACACCTCGCGCCGGCGGCACACCTCGCCCACCGAGGCCAGATCGTCCACCACGCCCAGGTTGGTGGTGCCGGCCGTGGCCACCACGCCCGCCACCCGGTCGCCCAGGCGATCGATGGCGGCTTCCACCGCCGGGCCCCGCAGCCGGCGGTCCTCGCCGCACGGCACGACCTCCACGTCGACGTCCATCACCCGGGCCGCCGCCGACACCGACGAATGGGCCGCCTCCGACGAGAGCAGCACCCAGCGGTGGGGGCGGGGCTCGCCTCGCCGGGCCAGCCGGGCCTCGGCCGCACCCCGGGCGGCGACCAGGGCCGACAGGTTCCCGATGGTGCCGCCGGCCACGAACACCCCGCCGCTCTGAGGGGGAAGGCCGCACAGCCCGGTGAGCCACGCCAGGGCCTCGTTCTCGGCGTGGACGGCGCCCGCCCCTTCCAGCCACGAGCCGCCGTAGATCGAGAACGAGCCGACGATCAGGTCGAACAGGACGGCCGCCTCAGTGGGGGCGTTGGGCACGAACGACAGGTAGCGGCGATGGTCGATCGACAGGCAGGCCGGCGCCAGCTCCTCCGCGAACAGCTGCAGGGCCCGTTGGCCGCCGATGCCCTCGGGGGTGACGGTGGGGCCGCAGGCGGCGGCCAGCTCGGCCTCGGTGCGGGGTCGGCCCATCGGGACCGGATCGAGCTGGGCCCGCCAGCGGGCAAATCGGACGACGGCGTCGGCGAGGGAGTCGATCTCCTCGGTGAAGACGTGCATCCGCTCCGCCATCAGGGGACCAGCCGCAGGAACTCGCGGCCGAGACGCCCGAGTATGCCGAGATCCGGGTCTCCAGCAGGTACGCCGCGCCGACACACCCCCCGTCGGCTCGAGATCTGCGCCCTCACTTGTAGTCCCCCAGCCGGCGCTGGGCGCCCACCAGCACCCCGACGATCCCGACGAGAGGGGCGATCACGGCCAGCCAGGGCAGCCAGCGCGTTGGGCGGGCGGCATCGTCGACCCCGCTGGTGAACTGGCTCCGGTTGTCGAGCAGCACGCTCTCGATCGTGGTGTTGAACCCGTTGAAGGCCGATAGACCGGAATTCTGGAACTCCGTGATCGTGGCCGGGGTTGCCGCGCCCTTGCCCTCCACCAGGGGGCCGGTGGCTTGCTGGTAGCGGTCCCATCGGATGCCCAGCTCGGTGATGGCCGCCCGCTCCCGGTCGGTGTCGGCGATCGACGACAGGGCCGCCAGGTTGCTGTTGACGCTGCCGGTGAGCTGGAGGCGACGGGTCTCGGAGTTCTCCGTCTGGCCCGCCAGCAGGTCGAGGCTGAGCTGCGACTGGAGCTCGAAGGCGGAGCGCTGGAGTAGGGCCGTGGCCTGGATGGCCCGGTAGCCGTCGGACTCGGCCCGACCCAGGGCGGTGGACCGCACCACCCCGGCGTAGCCCAGCACGAGCAACTCGAGCGTCACCAGCACCGTGGCCACGGCCATAGGGAGGTTGACGATCCGGTTGCTTCGGGCCAGCGTGCCGGCCTGGAGCCGGAGAAGTGCGGCCAGCGCCACCATGGCGCAGCCGGCGGCGACGAGCGTGATGATGCGGCCCTCCTGGCGCTCCTCGGTGAAGCGGGCCTGGCTCCGGTCGGTGACCGTGTCCACCGCGCCGGCGATGTCGTTGCTGGCCAGATCGAGGGCGGTGCGCAGCTCGGTCTCGGCCTCGTCGCCCCGCAGCGCGTTCTCCCGCCGCGACGCCTCCATGTGCCCGCTGTAGGTGGTGAGGGCCACGGCGATCTGCTTCAGGGCGTCGCCTGACGTGGCATCGTCGCCCACCAGGGTGCTGAGCTCCTCGGTCTGGGCCGAGGCCCGGTTGAGCGCTTCGACGTAGAGGCTGCGGCGAGACCGGTCTTCGGTGCCGGTGGCGCCCGACAGCACCACCGCCGTGGCCGAGGCGTTCGCTTCCGACACGCAGCCGAACAGATCCTGTGAGCCGAGAAGCGCAGGGGCCGTATCGCTCTGGATCCGGCCGGTGGCGCTGGCGGAGCGGATGGCGGCGGCGCTGCCCACGGCGCACAGCACGGCCAGCGTGGCGGCAGTGAGTACCGCCCACACGCGGTACCAGCCGGGTGAGTTCGACCGGGACCAGCGCCGGGGTTCGACATCGCGTTGAACGAGCTCCCGGGCTCGGGCCCGGGCCGGGCGCGCCGCCGGTGGGGCCGGTGCCGGAGTCGCCACCGGTGCATGCGGAGGGCGGGGCGGGGAGGTGATCGTCACCATCGGCTCTGAAGCCTAGGGGAATTCGAACTATGTTGATCATGCTTGTTGCCAGAGATCCCCCATCCGGGGGTGGAAACGGTGCACTTTCGTCACCTCTCATACCCGCTGGCCGGCACCGGTGTCGAGCTGTGTGGGCTGGCCCCGGCGCCGCCGGATCCGTAGGCTCGGGCCCATGGTGAAAGCCGATGAGGTCAGAGACGAAGCCCGCACCTGGCTCGAGGAGAACTGGGATCCCGAGCGTCCCCTGATCGAATGGCGCAACCTCTTGGCCGACACCGGCTGGGGCACACCGTCGTGGCCGCGGGAATGGCACGGCCGCGGGCTCCCGGTCTCGTTGGATTCGGTCGTGGCCGGCGAGTTCGCCCAGGTGGGAGCGGTAGGGGTGGCGTCGGGCGTGTCGATGTACCTGGTGGCCCCCACGCTGTTGGCCCACGGGTCGGACGACATCAAGCGTCGGTTCCTGCGCCCCATCCTCACCGGGGAGCACAAATGGTGCCAGCTGTTCTCGGAGCCGGGTAGCGGCTCGGATCTGGGTGGTCTCACCACCCGCGCCGACCGTGACGGTGACGAATGGATCGTGAACGGCCAGAAGGTATGGAACTCGGGCGCCCACAAGGCGGCGTTCGGGATCCTGATGGCCCGGACCGACTGGGATGTTCCCAAACACCGGGGAATCTCGTATTTCTGCTTTCCGATGGACCAGCCGGGGGTTGAGGTGCGGCCGCTGCGGCAGATGAACGGGCATGCCTCGTTCAACGAGGTGTTCTTCAACGACGCCCGGGTGCCGAACGACAACATGGTGGGGGAGCCGGGCGAGGGGTGGCGGGTGGCCACCACCACGCTGATGCACGAGCGCTCGGCCGTGGCCACCAAGCGGCCCCGGTTCGCCCGAGACGGCGGCCCCATGGTGGAGCAGGCCCGACGGGAGTCCGAGGAGTACTTCGCCACCTACAAGTGGTACCCCCAGCGGGCCGGGCGCTCGAACCTGGTGCGGCCCGAGGCGGAGCGAACGGGACGGGACCAGGACCCACTGGTGCGCCAGTTGCTGGCCCAGGTGGAGACGGTTCGCAAGATCTCCGATTGGACCCTGAGCCGGGCCAGGGCGGCCCGCAGCGCCGGCAAGGAGCCGGGCCCGGAGGGGTCGCTGGCCAAGTTGAACATGAGCCTGATGTCCCGGCTGTGCAACACCACGCACACCGCCATCCAGGAGGCCCACGGGATGCTGAGCGGGCCCGAAACAGCGGCCGAGGGCATGGTGGCCGAGGTGCTGATCTCCACGCCGGCCATGTCGATCGCCGGCGGAACCGACGAGATCCAGCACAACATCATCGGCGAACGGGTCCTCGGCCTGCCCAAGGAGCCCGACGACAGCCGGGACATCGCCTACAAGGACGCCCGCCGGAACTGAGCCCGGCTCTGGCCACGCTGGCGTTCGCCTACGCCGTCGGCGCCATGGCGGCCGGCCCGCCTACAGAGCCGTAGCTCCGGACCGCAGCACGCAGAACTCGTTGCCCTCCGGATCGGCCAGGACGACCCACGAGACGTCACCCTGCCCGATATCGATGGGGGTGGCGCCGAGCGCTGTGAGTCGCTCGACCTCGGCCCTCTGATCGTCGGGCCGGAAGTCGAGGTGGAGGCGGTTCTTGGCCCGCTTGTGCCCGCCAACCGGCAGGAAGAGCAGGCCCGGCAGCCGGTCGGCCGTCGGGCGGATCTCGAACTCGTCGGGGTCATCGTTGACGATCACCCACCCGAGCGCTTCCCGCCACCACCGGCCGAGCAGCACGGGATCCCGGGCCTCGACGACGACCTGCTCCCATTCGAGACTCATGGAAACGAGGGTACGCCGTCGACGCCCGGCGATCGCCGCCGGAGGATCAGCCCACCGAGGCCGGCTCGGGGGTGTAGGCCGTCTCGGCGTGTTCCCGGAGGTCGATGCCCATGGCCTCCACCTCGTCGTCCACCCGGAGGCCGATCGTCAGGTCCAACGCCTTGGCGATGGCATAGGTGACGGCGAACGAGAACACGATGGTCACCCCGTTGGCCAGGAGCTGTTCGCCCATGAGCCCGAGCCCACCACCGTAGAACAGGCCGGAGCGGAACTCGGCCAGCTCCGGGTTGATGGCGGCGAACGCATCGAAGTCGGCGAACAGCCCGATGAGAAGCGATCCCACGAGGCCGCCCACGAAGTGCACGCCCACCACGTCGAGGGCGTCGTCGTAGCCGAACCTCATCTTGAGACCCACGGCCAGGGCGCACACGACGCCGGCCACCAGCCCGATCAGGATGGCCGACCCGCCGGTCACGAAGCCGCAACCCGGGGTGATGGCCACCAGCCCGGCCACGACGCCCGAGGCGATGCCGAGGTTGGTGAAGTGACCGTCGCGCACCCGCTCGGTGGCGCCCCAGGCCAGGCCGCCGGCCGACGCCGCCAGCATGGTGTTGATGAACGCCTGCACCGCCCGCCCGTCGGCGGCCAGGGCCGAGCCGGCGTTGAACCCGAACCAGCCGAACCACAGGATCCCGGTGCCGAGCATGACGAACGGCATCGAGTGGGGCGGCGACAGCTTCGTGGGCCAGCCGTTGCGCTTGCCCAGCACCAGCACCACGGCCAGGGCGGCGATCCCGGCGTTGACGTGGATGGCGGTGCCGCCGGCGAAGTCGAGCGAGCCCCGGGTCAGGAACCAGCCGTTGGCCGAGAACACCCAGTACGTCACAGGCACGTACACCAGCAGGCTCCACAGGGGTACGAAGATCGCCCAGGCCGAGAACTTCATCCGATCGGCCACCGCCCCTGATATCAGCGCCGGGGTGATGGCGGCGAAGGTGGCCAGGAAGATGAACACCGCCGGCTCCAGGGTGGAGAAGTCGAGGTTGCGCATGAACGCCTTGTCCAGATCACCGGCGAACCGGTTGCTGCCGCTGAAGGCCAGCGAGTAGCCGACGAGCGCCCAGACCAGGGGTACCACCAGCAGGCACCAGAAGTTCATCATGAGCATGTTGAGCACGCTCCGGGAGCGGACCATGCCTCCGTAGAAGAAGGCCAGCCCGGGGGTCATGAACAGGACGAGGGCTGCTCCGATGAGCACCCACGCCACATTGCCGCTTTCCATCAGGAGTTCTCTTTCGTGTGCGGGCGCGCGCCCGACGGTCATGGGGGCGGGCCGGCGGCACAGGGGCCGCGCCGGTCCGGGAGTGACGACCGGGCACCGTTTTGACGGCCCGGCTCAGGCAGGGGACAGGGCGCCGTCGGTGAGGGCGCGAGCGGTTCGGGTCAGCCCGCGGGGGCTGGCACCGGCGCCGGCGGGCCCCGCGGCCGACGACGGCCGCCGTTCAGCCGCGATCGCCCCGGCGCCCCGGCGATCAGGAGCGACCCGAGCAGGGCGGCCACCAGGGGCGCCGGCGTCGCTGCTGCACCCGCCGTGTGGGCGGCGTAGCCGATCAGTCGGTGCACGGCGTGGGCCGTTCCGGCCATGGGCGACGCCGGCCGGGCGGCGGTGGCCGGCAACGGCCTGATCGTCACGGCCTGGAACGCGACCCCGGCTTGGGCGCCGTCGGACGACGCCGTGGCGGCCGGCGGGAACAGGATGGCGCCCAGGGCCAGCATCAGGCCGAGAAGGGCGAGGGTGGCGCGACGCCCGGCTCGATCCATCATCCCACGCCTCCCTTCGATCCTGACGCGTTGGTGAACGCCAGTGTCGGGAACGCTGGTTGCCGGTCTGAGTCCGCCGTGTTTCCGGCTCGTTAAACCAGGCCGGCACCGCTCACCCACTCGAGTGAAACGGGGCGCGGTCGGCCATCCCTCGATCCCCCGGCAGCGGACCTGCCTTACTGTCGTCGCATCCCACCGACCGACCCCGAAGCGGGGAAGCAATGCCGTTTGACCTCGACAAACCGTCGATCGATCGCTTTCTGCGCCTCTCGATGGTGGCCGCCGCGCTCACCGGCGACGTGCTGCCGGCCGAGATCCTCCACATCGTGATCAAGCAGGGTGCGGCGGGAATGGGATCCGACCACGCCGTGGCGGCGCTGATCCAGGGCGGGCATCTTCACCCGATCGCCGCCCTCGGCGTGGGTCGGGACCTGTCCCACCGGTTCGGCACCATTCCCCTCGACACCCCCACTCCCATCGCCATGGCGGCCGCCCAGGGTTGCGCCGTGTTCGTGCCCAGCCGCCGGCGTCTGGAGGCCGAGTTCCCCTGGCTCGTGTCCTACGTGCCCTCCCACCTGGAGGCGGTGGCCTCCCTGCCCCTCGTCGCCTCGGGCCGTTCCTACGGCGCCATCGGCCTGCTGTTCGAGAGCGCCCACGCGTTCGATCCCGACGAACGGGGCTTCCTGCAGGCCCTGGCCGACATGGCGGCACTGGCCCTGCATCCCTGGGCCCAGGACCGTCCGGGCGGCGCGGTCGAGGCCGGCCTCGTGCCCCCCGAGATCGGGAGCGTGGTGGCAGGAGAGGTGGAGGGGGCGGTGGCCGTCGACGCCGACGGTTGCGTCACCCAGGCCAACCGGCAGCTGTGCCGCCTGCTCGGGTACACGCCGGAGGCTCTGATCGGCCAACCGGTCGAGGTGCTGGTGCCCGATCGGTTCCGGGCCGGGCACGGGGTCCACGTCCGCCGCTACCTGGCCGATCCCACGCCCCGCCCCTACGGCGCCGGCCTCGATCTGATCGCCCTACGGGCCGATGGCACCGAGGTCGCGGTGGATGTGTCGCTGAGCCCGGTGGCCGGGCCGTGCGGGTGGTGGCCGTGGTCCGGGTCCGCTGAGCGGATCAGACCGCGCCGTTGGGGGGCGGTACCACGGCGTCCTGGCGCAGGTCGTCGCAGGTACCGAGCTCGCCCAGTTCGATCGTCTGGGCCACCTGACCGGTGGCGGCGTCGAAGCGGACGACGGCGCTGCCGGAGGCGTCGGCCACCCAGATCGTCGTGCCGTCCGCCACCATGTCGATCGAGGTGAACGATGCGTCGCTCACCCTCGTGGCCTGGTTGGTGGCCGGGTCGATCCGCCACAGGTCGGGGCCGTCGGAACCCACCCACACCTGGCCCGAGGCGAAGGCCAGGGCGTGGGGGAAGCTGCCCACCGTGATCACGGCCTCCACCGCCCCGGTGACGGCGTTGATCCGGTGCACCGTGCCGTCGTTGCCGTTGGTCACCCAGGCGCTGCCGGCCCCCACGGCGACGTGGAGCGGCCCGCTGCCCACGGCGACGTCGAGGTCCACCACCGGCGCGGCGCCGCTGGCGTCGATACGGGAGACCGTGTCGGCCCCGCTGTTGGTGACCCACACGGTGTCGCCGTCGACCAGCACGTGATGGGGTAATGCCCCCACCTTGGTCGAGTCGAGGTACGCCCCGGTGGTGGCGTCGATCCGGTCGACGCTGTCGTTGTCGTAGTCGGCGGTCCACACCTCGCCGCCGCCCGAGGCCAGGCCGAGGGCGTTGCCGGGGATCGTGGCCGTCTTGTCGATCACGATCCGGTCGGGGTCGAGGCCGACCACCCGGGGGGCGCTGCGGTTGCCCACCCATACCGAGCCGCCCTCGATCGTCACCCCCGAGGCCGATCCGCCCAGGTCGACGATGCCGGCTACCTCGTTGGTGGCCTTGTCGATGTGGACCACGAGCCCGCAGGCGAAGTCCGATACCCAGGCCGAGCGCTCGTCGACGTCGATGCTGTCGGGCTGGAACCGCGCGTCGCCGTTTCCGTCGGGGCCGAACAGGCCGCCCCCCGAGCCGTCGCCCGACGGGTCATCGCCACCGCCGAAGGGGTTGCCGTCCGAACCGCCCTGGGTGCTGCCCGGCCCCGCCAGCGGATCCCGCTGCTCGTCGGGTAGGGCGGCGAAGGCCAGCAGGGCGGCGATGAGGGCGATGGCGGCCGCCGCCGCGATCCAGATGAGGGTCCGCCCGCTGCTGCCCCGGCGGATCGTGCCCGAGGTGGTGGTGCCGCTCGTCCACGGCGACGGCGCCTGGGGCCACGGGCTCCCGGCCGGCGGCGGCTGGCCCGGAGTCAGTGGACTTCCGCCGGCTGGCGCCTGAGGCCACGACGCGGGGGCCGGGGCCTGGGGCCAGGAGGCGGCCGGCGCCTGGGGCCACGACGCCGGGGCCGGGGCCTGGGGCCACCCGGCGGTGCCGCTGGCCGGGCCGTCGATCGGCGTCGGGTTGGCTGACGGTGGGCCGCTCGGGGGAGCGAACGGCTCGGGTTCGCCCGAGCTCGAGCCCGGTTCGGGCGCCGTCATCGGGGGTGAGCCGGTCGTCGGTACGCCGGGGTCGTTCGGTGGGGTCGCCGCTCAGCCACTGCCGACCACGCTAACGCCGCCGCGGCCCCGGCGGTCGGCGCCCCCGCCGGCCCTCAGCCCGGGCCGGGCTCGGGGTGCTCGGAGCGCCAGGCGGCGGCCAGCCGCCTGGGGGCCTGGGCCAGCCAGGCCTCGGTGATCAGCTCCTCCAACAGCGCCTCGTCGACGTCGTCCAGGCGCACCAGGACCGAGGGGTACCCGTCGAAGTGGGGCGTCGTGAACACCACCGGCCCCTCGGCGTCGAGCAGCTCGGCCTTGGCGTCGAGGTCGGGGGTGCGCACACCCAGAACCGGACCGGCCGGAGCGGAGGGCCCCAGGTGGGCCAGATCCGCCTTGCGGAGGGGTCGGGCCCACACCACCAGCTTGCGGCGCACCCGCCAGCTGGGCTGATCGCCGCCCTCCTCGGTCACCTCGGGTAGCGCCAGCGCCAAGCGGCGGACGTCGTCCCAGCTCCCCATCGACGGCTCCCCCGTTCGCAGCAGCGGTTACGGCTCGATGACCACCTTGCCCACGGCCTTGCGGTCCATGAGGGATCGGAGCGCCTCGCCCGCCTTCTCCAGCGGGTAGCGGCCCGAGATGTGCGGCTTGAGCTGCCCCGATGCCGTCAGCTCGATCAGCTCGCCCATCACCGCGTCGCGCAGCTCGGGGTCCCGGGCCGTCATGGCCCCGAAGAACACGCCGACGATCTGGCAGCTCTTCAGCAGCGTCAGGTTCAAGGGGATGGCGGGGATGCCGGCGGTGAAGCCGATCACCAGGAACCGGCCCTCCCAGGCCACGGCCCGCAGCGCCGCCTCGGCGTACTCGCCGCCCACACAGTCGTAGATCACGTCCACGCCGTCGCCGCCGGTGAGCTCCTTGGCCCGGTCCTTCAGGTTCTCGGTGGCGTAGTTGATGGTCTCGTCGGCGCCCCGCTGCCGGCACAGGTCCAGCTTCTCCTCCGACGAGGCGGCAGCGATGACCCGGGCCCCCATGAGCTTGCCCAGCTCCACCGCCGTCATGCCCACCTGGCCCCCGGCCCCCAGCACCAGCAGGCTCTCGCCCGGCTTCAGGTTCCCCCGGTACTTCAGGCCGTAGAGGGTGGTGCCGTAGGCGTAGCCCAGGCCGGTCGACTCGGCGAAGCCGACGGAATCGGGCAGCACACGGGAGCCCGCCGCCGTCACCACGGCCCGCTCGGCGAACCCGCCGGTGGTGCCGAGGCCGCCCACGATCCGGTCGCCCACGGCGAAGCCGTCGACCCCCTCGCCCAGCGCCGCCACCAGGCCGGCCACCTCCCCGCCCGGGGTGTAGGGGGGTGGGGCCTTGAACTGGTACTTGTCTTCCAGCATCAGGGTGTCGGGGAAGGTGACGGCGGCCGCCTTCACGTCCACCAGCAACTGGCCCGGGCCGGGCGTCGGCTCCGGGACCTCTTCCACCACCAGGTTCTCGGGAGGCCCGTAGGCCTTGCACACCACGGCTCGCATGGTGGCCACACTAGCCCGGGGCCACCTCTTCGCCAGTTGGCGCCGTACTACGCCCGCCCGGCCATGACGACGCCCGCTCGGCGATGACGATGTGGGAGCGGCCGTAGCGACGGCGGCGCAGCTCGGTCCACTCCGGGGTGAGCTCCACCGGCGTCTCGGCGTGACCCACCAGCACGCCGGCCCGGATGCGGGGCAGCAGGGCGGGCCAGGGGTCGAGGGCGTAGGGCGGGTCGCAGAAGGCCAGATCGGCCTCGGGTAGGCGGTCGAGCATCCGCTCCACCGGGCCCACCATCAGCTCGGCCCGGTCGCGGAACCCCAGCCGGTCCAGGTTGCCCTCGATGGTGGCCGCCGCCGGCCGGGCCTGCTCCACGAACGTGACCCGACGGGCCCCGCGGCTCAGGCACTCGATACCGAACGAGCCGCTCCCGGCGAACAGGTCCACCACCTCGGCCCCGTCGAGCACCTCGAGGGCCCGCAGCATGTTGAAGATGGCTTCTTTGGCCCGGTCGCTGATGGGCCGGGTGGACAACCCGGCCGGAGCCACCAGCTTGCGCCCTCGAGCCGTTCCGGCGATCACCCGCACGCGCGCAGGGTACCGTCGGGAGATGCCCCTGCCCGACCTCACCATCACCTGCGTCGACTGCGGGGGCGTGTGCTACCCCCTCGGCTGGCACCCCGAGGACGGGGAGGTGGACGACGGCGAGATCGTCCCCTACCGCTGCCGGGACTGCAACGACCGGTGGGACGTGGTGATCTCCGACGAAGACGCCAGCGCCCAGGACTACTGACCCGTCCCGGGAGCCCGAAGGGTTCCCGTAACCCATCCCACCTGCCCGTTCACAGGCTGCCGGGCGCAGGGTGCTAAGGTTCCCGCAAGGCGGACGTTTGGGAACTTGTCGCGGCGGGCTGAGCAAACCGCGAGGGAGACGTTGAAGGACAAGCGATGGCTGTGGCGCTCTATCCCGGATCGTTCGATCCCGTTCACAATGGCCACGTGGCTGTGATCGCCATGGCCGCCGCGATCTTCGACGAAGTGATCGTCGGCGTGGGTCACAACCCGGAAAAGCCGTCGGGCATGTTCGGGGTCGACGAGCGGATGGAGATGATCGCCGACGCCGTGGCCGATCTGCCCAACGTCCGGGTCGCCAAGTTCGCCGGGCTGGTCACGGCGGCGGCCGCCGATCTCGGCGTCACCTGCCTGGTCAAGGGCCTGCGCAGCGCCACCGACCTCGACACCGAGATGCTCCAGGCCCAGATGAACTCGGCCACCGGCAAAGGCCTGCCCACGGTGTTCCTGCCCGGCATGGGAGACAACGCGCTGGTGTCGTCGCGCTACATCCGGGAGATCTCAGCGGCGGGGGGCGATGTTTCGAAGGTGGTTCCGGCGGGTGTGATGAGGCAGTTGGAGGCCCGCAAGTGAGCAATGACGACGAGGAGTTCGACGACGAGGTCGACGCCGAGTTCGACGAAGACGACGAGGAGTTGCCCAACCCGTACGCCATCCCCGAGGTGGAGGCCCTGCTCGACGAGGCCATCGAGATGCTGGCCGAGAGCCGTCCGCTGCCCATGTCGAACACGGTCAAGGTCAACCGCGACGAGCTCCTCCACCTTCTGGAGCAGATCCAGGACCAGCTCCCGGAAGAGGTCCGGGCCGCTCGCTGGCTGCTCAAGGAGCGGGAGGAGTTCATCGCCAAGGCCCGCCGGGAACACCAGGCTCTGATCGACGAGGGTCGGGCCCAGGTGAGTCGCATGGTGGAACGTCAGCAGGTGGTGAAGGAAGCCGAGGCCCGGGCCCGCAAGATCCTCGACGACGCCCAGCGGGAGGCCACCACCATGAAACGTCAGGTGGAGGAGTACTGCGACCGCAAGCTGGCCCGGTTCGAGGCCGTGCTCACCCACACCACCGAGGTGGTGCAGCGGGGCCGCCAGAAGCTGCTCGGCTTGTCGGACGGGGCAGGCAACCGCGCCGCCGACTTCGCCGGCGACGATGGCTGGACACCCAACGGCAACGGCCACCACGACCTCGATCTGCGTGCTCCGGCCGCCGAGCTGGAGGGTGACCGGAGCTGATGGCGAGCGGCGGGACGTCCGGCGGGGCGGGCGAGGTGCAGGTCGAGACCTGGCCCAACCGTCCCCCTCATCTGATCGTGAACGTCACCGACCTGCGCAAACGGCTCGGCCAGCGCCGGGTGGTGACGATCGAGGCCACGTTGGCCCGCCAGCAGGTGCTCGACACCCACACGCTGCGCACCCCGGTGCGGGGCGAGATCACGGTGGAGTCGATCGAGCGGGGGGTGTCGCTCCACGGCCACGTGTCGTTCGACTGGGAGGGAGACTGCCGCCGCTGCCTGGAGCCGGTGCGGGGCACCACCGAGATCGAGATCGACGAGATCTGCCAGGTCCACGCCCCACCCAACGCCGACATCGTGGACTTCGACGGCGAGAAGATCGACCTGCTGCCTCTGCTCAGCGACGCCGTGGGCCTGTCGCTCCCGCTGGCCCCGCTGTGCCGGGAAGACTGCCCGGGCCCCGACCCCGACCGCTATCCGGCCCTCACCGAGGACGAGCTGGAGGAGGCCGAGGCGGGGGAGGAGCCGCCAACCGATCCCCGCTGGGCCGCCCTCGACGGCCTCGACCTCAACTGATGGAGCCCGACCCGTCCCTGGCCGGCCTCGAGGGCAGCAGGACCCAGGAGAACCTGAAGCAGGCCTTCGCCCGTGAGTCGGAGGCCAACCGCCGGTACCTGTGGTTCGCCGAGAAGGCCGACGTCGACGGCTTCCCCCACATCGCCACCCTGTTCCGGGCGGTGGCCGAAGGCGAGACCGGCCACGCCCACGGTCACCTCGAGTACCTGGCTCAGCTCGGCGACCCGGCCACCGGCGAGCCCATCGGCGACACCGGAGACAACCTGCGCTCCGCCATTGCCAGCGAGACCTACGAGTCCGCCGAGATGTACCCCGGGTTCGCCCGCATCGCCCGTGAAGAGGGCTTCGACGAGATCGCCGAGTGGATGGAGACGCTGGCGCGGGCGGAGAAGGGCCAGGCCGACCGCCTGGTCGAGGGGCTCGACCAGCTGGGCTGACGGGTGCCCTTCGGGCCCCTTCGGGTTCGCCTTCGGCGAACACCGCGGGCGCCGTTCGGGCCCCGGTGTCACTGGAGCGGGAAGTACTCGCAGATCTTCCAGTCGCCGCTCTCGCGTTGGAGACCGAAGGTGGCGGCCACCGGGGCGCCGTCGATGTCCACCGTGCCCTCCACATGGGTCAGCTCCCCGGTGGCGGCGGCCACCGAGGCGAAGGTGTAGCCCGATATCCGGGGGGCGGCCGAGTTGTCGGACTGGAACTCCTGCAGGGTCACGGTCTGCTGGGTGGAACCGCACAGGCCGTTGTAGGCGTCGGAGTAGCGGCCCTCGTCGAGGGCCGCCACGTAGGTGTTCACGGCGTCGATCGGGCCCCTGGCCAACGAGTACACCCAGTACGAGCAGCCGCCGATGAGCAGAATGAACAGACCCAGGAAGCCGACCAGCCAGGGCCAGACGCGGGGCCGGGTGCGCACCCGGGGAGGCGGGCCCGACGGGGCCTGGGGCGGCGGCCCGAAGCCCGGGGCGGCGGGCCCCCGGGCGGCGAGCCGTACGGGCTGGGCTGGGGGGCCATCGGCGGGGTGCCGTAGGGGCTGCCGGGTTGGGGAGCGTAGGGGCTGCCGGGTTGGGGAGCGTAGGGGCTGCCGGGCTGGGGAGCGTAGGGCCCGCCGGGTTCGGACGGCGGGCCGCCATAGTCGGGTCCCGTCGCCGGCGGGGGAGGGGTGGGCCCGGGCGGCGGGTAGCTCTGGGGCGGCGGCTGGTTGGCCGGTGTCGACGGGAAGTCCTGCGGGGGGAAGTTCTGGGGCGGTTGGTTGCCCCAGTCCGACGGATAGTCGCTCATCGCTCGCGTGGCCTCCGGTGGCAGGTGGGCGGCCGGGCGCCGGAGGATGCCGGTGACCCGTGCCGGGGAGGCTAGTGGACTCCCGAGGTGGGTCGGCGGGGTGGGTCGGCGATACCGGCCCGATAGCATGCACTGCTCGGGCTCACGCCTCGCCTGCGCCCATTCACGCCCATCACCAGGATCTCTCCCAATGGCTGTTCCCAAGAAGAAGAAGTCGCGGTCGAAGACTCACAGCCGGAGGGCTGCTGCCTGGACCCTGGCCGTCCCGTCCCGGAGCGATTGCCCCCGTTGCGGCTCGGCCAAGCTCCCGCACCGAGTGTGCGGGGCCTGTGGTTGGTACCACGGCCGGCAGGCGGTCGACGTCTCCTGATCCCGGGGCCCCCGCCCGTCAGGATTGCGAGCCTCGCAGTGATGCGTCTTCCCGTTGCCCCGCCCGTGGTGACGACCTGCCGTCATGACTGACCGCCTACCGGTGGCGGTCGACGCCATGGGTGGCGACGACGCGCCGAAGGTGGTGGTGGAGGGCGCCCGGATCGCCGTCGAGCGCTACGGCCTGCCCGTGCTCCTGGTCGGCGACCCCGAGCGGATGGGAGACACCGGGGGCCTGCCGGTGATGGCGGCCAGCCAGGTGGTGGAGATGGGGGCCGAGCCGGCCTCCAGCGTCCGGACCCTGAAGGACTCCTCGATCGTGCGGGCGGCCGAAGCGGTGCGCGACGGTGCGGCGTCGGCCCTGCTCAGCGCAGGCAACACGGGGGCCGCCATGGCGGCCTCGCTGCTCCGGCTGGGCCGGATCAAAGGTGTGTCCCGACCGGCCATCGCCGTGCCCTTCCCGGTGCGGGGCTCCACGCCGTGCATCCTCCTCGACTGCGGGGCCAACGCCGACTGCCGCCCCGAGTGGTTGGTGCAGTTCGCCGTGCTCGGCACCGTGTACGCCCGGGAGCGCTACGGCGTGGCCCAACCCCGGGTGGGCCTCCTCACCATCGGCGAGGAGGCAGGCAAGGGCAACAGCCTGGTGAAAGAGGCCTGCGAGCTGCTGGAAGCGGGCGGTTGGGCCGAGCGCTGCGGCGCCCGCTACATCGGCAACGTGGAAGGCCGAGACCTGCTCACCGGCGCGGCCGACGTGATCGTGACCGACGGATTCACCGGCAACGTGGTGCTGAAGTCGATGGAAGGTGGCTACGCCATCTTCGAGCAGGCGGTGCGCGAGACGCTGCGGTCCACCCCCGAGGTCGCCGCCACCGCCCCTGTCGTCGATGCCGTCCTCAACCCGCTGTTCGAGGGATTTGACCCGGTACGCACCGGCGGTGCGCTATTGTTGGGCACCCGCGGGGTCAGCCTGATCGCCCACGGATCATCGTCTGCGATAGCGATTGCCAACGCCATCGCAACAGCCGATGAGCTGGTGGCGATCGACATCGTGGGAAGCCTTCGAGCGTCGATCGCCAACGACATCGAGGCCGACACGGACCCCGGTTCCTGAAGCCGAGCCTTTCTGGCCAGAACGTTGTGGTCAGATTGCAGTTTTCCCTCGTCCCGGCTATGGGCGCTCCGTGGGCTACGCTGGATTTCCCACTGAAGCCTTGCGATTGGGACAATTTGGTACTACCGGGCGCGGTCGTGCCCGGAGATGGACGGCCAACGGGTCGGTCTGCGAGTTGGAGGAGTTGGAATGCCGGCAGAGACGCACATGGAGCGCAGCCCGCTTTCGTGTGACGAGATCGTCACGCTGGTCCGCGATCGCCTGTCCGACATCCTGGAGATCGAACCGGAGCAGATCAAGGAGGGAGACTCCTTCTCCGACGATCTCGACGCCGATTCCCTGGCTCTGATCGAGCTGGTGGAAGCGCTGGAAGAGGAATTGGCCGATCGGACGGTTGGCTTCCGCATCGAGGACGAGGATCTTCAGGATCTGAAGACGGTCCGTGATGCGGTTGACTACGTTCACAGCAGGGTTGGGGATTGATCTGAGCGACGAGGGGCAGCTCGACGAATTCTGTGATCGCCTGGGTCACCACTTCGCCGACCCGGGCTTGTTGACGCTTGCCCTCACCCACCGTAGCTTCTGCGCCGAGCACCCCTCGAACAGCCCCAACGAGCGCCTCGAGTTCCTCGGAGACTCCGTGCTCGGGCTGGTGGTGACCGACCACATCTACCTGAATTACCCCGAGCTGCCCGAAGGCCAGTTGGCCAAGCTCCGGGCCTCGGTGGTGAACACCGCGACGCTGGCCGAGCTGGGGCGCCGCCTCCGGGTGGGCCCGTTGCTCCGCCTGGGCAAGGGGGAAGACCAGTCGGGCGGCCGGGACAAGGAATCGATCCTGGCCGATGCCCTGGAAGCCCTGTTCGGGGCGGCCTACGTGGATGGGGGATGGGACGCCGCCCAGTCGGTCATCCTCACCCTCACGGCCGAGGCCATTCTCGAGGCGGCCGAGCAGCCCGGCAAGAAGGACTACAAGACCCAGCTCCAGGAGCTGACGGCCCGTCTCGCCCTCGGCACTCCGGTCTACCAGATCGACGGCTCCGGCCCCGACCACGACAAGCGGTTCACCGCCGTCACCCTGATCGACGGGGTGCCTCGTGGTCACGGTGCCGGTACCTCGAAGAAGCGAGCCGAGCAGGTGGCCGCCCGCTCCGCCTACTCGGCCGTTCTCACATCGGTTGCCAAAGAGGATGGAAGTAATGGTCAGACTTGAGCTGCCCGAGATCGAGACGCTACGGCGGGACCTGGAGCGTGAGGCGGTCGGCAAGAAGATCAAGTCGGCGGAAGCCCTGGTCCTCAAGTCGCTGCCTCGTCACAAGACGCGCAAGAGCTTCGAGGACGGCCTCGTCGGGGCGAAGATCCTGTCGTCCGAGCGGCTGGGCCTGCTGATCCTGCTCCGGCTCGACAACGAACGCACGCTGGTCATCTCGCTGGGCGAGAACGGCCGGATACTGCGGGCGGCCACGAAAGACAAGCACACCGACGACACGGTGGCCGTCATCACGCTCGACAAGGCCGGTGACCTGCGGATCCTCGACTCGAACGGCACCAGCGCCATCCACGCCGTGCCCAACGAAGACCTGGCCTCCGTGCTGCCCGACCCCAGCCACATGGGCCTCGACCTGCACACCAAGCCGATGTCGTGGGTGGAGTTCGGGCGGTGGGTGCTGAGCAAGCGGATGCCGCTCAAGCTCCTGCTCACCGACGAGAGCGTGTTCGTGGGGATCGGCGAGATCTACTCCAACGAGATCCTGTTCGACGCCGGCCTCCGCCACGACCGGATGTGCACCGAGCTGTCGACCCAGGAGATCCGCCGGCTGTACCGGGCCGTGGTGGGGATCCTGCACGACGCCATCAAGTACGGGGGCACGTCGCTGGCCGACCGGCCGTTCATGGACCTCACCGGCAAGGCCGGCGAGTACCGCGAGCACCTGAGCGTCTACGGGCGGGCCGGCGAGCTGAGCCCCCGCAGCCGGGTGCCCATCCAGAAGACGAGCTTCAAGCACCAGGTCGTCTACTACTGCAACACCCAGGTGTGAGCTGAACTGATCCACGGTCAGCGGCCGCCGTACGGTTGCCGAACCATGTATTGCTTGCCAGCAATATTCCTAATGGGTAATGTGAAGGCATGTCGACCTTCGCCGTGCTGGCCGAACCGAACCGGAGGCTGATCCTCGATCTCCTCCGTTCGGGCGACCGCACCGTCACCGACCTCGTGGCCGCACTGCCGCTGGCCCAGCCCACGGTGTCCAAGCACCTGAAGCTGCTGCGGGAGGCCGGGCTGGTGCAGGTACAGCCTGATGCCCAGCGGCGGGTGTACCGGCTCCGGGCCGAAGGCCTGCGGGAGGTCGACACCTGGTTGGCGCCCTACCGGACGTTCTGGGCCCAGCGGCTCGACGCTCTGGAGGCCCACCTGGATGCGATCGAAGACGACGGGGGCGCGAACCAAGGAGAAGAGACCTGATGACCGTGGATGCCACCCAACGGATGGGCGAACTGCTGCGAGACGGAGACCGCGTCGGCCTCCGCTTCGTCCGGACCCTGCGGCACCCGCCGGAGAAGGTGTGGCGGGCTCTCACCGAGGCCGATCAGCTGGCCCACTGGATGCCGGTCTACCTCGACGGCGAGCTCGGCCCGGGGGCGAACGTCCAGGCCGTGTTCTGGCCCGAGGTGGTGGCCCGATACAGCATCGATGAGCCGGTGCTGCCGGCCGAGATCCTGGTGTGGGACCCGCCCCGGTTGCTGGAGTGGCGCTGGGACACCGACGTGCTGCGCTGGGAGTTGGCCCCGATTGGCGAGGGAACGGAGCTCACGCTGGTCACCTGGATCGCCCGCTCGGGCCCACCCCCGTACCAGGTCGGCGCCGGCTACCACCTGTGCCTGTCGCACCTGGTGGAGCTGGTCGAAACCGGCACGGCGGCCTCGGTGGCGGCCGACGATCCCTCCCCCTTGGAGGAGCGCTACGGCGAGGCGTGGGGCACCACCTGGGACCTGTCGTGAGCCGGGGCACCCCACCGGGGCCAGCGCGGTAGGGGCACCGTCGGGCATTAGACTCCCGCGTCAGCTTGCCCTTCGGGGCTGGCGCCCCCGAAAGGCATTGCGTGTACCTCAAAGCGCTGACGATCAAGGGATTCAAGTCGTTCGCCGACCCGGCCACCCTGGCCCTGGAGCCGGGGATCACCGTGGTGGTGGGGCCCAACGGCAGCGGCAAGTCGAACGTGGTCGATGCCATGGCCTGGGTGTTGGGGGCCCAGGCCCCCACCGCCGTGCGGTCGCAGAAGATGGACGACGTGATCTTCGCCGGCACCGCTTCCCGCAAGGCGCTGGGCCGGGCCGAGGTGGCGCTCACCATCGACAACGCCGACGGCCAGCTCCCGATCGAGTTCAACGAGGTCACGATCTCCCGCACCCTGTTCCGCTCGGGCGACAGCGACTACCAGATCAACGGCGTCTCGTGCCGCCTGCTCGACATCCAGGAGCTGCTGAGCGACTCCGGCGTCGGCCGCCAGCAGCACATCATCGTGAGCCAGGGTCGGATCGACGACGTCCTCAACGCCAAGCCCGAGGAGCGGCGCTCGATCATCGAAGAGGCGGCCGGCGTCCTCAAGTACCGCAAGCGCAAGGAACGGGCCGAGCGCCGCCTCACCGCCACCGAGGAGAACCTGCACCGGCTGCAGGATCTGCTGCGGGAGGTCCGCCGCCAGGTCCGGCCGTTGGAGAAGCAGGCGGCCGCCGCCCGCCGCCACGACTCCCTGGTGTCCGAGCTGACCACCCTCAAGATCCACCTGGCCGGCCGGGAGCTGCGCTCCCTGCGGGCCCAGCTGGAGACGGCCCACCGCCAGCGGCTGGAGGCCAACGACCGGGAACGCACGATCACCAGCCAGCTGGCCTCGCTCGACGCCGCCGTGCTGCGCGACGAGGCCCGCCTGGCCGCCCTCGGGGCGTCCGACATCGCCGACGTGGCCAGCCGGGCCCGCGCCCTGCGGGAGCGGATCAAGGGCCAGCACAACGTGATCGGCGAGCGCCGGCGCCGCCTGGAGGGCGAGCTGCAGGCCGCCGTCGACGACGGGCTGGTGGCCAATCTGGAGGCCGAGTCGGCTCGGCTGGCCCAGGAGCTGCAGACGGCCGAGGTCGACGCCCGCCGGCTGAAGCCCGAGTTCGAGCGCCTGGCCCAGGCCGAGGCCCTGCTGTCGTCCGAGCAGCTCACGTTCGACACCGAATGGGGCGACGAACTGGCCCCCAAGCCCACCCGGGCCCCCGAGCTTCGGGCCGAGTTGGCCGCCCTGGCCAAGGCCGGGCAGCGGAGCCAGGCCGAGCTGCAGCGCCTGGGCTCCGAGCTGCAGGCGTCGGCCGCCCGCCGCCAGCGGGTGGAGGCCGAGGCGGCCCAGGCCACCCAGACCCTGGCCCAGCTGGCCACCGAGCGCCCGGAGCTGGACCGGCAGGCCGCCGCCGCCCAACAGGAGCGGCGAACGGCCGAGACGTCGGTGACCGAGCTGACCGAGCAGCGGCGGGAGGCCGACGCCGAGGCCCACCGGTGGGCCGCCCGGCGCGACGCCCTACGCCAGGCCCTCGACGCCGCCCGCTCCGCTGCCGGCGCCACCGCCCTGGCCGACCAGGCCGGGTTCCTCGGCGTGCTGCTGGATCTGGTGGCCATCGACGAGGGGTGGGAGTCGGCGGTGGAGGCGGCCGCCGGCGAGGCCCTGCAGGCCGTCGTGATCGACAACCCCCGCAACGGGGCCGCCGCCCTGGCCGCCCTGGAGGCCAACGACCTGGCCGGCGCCGTGCTGGCTCTGGGTCGGGGCCGCGGATCGGCTCCCACACCGGCCGCCCCCGTCGGCGCCCTGTCAGCGGGCGCCGCCCCCGTCGGCGCCGTCCGCCTGCGGGATCGGGTTCGGGCCCGGCGGGACGACGTCGACGGTCTGCTCGATGCCCTGTTCGCCTCGGCCGTCGTGGCCGACGGCACCTGGCGCCAGGCCATGGAGGTGGCCATGGGCCACCCCGAGCTGGTGGTCGTCACCCGCCACGGCGACCGTTTCGGCCCCGCCGGGTGGCGGATCGGGCTGTCGGGCACGGGGGCCACCGGCGCCGCCCTGGAGGAGGCCGACGGCAAGGCCACCTTCGCCAAGGGTGAGGCCGAGCGGGTGGCCGCCGCCCTGCAGGCGGCCCAGACCGCCGCCCGTGACGCCGTCAACCGCAGCCGCTCGATCGAAGACCGTCGCCGCCAGGCGGCCCAGGCCCAGGAGCGGGCCGCCGGCCTGCGCGACCGGAGCACGGCCCAGCTGCGCGACTTCGCCGGCGACACCACCCGGCTGGAGGAGCGCCGGGTTGAGCTGGCGGCCCAGGCTCGGGCCGACGAGGACCGGGCGGCCCGGCTCCGGGCCGAGCTGCCAGCGGTGGAGAACGAGGAGGCCGAGTACCTCAAACGGGTGGAGGCCCTCAGCCACTCCCGCACCTCGCTGGAGGAGCGCACCCGAGGCCTGGCCCAGGCCCGGCGGGACCTGGAGGTCAAAGCGGCGTCCATCGACGCCCGCCAGGAGCAGCTGGCCAACCGCCGGGCCGAGACCGAGACCCGCCTGGAGCGCCTGGTGGGGGAGCGGGAGCGGGCCCGGATCCGTCGGGAGGCGCTGGAGGCGGCGCTGGGAGCGGTCGACGCCCTGGCCCAGCGCCTGACCGGGCTCGGCACCCGGGTGGCGGCCTGGATCGACGTGCTGGAGGCCGAGCACCGGGCCCAGTCGGAGGCGGCCCGCCAGGTGTCGGGCGAGCTGACGGCCCAGCGCAGCGAGCGCCAACAGGCCGAGCGGGAGCTGGTGGAGGTGCGGGAGCGCCGGAGCCGGGTGGAGCTGGGTGAAGCCGAGAACCGGGTGAAGCTGGAGGCCATCACCGAGGCCCTGCGCCGGGAGCTCGACACCGAGCCGGCCGTGGCCTTGGCCACCGAGCTGCCCGAGATCGAGAACGGGGCCAGCCCCGAGGCCCGGGTGCGGGACCTGGAGCGGGAGCTCAAGCTGCTGGGCCCGATCAACCCCCTGGCCCTGGAGGAGTTCGAGGCGTTGAAGGAACGCCACGACTTCCTCGACGCCCAGCTCGACGACGTGAAGACGGCCCGTCGGGATCTGAACCAGCTGATCAGGTCGATCGACGAGGAGATCGTGCAGGTCTTCTCGGCCGCCTTCGCCGACGTGTCGCAGAACTTCGTGTTCCTGTTCAGCGGGCTGTTTCCCGGGGGCAAGGGCGGAATCACGCTCACCAACCCCGACGACCTGCTCAACTGCGGCGTCGAGGTGGAAGCCAAGCCGTCGGGCAAGAACGTGAAGAAGCTGTCGCTGCTGTCGGGCGGGGAGCGGAGCCTGGTGGCCCTCGCCTTCCTGTTCGCCGTGTTCCGATCCCGCCCGTCGCCGTTCTACGTGATGGACGAGGTGGAGGCGGCGCTCGACGACGTGAACCTCAGCCGCTTCCTGGCCCTGCTGGAGGAGTTCCGCAAGGAGGCCCAGCTCATCGTGGTCAGCCACCAGAAGCGGACGATGGAGGCGGCCGACGTGCTCTACGGCGTGTCGATGAAGCCCGGTGGCTCGTCCAAGGTGGTCAGCGAAAAGGTCCAGGTGCGCAAACCGGTCGACCGTCCGATGATCGACCTGCGCAACGACCACGTCGGCCCCGTCGCCCTGGTCGAGGACGACACCGAACCCGCCGACGAGTCCGCCGCCAGCTAGCGCGCCTCGAAGTACATCTCGACGAGATCCCACTCGGCATCGGCTCGCTCGGCCTGGCCGGCGGAGTCGCACAGCGCCGGCACCAGGATCCGACAGTCGTCGAGAGCGGCCATTGCGTCGTCGATCTGGGCCAGGAGATCTGCCGGAGGCAGATGTGGAGGTGCCGCAACCCGGCCGGTGATCACCTGATGCTCCCGAGGCCCATGGGGGTGGGCGTGGTCGATGCCGCCGTTGCGCCAACAGTCGGGGCAGAGGAGAACGAAGCTCTCGGTGTGGGAGTACACGACGGAGTCGTCGGCCAGGTCGTCGCTGATCGCGGACAACCGGTTGGGTTGGTCCTGCGTGCCGAGAAAGTCGTAGATCTGATAGCCGGCATGCCGGAGGGTCGCGAGGTGGGGAAACACAGGGACCACGTCGTCGCCGTATCGGTGGCGGGTGACGGGAGCGCCGTCGAAGAGCACGACGTCGCCGTACTCGACTCCCAGGTCCTGGAAGAGGACGCTGCGGATGATGCCGTGGCAGGGGCTGAGTCGCTCCACCCACACCGTCTCCTCGAGGCCAGGGCTGTCGTCTTCGGCCGACCGCTCGGCCAGAGGCCGCTCCGCCAGCTTCACCTTCACCGCCTGGTAGCGCCCTTCCGGCAAGCCGAAGCGGCCCATCTCGACCATGCTGCCTAGCCGCCTCCAAACGTCGAGGGCCGTGGACCCCTGCCCGGCCCCGGTGGCACAGATTCCGAGGTTCCAGTCGTACGGCTCACGGTGGTCTTCGGCGCCGAGCAAGGAGACCGCCCGAGCGTTGGCTGCCAGACCTTCGGCGAACCGTCCCCGGGTCTTGTGCAGCAGGCCCAGGTTGTAGTGGCTGTACGCCTCGTCGGGCTCCAACACCGCCAGCCGCTCGTAGCAGCGCAGGGCAAGGGCGTCATGCTGTCGTCCGAGCATGCGAGCGGCAGTGCTCAGGCCGTTCAGCAGGGCGATCTCGTTCCCGTGATCCGTCGACAGGCGCAGGGTCAACTCGGCCACGATCCGCTCGAAGAGCTGATGGCTCGGGGGCGCGGCGTTGAGGTCGTCGATGTCGCGGGCGGCCCCGAGGCTGAACGCCACCGAAGCGAGCACGTCGCCGTTGTCGGGATGGGCATCGGCTATCGCCACGAGCGCGTCAAGGGCCCGTTCGACCGGTAGCTGTCGGCCGTTCACGATGTGCATCAGGGCGCTGCGGGCACCCTGCTGGCGACCTTGGGCATCGAGCAGGGGCTCCAACGCGGCCCAGGCCCGATCGGTATCGCCTTCTTCGGCGGCTGCGAAGACGCGTTCGACAATGGCGCTGATCTCATCGTCGGTCAGCAGCTCAGGCGCCGCCTCATCCGTCATGGGAGGCGGTGGAACCAGAGGAGGCTGAAGCCGGAGGCGGCGAGGAGGAGCACGAGGGCGCCGGCCACGAACCAGTCGGTGATCTCCCGGTTGATCTCCTCGAAGCCGACGGCCGAGCCGATGTCGGTGTAGACCGCTTCCAGCTCCTCCAGCGACGACGCCTCGAAGTACGAGCCACCGGTGGCATCGGCGATGGCCCGCAGGTTCTCGTCGCCCACCGGCACCGGCACCTTGTCCTGCTCCACGTCGGGGGTGCGGGGGTCGTCGTAGACGATGAACCCGCCCTTCGTGCCGAAGGCGATGGTCGACACCGGCACGCCCGCCGTTTTGGCCGCGTCGACCGCCTCGGAGTCGGGCCGGCCCACCGTGGTCTCGCCGTCGGACAGGAGCACGATCCGGGCCGGAGGTTGGGTGCCGGTCTCGTCGGCCGGGGCGTTGGCCAGGGAGTTCAGCGAGGTGAAGATGGCCTCCCCGATGGCGGTCGACTCCGACAGCTGGAGGTTCTGCACCGCGGTGCGGGCGGCGAAGTGGTCCTGGGTCGGCGTCACGAGCACGGTGGCCGTGCCGGCGAAGCTGACCACCCCCACGTTCAGCTTCGGCGGGAGCTGCTCGATGAACGAGTCGGCCGCCGCCTTGGCCGCCTCGAACCGGTTGGGCGACACGTCGGCCGCCTCCATCGACAGCGACACGTCGATGGCCACGACCACGGTGGCCCGCTCCCGGGGCACCTCCATCACCCGGGCCGGCTGGGCGAAGCCGGTCACCAGCGTGGCCAGCGACACGAGGAACACCGCAGCCGGTACATGGCGTCGGAACCCGGGCCGGGACGGGGCCACCAGGTCGAGCAGCTCGGGCGAGGTGAAGCGCAGGGCGTAGCTGGTGCGGCGCCGTTGCAGCAGCAGGTACAGCACGGCCAGGGCCACCACCCCGATCAGGAACCACAGGCGCCAGCCCGACAGGAACGTCATCGCCGCCCCACCGAGGCCAGGCGCGCCTTGCGCAAGGCGACGAACCGGACCAGATCGTCGAGCCAGAACCGGTCGGTCGACAGCACCAGATGGTCGATCCGGGCCACCCGCAGCTGGGCCTCCAGGCGCTCCTGGCGCTCCGCCGCGGCGGCGGCGAACCGTTCCCGCACCGACCGCTTGTGGGTGGCCACCTCGTGCTCCCGGCCGGTGGCCGGATCACGCAGCACCACCACCCCCACGTCGGGCAGTTCCCGTTCCCGGGGGTCGGTCACCTGGATGGCCAGCACGTCGTGGCGCTGGCCCAGGATCCGCATCGAGGCTTCCCAGCCGGGAGCGACGAGGAAGTCGGAGATCACCACCACCAGGCCCCGCCGGCGCGACACCGAAGCGAGCCGGGCCAGGGCCGAACCGAGATCGGTCACGCCGACCCCGTCGGCCCGGGGGGAGGCGGCGATGTCGGACAGGATCGACAGGAAGTGCCGGCGCGATCCCTTGGGCGGCACCAGAACCCGGCCGCCCATCGCCGGCGGGCCGGCGAACAGCGCCCCGATCTGGTTGCCGTCGCGGTTGGTGAGGAAGCCGACGGCGGCCGCTGCCGCCAGCGCCAGCTGGCGCTTCTCGGCCCCCGTGGTGCCGAAGTCGATCCGCGGCGAGCGGTCGATCACCAGCCACGTCTGGAGCTCCCGCTCGGCGATCGTCTGGCGGATGTGGGGTTCCTGCAGGCGGGCGCTCACGTTCCAGTCGATCCGCCGCACGTCGTCGCCCGGGGCGTAGCGCCGGGTCTCGCCCAGCTCCGACCCGTGACCGGGCACGAGCCCCCGGTGGTCGCCGTGGAGCAGGCCGTCGAGTCGGCGGGTGACGTCGAGCTCGAGGCGCCGCAGCAGCTCGCGGGTCTCCGGCGGGGTGACGGCCAGCGGGTCGTTGAGCGTGGGGGCGGTCATCGTGGGGATCAGGCGCGCTCGGCCGGCGGGGTGGCGGGCCGATCGCCGTCAGCCGGCGGCGCCAGCTGGGAAGGCGCCGGGAACGGGGAGGTGTCGACCGGGCCAGGGCCGGCAGGGCCACCGGGCGCTGGGCCGCCCGAGGGGGCCGGAGCGCCCGAGGGAGTGCGGGCTGGGCTGCCTGAGGGCGCCGGGGCGCCGGTCACACCCGGCATCGGGGCGGCACTGGCCGGGCCGGCCGACATGGCACGCAGGTCGGGGGGCGGGGCGGCCCCGCCGGCGGCCGCGGGCGGAAAGCCGGCCGGAGGGGCGGGCCGGGGGTCGGCGCTGTAGGCCGGACGCGTGCCGGGGGCGGGGGAGCGGCCCAGGGACGCATTGGCCTTCGTCTCCAACTCCACCGGCGACAGGGCCACCGCCGGTACCACCGCCAGCAGCCGGTTCAGCACGTCGTCGGGGCCGAGGCCCTTGGCCAGCGCTTCGTAGCTCAGCATCAGGCGGTGGCGGAACACGTCCCGCGTCACGTCGAAGATGTCCTGGGGCAGGGCGTAGCTCCGGCCCCGCAGCAGGGCCAGCGAACGGGCGGCGCTCACCAGGCCCAGCGTGGCCCGGGGGCTCACTCCGAACTCGATCAGCTCCTGCAGCTCCGGCATGCCCCGCAGCGACGGCTCCCGGGTGGCCATCACCAGGTCCACGGCGTACTGGGCCACGGCGTTGTCGACGTAGACCTGGTCGGCCAGGTCCTGGAAGGCCTGGAGCTGGTCGAGGTCGAGCACCTTGCCGGCCGACGGCGGCCGAACCCCCATGCGGCGCACGATCTCCAACTCCTCGGCCGGCGACGGGTACCCCACCACCACCTTCATCAGGAACCGGTCACGCTGGGCCTCGGGCAGGGTGTACACGCCCTCGGACTCGATCGGGTTCTGGGTGGCCAGCACGAGGAACGGCTCGGGCAGGGGCCGGGTGACGCCCCCGATCGACACCTGGTGCTCGGCCATCACCTCGAGCAGGGCCGATTGCACCTTGGCCGGGGCCCGGTTGATCTCGTCGGTGAGCACCAGGTTGGCGAACACCGGGCCCCACTCGATGTCGAACTGCTCATTGGAGGTGCGCCAGATCCGGGTCCCCACCAGGTCCGACGGGAGCAGGTCGGGGGTGAACTGCAGGCGGACGAACGACCCGCCGATCGTGTCGGCCAGGGTCTGCACGGCCAACGTCTTGGCCAGGCCGGGCAGACCCTCCAGGAGCACGTGGCCCCGGGCCAGCAGGGCGACGAGGAGGCGCTCGACCATGTGGTCCTGCCCCACGATCACCCGCTTGATCTCGAACAGCACCCGCTCCAGCTCGCCGGCGGCTTCTCTGTGGCTGGTCATGGCCCTCCATAGTCGCTGATCTCGTACCCAGTGAAGCGGCACCGGGGGAAAGTCAGGCGAAAAGCGCCGAACCGCCGCAGGCGAAAACTCCAGGTCCCGAAGGGACACCTAGCCTGGGGATGTGCGCATCCTGGTGGTCGACGACGAGGCGGACCTGGCCGAGGCGATCGCCTCCAGCCTCCGGCGCGAGGGCTACGCGGTGGACGTGGCCACCAGCGGGCAGGCCGCGCTCGACCGCTTGTCGCTGAACCCCTACGACCTGGTGACGCTCGACCTGAACCTGCCCGATCTCGACGGTCGGGAGGTGTGCCGCCTGATCCGGTCCGACGGCCGCTTCGATCCCGCCACCCGGGTGCTGATGGTGACCGGACGGGACGACATCGAGGACCGTGTGGCCGGCCTCGACGACGGAGCCGACGACTACCTGGTCAAGCCGTTCGCTTTACGGGAGCTTTCGGCCCGGGTCCGTAGCCTTCTGCGCAGGGAGATGGCCGGCACCGACGCCGTGCTCCGCCTCAGCCGCCTCGAGCTCGACACGGCCCGGCGCACCGTGGCCTGGGACGGCGCCCCCATCGAGCTGACCACCAAGGAGTTCGCGCTCTTGCGGTACTTCATGACCCATCCGGGGGACGTCCTCTCCCAGGAGCGCCTGCTCGACCACGTGTGGGACGAGATGGTCGACCCCTTCACCAACACCGCCCGGGTCACGGTGGGCACCCTGCGCCGCAAGCTGACGGCGGCCGCCGGCTCGCCCCTGATCGAGACGGTGATCGGGGCCGGGTACCGCCTGGTGGAGCCACCGGGCGACGGGTCGGGCTGATGCCGCGCTGGGCCCAGTCGATCCGGTTCCGGCTCTCGCTGGCCTACGCCCTGGCCGTGTTCGCCGTCGGCGCCACCTTCATCGCCGCCGTCTACGCCTGGCAGGCCCACCAGCTGGGTCAACCCCAGCCCCCGCCCACCCGTTCGATCGTGTACGAGGACCCGGTCACCGGGCAGCAGGTCGACACGAACTGGGAGGTGCTGTTCCCCGGCGATTTCGAGCGGTTCATCTGGGAGTCGCTGCAACGCCAGGCCTACGCCGAGTCGCTCAACGACCTGCGCTCGGCCTCGCTGGTGGGTCTGGGCCTGCTCTCGGTGGTTGCGTTCGGCACCGGCTGGCTGCTGGCCGGCTGGACGCTCGGCCCGATCAGCCGGATCACCGGCGTGGCCCGCGAGATCTCCGGCACCGAGGAGCTGGCCCGCCGGATCGGGCTCGACGGCCCCGACGACGAGCTGAAGGGCCTGGCCGACACGTTCGACGAGATGCTCGACCGGCTCCAGGCCTCGTTCGAGCAGCAGCGCCGCTTCGTGCAGGATGCCTCCCACGAGCTGCGCAACCCGCTGGCCATCGCCCAGGCCAACCTGGAGCTCGCCCTCGACGATCCCCGGGCCACGGTGGACGACCTCCGCCGCTCGGCCCGTATCGCCCACGAGTCGAACGGGCGGATCAGCCAGATCGTGGAGGATCTGGTGGTGCAGGCCCGCAGCAGCGTGCCCCGGGCCATGGTGGCCGAGGTCGACCTGGTGGCCCTGGCCGCCGAGGTGGTGGCCGAGATGGCGGCCCCGGCCGGTCGACGGGGACTCACGCTGGCCGCCTCGACCAACGCCACGGCCACCGCCGTTGCCGGCTCCACCGCCGCCCACTCCGCCATCGCCGGCGGGACCACAGGCGAGAGCGGGAACGGGAGCGGCGCCGTCGTGGTGCACGGCGACGGGGCGGCGCTGCGCCGGGCCGTCACCAACCTCGTCACCAACGCCGTGCGCCTCGCCCCGTCCGGGTCCACGGTCACCGTGGCCACCGGCCGCCGGGGTGACCGGGCCACGATCGCCGTCATCGACCAGGGCCCGGGCATCGCCCCCGACCAGCAACAGGCGGTGTTCGAGCGGTTCTGGCGGGGGCCCGAGTCGGGCAAGGGGTTGGGTCTGGGCCTGAGCATCGTGCGCCAGGTGGCCGAACGCCACGGGGGCACCGTGGAGCTCGATTCAGAGCCCGGCGTCGGGTCGACGTTCACCGTCGTCCTGCCCCTGCCGGTGGGTGCTACGCCATCGAGCGCGCCGGCGGCGGCCCCACCTTTACTCGGGCTTTCGGGCCCGTCGGTACCCTGAACGGGAGAAAGGACGACGGCCCGTGAACGCACCTGGTACCTGGGATCCCGACGACACCACTGATCTTCGGCCCCCCACCACCCCACCCACCGGCGTGCCGGCCGGGGTGGGCGCCGCCACCGCCCGTGGCCCCGTGCCGGTTCCCGGCACCGCCTTCGGCTCCGCGCCCAGCGCTCCTCCGGTCGGGGTTCCCCGCCTCCCGGGGGCCGGTGTGGCCCCGCCCGACTCCACCCAGCCCCTGCCTCAGCAGCCGCCCCGGATGGCCCGTCCCGACACCTCCCCCACCTCGGGTTGGTGGCCGGCCGGTCCGGCCCAGCCGCCCACTCCCGCCGTCGCCGAGGCGGCCGCTCCGGCGCCCCTCGTGCGCCCGGCCAGCGGGTGGGGCTGGCGGGTGCTGGCCGCCTTCCTGGCCGGCGGGCTCCTGGCCGGCGGCGGGTTCGCCGCCGCCACCTACAGCCGTGACGACACCGCCGCCCCCGCCCCCACCACCGCGGTCGTCCCGGTCGGGGCCTCCAACGGCCAGACCGGCACCACCGCCCAGGGGGGTCCGTCCGCCTCGTTGAGCCCGCCGGTGTCGATCGACCCGAACCAGGAGCCGGCGGCCTACGTGTCGCAGGTGCTCGGCCCGTCGGTGGTGCAGGTCGTCACCGAGTTCGGGCTGGGCTCCGGCGTCATCTACGACAAGGACCTGATTCTCACGAACAACCACGTGATCGAGGGGGCGAACCAGATCCAGATCGTGCTGGCCGACGGCCGCCACCTCACCGGCACGCTGGTGGGGTCCGACGTCAACAGCGACGTGGCCGTGGTGCGGGTGTCCGACGGCCAGAACCTCACGCCGGCCACCCTCGCCCTCGGGGCGAAGGCCCAGGTGGGGCAGCTGGCGGTGGCCATCGGGTCGCCCTTCGAGCTGCAGCAGACGGTGACCGCCGGCATCATCTCGGCCGTCGACCGCCCGGTGCCGACCGGCCGCAACGAGGCCTACTACACGGCCATGATCCAGACCGACGCCCCGATCAACCCGGGCAACTCGGGCGGGGCGCTGGCCGACCGCCAGGGGCGGGTGATCGGCATCAACACCGCCATCGAGACCGGCGGGGTGAGCAACACCAACGCCGGCATCGGCTTCGCCATCCCGATCGACACCGCCTACCGCATCGCCCAGAAGCTGGTGGCGGGCGAGCCGATCGAGAGTGGCCTGCTCGGGGTGGAGGGCCAGGTGCCGGCCGACGGGGCGGCCGGGGTCGAGGTGACGAAGGTGACCGCCGGGTCGGCGGCCGAGAGCGGCGGTATCCAGATCGGCGATCTCATCCTGACCCTCGACGGCGCCCCGGTCACGAGCTTCGAGGTGCTGGCTGGCCTGGTGCTGGCCCACCCCCCGGGCGACGTCATCCAGCTGGAGATCATGCGCGACGGCCAGCCCCAGACGGTCACCGCCACCCTCGGCCAACGCCCGTAGCCGCCAGCCAACGCAAGCGTGTCGCGGTTTTCGTGACGCAGGTTCGCTGACGGGAGCGCGGATTTCCCCTGTTGGCCCGGCGGCGAGGGCAGCGCCGTCCGGGATCATGCGTAGGATCGACTGATGAGCTCAGCGCTGTGGATCCTCATCATCGCCGCCGTCCTCGTGGTGGTGGGCGGGGCGGCCTTGGTCGCCACCCGGAGCCGGGGCCGGGACCTGGAGCTGGAGCCCACCCCCGACGAGCGACGTGGCGGCACCGGCACGGTCACCGCCCCCACACCGGTCGACGAGGCGCCGGCCACCGTCGACACCGCAGCCCCGGCCCCGGCCGAGGCCGAGGCGGCCCCGGCCGTGGTCGAGCCCGCGGTGGTCGAGCCAGAGGTGGTGGAGGAGGCGCCAGTCGAGCTGGAGCCCCTGGTCAAGCCGAGCTTCTTCGACCGGCTGGGCAAGGCCCGTTCCGCCTTCAGTGGCTACCTGGGCGGTCTCGTGGGCCGGGGCAAGCTCAGCGAAGACGACTGGGAGGAGTTGGAGGAGGCCCTGATCCAGGCCGACGTGGGCGTCGCCACCTCGATGTCGCTGATCGGCGACGTGCGGGATCTGGCCAAGGGATCGGGGGCCGATTCCGGTGCAGACATCCTGGGCCTCCTCAAGGCCCGGATGCACCGGGAGCTGGAGGGCAAGGATCGGTCGCTCGTGCTCGACGAGGGCAAGACCAACGTCTGGCTCTTCGTGGGCGTGAACGGGGTGGGCAAGACCACCACCATCGGCAAGGTGGCCCGTCGCCTGGTGGACGAGGGGCACAAGCCGCTGCTGGCCGCCGGTGACACGTTCCGGGCCGCCGCCGCTGAGCAGCTCACCACCTGGGGTGAGCGGGCCGGGGCCGAGGTGGTTCGGGGCAACGAGGGCGGCGACCCGTCGGCCGTGATCTTCGACGGCGTCCAGGCCGCCGCCGCCCGGGGCTGCGACGTGGTGCTGGCCGACACCGCCGGCCGTCTGCACAACAAGACCAACCTCATGGAGGAGCTGTCGAAGGTGCGCCGGGTGGCGGGACGGGAGCCGGGCCACGTGTCGGAGGTGCTGCTGGTCATCGACGCCACCACCGGCCAGAACGGGATGTCGCAGGCCAAGGTGTTCACCGAGGCGGTGGAGGTCACCGGCGTGGTGCTCACCAAGCTCGACGGCTCGGCCAAGGGCGGGATCGTGTTCGCCATCGAGTCCGAGCTGGGCATCCCGGTGAAGCTGGTCGGCCTGGGCGAGAAGGCCGGCGACCTGGTCGACTTCGACGCCCCGGCCTTCGTCGACGCGCTGTTCGAGTAGTGGGGCAGAGCCTGCCGCAGGCGGACGTCGGGGGCGCGAGCCCCGGAGTTAGGCTGGACGGGTGTTCCAGACGCTGACGGACAAGTTCGAGGGCATCTTCGGCCGGCTCGGCAAGAAGGGCCGCCTCACCGAGGAAGATGTCGACGAGGCCCTGCGGGAGATCCGCCTGGCCCTCCTGGAGGCCGACGTCAACCTCACCGTGGTGCGGGGCTTGCGGGACCGGATCCGGGCCCGGGCGGTGGGGGAGGAGATCCACAAGGCCCTCAACCCGGCCCAGCAGGTGATCAAGATCGTCAACGAGGAGCTCACCGCGAGCCTCGGCGGCGAGACCATGCGGATCACGTTCGCCTCCCGTCCCCCCACCGTGGTGTTGATGGCGGGTCTCCAGGGCTCGGGCAAGACCACCACCTCGGCCAAGCTGGCCCGCTGGTTCAAGAGCCAGGGCCGTAATCCGCTGATGGTCGGCGCCGATCTCCAGCGCCCGGCCGCCGTGGAGCAGCTCCGCACCCTGGGTCGCCAGATCGACGTGCCGGTGTTCTCCGAGCCGTCGGATCCGGTGGCGGTGGCGGCCGCCGCCCTCGAGGAGGCCCGCCGCACCGGCCGTGACGTGCTGATCGTCGACACCGCCGGCCGGCTCGCCATCGACGAGGAGCTGATGGAGGAGGTCCGCCGGATCTCCGACACCGTCCAACCCCACTACACGTTCCTCGTGGTCGACGCCATGACCGGCCAGGACGCGGTGAACACGGCCGAGGCCTTCCACCAGCGCCTGACGCTCGACGGGGTGATCCTCACCAAGCTCGACGGCGACGCCCGGGGCGGCGCCGCCCTGTCGGTGAAGGAGGTGGTGGGCCGGCCCATCGCCTTCGCCGCCACCGGTGAGAAGCTGGAGGACTTCGACCTCTTCCACCCCGACCGGATGGCCAGCCGGATCCTGGGCATGGGCGACGTGCTCACCCTGATCGACAAGGCCGAGCAGGTCTACGAGAAGGAAGAGGCCGAAGAAGCGGCAGCCCGGATGCTCGAGGGCCAGTTCACCCTCGACGACTTCCTGGAGCAGATGCAGCAGCTGAAGAAGATGGGCCCCCTCGGTGGCCTGCTGTCGATGCTGCCCGGCCTGCCCAAGGAGCTGCGCAACGTCAACATCGACGACCGGGAGCTGGCCCGGGTGGAGGCGATCATCAAGTCGATGACGCCGGCCGAGCGGGCCGAGCCCCGCATGATCGAGGCGTCCCGCCGGGCCCGGATCGCCACCGGGTCGGGCACCAACCCCACCCAGGTGGCGGGCCTCGTCACGCAGTTCACCGAGATGCAGAAGATGATGAAGAAGCTCGGTGGCATGGGCACGAAGAAGGTGCGCAAAGACAAGAAGGCCGACAAGCGCAAGGGCAAGGGTGGCTCCCGGGTCACCGGCAAGGGCGGTGTGCCGGCCCTGGCCGGGGGAGGCCGGGTCACCCCCAAGGGCACCAAGGCGGGCAAGGCGCCGCTCATGTTGCCCGGCCTCGACCGGATCGATGCCAGCGATCTCGATGCCCTGGCCGACGAGCTGGATCGCCGCCGGTGACGCCAGTGCGTTTCAACCCCTTTACCGGTAGCCTGTGTTGTTCGTTTGCTGATGACAAAGCTTTGACCAGAGTGAGGAATACGTGGCCGTTCGACTTCGCCTGATGCGGATGGGCAAGAAAAAGCAGCCGACGTATCGGGTGGTGGCGGCTGATGCCCGCTCGCCCCGAGACGGCCGCTTCATCGAGATCGTGGGTACCTACAACCCCCGCACCGATCCGTCGACCATCAAGATCGACAACGCCAAGGCTGTGGCCTGGCTGCGTCAGGGCGCCCAGCCCACCGAGCGGGTGCGCAAGCTCCTGGAGATCTCGGGTGCCTGGGGCCATCACACCGGCGGCACGTCGGTGGAAGACCTGGTCAAGGAGCGGGAGGCGGCCAAGGCCGCCGCTGCCGCCGAGGCCGGGGCTGCTGTCGGGGTGTCGGCGTGAGCGACACCGCCACCGATTCACCGGCGCCCACCGCTGAGGCGGTGCTGCTCCACCTGTGCAAGTCGGTCGTCGCCTACCCGGACGACGTCTCGATCGAGACCAGCGCCAGCGGCGATCGGGTCCGCCTCGATGTCACCGTCCACGACGACGACATGGGCCGGGTCATCGGCCGCCGGGGCCGGGTGGCTTCGGCCATCCGCACCGTCGTGAACGCCGCCGCGGCCAAGGACGGCGTGACCACCGAGGTCGAGTTCGTCGAGTGATGGGGCCGTCGTCCGGAGCGGGAGCCACCGCCCGATGAGCGACGCCACCCCTGCTCCCACCGCCGACCTGCTCGAGGTCGGACGCATCACCCGGCCCCATGGGCTCAAGGGTGGTGTGGTGGTCGACCTGGTGACCGATCGCGTAGCTGAGCGCACCGCGCCCGGCACCGTGCTGTGGGCCGGTGAACGCGCCCTCGAGGTGGTCACGGCCCAGCCCCACCAGGGGAAGAAGTGGCTGGTCGCCTTCGCCGGGGTGACCAGTCGGGTCGAGGCCGAACGGCTGCACGGCCAGGTGCTGCGGGCCGAGGCCATCGAAGACCCCGACGCCCTGTTCGTGCACCAGCTGATCGGCTGCACGGTGGTCGACCAGCACGGCACGGCCCACGGACCGGTGGTGTCGGTGGTGGCCAACCCGGCGTCGGACCTGCTGGAGCTGGCCGACGGCCGGCTGGTGCCCATGGTCTTCGTCACCGGGTCCGACGGCTCGGAGGTCACGGTGTCGGTGCCGGCCGGCCTGCTCGACGACGATGACGACCCCGGCACCTGATCCCTCACCCGGCGGCAACGAGGCCCCCTCCGACGGGGCGCTGGTGGAGGTGAGCGGCGAGGGCACGGCCGGTCCCCGGCTCCGGGTCGACGTGCTCACGATCTTCCCCGAGATGGTGGAGACGTTCGCCTCGGCCAGCCTGTTGGGCAAGGCCCGCCAGCGCGGCCTGATCGACGTCCGGGTCCACGATCTGCGCTCGGTCACCCAGGACCCGCACCGCTCGGTCGACGACAGCCCGTTCGGGGGCGGGGCCGGCATGGTGCTCAAACCCGAGCCCATCTTCGACACCGTGGAGCAGGTCCAGCCGCCCCGGCCGCTCCTGTACCTGTCGCCCGCCGGGCGGGTGCTCACCCAGGCCTACGCCGCCGAGCTGGCGTCCCTGGGCGGCTTCAGCCTGCTGTGCGGGCGCTACGAGGGGGTCGACGAACGGGTGCGGGAGCATCTGGTCGACGGTGAGATCTCCATCGGCGACTACGTGCTGGCCGGGGGCGAGGTGGCGGCGGCCGTGATCCTGGAGGCCGTGAGCCGTCTGGTGCCGGGGATGGTGGGCAACATCGGCTCGGTTGAGGACGATTCCTTCTCCCAGGGCCTTCTCGAGTATCCGCACTACACCCGGCCCGCCAGCTTTCGGGGCTGGGACGTCCCCGACGTCCTCACGTCGGGCGACCACGCCCGGGTGGCCCGCTGGCGCCGGGCCCAGGCCCTCGTCCGGACGGCCCGCCATCGGCCCGAGCTGCTGGTGGAGCGGGGTGGACTGTCCCCGGCCGACCGGGCTGTCCTCGCCGAGTTCGATCTCGAGGCCAATCTCGAAATCTGATCGTTCCTCGGGTGGCGATCTCCCCGGTAGGAACGGCGCCCGTTCGCCCGTAGCATTGTCAAGCCGACAACGCGCGCTCCCTTTCCATCAAGGAACTGCACCATGAACCTCACCGAACTGGTCGAGCAGGAACAAATCCGCTCCGACATCCCTGAATTCAACGCTGGTGACACGGTGAAGGTTCACGTGAAGGTGGTCGAGGGCAACCGGGAGCGTGTCCAGGTGTTCGAGGGTGTCGTCATCGCCCGTCGGGGCACCTCGGTGCGCGAATCCTTCACCGTGCGGAAGCTGAGCTTCGGTGTCGGTGTCGAGCGCTCCTTCCCCCTCCACTCGCCCATCATCGACAAGATCCAGGTGGTCACCCGGGGTGATGTGCGACGGGCCAAGCTGTACTACCTGCGTGATCGCGTGGGTAAGGCGGCCAAGGTCAAGGAAAAGCGCTTCAAGTAACGGCCCCTCCGGCCGAATGGACCGTCCATGAGTAGCGAAGAGGTTGAACGCTACGAGGCCGAGATCGAGCTTGCGTTGTACAAGGAGTATCGGGATGTCATCCCGATGTTCCGCTACGTGGTCGAGACGGACCGTCGGTTCTACCTGGCCAACAAGGTCGAGCGGGTGAGCCCGCCGGGTGCCAATTTCATCGAGTACGAGCTGACCGACGCCTGGGTCTGGGACATGTATCGCCAGACCCGTTTTCTGGCCCGGGTCACCGTCTCCTCCAGCCAGGTGATCACGGTCGAGGAACTGCCCGAGACCGACGGTCTGTAGGACGGTCCTCGCTCAGGGAGGACCTGAGACGAGGTTGGCCATGGCGGCCAAGGACGAGGTTGGTCGGTACGGGGAGCGGTTCGCCGCCGACTGGTACACCGAGCGCGGGTACGAGATCGTGGCCCGCAATTGGCGGGTTCGGGCCGGTGAGATCGATCTGATCGCCGCCGGGCCCGACGTCGTCGTGTTCTGCGAGGTGAAGCGGCGGACCAGCGGCGCCTTCGGCTCGGGAGCCGAGGCAGTGGGTTGGCGCAAACAGCAGCGAATCCGCACCGTGGCCCGCCACTGGCTGGCCGAGCAGGAGAGCTGGGTGCCCCAGCTCCGCTTCGACGTGGCCGTCGTCGACGGCGCCGGCCACGTCGAGGTGATCGAAGCCGCCTTCTAGTTGACGCCCAGCCGGGGCTTGAGCCACTCGCCGATGCGGGCGATGGCCTGGTCCGACTCGGGCACGAAGCCGGCCGAGCCGTGCCACACGTGCACCATCTCCGGCCACACCTCGAGCTCGGCTTCGCCCCCGGCCTCGGTGATCTTGGCCGCCAGCCGCCTGGAGTCGTCGAGGAGCACCTCGGACTCGCCCACCTGGAGGAGGATGGGGGGCAATCCGGCCACGTCGCCCAGCAGGGGAGAGGCCAGCGGGTCCTTGGGGTCGCCGTCGGGCCCGAGGAACAGGGCCATGATGTTCTTGAGGCTCCCCGGCGTGATCATGGGATCGACGTCGGCCTTGGTCTTCATCGATTCGCCCGTGCCTTCGCAGTCGGTGAGGGGCGAGATGAGCACCGCGGCCGCCGGCAGGGGATCGTTGTCGTCCTTGAGGGCGAGCAGGGTGGACATGGCCAGCCCTCCGCCGGCCGAGTCGCCGGCCAGGGCCATCCGGCTCGGGCTGTAGCCCTGGTCCACCAGCGAACGGTAGGCGGCGGTGGCGTCGTTGACCTGGGCCGGATAGCGGAACTCGGGGGCCAGCGAGTACTCGGCGGCGAAGATCCGGCAGCCAACGGCCTGGGCCAGGTGGCCCAGCAGGTTGCGGTGGGACGCCACCGAGCCGGCCACGTAGCCGCCACCGTGGAAGTAGAGGAGCACGGCGCCCTGGTCGGCCCCGGGGGCCATGATCCACTCCCCGGGTACCCCACCCACCTCGTCGGCGATGCCGGTGACGCCCTCGGGGAACTTGCCGCCCACCTTGTCGAGGTTGCGGCGCATCGACTCGGGCTTCACCTCGTCGGTGAGGGGGCCGTTGCGCTTGAGTAGCTCGAGGAACTTGTGGAACTGGGGACTGGCCATGGGGTTCTCCTGTCAGGGCTTGATGAGGGCGGGCACTCGCTCCCGGGGCCGGCCGATCACGGCCTTGTCGCCCTTGACCACCACCGGCCGTTGCATCAGCCGGGGATGGGCCACCAGCAGCTCCACCACCACCGTGGGGTCCGACAGGGTCTCGGGATCGAAGCCCTCCTTGCCCACGACGGTGGAGTCGAAGAACGCATCCCGGCGGACCAGATCGGCCGGCGGATCCTCCAGCTTGGTGATCAGGGCCTCGAGGGTCGCCCGATCGGGAGGGTTCTTCAGGTACAGCACCACGTCATGGTCTACCCCTGCGCTCTGCAGCACGTCCAGTGCCGCCTTGGAGCTACTTCAATTGGGATTGTGATAGATGGTCACGTCAGCCATGGCCACGAGGCTAGCCCGGCTGGCCAGGGCCCGGTGTTCGCCGAAGGCTAACCCGAAGGGCGCACGTCAGTAGCGGGTGGCCCGGTTGTTCCAGCAGCCCCGGTGCCAGTGGCGGCGCAGATCGGGGGCGTCGGGCGGCACCACCACCATGTGGCCGGTGGCCGGCGGGATGTCGCGGTTGCAGCCGGGGCAGAGGTAGGCCTTGGTGGCCTGGAACGGCTGGATGAAGCGGACCTCGGCGTCGGGTGTGTCGGACGGGTCGGGCCGGTCACGGTGGACCCGGCCGGCTCCCCGCCGGCCCGCCTTCGGTCCGCCGCCGGCCTTCTGTTGCCGGCTCACAGCGCCGCCCACAACAGGAGACCGATGACCACCACGAGGCCCAGGCCCACGTACCAGTAGTCGAAGGTCGACCTCGTATGCTTGCGGGTCGGATCAAAGCCCACAGGAGCAGTATGGCGACCCCCCGACCCATTCGGGCCGCTCGAACCCGCCCCGTTCTCGTTCTGGCCGCCTTGGCCGGCCCGGTGCTGGCCGCCTGCGGCGGCGCCGATGTGCCGGCGGCCCCGGCCGACGACGCCGAGTTGGTGACCGGGCGCATGGTCTACGCCAACAACTGCGCACCCTGTCACGGTGCCAGCGGCGGTGGCGGGGTGGGGGCGAAGCTGAGCGGCGGGAAGCTGGTGGAGCAGATCCCCGACCCGGCCGACCAGCGCCTCCTGGTCGAGAACGGCCGTAACCAGATGCCAGGGTTCAGCGAGAAGTTGTCGAGCGACGAGATCGATGCCGTGGTGCGCTACACCCGCGAGATCATCAACGAGCAGTAGCCGGTTCGGGTCTGGCTGTCACAGGGGCTCGCTAGGCTCGCCTCCACTTCCCCAAGTCTTTGTCCGGAGCCGGGCCTCGGGCCCGGTGTCGCCCGATGGGGGAGTGTCATGTTCGCAACGGTCGCCGCGGCGGTGGTCGAGGGTGTCGACGGTCATCCGGTCAGCGTCGAGGTTCACGTGAGCCAGGGGCTGCCGGGGTACACGATGGTGGGGTTGCCCGACGCGTCGTGCCGGGAGTCCCGGGACCGGGTCCGGGCCGCCATCCTGTCCAGCGGTCTGGTGTGGCCCCAGAAGCGGGTCACGATCAACCTGGCGCCGTCGGGTCTGCGCAAGCACGGTGCGTCGCTCGATCTGCCGATCGCGTTGGGGATCCTGGCCGCCTCGGAGCAGATCGACGCCGAGCGGCTGGAGTCGTTCGGTGCGGTGGGGGAGCTGGGGCTCGACGGTTCGCTGCGCCCGGTCAAGGGCCTGGTGTGCCTGGCCGGGGCCATCGAGCGGCCCCGAATCGTGGTGCCGGAGCAGGGCGGGGCCGAGGCGGCGATCACCCGGTCGGAGGGGGTGGAGGTGGCGGCGTCGTTGCGGCAGCTGGTCGATGCGCTCCGGGGCGACGGTCCGCCGCTGTCGCCGGTCCGGCCACCGGATCGGTGCGAGCCCGACCACCAGGCGGGTGATCTGGCCGACGTGCGGGGTCAGCCCCTGGCCCGGTGGGCGGTGGAGGTGGCGGCGGCCGGCGGGCATCACCTGTTGCTGGTGGGTCCTCCGGGGTCGGGTAAGACGATGCTGGCCAGCCGGTTGGTGGGCCTGTTGCCGGAGCTGGCCCGGGTCGATGCCCTGGCCGCCACCCGGATCCACTCCGCTGCCGGTGTCACGTTGCCCGCCTCCGGTCTCGTCCGGCACCCGCCGCTGCGGGCGCCGCACCACGCCGCGTCCCTGGTGGCTCTGGTCGGAGGCGGCACCGCCAACCTCCGCCCGGGCGAGATCAGCTGCGCCCACGGCGGGGTGCTGTTCCTCGACGAGCTGGGCGAGTTCTCCCCGGTTGCGCTCGATGCCCTCCGCCAGCCGCTGGAGGAGGGCGTGGTGCGGGTCACCCGGGCGGCCCGGGCGGCCACCCTGCCAGCCCGGTTCCTCCTGGTGGCGGCGATGAACCCCTGCCCCTGCGGGGAGGGCGGCACCAGCGGCCGGTGCCGGTGCACCGAGCAGGCCCGGGCCCGCTACGCCCGCCGTCTGTCGGGGCCCCTGCTCGACCGGTTCGACATCCGCCTCGAGGTGGCGCCGCCGGCGCCCCACATGCTGCTCGACGGCCCGGCCGAGGAGCCCTCGGCGGTGGTGGCGGCCCGCGTCCACCGGGTCCGGGCCCTGGCCGTCGAGCGGGGGGTGCCGGCCAACGCCCTGATACCGCCGAGCCGGCTCGACGAGCTGGCTCCCCTGCGGCCCGAGGCCCGAGCCGTGCTCCGCACGGCGCTGATCGCCGGCCAGCTCACCGGTCGGGGCCTGGCCCGGGTCCGCACCGTGGCCCGGACCCTGGCCGACCTCGACGGCGTCGACGACATAGACGAGGCCTCCGTCTCGGCCGCGCTGTCGCTGCGGTCGGTGCCGGCCTCGGTGCTCGGGGTCCCCCGATGACGGTGGCGATTAGCGACGACGCCCTGGCCCGCTCGCTGTTGGCCACCTGCCACGGCATGGGGCCGGCCCGTCTCACGTGGCTGCTGGGCGGGGCTCCGGCCGCCGAGGCGTTCGAGTCCCTGTGCCGGGGCCGGGTGGCCGGCGATCCCGGCCCGGCCCCGCCCGGCGTCACGCCGGCCCTGGTGGAGCGGTGGACCACCGATGCCCGCCGGCTCGACCCGTCGGCCGCGGCCGAGGCCCTGGCCCGTCTCGGGGTCACCGTGCTCACACCCGACAGCCCAGGCTGGCCCTTCGCCGAAGACCCCGACCCTCCGGTCGTGCTGTTCGCCCGGGGTCACCTGGGCCTGCTGGCCCCGGGCCCCCGGGCGGCCCTGGTCGGCACCCGCCGGTGCTCGGCCGTGGGGCGCCAGGCCGCCTATCAGCTCGGCCGGGGGCTGGCCGAGGGCGGCGCCACCGTGGTGTCGGGTCTGGCGTCGGGGATCGACGGTGCCGCCCACGCCGGGGCCCTGGCCGCCACGGCCAGCGATCCGGGCCTCACGATCGCCGTGGTCGGCACCGGCCTCGATCGGGTCTATCCCGCTGTCAACCGTCGCCTCTGGGGGCAGATGGCCGAGCGGGCCCTGCTGCTCAGCGAGTCGCCGCTCGGCACCCGGCCCGAGCCCTGGCGGTTCCCGGCCCGCAACCGGCTGATCGCCGGCCTGTCGGCGGTGACCGTGGTGGTCGAGTCGCACAGCCGGGGCGGGGCGCTGCTCACGGCGAACGAGGCGGCCGAGCGGGGGGCCACCGTGATGGCCGTACCCGGTGCCATCACCAGCTCCGCCTCGGCCGGGTCCAACCAGCTCCTGGCCGACGGCTGTGCCCCGGTCTGCTCGGCCGCCGACATCCTCTATCAGCTGGGGCTGGATCCGATGACCGCCGTCGAGGGGCTAGAAGCACCATCGATGGCCACTGAGGGTGATGATCTGGGTCCGGTGGCCCGTCTGATCGTGGAAGAGGCGGCAGCGGGGTCGATCCACGTCGATCAGCTGGTCGCCCTGACCGGGCGGCCGGTACCGGAGTTGATGGCCGAACTGCAGCGGCTCCGGGCGATCGGGCTGGTCCGGCTCGACGGATCCACTGTTCTTTACGGTTGAGCACGCTTGTTGGGGATGGGTAGAGCTACACCGATCACTCTGAGCGGTTCATGGTGGCCGATAGCCTCGCTCACCGTGACCGCCGCCGTTCGAGCCCGCTACCAGCTTGTCCTGGGTCTGGAGGTTGTGGTCGATCGGTCGAGCGACCCAGGAGCGCCGGGGCTGTCGACCCTTCATGGCCCGAATGAAGAGAAACCCGTCACTGAATCTCACGTTGCGTGGCCAAGGGCCGACGGATTGTGGGAGCAGCTGGGGCCGTCCGAGGCGGAGCTGGTGGCTCCTCCTCCGACTGCACCACAAACCTTGGCGGGCACCGTGGCCATCGACAGCACAACCGAGATCGACTCTGTCTGGATTCGGTTCAAAGAGTCCGGCGAACAGATCGATCGCGATCAGTTGATCGTCTACTACGCACCCCTGGTGAAGTACGTGGCCAGCCGGGTGGCCGCCGGGTTGCCCCAGAGCGTCGACCAGGCCGACCTGGTCAGCTTCGGGATGTTCGGTCTGATCGATGCCATCACCAAGTTCGATCCGGAGCGGGGCTACAAGTTCGAGACCTACGCCATCGCCCGGGTGAAGGGCTCGATCCTCGACGAGCTGCGCTCGATCGACTGGGTGCCCCGCTCGGTTCGGTCGAAGGCCAAGTCGGTGGAGCGGGCCATGATGAAGCTGGAAGCCCAGCTGCACCGGGCCCCCACCGACGCCGAGATCGCCGAGGAGATGGACCTGTCGGTCGACCAGCTCAACGGGATCTACCACCAGATCTCGTCGCTCGGCATCGTGGCCCTCGACGAGATGCTGTCGTTCAACTCGGGGGAGAGCCTCACCTTCGGCGACACCCTGGCCGACCGGGCCGACGGCCCGGGCGGCACCTACGAGCGGGTGGAGATGCGCCAGCTCCTGGCCGAGGCCATCAACCGCATGACCGAGCGGGAGAAGGTCGTCCTCACGCTCTACTACTACGAGAACCTCACGCTGGCCGAGATCGGCCGGGTTCTCGGGGTCACCGAGAGCCGGGTGTGCCAGATCCATACCAAGGCCGTGATGCACCTCAAGACCCGGCTCATGTCGCTCGAGCGCGAATCGGCCTGATCGGCGGCCCCTGGGCGGGCCACCTCATCGCTTCCCCCTGACGCAATCCACCGTCCGAGGAGAAGCCATGCCCATCGTCACCGTTCATCCGTTCGTCCGTGCCGCTCTGGCCGGCGCCGCCGGGTTCGCCTGGCTGCTCGCCCTGGCCACCCCCGTCGGCGGATCGCCGGCGGGTCTCGGCGTCACCCCAGGCAACGGCCCTGCCGAGATGGGATGTCCCTGGGTGGCGCCGGTCGACGCCCCCGTGACCGACGGCTTCCGACCGCCACCAAACCCCTACGGCCCCGGCAACCGGGGCCTGGAGTACGGGGTCACGACGGGCCAGCCGGTGGTGGCGGTGGCCCCCGGCCAGGTCGGCTTCGTAGGTCCGGTGGCCGGCCGTCGGTACGTGGTGGTGGAGCACCCCGCAGGATTGCGCTCCACCTACGGGCCGCTGGAGTCGACGGCGGTGGTCCGGGGCCAGCCGGTGGCGGCGGGGGAGGGGATCGGCACGGCCGCCCCCGGCCTTCTTCTCACCGCTCGGCTCGGGTCCGGTGGGGCCCAGCGCTACATCGACCCGGCGCCGCTCCTGGCCGGCCGCTGCGGCCGGGCCCGGCTCGTTCCCGATCGCCCTGCTCCCGATCGTGCTGCTCCCGACCGTGCTGCTCCCGATCGTGCTGGGCGGGCCGACAGCCGACAGTAGGGGCCGGACCCACCGCTGGGTAGACTTGACCCCCGTCAACCCCGACGAATCCGGACCGGTCAGATTCCACGGTCTCGTGCTCCGCTCTGGAGCCCGAGCTTGGCCGGCCCGAAACAACCGCAGGAGAACATCGTGGCCGCAGTCGTCACCATGAAGCAGATGCTCGAAGCCGGCGTGCACTTCGGGCACCAGACCCGCCGTTGGAACCCGAAGATGAAGCGATTCATCCACGGCGACCGCAACGGCGTGTACATCATCGACCTGGAGGAGACCCTCCGGCGGGTCGAGCGGGCCTACACCTTCGTGCGCGACACGGTGGCCGATGGCGGCACCGTGCTCTTCGTCGGCACCAAGAAGCAGGCCCAGGAGCCGATCCGGCGCTACGCCCGCTCCGTCGGCATGCCCTTCGTCGATCAGCGTTGGCTGGGCGGCATGCTCACCAACTACCAGACGATCTCCAAGCGGGTGGGCAAGCTGCTCGAGTACGAGCGCATGCGGGCCACCGGCGAGCTCGACGAGATGCCGAAGAAGGAAGCCCTCCGCTACAGCCGTGAGCTGGACAAGCTCGACCGCAACATCGGCGGTATCAAGACGATGGCCAAGCTTCCCAGCGTGGTCTTCGTGCTCGACACGATCATCGAGCACATCGCCGTCACCGAGGCCCGCAAGCTCGGCATCCCGATCGTGGCCGTGGTCGACACGAACTGCGATCCCGACCTCATCACGTACCCGATCCCCGGCAACGACGACGCCATCCGCTCGGCCGAGCTGATGACCCGGGTCATCGCCGAGGCCGTGTCGGAGGGCAAGCTGATCCACGCCCGCCGCTCCGGTGTGCCGGAGACGGCGGCCGACGTCGAGCGCTCGCCCGAGGAGGAGGCGGCCTACGCCGAGGCTCAGGCCGCCGCCCGGGCCCAGGCAGCGGCCGAGTCCGCCGCCCGCGAGGCCCGCCTGGTCGCCGCCCGTGAGGCAGCCGAGGCGGCACCGGCCCCCGAGGCCGCCGAGGCGCCGGCCGCCGAGGCCGCTCCCGAGGTTGCCGAGGCGCCGGCCGCCGAGGCCGCACCCGCTCCCGAGGCCGCACCCGAGCCCGAGGCTGCCCCTGAGGCAATCGCCGCCGAGGCGGCCCCCGAGGCCTGATGCCGGCGTGAGCGCAGCCTGCGGCTGCGCTCTGCTCGAGCCGAACCCCAGTCGAACCAGCGAGAACGTAGGAAGAATCAGCCATGCCCGCATTTGGTGCAAAGGAAGTACAGGAGCTCCGCCGCTCGACCGGCGCCGGGATGATGGACGCCAAGAAGGCCCTCACCGAGGCCGACGGCGACTTCGAGCGGGCCACCCAGATCCTCCGGGAGAAGGGCCTGGCCAAGGCGGCCAACCTGGTCAGCCGAGACAACTCCGAGGGCCTGGTGGCCATCGCCCGGGACGACTCGGGTGCCGCCCTCGTCCACCTCAAGTCCGAGACCGACTTCGCCGCCAAGTCCGACGACTTCCGCAAGATGACCCAGGAGCTGGCCGACCTCGTGTTGGCCTCCGGTGTGGAGGCCATCTCGGCCAAGGACGCCGAGATGGAGGACCTGAAGCTCACGGTCAAGGAGAACCTCGAGGTCGGCGCCGTCGTCCGCTTCGAGACGGCCGCCGGCAGCGAGATCGACGCCTACCTGCACGGCGACGGCCGGGCCGGAGTGCTGATCGAGGCCCAGGGTGTGAGCCCCGAGCTGCTGCACGAGATCGCCCTCCACATCGCCTTCGCCAAGCCCACCTACCTCCAGCGGTCCGATGTGCCGGCCGACGAGGTGGAGAAGGAGCGGGCCACGCTGCTCGAGATCACCAAGAAGGAGGGCAAGCCCGAACAGGCCTGGCCCAAGATCGTGGACGGTCGTCTCGACGCCTGGTTCGGCGACCGCGTGCTGCTGGAGCAGGGTGTGTTCGGCGAGAAGGAGACGGTGAAGGCCAAGATCGGCTCCGGCACCATCTCCCGCTTCGTGCTGGCCATGGTCGGCGGCTGAGCCGACTGGCAGCGGGGTCGGCGGCTGAGCCGACTGGCAGCGGGGTCGGCGGCTGAGCGAGCCCACTGCGCCCGTCAATCTGAATCGGTTGGTGCATCCGCCTCTCAGGGCGGATGCACCCGCGTCGGGGCCAGGGTGCTCCGACCCGCCGTTACCACCGGGTACACTCAAAACCATCGGCGCGCCTTGCACCGACCCCGCCGGGGGTAGTGCGGGGATCTACGCACCACCACACCCCGGGAGGCTCTGTTGAGCGACGGTACCAAACCACGCTGGCGTCGGGTTCTGCTCAAGTTGTCCGGCGAGGCGTTCGCCGGCGAGGCGGGCTACGGGATAGACGGCAAGGTCGTCCAACGGATCGCCCAGGACATCCTCGACGTACGCGAGAGCCTCGGTATCGAGATCGCCGTGGTGGTGGGCGGTGGGAACATCTGGCGGGGCTTCACCGGCGCCCAGGGCGGGCTCGACCGGGCCCAGGCCGACTACATGGGCATGCTGGCCACGGTCATCAACGCCCTCGCCCTGCAGGACATCTGCGAGCAGCAGGGCGCCCAGACCCGGCTCCAGTCGGCCATCCGGATGCCCCAGATCGCCGAGGAGTACATCCGGCGGCGGGCCATCCGCCACCTGGAGAAGGGCCGGCTGGTCATCTTCGCCGCCGGCACCGGCAACCCGTTCTTCACCAGCGACACCTCGGCCGCCCTGCGGGCCGTCGAGATCGATGCCGATGTGCTGTTGAAGGGCACCCATGGCGGGGTTGACGGGATCTACACCGATGATCCCCGGCTCAACCCGGCAGCCACCAAGATCGACAAGTTGAGCTATCTCGACGTCCTCAACCAGAACCTTCGGGTGATGGACTCCACAGCGATCACCCACTGCATGGAGAACCACCTGCCGATTGTCGTGTTCGACCTGATGGCAGAGGGTAGTCTGCGTCGCCTCCTGCTGGGTGAGGCCATTGGTACGATAGTGGAATGAGCGAGTTGGCTGAGCTGATCCTCGAGGACGCCAAAGACCGGATGGACAAGGCGATCGCCCACTCGCGGGCGGAGTTCGGCTCCATCCGCAGCGGGCGGGCCGCGCCCCAACTCGTGGAGAAGCTGACGGTGAAGGCCTACGGCGTCGACATGAAGCTGCAGGAGCTGGCCACGGTCTCGGTGCCCGAAGCCCGCCAGCTGATGATCACGCCGCACGATCCGGCGAACATCGATGCCATCGAGAAGTCGATCCGGCTGTCCGACCTGGGGCTTTCGCCCTCGAGCGACGGCCGGGCCCTGCGCCTGAACTTCCCCCCTCTCACCGAGGAGCGGCGCAAGGACCTGGTGAAGATGGTGAAGAAGATGGCGGAGGAGGGCCGGGTGTCGATCCGGAACATCCGCCGAGACACCCGCAAGGAGCTGGAGTCCGCCGAAAAGGACAACCAGCTCACAGCGGACGAGTTGTCCCGGGCGGAGAAGGATCTGGACCGGATGACGCAGGCAAGTGAAGCCACAGTGGACGGGGCGTTGGCAACCAAGGAAGAGGAGCTCCTCGAGGTCTAGGCGGACAGCGCACAACGTGTCCGCCCCGATCGAGGGGCAACCGGGTAGCCGGCTCGTTCACGAAAGGAACAACGATGGCTGACAACAAACGGCGCGGCAGGTTCGGAAGGGGGTCCGACGACGATGCCCCGCAGAGCATCTTCGATCTGTTCGAGCCGCCGCCCGACCAGGACGCCGCGACGTTCACCCGGATTCCCATCATCCGCGACGATGCCGATGTCGAGCTCGACCTGACCGACAACGCCATGGCCGAGGCTCAGGTGGCCGCCGACGCGGAGGCCGCCGGGCTCGCCCACTGGACCGAGCCCGCCACCGGGCAGGTGCCGAAGTCCCTGGCCTCCGCCGTCTCCCAGGACGACAAGTGGGCCGACGTGCGGGGCCCCAGCTGGCAGGGAGAGGAGCCCAACTGGGCCGGCCCCGACCTGTCCGACGTCTTCGCCGACACTCAGGCCATCTCGCATCGCCGGGTGGTCGAGACCGACGACGACGACCTGCGGGGCGATCCCACCTCCACCATGCCGCTGCCCGGCCGCCAGCTGCGGGGTGATCGCCCCGCCCCCAGCGGGCTCGACGCCGCCGGCCAGGCCCCTCCCCGGGTGTCGCCACCCCCGCCCTCGGCCCCGGCCGGCAACGGCTTCGATGCCCGCCGTGGCGCAGCCGGCGGTACCCCGCCGGCGCCGTCGGTGTTCGGCGATCAGCCGGCAGTGGCCGGCCGCCCCGCCGCCCCGCCCCCCGGCGCCGCCGCCTTCGACGACCGCCCGGCTCCCCGGCCGGCGCCCACCGCCGACCGTGCGGCCGGCGCCGCCCCTCCGGCCCCCGATCAGCGCCCGCCGAGTCGGCAGCCCGGTTTCGACGACCGTCCTTCCGCCGGGCGGGGCGCACCCTCCGCCTTCGACGGGCCGCCTCCCCCCGCCGGTCGCGGGGTCTCGGCCTTCGACGAGCGCCAGGCCGCCGCCGGTCGCGGCGTCCCCGGCCTCGACAGCCATCGCTCCCCCCGGGGACGGGCCGGCTTCGACGAGCAGCCGCCGGTCCAGCCGGGCGCCCGGTCGGTGTTCGACGAGCGCCGTCGCCTCGGCGGATCGCCACCGCCTCCCGCTCCGGCCGCCCGCCCGTCGCCCCCGCCGGCTCCGGCCGCCCGGCCCGGGCCCCAGGCCCAGCCCGACCGTACGCCCCAGCCCCGAGGGGGTGGGCTCGGCCAGCCTGCGCCGGCCCACCCCGGGCTGGCCCGGCCCGACGCCGGGAACCGGGGGCCGTCGGGCCCTGGGCTCGGCGCTCCCGGGCCCATCGGTGGCCGCCTCCAGGCCCCCGATCACAACCCCGCTGGCCCGCCGCCGGGCCCTTCCGCCCGTGCCGCCGGCCCCGGCGACCCCCGGCGCGGCCCGGCCCCTGAGGGGTCCGATGGCCGAGGCCGGCCAGCCGGTGTCCGTCTCGAAGGCGGCGACGGGTCCGGCGCCCCGGCGGCGCCCATGGCTCCGCCCCCCCCGGCCCGGCGGGGTGCCCATGACGCGCCGCCGCCCCTCGGGGCCGACGCCGATCCCGCCCTCCGGTCGGCCCGGGTCCCCATGCCCGACCGCGGCCCCGCCCCCAACCGGGCCGTGCCGCAACCCCAGGGCCCGCCGGCTGAGCGCAACGGCCGGTTCGAGCAGCACCCGCACCCCCTCGACGATCCCGGGGGTCGTTTCGAGGCCGGGCCGCCCCCACGGCGCCAGGCCCCGCCGCCCGAGAGCTTCGACGACGAGGGCTACGACCTCGATCCCGCCGCCCCGTCGGCCCCCCGGGCCCGGGAGGGCGGCGGTGGTGGCGTCGGCCAGCGGATCGCCGTCGGCGTGGCCCTGGCGGCCCTGGTGGCGGTGGCCCTGGGCCTCGGCCCGGCCATCACCATGCTCCTCGTCGGTCTCATCACCCTGCTGGCGGTGATGGAGCTGTTCAACACGATGCGGATCGCCGGGCTGCGTCCGGCAACGCTGCTCGGCCTGGTGGGCGCGGTCGCTCTGCCGGCCGCCGCCTACGTGCGGGGCGAGACCGGGTATCCCCTGGTCATCGGCCTGGCTGTCATCTTCGGCATGCTCTGGTACCTCACCGGGGCCGACACCGAGCGGCCGGTGCTGAACCTCGGTCTCACGTTCCTCGGCGTGCTGTGGGTCGGGGGGCTGGCCGGTTTCGCCGCCCTCATGCTGCGGGCCGAGGAGAGCATCCAGCTGCTGGCCACCACCATCGCCATCACCGCCATCTCCGACACCTTCGCCTACTTCGGCGGTCGGGCCTACGGCACCAAGCCGTTCCACCCGGCCAGCCCGAAGAAGACCTGGGAGGGCACGATCACCGGCTTCTTCGGGGCGCTGATGACCGGCCTCGTGATCGGGGTGAGCGGCCAGCTCAGCCTGTTCGACGGCCACTTCACCGCCGTGATGGCGATGGCCGCCCTGGTCGGGATCCTGGCCCCGATCGGCGATCTGGCCGAGTCCCTGGTGAAGCGCGATCTCGGGGTCAAGGACATGGGGAGCCTGCTGCCAGGCCACGGCGGCGTGCTCGACCGGATCGACGGCCTCCTGTTCGCCCTACCCGGCGCCTACTACATGGCCGTGATCTTCGGGTTGTTCTGATCGCATGCCGACGACGGTCGGGGTCATCGGGTCCACCGGATCCATCGGTCGCCAGACCCTGGAGGCGGTGCAGGCCGACCCCGACCGCTACCGGGTGGTGGCCATCGCCGCCGGCGGCTCCAACCTCGACGCCCTGGTGGCCCAGATCCACGAGGTCCGTCCCCGCTGGGCCGCCGTCGGCGATCCGGCCCGGGCGGCCGAGCTGGCGGCCGCCGTGCCGGCCGGCACCGAGGTGGTCGACGGCCCCGGGGCGCTGGCCACACTGGCGGCGGCGGCCGACGTCTGCGTGAACGGTGTGGTCGGTTTCGCCGGCCTGCCCGTCACCCTGGGCTGTCTGGAGGCGGGCCGGCGCCTGGCCCTGGCCAACAAGGAGTCGCTGATCGCCGCCGGGCCCGTGGTGCAGCGGGCCCGCCGCACCCCGGGGGCCGAGCTGGTTCCGGTCGACAGTGAGCACGCCGCCATCCACATGTGCCTGCGGGGTGCCGGCGAGCACCGCCAGCGGGTGGCCACCCTCCACCTCACGGCGTCGGGCGGCCCGTTCCGGGGCCGGAGCCGGGCCGAGCTGGCGTCGGTGTCCATCAGCGATGCCCTGGCTCACCCCACCTGGGCCATGGGGCCCAAGATCACGATCGATTCCTCCACCCTGATGAACAAGGGCCTGGAGGTGATCGAGGCCAACGAGCTGTTCGGCCGGCCGGCGGGCGACGCCGGGTTCGGGATCGGGTTCGACGAGATCGAGGTGGTGGTGCACCCCCAGTCGATCGTGCACTCGATGGTCACGTTCTCCGACGGGGCCACCATGGCGCAGCTCTCACATCCCGACATGCGGCTGCCGATCGGGTATGCGTTGGCCTACCCCGACCGGTTCCCCCTGCCCTACGGGCGTATCGACTGGGCCGGTCTGAGCCGGCTCGACTTCGAGGCGCCCGACCTCGACGCCTTCCCCTGCCTGGCCCTGGCCTACGAGGCGGGCCGGGTGGGCGGCACGGCACCGGCCTGGATCAGCGGGGCCAACGAGGTGGCGGTCGAGTCCTTCCTGGCCGGGCGGATCGCCTGGATCGCGATCCCCGATGTCATCCGGGCTGTGATGGACTTGCATGATGGTGGAACAGGGGAGACCCTCGATGAGGTTCTCCACGCCGACGGCGACGCCCGCCGTCACGCTGCCGCCGCGGTGGCCCGGCTGACCGGAGAAGGACGTTGATGAGCGACGAACAAGGCGCCAAGGTCCCCTGGATCATGGCCGAGCCGAAGGACCGGGCACCGGGCGAGGAGCGGTCGAACCCGTTGGGCCTGATCATCCTGCTCGGCCTGTTCGCCCTGCTGTGGCTGGGGGCCGGCTTCCGCTACTTCGTGGTGGTCGCCGGCCTGCTGGTGATGATCTTCCTCCACGAGCTGGGACACTTCGTCACCGCCCGCCTCACCGGGATGAAGGCCACCCAGTTCTTCCTGTTCATGGGGCCCCGGATCTTCTCCTTCCACCGGGGTGAGACGGAGTACGGGCTCCGCCTGCTGCCCCTCGGCGCCTTCGTGCGCATCGTGGGGATGAACAACCTCGACCCCTGCGACGCCGAGGACGAGCCCCGGGCCTACAAGAACAAGAGCTACCCCCGCCGGATGCTGGTCATCACGGCCGGCTCGATGATGCACTTCATCCAGGCCCTGGTGCTGTTCGTGGTGCTGTCGTCGCTGATCGGCGCTCCCGATCCCAACCGGTGGACGATCAGCGAGATCTCGCGCCTCACCACCGGCGCCACCCCGGCCGAGCAGGCCGAGCTCGAACCGGGCGACACGATCGCCGCCGTCGACGGGATCGACACCAGCAACTACCGGGACCTGCAGGACTACCTCCGGCCCCGGCCCGGCGAGGTGGTGACGCTCAGCGTGGTCGACACCGATGGCTCCACCCGCCAGGTGCCCACCACCCTGGCCTCCCGCCCCCTGGAGGGCGGCGGCGTGGTCGGCTTCCTCGGGGTGGCCCCCACCTTCGAGCGGAATCGGGAGAGCCCCCTGGTGGGGGTGGAGAGCTTCGGGTCGGCCATGTGGAGCTCGATCTCCACCATCCCCCGCTTCCTGTCCCCCTCCACCTTCGTCGACCTGGGCCGCCTCCTGCTCCAGGGCCCGGCCGACGTCTCGATCGACTCCGACGAGGCGGCCAACCGGCCGGTGTCGATGGTGGGCGTGGTCCGCCTGGCCGGCGACCCCGGGTTCGACTGGACGATGCCGGTCACGATGCTGGCCTACATCAACATCTTCGTCGGCGTGTTCAACCTGCTGCCGCTGCTCCCGCTCGACGGGGGCCACGCCGCCATCGCCACCTACGAGCGGATCCGGTCCCGCCGGGGGGTCCGCCACCAGATGGACGTGGCCAAGCTCCTGCCCCTCACCTACGCCGTGGTGCTGGTCCTGGGCTTCCTCATGCTCACCACCCTGCTCCTCGACATCGTGCGACCCATTTCCTAGAGACAGCGGCGGTACGTCACGGGGTAACCCTGCTCACGCGGTAGAGCATCGACTACCGCCGGGTAGCGTGGACGGTGATGGACGCCGGAGCTGTGGTCTTCCCCCGCAAGCCGACCCGCCGGATCATGGTGGGTGACGTACCGGTAGGTGGGGATTCCCCCATCACGGTGCAGTCGATGACGATCACCAAGACGGCCGACTCGGAGGGCACCCTCCAGCAGATCTACGCCCTGGCGGCGGCCGGAGCCGACATCGTGCGCTGCACCTGCAACGAGCCGGAGGCGGCCGAGGGCCTGGCCCGGATCGTGCCCCGCAGCCCGGTGCCGATCGTGGCCGACATCCACCACAACTACCGCCGGGCCCTGGAGGCCCTGGAGGCCGGGGTCCACTGCCTGCGGCTGAACCCGGGCAACATCCGCAAGCCGGAGCACATCAAGGCGGTGGCCCAGGAGGCCAAGGACCGGGGTGTGCCCATCCGCATCGGGGTGAACGGCGGCAGCCTCGACGAGTCGCTCTACCGCCAGTACGGCAACCAGGTCACCCCCGAGGCCATGGTGGCCTCCGCTCTCCAGGAGATCGCCTACTTCGAGGAGGTCGACTTCGACCTCATCAAGATCTCGGTGAAGGCGTCGAACGTGCCGTTGATGATCGAGGCCTACCGCCAGCTGTCGGAGGCCACCGACCATCCCCTCCACCTTGGCGTCACCGAGGCCGGCCCCCCGCCGGCCGGGATCGTGAAGGCCACCGCCGGCATCGCCACCCTGCTGGCCGAGGGCATCGGCGACACCATCCGCTACTCCCTCACCTCGGATCCGGTCGACGAGGCCCGCCTGGGCCGGGTGCTGCTCGAGTCGTACGGGCTGCGGGAGCGCAAGAACGTCGACCTGATCGCCTGCCCCAGCTGCGGCCGGGCCGAGATCGACGTCTACAAGGTGGCCCAGGAGGCCCAGGACGCCTTCGCCGACCGCCAGATCCCGCTCCAGGTGGCGGTGATGGGTTGCGTGGTGAACGGCCCGGGCGAGGCCCGCGACGCCGATCTCGGCATCGCCGCCGGCAACAAGCGGGGCCACCTGTTCGTGAAGGGCACCAACGTGGCCGTCGTGCCCGAAGACGAGATGGTGTCCACCCTGGTCGAGTGGGCCGAGTTCATCACCAACGAGGGCATGGACGCGGCCATGGAGCGGGCCAAGGCCACGCGGGACGTCGCCCGCAAGGCGGCCGACGAAGACCGCCGCCGCAACCTCGACGACCGGGGCGACGACGCCAACGCCACGGAGCAGCTCGTGGAGCTGCTCCGCAAGCAGCGCGCCTAGGAGCTCGCCGGAGGCGAGCGTGAACGCCGGAGGCGTTCCCAAGGAACCCGGAGGGTTCCCCCTAGTTCTCGCTGCTCTCGCTCCCGTCGAGGCCCTGACTCCCGTCCAGGAAGTCGGGGTCGATCTCGGTCGGGCTGCCGGCGTCGGCCTCGGCCTTGGCGGCGGCCGCCGCCCGGGCGGCGGTGGCGTCGATCTTCTCGCTGATGGCGCTGAACGAGTCGTCGCCGTCGGCCGCCTCCCGCTCGAGGCGCTCCATGGTCTCGGCCGGGGTCTCGTCGAGTTGCCGCTCCCGCCGGGTCAGGTCCTGGTCGAGGCGCGCCTCGATCTCCTGCTTGGCGTCCGCCAGCTCGTCCGCCTCTGATTTGAACCACGACCGCACCGTGTCCCACACTCCCATGGCGCCAGAGTAGCGAGCCGCCCGCTGGGGGCGAGGCCGGGTTTGCCTTGCGCCCCGATATCCTGGTCCCGTGCTGTAAGGCGTGGGCGTTGCCCACGCCTTTGGTTTCACTACCGTCAGCGCCCCCCTCCGCCGGGGGGCGTCCGCTTGCACCGAGGGAGGTGTCGCCATGAACGTCCAGGAGCAGGTCCATCAACTGCTGGCCCCGATCGTGGCCACTCTGTCGGTGGAGATCTACGACGTCGAGTACAGCGGCAGCACCTTGCGGGTCCTCGTGAACGGCGCCAACGGCGCCATCACCACCGACCAGTTGGCGGCGGTGAACCGCCTGATCTCGCCCATCCTCGACCACCACGATCCGATCCCCGGCCGGTACACGCTCGAGGTGTCGAGCCCCGGGCTGGAGCGCCCGCTCAAGCGGGCCGCCCACCTGCAGCGGGCCGTGGGGGAAGAGGTGCTGGTGAAGATGGTGCCGTCCATTCGGCCCCGCCGGTACAAGGGGCGCCTCACCGCCTTCGAGCCCGCGCCGGAGGTCAGCGAGGGCGTGGAGCCCGGCACACCCACCGGGCCGTCCGATGCCGTGCACCCGGATGCCTCCGATCCCGTCGCCCCGGCGCCGTCGATCGACGGTTCCGTGCCGCTCGCCGGCGAGATCGTGGTGGAGGTGGCCGAGGTCGACGGTGTGCCCGGCGCCGAGCCCACCGTCCACCGGCTCAGCCTGGACTCCGTGGCCTCCATGCGTACCGTGTTCTCCTGGGGTCCCGGGCCCAAGCCCGGTTCGCCCAAGCCCGGCTCGCCCAAGGCGGTCAAGGCCCGTTCGGCCGCGTCCCGCCCCCGCCAGCCAGAGAAGACTCAATCCGGCTCCCCCGAGGAGAGCCCCATGCCCGAGGTGTCCGATGACCAATGAGATGACTGAAGCGCTCCATGCGCTGGCCGAAGATCGCGGCATCTCGATCGACAAGCTGTTCGGGATCATGGCCAACGCCCTCGAGTCGGCCTACAAGCGCATGCCCGACTCGTTCGAGTACTCGTGGGTCACGATCGATCCCTCCACGTTCGACATCCGGGTGTTCGCCCAGGATCTCGACGAGAACGGCGAGCCCTACGGCCCCGAGCTCGACGTGACCCCCAACTCGTTCGGTCGTATCGCCGCCCAGACCACCAAGCAGATCCTCACCCAGGGCATCCGCGAGGTGGAGCGGGAGCAGAAGTACGAGGAGTACGCCGGCCGGGAAGGCGACATCGTCACCGGCATCGTGCAGCAGACCGACTCCCGCTACACCCTGCTCGATCTGGGCCGGGTGGAGGCGCTGCTGCCGCAGGCCGAGCAGGTGTCGATGGGGCCCCGCACCGAGAGCGGCAGCCGGGTCAAGGCCTACATCGTCGAGGTCCGGCGCACGGCCAAGGGTCCCCAGATCGTGGTGTCCCGCACCCACCCCGGGCTCATCAAGCGCCTGTTCGAGCTCGAGGTGCCCGAGATCGCCGACGGCATCGTCGAGATCAAGGCCTGCGCCCGTGAACCCGGGCACCGCACCAAGATCGCCGTCTACTCCAACGACTCCAACGTCGATCCGGTGGGGGCGTGCGTGGGGGCCCGGGGCTCCCGGGTGCGGATGGTGGTCAACGAGCTGAACGGCGAGAAGGTCGACATCATCCCGTTCAACGAAGACCCCTACGAGTTCGTGGCCAAGGCCCTGTCGCCGGCCAAGGTGAAAGAGGTCCGGATCGACTTCGACACCGGCACCGCCGAGGTCATCGTGCCCGACTTCCAGCTCTCGCTGGCCATCGGCAAGGAGGGCCAGAACGCCCGCCTCGCCCACCGGCTCACCGGCTGGCGGATCGACATCAAGAGCGAGTCGCAGCTGGACGAGGAGGCCCGCCGGGCCGCCGAGTACGGCAACGAAGACTGGGCCGAGGGCGAGTGGGTGGTCGACCAGGCCACCGGCGAGCAGATGTGGCAGCCGGCCGACGGCAGCCCCGCCATCTCCGCTGCCGAGTACCAGCAGATCGCCGAGGGCACCGGCGAGGAAGCCGAGCCCGAGGCCGGCGAGCCCGAGGCCGGCGACGCCGCCTCCGGCGAGGCCGAGGCCGAGGTTGCCGGCGATGTCTCGGACGAGGCCGAGGTCTCCGACGAGGCCGACGCCGATACGAGGCCGACGAGGCCGTCGACGAGGTCGCCGACGAGGCCGACGACGTCGAGATTGCCGACGAGGCTGACGATGTCGAGGCTGACGTTGTCGAGGCTGACGATGTCGAGATTGTCGACGAGGCCGACGGCAGCGACGACGAGCCGGCCGAGGACGACACCGTCGACGACGAGGCCGATGCCACGCCCGAGGCGGCGGCCGACCCCGAAGCCGGCGACGCCGAGGGTGACGACGACGAAGCGAGCTGAACCGGCTGCTGCCGTCCGCACCTGTATCGGGTGCCGGCAGCGCCGGACGCAGCCCGAGCTGGTACGGCTGGCCGTCGCCGACGGCCGGCTCGTGCCCGGCGCCGGTGCCCCCGGACGGGGTGCGTGGCTGTGCCGGGCCACGGTCGGTGGGTGTTTCGAGCAGGCGGCTACGGGCCGCCGGTTCGGCCGCGCCCTACGGTCCGAGGTCGATCCGGCCTCGTTCGACGCGGTGCGGGCCGGGCTGGCCGACCTGGTGACCCGCGACACCACCGAGGGTGGGGGAACGGGCAAGGTTTCTCTCCTCCCTGCCCGCTAGGCTTAACGGGGATCGGACCGAACCTCTCGGCGTTACGTCCCGCAAGGGTGGAAATCAGCACGTGCAAACCAAAGTCCGCGTTTACGAATTGGCCCGCGAGCTGGGGCTCTCGAACAAGGAAATCCTCGACCTCTGCGCCGAGTTGGGCATCGGGGTCAGGAGCCACTCGTCGAGTATCGTCGACGCTCAGGCAGACCGTCTCCGTCGCAAGGCCGACCGCGACGGGTTGAGTCGCCCGTCATCCGGTGGGGGAGGGGGGTCGACGGAGTCGTCGGCCGCTGGTGACTCGTCGCCGGCATCGATCTCGTCCCGGAGGCCGCCGCCCGGCCGGCCCGTCCCGGCCGACGGCATGGCGCCTGCCGCCGATGCCTCGTCGAGCGACGGGCGCATCGTGTCGTCCGGTCCCCGGGTGATCGGGTCCGACACCGCCGAGCGGCGTCGTCCCATCCCGCCGCCTCCGCCCACGATCACGGCGCCCCGCCGGCCCGACCTGCCCCCGCCCCGCCCGATCCAGGCCCCGGCTCCGGCTGCTCCCGCCCCGCAGGCCGCCCCTCCGGCTCCGGTGGCCCCGCAGCCCGCGCCGGCCCCCACCATGGCTCCGCCGCCCGCTCCGGCCCCGATGGCCCCGGCTGCCGCCGCGGCGCCGGCCCCCGCCCCCGCTCCGGCTGCTGCCGCCCCGGCCCCGGCCCCGGCGCCGGCGCCGGCCCCCGAACGTCCCCTTGTCCCCGGTCCGGCGGCCGAGCGGCCAGTCGCCGAGCGCGCGGCCGGCGCCCCTCCCGGTGCCCGCCCCGGTGGTCCTGGTGGTTCCGGTGGCGGTCCCCGCCCCGGCGGTCCTGGTGGTCCCGGTGGCGGTCCCCGCCCCGGTGGCTCGTCGGCGCCCCCCGGCGCCCGGCCCCCGGCCGGTGCCGCCCCGCCCCGTCCCGGCATGCCGCCGCCCCGGCCCACGCCGCCTGGTGCCGCGCCCACGTCGCGCACCGGCAAGCCGATCCCGCCCCCGCCCGGCCCGCCCCGCGGTCGTTCGGGCAAGCCGATCCCGCCGCCTCCCGGCGCCGGTCAGCGTTCCCGTCCCTCCGGTCCCGGTGGTGGCCCTGGTGGCTCCCGTCCCGGTGGCGGCGGCGGCGGTGGTGGCGGCGGTTTCCGTCCCGGTGGTGGTGGTGGCGGCGGTGGCGGTGGCGCCCGTCCTGGTGGCGGCGGTCCCGGTGGTATCCCCGGTGGCGGTGGCGGCCTTCCCGGCCGCTCCGGCCCTCCCGGTCGCGGTGGTCCGGCCAACCGTGGCGGCCCCAACCGTGGCCGTCCCCGTCGCAAGAGCCGTCGGCGTCGTTCCAGCGAGGAACTGACGCCGATGAACGTGCCCACGTACTCGGCGCAAGACACGCCGGTACCGGAGGGCACGGTCGTCATCGAGCGTGCGTCCACGGCCCAGGACCTCGGTCCCAAGCTGAACCGCACCGCGGCCGACGTGGTCCGCTTCCTGCTCACCAACGGTGAGATGGTCACGGCCACCCAGTCCCTGTCCGACGAGATGATCCTGCTGTTCGCCGAGGAGATCGGCGCCGAGATCAAGCTCGTCAATCCCGGTGAGGAGCAGGAAGTCGAGCTGCGCAAGCTGCTCGAGTTCGACGACGAGGACGACGAAGACATCATCGCCACCTGGCCACTGCGGCCCCCGGTGATCACGGTGATGGGCCACGTCGACCACGGCAAGACCCTCCTGCTCGACCGGATCCGCTCCACCAACGTGGTGGAGGGCGAGGCCGGCGGCATCACCCAGCACATCGGTGCCTACCAGATCGACCGCGACGGTCGGATGATCACCTTCCTCGACACACCGGGCCACGAGGCGTTCACCGCCATGCGGGCCCGGGGCGCCGACGCCACCGACATCGTGGTGCTGGTGGTGGCGGCCGACGACGGTGTGATGCCCCAGACGCTGGAGGCGCTCGATCACGCCCGGGCGGCCGAGGTGCCGATCGTGGTGGCCATCAACAAGATCGACCGTGAAGCGTCCGATGCCCAGCGGGTGATGAGCCAGCTGGCCGAGCGGGGTCTCATCCCCGAGGCCTGGGGCGGCGACACGATCATGGTGCCGGTCTCGGCACTCACCGGCGAGGGCATCCCCGAGCTGATGGACAACCTGCTCGTGGTGGCCGAGATCGAGGATCTGCGGGCCACCCCCGACGGGCGGGCCGCCGGTCTCGTGCTGGAAGCCCACCTCGACATCGGCCGGGGCCCGGTGGCCACCGTGCTGGTGGAGCGGGGCACGGTCAGCGTGGGCGATCCCCTGGTGGCCGGTGCCGCCTGGGGTCGGGTCCGGGCCCTGCTGAACGACAAGGGCGAGACCGTCCGCACGGCGGGGCCGTCGGCCCCGGTGCAGGTGCTCGGTCTGAGCGACGTGGCGTCCGCCGGCGACAGCTTCATCATCGCCCCCAACGAGAAGTTGGCGGCCAAGGTCGCCTCCACCCGGGAGCACTGGCACCGTCTGGCCAGCCTGGGCCGGGACGCCGCCGCCGCCACTGGCGGCGCCAAGCTGGAAGACATCTTCAAGCAGATCCAGGCGGGCGAGACCGCCACCCTCAACCTGATCGTCAAGGCCGACGTGAACGGCTCGCTGGAGGCGGTCACCGACAGCCTCAAGAAGCTGGAACGGCCCGACGTGAAGCTGGCCTTCGTCCTGCGGGGCGTGGGCGGCATCACCGAGAACGACGTGCAGCTGGCGGCGGCGTCCAACGCCACCATCCTCGGCTTCAACGTCCGACCCGACCGCAAGGCCCGGGAGCTGGCCGACCACGAGAAGGTGGAGATCCGTACCTACGAGATCATCTACAAGCTCCTGGAAGACATCGAGAACGCCATGCTCGGCCTGCTCGAGCCGGAGACCGAGGAGATCGTCACGGGCGACGCCCAGGTGCGGGACATCTTCCGCATCCCCCGGATCGGGGCGATCGCCGGTTGCATGGTCACCAACGGCGTCATCACCCGCGGTTCCCGGGTCCGCTTCCTGCGGGAAGGCACGGTCATCTGGAACGGCTCGATCCAGTCGCTGCGCCGCTTCAAGGACGATGTCCGCGAGGTGGCCGCCGGGTTCGAGTGCGGTATCGGCCTGTCGGACTTCCAGGATCTCAAGGAAGGCGACGTCATCGAGACCTACGAGGTGCGGGAGATCCCCCGCACCTAGCCGGTCTCCTCCCCTAGCCGGCCACCCCGTCCCGCCCATGCACGTCCTCGTACTCCGGGCCGAACTGCACCTGCCTGCCGCCCAGTCACTCAAGGACAAGCGGCAGGTGGTCAGCTCGATCGTCCGGCATCTCGATCAGATGCCGGCGATCGGTGCGGCCGAGGTCGATCACCAGGAGCTGTGGCAGCGCACGGCGATCGGGGTAACAGCCATAGGCAACACCGCCGCCCGGGTCTCCCAGGCCATGGACGGCGTCGAACGATACGTGTGGTCCCGGACCGAGATCGAGGTCATCGATCTGGCCCGCTCCTGGTGGGAGGAATGAACAATGGCCCAACGTTCCGATAAGCGCCGGCCCCGCCCGGCCACCAAGCGGCAGTACCCCCGCACCGCCCGGCTCAACACGCTGCTTCAGCAGATCGTGGCCGAGTACCTGGAGCGGATCGACGACGAGCAGCTGGATCTGCTCACGGTCACCGGTGTCGAAGTCGACGCCGACCTCAACAAGGCCGTGGTGTGGATCTCCACGCTGGCCGACGAGAGCCGCGACACCGAGATCCTGAATCTGCTGGGTGAGCGGTACCGCAAGCCGTTGCAGGCTGAGATCGCCCGGTCGGCCCGGTTACGCAAGACCCCCGAGGTGACCTTCGCCTTCGATCCCGCCATACGCACCGGAGCCCGGATCGAGCACATCCTGTCCTCGCTCCACGTCGATGGCGACGAGGGCGACGAGGGCGACGATGGAGTTGACGGCGACGATGGCGCCGAGGAAGGTGTGGGGGCCGAAGGCGGCACTTCGTGAGCCAGCCCCCGCCCCATCAGTCGCGCCAGCCCCGCCAGCAGCGCCCCCGCCGGGAGAAGCGGCCCGACACGGGCGTGTCGGGTTGCGTGCTGGTCGACAAGCCGACCGGTTGCACCAGCCACGACGTGGTCGACCAGGTCCGGCGGGCCCTCGGCACCCGCCGGGTGGGCCACGCCGGCACCCTCGACCCCGACGCCACCGGTGTGCTGGTTCTGGGGGTGGGGGCCGGTACCAAGCTGCTCGAGTTCGTCACCGGGGCCGACAAGACCTACGAGGGAACGCTGCGCTTCGGCGTCACCACCTCCACCCTCGACGCCGCCGGCGAGGTGACCGGCCACTACGACATGGCCGTCACCCCGGCCCAGGTGGCCGAGGCCGCCACCCGGTTCGTGGGCCCCATCGAGCAGATCCCGCCCATGGTGTCGGCGGTGAAGGTGGGGGGCAAGCGGCTCCACGAGCTGGCCCGGGCCGGCCAGGAGGTGGCCCGGGAACCCCGGCCCGTCACCGTCCACCGGTTCGACACCGCCCCCACCGACGACCCCCTCGTCTACGCCCTGTCGGTCGACTGCACGTCGGGCACCTACATCCGCACCCTGGCCGCCGACCTGGGCGAGGCCCTGGGCGGGGGAGCGCACCTCACGTCGCTGCGCCGCACCGCGGTGGGGCCCTTCGCCGTGGCCGAGTGCTGCCCGATCGAGGAGATCGAACTGCGGCCCCTGGTGGAGCTGGTGCGGGGCATGGCCATCGTCGACGTCGACGAGACCGTGGCCTCCCAGGTGCGCGACGGGCGGTCGTTCGGGCCGTCGGCCGGCTCCGGCCGCCTCGCCGTGCGGGGGCCCGACGGCGAGCTGCTGGCCATCTACGAGGCCGCCGGTGGCCAGTTCCGTCCGGTGAAGGTGCTCGCCGGCCGGGCCTGACGAGCACGGGGCCCGGCAGGTAACGTACTGCCTCTGTGGAGATACATCGGGACTTTGGCCGCTGCCCCCTGAGCGAGGGCGACCATGCCGTGACGATCGGGGCCTACGACGGCGTCCACCTGGGTCACCAGGCCGTCATCCGGGCCACCCAGGCCGCCGCCGCCCGATTCGGGGCCCGCACGGCACTGGTCACGTTCGATCCCCACCCGGCCTACGTGTTGCGGCCGGAGTCGGCCCCCAAGCTGCTCACCGACCTGGAGCAGAAGCTCGACCTGCTGGAGGCGTGCGGGGTCGACACGGTGGTGGTCGTGCCGTTCGACCAGGAGGCGGCCCAGGAGACGGCCGAGGACTTCGTGGCCCGGATCGTGGTCGGCGGGCTGCAGGCCCGGGCCGTGGTGGTGGGGGCCGACTTCCACTTCGGCAAGGCCCGGGGCGGCAACGTCGGCCTGTTGAGCGAGCTGGGCGGGCTCCACGGGTTCGAGGTGGAGGGTCTCCAGCTGCTGCCCAAGCCCGACGGCACCACCGATGCCGTGTCGTCCACCGCCATCCGCCTGGCCCTGGCCGAGGGCGACGTCACCGGTGCCGCCCGCCAACTGGGCCGGCTCCACGAGATCCGGGGTCCGGTGGTCACCGGCGACCAGCGGGGCCGCACGATCGGGTTCCCCACGGCCAACGTGGCCGTACCCAAGCAGATGGCGCTGCCGGCCGACGCCGTGTATGCCGCCTGGTACGTACGGCCCGACGGCACCCGACACCCGGCGGCGCTCAACATCGGCAAGCGGCCCACGTTCTACGACAACGCCGAGCACTCGCTGATCGAGGCCCATCTGATCGATTTCGCCGGGGACCTGTACGGGGAGGACGCCCGGGTGCAGCTGGTGGAGCTGCTGCGCCGGGAGCAGCGCTTCGACGGGATCGACGCCCTCGCCGCCCAGCTCCAGCGCGACGTCGCCCACGCCCGCGACGTGCTCGCCGCCCAGCCCTGATCCCCCGACGCCCCGCCGATCTGTGGCGCCCGGTGCTGGATTCTGCGCGCTGGCGCCACAGTCCCAGGACCGACGTGGCTGTGGCCCTGGCCGCCCTGGCGGTGCCGCCGGTGGCGGTGCTGGGGGCGGCGGGCCTGGCTGCCGCCTGCCGGGCCTGGGTGGTGCGCCGGGCACGGGCCCATGTGACCACGAGCCTGCCGCCCGCCGGGGCCGTGCCGGCCGTGGGGGTGGTGCTGGGGGCGGGGCTGCGGGCCGATGGCACCCCGACCGCCCTGCTGGCCCAGCGGGTGGCGGGGGCCGTGCGGCTCTACCAGGCCGGGCTGGTGATGCGCGTGGTGATGAGCGGCGACACCGAGGGCGACGGCCGGGACCAGCCGGCGGCGATGGCCGCCCTGGCCCGGTCACTCGGAGTGGCCGACGAGCACCTCGTGCTCGACCGGCGGGGGGTCGACACGGCCGCCACGTGCCGGGAGCTGAAAGCGTCGCCCGACGTGGCCGCAGGCGCCCCGGTGGTCCTCGTCACCCAGGAGTTCCACATCCACCGGGCCGTGTACCTGGCCCGCAAGGCCGGCCTGACCGCCACCGGCTATGCCACCCTCGACGCCGAGGTCCGCCCCGCCGCCCTGGCCAAGGCCCGCACCCGGGAGATCCCCGCCGCCGTCAAAGCCGTCTTCCTCGACCGCCCCTGACCCCGTCGGGCCCCTGACGTCAGGTCCCAGAGGGTCAGCGGGCGCCGCGGCGGGATTCGCTCCAGGGGACGTCGCGGTCCACCCGGGGCTCGCCCGGGAGCCCGAGCACCCGCTCGCCCACGATGTTGCGCTGGATCTCGTCGGTCCCGCCCCGGATCGACATCGACGGCGCCGTCACCAGCTCGATGAAGCCGTCGGCGTCGCTCAGCATTCCCGCCGCCCCCTGGGCGTCGGTGCTGGTGTAGGCCCGGCCCTTGTAGCTCGCCACCTTGCGCAGCTTGGCCCCGGAGCCGGCCGGCCCCGGGTTGCGCGAGGCCGCCGCCCGGGCCGACGTCCACTTCGACGCCTCGTCGGCGGCGTGCACGCTCATCATCCGCTGGCGCCACAGGGCGTCGCCCACCACCCCGGTGGGCCGCAGCTCCTGGATCCAGCGGGGCACCCGCTCGTTGCGGGCCGCTCCGTCGCCCCCGCCCCGGCTCTCGCCGGCCAGGGCCCGCTCGTGGGCCAGCACGGTCATGGCCACGTTCCACCCGATGCCGATGTCGCCGATCAGGGCGTCGAGCGGCGCCCTGGCGTCGGTCACGAACACCTCGGAGAAGTGCTTGTCGCCGTTCATCTGGGCCAGCGGCCGCACCTCGATGCCGGGGGTGTCCATCCGGATCCCGAACATGGTGAGCCCCCGGTGCTTGGGGATCTCGGGGTCGGTGCGGGCGAGCACGAGACCCCACTGGGCGTACAGGCCGCGGCTGGTCCACACCTTCTGGCCGTTCAGCACCCACTCGTCGCCGTCGCGCTCGGCCCGCATGGCCAGGTTGGCCAGGTCGCTGCCGGCCTCGGGCTCGGAGAACATCTGGCACCAGATCTCGGCCCCGGAGGCGATGTTGTGCAGCCACCGCTGCTGCTGCTCCTCCGACCCGTGGGCCAGCACCGTGGGGCCCACCATGCCCAGGCCCACGGCGTAGGCGTAGAGGTCGGGCACGGCGTACTCCCGCAGCACGGTGCCGATCGACCTGGCCTCGTCGGGGTCGGCCCCCCGGCCCCCCATGCCCGGCCGGCCACGACGGCACGCCCCAGCCGCCGGCCACGGTGGCCGCCAGGTAGCGGCGGCCGTCCTCCAGGTCGTCGGACCCGGCTCCCATCGTGGTCATCTTCATGTCGGGCGTGCGGCGGGGCAGGATCTGGTCGAGCTCGGCCCGGAGCTCGTCTGGCGACAGCGTCATGCCCGCAGTTTGTCGCATCCTCGCCTGTCGGCGCCATGAGACCCTGGTGCCGTGCCCCAACCCGACGGCGGCCCGCTAGGCTTGAACGCTGCTGTCGGCGCCGGGCACCGGTGCGACGGCCGGGCCCCAGGTCCCACCCTTCGAACCGCACACGCACGGAGACACCGCATCATGAGCAAGCCGGCCGCCAACCTTCCTCCCAAGGGCGACACGATCGCCAAGTTCGCCAAGTCGGACAACGACACCGGCTCGCCCGAGGTGCAGATCGCCCTCCTGAGCGATCGGATCACCCACCTCACCGAGCACCTGAAGGTCCACAAGAAGGACCACCACAGCCGTCGTGGCCTGCTGATGCTGGTGGGCCGTCGCCGTCGCCTGCTCGACTACCTGGCCGGCATCGACGTCGACCGCTACCGCACGGTGCGCGACGAGCTCGGCCTGCGCCGCTAGCACCGCCACCGAACCGGCGAATCCTGAGCCCGGGGTCCAAGCCCCGGGCTTCTTCATGCCCGGAAACGGCTCAACGCGGCGCGTTCTGAGCCGAATGGACCCTGTCCCCCTACACTGGGGCGGACGACAGTACTGTCGTCAGAAGTGCCCCGTCCGCTAGACGGCCGGCGCATACGCGAGGTCAGCTGCCAGTTTCCGGCTCCTCAGCCCGATGTCCCACCGCTGCAACGAGCTGGGTGGTCGAAATCTGGGATCTGGCCCGCGAGGTTCGAGCGAAGGTCGCTCGGGCGCAGACAACCCAAGGAGTTCCCAATGGCGGAAGCCATTTCCGTGTCCGGGACGGTCACCAGCGGTGATGGTCCAGAGCTGCACCTGGAGACGGGCAGGCTGGCCGGCCTGGCCGGCGGTTCCGTGTTCGCCACAATGGGCGAGACCAGTGTGTTGGCCACGGCCACTGCGGCCCGCAGCCCCCGCGACGGCGCCGATTTCTTCCCGCTCACCGTCGACGTCGAGGAGCGGTCCTACGCCGCCGGCAAGATCCCCGGCTCGTTCTTCCGGCGGGAGGGCCGGGCGGCTGATACCGCCACCCTCACCTGCCGCCTGATCGACCGGCCGCTGCGCCCGTCGTTCCCCGAGGGGTACCGCAACGAGACCCACGTGGTCATCACCGTCATGTCGGCCGACATGTCCAACCCGCACGACGTGCTGGCCATCAACGCCGCCTCGGCCGCACTCATGATGTCCGACATTCCCTTCGACGGCCCGATCGGCGCCGTCCGCCTGGCCTACACGGCCGAGGGCGAGTGGCTGCCCCACCCCTCCTACGCCGAGGGCGACGACTCGTCGTTCGAGATCGTGGTGGCCGGCCGCCAGCTCCCCAACGGCGATGTGGCCGTGATGATGGTGGAGGCCGGTGGCACCGAGTCGGCCTGGAACAACTACCAGGCCGGCGCCCCCAAGGTCGACGAGGCCGCTCTGGCCACCGCCCTCAAGGAGTCCGAGCAGTACATCAAGGAAGCCATCCAGGTGCAGATGGCGCTGGTGGAGGCCACCGGTGGCCGCCGCGCCACCATGACCTTCCCCGAGTCGACCGACTACAGCGACGAGCAGTTCGCCGCGGTGAAGGCGGCGGCCGAGGCCAAGCTGTCGCAGATCATGACGATCAGCGACAAGGCCGAGCGCACCGAGGCCGAGTCGGCCCTGCGTGACGAGGTCATCGATGCCCTGCGGGCCCAGTTCGCGGGAGACAACGAGGGCCGGGCCGTCACCGAGCTCAAGGCCGCGTTCCGCAGCCTGTCCAAGGCTCTGGTCCGGCGCCGGATCGTGGAAGACGGGATCCGCATCGACGGCCGGGGTCCGAAGGACATCCGGCCGCTGTCGGCCGAGGTCGGGGTGCTGCCCCGGGTCCACGGTTCGGCCCTGTTCCAGCGGGGCGAGACCCAGGTCCTCAACATCACGACCTTGGGCATGAAGCGCATGGATCAGATGATCGACGGGATCGATCCCACCACCCGCAAGCGCTACCTGCACCACTACAACTTCCCGCCGTTCTCCACCGGTGAGGTCGGCTTCATGCGGGGCCCCAAGCGCCGCGAGATCGGCCACGGCCTGCTGGCCGAGCGGGCCCTGGTGCCTGTGGTCCCCTCCCTCGACGAGTGGCCCTACACCATGCGGCTCGTGAGCGAGGTGCTGTCGTCCAACGGCTCCACCTCCATGGCTTCGGTCTGCGGGTCCACGCTGTCGCTGATGGACGCCGGTGTGCCGATCAAGGCTCCGGTGGCCGGTATCGCCATGGGCCTCGTCTACGCCGAGGGCCGCTACACCACCCTCACCGACATCCTCGGGGCGGAAGACGCCTTCGGCGACATGGACTTCAAGGTGGCCGGTACGGCTGAGTTCGTCACCGCCCTCCAGCTCGACACGAAGATCGACGGCATCCCCTCCGAGGTCCTGGCCCAGGCGCTGGAGCAGGCCAAGGAAGCCCGGATGCAGATCCTCGACGTGATGCTGGCCGCCATCGCCGCCCCCCGGGAAGACGTGCGGGAGGGTGCGCCGAAGATCATCTCGTTCGAGATCCCGGTCGACAAGATCGGCGAGGTCATCGGCCCCAAGGGCAAGGTCATCAACTCCATCCAGTCCGAGACCGGCGCCGACATCAGCGTCGACGACGACGGCGTGGTGGGCATCGTGTCGATCGCCGCCACCGAGAAGGCCGTGGTCGACGAGGCCGAGCGTCAGATCCGTCTGATCCTCGATCCCCCCACGGCCGACGTGGGCGCCATCTACCCCGGCCGGGTGGTCAACATCACCAAGTTCGGGGCCTTCGTCAACATCCTCCCCGGCCGTGACGGCCTGCTCCACATCTCCAAGATCGGCGGCGGACGCCGCATCGATCGGGTGGAGGACGTGCTCGAGCTGGGCCAGGAGGTCGAGGTCGAGGTGGAAGACATCGATCCCAACGGCAAGATCTCGCTCCGCATCGCCGGCGACGACTCGGCTCCCGCCTCCGGCGGGGGCGGTGGCGACCGGGAGCGGTCCGAGCGCCGGGGTGGCGGTAGCACGGCTGTGGCCACCCGCCGCTCCACCGAGGTCGACCCCGACGCCGTGGAGATGTCGTTCGAGGATTCCTTCGCCTCCAGCGCCCTCGCCGACTTCGGCGAGCTGGGCCCGGAGGGTGCGGCGCTGGCCGCCGACGACGACCGTGGTGGCAGCCGGGGAGGCGACCGGGACCGTGGCCGAGGTGGCCGCGGCGGTGGTGGCCGAGGCGGCAGCGGCGGTGGTCGCAGCGGTGGCGGCGGCCGGGGTCGCAGCAGCGGCGGCCGCGGCCGAAGCTGACATCGACGCAGTAGACACATCGACGCTCTGAATCAACCGTCAGAGCGAGGCAGAAGCAGGAGCAGGCCCCGATCCGTCGGGGCCTGTTTCCTTTGCCCCACCACACTGCGCCCCTACACTGCCCCCATGTCGCTACGTGTCGGGGTCATGGGGGCCGGGGGGCGGATGGGCAAGGTCGTGTGCCAGGCCGTCGCCGCCGAGCCCGATCTGTCGCTGGTGGCGGGCATAGACCCGTCGTACGCCGGCATCGACATCGGCGAGGTGACAGGAGTGGAGACCGGCCAGTTCGACGTCTCGCCCACCAACGATGCCCTGCTGGACGCCGGCACCGAGGTGGTGGTCGATTTCACCCACATCGAGGCGGCTCGGGCCAACCTCCAGTTCTGCGGGGCCAACGGGCTGCACGCGGTGGTGGGTACGTCCGGTTTCACCGAGGACGACCAGGCCGAGATCGCCAGCTGGTTCACCCGGTCGAACTGCCTGATCGCCCCGAACTTCGCCATCGGGGCGGTGTTGATGATGCGCTTCGCCGAGATCGCCGCCCCCTTCTTCGACACGGCGGAGATCATCGAGCTCCATCACGACGGCAAGGTCGATGCCCCCAGCGGCACGGCGGTGGCCACGGCCGAGCGGATGGCGGCGTCGAAGGGCGGCGCATGGCCGGCCGACCCCACCACCTCGTTCACCATCCCCGGGGCCCGGGGCGCGAGCGGCCCGGGCGGGATCACCGTGCATTCGGTGCGGATGCGGGGGATGGTGGCCCACCAGGAGGTGATCCTGGGCACGATGGGCCAGACGCTGGTGATCCGGCACGACTCGATCGACCGGTCGTCGTTCATGCCCGGGGTGATCATGGCCGTCCATCGCATCGGCTCGGCCCCCGGTCTCACCGTCGGGCTCGACAAGCTGCTCGGTCTGTGAGGATCATGTCCGATGGGCCGAACGTACGACCGCATCACCCCTGAGCTGGCCACCTGGATCGGGGAGCAGAAATTGTTCTTCGTGGCCACCGCCCCGGCCGACGGGCACGTCAACGTGTCGCCCAAGGGGTATGACACGTTCCGCATCCTCGACGAGCACCATGTCGCCTATCTCGACCTCACCGGGAGCGGGGCCGAGACCGTGGCCCATGTACGCCAGAACGGGCGGGTGACGTTCCTGTTCTGCGGGTTCGACCGCAAGCCGCAGCTGGTCCGCCTCTATGGCCGGGGCGAGGCCCATGCTGCGGGCAGCCCCGGCTACGACGCCCTGCGGGCAGGGTTCCCCGATCGGCCGGGGGCCCGGGCCGTGATCGAGGTGACAGTGGATCGGGTGTCGTCGTCGTGCGGGTTCTCGGTGCCGCTGTACACCTACGAAGGCGACCGGCCGATGCTCGACGAATGGGCCGAGCGCAAGGGCGAGCCGGGGATCGTGGAGTACTGGGCCGAGAAGAACACGGTGTCGATCGACGGTCTGCCCGCGTTCGATCCGGTGCCCACCGACTAGAACGCGGATCGCTGTCCGCTGTCAGCGGACAAATGGGGGGTAGTCAGGTGTTGCGGAGCCAGCGCAGGTCGGCCCACGGCGGTCGATCGGTGCCCGGCGGCGCCGCAAAGCCGGCGAGCGGAGCTGCCGCAGCCACTGGGCGCCGCATAATAGCGACAACCCAGGCACGCGAGCGGGTGGCGAGGATGCCGATGCGGCGGGCGGTGGAGCGGGCGGCGTGGGAGAACCGGTAGCGGCCCCGGCCGATGCGGATCACCCGGCCGCGGCGGGTCTCCCAGCGCAGGGCGTCGGAGATGATCTTGGATGCCCGCCCGCCGAGGTCGAAGCCGGCCCGGTGCACGAGCGCTGTCACGAGCTCGGCCACCGTCATCTCCTGGTGCCGCATCAACTCGTCGACCAGGACGAAACCGGAGAGCCCGGCCCCGCAGCGGCGGTGTAGAAATGGATCTGATCCATGTCACCACCGTAGAGAGGGGGTGTGACAGGCTCAGGTGTTCGCCTCGGCTGTCGCCCTCGCCGGGCATCGGCCGTCGCCGTCGGTCTCAGCCCCCTCGTCCTCCAGGTGGAGCAGGGTCTCCAGCTCGGAGTCCTTGGAGCGGAACTCGCCGAAGATGGTCCATGCCACCCCGAGGGCCGACAGGATCAGCAGCGGCACCCGGTAGCGGGCGATCAGGTCGATGACGCGCTCCAGGGGCGACTGGAACACCTCACCCAGCTGGCGGATCACGATGAGCCGCACCACGGTGCCGCTCAGGTTGAGGGCGATGAACGTGCGCAGCTTCACGCCGGTGGCGGCCGACATGGCGCAGATGATGTTGTTGGGGGCGGCGAAGATCAGGGGGAGCGACGCCCGGCGGAACAGGCGCTCGCCGTCACGGATGAGCGGGCCGTAGGTGCGGCTGCGGCGTTCGGTCCAGGCGATGGCCCGCTCCCCGTACCAGTAGCCGAGCAGGTAGTAGAGGGGGTCGGAGGCGACGAGGCGGATGAAGCCCACCGAGTAGTAGACGCCGGCGCTGAGCTGGGTGGTGGCCAGGGCCAGGTTCCGGTTGCGGGGGTTGAGGGCGATGAGCAGGGCCGGTTCCTTGTCCACGATGCCGGCCAGGAACAGATCGCCGAGCAGGGCGGCGCCCTGGGAGACGATCACCAGCCCGATGATCGTCCGGAGGATCCATTTGCGGGGAGGATTGCCTCGCTCGACCTGCACCGTACGAGTCTGGCAGGGCCCACCCGCCGCGCCCCGCCACCAGCCTGGGATTTGTCGCCAACTCGAATTTGTCGGCGCGAAACGTATCGATCCATCAGCGTGGCGCTCTATGGCGGTACACGGCCATGCAATTCCGCTGAACGTAGGCCGTGCCAGCTAGGAGACAAACGCTATGACTATGAGATTCACCCTCGACGTCGAAGAAACCCTTCCCGGTTTCAGCGTCGCCAACATTCCACCGGACCCGACCCCGGTGGTCATCCTGAACGAGAATACGCCCCAGGGCCTTCCCGACCGGATCATCAAGGACGGCCAGTCATGGTCCTTGACCACGAAGTTCCGGGTCGTCGGAATTACTGCCGACGCGATCGGGCCCGGCACGTGGACCCTGAGCGCACATCTGCTCAACCTCGACGGCGGGATCGACCAGACGATCTCGACGACACAGCCCTACGCCCTCACGATCGGGGCGGACGACTACATCATCGTCCTGAATGTGCCCGCCGGTGCCGTCCCCGTCGGCCTGTACAAGCTCTACATCTCCGTCGATCTCGACACGGCGGCCGCTGTGCCCGTCACCATGTCGGCTGAGGGACCGATGATGAAGTTCTACAAGCCGAGCTGATCAGGCAAAAGAGCGAACTCGGATCTCTGGCACGCGGTGGCTCGAATGGCCTCCGCTGTCAGAGATCCTTGCGCGTAAGGGCTCAGATCGGCGGCTTGCCCATCGGCACCAGCGTCTCGACCGCGGCCATCGTGCGGAGCACGGTGATCTCGTCGTGGTGGCGGCCGACCACCTGGAGGCCGACGGGGAGCCCGGCGGTGGTGAGGCCCACCGGCACCGAACCGGCCGGGTTGCGGGTGAGGTTGATGCCGTAGGTGAACTTCACCCAGCCGACGTCGGCCGTACCGTTGATCATGCCGTTCTGGCCCAGCAGGGGGGTCTGCCCGGCGCACACCGGCGACAGGATCACGGGGGCCTGGGTGGCGTTGAACACGGCGTCGAGCCTTGCGTTGAGGGCGTACATGGCGTCGTGGGCCCGGGCGTGATCGACGCCGAGCACCTCCATGCCGTAGAGGATCTGGGGCTGGAGGCTGTCGCTGATCCGCTCGAAGTCGGGGGTGCCCACGAGGTGGCCCTGGGCCTTGTAACGGGCCACGCACCACAGCGTGTACCAGGCGCCGACCGGATCGTCGGGCCAGATGTCGTCGACCTCGATCACCTCGGTGCCGGCGGCGGCCAGCCGGTCCACCGCCGCCCGGCACAGGGCCAGGAGCTCGGAGTCGACACCGGCGAAGCCGAACGTGGGCGACCACACCACCCGTGCCGGCACCATCGATTCGGAGCCGCCGGCGGTGAGCGCATCGAACCACGACACGCCGGGGTGGGGGAGCGACAGGGGATCGCCGCCGTCGGGGCCGATGGCCACGTCGAGGGCGTAGGCCGTGTCGGCCGTGCGCCAGCCCATGGGGCCGTTGGTGGAGAGCAGGCCCGAACCGGGCATGGCGGTGCCGCTGATCGGGATGCGGGCCGCCTCGGTCTTGAGCACCGACAGGCCGTTGAGGGCGCCCGGGATACGGATCGAGCCGCCCCCGTCGGACCCCGTGGCCAAGGGGACCATGCCGGCGGCGATGGCGGCGGCCGAACCGCCCGAGGAGCCGCCGGGGGAGTGGGCCGGAGACCACGGGTTGCGGGTGGCGCCGAACAGGGGGTTGTCGGTGGCGCCCTTGTGCCCGTACTCGGGCGTGTTGGTCTTGCCCAGGATGATGGCCCCGGCGGCCCGGTAGCGGGCCACGTGGACGCAGTCGGCGGCGGCCGGTGGGTCGGCCGCCCGCAGGGCCGAGCCGTAGGTGGTGGTGAGCCCCGCCACTGCTTCCAGGTCTTTGACGCCCATCGGGATGCCAGCCAGCGGACCAGGGTTCTCACCCCGGGCCAGGCGCTCGTCGATCGAGGCGGCGTCTCGCACGGCGCGGTCGGCGTCGAGTGAGACGAAGGCGTTGAGCTCCGGGTTGAGGGTCTCGATGCGTTCCAGGGCGTGGGCCGTGACCTCCCGGGCCGACAGCTCTCGGGAACGGATGCGCCGGGCCAGTTCGGCCACGGGTTGGTCTCGGAAGTCGAGCATGGGGGCAAGTCTCCCACGGCGGGACCGTCCTCGGCTCAGCGGCCGGCCGGGCCGTCGTCGCCCGGCGGCGGGAAGGGGAGGGGCGGGGTACCGGCACCGGCCGACGGGTGACGGCCGGGTGGCGGACCGGGCGGAGCCGGGGCGGGGATGTCGGGAGGAAGGCCCATGACGATCCGGAGGCTGGGCCGCCCGGAGCTCCTGGGCGGGACGGGTGGCCTCGTCGGCCCAGCGCTCCGCCGAGCGGGCCCGAGCCGCATCGGCCCGCCGGCGGCGGCCCGAGCGGTGCAGGGCCTCCCACTCGGCCCGCCGGGCCTGGAGGATCTGCTGGTAGGTACGAGTGTCCACGTAGATAGTTGTACGCCGGGGGTGTGACAGCGAACGGGGCCCTGTGGTGCAGGCCGGGGCGGTGGGTGGTCAGTGCGTCCATCGCCTGGCAACACATCCACGATGCGCTCGTTCTACAATCAGGTGATGGCCATGATCGAGAACAAGCGGGTACGGCTGGGGGAACCCCTGACGCTCGATGATGTGGCAGAGCGTCTGGGGTGGACCGACGAGGATGTCGCGGCCCATCTTGTTGAGCGGCAGCAATGGGCGAGTGAGACAGTTGACCGTCTCGGCTCACCTTCCCTGCTCCCCGAGACTTGACCCATCTCGACTGGGCTCGTCTGGTCGTCCAGGGCGAGATGCGGACGGCACTGTTCGCGGAGGATTTCCCGGCTCGGCTCGATGCTGTCCTCGGCGGCCGGCCGGATGAGCTTGCCCTGCGGGACTCGTTCGACGAAGTGACCGCCCTGGAGCTTCTTTCTCGCTTCGCTGGGGCCTGGGGTTCGCTCGGTAGAGACAGCGATCGACCAAAGGTTCGCTATGTATACCTGTCCGCAGTACCGCCAACGGTCCTTGTCTTCCAGGGCGTCGAATTGCGTCCCGATCAGATAGTCGTGGCCGATGTCCGTCTGCTCCGAGCCCCGGGGAGCTGACGACCCACCGGGAAACCTGTATCAAACCGTTGCGAGCGGTCTCAGGTGGGCTGAGGGGGACTGGACGTAGGGGTGGTCGCGCCATGCAGCACACGGGAGTGGCCGACTCGTACCAGCTCGGCGTGCCCCACCTGCAGCTGGGGGAGCTGATCGGGGGCGGCGGGTTCGCCCGGGTCTTCCACGGCTACGACAGTCTGCTGCGGCGCCAACTGGCGGTGAAGATCCTGCGTCCGGTCCAGGGGGTCGAGCTGCGTGACATGTTCGAGGCCGAGGCGGCGGCCCACGGGGCGCTGTCTCGCCACCCCAACATCGTCACCATCCACCAGGTGGGCTGGACGGTCGACGGCTCTCGCCCGTTCCTGGTGATGGACCACGTGGCCGGCGGCAGCCTGGCCGACTACCTGGCCGAGCACGGGGCGGTGCCGTGGCAGCACGCCGTGGCCTGGATGATCCCGGTGTGCTCGGCCGTCCAGCACGCCCACGACCACGGGCTCCTCCACCGCGACATCAAGCCCGACAACATCCTGCTCGAACCACCGGGCCAGCCCCTGCTCAGCGACTTCGGCATCGCCTGCCTGCGGGACGACACGAGCCCGCTGCCGGCCATGAGCATCGGCCACGCCGCCCCCGAGGCCCTGCGGGGCGAGCGGCGGGGCACCGGCAGCGACGTCTACTCCCTCGGCAGCACGCTCTACCACCTGCTCTCCGGCGCCCTCCCGTTCGGGGGCGACCCGTTCGCCCGGATCCGCAACGCCGACGTTCCCCCGGCGCCGCTCCCCGCCGACCGGGTACCGGCCTGGCTCGACGAGGCCGTTCGCCGGGCCATGGCCCCCGACCCGGCCCGCCGTACCTTCTCGGCCCGGGAGCTGGCCTGGGCTCTGGAGGCGGGGGCCGGCCAGGCCACCCTGTTTCCTCCCACCGTCGTGGCCCGCCCGGTGCCCGTGGGCCCGAACCCCGTCGATCCCCGGCCGCCGCACCCCAGCGTGGTGACCCCCGTCCCACCGGTCCACCCGCTCCTCACGTCGGCCGGCCCCACCGTCGCCGACCAATGGTCGGGAGCCGGTGCGGCGCCCCCCACCGCCTGGGCGGTGCAACCGGCGGGGCTCGGGCCGGCGCCGACCACGAGCGCAGCTCCTGTCCCGCCGGCAGGGTGGGCCGGCCCCGCCGTCACCGACCCTGGCGTGGCGCCGCTGGCTGACCAGACCGTGGGTGAGAGCGCCCGACGGGCTGCCACCACCGGACCGGTGCCCGGGCGCCCGCCAGCCCGGTCGACCGGGCGGATGACCGCAGCGGCCCTGCTGTCGGCGGTGCTGGCGGTGGCGGCCACGGTGGCCTGGGCCCGCTACGAGTACCAGGCGGCGCACAACACCGCCGGCAACGGCACGGCGGTGGCGGGCCCCACAGCCACCGCCCCGGAGACCGTCACGGTGCCGCCGACCCTCGGATCGGAGGAGGCCGAGCCGGGCCCGGCCGGGCCGTCGGTCACGACCGGCACCGAGGCGGCGACGATCGCCACGCCCCACCCCCACACCAACCGCAACCGACGGCACCGAAGCCCCGCCGGTCACGGTCACGGTGCCCGACGTGGCCGGCCGGACCCAGGCCGAGGCGGCGGCCGCTCTCACCCAGGTCGGCCTCAGCGCCGACCCCGCGACCAGCGCCGCCCCCTCGTGCCCGATCGCCTCGGGGCGGGTGGTCAAGACCGCCCCCGCCGCCGGCGACAGTGCCACCACGGGCAGCGCGGTGAAGCTCACGGTTTCGAGCGGCGCCCCGACGGCCAAGGTCCCGGCCACCGTGGGCCAGACCGAACAGGTCGCCCGCACGGCGCTGACCAACGCCGGGTTCACGGCCACCACCAAGATCGTCTACCTCCCCAAGGGCGACGCCAGCATCGGGAAGGTGACAGCCCAGAGCGCCACCGCCGGCACCACCACCTCCACCTGCACCGCCGTCGTCCTCACCGTGGGCCGCCAGCAGCTGTCGCTCGTCGCTCCCACCGGCACCGTCACCACGGTCGGGGCCAAGCCGGCCGGTCCGTAGGGGCGGGGTGGGCCGGTAGCTTGGATCGCCATGAGCGATCTGGTGCTGGAGGCGTTGGCGGCCACGGGGCAGAAGTTCGAGGTGGTCGAGTGCGACCCCGCCCTGGCCGACACCGCCGAGTTCTGTGCCACCTACGGCTACACCCTCACCGAGTCGGCCAACGCCATCGTGGTGATCGGCAAGTCGAGCCCGCCGGTGCACGTGATCTGCCTGGCCCTGGCCGACTCCCGGGTCGACGTCAACCACACCGTGCGCAAACGGCTGGGTGTGCGGCGGGCGTCGTTCGCCTCGGCCGACCAGACCCGGGACCTGACCGGGATGGAGATCGGGGGCGTCACCCCGTTCGGCACCAGCTCGCCCCTGCCCCTGTGGATCGACGAACGGATCATGGCCTGCGAGCGGGTCATCATCGGCGGCGGCAGCCGGGACCGGAAGTTCCTCGTGCCCCCGGCCACCCTGCTGGCCCATCCCCAGGCCGAGGTGGTCGACGGCCTCGGCGTCGTCATCGACGCCGGCTGACGCCGGTCCCTGCGTACAGCCAGCGCTGCCCGCTCAGCCGGCGGACCACACGGACCGGCCGGTCGGCCCCATCACCACCGCCCGCCGGGGTGTCACCCGCACCAGCACGAAGCCCGGGTTGTCGGGTGTGCCGAAGAAGCCGGCCGGATCGAACGGGAGGTCGGGCCGGGCCCACAGGCGGGCCTTGTCGTCGGCTCCATCCACCAGCTCGGCGTCGGCCGTGAGGAAGATCTCGGAGCCCGGGCGCCACATCATCGAGATGCGGGGGTTGGCCGCCAGGTTCCGGGCCTTGCGGGACGAGCGCAGGGTGAAGATCCACAGCCCGTCGCCCTCCAGCACCGGGGCCACGACGGCCACGTGGGGGGCGCCGTCGGCCGAGGCGGTGGCCACGTGGGCCAGCCCGGTGAGCTGGGCGGCGATGTCGGCCCAGGGGAGGTCGGGGGAGCTGGTGGTGCCGGTGGTCATTGGACGACGATAAGGGCGATCAGGCCGGCGATGGCCGCCCAGGTGGTGACGAAGAGGCCGAGAAGGGTCAGGTGCTGGCGCTGGAGCTGACCCGCCAGCTGCGCCGAGATCAGCGTTGGCTGGGCCTCGAGATCCCGTCGCAGCGACTCGAGCTGGTCACTCACGACCTCGAAGCGGGCGTCGACGATCGTGAATCGGTCGTCGATCCGGTCGAAGCGAGCGTCGACGATCGTGAATCGGTCGTCGATCCGGTCGAACCTTGTGTCGACGAGGGTGAACCGGTCGTCGATCCGGTCGAAGCGGGTGTCGATGATCGTGAATCGGTCGTCGGTCCGGTCGAAGCGGTCGTCGATGATCGTGAATCGGTCGTCGATCCGGTCGAAGCGGGTGTCGATGATCGTGAATCGGTCGTCGATCCGGTCGAAGCGGGTGTCGATGCCGGTCAACCGTCCGCTCACGTCGTTCCGAAGCTCAGCCATCTCGATCCGAAGCTCGCTGCCCAACTCGGTGATCTTCGCATCAAGTCTGGCTTCGAGCCCGGTGATGCGCCCATCGAGCTTGCCTTCGAGCCCGGTGATTCTCGTGTCGAGCGCAGTGACCTTGGCGTCGAGCCTCGTCTCCACATTCGCCACCGTTGTCACCAACACCTCGCGGTTGTGATCGACGTCGGCTCGAGTTGCCACGTCGGCCCAGCCGACCGGAGGAAGCAGTTCCATCAGCGTGTCTGCAATGTCTGGTGTGAGTACCTCGGTGAGGCGCTCGTGGAGATTGAGCCGCGATCGCTCGTCGTTGGCCATGGTCCCGATTTCCGTGTTCGAAGCGGTTGAGCGGGAGCATCAGCTCCGAGTGGATCCGATGACAACCTAGCACTGGCCTGTGACAGCGTGCGGGGCGGGCCCCGTCAGGCGACGAGTGAGCGAGCCAGCGCCCACACCGCGGTGGCCAGGCCGGCCAGCACGAAGGCGGCCCAGATGGCGAGCAGGGCCAGGTCGGGCCGCTCACGGGGCGGTGGCCGGCCGCCGGACCAGGAAGGGCGGGGGGTTGGGAACATGTGGTCTCTCCTCGTTGACGGGTGGATGGAAGGGTCGGGGCCGGGGCCGGGGCTCACACCGCTCCGCCCAGCACGAGCTCGACTCGGCGGTTGTGGGCCCGCCCGGCGTCCGTGTCGTTGGTGTCGACCGGGCTCTGCTCGCCCTGGCTGACCACTGGCACGAGCCGGTCGGGGGGAACGCCCCGCTCCCGCAGCCCGACCGCCACCGCCTCGGCCCGGGCCTGCCCCAGCTCGAGGTTGTAGGCGTCGGTGCCGGTCGAGTCGGTGTGGCCCACCACGGCCACCGGGGCGCTGGTGCCGGCCAACCAGGCGGCCACCTCGTCGAGGAGGCGGTTGCCGTCGGGGCCGACGGTGGACGAGTCGGTCTCGAAGAACAGCAGGTCGGCCGGCAACACGAGCCGGGACGGGGGTCCGGTCGCCGGTTCGGCACCCGCTGGGCCCACCGAGAGGTCGACCGGCAGGGGTTGGCCGTCACCGTCGACGGCCAGCGTCGTCCACCAGCCGGTCTCGCTCCCGTCGGCCCGCACCCCGGGGAGGGTGGTGCGGGGAGCCGCGGCCCCATCTCCCGGCCCGCAGCCGGTGAGGGCCAGCACAGCCAGCAGCACGGCGGCCAGCACGAGGGCCAAAATCCAGTCGGCCACCAGGTGGCGGGCCAGCCGACGCCGGCCGAACCGGTGGGCGGCCATCAGCCCGTCTCCAGCGCCGTCTTGGGCGTGAGGGCCAGGATCTCGGGCCCGACTGCCAGCACCAGCACCTCGTCGACCATGCCCGGGTCCACATCCACCGGCAGCCCGACGCCGACGCCACCGCCGGCGCTCCCGACTCCTGTGCCCGAGTCCCCGATCTGGTGTTCCAGGGCGTCGCCGGTGAGGGCGCCCGACACCAGATCGCCGGTGAGGGGAAGACCCGCCGGCGCGGGAGCCGACACCGGCCCGTCGTCGGCGAACGGTGACGGTTGGCGGTGGAGGCGGAGGTGGAGCTGGTGGAGGGCGTCGATGGCGCCCAGGCGCAGGGGCGCCTCGGCCGCCTCGAACCGCCGGACCTGGCGGTGGGTGAGATGGCGGCGGGCCTGGCGGCCGAGGGTGCTGGCCACGTCGCCGGCCCGCAGGATCGAGTCGGCCGCGTCGTCGTGCCACAGGTAGGCCAGGAAGGCCGAGCCGGCCGCCACCATCGTGGTGATGAACGCCAGCGTGCCGAACAGGGCGCCCAGGGTGAGGTAGCGGTAGAGCCACAGCATGGCCGTGGCCAGCGCCACCGACGCCAGCCCGGCCTTGATCAGGCCGCCCTTGAGCCGCTGCTCCCGCCGGCGGACCTGGATGCCGATGTTGGAGCCGGCCAGCACGGTGGCGATCGACACGCCGGTGAAGGCCAGCAGGGCCAGGGGGAGCGGGTCGCCGCCCACGTAGAGGGCGGCGGCGCCGGCCGCCACCTCGGCCGCTGCCAGCAGCACCTTGAGCAGGCCGTGGAGCCACCACCGCAGCCACCGGGGGCGGGTGAGGTGGGGGCCGTGCTCGTGTTCCAGGTCGAGGTGGCGGCGCACTGCCCGGCGGTGCAGGGCGGCCAGGGCGTTGCCCTGCTCCACGTGGTACTGGCGGTCGGGGAGCAGGGCCCGGGCCCGTTGGGCGCAGATGCGGGCGTCGCCGCTGAGCAGGGCGGCGGCCAGCACGGGCAGGCGGTGGGACAGGGAGAGGTTGGACGGGGCATCCATTGCTGGTCTGCTTTCGGGACGGAGGGTCAGGGCGAAGGGGAGAGGAGCCGGTCAGATCGTGGTGACGGTGCAGGAGGCGGCGTGGCGGGTCTCGCACACCCGCTGCCACAGCGCACGGAGGGCGTCGAGCCAGGGGCCGGGCGGGGCGGCGGGATCGGCGGTGTGGCCGACGGCCGGCCAGTCGACCGCCACCCGGCCGCCCAGATCCACCACGGGGGCCACCTGAGCCGCCAACTCGTCGAGGTCGGCACCTTCCAACGAGCGGTTGAGGTCCACCGTGGCGGTCACCGTTACCCCGTCCGACAACACGAGGGCGTCGATCCCGGCGTCAGGCCCCAGGCGCTTGAGCTCGTCGGCCAGTACCCGGTAGGCGGCACCCGGGTCGGACCCGGCGCCATCGTCCGCGCCCCCGTAGGCCGCTTCCAGTGCCGGGATAACCACGGCCATGGCGTCGTCGGCCATCGGATCCACCTGGCGGTCGCGGGCGATCTCGGTGCCGAGCGGGCTGTCGAACACCGTGTCGAAGATGCGGTCGGATCGGCTGCCGGTGAGGAGGTGCACGGTGAACGGCGCCTCGCAGTCGGCCGCCTGCTGGGCCAGGTGCCGCAGGCGATCCAGGCGGTCGGCCAGCAGCGCCGGGTCGCGCTCCGAGGCCGACAGCTCGACGACGGCCACGTGAGCCACGGGGGCCAGGGCCGAGCTGTCGCCATGGGGGCAGTCGCCGGCCCAGGCCTCGCCGGCGGTGGCAGCGGTAGGTGACGGAGCCGAGGGAGCCTCGGCTCCGGTGCCAGACGAGGGGCTGCATGCCGTGATGGCAGCGACAGCGAGCAGGGTCAGGGCCGGGGGGTACCGGCGGACGGGTCGGTTTGTCGGGTGCATCAGCGGGCTCCGGGTTCGAAGGGTTCGAGGGGTCGACAAAGGCACCGGATCGGCCGCCCGCACAGGGAGGCTGGTCTGGTTCTGACGACGCCGGGAGAGCGGGGCGGTGCCCGCATCGCTGGGCGATCGGTGGCGGTGATTTGGTCCCTGGTTGCCTATCGCGGGGCGATGGGGTATTGGTTAGGGAACCAACGCATGATCGTCAGCCGGCTTCGTCGGTATGAGGGTTGTTGGAATGGACGGCCGGCCCCGCGTGTGTGGAAGCAACGGGGTCGGCCGTGGTTGTGTGGGCCGGAGCATGCCGGCCGTAGGCGCCGGCGCCGACGGTCATCGAAACCGCCGGGGGGACAGCACTGGCCCGGAAACGATCGGCCTCCCGAGGCCGGGGCACCGCTCAGCGGTGATGGAGGGGAACGGGAGGCGCCGGGTCCGTCACGCCGTCGGGAGAGCCCGGGTGGAGATAGCTGACCGTAATCATGACTCACACCCTCTATACGCCGCAAGCGCTAATCGCTGAACCTATCGAACGAAGTTTTCTAGGCGATTCACCCAGTTAACCTAACTGGTCAGGACAGGTGCCACCTTGGCTCGTCGGGTCTGGGCCGCACTGTGCTCACGACACGCAGATGACCTTCACGTCGACCCGCCGTTCGCGGGCTTGCCGCGAATCTCGCTCTGACTCGCTCTCGCTGTTCGGTGGTGGTGGCTCTGCTGCACCAAGTCCAAGGACGAGCTCGGGGATCACGGGGAGGCCCAGTTGGGTGAACTCCTGGGCGACCGTCCGGGCACGGGCAAAAGAGAGCTCGTCGTTCGTGAGCTCGCTGGGCAGGCGTTCATCGGCTCGTCCCGCTACCGAGATGCCCAGGTCTTCCACCGCGCACTCTTCATGTCCGGGCAGGGTGACCGTCACGCAGTCTCGAGCGGGCCACTGACTATGGAAGTCATCAATGCCCCGCAGTTCGCCAGCGCTCAAGCTGAAGCTGTCGCTCGAAAAGTCGATCTCCAAACTGTCGTCGACCTCGCAGTGTCCATCGTTCGTTTGGAGACGAGTTGCTGCGCAGCCGCCGATCGCGGTGATGATCGCTGCGAGGATTCCGAACAGACCCGCGATGATCTGCTTGGTGTATCTGCCGAAGAGTCGTCGACGTTTAGGCTTCGTCCGCTTGCCCGCATTCACGTATCACTCCCTCCAGGGAAGTCAGGCAGCTCTGGGAGAGCGCCATAGGGCGCGCGAAGAACACCAAATCTGCATCGCGTTAGGAATCGCCGGCCCGCCCCCCGCCTAGGGCGGACCAGAGTCGCGCCACTAGCTCGGGGCCGACTCCGTCGTGAATTCGCCTTCGGCCACGCCGGCCAGGAAGGCCTCCCACTCGTCCTCGTTGAACAGCAGCGTGGTGCCGGTGGCGATGTCGCGCAGGGCCGCACCTCCTTTGCCGTCGGCGATGACCGCCAAGGCCTCGGTAGTGGCACGCCAGGGGGCCACGGCGAGTGCGACCAAGAACGTGTTCCACGCCGGAATCGGCACGGCGATGATTGGCTCCTCGCCAGGTGCCAGAACGCAGCGGGGGTCCTTGCTGTCGTGTATCTCGATCTGCTCGTAGATTCGTCGTGCCTCCACACACGTACACGAGCCCGTGCTGAAGCTTGGCTTTCGCCAGTCGCGCCCGAGCAGTGATGCCCGTCTGGCACCTCCTGCACTCGTTTCTGGAATCATTCGCGTTACCTCTCCCTGAGGTAGTGGGACGGACGCGCCGAAGCCCCCCGTCAGGCAGAGGCTCGGGCACGGCTGGGCGGTCACTTCCGCCCGAGCTCCTTCACTCGCTGTTCGAGGAGAGACACGGAGTCTTCTCGACTGAGAGCGGCGGCTGACGCCGCGCTCAAGGTTCGTCAGGAGGACGTCGATCATGTCGGCTTCGTCGGTGATGCCGATCGGGGTCATCGCCTCGCGCCAGGCCAACATCGGGAGGTGGCGGCTGTCGAACTCGAGCAGGTGAACGGTGCTGCCGTTCACCATGCCACGAGGCGACGCCTCGAAGGGGATGATGCGGACTTCGAGGGTCGACGACAGCTGCTCGATGAGGTCGAAGGAGGTGGATCAGTTGGTCACGGAGCACAACAGCGCCGCCGATCTGCTGCGTCAGCAACCGGCTGGCCGATCAGCGCGTGCAGGATCAGGGGGTCGTCATCGAGTAGACGCTGCTGGCGGCGGTGACGCAGCTCCAGCTGTTTCGGCTGGCGGATGCCCGGTGTGGCCGGGTCATCTCGGAACAGGGTGATGGCGTAGTCGTCCGACTGCAGTAGCCCGGGGACAACCAGGCCCTCGTAGGTATTGATCTTGCGTGCCCCATACTCCAGGCCGAAGTAGAGGGCCAGATCGTCGTCGAGGAGTTGCGCGAACTCCGCGGTCCATCGGGGCTGGCGGGCAATCTCCCGCAGGGCCAACAACTCGTCGGTCTCGCTGCGGTCGAACTCCAGAACCTCGCACAGCTTCGCCAGCTTGTCGGTGGCCAGCAGAGCCGCGGCCGTTCTCGACTGCGGAGAAGTAGTTGGAGCTGAACTGGAGTTGACTGGATACGTCACGGATCGACTGCCCAAGTTGCTGGCGGCGCGCCCGTATCCGGATCGTCAACTCCATCTGGGCGACGGCGGGCGAGTGGGGCGGCACTTGGGTCGGCTCCGATGACTGCGGGTGTCGGGGCTGAGAGGCTGCTCCGGTTTCGACGGGCGGCATCAGTCTCGGCGCTATGGCGGATGGCGTCAGCTTGAGGTTAGGCGTGGTGCCCCGGAGTGCACATCGGGTTGTCGATTGCCCGATGGTGTTCCCTTGTCAGCCCTGGTTACCCTAAGCAAGGGCCACACCATAACAGCGCATCATTGACAACGGGCGTGTGTTGGGAATATGTGCCCTGAGCAGGGAGAACCTGAGTGATTGGCGAGAGGTTGTCCGGCCCTCGGCCGGGGTATCGGGGATCGCCTGTTCGTAGTTCGTGCATCTAGGGCTGGCAAGGCGCAACAGCGCGACTCGACGCTATCGATCAGAAGACGCGACACTATGTCCTCGCCCTTTGGCCACCGCTCGGGCTCGACCGGTGAGAACGACGAGCAACGGCGCTCGGTGACTGCGAAGCAGGAGAACCACCATGACGCCAAACCACGACCCAAGACCTCGTGTCGACCTCGACGGCAGGTGGCACAAGAGCAGCTACAGCACTGCTGCCTGCACTTGTGTCGAGGTGCGTCTGCGCGGGGCTGCGGTCCAGATCCGCGACAGTAAGGCCGTTCTCGATCCTGACTCCCATCCCGAGACACCGCCGATCATCGAGCTGACGGTGCCCGACTGGGAGCGGCTGTGCCGCCGCATCGTCGACCGGCGGCCGGTCCTGGCCGCAGGGTCAGTCTCAGTCAGGTTGAGTGCCAACGGCACTGCCCGGTTCCGCTGTTCCCGCAGTGGTGTGGAGCTGAGCTTCTCGGCCGATGAAATGGCCGCTTTCGTTGCAGGCGTCCTTACCGGTGAGTTCCGACAGCGGCAGCTTGCCGCCTGATCCAATTAGCTCGGTTGCCCGACACGTCAGGCGAATGCAAGCAGGTACAGGCGGCTTGGCGCCACCGTGCCGGATCAGTCTTCTTGGGCGGGGGATGAGAGCGCGGTCTGGGCGGCCGCCCGCAGGCCATCGGGTGCATCGGCGGCAGTTCGGATCGGGGTCAGGATCCGTGGGGCCCGGGGCCTCTGCTCGGCAGGCAGGAGGCCGGTGTCGACCAGACGGCGAATCGCTCGGCGGTCGTTGATCGCCTCGTTGGTAGCGCTGACCTCGTCGTCGGTGCTGCGTTGGTCGTCGAGTCCGAAACTGTCACACAATGCAGTGAGAGGCTCCGCCACGCCGGCCAGGCTAGTGGATGTCGGCGGTGTATGAGGTGACTGCTGGCCGGCGACGTCGGCCTCGTCAGGTGGAGTCGCCGCTGGAGCGAGGAAGGCTTAACCCGCCCGGGCCGGCGGCTCGAAGTCGCCGTCGAGCACGCCGGCGCAGAAGGCGTCCCATTCGTCGAGGTCGTAGACCAGCTCCACGCCGGTGGACTCGCAGCGGAGTACCACGTTGCCCTCGTCGGTGGTGTCGCGGAGCAGCGGACCGGCGGCGGTGGTGGCCAGGTCGTCTTCGGCCACCTGGCGCAGGAACTGGCGCCAGTCGTCGGTGGGGAGGGTGATGATCCGGCTCACGTTCTGGCCGGTGATGGCGCTGATCTGCTTGCTGTCCCGCACCTGCACCACGGTGCGGAGGAACCGGATCTCCACGCAGTCGGCGTCGGCGGCGCAGCGGCGGCTCTTGAACCAGGGGGCCAGCGGACCTGCGGCGGTACCGGCGGGATGGATCATCGGTGGGTGTCTCCCTTCAGCGTGCGAGGCCGGATCAGGGAGTTGCGCCCTGGTTCGCCTCCCGGGGGGAACCGCAGACTAGCCACACCGGGCGGGCCGGCGGTGGAGGGTGTGGGTTCGGAGGGAGCGGCGGCGGCGCCTGACCGGAGACGGGACTATCTGCAACTGATGGTTGCACATCAACCAGTAGACCTGCTACCGTTGGTTGCACATCGAGGTGGGCCCGAGCGGAGTGGCCGGCCCGGAAAGGACGTCGAGATGCCAACGACCCGGTATCAGATCGAGCGCGAGATCCTGATCGAAGCCCCCGTCGAGGTGGTGTGGCGCACGGTCACCGAGCCCAGCCAGATCACCTTGTGGTTCGCCCCCGAGGTGGAGATGGAAGCCGAGCCCGGCGCCCGGGGCTACATGGGCTTCAGCGACGACGAGGGCGGCCCGGTGCTGGTGGAAACCGTCGAGCCGCCCACCCGCTTCTCGTTCTGGTGGAACCACCCCACCGGCGGCGAGCTGGAGCCGGGCAACGCCGTGCTGGTCGAGTTCACCCTGGTCAGCGAGGGCGTCGGGCACACCCGCCTGCACGTCACCGAAAGCGGCCTCGAGCCCCTGGCCTGGTCCGACGCCGAGAAGCAGCGCTACGCCGACGGGCACAACGAGGGCTGGGCCGACTTCATCGGCCGCCTGGCCCAGCTGTTCGCCCCGCAGGCCTGACGAATGGCCCGCTGGTGACCACCGTGCCCGACGAGGGCCTGTGGTCGGCGATCGCCGATCCCTCTCGGCGTCGGGTGCTCGATCTCATCGTGGAGCGGGGTGAGGCCAGCGCCAGTTGGCTGGCCGGCGAGGTCCCGTTCTCCCGGCAAGCGGTGTCCAAACACCTGGTGGTGCTGGAAGAGGCGGGGCTCGTCGTCCGCCGTAAGCAGGGCCGCGAGGTGCTCTACCGGATCGACGCCGCCCGTCTCGATCAGGCCACCACCGCCCTGGCCGAGGTGGCCCAGCGCTGGGACCGCCGGCTCACCGCCATCAAACGCCTGGCCGAGGCGGCCCACGCCGCGGCCGAAGCCGAAACCGAAATCGCCACCAACGCCGCAGCCAAGCCCGGGGGCGAAGCCGCCCCAGCCTGATCAGCTACGTCAACGCAAGACCCACCGATAGGAGCCATCCATGCAGACCCCACCGATCGTCTCGCCTCAGGAATGGAACGACGCCCGTCTCCGCCTGCTGGTGAAGGAGAAGGAGACAATGAAAGCCCGTGATGCCCTGGCCGCCGAACGCCGGCGGATGCCGTGGATGGCGATAGACACGGCCTATGCCTTCGAGGGGCCGTCGGGCCCGGCCAGCCTCCTCGACCTGTTCGCCGGCCGCCGGCAGCTGATCGTCTACCGGGCGTTCTTCGAACCCGGCGTGCACGGCTGGCCCGATCACGCCTGTGTCGGCTGCTCGATGGTGGCCGATCAGGTGGCCCACGTGGCCCACCTCAACAACCGCGACACCACGCTGGTCTTCGCCTCCCGGGCGCCGCAGGCCGACATCGAGCGGGTCAAGGCCCGCATGGGCTGGGAGATGCCGTGGTACACGATCACCGACGGGTTCGACGTCGACTTCGGGGTCGACGAGTGGCACGGCACGAACGCCTTCATCCGCCAGGACGACCAGGTGTTCCGCACCTACTTCATCAACAACCGGGGCGACGAGGCCATGGGTGGCACGTGGAGCTACCTCGACATCACCGCCCTCGGCCGCCAGGAGGCGTGGGAAGACTCGCCCGAGGGCTACCCGCAGACCGAGCCGTACCAGTGGTGGGCCTGGCACGACGAGCCGCTCCGGCCCGGCCACGAGCGGGCGGGTGCGGTCCAGCTCGAGATCGCCCGGAAAGCGAACAAGGGGTCGGCGTCATGATCGCCCACATCGGCGGCGTGCCGGTGGAAGAGTTCCTGCCCCTGCTGGTGACCGGGGCCGGGGGCTACGCCGTGCTGCGGGTCAGCTCGCTCTGGGCCCGGGTGCGGGCCGGGCGGGGCGGAGGCCGCCAGAAGCCGTGAGCCCGTGACGGCGGGTGGGCCGGGTCAGGATCCGGGGGCGGGCCGGGTGAGGCGGTTGCCGAGCTTGTCGACGGCCTGCTCGATGCGGGTGGGGGGCAGGTTGCCGGAGGCGACCTGTTCGGCCGTGATCTCCACCTCGATGCGGACCTTCTTCACGCCCCGGTGGTGGGTGATGCGGGCCACGGCCCAGCCGCTGCCGAGGGCGACGGGCACGCCGACGAGGGTGACGGGGGCGGTGAGGATGGCGGCCACGGCCACCACGGCCGAGGTGCCGGCGGCCACGGCCGAGCCGGCGGCCATGGAGCGGGCCCGGCGGTTGCGGATGTCGGCCACCAGCACCACCGAGCTCTCGGGGGCGCCCGGTTCGGCGCCGGCCACGGCGGCCCGCACCTCGCGGGCGGTGGCCAGGCCGGCGGTGCCGGTGGCGGCCCGCACGTTGTGGACCACCGACGGCATGAGGCCCTGGCGGCGGACGGCCACCACGGTGTCGGCCGTGGGGTGACGGACCCGGAGGTGGTGGCGCCGTTCCAGCCACTGGTCGAGGTGGACCATGGCCCGCTCGGGCGGGAGGCTGGTGCCGGCCACGGCCTGCACCTCGCCGGGGCCGAAGATGCGGTCGGTCACGGTGCGCTGGGCACCTTCCGTGCCCCGGGGCCCTGCTCGGCGGCCCGTTCCTCGGCCAGGGCCTGGGCCACGGCGGCGTGGGGGATGGCCAGCTCCTCGGCCACCTGGTGGAGCACGTCCACCGGCACCCGGGTGTCGGGCTCGGCCGCAGTGGGCAGGTTGCCCGGCCAGCTCCACGGCCCGGCGCAGCACCCGCTCCACGGCGGCCTGGTCGAGCGACGGCCCAGCGGGGTCGGGGGAGGCGGGCGGCGGTGGGGGAGGGGCGGGGCTGGTCAGCCCGGCCGGCGAGGTTCGGTGGCGGCTGACGGGAGGCAAGGCCGGTGGAGCGGGTACCGGTGGCCTGTCGGCAGCGGCAACCGGGTGGGCCGGCGCGGCCGGCGCCGCCTCTGTGTCACGCCGGCTCTTGCGTCGATCCCCGATCACGGTGTCCATTCTGCCACCAAGGCTCACCCGCCCGGGCCGGCGGCTCGAAGTGCCGTCGAGCACGCCGGCGCAGAAGGCGTCCCACTCGTCGAGGTCGTACACCAGCTCCACGCCGGTGGACTCGCAGCGCAGCACCACGTTGCCCTCGTCGGTGGTGTCTCGGAGCAGCGGGCCGGCGGCCGTGGTGGCCAGATCGTCTTCGGCCACCTGGCGCAGGAACTGGCGCCAGTCGTCGGTGGGGAGGGTGATGATCCGGCTCACGTTCTGGCCGGTGATGGCGCTGATCTGCTTGCTGTCCCGCACCTGCACCACGGTGCGGAGGAACCGGATCTCCACGCAGTCGGCGTCGGCGGCGCAGCGGCGGCTCTTGAACCAGGGGGCCAGCGGACCTGCGGCGGTACCGGCGTGATGGATCATCGGTGGGTGTCTCCCTTCAGCGTGCGAGGCCGGATCAGGGAGTTGCGCCCTGGTTCGCCTCCCGGGGGAAACGCAGACTAGCCACACCGGGCGGGCCGGCGGTGGAGGGTGTTGGTCCAGAGGGAGCGGCGGCAGTCGCTGATCTCGACGACGAGACTATCTGCAACTAATGGTTGCATATCGACTCAGCGACGTGCTACCGTTGGTTGCACATCGAGGTGGGCCCGAGCAGAGCGGCCGGCCGGAAAGGACGCGAAGATGTCCACGACCCGGTATCAGATCGAGCGGGAGATCATGATCGAAGCCCCCGTCGAGGTGGTGTGGCGCACGGTCACCGAGCCCAACCAGATCACCCTGTGGTTCGCCCCCGAGGTGGAGCTGGAAGCCGAACCCGGCGCCCGGGGCTACATCGGATTCGGCGACGACGAGGGCGGCCCGGTCCTGGTCGAGGCCGTCGAGCCGCCGACCCGCTTCTCGTTCTGGTGGAACCACCCCACCGGCGCCGAGCTGGAACCGGGCAACGCCGTACTGGTCGAGTTCACCCTCGTCAGCGAGGGCGCGGCACACCCGGCTCACGTCACCGAGAGCGGCCTCGACCCCCTGGCCTGGCCCGACGCCGAGAAGCAGCGCTACGCCGACGGGCACAACGAGGGCTGGGACAAGTTCCTCGGCCGGCTGGCCCAGCTGCTCGCCCCGCAGGCCTGACGAGGGGCCGGTTGGTGACCACCGTGCCCGACGACGGTCTGTGGTCGGCGATCGCCGATCCGTCCCGGCGTCGGGTGCTCGATCTCATCGTCGAGCGGGGCGAGGCCAGCGCCAGTTGGCTGGCCGGCCAGGTCCCGTTCACCCGCCAGGCCGTGTCCAAGCACCTGGTCGTGCTGGAAGAGGCCGGGCTCATCGTCCGCCGCAAGCAGGGCCGCGAGGTGCTCTACCGGGTCGAAGCCGCCCGCCTCGACCAGGCCACCAGGCCATGGCCGAGGTCGCCCAGCGCTGGGATCGGCGGCTGGCCGCCATCAAACGCCTGGCCGAGGCGGCCCACGCCGCCGCCGAAGCCGAAACCGAACTCGAACCAACGCCGCAGCCAAGCCCGGCGGCGAAGCCGCCCCAGCCTGATCAACCACACCAACGCACGACACACCGATTGGAGCCAACCATGCAGACCCCACCGATCGTCTCACCCCAGGAATGGAACGAAGCCCGTCTCCGCCTCCTGGTGAAGGAGAAGGAGATAACGAAAGCCCGTGATGCCATGGCCGCCGAGCGCCGGCGGATGCCGTGGATGGCGGTGGACAAGCCCTATGCCTTCGAGGGGCCGTCGGGCCCGGCCAGCCTCCTCGACCTGTTCGCCGGCCGCCGGCAGCTGATCGTCTACCGGGCGTTCTTCGAACCCGGCGTGCACGGCTGGCCCGATCACGCCTGCGTCGGCTGCTCGATGGTGGCCGATCAGGTGGCCCACGTGGCCCACCTCAACAACCGCGACACCACGCTGGTCTTCGCCTCCCGGGCGCCCCAGGCCGACATCGAGCGGGTCAAGGCCCGCATGGGCTGGGAGATGCCGTGGTACACGATCACCGACGGGTTCGACGTCGACTTCGGGGTCGACGAGTGGCACGGCACGAACGCCTTCATCCGCCAGGGCGACCAGGTGTTCCGCACCTACTTCATCAACAACCGGGGCGACGAGGCCATGGGTGGCACCTGGAGCTACCTCGACATCACCGCCCTCGGCCGCCAGGAGGCGTGGGAAGACTCGCCCGAGGGCTACCCGCAGACCGAGCCGTACCAGTGGTGGGCCTGGCACGACGAGCCGCTCCGGCCCGGCCACGAGCGGGCGGGTGCGGTCCAGCTCGAGATCGCCCGGAAGTCGAACAAGGGGTCGGCGTCATGATCGCCCACGTCGGCGGCGTGCCGGTGGAGGAGTTCCTGCCCCTGCTGGTGACCGGGGCCGGGGGTTACGCCGTGCTGCGGGTCAGCTCGCTCTGGGCCCGGGTGCGGGCCGGGCGGGGCGGAGGCCGCCAGAAGCCGTGAGCCCGTGACGGCGGGTGGGCGGGGTCAGGATCCGGGGGCGGGCCGGGTGAGGCGGTTGCCGAGCTTGTCGACGGCCTGCTCGATGCGGGTGGGGGGCAGGTTGCCGGAGGCGACCTGTTCGGCCGTGATCTCCACCTCGATGCGGACCTTCTTCACGCCCCGGTGGTGGGTGATGCGGGCCACGGCCCAGCCGCTGCCGAGGGCGACGGGCACGCCGACGAGGGTGACGGGGGCGGTGAGGATGGCGGCCACGGCCACCACGGCCGAGGTGCCGGCGGCCACGGCCGAGCCGGCGGCCATGGAGCGGGCCCGGCGGTTGCGGATGTCGGCCACCAGCACCACCGAGCTCTCGGGGGCGCCCGGCTCGGCGCCGGCCACGGCGGCCCGCACCTCGCGGGCGGTGGCCAGGCCGGCGGTGCCGGTGGCGGCCCGCACGTTGTGGACCACCGACGGCATGAGGCCCTGGCGGCGGACGGCCACCACGGTGTCGACCGTGGGGTGGCGGACCCGGAGGTGGTGGCGCCGTTCCAGCCACTGGTCGAGGTGGACCATGGCCCGCTCGGGCGGGAGGCGGGTGCCGGCCACGGCCTGCACCTCACCGGGGCCGAAGATGCGGTCGGTCACGGTGCGCTGGGCACCGCCCCGGCCCCGGCGGCGCCTGCTCGGCCGCCCGTTCCTCGGCCAGGGCCTGGGCCACGGCGGCGTGGGGGATGGCCAGCTCCTCGGCCACCTGGTGGAGCACGTCCACCGGCACCCGGGTGTCGGGCTCGGCCGCCGTGGGCAGGTTGCCCGGCCAGCTCCACCGCCCGGCGCAGCACCCGTTCCACGGCGGCCTGGTCGAGCGACGGGCCAGCGGGGTCGGGGGAGGCGGGCGACGGTGGGGGAGGGGCGGGGCTGGTCAGCCCAGGCGGCGGCCGGTGGTGGCGGCGAGGCGGGAACGGGCCGGTGGAGCGGGAACCGGTGGCTATCGACAGCGGCGACCGGGTACCGCCGGGCGGCCGGTGCCGCCACCGTGTCACGTCGGCTCTTGCGTCGATCCCCGATCACGGTGTCCATTCTGCCACTGGCAGGCCGTGGCCGGTCAGCGGAGACGGGCGATGCTGCTCCGGTCGACCACCGGCCGCCTGCATTGTCCTGTACTGGCGTGGCCCACCTCCCGTTGGCGGTGGGCGCCGCCGCCGAACAGGAGACGCCGTTGCTGTCCTCTCGCACGCTCGAACCCGTCCGGATGAAAGCGCAGATGGCGGTCCAGGCCGGCCTCGGCCGGCTGGGCGTGGGCCTGCACCGGGTGGTGCCGGCCGAACGGAGCGACGCCTACGCCGTGCAGCGGAGCCTCACCCCCAATCCCCGCCCCGTGATCTTCGACGTCGGTGCCTACATCGGCGACACCGCCCAGTCCTACCTGGCGCTCTTCCCCGAGGCCGAGATCCACGGGTTCGAGCCGGCACCCGACGGATTCGGCCAGCTGGCAGCGTGGGCCGAACGGCATCCGCAGGTGCGGGCCCACAACCTGGCCATCGACGACACCGAGGGCCGCACCGAGCTGACGATCGCCAGCGGTGTGCAGACCAACTCGCTGCTGGCTCCGGCCCCCAGCGGGGCGGCGTCGCTCGACCGCAACCTGCGGCCGGTGGGCAAGGTGACGGTGGAATCCCGCCGGCTCGACAAGGTGGCCGCCGAGCTCGGCGTGGCCGTGATCGACATCCTGAAGATCGACGTGCAGGGCACCGAGGACCGGGTGCTGCGAGGGGCGGGGAGCCTCCTCAACCCGGCCACGATCAAGGTGATCTACCTCGAGGCGAACTTCGTGCCCATGTACGAGGGGCAGGCGTTGCTGTGCGACGTGTGGGCCCTGCTCCGGGAAGCGGGCTACAAGCTCCTGAGCCTGTACGACGTGCGCACCGACGAGTTGGGTCGCACCCACACCGCCGACGCCATCTTCATCTGATCGGCGCCGGCGGGCCGGCCGGGGTGGACGTGTCGGCCCAGTGCGGCTCCAGCTGAAGCACGTGTCGAACGGGCACAGCGGGAAGTTGACGACGAGCCGCTCGGTGGCGGCTGGGGCGATCCCGGCCGGGCGGGGCAAGCCGGCGAAGTCACGGTGCACCACCTGCTGCGGGGCGCCAGGGAACGAGCAGTCGAGGCCGAACAGGCTCAGCTCACACTGCGGGCCCAGCACCGCCCGCACCAGGGGCACACCGCCGGGTTGGCCAACACCAGGGGATGGGCGAACGGGGGAGCGAGCGACAGGTAGGCGCCGAGCCGGCCCGGCCCCACCGCCTCGCCGGCCAGGGCGTCGATACCGCCGATCGAGGCCAGCAGCTCGTCGACTGCGGCCTGCGCCGCCTCGGCCAGAGTCTGTATCAGATCATCCGGCACCGCGTCGTGCATGACAAGCCAGCCGGCGTCGCGCAGGCGGTACGCATCGCGTGCCAGTTGCCGCCCGGCCGAGTTGGGGTTCACAGCATCACGCTACTTCGACATGAACGGACATTCACAATGAAGCGCCCACAACTTGGCAGTTATAGATTCAATGATCTGCTGAGTAGATCTCACCTTTCTCCAGGGATCGTTGCGCAACAACGGAGGCCCTCGTACGATGCGGCTGCGGGTTGGTCCATAAGAATGCAGTGAGGGACTCTTCAGTGGGATGCTCCGTACGTCTGCGACCGTCGGGGCCTTGTTCTGCGCGTCACGTTACAAATCGCGCAGTGGGACGACAAGTGGCGGTTGCTCAGTTTCAGCAGGTCAGAAGCATGATGATGCACACGCGTCCGGTGTTCAGCACCGCTCACCCCCAGGGGTCGGGCCACACGTGCTGACCACCCGGACCAGCGTTGACGAACACCTCGGCGGATCGAAAGGGCCCGGCGGGGCCCGTCAAGCTAAGAATTCGATCAATCGGGGCTGGCTCGACGGTGGGAAACCGGGCTTTCTGCTGTGGATCTATTCGCAGCGCCGCTACTTCCCGATGGTCACCGATCTGGCCATCTGGCCGATCGCGCTGTTCACCGGGGCGATCCTCAAGTTGGTGCTCAACCTCGGCCAGGCGATCGACGAGTTGGCCGTAGCCGTGCTCGTGGCGTTGCTGGTGCACGGGATGCTGGGGTGGGCCACCGGGCTCTACCGGCGCCGGTGGCGGATCTCGTCGTTCGACGAGATCTCGACGCTTGGGGATCGTGTGGTCGGGCACGTCGGCCGTGCTGTTCCTGGGCACGTTCTCGGCCCGGCTCAACGGCAGCCAGCTGCCGAGCTCGGCGGTGATCACCGGCTGCCTGACGAGCCTGAGCCTGCTGTGCCTGGAGCGCATCGTGTGGCGCCGCTACTGGGAGGCCCATCACCGGCCCGATCCCCGGCGCTGCCGGCCCACGATCGTGCTCGGAGCCGGCGAGGGCGGGTCGCAGATCCTCAAGGCCATGGTGATGGACCCGGCCAGCCTCTACTACCCGGTGGCGCTGCTCGACGACGACCCCCACAAGCGCAACCGTGAGCTCCACGGCGTGCGGGTGCGGGGCACCCAGGACGACCTGGAGGCGGTGGCGGCCGAGACCGGGGCCGAGGTGCTGCTGGTGGCCATCACCCAGGCCGACTCGTCGCTGATCCAGACGATGGCCATGCGGGCCGCCGACGCCGGCCTCGAGCTGCGGGTGCTCCCCCCGGCGTCGGAGCTGTTGGGGCGGATGACGCTGGCCGATGTCCGGCCCCCCACCGTCGACGATCTCCTGGGCCGAGACCCGGTGGAGATCGATCTCGCAGGCGGTGGCCGGCTACATCACCGGCCGCCGGGTGCTGGTGACCGGTGCCGGTGGCTCGATCGGCTCGGAGCTCTCCCTGCAGATCAACGGGTTCCGGCCCAGCCAGCTCTACCTGCTGGATCGGGACGAGAACGCGCTCCACGGCGTGCAGCTGGCCATGGAAGGCCGGGCCCTGCTCGATTCCGACATGCTGATCGTGGCCGACATCCGGGATCGCGAGCGCATGTTCGAGATCTTCGAGATGTACCGGCCCGAGGTGGTGTTCCACGCCGCCGCGCTCAAGCATCTCACCCTTCTCCAGCGCCACGCCATGGAGGGGCTGAAGACCAACACGGTCGGCACCAAGAACCTGCTCGACGCCGCGGTGCACGTGGGGGTCGACACGTTCGTCAACGTCTCGACCGACAAGGCGGCCGATCCCACGTCGGTCCTCGGCTCCACCAAGCTGTCGGCCGAACGGCTCACGGCCTTGGCTGCGGCCGAGACCGGCTGGCGCTACGTGTCTGTCCGGTTCGGCAACGTGCTGGGAAGCAACGGCTCGGTGCTGCCGACGTTCCTCGGCCAGCTGGAGGCAGGCCAGCCGATCACGGTGACCGACCCGGAAGCCACCCGCTTCTTCATGACGATCCCCGAAGCGGTGCGCCTGGTGGTGCAGGCCGGAGCGATCGGCGAGCCGGGTGAGGTGATGGTGCTCGACATGGGCAACCCGGTGAAGATCGTCGATCTGGCCAAGCAGCTGATCGCCAGCATCCGGCCCGGCACGCCGATCGTGTTCACCGGGCTGCGGCCGGGGGAGAAGATGCACGAGGTGCTGTTCAGCCCCGACGAGGTCGGCGTCACCCGTCAGCACCCCCGGATCGTGCACACGGTGGTGGAGCTGTGTGACCCCTGCCCTCAGCTGGCCCAGGCCACCGGGGTCGACGAAC
>CAVTAP010000007.1:0-1024408 GCA_963732695.1 uncultured Actinomycetota bacterium | reverse complement strand
AGAAGACCGGTCAACTACCATGGGTGCCGTGAGCCCAGTAGCGGACCATGCCGCCTCCCAGCCGAGCAGCAGCGGGCGGGGAGCACAACGGGCGCCGCGCGAGCGGATTCTCGCCGCAGCTGATCGCTTGATGCGCTATCGCTGCTACGAGGCGGTCGGCGTCGCCGATGTCTGCCGCGAGGCCGACGTGCGCAAGGGCAGCTTCTACCACTTCTTCGACTCGAAGGCCGCGCTGGCGGTCGAGCTGCTCCAAGGGTCGTGGCAGCGCCTCCGCTCCAACCTGTTCGCTGAGGCGTTCGGGCAGTCGGCAAGCACCATCGACACGTTCCACCGGTTCGGGGAGCAGATCGCCGCGAGCCTGGCCCACGAGGTGGAGACCGAGAGAGCGATATCCGGTTGCCGCTTCGGGAACTTCGCCCTGGAACTCGCCAACACAGACGAGGCGATCCGCACCAGCGTGAGCCACGTGTTCGACGAGATGGCCGCGATCTTCGCCGCAGCGATCGAGTCGGGGCAGGCCTCAGGCGAGCTGGCCGCAGACCTCGACCCGACCGCCATCTCGCTCTCGCTGCTTGCCCAGATGGAGGGCCTGATGCTTCTGGCCAAAGCCAACCGCGATCCCGCCATCGTCAGAACCTTCGGCACCACAGCAGAACAACTCCTCCGCTGAACCGAGAGGCGCCGTCATGTCCGTGCTTGAGGTGAGCGCCAGTGGACATCGATGAGTTCCGCCAGCACGGCCACGCCCTGATCGACCTGGTTGCCGACTACCTCCATCAGCTCCCCCAGGGCCCGCCCTGGCGTCCGGTGCCGCCAACAGTGCGTACCGAGCTGGCGGGCCAGCAGCTGCCGGACGACGGGCGCCCCTTCGGCGACCTGATCGACGTCGCCGTCCAGCAGGTGATGCCCTACCCCTTCGGCAACGGCCATCCCCGGTTCTTCGCCTGGGGCAACTCGCCGCCGGCGTTGGAGGGTGTGCTCGCCGACCTCCTGGCGGCAGCGATGAATCCCAGCTGCGCCGGCGGCGACCACGCCGCCGTCTACCTCGAGCGCTGCACCGTTCGCTGGCTGGCGGAGCTGATCGGCTATCCGGGCGACGGCGTGCTGGTGAGCGGCGGCGCCGCCGGTGCGCTCACCGCCCTCACCGCCGCCCGCCATCGGGCCAGCCTCCGGCAGGGCTGGAACGATCGCACCGACGGCTTCACCGGCGACGCCGCCGGGCGGTTCAGGATGTACGCCAGCGCCGAGACCCACAGCTGCCAACGGAAGGCCGCCCACCTGCTGGGCCTGGGCGACCGGGGGCTGCGGCTGCTGCCGGTCGGTGCCGACGGCCGCCTCGACATGACGGCGCTGGCCACTGCGGTGCGCGACGATCGAGCGGCCGGCCTCCTGCCGTTCTGTGTCGTCGCCAATGCCGGCGCCGTGAGCACCGGGGCCATCGACCCGATCGCCAGCATCGCCCAGCTCTGCGACGACGAAGATCTGTGGCTTCATCTCGACGGATCACTCGGTGGCTTCGGCGTCCTCGATCGGCGCCGCGCCCCGATGTACGACGGTATGGAACGGGCCGACTCGATCGTCGTCGATCCCCACAAGTGGCTCGGGGTCCCGGTCGACTGCGCCGCGGTACTCACCCGGGACCTCGACGACCTCCGGAACGCCTTCAGCCTCGTCCCGCCGTACCTGCGGGCCAGCTCCGGTGAGCAGCCGTGGTTCTCCGAGTATGTCTTCGATCAGACGCCACCCGGCTGGCCGAGCAGATCGACGCCACCCCCGACCTCGAGGTGGTGGTATCGCCCGTGCTGAACGTCGTGACCTTCAGGCACCGGGGAGGAGACGACATCAACCGGGCCATACCTGCGGCCCTCGATCCCCTCGGCGACGTCTTCCTCCGTGGCACCGTGGTGCGGGGGCAGGAGGTCCTCCGGGCCTGCTTCATGCACGCGGAGACAACCGCCGGCGACGTCGACCGGATCGTGCCGGCAGTCCTCCACGCTGCCGCCAAGCTCACCACCCCGTGACCCTTCCAGGGCCATCCCGCCGCCGGGCCGCTCAGCTGGCCAACGCTCCATGCCAGACGATCCCGAACTCGTCGGTCACGGTGTCGGTGAAGGCGTCGTAGGCCCAGGCGACGGTGATCCGGATGCACCAACGATGCGCCGCTGACCGAGACGGCCACAAGACCGGGCCGGGTGACAGCGGCCTCACCGGGCGAGCCGCTCGAAGGCGAGAGCCCACCCGACCAGCATCATCGGCACCCCCCAGAATGCGATGGCCACCACCGACGGCTCGCCAGTGGCGGCCACGACCGGGAACATGACTACGAACGGGTACACGCCAGCCACCAGCGGCGCCAACCGCGTCATGCCCGGTCCACTCCCCTGCCCCCGGCGGGCGATCACGGCCCCGAGAACGACGAGCCCGATCGCGGTGCCGACCGCCCCCAGGGGAAGGAGCACGTTCTCGTCGTCACCGGTCACGACGGCCACCAACTCCGCCGCCAGGAACGCAACCCGGGCCGCCAGGGCCAGGCCCAAGCCCACCGTGGCCGCCCGCGTGGGCCGCCACGGGCTGCCCGGTCCCCGCATCCACAGCCGAACCATGGCCGCCAGGAGGAGCAGGTCGGCGACGATCCAGATCGGTTCCAGCGAGCCGCCGGCCACCAGGCCGGCGATCAACCAGGTGGCTCCACCGGCGCCCCACAGGGCGGCGTCGGCCGACAGCGGGGCGGGGCGGGATTCGGTACGGGCGGTCACGGTCATGGCAGTGCTCCTTCGCAGACGATGACCCGACCATCGCGCCGGGCCCGTCCCGACCACGAGGGCGCCCACCGGGAGGTTCCCGGGCGCGTCCCGACCGGCCGGGACACGTTCCCGACTCCCCCGAGCGGACCGTGAGGCACAATGCTCGCGATGGTCTGCACCGCTCCCGATCTGGCTCCGAACGCAGACCCACCAGCGACGACGGTCGGCCGACCGGCCACCAACGGCGGCCCCGGCCCCCTCTGGTGGGCGGCATCGGCCAGCTTCATCGTCTGCGTCGCGCTGGCCGCGCTCACCGTCGGCTGGCACCTCGTGAACGGGCCCGTCGACCTGGCGACGCTCTGGCCCTCCCAGATCCGCCTCGGCTGGCTGATCAACGCCAGCTCCGCGCTGATCTTCGCCGTCGCCGGCTGGTACCTGGCCACCCGCCGCCCCGGCGTGCCCTACGGCTGGCTGGCGCTGGCCGCCGGCCTGGGCCACGGCCTGAGCGGGGTGGCCCTGGAATACACCTTGGCGGCGCAGACCGCCGGGCGGAGTTGGCCCCTGGTGGCGGTGGCGGCGACGACGGCCAACTGGGGCCAGCTGGTGGAGCAACCGATCCTGATGCTGGTGTACGGCACCTATCCCGACGGCCGGCTCCCCCGGGGGTGGCTGCGCTGGGCCGTGATCGTGGCCGTCGTCCTCCCGACGGTGGCCACCCTCAACGTCGCCCTCGACCCCAACCCCGGCCGTGACGCCGACCTGGCGGCGATTGCCGGACTCCACAACCCGATCAGCCTGCCCTGGGCCACATCGAGCCCGTCGCTGATCCCGCTGTTCTTCGCCCCTGCGGCCTGGCTGGTCATGGCGACGATCCTCCACCGATGGTGGCGGGCGGAGGGCGAGGCCAGACGGGTGCTGTCGTGGATCGTCGTCGTGGGGTTGACGGTGACAGTTGTGGTGCCGCCGTCGGTCGTCCTCCTGCCGTACGGCGTCGGGGCCGCCATCGGGCAGGCCACCACCCTGCTGGAGATGACCGTGATCGTCGCCGCCACCGTGCGCCATCAGGTGTTCGGCATCGATCTGGTGCTGAACCGGGCCCTGGTGCTGGCGGCGCTGAGCGCCGTGGTGGCCGTCGTGTACGGCGTGGTGGTGGCATCGGCGTCGGCCCTGGGGGCGTCGACCGGGCTGTCGTCGTTCGCCGCCGCCCTGGTGGCGGCGCTGGCCCTGGCCCCGATCGGCAGCCGGGTGCGGCGGACCATCAACCGCTTCCTCTACGGCCAGCGCGACGAGCCCTACGAGCTACTGGCCCGGCTGGCGGCCGGCACGAGAGGCATCGCCTCCGCCGACGAGTTGCTCCCTGAGCTGGCCCGCACCATCGGGACGGCGCTCAAGGTGCCCTACACCCGGATCGACCTGGGCCGCCGCACCCAGCGACCGCCGGTGGTGTGGGGCGACGAGCCGGCCGCCGTCCGGCACCTTCCGCTGATCCACCAGGGTCGGCCGGTCGGACAACTCACGATCGGCCTCCGGGCCGGCCAGCGCGAGCTGGCGGCGCGGGAACAGGAGCTACTGGCCACCGTGGCCAGCCAGGCCGCCACCGTGGCCGAGACGGTGGTGCTGACCGAGCACCTGCTCCGCTCCCGCGAGCAGCTGATCGCCGCCCGCGAGGAGGAACGGCGCCGGCTGCGGCGGGATCTGCACGACGACCTGGGCCCCCAGCTCACCGGCATCGCCCTGGGGCTCGACCTCCTGGCCGAGTCGGCCCAGCTCCGGGGCCAAACCGATCTGATGGCGAGCGCCGAGCGGCTCCACGGCGAGCTCGCTGACGCCATCGTCGAGATCCGTCGCCTGGTGGAAGACCTCCGTCCTCCCCGCCTCGACGACGCCGGTCTGGTGGGGGCGATCCGGGAGCTGGCCGGCCGAGCCGGGCGGAGCGGCGTGCGGATCGAGGTATCCGCCCCGTCCGAGCTCCCGCCGCTGCCCGCCGCCGTCGAGGTGGCCGCCTACCGGATCGCGGCCGAGGCCATGACCAACGTGGTGCGCCACGCCGGCGCCTCGACCTGTTCCGTGGATCTCACCGTGGGCCTCGACGACCTGAGCCTCGTGATCGAGGACGACGGCAACGGCGGGGCCCGCCCCGGAGCCGGCAACGGCACGACGACGATCATGGAGCGGGCCGAGGAGCTGGGGGGCACCTGCGCGATCGGGCCCGGCCCGGCCGGCGGCAGCCGGGTGGCCGCCACCCTCCCCCGCCAGCACCTTGTCGCGCCGGCGTCGACCCCGGAGCCGGAGCCGGTGCTGTGACCGGCCCGGGCAGGGGCACCGCCGAGCCGACCGGAGCGGCGCCGGCCGAACCGATCCGGGTGGTACTGGTCGACGACCACGAGGTGGTACGGGTCGGGCTGCGGGGAGTGCTGGAAGCCGACCCCGGCATCGCGGTGGTGGCCGAGGCGGCCAGCGGCGAGCAGGCCCTCGCCGCCTGCGAGGTCCACCGGCCCGACCTGGTGATCATGGATCTGCACATGCCGGGCATGGGCGGGATCGAGGCCATCCGCCGGCTCAGCGCCCGGCAGCCGCCCGTGGTCGTGCTCGTGCTGACGATGTTCGAGGACGACGAGTCGGTCCTGGCTGCGCTCGACGCCGGGGCCCGGGGCTATGTGCTGAAGGGGGCGGGGCGGGACCAGCTACGGTCGGCGGTCCGCGCCGCCCACCACGGGCAACTGACATTCGGGGCCGGGGTGGCCGATCGTCTCCTGGAGCGGGTCCTGAGGGCCGGGCTTCCCGCCTCCCAGGCCTTCGGCGAGCTGACCCCCCGGGAGCACGACGTGCTCGACGCCCTGGCCGCAGGGTTGGGGTCGGCCGCCATCGGCCGCCGGCTCGGCCTCAGCGAGAAGACCGTGCGCAACCGGGTGTCGATGATCCTCGCCAAGCTCGACGTGCCCGATCGGGCGGCGGCGATAGCGCTGGCCCGGGCGGCCGGCCTCGGTGGGCAGGCTCCCGGGCCCTCTGCGACGTGAAGCCGGTGTCCGGCCTGGGCCCGGGGCCCGCATCGACCAGGTTGCCGGCAACCTGCCGCCGCTCACCAGACGAGCTCGGGAGGCGGACCGTCGTCGACGATGATGTGTACCAGGAGATCGCCGCCGTTCTCGCCCTCCCCCGGCCACATCATGAACGGGATCTCCTCATCGTCGGTCAGCCCGCCCGCCAGGGGCACGACGACGGGCTCGGCGGCCCACGGTACCGTTACCGCCAAGTGGTCCTGGCCGCTCAGCTCCCCGGGCTGGACCACCATCGTCACGACCGGCGGCGTCGGGTCGCCGCCCGCCACCGGGTGCTCCCGGTTCATCGCCGCGGTGCGGGCCTGGGCGGCGGCCAGGGGCGGGACGTTCCACCGGGCCCGCTCGGCGTCGGTGGTGGTGTCGTCGACCGGCGACAGGATCCACCGGCCGTCCCGCACCTGGTACTGGGTGCCGAACCGCTGGGGGCGGCCGCTGCTGACGAGCCACCGGTCGAGGGCGGCGGCGGCCAGCCACGCCCCCCGGTGGTCGCCCAGCCGGCGGGCCGTGGCCGCCAGCTCGCAGGCCTGCCGGTAGGAGGCGAGCGTGTCGCCGTGCTGGAGGACCATGGCGGCGTGGAAGTAATCGGCGCCGGTCTCCACGGCGCCGGCGGCCAGCAACTCGTTCACCCGCTCCCGGCGCTGTTGATCCCGAGCCGCCATGGCCGACCAGTCGGCCTCGTCGGCGCCGGCGATCCCCTCCCGGTCGGCCTGGTCCTGGACGAAGATCGAACGCAGCTCGTCGTTGTCGGTCGACATCCACGTACTCTGACATATCGAATCGTGAAGGCCGGTTCAATTGACGCCCGGGCCGGGGCCGACCTCGAGCGGGCCACCGGCGCCGCTCCTCGATGATGTCGACGATGTCGTCGATGGAGCAGGGGCCCCCGGAGCGGCCGGAAGGTCGATCACGAAGCGGGCCCCGGCGGAGTATCCGGGATCGAGCGTGATCGTGCCGTTGTGGGCGGTGATGATGTCGTGGGCGATGGCGAGACCGAGCCCGGTGCCGGTGGCGTCGTCACTGGTGCGGGCCCGGGCCGGGTCGAGCCGGCTGAAGCGCAGGAACACCTGGTTGTGGTGTGCGGGGTCGATTCCGGGTCCGTCGTCGCTGATGGTGAGTCGGGCTCGGCTGGCGGTTTCGATCAGTGAGACGGTGACGGTGGTGGCGGCGTAGCGGCCGGCGTTGTCGAGCACGTTGCGGACGGCACGGACCAGCGAGCTGCTGCTTCCCAGCACCTGGGCAGCGGAGACCGCGGTGGTGTCGATCGTCACGGGGCGCCTCCCGATGGCGCCTCGGAGCCGGCGGGCCTCGTCGAACACGATGTCGTCCAGCTGGACCGGGTGGGGGGCGACCACGACGGCGGTGGTGGCGTCGTGGCGGGCCAGGAACAGCAGGTCGTCGACCAGCATCTGGAGCTGGCGTGTCTCGTCCAGGACGCTTCGGTGGGTGCCAGCCAGATCGGCGGTGGCGGGGTGGAGAGCGTCGACCTCCAGCTCGGTGCGGATGCGGGTGAGGGGGCTGCGGAGCTCGTGGGAGGCGTCGGCGACGAACCGCTGCTGCCGGTCCAACGCCGCTTGCACCCGGTCGAGCATGTCGTTCATCGTGCGGGCCAGGCGGCGGATCTCGTCGTCCGCTGCGGGTTCGGAGACCCGGCGGCCCAGGTTGCGGGCCGAGATCTCGGCCACCTCGGATCGTATGGCTTCGACCGGTCGCAGCGTCCTGCCCACCAGCCACCACACGAGCCCGGCCAGGATGACGACCGCCACGGGCAGGGTGAGGGCGAGGCCGAGGCGGAGGGCGACCACGCTCTCGGCGATGTCGTCGAGCGGAGCGCCGGTGTGGATGACGACGTCGCCCGATCGTTGGGACAGCAGCCGGTACTCGGGTTCGTCCGGGAGCAGGGTAACGGTCCGTAGCACCTGATCGCCCGCCGGCGCCGGGAGGGGGGCCAGGCCGGCAAGGCTGGCGGTCACGGCGAGCACCTCGCCGTCGACGCTGACGACCTGGGTGACGCCGTCGTCGTCGACCTGGCTCGGGAGCAGCGGCGGCAACTCGCCGGCGGCCCGGGTGTCAGCCAGATCGCGGGCCGCCAGCAGCAGCTGGTCGTCGAGATTGGCCGTCAGCGCCCGTTGCTGGGCCGTCACCAGGCCCACCGCCGTGACCCCGAGAACCGCTGCCGTCACTGCGGCGGCCACCGCCGTGATCCGGAGCCGGATGCCCCAGGGGACGCTGGCCTGCCCCAGCCGGCGGGCGAGCCACACGTTCAGTCGACCTCGAGCCGATAGCCGGCCCCGCGGATGGTGGTGATGGTCGGCTCGACGGCGTCGGCCGCTCCGGCGGGTTCGAGCTTGCGGCGGAGCCGGGCGATGTAGACCTCCACGAGGTTGGGGTCCCCGTCGAAGTCGTCGCTCCACACTCCGTCGAGGATGTCGGCCTTGGACAGGACCTGTCCGGCCCGGCGGACCAGGAACTCCAGCACGTCGAACTCCCGGGTGGTCAGGCCGACCTCCCGGTCGTGGCTCCAGACCCGGCGCGAGGCAGGATCGACGCGAAGGTGGCGGATCAGCACCGGGCCCGGATCGCCCCGGCCGGTGCGGCGGAGCAGGGCCCGAACCCGGGCCACCAGCACCGGGAACGAGAACGGCTTCACCAGGTAGTCGTCGGCCCCGGTGTCGAGCGCCTCGGCCTGGTCGAGATCGCCGTCCTTGGCTGTGAGCATCAGGATGGGGGTCCAGTTGCCGGCCTCGCGGAGCTCGCCGCAGATGCGGTAGCCGTTGCGGCCGGGCAGCATGATGTCGAGCAGGATCAGATCGTAGGCACCCTCGGTGGCCCGCCACAGGCCGTCGTCACCGTCGAACGACACCTCGACCATGAACCCCTCGGCCTCCAGGCCCCGCTTCACTGCCGTGGCGATCTTCTTGTCGTCCTCGATCAGTAGGAGCTTCACCGGATCCGACCTCCAACGGCCCATTGTGGCCCGTGAACCTGACCGCCGGCTGAACCGGTGGGCCTCACGCGTTCAGCTGCCCGTCAGGGGTCGGGTTACACCATGGCGCCGCTGACCGATCGAGCCGCGACCGGCCGCAGGAAGGACCATCGTCATGGCAATCGATCATCGGCCCGCAGGGGCCTCGGCCAGGAGCGTGTTGGCCATCACCGCCGTCGTCGCCTCCTCCGTCGTCGTCGGCTGCAGCTCGCCCGCCACCACCACGGCCCCGCTGGCCAGTACCGCCGAGCGCACCGGGGCGACCACCGGCACCCACCAACTCAGCGGCCAACCGGTCATCGACCCCGGTGACGGGCGCGACTACCGGCCCGTCCTCGACCCGAAGAACTTCGTCGACGTGATCGACAACCCCTACCTGCCGTTCCCGGCCGGAGCCTCCTGGCGCTACGAGGGGACGGCCGACGGTGAGGCCGAGATCATCGAGGTCACCGTGACCGGTGAACGCAAGGAGATCATGGGGATCTCCGCGGTGGTGGTTCGCGACACGGTGAGCGTCGTCGGGGCCGTGGTGGAGGACACCTACGACTGGTACGCCCAGGACGCTCAGGGCAACGTCTGGTACCTGGGGGAGGACGTCAAGGACTTCGAGAACGGCCAGGTGGTCAGCACCGCCGGTTCCTGGGAGGCCGGCGTGGACGGGGCCCTGCCCGGCATCGTCATGCCGGGGGTGCCGGCACCCGGCGACCCGTACCGCCAGGAGTACTACGCCGGGGAGGCCGAGGACATGATGCAGATACTGGAGGTCGGGTCATCGCTCACGGCTGGCGGCCGGGTCTACGACGACGTGGTCCGGACCAGGGACTGGTCCCCGCTCGAGCCCGACGTCGTCGAGGAGAAGGCCTACGCCCGGGGCGTCGGCAAGATCGTGGAGCGCAAGACCATCGGCGGCGACGGCTTCGCCGAGCTGGTGTCGTCGAGCCTGCCCGGCTGAACACCGGGCGTTCAGGTGTCGGTCAGCACAGCTGCTCATGGCGGCGCCGATTAGGCTGCGGCCATAGCTGAGCTCTGATCGGGGTGGGCTGATGGGCCTCATGGGGGCGGCGGAGCTGCGGGAGCTGATCCGACACATCATGGAGGACGGGTTCAACCGGGCCGATATGGCGGTGGTCCACGCCTCGTTCCACCCCGACTACCGTCGACACGGGTTCGGCGGGCCCAGCGTGGGCTCGCTGGCCGAGCATGTAGCCGACCTGCAGGCCCGGCACGACGCCTTCGACGGAGCCCGGTTCGAGATCCACGAGATCGTGGCCGACGGCGGAGGCTTCCTGGCCCAGCTGCGGGGCGAGGCCTGAGGGCGTTGACCAATCAGACGCAGGGCGAGGCGGCCGTCATCGCCCGCACCGAGGCGGCGCTGGGCGGCCCGGTCACCTACGACCGGTTGGTGGCCGACCTCCGGGCGCTCGAGATCCCGGCCGGGCGGCCCGTGATCGTCCACTCGTCGTTGTCGGCCATCGGTTGGGTGGCGGGCGGGGCCTCGGTGGTGGTCGACGCCCTGGTCGACGCGCTGGCCCCGGCCACCGTGGTGGTGCCGACCCAGAGCGGCAGCCACAGCGACCCCCGCTACTGGCAGAACCCGCCGGTACCGCCCCACTGGTGGCCCATCATCCGGGACAGCACGCCGGGGTTCGACCCGCTCCGGGCGGAGACCCGGGGCATGGGAGTGATCGTGGAGGCGTTCCGCACCGACCGGCGGGCCGTGCGGGGCCCTCATCCCACCGTGTCGTTCGCCGCCATCGGCCCCGACGCCGCCCGCCTCGTGACCCCTCACGACATCGTGCCACAGTTCGGCGACAGCTCACCGCTGGGCCGGCTCTACGACGCCGACGCCGTGATCCTCCAGGTCGGCGTCACCCATGCCACCAACACCTCGCTCCACCTGGCCGAGACCCGGGCCTCGTGGCCGGGCAAACCGGGCCCGATCGAGGACGGAGCGGTGGTGCTGGTGGACGGCCGGTCGCAGTGGGTGGCGTTCGACGGCGAGGTGGCCGAGACCGACGACTTCGTGGAACTGGGCGACGCACTCATGGCCGCCCACCCGCCACACGAGGGCCGGGTGGGCCTGGCCCCGTCACGCTGGTGTTCGATGGTTGCCGCCGTCGACTTCGCCACCCCCTGGTTCACCGCCCACCGTGGGTCGTGACGGGTCGACGTCATAACGGTTCTGCCGCCCGTGCCGCTCCCGTCGAACGGGATCATCGGGGCCCACAAGTCGGCCAAGGTCCGCACCGCCCTGCCCTCGCATCTCTACCCACCCCTGCCAGATCTGGTCGGCCGCCGGTTCGAGCCCAGCGCTCCCGATGTGGCGTGGGCTGCCGGGCCACCTTCGTCTGGATCAACCGGTGCACCACGGGCCGGCTCCATACCGGCCTCGGCAACATCCCACCCACCGAATGGAAGGCCAACTTCAGTCAGCCAGGGTACGGCAAGGGGCGTAACCCACGAGCCCCGCCTGCGGGGGAAGCTCAAACGCCCGAACAACGAGATCCGCGGACGGACCACCGTCGTCGGCATCTTCCCTAAACGACCCCGCCGTCACCCGCACTCATTGGGAGCTGTCCTCGCCGACCGACACGACGAATGGGCCGTCGCCCGCCGCTACTTCTCCGCAGCATCCCTGGCCAAGCTCAGCTCGTGCGACCCTGACCCGCTACCACCGCCGAACTCGGCGCGCCCTGACAGCCACCAGGGAACGCATCAAACACGAACCCCAGCACTCCGCCGGACGCTTGCGCTGGCGCCGGGGCCCAGAGGTCGAATGACCGGGGGGCTTTCGGCCAGCGACAGTGTTCGAGTGACTCCCGTAGAGCGAGGTGGTTTGGGCCGACCGAGAATCTGTCCTTTGGCGTCGTGTCGACGGGGCGACACATAGCCCAATTTGGGCTAATCAACTCAAATTGCTTCGTTCCGCCTGACCAGGCTCTACTACGGTTGTTGGTGTTGATCGGACACGAGGTGGCGAGATCATCACGCTAGGGGCAGAAGGTGAGTGCTGAACCCAGATCCCACCACGCGTGGGGTCCGGTTCGTGAGCCCGGCGTTCCGATCGACTCCGGACCGTCCGCAGCTGCGGAGCGCGAGCCAAGTTGGGATCTCGACGGACCCCGAATTCAGGCAGTCGTGCACATGCTCAGGGAGCGAGCCGAGGCCAGCGATGATCGGGCCGAGGCCGCACTGGCCGACGCCATCGAGCGCTACGCCAGCCGGTGGCGGCAACGGCGCCAGCATCGGGAGGAGATGCAGGTCCTCCTCGAGGCCGCCGCCGAGGCGGAGCAGGTCACCGTGGGCCAGCTGACGGCAGTGCTCTCGACGGTTGTCGATCTTGTCCACGAGTCCTACTCCGGGGCGCCGATGGCGCCCTCCGGCATCCGGCCGATCTCGAAGCGGCTCCACGTCCGGCTACTCGGCCCGGTGGAAGTAGGGGTCGGCAATCACCTGATCGAGCAGTGGGCGGGGCCAAAGACGCTTCGGGTACTGTCCTTCTTGATGAGCAGGCGAGGTCGAGGCACCACCCGCGACCTCCTGATCGACACCTTCTGGCCTGCCGTCGACGTCAGTGCCGGGCGCCGGAGCCTCCACCAGTGCATCTACTCGATCCGGGAAGGATTCCGGGCGATCGACCGCTCGATGTCGATCGTCATTTTCGAGCACGAGTCCTACGCCATCGACCCGGCGCTGGAGATGTGGTGCGACGTTGACGAGTTCCACGCTGCAAACCAGCGCGGCTCGACCGCCGAGCAACGAGGTGATTTGGCCGCCGCCGCTCGCCACTATGACGAAGCCGTCGGTCTCTATCGTGGCGACCTTGTAGAAGAATTCCCCTACGACGACTGGGCAATGGCCCAGCGCGATCTACTCCGGGCCCAGTTCGTCGCCCTGTGCGATCGCCTCGGTGCCCTCCGCTTCCAGCAGGACGACATCGACGCGGCGCTGGCTGCGGCCCACCTGGCCCTCCGGCACGACTCCTGCGATGAGGTCGCGCACCGGTTGGCCATGTCGTGCCACGCCCGGAGCGGCCACCTGGAGCAGGTGGCACGCCAGTACGAGCGCTACACCGAGGCCCTGCGTCGGAGCCTCGACGCCCCACCCAGCTCCGAGACGACCTGCCTCTTCGAGTCGTTGGTCAAGGGCGGGCCGCCGCCGGACAAGAGCCCCGCGAGCACCGCCTGAGCGCTCATCCGCCGCTCGTCCGCCCCTTGGGGCGATGGACTATCGGATCAATCGGCACTCAGCGAGCGGGCCACGAGAGCCAGCTGAGAAGGACGCTGTACGACTTGGGGGAACGAAGCCATTCGTTCACAGGAACTACCAAGGAGACACGATGACTGCGACGGAATGTGAGCTCGACATCCACAAGGAGACCTGGGACCTCGGCGGCAAGATGGCGGTCGAGTTCATCGGCCCCACTGGCGAGCCTTGTCATGTGGTCCATGAGAATCAGGAATTCAAGGTCAAGGTCAAGGTCACCCTGACCGGGCGAATCCTGAACTACCTCTGCAACACCTCGATCTGCGTGTGTGTCGCCTTCGAATCGTGCGGCAGCGGTCCGGAGTTCGAGATCTGCGACTGGAAGACGGTCAACCCGTGCCAGCCCGGAGGCGATACGTACGATTTCGAGTTCACCGTACCGGCATCCAGGCTGGGGAGTGGCGAATGCGGCAGGCAGTACAAGCTGTGCATCACGCTCGGCTCCAAGGACTGCTGCGGCAAGGTGGGCTTCATCTTCGGTACCTGCCATGACATCGGCCTGACCGTGCTCCCCGCCGACGTAAACTGACCACAGGCGAGCCCGGGACGAGCCGACTGGTATGGCCCTGCCACCATCGGCCGTCCGGGTGGCTCGCCGCTTGGAGCCGGAGAGTCACATGGTGGACACCGACCCTGGACCCACACCACGGGCTGATCCCGACAATCCCCGCCAGAGCAGTCGAGCGTCCGGTTCGGTCTGGCGACAGCGTGCGGGCTTCTCGGTGTTCGTCGAGGACCGCTTCGACGGAGAAGCGTCGAGGCGCACACGGATATACCACGACGAGAGCGGGGACGAGGCGACATTCGCCCAGTTCGAGCCGGTCGGGCTGGCGGTCTGGATGCTGCGGCGCCTCCCTGAAGCAGCCAAGTCGGCCCCGTCACCGGCTGGACGGGACGATGTCGCACCAGTCGACGATCACCTCGACGGTTGGCATCCGGTGCGGCTGGCCATCCGGTCGATTCGACAGCACCGCCTGTCGAACCGGATCGAGAGCGGACGTTGCGAAGCCGTCGCGCTGGTGATCTGGCGAAGGCGCCGCTCGGATAGGTCGGGCTGACCCATCCGGCGATCGGCCGCCGCGCGCGGCCTCGTGAAAGCCGTCGCCCCACGACGGTCCAAGGACCCTGGTCGCCCATCGCCAGGCCCCGTAGCGTCCGCCCCGGAGGTGGTGTGCGCCATGGATTTCCAGGTGTCGGAGGAGATGCGTGTCCGGCTGGACATGATCAGCGAGTTCATGACCCGGGAGGTGATCCCGCTGGAGGGCCAGCTGCTCCACGGCACACCCGAGTCGCTGGCCGCGGCGGTGGCGGCGGCCCAGGCCAAGGTCAAGCAGATGGGCCTGTGGGCCCCCAACCATCCGGTGGAGTTCGGCGGCCTCGGTCTGTCGATGGTGGACCACGGGCTGTTCGCCGAGGCCGTGGGCCGCAGCCCACTGGGCATGACCGTGTTCGGCACCCAGGCCCCCGACGCCGGCAACGTCGAGATCCTGCACAAGTACGGCACGCCGGAGCAGAAGGACCGGTGGCTCCGTCCACTGGTGGACGGCGAGATCCGCAGCTGCTTCTCCATGACCGAGCCCGAGACGGCCGGCTCCAACCCCACCCTGCTGGCCACCCGGGCCACGGTCGACGGCGACGACTACGTGCTCAACGGCCAGAAGTGGTTCACCTCGTCGGCCGACGGGGCCGCCTTCGCCATCACCATGGCCGTCACCGACCCCGACGCCCCGCCCCACCGGCGGGCCAGCATGATCATCGTCCCCACCGACACCCCCGGGTTCAACCTGGTGCGTAACGTGAGCGTGATGGGTCACTCAGGCAGCGGCCACGCCAGCCACGGCGAGGTGATCTACCAGGGCTGCCGGGTGCCCCGTTCGAACCTGCTGGGCGACGAGGGCGGCGGCTTCGTGATCGCCCAGGACCGCCTGGGCCCGGGCCGCATCCACCACTGCATGCGCTGGCTGGGGATCGCCGGCCGGGCCTTCGAGATGATGTGCCGGCGGGCCAACGAGCGGGTGATCGACGGCGACGGCAGCCGCCTGGCCGACCGCCAGGTGATCCAGCACTGGGCGGCCGAGCTCGACGCCGAGATCCGGGGCGCCCGCCTGCAGGTGCTGCACTGCGCCGACCTGATCGACACCGAAGGGGCCAAGGCGGCCCGGGACGAGATCTCGGCCATCAAGTTCGTGGTGGCCAACACCATGCTCAAGGCGGTCGACACCGCCATCCAGGTCCACGGGGCGCTCGGCGTCACCGACGACACGGTGCTGGCCTACTGGTACCGGCACGAGCGGGCGGCCCGCATCTACGACGGGGCCGACGAGGTCCACAAGACGAGCCTCGGCCGCCGGGTCCTGCGTCGCTACGCCACGCCGGCCTGAGCCGTACCACCGCCGCTCCCGCCCCCGGTGGGCGGCACCGGGCGGGAGAAGTACACGCGGCGGTAGCCGTCGGCCTCGGCCCGATGGGTCTCGGTGTAGCCCCGGCGGGGGTAGTAGTCGAGGTTCTCGGTCATGGCCTCGTTGGTGTAGAGCCGTATCTCGGACCGCCCGGCGGCCCGGGCGGCCTCGTCGGCGTAGGCCAGTAGCGCACTGCCGGCACCGGTGCCCCGGATGTCGGGGTCGACGGCGATGTTGTCGACGTAGAGATGGTCGGGCTCCGGCCACAGCACGATCACACCGATCACGCCATCGTCGGCGTCGACGGCCACCCGCACCACGCCCCGGCCGATCAGCTCGTCGTAGTCGGCCAGCATGGGCGCCGGCTTGCGCCCCAACTGCGCCACGTAGTGCCCGTAGGCGCCCTCCACGATCCGGCGGATCTCGTCGGCTTCCGCCGCGGTGGCGGGCCGGATCCGGAGGTCAGGGGCGCTGCGGTCGGTCATCCCACCCGATACTGCCATCGACGGACCCGGTGCGGGCCGGCAATATCAGCGACGAGAACGGTAATCCCGCCGGCCCGGCGCGGGGCGACGGCAGCCGCCAGCGGGTATACCTGGGAACCGGAAACGACCCGAGCCGAGCCGACAGGGAGGTCCGCCATGGCCGACACCGACGATCCGAGCGAGCTGATCGACGCGCAGATCGCCAGCTTTCCCGACTGGCGGGGCGAGCTGCTGGCCCGGCTCCGGGCGCTGATCCACACCGCCGACCCCGACGTGGTGGAGACCGTGAAATGGCGCAAGGCGTCGAACAACAATCTCGGTGTGCCGGTGTGGGAGCACGACGGGATCATCTGCACCGGCGAGACCTACAAAGACAAGGTGAAGCTCACCTTCGCCAAGGGGGCCAAGGTCGACGACCCGGCCGAGCTGTTCAACTCCAGCCTCGACGGCAACGCCCGCCGGGCCATCGACTTCGCCCAGGGCGCCGCGTTCGACGAGGCGGCGTTCGTGGGCTTGATCCAGACCGCGGTGGCCGTCAACGAGTCCACCACCAAGAAGAAGAAGTAGCTGCCCCTGGGGGCGGGCGGGTTCGGGCGCCGCGATCGGTAGGTTCGGAGCGTGTCGAAGGTACTGATGTCGCTGCCCGTTGGTGAACGGGTCGGGATCGCCTTCTCCGGTGGTCTCGACACCTCCGCCGCCGTCGCCTGGATCCGGGAGAAGGGGGCGATCCCCTACACCTACACCGCCGACCTGGGCCAGTACGACGAGCCCGACCTGTCGAGCGTGCCCGACCGGGCCCTGGCCTACGGCGCCCACCAGGCCCGCCTGGTCGACTGCCGGGCCGACCTGGTGCGAGAGGGCCTGATGGCGTTGCAGTGCGGCGCCTTCCACATCCGCACCGGCGGCCGCACCTACTTCAACACCACCCCCCTCGGCCGGGCCGTCACCGGCACCCTGCTGGTGCGGGCCATGAAGGAAGACGGCGTCGACATCTGGGGCGACGGGTCCACCTACAAGGGCAACGACATCGAGCGCTTCTACCGTTACGGCCTCCTGGTCAACCCCGGCCTCCGGGTCTACAAGCCGTGGCTCGACCAGACCTTCGTCGACGAGCTCGGCGGCCGGGCCGAGATGAGCGTCTTCCTCCAGGAGCGCAACCTCCCCTACCGGGACTCGGTGGAGAAGGCCTACTCCACCGACGCCAACCTGTGGGGTGCCACCCACGAGGCCAAGTCGCTGGAAGACCTGGCCACCGGCATGGAGATCGTCCAGCCGATCATGGGCGTGGCCCACTGGGACCCGGCAGTGGACGTAACCCCCGAGGACGTCACGATCCGCTTCGCCGAAGGCTGGCCGGTTGCCATCGACGGCAAGGAATACGCCACCCAGCTCGACCTGGTGCTGGAGGCCAACGCCATCGGTGGCCGCCACGGCCTGGGCATGAGCGACCAGATCGAGAACCGGATCATCGAGGCCAAGTCCCGCGGGGTCTACGAGGCCCCCGGCATGGCCCTGCTCCACGTCGCCTACGAGCGCCTGGTCACGGCCATCCACAACGAGGGCACGATCGAGAACTACGCCACCATGGGCCGTCGCCTCGGCCGCCTCCTGTACGAGGGCCGCTGGTTCGACCCCCAGACGCTCATGCTGCGGGAGCCCCTGCTGCGCTGGGTCGGCTCGGCCGTCACCGGCGAGGTGACCCTGCGGCTGCGCCGGGGCGAGGACTACTCGATCCTCGACACCACCGGCCCCCACCTCACCTACGTGCCCGAGCGGCTGTCGATGGAGCGGGTGGAAGACGCCCCCTTCGGCCCGCTCGACCGGATCGGCCAGCTCACCATGCGCAACCTCGACATCGAGGACAGCCGGGCCAAGCTCGCCGTCTACCGCGCCGTCGGCACCCTGGGCTCGATCGGCATGCCGGCGCTCGACGGGGGCACCGACGGCCCCGCCGGGTCGGACGACCCGGAGGGCTGACCCTCCGCCCCGTCCAGGGGCGGCCCGGTCGATCAGATGCACGTTACGCCCCTCGCCGTCCTCGACGTGGCCGGCATCTACGTCTTCGCCCTGTCGGGTGGGCTGGTGGCCGTGCGGCGCAGCATGGACATCGTGGGCGTGCTCAGCCTGGGACTCGTCACCGGCTTCGCCGGGGGCGTGGCCCGCGACATGCTGATCGGTGATCTCCCGCCCCGTCTCGTCCGTACCGAAGGCCTGCTGCTGGTGCCGATCGTGGCCGCCCTCACGATCCTGGCCGCCCCCAACGCGGCCGACCGGCTCCGCCACCCCGTGCTGCTGCTCGACGCCGTCGGCCTTGGGCTGTTCGCCACCGTGGGCGCCAGCCGGGCCGTCGACGCCGGGCTCGGCATCGGCGCCACCGTGCTCGTCGGCACCGTGTCCGCCGTCGGCGGCGGCCTGGTGCGCGACCTGCTGGCCGACCAGATCCCCGAGATCCTGGCCGAGGGGAGCCGGCTCTACGCCGTGCCCGCCGCTCTCGGCGCCCTGCTCGTGGCCCTCGGCCACCAGGCCGGCCTCACCCCCACGGCGGTGCAGGCCGGGGCCGTGGCCGCCACCGTCGCCCTCCGTCTGGCCTCGCTCCGCTTCGGCTGGCACGTCCCGGCCCGGGTCCGGCGGCCGAGGGGCACCCCGCCGGGCTGAGCCCGGCCTGCCTACGAACTGTGTACGCGTTTCCTTTGCTTGCCGGATTTCTTCCCGGGAGGGATCTCGTTTCGGGTTCAGTGTCACACCCCCTGACTAGGTTGGACCCATGGATTCGGCGGGATCTGACGAGTTGCGAGGAGGGGTGGGAGGTGGGTTCGGGGGTGATACCCCATCCGCTGTCCTCGCTGATCTCGCCTCGGTGTTGGACCGGGTGCACGCCCTCCCGTTCGACGGGTGCTGGGACCATGAGACCCGGGCGTTGCTCGACGGGTTCGAGGTCGGCGCCCGGCGCCTCGACTCGGCCCGGGTAGCCGTACTGGGTCAGGTTCAGCGGTCGGGTCTGCATCAGGTCGACGGTCACGCCTCGGCCAAGGTGATGGTCCGCCGGGCCTGCCGACTGTCGGGATCCGAAGCCCTGCGGCGCGAACGGTTACAGCGGGCCCTGTGCCACCTGCCGTTGGTGGCCGACGCCTACCAGGCGGGCGCCGTCGGGACCGAACAGGTCGATCTCGTGGCCAAGGTGTACCTGAACCCCCGGGTCCGCGACGCCCTGATCGACTTCCAACCCGACCTGCTCATGCTGGCCACCGAGTGCGACTACCCGGTGTTCGAACAGGTCCTCCGCCAATGGGAACGAGTGGTCGACACCGACGGCCCAGAGCCAAAGGCCGACGAAGCCCACAAGCGGCGCCACGTCTCCCTCTCCCAAGACCCCGAAACCCTGGCCTGGAAGCTGAAGGGCTCGCTCGGTCCACTGGAGGGAGCCAAAGTCCACGAGCTGCTGCGCCGCCTGGCCGACCGGGAACGACAGAACGACTGGGCCAAAGCCAGCGAGACCAACGGCGACAACACCAGCGCCGCCGACCTGGTCCGAACCGAAGCCCACCGCTGGGCCGACGCTCTCGTGCGGATGGCCGAGATGGCCGCCTCGGCCGATCCCGACGCCCAAGGCCCCGGCACCGAGCACGTGATCCTGTGGGACGCCGACACCTACCTGTCGACCGTGCACCGGGTCACCTGCACCGACCCCCACTGCGACGCCGACGCCCACACCACGAACAAGTGGTACGACCCGAAGACCTACAAGTGCGAGACCATCGACGGGTACCCGCTGGAGCCGGTCGAGGCTGTCCTCGACAGCTTCCACCACCACGTCCGGGTCGTGCTCGTCACCGGCGGGCAACCCACCGCTGTCGGATCAAAGCGGCGACTGTTCACCGGCCGCAACCGCCTCGCCGTCAAACTCCAGAGCCCCACCTGCATCTGGCCCGGCTGCTGGGTACCGACGTCGGTGTGCGAAGCCGACCACGCCCACCCCCACGCCACCGGCGGCAAGACCCACCCCGAGAACGGCATCCCCCTCTGCGGGCGCCACAACCGATGGAAACAAAAGGGCTACATCACCGGACGAGACCCCGACACCGGCAGGTGGCGCACCTACCGCCCCGATGGCACCGAGATCGAATGAGGCCGGATCCCGTAGGGCACCGTGGCCGCGGCGATAGCTAGGATCCGGCGATGAGCGCGACCTCCGTCACCGAGCACTGGCACCGCACCGAGCGGCACCGTACGCACTACCTGGCTGCCGGGCCCGAGGACGGGCCGCTGCTGGTGTTCGTGCACGGCTGGCCCGAACTGTCGATCAGCTGGCGCCACCAGCTGCCGGTGTTCGCCGGTCTCGGCTTCCGCTGCGTGGCCCCCGACATGCGGGGCTACGGCCGCTCCTCGACCTACCCGGATCTGGCCAGCTACGCCCAGGAGCACATCGTGGCCGACATGATCGATCTGCTCGACGGCCTGGGCCGGGACCGGGCGGTGTGGATCGGCCACGACTGGGGGTCGCCCGTGGTCTGGAACGTGGCCAGCCACCACCCCGACCGGTGCCACGCCGTGGCCTCCCTGTGCGTGCCCTACGCCACCCTGGAGCGGGGCTGGGACCACACGATCGCCCTGGTCGACCGGTCCGTTTACCCCGAGGCCGAGTACCCGGTGGGCCAGTGGGATTACCAGCTCTACTACGCAGAGCAGTTCGGCCGGGCCAGCGCCACCTTCGACGCCGACCCCTACCTCACGGTGAAGGCCCTGTTCCGCAAGGGCAACCCCAAGGGCCTGGGCAAGCCGTCGGTCACCGCCTCGGTGCGGGCCAACGGCGGGTGGTTCGGCGGCACCGGCGTGGCCCCCGACATCCCGGCCGACCACGACGTGGTGACCGACGACGACCTCCGCACCTACGCCGAGGCCCTGGAGCGCAACGGCTTCACCGGCCCCGACGCCTGGTACATGAACCACCCGGCCAACGAGGCCTACGCCGCCCGGGCCACCGACCAGGGCCGTTTGACGATGCCGGTGCTGTTCCTCCATGCCCGCTACGACTACACGTGCGAGACGATCAATTCCCGCCTGGCCGATCCCATGCGGGAGCTGTGCGCCGACCTGACCGAGGCCGTGCTCGACACCGGCCACTGGATGGCCCAGGAGCGCCCGGCCGAGGTCAACGCCGCGGTCGCCCGTTGGCTCGCCACCAGCGTGGCCGGGGTGTGGCCCGCCCCTCCCGCTCCCGCCAGCTGAGCCGTCGCCCCCCGCCCCCGCCGGTCCTCAGGCGGCGCCGTGGAGGCAGAACAGAACCATCAGCGCCAGGCAGCCGGCGTAGCAGGTCAGAGACCGGAGCCGTCCTTGCACCTCAGGGTTCCTCATGAGCTCAACCTACGCCCGCCGGCCCCGGAGCCATATAGGGGCCCCACCCCATGGCTCAGCCGACGAAGCTGGCCACCACGTTGATGGTGGCGGCGATGATGGCCACACCGAACACGTACGACAGGAGGGCGTGGCGCAGGACGGTGCCCCGGATCGCCGTGCGCTGCAGCGCCGTGTCCGACACCTGGTACGTCATCCCCACGCTGAAGGCGACATAGGCGAAGTCGACGTAGCTCGGGTCGGTGGTCTCCGGGAAGTCGATCCCGCCCACCGGTGCGGTGTAGTAGAGGTGGGCGTACCGGAGGGTGTAGACGGTCTGCACCGTCAGCCACGAGGTGGCGATGGTGGCCATCGCCGCCGTGATGCCCACCACCTTCTCCGCCCCGTGGACCTGGGAGGCATGGTGGAGGGCGGCCGCCACCGCCACCAGGCTGGCCACGCTCGCCGCCACCAGCAGCAGACGGGCCCCGTTGCGGGTGTTGTCCTGGGCCGTGGCCACCTGGGCCGTGCGGGCGCCGCCCAATGGGGTGATCGACCACCACGTCCAGACCAGGAGCACGACGGTGCCGGCGATCCAGCCGAACAGCAGGGCCAGCTCCCACGCCGTCAGCACCGCCAGCACGAGGCCAACGGCCAGGCCCGCCGCCCCGCACCACAGCACCCGCCGCCGTTCCTCCTCCAGCATGTGACCCGGTCTAGCTGCTGCTTCCGCCCGTCCGGCGGTTGGCCTCGAAGTTCTCCAGCGCCCGCTGCACCATCGGGCGGCGGCGGCCGCCGGGCTCCACCACGATCGAGTCGGGGTCGCGCTCGCCCAGGCGGCCCAGCACGTACATGGCGTGGGCCGCCGTCATGTGGGCCGGGAACCCCTGGCTGTCCTGCATCTGGTTGGTGGCCACCTTCGTCATCCGCAGCTGGAAGGGGTCGTTCTCGGCCACCCGGGCGGCCCAGGCCAGCGTCTCCTCCACCAGCTGCTCCCGGGGCAGCACCCGGTTGACCAGGCCACACCGCTCGGCCTCGGCGGCGTCCATGAACCGGGGCTCGTACAGCAGCTCCTTGGCCTTGCGGATCGGAAGATCCCACGGCACGCAGAAGTACTGGAAATGGCTGCCGAGGAACATGGCGTCGTCGGCGGCGAAGATCACGTCCATGGCCGAGGCGATCATCCACCCGCCGAAGATGCAGTAGCCCTGCACGGCCGCCACCGTGGGCTTGGGCAGGTTCCGCCACCGCATCGTGTTCTCGTAGAACAGGTCCCACGTCTTCTCGTACCAACCCCGGATGCCGCCCCGCCACGGACGCTCAGCCTGGTCGGCCAGCTCGTCGGGGGTGCCCAGGTCGTGGCCGGCGGAGAAGTGCTCGCCCGCCCCCAGCAGCACGATCACCCGCACGTCGTCGTCCCGGCCCAGGGCCACGAGCGACTCGTCGAGCTGTTCCAGCAGGATGCGGCTCTGGGCGTTGCGGTAGGCCGGGCGGTTGACCGTCACCCGGGCCACATGGTCGACCACGTCGACGTCGATGAAGCTCATCGCGGGATCGTAGGTCGGGCCCGGCACGGGCACGAACGCCGACGGCTGCTGGCCGACGCCACCCCGGGCGGAGTTGAGCTGTCGGTCTGCAGCGCCATCGCCCGGACGGCGATGGACCACGCCGGTGGGCGGGCCGTGCGCCGGGTGCGGCTGCGGGTGGGGATCCTGGAAGACGACATCGCCACCTCGACTTCGACCTCGACGCCTTCCGGGCCAACCTCGCCGCCGTCAATTCCAGCGCGGCCGTCTATGCGCTGTGCAGCACCACCAGGAACTGGCCGCCGCCGGGGTCGACGCTGGCCCGCATCGGGGTGTCGGGCGCGAGGCGGGTGAGGCGGTCGGCCAGCCAGTCGGCGGCGGCGTCGGCGTCGATCTGGTCGAGGCAGCGGGCCATCACGGCCTTGCCCCGTTTGCGGGTCAGATGGTCGACGGTGGCGACGATGGGGGCCGGGTCGATCACGAACAGGTGGTCGGGCCACGGGACCACGGGGGCGGTCGCCCCCTTGTTGGTGTTGCAGCCCCGGTGGGCCAGGCGTTCGAGCGACTGACCGGTGGCTTTGGCCTTGGCCTTGGTCAGCACCGTGTCGACGCTGGGGCCCCGGGCGTCGTTGACCGACATCTCCGGGTCCACTGGCTGGTCACACAGCCAGCACCGCCAGCCCTCACGCTCGCCCACCTCGCTCAACCGGCTCATGCCGCAGGTTACCCGGGGGCTGCGCATACGACGGCGGGAGTAGGGCCGGTTACCGCCACCGGGTGACGACGGCCGGCGGGCGGCGTCGTACCCTGGCGGGGAGATGTCTGCTCTGGCCCGACCCGGCGTACCCGTCGTCGCCACCGCTGGCGCGGTCGGGCTGATCCAGGTGGTGGGCACGATCGGCGCCGCCCACAACCAGCCCGACCGCCGCCCACTCGACGCCCTGGCCGTCGGCCTGGTGCTGGCCGGGCCGGCGGCTCTGCTCGGGCTGCGCCGGGCGCCGCTGGCCGTGCTGGGCGCCGCCTTCACCGTGGTGGCCGTCTACCTCGGGCGGGGGTACCCCTACGGGCCGGTGGTGGTCTCGGCCGGCGTGGCCCTGGTGGCCTCGGTGCAGGTGGCCGATAGGCGGCGGGTGTGGCTGCTCACGGCGCTCGGCCTGGCCGTTGTCACCGCCGGCCACGCGCTGGCCCCGGGCGAGCGCCTCACGTGGTGGCAGCCGGTGGCGGTGGCCGGCTGGATCGGCCTGCTGCTGGCCGGAGCCGAGCTGGTGCGGGCCCGCCGGGTGCAGCTCCGCCAGGCCGCCGTGGCCGCCGAGCAGGAGCGCCAGCGCCAGGCCGGCGAGGTCCGCCTCCGGGTGGCCCAGGAGCTCCACGACACCCTGGCCCACACGATCTCGCTCATCAACGTGCAGTCCAGCGTGGCCCTCCACCTGCTCGACGAGCGGCCGGAGGCGGCCCGCCCCGCCCTCACCGAGATCAAGGCGGCCAGCCACGACGCCCTGGACGGGCTGCGTGCCGCGCTCGAACTGCTGCGGGACACCGACGGCCACCCGGCCCCCACCGCCCCCGCTCCCGGAATCGACGACCTCGACGAGCTGGTGCGGGGCCTGGAGGCCACCGGCCTGGCCGTCGACTACCACCACCAACGGCCACCCGACGGTCGGTATCCGGGCGCCCCGGTGCAGCTCGCCGCCTACCGGATCGTGCAGGAGGCGCTGACCAACGTCACCCGCCACGCCCGGGCCGGCTCGGTGCGGGTCGACGTCCGCTACAGCTCCGCCGACGGGGCCGCCGACGACGACGACCGCCGGGAACTGGTGATCGACGTGGCCGACGACGGTGTCGGCGGCGGTCGGGCCGAGCCGGGCCTGGGCATCACCGGGATGCGGGAGCGGGCGGCCTCGGTGGGGGGCGCGGTGGAGGCGGCGGCCGACCCCGCCGGCGGGTTCCGGGTCACGGCCCGGCTGCCGGTGAGCCGATGACGGGCGCCACGCCCGAGCTGATCCGGGTGGTGATCGCCGACGACCAGGCCCTGGTGCGGGCCGGGTTCCGGGCCCTCCTCGACGCCCAGCCCGACCTCACCGTGGTGGCCGAGGCGGCCGACGGGGCCGAGGCCGTGGCCCGGGCCGTGGAGCACCGGCCCCACGTGGTGCTGATGGACATCCGGATGCCCGGCCTCGACGGGCTGGCCGCCACCCACCGCATCGCCGCCGATCCCCGCCTGGCGGGCGTGAAGGTGGTGATCCTCACCACGTTCGACCTCGACGAGTACGTGTTCGAGGCGCTGCGGGCGGGCGCCACCGGGTTCCTGGTGAAGGACACCGAACCGGTGGAGCTGCTGCGGGCGGTGCGGGAGGTGGTGGCCGGCGGATCGCTGCTGTCGCCCGGGGTGACCCGGCGCCTTATCGAGGAGTTCGCCAGCCGGTCCCGGGCGCCGGCCGGTCCCCCACCGGCGGCCGATCCGCTGACCGACCGGGAGCGGGAGATCGTGGCCCTCGTCGGCCACGGCCTCAGCAACGACGAGATCGCCACCCGCCTGGTGATCAGCGCCGCCACGGCCAAGACCCACGTGAGCCGGGCCATGATCAAGCTCGGCGCCCGGGACCGGGCCCAGCTCGTGGTGTTCGCCTACGAGGCGGGGCTCGTCAGGCCCGGCTGGCGGGCCTGAGCAGCGGCCGCCGGTACGCCCGACGCGCGGCGGTAGCGGCCGAGCGACGCCGCCCGGAGCCGGCGGACGACGGGACAGCCGGCGTGGGTCACGGTGGAGGCATGCCTCACGACCCACCAACCGGCGACCTCGCCCTGTCGGTCCGGAACCTGTCCAAGCGCTACCGCAACCGCACGGCGGTGGACGGGCTCAGCCTCGATCTCCCGGCCGGCGTGGTGGCCGGCTTCGTCGGCCCCAACGGGGCGGGCAAGACCACCACCATGGCCATGCTCCTCGGCCTCGTCCGCCCCACCGACGGCGGGGGCACCGTGCTCGGCCAGCCCCTCGATCACCCCGTCGGCTACCTGCACCGGGTGGGGGCCCTGATCGAGAGCCCCGCCTTCTACCCCGCCCGCTCGGGCCGGGACAACCTCCGCATCCTGGCCACCATCGCCCGGATCGACCCCGGCCGCATCCCCGCCGTGCTCGACCTGGTGGGCCTCACCGACCGGGCCGGCGACCGGTTCCGCAGCTACTCCCTCGGCATGAAGCAGCGCCTGGGCATCGCCGCCGCCCTCCTCGGCGACCCGGAGCTGCTCATCCTCGACGAGCCGGCCAACGGCCTCGACCCCGAGGGGGTGCGTGACATGCGCTCGCTGGTGGGCCGCCTGGGTCACGGCGGCCGCACCGTGCTCGTGTCGTCGCACGACCTGAGCGAGCTGGAGCAGGTGTGCGACTGGCTGGTGCTGATCGACCGGGGCCGCTCCCTCTACCAGGGACCGGCCTCGGGCCTCCAGGGCGGCACCACCCTCGGCCTGCGCACCCGGCGACCGGAGGAGGCGGCCTGCCTCCACCGGGTGCTCGCCGCCGACGGCCTGGGGGTGGGCGCCCTCGATCCCACCCGGGCCGGGGCCGACGCCACCAAGCTGGAGGTGGCGATCCCCGACGACGGCACGAACCCGGCGGATCTGGCGGCCCGGGTCAACCAGCTGGCGTTCGACGCCGGCGTGGTGCTGGTGGAGCTGGCCCCCCGCCGCCGCTCGCTGGAAGACCGCTACCTGGATCTCGTGAAGAAGGACCCAGTGAACCGGAACCCCGTGAACCAGAACCCCGTGAAGGATCTCGTGACAGGAGACCACCGATGACCCACGTCATGCGGGCGGAGCTGCTCCGCCTCGTCCACCGCCGCTCCGGGTTCGGCCTGCTGGCGGCGGCCGCCGCCTTCGCCGCCGTCGTCGGCCTCAGCATCTACGCCAGCGCCGCCGACACCCCGGCCGGCCCGGCCGGCCGCCGCTCGGGAGCCACGGTGGCCTCGCTGTCGGGCAACGGCGGCGGCACCGAGGCCTTCGTGGTGGGGGCGTCGTTCGTCGGCTTCTTCGTGTTCGTCACCGTCATCGCCCTCATGGCCTCCGACCTCTCGGGCGGCACGTTCCGCACCCTGGCCCAGCGGGAGCCCCGCCGGGCCCGCCTCCTGGCCGGCAAGCTGGCTGGTGTGCTGGTGGTGGCGGCCGGCGTGGTGGTGGCGGCCGAGGCTCTCACCTTCCTCGCCTCGCTGGTCCTGGCCCCGATCTTCGACGTGCCGACCGCCGGCTGGATCAGCCTGGCCAGCCTGGGCGACGCCGCCACCGACGCCGGGACCGTGCTGGCCGGCGTTGCCGGCTGGGCCGTGTTCGCCACCCTGGTGGCCGTGGTGTTCCGCTCGGTGCCGGTGGCCCTCGCCGCCGGGTTCGGCTGGGCCGGGCCGTTCGAGAACATCGTGTCGGGCTCATGGTCACCCGGCTACCGATGGTTCCCGGGCCAGGTGCTGGCGGCGCTGATCCGGGGCGGCAATGCCGAGCTGGGCTTCGGCCGGGCCGCCGTCACCGCCGCCGTCTACGCCGTCGGGGCCGGGGCGGTGGCCCTGTGGGTGTTGTGCCGGCGCGACGTCACCGCCTGAGCGACAATGGGCCATGGCCCCTGCGCTCACCGATGCCCACGGCGTACCCCTCAGCGGACCGGCCGAGGGGGTGGCGGCCTTCGACCGGGCCCTCGACCGGATGCTCCGCTTCCATCCCGACGTGCTCACCGCCGCCGACGAGCTGACCACCGCCCACCCCACCACGGCCATGGGCCACGCCCTGGTCGCCTACCTCAACCTGATGGGCACGAACCCGGCCGACCTGCCGGGGGCGGCGGCGGCCGCCGCCGCCCTGGCCCAGCACGCCGCCCACCCCCGGGAGCTGGGCCACGTGGCCGCCGTCGAGGCGTGGTTGGGGGGAGACTGGATCACCGCCGCCGAGGTGCTCGACACGGTGCTGGAGCAGTGGCCGGCCGACCTCCTGGCCCTGGCCATCGGCCACCAGCTCGACTTCTTCCTGGGTGACGCCGCCAACCTGCGGGACCGGGTGGGCCGCACCCTCCCCGCCCTCGAGCCGGACCATCCCCACACCGGCTTCGTGCGGGGCATGCAGGCCTTCGGGCTGGAGGAGGCCGGCCACTACGGGCAGGCCGAGGAGGCGGGGATGGCCGCCCTGGCCGTCAACGCCGACGACGTGTGGGCCGTCCACGCCGTGGTCCACACCTACGAGATGCAGGGCCTGGTCGACACCGGCACCCGCTTCCTGCTCGGCCGCCAGGGTGACTGGGGCGCCGGCAACCTGTTCACCGTCCACAACTGGTGGCACCTGGCCCTCTACGCCCTGGAGGCGGGCCGCACCGATCGGGCGCTGGCCGTCTACGACGCCGAGATCCACCACGCCACCTCGGATGGGGTACCGATCGAGATGCTCGACGCCAGCGCCCTGCTGTGGCGGCTCCTGCTCGACGGGGCCGACACCGGCGGCCGCTTCGCTCCCCTGGCCGAGGCCTGGGCGCCGCTGGCCACGGCCGACCCGTGGTACGCCTTCAACGACCTCCACGCCGTCATGGCTCTGGTGGGCGACGACCGCCTGGCCGAGGCCCAGGCCGTGATCGACCGGCTGCGGGCCTGGCTGCCGACGGCCCAGGGCACCAACGCCCTGATGACGGCCCGGATCGGGTTGCCGGCCTGTATCGCCGTGGTCGCTTTCGCCCAGGGCCGCTATGCCGACGTGATCGCCGACCTCCAGCCGATCCGGTCGATGCTGCACCTGTTCGGCGGGTCGCACGCCCAGCGCGACGCCCTGCAGCGGACACTGGTGGAGGCGGCCCTGCGGGCCCAGCGCCCGGCCCTGGCCGCCGCCCTCACGGCCGAGCGGGTGAGCCGGCGGGACCGGTCGTACCACAACTGGATCCAGCGGGCCCGGGCCCTGCGGGAGCAGGGCCACGAGACCGAGGCGGCGGCGGCCGAGGCCCGGGCCGTCGGTCACCAGCGCACCTTCGCCGCCGCCTTCGCCTGAGTCCCGTCCCGTCCCGTTAGCCCCCTTGGACTGCGCGAGCGTCAGCGGGGCCAGAGGGGGTTCTCGGCCGCCTGCTCGGCGTCGAAGCGCCGGGGGTCGAGCAGGTGACGCTCCACGAACACGGCGGCTTCGTGCTGGGTGAGGGCGCACATCGTGGCCCCGGCGTCGAACTCGTGGATCTGGCCGGCGTAGAGGTGCAACTCGGCCGGCACCCCGGCCGCCGTCAGCACGTCGTGCAGGGCCTGGGACGAGGCCGGGGGCACCATGGCGTCGTCGAGCCCGTGCAACAACAGCGTGGGTGGGAAGCCGGGGACGACGTGGGTGATCGGGCTGGCGGCGGCGGCCGCCGCCGCGTCGTGGCCCTCACCCAGCAGGCGGGCGGCCGACGGGCCAGCGCGCAGATCGGTGGGCGGGTAGAAGGCGACCACGGCGGCCACCGCGCTGCTCACCCCGCGATGAGGGTCGGCCTCGGCGGAGGGCGGGTCCCAGGCCGGGTCGTCGGCCGTGCCCGCCGCCATCAGGGCCAGGTGGGCGCCGGCCGAGTGCCCCTGGAGCACGATCCGATCGGGGTCGACGCCCAACGAGGCGGCGTTGGCCCGTACGTGGCGGATGGCCCGCTTCACGTCGTGGAGCTGGGCCGGCCACGGGGCCTCGCCGGTGAGCCGGTACTCAACGGCCACGGCGGTGAAGCCGTGGTTGGCCAACTCGGCCGAGCGCCGGGCCAGCATGGCCGGCGCCCCGATGGCCCAGCCCCCGCCGTGGATCTGGATCACGGCGCACCGTCGATCGGGGGCGACGCCGGGAACGGATCGGCTCACCAACGCCGTGAGGGCGCGCCCGCCGGGGCCGTCCACCACCAGCTCAGTGGGGGCCGGGCCGCCGACGGCCATCGGTGTGGACACCACGCAGACCCCTCCTCAGCCCAGCAGGAGCGGGATGGCCTTCTCGGCCCAGGCGGCCACGACCGAGTCGAGCTCGTCGACCTGGCTCTCCAGCACGTAGAGGCCCCGGCTCGGCACCGACGCCCCCAGCTCCACCAGCAGCGGGCGCAGGTGCACCTCGGGGGCCAGGGCGTGCTGGGGGGCGGCCCCCAGCATCACCGGCACCGCCTTGCACCCGGCCAGGGCGTCGTTGCCGTAGTTGTCGAGGAACGCCTTGAGCAGGCCGGAGTAGGTGGCCTTGAACGTGGGGCTGGTGGCCACGATCACGTCGGCCGCCGCCACCTTGGCCGTCAGCTCGGCCACCGCCGGGTTGCCCCACTCGAACAGGCCGCCGGCGATGGTGGCCAGCTCGATCACCTCCGCCTCGCCCTCCCCCCGGGCGGCGGCGATGGCCGCCCCCACGGCGGCCCCGGTGCGGCTGGTGCGCCCGCCCGGGCTGGGGTTTCCGATGATGACGACGACGCTCACGAGATGCTCACTCCCTGACTAGTCACTGCCGCGATGCTCACTTCCGGGACTGCATGAGGGGCATGACCTTCGCCCCGAACTCTGCCGTGGCCGACGGGTAGTCGTCGAACACGCACATCACACCCTTGATGCCCTCGATCTGCGACACCTCGTCGAGCTTGGCCGCCACGGTGGCGTGGCTGCCCACGATGGGGCCGATGTTGAGGTTGAAGGCGCCCTTCATCTCGGTGATCTTCTCGGCCGTGGCCCCCGACGTGTCCAGGCTGGCCTGGCCGGTCATGAAGGCGATGGCCTCCAGGTCGGCGCCGTCGCGGTAGTGGTTCCACGTCGCCTCGGCCTCGGCGTCGGTCTCCCCCATCGTGATCTGGAACAGGGCGTAGACGCCCACGTCGCGCCCCGTCTCCCGGGAGGCGGCCACCAGGCGGGCGGCGTCGTTGCGCACCACGTCGAAGTCGTCGGTGCCGATGATGAACTGGTAGTCGCCCACCTCGGCGCAGAACTGCATCCCCCGGTCCGACTGGCCGGCGCACACCAGCGGCACCGACCCGCCCTCGGGCGGGGGCGACAGGCGGCAGTCGTCGAGCTGGAAGAACTCCCCCTTGAGATCGCTGACGCCGGTGGCCCACAGCTCCTTCATGATCGTGACGTACTCGGTGGCGTAGTCGTACCGCCGGTCGTAGTACCAGTCGCCCGGCCACACCCCCATCTGGGCGTACTCCGACTGGTTCCAGCCCGACACGATGTTGATGCCGAAGCGGCCGTCGGAGATGTCGTCGATGGTGGACGCCATACGGGCCACCATCGCCGGGTGCAGGGTGGGCAGGGCCACCGAGGCGAAGAGCTGGATCTTCGAGGTGACGGCGGCCAGGCCGGCCATCAGGGTGAACGACTCGAGGTTGTGGTCCCAGAACTCGGTGGCGCCGCCGAAGCCCCGCAGCTTCACCATCGACAGCAGGAAGTCGTAGCCGGCGGCCTCGGCCCGTTGGGCCACCGTGCGGTTGAGGTCGAAGCTCGGCATGTACTGCGGCGCGTTCTGCGACATCATCCAGCCGTTGTTGCCGATCGGGATGAAGATCCCCAGGTCCATCGTGGTCGCCTCCGGGCGTGTCGGGTCGGTGTGGGTCGGGCGGGGCCCCATCTTTAGCACGCCGGGGGGCCGTCGAGGTGGGCCAGGTGGGCCAGGACGGCGGCCAGGGGTTCGACGTCGGCGTACTTGGCGTCGAGGTCGAACAGGTTGGCGTGGTGGACGGTGGGATCGCGATCACCGCAGGCCTCCTCCACCACGATCGGCACCAGGTCGTGCTGGCAGGCGTCGAGGGCCGAGGCCCGCACGCAGCCACTGGTGGAGACGCCGCACACGATCACGGTGTCGACGCCCGCGGCCCGTAGGCGGCCGGCCAGGTCGGTGCCGAAGAAGGCGGAGGCGCCCTGCTTGGTGATCACGGCCTCACCGGGCCCCGGCGTCAGGTCGCTCACCCACCCGCCGAGGGGCTGGCCCCGGTCGAACAGGGCCAGCGCCCCCACCTTGCGGTAGAAGACGCCGCCGTCGGCCCCGCCCGGCTCGAACTCCACCCGGGTCCACAGCACGGGGAGGCCGGCGGCCCGGGCCCCGGCCACCAGCGACCCGACGGCGTCGAGCACCTCGGGCCGGCCGATGTCGAGCGGGGAGCCGGGCTCGAAGTAGGCCCGGCACACGTCGACAACGAGCAGAGCGGGGCTGCCTCCGAACCCCAGGCGACGGTTGAACCCGACCCGCCGGTAGTCCTCAGCCCGCGGATCGGCCGACGGATCAGCCGGCGGATCAGCCGGTGGATCGTGGGGGGTGCCGGTGGGTGGCCGGTCGGTCATGGGACCGAAGAGTAACTGGCATCCTGCGCCCGAGGCGGCGCGGGTAAGGTTGTGCCACGCCAACGAGGGCACTGGGCAGGTAACGAGCGCGTACATGGTGGCAGAGATCGATCTCGGCATCGATGAGCTGAGCGACTTCCAGGTCATCGGCCGGGGTGGCTTCAGCACCATCTACTCGGCCCAGGACAGTGGCTTCAACCGCCGGGTGGCGGTGAAGCTGCTGCACTCCCTGGACGATTCGGGCCGCCGCCGGTTCGACCGGGAGCGGGGCATCATGGGCCAGCTCTCCTCGCACCCCAACGTGATCATGCCGTTCCGGGCCGGTTACGCCCGCACCGGCGCCCCCTACCTGGTGATGGAGCTGGTCACCGGCGGTTCGCTGCAGGATCTGATCGACACCCGGGGCGGGCTGCCGTGGCGGGATGCGGTGGAGCTCGTGGTGCCGGTCACGGCCGCTCTGGGCCACGCCCACGAGCAGGGCATCCTCCACCGGGACGTGAAGCCGGCCAACATCGTGCTGGCCGGCCGGATCCCCAAGCTGACCGACTTCGGCATCGCCGCCATCCGGGAGTCGACCACCACCCAGGTGGCCTACACCCTGGCCCACTGCCCGCCCGAGGCCTTCGCCTCGGGAGAGGACACCCGGGACGACCGGTCCGACCTGTATTCGATGGCGTCGACCCTCTACAACCTGATCACGGGGCGCCCGCCGTACTACATAGACGGCACCGACTCGCCCCAGGCGTACATGTTCCGCATCATGGGCCACGCCATCCCGCCGGTGCCGCCCGAGGTGATCCCGCCCGCCCTGTGGGCGTTCCTGGAGCGGGCGCTGGCCAAGGACGCCGCCCACCGCCCCCAGTCGGCCCGGGCGTTCGAGGACGAGCTGCGGGCGGTGTTGGCCCGGGAGGGGCCGGCGGTCACCGCCCCCGAACCGTCCACCGGCCAGATGGGCCCGGGGTGGGCGACGGCCGCCCCGCCCGCTGCCTACCCGGGCATGGCGGGCGCATCGGGCCCCGCCAACCCCACCGTGATCTCGGGCCCCGGCACCAGCGACCCCACCCGATGGGCAGCACCCCAGACCAGCGGGCCCGGCACCAGCGACCCCACCCGGTGGCAGCCGAGCCCATGGTCGCAGTCCGGCCCGTCGCAGCCCAGCGTGTCAGCCCACCCCGGGACCGTCCAGCCGGGGACGATCCAGCCCGGTGTGTCGGCTCCGGCCGCCTTCCACCCGGCCGAGAGACCCGCCGCCCCGGCCCGGGGACGGGGCCGCCTGGTGGCGGCGGTGGCGGCCGCCGTGGTGCTGGTGGCGGCGGTGGCCGGCGCCGGCCTGTGGTGGACGAACCGGGATTCCGGCGGCCCACCCCCCGTGGCCTGGCAGTTCGAGACCGGCAGCGCTCTGGCCTCCCGCCCCGCCGTGGCCGACGGCGTGCTCGTGATCGGCACCAGCGTCACCAACAGCGTGCACGGGATCGACGCCGCCGACGGCAAGGGCAAATGGCGCTACACCGCCGGCGGCACGGTCGACACCACCGCCTCGATCGCCGACGGCGTCGCCTTCATCGGCTCCCACGACGGCGTCCTCTACGCCTTCAACATCCAGACCGGCGACGTGGTGTGGCAGACCCCGGTGGATGCAGAGGTGACGGGCAGCACCACCGTGGTGGGCGACCTGGTGGTGGTCGGCACGGGCGACGGCAGCACCTGGGCCGTGAACCGGGCCGACGGCAGCGTTGCCTGGACCGCCCGCACCGGCACCCAGATGATCAACTCCACGCCGGTCACCACCGTGCGGGACGGCGACGAGCTGATCGTGATCGGCAGCACCGACGGCAGCCTCTACTTCCTCGACCCGGCCACCGGCGACGAGGTGAACAAGGTGACGCTGGAAGGCGGGATCTGGTTCTCCCGGCCGCTGGTGCTCGACCAGCTCGACATCGACGGCCAACCGACCCCCGGTCACCAGGAGCTGTGGGTGGGCACCAGCGCCGAGAAGCGGGGCTTCCTCAACCGGGTCGACGTCGACACCGGCAAGGTCAAGACCTTCACCAACAACGCCGGCGTGGGCACCAACCCGGCCCTGACCGCCAACGGACTGATCGTGGCCGGCAACGACGCCGGCGAGCTGTTCGCCATCGGCCGCCAGAGCCTGGGCGAGTCGTGGCGCCACGGCTACGCCCAGGCCACCCAGATCAAGGGCAGCCCGGTGGTCCACGGCGACGAGGTGATCTTCGGCACCCACGACAAGCAGCTCATCGCCGTGAGCTCGGCCACCGGAGACGAGCTGTGGCGCTTCGACGGCCCGCAGATCTTCGGCCTGTCGGCCCCGGTTATCGTCGACGACCGGCTCTACGTGGGCAACGACTCGGGCACGATCTACGCCTTCAACCTCTGATCACCACCGGTTCCCCGTCGCGGGCGGCGGCGTCGATCCGGTCGGCCGGCGGGGCCACGCCGACGGCCGACAGGCCCTCACCGATGCCGGGGTCGATCTCGGGATGCTCCCGCAGGTTCAGCGGCGGCGACCAGCCGCCCCCGGGGGCCGCCACGGCATCGGCCATCGCCCGCTGCTGGCCCGGCCCCAGGCGGAAGTCGATCGAGCCGTCGTAGCTGCGGTCGAACCAGATCACGGCCTTCAGGTCTCCCAGCGTGTCGAACCACCGCATGGCGTCGGCCACCCAGGCCGCCTCGTCGCCCCCGTTCTTGCCCGTGCCCACCTCGGCGAACATGACCGGCTTGTCGAACGTCTGGAGCAGCCGGTAGGTGTCGGTGAACACCCACTGGGGCGTGACCCACGAGGCCCAGCTGGCGTAGTCGTCCCAGTTGAACCCCGACGTCGCCACCCAGTCGACGTAGTCGTCGCCGGGATAGGCCTCGGCCACGTTGCGCCCCTGGTCGAAGTCGGCCAGCGTGTTGATCGACCACACGAAGCGCACGTTGTCGGCTCCGGCGGCCCGGAACCGGTCGACCACGTGGCGCCAGCCGGCGATGTAGCTCTCGTTGGTGTTGCCGTTGACCCCCACCGACCAGGGATACCAGTAGCCGTTCATCTCGTGGAACGGGCGGAGCAGGATCGGCTGGCCGATGTCGGCGGCGGCCACCGCCCACGAGTCGATGTAGTCGTCGTAGCGGCCGGCGGCGATGTCGGCCATGTTGCCCATCTCCTGCTCGGCCAGCTTGAACCCGCTCTCGGGCTTGGCCCACGCCTCCCACGAGATCATCGGCACCCGGCCGCTGTCGGCCACCTCCCGGATCCAGTCGCCCCGGAACCGGCTGTCGCCCGAGCCCCACTGCTGGTACCAGTGCACGACCTGGGGGGAGGACACCGCCGCGCTCCACCGGTCGACGTCGCTCAGGTCGTAGGGGAGGGCGTCGGACGTGTAGCCGAGGTAGATCCCGCTGTCCGACGGCTCCAGGCCCACCCGGACGAGGGTGTCGGCCGCCACGTCGGCCGGGGCCGCCGGGGGCTCGGCCGCCACCGGCGGGCCGGCCAGGTAGGTGTCGCCCAGCTCGTTCACCTCCACCACGGCGTCGGCCAGGGCACTGTCGACCCGGAACGACCGGTAGAGGCCGAGCGGCGGCTCCCAGCCGAACCGGGTGGTGGCCACGGCCCCGGAGGTGAGGGCCACCGACAGGAGCACCACCACCGAGCGGGCCACGAACGGCCAGAACCGGCTGCCGAAGCGCAGGACCGGCCCGACGGCGGCCACCGCCAGCAGCGCGGCCCACACCATGGCCAGGTCCGACCCGCCGGGCCGACGGTCGAGCGCCCCCCACACCTGCGTGCCGACCAGGCCCAGCGGCACGAGCAGGGCGGCGACCAGCATCCGGTTCAGCCGGGACGGGTTGGCCTTGGCCGTCACCGTGCCCTGTTCGGCGTGCGGCGATCGCACCAACCGCCAGGCGGCGGTGCAGAACACCACGGGAAGGAGCGCCACCGTGAGCCGGACCGAGCGCAGCGCGGCCCGGGGGCCGGCCCACCGCCCCACGGTGAGCAGCACGGCCGCCATCCACGGGCCGACGTGGAGGGCCTGGCTCTGCCAGCTGGCGTCGTCCATCAGGCTGAACCGGCCCACGACGTAGGCCGGCGGGCCGAGGATGAAGGCCAGCTGGGCCATCACGGCCAGGTAGGAGACCAGCGTGTGGGTGTAGTGGACCTTGGCCCGGAAGCTCAGGCCCTTGCGCCGCCACGGCGGGTCGTAGCGGAGGATGCGGAGCGAGTCGAGGGCCCAACGCAGGCGCTGTCGGGCGTACTCGGCGGCGGTGCGGGGGGCCAGGCCCACCGTGACCGGCCGGGGGTGGTAGGCCGAACGCCAGCCGGCGGCGTGGAGCCGGATCGACGTGTGGAGGTCTTCCACCAGGCTCCACTCGGAGAAGCCGCCGATGCGGATCAGGGCCTCCCGCCGGTACAGGACGCCGTTGCCGGTGGAGAAGGCCAGGCCGTGGCGGTCGCGGGCCGGCTGGGTGGCCCGGTAGAACACGGGCTCGGTGGGGTTGAGGGCGTCGCGCCGGCTGCCGTGGAACTCCTGGGGGGTGGCGACGAAGGCGATCTCCTCGTGACGCAGGTAGCCGAGGAGCTCCTGGGCCACCTCGGGCACCACCTCGTGGTCGGCGTCGATGGTGAGCACGGCGTCGGCCCGGGACCAGGCCAGGGCGCTGTTGAGGTTGGCCGCCTTGCCCCGGGGGCCGTCGAGCCGGGTGACGCAGTACACACCCTCCCGGCGGCACAGGTTCTCGATCTCCTCCCAGTTGTCGCGCTCGGCCACGTAGCCGTCGTTGCAGACCACGATGTTGACCGGCCAGCGGATGGCCTTGGCGGCGGCGATCGTGGCCGCCACCATCGCCGCCGGCTCCCCCGCCACCGGGATGAACACGTCGAGCGTGGTGAGGGGATCGGGCAACGGCACCGGCTGGCGGGGACTGGACCGCCCGGAGAACACCAGGGCCGTGACCACGAGCCACCCCACCGAGAGGACCTCCAGGCCGAACAGGGCCCACCCGGCGGGCCCGATACGGTCCAGCATCCCGACCCGCCAGGCCAGCAGGTTGGCACCGGCCGCCGCCAGGGCGAAAAGGAACAGCACGTCGACGAGCGTGCGGACCCGCGACACCCGCGGCCGGCGCCGGTCGAGCCACTGCTCGGGCCGGACGCGGGCACGCGTGGCCCCACGCTCCACCGCTGCTGTTCCCTCCATGGCCAAGAATCTAGAGGGGGAACGAAACGCGCGGCATCCGGGTTTCCCCCCTTTCCCATAGGGGATATGACCTGGTAGGCCCGATGATGGGTGAATGAAGTTGGGCCTGCACCTGGAGTCGGTGCCCCAGGAGGGGCTGAGCCCGTTGACGGCGGCCGAGTCCGGGCTGGGGCCGGTGGAGATCGTCCACTGGTTCCAGGCCTGGGGCGGCGGGCACGGCCCGTTCCGCTCCGACTGGCTCGACGCCGTGGCGGCCACCGGCCGCACGGGGCTGCTCACCTGGGAGCCGTGGGCCCTCACCGGCGAGGCGGCCCAGCCCGCCTTCGCCCCCCAGGCGATCGCCGCCGGCGCCCACGACGAGTACCTGGCCGCCTGGGCCGCCGGTTTCGCCGCCCGGAGCGACGGGCCGTGGCCGATCCGGCTGATGCACGAGGTCAACGGCAGCTGGTACCCGTGGGGCGGCCAGCAACCGGGGGCCGGGCCCGAGGCCTACCAGGCGGCCTGGGTCCACATCCACGAGGTGTTCCGGGCGGCCGGGGCCACCAACGTGGCCTGGGTGTGGTGCCCCCTGGCGGACGACGTGGCGGGGCCGTTCGAGGCCTGGTACCCGGGCGAGGCCTACGTCGACGTACTGGCCCTCGACGCCTACAACTGGGGGGCCGACATGCCCCACAACGGTGGCTGGCGCACGCCGGGCCAGCTCCTCGACGGGGCCTGTGCCCGCTTGTCGGCGCTGGGCCCCCAGCCGATCTGGTTGGCCGAGGTCGGCTGCGCCCCCGAGGCCCCGCCGGCGCGGCTGGGGGCGCTGGCCGGAGCGGGGGCCGCCATCGACCCCAAGGCGACCTGGCTGGCCGAGCTCGTCTCGTCGGCCCCCCAGCGGTGGCCCCGGCTGGAGGCGATCGTGTTCTTCAGCCTGGACAAGGAGCGGGACTGGCGGGTGCATCACGACCCGGCCATCGCCGCCGCCGTCCGCGCCGCTCTCGGCCGGTAGCAGCCGCTAGCAGCCGGTGACGGCCGGTACAGCCGGTGACGGCCGGTGGCGGGCGGCCTATCGTCGGGGGCCATGGCTGATCTGTTACGCGGTGCGACCGACGGGCCGGGGCGGCTCCGGGCCCTCCTGGCCGGCGAGTGGCCGGTGCTCCTACCCGGCTGTTACGACGCCCTGGGGGCGAGGCTGATCGAGCAGGCCGGCTTCGACGCCGTCTACATGACCGGGTTCGGCACCGCCGCCGGCCTCCTGGGCCGGCCCGACGTGGGCCTGCTGGGGCTGAGCGAGATGGTCGACAACGTGCGGCGCATCGTGGCCGCCACCGACCGGCCGGTGGTGGCCGACGCCGACACCGGCTACGGCAACCCGATCAACGTGATCCGCACGGTGCAGGACTACGAGCGGGCCGGGGTGGCCGGGCTCCACATCGAGGATCAGGTGGCCCCCAAGCGGTGCGGCCACATGGAGGGCAAGCAGGTCATCCCCACCGCCGACATGGTGGCCAAGATCGAGGCGGCGGCCGCCGCCCGCCGCAACCCCGATCTGGTGCTGATCGCCCGCACCGATGCCCGGGCCCCCCACGGGCTCGACGACGCCATCGACCGGGCGCAGCGCTTCGCCGCCGCCGGGGCCGACGTGCTGTTCGTGGAGGCGCTGACCGGCGAGGACGAGATCGAGCTGGTCAGCCGGGAGCTGGCCGGGATCCCCCTGCTGTTCAACTGGGCCGAGGGGGGCAAGACCCCACCCCTGCCTCTGGAGCGGCTGCAGGAACTGGGCTTCGCCATGGTGATCATGCCCATCGGCCTGCTCCTGGCGGCCACCCGGGCCATGGAGGCGGTGCTGGCCAGCGTCCGCCGCCACGGCACCCCGCTGGAGGTGCTGCCCGAGCTGCCCACCTTCAACCAGTTCACCGACCTGATCGGCCTCCCCGAGATCAACGCCCTGGAGGCCCGCTTCGCCGGCGGGGAGCCGGCGTAACCGGCGGGGGCGGCAGCCCCCGGGTTACAGGTTGCGCTGGGTGGGGTCGAGGCGGATCCGCAGCCAGTCGCCCAGCAGGTTGAAGGCGAAGACGGTGAGGGCGATCGGCACCGCCGGGGCCGCCACCGGCACCCACCGCCCGGCCATCAGCGGGATCCGGGCCTCGGCGATCATCGAGCCCCAGGCCGGGGCGGGCGGCGGCACCCCGATCCCCAGGAACGACAGCGACGCCTCCAGGATGATCACCACCCCCACCGTGAGGCTGGCCAGCACCATCCAGGTGTTGGCCACGTTGGGGATGATGTGGCGGCGCATGATCCGCCACCGGCTGGCCCCCGCCACCTGGGCCAGGCGCACGAAGTCGCGCTCCCGCAGGCTCAGCACCTCGCCCCGCAGCACCCGGGCGTAGCGGGTCCAGAACACGGCGCCCAGGATGATCACGATCGACCAGATCCCCAGCCGGTTGCCGAACACCATGGCCAGGAACACGGCGAAGATCAGGGCCGGGATGGCCAGCCAGGCGTCGACGATGCGCATCAGCACCTGGTCGACCAGGCCGCCGAGGTAGCCGGCAACCACCCCGACGGCCAGCCCCAGTGAGCCCGCCACCAGCGTGCCGGCCAGGCCGACGGCGAGTGAGATGCGGGTGCCGTAGATCACCCGGCTGAGGATGTCGCGACCCTGGAAGTCGGTGCCCAGCACCGAATTCCAGTCGCCGGTCTCCCACGCCGGCCCCGTGGTCGACAACGCCCCCGGCACCGGCTGGAGCGGGTCGTGGGGGGCGAGCCAGGGGGCGAACACGGCCACCACCGCCAGGGCAGCGATGATCACGATGGCGCCGGTGGGGGCGTCGGCCAGCAGCGGGCGCAGCCGGCCCCACGGCGGGCGGGGCCGGCGGCCGGCCTGGTCGTCCGCCTCCTGGGCCGAGTCGGTGGTGGTGGGACGGGTGGCGATGACGGCCATGCGATCGGCTCTCCTTCGATACGGGCGGCGAGGCGGCGGGCGGGGTCAGCGGTCGAGGCGGATCCGGGGATCGAGCACGGCGTAGACGACGTCGACGATCAGGTTCACGGCCACCACCATGAACCCGGCCATCAGCACCACCCCCTGCACCAGCGGGAAGTCGCGCAGCGTGATCCCCTGGTAGACGAGATCGCCGATGCCGGGCCAGGCGAATATCTGCTCGATCACCACGGCCACGTTCACCATCACCACGAAGTTCACGCCGGCCAGTGTCAGCACCGGGATCAGGGCGTTCTTCAGGGCGTGCTTGCCGATCACGATCCACTCGGGCACACCCTTGAGCCGGGCCAGCTTCACGTACTCGCCCCGCATCACCTCGAGCATGCTCGACTGGGTGAGGCGCATGGTGGCGGCGGCGAAGTACCAGCCCAGGGCGATCGAGGGCATCACCAGCTGCTTGATCGAGCCCGAGCCCGGACGTGGGCAGCCACCGCAGCTTCACCGCGAACACGAGGATGAAGGTGGTGGCGATCACGAAGTTGGGCACCGACACCCCGGTGAGGGCCACGGCCCGGAACACCCCGGCCGACCACCGCCCGGGCCGCACGGCGGAGAGCACCCCGGCCGGTAGCCCGATGAGCAGCGACAGCACGAAGGCCACCGTGGCCAGGATCAGCGACCGGGGCAGGCGGTCCATGTAGACCTCGAACACCGGCTGGCGGAACTGGATCGAGTGGCCCAGGTCGCCCTGGGCGGTGTCGGCCACGAAGTTGGCGTACTGGGTGAGCAGGGGCCGGTCGAGCCCGAAGTCCTCCCGTACCGCCGCCACTTCCTCCTCGCTGGCCTCGGCCCCGGCGTAGACCCGGGCCGGGTCACCGGTGGCCCGCACCAGCAGGAAGATGGTGACGCTCAGCAACAGGAGGGTCACCACGCTGGCCGCCAGCCGCCGCAGGACGAAGGCGATCACGGCCCGCCCCTCCCGAACCGCATCGAGCTCGCAACGGCGATCACGGTTTCAACTCCACATTCTCCCAAGGGAACACATAGGGAAACTGGGGGATCGAGAACCAGATGTCGTCGGGGTTGTTGGCGATACGGGGGCCGGTGGCCATCGTCAGGCCCAGCGTGTAGACGTAGGGGAACACGTACTGGTCGTTGAAGCTGGTCTGGAGCTCGGCCATCAGGGCGTCGCGCTCCTCCGGGTCGATCGACGCTTCGTACTGGGCGAACTTGGTGTCGAGCTCGGGGATGCAGGTGCGGGAGCTGGGCCCCTCGCAGGTGGCGAAGGCCCGCCACCGGGCGGCCATGTCGCCGTTGAGGCCCGAGATGTTGAGGATGATGCCGGGCAGGGCGTCGGGACCCTTGGTCAGCGCCTCCACGAAGGCGGCCCGCTCGATCCGGTTCAGGCTGGTCTTGATCCCGATCTGGGCCAGCTGCGTGATCACCCGCTCCCCCAGCGCGTAGTACGGGGCCAGCGGGGTGAGCTGCGGCACCTCGAACCCGTCGGGGTACCCGGCGTCGGCCATGAGCTGCTTGGCCTTTTCCAGGTCGTACTCGTACCAGTCGGGCTTGATCTCGTCGGGCTGGAGGGCCCCGATCAGGTCGGGGGCGCCCCAGTTGCCGGTGTCGATCTTGGCGAACCCGCCGGTCTCGGCGTCGGAGATCTCCCGCCGGTTGAGGGCCAGCGACACGGCCTGGCGCACCCGGACGTCGTGGAACGGGCTGTCGGGCTTGTCCCAGCCGGGGAACTCGAGCCAGAAGGCGGTGGTGGAGCGCTGGGTGAGCCGGATCCGGTCGTCGTTCTTGGCTGCGTCGAGCAGCTGGCCCTGCACCACGTTCATCAGGTCGATCTCGCCAGCCTGGAGGGCGGCGAAGCGGGTGGCGTCGTCGGTGATGATCTTGTACACGATCGTCTTCACGGCCGGGCTCCTGCGCCAGTAGTCGGGCACCGCCTCCAGCTCCAGCTCGGTGTTCGAGGTGTTGCGGATCAGCTTGTACGGACCGGCCCCGATCGGGGCCTGCTTGAAGCCGTCGGGGCCCACCTGCTCGTAGTACGCCTTGGGCACGATCCAGCCGATGCCGGTGGCCGGCGTGCCGTAGAGGATGAGGAAATCGACGAACGGTTCCTTGAAGTAGAAAGTGATGTGACGCTGATCGGTCTTCTCGATCCGATCCAGTTTGTCGTGGAACAGCTGAGCTTGAGTTCCCCGGTAATTCATGTAGGTAAACTCCACATCGTCGGCCGTTACCGGCTCGCCATTGTGGAACTTCGCCCCCTCCCGGATCACGAACGATGCGCTCTTGAAGTCATCGGCGATCTCATAGGACTCGGCCAGGCTGGGCGCCAGCTGGTCGCCCGGGAAGTGCTTGATCATCGAGTCGTGGATGGCGTACATGAAGCCGTACGCGGTGATGACGTTGCCCGACTCCTGCGGGTCGAGCCAGGTCGGCGTGAGCGCCGTATGCCAGCCGTAGACCACCTTGCCGGCCGGTTCCCCCCGCTCCCCGAGCGTGGTGGAGGACCGTTCGCCGCCCGCCTGGGTGGTGGTCACCTCCACCACCTGGGCCACCGAATCCGGCGTGGACGTCTCGTCCTGACCAGCTGAAGAGTCGCCGCTGCCACACCCTGCGGCCAGAAGACCGAAGGCGGCAACAGCGCGCCAAAGCCTGGTGCGCATCACTATTCTCCCCCTTTGTAGCCCATCATCATCCCGGAAAGAGATGGCCGTCGATGAGCTTTCAACGAGCCTAGATGAGGATCGAATTGGAGGCAATCAGATCTTGCCAACGTCTGCGATCCAGGGCAGTGTGGGCGTTCAATCCACAGCACCAGGGGGGTGTGCATGGCCGGCAGCGTCCTGCTGGACGTACAGGATCTCGAGACCGAATACCGGGCATTCGGGGGCTCCCAGGTGATCAAAGCGGTCGACGGTGTGAGCTTCACCCTCGAAGCGGGCCAGACGATCGGGCTGGTGGGCGAATCAGGCTGCGGGAAGACCACGACCTGTCTGTCGATCATGCGGCTGCTGCCGGCCGGAGCCCGGGTGACCGGCGGCCGGGTACTGCTGGAAGGGCGCGACCTGGCCCAGCTCAGCGACCGCGAGATGCAGCGGGTTCGGGGCAACGAGATCGGCATGATCCTGCAGGATCCGATGGCCTCGCTCAACCCCCTGTTCACCCTGTTCGACCAGGTGCGGGAGCCGGCCTACCACCACCGGGGCCTCCGGGGCGGGGCCCTGCGGAAACGGGTGCTGAGCCTGCTGGGGGCGGTGCGGATCCCGTCGCCCGAGGTACGGATGAAGGAGTACCCGCACCAGATGTCGGGCGGGATGCGCCAGCGGATCGCCGGGGCCATCGCCCTGTCCGCCGCCCCCAAGGTGATCATCGCCGACGAGCCCACCACCAGCCTCGACGTCACCATCCAGGCCCAGTACCTCGACCTGCTCAAGAGCCTCCAGCGCGACACCGGCGTTGGCCTGATCTTCGTCACCCACGACCTGGGGATCGTGGCCAAGGTGTGCGACGACGTGATGGTCATGTACGCCGGGCGCACGGCGGAGCACGGCCCCGTGCGCCAGGTGTTCAGCCAGGCCCGCCACCCCTACGCCGACGCCCTGCTGCGCTCGGTGCCGAAGATGGGGTCCAAGGAGCCGTTGTTCCGCATCGATGGCCAGCCCCCCAACCTGGCCGACCTGCCACCGGGGTGCTCCTTCGAGCCCCGCTGCCCCCACGCCGTGGCCGAGTGTGCCGCAGCCGTGCCCCCGCTGCTCGAGGTGGGGCCGGGCCACACCAGCGCCTGCATCCGCTCGGCCGAGCTGGCCGCCGCCGGTGCCGCCGCCCCGGCATCGGGTGGGGGTGAGCAGCCATGACCGCCGAGCCGCTGCTGGAGGTCACCGACCTGGTGCGCCACTACCCGGCGGGCAGGGGCCTGCTGGGGATGGGCCGGAGCAAGGGCGTGGTGAAGGCGGTGGACGGGGTCACCTTCGCCCTCGGCCCCGGGGAGACCTTCGGCCTGGTGGGCGAATCGGGGTGCGGGAAGACCACGATCGCCAAGCTGATCCTGCGCATCGAGCCCCCCACCGTCGGGTCAGATCCGTTTCGACGGACGCGACGTGGCCCGCCTCACCGGGAAGGACCTGCTGGCCTACCGGCGCAGCGTGCAGGCGGTGTTCCAGGACCCGTACGGGTCGCTCAGCCCCCGCATGCGGGTGGCCGACATCGTGGGCGAGATCCTGGAGATCCACACCTCGATGACGGCGGCCGCCATCGCCGCCCGGGTGGGCGAGGTGCTGGAGCTGGTGGGCATGCGGCCCGATCAGGCCCGTCTGTTCCCCCACGAGTTCTCGGGCGGGCAGCGCCAGCGCATCGCCATCGCCCGGGCCCTGGCCGCCGACGCCCGGCTGCTGGTGCTCGACGAGGCGGTGTCGGCCCTCGACGTCTCGATCCGGGCCCAGGTCATCACCCTGCTGGAGCAGCTCCAGGCCGACCTGGGGGTGAGCTACCTCTACATAGGCCACGACCTGGCCACCGTGTCGCACCTGGCCCACCGGGTGGGCGTGATGTACCTGGGCCGCCTGTGCGAGGTGGGCGACAGCGTGACGGTGTCCACCGATCCCCGCCATCCCTACACCCAGGCCCTGTTCGCCTCGGCCCTCCCCTACCTGCCCGAGCAGGTGGACGCCGGACAGGAGGCGGTGCCGGTCACCGGCGAGGTGCCGAGCGCCCTCAACCCGCCGTCGGGGTGCCGGTTCCATCCCCGCTGCCCGCTGGCCGAGGCCCGCTGCTCGGCCGAGGAGCCGGTGCTGGGCGAGGTGGACGAGGCGCACCACGCCGCCTGCCACCTGTTGCCCCTCACCGTCGGCCGGCCCTGATCCAGCCGGGACCCGGGCGCTGATCCCGGCTCGACACGTGACCTTTGGCCCTTTCCTGCCGATCGGCTTTCACCCGGAGGCGGCGCTCGTGGAACACTTGTAGTTCGACAATCTAAATGAGCTGAAGCGCCCGACCGAAGGGGACCCCGATCACATGAGCGGCTACACGATCATCGACGTCGACACGCACATCACCGAGCCGGCCGACACCTGGACCAGCCGGGTCCCCGCCTCCATGCGGGACCGGGTGCCCTACATGGACCGCGACGCCAAAGGCCGCGACGTGTGGATCATCGACGGCAAGCGGACCTCGCTGGTGGGCCTGACCGCCACCGCCGGCGTGGGCGACTTCCTCGACCGGCCGGCCACCATGGCCGATCTGCACCCCGCCTCCTACGACGCCGGGGAGCGCCTCAAGTACATGGACGAGATGGGGATCTGGGCCATGGTGCTCTACCCCAACGTGGCCGGGTTCGGCAGCCAGCAGTTCCTCAAGCTGAACGACCCCGAGCTGATGCTCACCTGTGTGCAGGCCTACAACGACTTCCAGACCGAGTGGGCCTCGGCCGACTCCCGCCGCCTGCTGCCCATCACGTCCACCCCGTTCTGGGACATCGAGGCGTCGGTGGCCGAGATCCGCCGATGCGCCGCCCTGGGCCACAAGGGCATCCTGTTCACCGGCGAGCCCCAGAAGCTGGGCCAGCCGATGCTGGGCGACCCGGCCTGGAACCCGCTGTGGGAGACGGCCGTCGAGCTCGACCTGCCGATCTCGTTCCACATCGGATCGGGCAACATGGAGGGGGGCATGACCAAGGAGATGATGGCCCTCTACGGCAACATGGCCACCTTCACCGCCGGCTCGGTTGAGGTGTTCCTCAAGAACGCCATCCAGATGAGTGACCTGCTCCTGTCGGGTGTGATCAACCGCTACCCCGACCTCCAGTTCGTGTCGGTCGAGTCGGGCATCGGCTGGATCCCGTTCGTGCTCGAGGCGCTCGACTACCAGTTCCAGGGCAACCGGGTGCCGGTTGAACGCCCCGAATTCGACCGTCTCCCCAGCGAGTACTTCGCCACCAACGTCCACGCCTGCTACTGGTTCGAGCAGATCGCCCCCCGCCGCCTGCTCGACAAGGTGGGCGTCGACCGGATCATGTTCGAGACCGACTTCCCCCACCCCACGTCGCTCTACGGCGACGAGGTGCACGACCGGATCAGCACCGGCCTGGCCGACTCCACCGACGAGGAGCGCCGGGCCATCCTGTGGGACAACGCAGCCAAGCTCTACAAGGTGGAGGAGCCGACGGCCGACGACCTGGCCAAGCAGGCCAAGCTCGTCGGCGCCTGATCCGACCGCCAACGCGACCGTGCCCCCGGGATCAGCCGGGGGCACGGTCGCGTTCGGGTTCCGAGGAACCCGAAGGGTTCCCTCAGTCGGTGGTGGCCAGGGTGGGCAGGTCGAGGTCGGCCGGCTCGCTCAGCGGGTCGGTGTCCCACGCCTTGAGCTGGGGCAGGCAGTGCTCGGCGAAGCAGCGGAGGTTGCGCTCCGCTTCCTTCCACGGCATCCCGGCGTACGACGTCTGCACCATCACGCCGTTGTTGTCGATCACGCCGTGGATGTAGCGGAGCTGGTCCATGACCTGGTCGGGGGTGCCGATCGGCATCAGCTTGGCGAAGGCCTCGGCCGCCCCGTCGAGCCCGTGGCGGTCGATGAACTTGCCCACGTTGGCGTAGAAGTCGTAGCCCTTGGCCTTGCCGAAGTGCTCGGCCGCCATCTCGTAGTGGCGCATGGCGGTGTGGTAGTAGGCCTGCACGTACTGGTTGCCCAGCGTCTTGGCCCGGTCCTCGTTCTCGTCGACGAAGAAGAAGCCGCCGCACAGGGGCTTGGGCCGGGGGACCCCGGGGTTCACCTGGTCCCACGTCTGGTAGTACAGCTCGAAGTCCTTGGCCACGACCTCCCACGGCTTCTGGGGGATGACCAGCATGCCGATGCCGAGGTTGGCCATGATCTCGACCGACTCGGGCGACACGGCGGCGGCGTAGGTGCGGCCCCGGAACGACTTGAACGGGCGGGGCCGGATGTCACGCCGGGGCTGGTTGAGGGTGGCGCCGCCCTCCACGTAGCCGTTCTCCAGGCCGTTGATCACCATCTCGGCGTACTCGACGAACGTCTCCCGGGCCTCGTTCATGTCGAGGCGGAAGCCGTCGTACTCCACCCGACCCAGGCCCCGGCCGAGGCCCAGGATCATGCGACCGTCCGACAGGTGGTCGAGCACCGAGATCTGCTCGGCCACCCGCACCGGATCGTGCCAGGGCAGCACGATCACCATCGTGCCCAGCTTGACCCGTTCGGTCTTGCCGGCGATGTAGGTGAGCCACTGCACGGGGTCGGGCGACATGGTGTAGTCGGTGAAGTGGTGCTCGACGGTCCACACCGAGTCGAAGCCGAGCGGCTCGGCCAGGAGGGCCATCCGCAGCTCCTGTTGCCAGACCTCGCGGTCGGTCAGGGCGTCGTAGGGGTTCTGGAACAGCGATGCGTAGCCAACGTGCATGACCCCACCCTAGGTGAGGCCCCCGTCGGGCCGGAAAATGGGACCTTCGCCTCTGGCCGCAACCTACGGGTGGGCCGCCTCAGCCGTTGATGCAGAACCGCGAGGGGGGATCGCAGAACCAGGTGGCGGGGCCGCCCTGCCAGCCGACGGTGGCCACCCGGACCTGGGGCAGCACGCCCCCGGCGGCGGGCACCGTGACCTCCACCGACGAGGTGCCGGCGTCTTCGGCCCAGGCCGACCAGCCGGGCAAGTTGAAGTAGACCTGATACTTCCAGAAGGCCGAACCGGCACCCGCCGGCGGCGTCCAGGTGACCCGGACCCGGTCGGGGGCCACGAACGTGGCCACCAGGCTGGTCACCGCTCCGGGGCGGCACGGCGGCACGGTGATCCACTCGGTGGGGCCGGCCCCGTTGACGCCGACGGCCGTGATCCCCACGTCGTAAGCGCCCCAGGTGCCGGCGCCGAGCTGTTCGCTGGTGTCGGACCACTGCTTCGACCACGGCGACCAGCCCGACACGTCGGACGGCACCCAGTCGGCGGGGAGGCCGGCGCCGTCGGCGTTGCGGGCCGTGATCTCGTAGCGGTGGACGGGCTCGGTCGGCGCCGCCGGCGCCTCCCACGTCACGGTGGCCGGAGCCCCGCAGGCGCCCCGTTGCACGCCGAGGTTGGCCGGGGCGCCGGGCACCGTGCCACCCCCCTGGGCCGAGGCCGGGTTGAGCACGCCCCCCATCAGCACCGCCGCTGCCACCGCCGCCCCCAGGAGGGCCGCTGCCAGCGGCCGCCCTCCCCGGTCGGCCCCGTGGAATCCCGCGTGCTGCCGCCGTCGCCCCATCGCTCCCGCTCCTTCTCCGACCCCGCCGGTCGTCGCTCGCCGGCCGCCGAGGGTAGCGCCCGGCCGCTCTGAGCGGTAGAGCCGCCCTGCCCAGCTCGGCTGGCAGCTAGCCGAGCGAGTTCGCGCCGGTGCTGGTGGCACCGAGCAGGACGATGAAGAACAAGAAGAACAGCACGGCGAGGATCAGCAGCACGGTGCCGATGATCCCCAGGATCTGGCCGGCCCGGGCCTGATCCCGCCCGTCCCACCGGCCGGGCTGGGCGTCGATCTCCTTGACCGCCTGGCCGCCGAAGTACCAGGCGAAGGGGGAGGCCAGGATGGGAACACCGCAGAACAGGAAGGCCCCGATCAGCCCCACCAGGCCCAGCACCAGGGCGGTCGTGGCCCCCGAGTGCCGGGGCAGGCGGTAGCGAGCGAGTAGTACGGCTGCTGATAGCCGGGCTGCTGGAACGGCGGGGGCTCCGACTGGTAGGCGCCGGGCCCCGGGGCCCCGTACGGCCATTGGTTGGGGGCCTGCTGATAGCCGGGCTGCTGCTGATACGGGTCGTAGGGCGGCGGTTGGCCGCCACCGGGCGGCCCGTAGGGCGACGAGGCCGGCGGTGTCCCGTAGGGCGACTGGCCCAGGGGGTGTCCCGTAGGGCGACGATGGTCCCGCCGGCCCCGGAGGTGCCCCGTACGGCGACGACGGCCCGCCGGGGGGCGGCGCGTACGGCGGCGGCCCCGTGGGGGGCGGGCCGTCGACCGGCCGGGTCGCGTCGGGCCCGGGGTCGGAAGGGCCCACACCGCCGGGCGGAGTGAAGTCACTGGGAGGCGCCACCCGACCATCCTGGCATGCCGGAGGGCCGTTACCGACCCATGTTCAGGACAGGGCGGCCCGCAGGGCCGGCACCACCTGGGTGGCGAAGCGCTCCAACGAGGCGTTCATCACCGACGGCGGCAGTCCCGGCGGGCCGCCCCAGGTGACGAGATCGGTCACCTGGTGCTCGGCCATGAACGCGCTGAGCTCGGCTACGCAGTGCTCCACCGACCCCACCGTCCACTCCAGCGGGTTGAGCGGGATCGGGGCCCGGGGCTCGTCGGACGGGCGGGGGCCGTGGTCGTCGCTGGCCTTGATCAGCCCCACGTAGACCCGCCGCCGGTACCGCTCGGCCTCGGCGATCGGGGGCCATTCCCGCTCGGGGTCGTCGGTCACGAACACCCCGCGGATGATGCCCACCCGACGCACGGCCGGATCACCCCCAGCCGCCGTCACCGCCTCGGCCCAGGGGTCGAGGACCACCGACTTCGGGCCCTGGGGCAGCAGGTTGGTGCCGTAGCGGGCGGCCCGGGCGGCCCCGGCCCGGGAGGTGGCGGCGATCCACAGCGGCGGCCCGCCGGGTTGCACCGGGCGGGGCGTCACCAGCACGTCGTCGAACGACCACCGCTTGCCGTGGTAGCTGAACCGCTCGCCCATCCAGGCCAGGCGCAGGATGTCGAGCGTCTCCTCGGTGAGCGACACCCGGTTCCGACGGGGCACGTTGAACCCGGCGAACTCGTGGGCGGCGTAGCCCATGCCGGCCCCCAGCTCCATGCGCCCGTCGGAGATGTTGTCGAGGATGGCCAGGTCTTCGGCCAGGCGGATCGGGTGGCGGAACGGCAGCAGGCAGATGTCGGTGGAGAACCGCATGGCGGTGGTGCGGGCGGCCGCCGCCCCCGCCACCGGCACGAAGTTGGGCAGGTACCCGTCGTCGATGAAGTGGTGCTCGGTGAACCAGCACAGCTCCAGGCCCCACTGCTCGGCCAACTCGATCTGCTCGAAGGTCTCGGCGTAGACCCGGGGCATGGGCACGTCGCTCCCCGGCGGGCAGCGGAAGTCGTGGACGATGCCGAAACGCAGAGGGAGGGCCATGGCGCCGAACGCTACTGGCCCTCCCCGTGGTGCTCAATCTGCCGCCACCGGGCGGCAACCGGCGAAATCAGTAGACGATGACGCCCCGGATGTTCTTGCCCGACTTCATGTCGTCGTAGCCGTCGTTGATCTGGTCGAGCGTGTAGGTGGCGGTGATCAGCTCGTCGAGCTTGAGCCGGCCGCCGCGGTACATGTCGATCATCCACGGGATGTCACGTGACGGGCTGCTCGCCCCGAACAGGGCACCCTGGATCCGCTTCTGGAACAGGGTGAGCTCGAAGGCCGGGACCTCCACCTTGGCCGTCTCGGCGTTGCCGATCCCGGTGACCACCACTGTGCCCGCCTTGCGGATCGAGGTGAACGCCTCCGACACGTGCTCGGTCATCAGCACGCCGGTGGTGACGATGGTGGCGTCGGCCCCCTGGCCGTTCGTGACCGACTGGGCGAAGGCGGTGGCGTCGGCCATGTTGGAGAACGAGTGGGTGGCGCCCACCTGCTCGGCCACCTCCCGCTTGAACTGCACCGGGTCCACGGCGATCACATGGAGGGCGCCGGCGTGCGACGCCCCCTGCACGGCGTTGATGCCGATGCCGCCGATGCCCATGATGATCACCGTCTGGCCGGGGCGGACGTCGGCCGAGTTCACGGCCGAGCCCCACCCGGTGCCCACGCCGCATCCCAGCAGGCAGGCCTTGTCGAGTGGAACGTCCTTGTCGACCTTCACGATCGATTCGGTGGACACCACCGTGTCTTCGCAGAAGGTGGAGATGGTGCACATCTGGCCGGCGGGCACACCGTCCACCGTGGCCCGGTAGGAGCCGTCGGCCCGGGTGCCGGCCAGCAGCACGGCGCCCGAGTCGCACAGGTTCTGCATGCCCGAGGCGCACCACCGGCAACGGCCGCAGCCGGGCAGGAACGACATGATGACATGGTCGCCGACCTCGTAGCCCGGGGTGTTGGGGCCGACGGCGCTGATCACGCCCGCCCCCTCGTGGCCACCGATGAACGGCATCGGTACCGGCAGGTCGCCGGTGACGGCATGGTCGTCGGAATGGCAGAGGCCGGAAGCCGTCATCTTGACGGCGACCTCGCCCTGGCGGGGGTCCTCGAACTGGATGTCGACGACATTCCAGCCGGTCCCTCCCTCTTTCAGGACGGCGCCGCGGGTCTGGATCATGAGGGACTCCCCTTTGTCTCTTCTTGGGTCGGCTCGTACGCTGCGACGCTAGCAGAGCCCTGGGTGAGTGTGCTCAGCGTCACACCTCGTTCGGCCTTCCGCCCGACACCGCCCTGGTCAGCGATCGGAGATCCGGAACACCGGGAAGCCGGGGGCGGCGGCCAGCAGCTCGGCGTCGGTGGAGGTGGCGGTGAGGCCCTCCACGAAGCGGCCGACCTCCCACCCGAACCGGTCGAGGTAGGCCCGCAGCACCGGCACCTTGGCCGCCGGATCGGTCACCTCCACGGCGGTGAACGGGGTGCGGCGGCGGCCGGCCCGGATCCGGCCCGCGCCCCCGGCGGCCCGCAGGTTGCGCACCCACTGCGTCTCGCCCCGGGGGGCCACCAGGTGGCGCTGGCCGTCGACCGTGAGCACGTTCACCGGCAGGGCCCGCCACTGCCCGGTGCTGCGGCCCTGGACCTCCAGCGTCGACGCCCCCCACGGCGTGACACCGAGGCCCACGATCGCCTTGACCAGGGGGTTGCCGATCCGGCGGGTGATGACGCCAGGGGCGATGTAGCGGGTGGTGCTGCTGTTCGTGGGGGTGGTCATGGTCGTTGCCTCCTGTGAGCTTCGAGCTGATTCGAGAGCACTGCTCTCTTCAACTCACAGTACTCCGATCCGAGCCGAAATCAAGAGCAGTGCTCACTTTTTGTTGCGATGATCTAGACTGACGGCATGACCACCGACAGCACGGCGGCACCGGCCGCCCACCGGACGGCCCGGCAGCGGGCCCGGGAGCAGATCACGACCGAGCTGCTGGCCGCCGCCCGCCGCCAGCTGGCGGCGGATGGGGCGGCCGGGCTGAGCCTGCGGTCGGTGGCCCGGGAGCTGGGCATGGTGTCGTCGGCCGTGTACCGGTACTTCGAGAGCCGGGACGCGCTGCTCACCCGGCTGATCGTGGACGCCTACGACGCCCTGGGGGCCGCCGCCGAGGCGGCAGCCGAGGCGCCCCACGGCACAGCCGAGGCGGCGGACCTCGACCGGTGGGTGGCCACGGCCCGGGCCATCCGGGGCTGGGCGCTCGACCACCCCCACGAGTACGGCCTGCTCTACGGGTCGCCGGTGCCGGGCTACGCCGCCCCCGACACGACGACCGCCTCCGGCACCCGGCCCTCCCTGGCCCTGGTGGGCATCGTGGCCCGGGCCGCCGCCGCCGGCCGCCTGGCCCCGCCCTCCCCCGCCGACGCCCCACCGCTCCCGGCGGCGCTGGTCGCCGAGCTGGAGGGCCTGACCGGCCAGATCGGCGCCGACGCCGTGCCGCCCGAGGTGGCGGTGGCGCTGATCGGGGCCTGGACCCAGCTGTTCGGCCTGGTCAGCTTCGAGCTGTTCGGCCAGACCCGGAACATGGTGGCCGACGATGCCGCCCTGTTCGACGCCGCCGTCACCCGCCAGGCCCTCGCCATCGGCCTCCGCTGACCCCGCCCCAAGCCGTTCTAGCGCGTCCAACCAGCGCTGAGCGCTGTTTCGACGCGCAAGTAGGGCCGGGCGGATCAGACGGGGACGGCGACGGGGTCGTAGTCGAGCAGGCCGTAGCCGGCGGCGCCCTTGTTGGGGATCGTGGGGTCCTGCAGGGCCCGACCCTCCTCCAGCGACCACCGGGCCACGTTGTTGCCCCGCTCCACCCGGGCCGCCTCGTAGGCGGCGAAGGCCGCGGCCACGCTGTCGGCCCGCTCCAGGGCCCGGGCCAGCACCACGGCGTCCTCCACCGCCATGGCCGCCCCCTGCCCCAGGAACGGGGTCATGGGGTGGGCGGCGTCGCCCAGCATGGCCACCCGGCCCCGGGTCCACCGCTCCAACGGTGAGCGGTCGTACAGCCCCCACTTGAACAGCTCGCCGTCCGGTACGGCCCGGATCAGGTCGCACAGGTGGGGGGCGAAGTCGCCGTAGGCCGCCAGGAACTGCCCGTTGGTGGCGGGGATCGACCACCCCTCGGCCTCCCAGTCTTCCGTGCGACCGCACCCGATCAGGTTCATCAGCGTCCCCCGGCGCAGGGGATAGTGGAGCAGGTACCGGTTGGGGCCCCGGTGCATGGCCAGCTCCCGCTCCCGCACGATGTCGGGCACCAGCTCGATCGGGAGCACGGCCCGGAACGCCACCTGGCCGTTGAACACGGCCGGCTCGCCGGGGAACACGAAGGAGCGGACGGCCGAGCCGTTGCCGTCGGCCCCGATCACGATCTCGCCCCGCTCGATGGCGCCGTTGGCGAAGCGCACGGTCACTCCCTCGGCGTCCTGGCTGAGGGCGGCGAACTCGTGGGCGGCGTGAACAGCGCCGGGATCGTTGGCCCGCACCGCCGCCAGCAGCACGCTGTGGAGGTCGGCCCGGTGCACGGCCAGCGACGGCAGCCCGTAGCGCTCGGCGATCGCCGTGTTGGGCACGGCCGACAGCACCTCGCCCGTGGCCCAGTGGCAGGCGTGGAGCATGGCCATGGCGCACGACACCTCGGCCACCGCCTCGTCGACCCCGAGGTCGACCAGGCCCTTGCGTCCGTTGGGCTGCATGATGATGCCGGCCCCGATCTCCCGCAGTTCCCGGGCCCGTTCGTACACCGACACCGCCATCCCCCGCCGCTGCAGGGCCAGCGCCATCGACAGCCCGCCGATGCCGCCCCCGATCACGATCGCCCGGCCGCTCAGCATCGGGCGCCCTCGGCGATCCGGTCGAGCACGGGCAGGAGGTAGGTGAGGAACTTGGCCGGATGCTCCGACATGGGGAAGTGGCCCATGCCCTCCATGGCGGTGAAGGTGGACCCGGCGATGGCTTCATGGGCCGTGCGACCGTGCTCGGGGGTGGCCGAGTAGTCGTACTCGCCGTTGAGGATGTGGACACCCACCCGGCTGGTGTCGATCGAGGCGGCAGTGGGCCGCAGGTCGTACTCGTCGACGTAGTACTGGAGGTCGCCCAGGAAGGCCGGGGGCCAGCCCGAGGCGTAGGTCTGGCTCGTCTCCTTGCGGTACGGCGTGGGCGACAGGGGCCAGGTGAGGCCCTCCATCATCCGGGCCTTGCTCTCGTTGCTGACGCCGGGGTGCCAGAAGCCGGTGAGGGCCGACCGGTCGCCCCCCACCCGCAGCGCCCCTTCCAGCGAGATCACGGCCCGGAACACGTCGGGGTGGTGGAGGGCGAGGTCGAGGGCCAGCAGGCCGCCCACCGAGCAGCCCATGAACACCGGCCGGTCGAGGCCGAGGGCGGCGGCCAGGCTCACCGGCACCGACCGGAGGAAGGCGCCCCGCAGCTCGTAGCGCTCGGTCCACCACGCCCGGCCCGTGGGCGGCACCGACTTGCCGTGGAAGGGCAGGTCGTAGGCGATGAGGCGGAAGCGGCTGGTGATGGCCGGCTCCTCGAACAGGTGGCGCCACTGGGCGCTGTGCGACCCGGCGGTGTGCTGGCACAGGATGGGGATGCCGCTGCCGTCGGCCGGGCCGGCCTCCTCGAAGTAGATCCGGTGGTCGTGGCCGTCGGCCAGCGTGAGGTGGACGTAGCGGCCGACGGGGGCGTCGAACGTGCCGGCCGGTTGGGGGGCGGCGTGCACCGGCTCGGGCACGGCGCCGGGCTCCCGCAGCAGCTCGACGGCGCGCTGCACCGCCGGCAGGTACTGCCACCACAGCAGCTCGTCGGCTTCGACGGCCAGGCCCCGGGCCCGGGCCGGGGTCACGTCGTTGAACCACGGCGGCGGCACGGGGGCCAGCAGCTTGGCCCACACGTCGGGCTCGGCGAGCAGCGAGATCCACCCGGAGCCGTCGCTCCCGTCCGGGGCGGGGCCGGGCTCGCCGGCGGTGAAGGCGACGGCGGCCGTGGTGCCGTCGCCGAAGTGGAGGCGGAGGCCACCGGTCCAGTGCCGGGCGGCGAGACGGAGCTCCCCGTCGGCCCGGCATGCCTCGACCAGTTCAGCTGAGGTGCGCATCCCTCGAACGTAGGAGCCTGAGCGGCGCCACGCGCAGCTGACGCTCCTACTTTCGGCCGGTGTCGTCGGCCGGGCGGAGGCCGTCGAAGGCCCAGACGGTGAGGTAGGCCAACCCGAAGAACAGGGCGACGGCCACCGCCACCGCCGTCGCCCGGGACTCCTCGGCCGGCGACTCCAGCCAGCCGGCGGTGGCCACGATCACGTCGAGCGGGCGGGTGAGCAGGTCCCACGAGTTCCACCGCTGGAACCGGCCGATCACCACGCCAACGGCGCACAGGGCGGTGGAGGCGACCACCGTGGCCCAGCCGGCGGCCGGGCCGGCCCGCCGCTCCACCGTCAGGTGGACCAGGCGGAGCGAGGCCACGCCGAGCATCACCCCGGTCCAGGCGGCGAAGCCGAACTGGAGCACGTGGCGCCACTGCTCCCCGTACCAGCCGCTGAGGTGGATCAGGTCGGTGACCAGGTAGGGGGCGTTGGGCAGGAAGAGCAACCAGGCCAGGCCGAAGGCGCCGGCCACCCAGGGCCGACGGGCCCGGCTCACCCCCACGGCGAACACCAGGGGGAGCCAGGCCAGGAACAGGTTGATGTTCAGGAAGTAGGCGTGATGGCCGGGGTCGGCCACCGGGTCGGTACCACCGAGCAGCACGGTCAGACCCGTGGTGGCCCCGAGCACTCCCACCAGCACCAGTGGCCGCCGTTCGATCACCCCTCCAGTGTCGCACCCCGGGCCACCCAGGGGCGGTCGGCGCCGGGCGGCGCCGGGCAGTGCCTCAGGCGGCGCTGCGCTCGTCGGCCCGGAACTCGGCGGCCACGCGGCGGCAGATGTCGGGACAGGTGTCGATGGTGTGGCCGGGTTCGATGGCGTGGCCGGCCCCGATCGGGCCGAACTCCCCCCGGGCGATGAGGTTGGGCGACCGGATGCCCCGGGGCCCCACCCACACCGAGAGGGCGTCGAAGTCGGACGTGAGACACACCGAGACCGCAGCCATGGGATCGACGGTAGTCTCGGCGTGACGACTATGACCGAAGGCAGACCCAGGAACCCGGTGCTGTGGGCGGCGACGGCCGCCGGACTGGGGGCGGTGTCGGTGGGCCTGAACCTGGCCGGCCGCCGCCAGCGCCGCCGGTGGGAGGCCAACCCCGATCCGCTGGCCGGCCGCATTCCCCGCTTCCCGGACGGCGACTACCACACCATCACCACCGACGACGGCGCCCGCATCAGCACCGTGCACGCCAAGGGCGTGACCGACAGCACCGTGCACGCCAAGGGCGTGACCGACAGCACGTGCACGCCACCGAGGGCGTGACAGGGCCGGTCGTGCTGGTGCACGGGCTCACGTCGAACGTCGACGACCTGGGCCCGGTGGCCGAACGCCTGGTGGCCCGGGGCCTCGACGTGGTCGGTGTGGACCTGCGGGGCCACGGCCGCTCCACCCTGGGGAGCGACCGCTTCACCCCGCTGCGCCTGGCCCACGACCTGGGGGCCGTGCTCGACGCCCTCGACCTGCGCCGGGCCGTGCTGGCCGGCCACTCCATGGGGGGCATGACCGTGCTGGCCCTGGCCACCGGCCAGCCCGAGCTGATGGCCGGGCGGGTGGCGGGCCTGGCCCTGCTGTCCACCTCGGCCAGCCTCGACTCGCTCCGCTTCCGGCTGTCGATCCCGGTCGGGTCCCAGCTCCCCCTGCTCGTGCCCGACCTGCTCGACGACGCCGTGCCGGTGCTGGGGGTGGCCGCCCTGTCGGCCTTCGGCGACCGGCCCAGCCACTTCATGCTCGCCCAGGCCATCGCCAGCTTCCAGCGCTGCCGGCCCGAGACCCGCCGGGCCGCCACGGCCGGCCTCCTCCGCTTCAGCGTGGCCAACCGGCTCGACACGATCACCGTGCCCACCGTTGTGGTGTGCGGCACCCACGACCTGGTGGTGCCGTTCAGCCACTCCGAGCGCATCGCCGCGGGCATCCCCGGCGCCCGCCTGGTGGCCCTGCCCGGCGCCGGCCACCTCATCCCCTGGGAACGCCCCGATCAGGTGGCCGACGAGATCGCCCGCCTGGCCCAGGATCTCTGACTCGGCATCCCGCTCTGCGGTACGGGGTGTCAGAGATCCACCAGCGGGGCGGTCACGACTACAACCAGTCCCGTTGCCGGAACAGGGCGAACAACAGGGTGGAGAACACCACGATCAGGCCGCCCGACATCAACACCCCGGTGTGGGTCCCGTTCCCGGGAAAGGGCACGTTCATCCCGTAGTAGCCGGTGATCAGCGTGGGCACGGCGATGATGGCGGCCCAGCTCGTCACCTTCTTCATCACCTGGTTCTGGCGGAAGTCACGCAGGCTGAGGTTGGTCTCCACGATCGTCGACACCAGATCCCGCAGGCTGTCGCTCGACTCCGAGATCCGCAGGATGTGGTCGTAGATGTCCTGGAAGTACGGGTACATCTCGGGGCTGATGGCCTTGTGCTCCCGCCGCATCAGCGTGCTCACCGCCTCCCGCAGGGGCACGGCCAGGCGGTGGAACTTCACCAGCGAGCGGCGGGTCACGAACCAGTGGCGCTGGCGGGCCGGGTCGAGCGGCTCGTCGGCGAACAGCCCCTCCGAGACCTCGTCGTAGTAGTCGTCGAACGCCTCCACCACGTCGAAATAGCCGTCGACCACGGTGTCGAGCAGGCCGTAGAGCAGGAACCCCACGCCGTTGTCGGCCAGGTGACGGGTCCGCTCCCAGCGGCGGACCACCTCGGTCATGTCGAAGGCGTCGGTGTGGCGCACCGTGATCATCCAGTTGTGGTTGACGAAGGCGTCGATCTCGTCGACGTCGAGCTCGCCCGAGTCGAGGTCCACCTTCAGGGCGTGGACGGCCAGGAACAGGTGGCTCTCGTAGTAGTCGACCTTGGGCCGCTGGTGGCCTTCGGTGTCCTCGATGGCGAGCTCGTGGAGGCCCAACTCTTTCGCCAACTCGTCGAGCTCGGCCCGGCTCGGCTCCACCAGGTCCACCCACACGATGGCGTCGGGGGCCTTCAGATGGTCCGAGACCTCGACCAGAGGGAACCCCTCGGCCACGAGCTCACCGTTGTCGTAGACCCGGGTGTGGTGCTGTGCCATGGTCCTCCTGTACCCCCACGCTACGCGGCCCGGCCGTCACCAGGGCAGAATGCGTTCCATGGCGATCGACTCGAACAGCTTCATCACCCGGGAGCCCCCGGTGTTCGACACGGTGGAGGCCGAACGGCGCCACCGCCTCGAGCGCCTGGCCGGCGTGTGCCGGGTGTTCGGCCGGGCCGGCTTCTCCGAGGGCCTGCTGGGCCACGTGACGGTGCGGGACCCCGAGCACCCCGAGCGGCTGTGGGCCAGCCCGATGGGGCTGTCGTGGAAGCAGCTCACGGTGTCGGACCTGGTGCAGGTGGATCACGAGGGCACGATCCTGGCCGGTAGCCGCCCGGTGAACCCGGTGGGCCTGCTCCTGCACGCCGCCATCCACGAGGCCCGGCCCGACGTGACCGCCGTGTGCCACGCCCACAGCCAGCACGGCAAGGCGTGGGCCAGCCTGGGCCGCCCGCTCGACCCGATCAGCCAGGACGCCTGCGCCCTGTACGGGGTGCAGGCCCTCGTGCGGGAGCCCCGGGTGGCGCTCGACCGCTCCACCGCCGCCCAGTTCGCCGCCGCCCTGGGCGAGGCCCGGGTGGCCATCCAGGCCGGCCACGGCCTGTTCAGCACGGGCCAGACGGTGGACGAGGCGGCCTGGTGGTTCCTGGTGATGGAACGGGCCTGCCAGGTGCAGCTGATGGCCGAGGCCGCCGGCACCCCCGAGCACTGGCCCCACGAGGCAGCCCTGGCCCTCCAGCGGGGCACCGGCTCCCCCGGGTTCGGCTGGCTCTCGTTCCAGACCCTGTGGGACGAGATCGTGGTCTCCGACCCCGACCTGTTCGAATAGATCCAGAGAGGAGTAGCCGTCGTGCGGGTGCCCGACCATCACATCGAGGAGTTCCGCCGCCAGGGGTTCACGATCGTCCCCGGCTTCCTGGCCGACGACGAGCTGGCCGCGGCCCGGGAGGCGCTGTGGCGCGTCTACCCCCGACCCGAGACGTTCTTCGCCGACCCCTCGGCCTACACCTCGCTCACCGAGACCCCGTTCGCTGGCCTCAACAACCTGCCGTTCGCCTCCTGGGCCCTGAACCGGCTCGCCGTCCACGACGACCTGGCCGACGTCGCCCGTCGCATCCTGGCCACCGACGACGTGCGCCTCTACAAGGGCGAGGTGTGGGCCAAGTACCACACCGACGGCGTCGACTACGACCAGAACCTCCACCGTGACTACGGCAACCACATGCTGGTGGTGCCCCGGGCCGACGGCTTCGGCCGCCAGCTCAACACCTACATCTACCTGTGCGACGTCGACGAGACCAACGGGGCCACGGCTGTGGTGCCGGTGGAGCACACGGCGCGGATCCCGCTCGGCCTGCGCTACCTGGCCCCCGGGGTGCTGGCCGAGCGCGAGCAGCGGGTGTGCGGCCCGGCCGGGTCGCTCGTGCTGTATTCGGCCGATGTGTTCCACCGGGGCACCGCCCTCGCCTCGCCCGACGCCAGCCGGTTCGTGCTGCTGCTCGACTTCAAGCGGGGCGATACCCCGTGGGTGTCGAAGCACGCCGTGGGCCACCACGGCAACAAGCTGGAGATGCAGGAGATGGTGATCCGCTGTACCCCGGCCCAGCGCGCCCTGCTCGACATCCCGGCCCCCGGCCACCCCTACTGGGACGCCCAGACCATCGGCGACATGGAGCTCCGCTACCCCGGGATCGACATGACCCCCTACCGCGCCGCCCTCCCCGGCTGATCCGAGGGCCGACACCGCTCACTGCCCCCGTCCCCTGGCCGGCGTCAGGCCGGGGCGGGGGCGGGCTCGCCGCAGTTGAACATCCAGCGGATGCCGTAGCGGTCGAGACAGGTGCCCCAGTAGGAGCCCCAGAACATGTCCTGCAGCCCCGAGCAGTCGGCGCCGCCCTCGGACAGGGCGGCGTAGATCCGCTCGGTCTCGGCCCGGGTGTCGATCGTGAGGTTGATCGTGGTGTTGTTGCCCACGTGCAGCTCGTGGCCCATCGAGGCGACCATGTCGGTGCCCATGATCACGTGACCGGCCAGGATCGGCAGCTGGACGTTCATCACCAGGTTCCGGTCGGCCTCGTTCAGCTCGGGGCCACCGGGCATGGCGGGCCCGTCGCCCAGGCGCATGACGGGGCTGGCGTAGTCGGTGCCGAACACCTCCTTGTAGAAAGCGAAGGCCTCTTCGCAATTGCCCATGAAGTTCAGGTACGTGCTGACGCTGGCCATCGACATCTCCCTCAGCTCGCCAGACGTGGTCGTTCAGTTCCGTCGCCGCCGGTGGGCGACGATACCCGCCCGGTCAGGCCAACGGTGGATAGGGCGGCATGCCGGCCGGGCGGCCGAGCCAACCCATCACGGCCACCGCCCCGCATCCCAGGATGGCGGCCACCACGGCCGGCCACGCCATGCCGTGACGCTCGTAGAGGCCGGTGGCCGGGATGGTGGCGCCGGCCCGGCCCAGCGTGCCGACGAAGAACATGATCGCCACCCCCTGGGCCGGGGCGCCGGCCACCAGCTCGGTGCCGATGGGGATGGCGCTCACGATGGCGAACTCGAAGGCGGCGATGGCCACCACCAGCAGCACGAGGCCGGGGCCGAGCACCCCGTGACCGACGGCCAGGGCCGCCATGGCCGGCACCATCACGGCCGCACCCACCGCGGCGGCCCGTTCCTTGCCCCAGCGATCGGCGAAGCGGGCGGCGCCCAGTGAAGCCACCAGCTCGCAGAACCCGAGGCCGAACACCACGGCGCTGAGCTGGGAGTCGGACAGGCCGAAGCCGTCCTTCAACCAGGTGCCGAACGTGACGAACAGGGTCTGGGCCGCCGCCATCAGGCAGAAGATGCCGACGGCCAGCATCGGCAGGCGCCGGTCGAGCCCCCGGGCCGAGCGGCCGGGACCATTTGGCGATCCGGGGCCGGTGCGGTGCGGGTCGGGTCGGGCACCGGCGGGAGCAGCGAGCTGGGCGCCGGTGTCGAGATGGGCGCCGGGCCCGGGGTCGGGGTCGGGGTCGAGCGTGTGGCGCACGGCGGCGGCCAGGGCCACCGCCCCCACCGCCCCGGCCACGTAGGCGACCCGCCACCCGGCGGCCGCCGTTATCAGGCCCAGCGCCGTCACCCCCACCAGGAGGCCCATGGCCCACGCCGTCTCGGTCAGGCCGATCACCCGGCCCCGGCGTTCGTAGGGCACCCGGTCGCTGATCCAGGCCGACAGGCCGAGGTCGAACATGGCCTTGCTCTGGCCGATCACCACCAGGGCCAGGGCGAACACCACCAGGTGGGGCACGGCGGCGGCCAGCACGGCCCCGCCGGCCAGCCCGCACAGCCCACCCCACAGGGCGGTGCGGCGCTGCAGGCGCTCCACCACCAGCCCGGTGAGCGGGGTGGCGAGGCCGCCGAGCTCGCTGATGGCCATGGCCACCCCGATCCGCTCCAGCGACACCCCGACCCCCACAGCGATCGTGGCCAGGAAGGGCGGGGCGAAGCGGAACACGGCGTTGGCCGTGGTGCGGGCGACCGTGAGCAGGCCCAGACGTCCCCGTACCTCGGCGCCGTAGCTGGGGTCGAGCACCCGGGAGAGCATCGGGACAACGATAAGACCGGAGATGAGGACCGGGGTCCGCCGGGGCACCGGCGTTGACCCTGTCACACCGGGTGCCTACTGTCGATCGGAGAAGCCCGGGGACCTGCAGGAGATCTCGCCATGGCCGTTCCGTCGAAGTTCGCCCACGTCGTGTACAACACGCACCGCTACGAAGTGATGATCGACTGGTACCTGAAGGTGTTCGAAGCCCGGGTGGCCCACCGCGACGACACGCTGGCCTTCCTCACCTATGACGACGAGCACCATCGCTTCGCCTTCCGCAACCTGGGCCCCATGCCCGACCCGGCACCGGAGCCCAAGATGGGCCGGGGCCCCGGTGTCAACCACGTGGCCTACACGTGGCGGAACCTGACCGAGCTGGTGGAGCTGTACAAGCGACTGAAGACCTACGGCGTGGTGCCGGTGCGCCCCATCCGCCACGGGATGACGTTGTCGATGTACTACGCCGACCCCGACGGGAACCTGATGGAGTTCCAGATCGACCTGATGGAGGCCGACGACGCCAACGCCTTCATGGAGGGCTCGGCGTTCGACGCCAACCCCATCGGCGAGCCGTTCGACCCCGACGAGCTGGTGACCCGCTTCGAGGCCGGCGACGCCGTGGGCGAGCTGATCTTCCGGTCCGACCAGCAGCCCGTCCCTGTCTCCGGCGTCAACGTCTGACCCCCGGCGCTCAGGTCAGCCGCCCTCGTCGTCGTCATCATCGGGCGCGGCGGGGCCGAGGCGCCCGGCCCGGCGCAGCGAGTCGCGCAGCAGGAACTCGATCTGGGCGTTGACCGAACGCAGCTCGTCGGCGGCCCACCGCTCCACCGCGGCGTGGACCTTGGGGTCGATGCGGAGCGGGAACGACTTGCGGGAGGCCACGCTCGATCTCAGTAGAGCGTGCCGACGTTGACGACGGGATGGGTCTGGTGCTCACTCGTCAGGACGATCATGAGGTTGGAGACCATCGACGCCTTGCGTTCCTCGTCGAGCTCCACGATGTTCTGGCGGGAGAGAAGTTCGAGCGCGTCCTCCACCATGCCCACCGCCCCGGCGACGATCGTGCGGCGGGCGGCCACCACGGCGTCGGCCTGCTGACGGCGGAGCATCGCCTCGGCGATCTCCGTGGCGTAGGCCAGATGGCTGACGCGGGCCTCCATCAGCCGGACTCCGGCCGGGGCCAGCCGTTCGCGCAGTTCCGACGCCAGCTTCTCCGCCGCCTCGTCGGGGTTGGCCCGCAGCGAGTGGGTGGTGCCGTCGTAACTGTCGTAGGCGTACTCGGTGCCGAGATGGCGGACGGCGGTCTCGGTCTGGAGCAGTACGAAGTTGTCGACGTCTTCGACGGCGAAGGCGGCCTTGGCCGTGTCGGCGATCTGCCACACGATGATCGCCCCGATCTCGATCGGGTTACCCACGGCGTCGTTGACCTTCAGTGTGGGCGTTGTCAGGTTCCGGATCCGCAGGGAGATCTTCGACTGGCTGCGCTTCTCGCCGGTGACGGTGGAGCCGTCCTTGTCCTTACGGACCTCCCCCGAGGCCGCCACGCTGATGACGGCGAAGGGGTTCGCCCAGTACCAGCCGTCCTTCTTCACGGTGCCCAGGTAGCGGCCCAGCAGCACGAGCACCCGGGCCTGACCGGGGCGCACCACGAAGAACCCGAACGGCACGATCCCCAGGCCGATGGTGGCCAGGAATCCCACCACGACGAGCACGACGACCAGCACAGCGGGGCCGCCGTTGGCGCCCACCACGCCGGCGCCGGCGAACAGCGCCGTGGTGGCGGCCAGGAGGGCGAGAAAGAGGCCCAGGCCGACGACGCCCGGCTGGGCCGTGATCTCCCGCTCGGCGGGAACAGGGGGCGCATCGACCAGATCGGCGGCCGATGGGGACGGGGTTGCAGACGTGACCGCCATGGACGGTAGACCTCTCTCCGACTCGTGTGGGGATGTCGGAATGATATCACACTGATACTAGCCACGTAAACTGGCTGAGGGGTCGGGCCGTTACCCACCACGTAATCGCCAGCGGGCACTCGCAGGAGGACAGTGTCCCCATGAGCATCCACACCACCCATCCCACCCACCCCTCGTCCTCCCCCGCCATCAGGGGCCGGACGATCGACGCCGGCCGGCTGCTGCCGCTCGTGCTCGAGGTCAACGCCGCCACCTCGATCCTGGCCGGGGCCGTCGGCCTCGCCGCCGGGCGCTGGAGCGCCAACCGGCTCGGCCTCGACGACACCACCTGGGTCCGCCTGGTCGGGGCCGGCCTGATCCTGTTCGCCCTGGCTGTGGCGGCGACGTCCCGGCTCCGGGGCCCGGCGCTGGTGCGGACGGCCCGGCTGGTGTCGGCCGCCGACGCCGCCTGGGTGGTGGCCACGGTGGCCGTCGTGGCCACCGGCGTGCTGTCGACCGGGGGCGTGGTCATCGCTCTGGCCATGGGCCTCGGGGTCCTCGACCTCGGCCTGGCCCAGCTGTGGCTGGCGGCCCGGCTGGCCCGCACCGCCGACGCCGGGAGCCACTGAAGTGGCAACCGGCACGGCGATCGCCCATCGCCCTATCGTGAGGCTGGTGAGCGCGACGGGCCGACAGCAAGCGGTGGGCGAGCTGATCCGTGACTGGCGGACCCGGCGCAAGTACTCCCAGCTCGACGTCTCGTCCGAGCTGGGGGTGTCCACCCGCCACCTCAGCTTCGTGGAGACCGGCCGGTCCCGCCCCAGTCCCGAGCTGATCCTCACCCTGGCCGACTTCCTCGACGTACCCCTGAGGGAGCGCAACACGATGCTGCTGGCCGCCGGCTACGCCCCCCGTTACAGCGCCCGCAACCTCGACGACCCGTCGATGGCCACCGTCACCGCCTCCCTCCAGCGCTTGCTCGACGCCCACGATCCCTACCCCGGCGTGGTGGTCGACCGCCAGTGGAACGTCCTGCTGGCCAACCAGGCGGCCAGCGCCTTCGTGGCCGGGGCGGCCCCCGAGCTGCTCGATCCGATCAACGTGTTCCGCCTGTGCCTCCACCCCGACGGGGGCCTGGCCCAGCGCACGCTGAACTTCGCCGACTGGGCCGCCTACCTCCTTCGCCAGCTCCGCCGCACCGTGCAGCTCACGGGCGACCCCGAGATGGCGGCCCTGGAGGCCGAGGTGGCGGCCTACCCGACGCTGGACGGGATCGAGCTGCCCCGGGAGACCTCGTCGTGGGACGACCCGCCCCTGCTGGTGCCGTTCCGCCTCGACGCCGGCGACGGGCGCGAGCTGTCGTTCTTCACCACGCTCACCACCTTCGGCACCCCGCTCGACATCACCCTGGCCGAGTTGGCCGTCGAGCTGTTCTTCCCCGCCGACGACGCCACCACCGCCGCCCTGCGGTAACCCAGGCCGGCGGGGATGGGGCCCCGACGGGGATGGGGGAAGCGAAGCGACGGGGGCGCCAGCCCCCGGAAAGCACAGCCCTACCGGCAGGCGCAGGCCACCGTCTGCTCCAGGGCCTGCCACCGGAACCGGACCATGGGCGACGTGGCCCCGCAGCCGGTGCAGGTGAGCTGCCAGTTGGGTCCGGCGGCCGAGATCACCAGCGGGGCCTCTCCCGTCGACAGCCGCTTGGGCGGCTGCTTGGGCTGATGCAGCTCGGGCAGGTCCGACAGCTCGGGTTCGAGGTAGGGCAGGCTGGCGACCTCGTCGGGTTCCTCCGGCGGCGGGGGGAGCCGGGACTCCAGGGCGCGGGCCGCCACCAGCCCCGGGCCGGTCGCCTCCGGGCGGCCGAAGGCGGCGTAGGCGTACACCGCCTCCACCCCGTGGTCGTCGGCCAGCGCGGCCACGGCCGACTCGGCGTCGGAGGGCGCCCGGCTCGACGGGATCCCGACGAGCTCGGCGAACCGGTGGTCGAGGGCGGCCAGCCGCTCGGGCTCGGGCACGGTGGCCGGACCCGGCCTGCTCATGAACGCCTCCAGCTCGTCGAACCGCTCGGAGTCGAACACCCCCACCGCCTCGGCGATCCGCTCGATCTCGTCGAGGAAGCCGTCACGGTCCATCCGGTTGGCCGGGTCCTCCAGGGTGTCCTGGGCGAACATGATCACGAACCGGGCCGCCACGCCGGGCCGCTTGCGGCGCAGGATCCGGCCCATCCGCTGGATCATCTGGCGCCGGGTGCGGCTGGCGCTCATCACGATCCCGAGGTTGGCGTCGGGCACGTCGATGCCCTCGTCGAGCACCCGGGGGGCGGCCACGGCGTCGAGACGCCGGGTGCGGAGGTCGTCGAGGATCACCTTGCGGTGGCGGCGGGCGGTGGCGCCGGTGATGAGGTCGATCGAGACCAGCGGGTCGAGCCGGTTGATGGCGTGGTTGGCGGCCCGGACCGTCTCGGTGAACAGCACCGCCCCCTCGGCCCCCTTGATCACCGGGGCGAACCGGCCCAGCAGCTCGTACTTGGCCACGCTCTGGGCCACGATCGAGCGGCGCTTGGCAAAGGCGTCGAGGTAGTCGCGGGCGGCCCGGCCCTCGGGGCCGGCGTCGTGGTCGGCCAGGTGGGCCACGGCGGCCAGGAACGCCCCGAACGGCTCCAGCGGCATGCCCCGGATGCGCCGCAGGGCGTGGCGTGCGTCCACCAGCTGCTGCTCGGTGGCGATGTAGTCGTCGCGCTCCTCGGCCGACAGGGGCACGCCGACCAGGGCCACCCGGGGCGGGGCGCACACCCCGTCGGCGATGGCGTCGCCGAAGCGGTAGCGGTGGCAGATGCCCCCGAAGAACGGCAGGAGCAGGTCGGTGACGGCGTCGTCGCTGCGCTCCAGCGTGGCCGTGAGGCCCAGGCGCTCCTCGTACTGGGGCAGCAGGGCCCGGCGGAGGATCCCGCCCCCGAGGCCGTGGCACTCATCGGCGATGAGCAGACCGGGGCCGTCGTCGGGCGGAACGGGCTTGTGGGCGGCGGCGGAGTGGCGGGTGGCGATGAGGACGTCGCAGTCTTCGGGCTGGTCGTGCAGCGTGTCGCCCAGGCGTCCGATGCGGGCGTGGGGCAGCCAGGCCGTGAGCCGCCCGTGCCACTGCTCCATGAGAACCCGTGACGGCACCAGCACCAGCACGAACCGGCCCCGGCGCAGGGCGTCGGCGGCGGCGGCCAGGGCCACGTCGGTCTTGCCCGAACCGGTGACGGCCTCCACCACACCCCGCCGGCCGCAGCGCAACCAGCTCGTGAGCGCGTCGTACTGCCAGCGGTAGAGATCTGGTCGCTCGGGGCGGGCGCCGAGGTTCACGTGCGGGACTTCGCCGATGACATGCAGCCTTCCAGGCTACGGGGCAGGCGGCCCCGCACCGCCCCGTCGTCGGGATCGACGAGTGGGTGGTACCCGTCGTGTCGTCTGCCGACACGGCGGGCACCACCCCGTACCCGGCGGCGGGCTCAATCAGGGGAACCAGCGGTGCGCCCCCTGAGCGATCAGGCGATCAGGCGGCCACCGCCGCCAGCGTGCGGCCCAGCTCGTCGCCCCAGGCCCGGGCCCGGCCCAGCTCGCCGGCCACCAACGGGCCGTCGCTGCCGGTGACCAGGAACGACCGGGGATCACCGCTCAGATGCCAGCCCTGGGCCCGCAGGCGGCGGCCCACGACCTTGGCCGCCGAGCCGGTGAGCCAGCGGGGCTTGTCGACCCTGGTGTCGAAGGCCACGGCGGGGCGCCCGGCCCCGGGCCCGATGGTGTCGAGCCACTCCCGCACCCGGGGTGACGTGGTGCGATGCTCGGCCGTCAGCCCGTGCTGGGGCTGCCAGGTGCTCTCCCGGGGCAGGCCCCAGGCATGGGTGGGGGTGCCGACCACCAGCAGATCGACGCCGGCCAGCTGGCCGGAGCCGAGCATGGCCGGGGTCATGACCCGGGCCGGGCCGTAACGGGCCAACCCATCGGCGACCGCCCGGGCCACCGCTTCGGTGTTGCCGTACAGCGATTCATAGACGACGACGCTACGCATGATTGCTGCCTCCTTCGCCTCTCGGTTCATCCAACCGCCAAGCTCATCGTGCGCTCGTGGGGGCCGGGGGCACAGGGCCGAAGGGCCCGCCGCCTTTGGGTGGAGGTTGACGGGCGGGGCGTGCTAAGCCCTGCCCATGAGCGCCTACTTCATCGTGAACTGCACCATCAAGAACCTCGACCTGCTGAACGAGTACGTCGCCGGGGCCGGCGCCAGCCTGGGCGTGGTGCCCCTCAAGCTGCTGGCCATGGACAACGAGTCCGAGACGGTGGAGGGCACGCCGGCCGGGAGCCGCACCGTGCTGCTCGAGTTCGAGACCAAGGAGGCCTTCCGCACCTGGTACGACTCGCCGGAGTACCAGGCCGTGGTGGGCAAGCGGCTGGAGGCCACCGACGGCTTCGCCGTGGTGGTGAACGGGGCCTGAGCCCCGGCCCCCCACTCGACGTCGTCCTCGTCGAGCCGTACCACAGCGGGTCCCATGCGGCCTGGGCCGAGGGCCTGGCCGCCCACAGCCGCCACCGGGTCCATCTCGTCACGCACCCGGGGCGGCCGACCTCACCTCGAACTCTGTCGACAAATGCCGCCCCAGGCCGCTTTTGTCGACAACGTTCGGCCGGGAAGGTGGCAGGCTGGGGCGATGGAGACGGCGCTGCTCATCGTGGCCGGCTGGACGTCGGGTATCAACGCCTACCTCACCGTGCTGATCATCGGCCTCGGCGGGCGCCTGGGCTGGGTCGACACGCCCCCGTCGCTCCAACGGCCCTGGGTGCTGGCCCTGGCCGCCCTGGCCTTCGTGGTCGAGTTCGTGGCCGACAAGCTCCCCCTGTTCGACAGCGCCTGGGACCTGATCCACACCCTCATCCGCCCCAGCGTGGCCGCCGCCGTGGGGGTGGCCGCCGCCGGGGTGCCCGGGGCCACGCTCAGCCGCCCCCAGGCCGCCGCCCTCGCCGCCGGCCTGGCGCTGGTGGCCCACCTCTCGAAGGCCACCACCCGCCTGGCCCTCAACGTGTCGCCCGAGCCGCTCACCAACGTGGCGGCCAGCTTCACCGAAGACGCCGTGGTGGCCGGGCTCATGGCCCTCGCCCTGGCCCGGCCCCGCCTGGCGGCGGTGGTGGCGCTGGTGGCCATGGTGCTGTTCGCCCTGGTGGCCCTGGCCCTGATCAGGGTGGCCCGGCGGGGCGTCCGGTTCCTGATCCGCCAGGTCAAGGGGCCCCGCCTGGCCCGCTACACCTGAGCCCGGTAGCTTCCGGCCATGGCTCAGCCCCTCCGCTTCGGCATCGTCCACGACCTGCGCAGCCCGGCCGGCAGCGACACACCCCTCCCCCGCATCTACGCCGAAGCGATGGAGCAGGTGCGCCTGGCCGAGCAGTGGGGCCTCGACCTCGTATGGTTCACCGAGCACCACTTCCTGGAAGACGGCCACCTCCCCAACTTCGTGCCGGTGGCCGGCGCGGTGGCCGCCATCACCGAGCGGGTGCGGATCTCCACCGACATCCTCCTCGCCCCGTTCGCCCACCCGATCCGCCTGGCCGAGGACCTGGCCATCCTCGACAACCTGTCGGGGGGCCGGATCGAGCTCGGCATCGGCATGGGCTACGCCGCCCACGAGTTCGCCGGCTTCGGCGTGCCCCAGAAGAACCGGGTGTCGCTGACCGAGGAGCTGGTGGAGATCCTGCGCCTGGCGTGGCGGGGCGAGCGGTTCAGCTACCACGGCAAGCGCTACCGGTTCGACGACCTGCTCGTCACCCCGGCCACCGTCCAGCCCGGCGGGCCGCCGTTGTGGATCGCCGGCATGAGCGAGGCGTCGGCCACCCGGGCCGCCCGGTTCGACACCCACCTCCTGCCCCAGGGCCCCCGCCACATGGTGCTCGACCCGTGGCGGGACCAGCTCCGGGCCTCGGGCCGCAACCCCGACGACTACCGGGTGGGCCTGATCCGCTCGGTGTTCGTCACCGACGACCCGGAACGGGACTGGGAGCCGATCAAGGCGGCCGAGCGGTACCGGATGAGCATCTACGCCCGGTTCTCCACCGAGACACCCGACAACCTCGCCGCCCTGCAGGACCCCCGGTCGTCGATCCCCCAGGGCTGGCTGATCGGCGACGAGGACCGCTGCGTGGCCGAGCTGACGAGCTACATCCAGGAGTTCGGGATCACCGACCTCGTCACCTGGGGGGCGCCCCCGGGCATGGCGCCGTCGGTCATGAACGCCTCCCTGGAGCGCTTCGCCCGCAACGTCGTGCCCCGGGTGCGGTCGGCGGTGGAGGGCAGCGCCTGACCCCGGGCCCGGCCCGCCGTTTGCCGGCGAGGCCGGTCGGGTACGGGGCCACGGATGCGCTCCACCCACGCTTCCGCCGCCGCTCCTCCCACCTCGGATGCGGCGCAACTGCTCCAGATCTACCTCCGGGACCACTGGGCCCTGGCCGGGGCGGGCGCCGCCCTGGCCAAACGGGCCCACCGCAACAACCGGGACACACCGTGGGGCCGACAGCTGGAGCGGGTGGCCCGTGACATCGCCGACGACGAGGACCAGCTCGACGCCATCCGCCACACCCTCGCCGCCGACGGCGGCCGAGCCCGTCGGGTGGCGGCCCTGGGGGCCGAACGGCTGGCCCGATTCAAGCTCAACGGCCGGGTGCTGCGGTACTCGCCCCTCAGCCGGGTGTACGAGGCCGAAGGCCTGTGCAGCGGAATCACGGCCAAGCGACAGCTGTGGCTGGCCCTCACCGAGGCGGTCGGCCCCACCTGCGCCGGCGCCGATCTGGGCCTGCTGATGGAGCGGGCCGACGACCAGCTGGCCACGGTGGCCGGGTTCCACCGGTGGGCCGTGGCCGAGGCCTTCCAGCCGGCTGGCCCCGCCCCCCACCTCCATCCCCACCAGGCCTCCGACACCAGGAGTGTGGATCAGTGACCGCAGGCTCCATCGACATCCGCCCCGCCGCCGGCCGGTTCCACACCCACCTGGCCTGGCTCGACAGCCACCACAGCTTCAGCTTCGGCCCCCACTTCGACGCCGCCAACGTGGGCCACGGCCTGCTGCTCGTGTCCAACGACGACGTGGTGGCGGCGGGCGGCGGCTTCGGCACCCACGCCCATGCGGACATGGAGATCGTGACCTGGGTGCTCGCCGGTGAGCTGGATCACCGCGACTCGGCTGGCAACGAGGGTGTGATCTACCCCGGCCTGGCCCAGCGGATGAGTGCCGGCCGGGGCATCCGCCACTCCGAGATGAACCACTCGGCCAGCGAACCCGTCCACTTCCTGCAGATGTGGGTACCGCCCGACACCGAAGGCATAGACCCCGGCTACGAGCAGCGCGACCTGCGGAGCCGGTTCACCCCCGGCGCCGGCCTGGTGGCGGTGGCCTCGGGCCAGGGCCACGACGGGGCCGTGCACCTCCACCAGGCGGGGGCCGTGATGTGGGCGGCCCGGCTGGCGCCGGGCGAGACCGTCGCCGTGCCCGACGGCGACCACGTCCACCTGTTCGTGGCCCGGGGCGAGGTGACGATGGACGGGCGGCGGCTCGCCTCAGGAGATGCCGCCCGCCTCACCGCCGCCGGCTCCCTGCCCCTGGAAGCCGAGACCGAGGCCGAAGTCGTCATCTGGGAGTGCTGAGGGCCGCCCGGCCGGCCGGGGGTAGAGCTTGCTCAACTCGAGCACCACGAGGAACACGGCGCCGACGGCCACCGCCACCGCCAGGTCGGCGACACCGATGGGGTCGAGGTCGAGGAAGTTGCGCAGCGGGGTGTAGACGGCCACCAGCTGGAGGCCAACCACCACCGCCCCGATGCCCAGCATCAGCGGGTTCGACCGGAGCCCGATCCGCCACAGCGGCTCGGTGGTCGACCGGGTGCCGAAGGCCTGGAACACCTGGAGGAAGGCCAGCGTGGTGAACAGCATCGTCTGCCACTCGGCCCTGTCCATCGCCTGGTAGACGAAGCCCACGGCCAGGGCCAGAGCCCCGATCAGCACCCCGTTCCACGCCGTCTGCATCCCCAGGCCACCGGCCCAGATGGAGCCGCCGGGGGCGTGCGGCGGGCGCCGCATCACCGAGCGCTCGGCCGGTTCCATGCCCAGTGACAGACCCAGCAGGCCGTCGGTCATGAGGTTGAGCCACAGGAGCTGGAGCGGCAACAGGGCCACGGCGTCGTCGAGATCGCCCCCGGCGATCAGCAGGGGCAGGGGCCACCCCAGCATCACCGCCATCTTGCCGATGTTGCCGGCCACGGCGAACTTCACGAACCGCCGCAGGTTGTCGTAGATGACCCGCCCCTCCTCCACCGAGGCCACGATGGTGGTGAAGTTGTCGTCCCGCAGGACCACGTCCGACGCCTCTTTCGACACGTCGGTGCCGGTGATGCCCATGGCCACGCCGATGTCGGCCTTCTTGAGGGCGGGGGCGTCGTTGACGCCGTCGCCCGTCATGGCCACCACCTCGCCCTGACGCTGGAGGGCCTCGACGATGCGGAGCTTGTGCTCGGGCGACACCCGGGCGAACACCGACGTGGTGCGCACCGCGCGGTCGAGCCCGGCGTCGTCGAGCCGGTCCAGCTCGGCCCCGGTGAGGGCCGGCGCGCTCCCGCTCCCCGAGGCGCCGATGCCGAGCTGGGCGGCGATGGCCCGGGCCGTGATCGGATGGTCGCCGGTGATCATCACCGTGCGGATGCCGGCCCGGGTGCAGGTGGCCACGGCGTCGGCCACCTCGGCCCGGGGCGGGTCGATGATGCCGGCCAGGCCGAGCAGGGTGAGGGACTGCTCGGTCTCGGCCGGCCCGCCGGGCAGCGGAGACCCGGCGGAATCCAGGGGGAGCTCACGGAACGCGATGGCCAGCACCCGCATCCCGGCGGCCGCCAGCTCGGCGTTCGTGTCCAGCACCTGCTGGCGACGGTCGCCGGTGAGGGGTACGGGCCCGCCGGCGTGGGGATCCCACACCGCCACCGCCCGGTCCAGCAGACCGTCGGGCGCCCCCTTCACGAAGGCCAGCGGCACGTCGGCCGGCAGGGCCCGCAGCGCCTCGGGGGCGTCGGGGCCGAGGGGGCCGTGGATGGTGGTCATGCGCTTGCGCTCGGAGTCGAAGGGGTGCTCCCCGGTGCGGGGCACGGCGTCCCGCAGGGCGGCCACGTCGACACCGAGCTTGTCCGCCCCCACCAGCAGGGCCGTCTCGGTGGGGTCGCCCAGCACCGCCGGGCCGCCGTCTTCGTCGGCCAGGCCGTCGGCCCCGGAGCGGCGCAGCTCGCCGTCGTTGCACAGGCTGGCGGCGGCCAGGGTGAGACGAGCCGCCCGTTCGGCGGCACCCGCCTGTTCGGCCTGTTCTGCGACAGCCGTCCTGGTGGTACTGGCCCCGGTGCTGTCGGCGGCCGGAGGCACCAGCGGTGCCGGCCCCCCGGCCGGGTCGGAGCCGGGGGCCGGGCCGCCGTCACGACGGTCGGGGTCGCCGAGGGCGTGGCGGTGGCCAGCCACGTCGACCACGGTGACCGTCATGCGATTCTCGGTGAGGGTGCCGGTCTTGTCGGAGCAGATCACGGTGACCGACCCCAGCGTCTCGGTGGCCGGCAGGCGGCGGATGAGGGCGTTGCGCCGCAGCATCCGCTGGGCCCCGATGGCCAGGGTGAACGTCACCACGGCGGGCAGGCCCTCGGGGATCACGGCCACGGCCACGCTGATGGCGGTGAGCAGCAGCTCCGACACCGGTTCGCCGGCGATGAGGCCCATGGCCACCACCAGGGCGGCGACGATCACGCCGGCCACGGCCAGCTGCTTGCCCACCCGGTCGAGCCGCTCCTGAAGCGGGGTGGCCGACGCCCCCACGCTCTGGAGCAGGGTGGCGATCCGGCCCAGCTCGGTGGCCATGCCGGTGGCCACCACCACACCCCGGCCCCGGCCGAAGGTCACCTGGGTACCGGAGAAGGCGAGGTTGCGGCGGTCGCCCAGGGCCTGGTCGCCCGCCGGGAGGGCGACGGCGCTCTTGTCGACCGGCTCCGACTCGCCGGTGAGCGCCGACTCCTGGATCCGCAGGCTGGCCGTCTCCACCAGGCGGAGATCGGCCGGCACCACGTTGCCCGCCTCGAGCACCACCAGGTCGCCCGGCACCAGGTCGACGGCCGGCACGTCCATGGGCTGGCCGCCCCGGACCACCCGCACGTTGGGCACGGCCAGGCGGCGGAGGGCGGCGATGGCCTTCTCGGCCCTGTACTCCTGGAGGAACCCGAGCAGGGCGAACAGCACCACGATGGCGCCGATGGCGCCCGCCTCCAGGAACTTGCCCAGGACCAGTGACAGGGCGGCGGCGCCGATGAGGATCAGGACCATGACCGCCGTGAGCTGCTCCCACAGCAGGCGCAGGGGGCCGGTGGCACCCTTCTCCACCAGCTCGTTGCGGCCGTGACGGGCCAGGCGGCGGGAGGCCTCGGCCTCGTCGAGCCCGGCCGGGCCGCTGTCGGTGGCTTCCAGCGCGGCGTCGGCGTCGAGGTGATGCCAGGCCACCTCCACCGGGGTCTGGCCGGCGGCCCGGCCGCCGGTGTGGGGTGAGGGGGCCACGGGGGCCGGGGCCGGCATCAGCGGATCCCCAGCCCGGGCTCGGTCCCGGCGGCGGCCGGCGAAGGCCGGCCCAGCAGGCGGGCCACCCGCTCCTCGGTGGGAGGGTGGGTGAGGAACATCCGGGCGAAGCTCACGTGGCGGCCGGTGAGGGGGTTGACGATGTAGGCCGTGGCCTGGGCCGGGCTCACATCCATCGGGGTTCGCCGGGCCAGGGCGTCGATACGGGTGAGGGCCGAGGCCAGCGGGCGGGGGTCGCCCAGCAGCTCGGCGCCCAACCGGTCGGCCTCGTACTCCCGGGACCGGGACAGGGCCATCTGCATGACCGTGGCCGCCATCGGGGCCAGGAAGGCCAGCAGCAGAAGGGTGATCGGGTTGGGGCCGTCGTCGTCGTCGCTGCCGCCGCCGAACATCCCGGCGAACATGGCCATGTTGGCGATGGCCGAGATGCCGGTGGCCACGGCCGCCGCCACCGAGCCGATGAGGATGTCACGATGGCGGATGTGGGCCAGCTCGTGGGCCAGCACGCCCCGCACCTCGTTGCGGTCGAGGTGGTGGAGCAGCCCGGCGGTGACACACACCACGGCGTGGCGCTCGTTGCGGCCGGTGGCGAAGGCGTTGGGCTGGGCGTCGGGCGACAGGTAGACCCGGGGCTGGGGCAGGCCCGCCCGATCGGCCAGGGCGGCCACGTCGGCCCGGAGCCAGTCGAGCTCGCCCGGAGGCAGCTCCTGGGCCCCGGCCGATCGGACGGCCAGCTTGTCGGACCACCAGTAGCTCGCCCCCACCAGGGCCAGGCCGGCCACGAGACCGATCACCAGGCCGGTGGGACCGGCCAGCTGGGAGCCGATGAGCACGAACAGACCGGCCAGGCCGGCCAGCAGGGCGAAGGTCTTCACGGTGTTGCGGAACATCGTTCGCTTATCCTCCTCGTCGATCCGGGGGTGGTCAGACGCGAGCCTCCACCGCCGGGCGGGCGGTGGAGGGTGCGGACCCGTCGGTGGAAGCTCGCGGGGGGAATGAAGGGGGCATCGGTGACTCTCCTGTCGAGGGTGGCCGGCAACCGGCGCTTCGCTACGAACAGGAGGTCTTCCCCGACCCGTCAGTGGAGACGGGCGGCTGCGCCGGAGCGGTTCCTACCGTTGTGGGACGGGGTCGGAGCCGCACGTGTTGACGACGCAACGCTTGGTGGGGTACTCCCCTCCAAGACCGAACAGTACTGGTAAGGGAAGCCTAAGTCAACAGAAAAGCACGAAAGACATTTCGTGCTTCGCCCGCGGGGGCCGGCCGGGAGGAGCCGGAGCTAGGCCGGGAGACGGCCCGCCAGCTCCAGCTTGGTCTCCGCTGCCAGCATCTCCAGCAGCTCGCCCACCTGGTGGGCGGCCTCCAACGGATGGCGCAACGGGCGGGAGTCCTCGATCGTGTACTGGTTGCGGCGCCCGATCCGCTCCACGTTCACGTAGCCGGCGTCGGCCAGGTCGGCCACGATCTTCTGGGCCGCCCGCTCCGTCACCCCCACCTGCAGAGCGATGTCGCGCAACCGGATCCCCGGGTCACGGTGGATGCACAGCAGCACGTGGCCGTGATTGGTCAGGAACGTCCACGACGCAGGCGCGCTCTCACTCATGAGGGTGAGTATAGAAGCCATCGTCAACCGCTCGAGAAGAGGGCTCGGACCATTGACTATGGGATAGCCATAGTCAATTATGGCGGCGTGCCTTCTGCTCCGTCGCCCACCAGGACGTACCGGTCGCCGGTGCGGGCCGCGCGGGCGGCCCGTACCCGGGCTGCGGTGCTGGCCGCGGCCCGGGAGCGGTTCCTGGCCGACGGCTACGCCGGTACCACCATGCGGGCAGTGGCCCAGGCCGCCGGGGTGAGCGTGCCCACCGTCGAGCTGGCCTTCGGCACCAAAGCAGCCCTCCTCAAGGCGGCCATCGACGTGGCCATCGCCGGCGACGACGAGCCGGTACCGATGCTCGAACGCCCCTGGGCCGGCGCAGCCCGGGCCGCTTCCGATCCGGCGGAGCTGCTGGCCCTGGTGGCCGGGGTGCTGGCGGCGGCCCAGGCCCGGTCGGCCGGCCTGATGCTGGCCCTGTTCGAGGGCTCGGCCGGCGGCCACGAGCTCGCCGCCCTGCGTCGCCAGATGGTGACCCAGCGGGAAGCTACGGCCGGCTGGCTGGTCGACCGGTTGGCCAGCCTCGCTCCCCTGCGCCCCGGCCTGAGCCGGGGCGAGGCGGTGGACACCGTCTGGGCCCTGCTCGAGCCGTCGCTGTACGACCGGCTCATCCGCCACCGCGGCTGGAGCCGCCAGCGCTACGAGCGGTGGATCGCCGCCAGCCTGGGCACTCTCCTCCTCGACCCGTCCAGGCCCACCGAACCGGCCACACCCACCCCCGCTTCCACACCCACCCCCGCTTCCACACCCACACCGCGTCGACCCCGAGCCTCCCGAAAGGCGGCCCCATGAGCACCACCCCGTCAGCCAACACCCACCCCACCCACGGCCAGGTCGGCTACCTCCAGATCCCCACCACGGACCTGCAACGGTCGATCGCGTTCTACCACGCCGTGCTCGGCTGGAACGGCGACGCCGCCTGGGCCGGTTTCGAAGGCCCCGGGATCATCGGCCAGTGGGTGACCGACCGGGCCCGCTGCCCCCGAGGCCGGGCCCGTGCTGTGGATCGCCGTCGACCGCATCCACGCCGCGCTCGAGCGGGCCGCCACCCACGGCGGCACGGTGGTGGAACGCCCCACCGACGACCAGGGCGACCGGCTGCTGGCCACCGTCCGGGACCCGTCGGGCAACACCCTCGGCCTGTTCCAACCGCTCCGCCCGGTGCGGCCCCAGCCCCTGCTGACGGTGCGGGACGTCGAGGCGGCCAGCGCCTGGTACCAGCGGCTGTTCGGGTTCCAGAGCGACCACGGCGGGCCCGAGTACGAGCGGCTCCTGTCCCGGGGCGAGCTGGTGGTCCAGCTCCACCGGTGGGACGTGGAGCACCATCACGGGGCGGTGCTGGGCTCCCCCGACGGCCCGGTGGGCAACGGCGCCGCTCTGTGGATCGAGGTCGACGACCTCGACGCCGTGGTGGCCCGGGCGGCGGAGCTGGGGGCCACGGTGGAGCTGGGCGGGGCCCCGGTGCGCAACCCGCCCGACGGCGAGCCCGGCGGGCCGGCCCACCGCGAGCTGTGGCTGCGGGACCTCGACGGCTACCTGGTGGTGGCGGCCAGTCCGGACTTCGAGTCGCCTCTGGTCTGACGGTAGCGTCAACGATGTGACCAGCCCGGGCGCCGCCGTCTCCCCCACCGCCCCGGCGCCGGCCGGTCCCGATCTCAACGCCCTCAAGTGGAAGGCGTTCACCGCCATCGCCATCTCCTTCGTGACGATGGTGTTCTCGATGACGATGGTGTTCGTGGCCCTGTCGTCGATCGCCGACGACTACGGCGTGACCCTGCGGGCGGTGAGCTGGGTGGTGATCGTCCAGTCGCTGGTGATCAGCGGGGTGATGATGCCGATGGGCCGGGTGGCCGACATGATCGGCCGGCGCCGGGTGCACCTGGCCGGGCTGCTCCTGTTCGCCTTCGGCTCGGCCTGCGTGGCCCTGGCCCCCACCTTCGGCCTGATGATCGCCGCCCGGGCCCTCATGTCGCTGGGCAACGCCATGGGCCAGGCGGTGGGCACGGCCATGGTGGTGGCCGTGTTCCCGCCCGAGGAACGGGGCAAGGCGCTGGGCAGCCAGACCTCGGTGGTGGCCATCGGATCGGCCATGGGCCCCATCGTGGGCGGCTTCGTGCTCCAGGTGGCACCGTGGCAGACCCTGTTCTGGATGCTGGTGCCGCCCCTGCTGCTGGCCTGGGTGGTGGGCTGGCGATGGCTCGACGAGGAAGTGGTCAGCCGTTCCGGAGCGGCCGACGGGGCCCGGGGCGCCCGGCCCCCGTTCGACTGGGGCGGCGCCGCCCTGTCCACGCTGGCCATCACCGCCATGGTGCTCACCGTGTCGAACCCGTTGGCCCTGCCCTGGACGTCGGCTCCGATGCTGGGTGGGGTGGTGGCCCTGGTCGCTCTGCTCGCCGGGTTCGTGGCCTGGGAGTTGCGCCACTCGGCCCCCATGCTGGAGCTGCGGTTCTTCGCCCGGGCCACGTTCTCCAAGGCGGTGACGGCCCGCACCCTGGGCTTCGTCGGCTCCACCGCCGTGTCGTTCCTCATGCCGGTGTTCCTGATCAGCGTGCGGGGCCTCGACGAGGGCCTCACCGGCACCGTGCTGTTCCTCACCTCGCTCGGCCTGGGCCTGGCCGCCAACCAGGCCGGCCGGCTCACCGACCGCCTGGGCGAGCGGCCGATCTTCCTCACCGGGTTCGTCATCCAGGTGGTGTCGCTGGCGGGCACGGCGTTCGTCAACCAGTCGACACCGTTGTGGCTGGTGATGGTGCTGCTGTTCGCCGGGGGCATGGCCATGGGCCTGTGGAACGTGCCCAACGGCTCGACGATCCTGGCCTCGGTGCCGCCCGAGCATCTGGGGGTGGTGGGGGCGTTCATGAACCTCACCCGCAACATCGGCAACGTGGTGGGCCAGGCCCTGGCCTCGGCCATCGTGGTGGGGGTGCTGGTGACCCGCGGGTTCGACGTCCCGCTGTCGGATATCGCCGACACGCCGGGGGCGGGCGAGGCCTTCCTCCACGGCTGCCGCATCGCCTACTGGGTGGTGACGGGCATGACGGCGGTGGCCCTCGGTCTGGCCCTCTTCACCCGTCCGCCGGCCCGCGAGCTGCGGGGATGACGGGCGCACGCGCCGGCGAGGCGACGGGCCCGGCCGGCGGGCGGCGGGTGGACGAGCCGGGCAACGGCCCGGTCGACGTGTTCGACCTCCCGGCCGACGAGGCCACGGTGCTGGCCCTGCTGGAGATGGTGTTCGGCCGGTGGTGGGACCGGATCCGGTTCGGGCCGATCATCCAGGGTGCGGTGTACGAGCTGCGCTGCCCCCACCAACCGGAGCTGGGGATGCTCGACGGCTACCTCACGATCGGGTTCGACGGCTGGCACGCCCACGTGTGCATCGGGGAGCAGCGGGGGCTGCCGGAGCGGCCGGTGGATCCCGAGCTGGCCCGGTACCGGCGCACGGCCCGGGCCGAGCTGGCCCGGGTGCTGGTGGACGGGGTGCCGATGTCGTGGATGGTGCGGCTGTTCAACGGGGGCGGCGAGCAGCAGATGACCGTGCTGCTGCCCAACCCCTACCTCGACGACGAGCAGGACTACCGGCCCGAGCCCGACTGGTCGAGCCTGGCCTGCTGGGACGAGCTGCGCCACCGCTTCCTGGGCCTCGCCCCCGACCCCCTCGACCGCACCGGCACCCGGTTCGTCCACCCGTGACTTCTGACCCCTGACGCTGTCAGGGGTGCCGTTCTAAACTCCCGCCCATGCGCATCGGAGTCTTCCTGTTCGGCGGCGTGGAGATGGACGACGCCGGGGCCGGGCCGCCGGCACCCACCGACCGCCGCTACAGCCAGGAGAAGATGTGGCACGCCGCCGAGCGCCTGCTCGACACCGGCGTGGCCACCGAGCAGGCCGGGCTCGACGTGTTCTGGCTCACCGAGCACCACTTCCAGTACGAGGGCTACGAGGTCGTCCCCAACGGGATCCTGTTCGGGGTGGCGCTGGCGGCCCGCACCGAGCGGATCCAGATCGGGGCCATGTTCAACATCGTCACCCAATGGCACCCGCTGCGCCTGGCCGAAGATTTCGCCACCATGCACAACCTGTCCAAGGGGCGGGGCATCCTCGGGATCGGGCGGGGCACCGTGCCCCGGGAGGCCGAGCCGCTGGGCACGAAGATCGGCAGCTTCGACAACCCGGAGGCGGCCGAGGCCGACCGCCTGAACCGGGAGATGTTCGACGAGGCCATGGAGGTCATCCTCCTCGCCTACGACAAGGAGCAGTTCAGCTTCCACGGCAAGCACTTCGACTTCCCGCCGGCCGGCATCCCCGACCGGGGCGGCACCGTGCAGGAGCTGACACTGGTACCCCGGCCGCTGTATCCGTACGAGATCTGGCAGGGGGTCACGTCGCCCCCCACGCTGGAGGCGGTGCCCCGCCGGGGCTTCGGCGGCGTGATGTGGCTCCAGCACCACTCGTTCATCAAGCAACGCTGGGAGCGGTTCGCCGAGCTGTGGGAGACGGCCCACGGGTCGCCGCTGGCGGCGGGGGCCAAGCGGAACCTGGTGCTGAACGTGCGCATCGCCGACTCCTACGAGGAGGCGGTGGCGTCGGCCCGGCCCGGGCACGACGAGTTCTGGAAGTTCCTCGGCCCCTACGGCTGGTCCCGGGGCTACATGGGGGCCGACGGCAAGCCGGCGGCGCCGGGGCTCATCCCCACGCTGGAGGAGTCGCTCGAGAACAAGGTGTGGATCGTGGGCACGGCCGAACAGGTGGCCGAGGGGATCACGTCGTACAACGACGAGCTGGGGCTCACCGATCTCACGATCTACCCCCACTTCCCCGGCGACACCTACGACTTCACCATCGAGCAGCTCCACCGTTTCGGCCAGGACGTCGCCCCCCTCATCCGCTGACCCTCCCGCGGCCGGCGCGAACCGCGCGACGGGCTCACCCCAGAGCCGAATGGGGGCCACCCCCCACCCCGGCGGGTCCGCGACCGTCCATACTCCGCACATGGAGCACGAACCGACGTTGGGCGACCTCGACCTACTGGTGAGACGTCTCGGGACCGACCTCGACCAGCGGCTCACCCGCATCGAGCACAAGGTGGACGCCGTCCTGGCCACGCTCCCGGCCGCCGCCGTCCTGCCACCGCCCCCGGCGGGGTTCGCCACCCCGGCACCTGCGGTGTTCCCCGTCCCGCCGGCACCGGTGCGCCCGGGGGCCTCCCCGCCCCGTCCTTCTCCCCCGCCGCCCACGGGTGCGCCGCCTCCCCCGCCGCCGGTCCCCCCGTGGGCCGGCCCGGTGGCGAAGCCGGCGTTCGACTTCGACGTCACCCCCGAGCGGTTCGTGCGGTGGGCCGGGCTGGTGCTGGTGGCCCTGGCGGCGATCTTCCTGGTCAGCACGGCCATCGAACGGGGCTGGATCGGGCCCGAGCTCCAGCTGGCGGGGGCCACCGCCGCCGGCCTCGGCCTCCTGGCCGCCGCCTTCCGCCTGCGGGACCACGGGCCGGGATGGCCCACCTCGCTCGGCATCGCCGGCGCCACCGTTCTCGCCTTCTGCGCCACCGCCACCCACACCTGGCTCGACCTGGTGCCGGCGCCGGCCGCCGTCGTGGCGGTGGCGGCGGCCAGCGCCGTCTCGGTGGCCGCCGCCTGGCGCCTGGGCCGGGAGTCGGTAGCCGTCGCCGCCGGGCTCGCCGCCCTGTGGGTGCCGCCCACCCTGGGACTGCCCTCCGATCTGTCGACCGATCTGATGGCCGTGGCCCTGGCCGGGACCGTGGTGACGGCCACCGGGCTCGGCCTGGTCCGCCCCTGGCCCTTGGTGCGGACGGGGATCAGCTGGCTGGCCGCCCTCATGCTGCTGGGCCTCCTGGCCGAGATCGACCAGACGCATGACCGGGTGACGCTGCCGGGCGGGGGGCCGGGGTCGGCCATGGCCGTGGCCCTGGCCACCGCCGCGCTGTGGCTCGGCCCCGTGCTCGCCACCCATCTCGTGGGCCGGCGACCCATCGCCGAAGACGGCGGTCGCCCCACCGACACCCCCTTCGCCGTCGACGGATACCTGTCCACAGTGGGCCAGCAGCTGGCCGCCATCGACCACCGGTTGCTGGCCGTCGTGCCCGGCTGGTGCTGGCTGGCCGTGGCTGCGGTGGCCGGTACCGACCGGTCGCGACCCTTCGGCCTGCTGGGCCTGGCCGTGGCCGCCGGCTTCGCCCTGCTCACCGCCGGCACCTGGCTCCGCCTGCCCCGGGCGCTGGGCCTCGTTCAGGCCCTGGGGGTGTCGGGCGTGACAGCGGTGGCCCTGGTCGCCGTCATCGACGGCCCCCTGCTGATGGTCGCCCTGACCGTCCAGACGGCGGTCACCGTGGTGGTGGCCCGCCGGTTCCGTGACCCCGCGCTGGGCGTCAGTGCCGCCGTGACGGCAGCGGCGGCCGGGCTGCTGGTCGTCAGCGACATCCTCCGCACGATCGCCGAGCGAGACCCCTCGGTGGGCGGGGCGGCGGCGCAGGCCGTCGTGGTGGGGGCGACCGGTGCGTCGGCGCTCGTCGTCAACCGGTTCGGGCGGCGGGATCTGGCCGAGCCGGCCTTCGTGGTGGCCTGGGTGCTCACCCTGCTGTGGGCGGTGGCCACATTCCTCCCGGGGCCCCAGGGCAACGTGGTGGTGTCGGCTCTGTGGGCGACGATGGCGGTGGGCGCCGTCGTGGCCGGCCTGCGCTGGATCTCGTCCACCGTGCGCACGGTGGGCCTGCTCACCCTGGCCCTGGCCGTGGGCAAGCTGCTCACGGTGGACCTGGCCGTGGTCGACGTGTTCTGGCGGGTGGGCCTGTTCTTCCTGATCGGAGCGGGCCTCCTGCGCCTGGCCTACGTGCTCCCCCGCCTCGCCGCCCAGGCCCGGGCCCGGGCCGAGGCCGAGACCGAGACCGAGACCGAGCAATCTCCGCATGGAGGGTCTCACCGGTGAGACCGTCCGTGCGGAGATCCGGGAGGGTCAGCCGGTGACGGCCGAGCGGGCCGGCGCGGTGAGGCGCACCGGACGGTCGAGCAGCGTGCTCGCCGTGAGCAGGGCGGCCATCACCGCCCCGGCCGTCAGCCAGGCCGCGCCGGGGCCGGCCCAGGCGTACAGCGGGGCCGACGTGAAGGCCCCGATGGCGGCGGCAGCCGAGCCGGCGGCCTCGCCCAGGCCCTGGGCGGCGGCGGCGTCGGACTTCGGTGCGGCGTCGGCCAGGGCGGCCTGGGTGCCCGGGCTCTCCACCGCCTCGCCCAGCCCGTGCGGCAGCACCAGCAGGAACAGCACCGGGATCGACGTCACCCAGCCGTAGCAGGCCATGAGGGGCACGGTGGCAAAGGCGGCCAGCACCGAGGTGAACCGGGGACCGTACCGGTCCGACAGGGCCCCGGCCCGCTTGGCCACCAGCAGCATGGGCAGGGCGAACACGGTGAGCGACAGGGTCACCACCATCGTGCTCGCCCCCAGGTGGTCGAGGTGGTGGGCCCACAGCGGCTCGAACACCCCGACCGAGTAGCGGAACGACACGATCACGAGCATGGCCGCCACCACCCGCCGGTCGACGATCAACCGGCGCAGCACCCGGCGCTCGGTGTGGGCCAGGGGCACGCCCCGTTCGGCCTCGGGCAGGTCGAGGCGGGCCACCGGCACCAGGGTGGCCAGCACGGCCAGGCCCAGCACGGCGAACGGCACCCGGACGTCGGTCACCTCGGCGATGGCCCCGGCCACGGGCGGTCCGATCACGAAGCCGGCCAGGTAGGAAGCGTAGAACAGGCCGAGCTTCTCGCCCTGGTTGCCGTCGGCCGTGAGCAGGATGGCCCGCCGGGCCGGCGGCACGAGCATGCCCACCCCGGCCCCCAGCACGGCCCGGGCGGCCACGAACTGCCACAGCTCGGTGGCCGCTGCGAACCACAGCAGCCCAGCGGCGCAACCGACCACCCCGAGGCGCAGCACGAGGCGGGCGTGGCCCCGGTCGGCGTAGCGGGCCAACGAGAGCTGCGTGACGAGGGCGGCGACGAAGGCGGCCCCGCCGATCCACCCCAGCGACCCGGTGGACAGGTCGTACCGCTTCTGCAACTCGGCCAGCAGGGCGAACACGGCGCTGACGCCGGCCATCGTCACCGCCGCCACCACGTAGAGACCCTTCACGTGCTGCCCCCCTCTCCGGCGCCGCCCGGCTACAGGCTGTCGCGGTGGTCGGGATGGGCGATGGCCCGCAGGGCCTCCCGCCGTTCCTCGGGGCTGCGACCCCGGAGCTCGGCCACCCCGAACTCGGTGACCACCCGGTCGAGCAGGTGGCGGGGCACCGTGGTGGGGCTGGTCACCGGCAGCCGGTCGACGATGCGGGAGATCTTCCCCCCGGCGGCCGTGGACCGCAGGGTGATGAGCGAGATCCCGCCCGGGGCCAGGTTGGCGCCGACGGCGAAGTCGGGTTGGCCGCCGGGGCCCGACACCACCCGCTCCCCTGCCACCTCGGCGTTGACCTCGCCGTCGGCCGAGACCTCGATGGCGGAGTTGATGGCGCAGAACCCGGCCTGGCGGGCCAGTACCGGGATGCCGTGGCTGTAGGCCGACCCGCACACGAACACGTCGGGGTTGCGGTCGACCCAGCGGAACACGTGCTCGGTGCCCACCACGCCGGCCCCCACGTGGAGGCCGGGGTCGAGGGTCTTGCGGGCGCCGGTGAGGGCGCCGGAGCCGGCCAGCTCCACCACGGCGTCGCTGATCATGCCGCCGTGGAGGCCGAGGTCGGTGCGGGTGCGCAGGGCCATCAGCACGGCCTCGGGGATGGCGCCGATGCCGAACTCGAGGGTGGCGCCGTCGGGCACCTGGGATGCGGCGTTGGCTCCGATGGCGTTGGACACGTCGTCGCCGGCCGGCACCGCCAGCTCCACCAGTGGGTGCTCGACTTCCACCAGCAGGTCGATCTCGTGCCGGTCGATCTCGGTGGCGCCGTGGGTGAACGGCATGCGGGGGTTCACCTCGGCGATCACGAACGGGGCCTGCCGCACCAGCTCGGCCGTCACCCCGCCGCCCACGCCCAGGCTGTGGCGGCCGTTGGGGCCGGGCGGGCTCACCTGCACCAGGGCCACGTCCACCGCGGCCCGGCCGCCGGCGGTGAGGTGGGTGAGGTACTGGCCGTAGCTGCAGGAGATCGTGCGCAGGGCGCCGGCCTTGCGGACCGCCTCCACCGCCGGGGTGGGCTGCAGGCTGACCACGTGGAACGGGGCGCCGGCGTGCTCGAACAGGGGCAGAGGGTCGATGAGGTAGTCGGTGACGATCGTGAGGCGGCGCCACCGGTCGGCGGCATCGGTCATGGCCGCCACCAGCGCTGTGGGCACACCGCAGATGGGAGCCACGTAGACGTTGGTGCCCTCGGTGATGGCGTCGAGGGCCTGGCCCATCGACACCAGCCGACCCTCGCGGTGATGACCGGGGGCGGGCAGGTAGGCCAGGGCGTCGGTCGGTTCCATCGCCGGATCCTAGGTGACCCTCCTTGCACCAGCCATGCTGGTTCCATGACGACGGAGGAACCAGTGGGCGGACCGACGCTCGACGTCGTGGTGGGCGACATCACGGTGGAGCGGGTCGATGCCATCGTCAACGCCGCCAACTCGTCGCTGCTGGGCGGGGGCGGGGTCGATGGTGCCATCCACCGGGCGGCCGGGCCCGAGCTGGTGTCCTACAACCGGACGCTGGGCGGGTGCCGCACGGGTGAGGCCAAGGTGGCGCCCGGCTTCCGCCTGCCGGCGCAGTGGGTGATCCTCACGGTGGGGCCGGTGTGGCGGGGCGGCGGGAACGGCGAGCCCGACCTGTTGGCGTTGTGCTACCGCAACTCGCTGGCCCGGGCCGACGAGGTGGGCGCCCGGTCGGTCGCCTTCCCCGCCATATCCACCGGCATCTACGGTTACCCCCCGCTTGCGGCGGCCGAGGTGGCCGTGGCCACGGTGCGGGCCACCGCCACCGCGGTGGAGCTCGTCCGCTTCGTCTGCTTCGACGGCGCCACGGGCGAGCTGTACCGCGCCCTACTGGGCTGACGTCGCCGATCTTGGTGCACAGGGCGCCGCCGGCGGTGTGCCACGCACCGGGAACGGTAGGCGGGTCAGCTGGCAGGGGCGGCGGCGAGGCCGAAGCTGACCTCGACCGTCAGCGGCTTGCCCGCCTCGGGGTAGGGGGTGAGCACGGCCAGGTGGACCTCCCGGCCCGGGCCGTCGTTCCACTGGGTGTGGGGCACGCCGGCCGGCAGCACCACCAGGCTGTGGCGGGGGGCCACGTGGCGCTCACCGGCCACCTCGAGCTGGAGCTCGCCCTCCAGCACGAAGTAGAGCTGATCGAAGGTGTGGATGTGCATGGCCGGGCCGGCCCCGCCCTCGTTGACCTGGGCGGCATTGATCAGGACCGACGTGACACCCCGGTCCCGGTCGGCCAGGGGCTGGACGGCGAAGCCGGTGGGCCGCATGTTGGCCTCGAAGGCCTCGTCGCTGATCCGGGCGATGAACGGCTCGACGTCGGACCCCGGGGCCTCGCTCGGGTCGTCGACCAGGGTGAGCAGAGGCCGGCCGGCCGCCACCGACGGCACGAACAGCTCGATGTGCTCCTCCGGCCCGGCGGTGTGGTTCCAGCTCCGGTGGGCCACCCCGGCCGGCACGAACACCAGCGACACCGCCGGCACCACGTGCTCGTCGGCCCCGAGCTGCACCGTCGCCTCCCCCTCCAGGATCACGTAGAACTGGTCGACGGCGTGAAAGTGGAGGCCGGGCCCGCAGCCGCCAGGGGCGGTGCGGGCGGCCAGCGTCATCACCGACTCCAGCTGATTGACGATGCTGGCCTCGAACCCGTTGGGCCCCAGCGGGGCGTAGGACTCTTCCGACAGAGGACGGATGTAGCGCATGGCCCCGAGTATGGCCGGCCCACCGACCCGCCGATAGTCCGCTCAGGGCGCCGGCTCGATCAGCGCCTCCAGGCCCCGCACCAGGAGTTGCAGGCCGAACTCGAACCGCTCCTCGTCGCTGCCGGCGAACAGCAGCGGCAGCAGGGCGGTGAGGTTCGGGAATCGGTCAGGGGGCAGGCTGGCGAAGTGCTGGCCGACCTGTTCCGGCGGCGGGCCGCCCCGGGACGCGGCCTCCAGCACCGAGGCGTCGAGAAAGCGGCCGAAGATGTCGCCGGCGTAGGCCGCCGCCTGGTCGGGGACGCCGGCCTGGCGGAGCAGGCTCAACGACCACTCGATGACCCGGAGCATGTTCGGCCCGGCCGGCACCCGGCCGAGGGAGAACCGCACGAGGTCGTTGTGGGCCAGCATGACGCGGTACACCTCCCGGCCGAAGGCCAGGAGCTGCTCCTGCCACCGGGCCGGGTCTGGCTCGGGTAGGGCCACCTCCCCCATCACGTGGTCATACACGAGCTCGCCCAGCTCGTCTTTCGACCCGATGTGCCAGTAGAGCGTGGCCGAGCCGGTGTTCAGCTCCTCGCCGAGGCGGCGCACGGTCAAGGCGTCCGCCCCTTCGGCGTCGAGGATCCGCACCGCGGCGTCGACGATGGCCTGGCGTGACAGCGGCTGGCGGCGACGCCCGGGCCGGGGCGGACGCCACCACGGCGGCTCGGGCGGGACGTAGGCGGTGTCGGTGATGTCGCCGCTCATGGCCTGGACAGTAGCCCGCGATCGTTTCCGACCATTGATCGAGAACAGTTGACAGGAGCCGACTTCCGATCTAGAACTCTGTTCTTATTCGATCAATGATCGAGTTAACGCAGAGATCGACAACAGTGGAGGTTCGGATGACGACGATGACGATGGAGGCCAGTGGCGTCTCGAAACGATACGGATCGGTGCTGGCGCTCGACCGGCTGGACCTGGCGATCCCGGCCGGGCAGCTCACGGCCCTTCTGGGGCCGAACGGAGCGGGCAAGACCACGCTGGTGCGCCTGGCGGCCACGCTGGCCCGGCCCGATTCGGGCACGATCCGGGTGGCCGGCCACGACGCCGCCCGCTCTCCCCACCGGGTACGGGCCTCGATCGGCCTGGCCGGCCAAACGGCGGCGGTGGAAGGGGCGATGAGCGGGCGGTCCAACCTCCGGCTGGTGGCCCGGCTGTACGGCCTGAGCCGCCGGGAGGCGGCGGCCCGGGCCGACGCCGTGATCGCCCAGCTCGGGCTGCAGGAGGTGGCTGGCCGGCTGGCCCGCACCTACTCGGGCGGCCAGCGGCGACGGCTCGATCTGGGAGCGAGCCTGGTGGGGCGGCCCCGCCTGCTGCTGCTCGACGAGCCGACCACTGGCCTCGACCCCCGGAGCCGACAGGAGCTGTGGGAGGCCATCCGGGCCCTGGCCCGGGCCGGCACCGACGTGTTGCTCACGACGCAGTACCTCGACGAGGCCGACCAGCTGGCCAACCGGGTGGTGATCGTCGACCACGGTCGGGTCATCGCCGACGGATCCCCGGCCGAGCTGAAGGCCCGGGCCGGACAGGCCCGGGTGGAGGCCCGGCTCCATCGCCCGGGGGACGTGGAGCGGGCCGCCGGGGCGCTCGCCCCGCTGGGGCCGCCGACGGTCGACCCCGTGCTGGGCCAGGTCTCGGTGGCCGTGGCCGGCGACGGGCTGGACGCGTTGGAGCGGGCAGCTGCCGCGCTGCGAGCGGCCGGGGTGGCGGTGGACGATCTGGGCCTGCGCCGCCCCACGCTCGACGAGGTGTTCCTGGCCCTCACAGGAGCGGGCGCCGGAGCGGGCGCCGCCGAGTTCGAGGGGAGCGTCCGATGACGGCGACCCTCGGCGTGGCCGGCCGGACGCTGGCCAACTTCGTCCGCACCCCGCAGCTGATCGTGGTCGGCTCGATACAGGGGGCGATGTTCCTGCTGATCTTCCGCTACGTGTTCGGCGGCGCCATCGATCTCGGGCCCGTGTCCTACGTCGACTTCCTGGTGCCCGGCTTCATCACCACCACCGTGCTGTTCGTGGGCACCGCCACCGCCGCCGGGGTGGCCGAGGACGTCGAACGGGGCTTCGTCGACCGCCTCCGCAGCCTGCCCATCGCCCGCAGCTCGATCGTGGGCGGCCGGGTGCTGGCCGACGAGGCGATGCTGGTGTGGAACCTCGGGCTCACCGTGGCCGTCGGCTTCGCCGTCGGGTTCCGCCTGCACGGCGGTGTGGTCCGGGGCCTGGCCGCCTTCGGGCTGTGCCTCGTCTTCGGCTTCGTGTTCACCTGGCTGTTCGTGCTCATCGGCCTGGTGGCCGGCAGCGCCCAGGCGGCTCAGGGCATGTCGCTGCTCGTGTTCCCGCTCACGTTCGTGTCGAGCGCCTACGTGCCGGTGGACACCATGCCGGGATGGCTGCAGCCGCTGGCCCGCAACCAGCCGATCACGGCGATGGTGGACGCCGTGCGGGCGCTGAGCCTGGGACCCCGGGCCGCCGCCGTGCTCGGGCACGACGCCGCCTGGTACGTGCCCCGGGCGCTGGGTTGGTCGGCGCTGCTGCTGGCCCTGTTCGCCCCGCTGGCGATCGCCCGGTTCCGCCGGGGTTGACCGGCCGCGGACCCCGAACAGGCCCGCTCAGCCGGCGGTGGCGACCTGGGGCGACGTGGGTGGCCCGGATCGGTTGCGGCGCCGGTCGAGCCGGGCCGACAACACGATCGCGGCCGCCGCCGGCACGGCCATCGCCAGTGCCGCCGCCCGCACGTTCACCTGCTCGCCGATCCAGCCGTCGAGCAGGCTGGCCAGGGGCCGGGTGCCGATGAACGCCACCGACCACATGGCCATCACCCGACCCCGCTCGTGGTCCTCGATCGAGCGCAGCAGCAGGGTGCTCGACCGGGTCTGCGACGTGAGGTAGCCGAAGCCGGCCAGGAACGACCCCACCAGGGTGAACGGGAGGTTGGAGGCCAGGGCGAAGACCACCAGACCGACCACCAGCACCCCGAGCAGGCGGGCCACCTTGCGGTGATGGCGATGCGATTCGGCCCCGGCCACGAACGCTCCCACCACCCCGCCGGCCCCGAAACCGCCGAGGATGGCCCCGGCCATGAGGTCTCCCCCGCCAAGCTTCTCGGCGATCTCCGGCCCCAGCGTCACCGGCGGGTCGGCCCCGATGGCGCAGGCGGCGATGATGAACAGCAGGGCCCCCACCATCGGGTTGCGCCGCACCAGGCCGAACCCGTCGATGAAGCGGGTGCGGCCGGCCGGCGCCACCTGTTGGGCCCGGGGCCGCACCGTCACCAGCACCACCGCCAACAGGAAGAACGACACGGCATTGGCCCCGAAGGCCCACGTCTCCCCCAGCCCCGACACGATCAGCGCCCCCACCACGGGGCCGATGGCCCGGGCGATGTTCACCGAGACCGAATCGAGGTTGATGGCCCGGCCCAGGTTGCGCTCGCTCACCAGCAGGGGGGCGAAGGCCCGCCCCACCGGGAAGGCGAAGGCCCCGGTGATGCCGATGGCGGCGGCCAGCACGATCACCACCCCGGCGTTGATGAGGCCGAACGCGTTGAGCAGGGTCAACACGGTGGCCGCCACCCCGGCCGACGCCTGGGCGATGATCAGCACCTTGCGCCGGTCGAAGCGGTCGGCCACGGAGCCCGCCACCGGGGCCAGGATCGGCACGGCGGCGTACTGGGCGAAGTTGACGACCCCGACCAGGAAGGTGGAGCCGGTGAGCCGGAAGACCAGCAGCGACTGGGCGATCGACTGGCAGAACGTGCCCAGGTTCGACGCCAGGTTGCCGAGGAAGAACCAGCGGTAGTTCCGCTCCTCCCTCAGCGGGGCGAGCGGTCCGGGCTGGCCTTCTCCGGCTCGCTGGTCCACCGTGTCGTCGGACGTGGGGGTCAGATGCGCTCGATGAGCGTGCCCGTGCCCAGGCCGCCACCGCAGCACATGGTGATCACGGCGTAGCGACCGCCGGTGCGTTGCAGCTCGTGAACGGCCTTGGTGGTGAGGAAGCACCCGGTGCCACCCAGCGGGTGGCCCAGGGCGATGGCGCCCCCGTTGGGGTTGACCTTGGCCATGTCGGGCTCGAGCTCCTTGGCCCAGGCCAGCACGACCGAGGCGAAGGCCTCGTTGATCTCGAACACGTCGACGTCGTCGACCGTGAGGCCCTGGCGCTCCAGCACCCGGCGGGTGGCCGGGATCGGGCCCTCCAGCATCAGCACCGGGTCGCAGCCGACGAGGGCCGACTGCAGCACCCGGGCCAGCGGGGTGACGCCCAGCTCGGCCGCCTTCTCGGCGCTCATGAGCAGCACGGCCGAGGCGCCGTCCGCGATCTGGGACGACGAGCCGGCGGTGTGCACCCCGTCGGGCCGGGCCACCGGCTTGAGGGTGGCCAGCTTCTCCAGGCTGGTCTCGCGGGGGATCTCGTCTCGCGTGACGGTGGTCGTCTGGTCGGTCTTCTTGCCGTCTTCGCCCAGCACGGGGGCCTCGATCGGGATGATCTGGTGCTCGAACCGGCCCTCGGCGATGGCCTTGGCCGCCCGCTCCTGGGACTCGAGACCGAACCGGTCGGTGTCTTGCCGCGAGATGCCGTACTTGTCGGCGATGCGCTCGGCCCCCTCGAACTGGCTGGTGAACTCGTAGTGCTCGAAGTAGCTGCGGCTGACCGGCTTGCCGTACCCGGCCTGGGCCCCGGCCACGGCGTCGGACCCGATCGGCAGCAGGCTCATGTTCTCCACGCCGCAGGCCAGCACGATGTCTTCCACGCCCGACGCGATCAGGGCGTGGGCGGTGTTCACGGCCTGCTGGGACGACCCGCACTGGGAGTCGATCGTGGTGCAGGCCACGTTCTCGTGTCCGCCGTGGCTGAGCCAGGCGGTGCGGGTGATGTTCATGGCCTGGGCCCCGACCTTGTTGATGCAGCCGCCGACCACCTGGCCCACCTGGGCCGAATCGACCCCGGCCCGGTTGAGGACCTCCATCATCACCGGGCCCAGCACGTCGGCCGGATGGGCGCCGGCCAGCGACCCGTTCCGCTTGCCGATCGGCGACCGGCCCGCCTCCACGATCACCACGTCAGCCATCTCGATCTCCTCATTGGTGCGACTGTCGGGACCGCTCAGTGCGATCCGTGCTCGGCTATCGATCGTAGTAGCGGGCTGTGACAGCGGCGAACGGCGAGGTCCGGGTCAGGCCACCGTGACCCGGCCCGACAGGGCGAAGTGGTCGCTCAGATGGAACCGGTGGCCGTCGGCCACCAGGGGCTGGTGCCACACCGTCACCTCGCTCACCGTCACCGCCGGTGAGGCGAACCAGCGGGTGAAGTGGGCCGTGAACTCGGCCCCGCCGGCCCGGAACCGGTTGCGGCGGCTGTCCCACGTGGCCCGGGGCGGGCGCACCGTCACCAGCCCGGCCGCCTCGACGGCGGCCATCTCGGCCGCCCGGGTGTTGGTGTCGCCCACCACGAGCAGGGCCTCGGTGGGGCTCGCCTCCACCACGTCGGCCAGCTGGGCCAGCCGTTGGCCCGTGGCGGCGGCCCCCGGGCCCGGCGTGAGATGGACGTTGGCCACGGTGAGCGCCGGCCCGGTTCCGGCGCCCGTGAACGTGGTGAGCACGGCGCACCCCGCCACCCCCCGATGGGTGGGCTCGGTGGCCATCAGCTCGTGGGTCACCAGGGTGGCCAGATGACCGGAATGGGTGCGGGGATTGGCCCGGATCATGTCGTGGGTCTCGATGTAGGGCACGAGGCCCGGCAGCTCCTGGAGGAGCACCACGTCGGGGGCGACGGCCAGCACCCGGTCCCGCACCGCCGCCTCGGTGGCGGCCTGGTCCCACGCCAGCGGGGCCTCGGCCGACCGCTCCAGCAGGGCCAGGTTCCAGGACAGGAAGGTGAGGCTTCGATCGTCGGCCACCCGCCCTGTCTACCCCGCCGGGGGCCGGGCCCGTGCGGGCCGGGGGCGACGGCGCGAGACTGCGGCCATGGCCTCCTCTCCCCTCTCGCCCCCCGCCGGGGCCGACGACGTGCGGCTCACCCTCGACCACCCCGACGGCGCCGACGGCCCGCTCACGTTCACGGCGTGGGCCGCCGGGCCGGCCGACGGGCCTCTGGTGCTGTTCCTCCACGGCTACCCCCAGACCCGTCACACGTGGCGGGAGCAGCTGCCGGCGCTGGCCGCCGGCGGCTACCGGGCCGTGGCCGTCGACCAGCGGGGCTACTCCCCCGGGGCCCGGCCCGACGGCATCGAGCCCTACGCCACGGCCAACCTGGTGGGCGACGCCGTGGGCCTGGCCCGCCAACTCTCGCCCGGCCGCCGGGCCCATCTGGTGGGCCACGACTGGGGCGGGCAGGTGGCATGGCTCTCGGCCATCGGCCACCCCGACGTCTTCGCCACGTTGACGGTGCTGTCGCGCCCCCACCCGGCCGCCTTCGCCCGGTCGTTCTCGGTGGACCCGGCCCAGGCCGAGCGGTCCAAGCACCACAAGGGCTTCGACGATCCGGCCACCGCCGACCTGCTGCTGGCCGACGGCGCCCGCCGCCTGCGCCGCATGCTCACCGGAGCCTCGGTGCCCGACGCCGACATCGACGCCTACCTGTCGGTCCTGGGCGATCGGGACGGGATGGAGGCGGCGCTGGGCTGGTACCGGGCGGCGAGCCGGAGCGGGGGCCTCCGCCTGGCCGACACCCCGCCCTGCCCGGCGCCCACGCTGTACCTGTGGGGCACGGCCGACCAGTCGGTGGGCCGGCGGGCGGCCGAGCTGACGGCCGAGCACGTCACCGGGCCCTACCGGCTGGTGGAGCTCGACGGCGGCGGCCACTTCCTCACCGACGACGGCAACTCGGCCGCCGTCACCACCGAGCTCCTGGCCCACCTGGCCGCCCACCCCGCCTGATCGGCAGCTCAGCGTCCGAGGTGACGGCGGAGGCGGCGGATCACCGGGTCCATCGCCCCGCAGACACACCGCTCCACCGTGGGGCAGGTGCAGGCCCCGGCCGCCGCCATCATGTCCCGGGCGAGCCGGAGCCGGGCTATCTGGGCGTCGATCTCCGCCGTGTGCCGCTGGGCCAGATCCCGGGTGGCCTGCCGACCCGGGCTGTCGTCGTCGAGCACGGTGGCGATGTCGTCGAGCGAGAGGCCGGCGAAACGGCAGAACGTGATCACCATGAGCCGGGCGATGCTGGCGTTGTCGTATCGGCGCTGGCCCCCCTCCCGGGCCACGGCGGGAAGCAGACCCGGCGATCGTAGTAGCGCAGGGTGGTGGCCGGGGTGCCGGTGGCGGCGGCCAGCTGGCCGATGGTGAGCAGACGGTCGGACGGTTGCTCCTGTCCCCCCATGACCGACCACTCCCTTGACTTGGAGTCGACTCTAACTCGTACGGTCACCCCATGGATCGCAGCCCGTTGCCCGCCCTGTCGGCCCGCCAGGTGAACGTCACGCTCGGGGTGCTGCTGGCCGTGTTGTTCGTCACGGGGGTGGTGTCGTGGGCGGTGGGTACGGGGTGGAGCCGGGCCCTCACCCTCCCCCATGCCGTGGCCGGCTTCGGGGTCGTGGCGCTGCTGCCCCGCAAGGCGTCCACCTCGGTGCGCTCGGGTCTGCGCCGACACCGGGTGGGCCGCTGGCTGTCGGCGACGATGGGGATCGGGGTGCTGGTGACCATCGGGCTGGGCGTCGTGCACTCGTGGGGCCTGTGGTACGGCGTGGGGTACTGGTCGGCCCTGTGGACCCACACACTGGTGGCGTTCGCCCTGCTCCCGTTGGTGGTGTGGCACGTGGCGGCCCGCCCGGCGCGGCCCCGCCGGACCGACCTCGACCGCCGCTACCTGCTCGGCAGCGGGGCCCGGCTGGCCGGAGCGGCCGCTGCTCTCGGGATGGCCGAAGCCGTCACCCGGGCGGTGGGCAGCGGGCACCGGCGGTTCACGGGATCCCGGGAGCTGGCGTCGTTCGATCCAGCCGGGCTGCCGTCGGTGAGCTGGATCGACGACACCGCCCCCGACCTCGATCCCGCCGGCTGGCCCCTCATGGTCGCCGGCCGCCCGATCGACATCGCCGATCTACGGGCCCGAGCCACGCCCCTGGAGGCCGACCTCGACTGCACCGGGGGTTGGTGGTCCCGCCAGCGGTGGGACGTCGTGCCGTTGAGCGACGTGCTCCCACCGGCCGGGGCCGCTGCATCGCCCGGCGGCGGGGCCGCCCGCAGCATCGAGGTCGTCTCGGCCACCGGGTACCGCCGCCGGTTCCCCCTCGGTGATGCCGACCACACCTACCTGGCCGTGGGCTACGGGGGCGCGCCGCTGCACCGCCGTCACGGCGCCCCCGTGCGGATCGTGGCTCCCGGCCGGCGGGGCCCGTGGTGGGTCAAGTGGGTGGTGGAGGTCGGCCCCAGCAACCGGCCGTGGTGGCTGCAGGCTCCGTTCCCCACCACCTGACCGTCCCGCCGGGGACGGGCCTGCCTGGAGCCGGCTGGTCCCCTCCGAGTAGCGTGGTACGGATCGGGCCCTGCATCCGGGCCCACCTATCGAGGGGGGAACCTCACATGGAGTTCGGCTACTTCGCCATGCCATCGCATCCGCCGGAGCGCGATCTGATGCAGGGCTACGACTTCGACATCAAGACGATGGTGTGGGCCGACCAACTGGGCTACGGCGACTTCTGGATCGGCGAGCACCACACCTCACCGTGGGAGCCCAACCCCACCCCCGACCTCCTCGCCCTCGACGGCTTCCGCAACACCACCAACCTGCGGATCGGGCCCGGCGGCTTCCTCCTGCCGTACTACCACCCGGCGTCGCTGGCCAACCGGGTGGCCATGCTCGACCACATCTCGGGCGGCCGGCTGCTGTTCGGCGTGGCCGCCTCCGGCCTGCCCAGCGATTGGGCCATGTTCCACGTCGATGGGCTGAGCGGCGTGAACCGGGACATGACCCGGGAGGCGCTGGAGATCATCCTCAACATGTGGTCGCACGACGCCCCCTACACCTACGAGGGCCAGTTCTGGTCGGCCTCGCTGCCGGAAGACATGTTCGGCACGCTCAAGACGTGGCTCAAGCCGCTGCAGACGCCGCACCCCCGGATCGGGATCGCCGGCCTCAGCCGCAACTCCGACACGCTCAAGCTGGCCGGGGAGAAGGGCTTCATCCCGCTGTCGCTCAACCTCGGCACCGAGTACGTGGCCACCCACTGGGACGCCGTCGAGGCCGGAGCCGCCGTGACCGGCCGGGTGGCCGACCGCAACGACTGGAGCCTGGTGCGGGAGGTGATGGTGGCCGAGACCGACGCCGAGGCGTGGGACCTGGCCGTCAACGGCCCCATGGGGCGGATGATGGACGAGTACCTGCTGCCCCTGCTCGGGGCGTTCGGGTTCCTCGACAACCTCAAGCACGACCTGAGCGTGCCCGACTCCGAGGTCGACGCCCGCTACTGCGCCGAGCACAACTGGCTCGTCGGGTCGCCCGACACCGTGGCCGAGAAGCTGGAGGCCATGTACGAGCAGGTCGGCGGGTTCGGCAAGCTGCTGGTGTTCGGCTTCGACTACAGCGAGCAGCCCGAGGTGTGGCAGCAGTCGATGACCCTTCTGGCCGAGGAGGTGGGCCCCAAGGTCGCCCACCTCACGCCGACCACGGTGTCGTCCAAGGCGTGAGCCGGAGCCGGCGGGGACCATGTCCCCGCCGGCTCAGCTGTGCTCCCGGCTCAGTAGTGCTTGGGGCCGTAGAGGACGCTGTTGATGTCGCGCTTGGTGCCGGCCACGGCCTTGGGCGACAGGGCGGCGAACTGGTCGGCCACCCGCCGGGCCTCGGCCAGGAGCTCGTCGGGCTCCACCACCCGGTTGATCACACCGAGCTGACGGAGCTCGTCGGCCCCGAACCGGCGGCACAGGATCGCCGCCTCCTTGGCCAGCCACGGCCCCATCCGGTGGGTGAGGGCGAAGCTCGACAGACCCCGGAACGGGACGCCCATCTCCACCTCGGGCACCCAGAACTGGGCCTCGGGCACGGCCAGGCAGTAGTCGCCGGCCAGGCACAGCGACCAGCCCCCGCCCACGGCGTGGCCGTTGACGGCCATGATCGAGATCTGCTCCAGGCTGGCCAGCTGGTCGAAGACCCGGCCGATGACCCGGGGGCCGCCGGCCCCGCCCGACATGTCGCCCCGGCCGGCCCGTTCGGTGACCGCCGTGGGCTCGGCCCCGGCGCAGAACACCGTGCCGGCGCCGGTGATGATGACCACCCGGACCGAGCGGTCGTCACGGATGTGCTGGACCATGGCCTCCAGCTCGCCCAGCACGCCGGGGTTCAGCCCGTTGCGACGCTCGGGGCGGTTGAAGGTGACGGTGACGACCGGCCCGTCCTGCTCGTAGCGGAACCACTGGGGGGAGAGGTTGCCGTTGTCGTCGGTCGGGATCTCGATGCGGGCCACGGCCCGAACCTAGCCGGCCCCACCCCCACCGATCGATCCGGCGGCCTGCTCGACGGCGTCGACGATGCCGGTGTAGCCGGTGCAGCGGCACAGGTTGCCCGACAGGGCGGCCCGGATGGCGGGGCGGGTGGGGGCGGGATCGGTAGCCAGTAGATGGACGGCGGTGAGCACGAAGCCCGGGGTGCAGTAACCGCACTGGAGGCCGTGGCATCGGCTGAAGGCGTCCTGCACCGGGTGGAGCGTGCCGTCGGGGGCGGCCAGGCCCTCGATGGTGGTGATCGCCGCCTCCTCGGCCTGCACCGCGAACAGCAGGCAGGAGCGGACGGGCTCGCCGTCGAGCAGCACGGTGCAGGCCCCGCACACCCCCTGCTCGCACCCCAGGTGGGTGCCGGTGAGGCCGAGCTGCTCCCGCAGCACGTCGGCCAGGGTGTGACGGGGCTGGCAGGCCGCCGTCCGGCTCCGGCCGTTCACGTTCAGCGTCACCGCCACCGTGCCCGCACGCTCGGGGCTGGCTGACGGTGTCGTCACGATCCGGTTCTGGGGATCCAGCGCGGCAGAACCGACGTGTTCCGTCCCCAGAACCGGGGCGGGGTCAGGCCCGGGGCGGAGATCGCGGACGGCCCGGGCCGTCAGCTCGGCGGCCATGGCCCGGCGGTAGGCGGCGGAGGCGTGGAGGTCGCTGAAGGCCTCGGCCTCGGGGGCGGCGGCCACGGCGGCGGCCAGCGCCGCCGGATCGCGTTCGCCGGCGTCGAGCAGGGCCTCGGCCGACGGGCACCGCAGCGGCGTGCCGGCCACCCCGCCCAGCACCACCCGCCAGCCGGCCGCCAGCTCGGTGACCACGCACAGGACCAGGGCGAAGTCGCCGTGGCGGCGGGCCAACTCGGTGAAGGCCCAGGCCCGGGGCCGGGTCAGGCGGGCCGAGGTGAGCAGCTCGTCGTCGGCCAGGTCGGTCTGGAGCAGGCCGTGGAAGAAGCGGTCGGCGGCCACCGTCCGCTCGCCTCCGGGGCCGGCCACGGTCAGCTCGGCGTCGCAGGCCAGGGCCACGGCCGGCCACTCGGCGTTGGGGTCGGCGTGGGCCAGGCTGCCCCCGAACGTCCCCCGGGCCCGGATGGCGGTGTGGCCGATCCACCCCGCCGCCTCCGCCAGCAGCGGCACCCCCGCCAGGATCGGCACCCCCGCCGGCGTCGGGGCGAGCAGGTCGGCGTGGCGGGTGAGGGGGCCGATGCGGACGGCGTCGGGGCCGTCGGCCGACACGCCCCGCAGACCGGGCAGGGCGTTCAGGTCGACCAGCAAGGCGGGGGCGGCCAGCCGCATGGCCAGCAGCGGTGCCAGGCTCTGGCCCCCGGCCAGTACCTTGGCCCCACCGTCGAGGGCGGACCCCGCCGCCAGGGCCTCCACCGCCTCGGCCACGGTGGCCGGGCGGACGTAAGCGAACGGTGCCGGCTTCACCGACCCACCTCCTCGCCCGCCTGATGCCGCAACGCCAGCCACAGGCGGTCGGGGGTGATGGGCAGCTCGTCGACGTCGATGCCGACGGCGTCGGCCACGGCGCCGGCCAGCACGGCCGCCGGGCCGAGCGTGCCGCCCTCCCCCACCCCCCGCACACCCAGCGGGTTGTCGGCCGGGCGTTCGATGTGGCCGATGTCCATCTCCGGGATCTCGGCCGACGTGGGCATCAGGTAATCGAGCAGCGTCCCGGTGCGGAGGTTGCCATCGTCGTCGTACACCAGGTGCTCGTACAGGGCGCCCCCGATCCCCTGGGCGATCGACCCCGCCACCTGGCCGTGCACGATCTGGGGGTTGATGGCCCTCCCCGCGTCCTCCACGCACACCCAGCGCAGAATGGTGAGCTCGCCCGTGGACGGATCGATCTCGATCGCCGCCAGCTGGACCCCGGCGGCGAACGCCCCCATCACCGGGTCGTAGAAGCGGGTGGCGTCGAGGCCGGGCTCGAACCCGGCGGGCAGCCGGTTCGACTCCAGGTACGCCACCCGGGCCACGTCGGCCAGGCTGCCCACCGGCTCGGGACTGCCGGCGACGTAGATGCGGCCGGCTTCCAGGCGGAGGTCGGCCGCATTGGCCTCGTACAGCTCGGCCGCCAGGCGCAGGACGTCGTCCCGCACCGCCCCCGCCGCCAGGTGGGCGGCCCCGCCGGCGATCACGGCCTGGCGGGACGAGAAGGCCCCGAAGCCCCACAGCACCTGATCGGTGTCGCCGAAGCGGACCTCCACGTCGTCGAGCCCCACCCCCATGGCGTCGGCCACGATCTGGGCCGCCGTGGTCTCCCACCCCTGGCCCTGGGAGGTGACGCCCGACAGCACGAGCACCCGCCCGTCGGGGTTGACCCGCACCGTGCACGCCTCGTGACCGGTGCGGAACGGCATCCGGGGGCCGGCCGACGCCGCCCGTCCCAGCCCCGTGAGCTCGTTGTAGCAGGCCACCCCGATCCCGATCGGCTTGCCGCCCTCCCGGCGGCGCCGGGCCTGCTCGGCCCGCAGGCCGGCCAGGTCGAGCCGCTCGGCGGCGGCCTCGAGGCACTCGCCGTAGTGGCCGGTGTCGTCGACCAGCCGGGTGGGGAGTCGGTAGGGCACGTCGGCGGGGCCGATCAGGTTGACCCGCCGCACGTCCATCGGGTCGAGCCCCAGGGCCCGGGCCCCGGAATCGAGCAGCGCCTCCATGGCGTAGACGGTGGCCGGGCGGGCCACCCCCCGGTACGGCCCGGCCGGCGTGGTGTTGGTGGCGATCCCCCGCACCGTGCAGCGGTAGTGCTCCACCTTGTAGGGGCCGGTGAGCAGTCCGCCCGCCATCAGGGCCTCGATGCCGGCCGTCCAGGGGTAGACGCTGTAGGCGCCCACGTTGCACCAGGCGTCGGCGGCCACGGCGGTCAGCCGGCCGTCGGCGTCGAACCCGGCGGTCAGCTCGTAGTGGTGGTCCCGGGCGGCGCAGGCGGCGGCCAGGTGCTCGGCCCGGTCCTCCACCCACTTGAGCGGGGTGCCGGGCAGGCTCCGGGCCATCAGGCACAGGGCCAGGTCCTCGGGGTAGAGCACGGCTTTCACCCCGAACCCGCCGCCCACGTCGGGGGCGATCACCCGCACCCGGCTCTCGGGCAGGTCCAGGATCTCGGCCAGCAGGTTGCGCACCAGGTGGGGCACCTGGGTGCCCGACCAGAACGTGAGGTGGCCGTCGTCGGTGTAGAGGGCCACCCCGGCCCGGCCCTCCATTGGATTGCCGCCGTGGCGGTTGGTGGTGAGCGACCGGCGGACCACGGCGGCCGAGGCGGCCAGGGCCCCGTCGACGTCGCCGGCCTCGAACGTGCGGGACAGCAGCTGGTTGTCGGGCGCCTCGGGGTGGACCGGGGCCGGCACCGGCTCGGGGCCGGGGCTGCGGCCGACGCCGGTGCCCTCGGCCGCCAGGGCCTCGTCGGTCCAGGCCCGCACGGTGACCGGTAGTGGAGCCCACTCGATCTCGATCCGCTCCAGCGCATCCTCGGCCTGGTAGCGGTCGTCGGCCACCACGGCCGCCACCGCCTCGCCGGCGAAGCGGGCCTTGCCCCGGGCCAGCGGGGGCTGGTCGGTGGTCACGTAGCCGGGCAGGGCCGACAAGGCCCGCAGGCTCACGTCGAACCCGGGCGACCGGGCGGTGAACACGGGGTGGTCGTGGGGGTCGAGGGCCGAGGTGTCGATGCCCTCGATACGGGCGTGGGCCCACGGGCTGCGGAGGAAGGCGACGTGGCGCATCCGGGGCAGCTGGAGGTCGGACACGAACCGGCCCCCGCCGGTGAGGAGGCGCCGGTCCTCCTTGCGCCGGGGCGAGGCCCCGATCCCGGAGCCGGGTGGTGGATCGCGCGGTCACCGGGTCACACCATCGAGTACCCGCCGTTGACCGAGATCACCTGGCCGGTCGTCCACGACGACCGGGGTGAGGCCAGCAGCAGGATCATGGGGGTCACGTCGTCGGGGCGGCCCAGGCGGCCGAGCGGGTACATGGCCCGGATCCGCTGCATCCGCTCGTCGTCGGCGTCGCCGGTGTGGGCGTCGAGGTTGTCGGTGCGGACGAGGGCGATCGACACGGCGTTGGCCCGGATCCCCACCCGGGCCAGCTCCTTGGCCAGCGACTTGGTGAGCCCGATGGTGGAGGCCCGGGTGGTGGCGGTGGCCAGCAGGCGACTCTCCCCCACCCGGCCCGAGTCGCCCATGAGGTTCACGATCGACCCGCCCCCGTTGGCCGCCATCTGCTGGGCCACCACGTGGCAGATGCGCAGGGTGCCGGTGACGGTGACGTCGACCTGGGGGGCCCAGTCGGCCTCGGTGGTCTCGAAGAACGGTTTCGACTGGGTGGCCGCCGCGTTGTTGACCAGCACCCCGATCGGGCCCAGCTCGGCCTGCACCCGCTCGGAGGCGGCCTCCACCGAGGCCCGGTCGGTCAGGTCGAGCGGCACGGCGATGGCCTGCACCCCCAGGGTGATGGCCTCGGTCGCCGCCTGCTCGGCCCCCTCGCCCGAGCTGTGATGGGCGAAGGCCACGTTGGCCCCCTCGGCGGCGAAGGCCAGGCCGATGGCCCGCCCCAGCCCCTGGCCGCCCCCGGTCACCAGCACGGTCGTACCCGTCAGTCCCAGATCCACCGGCGCATCCTAAACCGGTGCCGGGCCCGGCGAAATTGCGCGTCCAAACAGCGCTCAGCGCTGTTTGGACGCGCCAGAACCGGAGTGGCCGACCATGCGGAGGGCGAAGGTGGCGTGGGCGTCGGCCGTCTCGGCCGGCGACAGGGGGCCATCGGGGCGGAACCAGCGGGCGATGGCCACGCACATCTCCAGGATGCCGAACGAGGCCAGAGCCGGATGGTCGACGGCAAACACGCCGGCCTCCACCCCCTCGACGATCAGGTCCCGGATGGCCCGCTCGTGGCGGCGGCGGAGATCGAGCACCCGGGACCGCCACGGCTCGTCGAGGGCGGCCACGTCGGTGTTGAGCACCAGGGCCTCCCGACGCTGCACGGCGTGGCGGTGGGCGTAGACCCGCACCGCCGCCCGCAGCCGCTCGGCTACCGGCTCCAGCCCCTCGGTGGCGGCAGCCAGGTCGTCGAGCACCTCCTGGCTCAGAGGCAGCACGATCTGGGCCAGCAGCTCCTGCTTGGACGAGATGTGGTTGTAGAGGCTGGGGGTGCGGATCTCCAGCCGGCCCGCCACCTCCGACAGCGCCGTGCCGTGGTACCCCCGTTCGGCGAACAGGGTGAGGGCGGCGTCGCGCACCGCGGCCGGGGTGATTCCGGGCCGGCCGGCCATCCTCAGCGGGCCGAGTCCGACACCCGCACCACCAGGGCGGCGGCGGTGTCGCCGGCGGCGCACCCGCTGAACAGACCGATCCCCCCGCCCCGCTCGGTCAGCTCCACGATCAGCTCGGCGATCGAGCGCATCCCGGTGGGGGCCTGGGGGTGGCCGAACACCAGGCTGCAGCCGTAGGCGTTCATCCGCTCCAGTGGGTAGCCGGTCTGGGCCGAGAACCACAGATCGTTGACGGCGAACGGGTTGTGGGTGGTGACGGCGTGGACGTCGTCGAAGGTGAGCCCGGCGTCGGCCAGAGCCTGGTAGGCGGCCGGCACCGGCGCCTGGGGCATGCGGCTCTTACCCACCCGGGCGAACCCGGTGGCCAGGATCTCGGCCACCCCGGCCCCTCCTGCCAGCTCCGCCGCCCGGTCCCGGGTGGTGACGATGCAGCCGGCGGTGCCGTCGGCCGGATGGGTCTGGGAGCCGTAGGTGTGGACCCCGTCGGGCTCGACCGTGGGCAGGGTGGGCGCCGCCTCGGCGGTGAGGGGGCGCACCCCCTCGTCGGCGGCCACGGTGAGGGTGCGGCGCCCCTGGGGGATCTCGATCGGCACCAGGTAGCGCCGGGGCACGTCGCCGGCCTGGGCCTTGGCGTACTGCTCGCTGCGCAGCACGGCCACCTCGTCGGCCTGGGCCCGGGTGGCACCCAGCTCCCGGGCCACATTCTCCGCCGTCACCAGCATCGACGTGCCGGCCCAGGGGTCGCAGGCGAACGACTCGGTGACCCAGGCCTGCACCCGGGGCGTGCCGCCCGGGGCCGATGGGCTGGGTTGCACCAGCAGCGGCCCGTTCGACGTACGGTCGGTGGTGACCACGAGCTGGGTGCCGGCCCCGCCCTGCACCGAGCCGGCGGCGGCGTGAATGGACGCCACGGAGGTGGCGCAGGCCTGGCTGATCATGGGGCCGGTGATGCCGGGGGCCCCGATTCGGCCGGCCAGCGTGGGGGCGCCGTAGAAGATGTCGATCTGGGGGACCGACCAGCCGAGCACCAGACCGGCCAGCTCGTCGGGGTCGAGGTGACGGTCGGCCAGGGCCCGGGTGGTGACCGCGGCCGCCAGCTCGGTGCTGGGCACCTCGGCCAGAGACCCCTGCCACCGCACGAACGGCGACGACCAGGCGAACCCGAGGGGGATGGCGACATTCTCGTACTGCATGGCGGGTTCTCTTCCGGTCGCGCCCCGGGGAGGCGAGCTGAAACTAACGATCGTTCGTTAGTTTCAACCCCGGTGCCCGCGACTGTCAACCGCCGCCATCGCAAGCGCCACCGCCGGTACCGTGGCCCGGATGGCCGCCCACGATCTCGCTCAGGTGAACATCGGGCGCCTGCGGGCCCCCACCGACGACCCCCTCGTCGCCGAGTTCATGAACGCCCTCGACGAGATCAACGCGCTCGCCGAACGGAGCCCCGGCTTCGTGTGGCGGCTCCAGACCGACGAGGGCAACGCCACCGCCCTGCGGCCCTACGCCGACGAGTCGATCCTCATCAACCTGTCCACCTGGGCCTCGGTCGACGCGCTGGCCGACTACGTGTACCGCAGCGACCACACCGGCTTCCTCCGTCGCCGGGCCGAGTGGTTCGAGCGGACGAGCGAGGCCATCGCCGCCCTGTGGTGGGTGCCGGCCGGGCACCGACCCACGGAGGCCGAGGCCGTGGCCCGCCTCGATCACCTCCGCCTCCACGGCCCGACGGCCCACGCCTTCACGTTCCGTCAGCGGTTCGACCCACCGGAGCCCGACCCGGCCTGACCAGGTTTGATCCCAGCCCGGGGCGGGATGGGGTGAAGCAGCCGGGCTAACCTCCCGGCCATGCTCCTCGGGATCTCGTCGTTCGGCACCGGCCTGGGCCCGGCCGATACCATCGCTCTGGCCCAGCAGGTGGAGGAGGCCGGCTTCCACCGCTTCATGCTGGTGGAACGGGTGCACACCAACGACTCGGTGGCCCAGTGCGCCGCCATCGGGGCCGCCACCGAGCGGATCGGGGTGGGCACCGGCATCGCCAACGTCTACCTCCGCTCGCCCCAGATGCTGGGCCTGGCCACCGCCGTGGCCGCCGAGGCCTCGGGTGGCCGCTTCGTGCTTGGCCTCGGGCCCAACAACCGGGCCGGGGTGGAGCGCCTCGGGCTCACCTGGCGGGGCACCGTGCCGTCTCTGGTGGAGGCCACCGACGCCGTGCACCGGGTCCTGGCCGGCACCCCTGGCTCGATCGAGCCGTGCCGCCATCCGGTGCCGGTGGTGTGGGCCGCCGTGTCGCTGGCCACGGCCGAGGCCGCCGGCACCCACGCCGACGGCGTGATGCTGTATCTGGCCACCGCCGAGCGGATCACCACCGCCCTGGACCGCTTCGACCAGGCGGCGGCCGATGCCGGGCGAGCCGAGGCCGCCCGGGAGCGGTCGCTCCTGCTGCCGGTGTTCCTCCACCCCGACGCCGACGCCGCCCGGGCCGCCGCCCGCCGCTTCCTCTCCTTCTATCTCACGCTCCCCCATTACCAGACGATGTTCGAGGCCAGCGGGTTCGCCGGAGCCGGGCCCGACAGCATCGCCGACGACCTGCTCGACGCCATCGTGCTGGCCGGCCCGGCCGACCACTGCCGGAGCGGGCTCGCCCGGCTGGCGGCCACCGGCCTCACCCACGTCGACCTGGCGCCACTCCCCGTGGGCGACGAGACCCTCGCCGCCGCCGCCGACCGGGTGCTCGGGTCGTTCGAGCCGGCCTGAGAAGCCCGGCCGGGCGGGCCGGCCTCCCGTCAAGGCCTCTTGGGCGAAATTACCCAGAGCAACCGAACATACCATCACGGACCGCGTGCACGGTGCGGGGTTCGTTCCTCGAACTGTGGCACCGGCGCGCAACATGCAGCGCCGGGCGCCACAGTTCGCAGGCCCCGGTGTGTAACGGTTGGCGGGCGACGGGTACGGCACAGGGGTCGGCGGCGATGCCCGCCCCGGAGGGAGTGCGATCGATGGACGAGCAGTGGACCGGGGCCCGGAACGCCCGGCAGGAGGCGGAGGCCGCAGTGGGCGGCGGGGCCCGGGTGCTCGAGCCGTCGCCTCCGGCGGTGACCGCCCCGCCGTTCTTCGCCGACGATCCCGTCGATCCCGACGATCCCGACGATCCCGGCGGCGGGTCCGGGCCGGCGGCGGTGGCACCGGCCGGCGGCGCCGCCACCTGGGGCGAATGGCTGGCGGCCCATCCGGACCGGGCCGGCTGGGCCGCCGAGCGCTGGTTGGCCGGCCCCCGACGCCTGCCGCCGATGCCCGAAGCCGAGGTGCTGGCCGCCACCCGGATCGCCCTCCACCGGCTCGCCGCCTACGTGATCGCCCCCGCCCGCCACGCCGCCACCGGCCGTTTCGGCCTGCGCTGGACGCTGGGCGGATTCGGCACCCCGTTCTTCGCCCACCCCGACGGGGCCGACCGCCAGATCCGGGTGGCGGGCACCACCCTGGTCGATCAGCGGGGCGGCGCCGACGGCCAGGCCCGCACCGCCCCCCTCACCACGCTGGCCGACGCCGCCGCCTTCCTCGGCGCCCCCATCACCCCCGACGTGGCCGCCGAGCACGACACGCCGCCCGTCGGCGACGGGCACGAGCCGCTGGCCGTGGATCCGGCGGCGGCCGGCTTCCTCGGCGCCTGGTTCGGCCTGGGCGTCGCTGCCCTGGAGGCCCTGCGGGCCGATGCCGCCACCGTCGACCCCACCCGCCCCCAGCTGTGGCCCGGCCACTTCGATCCGGCCATCGAGGCCGGCGACGGCGACCATCGGGCCAGCTACGGCGCCTCCCCCGGCGACCCGGGGACGGGCGGTCCCTACCTGTACGTGTCGGTCTGGTACCCCGACCGGCTGGCCCTCGACCGGTCGGCGCCGGCCGATGGCAGCGGGCAGTGGAACGCCCCGTCCTTCACCGGGCGCATCCTCCCGCTCGACCGCTTCCCCCCCGACGCCGACCCGGTGGGCGTGGCCGTCGCCTTCTTCACCGCCACCCGGGACCTGCTCGACGCCACCCCGCTCGCCTGACGACCCGATCTTCGGGCGAACTGTGGCGCGAGCGCGCGAAATACAGCGCCGGGCGCCACAGTTCGCAGTCCCAGGTGCGGCCGGGTCGGGCGCTCAGGCCGGCGGGCGGCGGCCCACGATGAGGGCGTGGGGGTAGGGGTAGCGCCGGTGGACCCGGCGCACGGAGACGTTCAATCCGGCCCGCTCCAGCACCGCCGCCCAGTCGTCGGCCGACCGCCAGTGGAGGTGGGAGCCGGCCGTGATCCGCAGCACCCGGGTGGCCAGCACCTCCTCGGCCCGGGCGAACGCCACCTTGGGCGCCGGATGGTCGTCGAGCTCCTTGAGCACCAGCACCCCGCCGGGGGCCAGCTCCGCCGCCGCCGCGGACAGGATCGCCTCCTGGTCGGGCGGGGCGAGGAGGTAGAGCACGTCGGCGATCACCACCGCGTCCCACGGCCCGGCCGGCACCGCCGACCCGCCGTCTCCCCCCACGCTCACGGCCAGGTTGCCGCCGGCGGCGGTCACGGCCGCCGCCACCTGCTCGGCCGAGCGGATCTTGGCGGCGTCGATGTCGTACCCCACCACCTGGCGCCCGGGCGACCCAAGGGCCAGGCTCGCCGCCACCAGCGCGTGTCCGCACCCGATCTCCAGCACCCGGCCCGACGCCGGCACCTCGGCGCACAGGGCCTGCAGCGGGAACGACCGGGCCCGCCCGGCCATGTGCCACCGCACGCCTCGGGGCAGGCCGGCCATGGCCTGCACCAGCTCGGGATGGAGGCTCACGCTCACGCCCCCGCCCGGGGCACGACCGCCTCCGACGGGACCAGGGCCGGCGGGACCAGGGCCGGTGCCGCCCGCTCCCCCGCTCTCAGGTCGATCACCATCCGGTCGCCCCCGACCAGGTCGGCGCCCACGGGCCAAGCAGGGGCCGGGGCCGGATCGGCGGGCACCGGCTCGACGGCGGTCAGATCGGCGAAGGTGCCCAGGCGCCACCCGGCGGCCTGCAGCTGGGCCCGGAGGCCCCTTCGGCTGAGGCCGGCGGCCTCATCGGTGCCCTTGTGGCGCCACCGGTAGCGGGCCCGCTCGGGGTCTCCGTCGGTGCTGGGGTGCACGCCGAACTCGAAGCTCGTCACGTTGGCCGGCACCCGGCTCATCACCCGGTCGAAGCGGTGGGCCACCGCCTTGCCCGACTCGTCGAGCCCGGCGAAGCGCTCGGTGGTGACCAGCCCGGCGGCTGCCAGCTCCCGGCGCAGCAGGGCCGACATCACGCTCACCGGCGGCCGCTCGGACTTCCAGCTGCGGGACTCGGGGCAGCGCACGGCCGGGATGGCGAACCGCCGGGCCACGTTGATGGTGGCGGTGGAGAGCCCGGGCCACAGGTGCAGGTGCTGGTGGGAGTCGACGTGGGTGGGCCGCAGCCCGTGGGACAGCGCCACCTTCACCTGGGCCGTCAGCTCCCGTTCCACATCGGCCGGGTCGACCCGGCCGGCCAGCAGGCGGGGCAGCAGCCGGTGCCACGACGGGGCCAGCTGACCCCGCCGGCCCACCAGCGTGGGGATCTCCCGGGCCGACAGCACGGCCGGGTCGGGCCCCACGAGGCACAGGTGCACCCCCACCCCCAGCGTCGGATGGCCGGCGATGAGGCGGGCGGTGGGGGCGAAGCCGGGGGCCAGCACCAGGGCCGAGGTGCTGGTGACCACCCCCACCTCGTGCAGCTCCACGATCGTGTGGGACGTGCTCACGGAGAGGCCGTAGTCGTCGGCGTTGACGATCAGCAGCCGGTTGCGGATCATGAGAGGTAGAACCCCCGAGCGAAGAGACTGGCCAGCAGCACCATGCACAGCGCGCTGGCGACGAGGCCCACCTGGGCCAGCCGCAGGTGCGGCCGGAGGTGGAAACCGAGGACGGCGAAGACGGGGAAGGCGGCCAGCGCATAGCGGCCGATGCCCTGGAAGTCCTTGGAGAACAGCAGGGGCGGGATGATGGTGAGGGCCACATAGGTGGCGGGGCCGAGGCCGTGGTGACGGCGGACGGCCAGCGTGCCCACAGTGAGGACACCTACCCCGATCAGGGCCTGGGCCAACAAGGTGAGGGGGGCCATGGGACTGGGCGACCACTGGTGGAACACGATCGGCCAGAACGCCCGCTTGAGCAGGACCGACGACGTGGCCCCCTGGCCCCACTGGCTCTCGGTGGCGGCGAACACGAAGGGGCTGCCGAAGCGGATCCACAGGTAGCCGAGGTAGCTGAGCACACCCAGGCTCGACAGGGCGACGCCGTAGTCGGCCCGATGCAGGGTGCGGACGGCGGCCACCGGCCGGCGGACCAGGGTGGCCAGGGTCAACTCCTGATCGTGCGCCTCCCGCCACCGGAATTCGAGCACCCGCAGGGCCAGCCCCACGGTGACGGCCGAGCCGAAGGGACGCCCGGCGGTGGCGGCGATGGCCACGACGCCGGCCAGCACCGGCCGATCCCGCTCCAGCAGCCAGAACGCGGTGATGGCCACGGCGGCGAACAGGGCATCGGAGTAGAGCGACCCGTAGAGGTAGTAGGCGTAGGGGTAGGCCAGCCAGGCCACGATCGACAGCGTGATGGCGGCCCGGCCGGGCCGGAGCCTCGTGTCGGCGTAGCGGTTGTCCCGCTGCCAGGCGGCGAAGGCCACGATGGCGGCCGAGGTGGCGGCCACGGTGACGAAGAAGCCGGCCACATAGGGGTTGATGCCAAGGGCCACGAACGGGCTTGAGGGTGAGCGGGTAGGTGGGCCAGAAGGCCACCGAGCTCTGGCGCCTCGGGTCGTAGAAGTAGCCGTCGGTGGCGACCTGCTGGTACCAGCCACCGTCCCACCGGGTCCACGGGAGCAGGAGGTGCATGGGCCGCCACGGGCCCTTGTAGAGCGGGCGCACCACCCCGAACCGGGTGATGGACCAGGCCGCGATCGACGTCACGGCAGCAGCCGCGGCCCAGAAGGCAGCGACGATCCGCAGCGGAAAGCGATCGGTCACGGGCCGAGGGTAATGCCATGGAGCGACATGCTGGCGTCACCTTGGGTACGTCTATTGCAGATCGTTCAAGTGTGATGGGGCCCAGGGCGGCGTGGGTCGGGCGCCCGGAGGTGGCAGGCTCCACGCCGTGCCCTCCCTCACGTCCCACCGTCGGGCTGCCGTCGCTCTGTGGGCCCTGGTCTCCCTCCTCCTGGTGGCCGCAGCCTGCGGCCGCGGTCCCGCCTCCCTCTCGTCCTCCCCCTCGTCCTCCCCTCCTCCCTTCCTCCTCGTCCCTCCTCTCGTCCTCCTCCTCCTCGTCTCCGGCGCCCGCGCCGTCGGCTGAGGCGTGCGGCCGGACCGGTGCCGCACCCGCCACCTACGAGCACGTGGTGGTGGTGCTGGAGGAGAACCGCACGTGGGACCAGGTGGGCGGTGTCGGCTTCGGCGACCTGCCGTGGCTGAGCCAGCTCGCCGCCGGTTGCAGCGTCTACACCGGCTGGCGGGAGACCAACCCGGAGCAGAACAGCCTGACCCAGTACATCGGACTGACGTCGGGCGTCGACAACCCCGCCACGGTTGACGACTGCCAGCCGTCAGGCCGGTGCCGCTCCACCGACGACAACATCTTCCGCCAGGTCCGGACGGCAGGAGGCACGGCCCGCACCTACGTGGAGGGGGCCAGCGAGCCGTGCTCGGCCAAGGGCAACGCCGCCAAGCACGTCCCCGCCCTCTACTACCAGGGCGGTGACGACCCGGCCCACTGCGCCGACGAGGTCCGGCCGCTCGCCGAGCTGGACCCCGACCACCTGCCCACCTACGCCATGATCGTGCCCGACCTGTGCCACGACGGCCACGACTGCGGCAACGACACCGTCGACGCCTGGCTGGCCGACCACCTCGGGCCCATGCTGGGCGGGGCCGACTACCGGGCCGGCACCACCGCCGTGTTCGTGTTGTGGGACGAGGACCGCCCGGTGCCCAACCTGGTGATCGCCCCCACCGCCACGGCCAGCCAGCTCTCGCTCGGCGGTGCCGGCCACGCCGCCGCCCTGCGCACCATGGAGGAGCTGCTGGGCCTCCCCCTCCTGGCCGGGGCGGCCGAGGCCCCGTCGCTGCGGGCCTCGGCCAACATCTGACCGGTCCGGCGGCGCCCTCAGGCCGGGGCGGGGCGGCCGATGAGGCGGGCCAGGAGGGCGGGGTCGCCGGGCCAGGCGTCGAACAGGATCTCCGGTGGCACGAGGCGGGCGGCGTGGCGCAGCACCAGGGCGACGACCACCACGTCGTCGAGCGGGCCGATCACGGGCAGGAACTCGGGGATCAGGTCGATCGGCGACAGCACCCAGAGCAGGGCGAACACGACCAGCCAGCGGGCCCGGCGGGGCACTGCCGGGTGGCGGCGGAGCCGGCGCAGGGTGGTGGCGCAGTCGGGCAGGAAGCGGGCCAGGTCCCGGGCCGTGCCCGGCGGGAGCCGGCGGGCCAGCAGCACCAGCACCGTCCACGACACCACCATCACCACCGCCGCCACCGCCGCGCTGCGGACCACCGCCCCCAGCGCCGACACCAGCACGACCGCAGTCACGCCCCCGAGCCTACGCCCCCGCCTCCCCGCAACTTTTCACCCCGCCCACCGCCGGCGACGGCCCCCGTGAAAAGATCACGGCCGACCCGAGCTTTTCGCCCCGACCACCGCCGGTGACGGCGCCGGTGAAAAGTTCGAGGTCGGACCGGGTCCGCCGGCGGGGCGTCAGGCCACGTGGGGCATCACGGTGGAGGCGAAACGCTCCATGGCGTCGGGGATGGTGGCCGGGTCGGACATCATGCCGCTCAGCACCAGGTCGGTGACGCCGAGCTCGGCGTACTGGCCGATCACGTCGATGATCTGTTCGGCCGTGCCGTGCATCGGGGCCTTGGGCGGCCGGTCCCGAGGCTCGGACCACAGGTTGAGGTCGAGGCAGGCGTGGACCCGGAACCCGTCGTCGACCCGGGACCGGCCCTGGGCCTCCAGCTCGGCGTCGATCACGGGCAGACGGGACGCCATCGACGCCGGGGGCAGCGTCATCGGGTGCCACCCCTGCCACCGGGCCGCCCGGCGCAGGGCCGGTGGCCGGTTACCGCCCACCACGATCGGGGGGTGGGGCCGCTGCCGGGGACGGGGCGACGCCTTGAGCGTGCCGGGCTCGGCCGGGAGGCGGAAGAACTCGCCGTCGAACACGGGCTCGTCGGCCGTCCACAGCTCCACCATCAGGTCGAGGAACTCGTCGGTGAGGGGGCCCCGCCGTTCGTAGTCGACCCCCAGGGCGGCGTTCTCCTCGGGCAGGCTGCCCACGCCGACCCCCACCACCAGCCGGCCACCGCTCAGGCGGTCGATCGTGGCCAGCTGCTTGGCCAGCCCCGCCGGCTGCAGGTACGGCAGCACGAGCACGCTGGTGCCCAGCTCCACCCGCTCGGTGCGGGCGGCGGCGTACGTGAGGATCGTGAGGGCGTCGTAGTAGGGCCGGTCGCCCAGACGGTTCAGCACGTAGCCGATGTTGAACACGTGGTGGGCCACCCACACCGAGTGGAAGCCGAGGCGTTCGGCCAGCACCGCCACCTCCACCACCTCGTGCGGGTCTTCGACGCCGCCGTTGTTGGGCATGGTGAACCCGAAGCGCATGGCCCCTCTCCCGATCCTCGTGCGAGCGACGGACGCTCAGCTGTTCTGGACGAACTCCACCCAGTTGCCGTCGGGGTCTTCCACCATCCCGATGGTCACGCCGGGGCGGGCCTCCCGCATCTTCACCGCGATCTTGCAGCCGGCGGCCTCGCACTGCTCCATGATCTCGGCCAGGTTCGACACGATCATGGTGAAGTAGCGGAACCCGGTGGCCCCCACGATCCCGCCGGGGGCGGCCGGTCCCGGCACGTTGTCGAACTTGACCAGCTTCACCAGCGTGTCGCCGCACATCAGCCGGTGCATGGTGCCACCCCCGCCCAGCGGCATGGGGATGTCGGCGACGTGCTCGAAGCCGAGCAGATCACGGTAGAAGGCCAGCGACTTCTCGCTGTCGCTGATGACGATCCCGAGGTCGATGGCGGACTTGGCCAGCTGTACTCCCATGCGGCGGCACGCTACTACGGTTGGTTCATGGAGAACGAAGCGCCCCTGGCGGGGCTGAAGGTGGTGGAGATCTCGGTGTACGCCCAGGGCCCGATCGCCGGCCTGATCCTGGCCAGCCAGGGGGCCAGCGTCACCAAGATCGAGCCGGTCGGCGCCCAGGATCCCTTCCGCACCTACGCCGGGATGTACGGCATCCAGCTCGACCAGGCCGGGGCCGACTGGATCTTCGCCCTGCTCAACCGGGGCAAGCGGTGCATCGCGCTCGACGTCGCCTCCGAGGCCGGCCGCCCCGTGTTCCACCGGCTGATCGAGGAGGCCGACGTGTTCGTCACCAACCTCCGGGGCCCGGCCGTGAACCGCCTGGGGGCCGACCCCAACACCCTGCTCGGCGTCAACCCCCGCCTCGTCTACGCCCGGGGTGCCGGGTTCGGTTTCACCGGCGAGATCGCCGACGACCCGTGCCAGGACACGGTGGGCATGGCCTACTCCGGGTTCATGGACGCCGTGTCCACCACCGAGGAGCCTCACTACCCACCGGGGGCGCTGAGCGACGTCGCCACCGGCACCAACCTGGCCTCGGCCATCATGACCGGGCTGGTGAAGCGGTCGCTCACCGGCCGGGGGTGCGTGGTGGGCACGTCGCAGGTGCAGACGATGATGTGGCTGCAGACGTTCGGGATCGGCTTCGCCGCCAACCTGGGCCAGCGCATGGCCCGCTTCGACCTCCGCTCGGCGGCCAGCCCCCTGCTCAGCGTCTACCAGACGGCCGACGGCTGGATCTCGATCGGGGCCGTGCTCGACGAGCAGTGGCGCCACGTGGCCCACACCATGGGCCTGGCCCACCTGCTCGACGACCCGCGCTTCGCCACCCTGACCGACGTGATCACGAACAACGCCGAGGCGGTGCCGATCCTGGCCGAGCGGTTCCGGGCCGAGCCCACCGACCACTGGTGGCAGCTCTTCCGCCAGGCCGGCATCTGGGTGAGTCCGGTGCGGCGCTACGACGAGCTGCCCACCGACCCCCACATCGTGGCCAACGGCTACGTGGCCACGTATCCCGACGGCTCGGTGGCCGTGCCCGTCCCCTACGAGGTCGACGGGTTCCAGGGCACCCGGGCCGTCGCCTCCCCCTACAGCGCCGACACCGACGAGGTGCTGACGGCGCTCGGGTGCACGGACGACGACCTCATCGCTCTGCGGGCCGCCAACGCCATCTGGTGAGCGGGACTGGGGCGAACTGTGGCGTCAGCGCGCAGAATCCAGCACGACGCGCCACAGATCCTGATTCGGGTAGGTGGGTGGCTACGGGTTGATCAGGCCGTCGGTCTCGTTGATGAGGAAGTTCAAGCCCCGGGTGACGAAGTCGCCCACCACGTCGGCGAACGCCTCGGGACGGTCGTTCTGGATGTCGTGGGCGGCGTCGTGCACATACAGCAGGGTGCTGTTGGGCAGCAGCCGTTTGTAGGTGGGCCCGTTGACGGGGTTGATGATCCCGTCGTTGCGCCCGAACAGCACCAGGGTGCGGGTGGGCAGGGCGGCCAGGCGGGCGGCGAAGGCGTCGTCGAGCGAGCCGTCGCCCATCAGCCGGCCGACCAGCGGCCACACCCGGCTCAGGAGGTCCGGGCTGGGCGGCTCGGTCGGGGCGCCCCGCTCGGGATGGGTGCGGAGGGCCCGCGTCAGGGCCTCGGGGCCGAGCGTCGACGGATCCACCGACCCGGCCCGGAACCGGGCCGGGGCCTCCAGGGTCAGCGAGATGACCCGCTCGGGATGGGCCAGGGCCAGGTGGAGGGCGCAGGCCCCGCCCAGCGACGTGCCCAGCAGGTGGTAGCTGGTGAGCCCGAGGGCGTCGACCACCGCCGCCACCTGGGCGGCCAGGCCGTCGAAGTCGGCCACGGCGTCGTTGGGCTGGGCGCCCCAGCCCGGCAGCTCGATCAGCAGCACCCGGAACCGCCGGGCCAGCAGGTCCAGGGCGGGGCTGAAGGACGGGCCGCCGCCGCCGTGCAGGCACACCAGCGGCACGCCCGACCCGGCTTCGAACACGGTCACGTCGAACCCGGCGGCGGTCACGGTGCGCCGCTGGAAGGCGGCCCCGATGGCGGTTGCGGTGTCGGTCATCGGATCACCAGCTCTCGGCGTGGGCGACGGGGGTGAGCTCCTGGCCGGCCAGGGTCAGCATGGCCAGGGTGTCGGCGGTGGGTATGGCCCCGGTGACGGGGAAGCCGGCGTGCACCTCGATCCGCCCCGCCCCCACCATCTCGGCCACGGCGCGCATCTGGGCCAGCACCCGGTCGGGCGTGCCGACGAAGGGTGGGCCCACCGTCATGGGCGGCGGCGGCGGGGCGCCCGGCTCCCGGAGGGCCAGGCCGCTCGAGTCGGGCACGCCCCGACCCATGCCGGCCATGGCCATACCGACCTTGCCCAGGGCCATGCGGGTGTCGTCCGAGGCGCCGGCGAACAGGGCGAACAGGCCGCCCTCGGCGTAGCGGCCGAAGGTGGCCCAGGCCCGCTCCTCGCTCTCGTCCACCCAGAGGGCGTGGCGGTACTGGATGTTGTCGGCGGTCGGCTCCCACCCGGCGGCGGCCGCCGCCTCCCGGTACAGGCCCACGTGGGCGGCGCACCGCTCGGGCTCCATGTAGCTGAAGCCGATGTCGAGCCCGTGGGTGCCGGCGAAGACGGCGCCGTCGGCCGAGTTGGCCGAGAACAGGATCCGGGGGCCGTGGGGTTGCTGGCACACCTTGGGCCACACGGCGATGTTGCGGAAGCGGTAGTAGCGGCCCTCCCAGCCGAACGGCTCGGGCTCGGCCCAGCACGCCTTGATCAGCAGTGTGCCCTCCTCCACCCGCTCCCGGGCCTCCCACGGGTTGTCGAAGTAGGTGAAGTACTCGTTGGGCGTGCCCCGCAGCATGGCCACCCGGAGGCGCCCGCCGAGGAGGTTGTCGAGCATGGCGTACTCCTCGGCGATCCGCACCGGGTTGTTGATCGGCAGGTCGCTGCCGAACACGCCGATGTTGGCCGAGGGGAACCGTTGACCAGCCACCGCCGCCAGCAGCACCGGGTTGGGCGTGATCTGCTTGGGCGAGTAGTGGTGCTCGGCGAAGGTGAGAGCGTCGAAGCCGGCGTCGACGGCGGCGGCGCACTCGTCGAGCCCGCCGGCGTAGGTGGCGGCGGTCCACCCCGGGTCACAGGCCTGGGGTGGGGCGGGCCAGGTGCTCCCGTGATCGGGACCCTGGTAGGCGAACGTCTGGAAGAACTCGAGCTTCACCCGTCCGAGAATAGACCACACATTTCTCGTCGGACAGACAGAAGTGTGAGTTTTCCGGGTGGCGTTTCCGGCGCCCCCTCGTCATGGCCGGTGGCGGTCGGCGGAGTAGTGTCCCGCCCGATGGAGCATCGGGAGTTGGGGGCACAGCGGTTGCGGGTCGGGGCGATCGGGCTGGGCTGCGTCGGCATGTCCGACCTCTACGGTCCCCGCCAGCCGGAACGTTCGGCGGCCACGCTGACCCGGGCCCTCGACCTCGGCATCGACCTCTTCGACACGTCCGACGTGTACGGAGCGGGCCACAACGAGGAGTTGCTCGGGCGGCATCTGTCCTCCCGGCGGGACGAGATTGTGCTGGCCACCAAGTTCGGCGCCCTGCGGACCGCGGCCGGGCCCGCCGTCAACGGGCGACCCGACTACGTGATCGCCGCCTGCGAGGCCAGCCTGGCCCGCCTCGGCACCGACCGGATCGACCTCTACTACCAGCACCGGGTCGACCCGGCCACGCCCATCGAGGAGACCGTGGGGGCCATGGCCGACCTGGTGGCCGGGGGTAAGGTCCGCCACCTGGGGCTGTCGGAGTGCTCGGCGGCCACCCTGCGGCGGGCCCACGCCGTGCACCCGATCACGGCCGTGCAGATCGAGTATTCGCTGTTCGCCCGGGAGGCCGAGCGGGATCTGCTCCCCGCCTGCCGGGAGCTCGGCGTGGGGATCGTGGCCTACTGCCCGCTGGGTCGCGGCATCCTGAGCGGGAGGATCGACATGGCGGCGCTCGCTCCCGATGACTACCGCCACCGCGACCCGCGCTACGCGCCGGGCAACCTGGGCCACAACCTCGGGCTCGTGGATCGGATGTCGACCGTGGCCGATCGGCTCGGCTGCACTCCCGGACAGCTGGCCCTGGCGTGGCTCCTTCGTCGGGCCGACGACATCGTGCCGATACCCGGCACCACCCGGCCGGCGCATCTCGAGGAGAACGTGGCCGCCGCCGACGTGATCCTCACCGACGAAGACGTCGAGTTGCTGTGCTCTCTGGTGCCCCTCGGTGCCGTGGCCGGCGAACGCTACCCGCCCGACGAGCTGGCCCGGGTCAACCTGTAGGCCCGAACACTCGATACCGACCAGAGCGGCCCCGTTCTGTGTACGCGTTTTCCTTGTTTTCCTGATTTCTTCGGCTCAGGGGCCTGGATTCGGGGTTCGGTGTCACACCCCCTCCGTATTGTTCGCTCATGGATTCGGCGGGATCTGACGGGTTGGGGGGTGGGTTCGGGGGTGACACGCCGGCCGCTGTCCTGGCTGATCTGGCCTCGGTGTTGGACCGGGCCCAGGCCCTGTCGGGCTGGGATCTGTACCCCCACGCCGCGGGAGGCAAGACCCAACCCGAGAACGGGATCCCTTTGTGCGGTCGACATAACCGCTGGAAGCAGAAGGGCTACACCACCGGCCGCGACCCCGACGCCAGGCGGTGGCGCACCTACCGCCCCGACGGCAGTGCCATCGAATGAAGGGAGATCCCGTGACATCCGACGACCTACCGGCGGCTGGCACCGATCACCGATTGGGCCAGGAGACCTTCGCGGCCACCCGACACGTCGGGGTAGATCACCTGGGTGTTGATGCGACGCTTGAGGGCGGCGGCCTCGGCCCCCATCAGGCTCGGCTCCCGCTCCCAGCCGGTGGTGAACACCCCACCCGACCGTCCGAGGTCGAGGCAGGTGACGTACGCCGGCTGCTCGTAGGGCACGAGCGGCTGGCCGAGCAGGGCCCGGGCCGCGTTCTCGCCCGCCACCGGCCCCAGCCGCAGGGCGTGCTGGCACGACTGGAGGGCGAGGTGACCGTCTCCGGTGTCGGCCGACGCCACGTCGCCGGCGGCGAACACCCGGTCGCGCCCCGGCACCCGCAGGTGGCGGTCCACCACCACCCGCCCCAACCCGTCGACCGGGGCCCCCAGGGCGGCGGCCAGGGGCGAGGCGACCATGCCGGTGCACAGCACCACCAGGTCTGCGGCCACGCTGCGCCCGTCGGCCAGGTGCACGGTCGACGGCACCTCCCCGGTGACGCTGCTGATGGCGGCGCCGAGGCGAAGCTCGACCCCGGCCTCGGCCAGGGCGGCCTCGATGGCGGGCCGGGGCCCCGGGCCAAGCTCGGCCCCCGCCACCGGCTCCCGGTCGATCAACACCACCCTCGGAGCGGGGGCGTCGGCCGGGCGGCCGTGGGCCTCGAACCGGTCGGCCAGCTCCAAGGCCAGCTCGATACCGGTGAACCCGGCACCGACCACGGCCACCACCGGCGGCGGGTCCTCCACCAGGGCCAGGGCGGCCAGCGCCCGGTCGAAGCGGCGGGCGTCGCTCCAGCTGTCGATCGAGTGGCAGTCGGCGGCGCCGGGGAACGGCGGCCGCCGCAACCCGCTGCCGGTGGCCACCACCAGGGCGTCGTAGGCCAGCTCGGTCCCCGACGCCAGCGACACCACGGGGCGGTCGGCCGGCACGGCGGTGGCCGAGTCGACCACCAGCTCCGCCTCGATCAGCGCCAGCAGCGGGGCCAGCGGCTCGGCCAGCGTCTCCGGCGCCGCCTCGTACAGCCGGGGCCGCATCACCAGGTGCTCCAGCGGGCTCACCACCAGCACCTCTGCTCCCTCGTCAACCCGGCGGGCCGCCACCGCCGCCCAGAACCCGGCGAACCCGCCGCCGACCACGCAAATCCGTCCACTCATGACCACCAGTATCACCCTAGTGACGGCATCTACATTGGGACGGGTGGCGCCCCGTCGACCGACCATCCGACCCGACACCCCGGCCATCGCCCGCAAGGTCGACCCCGCATTGCCCGGGGTCGACGAGACGCTCGACGAGTTCGCCTCCATCTCGCTGCCCCGGCTCCAGGTCGGGTTCCCCACCCAGCACCTGGTGATGACGCTCCTGGGCGAGCACTGGACGGGCCGGACCGACGCCGTGCCGTCGGCCGCCCTGGTCGACCTGCTGGCCCCGTTCGACGTGGGGGCGGCCGCGGCCCGGGCCGCCCTGGGCCGCCTCGCCGGCCGGGGGGCGCTGACCCTGGAGCGCAGCGGCCGCACCACCGCCTACCGGCCCACGGCCACCCTCAACGCCCTGCTGGGCCAGGGCCGGGCCATCACCGCCAGCTTCGCCGAACCCCGCGCCGGCTGGGACGGGCGCTGGACCGTGCTGTCGTGGTCCCTCACCGGGGCGGCGGCCGCCCCCAGCCACCAGCTCCGCCAGCGGCTCCGGGCCTACGGCTTCGCTCCCCTGCTCCCCGGTACGTGGGTCTCGCCCGACCCCCCCTCAGCCGACCTCGGCCCGGCCCTGGCCGCGGTGGAAGGCCTCCGCTACACGGTCGTCCGGGGGCCCGAGCCGGCGCTCGACGGGGCGTTCTCGCCGGCCGTCGCCTGGGACCCCGAAGACATGCGGCCGGTGTACGACGAGTTCATCGACGCCTTCGGCCCCACCGCCGGCCGCCACAAGGGCCCCACCGGGAGCGAAGCCCTGGTCACCCGCACCCGGGCCGTGTACCGGTGGTTCGTGATGGCCTCGATCGACCCCGACCTACCGGCCGAGCTCCTCCCCGCCCGCTGGCCCCGGCGCCGGGCCCGGGAGGTGTTCGTGGCGGTTGCCGACCGCCTGGCCCCCGCCGCCACCAGCCACGCCCGCCACCTCCTCGGCCCGGCGCATGGAGCCCTGGTCACCATCCCCGCCCCCTACGGCTGAACCCCGCCCCTACGGAGCGAGCACTATGGGGGTCCAGACGAGGATGTCGTCGCCCATGTTGCCTTCGGCGTCGACGGTGGCGCCCCGGACCTCGAAGCGCATGAGGCGGCCGCCGTTGGCCGGCAGCTCCTCGGTGAGCGTGTGGCGGAAGGCCAGCAGATCGCCCTCGAAGGCGGGGCCAACATGGTCGCACCCGTCCCACGCCACCACGGTGGCGATGCCGGGCAGCACCCGGGACAGGCTCGACTGGGCCAGGCCCTGCACGTGCCCCCCGTACACCAGCCGCTTGTTGTAGATGCTGCGGGTGCCGTCACGGTGCACGAACGCCTGGTTGAACGTCATCCGGGCCAGCGACGGGGCCAGGTCGACGTGGTCCCGCATGGCGTCGGTCCGGGTCTCCCCCACCGCCCACTCGGTGCGGGGCAGGACGTTCAGGTCCCACGACGGCACCAACTCCACCAGGCCGGCCAGCGGCGCCGGGTCGGACGGGCCAGGAATCTCGTCGCTGTGGCCGGGCGAGCCGTGGCGGGCCGCCACCAGGGCGCACCGCTCGTAGCGGGCCATCGGGCCCTCGTCGCCCACGGTCTCGATGCCGAGCCACACCTTGCCCCGGTGCTGGCCATCGCGGGGCTTGCCGTCGGCCAGGCCCAGCACGGTGGCGGTGGTGCGCAGGGTCTCGCCCACCTGGACCGTGCGCAGGATCCGCACGGAGCGGTAGTACAGGTTGGCGATGGCCCGGCGGGTGGCGTTGGTGGTCTGCCCGATCGAGTACTGCATGGCCAGCGCCGGGTACACCATCCCGCCCTGGCGCCCGGTCAGCTTGGCCGCCAGGCCCCGGTCGGCCGACGGCAGGTGCTGGTCGCCGGTGATCATCCGGTAGGCCACGTTGTCGGCCTCGGTGACGGTGACCGGCGGCAGCCACGGGATCGTCATGCCCTGGCTGAACTCGTCGTAGTACGGCCCGTCGTTGTCTGCGCCTTGGCTCATGGGCCCCGATTCTAGGGCCCGGCGCCTAGACCACCGAGCCGGTGAGGCGACCGATCAGGAGCGACACCACCAGGGCCAGCACACCGCCGACCACCACCCGGCTCACGGACCGCCCGGGCCGCGAGCCCCCGATCCGGGCGCTCAGCCACCCCAGGCCGGCCAGCCCCACCAGGGTCAGGGCCATCACCGCCACCACCCGCACCGACGCTCCGGCCACCGCCGCCACCAGGATCGGCAGCACCGCCCCCAGGGCGAAGCTGAAGGCCGACACCGCCGACGCCTGCACCGGGTTGGCCAGGGCGTCGAGGTCGATGCCCAGCTCGTCCCGGGCGTGGATCGCAGCCACATCGTCGCGGGCCGACAACTCGTCGGCCACCTGCGCCGCCAGCGCCGGGCTCAGCCCCCGGTTCTGGTAGATGCGCATCAGCTCGTCCCGCTCGGCCTGGGGCGACGCGGCCAGCTCGGCCCGCTCGCGGGCCAGGTCCGAGAGCTCGACGTCACGCTGGGAGCTGACCGATACGTACTCCCCGGCCGCCATCGACAGGGCCCCGGCGGTGAGCCCGGCGATGCCGGCCACCAGCACCCCGGTCCGGTCGTTGCTGGCCGCCGCCACCCCCACCACCAGGCTGGCGGTGGAGATCAGCCCGTCGTTGGCCCCCAGCACGGCGGCCCGCAGCCAGGCCGCCCGGGACGCCAGGTGCCGCTCGGGTACGTGAGCGGAGCGGTCGCCGCCCACCGGGAGTGAGAGGGCGGCCCTTCGGCTCCGGTCGGTTCGCATACCTCGGAGTATGCCCGGCCCGGGCGACCGGGCCCAGGGACCTCAGGCCCCGCTCCCGGGCCCCGTATCGGGCTCGTCGCCCAGCTCGCGGTAATAGTCGTCGAGATCCCGGTCGAGGTTGGCCCGATCGTCGTCCTCGTCGGCTGCGTCCTCGTCGCCCCCGTCGTCGAGGGCGGCGAACGCCTCCAGGGCGTCGGGATCGAGACCGGCGGCCAGGCGGGCCAGTCGGGCGGCGTTGGACTGGGGCGACCGGTCGGGCCGGGCGACGGTCTCGAGAAAGGCCGGTGTCCACTCCTCCACCGCCGCCAGCGTCTCGTCGGTCAGCTCGGCTCGGACGTCCGTGCGACCATGGCAGAAGGCTACGAAGCCGGCCAGCACGTCGGGCAGGCGCCGGAGCTCGTCGGCGGCGGGGGCGAACACCTTGCGGGGGTACCAGTCGGCCAGCACGATCTCCACCGACACCGGGCTCCATCGCAGGGGGTCGCCGGGCCCGTAGTCACAGGCGAACCACACCAGGTTGCCGACCAGCACCCGCACCTGGTCGGGGCTCAGGCCGGCGATGTGGCTGTGGTCGGTCTCCAGGAAGTGGTCGACCAGACCGCCCCGGGCGCCATCCGACCACTCCTCGGTCTCGGGCACGGTGCCCCCCGGCGGCAACCGGCCCACCACCCACTGCACCAGCGGCCGGCACAACGGCCACGTGTCGCTCTCGAACGGCGGCACGGTCACGTCGGCCCGAAGGATGGCCTCGGCGATCCGGGCCCGGGCCTCGGCCGGGTCGAGCGGATCCCAGCTCATGTCGGGATCGGCCAGCCGGCGGTAGGCCTGGAGCAGGTCGTCGAGGGGCTCGTCGACCACGAAGGCGTCCTTCACCAGGGTGCCGACGTTGTGGTCGATGTAGACCACGGTCGAGGCCGCCTGCCCGCCGGGCCAGGCCCAGCCGATCAGGATGTTGTCGCCGTCGCCGAGCACGTGGCTCTGGCGCCACACGCCGGTGACCGTGATCCGGTCGATGTCGGCCAGCCAGGCCGGAGCCCCCTCCACCCCGGCCGGATCGACCAGCAGGCGGAGGCGGCGGGACAGCTCGTCGTCGGCCGTCAGCACCGAGGCGGCCAGGGCCAGGGCGTTGAGGGGCGGCCAGTCGGGGTCGGTGAACGACAGGAACACGGCGGTGGCGTCGGGCCGGTCGGCCACCGAGCCGGGGAAGCGGTCCGACGCCTGCGGCGTGGTCGCCTGGACCAGGGTGGAGGCCAGCGTCATCAGGCCCAGTGGCGAGGGCTCGGCCAGCGCCTCCCGGGCATCGGCCAGGAACGGCGGCCCGGCCGGCCGGCCCCGATGGGAGCGCCCGGCGACCCGGCCCTGCCCCGCCCCGGAGCCAGATCCGGAGCCAGACCCGGAGGCCAACCCAGGGGCGCCGCCGGGGGCGGAGGCCGGCCTGGTGCCCTTGGGGGTGGTGCGGCCGCCCCGGCGGTGATGTCGGTTGGTCACCTTCCCGACGCTACCCGCCGGCCGTCAGGGACGGCGGCCGCCGAGGAACAGCAGGAGGTTCTCCGCGGTGTCCCGCGTGACGGGGTCGCCGGGCTTCCCGTGGGCCCAATCGAGATCGGTGGCCTCCAGGCGGCGCCCCTTGGCCGAGCGGGCCGGGGCGAACAGCGGCGTGGCCAGCCGAACCGCCCCGTCGAGGGCGGCCAGCAACTCGGCGCCGGTGAGCTCGGAGGCGAGGCCGAGCGGGCGGCAGATGTCGAGCTCGTGGATCACGTGGTCGACGAACAGCTCGTCGGCCTTGATCAGCCGGCCGATGCCCACCGGGTGGCGGCTGGCCTGCTCGAAGGCGTCCATCAGCTCGGCCTGGGAGCGGCCGCTGGCGTAGCGGCGGGACTCGACGGCCGAGCCCCGGTTGATGTTCCCCCGGTAGCGGAACGCGAGCATGGGAACGACCCGGCGCAGCGGGGTGATCCCCCCGTAGCTCATGTGGCCGAACACATCGCACACCCGCCACCCTTCGCACAGGCTGGGAGCGGTCCACTGGTCAGGGTCGAGCCCGCGGCCGAGCCGGCACAGGCGGTCGATCATCGCCGGATGGAGGGCCCGGTATCCGGCCCTGGTGAGCGGGACGGCGGCTGTTTCATCTGAGGTTTCGAAGTTGGTCACGGCCGGGGTTCGCCGCCGTACCCCGGAGCGGATCACGGTTCGGACCACGGCGCGATCACGGCGCGCCCTGCACGCCGGACTGGCGCCTGGTTCGACGGTCTAAGAAACTGGAAGCTCCACCGCAGCCGAGGGAACCGAGGGAAGCAGAGCACCATGACCGACACCACCTCCTCCGAGAAGCCCATGGCGGGTCAGAAGACCAAGCGGGAGCCCCAGCCCCAGGAGTACTACGACGCCATCAAGGCCCGCTTCGCCGAGGAACGGGATCTGCGGCTCAGCTACCGCCCCGAGGGCACCAGCCAGTTCACCACCGAGCTGGACGGCAAGCTGAAGGTCTACGCCACCGACCCCTACGCCGACAGCGAGATCGTCCGCGACCCGATCACCGACGAGGTGGAGGTGCTGTTCATCGGCGGCGGGTTCTCGGCCCTGCTCACCTCGGCCCGGCTGCGCCAGGCCGGCGTGGAGTCGATCCGCATCGTGGAGCGGGGGGCCGACGTGGGCGGCACCTGGTACTGGAACCGCTACCCCGGCGTGGCCTGCGACGTGGTGGCCTACGATTACCTGCCCCTGCTCGACGAGACCGGTTACGTCCCCACCCGCCACTACGCCGGCGGCCAGGAGATCTGGGACTACTGCCGGATGATCGCCGACAAGTACAGCCTGTACGACCTGGCCGTGTTCCAGACCACCGTCACCTCCACCGTGTGGAACGCAGCGGAGAAGGTGTGGGACGTCGGCACCGACCGGGGCGACCGGATGAAGGCCAAGTTCGTGGTGTGCGCCAACGGCACCCTCACCATGCCCAAGCTGGCCCGGATCGACGGGATGGAGAGCTTCACCGGCCACTCGTTCCACACCTCCCGTTGGGACTTCGACTACACGGGTTCGGACCTGGAGAATCTCCAGGACAAGGTGGTGGGCATCATCGGTACCGGCGCCACCGCGGTGCAGGCTGTGCCCAACCTGGCCCGGACGGCCAAGGAGCTCTACGTGTTCCAGCGGACGCCGTCGTCGATCGACGTGCGCGACGACTGGGAGACCGACCCCGAATGGGCCAAGACCCTCACCCCGGGCTGGCAGGCCAAGCGGCGGGAGCGGGCCATGCAGATGGGGTCGCTGACCGCCATCCGGGTCGACGCCGACGGCAAGGAGATCTCGGCCGAGGAGAAGGTGCGCCGCCAGGAGAACGCCAACATCGACTACATGATGCGGATCCACAAGCGCATCGACCAGATCGTGGAAGACCCCGCCACGGCCGACGCCCTCAAGCCGTGGTACATGTTCATGTGCAAGCGCCCGTGCTTCCACAACGACTACCTGCCGAGCTTCAACCAACCCAACGTCCACCTGATCGACACCCACGGCAAGGGCATCACCGAGATCGCCCCCGACGGGCCCGTCTTCGAGGGGACGACGTACCAGCTCGACCTGCTGATCTACGCCACCGGCTTCGAGGTGCAGAAGACCGGTACCTGGAACCAGATCCTGGGCGAGGGCGGGCAGGACCTCCAGGACAAGTACGTCGAGGGCATCCGCACCCTGTTCGGGATCCACACCCACGGGTTCCCCAACATGTTCGTGATGGGCGGCTACCAGGCTCCGTTCAACTTCAACCTCACCGACATGCTCCAGATCCAGGGCGACCACATCGCCGCCTGCATCGCCCACGTGCGCGACAACGGGCTCGACACGATCGACTGCTCGGCCCAGGCCGAGGAGGACTGGGTGCAGGAGGTCATCAAGCACCGGGGCAAGACCAACCGGAACGCCGAGTGCACCCCCGGCTACTACAACTTCGAGGGTGAGTTCAACCGCCGCCAGGACGGCAACTTCAACGGCGGCATGCCCGCCTACCTCGAGTTCCTCAAGGCGTCCGAACAGGACTTCGCCAAGTTCGATCTGGGTTGAACCTGCTCCGCCCGCTGTAGTCTTGAATCTTCGCGCTTCAACCCGTCGTCCCGCCCGGGTCGGCGGAAGCGCGCCGTGACGAGAGAGGGTGATAGTTGGAAAACCACCACGCCAAGCCTGGGCTTGGTCAGCACACGATCTGCGAGTTCTGGGGTGCCCGGAACCTCGACTCGCCGGAACTGGTTCGCGCCACCCTCGGACAGGCCGTCGAGGCGGGGGGTGCCACCCTGGTGGAGCTGGTGGTTCACCAGTTCAGCCCCCAGGGCGTCTCGGGTGTCGCCGTCATCGCCGAGAGCCACCTGTCCATCCACACCTGGCCCGAGCTGGGTTACGCCGCCCTCGACTACTTCACCTGCGGCGACCATGTCGACATCGACGCCATCTTCGAGGTCCTGAAATCGACCTTCGAACCCGAGCGGATCGAGCGACAACAGCTGGCCCGTGGGGTCGACCCGCTGCATGCGGGCGCCACATCGGGCGGCGCCACCTCGGCCTCCTTCGCCTCCCCCGGCGCCACCCCCACCGGCCCCGCCGTGGTGGGCTGGTTCCAGGAGAACGAGCCCCAGGCCCCCTCCACGGCCGGCTACGCCATGGCCGCCATCCTGGAGGAGCGGGAGACCAAGTTCCAGGATCTGCTCCTGTTCGAGCACCCGACGAAGGGCAAGATCCTCACCCTCGACGGGATCGTGCAGCTGACCGACATCGACACCTACGTGTACCACGAGGTGCTCACCCATCCAGCGCTGGTGGCCCACCCCAACCCCCGTACGGTGGCGGTGGTGGGCGGCGGCGACGCCTTCATCGTGGCCGAGGCCCTCAAGCACGACACGGTGGAGAAGGTCTACCTGCTCGAGCTCGACGCCGACGTGATCGAGGTGGCGGCCAAGCACTACCCGGTGGCGGCGAACGCCCTGGCCGATCCCCGGGTGGAGGTGCGGGCGGCCGACGCCTTCGAGTCGATCGCCTCGTTCACCGACGAGATCGACGCCATCCTGGTGGACCTGACCGACCCGATCGGCCAGGCGGCCCGCCTCTTCGAGGACCCGTTCTACGCCAAGTGCGAGAAGGCCCTGCGGGCCGACGGGATCCTGGTGGCCCAGACCGAGTCGGTCCACTTCCATCCGAACACGGTGCGACAGTGCTTCGACACCCTGTCGGCCCGCTTCCCCCGCACCGAGCTGCTGTGGGGGGCGATGGCCACCTACCCCGGGTCGTTCTGGACGTTCGCCATGGCCACCAAGGGGCTCGACCCCACCGTGGCCCGGCGCCAGCCGGTGCTCGACACCCAGCTGTACACGCCCGAGGCCCACAACTGGTTCTTCATCCCGCCGCCGGTGCGGGCCAAGATCCTTACCCCCACGGCCCTCACCCGGGCCTGAACAGAGCAGAAGAACAGAAGAAGAACAGAGCGTGGCCCCGGCGAACCGGGGCCACGCTCTGCTGTCACACCCCCTGTTGTCACACCCCCCGGGCATACTGCGGCCATGGCATTTGGTCAGCAGTCCGGCCCACCGGCGACGCAGGGGCAGATCAAGGAGCTGCTGGCCCTGCTGGCCGGCGCCGGCCACGAGGATTTCCGTGACGCCCGGGGCCCGCTCGGGTTCACCCAGCGCCAGGCCGGCGGCAAGTTCACCCGGGACGAGGCCCAGGCCTTCATCGACCAGCTCCAGGAGGCCGAGGAGTCCGGCACGCCGGTGGAGCGGCCGGCCGCCCGGGCCGCCCTGTCGGCCACCGAGCGCAACCTGCGGGGCCTCCCGGCCGAAGCCCTGGCCGCCGAGCTCCAGCGCCGGGGTTGGATCGTCATCGAGCCGACCTGAGCCGGCCTGAGCCGACCTACAACTCGGCGGCGAGCAGCTCGTCGAGGCGTTCGTAGCCTTCCTTCACGCCGGTCTCCATACCGGAGGCGACGAAGGCGTCGCGGTCGGCGAAGGAGTCGACCAGCGACGTCGCCACCAGCCGGGTGCGGCCGTCGCCCAGATCCTCCAACACCAGCTTCTCCAGGGCCACGTGGTCGGGGAAGCCCTCGAAGGTGAACGTCTGGACGATCAGCTCCGACGGGCGCACCTCATGGAAGCTGCCGTGGAACCATGCTTCGAACCCCTCACACGTGGTGTGGAGGTAGCGGTAGGAGCCGCCGGTGCGGCAGTCGTAGTGCTCCACCCGCATCTGGGTGCTCCGGGGCCCCATCCAGCGGGCCACCAGCTCGGGGTCGGTGTGGGCCCGGAAGACCTTGTTGGGCGGGGCGTCGAAGATGCGGATGATGCGGACCATCGGGACTTCGGTGTCGACGATGATCTCGGTCTCGTGGGTGCTCGTGTTCGGGGTGGGTGGGGTCATGGTCTGGCTCCTTTGCCGTCCGTGGTCGGGCGAGGGGGAAGGGGGTCGACGTCGTCGGGCAGGTCGGCCAGCACGGCGTCGAGGCGGCGGTACCGCTCCTCGGCCTGCTGCCGGTAACGCTCGATCCAGGCGGTCATCGTGTCCAGCACCTCCGCTTCCAGGTGGGCGGGGCGGCGCTGGGCCTCACGGGACCGGCTGACCAGGCCGGCGTCCTCCAGCACCCGCAGATGCTTGGACACCGCCTGGAGCGACATGGCGAACGGCTCGGCCAGCTCGTTGACCGTGGCATCGGCCACGGCCAGACGGGCCACCATGTCCCGACGGGTCGGGTCGGCCAGAGCGGCGAACACCCGTGACAGCTGATCCACCGCCATGCCCGATCCGTTCCCCTTGGTTCCTCTCGTACCCGATCGGGTACTCAACTGATTGGTTGAGTATTAACCTAGGCCCGACCCCGGGCATTGTCAACCAATCAGTTGAGAAAGACCGGGGCTCAGGCCAGGAGCTCGCCCGTGATCGGGTCGAGGCCCAGCGCCAGGCGGCCGCTGAACACCTCCTGCTCGGCTTCGGGAAGGGGGTGGTAGAGGGAGGCGTGGGCGTCGCGGAACAGCCGCTCGATGCCGCTGGTGCGCTGGTAGGCCGCTCCGCCGCCCAGCTCCAGAGCCAGTCGGGCCACGTCGGTGACGGCCTGGGTGGCCAGCGTCTTGCGGGTCAGCGAAGCCGACGCGGCGGCCAGCGTGTTGTCGAACCGCAGGTCGTCGGCGGCGTCGATCATGGCCCGCACCGCGTCCCGGGCCGCCGTGAGGCGGTTGCCCATCCGGCCGGCCAGGCCGGGAACGTGGGGGCGGCCGGCCCGACCCTGGGCCAGGGCGAGGGCCTCCTCGGCCGCCGCCTCGGCCACGCCGACGTAGCTGGCCATGATCACGGGCAGGGCCACGCCGAGCACGGTGGACCACACCGGGTGCCACCGGTCGGCCGGGCGGACCAGGGCCACCGACGCCTCCGGCACGAACACGTCGTCGAGCACCACGGTGTCGGACCCGGTGGCCCGCATGCCCATGGTGTTCCACGTGGGCTCCACGCTCATTCCGTCGGCGGCGAAAGGCACCGACAGGTGCAGCACCTGGGGGCCGTCGGGGGCATCATCATCGGAGGTCTGGCCATTGGAGGTCTGGCCATTGGAGGTCGGGTCCCAGCGGATGCTGGTGACGAGGATGTCGCCGGCTGGGGCCCCGCTGGCCGGGCTCTTGCGGGCGCTGACCCGCCAGCCCCCGTCCACCGCGGTGGCGGTGCCGTTGGAGGCCATCCAGTCCGAGGCCCCGGTCGACACCAGGATCAGCTCCCCCGCCGCCACCTTGGGCAGCACCGGCGCCGGCAGGCTCCGGTGGTGGCGCCACACCTGGGCCGCCAGCAGGTGCTGGTGCATCGACAGGGCGAGCGAGGTGGCGGGGCAGCCGCGGGCCAGCTCGGCCAGCACGGCGCACACCTCGGCGTAGGAGGCGCCGCCTCCGCCCAGCTCGGCCGGCACCAGCATGGAGGGGAAGCGGTGGGCCCGCAGGAGGTCGTAGCTGTCGTGGGCGAACTCGCCGCTGGCGTCGAGGTCGGCCGCCCGGTCGGCCAGCTCGGGCACGAGGTCGCGGGCGGCGGCGATCCAGCGGCTGTCGCCGGGGGCGCCGGTCCAGTGCGCCGGGACGGCGTCAGCCGGAGCCGGGGCCGGAGCCGGCTGGGGGGCGGCAGGGGTGGTGGTCGGGGTGGGGTCGGTGACGGTCATGATGACGTGGTCCTTGCTTCGTTTGAATCGGTCGTCATCGATGACCGTACGAATTCCCCGTCAGCGGCGCGAGTGCAGGATTGCGACCAACCCGGTACAGAATCTGGACTCGGACTAGCGGTGCTCGGCCACGAAGGGGGCGACGGGGCTGAGGAGGAACACGTCGGGGATCCGGCGCACCAGGGCCGCCGCTCCCAGCAACTCCACCGTGCCGTCCTTCAGGGCCGACCGGAGAGGCACCTTGCCCAGCCACACCTTGTAGAGCGCGGGCAGCTCGGCGTCGATCACCACGTCCACCTCGAAGCCGGGGTCGTGGGTGCACAGCGACGGGCCGGAGGTGTCGCGCACGATCCAGAACCGGCGGGGCTCACCCCGGAACCGGAACTGGAACACGATCCGGCGGTCGGGCAGGGGGGAGAAGTCGAGCCGGTCGTGCACCCACCACAGCAGCAGCTCGGGGTCGAGCTCGTTGTCGGCGGGGTCGCCGAACTGCCATTTGGCCCCCCACTCCCCCAAACCGAACACCACGGGGCGGAGGTCCTCGCCCGCCGGCGTGAGCACGTACTCCCCGTCGAGCCGCTCCACCACCCCGGCCAGCTCCAGCTGGCGGAGGCGCTTGGTCAGCAGCGACCGGGACAGGCCCGGGTTGCCCCGGGCCAGGTCGTTGAACCGGGCGTAGCCGCACAGCATGTCGCGGACGATCAGCAGCGACCACCGCTCCCCCAGCACCTCCACCGCCCGGCTGATCGGGCAGTACTGGCCGTAGCCTCCCTCACGCTGTCCCGCAGCCGGTTGTAGGGCCATGCCGCAGTCTAAACCGGCCTCCGACGCCGGTCCGGTCGGATTCCCGGGCGGGCCTGACCGGCCACCGACCCCTGATCTAGGTTGCGGCTGGGAGACGCGGTCGGCGCGACGCCCACAGTTGGCCGAGGAGGACACGGTATGGGACAGCTCGACGGGAAGGTGGCCCTGATCACGGGCGGGGCCAGCGGCATCGGGGCGGCCACGGTGCGCCTGTTCCATGCCGAGGGAGCCAAGGTGATGATCGCCGATCTCCAGGAAGACGTGGCCGAGGCCCTGGCCGCCGAGCTGGGCGACGGGGTACAGGCCCGACGGTGCAACGTGGCCAGGGAAGAAGACGTGGCCGGGGTGGTGGCCGACACCGTGGCCGCCTTCGGCCGCCTCGACGTGCTCTACAACAACGCCGGGTTCGGCGGGGCCATGGGCCCGTTCAAGGACACCCCGGTGGAGGAGTACGACATGACGATGGACGTGCTGCTCAAGAGCGTGTTCCTCGGCATCAAGCACGCCTCGCCGGTGATGATGGAGCAGCGGTCGGGGTCGATCATCTCCACCTCGTCGATCTGCGGCGTCGCCCCCGGCATCGGGCCCCACCTCTACACCGTGGCCAAGGCCGGGGTGGTCATGATGACCAAGTCGGCGGCGCTGGAGCTGGCCGAGCACAACGTGCGGGTCAACTGCATCTGCCCCGGCATGATCGCCACCCCCTTGGCCGCCGGCGCCCCCATCAGCCGGGACGCCGACCGGGCCACCCACCGGGTGGACAAGCTGCGGGGGTTCAACGCCGGCGTGCAGCCCATCGAGCGCTCGGGCGAGGCCACCGACATCGCCAACGTGGCCCTGTTCCTGGCCAGCGACGCCTCGGAATGGATGACGGGCACGGCCCAGGTGATGGACGGCGGCTACACGCTGGGCCGCCCCTGGCGGAAGCTGGCCCCGATGATCACCGAGCACCGCCCGATCCGGCTCTACAACCCCGACACGATGTAGGGCTCGGCCCGGCCCACCGGGCTGGCCGGTGTCGCCGCCAGGGTCGACAGGATGGCCCGGGCCACGGCGTCGCTCTGACGGAACACCAGGGCGTTGGTGCGGGGCCGGGCGAACGTGCCCCCCGCCGGGCGATTGGTCCACAGGCCGAGGGCGTGGCGCCGGGGATGGACGGTGCCGTCGGCCCGCCGCACCTCGAGAGCCGAACCCACCACGGCCAGGCGGCCGGTGTTGGCCTCCCAGCTCCCGTCCCGCACCACGTCCTCGCTCACCTCGCCCCGCTCGGCCAGCGAACGGAGCAGGCGGGAACGGGTGCGACTCACCGAGGCCGGGGCGATGCGGGCGTCGACCAGGGCGGCGGCTTCCACCACCTCGGGGTGGCTGGTGCTGGTGGCCACGAACCGGCCAGTGGCCTCGTCGGCCCGCACCACCATCCCGGCCCCCACGAAACGGACGAGGCCGGCCTCGGCCAGCGCCACCAGCTGGCGGAGACGGGTGGGGGGCGGGCCGCTGGCGTAGTACATGAAGAAGCTGAACCAGCCCACGGCCACGTCCTCCACCCGGGACCGGTCGGTCATCCGACCGGAGGCTGCGATCCGGCCGATGGCCCCGAAGGTGACGAGGAGGGCGGTGAAGGCGGCGAGGTCGGCGCTGTGGGCCGGGTCGGTGCGGCGGGTCACGTCGGCCGCCACATGGCGCCGCAGGTGGGCCTCGAACGCCGCCCGATCCCCGAACGTCAGCCCGGCCAGCGGCCGGTCGAGGCGGTCGATCTCGAACCGGTCGGCCGGGTCGGGCACGGCCCCGGCCACCAGGGCGTCGATGGCGGGCCCCCAAGCCGCCTCGGCGTAGAGGCGGGCGAAGGTGTCCCACTCGGCGGTGACCCGCTCGGGGTGGGCGGCGAACAGCTCGTGGTACCAGGCCCAGCCCACCTCCTTGAGCACCAGGGGCAGCACGTCGGCGGTGAACGTGAGCCGCTCGGGCCGGGCCAGCAGGGCCTCGATGGCGGCGTCGTCGAGGAAGCGGGGCAGGGGGGCCAGCGGAGCCTGGAGCCGGTAGCTGAGCTTCGACCGGTAGGGCACGCCCCGGCGGGATCCCACGTGCAGCACCGGCTCCCGACCGCTCGGCTCGTAGCGCAGCCCGCCGCCGGCGCCGGCCGCGGTGAACCGCCCGCCCTGGCCCTCGGTGACCAGGGCCACCAGGTCGGTGAAGGCCTGGCCGAAGCCGGTGACGATCACGTCGGCCCCCGGGGCCAGAACCGACAGGTCGAGATCGGCGGTGTGGCCGGGGCCGACGTAGACCGCGCCGTGCCGTTGGGCGAAGCGCTCGAAGGCCACCCCCTGCTCGTCGGGCTCGGCGTCGAGGTGGCCCAGCGCCAGCACCACCACGTCGGCGGCGAACGAGCCGGCGCCGCCGGCCAGGGTGATCACCTGGCGGCCGTCGGCCCCGTCGGCCCCCATACCATCGGGAGCGTCGGTGATGTCGACGGCCTCGGCCCGGTGGATCACCACCTCCACCCCGTCGGGCAGAGAGGCCAGCACGTGGCGGTGGAACCACTCGAGGTAGGCCGACTGCACCCGGCGGGTGGGGAACGTCATGCCGTCGATGGCGGCGATCTCGGCCTCCAGGTCGGTCGCTCCCAGCTCGGCCAGGGTCCCGCCGTCCATCGTGCGGGCCCACTCCAGCAGGGTGGGGCCCGGGCGGGCCGGGCCGTCGCACCGCACCGTGTGGTCGGGGAACATCGTGACGTCCTCCGCCATCGAGTTCATCCACAGCAGGGGGCTGAGGTCGGGCCGCCACACCCGCCCGGTGCCGGCCCGCTGGGGATCGACCAGGTGGATCCGCAGCGGCCGCCCACCGAGGATCTCCCCCGCGCTGGCCGCCACCCGCTCCAGCAGGGAGGCGGCGGTGGGGCCGGCCCCGATCAGGGCCAGGTCGACCGTCTGCTCCGTTGGTGCCCGGTGTCGCAGTGGGGCCATGGGTCCCAGCCTAGCCAAAGCCGACCAAGTGGGTCATAATTTGTCCATGACCGATCCCGACCGGCACGCCGGCACGGCCGCCCGCCCCCTCCGCCTGGCCCTGGAGCTGAGCGGGGCCGGTGGCCACCCCGCTGCCCGGCGCGCCCTGGGCGCGGCCGGGGTGGACCCGGCCCACCTCCTCACGCTGGGCTTCGCCCGCGACGTGGCGGTGGCGGCCGAGGCGGCCGGTTTCGATCTGCTGGTGCTGGACGACTCGCTGGCCCCCGGCGGCGAGAGTCCCGAGGCCCTCTTGTCGGGCCGGCTCGATGCGCTCACCGTGGCCGCCGCTCTCGGTCCCCTCACCCGCACCATCGGCCTGGCCCCGGTGGTCACCACCACCCACACCGAGCCGTTCCACGTGGCCAAGAACCTCCAGTCGCTCGACTGGGTGAGCCGGGGCCGGGCCGCCTGGAAGCCGGCGGTGTCTGTCACCGCGGCCGAAGCCCGGGCCTTCGGCCGCAAGGACCCGGCCCAGCTGGCCGACCGGGCCGAGCTGTGGGCCGAAGCGGCCGACGTGGTGGAGGTGGCCCGCCGGCTGTGGGACAGCTGGGAAGACGAGGCCATCATCCGCCACGCCCCCACCGGCCGCTTCGTCGACCGCACCAAGCTGCACTACATCGACTTCGCCGGCGACCGGTTCAGCGTGCGGGGCCCGTCGATCACGCCCCGCTCCCCCCAGGCCCAGCCGCCCATCCTGATCGAGCTGGACGATGCGGCGCCGGCCACCGCCTGGCGCCTGGCCGCCCGGGAGGCCGACCTGGTGGTGCTGCGGGGGGCCGATCCCGACGCCGTGCGGGTGCTGCGGGCCGACCTCGACCGGCTGCTGGCCACCGAGCCCCGCTCCGGGCCGGCCCCGGCCGTGCTGGCCGCCCTCGACGTGGTGCTCGACACGGCCGAGGCCACCGCTGCCGAACGGCTCCGGGCCCTCCACGCCAGCGCCGAGGCGGCCGGGCTGGCCCTGCCGGCCACGGGCGCCGCGGCCCACGTCGGATCGGGGGCCGAGCTGGCGGCCACCTTCAGCCGGTGGCGGGCGGCGGTGGACCTCGACGGCTTCCTGCTCCGCCCGGCGGTGGCCCCGGTGGACCTGGCCGCCTTCGCCGCCACCGTCACCCCGCTCCTCCCCCACCCCGCCCCGTCCCCCGTCACCCCCGACACCGATCCGCCCGCCACCCTGCGGGACCGCTTCGGTTGGCCCCGCCCGGCCAACCGGTACACGTTCCACAGCACCACCGCCAGCCCCACCGACAGCACCCCCACCGCCACCGCCGCCACCACCACCACCACGCTGAAAGCACCGGTCCGATGAGCCAGCCCCGCAAGCAGATCCATCTGGGCGCCCACTTCCCCGGCGTCAACAACACCACGGTGTGGAGCGATCCCACCTCGGGCAGCCAGATCGAGCTCGATTCGTTCATCCACCTCGCCCGCACCGCCGAACGGGGCCTGTTCGACCTGTTCTTCCTGGCCGAAGGCCTACGGTTGCGGGAGCACCGGGGCCAGATCTTCGACCTCGACGTGGTGGGCCGGCCCGACGCCATCACCGTGCTGTCGGCCCTGGCCGGGGTGACCGAACACCTCGGGCTGGCCGGCACCTGCTCCACCACCTACAACGAGCCCTACGAGCTGGCCCGCCAGTTCGCCTCGCTCGACTTCCTCAGCGGGGGCCGGGCCGCCTGGAACGCCGTCACCTCGCCCGATTCGTTCACCGGGGAGAACTTCCGGCGGGGCGGCTACCTGCCCAACGAGGTCCGTTACGAGCGGGCGGCCGAGTTCATCGAGCTGACCCGGGCCTTCTGGGACAGCGGCGACGACGGGCCCGTGCGGCGCACCACCGCCCACTTCGACGTCGACGCCGCCGGCACCCTGCCCCGCTGCCCCCAGGGGTGGCCGGTGCAGATCCAGGCCGGCGACTCCGAGGGCGGGCGGGATCTGGGGGCGGCCTACGCCGACGTGATCTTCAGCCGTCACGCCGGCTACGACGACGGCCGGGCCTACTACGCCGACCTGAAAGGCCGGATGGCCCGCTTCGGACGCCACCCGGATCAGCTCAAGATCATGCCGGCGGCCACGGTGGTGCTGGGCGACAGCGAGGCCGACGCCCGGGAGAAGGCCCGCCAGGTCCGCCTCCAGCAGGTGTCGCCCCAGGGCGCCATCGCCTTCCTGGAGCAGGTGTGGGGGCGGGACCTGTCGGCCTACGACCCCGACGGCCCCCTGCCCGACCTCGACCCCGACGAGGCCGGCAGCGCCGCCATCACCCAGGGCCGGGTGCGCCAGCACAGCAACTCCGGCAGCCTGGCCGAGCGGTGGCGGGCCATGGCCGAGGCCGAGGACCTGTCGATCCGGGAGCTGATCATCAAGGTCACGGCCCGGGCCACGTTCTGCGGCACTCCAGCCCAGGTGGCCGACCAGATCGACCGCAACGTGCAGGACGACGCGGCCGACGGCTACATCCTCGTACCCCACCTCACCCCCCACGGCCTCGACGACTTCGTGGCCCGGGTGATCCCCGAACTCCAGGACCGGGATTCCTACCGCACCGCCTGGGAGGGCCCCACCCTGCGTCACCAGCTCGGCATCGATCACCCCCACCATGCCGTGGTCGCGGTGGACTAGCGGCAGGCTGGTTCGACCCCTCCGACCAGCCGTGCAAAGCTCGGGCTTTGCATACCGGACCCCAGGAGGCAGGCATGACCGACGTCTCGGTCGACATCGACGAGCCGGGCGAGCGGCGTTTCGCCACCATCACCGACGACGCCCTGGCCAGCCTCCGGCGCCTCATCGGGGTGCAAATCACCGACACCGTCGAGCCCTGGTGCTACGAGGCCACGCGCGACAACATCCGCCACTACGCCCACGGCATCGGCGACGACAACCCCCTGTGGTGCGACCCCGAGTACGCGGCCAAGGCCCGACACGGCACGATCGTGGCCCCTCCCAGCTTCGTGTTCGCCCTCAACCGGATCCTGTCGGGCTACGTGGGCGGCCTGCCCGGCATCCACGCCATGTGGGCCGGGGCCGACATCACCTGGCACCAGCCCATCAAGCGGGGCACCGAGGTGTCGGCCGAGGCCCACCTGAAAGACCTGATCGAGCACCAGACGGCCTTCGCCGGCCGGGCCGTCCAGCAGATCTACCACGTCGACTACCACGACACCGCCACCGGCGACCTGCTGTGCAGCGGCGACTCGTGGTGCTTCCGCACCGAGCGGGACACGGCCCGGGAGCTGGGCACGAAGTACGAGAAGGCCAAGGCCCGCCCGCCCATGCGCTACACGGCCGAGGACCTGGAGGGCATCTACGGCCGCTACGAGGCCGAGGCCGTGCGGGGGCCCGAGACCCGCTACATCGAGGACGTGTCGGTGGGCGACGAACTGCCCACGATGACCAAGGGGCCGATGACGGTCACCGGCTTCATCGCCTACGCCCAGGGTTGGGGCGGGCTCTACATCCGGGCCAACCGCCTGGCCCACCAGCAGCTGCGCAAGCACCCGGGCCTGGGCATCGCCAACGCCTTCGGCATTCCCGACGTGCCCGAGCGGGTGCACTGGGAGAACGATCTGGCCACCGATGTGGGCACCCCCGCCGCCTACGACTACGGGCCCGAGCGCTGCAGTTGGCTCACCCACCACCTGACAGACTGGATGGGCGACGACGGGTTCCTGCGCCGCCACCAGAGCCAGATCCGCCACCACAACGTGGTGGGCGACTGGATCACGATCACGGGCAAGGTCACGGGCAAGGGTGTCGACGACGAGGGCCACCCCGTCGTCGAGATCGAGCAGGTGGCCCACAACCAGCACGGCGACGTGTCGGCCCGGGGCCAGGGCACCGTCCGCCTTCCGTCGCGGGGTTAGCCCGCAGAGCGAGTTTCCACCCGGTAGTCGTCGAAGGTGACGTGGCCGGTGGCGGCGTCGAGGACGGCGTAGCTCAGCTGCTTGCCGTTGGCCGGATCCTGGGCCAGCCCGGCCGACCCGGGATTGACGGCCAGCAGCGAGCCCACCTCCCGGGCCATGCGGGTGTGGGTGTGGCCGATCACCACGTAGTCGGCCTCCACCTGGGCCAGGCGCTGCAGCTCGGGCGAGTGGGGGTAGACGTACTGGGTGTAGGGCTCGCACGGGCTGGCGTGGGTCATGACCAGCACCCGGCCCGCCACCTCCAGGTCGATCCGCAGCGGCTGCTCGGCCAGCCACGCCACCAGCTCGGGGTCGGCTCCCGTGGCCTGGCCGCCCCGGCGGTGCCAGCCGGCCAGGAACTGCAGGTCGTGGTTGCCCAGCACGCAGCGGGCGCCCCGGTCGCGCAGCAGGGTCACCACCTCGTTGGAGAAGCGCGACTCCTCCACCAGGTCGCCGACGCACAACAGCTCGTCGACCGGGCCCATCCGCGCCAGCGCGACGGCGAGCCCGGCCGCGTTGGCGTGGAGGTCCGAGACGATGCCTATCTTCAACGACTCAGGCGCCGGCCAGCACGGGGAGCTTGGACGTGTCGATGTTGTAGAGGTCGATGGTGTTGCTCCACACCATCTTCTCCTGCTCGTCGGCCGGCACGTCGGCGAAGCAGGCGGCCAGCGACTCCATCGAGTGGGGCCAGATCGAGTCGTGGTGGGGGTAGTCGTTGCCCCACAGCAGGTTCGGGATGCCGATGAGGTGACGGGTGGCCATGCCGGCCTCGTCGTCTTCGAAGGTGGCGTAGAAGTTGCGCCGGAAGTACTCCGACGGCTTCATCGTCAGGTAGTCCACCGCGTACTTCGGGGTGCGGTAGTAGGCGTGGTCCATGCGCTGCAGGGTGTGGCCCAGCCAGCCCAGCTCGAACTCGCTGATGACGAACTTGAGCCTCGGGTAGCGCTCCACCACGCCGCCGCAGATCAGGTCGATCATGGTGTTGACGGCGGTGGTGTGGGCCAGCGTGTAGCCCTTGATCGTGCCGCCGGGGGTGCCCCAGTGCTTGGGCATACCACCGTCGAACGTCTCGCCGGTGAAGATGTGCATGGTCAGCGGCACGTCGAACTCCTGGGCGGCGGCCCAGAACCGGTCGTAGTCGGGATGGTTGTAGGGCCGGTCGGGCGACACGTGGGCCGGGATGGCGAAGCCCCGCACGCCCCGGCTGGCCGACCGCTCCATCTCGGCCAGAGCCACGTCGACGTCGGGGAGGCCGAGGCAGCCGATGCCGATCAGGCGCTCGCGGTTGACCGAGCAGTAGTCGAGCACCCAGTCGTTGTGGCGCTCGAACACGGCCTGCACCACGTCACGGTCCTTGATGCCGAACGTGAACATGTTGAGCGACGGGTACATGACCTCGCCCACGATGCCGTCCCGCACCTGCTCGTCGAGGCGGGCGTGGGGGTCGCGCACGCCGGGGTTCAGTCCTTCGTAGCCCCGGGCGATGCGCTCGGTGGTCTTGGGGTCGTCGAGGCGGTTGCCGGCGATGCCGAGGCGGCCCACCGGCACCGGCGCCGTGCCCGGCAGCACGATCCAGTCGCCCGGCTTGTTGTTGTAGTTGTGCTCGACGCGAGGGGCCCGGGTGCCGAACTTGTCTTCCAGTCCCTCGAAGACCTCCCGGGCCTCCACCACGTGGGAGTCGCATGAGTAGTAGCGCATGGCACCAACCCTCTGTTCTCGCAGCCCGGCTGGCGTGCCCGGGCTGACTCATCGCGTACGCCAGACCTGATCTCAAGACTACGTAGCGACCCGCTGGAGTGTCATTTCGTAGCTGGACGAGGGCGGTCGCCCATCAGGGACGGGTACCGGCGAAGAGATGGCGTTGGCCGGCCCGCCAGCCGTGGCGGTGGCGATCCACCCAGGAGGCGTCCTCGACCAGGAACCGGCCGGCGGTGGTGACGGCCGAGGGGTCGGGGTCGGTGAAGGCCCGGAACACGTGGTGGCTGAAGATCCGCTCGTACTCGGTGAGGTAGATGTCGGCCACCCGGGCCACCTCGGCCGACTCGAAGGCGGGGGAGGTCCCCGTGGGGGCGAGCACCAGGGTGTTCTCGTCGTTGTCGAAGGTGGAGTTGTCGCTGTAGTTGGCCGAGCCGGTGATCACCACCGGGGTGTCGGTGAGGGGGTCGACCAGGATCACCTTCAGATGCACGTAGGGCACGTGGCCGTTGAACCCGGTGAGCCGCTCGGCCGCCCACTGGCCCAGGCCCCGGGTGAGGTGGCCGCCCCACACCACCCGCACGTTCTCGTCGTCGGTGGGAATGCGCTGCTCGCCGCTCGGACGCTTGTCGAGCAGCACGGTGCGGGGCAGGGCCCGGGGGTGTGACAGCAGGTTGCGGAAGATCTTGTGCAGGCCGAAGGCCCCGGTGATGTGGGCGCTGGACCGGGCGGTGTCGAACCGGGCGGCGTACCCGTCGAGCAGGTGGCTGGACGTGGCCCGGGGCGAGAACACGGCCCCCACCGGCAGCGACGGACCGGCCCCCACCGCCGGCGGGGGCCCCACCGGGTTGTCGTGCTCGTTGCGCTGGCGCAGGCCGCCGGTGGCGGTGTCGGCCCGGAGCTGGCGCCAGTAGGCCAGGTAGTCGGCCGCCACCACCGGGTCGGACACGAGATGGCCCACATTGGCGTGGCCGTAGACGCCGCCCAGGGTGAGGTTGGTGGAGCCGGTCCACACCGCCACCGGCTCGCCCTCCCGCAGCAGGATCAGGAACTTGTTGTGCTGGAGGCTCGACTTGTTGGGGGCCCGCCGCCAGGTGACGAGCCCGTCGGCCCCGGCCGCCGTCACCGCCGCAGCGTTGGCCGCTGCCGTGCGGTCGTTGTTCTTCACGTCGCTGTCGTCCTCGCCGGCGGCCGGCACCCGGTCCCGGTCCCGGCCGTGGACCACGAGCTGCACGTCGGCCCCCCGGTCCCGGGCCCGGGTGAGGGCGGCCAGGCCGTCGGCCCAGGTGAGCTCGTAGAAGGCGCCCCGCAGCGACCACCGGCCGTCGGCGGCCCGGTCGCACAGGTTCAGGAGCGACTCGCCCAGACCCCGCGACAGCCAGCCCCAGGCCGACGAGCGGGGGTCGGCCAGCTCCACCGCCGGATCGCCGAAGCGCCGGTTCCAGGCCTGGGAGGCGGCCACGCCCCGGTTGAACCACACCCCGTGCACCCCGTTGTCCTCCACCTCGGTGGTGACCGTGACGTCCACCCAGGCCCCGATGGCGGGCTGGGCCGGCCGGCCGTGGAGGGCGGCCACCCGGTAGGTGTAGGTGTGGTCGGGCTTGGCCGTGTAGTCGCCCCACTGGAAGCCCTGGATCGGGTGGCGGCGCAGGGAGTAGTTCTCGCCCGGGGCCGGGGCCGGCACCACCGAGGCGAACACCTTGAGGCCCCGCAGCCAGGCCCGCTCGTCCTCGGTGTGGTCGGTGCGGCGGATGGCGAAACCGAGCAGGTCCGACGGGGGCGGCGCGGTGTCGATCCCTGCGAGGTCGAAGCCCAGGAGCACGGCGTGGGTGCCGGCCACGGCCTGCACGGTCAGGCCCTTGGCGGACTCGGTCTTGCGCATGATCGCCCCCCTCATCTCCGGCGTCGGCGTGCCAGAGCGGACTGCTCCGCAGGCTAGTGAGATGCGGACCGCCTCGGTGAGGAAATAGGGTGGCAGCCGGGGACCGACAGGAGGACAGCGATGAAACTCGGATTGATGCTCGGGTACTCGGGGGCCCGGATGGAGCTGCCGGTCGACCTGGTCAAGCAGGCCGAGGATCTCGGCTACGACTCGGTGTGGACGGCCGAGGCCTACGGCTCCGACGCCATCACCCCCCTGGCCTACCTGGCCGCCCACACCAGCCGCATCCGGCTCGGCACCGGCATCATGCAGCTGGCCGGCCGCTCCCCCGCCATGTGCGCCATGCAGGCCCAGACGGTGGACGCCCTGGCCGGCGGGGGCCGGGTGATCGCCGGGCTCGGCGTGTCGGGGCCCCAGATCGTGGAGGGCTGGTACGGCGAGCCGTGGGGCAAGCCGTACTACCGGCTCAAGGACTACATCCAGATCATGAAGAAGATCTTCGCCCGGGACGAGCCCGTCACCCACGACGGTTCCGAGTACCAGCTCCCCTACACCGGGCCGGGATCGATCGGGCTGGGCAAGCCGCTGATGTCGATCCTGCACACCAACCCCGATCTCCCGATCTGGATGGGAGCGGCGTCGCCCGACACGATCAAGTTGACCGCCGACCTGTGCGACGGCTGGTTCCCCATGCACTTCACCCCCCAGCGCTGGCCCCAGTGGCGGCCCCATGTGGAGGCCGGGTTCGCACGGGCGGCCAAGGACGGGCGAACCAAGAGCTGGGACAACTTCGAGATCCAGCCCATGGTGGCGGTGATGATCACCGACGACGTGCAGAAGGCCCTCGACGCCCAGAAACCCGGCATCGCCCTGTACGTGGGGGGCATGGGGGCCAAGGGCTTCAATTTCCACAACGACCACATGATCCAGCGGGGCTACCCCGAGGCGGCGGAGAAGATCCAGGAGCTGTTCCTGGCCGGACGCAAGCGCGAGGCGGCCGACGCCGTGCCCGACGAGTACATCGACGAGGCCTGCCTGGTGGGCACCCCCGACCGGATCAAGGAGCGGTTCCAGGCCTGGGTCGACACCGGCATCTCGGGCATGACGATCACCACCAGCCAGGCCCACACGCTCGAGGTCATGGCTGATATCGCCGAGCTGCCCCGCTGATCTTCAGCACCTGACAGACCTTCCGACGCCTCGGGCGCCGAGGCCAGCACTCGGCCGGCAACCGCCGGGCCACGGCCAGCGTGCGGTGGGCCGGGCTCGCACCAACGGCTGATGCTCACGGCGGTCGCCTCCGGCTCCGACCTGTCGGCCACGGCGCTCGATCCCGCTCTCCACAAGCTCGAAGCGGTGCTGACGGCGACCTTGCCGGCGCCCCGGGCCCGGTAACCGGGCCGACCGCCGGGCCGGGCGCGGCTAGCGTCGGAGCCGGTGAGGACTCGGGGGTGCACGGCGTGATCTACCGCTTCGACCACTGCGTGCTCGACACCGATCGTGTGCTGCTGGCGCGCGATGGAGTCGAGCTGCACGTGGAGCCGCAGGTGTTCGCCGTGCTGGAGATGCTCATCGAGCGGCGGGGCTCCGTGGTGCGCAAGGAGGAGTTGCTCGACGGGATCTGGGGCACCCGCTTCGTGAGCGAGTCGGCCCTCACCTCCCGCATACGCTCCGCCCGCCAGGCCGTGGGCGACGACGGCACCACCCAGCAGGTGATCCGCACCGTCCACGGTCGGGGCTACGAGTTCGTGGCCCCGGGGGCGTGGGCAAGACGGCGCTCGCCACCGCGGTGGACGTCAACGTCAGCCAGCACGCCTCGATCGACGACGCCGTGATCGACGTGCTCCGCCCTCGCCGGGCCCTGCTCCTGCTCGACAACTGCGAGCACGTGATCGACCCGCTGGCCGCGCTGGTCCATCGCATCCTGCGGGCCGCCCCCGGGGTCACGATCGTGGCCACCAGCCAGGAACCGCTCGCCGTGGCCAGCGAGGACGTGTGGACCGTTCCCCCGCTCGCTGTCAGCTCCGGGGCGACGACGGGCCCGACGACGGGGCGGCGGCCGACCTCGGACCGGAGGCGATCGCCCGGCTCCCGGCGGTCGCCCTGTTCGTGGAGCGGGCGGGCCAGGCCGACGCCCCCTTCACCCTCGACGCCGACACGGCCCCGGCGGTGCTGGAGATCTGCCGCCGCCTCGACGGGATCCCGCTGGCCATTTGGCCCGGGCCGACGGCGTCTTCGCCGACCTGCGGGCGGCCAGCCGGTTCCTGGCCGAGGCGGGCGACCTGCCCGCCGCCTTCGACCTCATCGGCTCGGTGCGGGAGTACGCCATGCGCTCCATGCGCTACGAGGTCTTCGCCTGGGCCGACCACATCAGCGCCTCGGGCCTGGCCGAACGGGCGGCCGACGACCCCGGCTACCCCCTGCTGCTGGCGGTGCGGGGCTACGGGGCCTGGGTGCGGGGCGAGTTCGACAACGCCATGGCGCTGGCCCACCGGTCACAGGCGGCGGAGCGACGGCTCGGCCTTCCCCCGTCGGGCCTGGCCCAGCGGGTGCTGGCCAACGTGCTCTCGACCATCGGCCAGATCGACGGCGGGTTGGCCCACATGCAGGAGCAGCTGGCGGCGGCCGAGGAGTCGGGCAACGGGTCGCGCCTGGCCCACGCCTGCTACATGGGATCGGTGGGCTTCGCCTCCACCGGGGCCTACGACGACGCCCGCCGCCTGGCCGACCGGGCCGGCGAATGGCCCCAGCAGTGGCACACGCTGGCCCGCTGCGTGATCGCCCTCGACCGCATCGACGAACCGGCGTGGGCCCTCGAGGTGGTGGGGGCGATCGAGAGCCGGGCCGCCATCGGCACCCCGCCGGTGATGGTCACCCTGCGCGACCTGGCCCTGCAGGCCCGGACCGATCTGGTGGAGCGGCTGGGCCCCGACCGCAGCGCCGAGCTGCTGCGATCGGGGGCGCAACGGCCGGTGGCCGACATCATCAACCGCACCCGCCAGGCCCTCCTGGGCCGGCCTCCCGACCCCGATCCGCCGCCTACGACGACGGGGTGCTGACCCGCAGGGCCCCGGTGGGCCGGAGATGGGTGTGGAGATGGGCGGCCAGGTCGGCGGCGTCGGGTCCCACGCCGCTGATGAAGCTCGACCGGCGGCGGCGCAGGAACGGCAGGCCCAGAACGTAGAGGCCGTCGAGGCCGTGGGCGGTGGCGTGCACGTCGATCCGGCGCAGCAGTCGGTTGGCCTTGAGATCGGCCGCCGCCACCTGGTGGGCCGGGCCGCCCGAGCACAGCAGGCGGTGCCGGTCGAGGGTCATGGCCCGCCCCACCAGCCGCACCCCGGCCGCCTGCAGGGTGGTGAGGCCGAGATCGCGCCGCTCGGGCGTGCCGATCAGCTGGAACGACGGTAGGCGGCGGGCCCGGTCGATGTCGTCGGCTTCGTCCCACCGCTCGTCGAGCAGGCCGATCACGTGGAGCCAGCGGTGGATGTCGACGCCCCGGTAGGTACGGGGCACCCGCACGTGCTCCCCTACGGCCAGGGTGACCGGGCGGCCGGCCCGGGCCAGCTCGTCGGCGATCTGGGCCCCGGAGGCCGACGCCCCCACCACCAGCACCTCACCGTCGGGCAGCTGACCCGGGCGGCGGTAGTCGAGCGCCGTCCACTGGGCCACGGTGGGGGGCAGGGCGGCGGCCCACGGCGGCACGTGGGCCTCGGCGGCGGCGCCGGTCGCCACCACCAGGGCGTCGGCGGTGACGCGGTCGGTGGCGGTCACCACCTCGAACCCCCGCCCCGTGCGCCGGGCCCGCACGACCGGCTGGCCGGCCCGCACCGGCGCCTCGATTCGCCGGGCGTTGTCCATGAGCAGGTCGGCCGTGGCGGCGGCGGGCAGGAACCCCTCGGGGTCGGGGCCGGCATAGGGCCGGCCCGGCAGGCCGCACAACCAGGCCGGGGTCAGCAGGCGCAGGGAGTCCCAGCGCTCGGTGCGCCAGGCCTGGGCCACCGCCCCCCGCTCCAGCACCATGTGATCGATGCCGCGGGCGCTGAGGTGCCAGCTCATGGCCAGCCCGGCCATGAGGCAGGAGGCCAGGGCCCCCAGGGCCAGCTCGGGCGGGGTGGGGCCGTTGTCGGCCGAGGCGAAGATCTCGGGGTGGTCGGCGTCCACCGTGTAGGGCTGGCGGTGATGGTGCTCGGCCCCCAGGCCGGCGAAGGAGTCGATCGTGGTCTGGCTGTGGGTGCCGTTCACCCACTGGCACCGGGCCCGCCAGGTGAAGCGGGCCGCCTCCGGGGCCTCGGTGAGGGCCTGGCGGGCGCCCAGCAGGGCGGCCACGTTGACGCCGTTGGGGGTGGGGGTGTCGGTGGTCCTCGGTGGTGGTCATGGAATGTTCCCTCAGTAGCGCCGCGGCCCGATGGCAACGGCTCGATGGGGCCACGATGAACCGGTCGGGGGCGGGGTGCATGGAGGCGGGGTGGAGAGGGGCTGCAGAGCCGGTCTGCAGGATCTCTTGATCCGATCTCGACCATCGCCGCCGCCCCCGCCTGGCGTAGCCTGGACCCAGGATCCTGCGGAAGGTGGACCGACCGATGACCGAGACAGCCTCACAAGCCGCCCCGACCCCACACACCACTCCGATCACAGCCACCATCCCCGCCGGTACCGAAGCGGCGCGGGTCCAGGAGCTGGGTCACATCGTGCTCTACGTGTCGAACCTGGAGCGCTCGGTGGCGTTCTACAACGGCGTGCTGGGATGGCCGGTACGGATGCGCCCCAACCGCTTTCCCGCCGCCGGGTTCCGGGCCGGCAACACCCACCACGACCTGCTGCTGATCGAGGTCGGCCCGGAGGCCGCTCCTCTGCCGGCCGGCCGCCGCCTCGGCATGTACCACTTCGGGGTGAAAGTGGGGACCAGCGACGACGAACTGCGAGCCATGTTGGCCCGCCTGGAGGCCAATCCCGACCTGGTCACCGTGGTGGGCCAGAGCGACCACGGCATGACCCATTCGCTCTACGTGCACGACCCCGACGGCAACGAGGTCGAGCTCTACATCGACGTGCCCGGGGTGGACTGGGACGATCCCGAGATCCTGGCCACCCCCACCCAGCCCCTCAACCTCTAGGGGCCCCCTTCGGGGATCCGGGTTCAGGGCTGGACCAACGACTCCGTCGGGCGGGCCGACGTGATGGGGTCGGCGTGGCGGTGCACGATCTTCCAGCCGTGGGGCTCCAGCCGGAACACGGTGGTGACCCGGAGCGACACCTCGGACGGCTCGGCCGCCCCGCCCAGCCGGGCCCGGATGTGCTCCACCTCCACCACGGCGGCCAGGGTGTCGGAGGTGTGGAGGGAGACGCGGTCGACCCCCGTCAGCTCGCCGTCGGCGTAGCGGGCGGCGGCGTTGGCGATGGTGGCGTCGGTGGCCTGCCGGCCCTTGGCGAACGGCCCGAACGGGTTACCGATGGTGATGTCGTCGGCCTCGGAGTACTGGCCCATGATCACCGTGTGATCGCCGTTGGCCACTGCCACCACGCCGGCCCGGCTGGCCTCGATCGCCCCCTCCAGATCATCTGCTGCCAGATCATGTGCTGCCGGATCCCGTGCTCCCAGATCATCTGACGACACCGGCCCACCCCTGTGATCCGCCGGCCCGGCCGATCCGGGCCCGCTGCCAGCGGAGCCTAGTGGTCTGACCGGAGGCGGAGCCCCTCGGCCGCCAGCCGGGCCTCCACGGCGGCCATCAGGCCGTCCACCGTGCCGTCGAGGCCGTCGAGCTCGGCCGGGCCCAGCAGCACCACCATGCCGGCTGCCGTCTCGGCCGCCACCACCGGGGCCCGTCCGCCGGCGGCCCGGCGCACGGCTTCGGGCTGGTCGTCGCGGTGGTAGGTGTCGAACGGAACGGCCAGGCCCTGGCAGCGGTCACGCCACTCGGGCCGGGCCCGCACCGAGCCGTGGGTGATGTCGCACAGGGCGCAGTGGGTGCGGCCCAGGCGGGCCCCGATCCAGTACCGCAGCTCCCCCAGCGGGGTGCCGTCGGCGTCGTACACCCCGATCAGGCGGATCACGTCGACGGTGGGCTCGGGGTCCATCGGCCCATGATGGCCGGTGCCGGGCGGCTACGGTCGGAGCCCTATGGCCGCCGATCCTCTGGCCGTCGATTCTCAGCGCCGGGCCCGCTGGGAGCGGCGGGCCCGCACCATCCCGTTGATGCTGGGCGCCACCACCGCCGGCCTGGTGGGCCTCCCCCTGCTGCTGACGGCGGCCGTGGCCGCCGATCTGGCCCGGGGCCGCCGCCGGCTCCCGACGGCCCGGGTCGTGCTGTTCGTGCTCCAGTACGGCGTCAACGACTGCGTGGAGATCCTGGCCGCCGGGCCTCTGTGGCTGGTGGCCGGGGCCGGCCGCCGCCTCCACCGGCCGGCGTCGATCCGCCGCCACGAGCGGCTCCAGGCGTGGTCGATCGGGCTGCTGGCCCGGCGGGCCGAGCAGCTGCTCAACCTCCGCCTGGCGGTGGAGCCGGGCGGGCTGGAGGCGCTGGCCCCGGGGCCCGTGATCGTGCTGGGTCGCCACGTGAACGTGGTCGACTCGTCGCTCCCGTCGTGGCTCTACCAGCAGCTCGGCCTGCGCAGCCGGGGGGTGATGATGGCCGAGCTCCTGGCCGACCCCGGCTTCGACCTGATCTACGCCCGCACCGGCTCCGCCTTCATCGGGCGCGACGACGGCCCCGAGGCCCGCTCGCTGGTGGCCCGGGTGGCCGACGGGGCGGGGGCCGACACGGCAGTGGTCATCTTCCCCGAGGGCCGCCTGTTCCGCCCCGAGCGGCTGGCCTCGGCGCTGGCCCGCCTGGGCGAGCGCAGCCCCGACCGGGCCGAGCGGCTGGCCGCTCTGCGCCACCTGCTGCCGCCCCGGCCCGGCGGGGTGCTGGCCCTGCTCGACGCCCTCCCCGGGGCCGACGTGGTGGTCATCGGCCACGCCGGCCTCGACCGCCACCCGGCGTTCGCCGACCTGGCCCGGGCCGTGCCCCTGGCGGCCCCGGTGACGGTGACCGTGCGCCGCATCCCGGCCGCCGACATCCCTACCGACCCGGCGCGCCGCATCGCCTGGCTCGACGGGGTGTGGCTCGACCTCGACCGCTGGGTCGGCGACGCCCTCGGCTCCCGACCCGGCGGGCCCGCCTGACCGGCGCCGGCCGCTGGTGGCGGGGCGGGCCGGCTGCCATGATCGGGGGCCTATGGCCGAGCTGCTGTTCGAGAAGTCGGGTCCGATCGCCGTCATCACGCTGAACCGCCCGGAGAAGCTGAACGCGTTCCACAACGTGATGCTGGCCGACTGGGCCGAGGCGCTGCGGGAGTGCCAGGTCGACGAGTCGGTGGCGGCGGTGGTGCTCACCGGATCGGGGCGGGCCTTCTGCTCCGGCGGCGACCTGGGCACGATGGGCGACGTCGGCGGCAACGCCGCCCTCTACATCGGCGACTACCTCCGCAACCACGTGCATCCCGTGGCCCGGGCCGTCGACGCCCTGCAGAAACCGTACCTGTGCGCCGTGAACGGCGTGGCCACCGGGGCCGGGATGGACATGGCCCTCATGACCGACATCCGCTACGCCGCCCGCAGCGCCCGCTTCGCCGAGAGCTACGTCAAGGTGGGCCTGATTCCGGGCGACGGCGGGGCCTTCCTCCTGCCCCGCCTGGTCGGCCTGTCCAAGGCGCTGGAGCTGCTGTGGACGGGCGAGTTCGTTGAGGCCGAGGAGGCCCAGCGGCTCGGCATCGTGTCCAAGGTGTGCGACGACGACCAGTTGATGGACGAGATCATGGCCCTGGCCCAGCGCCTGGCCGACGGCCCCCGCCTCGCCATCCGCCTGATGAAGCAGGCTGTCTACCGCTCGCTCCAGGGCGACTTCCTGGCCGCGCTCGACAACGTGGCCGGCCCCATGGGTGTGGCCTTCAACTCCGAGGACCACCGGGAAGCGGTGCGGGCCTTCGCCGAGAAGCGCCCACCCCACTTCACCGGGCACTGACCCGTCGGGCCGTCAGGGCCGGATCAGGCGATCCTCACGTGAGCCGGGCCGACACCACCAGCGCTCCCCCGCTCCAGCCCTCGAAGCGGGCGCCCGCTGCGGTGGCCGGCAGGTTCACTGTGGTGGTCCCGTCGGTCACGTCGACGCTGGCAAACGGACGGCCCGCACCCGCGCCCACGTAGACGTCGACCCGGTCGATGGCGGCCGTGGTCAGCGTCACCGGGCGGACACCGCCCGCCACCGACCCGGCCACCGGGTCGAGCTGGCGCAACGGGAGGGCGGCCAACAGGCCGGCGGCATGCTCGACCAGGTCGGCGTTGCCGTTGAGCAGGTCGTTGCGGGTCAGGAGCCAGCGCGAGTCGGGCTCGACCCCCAGGTCCTCCACCGGGGTGCCGGCCCGGTCCCCCACCCGCAGGGTGCGGCGGATGGCCACCCGCATGGCGGCCCCACCAGGTAGGGCCTTGTAGGGCGTGGTCTTGTCGGCCGGCGCCGGAAGCTCCAGCAGTTGCTTGAGTAGCTCGTGGGTCCACACGTTGGCCCCGCCAGCGCCGGTGTTGGCGTCGACGCCGAGAACGGGGCCGATCCCGTGGTCCTGGAAGCCGGCGCTGAAGATGTCGGTGGCCGAGTAGCAGCGGGCGTCGGTGACGAGCAGCACCCGTCCCCGGTACCGCTGGCCCCGCCCGTTGGCGAAGGCGACGGGGGTGATGGGGAAGCCGGTGGAGTAGGCGGCACTGGTCTCCACCGCCTGGTCGATCGAACCGAACCAGGGTCCGAGATCGATGCCGGCGGCGTTGCTGCGGTGCCGGAAGCACAGTCGACGGTTGAGGGGCGAGACGATGAACTGGGTCGGTTCGGGCGTGATCGGCCGGGGGGTGAACAGCTGGAGCAGGCCCTCGCTGGCGTAGATGTGGCCGCCGCCGTTTCCCCGCACGTCGATGATCAGCATGGTGGGAGGCAGAAGGCCCACCAGGCGCTCCACCTCGTCCACGAAGGCCCCCGGGTCGCTGACGTTGAACGAGAAGATGCGCAGGTGGCCCACCGGGCCGTGACTGGTGGTGACGCTCCGGGCCCGCAGGACACCCGACATCGAGGTCGGCACATCGGTGTCGGCCTCGGCCGGCTTGACCGTGAGCTTGGGCGGGGTGTCGGTGGCCGCCACCACCTGAGGGGCGAACAGATAGCGCTTGGCCACGTTGACCAGGTCCATCTCCACGTCGACTCCGAGGGAGGCCGCCGCCGGCGACGGGCTGTCGGGATCCACGGCATTGGCCGGGGCCGAGGTGTCGAGCACCATCCAGTTGAGGCGCACCGACCGGGCGGTGCCGCCAGCGTCCACGTAGTCGACCTCCACCCAGGTCTCGTCGGGCGGGAGCGAGCGCACCAGCGGGCGCTGCCCCATGAACTGGACGCCCCGGGCGTGGCGGGCCGCCAGGTTCGAGCCGGGGAACCGGTCGGCGCTGACCGCCACCGCCCGCTCCATCGGCACCCCGCTCCAGCCCGTCAGCCGCACCCCGGCGGTGAACGTGGGGTGGCTGAAGCCCGACACCAGGTGCGACACCTGGTAGCGCCGCTCCCCGTTCTCGAAGTACTCCTCCACGTCGAAGGGGAGGAAGGCCACCCGGGTGGCGTAGGGCTTGGGCAGCAGATAGTTGGTGTGCAGGTCGCGCACCGAGGCGAAGATGCGCAGCATCTCGGCGTGGAAGTCGGTCTCGGGGCCCATGGTGGCCGGGGTGGCGGCCTCCAGGCGGTGGGCCAGCAGGCGCAGCGCCTGATCCGGCGCCACGGCGTGCATCGCCTTCTTCAACGGCAGGTGGACGTAGTTCTCGTTGATCAGCACCATGGCCTGTTCCACCAGCAGGCGGCGCTGATCCAGGGTCAGGGTGCCGGCCGTGGCCAGGAAGGTGGGCAGGTCCTCGGCCGCGCTCAGCGTGGCCCGTACCGCCTTGGCGCTGCGGGCCAGGTAGCCGGCCCCGGCCGGGGTGGTGGGAGGTTTGTTGGCCGACCCGTCCGAGTTGCCGTTCGACGCCGCGGCCCGCTTCGGGCGCTTACCGGTCGAGGTGGTTGCTGCCATGTCGGTTCCTCTCGATCTCCGGCTCGGTATGCGACGACCGCGCCGGTGCTGACACAGAGCCCGGTGGACGAGTTCGGATACAACTACCTGGGCTTGTCGGCCAGGAACCGGTTCACGGCCTCGAGCAGGAGGCCGAAACGATCAGGTGGGACACCCGCTCCGGGTGTCGGGCGGCCCGGGCCTCGACGCTGGGCCCGACCCCCAGCTCCCGGTCGAGCACGCCCACCAGGACCTCGAACTGGCACAGCACGGCGGCCCGGTCGCCCCGGGCCAGGCGGTGGCCGGGGGTGACGGCCAGCAGCTTCACCAGGCGGGCGGGGTCGCGCCGGGTGAGGTGGGTTGCGGCGTCGCGCCCACCGTCGACGATGATCCCGAACCCGCCCAGGAGGCGGATCTCCACCCGGTGCATCCGCCGAGGCCAGATCAGGCGCCGAGGGTGCGGCGGCAACGGGCGGCGTCGAGCGGTTGGCCGGCCTGCTCGAACTGGTCGGCGGCCGACCGCAGGAGGCCGTCGGCCGCCGATCGGTCGCCTTCGGCCCGGGTCAGGGCCGCCCGGGCCTCGATCAGGGACGCCTCCCACGACGTGCCCTGCCACATCACCGACGAGCGCTCGGCGATCGCCAGGTGGTGGCGGGCGTGGTCGAGGTCACCGGCGGCGGCGCAGGCGATGGCGGCCGGGACCGACAGCATGATCGAGCAGAACAGGCAGTCCTCGTCCCACCCGAGGGTGGCCTCGGCCCGGTCGACCACGGCCCGGGCGTCGGCCGGCGAGTCGGCGGCCAGCACCATCGAGCCGAAGATCCGGTGCAGCAGGTGGTTGGCGATCGTCGAGTGGCGGGCCAGCCGATGGGCCTGGGCCAGCAGCTCCCGGGCGCCCTCCCGATCGCCGGCGGCCAGTCGGACCTCGGCCAACCGCTGCAGGGAATGCGATTCGCCGGCGGTGGAGCCCAGGTCGTGGTGCAGGTCGCGTGACTCGGCCAGCTCGGTCTCGGCCCGGGCCAGATCACCCGACAGCAGCGCCGCCTCGCCGATCAGGGCCGAGGCGAAGGCGACGGCCCGCAGGGCCCCGCTGCGCCGGGCCGTGACCTTCAGGTCTCCGGCCAGATCGATGACCTCCTGGTAGGGGGTGGCGCCGTAGAGGAGGTACTCGGCCGGGCACAGGTAGGCGTCGAAGATGGCGTTGGCCACCTCGGGGTTGTCCCGGGTGCGGCGCAGCTCCTGGCGCATCTGGTCGAACCAGTTGCCCGACAGATGGGCCAGCATCCCCTGGAGGGAGATCAGGTCGAGCACCTTCCAGCTCCGCTGGCCGGCCAGCACGAGGTTGCGGGCCTGATCGATGGCATCGCCGGCCATGGCCAGGTCGAAGGTGAAGAAGGCGTAGCTGGCCCGGGCCAGCAGGATGTCGACGTCGTCGGGGCCGCCGTCGGTCTGCAGGGCTTCGATGACGGCGGCCGCCGTGTCCAGGTCGCCCGACATCACGGCGCTGCGCGCCAGCCGGGCCCGCAGCCCCCGCTCGGTGCCGGGCGGGGCCGCGGCCAGGGCCTCCCGGTAGGCGGCGGTGGCCATCGGCTCGCCGACGGCGTTGAGCAGGTCGGCCCGCAGGGCCAGCGCCTCCGACCGTTCCCCTCCGCCAGCGTGGGGCAGCACGGCGTCGACCAGCGCCAGGGCGTCGCGGTAGGCCCCGATGGCGGCCTCGGTCGACGCCGCCCGCAGGAGCCAGCGGGCCGCCTCGTCGGCCGCCCCGGCCTGGAGGAGGTGGTGGCCGATCCGGGCCGACGAGGCCCCCAGCTCGATCAATCGGTCGGCGGCGTCACGGTGGATCCGGCGGCGGCGGTGGGGCGGGACCTCGTCGAGCAGGGCGTCGCGCACCAGGGCGTGGCGGAACCGGTAGCCGACCGGGGCCGCTTCCACGACGGCGGCGGCCAGGGCCGTGTCGAGATGGTCGAACGCTTCCTCCTCGGGCCGGCCGCTGAGGGCCACCAGCTCGTCGGTGTCGAAGGTCAGGCCCACCACGGCCACCCGCTGGAGCACCTCCCGGGTGGTGGGCGGCACCCCGCTCAGCAGGCCGGCGTCGAGCGCGGCGCCCGGATCCTCCGCCCGGCGGGCCAGCTCCCGCACGGCGAACGGCAGGCACCCGCTGAGCACCACGATCCGGTCGACGACGTCGTCGCGCCCGGTGCCGGCGGGGAGATGGCCGCGGGCCAGGGCGGCGGCCGCCGCCTGGGAGAGCGGGCCGAGCTCGATCTCGATGGCCCCGTGCCGGCCCAGCAGGCTCCCGCGGGTCTCGGCCAGGATCTCCCGCACCGGCGCCGGCCGGTGCGACACCACAAGGCACACCCGCTGGTCCCGGGTGGCCCGGGCCACGTAGTGCAGGAGGCGGAGGCTGGCGTCGTCGGCGTCGTGGACGTCGTCGATCACGAGCAGGACGCCGGTGGTGGCACCGGCCAGGCGCACCAGCTCGGCGGTGGCCACGAACAGCCGCTGGTGGGCGCTGCCCCCGCTCCAGGCCTCCTCGGTGCGGGCCAGGGCCCGGTCGATCTCCTCCCGGTGCTCGTCGTGGAGCCCGTCGAGCAGGCTGGGGTGGCGCCGGCACAGGTCGGCCAGGGCCTCCACCACCGGGGCGTAAGGCCAGGCCCCCTCCACCGGGGCGCAGGCGCCGACGCCCACCCGGAAGCCGAGCTCCCGGGCCCGGGTGGTGGTGGCGGCGAGGAGGGCCGACTTGCCGACGCCGGTGGGGCCGGTCACGAGCAGGGTGCGGCTGGCCCCGGTCGAGGCGTCGGCCAGGGCCCGGTCCAGCACCGCCAGCTCGGCCTCCCGTCCCACCAGTCCGGTGCCGACCCAGCCGCCGCCCGGTCCGTCGTGCGCCTTCCGCAGCTCGTCCCGCAGCGCCACCGCCTCCCGTCCGGGGGCCACGCCCAGCTCCTGGCGCAGGGCCCGGTCGAGCCGCTCGAACTGGCGGAGGGCGGCATGGCGGTCGCCGTTGGCCACGTGGCGCTGCATAACGGCAAGATGGGCCGCCTCGTCGGTCGGCTCCTGCTCCAGCACCTCGTCCCACCGGCCGGCCAGCCGCAGGAGGTCGACCTGGCGGCGGCGCAGCTGCTCACGCCGCTCCTCCACCCACTCCTCGTAGCGGTCCTGGGGCAACAGCTCGCCGCCGTAGAGGGCGAGGGCCTGGCCGGCGGCCGCCGGGTCGGAGCCGGGCGGGGCGGCGCGGGCCGCCGCCTCGAACTCGGCCACGTCCACCGTCACCTCGTGGCCGGGGGCCAGCTGCGCCTGGCCGTCGCGCAGCACGATGGCGCCGGGCAGGGCCAGGGCCCGGCGGGCGTAGTGGGCCGCCTTGTGCAGCTTGGGCCCCGACTCGTCGATCGGGTCGTCCGGCCACAGGAGGTCGAGCAGCTGCTCCCGGTGGAGGCGGTGGTCGGGCCCGGCCAGGGCGAGCGCCTTCACCATCCCGGCGGCGTGACGGCGGGTCCAGGCGGCGTCGGCCACGGGCCGGCCGTCCACGGTCACGGCGAACGAGCCGAGCAGCGTGATCCGGATCGTCGACATCTCCCCCCGCACCTCCCTGTCGCCGCCCGATGGTCTCGGACTCCAGGGTAGGCGGACACACCTTCCCCGAACCTTCCCCGGGAGACGGCGGGGAAGGAAGGCCGGGGGAAGGGTCGGCCGGCACGATCGCCTCATCCCACCGGCCTGGTGGGGCTCCACGAAACCAGATCAGGAGATCGTCACCATGACCGACACGATCAATCCAACCGGCAATCCCACCGGCAATCCCACCGTCCGCAACGGGGTCGACACCGCCACCCTGTTCGCCACCCTCGACGCCGTGAAGGGCAACCCGGAGATCGCCAAGTTCCAGTTCCGAGCGACCAACACCTGGGTCAGCGGCACCCACAACCGGTCCACCATCCACGGCTTCCACGGGGCCATGCAGGAGATGGAGCACCGGGAGTCCCGCACGTTCGACGCCGACCACCCGGCCGTGCTGGTGGGGGCCGACAACGGGCCCACCCCGGTGGAGTTCCTGCTCCACGCCCTGGCCGCCTGCCTCACCGCCGGTATCGCCAACATCGCCGCCGCCCGGGGCGTCACCCTCACCTCGGTGAGCTCCACCGTCGAGGGCGACATCGACCTCATGGGCATCCTCGGCCTGGACCGGACCGGCACCGTGCGCAACGGCTTCGAGCAGATCAAGGTGAGCTTCACGCTGGCCGGCGACGACGCCGAGAAGCTGGAGCACGTCGTGCGCCAGTCGATGGCCCGATCGGCCGTGTTCGACGTGATCACCAACGGCGTGCCGGTGACGGTCGACGTCACCACGGCCTGAGGGGACGGCCGGCCGTGGCGACCACCCACACCAACACCATCGTCGTGGGCGGCGGCCAGGCCGGCCTGGCTCTCAGCCGCTGCCTCACCGGGCTCGACGTCGACCACCTCGTGCTGGAAGCGGGCCGGGTGGCCCAGCGCTGGCACGACCGGTGGGACTCGCTCCACCTGCTCACACCGAACTGGATGACCCGCCTGCCGGGCGGGGCCTACCAGGGGCCCGACCCCGACGGGTTCATGTCGGCGGCCGAGACCGCCGCCTTCCTCGCCCACTACGCCCGCTCCTTCGATGCCCCGGTGCGGGAGCAGACCCCGGTCCGCCGGGTCCGCCTGCGGGGCGACCGTCTCGTGGTCGAGGCCAACGGCGTCACCTTCGGGGCCCACAACGTGGTGGTGGCCACCGGCTGGTGCGATCGGCCGGCGGTACCCGCCGCCGCCCGGGGCCTGTCGGGGGCCGTGGCCCAGATCACCCCGGCCACCTACCGCCGCCCGGACGACCTGCCCGAAGCCGGTGGCGTGCTGGTGGTCGGGGCCTCGGCCACGGGGGTGCAGCTGGCCGACGAGCTGCACCGCAGCGGCCGCCCGGTCACCCTGGCCGTGGGAGGCCACACCCGGATGCCCCGGCGCTACCGGGGCCGGGACGCGTTCTGGTGGCTCGACCGCTCCGGCTCGTTCGACAAGACGATCGACGACTGCCCCGATCCGGGGGCGGCCCGCAACGAGCCGTCGCTCCAGCTCGTGGGGCGATCGGCCGGTGCCACAGCCGGCCGGGCCGACCTCGACCTGGCGCGGTTGCACGCCGCCGGGGTGCGCCTCGTCGGCCGGTTCCAGGGGGCCGACGGCACCCGCGTCGCCTTCGCCCCCGACCTCCGGGCGGTGGTGGCCGACGCCGACCGCCGGATGGCCGCCACCCTGGCCCGCATCGACGCCGCCATCGCCTGCCTCGGCCTCCCGGCCGATCCTCTCGGTGCGGAGCCGGCGCCCCCCACCCTGGCGCTGGCCGACGATCCCCCCACCGGGATCGACCTGGCCGCCGCCGGTATCCGCACCGTGGTGTGGGCCACCGGCTTCCGCCGCTCGTACCCCTGGCTGAACGTGCCGGTGCTCGACAGCCGGGGCGAGATCGTCCAGCGCCGAGGGGTCACCCCCGTGCCCGGCCTGTACGTGCTGGGCCAGCGGTTCCAGCACTTCCGCAACTCGAACTTCATCGACGGCGTGGGCCGGGACGCGTCCCACGTGGCCCGCCACATCGCCCGCCGTCATCAGCACCGACACGGCCGCCCCCACCTCACCCCGGAGTGCCTCGCCTCATGACCCCGCCTCCCACCCCCTCACCGGCTGCCTCACCGGCCGCCGGCAGCCCCCGCGCCCATGCCTACGACGTCGTCGTGGTGGGGGCCCGGCCGGCCGGGGCGGCCACCGCCCTGTTGCTGGCCCGCCACGGCCTGCGGACCCTGGTGCTCGACGCCGGCCGCCTCGGCACCGACACCCTGTCCACCCACGCCCTCATGCGGGGCGGCGTGCTGCAGCTCAGCCGCTGGGGTCTGCTCGACGCCGTCGTGGCCGCCGGCACCCCGCCGGTGCGGCGCACCACGTTCACCTACGGCACCGACCGGGCCGCCATCACCCTCCGACCCTCGGCCGGGGTCGACGCGCTGTACGCGCCCCGCCGCACCGTGCTCGATCCCATCCTGGTGGCGGCGGCCCGGGCCGCCGGAGCCGAGGTGGTGGACCGGACACGGGTCACCGACCTGCTCCGCACCGGCGACCAGCCGCGCCCCGAGGGCAGGGTCACGGGCGTGCGGGCCGTGCCCGTCGGCGGTGGGCCGCTCGACATCAGCGCCCGGCTGGTGATCGGGGCCGACGGCATCGGATCGTCGGTGGCGCGCCGGGCCGATGCCGTCATCACCCGACAGGGCACCCACGCCACCGCCTTCACCTACGGCTACTGGGACGGGTTGGACGTGGACGGCTACCACTGGATCTTCCGGGCCGACGGCTGCGCCGGCCTGATACCCACCAACGGCGGTCAGACCGTCGTGTTCGCCGGCGCCACGCCCACCCGCATCGGGCGGGGCGGCACGGCCCTCATCACCGAGGTGGTCACGTCCGGGGCCCCGGACCTGGGCGCCCGGCTCGGTCAGGCCCGGGCTCCGGTCACCACCCGCACCTTCGGGGGCCACCCGGGCTTCCTGCGCCAGGCCCACGGGCCGGGCTGGGCGCTGGTAGGCGACGCCGGCTACTTCAAGGACCCCATCAGCGCCCACGGGCTGACCGACGCCCTACGTGATGCCGAGCTGCTGGCCCGGGCCGTGATCACCGGCTGGGGCCGGGGTCCCGACCGTGACCTCGACAGCGCCCTCGCCGGCTACGAGGCGGAGCGGGACCGGCTCAGCCGGCCGCTGTTCGACATCGTCGACCGCATCGCCAGCCAGCGCTGGGACGACAGGGAGATCGCCGATCTGCTCCTCGGTCTCAGCTCGGCCATGGCCGACGAGGTCGAGACGCTGGCCGGCCTGGAACCGCTCAGCCCTGCGTTCCTCCATACTCCGGTCCCGGCCTGAGCCCGCCGGAGCGCCGGCCCTACTCCTTGGGAGCGACGATGGTGGAGGTGCCCTGGGCCACGGCGACGAGGCGGGTGCGGGGCTCGTCGGAACCGTCGTCGGTCCAGGTGTTGACCACCTCCACCTTGATCACGGCCAGGCGGCGGGTCATGGAGATGACCTCGGCCGTGGCCTCCACCCGGCCCTGGCTCACCGGTGCCAGCAGGTTGATCTCGAACTCGGTGGTGGCGGCCCAGTTGCGGGGCGGCATCACCGGGTACATGACCACCCCCAGCACATGGTCGACCAGAGCGCTGATGCACCCGCCGTGGATGTTGCCGATCATGGTGACGATCTCGTCGGTCACGTCGAAGCCGGCCACCAGGCGTCCGGCGCTGAACTCGGTGGCCGTGATGCCGAGGTAGGCGTCGATCCCCGAGCGGCCCCGCTTGTGCAGCACCTTCTCCGGCCACTCGGCGTTGAAGTACTCGAACGTGATGGGCTCGGCCATCGGTGTGTCTCCTGGTAGTCGGGGGGTCGGGGCGATCAGGCCCTGGAGCCCGTCGAGGCCCACGGTCTCCCGGGGCAGGTCGGCGAAGGGACAGCGGCCCGAGGCCAGCAGCCGCATGGCCGCCTCGAAGGCCGGGTAGTCGACGCCGAGCGCCCCCTTGATCGTCAGCTCCTCGTAGACCACGTGATCGGGGTCGAGGCCGTCGTCGTCGCCCAGCTCGGGCAGGGCGAACGTGGTGGGCTCCAGATGCCGGTGCTCCCGCAGCACCAGGGCCCGGGCCCGTCTCGCGATGAGCTGCCCGCAGCTATCAGTTGCCTCCTCGTTCCGGCCCGCCAGCCACCGCCGCCACGACCTTGTCGGCCAGGAAGGCCTCGATCATCGGGTTGAGCTGGTCGGGCACCTCGACCTGCACGAAGTGGCCGGAGCCGACCACGTGGCCGATGGTCAGGTCGGTACCGGCGAACCGCTCCCGCACCTCGGCCGTGTCGTCGGGTTGGGCGCTCACCCACAGCACCGGGCACCGCACCTGGGCGGCGGCGCCGGCCAGGTCCAGGCCCATGTGCAGCATCTCGGCCACCGCCGTGCCCACCGGGGTGGCCAGCGCGTTGGCCACGGCGTCGGCCACCACCGGCTCCGGCGCCCGGGGGCCGAAGAACGACCGGTAGAGGCGCTCGAAGTAGGGTGCGCCGTCGCGCTCCAGCCGGGCGCAGCTCTTCTCCAGGTACCCGGCCCACGGGCTCGGCCCGCCGTCGGCCGGAGCGGCGTTGACCCGGGTGTCGACCAGGATCAGCCCGGCGGTGCGATCGGCATGGCGGGCGGCGAAGGTGACGGCCGTGGGCCCACCGCCGGCATGGCCGGCCACCACCACCCGGTCGATCCCCTCGGCGTCGAGAAGGGCGGCCAGGTCGTCGGCGTGGCGGGCCGGCGAGTCGGCCGGATGATCGGCGATGGAGCGGCCCATGCCCCGCCGGTCCCACCGGACGATGCGGTGCCTCGGGGCCAATGCCGCCGCCTGGGCGTCCCAGTGGGCCGCCTTGGAGCACCAGCCGTGGGCGAAGGCCAGCACCGGCGTGGCGCCGGCCGGGCCGTCGAGGTCGTAGACGAGGCGGGCACCGTCGAGGTCAAGCGTTCCCATGCCCGCAAGCTAGCTCAGCTCGGTCTCCTGCTCCCCTTGGCCGGCCCGTATGCTGCACGAGCGAGGATCTCGTGCCGCACCAGCCGGAGGGCAGCACCCGATGTCGGAACGAGAACGGCTGCTGGCGCTCCAGCGGATACTGCTGCCGTCGGCCCTGCCCGAGATCGGCTGCACCGAGGCGGCCGCCGGCTACCGGGCCCACAACCACGATCTCCACCTCGGCGGAGACTGGTACGACCTGGTGGACCTGCCGGCCGACAACCGCATCGTGGCCATCGTGGGCGACGTGGTGGGCCACGGCGTGGAGCAGATCTCGGTGATGGGGCAGCTCCGGGCCGCCGCCAACGCCCTGGCCCGGAGCTGCGGTGAACCGCACGAGATCCTGGCCGTCCTCGACGGCTTCGCCCATGACGTGCGGGGGGCGGCCCTGGCCACGCTGGTGGTGCTGGCCATCGACGGCACCACCACGGCCCGGCTGGCCTCGGCCGGCCACCCGCCCCCGCTGCACGTGACCACCGCCGGCGACGTGCGGGTGATCGAGCAGGGCCGGCGCCCGCCGCTCACGATCGACGGCAGCTCGGCCACGTTCAGCTTCACCTTCGACGTCGGCGATCTGGTGGTGCTCTACACCGACGGCGTGGTGGAGCGGCGGGGCACCCCCATCGACGACGGCATCGCCGCCCTCGGCGCCTTCGTCCGGGAGCGCCGCCACCTGCCCTGCCGCAGCCTGGCCACCGCCATCCTCGACGAGCTCGGGGCCGGAGCCGAAGACGACATGGCGATCATGGTCCTGCGCCCCCTGCACCAGCGGGGACCCGACTACCGCTTCGAGTACCGCTACATCCCCGGGCCCCAGAGCCCCCGACCGTGGGAGCCCGACCGCGATGAGCCGACGGCCATGACCCGAGAGCCATGAGCACACCCGACGATGTGGTCCGGCTCTCCTTCCCGGCCCGGCCCGGCTTCCTCCGTCTGAGCCGGATCACCGTCACCACGTTCGGGGCCGACCTCGGGTTCACGGTGGACGAGCTCGACGACCTCCGCCTGGCCGTCGACGAGGCCGTCCACTGGCTCCTGCGCGACGAGAACCCGGCCGACACCGTGCTGCTGGAGCTGCGCCACATCGACCACGGCATCGAGCTGCGGGCCACCCGTATCGGGCTCGGCCCTCCCCGACCAGCCGGCGGGCGATCTCATCCACGCCATCCTGGGGGCCACCCTCGACCGCTACGAGCTGCACGGCGATCCGACCGGGCGCCTCGTGGTGCTGGGCAAGCGGCGGGCCGCGGCTCCCCAACCTGTGATCTCTCTGCTGTGACTCGTTCCAGCCGTGAGCCGCCCCGAGGAGGCCGAGCGGGCCGCGCTGTTCGAGGAGCTGGCCCGAACCGGCGACCAGGCGCGTGCGCAACCGGATCGTGGAGAGCTACGCCCCCCTGGCCGAGTTCTTCGCCAACCGTTACCGCGACCGGGGCGTGGAGAGCGACGATCTGCGGCAGGTGGCGCAACTGGCCCTGATCCAGGCCGTCGACCGCTTCGACCCCTCGTTCGCCAACCAGTTCTCCACCTTCGCCGGCCGGACCATCGACGGGGAGCTGAAACGCTACTTCCGCGACCGGACGTGGGCCGTCGGCGTGCCCCGCGGCCTGAAGGAGTTGTCGGTGGAGATGCGGCACCTGACCGATCGGCTGTCGATCGAGCTGGGCCGCTCCCCCACCGTGGCCGATCTGGCCGCCGCCTCGGGCCACGACGGCGACGACATCCTGGCCGCCCTCGACGTCGGCGGCGCCTACCGCGCCGCCAGCCTCGACGCCCCCACCGGCGACGGACGACCGCCCGGCCGCCCCCGCCGCCGACCCGCCGCCGACGATCCCCGCTTCGAGCGAACCGAGGCCCGCCTGGCCATCCAGTCGCTGCTGGCCGACCCTGAACCCGTCCGACCGCCGCATCGTCGAGCTCCGGTTCTTCGACGAGCTGTCGCAGGACGAGATCGCCCGCCAGCTCGGCGTGAGCCAGATGCAGGTGTCCCGCCTCATCCGCCGCGTCGTTGGACCACCTGCGGGCCTACCTGCGCTGAGCGAGCCCCCGGTGTCAGTCCAGCCCGAAGTGCGCCAGCAGCCCGGTGATCTCCAGCACCCGGCGCACGGATGGGAGTGGTCGACCGCAGGGTGAACGTGCCGTCCCGGCCGAGGCAGGCCCGCCGGGCCTCCACCAGCTCGGTGATGCCCGAGGAGTCGATGAAGGTCAGGCCGGCGAGGTCGACCACCAGGTTCCCGCTCGGCGCCTGTTCGGCCAGGGCGGCGCCCAGCTCGGCGCAGGTGTCGCCGTCGAGATCCCCCACCAGCGGGGCCACCGTGGTGTCGTCGTCCCGCTCGATCGAGATCCTCAGAGCCATCCGATCCTCCTGCCAGCGGCGGGCCAACCCGGTCCGAGGGTACAAGCGCCCCGGGTCGGGCCGGTTCATCGGCCCGGCCCGACGGCGTCACGTCGGCCCCTCGGACCCGGCCGGGCCCGCCAGCACCGCACGACGTTGACGCCGTCCACCCGCTCGACCTCGATCCCGTCGACCAGGGCCCGCACCAGCGGTAGCCCCCGCCCCCGGGCCGCCCCCGGCGGCGGCATGGCCGTCGGCGTCGGGCAGCTCGAAGGCGGGTCCCACGTTGGCCACGGTCAACACCACCCGGGCGGGATCGGACGGCCAGCGACACAGGACCGCCGGCCGGGCGGCGACGGCGGTATCGACGGCCGTGGCGATGGCGGCGTCGACGGCGTTGGCCACCAGCTCGTCGGCCACCAGGAGCCAGGGGTCGTCGTCGATCGTGCGCTCGTCGAGATACCGGCGGATCTCGGTGCGGACGAGCCCGAGCCGGCCCCGCACCGGCTCGATCGACAGCACCAGGTCGCCCTCGGTGGCCCCGATCAGGTGCTCGAGCTCGATCACGACGAGAGGCTCCAAGGGATCAGTCCGGCGACAGGACGGGGATCGGCACCACCGCCAGGGGCACCACCGCAGGGAACGGAGAGGACGCAGGGCGACGGAGCGGCCGAGGATGTTGGCCACGTCGTCGGCCAGCCACGCCCGGTTGAGCGCCATGTAGCCGTAGAGGAGCGTGGCCACCGTAACCGTGGCGAACACGATGCACCCGGCGACGAGGAGGATCGTCTCGCTCATGAGCCGCTCCGGTCGTCCATGCGCTCCCCGCTCAGCACCAGGGCCCCGAGGGAGTGGATGGCAGGCACCCACAGGCCGACGAAGATCCCCTGATCCTTCGATCCCGAGAACCACAGCACCACCGACAGCACGAGCGAGGCGAAGCCGGCGGCCAGGAAGGCGACTTTGATCTTGAACAGTGGTGGGTAGCGACGAGAAGGCCTTCTTGTCGAGCGTCTGATGCAGCATGGCGGGTCCTTGTCTGGTGGGTGGTACCGGTGACGGTTCTGCGGCACCACCGGCCGGTGCCGGGCCCGATCGTACCCCGGGCCGACCCCGTCAAACGGCTACCTGGTTTCGAGGCGACCGGTGGGAAGCCCGACGGTCACGTCCACCCCGGGCGACCACAGGACGTGGGGCGGGCCCTCGGGTGTGCGGCAGCCCGGCGGCGGCCACCAGTTGCTCGTCGAGGTGCAGCACCTCGGCCCGGTGCAGGGGCCAGGGCCCGTGGTCGATCGGGGCCCAGCGGATCCGGCCCCGCCGGCCGGCCGACAGCAGGCCCCAGCGGGAGGTCAGGAAGTGCGGCCAGCGGGTCAGGACCGTCGAGGGGCGACCCGCCCCGCACGGCGATGGCGGCCGCCGGCGCCGCTCCCGGCCCGCGGCCACCGGCGCTCCACGCCGGAGGTCACGATGTCGCCCACCCGCTCGTGGTGCACCCGGCCGAAGCAGTAGGGCAGGTCGTAGACCGCCCGGGCCACCACCGTGGGCAGCACCCGGTTGATGTCGAGCGAGAAGAACCAGACGCCCCGGCGGTCGCCGGCGTGGACGTAGGTGCGCACGTTCACCTCGGGGAACGTGCCGACCAGGGGCAGCGGCGCCAGCCGGGGCAGGCCGAGGCCCTCCATACGGAACGGGACGAGGGCCACCCAGGCCGAGCCGTCGTACACGTCCACCGTCACCCCGGCGGGCAGCAGCCGCTGCACCACCGCCGGCTCGTAGCGCCAGTGGAGGAAGACGACGTCGGCCCAGCGCTGGACCATGACCGGCCGGCGGATCGGTTCGCCGGCGGGCGACGGCGGGCCCAGCTCGGCCCGTGGACAGGGGTGGTTGCACCGGCCCGCTGTACCCGGCCCCGAGCGCCGCAATCAGGTATTCGCGGCCGCGGCGCAGCGACACGCGGTGACCAGAAACCGGTTTGACGCTCCGACACGGTGGTAGAACGCCGCCGCCATGATGACCTCTGTCTCCAGCCTGGCCCGCCGCGTCCAGGACGCCGTGGTGGGCTCCACCACATCCCTCTTCGCCCACGGGCCGATCCCGCTCGAGCACACGCTCGACCACCCCGGTGACCCCGGGCTGCTCGGGCCCGACTCGATCTCGTGGCGGGTGCTGGGCGACGCCTCGGTGTTCGTGGGCGGCATCCGGGCCCTCATCGTGCAGAGCGCCCATCCCGAGGTGGTGGCCGGGGTCGAGAACCACTCCAGCTACCGCCACGACCCGCTGGGGCGGCTGTCGCGCACCTCGGTCTACGTGACCGAGACCACGTACGGCTCCATGCCCGAGGTGGAGGCGGCGGTGGCCGCGGTGCAGCGGGCCCATCGCCCGGTGAGCGGCGTGTCGGACCGGAACCGGCCCTACAGCGCCGGCCGCCCCGAGATGGCGGCCTGGGTCCACAACGTGCTGACCGACTCGTTCCTCGCCGCCCACCAGGCCTTCGGCCCCGCTCCCCTCACGGCCGACGAAGCCGACCGCTTCGTGCTGGAGCAGACGCGGATCGGCGCCCTCCTGCGGGCGGCGCCGCTGCCCGCGACGGCCGACGAGTTACGCCGGTGGATCGTGGAGCACCCCGATCTCGCCCCGTCGGCGGCCCAGCGCAAGGCCATCGCCTTCCTCCGCCAGCCGCCCTTGTCGCCCGCTGTCCGGGCCGGCTACCGGGTGCTGTTCAACGCCGCCGTCACCACCATCCCGGCGCCCATCGCGGCCCAGCTCGAGATCGGCGCCGGCTGCCGGGCGGCCGAGCTGGGCCGCCTCGGCACCGCCGGTCTGCGGTGGTCCCTGGGGGCTTCCCCTTCGTGGCGGCTGGCCCTGGTCCGCTGCGGGGCCCCCATCCCGGCCGGGGTGTTCCGGGAGTCCCGGATCGCCCCGGCCGCCGTCACCCAACCGGCTGGCCGTCCAGGGCCCGGGTGAGCCCGGCGGCGGCCCGGCCGCCGATGCGGTTGAAGGCCAGCTTCAGCACGGGGTCGGCCAGGCCGAGCAGGCCGTTGAGCTCGAGGACGGCGTCGTAGGTGACGATCGAGCCGTCCCCGTCGGGCTGCACGGTGATGGTGTCGAGCGAGGTCAGCCGGGCGGTCCGGGCCCGGGCCACCACCGTCTCGGGCTCGGAGTAGGTCGTGGTGTGGTAGCGGAGCGTGATCGGCCCCCGGATCCCCTTCACCGCCACGTCGAACACCGAGCTGGGCCCGCCTCCCTCGCCTTCCACCTGGTGGACCTCCTCCACCCCGGGGTCCCAGCGGGCGAAGTTGCGGAGATCGGCCATGAAGGCGAACGCCTCCGCCGCGGGTCTGGGCGAGCGGATGCGTACCACGTATCGGGCCATGGGACAGTTGTACCCAGAACCGGCTGGCCCCGAAGCATCGCCGCCGTTCCCGATCGGGAGGCAGTAGGGTCGACGCAGTGGCTGGGAGGGCAGTTGCACGGATCGTCGGCCTGCTGGCCCTGGGCGCCGGCCTCGGCGTGCCGGTGGCCACGGCCAACCTGTCGTCGTCGACCAGCTCGGTCTACGAGCCCACCACGATCCGCAGCTACGTGGCCGACTTCGACGTGGAGGCCGACGGAGACCTGGCCGTCACCGAGACCCTCACCGTCGACTTCCCGGTGGAGGGCCGCCACGGCATCTTCCGGTTCTGGGACGTCAAGGACCCGAACAACGACAACACCCGGCTCGTCCCCGAGGACATCGTGGTCACCCGGGACGGCCAGCCCGACCAGGTGCAGATGTCGGAGCAGAAGGGCGGCCGCTACCGGGTGGCCCGCATCGGCGAGGCCGACGTCACCCTCCCCACCGGCAACCACGTCTACACGATCAGCTTCACCATCCCGGGCGTGCTGGTGTCGGGCACCGACGGGCACCCCACCCGGTTCAACTGGAACCTGATCCCCGGCGGCTGGCAGCAGGCGATCGACTCGGCCCAGCTCACCGTCCACCTGCCCGGCCCGTCGGCCGGCGGCCAGTGCTTCATCGGCGCCGGCTTCGGCGGCCCACCCTGCTCGGTGCAGGGCGACGGCACCGACACCCTCACCGTGCAGGCGTCGGGGCTACCGGCCTTCACCCCGGTCACGATCGACGCCCCCCTCGAGATCGCCACCCCCAGCCCGGGCCGCACCGTGCCCTGGCCCCTCCGGTTCGACAACGCCCTCGGCGACTCGCTGCCCGGCGCCGCCGGCAGCCTGGCCGCCGCTCTCGGCATCGGCACCGCGGGGGTGCTGGCCGGCCGCCGCACCCGGGAGCAGGAGCCCGGGTTCCCCCTCCAGTACGGGCCGCCGCCCGGCATCGGCCCGGCCCAGGCCACCTACATCCTCGACGAGGAGGTGGGGGCGAACGCCTTCGTGGCCTCGGTGATGCTGGCCGCCGAGCACGGCGCCGTCACCCTCACCCAGGCCGAGGACGCCTGGGGCATCACCGATGCCCGGGGCGCCGACGGTTGGCAGGGGCTCGACCCTGTCACCACACGCATCGGCCGCCTGGTGGGCGGCCCCGGCGGCACGTTCTGGGCCCAGCGGTCCAACGTGGCCGCCGGCAACAAGCTGAAGACCGAGATCGCCGGGTTCAACGGCGACATCAAGACCTGGGCCAAACAGCAGGGGCTGATGAGCTCCAGCGGGTGGGCCAAGGTGGGCGCGCTGGTGGTGCTGGCCGGTGGGGCCGCCGCCGGCTGGATCATCTTCAAGAATCCGTTCGGGGTCCGGGTGGCCGCCGCCATACCCGCCCTGTTCGCCATCGGCGGGGCCGAGCTGCTGACCACCGGTTCGGCAACCCGCCGCACCGCCCCCGGCCGGGACCTGTGGTCCCGGGTGGGTGGGTTCAAGCGGATCCTCTCCACCCCGTCGGCCGAGGCCCGCTTCGAGTTCGCCGGCCGCCAGAACCTCTACACCGCCTACCTGCCGTGGGCCGTCGCCTTCGGCTGCGCCGACAACTGGGCCGACAAGTACCGCACCGAGCTCGGGGCCGAGCCGCCGGTGCCGGTGTATTTCGGCAGCGGCTACCACGGCGGCAGCTCCAGCCACTTCGCCGACTCGATGGTGAGCGACTTCTCCTCCACCGTGAGCTCCGCCATCTCCTCCTACGAGGCGACCCAGCGGTCGTCGTCGTCGGGCGGGGGCGGCGGAGGCGGGGGTGGTGGCGGGGGCGGGGGCGGCGGGGGCTCGTGGTGAGCAGCCGACGGGCGACCGCGCCGTCACGCAGGCGGATCCGACGAAGGAGACAACCCTCATGCTGATAGCCGTGATCGTGCTCGTGGTGCTGGTGGTGCTGGTGGCGGCGTTCGCCGCCAGCGGCTTCAACAAGCTGCGGCGCAGCGACATCAACGCCCAGGAGGCGCTGGGCGGGATCGACGTGCAGCTCACGCGCCGGGCCGAGTTGATCCCCAACCTGGTGGAGACGGTGAAGGGCTACGCCACCCACGAAAAGACCGTGTTCGAAGAGGTCACGGCGGCCCGTACCGGCGTGCAGCGGGCGGCGGCAGTGGACGACGTGCCCCAGAAAGCGGCGGCCGACGCCGCCCTCCAGCAGGCCCTGGTGCGGGTGAACGCCGTGGCCGAGGGGTACCCGGAGCTGAAGGCCAGCGCCAACTTCCAGGAGCTGCAGCGCCAGCTGGCCGAGACCGAGAACCAGCTGTCGTTCGCCCGCCAGTACTACAACGACGCCGTGTCGACCCTGAACAAGCTGGTGTCGACGATCCCCTGGATGTTCTTCGCCGGCATGGCCAAGGTCGCCGCCCGCACGTTCTACGACGCCCCCGAGGGCTACGAGCAGGCCCCCCAGGTGCGGTTCTAGCGCCAGGGGCCGGGAGGGTTCAGATCCGCTGGGCCGACTCGTTCAGGGTGGCCAGCTCGAACACGGTGTCGAGGCGACGGCGCACGGCGGGGACGGTGGCCAGGTCGAGCCGGCTGGCCCGCTCCCGGTAGATCACGCACTGGCGCCGGGGTTCGTAGGCGACGGTGAGGTCGTCGTCGCCCAGACCCACCACCAGGCCCAACGCCCCGCCGTCGGCCAGGGCCCGGCGCAGCTCGGCGTCGTCGGCCATCAGCTCGCCGCCGGTTCCTCTTCGTCTCCGGGCCCGGCCTCGGGCCCGGGTTCGGTTTCGGCTCCGGCGAGGACCGGAAGCAACGGGGACGACCCGCAGGCTCCGGCCCGGCGCACGATCCGCCACCGGCTGCGCCCGAACGACGGCATCTCGATCTCCATCACCACCCGGCGGTCTTCCGGCGACCCGACCCGGCGCACCAGGTAGGCCCGGCCCCGGTAGGTGTCCCGCACCAGGGCCCCGGGGCGGCCGGCCCCGCCGAAGAGGTCGACCAGGGGAGTGAACCGGGCCGCGTGCTCGGCCATCCGGTTCTGGTGGTGACGGCGTGAACGCACGAGTAGCGAGGCGACCACGGCCACCACCGTGAGGGTCAGAATCGCCGCTGCGTCGACCGTCGCCATCGGCCCATCCTCCCATCCGGCGCCGGCGCCGTCCCAGCGAGGGCAAGCCGGGCCCGGTGGGCGGGAGCGGGGTCGACCGTGGGATGCTTGTGCCCATGGCAGAGGTCCCTGTGCTGAAGACGTTCGTTCTGGCCCGTCGGGCCGAGGGCGTGGACCACGACCGGCTGGTGGAGCACTGGCGGGGCGTGCACGCCCCACGGGCGGTGGAGCACATCGGGCCCGACGGCTACACCCTCACCTTTTTCGACCCCCGCGGCGGGAAGTCCCCCTACGACGGGATGGCCGAGCTCCGGTTCGACGATCCGGACCGGGGCCGGTCGGTCACCGGGCCCAACACCCCGGCGGCGGTCACCGGCGACGGCTGGCTCGACCTCGTGGCCCCTCCCCTCCCCTCGCTCCAGGTCACCGAGCACGTCGTGGTGGCCGGGCCCAGCGGCACGCCGGCCACGGCCGAGGAACGGGAGGCGGCCTTCAAGCTCACGTTCCTGCTCCGCCCGGTGGACGGGGTGGACCCCGACGAGCTGCGGCGGCACTGGCTCGACATCCACGTGCCCAACTACGCCTCGAACTTCGTGGCCTCGGGCGGAGTCCGCTACGTCGTCAACATCGCCGAACAGACCCACAACACCGATCTGGTGGGGCTGGCCGAGATCTCCTACCGGAGCCGGGAGGCGGCCGAGAGCCACGTGGTGCCCGACGACGGGTTCCGCTCGATGATCGTGCTGCAGGCCCTCCCCGGCCGGGAGCAGGTGATCACCGGATGACCGCCCCCGGCGAGCGGCGGACCGACGCCGTGGTGGTGCCGCTGCACCGACCCGACCGCACCAGAGACGCCGACGCCCCGGTGCTCGTACCCACCGCCCCGGAGCGCCCGGCCCAACCAGCGCACGTCGTCGTCGGTGCTGATGGCGGCCATGCTCGGCCTGGCCGACGCCATGGGCTTCGAGCGCCCCCGCACCGAGCTGGTGACGATGGCCGAGGCCCACACCGGCGAGGGCGACGACGCCCTCATCATCAGCTTCGGCCCTCTCGACCCGCTCGATTAGCGCTCCCCACCGGCTCCCGGCCCAGACGTCGGCCCACCGGCTCCCGGCTCAGACGTCGGCACACGGCGGCGGCCCCTTCACGAGGATGTCCGGGCGTCCCCAGTCGAGATATCGAACCGTTCCGTCGGGAGCCCGATCACCGGGGCGGCAAACTGGTGCCATGCCCACCGGAACGAACGACGAGCTGATCGATGCCCTGGACGAGGTGCTGGCCGCCACCGAGGTGCTGGCCCGCACGTTCACCGAGGCCGACGGCGAGCGGCCAACCGACTGCCCCGGCTGGACGGTGAAGGATCAGGTGGCCCACATGGTGGGCCTGGAGCAGGTGCTGGCCGGGGCGCCGCCGCCCACGGTCGAGCTGCCCGACCTGCCCCACGTCCACGGCGACATCGGGCGGTTCATGGAGCTGGGGGTCCACGTGCGGCGGGGGCTGCCGCTGGTGGCCGTGGTCGACGAGCTGGCCGGCCTGCGGCCCCGGCGGGTGGCGGAGCTACGGGCCCTGGTCGCCGACGGCGCCGACCCGCTGGTGCCGACCCCGTTCGGCGAGCGGCCGCTGTCGGCCGGGCTGCCGATGCGGGTGTTCGATCTGTGGGCCCACGAGCAGGACATCCGCCGGGCCGTGGGGTTGGCGCCCCGGACCGACGGGCTGGCGGCCGAGATCTCGATCGATCGGACGCTGGCCTTGTGGCGCCGGGCTCTGCCGTCGGAGGCCGAGGGGGTGGACGGGGAGCTGGTGATCGAGGTGACGGGGCCCGAACCGTCGTCGCTGTCGATCACGCTGGGCGCCGGCGGCCCGGTGGCCACCCTGCGGGGCGACCTGGGCGACATCACCCGTGTGTGCTGCGGCCGGGTGGTGCCGGGCGACGACCTGCTCACCGGCGATCCCGGGCTGGTCGAGGCCCTGCGCCCCAAGCTGGGCCTGACCCCCTGACCGGTTCACTCCGGCCCGCCCACCGACGGCTGCGCTGGTGCCGTCCGGGGACGGGCCGTACGCTCCGGTGATGCAGACAGCGATCGGGGTCGGGGGAGCCGCCAGCGGGCGGGAGGACTGGCAACAGCAGGTCGATCTCGTGCGGGAGGCGGAGCGGCTGGGGGTCGACTTCGTGTGGTCGGCCGAGGCGTGGGGGCAGGACTGCCTCACCACGCTGGCCTACCTGGCGGCGGTGACCGAGCGGATCCGGCTGGCCACGGGGATCATGCAGGTGAGCGCCCGGGCCCCGTCGATGGCGGCCATGAGCGCCATGACGCTGTCCACGATCTCGGGCGGCCGCTTCGTGCTCGGCCTGGGGGTGAGCGGGCCCCAGGTGGTGGAGGGGTTGAACGGCCAGCCGTTCGCCCGGCCGCTGGAGCGACTGCGGGAGTACGTCGACATCGTGCGCCTGGCCTTCGCCGGCGAGAAGCTGGAGTACGACGGTCACCAGTACGTGCTGCCCCGGCCCGGCGGTGAGGGCAAGGCCCTGCGCCTGGCCCAGCCGGCCGACGATCGCATCCCGATCTACCTGGCCACGCTGGGGCCGAAGGCGCTGGAGTACACGGGCCAGGCGGCCGACGGTTGGGTCGGCACGTCGTTCGTGCCCGAGGCCGGCGATGCGCTGCTGGCCTCGATCCGCCAGGGGGCCGAGGCGGCCGGGCGGTCGCTGGCCGACGTCGACATCCAGGCCGGCGGGGCCGTGCGCTTCGGCGACGACCCGGCCGAGCTGATGGGCCACCACCGGCCCGGGGTGGCGTTCTCGCTGGGGGCGATGGGGTCGCCCCGCACCAACTTCTACAACGACGCCTACCGGCGGGCCGGGTTCGAGGAGGCATGCGTGCGGGTGCAGCAGCTGTGGGTGGAGGGCAAGCGCGACGAGGCCGTGGCCGCCGTGCCCGACGAGCTGGTGCTGCAGACCAACCTGCTGGGCGACGATGCGGCGGTGAAGGCCCGCATCCGGGCCTATCGCCACGCCGGGGTCAACACCCTGCGCCTCGGCCCCACCGGCCGCACGCTCGACGAGCGCGTGGCCTGTCTGGGCCGGGTCATGGACCTCGTCAACGAGGTCAACGCCGAGTAGCGCCCGGCCCCGGGGCGATCTCTGACGTGGCGTACCGCTTTCCGGCCTGCCCTGTCAGAGATCCCAGTCACGCCTCGGCGCGCTCGAAGCGGCTCCAGCGGTGGATGCCGTAGTTCGACGCCTCGTGGGGCGCGGCGACCAGCTCGATCGGGTGACCGAACAGGGCGTCGAACCGGGCCTGCAGCTCCTGCTGCACGGCGTCGGCGCCCACGGTGAGCCAGGCGTCGAGCGACTCCCACACGAACACCAGCGTCACCTCGCCCGGCTTCGAGTCGTCGAGCCACACCTCCTTGGACCGGAACGGGATCCGGTCGAACCCGGGGAGCAGGGCCTCGCCCAGCGTCCACACCTCGTGGTCGACGGCCAGGTACTCCTCCACGTGGGCCGGGTCCATGCGGAACACCAGCACCTCCACGGGCAGGCGCTCGCCCTTCACGTACCGGTAGGAGCCAGTCATCCCGCCGATGCTACGTTCGGGCCCAGGGGAAGCAAGGGGGACGAGAACGATGAGCGAGCAGTCGGGCCCGTTGGCGGGCGTCCGGGTGGTCGAGGTGACGAAGTACGTGCAGGGCCCGGTGGCCGGCATGATGCTGGCCAACCTCGGGGCCGACGTGGTGAAGATCGAGCTGGTGGGCCGCCAGGACTTCATGCGCGACGCCGTGATGCTGCACGGCGTGGCCCTCGACGACCGGGGGCGGGACTGGATCTACGCCGCCGTCAACCGAAACAAGCGGGCCCTGGCCCTCGACGTCACCAGCGAGGCGGGCCAGCCGATCTTCCGCCGGCTGATCGAGCAGGCCGACGTGTTCCTCACCAACCTGCGCGACAACGGCCTGGCCGCCATCGGCGCCGACCACGACACCCTGCGGGCCATCAACCCCCGCCTGGTCTACGCCCAGGGCGGCGGTCTCGGCTTCCAGGGCCCCCTGGCCGCCGACCCCTGCCAGGACACGATCGGCATGGCCTACTCCGGCTTCATGGACCTCACCGCCCCCACCGACGAGCCCAACTACCCGCCGGGCTCGATGAGCGACGTGCTCACCGGCACCTACCTGGCCTCGGGCATCATGGCCGCCCTGGTGGAGCGCAACGCCACCGGCGAGGGCGGCCTGGTGCGGGCCACCCAGCTCCAGACGATGCTGTGGACCCAGATGCTCCCCGTGGGGATGGTGGGCTCGCTGGGAGACCGGATGCCCCGCTTCGTGCGGGACGAGGCCACACCGCTGTACTCCGTCTACCCCACGGCCGACGGCTGGATCGCGGTGGCCGCCATCCACGCCCACCACTGGCCGCCGCTGGCCCGCACGGTGGGCCTGGGCCACCTCCTCGACGATCCCCGTTTCGCCTTCGAGAACATCGAGGCCAACAAGAAGGCGGTGGCCGACGCCCTGAGCGAGGCCTTCCCCGCCCGTCCCACGGCCGAGTGGTACGACGCCCTGCGGGCGGCCGGCGTGTGGTGCGCTCCGGTGAACCGGCTCGAAGACCTCCCGGCCGACCCCCAGGTGCTGGCCAACGACTACCTCACCACGTTCCCCGACGGCTTCACCGCCACCCCCACCCCGTTCGAGGTGAACGGCTGGGGCGGGGTCCGGGGCGTGGCTGCCGGCTACAGCCAGCACACCGACGAGATCCTGGCCGAGCTCGGCGTCGACGAAGACACCCGGAACCAGCTCCGGGTGGACGGCGCCGTCTGGTAGCGGCGGTGGGCCGCCGTCTGGTGAAGCACACCCCAACGGGTGGAAGATAGGCAGACCGAACGCACGAAAGAAGACCGACCCATGGCATACGACCTCAAGATCACCGGCGGCACCATCGTCGACGGCACCCGGGCACCCCGCTTCGTGGGCGACGTCGGCATCAAGGACGGCAAGGTGGTCGCCCTGGGCAACGCCCCGGAAGACGCCAACCGCACCATCGACGCCGCCGGGCGCATCGTCAGCCCCGGCTTCGTCGACATCCACACCCACTACGACGCCCAGATCATCTGGGACAACCTCGTCAGCTGCTCCCCGTGGCACGGCGTCACCACCGTGGTCATGGGCAACTGCGGCTTCTCCGTGGCCCCCACCCGACCCATGCACCGCGACCTCATCATGCGCACGCTGGAGAACGTGGAGGGCATGAGCGTGGCCGCCCTCCGGGCCGGCCTGGGCGACGAGTGGCCGTTCGAGACGTTCCCCGAGTACCTCGACGTGCTGGAGCAGCGGGGCTGCGCCGTCAACGTGGCCGCCCTCTTGGGCCACACCGCCCTGCGCATGTACGTGATGGGTGAGGAGGCGGTGGAGCGACAGGCCACCCCCGAGGAGATCGCCGCCCAGAAGCGCATCCTGCGGGAGGCGCTCGACGCCGGCGCCCTCGGGTTCGCCACCTCCAAGGCCGTGACCCACGTCGGCTACGACGGCCACCCCGTGCCGTCCCGGATCGCCGACCCCTCCGAGATCTTCGCCATCGCCGAAGCCCTGGGCGAGGTGCCCAACGCCGTGATGCAGGCCACGATCGGGCGGGGCCTGTCGCACAACGAGTTCGCCCACATCGCCGAGCTGACGGGCAAGAACGTGAGCTGGACCGCCCTGCTGTCGGGCCAGCCCCGCCAGGACTACCGCGACGAGCTGCGCAAGGCGGCCGAGATCCGGGCCCGGGGCCTGGGCGTGTACCCCCAGGTGGCGGTGCAGCCGGTCCAGTTCGAGATGAACTGGAAGGCCCCGTTCCTGTACGAGGCGCTGAGCTGCTTCAAGCCGGTGTCGGCCTCCGACCTCGACGGACGCAAGGCCTACTACGCCGATCCCGAGTGGCGGGAGCAGTTCAAGGCCAAGGCGGGCAAGGACGGCATCATCTACGACCGCTGGGCCCGCACCACCGTGTCCTACTACCCGCACGACACCTCGCTGGAGGGCCGCAACGTCCAGGAGCTGGCCGACGCCGCCGGCCGGGACCCGGTGGACCTCACGCTCGACCTGGCCCTGGACGCCGACCTCGAGATGCGGATCACCCAGGACGTGATCAACTACGACTACGACGACATCCAGGTGCTGCTCTCCGACCCCAACACGGTGATCGGCCTGTCCGACGCCGGGGCCCACGCCAGCCAGCTGTGCGACGCCAAGTACTCCACCGAGTTCCTGTCGTCGTTCATCCGGGGCCGGGAGGCGTTCAGCCTGGAGGACGGCATCCACATGCTGACCCAGCGGCCGGCCGAGATCTTCGGCATCACCGACCGGGGCACGCTCGAGGTGGGCAAGCCGGCCGACGTGGTGGTGTTCGACATGGCCGAGGTGGGCCACAAGGGCAAGCAGCGGGTCTACGACCTGCCCGGCGGGGCCGACCGCATCATCTCCGAGGCCAAGGGCATCAACGCCGTGGTGGTCAACGGCACCGTGATCCGCCAGGACGGCGTGGACGCGGTGAAGCCGGGCGCATCCGATCTGCCCGGCGCTCTGCTGCGGAACGGGCACGCCTGATGGAGGGGCGGGCCGTCGTCGTCGGGGTCGGAGAGTCGCCCTACTACAAGCGGGGTGGGGCCTCGGAGTCGGAGTTCCAGCTGGCCTGCATCGCCATCCGCAACGCGGTGGCCGATGCCGGGCTGACCATGGCCGACGTCGACGGCTTCGCCTCCTACATGGACCGCAACGAGCCGGTCCGCCTGTCCAACGCCCTGGGCACGGGCGACCTCCACTTCACCGGCCAGACCTTCGGCGGCGGCGGCAACGGCACGGCCGCCGCCGTGGCCCTGGCCGACATGGCCGTGTCGGCCGGCTACGCCGAGTGCGTGGTGGTGTTCCGGTCTCTGGCCCAGGGCCAGTTCCACCGCTACGGCCAGGCCGGCAAGTCCCGCCGGGCCGGGGGCAGCGCCGCCTACACCTCCCCCTACGGGATGCTGTCGGCGGCCCAGATCTGCGCCATGCAGACCATGCGGTGGATGCACGACCACGGCGTCACCCAGGATTCGCTGGCCGAGGTGGCGCTGGCCTGCTTCGCCCACGCCCAGCACAACCCCCGAGCCGTGCGCTACGGGTCGCCCCTCACCCGGGAGGACTACCACGCCTCCCGGTGGATCGCCGAGCCGTTCCACCTGTACGACTGCTGCCCCGAGAACGACGGGGCCGCCGCCATCGTGGTCACCACGGCCGACCGGGCCCGGGACTGCGCCCAGCCCGGCGTGCCGATCGTGGCCGCCGCCCAGGGCCTGGCCCACCGGGGCGGCGGGGCCGCCTTCACCGAAGACGGGTTCCCCACCGCCCACTACGACCTGGTGGCCCGCCAGCTGTGGAACCGGGCCGGGGTGAAGCCGGCCGACGTGCCGGTGGCCCAGTTCTACGAGAACTTCACCGGGCCGGTGCTGATGGCCATCGCCGAGATGGGCTTCTGCCAGCCGGAGGAGATCAACGACTTCGTGGCGGACGGCGGCCTCCAGCTCGGGGGTCGCCTGCCCATCAACACCAGCGGCGGCAACCTGGCCGAGGCCTACATCCACGGCTTCGGCTGCGTGACCGAGGCGGTGCGCCAGATGCGGGGCTCCTCGACCTGCCAGGTCGACGGGGCCGACCTGTCGCTGGTCGTCGCCGGCCCCGGTTTCGCCCCCGGTTCCGCTGTCCTGTTCGGGAGAGACTCATGACGCTCACGGGGCCCCTGCCCGACGACTGGACGCTGCCCCGGCTGGGGCGGGTCAATACCGAGTGGTTCACCTCGGGCAAGCTGCTGGTGCAGACGTGCAACGCCTGCGGCACCCGCCAGCACCCGCCGGAGGAGATCTGCCACCACTGCGGCTCGCTCGACCTGGGCCACACCGAGCTCGGGCCTAACGGCACCGTGCACAGCTTCACCGTGGCCCACTACGCCGTGAACCGGGCCCTGGCCGACGCCGTGCCCTACGCCGTGGTGCTGGTGACGCTCGATGACGACCCGTCGATCCGGATCATCGGCAACGTGATCGACGCCGATCCGGGCGAGGTCCACATCGGCATGCCCGTCACCGCCACCTGGGTGGAGCGGTCCGACGAGAACGGCAGCGTGCAGTTGATCCAGTGGGTCAGCCGCTGACGGCTACGCCGCGACTCACACGGGTGACGGGCAGGGGCGACGCCGGAGGTCGAAGCGGCGCCCTGAAGCGCTGCGGATAGAGGAACGGTCCACAAAGGGCTGATCCCAACCGGGATCGGTGATGCAGCGGGGTACCTCCTGGCCCAGGCCGACCTTGGTCGATTCCCGCCATGCCAGCAGGTTCCCGAGAACCGGTTCCTGCCCGATGTTCTTCAGCACCGTGGCCAGGGACCCGCTCTGGAACAGGCGCTCGAGGCCGCCCCGGGGGTCGCACTGCTCGCACAGGGTGAACAGGCTGGTAGCGGTCCGGATGCCCTGATCGGCCAGGGGCTTCACCGCCGTGGCCGGCACGTGGAGCAAGAGCAGGGCCTGGTCGATCCACTCGATCAGCTCGCCTGCCGGGAACCGGGTACGGACAAGGAGATCGATCGGGTCGGTGTGGGCCAGGGTCTCGACGTTGGTGATCCCTTCGCTGATCAGCTTGGTCTTGGCGTAGATGTCCATGCCCGAGATCAGCTTCAGGTCCCGCTCGTTGCCGTCCATCTCGCTGGCCACAGCGCTCGACAACCCCGGCAGGGGCACGAGCTTGGCCATGTTGGCGATCCGCCGCAGGACCGTGTCGGGCACGTACCCGGCGAAGAACGCCGCCACCAGCAGCGCCGTGTGGTCGTTGGCCGATCCCGTCAGGATGCCCACCAGGTAGGCCACGGTCACCCCGGCCACCACCCGCACGGCGATGGTGCTGTAGGACTTGGGCCGCAGGTCGCCCCGGATGAAGCTGCGCAGGATGAACTGCAGGGTGAAGAAGTACGTACCGAGGAACGCCATGCCGGCCAGGGTGGGCTTGGGCATCAGCAGGTCGAGGTAGGCGCCGTCGGGCGCGTCGGGCCCCTTCACCTTCGTGTCGAGCAGCATCAGCGTCCAACCCAGGGTGACCAGGATGGTGGCCACCACGATCGGGAGGCGGCGCCCACCCACGAGCCGGCTCCTCATCCCGCCCCCGCCCAGGGCCTCGTCGAGACGGGACCCGTAGGCCGCCTCGATCTCCGACACGGTCCAGATGTGGGGGTTCAGGTGGAACAGGTGACGGACCCAGCTCTCGCGCTGGCTCGACAACCGCTGGCGGTCGAACATGAAATACAGCAGAGCCGGCAGCATCGACACCACGCTGCAGTAGACGAGCTGCAGCGCCCGGCCCACCACCTGCTGCAGGCCCTGAGACCGGGTGAGCCCGTCGGGCACCAGCACCTTGATCCCGCTAGGGGGAAACCGGAGGAAGGATGACAGGTCGGTCCCGTAGTAGAGAGCGAGGGCGGGGCCGACCACCGTGATCCCGAGCATGACGAAGTAGGTGGCCCGCTCGGCCAGCCACAGGCTGGCGTCGCTGGCCGACGGGGGCGCGGCGAAGCTGTCGCGGTACTCGCCGGGATCGCCCGGCCCGCTGTCGGGTGCGTGGTGGTCACTGGTGGCAGAGCTGGCCGCGCCCACCAGAGTGACGAGGGCGCACACCACCACCAGAGCGACGGTGCTCAACACGACGGGCAGGCTCCGCACCGGACCGCCCCAGACCACCGCCGCCAGAGCCACCACCAGGGGAAGGCCGGTGCCGACGGAGGCCGCGACCTTCCAGCTGTCGGTCCGTGCCGGCCGGTAGGGCCGCACACCGAGCAGCTGGTGGCGCACCAGCACCCGGATGGGATACAGGTGACGGGGGTGGACATTGGTGATCCGCCGCTCCAGCGGCGCCAGCACAAGATCGTCCGGCTGGCCGTCGGTATCCCACAGCTCGGGTAGGACGATCTTCCAGCGGGAGCGGTTGGACACCTCCCACAGGTCGCTCCGGCGAGCGTCCCAGGCCCGGCTGAGCACATGCTCGGTGAGCTCCGGTCGCCGGTCGCCGGCCAACGGGCCCAGGCCGGCCACCAGGCGCTGGACCGTGCCGTAGGGGTCCCGGTCGAAGCTACGGCGATCGGCCGACCAGCGGGAGCGGAGCCGCCGCAGCACGTGGTCAACGGCGATGCGTTCCCCCAGCGTCGGGCGGAAGCAGTCGGCGGGTTCAGGGGCGGGAGCGGTCATGCCCTCTCAGAGCGGCGGCCGCACCAGTGGATACGGTTCGTCCAGAAGAGCCGCGTCCATGTGTCGGCCCGACATCGCCGGGGGCGTGCCGGCCGCCGCTCAGCGCTTTCGGGGCCGGGCCGCCTCCTCCGCCACCCGGGCCTCCACGATCCGGGTGATCAGGTCGTAGGGGATGGGCTCGCTCAGCTCGAAGCGGATCGACCCCTTCGACACCTTGTAGGGGGCCAACTCGTCGGCCAAGGCGGCGATGCCCGACGGCGCCGGGTACAGGCCAACGTGGCTGGCCCAGCCGGCGAAGTGCACCAGGTTGCGGCCGTGCAGCTTGTAGGTGGGCATGCCGTAGCTGATCGCCTCCACCGCGTCGGGGGCGGCGGCACCGATCGTGGCCCGGATCCGGGTGAGGACGTCGCTCACCTCGGGCGGGAACCCGGCGATGTAGGTGTCGATCTCGGCCAGCGGCTCAACCATGGCCTCAACCTACCCTGGAGCCATGAGCCCGACCGACGCTGTCCGTTCCCAGGCCAAACTCGAAGCTCGCCACCGCCTGCAGGGGATCTGGGCCGCCACCCTCACCCCGTTCGCCGCCGACGGGTCGCTCGACCTCGACGGCTGGCGGGCCAACCTACGCCACTGGTACGGCGAGCTCGGCCTCCGGGGCCTTTTCGTCAACGGCAAGCAGGGCGAGTTCGCCTCGATGACGGTGGACGAGCGGAAGGCCACGGTGGAGGTGGCGATCGAGGAGGCCCGCCCGTTCGACGGGGGCGTGCTGGTGTCGGTGTCGGACCAGCACATCGAGGTGGCGGCCGAACTGGCCCGTCACGCCGAAGCGTCCGGGGCCCATCTGATCGTGGCCCATACGCCCCTCCTCTACTTTGGCGCCCACACCGACGACACGATCGTCGGGTACTACCGCCATCTGGCCGCCCAGGTGTCGATCGGGGTGGTGCTGTGGAACCAGCCGCCCGACTGCGGCTATCTGCTGCGGCCCGACCTGTGCCTGCGCCTGGCCCGGGAGATCCCGAATGTGGTGGGCATCAAGTACAGCGTGCCCCGGGAGACCTACGCCGAGCTGACCCGGTTGGCGGGGGACGAGCTGATCGTCAGCAGCTCGCCCGAGGCCGACTGGCTCGACAACATCGTGGAGCTGGGCTGGCAGGTCTACCTGTGCTCCACTCCCCCGTTCCTGCTCCAGACGGCCAACGACCGCCGCATGCACGACTACACGGAGCTGGCCTTCGCCGGGCGGGTCGACGAGGCCCGGGCGGTGTGGGAGAGCCTGGAACCGGTGCGCCGGGCCCTGGCCGACAGCCGCCCCGCCGGCAAGGCGGCGGCCCACCAGAAGTACTGGCAGGAGCTGCTGGGCCAGGTCGGCGGCCCGGTGCGGCGCCCGTACCTGGAGCTGACCGAAGCCGAGAAGGCTGATACCCGGGCCGCCTTCGAGAGCTGCGGGCTCAAGCTCTAACCCGCTACGCCCTCGGCGGATCCAACCCGGCTTCCGGCTGATCGAGATCGACGTCAACCAACTCCGGGCGGCTCGCCACAGGTGGACCCACGACTCCCCACCATCCGCCGGGACGCTGTCCATGCCCGGTGTCCCAAGCCGCATTTCCCGCGGGAAACTTCCTCATCGACCGTGATCACCCGCCACAAGGCGTCACTCCGACGTGCACGGAAATGCCGACGGTGGCGGCACGTTATCGATGCGAGCCTGCGTGCGGCAGCGGCGACGTGCGTGCGGCTGTCTCCGACCACTTTCTGGTCGAACCGATCAAGGTACGTCGTCTCGACATCGAAGCTCGTGACGAAGCCGGTGTGCTGCGTATCGTTCGGGTCGTGGAGGAGGAAGAGGTCCGAACAACAGTCGACCGCTGGGCCGGGCTGATCCTTCTTGCGGTCATCGCCGCGATCGTCGTGTTGGCGCTCGTGGCCGGCTATGTCTGGTTGATCTTCACATCCGGCGACTGATCGACTCGCCGCACGACCCCGCGCTCTTCGGCCCCGACCTCGACGCCAGCAGATCGCAGGTTCGTTCCGTCGTTTCCGTGTAGGCTGACCGGGCCAGTTCGCCGGATCCCGAGCCCTCGGTGGCCAGTAGAGCCCAGGGGCAGGGCTGCTGGTAAACCCGATTTCCCGCAGGAAATTTGCTCACGTACCGTGATCGGCCCCACGACCCGTTGTCACCCGTCGCCACACAGGCTCGCGTCGATCACGTGCAGCGGCGACTGTTGGCATTTCCGAGCGCTCGACCCGTCCGTGAACGCCGGTACCCGTGCGCTGCAGATCAGTCACATGGGTGGGTGATATCGAGTGGCGACGAGATGACGAGCGGACCTGAGCCCGGTGGTGCCTCGTGGTGTGCGGCCGCGTCTCGCGAGCGGCTTCCCGACCACCCCCCTTGTCGGTACCGGCGGCCTTGGTGTGAAGAGCGCTGCGGCGACGTGATAGCAGTGCTTCTCCGAGCCTCACTGCAATGGGAAGCTCGGGTGAGGTCATGCGACGCCTTCGCCCCGGTAGTCCATGATCCAGTGGCTGGCCATGGTCGCCTCCACCCGGCCCGAGGCGAATCGGCCGGCGACCTCGTAGTTCACTTCGTGGGCGCAGATGTGTTGGACGGCGGTGCGGGCGTCGCGCAGGCAGCGATCGAGAGCGCTTGTGGCGTAGACGGCGTCGGCCCCGCCTGCGGCGTAGAGCAGTTCGATAGCGCTCAGGGCGTTCTGGGCGGCATGGGTGGAGGCGAGCCACAACTGGCCCCGGTCGCTCATCGTCGGGCTGTGGCCCGCCAGGACCGCCTGCCACTGCGCTTCGAGTACCGAGCGGAGGTAGATCCGCCCGGAGTCGATCTGGGCCTTGGCCCGACCCACCCGGTCGTTGGCGACGGCCTTGTCGGCCAATACGGATTGCGACAACACCGGCACCTTGCGCTGTGACAGTGAGAGGAGCTCGTCGAGGGCGTGGCGGGCGATCCCGAGGGGGACGGCTCCGATGAAGGTCGAGAACATGGCGATAGGGGCCATTCGGTAGAGGGGACCGTCCTCCGCCGGTGGCTCCATGAACCAGCAGGTGCGATCGGCGGGGACGAAGACGTCGGTCACCGAGAAGTCGTGGCTGGCGGTGCCGCGCAGGCCGGTGGAGGTCCAGGTGTCGATCACCTCGACGTCGGACGCGGGGAACCAGAACTCCCGCATCAACGGCATGCCCGACGGCCCGATCACGGGCGCCCCGTCGCGTACGATCACAGCGCCCCCGAGGAACCAGTTGGCGTGGCAGGCGCCGCTGCCCTGCGGCCACCGGCCCGTCACCCGGAAGCCTCCGTCGACTTCGACAGCGGTGCCGTTGGGCCGGAAGGCGCCAGCTGTGATCGTTTCCGGTGCGCCGTATATGTCCTTGGCCGCGGCCGCGGGGAGCATGCCACCGAAGGTGGCGTAGCAGCCCCCGATCATGGTGATCCAGCCCACCGACCCGTCGGCGTACGACGCCTGCTCCACCACATCGAAGAAGGTGAGAGGATCCACCTCACTGCCCCCGATCGAGCGAGGCGCCAGTAGATGGAAGACGCCCATGCGCTGGAGCATGCCGGTCACCTCCGGGGAAACGGCCCGCCGCTCGTCAACGTCAGCTGCAGCCGCCCGCAGGTCTGCAGTACGCCGCTGCATAGTCCGGACGGGATCGGCAGCCGTCGTCGCCCGTGTGGTCGTGGTGGTAGCTGACATCGGATGACTCCTTCGATCTCTGAAACTGTCAGCGTTGGTTCGCCGCGTGCGGAGCGATCGGATCACTGCCGTCTCGAGATATCTGACAGCGCAGTCGTTGCAGTCGTCGGGGTCCCGCTCCGCTTCGAATCGATGGGGCGACGGTTGGTCTGACGGTGTGCCGGACGAGCAGCGTGAGCTGCAGGCCCGGGCTGCGGCGAAGAGGCACGACCTGCGGGACTCAACTCTGATGAGGCCGACACCGACGCGCTCGATAGTCACGCCCCTCATCCACGCTGGCGGTCATGCCAGCGCGGCACGGCTGGCCCACTCGGGATCGCTCCCGGCTCAGGCGCATGCCGACACCGTGCGACAGGCGCCGTCGCTACCGGACGGGTAGACCGGGCCTGCCGGTACCCGAGCCAAGTGGACGGTCGTACTGGGCGTTGATGGCGATCGGGCGCGGAACTTGGGGCCGCGCGGTGATCCGCTGGCCGCTGGGGGACGAACTACGGCCACGCACCTTCACATAGCGAGGAGATCCAGATGATGTCGGACCCGGAGATTGTGGGACTTGTCACGGAGTGGTTCGCTGCCGCCTCCCGTGGCGACAGCACGATGGTCGATCGCCATCTGTCAACCGACCCCCGCTCGCGACTCGTTGGGAGTGACGCAACCGAGTGGCTGCAGGGTGGGGACTCGATCGGGTCGTTCCTTCGGGGCGAGGTCGCCGGGGCCGGGGGCGCCGTGAAGTTCGCACCCTCGGATGTCGAAGGCTACTCCCACGGCGAGGTCGGCTGGGCGGCCACCCGACTGACGATCACCCTCCCCGATGGGCACCAGGTCCAGCCCCGGTGGACCGCTGTGATGGTCCGTGACGCCGACGCGTGGAAGATCGTCCAGACCCACGCCTCGATTGCTGTCGGCAACGAGGAGGCGGGGTGGGGGTACGAGTAGTCCCAATTCGTGATGGTCGCCGGCGAAACCCGGACTCGTCAATACGCGCTCACAGCCGGCGAGGTGACCGAAGCCCGCCGGCCAAGATAGGGCCGAACCGCGACTCGCTTCCGGCGCATTCCTTGGCGGCGGGCGGCCCTGTGGCCCGTGACGGGTGGCGCTGCTGGGATGGCCGGGGACGCTCTCCGTTCAGGCGAAGAACTCGTCGACCTCGTATTGATCCCCTTCGAAGACGTCGATCGCGCTGATCTTGCCATCAAGGACCTCGTACAGGTTCACCCGGCGAAGGTCCAGCAAGATAGCACCCCGACTGACAACCTCCCGCAGAACAAGCGCGACCCTGTTGGCCGAGGTGAGCTGATCGACCACCTCGATAGTCACCGGTTGGCCATCCGTTCGGGCTAGAAGGGCGGATATCGCCTCGACCACGGCCACTCGTCCGCGGTGCTCACCTGCCAATGGTCCCCGCCCGGGTAGCCGCATGACCACATCGTCGGCGTAGAACGACCACGCAACCTCAGGGGTCCCCGCCGCCCACGCCGCAGCGTAGGCAGTCACTACCACCGCAGCCTCTTCATGATCTGCTCTCATGGTTCCTATTCGCCGCACAGTCTCACACGGATCACCAGTCCGCCCATCAGCGCTGATGCTCAGACCACCCAGGCGGGCCCCTGGTCTCGCCCCATCGTGACCAACCAGCCCGGGACCGAACTGAGACGAGCCTTTGTTTGATCCGAAAGCGGCGCCTGCGGCGAAAGCTGACCATGAGCGATTCCGAGTTGTCCCGTTGCCTGAGCCGCCTCGGCACGGCCCCCGACGGACACTGGTCGGCAACAGCCATCAATCTCACCACCGGTGAGCGGGCGAGCTGGCAGGGTGACGTTCCGATGAACCCGGCCAGCGCAGCCAAGCTCGCACTGCTGGTCATGGTGGCCGACCATCTCGACGACCCAGCCCAGTCGGACACCACGAAGCGGATCCCGATCACCGGCGAACATCAGGTGGCCGGCACCGGTGTCCTTCGATTCCTCGAACCCGGGCTGCAGCCCACCCTGCGTGATCTGGCCGTGCTCATGTCGATCCTCTCGGACAACCTGGCGACCAACCTCATCATCGATCACCTCGGCGGAAAGGAGCCGATCAACACCTGGCTCCGCGCCCGGGGGATCGACGGCCTCACGTTCCACGGGCCCATCGACTTCTCCAACGACTCAGGTTTCGCCACCGCCACCACCGACGCTCTCGTCGCAGTGGCCTCGCTCCTCGACCACAACGGCGGCCTCTCACCCAGAGCAGTCACGTGGGCGCGAGAGGTCCTGTTCCGCCAGCAGCACACGCTGTTCCTCAGCCGCCACCTCCCACACAGCTACCACGCTGCCGACTTCGGATTCGAGCTTCCACTCCGGGCCTACACCAAGCACGGCGCCTTCCCCGGCGTCGTCGCCGATGTCGGCCTATTCGAGACAGCCAACGCCACCTGGGCCATCGCAGCCATCGGCAACGACACCAACGACCTGATCGGATCCCCCGACGAGGCCGGCCCCATACGCCTCGCCGAGATCGGCCAAGCCGCCTACACCACCTGGACCACCTAAGCCACCCCACGACATCGCCCTGAGAACCATGGGCACCCCGGACCTCAACCCGAGCAGAGCGGCGCAGCCAGGGAACGAGTCGAACGAACGGCGCCCACAAAGCTCGATAACGCTCCGTGTCGGCCCCGGTCGAAGCACAACGCTGCGGCACGACTCTCGCGCTCGGGATCACGCCCGGCTCGGACGCCTGCCGATACCGTGCGGCCGCCGCCGTCGATACCGAGCGGGTCGCCCAAGCCAGATCGCCGGTTTGATTCGCACCTGATTCGGATTAGGGGAACGCCAGTAGCCCGGCCCGCCATTCGCGCAGCACCATGCGGGCGATGAACTCATCGGGCAGTCTCCCGGTTCTCAACTGATTTCCTCCAACGCCGCCTCCGCACGGGGCAGATCGATCTCCAGCCCGTGGGTTCCCGCCCAGCCTCGAACAGCGAGGTCGGCATCGTCGAGTAGCTCCAGGATTGATCGATGTGCCGCTTCCCCTTCGTTGCGCAGGGTACGAATGATGGCGGCCAGCGCCTCTGCGGCCTCGTTGGCGGTTTCGGTCTATCGCCTGAGCGACTTGCGGCGCGATGGGTCATCGCAGCATTCCGGTACCTGCGAAGAAGGTCACGATCACGGCCGGGTCAGGCACCGGGCAGACGATAGGGGCAGCAGTGTTCGGCACGTTCATCGCGCTCGGGATCGCTCACGGCTCTGACGGTGCCGTCGATCCCGCACGGGGGGCCAGTCGTTACCGAGTGGGAGACCGGGCCACTCGCCGGTTCATCTCGGGTGCGTCGGGAGCGGCGACTCCGACGAACCAAGAGCAGGCCAACGGCGCCAGTCGCCCCCTGTTCGCCTTTCGTCGACGCTCACGGTTGGTCGCAGTTCGCCTCAGGTCGAGCGGTCTTCAGCACCGGCAGGTAGATCTATGTCGGGGTTCGTCATCTCGTCATCGGTTTTGGCGAGCGGCGCACTCACTGAGCTGTGGCGCAGAGATGGTCGACGAGTGGCGAGCCGAACTCAGGCCCGTCTGCGAACCGTTCACGTCCGCAACCCCTGTCGATCCGGCGGGGCTGCCGTCCGAGTTGGACCACTTCTGCGGCTTCTTAGAACCAGTCCCCGGCGAGTGCGAGATCGGTGGCTCACCAATGGTGGGCGAGGTAGACGGCGACCAGTTCATACTCACCTACCGTGGCCCCGATTCCGAACTCGCCCCCGGGCAGTCCGACCTCGACTGCTCCAAAGCGCTCGCAGTCTCACGCCGAGGAGCCCTCCGACAGCATCGGCAAGAAGATCGTCCTTGCCGGGGCCGAGGTCACGAAGAGCTTCGATAGCTAAGAGTCTCTCCGCTCGACCTAGCGCTGGCTGATGATCGAAGGCCGACATTTCCGAGCGCTTCAACCGCCCTGGATCACCGGTTGTGCGTGGGAACCGCAACGCTCACCAAAGCGTCCAACCGTCGTGAAGAGGTACCTCGGAGCGATGCTGGTGGTCGGGATATTGATCGAGGCGGGATGCGCCTCTGGTGCGATCGAGACGGCCGCAACTCCGGCTGTGTCCTCCGAGCCGGCTGATCCTCCGCTGGTTGAGATCCTCTCGACGACGACGAACTGCGGCCCCGCTGGGGGTATGTGGGTGTGGCTGGAGCTAGCCACGACTGATGACCGGACGGTCGTCGCAGAGGTTTGGTTAGATGGGCAGGCGTATGGGCGATCGGAAAGGCACACGCTGTCTCAAGGCGTGCTGAGTCGAGTGGGTACTCGCCCCCGGGACGCCCGATGGGGAATACGGCCGGTTGCCGAGGTGAAGGTGGTCGACGTCGACCGAACCACCGAATTGCTCCACGAAAGCCAGGTCAGGCTAGAGCTGCCTGACGACTTCTCTTGCACGTAGTGAGACGGTGTGTCTCTTGGGGGCGCTGATCATGCAGGGACGCTGCGGCGTGATTTCCGAGTGGCCCTACTGGGCCAGTCCGCCGGCTACCGAGCGCTCAGATCCGAGACCGGCACACGGAACGTCGCCTGGCCGGTGGTCGTTTCAAGCCCCCAAGCGAGCCGAACGACGTCCTCACGATCTACGACGCTCTCGACGTAGCAGCCGATCGTCAGATCAGCCGGCGGGCCGGTATCGGCGGTCCAGATCTGTCGACTGAAGACTGACGGCTTATCGGCAACAGTCCGGCGTCGCCCGTCCGCATCAACGAAATCGACCTCGACCCAGCCCGGAATCGGCTCGTCACTGATCCACCGGCCCTCAAGTGCTCGGAGCCCTCTCACGTCTTGGCCGGCCACGTCGGCATCCTACGATGGGACGCCGCCGCAGAGCCCTGGCGGCGCACCCAGCGTCGTTTCCGAGCGCTCCTACCGTCCGGGATCGCCGGTTACACGCTCTAGGTCACGCACCGGTCCACCGTGATTAGGGCCTTCAGCTCATCGGCGGGGATCGCAGCAGCCAACCCAGTAGCTCGGCCGTGTGAGCTTCAAGAAGCTTGGCGGCGCCCAGCGAAGTGCGTGCACGATCAGACCGTTCAGTGACGACCTGCTCTCCGTGGTCGAGTTCGTGGCGGCAGGCACACGAACCGAGGTGTCAATGTGCCAAGCAGGGTCCTCGGCCGTGGTCGCCGTAGTACCAGCTGGGAGTCAACTCAACGAGTAGAGTGACGAGTTCGGATTCCTCCTGTGCTGATGGACACGTGGCCGGAGATGCCTACCTGTCCCGAGGGTAACCAGTCGAGATGAAGGCCCTCGCTTGGTCCGCGTGTCGCTTGATCCGAGCGTCCGGGAAATCAGGCGGAGCATCGCGGAGACCCGTAGTAGGGAATCTCTGACATCACGCTCGACCTCCGTGTCCATCGGACCGAGCACGGAGTATCAGAAGCTGGTCGCTCGCTTTCCAAGCGAACGGACTCCATGGCCACCAGTCTGGCGCCGACCGGCGGAAGTGCCCCCGGCGGCCGTCGTCACCCTCACTGGCAGATCAGTGGCAGGGCATGGGTTGACCAGTCGTTCTCCGTCTTCCGCCAGGCCATTTCCGAGCGCCGCCCACAGGCGATATCGCCGGATCCCGGATGCTGCTCGCTCATCGACTCACGGCCCGGGCCATTGCGTGGCGTATCCACCAGGTGGCAAGAGCCGGGAACGTGAAGCCCTTCTCCGATTGAAACTTCTCAACTGCGGCCAGCAGCCCGAGGTTGCCTGCTTCTATCAAGTCGAGACGGGACAAGCCTCGGTCTTCGTATGACTTTGCGACAGTCACAACTAGGAGACTGCTGATCAAGGCGCTCTGTCGTGCGGTGAGTGGGCAGGTGCACAGCTGGTGGGCTGGTCTCGTGTGGTGGTTAATCACTTGCAGGTGCCGGGCGAAGTGGCCGCCGGGGGCCGGTCGGCGATGGTCCAGCCGGTGGGTGTGGAGGCCGAGCTTGATGAGCCGCAGTCGATCGCAGCGCTCGTGGCGAGCCAGAGTCGTTGCGTTCGGTGCCTCGGTAGCGGAGTCGGCGTGGCTCCACGAAGCATCCAGGCGATGCTGCGTTCGATCATAGGCCGGTGGCGCCGTAGGGTCGTTGAAATCCTCGGTGTCGGCGTAGGCCGGGCGCGGTGAGGAGGTCGTGGTGCGGGTGAAGAGTGATAACTCGACCCCCGGTGGCGGTGGGGAAAATGACCGCAGGACACAACTCGTGCAGTTAATGTGACCGTGCGGCCCCGCCGGGTGATGTGACGGTCATCCCGCCGGGCAAGTGCGGTCCCGGTGGTGGTGTCGATGTCGAAGTCGTCCAACGTGAAGCCACCATCGACCGCCGCCCGCAATGGCGGGCTTGATCACCGCTTCCATCTTCCTCTACTGCACGTAGGTTCGGAACTCGCCGTGCGTAATCGGAGTCGCCGAGCACGACCATGCGCTCAGGTTCGCCGTCGATGGGTCCGGCGCTGCTTCGGCGTCGCCGACGTTGCCTGCGGTCAGATCGATGTCGGTGATCAGGCCGTGTCAGGCTCGACAGCCAGGTGGGCCTTGTAGCCATCTCGATACGAGTGCTGGGTCTTGTGTACATGACGGGATTCCGGGTCGACGGTCGAAACGACCCAGTCGGGCGCGGTGCCACGGGTGATCCGCCACTGCCCCGGCCCGTCACCGGGCTCGACGTCCTGGCCGGCCACGAGGCCAGCAACGCCACCGCCTCCGCCTGTAGCAGTGGTCAGTTCCAGCCCGTCGGCTTCGAGGTCCTCGGCCGCCCACACCAGCTCGTTGGCGTCGTCGACCAGTTCGGACACAGCCGGTCGATGTCCGCCGGGTCTTCCCAATCTACCGGGGTCGCCCGCCTTCCAGTTGTGCTCACGCACCCACACCGAGGCCAGTTCCGGGATGAGTTTGCGGACCCGGCGGATCTCGGTGACCAGCATCGTGATCGTGTCCTGTCGATGCACCGCATCATCCAAGACAGTCGAGTCCAACACCCGCCGTTGCGGCGGTGATCACCCCGGTCTCGGCCATCACGCACGCACGGCGTCGAAGATCCGCTGCGGATCGTCCGAGTCCGGAGCTTGTTACGCCACAGACGTCAACACCGTCGGATGGAACTCCTCATCGGTCAACGCCAACCCAGCGGCCGCTTTCCAGGCGATGTCTCGTTCCTGAGCCGACGCGTCTCGGTCCGACTGGCTTCCAGGCCTGCAGGACCATCACCGTGGCGATCACGTCCGCTGGGACCGACAGTCGACCCCGATTCGACGGGAACAGGTCAGCGAACATCTCATCGGGAAACAGGGTCTGGCGGTGCGCCGCCAACAGGCTGCACCGACCCGGCCCAGCAGATGCCGCACATGGCCGATCGTCGAACAGTCACGATCAGGGCGAGATGAACCTTGCATCCCCCTATTCTTTTCCATCCCGACCGCACGAGACCACCCAGATTGCTCAGCAGTCTCCTAGGCGAAGATTTGACCCTATTAGGGCCGGCTTGGCCTCGGCGCACGCTGCTACGTCGGCTTCTAGCGTTGCCCGCTCGTCGGTGGATACCCCGCCAGCCTCTAGTCGATGTGTCGCTTTCCGGCCCGACTCAATCTTTTGCGCGAGTTCAGTCGCTTGGACACGAGTAAGCGAAGGGTGACGACGTATTTCAACAAGGTGCTGTTCGAGGTCGGCGACTTTGTCGCTGCCGGAACCCAGCACCGCCATCTCTGCCAGGGTCGCATCAATCTCCTCGTACACCACGCTCCCCCTGACCGTCCGTCTCCCCTCGCCGCTACCGATGCGAAGTGCGTCGGCCACGCAGCATCGTGACCAGCCGGACCGTGCACGTACGCGGGGTGGTTCGGTCCGACCTGATGGCGCCGTCGATACCGGGCGCTCCGCCCAGCGGATAACGCCGGAACTGGGACAGCGCGAAGTCTGGTGCCACGTACCCAGTAGCGGCGGAGGGTCCATCGCCGACGACGGGGTTGTCGATCCGGATGTCTGCCGCATCGATGTCCACCAAACCGGAGGCCTTCTTCCACAGCTCGAAGGCGGCGTCCGCCTCAGCGGCTGGAAGCGGGCCAACAACCATATGAAAATGAATTGTTCGATCGTTCCGTAGTAGTCGGAGAAGATGCCTGCAGGCTTCATCTTCGGTGTCGAAGTCCCGCCGACCCGATTCGAGACCGCGTTCGGATTGGAAGACGTGCCAGCCTCCTGGCCGGGCTCGATGACGTATCGCTCGTCCGGGTGGCCCCCGTCGAGTGCAGTAGGTCTCTGGGTTCATCCCCTCGTTCCTGAGAATCTCCCGCGAGTTCGTGGCGGTTCACGTCGTCCACCTTGCCCGAACTTGGGTCCGATAGCACCTGACCCCTGGCAGCCGGTTGCGTAGCTGAGAGCTGGTCTACGACTGGCATGGACAAGCGCACTCCGACACGACCCTCGCGCTCGGGATCACGCCCAGCTCGGACTCCTGCCGATACCGTGCGGCCGCCGCCGTCGATACCGAGTGGGTCGCCCAGGCCACTTCGCCGGCTACCGGGCGCAGTGGAAGGGTGTGTCAAGTTTCCAACGCGTGCCAAAGTGCTCGTATCCTGGAATCTGCCCGTTTGTCGTGCTTCCATCTCAGCCATGAGAGTTAGGAAGCTGCCATGGTTGCTAACGCCGGCACTCCTCCTCGCCTCATGCACCTCTACCGTTCCTGAACCGGGACAGTCGTCAACTACCCGGTCGAGCGTTGGTAGTGGCGAAGAGTTGCGATCGAACCCAATTGAGTCGGTTTTCATTGCCGGACCAACGTCGCTCGTGCTGCAAGTGGACCACTCCAGCTGCCGAGAACTCGTGCCGTGGCTCTCGGAGTTCCCCGACCGGGTCGAAGTGGCAGCCTTGTCATCTGATCTTGAAGACGAGGAAAGCTGTTCCTCTATCGGCGTTGGCCGGATTAGCCCGCTTGAGATCGAACTTGAGGCGCCGCTAGGCGAGCGGCAGCTCGTGCTAAGGGTGCCAGAAGCGATCCTTGATGGCGAAGCGGGGATTCCATCACTCTGCGTGTATGAGCTTGGTGATCACTGGTGCCTGGAAGCGTTAGTCATCGGCGGTGATAAGGAACTACCGGTTGGTGCACCGAGATATCCCCCTACCGCCCTGTACTCGAGTATCGGACCAGAGAGTCGCTTACTTTGAGTAGTGGAACGATAATCGAGATGACATCTCGCTCAGACGACATGTCCCCGCTCGTCATGGAGCGACGTGTCACATGGCGGCCGGACCTCGTAACCTCCGGGGAAGTGTGACATTGCACAACATCAGCCAGCCGCTAGAGGCCAACGCAAGGCTTGATCGCCTCGTCGCTGGCTACCCCGCCTACTGGGTGACTGCACCGGAGGACGCTGCCGGGGCGGAGGACTCGGTGACGATACAGGTCGACAGCTCGGTTTGTTGACGTCGTCATCTGGACCAAGGACCCCGCCCAGCAGCAGGCGACGATCGGTCGTTTCCTTGATGGACTCACTGTCGAGCCTAGATCCGGTGACCTTCCGATGGTGATTGACGCCCACGGCTGGATCGGTGAGACTCAGGATCTGGCCATATCGGATGCGGATGGCAACGGCTTCGTCTTCAATCTTGCTCCAAACTGCCAACCCGCCCAATTGGCAGGCTGTCGCCCTGGTAGTGGGTTCGCTAGTGAGAGCGGCCCTTTCCTGCCCGGCCAGGCCGCAGGAGTTGCCCAACTGTCACCAACACGTCAGTCGCTACACCGCCCCGGTTGGTGAACGGCGATATACACGTGGCTTCATTCGGAGACCCTGGTGACATTGTTTCGTGTGTCGGCGTGCCGGCCCTCGCAAGCGAGTTGCTGCCAAGAAATGAGCCACTAGAGCAGCTTAGAGGTGAAATTCCGATCCTAACCGGGATAACATCCTTGGCAAGCTCAGAGCCGACCAGGTGTCGAAACGACATTTACCGGTGCAATCGATGATCCCGAAGTTGTCGTCACGTTCACTCGAAATAGGATGGAACATGGAGTGTGACAAGCGCAGTTAGTGCTCCTCTCCCGGCAGTCGTAACGGCACAAGCGGCCCGCCCGGTATCACACCGTCTCATCAGAGGTCGCGGACCAGGGTGGGGTAGGCAACGACGATCTGATCGGGCCGGAGCCGGCAGGCGACGAAGGCTACTGCGACGTGGGCTGAGCGGATCGGGGCGTCGAGGACGACGAGGTGGTAGCGGATCTCGTCGGTTTGTTCCGTGGGTGGTAGGTGTTCCCAATGGGTGGCGAACACGGTGAGGAGCTGGCTCGCTTCGTGCTCGGTGAAGTCGAGTGCTCCTGGGCCCCCGAGGTCGGTTTCCAGGTCTGCCCATCGCCCTGGGAACTGCTCGCTGTAGATGGCTCGCCGGCCATCTGCCGACCCGGCGACCAGTCGGGTCCAGTCGAATGACACGCCTACCGGTGGAATGCGTCGTCCGGCGGCGGTGGGTCGTTCAGGACGTCGGCGGCGATGCGGGCCAGCTTCTGGCGGAAGGCCTCGGCCTCGGCCTCGCTCAGGTTGAGCGCCTCGACCGTGGTGTGCTGGAGGTTGCGGATCTCGGATGCCGGCGAGGTGGCCATCACTGCAATTCTAGACCCCGGTGGCTGGCGAAGGTGGACCACGAGGCAGTCCTGATGGACTGGGTCCCCGCGCCCGGCGGAGGGCCACCAAGGAGTAGGTCATGTCCATCGCCACCGAACTGTCCACCTTCGACGATCCCACGGGCCGGCGCGGGTTGCTGGTCATGGCCGGGTTCCTTGCTGGCTACGGCGCCGCCACCCGTAACAGCTACGCCACTGACCTGCGTATCTACGCCCACTGGCGCGCCGAGTTCGGGCTTGGCCTGTTCGAAGTCCAGCGCTCGCATCTGGAGCTGTTCGGCCGTTCGATGGAAGCCCATGGGTTGATGGCATCGACTGTCGCCCGGCGGCTGTCGACGTTGGCCAGCTTCTACCGGTACTGCGAGCAAGAGGGCCACGTCGAGCGCAGCCCGGCCGCTCACCTGCAACCGTCCCAAGGTCGACGGCGAATCGAGGACCCTGGGCCTGGACCGCAACGAGCTCAGCGCCTTCATGGTCCAAGCCGGTATAGGAACCAAACGTGACCACGCCCTCGCCTCACTGCACGGCTTGAACGGACTGCGCGTGTCCGAAGCCCTCAACGCCGACATCGACGACCTCGGCTTCGAACGTGGCCACCATGTCCTGCAGATCATCCGCAAGGGCGGCAAACGAGCCACCGTCCCCTTGGAGGGATCACGATCGAGACTTTGGACAACCCCGGATGGCGTCTGCGGATTGACCTCACTGGCACGGAGTTCGAGTCGAAGAGCTTCGATCGGAGCGAGGTTCATCGGGCCGAGCACGACCGGTGCATCTGCTGGGTCGACGGCCCCGTCTTCGACGCCGCGTGCGGCCCGCTCAATTTCGGCGAGGCGATCCATACTTCGGACTTGGTGCCAGCGCTAACGCAATTGCCGAGCGCCTGGCTCGCTCGTGAACGCAGGTTCACGCGTGCCAGTGTCAGTCACACTCTCGATCACTCGGGCTGCTCTCCGAAATCTGCTAGACCGAGTCTCCTCGAAGCCCTTCGATTGACTCAAATGTGTCAATGTGCCGGCCGGAGAGGTGATCTGCTTCACCACTCACCAAAAACCTGAACATGGCAAGCGTCTCGGGCAGAGCGCCCTCCTCTCGCCCGTCCAGTAACTCGGCCAATGGCGTAGAATCGAACTCGTTCTCGTTCAGGAGATAGCGGGTCATGTCCGTCAAGCCGTAGGGAGCCAGCGCAAACACAGGGATCTCACGGGGAAGCTCGGCCGCGAGCGTTCCGGTTAGCTCCGAGACTGCAGCCTTGGAGGCATTGTACGACGAAGTCATCGGCGGGCCGGCCTTGGCCCCGACCGAGCTGATGTTGAGCACGCGCCCTCCACCAGCCGCCACCATGCCGGGGATGATGACTTGCGCCCAGTTGAACGTTCCTCGAAGGTTGACTTCGACGACACGCCACCAACCCTCAGGATCTGCAGTCAGAAACGGCGACACGATGAGCTGCCCGGCGTTGTTCACAAGAAGCGATGGTGGACCCAGTACCGATCTGATGTGCCCAGCAGCCTCTTCGACGGCGGCGCGGTCCGTCACGTCGGCGGCATGAGCCAGACAGTTGCCACCGGCCTCGACAAGGGCGCGTGCAGTTTCCCTGAGGACTGCGTCGTCGCGGCCGGTAACCGCCACGCTAGCTCCGCACTTCACCAGCTCAATGGCAAAGCCCTTCCCGAGACCGCGACCTGCCCCGGTGACAACAGCGGTGACACCCCGCAAATCAGGACGTTCGACCCCGAAATCCATGTTCAAGAGATTCCTCTTCCTTCACACGCTGTCCATCTTTATCGTGCTCCCATCATTGCCTCGACGGGCCGGGGGCCCTACCACAACACCCTCGCCGGCCCGGCGGACGGCCGAATCGGGCCTGGGTCTACTCTCGACCTGGCTCGTCCCGGCCGTCGACGCCGGGCGGGCGGTCGGTCCGACGGATAACGCCGGGAGTCGCTCGACCACTGGTGATGCCTCCTGTTGGTCACCACGGCCGAGGACCTCCTGACCTTCGAACTGCGGACAGCCGCGGCGCGCTTCAGCCAGGTATAGCTGCCCCTTCGGTGAACAGCTAGGATCGGACGCCGTGCTCCGCTGATGCGAGCCGTGCCTCGGGAGGCACCATGGGTTTGTCGTTCGGGATGAATCTGCCAACACACCGGCATGATGTGACGGTCGACGCCATCCGTGATCTTACCTTCCGCGCTGAGAGGCACGGATTCGATTCGGTAGTCATGGCCGACCACATCGTCCTCCCCAAGGAAGTAAAGTCTGCCTACCCTTACGCTTCCGATGGAGTATCGGTATTCCGTGCCGATTTACCGTTCTTCGAACCCATATCGACTCTGCTTTATCTCGCAGGTTGCACAACTCGTATCCGGCTCGGGTTCAATGTTTTGATAGCGCCGTACCGACCCGCAGTGCTCACGGCCAAGATGCTGGCAATGCTCGACGTGCTTTCCGGCGGACGCCTGATCGTGGGGATCGGCGCCGGCTGGATGAAGGAGGAGTTCACAGCCTTAGGTCTTGACACGTTCGAGGTGCGGGGCTCGGTTACGGATGAGTACATCGACGCCCTTAGGTTCCTCTGGTCAGGCAATGAAACGGCCTTTGACGGCCGCTTCGTCCAAATACCTGAGGTAGGGATGCTGCCACTCCCGGTGCAGACCCCTCACCCACCTATCTGGATTGGCGGGCACACTGAGTATGCCTTGCGCCGTGCGGCCCGCCGCGGTGACGCCTGGCTCCCCCTCGGCACGTTCCCTCCGGCGGTCTTCCCGCCTGCGGCAATGGCCACCATGGTCGAGAGACTACGAGAACTCACTGTGATGGCGGGCCGGGATGAGAACGCCGTCGGCCTTTGCTTTGGTGGTGTTGTAGTGTTCGACGACTCGAACCCCATTGATCGGGCACCGCTGCAAGGCTCGGTTGAGCAGATCGTCGATGACCTGAACGCGTACGCCGCTCTCGGCGTCGAACACGTGATTCTCTACTTCCTCCCTCCGGGCCCGGGCGCCCCAATTGAGGACTTGGCCTTACCGATGGATCGCTTCGCAGAACAAGTTATGCCAGCATTCGTCTAGTGTCGGACGCCTCGAGCTAGCCGGCGCCACAGGCAGCTATCGACTGTCCCAACCCTTCTGATTACGGCTGCAGTTCCGGTCGCGCCTCTCCGCGGATGGCCCACGGATGGTGAGCGGAGCGTCGCGGGTCGCCGCTCGAGATCGCTCACCGCCAAGCGGCCGTCGACCCGGCTCTACTGGCCCGTCGATATCGAGCGGTCGATCCAGGGCGTAACGCCGGCACCCGAGCGCCTTCGACCGCCCCTGCGCCCGTGGTGATACCGGGCGGTTCCGCTGTGCAGGCAAGGCGCTCGTATGGGCCGAAGTGCAGCGCGCCACTAGCGAACCGATGGCGGCGTAACGAGCGGTCGCTATGGGGTGTCCTCGGCCAGCACGTCGTAGGCAGTTGAAGTCACGAGGGAGCGGCTCGCCCGACCCACTGGGTGACCGCTTGGGTGGCGGTGGCGCATGGTCGAGAGCGCGACGCGGTCGGTGTCGAGCCACGGTCGCGGCTGGTCGGGACCGCGTGGGAGCGTGCCGCTGGTCATGTTGAACCCGTCTCGGTGTTGACCGCGACAGTCGGCCTTGGGTCAGCGGGTCAACAGCGGCTCGATGACGGGCCAGATGAGTTCTGCCTGGGCTGCCTGACCGGCGAGATTGATATGCGTGAAGGGGGGCGAGAAGTACTCGAGCGAGTCGATCCAAGCTTTGCGGACGCCGCCGTCGGTCACGCAGTTCGGTACTTGGGCGCAGACGCGGGCCATCTCGGACTCGTAGGCGTCGATCGCGGCCGTGAGCAGCTCGAACCCGGATTCGCGCAGATTGCCGTCGGCATCGAAGAACGAACACTCGTCATCCCAGGTCAGGTCGGCTTTCGTGTCTGGATGGGCGGCCACGAGGTCGTTCACGAACGCGACGCTGGGCCGGCTGAGTTGACCGGCGACGAGGATGATGGCGTCGGGCGAGGCATCGTGGATCAGGGCAAGGGCATCCGCGAGCGACTGCCCAACCTCGGCGACGTTCGACGCGTCACACAGGATGTCGTTGTCGACGGTCTGGATGATCGCCAGCGCCGGGACTGGCACGATCGCAAGCGCCTGTGTCGCTTGTGCCGTCAGGGTCGACGCGGGTGCACCCCCCTTCGCCGTGTTGGCGACGTGACCTTGGGTCTCGGGCCGCACGCTGGTCAAGCGCTGGTACACACTGTTCACCTCAGGTGCGCTCCCAGTCGCCCACGAGTTCGCGAAGACGGCCTCGAACGTGCCGCCGGTGCCCTCACCGGTCAACCCGGAATGGCCGATCGCGATGATCCCCACAGGCCGCCCGATGCGTGCTGGTTCGGTTGTGGGTCCCGTCGCCTGTGGGCGGGCAGCGGTGGTTGACGGCGCCTGCGGGCGTGCAGTGGGCTGGTCGTCGCCGCACGCGGCCACCATCACGACGGCGGCGGCGGCGATCGTCACCAGCCGAGCGGTTCGTCGGAGGATCCCGATGTTCATGGCGTGGTTCCTTTCAAATTCCAGACGGTGAAGTTCGGAGACGGATGCGAGGCCGCAGCCGACCTTGGAGGAGTGGTTGGCTGGTTCAGGCTTCGCCGACGAAGTTCATGAGAACCTGAACGTGCTGACCACTTGGTCAGCCTGAGCGAACCAGTCGGCGTAGTCACTGCCCCCGTGCGGCGCGTCGGCGACCTCGATCGCCAAGAGGTCCGAGCCGTGTTGCAGGAAAACCATCCGCAGGGGGTAGCCGGCCGCCACCGAATGAACCAGTGAGCTTCGACCGACCCCGACGATGACGTCGACGAAGACGCCCCCACCGAACTGCTCGTCTTGCAGGTGGCAGGCCTGATCGGCCGTCGCATCGTCGAACGTCAGGTCAACCCGCAACCCTGACAGGCCACCGATCGTCACGGGTTGCGGGTCGCTGACGGTCAGCGCCCCGAGCCCTTGGAGGTACTCGACCAGGGCCTCAGGTGTGCGTTCGACACGCAAGTCGGCGTTGCCTGTGCATTGCTCGGGCGCCGCGACGGACGAGTAGACACCGAGGAAGTCGCTGGTCCCCGGGTTCACGCCCGCCAGCGTCGACCCTGGCGGCAACAGCAGGAAGTTGCCGGGCAGATCTTCGAGGTTCGACCAGTCTGCCGGCACGTCGTAGCTCAGCGCCGGGGCGAAAGTGCTGGTCTCGTGGCGACCGGCGCTCAGCTCGTCCAGGCAGGTGTTGCTCGAGCCGCCCTCAGGGTTGGAGCAGTCGGCCCCCGCCGCCACCGGGACCCATGGCTTGGTGGTGAGGATGAACACACCGCCGGCATCGAGGATCGGTGGTAGGGCGGTCAGGTGCAGCGTGCCATCAGGATCACGGGTGACCGCGGCCGTCAACCCGGAGCCGGTCGGGTCGAGAATCAGGCGACCTGGTGATGCCTCGTACCTGTCGGATTCTTCGTCGCCCGAGCTGGTCTCGCGCAGCGTGAACTGGCCGTCCTTGAGCGTCGCGGTGAAGGTGTTCGGGTAGAGCGCGAGACTCGCTGGTGTCTTGTCGCTCGGCGTGCCGTAGGCCAGCGCGTCCTGTTTGGTGATCGTCCAGGTGTAGGTCCCGTCGTACTCGGTGTCGACCGCCGTCGCGGTGGTAGCGGTCTCGACAGGACGGTCGGCGAAGTGCACCCCGTCGAGGAAGGAGTCGAGGCGCTCGCTGGCCGCCGCGACGTCGACGGCAGCGTCGGCGTTGCTGCGCAGCCAGATCAACACCGGGCCCTGATCGGTGGCGATGATCGCGATGCGGAGGGCGAACTCGGGTTGAAGCCCGAAACACTTGTCGGCTGTGGTTCCCGTGTCCGGGCATCCGATCGCGCCGTCGATGGGTTCGTCGGTCGTACCGGTCAGCACCGTCGCCTCGTGCCCGTCCACCTCGGTGTCCAATTGGTCCACGAAACGGCCGCCGTGATCTGCCTGCCTGAGCAGGTACTGCACGTAGTCGGTGGGTACTGGGCTGGTCGTCGTGGCGCCGGGTGCGTAGACGACAACCGGGCGAAGCACGCGCACCGCCACGGATCCGTCGGGTGAGCCCCAAGAGACGAGATGCGCCGCTTCATCGCTCGATGTGGGGTCGAGAAACGACGGGAGGTAGATGTCGAGCGGCGGATCAAAGAACCGGGTCGAGTAGATCGATGTCGCGTTCGACCCCGCAAGCGTCGTCGCGGCCGTCGCCCCCGCGGCCATCGCGGCGGTGGTGGTTGGCGGCGCCTGTGGGCGTGCGGTGGGCTGGTCGTTGCTGCAAGCGGCCACCATCACGACGACGGCGGCGACCGTCAACAGCCGAACGGTCCGTTGGAGGGGTGAGACGTTCATAGCATGGTTCCTTAAGTTCCAGAAGGTGAAGTTCGGAGACGTTGGGTCCTTGTGGCTAGCCCCGCTGGCTATCCGGGACCCATGGCTTGGTGGTCAGGATGAACACACCGCCGGCCGACTGGGGATCACGCTGTCGCTTCAGAGCGCGGCTGGGTGCTGAGCGACCGTGTTCTCTCGGCTGCTGCTACAGTCGCCGGCCCAGGGTCGTAGTGCTCATCGTGCCGCTTCAGGTCTCATCCCCCGCCGGCGTGGCGTCGGCCCGGCGCCAGGCGAACCAGGCCCCCAGCAGGTGGCCCAGGTTGTTCTCGATGTAGCTCATGAACGGGGTGCCGGCGTCCACCGACAGGGCCTCGGGGGCGGTGGCGTACCGCGGCGAAGCTCGCGTAGCTGAAGTCGTCCCGTTCGGGGCCGGGTCGGAACGCGCGCACCACGGCCGACAGCAGCGGGCCGATCACCAGCCCCGCTGCGATCAGACTGGCCCGGCCCCTGCCGGTCGAAGCGGCGGTGGAGGTGCCGGCCGTGGCGGCGGTCGCGGCAGGAGCCGGCGCGGGGCGGCGACAGCGGAGGAGGAGGATGAGGTGGTCGGTCGGGTGAAGCTCCGCATGGTGTGATTCCTCGGTCGGCTTGTTTGGTTCCGTAATGGACGCTAGGTATCGGGTAGCGCCGGGTCTTCGTGGCGGCCCACGGTTCTGGTCTCCGTACCAGCACGGAGGCCCCGGCCAGGCCGCTGCCGTACAGTTCTGGCATGAGCTGGACGAGCCGAGCGGCGACGATCTCGGCCGCTATCGGCGGCCTGGCCCTGGCGGTGGGAGCCGGGCTGGCTGCCCTGGAACCGGGCTGGGCCACCGGAGTCCGCCTCCTGTTCGGGGTGGTGGTGGCGTCGCTGTTCACCGGCCTCGGCCTGACTGTTGCGCGGCGCCAGGTCGGGGCCGTGGTGGGTTTGCTGCTGACGCTGCTCGGCCTGCTGGTGGCCATCACGCAGGCCAAGGAGGTCGGCTGGCAGGTGCTGGCGGTCCGTCCCGACACCGCGCTCCGGCTCAACTGGCTGATCGCCGTGCTCCAGGAGAGCGCCTGGGAAGTGGTGGGCTGCGCAGTGCTGGTGCTCCTCTACTTCCCCAACGGCCACCTGCCGAGCCGGCGGTGACGCTGGGCGCCTGTCGTGGTGGTGATCACGGTGGCCACAAGCCCAGGTGGAAGGAGCCTTCGCCACTGGGCCGTTCCTGGTCCCGCTTCAGGACGTCCCCCGCCCCTTCCCGCCGCTGCCCGGCCTGGTCCAGGGGCTGACGCTGGTCTCCTTCGTCACCATGCTGGCCACGTTCCTGACCTGCGCCGTCGCCCCGGTGGTCCGCTGGCGTCGGGCCGGGCGTCGGGAACGACAGCAGCTGAAGTGGCTTGCCGTCGCCGGGCTGGGGATACCGGCTTACCCCCTGCTGTGCCTGGCCGAGATCGAAGCTGACAGGGACTGTCGTCCTCTTCGGCCGGGACTACGCAGCGCATCGAGCTCGCCGAGCTACAGGATCGCCTCATCGGTAGCGGCGGCCGTCAGGCATCGCGCCAGGAGCCGACAGGGCCGATGCCCAGCTCGTCGGCGTCGACCCTGCGCCGATCATGCCTGCATTGCGCGTGGGCCCGATAGGGCTTCAGCCCTGGCCTCGACTGGGGGCTGGGAGCTGCCGAGTTCCTGCCTGTCGATGACGCCTGAGGACAGGTCGTGAGGTCCTGTCGACAGTTCACCATTGGGCCGACTTCCAGGCTAGAACACAACGACAAGCTTGCGTGGCGACCAAAGCAGGAACGGCACTTCCCGAACGCGCGGTATCGCTCAGCCTCGGGGTTTGCGGACCAGCGTCGTGGTGGCGACCGCTAAGCCTGCTCCGCCTTCGGCGGCCGTACCACCAGGCAGAACTCGCCGCCTTCGGGATCCTGCATCACGATGGCCTGGAAGCCGAAGTGGCCGGGGTCGTCGGCGGCCGGTTCCCCGAGCACGGTGGCGCCCAGCTCCACCAACCGGTCCCGGGCCCGTTGGCCGTCGGCCGGGAACAGGTCGAGGTGGACCCGGTGCTTGGCCGTCTTGGACTCCGGCACCTTTTGCAGCGTCAGGTGGTTCATCACCCGGGGCGGGGCCGCGTCCGACAGCGTCACCGCCGTCCGCTCGTCGCCGGCCCGGCTGCGGAAGCCGAGCGCCGCCTGCCAGAAGTCGGCCATCAGGGCCACGTCGGCGCAGTCCATCGTCACGCCCGAGGCGCGCAGCTCAAGTGGGTTGTCGCTCACCGGGCGAGTCTGGCACGCCGATCACTCGAAGATCGCTGTCACTCGAAGATCTCCTCGGCCGCCAGCTCGGCGATCCACTCGGCGTCGTAGCCGAGGGTGCCGGCCAGGATCTCGAACGTGTCCTGGCCCAGCGTCGGCCCGGCCCGGCGCATCGCCGCCGGGGTGCGGGACAGCCGGAACCGGCTGCCCTCGATCCACGTGCTGCCGAGGCGACCGTGGGGCAGCTCGACGTGATGGGCGCGGTGCTCCAGCTGGGGGTCGGCCAGCACCTCGGCCGAGTTGGCCACGGTGTGGGCCGGCACGCCGGCCGACTGAAGCTCGGTCATCACCTCGTCGGGCGGGCGCACCCTCGTCCACGACGTGAGGTGGCCGTCGATCTCCCGCCGCCGGGCCCGCCGTTCGGGCCGCTCCAGCCCCGACAGCGCCTCCAGCGGGCCGCCCACCAGCTTGCACAGGGCCCGCCACTGCTCGTCGGTCTCGCAGGCGATCGCCACCCACGGGTCGGCGTCGGGGCGCCCCTCCCCCTCCCCCGGATACACGCCGTGGGGGCTCATCACCGGGTCGTCGTTGCCCATCCGCTCGGCGATCCGGCCGTTGACCACATAGTCGAGCAGGATCGGCGAAAGGTTGTGGATCGACGCCTCGCTCTGGGAGAAGTCGATGTACTGGCCCTTGCCCGTGCGGCGCTGGTGGTCCACCGCCGCCAGCACCGTGCACAGGAAGTACCGGGGCGACACGTAGTCGGTGTAGGCGCCGAAAGGGCCGCACGGGGGCCGGTCGGTCCAGCCGCACACGTGGAAGAAGCCCGACATGGCGGCGGCCATGGTGCCGAACCCGGCCAGCGACGACAGAGGCCCCGTCTGGCCGTTGAGGCAGGTGGAGCCGACCACCAGGTTGGGCCGGCGCCGCAGCAGGATCTCGTGGCTCAGCCCCAGCGAGCGCATGCCCCGGGGGGAGAAGGCGTCGAGCACCACGTCGGCCCACTGCACCAGATCGGTCATCACCGAGTGGCTGAGCGGGTGTGACAGATCCAGCGCCATGCCCCGTTTGTTGCCGTTGAGGTTGTTGAACAGGCCCGACTGCTCGGGGTGCCCGTCGTTGTCGACGAACGGGGCCAACGTGCGGGCCGTGTCGATCCGGTGGATCGACTCCACCCGGATCACGTCGGCGCCGTGGTCGGCCAGCACCCGGCTGGCGGCCGGGCCGGCCATGACCCACATCAGGTCGAGCACCTTCAACCCGGCCAGGGCCTGGCCACCGTTGCCGTTGCCGTTGCTGCCGGCTCGCCCTCGCGGACCTGCACCTGCAGCTGGGCTGCGGGCGGGGCCGGCTCCCGCCGGGTGCCCAGCAGCTGCTCGGTGTGCTCCCCCAGGCGGGGCGGGCGGGCCAGGGACTTCAGCGGGGTGGCGGTGAGATGGGCCATGGCTCCCGGGAAGCGGACGGTGCCGATGGGCCCCATGTCGACCTCTTCCCAGTAGCCCCGCTCGGCCAGCTGGTCGCTGGCGGCCACGTCGGCCATGGTGGCGATGGGGGCGATCAACACCCGCCGTTCCACCGCACCGGCCAGCAGCTCGGCCTTCGTCTTGGAGGCGAAGAACTGCACCAGCACCTCGTCGCGCACCCGCTCGTACTCGCTCACCGGCTCCCGCCCGTCGAGCAGCATCACGGCGTAGTTGATCCAGTCCTTGTCCCGCGTGGCCTGGTCGCAGTGGCCCTCCTCGCACACCCATTCCATGAGGCGGCGGGTGAAAGGGCCGATGGCCGCCCCGAACAGGAACGTGACCGACACGTGGCCGTCGGCGCAGGGCCACATGAGCTTGATGTCGATGCCGCCGTAGAGCACGCCGCCGGCGATGCGTTCGGTACGGGTGGCGCTGAGGGCCGAGGTGAGCATCTGGGAGGCGGCGATCTGGTTGGTCGCCTGCTGCACCGACACGTCGGCGTGCTGGCCCCGCCCCGAGCGGTTCTGCCGCTCGTAGAGGGCGATCAGGGCCGCCTGGGCCGCCTCGGCCGCGGCGTGGTACCAGGCCTGGGGGGCGGGGGCGAGGCGCAGGGGCGCCCGGTCCTTGTCGCCGGTGAGCGAGAGGCACCCCGACGCCGCCTGCAGGGTCAGGTCGGTGGAGGCCCAGTCGGCCTTGGGGCCGGTGTCCCCGAACGGGGTGATCGACACGTGCACCAGAGCGTCGTTGACGGCGGCCAGGGCGGCGGGATCGAGGCCCCGGGCGGCCATGGCCCCCGGCGGCTCGTTCTCGATCAGCACGTCGGCCCCGGCCACCAGCTCCAGGAGCTGCTCCCGACCCTCGGGGGTGTCGATGTCGACCACGACGCTCCGCTTGCCCCGGTTGAAGGCCCAGAACTGGAGCGACCGCTCCAGGCCGGGCTCCTCGCCGGCGAAGGGGCCGACCTGGCGGGCCGGCGAGCCGCCGGGGGGTTCCACGAGGATCACCTCGGCCCCCAGCATCGCCAGTATGTGGCCCCCCAGTTGGCCGCGGTGATCGGTGAGGTCCAGCACGCGATACGGCGACAACATCGTTCCAGGGTGACAGCTATCTCCCGTTTCCGCTTTGACTATCGGGGATGGAGATAGTGGGCTGATGAGGACGCTCATTCTGGAGGGGACCACGCATGCCGGCGCTGGACGGGTTACGCATTCTCGACATGACCCAGTACGAGGCCGGGCCCTCGTGCACCCAGGCCCTGGCCTGGTTCGGGGCCGACGTGGTGAAGGTGGAGCCGCCGGGCGCCGGTGACCCGGCCCGGGGCATCGACAACGTGCCCCGCGACTACTTCATGTACTGGAACTGCAACAAGCGCAGCGTCGCCATCGACCTGACCACGGTGGAGGGCCGCCAGATCCTGTTGAGCCTCGCCCCCCGGTTCGACGTGTTCGTGGAGAACTACGGCCCGGGCGTGGTGGCCAAGCTCGACATCGGCTACGAGGTGCTGAAGGCGGCCAACCCGGGGATCATCTACGCCTCGATCAAGGGCTACGGCCTGTCGGGCCCCTACGCCAACCGCAAGTGCTTCGACGGGGTGGCCCAGGCCACGGCCGGGGCCCTGTCCACCACCGGGTACCGCGACGGCGAGCCGCTGTTGCCGGGGCCAACCACGGGCGACTCGGGCACCGGGGTGCAGGCGGCGCTGGCCATCGTGTCGGCCTACGTGCAGAAGCTGCGCACCGGGGAGGGCCAGCAGATCGAGGTGTCGATGCAGGAGGCCATGACCTACTTCATGCGCACCCGGGTCTCGATGATGCCGGGCTGGGGCGAGCGGCCGGCGCCGAGGAACGGGAACGGACCACTGGCCGTAAACAACCTGTACCCGTGCGCCGGAGGCGGCCCCAACGACCACATCATGATCATGGCCGTCACACCCCGGATGTTCCGTGACCTGTGCACGGCCATGGAGCGACCCGACCTGGTGACCGACCCCCGGTTCGCCACCAACGAAGGCCGGGTGACCAACACCGACGAGCTGCGGGCCGAGATCGCGGCCTGGACCAGCCGGTACCCCAAGCACGAGGTGGCGGAGCGGCTGGAAGCGGCCGGGGTGCCGGGCGGTCCGGTGCTCGACACCTCCGAGCTGCTGACCGACCCGCACCTGGTGGCGAGGGGGTTCGTGAAGACGATCGAGCATCCCGAGCAGGGGCCGGTGCCGATGCTGGGGTGGGCGCCCCGCCTGTCGGCCAGCGAGGTCGATCTGGTGGCGGCGCCCGGCCTCGGGGCCCACACCGACGAGGTGCTGGGGGCCGACCTCGGCCTCGACCCGGCCGCCGTGGCCGAGCTCCGGGCCCGGGGCATCGTGGAATGACGGGTGGAATGAGCCTGCCCCCGGGGTGCCCGGTCTCGACCGTCGATCTGTGGCACGAGGCCGTGCTGGCCGACCCGTTCCCCACCTACCGGGCCCTACGCGATCTGGGGCCCGTGGTGTGGCTGTCGGGGCCGGCGATGGTGGCCTTTCCCCGCTTCCAGCAGGTGCGCTCGGTGTTGAGCGACTGGCAGCGGTTCTCGTCGGCGGCCGGGGTGGCGGTGGGCGACGGGGCCAACCGGATGATGGGCGAGTCGATCCTCACCTCGGACCCGCCGGTGCACGACCGCTACCGCAAGCCGTTGATGGACCAGCTGTCGCCCAACGCCCTGGCCGCCATCGTGCCCGAGGTGGAGGCGACGGCGGTGCGGTTCGCCGACGCGGCGGCCGAGGCCGGCCGGTTCGACGCGGTGGCCGACCTGGCCCGGCCCTACAGCCTCACGGTGGTGGCCGACCTGATCGGGTTGCCCGACGAGGGGCGGGCGCACTATCCGCCGCTGGCCGAGCGGGCGTTCAACGTGATGGGGCCGGCCAACGAGCGGGCGGCCGACGGGTTCGCCGCCCTGCAGGAGCTGCGGGCCCGAACAAATGGGGCGTGCCAGGCCGGGCAGTTGACGGCCGGGCGGCGGGCCGACCAGCTGTGCCACATGGGCCGGTCCGACCTGGTGGGGGCGTACACGTGGCCCGGGATCGACACCACGGTCAACGCCCTGGGGGCGGCGGTGGCGTTGTTCGCCCGCCACCCCGACCAGTGGGACCGGGTGCGGGCCGACCGGTCGCTGATCCCGTCGGCGTTCAACGAGGTGCTGCGGCTCCACTCCCCCGTCCAGTACTTCACCCGGGTGGCCACCCGGACGCTGGAGATCGAGGGGGTGGAGATCGCCGAGGGCAGCCGGGTGCTGGTGATGTACGGGTCGGCCAACCGCGACGAGCGCCGCTTCCCCGACCCCGACCGGTTCGACGTGGCCCGCAACCCCACCGAGCAGTTGGCGTTCGGCCGGGGCGTGCACCTGTGCGTTGGCATCAACCTGGCCCGCATCGAGGCCCACTCCCTGCTGGCCGCCCTGGCCGACCGGGTGGCCCGCTTCGAGCCCCACGGGGACGGCCCAGGCCCGTCTGGCCCGACGTGGCTGGTGAACAACACGCTGCACGGCTTCGAGCACCTACCGGTGCGGGTGATCCCGGCCTGAACGCCGCCCGGCGACGGCCCGACGGCCCTCGATCCGCGCCACGGTTCACTCCCCGTCAGGTGCGGGGTTCGAGCACCACCACAGCGGTGGGCCGGGGACGTCGGGCGGCGTAGTCGTCGAGGCCCTCGTCGATCTCCTGCCACCGGGCCCACAGCCGGTCCCGCTCCTCGCCGTTCGCCGCCCGGGCGGTGACGAGGCGGGAGCCGCCCCGGGGCAGGTCGACCGTGATGTCGGGATGGGCCTGGAGGTTGAGCCACCACGCCGGCTCCTCCGGGCCCCACCCGTTCATGGCCATCGTCACCAGGTTCGGCCCATCCTCGAAGTAGCCGACCATCACGTTGCGCTCACGGCCGGTGCGCCGCCCGATCGTATGGAGGCACATGGCACCCCAGCCGTCCTTCTTGGGCCGCCACAGGCCGAGGCGTTGGCGTGAGAGGCGGTACACCCACCGGTGCGATTGCCAGAACAGGTGGATGATCCACCGCGGCGGCAGCCGGCGCTTCTTGTTCGGTCCTGTCTTCGTTCCCATGGCACAGGCCCCCGTTTCGGGTCCGGCATCGCTGCCGCTCGGGCCCACCCGCAGTCTCATCGTACGTCCGACCCCGGCCCGTCCGGTAGAGCCCAAGGCCCTCCGGTGGCACCAGGGTCAAGCAGCTCGGCCGACCAGACGATGCGGCTGACGGGGCTGTACTCCACCCGGTAGCGGTGGCCGGCGTGGGTGCGGTGGAAGACCCGGGTCATCAGCCGCTGGCGGCCGAGGTGATCGAACTGGCCGTAGCACCGGGTCGGGCCGGGGCCCCTGATGCCGGTGCGCCATGTGCGCACGAGCACGTCGTCGACCACCAGGGCCCGCCCCGACAGCAGGTCGCGGACCCGCAGCACCGCCCGATAACCCAAGACAGCGATCACCGCCAGCAGGAACACCGCGAGCGGCAACGTACGCCCGCCGACGAGATCCCGCAGCACCGCCAGGTACAGCACCAGTGCCCCGGTGAAGAACAGCGCCGGCCAGGTGCCGGCGAACAACCACAACGCCTGCCACGGTGTGAGCCTCACGCTCGCCGCCGGCCCTCGAGCCCCCGTCATGGCGACATCGTGACACCGACCGGAGCCGGCCGCGTCGGGATTAGGCTTGCCGCCGGTGGCGTCCTACTACGAGTTGCTCCAGGTCCCGTTCGACGCCTCCGACGAGGCGATCCGGACGTCGGCTCATTGGGCCCGCCAGGCGGTGGCCCACGATCCCGATCGGGAGCGGCGGCTGGCCGCCATCGACGAGGCGTACGAGACGCTGCGGGAGCCGACGCTCCGACGGGTGTACGACGAGAAGCTCAGCGCAGGCACCGCCCCCAACATCGCCGGCAACGGTGTGGTGCTGGTCGCCGCCGACGCTCCGCTGCCGCTCGGCGGCAGCTATTGCTCGGTCTGCGGCCTCACACCGGCGGCCAACTTCGTGGTGCTCCGGGCGACCAGTTGGTGGAGCTGGCGCCCACCCGGCGACGACCGGTCCTACTGCCGGGACCACGGCCGCGCCGAGATGGCCGAGGCCAACCGCTACAACCTGACCACCGGCTGGTGGCGCCTACCCGTCAACCTGATCTTCGCCGCCATCAACCTCAACTCCCTGCGCCGCTTCCGCTCACTCGACCCGCCATCGCCCTGATCGACGGCCGGCCGGCCAGGCCGGCTACCAGGTGTCGATGGGGTGCTTCTTGGCCGCCCGGTCGAGCTGGCGGGGGAGGTGGGCCAGGAGCCGGGAGATGCGCTGACGGGTCTCGGCCGGAGCGATCACGTCGTCGTAGGCGTGCTGGTTGCGCACAGCGGCGAACCCGTCGGCGGTGCCGATGTCGGTTGACGGCCAGGCCGCCCACAGCACCGGGGTGCTCCGCCCACCCGTCATCCCGCCCAGCACGGCCGGGCCGAGTCCGCCGCCCCGCCCCACCTGCACGGCGAACAGGGGCACGGTGCGGTGGTGGTGGGCCATCACGGCCCGGGTGTGCCACCGGTTGATCCCGGGCTGGATCTGCGGGGCGCCGTCGTCGCCCGTGAACCGGGTGACGCAGCCAGGGGTGTCGATCACGGCCACGATCGGCAGCTCGTAGGCGTCGCACAGCTCGACGAACCGGGCCGCCTTGGTGGCGGCCTGTTCGTCGATCGCCCCGTCGCCCACCAGGGGCTGGCTGGCCAGGATCCCCACCGACCTCCCGTTGATGCGGGCGAAGGCCGTGATCACCGATCGGGCGAACTGGGGCCGCAACCCGAACAGGCTGCCCTCGTCGACCAGGGCCTCCAGCACCGGCACCATGTCGTAGGGGCCGTCGGCCCCGGCCCGGTCGGTCACCAGGTCGGCGATCCGCTCGGCGCCGGCCGCCGCCGGACCCGATGGCCCTGGGTCCACGGGATCAGTCCGCCAGTACGACAGGTACCGCCGGGCGGCGGCGATGGCCTGGTGCTCGTCGTCCACCAGCAGGTCGATGCCGCCGGTCATCTCGTGCATCTCCACCCCGGCCAGCTCGCTGGCGCTCAACGCCAGACCCAGCGCCGCCTCCACCATGGGCGGGCCGCCCATCCCGATCGACGAGCCCCCGGTGGCGATCACGAAATCGGAGAACCCGGCCAGGCTGGCGTGCCCGGCGAACGACGGGCCCGACACCACGGCCACCGTCGGCACCCAGCCCGAGAGCTCGGCCACCCCGTCGAACAGCTGGTAGCGGCCGAACGGGCCGTTGAGCTCCAGGTGCCCGAGCCCCACCCGGGGGTGGCGGGCCCGGCTCCCGCCGCCGTCGACGAACAGCACCAGCGGCCACCGGTGCTCCTGGGCCAGGGCGAACAGGCGCTCCAGGCGCCCGGCGCCGTAGCCGCCGCCCCGGTCGGTGAAGTCGGTGGACGACGTGATCACGGTCTGGCCGTCGACGGTGCCGATGTAGTCGACCCCGCCGGCCTCGGCCACCCAGGCCCCGGTGGTGCGATCCAACGCGGCGATGCTGCCGTACTCCACCTCGGTGCCGGGGTCGAGCAGCTCGCCCACCCGCTCCCGGGCCGTGAGGCGCCCGGCCTGGTGGACGGCGGCCACCACCCCGGGACGGGCCTCGTCGAGCTGGGCCGCCTTGGCCGCCGCCAGCTCCTCGATCAGTCGTGGATCCATGGTCCCTCTCCCCGGCCCCGGGTCACCGGGGGTCGATCGGGTGCTTCTTGGCCGCCGGGAACACCCGCGGGATGGCGTCGAGCACGGCGATGATCCGGTCCCGGGTCTCGCCCGGCAGGATCACGTCGTCGAAGGAGAACGTGCGCCCGGCCGACACCCCCGACGCCGGGTCCCGCATCTCCTTGGCGTAGTCGTCGCGGATGGACCGGGCCTCCTCGGGCGAGCCGGCGGCCCGGATCTCCTTGCGCTTGACCAGGAACGCCGCCCCTTCCAGCGACATCCCGCCCGACTCCACCGAAGGCCAGGCCAGGCGCAGCTCGGGGCTGAGGCGCGACGCCCCCCAGCCCGACATGGCGAACGGGCCCAGCCCGTAGGCCTTGCGCAGCTGCACCGAGCACAGGGGCACCGTGCGGTGGTGGAGGGCGGCCAGGGGCCGGGCGTGGTGGCGGGCGATCCCGCCCCGCTCGGCCTCGGGGCCCACCATGTAGCCCGGGTTGTCGACCAGCGACACGATCGGCAGCTCGTAGGCGTCGCACAGCTCAACGAACCGGGCCGCCTTGTCGGCCGCCGGGCTGTCGATGGCGCCGGCCACCGGCGACATCGGTTGGTTGGCCATCATGCCGACGGGCCGGCCGCCGAGCGTGGCCAGCGCCGTGATCATCGACGGGGCCCACCGCTCGCCCAGCTCGAGCACGGTGCCGGCGTCGGCCAGGGCCTCGATCACCCGGCGTACGTCGTAGGGGTGGCGGCGGTCGTCGGGGATGATGTCGGCGATGAGGCCGTGGGCGGGTGACGGCTCGTCGGTGCCGAACCCGTCGCCCCAGTAGGCCAGGTAGTCGGCCACGGTGTCGATGGCGTGGGCCTCGTCGTCGACGATCACGTCCACCGAGCCGTCGGCGGCCAGGGCCTCGACCGGGCGGGTGTGGACGAGTGCTTCGGCGTCGGGGCCGTCGGGGCCCCGGGAGCCGACGGTGGAGCCGGCGGTGGCGACCACGAAGTCGCACAGCAGGGCCAGGCCGGCGTTGCCGTCGAGCGTGCGGCCGCTGATCACGGCGATCGTGGGGGCCCACCCCGACAGCTCGGCCAGCCCTTCGTACACGTCGTAGCGGCCCCGGTTGTAGACCACGATCGGGGGGACCACCCAGGGGTGGCCGGGGCGGGCCCCGTCGCCGTCGACGAAGACCACGAACGGCCACCGGTGACGGTTGGCGAGGTACAGGAGGCGGACCAGCTTGCGCATGTTGCGGTCGGTCTGGGTGCCGGCCCGCACCGTGGTGTCGTAGGAGGCGACGGTGATCGGGTGACCGTGGACCCGGCCCACGCCGGCCACCAGGCCGTCGGCCGGGGCGTCGTCTTCGATGTTCGATGTCTCCCCCGCCAGCACCCCGTATTCCACGAAGCTGTCGGGGTCGACCAGGCGCTCGATCCGGTCCCGGGCGGCGCTGGCCGCCCGTGCCTGTTCCCGGGCCTCGGTGATCTGGGTGAGCAGCTCGGCATCCATGTGCCTCCGAGCCTGTCACCTGGCCCCGCCCGGCTCAAACCTGGCCGCGTCGGCGTTTCCTAGTCGAGCCGAACCCGGACCCACCACAGGCCCACGGCGGCCAGCGCCCCGGCGGCCACCACGAACAGCGCCGACTCCCGCCACTGCAATGTCCAGAATCGGCTCACCGGCTGGTAGACGAGCCGCTGGCGGTAGCCCTCGTCGCCGAGGCGGGCCAGGCACGACTCCAGCGGGCCCTTGCTCCCCGCGGCCGTTCGCTGCTGGGGCGGCCCCGGCGGCACGACGCAGTCCTCGAACCAGGACGGGAGCTCGACCGTCGCCCCGGCAGCGTCGACGGTGGTGTTGGACAATACCCAGTCGCCCCGGGCCACGGACCGGGCCGTCAACGTGACCGGCCCGTCGGGTCCACTGCGGCTGATGCCGTCGAACGTCGAACCGTCCATGGTCATCGTTGCCTCGGCCGGGGCCGCCAGGTGGGGTCGGATCCACAGCGGCACGGCGATCTGCACCGCCAGGAACAGTCCCAGGGTGAGCGCCATGGCCGGGACCGTTCGCCGCACCAGCGCACCGATCACAACGCCGAGCACCAGGGCGAAGAGGGTGTAGGCCACCGGCACGATGCCCCGCATGGCGAATGTCACCGGGGTCAGCCGGGTCGGCAGCGACCCGGTGCGGGCGCCCACCGCCCCGTCGAGCGGGCCCGACCACCAGGTGACGGCCAGGCTCAGCAGCCCCGTCACGGCCGCCGCCGCCAGGGCGGTGAACCCCAGCCGGGTGGCCAGCCACCGGGTACGGGTGACGCTCTGGTTCCACACCAGCCGGTAGGTGCCGGTCTCCAGCTCGTGGGCCACCAGCGGCGCCCCCCAGAAGGCGCCGATGAGGGCCGGGATGACCGCCATCATCACGACCCCGGCGAAGAACAGGGCGATGTCGGTCGAGGTGAGCAGGTCGTAGCCGGCGTCGGTGGTGGTCACCAGGTCGGCCAATCGCCGGCCGGTCCAGCCGGCCACGACGGCGACGATGGCGACCGCCGCTCCGGCGGCCACGAGCTGCGCCCGGTTCTGGCGCCAGGTGAGCCAGATCATCGGATCACCTCCAGTGCTGGCCCCACCGCCGCCGGCCCGGCTACCGCTGGCGAGATGGGTCGTTCCATGTACGACAGCACGAGGTCCTCCAGATCGAGCTGGCCTACCGTCCACGCCGGGTCGGCGATGGGCTCGTCGGTGCGCACGACGAACGTGCTCTGACGGTCGGTGTGACGTTCGGACACCACATGCTGGTCGGCCGGCAGCCGACTCCGGTCCCGACGGGGGCCGACCAGGCGATGGTGGCTGGCCAGCAGGGTCTCGACCTCGCCCTCCACCCGCACCTGGGAGTCGACGAGCACGATCACCCGGTCGCAGATCCGCTCCAGGTCGGAGACCAGATGCGACGACAGCACGACGGTGAGCTCGTGCTCGGCCACCGCCTCCATCAGGACCTGGAGGAAGTCGCGGCGGGCCATCGGATCGAGGTTGGCCACCGGCTCGTCGAGGATGAGCAGCTCCGGGCGCTTGGCCAGCCCGAGGGTGAGGGCCAGCTGGGCCCGCTGGCCGCCGGACAGCCGGCCCGCCCGCTGGGCCGGATCGAGCCCCAGGCGATCCAGCCGGGACCGGGCCGCCGCCTCGTCCCACCGGGGGTTGAGCCGGGCCCCGAGCCGGAGGTGGTCGGCCACCGTCAGCCGGGCGTAGGTGGGCGTGTCCTGGGCCACGAACCCGACCTTGGCCAGCTGCGCCGGATCCGAGCCGGGGCGACCGCCGCACACCTCGATCGTGCCGGCGGTGGGCCGGACCAGCCCCACCGCCAGGAGCAACAGCGTGGTCTTGCCCGCTCCGTTCGGGCCGACGAGCCCGGTCACCCCGCCGGCGGGGATCTCCAGGTCGCAGTCGGCCAGGGCCCAGCGGCGCCGGTAGCGCTTGCCCAGCCCGTCGGCCCGCACCGCGGCCGTCATGCTACGTCTCGCTGGCTGCGGCGAAAGGTATCGACGAACAGGGCCTCGATGCCCTCGGCGTCGAGGCCGGCCAACCGGGCCTTGGTCAGCCAGCGCTGCAGATCGCGTCGCAGCGGCTCGAGCGTCGGCAGCGACACGTCGACCAGCGATCGGGTGACGAAGGTGCCGACCCCGGGGCGGGCCGCCACCAACCCCTCACGCTCCAGCTCGCGGTAGGCCTTGAGGACGGTGTTGGGGTTGATGGCCAGGTGGGCCACGACGTCCTTCACCGTGGGGAGCTGGTCTCCCTCGCTCAGCAGACCCAGACGCAGCGCCTGGCGGACCTGCTGCACCACCTGCAGATAGGGCGAGACCCCGGATCGGGCATCCAGGGAGAACTGGATCATGCGCCCTCCATTCATCTAGTCACTTAGCACTATAGGGATGCAGGGGAGCGGGAGTCAACGGAGGGATGGCAGCGCTTGGAGCCGGCCACCAGCAGCGGGCTACCCTGGCCCGGTGAGCAGCTGGCTGGAAGCGACCGAGTTCCTCAACCACGACGACCCCGACGTGCGGCGTTTCGCCGAGACCAGCGTGGCCGGGGCCGACACCCCCCGGGAGCGGGTGGTGAAGCTGTTCTACGCCGTGCGCGACGGCTGGTGGTACGACCCGTACTCGTCGGAGCAGACCCGGGAGTCGTTCCGGGCCTCCGAGGTGGTGGCCAGCGAGCGGAGCTGGTGTGTGCCCAAGTCGATCCTGCTCACGGCGGCGGCCCGGGCGGTCGAGGTGCCGGCCCGGCTGGGGTTCGCCGATGTCCGCAACCATCTCCAGAGCGAGAAGCTCAAGGAGAAGATGGGGACCGACCTGTTCGTGTTCCACGGCTACAGCGAGTTCCTGCTCGACGGCGCCTGGGTCAAGGCGTCGGCGGCGTTCAACCTGGAGCTGTGCAACCGGTTCGGCACCAAGCCGCTCGACTTCGACGGCTACGAGGATGCCCTCCTGCACTCCTACGATCTGGCCGGCAACCGGCACATGGAGTACGTGCGGATGCGGGGCACCTACGACGACTTCCCGTTCGACGAGATGATGGCCGCCTTCGCCGAGGAGTACGGCGACGATTCCATGGGTGGCGGCACCACGGCCGGTGCCGCCGGCGACGCCGCCTTCGAACGCGACGTCTGACCGGCGGCCGAACCCCGGCGAGGGTTTAGGCGTTGCTGACTTTCCAGTCGACCCGGCCGGGCTGGATCACGTAGGTCACCTTGTAGGGCACGCCCGGGTTGGTGAACTCCACCGACACCTTCAGCTTCCCGGTGCCGCCGGCGTCCTTGACCCGGTAGCTCCAGCCCGGATAGGTGACGGCGCCCTTGAAGGCCAGGCGCACACCGGACACGGAGTTCACGGTGACGCAGCCGGCGTCGAAGTACTGATCGCCGACGATGAAGTCGACCTCGTTGGTGATGTCGACCGAACCGTCGGCGTTGGTCACCGCTCCGGTGACGCACGAGCCCACCTCACCGGCGGTGGCCGATGCGGCCGACGGGCTCAACAACAGACCGGCGGCCAGAGCCGCAGCTCCGATTGACGCGGCGATCGGGGAACGTGGTCGCATGGACCCTCCTGGGGCCGGCGAGCGGCGGGATGCTCTCGCTACCTGAACCTTCGGCTCCAGAGCCCGTTCGACCGCACCTGGACAATGGTCGTGGCACCTGTCAATCAATCTCGGTGCCGTCGGGGCGGTAGGTGCGCCACCGTCCGGTGTCGGGGTTTCGGGTGGTGGTGTAGTTCTTCTGTTTCCAGCGGTTGTGGCGGCCGCAGAGAGGGATGCCGTTCCCGGGTTCGGTGGTGCCGCCGCGGGCGGCGGGGTGGGCGTGGTCGGCTTCGCACACCGATGTGGGGACCCAGCAGCCGGGCCATATGCAGGTGGGGTTCTTGAGCTTGACGGCGAGGCGGTTGAGGCCGGAGAACAGCCGGCGACGGGACCCGACAGCGGTGGGTTGCCCGCCGGTGACGAGGACCACCCGGACGTGGTGGTGGAAGCTGTCGAGCACGGCCTCCACCGGCTCCAGAGGCTTGCCGTCGAGTGTTTCGCAGCGGTAGGTGGCGGGGTCGTACCACCTGTTCTGAGCTGTGGGCTTCGGCGTCGCAGGCCGGGTCGGTGCAGGTGACCCGGTGCACGGTCGACAGGTAGGTGTCGGCATCCCACACCACGACGTGGTCGGTGCCGGGGCCCTTGGCATCCGGGTCGGCCGTGGCAGCCAGGGCGGCCATGCGGACGAAGGCATCGGCCCACCGTTGGGCTTCGGTGCGGGCCAGGTCGGCGGCGCACGTGCTGTCGCCCTGCTCGGTCTTGGCCTTGTCCCAGTCGATTTGGCGTTCCTGGTCGACCAGGCGGCGGAGGATCTCGTGGACCTTGGCCCCGTGCAGGGAGTCGAGGGAGCCCTTGATCTTCCAGGCCAGGGTCTCGGGGTCTTGCGACAGCGAAAGGCTGCGGTTCTGGTGGGCCTTGTCGGCCTTGGGTTCCGGGCCGTCGGTGTCGGCGAGGCGTTCCCAGTGACGGACCGCGTTCTCGAACACCGGGTAGTCACACTCGGCGGCCAGGACCAACAGGTCGGCCTGGAACTCGATCAGGGCCTCACGGACCCGGTCGTTGAGAACGTAGATCTTGGCCACCAGGTCGACCTGTTCGGTGCCGATCGTCCCGGCCCGGTAGGCATCAGCCACCAGCGGCAGGTCACGCAAGGCCGTCTCCTGGCGTTCCCGACGCAACGCCTCCGAACCCGACAACCGGCAGACGTGGCGGACCATGACCTTGGCCGAGGCGTGCCCGTCGACGTGATGCAGCCCGGACCGCTGGACCTGCCCCACTACCGTGACCCGGGCGGCGTCGATCCGGCGGACCCCGACCTCCAGACCGGTGAGCAGTTCCCGGGTCTCGTGATCCCACAGATCACCGCCCGCCAACGCAGCGACCCGATCCAACACGACGGCGAGATCAGCCAGCGCAGCAGCCGGGGTGTCGCCCCCGAACCCGCCATCCAACTGCTCAGATCCCGCCGAATCCATGCGCCAACACTACGCAGGGGGTGTGACAGCGAACCCCGAATCCAGGCCCCTACGACGAAGAAATCCGGAAAGAAGAGGAAAACGCGACACGGAGATGAGACGGTCAGGGGCGTCGGTGTCTGGCCCATCTCGTCCACCGGCGCCGCCACCGCACCCGTCGTCCCCAGCGCCGCCTGATCGGAGATAAAGCCGTCCCGCCGACTGGCCGATACCCCGTGGATGCCGGCCGACGGGGGCCGGTGGAACGGAGATCGCCGTGGCGTTGCTTACAGGGGCGGGCCGGGTCGGCCGGCTGCACTACTTCCTCGTCAACCTGGCCTGCGCCGTCGGGCTCTTCGCCCCCTTTCTCGTCGGCACCGAAGCGGACCCGGCCACCGGCGAGGCGCCGCCCCCACCGGCGGCGTTCGTCCTGGTCGTCATCCTCATGTTCCTGGCGGGGATGTGGGTGTCGATCGCCAATTCGGTCCGTCGCCTCCACGACTGCGGCCGCACCGGCTGGCTCGTGTCTGCTCACCCCGCTGCCCTTCCTCGGCTTCGCCCTTGGCCTCTACCTCCTGTTCAACCCGGGGCGACGAGCTACCCAACCCCTACGGGCCGCCGCCGGGAGCGTCCGACCCCGAGGCCATGCGGGCCCAGCTCGCCCAACTCGACGCGGTGACTGCGCCCTACCGCCAGGCCCAGGACGGCGACGGCACCGAGGACGACAGCGGCGACGTGCGGGCACCGGCCCCCAGCGCCTGGGCCGACGATGCCCTCACCTTCGATCCCCAGGCCCTCTATCGGGAGAACCCGGGTTTGGCCCCTCCCCGGTAACGCCGATCCCGCCGGCCGGCGAAAGTCGAGGTCCCCGAAGGGGACACGTAGTGTGACCCCGATGAACAGCCTGCGGGACAACGAGGCGCTGCGGGCCCTGCTCGACCGGCTGCACGCCGCCAGCGAGGGCCAGGAAGCGACCATAGACCGGTACTACGCCGACGGTGCCTCCCGCCCCACCGGCTACGAGCCCGACGGCTCGGACGGCCGGCGGTTCTGGGCCGACAAATACGTCGCCCTCGACCGGGACAAGGCCGAGCTCACCTACGCCCTGGCCCGGGCCACCGGCGCCCGCCGGGTGGTCGAGGCCGGCACCTCGTTCGGGGTGTCGACCCTCTACCTGGCAGCGGCCGTGCACGACAACGGGGGCGGCCGCGTCATCACCTGCGACATCGAGCCCGACAAGGTGGCGGTCGCCCGGCGCCATTTCACCGAGGCCGGCCTGTCGGACGAGATCGAGACCCGGGTGGGCGACATCCGCCACACCCTGGCCGGCGGGTTCGACGAGCCGGTCGACCTGCTCCTGCTCGACATCTGGGCCCCCATCGCCGCCGATGTGATCGCCCTCGTCGGCCCCCACCTCCGGGTGGGTGGCATGGTGGTGGCCGACAACACCGCAGCGCGCCGGGCGCTCTACGGCGGGCTCCTGGCCTACCTCGACGACCCGGCCCACGGGTTCACGGTCAACACCCTCCCCTACAGCGGCGGCCTCTGCCTGGCGGTGCGCACCTCGTCACCCGAGCCGGCCGGCACCGATGGCTGACCAGCACCTGCACGCCGTCGTGCACGACGGCGACGGGCCCCACGCCGTGCTGCTGCACGGCCTCCTCGGCAGCCGCTCGTACTGGCTCGACAATCTCGACGCCCTGCAGGCGGTGTGCCGTCCGGTGGTGGTGGAGCTGTGGGGCCACGGCCGGTCGCCGGCCCCGGCCGACCCCGCCCGTTACGAGCCCGACGCCTACGCCGACGAGTTGGAGCGCCTGCGGATCGGCCTCGGGGCCGAGCGCTGGTTCCTGAGCGCCCACCATCAGCACGATCTGTTAGCTTGACCGGTGGCCGATGCGGGCGGGCCGCCCGGCCGAGGTGGAGGTGATCGTGGGGACCTGGGATGACGCGGACGCGGTCGACGCCCTTCCGCCCGGTGTGGTGTGGTTTCCCGAGCCGCCCGCCCGGCGCCGCCGCCGGGCGGAGCAGCAGCTGCTGACACCGGCCGGCCGGCTGCCGTGCTGCACGCGCTCCGGCTCACCTGGATCCTGGCGGCGTTCATGCTCGCCGGGCTCGCCCTCTACATCGGCCTGATCCTGACGGCCGATGCGGTGAACGAAGGGCTGGCCGCGCTGGCGATCGTCGTGAGCGTCGGCCTCCTGGTGGCGGTGTCGGCGGCGGCGGTCGGTCTCCGGGCCGGTCGACTCTGGGCCGCCCGGGTCTTGTCCGGTGTGCTGGTGACGCAGGCCGTGCTCCTCGTCGTCTCGCTCATCCTCGGCGCCAGCGCCACCGGCGCGATCCCCATGGCCCTCAACGCCGTCGCCATCGGCAAGCTGCGCCGCCCCGAGTCACGGGCCCACCTCCGATAGCTCCGAGCCGACGATCAGCGGCTTGCTGCGGGACCGCAACCGCAACATCCGGCACTCAGAATGAACCGTGCAGCGGTATGTACCTCTCACGGGTACATACCGCTGCATGGTTCGAACTGGAGTCCCGATGTTGCGGGGGTCCGGCGCCTCAGTGGCCGTCGGGCGGCGGGCCGAGCGCCCAGCCCTTGCGGGTACGGGTGATCTCCACGAAACCCTGCCCGCGGAGGAACGCCAGCAACTCGGTCTCATCGGGCCAGGCGTAGGCCAGGAGCCGGTCGGCCCGGCCCAGGCGTAGCCACTCGGCGCCGTGGCCCAATAGCCAGGTGCCGATACCGCAGCGGCGATGCTCCGGGATGACGTCGAGGTTGCCGATGTCGGCCAGCGGCACCGAGCGCTGATGACGCTCGCCCTGATCGAGCAGATCGACCTCGATCGCCGCCACCTCGTCCTCACCCCGATGGGCACCGAACCGGGTTCCGTTGACCCCGACAGACCGGCGGATCTCCAACCCGGCCTGCGGTGGCGAGCCCGGCGGCGGGATGCGGCTGAGATCGGCCATCAGCACGAGCTCGATGGGACCAGCGTGCCGGAACCCGTGGCGTTCATACAGTTCCCTGATGTGGGGCCACTGGGCCGGGACGCCGTAGACACCGGAGCACGGCAGGGAGCCCGCCGCGTGGCGATGGGTCACCCCCCAGTCGTCGAACCGGGCCAGGCAGGCGGCCAACACGGCATCGGCTGCAGCTCGGCCGTCGTGCCAGTGGGGGTTGCCGTGAGGCGCCAGGGGCCGGAACAGCAGCCAGCGGATCTCGCCGGCGCTGCGGTAGGCGTCGCCCACATCGCCGTCACTCCGGTAGCGGACGATCAGCGCGGCGGCCACCACGGCCCCGCTCTGCTCGGCCACCAACGCCTGGCGCTCGGCCACCCACGGGTCGACGATGAACTCGGCCGGCTCCCGTTCCACCTGGGACAGCACGGCGTTGACCGACACCGACGCTCCGGGCATGACGGCCGCGGCGTGACCGTTGACGACGGCGATGATCCCGTCCCGCGACGGGCGTGGACGACGGCACGGCAGGGCCTCCTGTGGGGGTCACGGGTCGGCGCCCGTGGATCTGGAACCAGGGAGACCGCCACCGGTGCGGCACGTCGCCAGGTTAGTACCGAGCCCCACCCGGGGCCGCTCCGTCGAGAAACCGGCGGGCCGCCCGCCGCCCGGCAGCCACGATGGCGGGATGATCGAGATCCGACGGGACGAGGACGGCGAACTGTGCGGCTACGTGGTGGCGGCGGGCGACGGCTGGCGGGCCCTCACCGTCTTCGGCGGTGACCTGGCCCGGTGCGCCACCTACGACGACGCGGTACGGACGGTGCTCGACGACGGCCTCCCGTCGCTGGCCGAGCACTGGATCCTGACCGGGCCCGGGATCGACGGCGACCAGATCGTGTGCATCCAGAACGTCAGCCCCGGCGCCGTCAGCCTGGCGCTCGACTACTACTCGGTGCCCGGTACCCCGTCGATGACGCTCTCGACGGCCGACCTCCGCTCGGGAACCTGGTCGCTCCGCCGAGCCCGTTAGGCCGAGCCACTCGCAACATCGCGACCAGCCAGGATCGGTGCTGTACTGACCGCCATGGTGGAATCGTCGTTCTCGGCCAAGCTGCCGCACCCGTTCTACGGCGACCATGTGCTCTACCACGCCTACGACTGGGGAACGAACCTGCCCGGCATCCGGGCCTGGGAGTTCGGCGGCTGGCGCCAGGAGAGCACATCGTGGGTGGACGGCTGCTACATCCACGCCGGGCTGTCCCGCACCGGCCCCACCACGATCTCCGGCCCGGGCGCCGCCCAGTGGTTGGAGAGCCAGGTCATCAACAGCTTCGCCTCGTTCCCCGTTGGCAGCATGAAGCACGCGGTGATGTGCAACGACGACGGCCTCATCGTGGCCCACGGCATCGTGGAACGGAAGGCCGACGACCACTTCGAGTCCTTCGCCGGCGGGCCCCCGGGCCGGGTGGCGCCCTCCGACGTCCCCGACGGGGTGACGATCGGCCGCCTCGACCACTAGCTGTTCCAGATCGCCGGCCCCACCTACCTCGTCAACCACGTGGAGGGCGGCTTCCCCCAGCAGACCTGGACCTTCGCCACCGCCTTCGATCCCGACCGCCATCCCGAGATCGCCGGCTTCTGGCGCAACGTGTCGGGCTCGGTCGACCCGGCCGACCGCCGGGCCCGCACCCGCACCCCGGTGGAGGTCCGGTGGCACAACATGGCCCGCTTCGACCACGACTTCCCCGGCCGGGACGCCCTCCAGGCCGAGATGGCCAACCCCACCCGCACCACCGTCACCCTGCGCTGGAACCAGGAGGATGTGCTCGACACCTACGCCTCGCTGTTCCGTGACGGCGAGCCGTACCAGCCGATCGACTTCCCCTACGCCCCCCAGCGCTGGCCCATGGCCCATGCCGACCACGTGCTGATCGACGGCCAGCAGGTCGGCTGGTCGTCGGGCACCGCCTACGGCCGCAACAGTGAGGTGGATGCAGCGCGGCTGTAAGACGCGACGGTGAGTCAGTGCCGATGCGCCGGCGGCGCGTCGTCGGACGGGGCCGCCGCATCGCCGCCATCGGCGAACATCGGGTCGGTGAGCCATTCGTCGAGGGCCTCCACCGCGTAGCCGGCGTAGACCATGGTGGGCCCGTCGCCCTCGGCCACGGCCACGTTCAGCGCTTCGTAGATCTCCTCCGGCGTGCATCCCGCCTTCAGGCAGTCGCGCACGTGGTACGAGATGCACACGTCGCACCGGGCCTGCACCACCAGGGCGAGGCCGATCAGCTCCTTGGTGGCCTGAGGCAGGTGCCCGGCCTGCATGGCCAGCCGGTTCACCTTCCAGTAGGCCTGATGCAGCTCGGGCTGGTGCCGGCTCAGCTTGCGGCCGGCCGCCGCGTTGCGGGCCAGCCGCTCCCGGTACCCCTCGCTCGACGAAGCCATCGGCCGAGACTAGCCCCGAGCCGAGGCGGAGGTCCCCTCGGAGGTCCCCAGCTTGGGCGGCGATCGTTTCTCGGTGCACCACGCGCCGCCGGCGGCGCCTCCTGCAACAGGATTCTGATTCGTCACGCACCGGGTGCGCCACGCACCACGGGCGGTGCCCAGCGCACCGGGTGCGGCAGGCGCCACCCGGCGGGCGTGCGCTAGGGTCCCGCGGGCCGGGGCCGGGGCAGGCCGGCCGATCACGAGGAGGGATGCCATGGGGGCGTTGGACGGCAAGGTGGCGTTCGTGTCGGGGGTGGCCCGGGGCCAGGGCCGGGCCCACGCCGTGCGCATGGCCGAGGAGGGGGCCGACATCATCGGCTTCGACCTGTGCGACCAGCTCCAGACGGTGGTCTACGAGATGGCCCGCCCCGAAGACCTGGAGGAGACGGCCCGCCTGGTGGAGGCGACCGGGCGCCAGATGGTGGCGGGCCGGGCCGACGTGCGGGATCCCTCGTCGGTGCAGGAGATCTTCGAGCAGGGCCTGGGCGAGTTGGGCCGGGTGGACATCGTGGTGGCCAACGCCGGCATCTTCGCCGGCCTGGGCGACGCCGGCCGCTCCCCCGCCGCCTGGCAGGACTCGATCGACGTCCTCCTCAGCGGCGTCTACCACACCTGCGAAGCCGCCATCCCCACCCTGATCGAGCAGGGCGAGGGCGGGTCGATCATCATCACCAGCTCGACGGCCGGCCTGGGCGGCCTCTACGCCGACCGCAAGGCCACCTCGGGCGGCATCATCGGCTACGTGGCGGCCAAGCACGGCGTGGTGGGGCTCATGCGGGTCTACGCCACGTCGCTGGCCAGCCACCGCATCCGGTCCAACACCATCCACCCCACCGGGGTGGACACGCCGATGGTGAACAACAAGGAGTTCGCCGGGTTCTTCCAGGAGTTCCCCAACGCCTTCGACACCACCCGCAACCTGCTCCCCATCCCGTGGGTGGAGCCGGTCGACATCGCCAACGCCGCCGTGTTCCTGGCCTCCGACGCCGCCCGTTACATCACCGGCGTCACCCTCCCCGTCGACGCCGGCTTCACGACCATCTAAGACCCACTGTCTAGGACGAGAGGGTCAGCACGCCCAGCGCCACCACACAGGTGGCGATGGCGGCGATGGCCACCAGGTAGGTGGCGGCCAGCGGACGGGACACCACCTGGTCGCCCAGGTGGTCGCGGTTGCGGGACAGGCCGAACAGGAAGCCGAGCAGCGGCAGGAGGAGCACGGCGTTCAGGATCTGGGTGAGAACCAGGATCGGCACCAGCGGCGCCCCCGGCACCAGGATGGGCAGGGCACCGGCCGCCACCACCGCCCCGTAGGTGCCGTAGAACAGGGGCGCCTCCCGGGGCCGGTCGTCGAGGGCGCTCTCCCGGCCCGCCAACTCGCTCACCGAATAGGCGGTGGACAACGGCAGGATCGACGCCGCCAGCAGCGCGGCGCCGATCAGCCCGGCCCCGAACAGCTTGCCGGCCAGGCCACCGGCCAGCGGCTCCAGGGCCTGGGCGGCGTCGGCCGCATCCTCCACCGACACTCCCCTGACGTGGAGGGTGGCGGCGCACGCCACCACCACGAAGAACCCGATCACCCCGGTGAGGGTGGCCCCCACCACAACGTCCACCCGCTCGTAGCGTAGGTCGTCGACCGTCAGGCGCTTGTCGGCGGCGTACGACTGGATGAAGCTCAGACCCCACGGGGCCAGCGTGGTGCCGACGGTGGCGGTGGCCAGCGCCACCGCATCACGACTGGCCGGCAGGGCCGGGGTGACCGTGCCCCGCAGCGCGGCGGTCCAGTCGGGCCCGGCCAGCACCCCGGCCACCACGTAGGCGGCGAACACGGCGCTGACGGCCAGCAGCACCCGCTCCACCCGATGGAAGCTGCCCCGCAGCACCAGTAGCGACACCCCGGCGGCGGCCACCGGCACGCTCAGGTAGCGGCTGACGCCGAACAGCTCGAAGCCGGCGGCGATCCCGGCGAACTCGGCGCAGGTGGTGCCCACGTTCGCCACGACCAGGGCCAGCACGGCCAGTGCCGCCGGCCGCACCCCATAGGCCTCCCGCACCAGCCCGGCCAGCCCCTGCCCGGTCACCACGCCCATCCGGGCCCCCAGGTCGTGGAACAGCACCAGAGCCACGGTGGAGGCCAGCAGCACCCACAGCAGCCGGTAGCCGTGGTCGGCGCCGAGCACGGAGTAGGTGGTGATCCCGGCCGGGTCGTCGTCGGACAGCCCGGCCAACAGCCCCGGCCCCACCACGGCCGCCAGCAGCCGGAACCGACCCGGCCCCGTCCGCTTCACCGGCCCCCACCCCGACGCCGGATCCGGTCGAACCGGGCCCGGCCCGGGAGCCGCTCGGCCAGGAGCTCCGCCATCACGTCGTCGATCGTGATCACGCCCACGAGGCGGCCGGCGGTGTCGACCACGGGCACCGCCAGGTAGTCGTTGAGGGCGAACAGGTCGATGACCTGCTCCACCGGGTCCGCCGCCGGGACGGCCGGTACCGGGCGGGGCTCAGGGCGGCCGGCCAGCAGGTCGATGGGCTCCCAGCTGCCGAGCGGGCGGCCCGCCTCGTCGACCACGAACACGGTGGCCAGCCCCTCCAGCTCGGGGATGTCGGCCGCCAGCCGGGCCCGCACGATCGCCACCGGCTCACCGGGCCGGGCCGTGTGGACCTCGGTGTCCATCAGCCCGCCGGCGGTGCCGGCCGGGTGGGCCAGCAGGCGGCGCAGGGTGGCGGCCCGCTCGGAATGAACCCCGGCCAGCAGGGGCTCCACGGCCTCAGCCGGCACCCCTCGAAGCAGGGCCACGGCGTCGTCGGCCGCCAGGTGGGCCATCACCTTCGCCGCGGTCTCGGGAGCCACGGCTCGCAGGAGGCGGGCCCCCACCCGGGGGTGGGCGGCGCCCAAGGCCCGAGCGGCGACGGCGACCGGCACCGAGTCGAGCACCCTGGCGGCCCGGGCCGGAGGCAGATGGCTCACGGCCGAGGCCACCTCGGCCGCCGGCAGCCGCTCCAGCGCCGGCGCCGTGGCCGACGGCCCCGCCAGCTGGAGGGCGTGGCCCCGCTCCGAGGTCAGGTGGAGGTCGGCCCAGTCGACGGGCTGCTCGGCCGCCCGTTCGGCCAGGCGGTCGATGCCCAGGCGGCGCCACACCCCGGCCGATCCCACGTCCACCGCCATCACCCGCAGCACCGGCTCCCCGGGCCCCGCCGGGTCTCGGTCGAGCAGCACGTCGGCCACCCGGGCCAGCCGCTTGCCGGCCACATCGATCACCTGGGTGTCGAGCACGTCACGGCGCAACAGCAGCTCTCCCCCGTCGGCCGCCACCGTCCCGCCCGGGGTGCCGGCCGGCGACAGCGGCTCGGTGATCTCCACCCGGTCGTGCTCGAACGAGCGGACGGCGGTCCACGCCACCCAGCCCCGTACCCGCCGCCCCCGGCCCACGGCCAGCCGGCTCACCGCCGGGTGGTCGGCCCCGCCCGGCCGCTCCGGTCGCACGGCCAGGTCGACCAGGTGACCGACAACGCCGCCCCCCGGCCCGTGGACGTCGGAGCCCAGCAGGTCGCTCAGGAGGAGCACAACGAAGCCAGCTCGGCCTGCCGGCGTTCGAACTGGCGGCGTTCCGGCCCGTGGGGCGTGAGCGTCACGGCCCGATCGTAGGCCGCGATCGCCTCGCCGATCCGGCCCAGCCGGGCCAGCAGCTCACCCCGGGTGGTGTGGAGGTAGCGGTAGTCGTCGAGGGGGAGCCGGTCGACGAGTTGGAGCCCGGCCTCCGGGCCCTCCACCTCGGCCACCGCCACCGCCCGGTTCAGGGCCACCACCGGCGAGCCGGTGAGGCGGCCCAGCTCGGCGTAGAGCACGGCGATGTGGGCCCAGTCGGGCCGGGGGCGGGTGTGGGCCACGGCGATGGCAGCCTGCAGCCCGTAGGGGCCCCGCCCGTCGAGGGCCAGCACCCGGCGGAACACGGCCAGGCCCTCGTCGATCTGGGCCCGGTCCCAGCGGGAGCGGTCCTGGTCGGCCAGCAGCACCTGCTCCAGCTCACCCTCGCCGCCGCCCCCGCCGGCCACCGGCACGAACCGGGCGTCACGGCGGGAGTCGTGGAGCAGCATGAGGGCCAGCAGCCCGTGGACCTCGGCCTCGGCGGGCACGAGCTCGGCCAGCGCTCGCCCCAGCCACAGCGCCTCGGCCACCAGATCGGGACCCTGGCCCCGCCCGGCCGACCCGTCGGGGCGGGTCCACCCCTGGTTGAACACGAGGTAGACGACGGCCAGCACGGCGGCCAGGCGCTCGGGCCACACCGCCGGCGGCGGCACCCGGAACGGGATGCCGGCCGCCGCGATCTTCCGCTTGGCCCGCACCAGGCGCTGGGCCATGGTGGCCGGGGGCACGAGGAAGGCGGCGGCGATCTCCTCGGTGGTGAGCCCGCCCAGGGTGCGCAGGGTCAGCGCCACCTGGGCCTCCAGCGCCAGCGCGGGATGGCAGCAGGTGAAGATCAGCTCCAGCCGCTCGTCCCGGAAGGGCGAGCCGGCCGGCGCTGGTTCCGGGGTCCGCTCCCGGGCCAGGAGGCGGGTCTTGTCGGCCAGGTTCTGACCCCGGCGGATCCGGTCGATGGCCCGGTTGCGGCCGGTGGTGATGAGCCAGGCCCGCTCGTTGTCCGGCGGCCCGAGGCGGGGCCACCGCTCGGCGGCGATGGCGAACGCCTCCTGGGCCGCTTCCTCGGCCAGCTGGAGGTCGCCCAGCGCGCCCACCAGGGCCGCCACCACCCGACCCCACTCCCGCCGGAACACGCCGTCGAGATGTGGAGCCGGATCGGGGTCGGGCCCGGCCCGGCCCGCCGGTGGGTTCACCACTCCATGACGGGCCGCACCTCGATGGCCCCGCCCAGGCGGGCGGCCGGGATGCGGGCGGCCAGGGCGATGGCGGCGTCGAGGTCGTCGGCCTCGAAGATGAGGTAGCCGTTGATCGACTCCTTGGTGTCGACGAACGGCCCGTCGGTGGTGATCGTCCGGCCGCCCTCCACCCGCACGGTGGTGGCCGTCTCCGGCGGCTGGAGGCCGAACCCGGGGGTGACGCCGGGGGTGGCGTTGACCTCGGAGTAGGCGGCGTAGATGGCCTGCTGCTCCTCGGCCGGGAGGGCGGCCCAGGCGTCGGGGTCGAGCGGGGTGGGGGTGGTGCCCTGGTGGATCAGCAGCATGTACTTCATCACGGTTCCTCCTTGGGAGCCTGCATCTCGGTTGTCAGCCCAGAAGACGAACGACCGGTGCCCGGATCGACACCTCGTCCCGGAAATCACGGAAAATCCCGGGATCCCAGTGTGGCGCGCGACACTGGCTCCCGTGGCCGATGCGACCCCTCCCACCCCCATTCCCGAGCCCCGGGTGGTGGCCGACCAGCCGGCGGGCTGGATGGCGGCCGACCTGGCCGCCCGCCCCGACTGGGAACACCACCTCAGCGATCCCGAGGTGGCCGAGATCGACGCCGCCCTGGCCCGGGCGGCTGGGCGGCACGGGGTGGAGGCCCTGGCCCGGTGGACGGTCGACGACTTCCCCCTCCCCACGGTGAGCGCGCTGGCCGATCGGGTCCGGCGGGAGTTGGTGGACGGTTCCGGTGTCATGGTGCTGCACGGCTTCCCGGTGGAGCGGTACATCACGGCCCAGCTCCGGGCCGTGTGGTGGGGGCTCGGCCTCCACCTCGGCACCGCGCTGCCCCAGAGCCGCCGGGGCGACCTGATCGGCGACGTGCGCGATCTCGGCACCGGCATCACGGGCAAGGCGGGGCGGGGCTACACGTCGAACGTGGAGCTGGGCTACCACTCCGACGCCGCCGACGTGACCGCCCTGTTCTTCCTCCGCCAGGGCGCCTCCGGGGGCACGTCGGGCCTGGCCAGCTCGGTGGCCGTGCACAACGAGATCGTACGCCGCCGGCCCGACCTCATGCGTCTGCTGTACCAGCCGATGCCGGTGAGCTGGCAGTCGAACGAGCTACCGGGCGAGTGCCCGTGGTACCCGATGCCGGTCTACGGCCGGGTGGGCGACGACGTGGCCTGCGCCTACGTCAGCACCAACCTGCTGCGGGCCCACGAGAACACCGGGGCCCCACCCCTCACCGAGGCCCAGGTCGAGGCCATCACCTACGTGGGCCGGGTGGCCCGCGAACCGGGATTCGGGCTGGAGCGCCACTTCGGGGCGGGCACGATGCTGTTCTGCAACAACCAGACGGTGTTCCATCTCCGCACCGCCTTCACCGACGATACCGACGATCCCGAGCAGCGACGGCACCTGCTGCGGCTGTTCCTGTGCCTGCCCAACGGGCGGGCGTTGCCGGCCACGTTCGCCGGCTACTTCGGCGACGTGCGGGCGGGGGCCCGGCGGGGCGGTTACCCCACCCGGGCCGCCGAGCCGGTGTTCCAGACCGACTAGAATTCGGCGTCGAGTTCGTCGATGATGTCGGGCTCGTCGGCCGCCTTGGCCAGCCATTCCTGCATGGCGGGCAGGGCCAGCACGGCGTCGCAGTAGGCGTTGAGTCGATCGTCGAGCTCCACGCTGTAGGTGCGGAACCGGGTGCACACCGGGGCGTACATGGCGTCGGCCACGGTGGGGGTGGCGCCGAAGAGGAAGGGCCCGCCCCACTGGTCGAGACACTCGGCCCAGATGACCTTGATCCGGTCGATGTCGGCCTCGGCCCCGCTCCACACCTTGAACTGGCTGTAGCTGGCCCGCAGGTTCATGGGCAGGGCGGAGCGCATGTTGGCGAAACCGGAGTGCATCTCGCCGCTGATCGAGCGGCAGTGGGCCCGGGCGCCGGGGTCGGCCGGCAGGAGCCCGGCCTCGGGGTGGCACTCGTGGAGGTACTCGGCGATGGCCAGCGTGTCCCAGATCTCGGCCCCGTCCACCCGCAGGCACGGCACCCGGAACGAGGGGGCGATCAACAGGAGCTCAGCTCGGGTGTCGGGGTCGTCGCTCTGCATGAGCGTCTCGTCGAAGTCGAGCCCGGCGAGACGGCACAGCAGCCACCCCCGGAGCGACCAGGACCCGTAGTTCCGGCTGGCGATGGTGAGCGACGGCTTCATCGGATGCCTCCCGGCAAGATTGTCGCGATCACCGTGGGCGATATCGCCGGATGGCACCGCGAACGACTTACCACGTATGGTAACCAGCGTGATGTACGCGCTCTATCAGCAGTATGAGGATTTTGTGAACACCACGAGTCTCTTCGCTGCCAGCGTGACAGCCGGGATCGATCTGCTGCCCGAGCCGGCCCGGTCGAGCCTGCCGGTGCGGGCACTGCGGGCCAACGCCGAACTGGTGCGCCACACCCGGCTCAGCCATGCCCGGCCCGACTTCGAGATCGACTCGGTGGAGGTCGCCGGCGAAGAGGTGCCGGTCACCGCCACCGTGATCGAGGCCACGCCGTTCTGCTCGCTCGTCCGCTTCGCCAAGGACACCGCCCTCCCCCAGCCCAAGGTGCTGCTGGTGGCCCCCATGTCGGGCCACTTCGCCACCCTGCTGCGGGAGACCGTGCGCACCCTGTCGCGCGACAACGACGTCTACATCACCGACTGGCACAACGCCCGCGACATCCCGCTGGGGGCCGGCCCGTTCGGGCTCGACCACTACGTCGAGCACCTGATGCGGTTCATCGAGCGGCTGGGCGATCCGGTGCATGTGGTGGCCGTGTGCCAACCCTGCGTGCCGGCGCTGGCCGCCGCCTCCCTGCTGGCCCAGCGCAAGAGCCCGGCTCAGCCCCGAACGCTCACGCTGATGGCGGGCCCGATCGACACCCGCATCAACCCGTGCAAGGTCAACGAGTTCGCCACCTCGCAGCCGATCACGTGGTTCGAGCGCAACCTGATCGCCACCGTGCCCCGCCGGCACCTGGGCTCGGGCCGCCGGGTGTACCCGGGGTTCGTGCAGATCAGCGCGTTCATGAGCATGAACCTCGACCGGCACATGAAGGCCCACCTCGAGCTGTGGGGCAACCTGGTGCGGGACGAGCACGACGCGGCCCACGCCAAGCGCCACTTCTACGACGAGTACTACGCCGTGTGCGACCTGCCGGCCGAGTACTACCTGGAGACGGTGCGCCGGGTGTTCCAGGACTACGAGCTGGCCCGGGGGCAGTTCCGGGTCCACGGCCAGGCGGTCACACCGTCGGCCATGCGCCGCACGGCGCTGCTCACGGTGGAGGGCGAGCGGGACGACATCTGCTCGGTGGGCCAGACCATGGCCGCCCACGACCTGTGCACCCGGGTGCAGCCCGCCCGTCGGGCCCATCACCTCCAGGCCGGCGTCGGCCACTACGGCGTGTTCAGCGGTTCCCGGTGGGACGGCGAGATCTACCCCACCGTCAAGAACTTCATCCTGGCCAACGACTAATACTTCACCCCCACCGCAGTACACAGGAAGCGCATCAGGGGGGAGCCGGTGCGGCAGAGTTGGGCGAAGTCGGTGAGGAACGACGGGGCCGTGATCTCCTTCTGGGTGAGGTCGGCGGTGGCGATGAAGCTCTTGCGCTTCAGGTCGTCGATCAGGGGATGGTCGGCCGTGAACCCCTTGGGCGGACGCACCAGTGACTCGCCCCCCAGGGCGAACGTGGAGGCGAAGGGATCCTTCCGGGTGGCGTCGGTCCACGCCTTCTGATTGGCCGCCATGTGATCGCGGATCTGGGCCGCCACCCGGGTCTCGGGCATCCACAACCCCACACCCATGAAGCACCGGCCCGGCTCGATGTTGAGGTAGATCCCGGGGGCGTGGGCGTCCTTGGCCAGGGTGTGGCGGAACTGGACACCGGTGTTGGTCTTGTACGGGGTCTTGTCATTGGCGAAGCGGGTGTCACGCTGGATGCGGAACAGCGAGCCGCCCACCTTGCGGGCGTCGGCCACCAGGTGGGGCGACAGCTCGGCCAGCTCACCGGTGAAGTCGGTGATGAAGTCGAGCGCCGGCTCCCGCACGTGCTCCTCGTAACGCTGCTGGTTGGCTTTGAACCACTCCCGGCTGTTGTTCCCGGCCAGATCCTTGAGGAACCGGAACGTGGCCGGCGTGAAGTACGACGACATGGCGACACTCTACGACCACGACTGTACGACCCCCAGGTCCCGGGTCGGTTCCGAACAGGGATTCGGTTCGCTGTACCATCGGCCGGATGCCGACCCCCCACTCCGTCCACCGGCGCGTCTACGACTGCGAGGCTTTCGAGGACGGCCCCGACCGCATGCGAGTCCGGGGCCACCTCAACGACACCAAGCCCCTGGGCCTGGGCCTGGCCGACGGCGAGCCCATGGTGATCCACGACATGACCATCGAGCTGGTGGTCACCCTGCCCGACTTCACCATCGTCGACGTCGTGTCCCACATGGACGTCCACCCCTACGACATCTGCCCCGCCGTGCTGGCCGACTACCGCCAGCTCGTCGGCCGCTCCGTCACCCGGGGCTACTCCCGCACGGTGCGGGAGCTGTTCGGCGGCCCCCAGGGCTGCTCCCACCTCGGCGCCCTCCTCCAGGCCATGGGCCCCGTGGCGGTGCAGGCCAGCTGGGGCATGGCCACCCTCCACCAGCCGCCCGGCACGGCGTTCCAGGACGAGGACGGCGAGGCCGACCGCCAGCGCCGCCTGGCCATGAACGCCAACACCTGCCACGTGTGGGCCGAGGACGGGGACCACATGAAGTCGGTCATGGCAGGCGACGACGCCGGCCGCCCCGCCTGGGTGACCGAGCGCCTGGTCAAGCTGGGCGTCGACCCCGACACGCTCTGACCCGACGGGCTCTGAGCCGACGGGCTCGGGCGCCGGCCGAACGACGCGGTCACACCAGCTGCGGCATGACCTCGTCGATGAAGAGGCGGAGTGTCTGGCGGGCCTCTTCGAAGGTCATGTCGCCGGTCGGTACCTGGAGGACCAGGTAGTCCGAGCGGCCCTGGGCCAGCACCTCCTTCAGCGCCCCGGCCACGTGGTCCGGCGTGCCCGACATGGCGGTGAGCTGGTCGAGTATGGCCTCGCCGCCGGGGTTGAGCAGCGCCTGGCCGGCCCGGGCCAACGGGTTCAGGGCGGCTTCGGCCTCCTCGGCGCTGAGGGCGAGGCGGTCGAGGTCGTGGACGGCGAGGATCCGTCGCATCAGACCCTTCCACGCCCGGGCCGCCGCGTCCTTGGCCTCGGCCTCGTCGTGGGACACGGCAAACAGCAGGGCGGTGCCGACGCGGGGCCCGGCCCCCGGGACGTCGGCCCGCACCGGATCGTCGGCGTGCTCGTGCCAGGCATCGACGTAGGCCTGATAGGCCTCCTCCGGCACCGGGCCGGGCCACATGAGGCTCATGCCGTAGCGCCCGGCCGTCTCCGGGTTCCCCGGATACCAGAAGGGCGGGTTCGGCCGTTGCAGGGGCGTGAGCGTCACGTCCACCGGCGGGAACTCGTAGTGCGTGCTCGACTCGGTGGTGATCGACCCTGTCCGCAGGCCCTGCAGGACCAGCGCCAGCGCCTCGTCGAACCGCTCATGCGAGGCCGACCAGTTGCCCCCGAACCAGAAGTGCTCGATGGCGGCGATCCCCCGGCCCACACCGAACTCGACCCGCCCGCCGCTGAGCTGATCGAGCAGGCACAGGTCCTCCACCACCCGCAGCGGATGGTGCAGCGGCAGGATCTTCACCATCGGGCCCAGGCGGATCTGGTGGGTGGCCTGGGCCGCCGCCGCCAGGAAGATCTCCTGGCTGGGAGCGAGGCACAGGTCGGAACCGTGGTGCTCGGCCAGGTGGTAGGCAGCGAAGCCGGCCTCGTCGGCCATCTTCACCAACTCCAACCGGTCGGCCAGCACCTGTTGCATCGAGGTGCCGGGGAGCCCCTCGATGTGGTCGAAAATCGCGAACTGCAGGGTCACGTCAGCTGTTCCTCGTATCCGGTGGGCTTCAGGCCCGGGGCGGGTGCGCCCCGGTGGCAGCGGACCAGACAGTATCGACCCGGGCCCGGAGACGCTCCACGTCGTCGGGCAGCACGAACCGGCGGGCCACCAGCTCGTCGATCACGGCGTCGGCCCGGGCCCGGTGCTCGGCCTGGGTGACCGGCGGCTCGTCGAACCACCAGCTCGACCCGACGAGGAACAGCTCGTCGTCGGGGGCGCCGATGTCGGGGTGGCGCAGGTTCCAGCCGGTGTGGACGCCGAGGGGCACGGCCACCTCGGGTAGGCGGATGCCACCGATCTCGTTGCCGGTGGTGTCAACCGCCGGCACCGGCCCCGCCGGCTGGGTGAACGACGCCAGGCGGGGTGTGGCCACCCCGTCGGCAGCGAAGCGGGCCAGCACCGCCTCCCGGGTGCTCAGTTGCCCGGCGGTGGGGGCGGTCGACGGCTCGGGCTCGGTGCCGTGGTCGACCCAGGCCACCAGCTGGGCCAGCAGAGCCCGCACCACCGGCCGGTAGTCGACCACGTTGAACCCGTACCGGCCCTTCCATCCCAGGGCCGGCAGGGACCACAGCTGGGGCAGGTAGCCGGGTCCGTGCTGCGTGCCGGCCACCAGATGAACCCTCACGGCGTCATCGGCGTCGGGCGCCACCAGCGCTCCATCCCCCCGCCAGTACTCGTTCGACGAGTTCACGGCCATCACCTTGAGCGGGGCCCCGGCCCGGGCCAGCAGGGCGCCGTAGGTGGCGTCGGCGGTCGACCTCGGCCGGGTCCGACGGCAACGTGCCGGGCACGGCGAAGCGGCGGTTGAACTGGCCCCGGCGGCCCCCGGCGATCAGGGGCAAGGCGGCGTCGTAGGCCGGCCGCCCGGCCTCGTCGACGTTGAGACCGTCGTGCAGGAACTGGCGGATCACCCGACCCGACTGCGACACCCCGAACAGGACCGTCCGGCGCACCCCCTCGGCCTCCCGCAACCACGGGCCGATGTCGCGCAGCGCCAGGAGGCCGCACCCGCCCACCACCGCCCCGCTGGTGATGTACTCCACCCGGTAGGTGGCACCGGGGGTGAACCCGCCCGGGCGGTACAACCCGGTGACGGGGCCGTCGGGCCGGTCACCGACCCGGGCGAAGCCCCACGATCCGGCCGCCAGTGGGGTGCTGTCCTCGTACAGCAGGGCGGCCTCGGGATCGACCGGCTCCCACAGCCGGTGGCCGGGCAGCACCAGAGCCAGCCGCTCCGACGGCGCCCCGGCCCGGACGGTGTAGCTCACCGGGCCCTGGACGCCAGGGTCGGCCAGCGCCGGGGCCCGCAGCCCGTGCAGGGTGGGCACCCGGATGTCGAACTGCCACCCGGCGAAGACCAGCGTCCACCCCTGGGCCAGCAGGTGGCCGTCGCCCGGCGGGGGCTCGGGCGGCTGGGGGAAGAACGGGGTGTCGTCGAGCTGGAGATAGGTGGAGGCGGTGGGCCCGCCCCGGTTGACCACGTCGACCAGGGCCCAGCCACTACGGGCGGCGGGGTCTGCCGGCTGCACGATCGTGACGTCGTGGTCGAAGTGGACGAGCCCGTTGTCGCCCCCCTCGCCGGCCCGAACGGCGAGGTCGAGATCGACGATCGAGGCGTTGGCCGGATGGGCCGGTTCGACGGCGTGGCGCACCACCAGCCGGCGCAACACGGCCGGCCCCGCGGCCCCGAAAACCCGCCCCCCGGCGTAGGGCTCGGACATGACCTCGCGGACCCCCACCACCGACATGGCCCGACCCTACTTCCCTGCCCCGTCCGGAGAAGAACTAGTGTCGAGCCATGATCACCGCACTGCCCCGCATCGCCATCGCCATGAACGACTTCGAGGGGGCGCTCGACACCTTCGGACGCCAGCTGGGCATGCCCGTGGTCGATCACTCCCACCACACCGTGCCCGCCCTGGGGGCCCACGTGGCCATGTGCGCCCCCGCCGTCGGCTCCAACATCGAGCTGATGTCGCCGTCGGATCCCGACGCCCCCCTTAGCCAGGCCCTCCAGGCGTTCCTGAACCGGCGGGGCGACGGCCTCTACGCCCTCATGCTGGAGGCCCCCGTGCCCGACGAGGAGGCGGTGGGCCTGGCCGCCCGCGGGCTCGACGTGATGCCCCTGATGCCCGGGGCCCACGGCCGTGACGTGCATCCCCGCAGCACCCACGGGGTGCTCATCCGGGTCTACCCCAACGACTCGGCCCCGCCCCCGCCGGGGCTGGTGAGCGAGGCCCCGAACCTCACCGGGATCACCCGGGCCGTGGTCGGCGTCACCGACGCCTCGCTGGCCGCCACCGCCTACGGTCACGGCTTCGGCCTGCCGGTGGGCCCCGTGGTCAACGACCCCGAGCGGGGCGTCGACGCCGTCGTCGTCACCCCGCCCAAGGGCGGCGTGATCGAGCTGGTGTCGGTGGCCGACACCACCCGCCCCTTCGCCCGCGACATCCAGTCGTTCCTCAAGGAACGCAACCACGGCCTGTTCGCCCTCGTCCTCGAGGCCGACGACCCGGCCGCGGCCACCGCCACCCTGCGGGAGCGGGGCGTGGCGGAGGGCCACACCGAGACCCCCACCTTCGAGCTCTACGGCGCCCGCTTCATCATCGCCTGACGGCGGCCGGCTTCGCGCCGGTCACTCCAGGGCCTCGGCGATGGCCAGCTCGGCGATGCGGTCGTCGTCGTAGCCGAGGATGTCGTGCAGCACCTCGTAGCTGTGCTGGCCGTAGGTGGGGCCGGCCCAGTCGTAGGCGCCCCGGCTCCGGGTGAGGGCGAACGGGGGCTGGTCGACCACCACCGAACGGGCGATGGGGTGTGGGGTCCAGCGGAACATCTCCCGATGGGCCAGCTGGGGATCCACCCAGGCGTCGGGGCCCTCGGCCACGTTGTGGGCCGGCACGCCGTGGGCCTGGAGGCGGCTGGCCAGGCCGGGGGCGTCCTGGCGGGCGGTCCAGTCGGCCAGCAACTTGTCGAGCTCGTCGCGCCGCTCGATCCGCTCGGCCGTGGTGAGGTCGGCCAGGTCCCGCCGGCGCATCTCGACGCACAGCGACCGCCACTGGTCGTCGGTCTCCACCGCCACCGCCACCCAGCGGTCGGTGCCGGCCGCCGGGTAGACGCCGTGGGGTGCCGTGTCGGGATCGAGGTTGCCGGCCCGGGTGAGCTTGGCCTCCCCCGCCTGGCGGGCCAGGAGAGCCGGGGTGAGGAAGTGGGTGGCCGCCTCCATCTGGGAGAAGTCGAGGTACTGGCCCTGGCCGGTGCGGCGGCGGTGGTCGAGGGCGGCCAGGATGGCCATCACGCTGAACCGGGGCGAGGTGAAGTCGGTGTAGGCCATGTAGGGGCCGGCCGGGGCCCGGTCGGGCCAGCCGGTGATGTCGAAGAAGCCGGCCACGGCGGCGGCCAGGTTGCCGAACCCGGCGAAGCCCTTCATGGGGCCGGTCTGGCCCATCACGCAGCTCGACAGCATGATCAGGCTCGGGTTGAGGGCCGACAGCTCCTCGTAGCCGAAGCCGAGCGACGCCATCGTGCCCGGAGTGAAGCTCTCGGTGACGAGGTCGGCCCAGCGGGCCAGATCCTTCACCACCTGGCGGGCCTCGGGCTTGGACAGGTTGAGGGCCAGGCCCATCTTGCCGGCGTTGGCCACGTGCCAGGTGATGGCGTTCTCCTGCTCGGGGATGTCGTCGCGGTGGCCCAGCGCCGCCCGGAGGATGTCGGGCCGGCGCTCCGACTCGATCCGCACCACGGTGGCCCCCCAGTGGGCCAGCACCCGGGTGGCGAGCGGCATGGCCGCCACCCAGGCCAGATCCAGCACCTTGATCCCGGCCAGCGGCCTCTCGGGTGACGGTTCGTCACCCGGGGTTGTCGTCGACGCCGGCCGGGACCGGGGGCTGAGCGCCGTGACCCGGGGACCGGGCTCCGCCGGCGCCTCGCCCAGGGCGGCCAGCGGGGTGGCCGCCGCCTTGACCATGGCCCCCGGATGGCGGATCCCGCCGACCTCCTCCCAGTAGCCCCGGGCGGCGAGCTGGGGGTTGGCCAGCACGTCGTCGAGGTCGGCCACCGGCACGATCAACAGGGCCCGCTCGGCCGCCCCCGCCGCCAGTTCGGCCTTGGACTTGGTGGCGGTGAAGGCCTCGATCTCGTCCATGATCAGGCCGAACTCGTCGAGCGTGTACTCGCCCTCCTGGATCTTGATGGCGAACTCCACGTAGTCCCGGGCCAGGGTCTCGTCCCGGCAGGCCCCTTCGGCGTGCATCCACTCGATCAGGCGGCGGGTGAACGGGCCGCCCATGGGGCCGAACAGGAGGCTGACGACCACGTGGCCGTCGGTGGCGGGATAGACCCAGCGGACCGGCAGGGTGCCGATCCACACCCCGCCCCCCGACCGCTTCGGGGTGGGCAGCCCGGCCGGTGGGTTGAGGGTGGAGGGCAGCGACGCCCCGAACACGGCGGCCTGCACCGAGCAGTCGACCCCCTGGCCCACTCCGGTGCGGGCCCGGTCGGTGAGGGCCACCAGCGCCCCCACCGCCCCCTCGCAGCAGGCGTGCATCCAGGCCTGGGGCAGGCTGGTGCGCACCGGGGGCCGGTCGAAGTCGCCGGTCACGGCCATCTGGCCGCTGGCCGCCATCAGCGTGAGGTCGGTGGCCAGCCAGTCCGCCTTGGGGCCGGTGAGGCCGAACGGGGTGAGGGCCAGGGTGACGAGGGCGGGATCGGCGGCCCGCAGGTCGTCGAGGAAGGCGAGGTCGGCCGGTGAGCCGTCGGCGATCACCAGGTCGACCCCGACGGCCAGGCGGGCCAGCTCGTCGGGGCCGGCGGCCGTGACCGACGTCTTGCCCCGGTTGTAGGCGGCGAACCAGTGGTCCCGGGGGTGACCACCCGGCGGCTCGACCAGGATCACCTCCGCCCCCAGCTGGGCCAGCAGGAAGCCCGCCAGCCAACCGTTGCGCCCGCAGGCGTCGAGTACCCGATAGGGCTCCAGCATCTCGTCCGCTCCCCCTGGTGCGACCGTGGTGGCCCTATCGTGCCACAGCCCTGGTGGTCACCGCCCGGGGTGAGATCCAGTTGGAAGGCCAGCAGGGTGCGGCCGGGGGCGAACGTCCAGTCGTGGTGGGCCTGGCGGGCGAAGCCGAGCCGCCGGTACATGCCCTGGGCCACCCCCAGCATGCGGAAGCTGGGCTCGCCGTCGTGATGCTCGCCACCTCGGCCGACCGCACCCGGCCCGGGACGTCACGCAGCTCCCTCGATCACGGGGCCCACACCAACTCCGCTAGGGTCGGGCCCTGGCTCCACTGACCTCGCTGTCCTCGCTGACCTGGCTGACCGGCGGCGGCGTGCGGATCGGCCTGGGCTGCATGCGCCTGCCGGTGGAACCCGACGGCGACCGGGCGCGCGCCGTGGTGCCCGTGATGGCCGCCGCCCTGGCCGCCGGGATGACCGTGTTCGACACGGCCCGGGCCTACGACGGCAACGAGCGAGCGGTGGCCGACGCCCTGCGGGCCGCCGGAGCGTCACCGGGCGAGGTCCGGGTGGTCACCAAGGGCGGGATGGCCCGGCCCGAGGCCCCGTCCGGGGTGCGGGCCTGGGTGCCCGACGGCCGGGCCGGCACGATCCGGGCCGACTGCGAGGCCAGCCTGGCCGCCCTCGGCGGCTGGCCGATCGGGTTGTGGCTGCTCCACGCCCCCGACCCCCGCACGCCGTGGGCCACCTCGCTCCGGGCCGTCGGCCGGCTGCTCGACGAGGGCCTGGTGGCGGCGGTCGGGTTGTCGAACGTGACCCGGGCCCAGCTCGACCAGGCCCTCGACACCGCTGCCGGTGGCCGCCGTGCAGGTGGCGGTGAGCGTGCTCGACGACGGTGCCGCCCGGGGCGGGGTGCTGGCCCGGTGCCAGGAGCGGGGCCTCGCCGTGCTGGCCCACTCCCCGCTGGGCGGGCCGCCCCGGGTGGCCCGCTTGCGCCGGGACCCGGTGCTGGCCGAGGTGGCGGCCGCCCACGGCGCCACGCCGGCGCAAGTGGCGCTGGCCTGGCTGCTGGCCCGGTCGCCGGTGCTCGTGCCCATCCCCGGCGCCCGGCGGCCCGAGGCGGCCCGGGACGCCGCCGCTGCGGTCGGGCTCACGCTGGACGCCGGCGAGGTCGAGGCCATCGGTCGCCGCTTCGGCTGGCCGCCGGTCGATGACGGCGGCGAGGAGCCGCGGCCGCCCGGCCGCCCGCCCGACGCACCGGCCGCCGGCGAGGTCGTGCTGCTCATGGGCATCCCCGGCGCCGGCAAGACCCGGGACTCGGCCGAGCTCGCTGCCGCCGGCCACCACCGCCTGAACCGCGACGAGCGGGGCGGCACCCTGCGCCAGCTGGCCGCCGACCTCGACACCGCCCTGGCTGCCGGCCACCGCCGGGTGGTGGTCGACAACACCTACCTCACCCGGGCCGCCCGCAGCCGGGTGGTGGAGGTGGCCCGTTCCCACGGGCTCGCCGTCCGCTGCCGCTGGCTCGACACCCCGCTGGCCCAGGCCCAGGTGAACCTGGTGCACCGCCTGGTCGACCGCTTCGGTGGCCTGCCCTCCCCCGACGAGCTGGCCGCCGCCGCCCGCCGGGAGCCGGGCCTGCTCACCCCCACGGCCCAGATGCGGGCGGCCCGCCAACTGGAGGAACCCACGGTCGACGAGGGATTCACCTCCGTGGATCGGATCCCGTTCGAACGGGCCGTCGCCACCGCTGGCCTCCCCGGCCTGCTGGTGGCGGCGGGCGCGCTGACCACCCCCGGCTGGCGGGCCACGATCACGGCCGCCCTCGACAGCCCGGTCGCCGACGTCGGCCCGCTGCCGGCGCTCCTGTTCGACTGGCGCCCCGAGGGTGGCTCGGCCGGTGACCTGGCGGCCCTGGCCGGGGAGCTCGCGGGATTGACCGGCGGCCCGGTCGACGTGGCCGTGTGCCCTCACCCCGGCGGCCCACCGACGTGTTGGTGCCGGCCCCCGCTGCCCGGCCTGCCGGTGGCCTTCGCCCGGGCCCGCCACGTCGACCTCACGCGATCGGTGCTGGTGGGTGCGAGCCCGGCCCATCGCACGCTGGCGGCCGCCCTGGGCACCCGCCCACATATCAGGGCCACCTGACAAGCAGCACCATCGAAACCCAACCAGATAGGTCATGAATTCATGTATCTGGACGGGTCCTGCCTGGTCACGTCTTCCGGGCGGGATGCGAGGAGGGACCGCATGATGGCAGTCGACGGGAATGCCGGCCGGGATGTCGGGTCGGTGGATGTTCTGGTGGTGGGAGCAGGGCCGGCGGGGGCGGCGACCGCGGTCGCCTGCCGCCGGCTCGGGTTGTCGGTGGCGATGGTCCACCGGCCGGCCGGTGGCCCGGGCGGCGGCCCGGGCGCCCGGACGGTGGAGCACGTGCCCTCGTCGGTGCGCCAGCCGCTGGTGGACCTCGGGTTGTGGGACGCCTTCGCCGCCGCCGACCACACCCCGTGCGCCGCCGCCTACGCCGCCTGGGGCAGCGACGACCTCGGCTGGGGTGACGATCACCGCACAGCCGAGCAGGGCTGGCTGGTCGACCGCCGCCGCTTCGCCCGGTGGCTCCGCCAGGCCGCCCTCGATGCCGGCGCCACGCTCCATGCCGCCACCAGCCACCCGCTGGCCGAGGGGCTCGGGTTCGCCCGCCCCCGGCGCCGCCCCGAGGGCCGGTTCACCGTCGACGCCACCGGACGCCGGGGCCGTCTGGCCGAGCGCTTCGGGGCCTGCCGCCGGGTCACCGACGAGCTGTTGGCTTTCACCGCCACCCTCCACCCGGGTGAGCATCGGCTGGAGGCGGCCCCGGTGGTGCTGGTGGAGTCGGTCCGCACCGGCTGGTGGCACACGGCGCCAGCCCCCGGCGGGAAGCTGGTGGCCACCTTCGTGACCGACCCGGCGGTGGCCCGGCTGAGCGAGCGCCCAGCGGAGCAGGTGTGGGCCGGGGCCCTGGCCGCCAGCAACCACACCGCGGCCCGGCTCCACCACCACCGCCGCGACGGCCAGCCGCTCGATCTGACGCCCACCGGTATCGCCGCCCTCGACCGGGCCGCCGGCCACCGCTGGCTGGCCGTGGGCGACGCCGCCCTGGCCCTCGACCCGCTGGGCGGCGCCGGCATCCACCAGGCCCTCCAGGGCGGCCTGGCCGCCGCCCGCACGGTGGCGGCGTCGCTACTGGCCGGCGACCCCACGGCCGGCGCCCGCTACGACGACGACGTCCAGACCCGGTTCCGCTACCACCTGGAGGCCCGGCGCCGGATCTACGAGGGCGAGCGCCGCTGGCCCGCCGCCACCTTCTGGCGCCACCGCACCAGCAGCACGCTGGCCCCCGTGGCCTGACCGTCAGCGGCCGGCGAGGAGGCTGCGCCGCATCAGCAGGGTGGCGACGACGACCAGAGCGGTGCCGATGGCGGCCAGGACGGCCAGGTCGCCGGCGATGGCGCCCAGGCCCGCCCCGTCGAAGATCAGCGACTGCCAGGCCCGCATGGCCCAGTAGTGGGGCACCATCCGGGCCACCACCAGCATCGACGAGGGGAAGATCTCGGCCGGCACCATGCAGCCGCCCAGCGCCCCCAGCACCATGCCCACGATGGGGGTGATGGCGCCGACCCGGTCCTCGTTGGCTCCGAGCGCCCCCACCAGCAGCCCGGCCCCGCAGCCGACGAGGGCGAACGTGATCACCAGCAGGCTCGCCGCCACCGGGTTCCCCCAGGACACGCCGAAGGCCACCGCCCCCACCACGACGATCAGCACCGACTGGAGCAGGCACAGCGTGAACCAGCCGGCGGCCATGCCGGCCAGTTGCACGCCGAGGCCGGTGGGGCTGGCCAGGGCCCGGCGCAGGATGCCGGTGCGGCGGGCCCGCACCAGCACGGTGGCCGATGTCAGCGCCGTGATGAACGTGAACAGCACCAGGTTCTGGGGGGCGGTGAAGGCGAAGCGGCCGACGTCACGGTCGATGCCGTCGCCCACGTCGGTGGTGGTCACGCTGACTCCGGTGCCGGCGGGACCGGTGGCCAGGTCGTCGGCCCGGGCCAGAGCCTGGTCGAAGGGCACGCCGGCCCGGTCGGCGGCGAAGGCGGCGGCCCCCAGCGGGGCGGCCACGTCGTCGATCACCCCCTGCAGGGTGCGCCGCACGGCCACCGTCTCCTCGCTCGCCCCCAGGGTGAGCAGGCCGATGCCGGCGGCGCCGGAGGCGGCGAGCTGGGCGTCGGCGTCGGCCGGCACCACCACCCCGGCCTCCACCGTGAAGCGGCGGACGGCCCGCCGCATCTCGTCGGCTGTGTCGTAGCGGACCACCTCGATGCCGTCGGCCATGACCAGCCGGCTGTCCATGCGGGCGGCGATGTCGCTGGTTCGATCCTCGATCACGAGCCCCACCCGGATCCGGCTCTGGCCGCCGAAGCTGGTGCCGATGATCACGATGATGGCGATGGGCAGGGCCACCGTGAAGAACAGGGCCGTGCGGTCCTGCACCATCTGACGCAGGATGACGAAGGTGAAGGCGCTGGCGGCCCGGACCCGGCTCATCGATCGCCCCCGGTCATGGCAGCATCACCCGCCGCACCCGCACCACGCCGACGGCGCCGAACACCAGGCCCATGGCCACCAGCACCGCCAGGGCGGTCAGGATCTCCCGCAGGCCGGCGGCATCGGTGTTGAGGGCGGTGAACGACCGCAGGGCCCAGCCGTTGGGGGTGAACACCGACAGCCGCCGCAGCAACGGCGGCAGGTTGGGGCCCACGAAGTTGCCGCCCAGGAGGGCCAGCACGAAGGCGGTGACGGTGGTGGCGGCATCGGCCTGGCGTTCGCTGCGGGCCAGGCTGGCCACGAAGGTGGCCACGCCGGCCACGGCCAGCACGGTCGCCGCCATCAGCGCCACCACCGCCACCGGGTCGCCCCAGGGGGCGCCGAACAGGAGGGAGGTGACGAGCCACACGGTGACGAACCCGGCGAAGCCCAGCACGGCGACCGACAGGGTCTTGCCGGCCAGGATCGCCCCCGGCGACGCCGGGGTGGCCAACAGGCGGGCCAGGGTGCCGGTCTGGCGTTCGGTCAGCACCGAGCGGGCGGCGAAGCCGACGGTGAAGAACAGGAACAGCACCGCCATCGACGCCCCGTAGAAGGCGCCGGGCGACAGCTCCCGCCCGCCCACCGGCAGGTCGCCCACGGTGAGGGCAGGGGGCGCCTCCCCGGCGGCGGCCACCACCGTGTCGTCGGGAGTGACGCCCAGCGTGGCGGCGGTGGCCACCGACAGGCCCACCCGCTCGTAACCCGAGGCGATGCTCTGGGCCACCGACTGGGCCACCTGACCGGTTACCGGCTGCTCGGGGTCCCGCAGCACCTCGACCCCCTGCAGCCCCTTCGCCAGCACAATGGCCGCTCCCAGGTCGCCGTCGGTCACCTGACGGCGGGCGGCCTGGTCGTCGTCGAGGGCGACGAACCGCAGCTGGTCCTGCTCGGCGTTCGCCGCCACCAGCGAGGCCACGAGGTCGGTGGAGGCGGGGGAACGGTCGAGGTCGACCACCCCGATCTCGAACGTGCTGCTGCCGGCGCCGCCCACCAGCACGCTGAACACCACGCCCAACGACAGTGGCCCCACGAACGCCACCACCACCGCCGACCGGTTGCGGAGGCGGCGGCGGAGGTCGGCGCCGGCCACCACCAGAGCGAGTCGGAGCTGGCGCATCGGTCCCCCGCCCTCAGTCTCTCAGGGCCCGGCCGGTGAGGTGGAGGAACACCGTCTCCAGGTTGGGCTCGGTCACCGACACGCCGCTGACGGGAAGGCCGGCGGCCGCCGCCTCGCCGATCACGACGGCCAGCACGGCGTCGGCGTCGTCCACCAGCACCTCCACCCGGTGGTCGGTCACCCGCACCCCTCTCACAGCGGCCAGGGCCCGGCACCGCTCGGCCAGGGTCTCGGGCTGCGCGTCGTCCCCGGCCAGCTCGACGGCGATCACGTCGTGCTCGCCGATGCGGGCCACCAGCTCCCGCCGGGTGCCCTCGGCGATCAGGATGCCCTGGTCGAGGATGCCGATGCGGTCGCACAGCCGCTCGGCCTCCTCCATGTAGTGCGTGGTGTAGAGGACCGACAGCCCCTCGCCGCCCAGGGTCTCGATGGAGGTCAGGATCTGATTGCGGCTCTGGGGGTCGACACCCACGGTGGGTTCGTCGAGGATGAGGAGCCGGGGCTGGTGGAGCAGGCCGACGGCGATGTTGGCCCGCCGCTTCATGCCGCCGGAGTAGTCGCCCACCCGGTCCTTGGCCCGGTCGGCCAGACCCACGAGGTCGAGCACCTGCTCGATGCGGGTGGCCAGCGGTCGGCCCCCGAGACCCTGGAGGCGGCCGAAGAACTTGAGGTTTTCCACCGCCGACAGGTCCTCGTAGAGGGCGATCTCCTGGGGCACGAGGCCGATGGCGGCCTTGGTGTCGGTGGAGCTGGTGGTGAGGGGGCGGCCCGCCACCCGGACCTCGCCGGCGTCGGGACGCAGGATGCCGGCGATCATGGAGATGGTGGTGGTCTTGCCCGACCCGTTCGGGCCGAGGAGCCCGTACGTCTCCCCCGGGTCGATGTGGAAGGTGATGCCCTCCACCGCCACCCGGTCGCCGAACGTGCGCCGCAGACCTGAGCAGGCGAGGAGTGGCTCCATACCCGCTAGAACGTAACCGATACCTTGAGCGCTCCGGCCGGCACCGGGTCGTTGGCCACGGCGAAGGCGGTGTCGATCTGCTCGATGGGGTAGACGTGCGACAGCAGGGGCGACACGTCGAGATGGCCCCCGGCGATCAGGTCGAGCGCGGTGCGGAACGACACGGCGTCGCCCTCGTCCTGGGCCCCGTAGGTGCTGGAGGCCGTGAGCTTCTTGCGGAAGAACTTGGCGAAGCTGATCGGCACGCTGTCGTCGGTGTCGGGTAGGCCGAACCACAGGAGGTCGCCGCCGGGGCGGACGATCTCGATCGACTGGTAGAGCGTCTCCCGGCGGCCGACGGCCTCCACCACGTAGTCGGGGCCGGCCCCGGTCAGCTCCCGCACCGCCTCCATCACGTCGACCTCGCCGGCGTTGATCGTGATGTCGGCTCCCATCTGCTGGGAGACGGCCAGGCGGGCGTCCGACAGGTCGACGGCGATCAGGCGGCCGGCGCCCTGGCGCTTCAGCCAGTAGGCCCAGAACAGGCCGGCCGAGCCCTGACCGAGCACGAGGACGGTCTTGCCCACCACGTCCACCGGGCGCTGGCGGGCGGCGAAGATGATCGTGCCGAACTGCTGCGCCATCAGCAGTTGCTCCTCGGGCACGTCGCACTGCGGGAGCGGCAGGACGTACTTGCCGTGCATCCGCTGGTACTCGCTGAAGCCCTCGGAGGCGCCGGCGAAGGGGAAGCACAGCACCCGGGTGCCCTCGGCCACACCCGGGTGGTTGGAGCGCACGACCTCGCCGATGCCCTCGTGGCCCGGGTAGCCGTGGGGGCACGGGAGGGGGAAGGGGACGCCGGCGCCGTGGCACACCACATGGAGGTCGGAGCCGCAGATCGAGGCCATGGTGGTGCGGACGAGGATCTGGTGGTCGCCGATCTCGGGGATCGGTGTCTCGACGCAACGCATGTCGTTGATCCCGAGCATCTGCCCGGCTCGCATCATCTCGGCCACTGGTGCTGTCTCCCTGCTTGCGGTCCGGCCCCCGATGATGACGCAGCCCGGGCCGCCCCGCCAGCAGGGCGCGGTTCGTCCTCCCGTTCATGCGATCACGCTTCCGTCGGGGCGGTAGGTGCGCCACCGGCCGGTGGCGGGGTCTCGGGTTGTGGCGAATCCTTTCTGTTTCCATCTGTTGTGGAAGCCGCAGAGGGGTGCGCCGTTGTCGGGGTTGGTGGGTCCGCCTTTGGCGTGGTCGTGGAGGTGGTCGATTTCGCAGCGGCTTGTTGGTGTGTCGCAGCCGGGCCATATGCACCGGGGGCTTTGCAGCTGGGCGGCGAGGCGGGCGGAGCCGGTGAAGAGGCGGGCTTTGCGGCCGAGGTCGATGACCACGCCCTTGGTGTTGATGATCACCCGGCGCACGTGGTTGGCCAGGCTGGACATGAACTGCTCGACCGGTTCCAACGGGATGCCGTCGAGGGTTGAGCACCGGTAGGTGTCGGGGTCGCACCACTGGTCCCGCTGGACTGTGGGATCGTTGAGTGACGCCGACCAGTGGGTGTCGAGGGCGGTGGTGTCGGTGCCCAACAGGTCGGCGAGGCCGAGGTAGGTGTCGGCTGACCAGACGATGTTGTGGACGATGGCCGGTTTGGAGGTGTCGGCGGGGGCGCCGGCGGCGTCGTTGCACATCCGGATGAAGGCGTCGGCCCGGCGTTGGGCGTCGCTGCGTTTCAGGTCGGAGAGGGTGGCGGCGTCGCCCAGTTTGGCTCGGGCGGCGGTCCAGTCGGTGAGCCATTCGATCTCGATGTAGTGGTCGAAGATCTCCTTGGCTCGGGCTCCCTGGTCGGCGGCGAACTGGCCGGCGAGGTCCCAGGAGTTGTCGATGCTGTTGTGGACCAGACGGACGTTGCGGTTGGCGTGGTTGCGTTCGTTGTCTTTGAACCCGCCGTTCATGTCGACGGCTCGTTCCCAGTCCAGCACCTTGGTTTTGAACCCGTCGAAGGATTCCTCGGCCGCCCACCGCAGGAACTTCTCCTGTCGGCCCGGGACCTTGCCCGTGATCCGGGGGTTGGCCCAGACCCGGGCCACCACCTGCACATGGTCCAAGCTGACCCGCCCCGCCCGCAGCGCGGCGGCGATGGCGGGCAGGTCCCGCAACGCACGGGCCGCTTTGGCCCGGCGGGCCGCTTGTTCGGGGGAGACCTTCAGGACGTGACCGATGTGGGCCTTGACCGAGCGGTGCCCGTCGATCCGATGCAAGCGGCCCGTGTCGATGGCCGTCACGTTGTCGATCTGGGCCGCCCCCACCAGTCGGTGCAGATGCTCCAACCGGTGCTCGGCCAGCAGCACATCAGCAGCCTGCTGCGGCTGAGCCAACTCAACGGCCAACGCTTCGACCGCAGCCACGGCGGCGGCGACCCGGGCACTGAGTGCCTCGTTCGCAAACCCTGGTTCCGCCGCCGAATCCATGAGCCAACCCTACGCAAGGGGTGTGACAGCCAACCCCGAATCCAGGCCCCTACGGCGAAGAAAACCCGAAATAACAGGAAACGCGACGCAGAATGCAGCGGCGTCAGGAGGCGGACGGTGGCCTCAGCCGACAAGCGGCCGGTAGGTAAGGAAGGGGGTGTAGTCGGTGACCTCGACCAGCCGGCACTGCTCCGGCGACAGGCCCAGGACCTTCAGGGTGACGAGCGCACCGGCATCGACGACGCCGATCGCCCACCACCGGTCGCCCACGGTGAGCCGGCGCATCGTCGCCGTCCGGCCGGCCACGCTCACCTCCACCGGTTCCCAGTGCGCCGTAGGGTCGCCGGCGGCACGGTAGGTCTGTTGCACCGGTGCCAGGTCGGCGCCGTACTGCCAGGCCTCGAACGCCAGCGACCGGGCGGCCAGCATCCGATGGGGTTTGGCATGCATGCCACCCGGAGCCCTACGGGTCTCGATCTCGGCCCAGGCCGGGGTTGGGCCGCCGTCGTCGTTATCGAACGGGGTGCCGAACACCAGGGTCACCGAGACCGACACCTCGGCGCTGCCGCCAGATGACGGCCCGCTCCCCCAGCCCTTGATCCAGCGGCGGCCGGTCCAACCCGCCGACAACCCGTAGGCGGTGAACGCGGCACCGGCCAGGGCCTCCCGGTCCTCGTGGAGCCGCACTTGGCGGCCCATCTCCAGATCCTGGCGTACCTCGGCCGGATCACGGGCGGCGGTTGCCGGATCAGCGGTCAGAGCGACGACGGACCTCACGGAGCCGCAGCAGGTACACGTCACGTCGACAGCATCGGAGCCCGGCGACGGCGCCGGGGAGCCGGCGTCACCCCAGAGGGGCGTACCACAACCCTCGCGTGCCCGCGCCAAGCGACACCGTTCCCCGAGTTGGTCGCGCCGTTTGGTCGACGCCTACGACCAGTGCCTGACCCCGGTCGAGCGGAACAAGCTCGATCTCAACTGACTGGGCCCCCTCCGGCTCATCCCACCACGCTGGACCTGCCCCTCGCAGCGTCTCCGGGCAGCGATCAGTGCCGACCTACAGCCACCGCCCGGCCAGCGGGTGGCTGGTCAGAGCCCCGGGTAGAACCGGGCGGCCCAGCGGCGGAAGTCGAGGATCGGGCCTTCGCCCTGGGCCAGCGCCGGGACGGTGTGGTGGGCCTTGTGCTCCCAGATCGGGAAGTCGGCCTCGATCTGGGCGATGTTGTCCCGCACGTGGCCCCGGGCGGCACGGGTGATGCCGCCATCGCCGTCGGGATCCCGGGCCGACAGGAACACGTAGGCCAGGTCCACCGCCTCGCCGTCCACCGGGGTCACGGTGACGATCGTGGCCCCCGGCCCGATCCCGATCACCCGGTTCACATCGATCCCCAGCCCCCACAGCTCATTCTGCACCGCCCCCGTCACCGGCCCCCGGGGCGTGGTGAGCGCCAGCTCGGCCGTGGTCCGCAGCATCGGCCCGTGCTGCTCCGACGCCAGGGCCCCGAACGACGACACCCCGTGCACGAAACGGAAGTGGGCGATGTCCACCGTGTTCTCGAAGACCTCCTGGGGATGGGTGCGGATCCGCCATCGGGCCTCGGCCGGCGCATGCCACAGCAACCCCGGGTCGTCGAGCTCGGGCAACGCCGGCAGCTCCCATGAGGGCGGCCCCCCGCCAGCGTCGAACCACGCCATCACCATCCCCGCCCACTCCTGCGCCGGGAACGCGGCCAGCGTCGCCTTGCCGTTGACCTCGCCCTCTGGCCGGTACGGGATCTCCACGTTGCGTCCGTCGGCATCGAACCGCCACCCATGGAACGGGCACACCACACACCCGCCCGTCACCCGACCGCCGTAGCCGAGGTGGGCGCCGAGATGGGGACAGTGGGCGCCGAGCACCCGGGGTGCGCCCTCAGCGTCGCGGAAGGCGATCAAGTCCCGCCCGAAGAACGAGAGCGGCACCGGCTCGGCGGCTGACCCCGGCTCGGCGGCTCCGAGGTAGGCGACGCCGAGGTCGGCGGCGAAGGCCACCCGGAACCATCCCGTGGGGTACGGCGGGAACGGAAATCGGCTGCTGCTCATCTGGTGTCTCTCCCCCCTGGAAGCGAGGAAATCGCGCCCTCGGCCCGAACCTTGTCACCAAGTGCCGGCTCTGGCGGCATTTCTTCCCAAAGTTCGGCCCGGCCCAGCCCGGCCCGGCCCGGCCCGGCACCCGGTCAGGGCCCGGCGGGCTCCTCGTCGTCGTCGGGCCCGGCCTCCGCGTAGTCTTCCCGATCGGGGAGGCCGGGGCCGATGGGCACGGCCCGACCGGTGCCGATGGCGCACTGGCGCCCGTCGTTGCCCAGGTCGATCAGCTCCACCGTGGACAGCACCGACGTCTCCTCCACCCGCAGCGGCGTGGCCTCCACCCGGAACGGGCCGGTGGTGGCCGGCGCCAGGTAGGAGAAGTGGAGATCGAGCGTGCGGCTGGGCCGCCCCAGGATCCGCTCCGCCGCCAGCGTGAGCGCCCGCTCCAGCAGCGCCGCCATGGCCCCGCCCTGGATCGACCCGAAGCTGTTGTAGATCCGCTCGTGGTGGTCGAGCTCGAACGCCGGGTTGTCGGGGTCGATGCGGATCTCGTAGTACTCGTCGAGCGGGAGCCGGGGCTCCTCCTCGTCGGGCTTGGTCAGGTCGGTCACCCCCACCTTGGGGGGCGGCGTGGTGGGCGTGTCCTCCCGGCGGGGCAGGCGGCTGAAGGTCACGTGGGCCATGCCCACCGCCCGGCCGTCGCCGTCGACCAGCCGGTTCTCCGACATCACCATGTTCTTCCCCACCCGGAGCGGGCGGCACGTCCCCCGGATCTCGCCCCCGTCGGGCAGGTGGTCGAGGTGGAGCTTGAAGTCGAGCGTGGCTGTCCAGTCGGGATGCACGGCCTTGGCCCCCAGGAGCCCGGCACACAGGTCCACCAGCGGGGCGACCGCTCCCATCCGCACCCGCCCACCGTCGTCGAGCTGGTCGGGCAGCACCGGCATGGTGGCCGTCACCGTGCCGTCCTCGTGCAGTTCGTGCACCAGGCGGCTGTAACACAGGATCGAGCGGGGGTGGGGGTACCGCCGTCGCTTCTTCTTCGTCTCGGTCGCCTCGGGGGACGCAGACTCAGGATTGGACGGCGCCGGGCCGGGTTCGCTCGCCATGACCAGCGAACGTAACGCACCCCGCCGTCCCGAACGAACCCACGCCCGTTGCGTTCATCCCGGGCGGACCGTGTTGTAGGCGTTGGTGGGCAACGGCTCGGGCCGGCCGGCACCGAGGGGGCTGGCCGGGAACCAGTTGAGCGGCTCGTCGCCCCGCTCCACTGCGTCGATCTGCTGACGGAGCTGGCGCCGGTACAGCAGCACGCCCCGGTCCGACGACACCAGGTTCTCCAGCGCGTGCACCGCGATCGGGCGCTGCCCCTCCTGGGCCTCCATGTCGTCGGGCCGGCGCTGGCGGTCCTCGTAGGTCCGGTCGGGCCGGAAGCCGGGCCGGATCAGCGAACCGTCGGGACCTCGGGTCTCGGTGTCGGTCCCCGGCCGGAACGCCGGATCGGGCCGGCCGTCGACCAACGGCACGGCCAGCATGGTCAGGGCCGTCACATGGGTGTCGTCGATCGGGACCACCCAGCTGATGTCGGTCGGTTTGTCCCGCTCCTTGCACACCTCGCCCGTCTCGTGGATGTTCGGGATCAGGGCCACGTTGGGGAACACGATCTCGGTGCACCGTCGCAGCCGGTTGCCACTGGCCACGTCCCGGTGCACCACGTAGCGCACCCCGACATCGGTGGTCTCCATGGTGATGTCGGGCAGGTCCCGCTGGCCCATGGCCCCACCGAACTGGGCCCCGCTGATGTGGGTGTGGAGGGCGATCAGGTGCCACGGGTCCACCACGTTCTCCAGGTGCTGGAGCCAGTTGCAGTCCCGCACGTAGCCGATGGCGTACTCGCCCCACAGCCGCGCCCCCCGCAGCTCCACGTCGGGCCGAGCCATCACGTCGAACCAGGGCAGGGCCGGCTCCCGCTCGGGCGGCCCCAGGTACACGAACACCAGCCCGCCCAGCTCCCGGGCCGGGTACCCGGGCTGCTCGATCCCGAGCCGTTCGGCCGTCCCCGGCGGCTCGCACAGCATGTCGGTCACCCGGCCGTCGCCGTCGAGCAGCCACCCGTGGTAGCAGCACCGGATCCCGCCCGCCTCCACCCGCCCCCACTCGAGCGACGTGCCCCGGTGGGGACAATGCAGCTGGAGGCAGCTCACGGGAGCGGGCCCTCCAGCGTCGACCGAGCCGCCGTTCAACGTGAGGGGCCGGAACAGCACCAGATCCTCGCCCAGCACCCGCACCCGGCGGGGCAGGTCGGTCACCTCCGTCGACAGGGCCACCGGTTGCCAGTAGCGGCGCAGCAGTTCCCCGGCCGACGTGCCGGGCCCCACATGGGTGAGCCGATCGTCCTCGGCCGGGGTGGGTAGTCCGTAAGCGGAGCGCATCAGGAGACCTTCGGTTCAGGGTTGGCTGCGGGGGCGAAAGCGGCCCGGACCGCCCGACGCTGGGTGAAGGTGATCCACCCCGCCATCAGCGCCGTGCCCACCGCCCCCAGCATGAGGCCGGCCCGGGGCCCGAACCGCTCCGACACCCAGCCGGCGATGGGCCCCCCGATAGGCGTGGAGCCGATGAACACCACGGTGCTCAGCGAGAGCACCCGGCCCCGGAACTCGTCGGCCGAGCGCAGCTGCACCAGGGCGCTCAACCCCGCCGGCAGCAGGATCGTGGCCGCCCCCACCCCCACCGCCGCCACCGTGGCCAGGGCCAGGGTGGGCGCCAACGACAGCACGGTGGTCGTCACCACCAGCCCCCACGCCCCCAGGAGGAGGAACCGCAGATCGATCGTGCTGCGCCGGGCCATGGCCAGGGCCCCGGTGACGGAACCCACGCTCATCAGCGAGTACAGCAGGGTGAAGCCCCCCGCCCCGGCCCCGAACGTCCGCTCCGACAGCAGCGGCAGCGTCACCTGGTACTCGAAGGCCAGCGTGCCCACCACGGCCAGCAGCAGGAGCGACTGGCGCAGCTCGGCCTCCCCCCAGGCGTAGCGCAGCCCCTCCATCAGCTGCCCCTTGGCCCGCCGAACCTTGGGCGAGCTGCGGATGGCGCTGCGGTCGAGGCTGAACAGGGCGGCCAGCACGGCCACGTAGCTCACGGCGTTGACCACGAAGCACCACTCCACGCCGGCCGAGGCGATCAGGGCCCCCGCCACCGCCGGCCCCACCACCCGGGAGCCCGTCATCATGGCCGAGTGGAGGGCCACCGCGTTGGGCGTCAGCTCGGGCTCCACCAGGTCCACCACCAGCGTGCGGCGGGTCGGGCTGTCGAGCGCCGTCAGCAGCCCGAACAGGGCCGACAGGACGTAGATGAAGCCGATCGAGAGCCGGTCGGTGAGGATCAGGGCGCAGTAGGCGATGGCCACGATCGTGTAGCCGGTCTGGGTCTTGATCATGAACCGCTGGCGGTCCACCCGGTCGGCCACCACCCCGCCCCAGGCCCCGAGCACCAGCACGGGCAGGTACTGGGCGGCGGTCACCAGGCCGAGGGCCACGCCGGAGTCGGTGAGGCGCAACGCCACCCAGATCACCGAGACGGTCTGCATCCAGGTGCCGGCCTGGCTGACGAGCTGGCCGGCGAAGTAGCGCCGGTAGTTACGCACCCCGAGCGAGCGGAACGTGTCGCCCGCCGCCCGCCGCAGGGCGCCCCGCCATCCCCCGGACAGCGCTGCGCCCGTCTCCGGTTCGTCCCCCGGCTGCGTGGCCCCGTGCATGGGGCCGCAGCGTAGCTGCCGGCAGGGGATGGGGCCCCGGCCGTGACGGGTCGGGGGCGCAGCCCCCCGGATGGCAGCGTAGCTGCCGGCAGGGGATGGGGCCCCGGCCGTCATGGGTGGTCCGCCCCGGGTCGGTTCAGATTCGCCCGGCCCGGGGCCCAGGCAATAGGGGCCGCTCACCCCAGGTCGGCGGCGGACCCCCGGGATGCTTTGCCCACCGGCCCCTGAGGCGGCCGCCACCACCGCCCTGAGCGCCCGTTCCCGTTTGGGTAAACCCACCCTGGCCAGGGAAAACAGGGCCCGTACCTTCTGGTCGACATGCGGGTCGAACCAACAGCAATCTCCACCACCGGGGCGTCAGCCCACCACCACCGAGCTCGGGCCAGGCGCCTGCGGCGCATGACCCTGGGCTGCCTGGCCCTGGCGTCCACTGCCGCCGTCGTACCCCTGCCCTCGGTCACCTCGCCGGCCGGGGCCGTCACCAGTGCCGTGGTCGACGCCGCGGCCGACGGGACCACCGGCACCTACGACGGCACCATCGCCGCCGACGGCACCGTCACCCCGGGCAGCATCCCGGCCACCGTCGATGGCCCGGTCATCCAGGCCGCTGCCGACGGCACCGCCGATGGCCCGGACACCGGCCCGGTCGCCATCCCGGCCGACGCCACCCTCGTGGGCGGCGAGTACACCGCTCCCCTGACGGCCGACGCCGTGGCCGGCGCTCCCACCAGCGCCGGGGCCTGGGGCCCGGTGGGGGCGTGGCCCATGATCGCCGCCCACGCCGCCCTCGACCGGGACGGCCGGGTGGTCACCTACGGCACCAGCGCCGGGGGCCAGCAGACCGGCTACTTCATCTACGACGTGTGGACCCCCAACGCCTCGGCCGCCGCCGGCCACAACACCCTCCCCAACAAGACGGGGACCGACGTGTTCTGCGGCCTCCAGATCAACCGTTACGACACGGGCGAGATGCTGATGCTGGGCGGCGACAACTGGACCGGCACCAGGACCACCAACACCGGCAACTCCGACATCGACTCCTACGACCCGGCCACCGGCGAGCTGACCAAGATCAAGGGCATGGCCCGCCCCCGGTGGTACGCCACGGCCACCGCCCTGGGCGACGGCTCGATCCTCGTCCAGGGAGGCGACGGTGGCTACGACCATCCCGAGCGCTGGACCCCGGAGAACGGGTCGGAGCTGGTGGGGGCGGAGACCACGCCCTACTTCTGGTGGTACCCGAAGTCGTTCGTGCTGCCCGACGGCCGCATCTTCGCCATGGATCTCTTCGGCCGGATGTACTTCATCTCGGCCGACCTGTCCACGGCCACCCCGGCCGGTCGCCTCCCCGTCGACCGGCGGGGCTTCGGCGCCACCGCCGTGATGTTCGCCCCGGGCAAGATCCTCCACTTCGGTGGCCCCACCGACACCAGCGTGATCATCGACGTCACCGGGGCCGAGCCCGTCGTGACCGCCGGCCCGTCGCTGTCGTCGTCCCGCCGCTGGGTCAACGCCACCCTGCTGCCCGACGGCCGGGTGCTGGCCACCGGCGGCGCCACCATCGACAACATGGGCTCGGCCGACTACATCGGCAACTACAAGATCAACAACGCCGCCGAGGTGTTCGATCCCCGCACCGGGCAGTGGACGGTGGAGGCCACCGGTTCCACCCTCGGCCGCATGTACCACTCCACCGGGCTCCTGCTGGCCGACGGCCGGGTGCTGGTGGCCGGAGGCGGCGCGCCGGGGCCGGAGTACAACCTCAGCGCCGAGCTGTTCACCCCCGACTACCTGCTCAACGGTGACGGCACACCGGTGACCCGGCCCACGATCGACACCGTGTCGGCCACCGACCTGACCCCGGGCCAGACCATCACCCTGGGCTCCACCAGCACCTCGGGCGTGTCCCGGGTGACGATGCTCAAGGCCGGAGCGGTGACCCATTCGATCAACATGGAGCAGCGCCTGGTGGAGCTGCCGATCCGCACCGAGGCCGGAGCCGACGGCACCACGGCTGTGACCGCCACCCTGCCCGTGAACGAGAACCACCTGATCCCCGGCTACTACCTGCTCACCGTGCTGGACGGCAACGGGGTGCCGTCGGAGTCGAAGATGGTGCGGGTCACGCCCCCCATGGCCACCCGGCCGATGGCCGCCGTCGACGGCCAGGTGGTGCGCCTGTACCGGGCCTTCTTCCAGCGCCAGCCCGACGAGGCCGGCTACCGCTACTGGCGGCGGGTGCTGCTCACGGGCGGGAGCCTGCAGGCCATCGCCGACTCCTTCGCCGCCAGCCCCGAGCTCGTCGCCCGCTACGGGCAGCTCGACGACGCCTCCTTCGTGGACCAGGTGTACGGCAACGTGCTGGGCCGGGCGGCCGACCCCGAGGGGCGGGCGTTCTGGCTGGGGCAGCTGTACGCCGGCATGAGCCGGGGGCGCATGATGACCGAGTTCTCCGAGTCGGCCGAGTTCGTGGCCCTCACCGGCACGCCGGCCCCGTCGGCCGACGCCCCGTTCCTGGGGGCGCCGCTCACCGGTGGCACCCCGCTGTCGGGCGCCGTGCTCCGGCTCTACCTCGGCTACTTCTCCCGTGGCCCCGACGTCGACGGCCTGGCCTACTGGGTGGGCCAGCGCCAAGCGGGGGTGTCGCTCAACCAGATCTCGGCCGTGTTCGCCCGGTCCGACGAGTTCAACCAACGCTACGGGGCGGCCATCGACACCGACTTCATTCGCCTCGTCTACCAGAACGTGCTCGACCGCCAGCCCGACGAGACCGGCCTGGCCTACTGGGCCCAGGAGCTGGCCGGTGGCATGGCCCGGGGTGACCTGATGCTGCAGTTCACCGAGTCGGACGAGTTCATCGGGCGGGTGGCCAACCCGGCCTGACCGTCCCCACCAGGATCTCCGATCGGGGGAGTGCCCTCGACCCGCATCTCCCCCGATCGGTTAGCTCGTCGTGTTCTCCCTGGGAGGCTTCTCCCCCTCCCCTGGATTCGCCGGGTGGCGCTCAGGCGCCACCCGGCGCCTGCCGTTTTCCGGATGCCCTGGGGAGCTCTGAGATTCTCGAGGTGTTCGAGGGTTGCTGAGGGCCGTCAGCGGAGCCCGGCGCCTGGCGCCACTGAGGCGCCTAAGAATCGTTGCGGCGCATGCGGTAGCCGGGGCGGCGGGGGGCGTCGCCGAACTGGCGGCCGTCGTAGTACGACGGGTTGGTGTCGGGGCGGCCGGTGCGGCTGGTCCAGCGCCAGGTGAGCGAGATGCGGGGTTCGCCGTGGCCGGGGACGGCCGGGATCCCGTGGAGCCAGGTGCGCTGGCAGGCGCCGCCCATCACCAGCAGGTCGCCCTCGCCGGGGGTGAGGATCAGGTCGTCGGGGCCGCGGCCCGACGGGATGCGCTCCACCGGCACGCCCCGCTCCAGGCGGGGCCGGAGCACGAACGGGCGACGCACCCCGAGCACGAGGATGGCGATCAGGGTGTCGTCGAGCCAGCGCAGCTCCCGGTCGCTGTGCAGGCCCTGGAAGTCGTCACCGTTGCGGTAGAGCAGGGCGGCCACCCCGGTGAACGCCACCCGGTAGCGGGACCGGAGGTGGAGGGCGGTCTGGCGCAGGAGGGGGTGGACGGCGGCGTCGACCCCGGCGGTGAGGCGCTTCTCCGGCACGTACCGGTCGTAGCGGAGGATCTCGCTCTGCTGCCACGGCAAGGCGTCGGTCAGCTCGGCCATCGCCTCGGCCGGCTGACGGGCGAAGCCAGGCACGAGGTCCACCCACGCCCCCTCCGCCAGGTCCCGGCGTTCCACCGCCGCCCCCCGGTCGATCCGCAGGTCCTGCGGCGTGCCGTCCATCCATCAAGCGTACGGCCGCACGGCCGGCGGCACGGCCGGTCAGCTGGCCCGCGTGCAGGGGGGAGGCGTAGCGTCGGGGCCTATGAAGTTCGGACTGATGTACGAGTTGCAGATCCCGAAGCCGTGGGACGAGGAGAGCGAGTACCGCATCGTCCAGGAGGCCACCGAGCAGGTGATCCTGGCCGACAAGCTCGGCATCGACCACGCCTGGGCGGTGGAGCACCACTTCCTGGAGGAGTACAGCCACTGCTCGGCGTCCGACGTGTTCCTGGCGTCGCTGGCGGCCAAGACCGAGCGCATCCGCATCGGTCTCGGGATCCGCCAGGTGATCCCCGGCTACAACCACCCCTCCCGGTCGGCCGAGACCGTGGCCATGCTCGACCTGATCTCGCACGGCCGGGTGGACTTCGGCATCGGCGAGGGCGCCACCCGCCTGGAGCTGCGGGGTTACGGGATCAACGCCCGGCGTAAGCAGGCCCTGTCGCTGGAGGCGGCCGAGCAGATCGCCAACATGATGGTGATGACGCCCTACCCCGGCTACGAGGGCGAGGGCTTCTCGATGCCGTGCCGCAACGTGATCCCCAAGCCCCGCCAGAAACCCCACCCTCCGATGTGGATGGCCTGCACCAACCGGGCCACGATCGAGGTCGCCGCCCGCAACGGGCTCGGGGTGCTGGCCTTCAGCTTCCTCGATCCCCAGTCGGCCGCCCACTGGGCCGAGGTCTACTACTCGATCATCAAGAGCGACCAGTGCGTGCCCATCGGCCACGCCGTCAACCCCAACTTCGCCATGGTCGCCGGCTTCTCCATCCACCCCGACGCCGAGGAGGCCCAGCGCCGCGGCATCGACGGCTTCCAGTTCTTCCGGTACGCCGTCAACGCCCTGGTGGCCAACGAGACCCGCCCCGGCCGCAGCCGCCTGTGGGACGAGTACGAGGAGCTGCGGGGCCCCGACCTGCCCTCGCTGGCCGCCCCCGGCATCGGCACGCCGGAGAACTACCGCAAGCTGGCCATGGAGTTCCAGAACGCCGGCATCGACCAGGTGATCTTCCTCCAGCAGGGCGGCAAGAACCGCCACGAGCACATCTGCGAGAGCCTGGAGTACTTCGCCCGCGACGTGCTGCCCTCCTTCCAGGAGGACCGGGAGGCCCGGGAGGCGGCCAAGATGGAGGAGCTGGCCCCGTTCCTGGAGGCGGCGATGGCCCGCAAGGTGCGGATGCCGGAACTGACCGACGACGAGATCCCGATCGTGCCGCCGTCTCAGGAGCGGGAGGCGTTCTACGTGCGGGCCCCCGCCGACGAGAGCTGAGATCAGGAGCCGCAGCCGCACTCAGTGCTGCTCAGGCTCCTGATTTCGGCGGGCCAGGACCGTCAGCCGCCGACCAGATCGAGGGCGACCAGCCCCGCCCCCACGGCACCGGCCCGATCGCCGTAGTGCGACAGTCGGATCTCGGCCGGGCCCCGGGCCTCACGGTCGACGACGGCCTGATGGTAGGCGGCCTCCACCGCCGCCCGAAACGTCTCGCCCGCCTCGCTCACCCCGCCGCCCAGCACGAACACCGACGGGTCGAGCAGGTTGGCCAGGCTGTCGAGCCCCAGGGCGATCCAGCGGGCGTGCTCGGCCACCAGCCCCTCGGCCACCGGGTCGCCGGCGGCGGCCAGGCGCAGCACGTGTTCGCCCTGGACGGCCCGGGCCTCACCCCCGGCGGCGGCCAACACGGTGGGGGCCCGGCCGGCGGCCACCGCGTCGCGGGCCTGGTGGCCGAGCGCCGACCCCGAGGCGTAGCGCTCCCAGCACCCCCGCCGGCGGCACACGCACAGGATCCCACCGGCCACCACCGTCATGTGGCCGATCTCGCCGGCGAAGCCCGACGCCCCCCGGTACAGGCGACCGTCGAGCACGAAGCCGCCCCCGATGCCGGTGCCGAACGTGACCAGGGCCAGGTTGTCGACCCAGCGGCCCGGTACCGACGCTTCGGCCCAGGCGGCGGCGGTGGCGTCGTTGTCGACGGCCACCGGCAGCCCCGTGGCGGCGGCCACCCGCTCCCGCATCGGGTAGTGCACGAGCATGGCGATGTTGGGCGAGGTGCGCACCACCCCGGCCCGGTCGACCACGCCGGCGCAGCCCACCCCGATGGCGGCGATGTCGTATCGCTCGGTGGCCCGGCGCCACAGCCCGACGATGGCGTCGAGCATCAGCTCGGGCCGCTCGGGCCGGCGTACGTGGATCCAGTCGCCCACCGCCCCGGTGCGGGCCACCGCGATGGCCCGGATGTTGGTGCCCCCGATGTCGAAGCCGAGGGCCAGTGGCCCGCCGTCAGCCACGGGCGGAGGCCGCGATCAGCGCGACGATCATCGGCGCCACGGTAGCCGCTCCCCCTGGGCGAAAGTCGGTGCGCACAGCGCCGCCGGCGGTGCCGTGCGCACCGGGAAACCGACCGGCCAGAACTCGGTGCGCCAGCAACCACCGGCGGCGCCGTGCGCACCGAGAAACCGATCAAGGCCGATCGTCGGTCCGCAGCCGGGGTGTCCTGTCTCGGCGTCATGACCCACGATGATGGTGTCGCTATGGTGCCGGGCGTGCGACCACCGCCACAGCGTGGGACCCCGGAGGGGTCCGGGATCGCTGGCGGGCCCGGTCTGGCCGGCCAGGCCGCCACCGGGCCCGTCCGGGGCCGTCGGCCGTGGCCGCCGCCGGCCGCCGTCCTGGCCTTGGTGGTACTGCTCGCCGGGGCCGGCCTGGGCGGATGCGGGACCGGCCCAGCGCCCGCAGCCGACACAGCCGGCGTTGGCCCGTCGGCCGGGGACGACGGCCCCGCCGAGACGGCGTTGGCGGCGGCCGTGGCCGTGGAGGCCGCCGGGTGCCGGCAGGCCGAGGAGCTGACCGGCTCCGGCTCGGTGGTGGGCGACGAGCTGGTGGTGACCGTGGCCCACGTGGTGGCCGGCAGCACGTCGGTGTCGGTGACCGACGCCGCTGGCACCGAGCGCCGGGCCGTGGTGGTGGGGCTCGACACGGTGAACGATCTGGCCCTGCTGGCCGTGGCCGGGCTCCCCGTGACCCCCCTGCCGCTCGGCCCCCTGGGCGCCGGCGGCCACAGCGTGTTCGTGGTCCACGACGCCGAGGGCCGGGCCGCCATCCAGCCCGCAGCCGTGGTGCGCCGGGCCGACCTGTCGATGGCCGACCTCTACGGCCAGGGCAGCCACGTGCGCCCCGGCTTCGAGCTCGACGCCACCGTGGAACCGGGCGACAGCGGTGCGGTGGTGGTGGGCGACGACGGCACGGCCGGCGCCGTGGTCTTCGCCACCAGCCGGGAGACGGCCGGCGCCGGCCTCGAGCCGGAGACCAGCGGAGACACCCCCCAGCGGGCCTGGGCCACCGACATCGCCGCCCTCGCCCCGCTCCTGGCCGGCGCCCTCGACGCCCCCGTACCCACCGGCCGCTGCGTCGAGTGACGGGGCGACGTCAGAGCCGGACCGGCGGTGCCTGACGCACCCGGTGCATCGGGCGCCAGGGCGGCGCGGCCGGTGCGCAGCGCACCCGGTGCGCCGGCCGCCCGGACCTGATCAGGCGGCCCGGGCAGCCCGATCGGCCCGGCGGCGCTGGAGGGCGTCGTCGGCCTCGGGTGTGCCGTCGTGGGCGCTGCCGAACCAGCGGTCGAGGGGGAGCGCGCCGTCGCCGTAGTTCACGTCGTAGAGCTTGTGGTGCAGGTAATGGGCGTACCCGCCCGTGGGCACCCACACCGTCTCGGTGAGCGCCACCCGATCGAACCCGGCGTGGCCCGGCACCGGCGCCATCATCAGGTGGAACGAGGTGTAGAGGGCGTGCAGCGGATGCGACGGCACCACCCAGTGCAGGGCCAGGGCACTGAAGTACGCCAGGTGCTCCACCGGGTGCATGGCCAGCCCCGACCACGGCACCGGGTTGGTGTTGCGGTGGTGGACCCGGTGCACCGCCCGGTACACGGGCCCCCAGTGCAACAGGCGGTGGACGGCGTAGAAGTGCACCTCCCGCCACAGTGGAGTGACGGCCAGCAGGGCCACGAACCCCACCGGGTTGTCGGCCCACCGCAGCCACGGGATGCGGCCGGCGGCGAACAGATGGAGCGTCACGACCTCCCAGGCGATCCACACCGGCAGGCCGCTGGCCAGTGTCCAGGTGAGGTTGTCGCGCAGCTGGGACCCGAAGGTGAAGCGCTCGCCCGACACCACGGGCCACCGCAGGTTGTACTTGCACCGGGTGCCCTGGCTGCGGCTCCAGAACAGCCGGAGGTGGGCCAGGCTGTACCAGCCCACGAGCAGGATCACGTCCCGTAGGACCACGGCCGTCACCCAGCCCGGCGACCAGGTGGCCATGACCTCCCGGGGCGGCGTGGCCCACAGCCAGACGCCGCCGGCCACGGCGAGGTAGACGACGTTCCACAGCAGAGGAGACCACCCGATCGGGTGCATCGGGTGCCACTCCCCCAGAGGGTCGCGGCGCCCGTGGGCCATCTCATCCATCCGCCGTCTCCTCGTCGCCTCGGAGGACCATTGCACCACCGTCGCGCTCCAGAGACAACGCGCCCCCTGCAACCGGGCGGCAGCTGGCGTCGCCTCGGCCGCCTCACCAGGGCCATCGCTTCGGCCCCGCCATCGCTTCGGCCCCGCCATCACTTCGGCCCCGCCATCGCTTCGGCCCCGCCGATGGCCGACGGAGACGAACGCTAGGAATCTCCCGACCGGGGGAGACTGCGGGCGGCGGTGGCGATGACGGCGGCCAGCGCCGCCACCGCCGTGCCCACCAGGAAGGCCGCCCGGTAGGAGGCCAGACCCCCCACCGCCGAGCGTCGGGCCTCGTGCACCGCGCCCAGCACCCCGATGCCGGCCACGGTGAGGATCTGGCGGGCCATCTGCTGGGTGGCGCCGGCCACGCCGTAGTCGCCGGGGTCGACCGCCGAGCTGACGGTGGCCGCCACCGGCGGCTCGAGCAACCCCAGCCCGAACCCGGTGAGCCCGAGCACGGCGAAGATCACCCCCTCACCCACCCCGGGCCGGATCAGGACGAAGCCGGCGGTGGACACGGCCACCAGGCCGGCCCCGGCGCTCATCACCGACCGCTCCCCCACCCGCACGGCCAGGAACCCGGCCACCGGGCCGGCCAGGGCGTAGAACAGGGGCCGCCACGCCACCAGCACCGCCACCCGGCTGATCGAGAACCCCAGCTCCTCGTGCAGCAGCACGGGGGTGAGCACCAGCACCCCCTGGTAGGCGAAGGCGCACAGCGAGGCGGCCAGGATGGGGGCCGAGAAGTTGCGCCGGCCCAGGTAGCGGACGGGCAGCAGGGGGTGGGGCGTCCGTCGCTCCCAGGTCACGAACCCCCACGCCAGGAGCGGAGCGAGGCCGAAACCAGCCATGACCAGCGGATGGCCCCAGCCCATCACCGGGCCCCGGTTGACCGCCACCAGGAAGGCGGTGGTGGCCCCGCCCAGCAGGAGGGTGCCGCCCAGGTCGTAGCGGGTGGCGGCGGCCCGGGGCGCGTCCGGCAGCACCTTCCAGGCGGCAACGAACGCCGCCAGGATCAGCACCGTTTGACCGAAGAACAGGAGCCGCCAGGTGGTGGCCTCGGCCAGCGGGCCGCCGCCCGACACCCCGATCACGGGCCCGATCGCCATCACCAGCCCCCACCAGCCCATGGCCTGGACCCGCCGCTCGGCCGTGAACTGGGTGCTGACCAGGCCGAGGGCGGCCGGCCCGGTGGCGGCCCCGATGGTGGCCCCGATCGTGCGCAGGGTGATCAGGCTGGCGGCGTTCCAGGCCAGGCCGGTGGCCAGGGCGAAGACGGCGGCCCCCAGCTCGGCGGCCAGGAACACCCGGCGCCGCCCGTAGAGGTCGCTGAGCTTGCCGGCCAGGGGGCTGAGCACGGCGAAGGCCAGCAGCGGGGCCGACACCACCCAGGTCATGGTGGAGGTGCTGGTGTGGAACTCGTCGGCCAGGTCGGGCAGCAGCACCACCAGCACGGCGTTGTTGAACAGCACCGTGAACAGGCCCGACAGCACCACACCGAGCACCACCCAGGGCGAGGTGGTGGCCGCCACCGGCTCGGTGGCCCGGTCCACGCTGGTCATCGGCTCCAGCCTGCCCGGTCGGGGCCCCGGCGGGCCAGATGACCCGACCTCCGGGCCGGTACCCGGCCGCCGGGATCAGGGCACGACGAGGACGGGGCGCTCCGAGCGCTTCACCACTTCACGGGAGGTGGACGGGGTCAACAATCGCTGGAGGGCACCCCGGTGGTTGTCGCCCACCACGATCAGGTCGACGTCCTGCTCGTCGGCCACCCGTACGATGGTGTCGGCCGGCTCGCCGAGCCGGCCCAGAGCCTGGGCATCCTCCAAACCCGACTCCGACACCACCGTGGCCGCCTCCCGCCGGGCCTCTTCGTCTTCCTTGGCCGTGGCCTCGTCCCACTCGCCGGCGGGGCGGTCGTAATACCAGGGGTAGGCCATGCCGTACATGGCGCCGTCGGGGAGGATGAACCCCGTCGGCGGGGCCGTGTCGGCCAGGCCCACGTTCACTCCGATGACCTCGATGTCGTCGGAGCCTCCGGTGCGGAAGAAACTGTTGACGAAGCCGACCACCCGGTGGGTGGCGTCGCTGCCGTCGACGGCCACCAGCACTTTGCGCATCAGCCCTGCCCGGCCACGGGCATGGTGGCCGTCCGCAGGCCGTTCAGGCCCATGGCCCCGCCGCTGAGGTCACCGACTCCGGTAGTGAAGCCGCGGGGCGCCGACGGTAGCTCCTGGAGGTAGCCGAGCATGAAGCGCCAGGACCGGTCACAGCCCTGGCAACCGAACACCACGTGGCCCGCCTGACAGGACACCTCGAACTCCTCGTGCCCGCACGACGGACAATGCCGGAAGGGCCAGGGCTGGCGCTGCACCATGCGGGCAGGCGGCTCAGGTTCAGCTGTGGTCGACATGATTCACCTCGCTCGGCCCGCCAGTGCCCGTTTCGCCGCTGATCCAAACCTGATTTCCCAGACTCCCGCGCCGCTTTGGCGGAGGCGGCGAAGCGGACAACCCGGTTTGGCTGTCCTGGCCAACGGGAATTCTGAGCGGGTCGTGACCGATCTCGCTCCGCCCCGTCGATCGGCCGGCCCTTCGCCGCATCCTGGGTCAGCCGTGAGCCCCGACGCAGCCCATCGGGCTGTGTCCGGCCCCCATCCGGGGCCGGACATCGAGCCGGTGCTGGGCGAGCTGGTGGCCCGGGTCGACGGCGAGCTGTCGGACCTCCTGAGCGGGGAGCGGGAGCGCTGGGTACGGGTGGACCCAACCCTCAAGCTGGGCTTCGACCTGCTCATGGACCTGGTGCAACGCGACGCCCTACGGGTCCAGCCCCGATGGTGCCTCCTGGCCTTCCTGGGCACCGGCGGCGATCCCGGAGACGACGAAGCGGTGCGCCTGGCCGCCGCCCTCGAGCTGTTCCACACCGCCGGCCTCATCCACGACGACGTGATCGACGGATCCGACAGCCGGCGCCACGGGCCGAGCCTCCACCGGGCCCTGGCCGACACCCACGAGCGGCAGCGGTGGCGGGTGGAGCGCCGCCGGTTCAGCGAGGGCGTGGCGGTGCTGCTGGGCAACCTGGCCCTCGGCTACTCAGACCGCTGCTGAGCGGCCTGCCCCCGGGCGTCCACGACGTCTTCGACGAGCTCCGGCTGGAGCTGCACCTGGGCCAGTACCTCGACGTGCTGGTGGCGGCGAGCGGGGAGGGCAGCGCGGCCCGGACCCGGAGGATCGTGCGCTACAAGGCGGCGGCCTGCGCCGTCGAGCGTCCCCTTCACCTGGGGGCGGCCCTCACCGGTCGCCTCGAGCACCACCGCGACGGCCTATCCCGGTTCAGCCTGGCCGTGGGCGAGGCATTCCAGCTCCGCAACGACCTCCTCGGCGTGTTCGGCGACCCCGTGGCCACCGGCAAGCCCCAGGGCGACGATCTGCGGGAGGGCAAGCAGACGTGGCTGGTGCACCTCACCCGGTCGTGGGCCGCTCAGCGCCGCGACGCCGTGGCCCTGGCTCTCCTGGGCCGTCTCGGGCGCACGGAGCTGGCCCTGGCCGACGCCGCCGCCATCCGGTCGCTGATGATCGAGTCGAGCGCGGTGGACACTGTGGAGGCCCGCATCGCCGAGTGCCTCGACGACGCGGTCGCCGCCCTCGATCAGCTCGACCTGGCGGCCGACGCCACCGCCGGCCTCGCCGCCCTGGCCCGCCACTGCTGCGGGGTCGACAGCGCCGGCGAATCGTGACGTCGAATCGTGACATCGGGTGGTTTGGCCCCGCCGCGGGCGGGGTAGCGCGAGATTTGACGTCATCCTCCGCCTGGCGTCCCCATCGGAGGCACCGCCACCTGGTCGTCGCCCACCAGGTCCGGCGGTGCCTCTATTTTGGCCCGGCGTCCGGTCCGGGGCCGAGGGCACGGGGCCGTGGGCGGGCGAGCCGGGCCGAGGTTCGGGGCTGCGGCCGGCAGGGTAGACACGAGCCGTGACACCTGAACGAGTGCAGGACCCGGCGGGCGCCGTTCGGGCCACGATGGCGGTGGTGACGGCGACCATGGCCGGCGAGCACGGCCGAGCCGAGGAGCTGGCGGCCGAGCTGAGCCCCGACCAGAGCCGCTTCACCCTCCTGGTACTGGCCGAGTACCTCAACCAGGCCCTCGGTGAGTTGGCGACCCATGCCGGCGAAGACCGGGACGAGCTGTGGCGGACCTACTGCCTGCGCACCGAGCGGGCCATCCAACACGTTCACGGGCCCCAGGGCCCGATCTCCCCGGCCTGACCCGGGCCGCACCACCCTGGCCCGGCATCTGAGCCCAGCCCCGCCCCTGCCCGTCGGTGTGGACGGGGGGGGTCGGGGTAGGCATCGCCGGGAGGGGGGGACGAGGGACCGGCGATGCCTCCCCGATCAGCTCCGGTCTCGGAGCCCGGAAGCAGCCGAAGCCGCTTCATGTCAAGTCGTGTTCCCGATCGGGGCCCGGCCAAACCTTCAACCCGGCGCCGGCAGCGCCGGCACCACCGGCACCGCCTCCACGATGCCGGTGACCTGCAGCAGCTCGTAGACGATGCTTCGGGGGGCGGCCACGATCACCAGGTCGAGCGAGCCGTGGAGATGGCGCTCGGCCAGGCGGAGCACTAGCTGGAGGCCGCGGCTGTCGAGGTAGGTGACCTCGTTGAGGTCCAGGGCCAGCGCAGCTGCCCCGGCGATGACCTCAACCACCTGGCGCTCGACCTCGTGGGCGTTCGACAGGTCGACCTCGCCCGAGACGGCCACCACCATCCGGTCGCTGGCGACCGCCGTCCGGACCGAAGCCACCGCTGACTGCGGCTCCCGGCCGATCCCGCCAGGATCGCTCGCTCCCACAGGGCGGGAGACTAGCGCACGCCGACCTCCGGCCGGCGCTTACCGCCTACGGCACCGGGCTCACGATGCGGGGGCGACCGTGAGCGTCTCGGCCTGGCGGTCACCCGGCCCGCAGCGGTACCACACCGGCCGCAGCCCTTCGGGCCGCTGGGCCACGGTCTCCACGTACACCCGCCGTCCCCACAACCGGGCCACCAGGGGCAGGGTGTTGGCGGCGTAGAGCGGGTCGAGGCCCACTCCTTCGTGGCGGTGGACCAGCCACAGCCCGCCGGTGCGGAAGGCGTCGGCGTCGACCACCTCGAGCGTCGGCACGCCCATATGGCCGAGCTGGGCCACGAGGGCGTCGCGCACCTCGTCGGCCTCGGTGGCGGTGCAGCGCAGGCGAGTGGAGCTCTGGCGCTCCCAGGCGAACAGGTGGCACCGCTCGCACACACCGGGGGTCAGGTAGGAGGCGACGAGGGCGGCGTCGTCCATCGTGGCCGCCAGCTCCAGCACCCGCTCCCGGCCCGGCAGCGCCGGGTCGCCCGCCGCCGGGAACCGCTCGGCCTCCTCCGCCGTGGGCCGGTCGTAGATGCGCTCCACCTCCTGCCACAGGGCCAGGCCCAGGTTGTAGGGGTTCACCGACAGGGGATGGGGCTGGGTGACCTCGGCGTTGAGCCGGTTGTACTCCATGAACTCGGCCGTATCGAGCTGGAGGCCGTTGATGATCTGGCCGTGGACCCAGCAGGCGAAGCCCTCGTTGGCGATCTTGGTGCGGCGCTGGGGGGCGAAGTAGGTGGCCTCCTCCCGAATGGTGGCGATCACGTCACGCTCCCAATCGTCGAGGCGGGGGGCGTGACGCAGGAGGAAGTCGAGCACGTCGGGATCGGGTTCCCGGGGCACCCGGCCCCGCCACGCCGCCACCTCGGCCTCGTGGGCCCGGCGGGCGGCCGCCGTCTCGTCGGGGAAGAGGTCGTCGTAGCGGCCGGGGTCGGGGGCTGGGGGCGGGGCCGACCGGCGGGTCGTCACCAGGCGCAGGGGGGCGTGGAGGGCGATGGCCTGCACGGCGTCGACGAAGTCCTCCACCTCGGCCCGGCCGTGGCGGCGGCAGTAGTCCTCGATGCGTTCGGCCCCGGCCCGCACCCGGGGCAGGAACCGGCGATCGACGTCGGCGAAGTGGCCGTTGTGCTCGAAGAACCAGCAGTGCCCGTAGACATGGGCCATGACCAGGAGCTGGGCCACCCAGGAGTTCCCCTCCAGGAGGTAGGCCTGGTACGGCTGGGTGTTGAGGACGAGCTCGTAGATGCGGGACCGGCCGTGGTCGTGGTCGAGCTTCATCCGCTCGTAGTCCTGGCCGAAGCGCCAGTGGGGGTAGCGGCCGGGGAGGCCCCGGGCGGCGATGTCGTAGATGCGCTCCGCCGGGGCCAGGTGGAACACCACCTCGGGCACGTCGAGCCCGAGGCCGGCGGCCGCCGCCCGGCACTCGTCGTCGAGCCGCTGCAGCTCGGCCAGGTCGTAGGGGCGGCTCATGCCCCACCCCCACCGCACAGCACGTCGACGCACAGGGCCCCGATCACGTCAGCACCTCGGCGTCGTCGGGGGAGAAGATCGCCCGGAGGGCGGCCCACACCTCGGTGTCGGCCCCCACCGAGTGGCACACCACCCGGGGGATGTCGGCCCGGGTGAGGATGCCGAGCAGGTGCTCGCCCGACCAGTGGTACCGGGTGGACCGTTCGATCTGGCAGTAGCCAACGAGGTTGGCCACCTCCGCCGTCTCGCCCAGCAGGCCCACCAGCCGTTCGTTGTCGTCGTCCCAGTTGTCGCCGTCGGAGCAGTGGGCCACGAAGACGTTCCAGTCGGCCACCGGGTAGCGCCGGCGCTGGATCTCCAACAGCAGCTCGTAGGCCGACGAGCAGCGGGTGCCGCCGGCGTCGACGATTGAGAAGAACTGGCGCTCGTCGCACTCGATGGCATCGGAGTGGTGGGCGATGAACACCACCTCGGTGGTGGTGTAGCGGTGGCGAAGGAAGCGGGTGGCCCACCAGAAGAAGAGACGGGCGATCCGCCGCTCGAACTGGCCCATGGAGCCCGACACGTCCATCACCAGGAACACCACAGCCTGGGAGGCGGGGCGGAGCTGCTCCCGGAACGTGAGGTAGCGCAGGTCGTCGCGGTCGAAGCCGCCGATGCCGGCCTTGCCGGCCTGGGCGTTGCGCTTGAGGTTGGCCCGGATCGTGGCCTTCTTGTCGAGCAGCGGACCCTTGCGGGCCCGGTCGTCGAAGAAGATGTGTTCGGTGCGCTCCTGCTGGAGGCCCCGGGGGGCGAGCCGGGGCAGGCCGAGCTGCTCGAACAGGTGCTGCTCCACCTCCTCCATGTCGAGCTCCACCTCGTAGGTGACCTCGCCCTCCCCCACCCTCGCCGGCGCCCGCCCCGCCGGGTTGACCTCCGCCGTCGGGGGTGCCCAGATCGATCACATCGCCCTCGCCCACCCCGTCGGACTGGCCGACACCCTGCTGGCGCTGGCGGTCGAAGATGAAGCGCCACTCCCGCTGGCCGGTCACCGGCACCCGGATGGTGTGCTCGGGGCCGGCCGTGATCAGCTCCTCGTCGCCCACCTGGTCCCGCAGGCGCTCGGCTATCTGCTGGCGGACCCGATCGTGATTGCGGCGGCGGTCACGCTCGCCGTCGTCGTGGAAGACGCCGGGATCTCTCAAGACGGTCATCGATGATCACCGGTTGAGCAATGCGCCGACGTAGTCGAGCAGCTCGATGGCGCAGGTGGGGCAGTAGCCCCGTTGGTCGCACAGGACCTTGATGACCTCGTTGAGGCGTTCGGCGTGTTGGGTGTCGGGGCTGCGCTTGGACACCGTGATCCGCACGATGTCCTTCATCTCCTCGAACAGGTAGGCCTCGATGGCCCGGCCCAGCTGCTCGTCGGAGTTGTAGGCCAACGGCCGGCCCTTGCGCAGCCACATCCCGATCCGCATCAGGACTCCGGACCGGAACCCGTCCTTGGCGTTCTCCGAGACCCCGATCATCTCCTCCACCCCCCGCAGGAGCTTCTCGTCGGGATCCCGCTCCTCACCGGTGATCGGGTCGGTCACCTTCTCCTTGCCGCAGTACGCCTCGCAGTGGTTCAGGTAGTTCTCCAGCAGGTGCTGGGCGGTGTCGGCGAAGGCCGGCACGAACGCCTTGCGCACCTCGTCCTTCAACTGCCGGTCGATCTCCTGGCGGGCCTCGGTGAGCAGCGCCAGGTACGTCTTCTTGGCCTCGTCGCCGATCTGGTGCGACCGCTCGATCGAGTTGCGCAACGCCCGGATGGCCATCACGGCGGTGAGGCAGGGGCGCCGCCCGCTGGCCGCCTGCTCCACCTCCGTCTCGGCCACGGCCCGGGACAGGGCGTCGATCACGAACCGGGGGTCGATCCCCTCCAAACCTTCCCGAACCGACTGCTTGTGGATCTCGGGTAACTGGTTGAGCTTGAACTCGCCGGTCTCCTTCCCGTCGTACAGGTGGAGCTTCTCGATGGCCGACAAGTTCGGGTAGTCCGTCAACCTCGTCATCACGGCAATGGCCGAGGCGGCCTCGATAGCATTGGGATCGATGTGGAAATCGTGATCCGACTGACCCAACAACTTCGTGTAGATCCGAGCCTCGTCCGTCAACCGCACATTGTACGGAACCGGAATCGTATACAACCGAGACCGCAACGCCTCATTCGTCGGATCCGCCATACGCTGCCGAAACTCCGACTCATTCGTATGCGCCAACAACACAATATCCGCATCGATAAACCCGAACTTCGGCACCTTGAACTGCCGCTCCTGCGACAACGTCAAAAACTCAACCAAAAACTCCTTCGGGTTCTTCAAAAACTCAATACACTCCAACACCCCCCGATTCGCCTTCGAAAACTCCCCCGCCCAATCCAGAGCACGCGGATCATCATCCGACCCATACGTCTCCAACAACTTGAAATTCACCCCACCCGTCAACTGCTCCGTCGACATCGACTTCGGATCCGACGGCGCAAACGTCCCGATCCCCACCCGCCGAGACTCCGAAAACTGCACCCGCACAATCGGGAACCGCTCCGGATCACCCCCAAACTCCGTCTCCAAACGCAGAGCACACACCGGACACAGGCCGCCCTCCACCTCAACCCCGGTGTACGCCTTCAACTGCTCCCGCAAACTCGGCCCCCCCGCCTCTCCCCCCGCCGGGAACAGATGCAGAGGCTCCTCATGCATCGGACACCCCTCCAACGCGTACACCGCACCGGCATCGGTCCGAGACCACGCCTCCAACCCCCGCTTGAGACAGGTCGCGATCGACGATTTCGCACCACCCGGCGGCCCCCACAACAGCAGGATCCGTCGCCGCGTCGGGTGACCCCGGGCCGCCGTGCGGAAATACTCCACCAGCTCGTCCAACGGCCGCGACAACCCGAAAATCTCACCATCGAAAAACGACGCCCGCACCCCCTCCGACACCCCATCCGACACAAACCCCCCCGCCTCCAACATGTGAAACAACCGGGCATGAGCCCGATCCGCCACCGTCGGACACCCCCGCACCAACTCCACATACTCCTCGAGATGGATGGTGCGATCCTGCTCCTGCCTCCGCTGCAACGTTGCCTTGCGGAACTGGGCGAAGAGCTCGGTTTCGGTTTCCACTGCGACCTCCTGGTACGGCAGCAGTTGCGCCCCTTGAAGCGCGGATGACCAGCAGGGTTGCGGTCGGGCTGCGCCGTGACCGACCACTGCCCGGGCCCGCCCTGTGGGAAACGTGTCGAACGGGCAACTTCTGACGCATCGCGTTGGCCGCCCCACACCGGCGGCGGAGACCGGCGGCCGGCCGTCGGTTAGGCCCGGACCACGAGGGGTAGCGGCGCGACCCAGCGCCGCCATCGGGCGGCGGGCGAGGAGACCGCACACCATGCTCACCTACCAGGCCAATCCGGCGGACGTCGACCACATGATCGCCGACGACCATCTCATTGTCGAGCAGCAGTTCCTGTGCCTGGAATCGGGCCGGGGCGACCGGCGGGCACTGGTGGATCAGGTCGCCTTCGAGCTCTCGCTCCACGCCGCAGCCGAGGAGCGGGTGATCTACCCGGCGCTGCGCGAGGCCGGCCTCAACCCCGAGGCCGACCTGGCCACCTCCGAGCATCAGACGATGAAGGAACTGCTGGTGGTGCTGGGCCGGGAGGAGCCCGACTCCCCGGAGTTCGAGGACGCGCTGAGCGAGCTGATCCGGGGTGTGCGCCACCATGTGATCGAGGAGGAGGGGCGCCTGCTGCCCCAGCTCCGGGTGTCGGTGGGGCCCGACGGCATGGCCGAGCTGGGCCAGCAGTTCCTCGAAGCCAAGCGCAGCGCCCCCACCCGGGCCCACCCTCACGCCCCGTCCACCGGGATCGGCCACGCCCTCACCGACGTGGCCACCCGCATCGTGGACCTCGCCCGCGACATCGCCTCAGGCCGCCAGGATCGCCTGGCCACCGACGCCACCGGCCGGCTGGTGCCCCAGGCCCAGGCCATCATGGACGCCTACGCTTCGCTCGGCCCCCAGCCGGTGGAGATCCTCACCCCCGACCAGGCCCGGCGCCAGCCCGGGCCCGACGCCGGGGTGCGGGCCGTTCTGGAGGCCGCCGGGGCCACCGGGCCCGAGCCCCTGGGGTCGGTGGAGGACATCTCGATCCCCGACGGCGCCGGCGGCGAGCAGACGCTACGGGTGTACCGGCCGCTCGACCCCGGGCCCGACGCCGACGGGCTGCGGCCCGTGATCCTCTGGATCCACGGCGGGGGCTGGGTGCTGTTCGACCTCGACACCTACGACGCCTCGTGCCGCGGTCTGTGCAACAAGACGGGGGCCGTGGTGGTGTCACCCGACTACCGCCGCTCACCGGAGGCGTCGTTCCCCGCCGCCTACGACGACGTGCTCACCGCCTGGCGGTGGGTGGCGTCCCATGCCGCCGACCTCGGCGTCGACCCCGGCCGCATGGCCATCGGGGGCGAGTCGGTGGGGGGCACGATGGCCGCCGCCACCGCGCTGTCCCTGGCCGAGGGCGATGGGACGGCCGTGACCGCGCCGACGCCGGCCGGTCTGGTCTGCGTCTATCCGCTCACCACGGCCGAGGAGCTGGGCGACTCCATGGTGGACGAGGCCGACGCCCGGCCCCTCAGCAAGGCCGTGCTGTCGTGGATGGCGATGCACGCCTTCGCCGACACCCCCGACGCCGTGGCCGACTGGCGGGTCGATCTGCTCTCGGTGGGGGCCGACCGGCTCCGGCTCCTGCCGCCCACGCTGATCGTGCTGGCCGAGCGGGACCCGCTGCGGAGCCAGGGCGAGCAGCTGGCCGAGCAGATGCGAACGGCCGGGATCGACATCACCTGCACGATGTACCCGGGTGTGATGCACGAGTTCTTCGGCGCCGCCGCCGTGCTCGACGAAGCGGAACGGGCCCAGCGGGAAGCGGCCGAGCTGTTCCTGCGGGGCTTCGGCGTGGCCCCGGCCCGCCCCGCCCCGGTGGGTGCCGTCTGACCGGCGAGCCGGAAATCGGGGTGGGGCCACAGCCGATGCCGGTTTCTCCTTTCGAAGACGGGGTACCTCCGCAGCCGTACACAACGTGCGACCCGGAGAGCCCGAAAGGCGCCCGGCAGAACAGCAAGGAGGAAGCCAATGCTCGGCTTCATCGTCTACCTCATCATCATGGGGCTCATCGCCGGGTTCATCGCCCGGTTCCTCGTGCCCGGTCCCGATCCGATGGGGGTGGTGGCCACGATCGTTCTCGGCATCGTCGGGTCGTTCATCGGCGGCTTCCTCGGCTGGGCCATCTTCGGTAAGGACTTCAGCGAAGGGGCCCTGCAGCCGTCGGGTGTGATCGGCTCGATTCTCGGTGCCGTCGTCGCCCTGCTCGTCTGGCGCATGGTCGAAACCCGATCGACCACCGGTCGCCACCGTCACATCTGATCCACCCCATCTGATTGAGGCGACACAAGAGCCGCCCCCCGCCCGGGAACCGGTGCGAGGGGCGGCTCTGCCGCGTCCGGCGGCTAGGAGACCGGGCCGGGCAGGGGATCGGGCCCGGGGATGGGGCCGGGGCCGGGCTCGGGCCCCGGAACCGGGCCGGGGCCGGGCTCAGGGCCGGGCACGGGTCCCGGGCCGGGCTCGGGCCCCGGGGCGGGAATGGGGTCGGGCCCGGGCAGCGGGATGGGCTGGGGGCCCGGCTCCGGCAGCGGCCCGGGGGTGGGGTCGGGTGCCGGCGATGGTTCGGCCGGATCGGGGATGATCGTCAGATCAGGGAGGGTCGTCATCCGCGCCCGTTGCCCCACCGGCCGAGGGACGAAACCGGTTTCACCCCTGGATCGTCCGGGTATCCGGACCGGCGGACGAGCTCGAGGTACGACACGCGGCGCGACGCGCCGGGTTGGTCGGGCGTTCCCGAGAACAGACAGACGACAGCGAAGCAGAACCGACCGGGCCTCGGCCCGCAGACCCGGAGTACAGTTGCCCCGAATGGATTCACAACCGTCACGAATTTCGATCGATGACAGCCCCAACCGGCTCAAGGTCGTCGGCGTGGTCGATTCCCACACCGCCGGCCAGCTCCGGGACGCCATCCAGGCCCACGGCCACACCGATGACGATCTCGTGCTCGACCTGTCGGACGTCGAGTTCATCGACTCCTCCGGCCTCCGCATCATCGTCAACGCCCACTCCGAGCTCGAGGCCGCCGGGCGCCAACTGGTTCTCGTACACACCAGCCCCGCCGTGGCCCGACTGCTCGAGATCACCGGGCTGCACGAACACCTCCACGTACGCTGACCCCTGGTATTGGTGCCGGTGAACGCTTCGGACCGCAGCGCTCGACACAACGGCAGTGCGGCATCCCACGGCGGCGCTGAACTCGACGGGATGGCCGCCGACCACTCCTATCGGGCCAGCTACCCTGGCGAACACGGGGCACTGGCCCACATCAGGGCCGACGTCGCCCGCTGGTTCTCCGAGCGGGGGTTCTCGGCCGACACCGCCGAGCGGGCGGTCCTGTTGGTGAGCGAGCTGTGCTCCAACGCGGTGGAAGCCGGACCCGACCATCCCGTCGAACTGCACCTCGGGGCAGCCGACGGCCCCGGTTCCGGGGCCGTCGTCTCCGTGTCCAACACCACCCTGGGCAACGTCCCACCGCCCCAGGACCGATGGATCCCGTCCGATCCGCTGGCCCCCCGGGGCCGGGGCCTGGCCATCGTCGACGCCCTGTCCGACCAGGTGCGGGTGGACACCAGCGTGCCCGGCCGGATCACGGTCGTGGCCCACATCTCCGGCTGACCGCCCACCCCTGCGGTCGCCCCTCACCCCATCCGCCACTGAACCTGAAGGCTCGAGACTCAATGATCGACAAGACCGAGATCACCGTCACCATCCCCGCCAACTCCCGCTTCGTGGCGTTGGCCCGGGTGACGGCGGCCAGCCTGGCCGCCGAGCTCGACTTCACGGTGGACGAGATCAGCGACGTGACCGTCGCCGCCGACGAGGTGACGTCGCTCGTCATCGAGTGGGCCGAAGACAACGAGATCCCCCTGGTGCAGCTCCGCTACCAGATCCGGGACGACACGCTGGAGATGGAGGCGGCGGTGGAAACGGCCACCCTCACCGCCAGCCAGGAGATGCTCGTGCTGGACGACATCACGCGGCAGATCCTGGCCGCCGTGGTCGATGCCTACGACATCAGGGAAGGCTGTGGTCGGGTGCTCAAGCGGAAATCGGCGGTCACCCGGTGACGACAGCGGCCCGGCCCGGGCCCACCGACGAGGAGCTGTTCCGGCAGCTGGCTCAGACCCACCGGCGCAGCGTCCGCAACCAGCTGGTCGACCGGCACATCGGCTTCGCCCGCCACATCGCCAAGCGCTACGCCAACCGGGGCATCGCTGACGACGACCTGAACCAGATCGCCCTCCTGGCCCTGGTGAAGGCGGTCGACCGTTACGACCCCGACTTCGGTGCCACCTTCACCGCATTCGCCGGACGCACCATCGAGGGCGAGATCAAGCGCCACTTCCGGGACGCAGCGTGGGCCGTGCGGGTGCCCCGCTCGGCCAAGGAGCTCCACCTGCTGGTGCGCCAGACCACCGACGATCTCCACCACGAGCTGGGCCGCTCGCCCACGGTGAAGGACATCGCCGCCCGGCTGGAGATCACCACCGACGAGGTGGTGGGTGCGCTGGGAGCGGCCGCCGCCTACAGCTCGGGCAGCCTCGACGCCCTGGGTGCGGCCGACTCCGCCGCCCCCGACCGGTCCCGGTACCTGGCCACCGACGACGAGCGGCTGGAGCTGGCCCCCAACCGGGTTCTGGTGGAGCAGCTCATCGCCACCCTCCCGCCCCGGGAGCAGGAGATCGTGAAGCTCCGGTTCTTCGCCGAGTTGAGCCAGACCGAGATCGCCGAACGGGTGGGCGTGAGCCAGATGCACGTGTCCCGGCTGCTCCGCCGCTCGTTCACGATGATGCGGCGGGCGGCCGAGCAACCGGTGCGTTAGGCCCCGGTACGGCTCCGGTTCACTCCGGGGCCCGGTTGGCGGGCAGCGAACCGCTCCCGCGGCGGTCGTTGAGGGCGGCCTGGACCTCGGCCTGCTCGGCCGACGCCTCCGGCCCGTAGTTGAGCGTGAGCACCCCGCCGGTGGCGCAGATGGGGCAGGTGACGACGGCCAGGATCATCATGTCGGCCGGGTCCGATGCCCCCTCCAGCCGGCGCATCGACACCACGGCCAGCTCCCCCGGCTCGGACCGGTTACGGCAGGTGTGGCACAACACGAGGGCGTCGTCGACCACCGAGAACTGACCGGCGTACCCCGCCGCCTCGTAGTCGCGCAGCACCTCCAGCATGCTCGTGTTGTCGTTGGGGACGGCGGCACCGCCGCCGGGGGCGGCGTCGAGGTTGGGGGTGGGGTCGTTGCGCTGCCCGGGGGCCCGGGATTCAGAGGTCATAGGGCCCGCGTCTACCCTGCCCCGCAGGTCCGAAACAGCTCCCCCACCGGTTCGGCCCACCGTTTGGCCGGGCCGCGGCACGGGCAACGGGGACGCATGGCAACTGTCCTCGGGGTCAACGCCGTGTTCCACGACCCGGCAGCCGCGCTCGTGGTGGACGGCCGCGTGGTGGCCGCCGCCGAGGAGGAGCGGTTCAGCCGGCGCAAGCACGGCAAGTCACCGGTCCCCTTCGCCACGTGGGAGCTGCCGGAGCAGGCCATCTCGTACTGCCTGGAGGCGGGCGGGGTGGAAGCGGGCCAGCTCGACGCCGTGGGGTACTCCTACGACCCGGCGCTGGCCGACCCGGCGATCACGGGCGACGCCTGGGAAGAGCTCCGCACCATGTACGCCAGGCGGGCCCCGCTGTTCCTGGGCACCGTGCTGCCAGGGCTCGACCCGGCCCGCGTGCGCCACGTGGCCCACCATCGGGCCCACGCCGCTTCGGCCTGGGCCGCCTCCCCCCACGAGCGGTCGGCCGTGCTGGTGCTCGACGGGCGGGGCGAACGGTCGGCCTACCTGGCCGGCCGGGCCGTCGGGCCGCGGTTCGAGCCGCTGGCCACCTGCGACCTGCCGGCGTCGCTGGGGCTGCGCTACGAGGAGCTGACGGCCCACCTCGGCTACCGGCGGTCGAGCGACGAATACAAGGTGATGGCCATGGCCTCCTACGGCGAGCCCACCAGCCTGGCCGAGTTCCGCCAGCTGATGCGGGCGGGCGAGGACGGTACGTTCGTGACCGAGCCGGTCGACTGGGGTCGGTTCGCCCCGCCCGGCGCCGGCGACGGCACGCTCACCGAGGCCCACGCCAACCTGGCCGCCACCGTGCAGCGCCGGCTGGAGGAGGTGGAGCTCGACCTGGCCCGCTGGCTCCACGAGGCGACGGGCGAGCGGGCGCTGACGATGGCCGGCGGCGTGGCCCTCAACTGCGAGGCCAACTCCCGGCTCTACGAAGAGGGCCCGTTCGACGACCTGTGGGTGCAGCCGGCGGCGGGCGACGCCGGCACCGCGCTGGGGGCGGCCCTGGCCGTGGCCGCCGACCTGGGCGACGAGCCGGAGCCGGTGACCACCATGGCCCTCGGCCCGAGCTGGAGCGACGACGAGCTGGCCCGCCACCTGGACCGGGCGGCCGTGGCCTACGAGCGCCCGCCCGACATCGCCGAGGCGGCGGCCGGCGTGCTGGCCGACGACGGGCTGGTGGCCTGGTTCCAGGGTCGGTCGGAGTTCGGGCCCCGGGCCCTGGGGCACCGGAGCCTGCTGGCCCACCCCGGAGCGGCGGCCAACACCGAGCGCCTGAACGACGTGAAGGGGCGGGAGCAGTTCCGCCCGGTGGCCCCTATGGTGCTGGCCGAACGGGCGGCCGAGCTGTTCCAGGGCGGGCCGCTGCCCAGCCCCCACATGCTGTTCACCCACCGGGTGCGGGCCGGGTGGGCCGATCGGATCCCGGCCGCCGTGCACGTGGACGGCACGGCCCGGGTGCAGACGGTCGACCGGGCCGACGAGCCGCTGGTGCACCGGATGCTGACCGCCTTCGAACGCCGCACCGGCCTGCCGGTGGTGATCAACACATCGCTCAACACCGCCGGACGGCCCATGGTCGACAGCCCGGTCGACGCCCTCGAATGCTTCGGCTCCTCCCCCATCGACGCCCTCGCCCTCGGCCCGTATCTGGTCAGGCGGAGGCGGTGAGCGAGCCCGGCCGACCTCCGCCGGTCTACGAGGTGGTGATCCCCCGTTCTGAGGACGTGGTGGTGCACACCCGGCGCGACGACCGGTCGCTCCCTCGCCACGTGGCCTTCGCCCCCGGCGTGACCGTGGAGCACGTTGACGCCGGGCCGCCCGAGCCGATCCCCAAGGACGACCTCCTGCCCCACATGGCCGCCTTCGCCGACGGCCTCCACCGGTCGTGGTACCGGCGCCGGCCCGACGCCGCCCACGCCCACTTCTGGATGTCGGGCCTGGCCGGGCAGGCCCAGGCGCTGGTGGCCACCACCCGCCACGAGGCGGCCGTGCTGCGATCGATGGGGGCGCCGGCGACGTCCGTGCACCATGTGCCGTGCGGCGTCGACCTGGGTCAGTTCCGGCCCGACGGCCCGGAGGACCCACCCCGCCGGGGCCGGCCCCGCATCGTGGTGGTGAGCCGCATGGTGCGGCGCAAGGGGGTCGGGGTGGGCGATCGGGTCGAGTTCCTCGGTGCCCTGCCCCGCACGGCCGTGCCGCCCCTGCTGCGGTCGGCCGATGTAGTGGCGTGCTGCCCCTGGTACGAGCCGTTCGGGCTGGTGGCGGTGGAGGCGATGGCCTGCGGCCGGCCGGTGGTGGCCACCGCCGTGGGCGGTCTGGCCGAGACGGTGGAGCCGGGCCGCACCGGCTGGCACGTGCCGGCCCGCGACGTTGGGGCGGTGGCCGCCGCCCTCCACGAGGCGCTGGCCGACGGCGAGCACCGCCGATCGTTCGGTCGGCGAGCGGCGGAGGCGGCCGCCGCCTACGATTGGGACGCGATCGCCGCCCGCACCCTGGCGGTGATCCACCTCACGATTGAACGGCAAGGGCGACCAGTTGGCGAGCGGTCATGACCGCCGGCGGTATCCCTGGCCGGTCCGCCGGCGGCCACCCTTTCCCTCTGCCCGGCAACGACCATCTCGGGGTCGGGTGCTGGCCCGACGGCTGGGCCGGGGCCGGGCCCGGCTGCTGGTGGCCGGCAACGGGGGCAGCGCGGCCGAGGCCGGCCGGCGCGAGTGCCTCACCGGGTGGGCCCTCACCGGCCCCGCCCCCAACTCGCTGGCCGACGCCGCCGACGCCACGGTCGCTCTCGACGCCGACCCGGCCACCGTGCAGGAGCTCCACCTGGTGGCACCTGCTGTGCGCCGCCGTCGACCGTGCTCTCCAGGAAGAAGGTGCTCCATGACCCGGAATCTCCCACCTGCGGTCGCCGCTGTGACGGTGCTGGTGGTCGCCGCCCTCGCCCTCGGGGCCTGCGGCAGCGACGGCGACGGCTCGGACGGGGGCGGTTCGGACGGGGGCCGGGCCACCCTGCCCGGCTCGATCACGGTCGACGGCAGCGTGCTGACCGTCCCCGACCTGCCCGACACGCTCACCATTCCCGATCTGACCCTGCCCGACTCGATCACGATCCCCGAGGTCACCCGAAACTAGGAGCCCGAGCGGCGCTCAGCGCCGCTCAGGCTCCTCAGAATGCTCAGAGCGAGCGGAGGGCGGGCTCCAGGGTCTCGTCCCAGAAGCGGAGGAACCCGTCCTGGTCCAGGCCCACCTGGTGCAGGTTCACGTGGTCGACGCCGGCTTCCATGGCCGAGCGCACGCTCTCCACGATCGGCTCGGGGTCGGGTCCGCACAGGACCGACTCGGCCACCACTTCCTCGGTCACCAGGCTCGACGCCATCTCGAAGTGCCGGGGCGTGGGGAGATCCTGGCTGAGCTGCCCCGGCACCCCGGCGTTGGGCCAGTGCTCGCGGGCGATCGAGCGGGCCTTGTCGGCCGAGGCGTCGTAGCACAGGGTCAGCTGGCTGTAGACGGGGCCCGAGCCGCCGGCGTCACGCCAGGCGTCGATCACCTCGGGATCGGCGTGGGTCCACAGACCGTCGCCCAACTCGGCCGCCATCCGCCCCGCCTTGGGCCCGAAGGCCGACACGACCAGCGGCGGCGGTTGCTCGGGCACGTCGTACAGGCGGGCCGCCTCCACCCGGAAGTGCTCACCCCGGTGGGTCACCAGGTCGCCCCGCCACAGCTCGCGTATGAGGCCGATCGCCTCCCGCAGCATGTCCTGGCGGACGTCCACGGCGGGCCACGCGTCGCCGGTCACGTGCTCGTTGAGCGACTCGCCCGAGCCCACGCCGAACGTGAAGCGCCCGGGCAGGAGGCAGGCCATCGTGGCCGTGGCGTGGGCCGCCAGCAGCGGCGGGAACCGCACGATGGGGCAGGTCACACCGACCGCCACCTCCACCCGCTCGGTGCACTGGGCCAACGCCCCGAGCACCGACCACACGAACGGCGAGTGGCCCTGGGCGTCGACCCAGGGATGGAGGTGATCGGAGATCGAGAGGTAGTCGAAGCGGTGGTCCTCGGCCCGGCGGCCCATGGCCACCAGCTCCTGCGGCGGGTGTTCCTCGCTGGAGAGCGTGTATCCCAGGGAAAGCGTCATGAGGGCGCGCCTACCCCCGGTTCAGAGCACCGAAACGGCGGCCGGGGCGGTGTCGACCCGGGCGCCGCCCGGTTTGCCGCCCCCTGTCCGCGGGTAAACCGTAGTGGTGTTTCGACCCGCCCGAGCCATTGTGATGGACGATGCATCCCTCCTGGAGGGCCTGGTGCTGTTCTGCCTGGACGGCGAGCAGGATCTGGGTGAGCTGGACGAGGTGGTGGCCCTTGGCCATCGTCGCTACGTGGTGGTGGACGCCCGGCACTGGAGCTACGGGGCCCGCAAGCTCGTGCCGGTCGACACCGTCGACGTGGTGGGCGACGGCGAGCAGCGCCATGCCGTGACGCCAGCCGATCGAGACTGGCTCCGCCACAGCCCTGACTTCGATCCGTTCCAGCTGGCCAACCCGGGCTACGTGGAACGGGTCGAGCGCTACTTCGCCGAGTGATTCGCCGAGTGACGGGCTGCCCCCAGCGGGGCGGGCACCGGATCGAGCTGCGGGTCGAGCGGGAGCAACTCCCCGCCCCGCAGCGGGCGCAGAGGCGCCGTGGGCATCCCAGACCGGCGGGCGAACCCGCCGAGCAGCTCGTCGAAGGTGGCGGCTGCGCTGCGGCTGGGCGTCCAGCCCAGCTCCCGCCGGGCCCGACCGGTGTCCATGACCGGCACCCCGGCGGCAAGGTCCAGCCAGCCGGCCCCCGCAATACGCCGTCGGCGGCGATGTTGTAGGGGCCGTCGCCCGCGTCGGCGACCACGAGGGCCCGCTCGTAGGCGACGGCCGCGTCGTCGGTGTGCACCACCTCGAGCGCCAACCGGTGAACGTGGGAAGCACCGGCACCCATCGCCGACCCAGCACCACCACGCGCACAGCGCGGGCGCGTACCCCTCGGGCGGACGCCACAAACGGCAGACCCCCCTGTGGGGGTGCGTTGTTTCGGCCTCGTCATTCGAGGGGATGCACCGCGTCGAGGCGACAAGGGCGACGCCTCACACCCCCCAAACACACCTACAAGGAGATCTCGCTATGAGTTCGACCGTGGCCGACCGGATCGAGGTGGAGTGTCCGATCTCCACCGTCTACAACCAGTGGACCCAGTTCGAGGAGTTCCCCCGCTTCATGGGCGGCGTCGAGTCGGTGCGCCAGCTCGACGACAAGACCCTGCACTGGATCGCCAGCATCGCCGGCGTCACCCGCGAGTGGGACGCCCGCATCGTCGACCAGGAGCCCGATCAGCGGATCGCCTGGGAGAACACCACCGGTGCCACCAACCGGGGCGTCGTCACCTTCCGGCCGCTCGACACCACCCGTACCGAGGTGAATCTGGAGCTCGAGTTCGAGGGCGAGGGATTCATCGAGAAGGTGGGCGAGAAGCTCGGGCTGGTCGAGGGTCAGGCCAAGGCCGACCTCGAGCGGTTCAAAGAGTTCATGGAGGCCCGCCAGGTGGAGACCGGAGGCTGGCGGGGCGAGGTGGACGAGACGGGCCAGGTCCGGGACAACTGACCGGCCCGGATGACCGACACAAGCCGACTGAACAGGAGGAGGACAACCATGTCCGATCAAGGGACCAGCTCCCACGCCGCCGACCTGCTGAACCAGGCCGGCAACAAGACCAGGGACCGGGCCGACACCCAGGTCCGCAGCCTCGCCGGCTCCCTCTCGGGCGTCGCCGAAGACCTGGGCCAGATGGCCGACCGGGCCGGCGACCCCGGCGGCTCGTTGGCCGGCCTGGCCCGAGACGGCGCCCGTTTCACCCGCACCGTCGCCGACCGACTCGACCGTGACGGCCTGAACGGCGCCCTCGACGAGGTGACGTCGTTTGCCCGCCGTCGCCCCATGGTGTTCCTGGCCGGGGCGTTCGCCGCCGGCATCGGCCTCGGGCGACTCACCCGCAACGCCGATCTCGGCGGTGTTGCTCAGACGGTGAAGGACGCCCAACCGGCCGGATCGAGCGGTAACGGCCACAACGGGTCGGGCCAGAGCGCCACCATCGGCGACAGCGGGTACTCCACCACCACCGAGCCAGGCGGGGGCGAGATGGCCGGCGCCGGCCAGACCGGCGCCAGCGAGCTGGGCGCCATGGGTCTGCGGCCTGAAGCCGCCGGGGAGCAGTACATCCCGGGCACCGAGGATCCGACGGGCGGGCGAGGCCGACTGTGAGCAGCACCGAGCGCTTCCCCATCGAGGAACCCGACCGCTCCCTGGGCGACCTCGTGGGTGATCTCGCCGCCCAGGTGTCGGGCCTCGTAGGCAACCACATCGACCTGGCCAAGGCCGAGCTGCGGGACGAAGCCCGCGGCGCGGCCCGGGCCGTCGGGATGGCGGTCGCCGCCGGCGTGTCGGGGCTGGTGGCCCTGGTGATGCTGTCGGCGGCGGCGGGTTGGGGCCTGTCCGAGGCGATGGCCCCCGGTTGGGCGTTCCTCATCGTCGGCGCCGTGTGGACGGTGGCCGGCGGGGTGCTGGGCGCCAGCGCCCGGCGCAAGATGCGGGAAATCGATCCCGCGCCGAAGCAGACGATGCACGAGATCCAGGAGGACACACAGTGGCTGAAGACCCAGGCACCGACCAGTTGAGGAACCAGATCGACGAGCAGCGGGCCGCCATCAGCGACACCGTGGAGCAGATCGAGAACCGGGTGGTCCCGGGGCGGGTGATGGCCCGCGGTCAGGACCGGGTGAAGGGTCGCATGGCCGGCCTCAAGCCGTCAGGCTGGCTCGACAACCTCAGCAACCCGCTGGCGGCCGGGGCTCTGGCCCTGGGCGCAGGCTGGGTGGTGGGATCGATCATCCCTCGCAGCGAGGCCGAGCAGCGCCTGGCCGACTCGGTCACCGAGAAGCTCGAGCCCCGGATCGAGGCGGTGGCCGGTCAGGCCCAGGAAAGGGTCCAGGCGGCCATGGACGCCTGATGGGGTAGATCCGTCACCCGTACGCGCCACAGCCCCGGCCACGAGCGGAAGCTCGGCCGGGGCTGTGGCGCGTCGTGCGCGCGCTCGGTCAGTGCTGAGGCGGGGGTGACATCGGCCCCTTGGGCCGGCCGTCGTCCACGTCGGGGGCGTCGGTGCCGGGCGACATGGGGCCGGTGGGGCGGCGATCCTTGGAGTCCTTGCGCACGGGCATTCGGCCCGAGTCCACCGGGTTCTCCGGCTCCGGCTCCTCGTTGGCTCGGCGCTGGTCGTCGTTCACTGGGTTCCTCCTGTTGATGGTCGATGAGACAGCGGTCAATGCGACTGCGGTCGGTGAGATCCAGTCGAGGCTCAGCGGGGGTCGCCGGCCAGGATGGTGCCCACGCCGAGCAGGCGCTGGGCGTCGGTCACGAGCTCGGGGGTGACCCACAGCTCATAGGTCTCGGCGTCGAGGCGGCCCTGCGACGAGAAATCACGCCGGCCCCGGCGCAGGGCGTGGCTCACGGCCTGCCACACGGCGCCGGCCACGGCGCCCACCACGAGGTAGGTGAAGATGAGGCCCAACTCGTTGGTGTCGCCGGTGTCGACCAGGAGGGCGAGCAGGAGGCCGATGAGGCTGCCGAACCAGGCGCCGCTGATCAGGCCTTCGAGGGCCGCCGTGGCCACCGTGCGCCGCCCGGTGACGTGCTCCACCTGGCGCAGGCCCCGCCACACGATCGTGACCCCGCTCACCGGGAGCCCCTCGTCGGACAGGCGGTCGACGGCGGCCTGGGCTTCCTCGTACCGGGCGTAGGTGGCGATCCGTACCGGGGCCGGACCCGGCCCGTCGATGGATTGCTCGCTCAACTGATTGGACATGCCAGCTCGATACCCGGAGCCGATCCCCTGAAAACAAGCCGTTTCAGGGTGGAGCCGTTTTGGCCTTCGAGACGCGGGGAACCCTCGCGTACATGCCCGACCAGAACGACCCTCGTCCCAACGTCCGCAGCGAGCCGCTTCCCCCCGACGACGCCCACGAGCTCGTGCTCGATCTCGAACGCCATGGCGTCAGCACCGACCACATCGCGGTGGAGACCGAGCCGCCCCGCTCGGTGTCCGAGGTGAGCGCGGTGGACAACGCCACGATCCGCCGGCCGGTGCGCCGGGCCCTGGCCGGTGCCGTGGCCGGAGCGGCGGTGGCCGTGGCGCTGGGCGCGATCTCGCTGCTGATCTGGGACAGCCTGAAGTTGCCGCCCACGTTGATCACGGCGGGAATCGTCGGCGCCCTCCTCGGCGCTCTGTGGTCGCTCTACGGGGGCCTCGAGGCCACCCCCGAGGTGGGCGACGCCGACTCCGGCGGTCCCACCGTGATCGAGACCCGGGTGACCGACATGGGCCAGGGCAAGGCCGACGACGTCCGCCGTCGCACCGACCGCTCCGCCGAGTGAGGGTGACGAAAGTCAGCCGGTGACGGGTCCGGACACCTGATCACACGATCACAGTGACCTCTGGGTGTGGTGGCTCAGGCGGGCCCGGGCCCGGCGGGCCTGAAGGCGGCGGACGAGCTGGAGCGCGGCCAGGGTGATGGCCCAGGCCAACACGAACGAGGCGACGGTGGTACAGGCGACGCGCCGATCGCCGGCGGTGAGGGCGGCACCGGCGACGGCACCGACGCCGATCAGAGCCAGCACGAACGGGGTGGTCAGGCGGCGGGTCAGCCCGGCGATTGCCCGGGCGACACGGCCCGCGCCCCGGGTCGTGCCGCTCAGCCGTCTGCGGCCGGCGAGGTGGCGGGTGGGGTCGGTCAGGTCGGGGAAGGTCAGGCCGTCCAGCTCGTAGCGGAGCTGCAGTGCGATCTCAGAGAACCGGCGGCGCTCCTCGGCGGTGAGGCGCACACCGGGGCGGTCACGGTGGTTTCGTTGCATTGTCGTGGCCCTATCCAGTCCCGTTGGGCCCGAAACGATCGGCGCCCGTAAGGCCGGCAGCGGGCTCGAATCACGGCCAGCTGGGCTCGCCCAGCGGCTCGAATCACGGCCAGCTGGGCTCGGTCGGCACCGTGATCACGAGCTCCCGCACCTCGGCTCCCGGATGGCGGGTGAGCGCGTAGAGCACGGCGTCGGCCACGTGGGCCGGATCGGCCAGGCGAGCTTCGGCGCCGGGCCGGTACTGCTCGGCCCGGTCGTCGAAGAACGAGGTATCCATACCCCGGGGGTCACCAATGTCACACCGATGTCGCCGGCCAGCTCGGCGGTGAGGGCCCGGGTGAAGCCGACCACACCGAACTTGGAGGCGCAGCAGGCGGTGGCGTCGCCCACCGCCCGGTGGCCCAACGTGGACGCCACGGTGACGATCCGGCCCCGCCGGTGGCGGAGCTCGGGCAGCGCGGCCCGCACCACGGCCGCCGTGCCCAGCAGGTTGACGGCCACCACCCGTTCCCAGTCGGGCCAGGCCACCTGGTCGATGGGGCCGGGGTGATCGAGGCCGGCACAGGTCACCACGGCGTCGAGGCGGCCGGTGTGGGAGACAACCGAGGCCACGGCCTGCTCCACCGCCTCGGCGTCGGCCACGTCCACCGCCACCCCCTGGAAGGGGGCGGGGGGCGGGGTGACGTCGAGCACAGGGACGGCGCCGGCTCGGCCAGGCGGCGGACCACGGCCCGCCCCAGGCCCGACGACCCGCCGGTCACGAGCACGGTCCATCCGGTGAGACAACGGCCACGGCGCACCAACTCCACCAGGCCGCTGGTGGAGCGGCCGCTCAGGTAGGGACGGTGACGGCGGCGCCGCCCCAGCCGGCACACAGGGCCGCCTCGGGGATCTCGACGCCGGCGTGGTCGCCGCCCTTCACGAACACGTGGGCCGCAGCCGGCTCAGCACCCGGAGCGGGGTGTCGTCGTCGAACACGGCCACGGCGTCCACCGCGTCGAGGGCGGGCAGCACGGCCCGCCGGTCGTGTTCCGGTTGGAGTGGTCGGCCGTCGCCTTTGAGCCGGCGGACCGAGCGGTCGGCGTTGAGGCACACGATCAGCACGTCGCCCAGCCGGCGGGCCTGGCGCAACAGGTCGACGTGGCCGGCGTGGAGGAGGTCGAAGCAGCCACCGGTGGCCACCACCGTGCCGCCCACCGCCCGCACCGCCCGGGCCAGCTCGAACGGGTCGTCGACCTCACCGTGGCCGCGCTCCCCCGTCGGCCCCTCGCCGCCGTTCCCGGTGCGCCACGCACCACCGGCGGCGCCCTGCGCACCGAGATCCTGGTCGTCAGCGCACCCGGTGCGCCAGGCCCCACCGGCGGTGCGCTCCGCACCAGGTGCACGGGGAGCCAGGCCCCCACGTGCCACGTGCCGTCATCGCCCCGGCGGCGCCGGCGGCGCCGAAAGCTCCGGCGGCGGGCAGCGGCGGGAGCTCGGACGGGGCGGATACCTCGATCCGCTCCACCTCACCCCGGATGTCGATGTCGAGCAGGGCGTCGCCCACCACGGTCACCCGGGTGGGCGCCCTGAGCGGCCCGGCGTCACGTCGTTCACCCCGGGGCGAGACCAGAGCACCCTCGGGGCTCGGCGGTTCGGGCGGGGGACCATCGGGATGCAGGGGGATCACGGTCATACGATCGGCTCCGGTTGGGGTCGGCGAACGAGGAGATCGACGGCGTCGGCCACCGCGGCGGCGGTGTTGGCGCACACCACGGCCTCGGCCCCGGCCACCACCGCCGCCAGCTCGGCCAGGGTGGTCCGGCCGGCCCGGTCGATCAGCCCGGGGCGGGCGCCAGCGGCCATCCGGCGGTCTCGACCGCCATGCCGGTGCGGACCACGGCCCAGCCCCGCCCGATCAGCTCGTCGACGGTCGAGCCCAGCAGGGTCGGCGGCAGGCTTCGGGCCGGCACCGACGCCCCGGGGTGGATCACCACGTAGCGGTCACCGCCGGCCGGCGGCTCCACCGGGGGCAGCGGCCGCAGGCGCAGGCTGGTGTCGTCGCCGGCCGGCAGGAGGTAGCCGAGGGCGGCGGCCACGGCCAGGCCCTGGGTCACCTCGTGGGCCCCCTCGTCGTAGGACAGGCGGGCGTCGAGCAGCGAACCGGCGTGGTCCACGCTCACCGCTGCGATCCGGTCCACGCCGGCCAGGCGCAACAGGAGGGCCAGGGGCAGGGGGCTCTGGTGGAACGAGGTGAGGACGAGGGCGTCGTCGACGGCGGCCGCCCGCAGTTGCTCCACCACGGCGGCCACGGCCCCGGCGTCGCACGGTCGGGTCACGGAGCTGCTCGGAAAGCACCGCCGCCCTGGTACCCGCCGCCCCTGGCACCAAACCTCGCGTGAACGTTTGACCCGCAGGTCGCGGGGTAGCCCGCTTCCGAATGAATCGACTTTTCGGAAGGACGACATCCAATGACGAATGAACCGCACCATTCCGTTCCCGGCCTCGATGAGGGACGGGCCATGCAGGTGGTGAGCGTGCTGGAGGAGCGCCTGGTGGCTCTCCTCGACCTGCAGCTCGTGCTGAAGCACATCCACTGGAACGTGGTGGGGCCGAACTTCATCAGCGTGCACGAGATGCTCGATGTCGAGGTGGAGAAGGTGCGTGACTCGGGTGACGCCACGGCCGAGCGCATCCGGACCCTGGGCGGCACGCCCCGGGGCACCGCAGGGTCCATCGTCGACGGCCGTACCTGGGCCGACTACCCCCTCGACCGGGCCCTGGCCATGCTCCACCTGGAGGAGCTGGACAAGGTGTACGACGGGGTGATCAGCGACCACCGCAAGGCCATGGCCATGGTGTCCGACCTCGACCCGGTGACCGAGGATCTGCTGATCCAGCAGATCGGCAAGATGGAACTGTTCCAGTGGTTCGTCCGCTCCTTCGTGGAGCGCTCGCACGACCCGGCCGACGATCCCCGCTCCAGCGTTCCCTCGAACATTCAGACCAACCACAACTCCCAGCCCGAAGGGGTGGCCCGATGACCGTCTACAACCTGCCCGACCTGCCCTACGACCACAACGCGCTCGAACCTCACGTGTCGGCCCGGGTGATGGAGCTGCACCACGGCACCCACCACGCCGCCTACGTGAAGGGGGCCAACGAGACGCTCGACAAGCTGTCGGGGCTGGGGGACGATCCCGAGCCGGCCGCCCTGGCCCGCCTCGAGCGCGACCTGGCGTTCCACCTGAGCGGCCACGCCCTGCACTCGGTGCTGTGGCAGAGCATGAGCCCCAACGGCGGGGGCGAGCCCCAGGGCTTGCTGGCCCGCCAGATCGAGACTGACTTCGGCTCGGTCGATTCGCTGCGCAAGCGCCTGAGCGGCTCCGTGAACTCGCTCCAGGGCTCGGGCTGGGGCGCGCTGGCCTGGGATTCACTGGGCAGCCGGCTGATCGTGCAGCAGATCCACGATCACCAGAGCACCCATGCCGTCGGCGCCCTGCCCCTGCTCGTTATCGACGGCTGGGAGCACGCCTACTACCTCGACTACCAGAGCAAGAAGGCCGACTGGGTGGCCGCCTTTTGGCGGGTGGCCGACTGGACCATGGCCGAGAACCTGCTCGGCTCCCTGGTCCAATCAGCCAACCGCTGATCAGTCAACCGCTGATCAGTCAACCGCTGAGCAGTCGCTGATGTTCACGTCAGCTTCTACTTCCTCGATCGGGCCGGAGCCTTGGCTCCGGCCCCTTCGTCGGCCCGCTCCTGGCTCTCGGCCGCCGTGGCCGCGATCTCCTTCCAGACGTCGGAGTCCAGCCGCTTCTTGAGCTGGGGCAGCAGCTCCTTCTCCTCCTCCTGCACGTGGTGCTTGATGCCGGCCCGCAGCATGTCCACCATGGCTCCGAAGCCGGGCTGGCCGGCCAGTTCCCGCAGCTGCTCGAATCCCTTGCGGGCCAGATCGTGCTCGGTCTGGGCCTCCTCCGCCGGCTCCTCGCCCAGCTCGTCGGCCAGGTGGGGGTACAGCAGCTCCTCCTCCAGCGTGGCGTGCCGCTCGAAGGCGGCCTCGATCTCGTCGACCAGCGCCTCCTGCTCGGAGTCGTCGGCTTCGGACAGCTCGGCCAGCTTGGCGTCGAGGTTGCGGTGATCCCGCTTGAGGATCGTGGTCAGGTCTTCCATCTCGATCGGTCTCCTGTAGGTCTCCGTTGACGGTCGGGGCGCCGCTACCCGGCGGCCGGGCGGCTCAATCCCGCCGCCCGCCCGGCTCTCCATCGCCCCCGGCGCGGCGCTAAAGTTGATCCCGTCGGTGGGCGAGGAAGCGAGTGGGATGCGACCGAGTGCGCCAGCCAACGCCTCTGAGGAGATCGTCGACGGAGGCGGGATCCCGGGGATCGGATCGTCGGTCATCGTCGTCTTCCTGGCCGTGACCGTGGCCTACGCCGTGGGCGCCGACCTGTCGTGGCGGTTGTTCGGCGCCGACAACCTGGGCCTCGCCTTCTTCCCTCCGGCCGGCGTCACGCTGGCGGCTCTCGTGCTCCTCCCCCGGCGCCGGTGGTGGGCCGTGGTGGCCGCCGTGCTGGTGGCCGAGACCGGGATCGACCTGGTGCACGGGCTCGACCTCGGCATCGCCCTGGGCTACGCCGGAGCCAACATCGTCGAGCCGGTGACGGGGGCGCTGTTGCTGACCCGCCTGTGCCGGGGCCAGCGGGTCGACCTCGAGCGGTTCCCCGGTGTGGCCCGCTTCCTGGTGGCGGCGGTGGCCGTCGGCCCGGGGGCGGGTGCCGCCGTGGGCGGCCTGGTCCGTCATCTCGACGACGGCACCGGGTGGCTGCCGGCGGCCCTGAACTGGTGGGCCGGCGACGGCCTGGGTGTGCTGGCGGTGGGCGCGTCGATCCTGCTGGTGAGCGGCACCACCTGGCCCCAACGGCCGGCCCGGGAGCTGGCCGAGCCGGCGGCGGCCATGGTCGCCATGGTGGTGGCCAGCCTGGTGGCCTTCTGGTGGACCGACCGACCGCCCACCATCCTCGTGCTGCCCGTCCTGGTGTACGTGGCCGTCCGCTGCGGCGTGCGGGGCGTGGCCGTGGCCAGCACGATCCTGGCCGTGGTGGCCAACCTGGCCACGGCGGCCGACCGGGGCCCGTTCGCCAAGCATGGACGTGTCCACCCAGTCCCGGCTGGCCTGGCTGCAGCTGTTCCTGGCCACCCTGATCGTCACCGTGTGGCTCCTGGCCGTCGAGACCCGGGCCCTGGTAAGGGTCCGGGCCCGGGAGGAGCAGGAGCGGGCGGGCCGGGAACAGGCCGAGTCGGTGCGGGCGCTCGGCGCGCTCAGCGCCGACCTGGTGCGGGCGGTGACGGTGGAGGACGTGGTGGGGGTGGTCGAAGACCACCTGCGCCGCCTGGTGCCCGCCGATCACGCCGTGCTCACCCTCTACGACGCCGAGACCGAGCACTTCCGCCGCACCCCGTCCAGCCTGCCCGCCACCGTGACCCAGGCGGTGGCCGACTGGTCCCTCGCCTCCCCCGTGCCCGGCGCCTACGCCATGGCCAGCGGCGAGCCCGTGTGGTTCGCCAGCGGCCACGAGCTGGTGACCGGGTTCCCGGCGGTGGCGGCCGTGGCGGCCGAGCTCGGTACCGAGGCCATGGGGGCCATCCCGGTGGATGTCGACGGCCGGGCCGTCGGCTACCTCGGCGTGGTGCGGCTCCGGCCCGAGCCGTTCACGGCCGACGAGCGCGACGAGCTGGTGGCGGCGGCCCGGGTGGCGGGCCAGGCCGTGCAGCGGGCCGAGCTCTACGAGGCCGAGCGGGCCAGCCGCCTGGAGGCCGAGCAGGCCAACCGCAAGATCGACGAGCTGCTGCACCTGTCGCGCCTGGAGTCGGCCCGGCTCCGGGAGAGCGAGGAGCGGTTCAAGCTCCTGGCCGACCAGTCGCCGATGATCATCTGGGTGCACGACGGGCGGGGCCGCCCCGAGTGGGTCAACCTCACCTACTGCCAGTTCTACGGCCTCACCCGGGAGGAGGCCACCGACGCCGGACGGCTGATGGGCCTCCTCCACCCCGACGACGTGGCCGACTACGCCGCCGCGTTCCGGGCCTCGGTGGTGGGGCACGAGCCGTTCCACGCCACGGCCCGGGTGCGCCAGGCCAGCGGCGAGTGGCGCTGGATCGAGTCCTGGGGCCAGCCCCGCTTCGGGGGCGACGAGTACCAGGGTCTGGTGGGCACGAGCGTCGACGTCACCGGGCACAAGCAGGCCGAGGCCGCCCTGCGGGCCACGGCCGCCCGGGAGACGCTACGGGCCGACATCGTGGCCGGGGTGGAGACCGCCGGCCCGGCCGACGACGCCCTCCAGCTGGTGGTCGACAACCTGGTGCCCACCGTGGCCGACGTGGCCCTGATCGAGGTGACCCGGCCCGACGGCCAGACCGTCATCGGGGCCCACATCGACCTGACCCGGCTGGACGGCCTGCTCGGGGTGTCGGCCCGGCGGGGGGCGGTGCGGGCCCTCACCTGGTCCGGCGCCCACTCGGTGGTGACCGTGCCGTTCGACCCGGGCGACGGCAATCAGGCCACGCTGGTGGCGGCGATCGTCGATCCGGCCCGGCCCGACTTCGGCCCCCGACGACCGGTCGTATCTGAGCGACGTGGCCCAGCGGGTGTCGATCGTGCTGTCGGCCGCTCACCTGCGCCGGGCCGAGCACCTCATCGCCATCACCCTGCAGAACGCCCTCCTGCCCGACGAGATCTGCTGGGACCCCGACCTGGAGATCGAGGCCCGCTACCAGGCGGCCAGCGACCTGCTCCACGTGGGCGGCGACTGGTACGACACCTTCCGCTGGCCCGACGGCAACATCGGCCTGATGATCGGCGACGTGGTGGGCCACAACCTGGAGTCGGCGGCCGCCATGGGCCGGGTCCGGTCGGCCGCCGCCGCCCTGGCCGCCATCAGCGACGCCTCGCCGGGGCGGCTGCTGGAGACGATCGACCGCTTCGCCCGGGGGCCCAACGGCACGGGGTACGCCACCGCCGCCTGCGTGGTGGTCGACCCCGCCACCGGGCATCTGGTGTACTCCTCGGCCGGGCATCCGCCGGCCATGGTGGTGGCGCCCGACGGCACCGTCACCCGGCTCGACGGGGCCCGGTCCACCCCGCTGTCGACGCTGCAGCCGGCGATCCGACCGGAGGCCGAGGCCCAGCTGGAGCCGGGCTCGGTGGTGGTGCTCTATTCCGACGGCCTGGTGGAGCGGCGCTCCCAGCACCTCGGGGTGGGCCTGGCCCGGCTGGAGGAGGCCCTGGTGGCCCACCGCCACCTGCCCACCGCCCGGCTGGTGGACAAGGTGATCGCCTCCCTGGCGGCCGACAGCGACAGCCAGGACGACGACATCGCCGTGGCCTGCTTCCGCTGGACGCCGGCCGTGGCCCGCCTGCACCTCGAGATCCCGGCCCGGGGCGAGGCGCTGGCCGGGCTGCGCCACGACCTGCGGGGCTGGCTGGCCGAGCGGGGGGTGGCGCCCGAGCACCACCACGCCCTGTTGCTGGCGGTGGGCGAGGCCGTCACCAACGTGGTGGATCACGCCTACCACCGGCAGGAGGCCACGATCGACCCCGCCCCGCCCACGGTGGTGGTGGAGGTGACCGATCACGGCCACCACCTGGTGGCCCGGGTGGTGGACCGCGGCACGTGGCGTCCCCCGGGCCCCCACAGCCGGGACCGGGGCCGGGGCACCGCCATCATGGAAGCCCTGACCGACCACGTGGAGCGGACCAGCGGCGTCGACGGCACCACGGTGACCCTGTCCGTGTCGCCGCCCCGCGTCAGCTCAGGAAGTCGAGCAGGGCGACCTCGTCGGAGGTGAGGAGCCGGCTCTCCCCGTGCCGCTTGGCGCCGGCGCCGTTGCCGTTACCGGCGCCGTTGCCGTTGCCATTGCGGCGACGATGGGACGGCGGGCGCTGGTGAAGCGACCCGTCGAGGTGGGCGTCGAGGATCCGGGGGTGGACGTAGCTCCGGCGGCACACGGCCGGTGTGTTGCGCAGCTCCCGTGCCGTCTCGGTGATGGCGGCGGTGATCTGGCGCTTGGCCTCCCGGGCGGAGGCGCCCGGGCCCACCACCAGCAGCTGCTGGTAGGCGTGGACGCTGCCGCCCCAGGTGCGGAAGGTCTTGGCCGTGTAGGGGGCGTCGGTGGTGTCGCGCAGGTAGTCGTTGACGTCGCGTGACGTGATCGACCGGGGTTGCCCGTCGTCGTCGAGGTACTGGAGGAGGTGCTGACCCGGCAGGTCCTGGCACCGACCCACGGTGGTGGCGACCCGACGGTCGGCCAGCGTGACCTCGTGCACCTTGCCCGACTTGCCAACGAAGTGGAAGACCAGGCGGGTGGCGCCCACGTCCACGTGCTCGTCGAGCAGGGTGGTGAGGCCGTAGGAGCTGCCGTCCCGGGCGTACTCCTCGTTGCCCACCCGGATCAGAGTGCGGTCGAGGAGCCAGATGGTGGTGGCCACCACCCGGTCCCGGTGAGCGAGCGGGCCATGTCGTCCGACCCGCTGGCGTAGGGGCGAGCTGGTGGCCGAAGCCCAGCGTCGAACTTGGCGTCGTCCGGGCCCGACCAGTCGTCGTGGTAGCGGTACTGCTTGCGGCCCTTGGCGTCGCGCCGGTGGCCTGGATGTGGCCCGCGGGTCGACGCAGTACCAGACCTCGTCCAGGCCGGAGGCACGACGAGGGACCGGAGGCGGCGCACGGTGGCCGGGTCCCGCACCGGTTTCCCGGCGGCGTCGAGGTAGGCGAACCCCCGCCCGCACCGGCGGCGGCTGTAGCCGGCGCCGCCGTCCTCCACGTAGACCAGCCCCGCCTCCTCGGCCTGCAACTGCCCCTGCTCGCTCATCGCCGGGGTGTCAGACCTGGGGCTCGAAGTCGGCCATGGTGGGCACATGGGCCTCGTGGGCGGTGAGGGGTCGGGCCTCGTGTCCCTTGCGGCCCCGGGTTCGGCGCTTCTCCTTGAGCTCGCTCTCGAACACGTGGCGGCGGCCGGCCATGAGCTCGTCCCGCACCCGGCGCTCCACCAGGCGGGCGTCGGTGTAGTAGCCGTCGTCGAACTCCTCCACGATCTGGAACGTCCAACGGCCGTCGATCGTGTTGCGGCCCACCAGCCGCTCCCGCACCTCGTCGGCCAGCCTCGTGTGCCCGGCCTCGCCCAGGGCATCGGCGGCGTCGCTGACCAGCTCGTCGGCGTGGCCCATCAGCTGATGGAAGGTGTAGAGCTGGCCCCGGGCCCGCTCGATCCATTCGAAGGCCTCGGTCATCTTGCCCACGGCCTCCACCGTGCGGTCGTCGGCCCCGGGCGGTCGCTGGTGTGCTGGATCCATGGCCCGCCAGTGCCCGCCCGGCCGGCGGGCGAAACCGCCGGTCAGCGGGTCAGCCCGGCTCGTTGGGCTCGGGCAGGTCGTCGAGGGCGCCGGCCAGGCCGGCCCCGGGACTGTCGACGTAGCGCTCCACCGCTTCCTCGTCGCCTTCAGCCACCCGCTCCCGGGCCTCGGCCCCCGGCCGACGGGGATCCACCGTCTCGTCGGCGCGCTGATCGGCGTCGTCGTCGGGCTCGGGGTCGGCGTGGTGGTCGGTTGGGGTCATGGGTTGTCTCCTCTCGATCTGGTGCCCCGGCCCGTCACCGGTGACGGGCCGGGGCACCGGATCGGATCATCCGGCCCGGCTGGCCGTGACCCGGTCGACGTCGGGATGGTCGTCGATGGCCGCCACCAGCTGGTCGACAGTGGTGCCCCGGGGCATGCGGACCTCGAGGGTCACCCGGCGGGTGCCGTCGTCGCCGTCGTCGATCGTGAGGTCCTCCATGGATGCCCCGGTCTCGCCCACGGCATCGAGCACGGGCCGCAGGGTGCCGGTGCCCTGCCTGTAGGTGACCTCCAGCACCGAGCCGGTGCTGCCCAGGCGCCAGGCCAGCGGCTTGAGCAGCCGCATCCCCAGCAGCACCGTCAGGGTGATGGCGGTGGCGATGGTGGCGGCGGCGTAGCCGCCGGCCGCCACCGTCACGCCCAGGGCGGCCGCCATCCACACCGTGGCCGCCGTGGTCACCCCGATCACCGACGTGCCCTGGCGCAGGATGGCGCCGGCGCCGATGAAGCCCACGCCCGTGGCCACCTGGGCCGCGATGCGGGTGGGGTCGGTGACCCGGGTCTGGGGCTCGTCGGTGAACCCGTACGCTCCGGCCAGGGTGAACAGGGCCGACCCCATGGCCACCAGGGCCACCGTGCGCACGCCGGCCCCCCGAGACGCCCGCTCCCGCTCCAGCCCGATGGCCGCTCCGAGCAGGGCGGCCAGCGCCAGGCGCAGGGTCAGGTCGCCCAACGACAGGTTCATGGGCCGTCGGTTCCCTGGCGGCCCGGGCGGCAAACGTTTCGCTCCTGCCGGGACCGGGCACCGACTGCCCTACGACCACAGGGAGACAGCATGCTCAGCGACACTGGCATCGGGGGCGGCGGCGGAGACGAGCAGGATCAGGCCGAGGCGCTGGACGAGTCGGAGATGGGCCTCGACGAGTTCAGTCAGGACCTGAACGACAACGCGCTGGACGACTATCCGCCCGACGAGCTGCAAGGAGCCGACGAGTACGGCACCACTCCCCAGGAGGAGCGCTTCGACGAGCCGCTGGCCGAGCGGGAGTGGCGCTACGAGCCCGACCCGGCGGCCGAGCTGGAACCCGATCCGGGGCTGGATCCCCACCGGTTGCGGGGTGCCGCGGCCGGGCGGGGCGTGGTGGCGGTGGAGTCGGACGACCTCGACGAGCTGGAGGACCTGGGCCTGCTCGACCCGCTGCCGGGCGAGCCGGAGGAGGTGCCGGTGGATCCGATGGTGCTCGAGGCTCTGGGCGACGACGAGCATCCGGTTCCGCCGGGCGTGGAGCTGGAAGCCGACGTGGCCACCGTGACCGAGGCCTACGACTCCGAGGACCCACCGGAGGCCGAGCTCCTGGACGACGGCGACCCCGAGGCCTGAGGGTTCGACCGTCCCCCCGTTTGCCGGCTCCGGACCGGGGGTAGCACGCGGACGGGAGCGCAACGGCGGAGGGGGCCGATCCCACCGAGGAGACCAGATGGCGGTGACAGGAGCGAGCGATCACGGTTGCGCCGACCGGCGGGTGACGAGCACGGCCCACAAGGTGGCCGGCCGGAGGTGATGCCCGACCCCGTCACCCGGGACGGGCGGTACGTCGCCGACCTGTGGACGTTTCTACTGGTAGCGGCGACGGCGGTGGCGTTGGTCGTGCTGGGTCTGCTGGCCATAGCCATCATCCGGGGCAGTCGCCGTGGTGCTGAGGAACTCCCGCCTCAGCGCCACGGCAATCTCGCGTTGGAGCTCACCTACGCCGGTGCCGCGGCCGCCCTGTCGGGGGTCATCTTCGGCCTCGGCCTGTGGTTCCAGGCCCGCATCGACGACGACCCGCCCACCGATCTGGAGGTGGCGGTGCAGGGGTACCAGTGGGGCTGGCGCTTCGAGTACCCCGGGGGCCGGGTGGTGGCCAGCGAGCCGGGGCGGGACCCGGTGCTCGTGCTTCCCGTGGGCGAGACCGTCACCTTCCATCTCCGCAGCGACGACGTGATCCACTCGTTCTTCGTGCCCGCTTTCGCCTGGAAGCAGGATCTGATCCCGGGCCGGCCGATCGACCTCACCGTCACCCCCGATACCGAGGGCCGCCACGTGGCCCACTGCGCCGAGCTGTGCGGCCTCGACCATGCCCGCATGAACTTCGCCGTCGACATCGTGAGCCCCGCGGTGTTCGATCGCTGGCTGGCCACCGGGGAGGGGGCCGGCGACGCAACCGGGCCCGAGGCGGAGGATCCGTCGTGAGCCCGGCCCTGGCCGTGACCGACCGACCGGCGGCGCCCGACGACCCCGGCGACCAGCCGCTGGCCGGCGTCGTCGGCTGGCTCAGCACCACCGACCACAAGCGGATCGGCATCCTCTACGTCGGCACCTCGTTCGCCTTCTTCGTGGTGGGCGGCCTCCTGGCCGCCCTGATGCGGGCCGAACTGGCCGAGCCCGGGCTGCAGTTCGTGGGCTCCCAGCGCTACAACCAGCTGTTCACCATGCACGGCACGGTGATGATGTTCCTGTTCGCCGTGCCCATGGCCACCGGGCTGGCCAACTTCCTCGTGCCCCTGCACGTGGGAGCCCCCGACATGGCCTTCCCCCGGCTCAACGCGCTGTCGTACTGGCTGTTCGTGACCGGCGGGCTGGTGGTGCTGTCGGGCTTCCTCACGTCCCGGGGCGCGGCCGACTTCGGCTGGACGGCCTACGCCCCCCTGTCCGACAGCACCTACTCCCCCGGCGCCGGCGGCGACCTGTGGATCACCGGCGTGGCCCTCACCGGCGTGGCGTCCACCCTCACCGCCATCAACCTGCTGTCCACCGTGATCGGGCTGCGAGCCCCGGGCATGACCATGTTCCGCCTGCCCATCTTCACCTGGACGATGCTGGTGGTCAGCTTCATGATCCTGATCGCTTTCCCGGTGATCACCGCCGCCCTGTTCATGCTGCTGGCCGACCGCCGGCTCGACGCCCACTTCTTCACCCCCGCCGGGGGTGGCGACCCGATCCTGTACCAGCACCTGTTCTGGTTCTTCGGACACCCCGAGGTCTACATCGTGGCCCTCCCCTTCTTCGGCGTGATCAGCGAGATCATCCCCGTGTTCAGCCGGCAGCCCATCTTCGGCTACAAGGCCATGGTGATCGCCACCGTGCTCATCGGGGCGTACTCGATGACGGTGTGGGCCCACCACATGTTCACCACCGGGGCCATCGTCGACGGGTTCTTCAGCGGTGCCACCCTGCTGATCGCCGTGCCCACCGGGATCAAGATCTTCAGCTGGGTGTTCACCATGTGGGGCGGGCGGCTGCGGTTCGACACCCCCATGCTGTACGCCGTCGGGTTCATCGTCGTGTTCCTGATCGGCGGGCTCACCGGGCCCATGCTGGCCGTGCGGGCGTTCGACAGCGACGTGCACGACACCTACTTCGTGGTGGCCCACATGCACTACGTGCTGCTGGGCACGGCCGTGTTCGCCATGTTCGGCGGCCTCTTCTTCTGGTGGCCCAAGCTGTTCGGCCACCGGCTGGGCGAGGGGTTGGGCAAGGTGCAGTTCTGGCTGCTGTTCGTGGGGTCCAACATCGTGTTCTTCCCCCAGCACCTGCTCGGCCTGCGGGGCATGCCCCGGCGGTTCGCCGACTACCCGGAGGGGATCGGCTACGACCGGCTGAACCTGTGGTCGAGCCTGGGCACGATCCTGGTGGCGCTGGCCGTGATCCTGTTCCTGGTGAACATCGCGGTGTCGGGCCGTCGGGCAGCCCGAGGAGAAGGAGAGCCGGCCGGTGACGACCCGTGGGAGGGCAACACCCTGGAGTGGGCCACGTCGTCGCCCCCGCCCACCCACAACTTCCACTCGCTGCCCCCGATCCGCTCCGAGCGCCCGGTGTTCGACCAGCGCTGGGGGCCCGACGGCGTGCGGTTCCCTCGTACGGGCGAGCCCGGCTCGAGCAACGCCGGCTCGTGCCAGGCCGACCCGGCCGAGGCCGGCGGCCCGGCCGGCGAGGGTCGGACGTGAGGGCGTCGATCCTGTCGATCGCCTTCGTGGGGGCGTGGCTGGTACCGGCCGGGATCCTGTACTGGGCACTGTCGGGCGACCAGGCCGGCATCCTGCTCCTGCTGGCCGGCGGGGTGGCCATGCTCGGCCTGGCCTCCTATCTGGTGGGGGCCACCCGGGGCGGCCCGCCCGGGCCCGACGACGACGAGACCGCCGACCCCGGCGCCGGCACCGCCGACGGCCCGGTGCCCGTGCTCCGGGCCGTGCCTCCGGCCTCTGTCTGGCCGGCCCTGATCGCCGCCGGCGCCGCCCTCGTCGCCTGGGGGCTGGCCTTCACCCCCTGGATCTGGCTCCCTGGCCTGCTGTTCCTGGGCCTCGCCCTCGCCGGCTACGCCCGCGAGACCTCCCCCTGATCGCGAACTCTGACGCTGGGTACCGGATCCGGGGCTCCGGTGTCAGAGTTCCCCGGCTGAAGACGAGGAAGCGCTCGCCGGCTTCGGCTCGGGCACGGTCTCATAACCGCCGGTGGCGGTGCGGACGATGGTGTGGGTCGGCATGCCGGCCACCGGGCGCACCGGGCGGCGGCCCAGCTCCCGGCAGATCCGGCGGGTGAGGCCAAAGGCGGCGGCCGGGGCCACGAACACCAGCACCCGGTAGAGCGTGGTGAGCGTCTCGGGGGCGACGTTGAGGGCGCCGGCCGTCACGTCGTTGCTGCCGGCCAGGAACAGCACCCCGTACACGGCCACCACGGCGGCCCCGATCCCGGCCCGGGTGGGGGCGTCGCGGGCCCGGTCGAGCAGGTTGTGGGGCTGGCGGTCCCGGGTGAACCGGGCCTCGAGGAACGGCCACAGGTAGAGCAGGGGGAAGAACAGACCGGGGAAGACGACGGCCGGCAGGAACGGGTTGGGTAGCGAGTAGCCGCCCACGGTCAGCTCCCAGCCCGGCCACAGCCGCAGGGCGCCGTCGAGCCAGCCCATGTACCAGTCGGGCTGGGAGGCCGAGCTCACGGCCGTCACCGCCAGCCCGGAGCGGAACGGGCCGTAGACCCAGATGGGGTTGATCTGGGCCAGTCCGCCGAGGCCGGCCAGCACGGCGAGCACGATGAAGAACAGGCCGGCCGATTTGGCGGCGTAGGCCGGCCACAGCCGGCTGCCCACGATGTTGTCCTCGGTGCGGCCGGGGCCGGCGAACTGGGTGTGCTTCTGGCGCCACACCAGGGCCAGGTGGGCGCCGAGCAGGACGGCGATCACGGCCGGCAGGATCAGCACGTGCAGGGTGTAGAAGCGGGGGATGATGCTCTCGGCCGGGAACTCGCCGCCGAACAGGCCGAAGGCCAGGTCGGGCCCCAGCAGCGGGATCGACAGCGTGATGGCGTAGGCCACCCGGAGCCCGGTGCCCGACAGGAGGTCGTCGAGCAGGGAGTAACCGAGGAACCCGTTCGCGATCGACGACACCAGCAGCGTCACCCCGATCAGCCAGTTGAGCTCCCGGGGCCGGCGGTAGGCGCCGGTGAAGAACACCCGGCCCAGATGCACGGTCATCGAGGCCAGGAACACCAGGGCCGACCAGTGGTGCATCTGGCGCATGACCAGGCCGGCCCGGTGCTCGAAGCTGATGTCGAGGGCCGAGCGGTAGGCGGCCGACATCTCCACCCCCTGCAGGGGGGCGTAGCTGCCGTCGTAGGTGACCTCCCTAACCGACGGCTCGAAGAAGAACGTGAGGTAGGTGCCGGTGACCACCAGCGAGACGAAGCAGTACAGCGCCACCTCGCCCAGCATGAACGACCAGTGGTCGGGGAAGATGCGGTCGAGGGCCTGACGCCCGAAGCGGGCGCCGCCCACCCGGTCGTCGAACCAGCGGAGGAGTCGGAGGAGCACGTCAGGGTCCGATCGTCGAGCGTGCGGGGCGGGCGGGGGCCGGCATCGTCAGCGGCCCCGGTTCCAGAAGCTGGGGCCCACCGGTTGGGGGTAGTCGCCCAGGGCGATCAGGTAGCCCTCGTCGTCGACCCCGAGAGGCAGCTGGGGCAGCGGCCGGGGGGCGGGGCCGAACACCACCCGGGCCCCGTCGAGCACGTCGAACGTGCTCTGGTGGCAGGGGCACAGCAGCGAGTGCTCCGACTCCCGGTAGAGCCCCACCGGGCAGCCGACATGGGTGCAGATCTTGGAGTAGGCGACATTGCCGTCGACCACCCAGTCGGCGTTGGTGCCCTCGCCCAGCTGGGCGGGGTCGACGCTGATCACCACGGTGGCGGCGTCTTCGCTGGGCCCCTCCAGGCCCTCGGGGAAGACGGTGGCGATGCCGCCCCGGCTCAGCGAGTCGGGTCGCAGCGGTTGGCCGCCCCCTTCGGTGACGAGCCGGCTCCCCCGGCGCCAGGCGGTGCGTCGCAGGGCACCGCCCGGGGCGGGGCCCAGGCTGCGCAGGGGGAACAGGGCGGCGAGGGCCAGCGAGCCGGCGGCGAAGGCCAGCAGGCCGGTGAGTCCCCGGCGGCGGCTGAACTCCTCCGAGCGCTCGAGGCTGGTGGCGAACGCCACCCGGGGCTCGGCGGCCGAGGGCAGCACGGGCCGCTGGTCGGTCTCCTCGCTGTCGCCGTAGAGCTGCTTGGCCCAGCCGATGAGGCCCACGCCGATCCCGCCCAGGGCCACCATGAGCAGGGCGCCCTCCCACTGGGGTTGGCCCCCCAGGATGTAGACGACGGCCAGGCCGAGCCCGGCCAGGCCGCTGAGGGCGAACGCCACCCCGATTCCCCGGTAGCTGATCACGGGCTGCTCCCTTGTTCCTCGCCTCCGACCGATGGTTCGCCCGATGTTCCCGTGGGCTCGGGCGGTTCCCGGGTGAGGGGCACCGCGTCCCGGGTGCCGATCCAGCGGATGGCCAGCACGATGAGCCCCAGGCCCACCAACCAGGCCACGAGCCCCTCGGGTACCGGCCCGACGCGGCCCAGAGGGAGCCCGCCCCGGTCCACCGGGTCCTGAAGGTGGGTCACGAAGAGGACCACCGAGTCGAGTTGCTGCTGGTCCAGCTGCTGCTCGTTGAAGGCGGGCATGGCGCCGGGCCCCACCCGCACGGCCTCGCCCACCTGGAGCTCGGTGGCCGGGTAGAGGGCGGGGGCGTAGATGGCCTGGCCCAGGGCGCCGCCCGAGCCGGCCGAGTTGTGGCAGGCGGCGCAGTTGGCGGTGTACAGCTGCTGGCCGAGGGGGAGATCGCCCCGGGCCGGATCGATGTCGGGGATGGCCGGGCCCTGGCCCAGGGTGGAGACGTAGGCGACGAGGGCGGCCCGCTGGTCGGCGTCGTACACCGGCTCCTTGCGGCCCGGCTGCCCGGCGCCGCTGGCCGCCGGCATGCGGCCGGACGACAGGTAGAAGTCGACGGACGCCGGCCCTGCCTCGTCCAGCGTCGGGCCCCGCTCCTCCACGCCCCGGCCGTCGACCCCGTGGCACGACACGCACCCCACCTGATACAGCTCCTGGCCCCGTGTCACCAGGTCGTCGCCACCGGTCGGCGGCTGTTGCTGTTCTTGTTGTTGCTGCTGCTGTTGGTGGGGCCCGGCGGCGAGCGCCGGGGCCGCCACCAGCAGGGGGAGAGCGGCAGCCGAAAGCGCCAGGCGGTGCCCGCCGGCGAGGCGGCCCGCGCTCAGGCCACGAGATAGAAGGTGGTGAAGACGGCCAGCCATACGACGTCGACGAAGTGCCAGTAGAGCGAGACCATCTCGGCCGCCGGGAGTTGGGCCGGGCCGAAACCGGGGCGGGTCGACCGGCCCGCCAACAGGGTGAGGGCCACGATCCCGCCCAACACGTGGAGGCCGTGGAAGCCGGTGGTGAGGTAGAACGACGAGCCGAAGGCGTGGTCGGACGGGGTGAAGCCGAGGCGGCTCCACTCGATCCCCTGGGCCGACAGGAAGATGGTGCCGAGGGCCGCGGTGAGGAGCAGAAGGCGACGGAATCCGGTGCGGTCGCCGGCCCGGAGCCGGTTGCGGGCGAGGTGGACGGTGCCGCTGGAGGCCACGAGCACCAGGGTCACCAGGGCCGTCACGGGGGCGTCGAGCTCGGCGCCGGGTGGGGGGAACGGGCCGGTGGCCCGGGCCCGGAGCGAGAAGAAGGCGCCGAGCAGAGCCCCGAAGAACATCACCTCGGAGGCCAGCCAGATCGTGGTGCCCAGCAGCAACAGCGGCACCCGGGGCTCTCCCCCCGCCGGCACGGGCCGGGCGGGCGACGTGGGCGCGGCCAGGTTCATCCCCCCGATGATCCCCCTCTCCCCACTTCACGAAACGCCCCACCCGCCCTCCGGCGTTTCCCGGGTTGCCCTCGGGCAGGTGACGACGTCCTCCGCACCTGGTGCGTCGCACGCCGCGGATGGTGCCCAGCGCACCAGGTGCAACGACAGTCAGGATCTTGGTGCGGAGGAGGTCACCGGTGGCTCGCTACGCACCGAGATCCTGAGACCGGCAACGGAGGGAGTCTTCGATGAGGCGGCAGAACGCCTGCGGTTGACTGTCGAAGAAGGACCAGGTGATCGGGTAGACCCGCCAACCGAGCGCGGTGAGCTGATTCCATCGGACGGGATCGGCGTCGAAGCTTCGACGGTTTAGATGCCAGCGTCTGCTCTGCAACTCGATGGCCACCCGGTGGATCGGATAGGCAAGATCGACCTGGGCCACGAGAGCCCCGGAACGGTCGAAAACCCGGTGCTCGAACACCGGCTGCGGACACCCGCCGTCGCTCAGCAACCGGGCGGCCTGCCGGCTCCAGTCGCTCAATGGCACCTCACCATCGCCGTACCGGGCGGCCAGCAGAGCCCGAACGGCACCACAACCGCTGCGACCAGGCCCGGCGTGCTGCAGCACCGCTTGATGGAGTCCGGGCCAGGTGATCCGGCGAAGACGCAGCGCATCGTCGACCGCCGACTCCAACAGGACTGACGGCACCACGGTGGCCAGGTCGATCAGCGTCCGAGCGAGCCCAGTGACCGGAATGCCGTCGATAGTCACCGGGGCGGCAATGTCCAGCTGGGCCGACCGGTGGAGCACCATACCGGCCCGGCGATTGACGCTGCCCCGGGGGACGGTCACCTCCACCATGCTGCCGACAATGGACGCCAGGTCCCACAGCACCGCTGCGCTCCGGTGACTCGCCAGGCCGCCGGTGGACAGGCAGGCTGCCAACACCCGACCCCGCCACGTGTCGGGGTGGGCGCGATGGCGGACCACCCCCGGCTGCACGAGCGTCAGCTCGCCGGTGGCGAGACGGCGTTGTCTGGTGCTGGCCGACATGCCGAGCTCCGTCAACTGCACGACCGACACGACGCCGTGCTGCTGGGCGGCCACCGCCGCCGCTTCCACTTCCCCTCGGGCCATGAGCCCACCTTCCGATCGGGCCCTCCGGGCCGCTTGGTCAGTTGAATCGGGGAAGACCGATGAGACTACTCGAACGCTGTGACAGGGCCGCCCCCGCCGGCCCGTGTGCACCTGGTGCCACCGGTGGCCCCTCATGCACCAGCCGCTGACGTCCCACGCACCCGGTGCGCCACCAACCACCGGCGACGCTCCCTACACCTGGTGCACCACGCATCACCCGCTGACGTCCCACGCACCCGGTGCGCCACCAACCACGGGTGGTGCCTCAGGCGCCGGGAACGGGGTAACGGAGGGGCGTGCGAGCGGTGGTGGTGCTGCTGGGGTGTGGCGGGGCTCTGGTGGCCTACCTGCGGGCGGCGGGGCGGGCCCGGTCGGCGCCGGCGGGATGGCGCCAGGGGGCGTTCGTGGCCGGCGTGCTGGCCGTGGCGGGCGGGATCATGCTGCCCGACGCCGCCTTCAGCCGCCACGTGATCGGTCACCTCCTGCTGGCCGTGGTCGGCCCGACCCTGATCGCCCTCGGCGCCCCGCTGGCGGTGGCGTCGTCGGTCTCGCCCCGGGCCCGCCGGCTGATGGCCGGGCTCCGTCGCCACCGTCTGGCCCGCGTCGCCACCCAGCCCCTCGTGGTGTGGATCCTGTTCAACGGCGGCCTCCTGGCCCTCTACCTCACCCCCCTCTACCGGTGGTCGCAGCGGAGCGCCTGGGCGCACGAGGCCGTCCACGGGCACATGCTGATCACCGGCCTGCTGTTCGCCGAGCTGGCGGTGGGCTCGGCGCCCCCGCTCCCCTCCCGGCCCGGCTTCCCCGCCCGGGCCGCCGTGGTGGGGTTCAGCCTGCCGGTGCACGCCCTGCTCGGCCTGGCCGTGCTCAGCCTCCCCGGCCCCAGCCTCCAACCGCCCGGGATGCCCGACGCCCTGGCCGACCAGCGCGCCGGCGGCTGGCTGCTGTGGGTGGCGGGCGACCTGATCGTCAGCAACCTCCTGGTCGGCGTGCTCCTGGCGTGGGCGGCCGACGAGGAGCGACGGGAGCGGGTGGCAGGGTTCGCCCCGGCCCGGCTGGGTAAGGCGTCGGGCAAGCCGACCGAAGACGACGAGAACCTCGACACCGGGGGCGAAGGCCCCCGCCACACGGGCGACGCGTCGAGCGAGGGCAGCGGCGGCAACCCCGTCGATCCGGCTCGGGCCAGCCACTGACGATCGGGTCGAGGCGGGGGTGAGGGTGCAGCTGCGGGATCTGGTGGGCGACGTCGACCGGTTCGCCCGCCGCCACTGGGGCCGGCCTGTCGGCCGCCACCACCGGGCTGCCGTCACTCCACCTGACGCTGGGCGTGATCCCCGACACCGTGCGCTCGATCGTACGCCAGGTGATCGACGCCGCCCCCTGCCTCGATCGCCGCCTCCCCCTCGGCTACCGGCGCCAGCCGGCAGCGGAAACGACCGGACCGTTGGCCGCCGCCCTGGCCGACGCCCGCCAGGCCCTGGCCGAGGCCGACCCGATGGCCCTGGCCGACGACGTGCTGCTGTGCCGCCCGGCGTCAGGAGCCGAGCTGGTCGATCGTGTCCTGGACCAAGGTGGCCAGGGTGGCCGCCATCTCGGCCCGCCACGACCGGGTAGGCCGGCGGAGCCGGATCGGACCTTTTCCGCACGCCTCGGTCCGGCTCCGTCGCCTCCCCCGCCGAGTGCGGGTCGAACCGGTGGTGGCCGCTGTATCACCGCCGGTCAGGCGCCCGTACCCCGACCCGGGCTGGACCAAACATTATTTTTCGGCGCCGGCCATCACGGCGGTTGCGTGCCGTTCCCCGGCCTCCGCCGCCGACGCGGCCTCGGCCGCGCCGCCTGGCTGCACCCGGCCGACGTGGCCGGTCAGCACCGCGTCCCAGTCGGCCACGAACCGGCCCAGACCGAAGCGGGCCCGGGCCGTGCGCTGGGCGTTGGCTCCCAGCCGGACGGCCACGTCGGGCCGGTCGATCAGGTGGCGCATGCTGGCCACCAGCGACGCCTCGTCTGTCTCGGCGTAGCCGTTGTGGCCCGACCGGATCACGGTCGACATCTCGGTGGTGGCCAGCGCCACCACCGGCACCCCCAGCAGCATCGCCTCGCACACCACCACGCCCCGGGCCCGGTTGCCGTTCCACCGAACGCCGGCGGGCACCGTCACGCCGTGCTCCACCACCGCCGTGGGGCAGGGCCCGCAGTCCCACATCAGCCGGTTGAACGGGGTGACGTGGACCACCAGCACCTCGGGGTCGTCGACCGGGTGGACGGTGTCGGTGGGGCTGGCCCGGGGCGGGTCGTGCTCCAGGTGGAGGCGGGGCAGGCGCCGCTGGGCCGGCGAGAGGATCTCGTGCTGGTCCACCAGCCAGTTGCGGTGCGACTGGAAGAGCACGGCGTCGAGCTCCAGGTCGGCCACCTGGCCGGCCGGTACCTCGTAGAGGTTGTCGGGCCAGCGCAGGCTGCCGCCGCGGCCGCCGTAGCCCTCGGGCCGGCCCGGTTTCACCGGCACGATCAGGTCGTGGGGGATGTGCGACAGGTACCACAGGTACGCCCCGTGGACGTGCCAGGTGAGTATCCGCAGTCGCCGCGTCATGCCGGCAGTGCCGTCGCTGCAGGCAGTGCCGTCGCTTCGGGTAGTGCCGTTGCTACAGGCAGTGCTGTCGCTGCAGGCAGTGCCTCGGCTGCCGGCACAGCTGGCAGTGCGATGGGTGGGGCCGGGTGGAGCAGGTCGGCCGCCGCCGCCAGTACCTGGGCCGGGGTGACGTCGAGGCAGGCCAGATCGTAGGGGCAGTCGAAGCCGTAGCACGGGCTGCACGACGTGGGCCGCCGCAGGAGCCGGGCCGGCGCATGGCGGGGTTCCCACTGGCTCTCCAGCTCGGTACCGGCGAAGGCCACCACCATGGGCCGCCCGAACGCCTCGGCCAGGTGCATCGGGCCCGAGTTGTTCGTCACCACCAGGGCCGCCCCGGCCACCAGGGCCGCCATCTCCGGCACCGAGGTCCGCCCGGCCAGATCGACGGTCGGCGCCGGCAGATCATCGCCCGCCGCCGGGATCGACGATCCGGGCGCCGGCGGCGCGGACAAGTGGTCGGCCGATCGCTCCCGGCTGGTGGCCACCACGGTGGCGGCCAGCTCGTGGTCGTTGGGCCCGCCCACGATCACCGGGGCCAACCCCAGGCGGCGCAGCCCGGCCACCACCGCTCCGAACCGCTCGGCCGGCCACTGTCGGGACCGGGCGCTGGCTCTGGGGGCCACCACGGCGTAGGGCCGCAGCGGGTCGCCGCCGGCATCGCGCAGCAGGCGCTGGGCCGAGTAGGCGGCGGGCAGCGGCAGTTCCAGCTCCAGGTGGTCGCCCTGGGCCGGGATACCGGCGGCGGCCAGCAGGCGCAGGTTGCGCAGCGCCTGGTGCTCCTCGTCGGGCCCCGGTTCGGCCGCCGTGGTGAGGGTGGCCCCGCCGAACTCCTTCGACTCCCCCACCCGCACCGGTATGCCGGCCAGGTGGCAGAAGTAGGCCGCCGGCAAGGGCGACTGGGCCGAGCTGGTGAAGATGAAGGCGGCGTCGAACCGGGCCTGGCGGAGGCGGGAGATGGCGGTGATGTCGCCGTACCAGTCGGCCCCGTCGGGGCTCAGCTGCTGCCAGAGGGCGTCGAGCACGAACACCTCGTCGACCCAGGGCAGCAGCGGCGCCATACGGGCCCCGGCGGCCGACGCCAGCAGGGCCAGGTGGGCGTCGGGATAGCGGGCCCGCAGCGCCCGCAACGCCGGGCTCAGCAGCACCACATCGCCCAGGTTGTCGAGTCGCACCACCAGGATCCGTCGGGGTTCGGGCCTCGGGGTGGCTCCGTCGTTCATGGCTGCTCCGTCCGCACGTTCATCCCGTTCACCCTGTTTCGACGCCGTCTCGTCGTGCGGCATGGCCGCAGTCACCGCCGCCCCGGCCGGCGGCGGCCAGCAGGCCGTCCACCTGGTCCAGCACCTCGGTCGCGTCCGGCCACCGGGGCCCCGCCGGCACCACCGCCCGGTGGCGGTCGGCATCGAGCGGGGCCCAGCGGCGGGGGTCGGACGGGTCGGGGCCGCCGTACACCACGACACTCGGCACCTGCACCGCCACGCTGAGGTGCGAGGTGCCGGTGTCGTTGGTGACGGCCAGGCGGGCCTGCTGGAACAGGGCCGCCAGCGGGCCGAGCGTGAGGCGCCCGGCCAGATCGAGGGAGGGTTCGGTCATGGCCGCCGCCACCTGGGCCGTGATGGCGGCCTCGGCCGCCGAGCCGGTGACGACCACGGCGATCCCGCGTCGGGCCAGAGCATCGCCCACGGCGGCGAACCGCTCCGGGGGCCAGCGGCGGCCGGGCCGGCTGGCCCCGGGGTGGAGGCAGGCGTACGACAATGACCGCTCGGGCCCCACCAGCGCTCGGGCCCGGCGCCGGTCGTCGGTGCCGACCGCCAGCTCCAGGTGGTCGCCGTCGAGCGGCAGGCCGAGCAGCTCCAGTAACCGGGTCTGGCGGTGGATCTCGTGGAGGTCGTCGGGATAGGGGAAGAAGTGGCCGGCGCCGGGCGGGGGCAGCGAGGGGGCATGGAAACCGGCCGTGTGGCGGCCCCCGACCGCCAGCGCCAGCTGGTTCGTCACCGAGCCGTCGCCGTGGAGCTGGAGCACGAGGTCGAACTGCTCCCGCTGCAGCGCCACCAGGCCGGCGTAGGCCAGGCCCAGGTCCACCGTGGGCCACTCGGCCGACGGCTCGCCGGAGACCGCCGGGCCCGGGCTGTCGTCGGCCGGGCCTTCGGGGATACCGGGCCAGCCCTGGAAGGGCAGCACCCGGTCCACATGGCGGCCGCTGCGAGCCAGCACGTCGGCCGCCCCGGGCAGGCCGAGTAGCGCCAGGTCGGCCCCGGGGAATGCGAGGCGCAGGGCACGCAGCGCAGGACCGGCGCACAGCATGTCGCCGAGTCCGGGCAAAGCCCGGATCACGAGGATCCGCCGCACCTCGTCGTACGACACCACGTGATCCGGGCGGCCGGTGGGCCGGTCCGGGTCGAGGCTCACGGCCGGCTCGCTACCCCGCCGCGGCGCCCTCCAAACAGGGGAAACACCAGGTGGGAGTCAGACTGGCCGGCCCGCCTGGAGGGTGTAGGTGAGCGGCAGGCGGTCGGGGCGCTCGGTGAGCCGCCACTCGTCGATGGCCGCGTCGTAGGTCATGAGGCCGGGCAGCGCCTCCCACGGCACGCTGCGGTGCTCCTCCAGGGCGGTCAGTTGGAGGCCGTTGTCGAGCAGGGCGGTCACGATCTCGCCCAGCCCGTGGTTCCACTCGTGCGACATGCTGTTGACCAGCTTCGCCTCGGTGCTCACGTAGGTGCCGGGCGGCCCGTCCCACACCGACGGCTCCTCCTGCTCGAAGTAGGGATGGTCGATCACCAGCTCGCTGCGGTCCTCGGCCAGGGCCCACATGAGGGGATGGCCCTCCCGCAGGAACAGGCGGCCGCCCGGGCGCAACAGGCTGGCCACCACCTGGGCCCAGCGGCTGATGCTGGGCAGCCAGCCCAGGGCCCCGATGCCGGTGAACACGAGGTCGAAGCGCTCCCGGCCCAGGATGTCGGGGGCGTCGTACAGGTCGCCCTCGTGGAAGGCGACGTCGACGCCGGCCAGCCCGGCCAGCCGGCGGGCCTCCACCAGGGCCGGGGGTGAGAAGTCGAGCCCCTCCATGCGGGCCCCGAGCCGGGCCAGCGACACGGTGTCGGTGCCGATGTGGCACTGGAGGTGCACGCCGTCGAGGCCCTCGATCGGGCCCAGGCGGGGCAGGTCGAAGCGCACCACATCGCTGATGAAGTCGGGCTCGGTGGCGTAGCGGTGGAAGTTGTAGTCGGGCGAGGCGGCGTGCACCGGGGCCCGCTCGTCCCACAGGGCCCGGTTGATCCTGGTCGAGGAGTCCATCCCGTCATTCTCGCGACCCGGCCCCGCCGCCGCGGTGGTTTTCGGCCGCCGGCGGGGATGGGGCCCCGACGGCGATGGGGGAGGCCGCCTGCACCGGCGGGGGCGCAGCGCCCGGACTCTCAGTCGGGATCGGGGTCGGGATCCGGGCGGGTGAGCGTGCGGGGGTCGACCCAGCGGTCGTAGTCGGCGGCGGTGAAGGCGCCCATGGCCTGGCCCGCCTCCCGCACGGTGGTGCCGTCGACCGCCGCCCGCTTCACCACCTGAGCCGCGGCGTCGTAGCCGATGTGGGGGTTGAGGGCGGTGGCCAGCATGAGGTTGGCGTCGAGGTGGCTGGCGATACGGGCCCGGTCGGGCTCGATGCCGGCGGCGCAGTGGCGGTCGAACGAGGCCAGGGCCCCGGCCAGCAGCTCGATGCTGTCGAGCACGTTGCGGGTGATCACCGGCTTGTACGTGTTGAGCTGGAAGCTGCCCTGGGTGCCGGCGAAGGCCACGGTGGCGTCGTTGCCGATCACCTGGGCCGCCACCATGGCCACCATCTCCACCTGGGTGGGGTTGGCTTTGCCCGGCATGATGCTGGAGCCCGGCTCGTTGGCCGGCAGGATGAGCTCGCCGATCCCGGCCCGGGGGCCCGAGGCCAGCCACCGCACGTCGTTGCCCATCTTGAGGGCGGCCGAGGCCAGGGTGCGCAGGGCGGCCGACGTGGCCACCAGGGCGTCGTGGGAGGCGGTGGCGGCCAGGTGGTCGGCGGCGGGGGCCAGGTCGAGCCCGAGGGCGTGACCCAGGCGTTCGGCCATGCGGGGCCCGAAGCTGGCCGGGCTGTTGAGCCCGGTGCCGGTGGCGGTGCCGCCGATGGCCAGGTCGTGGCGCAGCCACTCCTCGGCCCGGCGCACCAGGGCCAGGGCCGCCTCCAGCTGAGTGGCCCACGACCCGATCTCCTGGCCCAGGGTCACCGGCGCCGCGTCCTGGAGGTGGGTGCGGCCCACCTTCACCAACTCGGCGTGCTCCGCCGCCAGGCCCCGCAGGGTGGCGGCCAGGTGCTCGACCGCCGGGTAGAGCCGGCCCCGCAGCTCGGTGATCGTGGCCAGGTGCATCACGGTGGGGATGACGTCGTTGCTCGACTGGCTCCGGTTCACGTGGTCGTTGGGGTGCACGGGGTGTTTCGACCCCAGCTCGCCGCCGGCCCGCTCGATGGCCCGGTTGGCGATCACCTCGTTGGCGTTCATGTTGGTCTGGGTGCCGGAGCCCGACTGCCAGATCAGCAGGGGGAAGTGATCGTCGAGGGTGCCGGCGATCACCTCGTCGGCCGCGGCCGCAATCAAAGCGGCCACCCCCTCGGGGAGCAGGCCGAACTCGTCGTTGACCCCGGCCGCCGCCTTCTTCACCTGCCCCAGGGCGGCGATCACGGCCCGCCCCCACCGCCACCGTTCGGGGTTGTCGACGATGGCGAAGTGCTCCACCGCCCGCTGGGTCTGGGCCCCCCAGTAGCGGCCTTCCGGTATCTCGACGGGCCCCAGCGAGTCGTGCTCGATCCGTGTCGGTGTCACCCAGTCACCATGCCCGAAATTGCGCGTTCTGACAGCGCTGAGCGCTGTTTAGGCGCGCCAGAACGGCGGGTCGTAGCGTTGGGGTCACACGCAGACCCTTGGGGGGACACCATGAACGCCACCACCGTCGTCGACCGGGTCCCGGCCGGGATCATCTCGGCCGACTCGCACATCACCGAGCCGCCCGACTGCTACACGAAGTACATCGACCCGAAGTACCGGGACGAAGCGCCCAAGATCATCACCCATGAGACCAAGGGCGACCTGTTCATCATCCCCGGCATGAAGCCCATCGCCATCGCCCCTCTCAGCTCGGCCGGCATCCCGTCCGACCAGCTCCGCAACCACGGCAAGCGGTTCGAGGACATCCACCGCTCGGGCTGGGACCCGGCGGCCCGGGCCGCCGACCAGGAGCGCGACGGGGTGGCGGGCGAGATCCTCTACCCCACCGTGGGCATGCTGCTGTGCAACCACAAGGACCTGGCCTACAAGCAGGCCTGCATGGAGGCCTACAACCGCTGGATCGCCGAGTACTGCGCCTACGATCCCCACCGCCTGTTCGGCCTGGGCCAGAGCGCCCTGCTGTCGGTGGAGCAGGGCATCGACGACCTGGTGAAGATGAAGGACATGGGGCTGAAGGGCATCATGATGCCCGGCTTCCCGGCCGACACGTACAACGGCAACAGCCCCGACTACGACGACCCCTACTGGGGGCCGTTCTGGGAGGCGTCGATCGAGCTGAAGATGCCGATCAGCTTCCACATCCTCACCATGGGCAGCCAGCGCCACCGGGGCCCGAAGATCGCCAGCTTCATGTCGATCATCCGGGGCAATCAGGACGTGATCGCCATGTTCGTGCTGGGCGGCGTGTTCGAGCGCCACCCGGACCTGAAGCTCGTGTGCTCCGAGGCCGACGCCGGCTGGATCCCCCACTTCATGTACCGCATGGACCACGCCGTAGACCGGGAGGGTGGGGTGATGGGCTACAAGCGGTTGTCGAAGATGCCGTCGGAGTTCTGCCTCGACCACATCCGCCTGACCTTCCAGGACGACTGGGTGGCGTTCAAGATGTGCCGCCTCGACGACACCCCCATGCACCGCATGCTGTGCTGGGCCAGCGACTTCCCCCACCTCGACTCCACCTGGCCCTGGAGCCAGGAGTTGCTGGGCGAGCACACGGCCCAGCTCACCGACGCTGAGCTGCAGGCCATCCTCCGCGGCAACCTGGCCGAGGTCTACGACCTGCCGTAAGCCGGCGGGATCCGTCAAACGTTTGCCGGTTGGCGGGCGGGGGCACTGACGGGATGTCCGACCACTCCACGGAGGTGTCCGTCATGGACCGCGCCGCCAGCCCGACCCCCTACGCCAGCCCCCAACCCCCGCCGGCCATGGGGATGCGCCGAGCGCTGCACCAGTGGCTGGAGCGCATCGAGTCGAATCCCCGCCTCGACCCGCTGGCCAGCCGGCTCGACGGCCTGGCGGCCAAGGTCGGCCAGGGCCGCACCGGCGAGATCCTGCGGGGCGAACCACTGGGCCATCCCCTGCATCCGGCCCTCACCGACCTGCCGATCGGGTTCTTCACCTCGGCCAACGTGCTCGACCTGATCGGGGGCCGGGGCGGCCGCACCGCCGCCCGGCGCCTGATCGCCCTCGGCCTGCTGTCGGTACCGGCCACGGCGGCCGCCGGCCTGGCCGACTACTCCGGTATGACCGACCCGAAGACCCGCCGGGTGGCCGCCGTCCACGCCGTGGGCAACAGCGCGGCGGCCCTCCTCTACCTCGCCTCGTGGCGGGCCCGGGGCCGGAGCCGGTACGTGCGGGGCAAGCTCCTCGCCCTGGCCGGGGCGGGCGTGGCCACCGGCGCCGGCTACCTCGGCGGCCGCCTCGCCTTCGGCGACACCGACGGGGGCGGCGGCGGCGACAGCTCGGCCGACGTCGACCCCACCGATCCCACCATGGTGGGCCAGGTCGAAGCCCCCGAGCTCCTCATCGTCCAGGTCGACGGCGACTGAAAGTAGGAGCCTGAGGTGCGCTGAGCGCACCTCAGGCTCCTCAGAATGCTCGGGCCGGATCAGCCCGCCGCCGAAGGCAGCAGCTTCACGAAGTTGCCCTCGTAGAAGGCGTCCCGCACCGACGGGGCGAGGTCGCCCAGGCTGGCCTCGAACCGCCCGATCGGGTTGCGGCCGCCCTCGGCGTGGGGGTAGTCCGACGAGAACAGGTACAGCTCCGGCGACGACTCCCGGATCAGCGCCCCCACGTCCTCGAACACGTAGGGCGTGAACGCCAGCTGCTCCCGGATCTGCTCCGACGGTGTGCGGGTGAAGGCCCGCAGCTCGGGCTCGGACCGGGCCCAGATCTCGGCCGCATGGTCGAGTCGGCGCAGCATCCCCGGCACCCACGTGGCTCCCAGCTCCACCGCCGCGCCCCGCAGGCCCCGGTGGCGCTCCAGAACCCCGTCGAGCACGAGCACCGACAGGAACTCCTCGCTCGACTGGTGGATCACCGTGAGGTCCTTGGACCGCACGTTCTCCGCCCCGCCCAGCCAGTCCTTGGGTTGGGCCCGACCCGTGTTCATGTACTCGGGCCGGATCTGGATGGGCTGGGCCCCCACGTGGAGCAGGAACGGGATGCCGGCCGCGGCCAGCCGGGCCCAGATCGGGTCGAGCTCGTCGTGGCCGGGCGAGCGCCCCCCGCAGGGCCCGGCCGGCACCCACACCCCCTGGGCCCCCAGCTCCAGCGCGTGCTCCAGCTCGGCGGCGGCCAGGGCCGGGTCGTCGAGCGGGAGCAGGGCCACCGGCAGGAGGCGGGGGTCGTCGGCGCAGAAGGCGGCCATGGCCCGGTTGTGGGCCCGGGCGGCGGCGTAGCGGGCGGGGACGTCGCGCAGGAAGAACACCTGGCCGGCCGAGAACGACGAGAACACCCACTGGGCCCGGAACCCCAGCAGGTCGAGGGCCCGGGTCCGCTCGGCCGGGTTGAACGCGCCCAGGGCGTCGTAGTTCTTGCCCGACGTCATCACGTTGCGGGCCAGCTCGTCGGCCCGGGCCGGCTCGTGGGCCCGCTCGGCCACCAGCCGGGCCATCCGTTCGGCCGGTGTCGCTCCCTCGCCGGGGGCGGCCATGGGCGGGATGGCCAACGGCGGGATCACACCCCGGAACCCCGGGTCGAGGAACTCGACCAGGAAGTCGGGCAACTCCATCAGGTGGCTGTCGGCGTCGAAGTACGTCCGACCCTCGGCGTAGGGCATGGTCCCGGTTCTCCCGCGCTTCGTCCTGGCCGCTCAGCCGGCCAGGAACTTCTTGAAGCCCTTGATGGCGCCGGAGTAGATGCCGTTGGCCATGGCCACGCCCTCCTCCTCGGGCACGCCGTTGACCTCGAAGTTGCCCTCCCACTCGATGTCGGTGGTGTTTCCCTTGGGGGTCAGCTTCACCGTGGCCACGTAGCGCTCGAAGGGCAGGGGGCCGTCGAGGATCGTGTAGCTGAAGGCGTGGTTGTCGTTGTCGAGCCAGGTCAGGCGCTCCACCACCGTGCCCCCGGGCATGCCCAGGAACCGGTCCTGGCCGATGCCGGAGCCCTTCACCTCGGTCTCGGGCATGCCCCGCATGTACTTGTGGATGCCGCCGAAGTCGGCCACGACGGGCCAGACCTGGTCGACGGGATGATCGAAGGTGTCGGTGACGGTCACGGTGGTCATAGGCAGCACCGTAGTGGGCCGCGCGAGACTGGGGCCATGTCGACGGGACACGACCGTGACGAGCTGCTCACCCGGCTCCTGCTCACCCAGGAGCTGACCGAGGTGCTCTACGACGAGGCCGAGCTGCTCGACGAGGGCCGGTGGGAGGAGTGGCTCGACCTCCTGGCCGACGACCTCTCCTACGTCATGCCGCTGCGGCTCAACGTGGCCGTTGGGCGAGCACAGCACCCGGGAGCGGACCCGGGGCGGCGAGGAGGTGTGCTGGTTCGACGAGGGCAAGCACACGCTCACCCAGCGGGTGGGACAGCTCCGCACCGGGGTCCACTGGGCCGAGGAGCCGCTCAGCCGGGTGAGCCACCTGGTCACCAACGTGCGGCTGCGGCGGGTCGAGCTGCCCGAGGTGGAGCTGTCGTGCCGGTTCGTGGTGCACCGCAACCGGGTGGCCGACGAGACCGACTTCTTCGTCGGCCGCCGCCACGACACCTGGCGCCACGATGACGGCGCCGACGGTGCCGGGGGCTGGAAGCTCTGCCGCCGGGAGCTCCTGCTGGACCAGAACGTGCTCCTGGCCAAGAACCTGACACTGCTCTTCTGAGGGGACCGACGACGATGGACCTGACCGACCTCCTCGACGCCGCCAACGGCGTGATCAGCCGGGAGATCTTCGTGAGCGAGGCCGTGTACCAGGCCGAGCTCGACAACCTGTTCACCCGGGCCTGGCTGCTGGTGGGCCACGAGAGCCAGATTCCCGAGCCGGGTGACTTCTTCAGCTCCCGCATGGGCACCGAGTCGGTGCTGCTCACCCGGGATTCTGAGGGTGCCATCCACGTGCTGCTCAACTCGTGCCGCCACCGGGGCATGAAGGTGTGCCGCTACGACGAGGGCAACACGCTCAACTTCACGTGCCCCTACCACGGCTGGAGCTACTCCACCGACGGCAAGCTGGTGGCGGTGGCGGGCGAGCTGCTGGGGGTACCCCACTTCCGGGCCGGCTACGGCTCGCAGCTCGACCGCTCGGCCTGGGGCCTCGTGCCCACGCCGAAGGTGTGCAACTACCACGGGCTGATCTTCGCCTCGTGGGACCCGGACGCCCCGCCGTTCGAGGAGTACCTGGGCGACTTCCACTGGTGGCTCGACAACCTGTGCTCGTCCGCCTCGGGCGAGATCGGCCAGGTGCGGGTGGCCCGGGGCGTGCAGAAATGGCGGATCCGGGCCAACTGGAAGTTCGTGTCGGAGAACTTCCTGGGCGACAACTACCACGGGCCGCCGTCGCACGAGTCGGTCGACGCCGTGGGCATCGGGCCGGGCGGCACGTCGGCCGCCACCCGCCACGGCGCGGCCCCGGGCAAGCCCCGCAGCATCGCCTCCACCTCGTTCACCCGTCTGGGGCACGGGGCCACCGGCTCGGCCCGCTACTTCCTGGGCTACCCCACGTTCGAAGAACCCGAGCTCACCGAGTACTTCACCCGGGCCGAAGCGGCCCGGGCCGAACGGTTCGAGGCCGAGGGCCGCCCCATCGGGGCCATGGGGCCGGCCACCCTGTTCCCGTCGATGTCGTTCCACGCCGGGCCGTTCCCCCGGGCCCTGATGGTGGCCCACCCGGTGAGCCCGTGGGAGACCGAGGTGTGGCGGTGGTACCTGGTCGATGCCGACGCCCCGCCCGAGGTTGCCGACTGGCTGCGCCGCTACTACCTCCGCTATTCAGGGCCGGGCGGGCTCGTCGAGCAGGACGACATGGAGAACTGGGACTACGCCACCGAGGCCAGCCGGGGCCCGATCGCCCGCCGCTACCCGTACAACTACCAGCTCGGCCTGGGCATGACCCAGCCCAGCGCGCTGCGGGGAGCGGTGGAGAGCGAGTACTTCATGACCGAGGAGAACGCCCGCAACTTCTATGCCCGGTGGGGCGAGTTCGTCCGGGGCGACCCGTGGTCCGATCTGATGCGGGGGGTGTGATGGCCTCGCTCCGACTCGTGGTCGATCGGCCGGCGTGCAAGGGGTACGCCAACTGCCTCGACGCCGCCCCCGGGCTGATCGACCTCGACGAGCACGACGTCGCCGTCACCCTGGCCGACACCTACGACGAGGGCGACCGGGCGGCGCTGGAACGGGCCGTCGACCGGTGCCCGGCCCGGGCCCTGCGCCTCGACCAGATCGACGGCGGCGGCGCCTGAGCCGAACCTGGCGGACTTTTGGTCCGCAGTTGACCAAAAGTCCGCCAGGTTCGTTCGTGGTGCAGTTTTGGTCAACCGGAGACGGGGTCGCCGCCGGCGGCCCGCCACACGAAGGTGGCGGTGCGGCGGGGCCAGGTGCGGCCGACCGGGCGGCCGCTCAACAGTAGGGCGTAGAGCGTCCCGGTGCAGGCGGCCACGGCCAGATCGAGGTCGGCGTCGGGGTCGATCCGGCCGGCATCGGCCGCCCGGGCCAGGATGTGGCGGAGCCGGGCCCGGCGGGGCCCCACCACGCGCTCCCGGTAGAGGGCCTGCAGCTCAGGGTCGGTGGCGTCCTGCAGCATCGAGCCCACCAGGCTGATCCCGTTGGGGCGGCTCACCCCCCGCTGGAACGCCGCCAACTCGGCCACCAGATCGGCGAAGGGATCGTCGGTATCGGGCCGCTCGGCCGCCCGGGACAGGGCGGCGATGGCGGCGGTGGCCAGATCGGCCTTGGTGCGCCACCGCCGGTACAGGGCCGGGCGGGTGGTGCCCGCCTCCTGGGCCACGGCCGCCACCGACAGCGCCTCGTAACCGTGGCTGGCCAGGTGGCGCTGGGCCACCGCCAGCACGGCGGCATCGATCTCGGGATCTCGGGGCCGGCCGGGCGCGCTCACGCCGGCGACGCTACCGGGGGTCGGCCAGGAGTCGGAAGGCGTGACGGCGGGAGCCGGTGCGGAGGGCGTGCTCGATCCACAGCAGGGCCAGCGGCTCGGTGAGCCGGGCCGCCACCAGGTCGCCGCAGTCGTGGACGTCCCAGCCCAGGTCGACGGCCAGCCCGGCGACGTCGGCCTTGGCCGCCGCGTCGTCACCGGCGACGAACAGGGTGGGCGGCCCGTCGGCCAGATCGGGGTGGTCCATCAGCTCGAAGCCCACCGTGTTGAACGCCTTCACCACCCGGGCGCCGGGAGCCCACCGCTGCACCTGCTCCCCGCCGGAGTCGGTGAAGCCGACGGCCAGCTCCAGCCGGGTGGTGAACCGCAGCGGGTTGGTGACGTCCACCAGCACCTTGCCGTCGAGGGCGGGCGCCACCGCCGCCAGCGCCGCCTCGGTGCCGTCCCAGGCCGTGGCCACCAGCACCAGCTCGGCCCCGGTGGCGGCGGCGAGGGAATCGGCCAGCGCCACACCCTCGGTACCGGCGGCCCAGTCGACCAGCTCGGGACGGCTCGGCTCCCGGGTTCCCACCGTCACCTGGTGACCGGCCGCCGCCAGCCCCCGGGCCAGCGCCCGCCCCACGTTGCCCGAGCCCAACACGCCGATCGCTTTTCGTTCCATAGCTGTATTGTATTTGTTTGACGACCCGATGCAACCCGGAGGCCACTATGCCCACGCCCCTCCCCTCTCCCGACACCGCCGACCTTCAGCCTCCCGGGCCGGAGGAGGTCCAGCACCTCACCCGGGGCGTGCTGGCCGCCATCGCTCCCGCCGGGGGTCCCACCGAGCTGCAGCGCCTCCTGGTGGGCGCCGCCTTCGCCGCCATGACCGGCCATGCGCCGATCACCGCCGATCAGCCCCCCATCGACCCCGACGGCTTCGCCGCCGGGATGGCGCAGCGCAACGAGGCCTTCCGCACCCGGATCCTCCAGACCATGATCCTGGGGGCCCTGGTGCTGCGGCCCCTGGAGCCGGCGGTGGCCGAGCGGGTGGAGGCGTTCGCCCGGGCGTTGAGCGTGGACGACGGGATGCTGCGGGTGGCCCAGCGCTTCGCCACCGGCCAGCTCGGCCTGGCCGCCGTCGACTTCGACCGCAACGGCTACACCGCGGGCTGGTCGGCCGAGCGGGTGGAGGCCCTCCACACCAGCACCGGTCTGGCCGAAGCGTGGCAGCAGGCCAGTGACGACGCCGACCTGGCCGCCCGCTGGGCCGCCCTCGAGCACCTGCCCGCCGGAACCCTGGGCCGGGGGGTGTGGGAGCTGTACCGGGCCCGGGGCTTCGCCTTCCCCGGTGAGCCCGGCTCCGCTCCCCCGCTGCTGGCCCAGCACGACTGGGTGCACGTGCTGACCGACTACGGCACCCGGGTGGAGTCGGAGCTGGAGGTGTTCGCCGTCATCGCCCGGGCCAACGACGATCCTCGCGGCTTCTCCCTGCTGGCCATGGTGGTGAGCCTGTTCGAGACCGGCTACCTGGCCACCGGGGCCGGACTGTTCGAGGCCTTCCCCGGCCAGCTCTCGGCCGACGGCATGGCGGTGCGGGTGGCCGACGCCCTGCGCCGGGGTGCCCTCAGCCACGGCCCCGACGGCCAGCCCGACGTCGACCTCCTGGCCCTCGACTGGTTCGCCCTGGCCGACCAGCCGATACCCGAGCTGCGCCGTCGGTTCGGCCTCGTGGCCAAGTCGGCCGCGGCCATGGCCGCCGGCTCGGTGGGGCCGTGGGAGCCGGGCGGGATCAGCCCCTACCAGCACGAGACCGGCACCCGGGCGGCGGCCACCGCCGGCCGTGCCTACGACAGCTTCGGCGCCACCCCCTGACCGGCCCGGCCCCTCACTGGGCCGCCCTCTCCCTGGGACGTCAGGGGCCGGCCACCGGTGGCATGATGACGGGGTGATCGTGCAGTCCACCTGCTCCCCCGGCGAGGCCCACCTGGTGCTGACGATGGAGCAGCACACAGCCACCGCCGGCGCCCTGGCCGAGCATTTCGGCGGCATCGGCCCGTTCGCTCCGCTCGAGCCCCGTGACCTGCTGCTGGGCCTGGTGTGGGAGCACGACCGGGGCTGGGCCGAGGTCGACGCCGCCGTCCCCCGAGACCCGTCAACCGACCTGCCCTGGTCGGTCTACCAGACCCCCACGTCGGTCTCGATCGGCACCGGCCCCCGCTCGATCGACCACAACGAGCGGTGCCACCCCTACCGGGGGCTCGTGTCGAGCATGCACATCGTCGGGTTGTTCACCGGCCGCTACGGGCTCGACCAGACCCGCATCCTCGACCTCCTCGACGAGCCGAGCCGGGCCCTGCTGGAGCCGATGCTGGCGGCCGAGATGAACCGTCAGGAGCGCCTGCGCCGCCAGCTGGCCGCCGATCCCGCCACCGCCCGCTGGGTGGCCGACGAGGCGCTCCTCCACAGCTACAAGGCGCTCCAGACGTTCGACGCCCTGGCCCTGTGGCTCCAGGTGACCCACCCGTCCCGGCGCCGGCCGACCGTGCTTCCCCACGTGCCCACGGCGGCGGCGGCCACGTGGCCGTCACTGTCACACCCCGGAGCGAGGATCGGATCGTGCTCGATCCCTACCCGTTCGACGTCGACCCGCTGGAGCTCGTGATCGAGGGCCGGTGGCTCCGGCCCCAGCCCCCGGGAGCCGACCTCGCCCCCGCTCTGGCCGCCGCCCCGCCGGGCCGCCAGCCCGTCACCCTGTGCTCGGCGGCCCGGGCATGAGCGGGGCGGGCGGGAGCGACACCGAAGCCCAACGGCTCCATGTGCTTCGGCTGCTGGTGAAGTCGTTGCGCACGGGCGAGCTCACGGCGGCCGAGCAGCTGCGGCCCCATCTGGCCGGCGACGTCACGGTGACGGCCCGCAACGGGTACGCCGCCGGGGTCGATGGCGCCCTGAACATCCTGTCGGGCCAGCACGCCCTCACCCCCACCCTGCGCCGGGGCCACTGGTCGTTGCCCCGCCTCGACGGCGACGTCGGCCGGGTGGAGGCGGTCTGCCCCGACCAGGGGGCGGCCCCCGACCGGGTGGCGTTGCGGGTGACGTTCAACGGCGAGCACCGCATGGCGGCCATCGCCTACGAGATGGAGCTGTGGGCGCCCCCGGCCACCACCGGCGCCATGCCCGACCATGTGCGGGCCGCCATCGACGACGCCCTGGCCAACAACACCCCCCTGGTGCTGGCGTACACCGGGCCCGACGGCGCCCCTCACCTGTCGTTGCGGGGCAGCATCCAGACGGCCGGCCCGCTGCTGCTCACCCTGTGGGCCCGCAAGCCCGAAGGGCTGGTGGAGGCCATCGCCGCCGATCCCCGGGTCACCCTGCTGTACCGCAACTCCCCCACCCGCACCACGCTCACCGTCACCGGCCGGGCCCGGGTGGTGACCGACGAGGCCGAGCGGCACCGGATCTACGAGCTGGCCCCCGAGGTGGAGCAGCGGCACGACCCGGGCCGTAACGGGGTGGCCCTGGCCGTCGACGTCGACCGGGTGCAGGGCACGTCGCCCCAGGGCATGGTCCTCGTCGAGCGATGACAGGCCCGGTTCCCGCCACCGGCCCGAGCCGGGATCCGGCCTCGGTTCCGTCCCGGTACATCACCGACGCCGCCGATCTGCCGCTGCTGGCCACGGCCCTGGCCACGGCGGTGCGGGTGGCGATCGACACCGAGACCCCGATCGACGGGCCGGCGGCCGGCACCCTGCGGGTGATGTCGGTGGCGGTGCGATCGGCCGAGGGGTGTGAGCAGGCGTTCGTGGTCGACGCCCGAGATGTCGACCCGTCGCTGCTGGCGCCTCTGCTCACCGGGGTGGAGGCCGACGGCTGGAACGCCGCCTTCGACGCCCACGTGCTGGACCGGGCGGTCTGGGGCACGACCGACACCACCCCCCACATGCGCTGGTGGGACTGCCAGCTGGCCGACGCCGTGCTCCACCAGGGGGCCAGCGGGTTCACGTGGTACCACGGCCTGGCCTGGGCGGCCGAGCGCTACGTGGGCTGGGCGCTCGACGGCAAGGGCTCGATCCAGGTGTCGTTCACCGAACGGGGAGACCTGTCGGCCGAGCAGGTGCGCTACGCCGCCACCGACGCCGTGGTCACGCTCTGGGTGGGCGACGCCCTGCGGGCCGAGCTGGCGGGGGCCGGGCTGGAGCAGATCGCCGCCATCGAGAACGACGCCCGTCCCTTCCTCGACCAGATGATGCGCACCGGCCTCCCGTTCGACTGGGCCGGCTGGCAGACCGAGCTGCACACGATCGGGGCGGCCAACCGGGCCGTGCTGGGGACCTTGTCGACCCTCACCGGGGGCGGCCAGGGCACCCTGTTCGACGACGTGACCGAGCCCACATGGAACCCGGCGTCGGACCGCCAGGTGCGCGAGGCGATCAACCGGTGGTCGGCGGCCGAGGTGGAACGCTTCACCCGTGAACGATACGGGGCACCCCGCCCGCTGGCCGACGGCGACTCGGTGAGCGCCCCCGTGCTGCGCGACATCGGCGGCCCGCTGTGCGAAGCCATCCTCGAGTTCCGCAACCACGCCAAGATCCTGTCCACCTACGGCGAGTCGATCCACGAGCACCTCTGGCCCGACGGGCGCCTCCATCCCCAGTACCTCCAGGTGGTGGGCACGAACACGGGCCGGCTGGCCAGCCGCAACCCCAACGCCCAGAACTTCACCCCCCGGATGCTGCCCTTCGTGCGCCCGCCCGAGCCGGACCGGGTGTTCGTGCACGCCGACCTGAGCCAGGCCGAGCTGCGGGTCCTGGCCCAGGTGGCCGACGACGAGCCGTTGCGGGCCGCCTTCCGCCGGGGCGACGACGTGCACGTGAGCACGGCCGCCTCCATGTTCGCCGTCGACGCCGGCGAACTGCGCTCCGCCGACCCCGACCGGTTCGCCCGCCTCCGCCGCATCGCCAAGGCCCTGAACTTCGGCATCGCCTACGGCTCGGGGGCGGCCGCCCTCAGCCGCACGCTCACCGCCGAGGGCACGGTCACCACGGTGGACGAGGCGGCCGACCTGCTGGCCCGGTATCGGGCCACCTACCCCGGCACGGCGGCCTGGGCCGAGGCCCGGATCGCCGAGATCGACGCCCTGGCCGCCTCCACCGACACGATCGACTGGCGGGCCACGATGCGCCTGGCCCGGGGGCACGCCGACGTGGCCCAGATCCGGCGGGAGCTCCGCCGGGGCATGGGCCGGTGGCCGGCGGTCGACGAGATCGTCGCCGTCCACCCGCTGCGGATGGAGATGGACGAAGCCGCCCTGGCCGAGCAGGTGGCGTGGCTGCTCGCCTACCCGGCCCCGGTGGCCCTGGTGGCCGGGGGTGCCCCCTTCACCTTCGCCAGCCGCACCGTGGCCGGGCGGCGCCAGCAGTTCAACCTCCACCTCGACCGGCTGTTCCTGTCGGTGGTGCACGATGCCGTCCGATCCACCGATCCGGCGCTGGCCCGGGTGCGGCGCCGCTTCGCCCGGGAGCACGGCCTCGCCCTGGAGGGCCTCGACGTCGACGCCGGGTCGGGGGGGAGCTCGGGTGGCGGGACGGCCCGGATAGACCGCCAGTTCGAGGACCGGCCCCTGCGCCGGGCCTTCGTGGAGGCCATCGCCGCCGAGGCGGGCAAGGAAGCGGCCGACGCCCATCTCAACCGGGCGGCCCGGGAGCGGGTGGGGGCCATGGTCAACGCCTGGCGCAACGCCCCCATCCAGGGGGCGGTGGCCGACATCATGCTGGTGGCCTACGCCGACCTCCACCATCGGCTGGCCCGGTTCCCCGCGGCCCGGCCGGTACAGACCGTTCACGACTCGGTGGTGGTCGAGTGCGACCGGGCCGAGGCCGGGGCGGTGGCGGCCGAGGTCCGCGCCGCCCTGGAGGCGGCGTCGCTGCGGTTCTGCCCCGACGTGGTGCCCCGGGCCGACGTCGACATCCGCACCACCCTGGCCGACGACTCGGTGATCCGGGCCGGGTGAGCCGTCAAGCCGATCCCTGGAGCCAGGCCAGGACGGCCAGCACCCGGCGGTGGTCGTCGGCCGCCAGAGGCAGATCGAGCTTGGTGAAGATGTTGTTGATGTGCTTGCCCACCGCCTTGTCCGTCACCACCAGGCGGGCGGCGATGGCGGCGTTGGACCGGCCTTCGGCCATGAGCGTCAGCACCTCCCGCTCCCGCGGGGTCAACCGCTCCAGCGGCTCCCGGCGGCGGGCCCCGCTCACCAGGGCGGCCACCACCGCCGGATCGAGCACGGTGCCGCCCGCCACCACCTGGCGGACAGCGGCGAGGAAGCCGTCGACGTCGGCCACCCGATCCTTCAGCAGGTAACCGACAGCGCCCTCGCCGCCGGCCAGGAGCTCCCGGGCGTAGAGGGCCTCCACGAATTGGCTGAGCACCACAACCGGGAAGCCGGGCCGGCGTTGCCGCAACCCGATGGCGGCCGCCAGCCCCTCGGTGGTGTTGGTGGGAGGCATACGCACGTCGAGGATGGCCACATCGATGGCCGCCCCGTCGGGGCCGGCCAGGGCGTGCTCCAGCTCGGGGGCGGAGCCGACGGCTGCCACCACCTCGAAGTCGCCGGCCTCCAGGATCCGGGTGAGGCCCACCCGGAGCAGGGCCTGGTCCTCGGCCACCAGGGCCCTCAGCCGCCGATCGGGCACGGCACCTCCATGGTCACGACCGTCGGCCCTCCGGGCGGGCTGTCGACATCCACGGTCCCGTCGAAGGCGGCCAGCCGGCGGGCCACACCGCCCAATCCGCTGCCGGTGGCGTCGGCCCCGCCCCTGCCGTCGTCGCCCACGACCATCGTGAGCCGGCCCTGGCGGTGGGACCCCCGCACCCAGGCCCGGGTGGCGGCGGCGTGCTTCACCGTGTTGGCCAGGCATTCGGCCACGGCGAAGTAGACGGCCGACTGCACCGGCTCGGGCAGGCCATCGGGGGCCGACACGGCCACGGTGACGGGCAACGGAAGCGGTAGGGCCAATGCTTCGATGCCGCCGACGAGTCCCCGGTCGACCAGGGCCGGGGGCTGAATCCCCCGTACCACCGAGCGCAGGTCCTCGAGGGCGGCCACCGTGGTCTCCCGGGCTTCCCGCAGCAGCTCGCCGGCGGCGGCGGGGTCGGTGCCGATCAGTTTCTCGGCCAGTCCCACGCTCATGCCCACGGCGGCGATCCGGGCCTGGGCCCCGTCGTGCAGGTCCCGTTCGATGCGACGGATCTCGGCGGCGTTGTGGTCGAGGGTCTCGGCCCGGGACGTGGTCACCTCCTTCACCCGGCGCTCCAGCCCGGCCACCGGGGAGGTGCCGAGGATGTGGCGCTCGACCCGGGCCCGGGCCCCCACCAGCGCCGGCGTGACCAGCCACCACACGAGCAGCAGGGGCCCGCCGAGGAGGAGGAGCAGCCACCACAGGATGCCCCCGTCGACCACTGCCCCCACAAGGTGGGTGACGGGCGACGCCAGCAGGGCCACCGGCAGCAGGGCCAGCACCATCCCGCCGGTGGCGGAGAACCAGCAGAAGGCCACGTCGCGCCAGCGGGCGCTGTCCCGTACCCACCGGAAGGGCCGGGTGACGGGGTTGGTGCCGACAGTGCTGGCGTAGGCCGCCGCCACCTCCTGCCCCAGGAGAGCCCCGCTGATGCGGCGGTGCAGCCCGGTGAGGGCGGCGGTGGCCGGCACCACCGCCGCCGCCAGGGCGAACCCGACGGCGACGGGACCGAGGGCCACGCTGAGGATCGACAGGATGGCCAGCACGAGCGCCGGCGGGGCCAGCGCCACATACACGGCGGCCAGAGCGGTCAGGCGGAGACGTTCGACCAGGCCGTGCCGATCGATCGGCGTCGGCCGCAGCTGACCGGCAGGGCGCAGCAGCATCGAGGTCCAGTCTGTCACCGCAGCACCGCTTCGGCACCGTTTACCCGCCGCGCCGCTCGGCGGGCGGCGGCCAACGTGAGGGCCACGGCGGCGGCCACCAGGAGCGGGGGCAACCAGAGCTGGCCGTCGGGCACCAGGCCTTCGTGGCGGGCCATCGAGAACGGCACGATCGTGGCCAGAGACGCCACGGCGCCGGCCACCACCCCCACCGCCGCCACCACCGCGGCTTCGGCCATGACCGAGCGCTGGACCTGGGCCCTGGTGGCGCCGAGGAGGCGGAGGCGGGCCAGCTCCCGGCGGCGTCCAGCCACGACGGCGGCAAAGGCGTTGATCACCATGATGGCGGCGAAAAGGGACAGCATCCCGGTGATCAGGTTGTTCAGCAGGTTGATCGTGCGGCTTTCGGGATGACCGACGCCGATCGTGCGGTTGTCGATTCCCACCGACATCAGCGTTCCCACCGACCCTGCGGTGAACACGATCACCGGGGCCAGCACCGATCCCAGGAGGTGGGCCCGACGGCGGGTGGCTTCGGCGGCCAGCCAGCCCGCAGCACCGGCCCGCCGGGCCACCAGACCCGCGGGCCGGGCCGCCACCCGAAGCAGGAGGGGGGCCGCTGTGGCCAGCCCCACGCCGGCCGCTATCGAGGCCGAGCCGCTGGTGCTCATGGCCATGTAGGGATCGGGGTTGTGGCTCGTCACGGTGATCGTCACCACTCCCATGACGATGCCGTAGGCCACGAGACCTGTCCCCAGCACGAGCCGCCACCGGTGCAGGCGGGCGGACCCGTCGCCCGGGTCGGCACCGGCGGCGGTCAGCGTGGCCGGTTCCCGGGTGGCCCGCCGCGCCGCCAGGGCGGCGGCCATGGTGCCGGCCGCGGTCACGGTGCAGAAGGCCAGGGCGGGGGCGGCCACGCCACTGTGGAACGCCACCGACCCCTCGACGATGCCGGCCCGCCGCAGGAGGGCCAGCACGGCCCGCCCGGTGGGATGGGCGGCAATGGCGCCCACCGCCGCCGCCGGGATCACGACCCACCGGGCCTCGGTGCGGACGAACCGGCGCACCTGGCCGGGCCCGGCCCCGATGATCCGAAGGAGGGCCAGCTCCCCGGCCCGCTGGCTGACGATGATCGACAGGGCGGAGGCCACGGAGAACAGCACGATCACGGTGGCCCAACCGCCGACCACGCCGCCCATGATGCGCAGGGTCTCGGCATCCTCGGCCGACAGCCGACCCGACAACGAGGTCTCGGCCAGGGTGGCGAACGTGCCCATCAGCCAGGCGCCGAGCAGAACCGACACGAAGGTGGCGGTGAAGGCGGTCGTGCGATGGCGCAACGACGCCAGGGCCAGGCCGCGGGTCATCGCCCACCCCCGACGGTCGTCGCGTCGCCGACGGCAGCGGCGGAGCCGCCGCCCGGAGTCACCAGGTCGCCCAGATGGGCGAGCTGGCCGGCCACGGCGTCGACCGAGGGATGGGCCATGCGGCCCACGATCCGGCCGTCCACCAGGAACAGGGCGGAATCGGCGGTGGCGGCGGCCTCGGGGTCGTGGGTGACCATCACCACGGTCTGGCCGAGGTCGTCGACGCAGCGGCGGAGCAGGCCGAGCACGCCGGTGGCGGTGGCCCGGTCGAGCGCGCCGGTCGGCTCGTCGGCCAGCACCACCGCCGGGTCGGAGACCAGCGCCCGTGCGATCGCCACCCGCTGCTGTTGGCCCCCGGAGAGCACGGCCGGCAGATCCGGCGCCCGGTCGGCCAGCCCCACCCGATCGAGGAGGGCGGCGACCCGGGACCGGTCGGGCCGGCGCCCGTCGAGTCGGAGCGGAAGCTCCACGTTCTGGGCCACGGTGAGATAGGGGACGAGGTGGAAGGCCTGGAAGACGAAGCCGATCCGGGCCCGGCGCAGGGTGGTGCGGGCCGCTTCGTCTTCGTCGGTGATGTCGGTCCCCTCGATCAGCACCCGACCGGCCGTGGGCCGGTCGAGGCCGGCCAGGCAGTTGAGCAGGGTCGACTTGCCCGAGCCCGACGGCCCCATCACGGCGGTGAAGGTGCCGCGGTCGAAGGCGAGGTCGATGCCGTCGAGCGCGCGCACGGCGGTGGTGCCGGCGCCGAAGCACCGGCTGACGCCTTGCAGTTCGGCGGCGGGTGGATTGGTGGTCGTCGTCTGGTGCATAGAGTCGACGGTAGATAGCGGCCGGCGGCCGGTCGATGGTCCTGGGCGGTGTGTCGAGGGTGGGGTTGTCCCTACCCCCGGTGCACGTTCGATGACGAGGGGAAGGACGACGTGCGACGGCCATGAGTGACCAGGCGATGGTTCCGGAGCCCGCCGTGCTGGCCACGAAGCTCCACGCCCCCCGCCAGCGGGCCGTCGTGGACCGGCCGCGACTTCAGGCCCGGGTGGTGTCGGGTCAGCTGCCGGCGCTGGTCCTGGTGTCGGCCCCGGCCGGCTTCGGCAAGACGACTCTGGTCGCCGACTGGTTCGTGAACAGCCGCCCGGACCGCTGGCACACCGCCTGGCTGTCGCTCGACCCCACCGACGACGACCCCACCGCCTTCTGGGCCGGGGTGGTGGCCGCGCTCCGTACCGTGGCTCCCGGGGCGGGAGCGGACGCCCGGTCGCTGCTCCAGGCGGCCCAGCCGGTGGAGACCGTGGTGCGCTCCCTGCTGAACGATCTCGAGGCCCTCGCCAGCCCGACCGGACCGGGGCACGAGACGATCCTGGTGCTCGACGACTACCACGTGATCGAGTCGGCCGAGATCCACGCCGGCGTCGCCTTCCTCGTGGACCACCTGGCGCCGAACGTCCATCTGGTGCTGGCCGGGCGGGCCGACCCCCCGCTCCCCCTGGCCCGGCTGCGGGCCGGCGGCGAGCTGTTGGAGATCCGGGCCGCCGACCTGCGGTTCACTGCCGCCGAGGCCGCCGCCTATCTGAACGAGGTGATGGGCCTGACCCTGGACGAGAGCGACGTGGCCGCCCTCGAGGCCCGCACCGAGGGCTGGATCGCCGCCCTCCAGCTGGCCGCCCTCTCGATGCAGGGCCGCGACGACCCGGCCGCCTTCGTGGCCGGCTTCGCCGGCGACGACCGGTTCGTCGTCGACTATCTGGCCGAGGAGGTGCTGGAGCGCCAGCCCCCCGACGTCCGCCGCTTCCTGCTCCACACCGCCGTGCTCCCCCGGCTCTCCGGCCCCCTGTGCGACGCCGTGACCGGCACCGCCGGCGGCCGGGCCACGCTGGAACGCCTCGAACGGGCCAACCTCTTCCTCGTCCCCCTCGACGACCGCCGCCGCTGGTACCGCTACCACCACCTGTTCGCCGACGTGCTCCGGGCCCGCCTGCTCGACGAGGAGCCCGAGCTGCTCGACACGCTCCATCAGCGGGCGGCGGCCTGGTTCGAAGCCGACGGCGAGCTCCCGGAGGCGATCAACCATGCCCTGGCCGGCCACGACACGGAGCGGGCGGCGCGCCTGATCGAGCTGGCGGTGCCGGCCCTGTTCCGGTCCCGCCAGGAGCTGACGGCCCGCCGCTGGCTCACCGCCCTACCGGCCGAGCTGTTCGCCGACCGGCCCGTGCTCGCCATCGAGGCGGTGGGCGCGGTCATGGTCAGCGGCGAGCTCACCGGCGTGGAGCACTTGCTGGCCGGCATCGAGCCGTGGCTCGAGCCCGGCGCCGACCTCACCCGGGCCGTCGTGTTCAACCAGGCCGAGCTGGCCCACCTCCCGGCCCAGGTGGCCGTGTACCGGGCCGCCCTGGCCCTCATCGGGGGCGACCTCGACGCCACGATCGGCCACGCCGAGCGGGCCCTGGACCTGGCCCCACCGACCGACCACCTGCGCCGGGGCAGTGCCGCCGCCCTGGTCGGCCTGGCCCGGTGGACAGGGGGCGACCTGGCCACGGCCGAGGCCCGCTACACCGAGTCGATCCGGAGCCTCACCGCCGCCGGTCACATCAGCGACGTGCTGGGCTGCTCCCTCGCCCTGGCCGACATCCAGACCGCCCGGGGCCGGCTGGGCGACGCCATCGCCACCCTCCAGGCCGGGCTCGACCTGGCCCGGGCCCACAACGTGGTCCGGGGCACGGCCGACCTCCACGCCGCCCTGTGCGAGTCGCTCCTCGACCGCGGCGACCGCGACGGCGCCGCCCGCCACCTCGACGCCGCCCGGGCCCTGGGCGAGACGGCCGGCCTCCCCCAGCACCCCTACCGGTGGCGGGTGGCGGCGGCCCGGCTCCATCTGGCCGCCGGCGACGGGCCGGCGGCGCTGGCCCTGCTCGACGAGGCCGTCGCCCGGTACAACACCGACATGTCGCCCCCGGTGCGGCCGGCCGCCGCCGTCCGGGCCCGGGCCCACCTCGCCGCCGGCGACGTGGCCGCCGCCCGCCGCTGGGCCGAGGCCAGCCGGGCTCACCGCCGACGACGAGCTCAGCTACGTGCGGGAGTACGAGCACGTCACCCTGGCCCACCTGCTGCTGGCCGAGGGGGCGACGGCCGACGCCCGGGCCCTGCTCGACCGCCTGGCGGCGGCGGCCGAGGCCGGGGGCCGTGCCGGCAGCATCGTCGAGAAGCCCGCCCGGGGCCGAACGGAGGGGCGAGAGCCCGCTGGTCGATCCGCTCAGCAGCCGGGAGGTCGACGTGCTCCGCCTCCTGCGGAGCGAGCTGAGCGGGCCCGAGATCGCCCGGGAGCTGCACGTCTCGCTCAACACGCTGCGCACCCACACCCAGCGGATCTACACCAAGCTCGGCGTGCGGAGCCGGCGGGAGGCCGTCCGGCGGGCGGTCGAGCTCGGCCTGTAACCGCCTGCCGCCCTCCGCCCGAAGATCACCACATGGGTCACCAGATGTGGTGACGACCGCTCACCAGGTCCGATCGTACGGTCCTGGTGTGAGCCCATCACACACCTACGAGATCCGGGTGGCCGGACGCCTCGCTCCCCACTGGTCCGCCTGGTTCGACGGCCTGACCGTCGGCCCCGGCGACGACGGCACCACCGTGCTCCACGGCCCGGTGCCCGACCAGGCGGCGCTGCACGGCCTGCTCGCCAAGCTGCGCGACCTCGGCCTCCCCCTCATCTCACTCACCCAGAAAGAAGACCACTGACATGACCCTCACCACCACCCACCCCACCCCGACCCGGCCCGACATCACCCCCACCGTGGTCGACGCCATCGACCAGGCGACGCCGCCGGCGAAGGCGCTGCGGACCACGGCCCTCATCGCCGGCGTCGCCTACCTCGCCACCTTCGTGTTCTCCATCCCGGTGAAGTTCGGGCTCTGGGTCGACGTGCTCGACAAGCCCGACTTCATCCTCGGGGCCGGAAGCAGCCGCGGCGTGCCCCTCGGTGCCCTGTTCGAGATCCTCACCGCCCTCGGCGGCGTCGTCACCGCCGTCGCCCTCTATCCGGTGGCCCGGCGCCACAGCGAGCGCTCCGCCCTGGGGTTCGTCACCACCCGGGTGATGGAAGCGATGATCATCTTCATCGGGGTGCTGGCCGTGCTATCGATGTACACCCTGCGCCACGACGTGGCCGGCACGGCGGGGGCCGACAACGCCAGCCTCCTCACCGTGGGCCACGCCCTGCTGGCCGTCCACAACTGGGCCTTCCTCGTCGGCCCCGGTGTCATGCCGGCGCTGAACGCCCTGCTGATCGGCTCGGTGATGTACCGCTCCCGCCTGATCCCGCGGTGGATCCCGACGATGGGCCTGGTGGGAGCACCGCTGCTGCTGGCCTCCGCTGTGGCCACCCTGTTCGGGGCGTGGGACCAGATCTCCACCCCCTCCGCTCTGCTCACGCTCCCCATCGCCGCCTGGGAGTTCAGCTTCGGGGTCTACATGGTGGTCAGGGGCCTGCGCACCCGCTGAGCGGTCCCCGGCCCGCCCCCCCGCCAAGGGCAAGGGGCAGGGCCGGGACGGCTACCATCCAGCGCTATGTCAGCCGACGAGACACGCAGGCTCGACGGCCACGAGCAGGAGGCGTGGGCGCCGCTGATGTCGGTGCTCCTCACGCTGCCAGCCGCCCTCGACGCCCAGCTCCAGCGCCAGTCGAAGCTGACCTTCTACGACTACGTGGTGCTGTCCACGCTGTCCAAGGCCGGCGACGACGGGTACCGCATGACCGAGCTGGCCGTGGTCACCAGTGGAGCCCTGTCCCGCCTGTCCCAGGTGGTGACCCGGATGGAGCAGCGCAAGTGGGTGGCCCGCACGGCAGATCCCCTCGATCGCCGGGCCACCCGTGTCGTGCTCCGAGCGGCGGGGGCCCGGCAGCTGACGGCGGCCGCCCCGGGGCACGTGGAGACCGTGCGGCGCCTCGTGTTCGACGAGCTCACCCCCACCCAGGTGCAGCAACTCCGCCGGCTGATGGTGAAGATTTCGGCGGCCACCAGCGGCGCAGCGTCCCCGGCGGTACGGGCCGGGCGCGGCCCGGCCCGCAAGCGATCGTCCTGACGCCCGGGAATCCGGGTCCGGCCGGGGGCGGCGGCGTGCTAGGGCTGGAGGATGGCGTCTCCCCGGGTGCGGCTGGCCGCAGGTGCGGTGCTGATCAGCTTCACCGGGGTGCTGGCCCGCCTGGCCAATGTGGGGGGCGAGACGACGGCGCTGTACCGGCTGGTCTACGCCCTGCCGGTGCTGGTGGCGGTGTACGCCGTGCGGACCCGGCGGGGCGCTCGGCCCCGGCTGGTGGCCGCGGTCTCGGCGTTGGGGCTGCTCGACGGCGGATCGATCCTGCTCTACCACCTCGCCGTCGAGCGGTCGGGGGTGGCCGTGCCCACGCTGGTGGTGAACCTCCACGTTGTGGTGGCGGCGGTGGGCGGGGCCGTGCTGTTCGGCGACCGACTGGCGGGGCGCCACTGGGCGGCGGTGGCCGTGACGCTGGCCGGCATAGTGATCGTGGCCGACCCGGCGGGAGGGGGTACGGCGGTGTCGGTGGCCGGGGTGCTCCTGGCCGGCGGGGCTGCGGTGCTGGTGGGCGGCTACTTCCTCGGACTTCGCCGGGTGCGGACGGGGCGGGGCGATCTGACGTCGCTCGACGTGGTGGCCTCGGTGACGCCGGCGGCGCTGGCCGTCAACCTGATGGCGGCGACACTGGCCGGCCAGGCGGCGCCGCCCGGATCGTGGGCGGCCAACGGGTGGCTGGTGGTGCTGGCGATCTGCACGCCGGTGTTGGCCACGTGGTTGATCGTGTCGTCGATCGGGCGGATGGCGTCGGTCACGAGCAGCGCCATCCTGCTGCTCCAGCCGCTGCTGGCGTTCGTGTGGGGGGCGGCGTTCTTCCACGAGGTGTCGGCGGCACCCCAGCTGGCCGGCTTCGGCCTGGCCCTGGCCGGGATCGCCCTGCTGGCGTTCACCCCGGTCGGGAGCACGTGAGCGCCGGGGCCGGGCGGCGTCAGGCCGGTTCGCGCCGCACGATCGTGGCGTCGACCTCCACGAGCTGGTTGCGGCGGCCCAGGAGGTGGACGCCGAGGAGGGTGGCCGGTGGCACATCGCCGTCGAACCAGGCGGTCACCGCCCCACCCTACCCGTTGACATGTGACTAAATGGTCACCTATCTTGACGTCGTGGATGACGGAGACAGCGTGTTCCGGGCGCTCGCAGATCCCACGAGGCGGCACCTCCTCGACCGGCTCTTCGAACGCGACGGCCGCACGTTGACCGATCTCGAGAGCGATCTCGACATGACCCGCTTCGGCGTGATGAAGCATCTGCGGGTCCTGGAGGAAGCCGGGCTCGTCGTCACCCAGAAAGCGGGGCGGGAGAAGCTGCACTTCCTCAACCCGGTTCCCATCAGGCTGATCCACGACCGCTGGATCAACAAGTACACCGAGCGCCGGGTGACGGCGCTCGTCGACCTCAAGAATCAACTGGAGCAGGCATGACCACCGAGACAACCACCACCGTCGCCACCACCGGCGCCGTGACCACCCAGGTGCACCGGGTCTACATCCGGGCCACCGCCCAGGCCATCTGGACCGCCATCACCGACCCCGAATGGACGGCCCGGTACGGCTACGGCGGGCACGCCCACTACGAGCTCCGCCCCGGTGGCACCCTGAAGATCAACCCCGACGCCAAGATGACGGAGGGGGCCAAGGCGATGGGCTTCGAGCTCCCCGAGGTGATCATCGACGGCGAGGTGGTCGCGGCCGACGAGCCGTTCCACCTCAAGACGACCTGGCGCATGCTCATGGACCCGGGCACGGCCGCCGAGGGCTTCTCCACCATCAGCTACGACATCCAGGAGTACGACGGCGGCGTGTGCTCGCTCACCGTCACCCACGAGCTCGAGGGCATGCCGATGCTGGCGGTGATGGTCGCCGGCACCGTCGCCGATCCCAACATGGGCGGTGGTGGTCACCCCTGGGTCCTCAGCGACCTCAAGAGCGTCCTGGAGACGGGCTCGCGCATGGCCGCTCAGGCCTGAGCGGACGCAGGCCCATCCGACACGCCACCGGCCTGTCGGATGGGCTTCAGGTCCGGGCCGGCAGCGAGGCGAGCTCGGCGGCGATGCCGGCCAGGAGCTCGTCGAACCGGGTGGCCAGATCGCCGCCGTCGTGCATGGCGGCCCGCATGGCGGCCCCGAAGCAGGAGATCATGAGCCCGGCCCAGGCCGTGGGGCGGGGATCGACCGCCGGGTCGGTGCCGAGCCGGGCGGCCAGGGCGGCGGCCACCGCCTCGGTCATCTGCAGGCGCAGCACCGCCTTCTCGGCTCCGGATCCCCGACACTCCTCGGCCCGCTTGGCCAGCCGGGCCAGAGCCCCGAAGCGGGCCTGGACCACGGCGGCGTGGCCCCGCAGCGCCTCGTGCAGCGACACCAGCGGCGGCTCGGCGACCGGCCGCTCGGCCAGGCGGGCCAACAGCTGGGCCTGCAGATCCTCGAACTCGGCGTAGAGCACGGCCTCCTTCGACGGGAAGTACCGGAAGAACGTGCGTTGGGCCACGTCGGCCCGCTCGCAGATCTCCTCCACCGTGGTCTCGGCGAACCCTTTCCGGTCGAACAGATCGGTGGCCGCCGCCACCAGCGCCGAACGGGTCTCGGCCATCCGCCGTTCCCGCCTCGTGGGCGCTGACGTCAGGAGAGACGCCGGGGTGGACGCATCGTGCACAGTGTCACACCGTACCAGGTTGTGTGTCACTTGTGCCATATGGCAGAGTTGTCACTTGGCACAGGTGTCAGAACCAGACGCCGGCCGCTTCAAGATCTCGCTCCCCCCACCGATCGGCTCCCCATGGACGTCCCCGCTTCCCCGTCGGCATCGCCCGACGGCCTCAGCCCCGACCACCTCGACGGCATCGACCCCGCCGTCTACGCCCGCCGGTGGTGGACGCTGGGCGCCCTCTGCCTCAGCCTGCTGATCGTCATCATCGGCAACACCACGCTCAACGTGGCCATCCCCACCCTGAGCCGGGAGCTGAAGGCCTCCAACTCCGAGCTGCAGTGGATGGTGGACGCCTACTCGCTGGTGTTCGCCGGCCTGCTGTTCACCGCCGGCACCCTGGGCGACCGCTACGGCCGCAAGGGCATGCTCCAGAGCGGTCTCGTGCTGTTCGGCCTGGCCACCGCGTACTGCGCCTTCATCGCCGACACCGCCGGCGAGGTGATCGGCGGTCGGGTGGCCATGGGCGTGGCCGGCGCCATGATCATGCCCGCCACCCTGTCTATCCTGACCAACGTGTTCCCCCGTCGGGAACGGGCCCGGGCCGTGTCGATCTGGGCCGGCATCAGCGGCAGCGGCGCCGCCATCGGCCCGCTCCTCACCGGCTTCATGCTCCAGCACTTCTCGTGGCACAGCGTCTTCACCGTCAACATCCCGTTCATCGTCGTGGCCCTGACCTTCGGCCTGGTGGTGGTGCCCCGCTCCCGCAGCAACGACGGGTCGGCCCTGGATCCGCTGGGCGCCGTGCTGTCGGCCATCGGCCTCAGCACCCTCGTGTTCGCCCTCATCGAGGGCCCGAACTACGGGTGGCTGTCGCCCACCACGCTGGCCATCGGCGGCGCCGGCCTGGCCGTGCTGGCCATCTTCGTGTGGTGGGAGCTGCGGGTGACCGATCCCATGCTCGACGTGCGCCTGTTCGCCATCCCCGCCTTCGGCACCTCGGCCCTGGTGCTCACCCTCGTGTTCTTCTCCCTCATGGGGATGTTCTTCTCCATGAGCCAGCTCATGCAGCTGGTGTGGGGATACTCGCCGCTGGGTTCGGCCGTGCGCATGCTTCCGGTGTCGGTGGTGATGGTGCTGGTGGCCCCCCGGTCGGCCGCCCTGGCCGCCCGCTTCGGCAAGCGCCGGGTGGTGGCCGGCGGCATGACCGCCACCGCCGTCGGGGTGCTGATCATGAGCCTGGTGAGCGTGTCGCCCAGCTACCTGCTGCTGCTCGTGGGCATCGCCGTGATGGCCGGCGGCATCGCCCTGGCCATGTCGCCCACCACCGACCTGCTGATGTCGGCCGTGCCCCGGGAGAAGGCCGGAATGGGGTCGGCCATGAACGACACCACCCGGGAGCTGGGCAGCTCGCTCGGTGTGGCCGTGTTCGGCAGCCTGCTCGCCTCCCGCTATGCCCACGCCCTCACGCCCGCCCTCGGCGGCCTGTCCGGCGCCCCCCGGGAACTGAGCACCGGCTCGCTCGGCGGTGCCCTCGGCGTGGCCAACTCCCTCGGGCCCGACGGTGCGAATCTGGCCAACGCCGCCAAGGACGCCTGGGTGAGCGGGTTCAAGCTGTCGCTCCTGGTGGGGGCGGTGGTGGTGGGCGTGGCCGCCCTGATCGCCAACCGCTTCCTTCCCGACCAGGCCCACGACCACGAGGCCCACGGGCCCAGCCCAGCCGCCCAGCCGGTCGACGAGCCGATCGGCGACCTGGCGCTCTGAGGGCCAGGACGATGGCGACGCCAAACCGATGATGGCTGCGGCTGAGGCCCCGATCACTGCCCGGGGGCTGAACCGGGCGGTGTTGGCCCGCCAGCTGCTGCTGGAGCGGGTGGACCGGGAGTCGGTCGATGTGGTGCATCGACCAGGCCGCCTGGGGCCGCCCCGCCGAGCGGGCGGCCCTCGATCGGTCCGAGGTGGAGCCGATCGCCCTGGCTGCGGCCGAGCTCCTCGATCGCCGTCCGATGACCACGGCCGCCTTCGGCCCGGCCACGGTGGCCGATATCCAGACGTGGGCCGGGCGGACCCGGCTCGGCCCGGTTGTCCAGCGTCTCGGCGACCGTCTGATGGAGCTGCGGGGGCCGGGCGGCACCCGGTATCTCGACGTGCCCACCGCACCCCGTCCGCCCGACGACACCCCCGCTCCCCCTCGCCTGATTGCCCCGTTCGACAACCTGCTGCTCGCCTATCGGGACCGGGGCCGGCTGATGAGCGACGCCGCCCGGGCCCGGTTCTTCTCGGTGCCGAACGGGCAGTTGCCGGGCGCCGTGTTGGTGGACGGCCGGCTCGTCGGCGAGTGGACGATCACCGCCTCGCCGTCGGCGACGGTCACCATCACCCCCTACGAGGCGCTGCCGCCACCGGTGGTCCGCCAGCTCGAGGGTGAGGCGCAGCGCCTCCGGTCACCGCAGCGGCCGGACGAGGAACCCGTCGTCGCCGTGCCGGCGCCGGGCGGCTGACCGGGGCGAGCGTTCGGGATCAGGAGGGGGCGACCGGTCAGCGCTCGGCCACGGTCCGCAGCTCACCCAGCATCGCCGTCCAGTTGGACGTGAACTGCTCGGCCTCGTCGTCGGACCGGGCGCCGTCCTGGGCCAGGCTCAGCTCCGTCTTGTCGTTCCCGGCCTGATCGAGCGACCAGGTAACGGTGTGGACGGGGCTGTCCGGCGCCATCGTGCTGGCGTGGGTGTGGACCAGCCGGCGCCCGGGATCGATGTCGAGGATCTCCCCGCTATCGGTGTACCGCTGGCCGTTGTACTCGCCCGTCCAGGTGATCGGGTCGCCTTTCTGCCAGGTGGAGTCGACCTGGGCCCCCATCATCCACTGCTCGACGAGGCCGGGATCGGTCATCGCCCGCCACACCTGGTCCGGTGGGGCGTCGATCGCCATCGTCACGGTCACCTCGCGCTCGGTCATCGGCCTCTACCTCCTGCTGGCGGTCGCAATCTGATGCCGGAGAACGTTTCCGAAGCCGACTCGGCCGAAACTACGCCCCGTGGAGTTGCGTGTCGCCCGGCGCGATAGTGGCCCGGTGGAACTCACCGCCGACATGCAACGGGTGGTGGCCGAGCAGCAACTGGGCTTCGTCGCCACCGTGACCCCCGACGGCCGCCCCAATCTGTCGCCCAAGGGGACGACGGCGATCTGGGACGATCACCACCTGATGTTCGCCGACGTCTCGTCGCCCGGCACGATCGCCAACCTGGCGGCCAATCCGTGGGTCGAGATCAACGTGGTGGATCCGATCGTCCGGTCCGGGTACCGCTTCCGGGGCCGGGCCACGGTCCACACCGAGGGCCCGGGCTACGAGCAGGGGCTGACCCTGATGGCCGCCCGCGGTTCCAGCCTCGGCCGGGACGCGGTGCGGGCAATCGTCGTGGTGGACGTGACCGAGGCCGATGCGGTGTCGTCGCCCGCCTACGCCCGGGGTCTCACCGCCGCCGATCTCGCTCCCCGCTGGCTCGCTCACCACCGGGCCCTCCACCCGGAGGCAGGATGAGCGTGGCCGACGACATCATCGAGGCCGAGTCGGACGGCCTGCCGATGGCGGTTCTCCGCAAGCGGCCGGCGGGAGACGCGGCCTGGCCCCGGGTCGTGATGTTCCACGACGGCCCCGGCATCCGGGGGGCGACCCACGAGTTCGCCGCCAAGCTGGCCAACGAGGGATTCGAGGTGCTCGTGCCCGACCTCTACCACCGTCACGGCCGGATGCTCGGCTGGGAACGGCACGAGCGGGAAGCCGATCCGTCGCTCGTCGACCGACTGTGGGAGATGCTCGGCACGCTGACCGACGCCGGCATCCAGGCCGACCTCGACGCCACGTTGGCCGCCATCGACGGAGAGGGCGGCGCCGACGACGAACCGATGGCGACCATCGGATTCTGCGTCGGCGCCCGCGCCGTGTTCCGATCGATGATGCGCCTACCCCAGCGGTTCGTGGCCGGCGCCCTGTGGCACCCGTCGTTCCTGGTCGACGACCAACCCGACTCTCCCCACCTGACCGCCGGCCGGCTCACCCGTCCTCTCTTCATCGGTATCGGGGAAGCCGATCAGATGCAGCCACTGTCGTCCCACGTGCCCTTCCTCGACGCGGTGCGTCCCCTGGACGGCGTGGAGATCGCCGTCTATCCGGGCGCCGATCACGGCTACACGTGGCGAGGGTGGCCGAGCTACGACCGGGCGGCCGCCGACGCCTCGTTCGCCTCGACCGTCGCCCTCTTCCGGCGGGCCTTCGAGCCGCACCGGTGACGCCCGCTCCCCGAGAGCGTTCGGCCCGGGTCGGGGTCAGGCCCGGGCGCCGGTCCGCCGCCGCCCGCCGGGGCGTTGGCCGGTGAGCAGCACGTTCAGGATGCGCTGGTAGGTGCCGGGGTCGGGGTGGCGACCACTCCGGTCGGTCAACTCCAGCACCATGCGCCGGTCGTCTCCGTCGGTGACGGCTCGAGCCGCCACCACGTTCAGATCGCACAGGGCCACGGCCTTGGCCACGGCGAGCAGCGAATCGGAATGGCTGTCGTGATGAACCGTACAGATCGTGTGCCAGGGCGAGCTCTCGCTGTCGAAGGTCACCTCGGCCCCGGGCAGGATCATGGGTGAGGTGGGAGCGGGCAGCGCGGTGGCGATGGCGTCGGCGATCGTGTCACCGTTGGGCCGACGGGGGGAGGTGACCCGGAACGAGCTGAGCGACTGACGGTCGGGCCACACCACGGTGGCCACGTCGAGCACGCCGAAGCCCAGGTCACGGAGGGCGGCAAGCTGTCCGGCCATGAGACCGATGCGATCGGCCAGGGCCACGTCGAGCCGCCAGACACCGGGCTCACCGGTGGGCGAGACGGCCGCCCGCACCTGACCTTTGGGTACGGGCGGGTTGGCCAGCGACGCCTGGCGGGCCAGGTCGCCGGGGGCCTGCGACAGCACGAAGGCCCGAGGGGTGACGGCGATACGTTCGGCGGCGTCGGGGATCAGCTTGGCCGCTTCGGCCCGCTTGGCGGCGATGAAGTCGCCTGACGCCACCGCCGTGGCGTCGGGATGCTCCAACACGGTGGTGACCAGCTCCCGCAGGGTGTCGAGGCGATCCATGTCGAGTTGGGTCACGGGAGTGGTGGCGGCCACCGTCCAGGCCATCTCGGCCAGACCGGGCCGTCGCAGGTGGCCGGCCAGCTGGAGCACCGGCTCCTCGTCGAGCCCGTCGAGGCGGCGGGAGGCGGCGGGCAGCAGGGTGGCCGCCTCCACCAGGAGCGACAGGTCGGCCCGGCTCGACTCGTCGAGCCCGATGCGGCGGGCCACCGGCTCCACCAGATGGGCGGCCGCCTCCACATCGGGATCGGCGTCGCTGGCGTCGAGCAGCAGGGCGGCCAGGCGGACCAGGTCGGGCCGTTCCATGCCGTCGGGGTCGGTGAGGTTCACCCGGGTCAGGCGGGGCCAGCTGATGGCCCGGGTGGGATCGATCTCGAACGGGTCCTCCCGGCGGCGGCGAAGCGGCTCCGCCAGCTCGGGCAGCGCCCGGTCGAGAAAGCCGGTCACGAGCAGGAACCGCCAGGCCCGGGCGTCGCCCAGGGCCAGGACGGCGGCCAGGCGGCGCCGAGCCTCGGCATCCCAGGTCAGTGGCTCGTCGGGCAGGTCACCCAGCCAGCGGACGAGGCGGTCACCGGCCCGGTGCCCCCGGCCCACGGCGAGCGCGGCCTGCAGGGCGATGGGCGCCGCCGCGCTCGACGGCGGGTGGGCCGCCAGCTCCACCGGCCCGACGCCCTCGTCGCCCACCCGGAGCCAGCCCCCCTCCGGCTCGGCATCCTCCGGTTCGTCGGCGGCCAGGCGGCCCTGCTGCAGCTGCTTGGACCGCCACGTGAGCAGGGGCGGTGTGACGAGGGTGGACCCCAACACCACCACCAGCAGCGAGGCGTAGAGGTCATCGCCCAGGATGCCCTGGCTGAGGCCGAGCGTGGCGAAGATGAGGCCCACCTCGCCCCGGGGGATCATGGCCAGGCCGATCAGCAGACGATCGCCCCCGTTCGGGCCCACCACGATCCCCGCCACGATCTTTCCGGCCACCGCCACGACCATGAGCGCGGCGGCGATGCCCAGTACCCGTACGTCGGCCAGCTGGCCCACGTCGGCGTCGATCCCGATCCCGAGGAAGAACACGGGGATCAGGAGTTGACCGATCGGTGCCAGCTCGCGGCGGATGCGGGGGGCGACCGCGCCCCGGGAAAGGGCGAGGCCGGCCACGAAGGCCCCCACGATCGGGGCCAGCTTGGCCTCGTTGGCCAGCTCGGCCATGGCCAGGGTGAAGGCCAGGGCCAGGCCCATCACGGTGCCGGGGGCCCGGCTGATCCGGCTCACGTGTTCGAACAGCCAGGGGGCGAGCCGTACTCCGGCCACGGTGGCCACTGTCAGGAAGCCGACAGCAACGAGTATGACGGTGATCACCGTGCCCGCCGACACGGAGCCCTCGGCCGCGATGCGGGTGACGACCGTGAGGATCACCAGGCCCATCACGTCGTCGGCAACGGCCGCGCCGAGCACGGTTCTGGCTTCCGGGGTGGCCAGTATCCGCAGGTCACCGAAGACCCGGGCCGTGATACCGACGCTGGTGGCGGTGAGGGCCGCCCCGATGAACAGCGCCTCTTGGGAGTCCATACCCAGGGCCATCGCTGCCCCCATGCCGCCGACCAGCGGAAGGATCACGCCCACGACGGCGACGCTGAGCGCGGCCCGACCCACCGCGGTCAGCTCGCCGATGTCCATCTCGAGGCCCACGTCGAGCAGGAGCAGGATCACGCCCAGCTCACCCAGCACGCGCAGGACCTCGTCGTCACCACCTACCAGACCGAGGACCGACGGCCCGACCAGCACACCGGCGATGATTTCGCCCACCACGGCCGGTACGCCGAGGCGCTCGGCCCCTTCAGCGGCGACCTTCGCTGCCACCAGCACCACGAGGATGTCGAGAAGTACCCGCGCCACGTCCATGTGGTGGCGAGCCTACGGCATCAATGTTTCGCTACTTCGCCAGCTTTCTTGCGGCTTTCTTTCACACAGCACCACTCGCTCGGTGTCGCCACGAACGGGGGCGAAAACAGAAAACCGACAGAAAGTCGATGCGATCGCGTCATGGACTCGGCACTTGCACGAAACGGGGGCTGCGTAGGTTGACGCTGCGACGTCGTGGGAGCCAACGGTGTCGATCCACACCTTTACACGGAGAGGCATGGCCACCGACGTCCGGCCCTCCCTGCTTCGAAAGAGGAGACATGAGGAACCATAGAGGCGCGAAGCGACTTCTGCGCCGGACAGCGATAAGTAGCCTGGTGGTGGCTGCGATCGTGCTCGGGATGGCGAACACGTCGTTCGCCCAGACCGACGCGTTCGACGCTCAAGCCGCCACGGAAAGCCTGGGCGTCGACATGAACCTTCTGTGGGTTCTGATCGGCGCCGTGCTCGTGATCTTCATGCAGGCGGGATTCGCTCTGGTGGAGACCGGGTTCTGTCGAGCCCGGAACTCAGCTCACGTGGTGTCGACGAACTTCGCCGTCTTCGGCCTGGGTTTCGTCGCCTTCTTCATCATCGGCTTCCCGATCATGTTCGGAGGCTTCGGCACCAGCCTGCTCGACTTCGAGGCCCCAGGGTCGGCCCTGATCGGCAGCGGCAACTGGGTCTTCCTCTGGAAGGGCCCGATCGCCCTGGCCGGCCAGGGCGGTAACGCCGGCCTGGTGATCTTCTTCCTCTACATGGTGGCCTTCATGGACACCACGGCCACCATTCCCACCGGCAGCATGGCCGAGCGGTGGAAGTGGAAGGCCTTCGTGGGCTGGGGCCTCTTCTGCGGCACCATCTACTATCCCCTGTTCGGCGCCTGGACCTGGGGGGGCGGCTGGCTCGCCTCGTTGGGCAAGAGCGCCAGCCTCGGCTTCGGCTACGTCGACTTCGCCGGTTCCGGCGTGGTCCACGCCATGGGCGGAGCCGCAGCGCTGACCGGCGCCATGGTGCTCGGCCCCCGCATCGGCAAGTTCGACCGCAACGGCAACCCCCGCGCCCTCCCCGGCCACCACATCCCGATGGCCATGCTCGGCACGTTCATCCTGCTGTTCGGCTGGTTCGGGTTCAACGCCGCCTCGACCTTCGCCGCTACCGACACCCGCTTCGCCCTCGTGGCCACGAACACGGCAATCGCCGCCGCCTTCGGCGCCACCACCGGCATGGCCTGGATCTGGAAGCGGACAGGCAAGCCCGACCCCGGCATGATGATCAACGGCATGCTGGCCGGCCTGGTGGCCATCACCGCCCCGTGCGCCTTCGTCGACCCCTGGGCGGCAATGGTCATCGGCATACTCGCCGCTGTACTGGTCGTCGAGGCCGTGTTCTTCGTTGAGCGCAAGCTCAAGCTCGACGATCCGGTCGGTGCCATCTCGGTGCACGGCGTGTGCGGCCTGTTCGGCGTCCTCTGCGTCGGCATCTTCGCCAACGGCGACTACGGCCAGGGCTGGAACGGCATGCTCGATGCCGACGGCAACCCCCTCACCCTCGGCGGCCACGGCGTGGTCGGCGTGCTCTACTCCAGCCACGGCTGGGGCCAGCTGGCCTCCCAGGCCATCGGCTGCGCCACCGTCGTGATCGTGGGCGGCGGGCTGTCCTACGCCTTCTTCAAGATCCAGAACACGATCATCAAGGGCGGCATCCGGGTCGATCGGGAGATGGAGCTCGAGGGCGTCGACATCCCCGAGATGGGCGTGATGGGCTACCCCGAGTTCATGGGCGCCGCCGCCTCCTCCTACCCCAGCGACGGTGGCTCCGTGGCCACCGGAGACCGGGAGGGCGCGGGCGTCTGAGTTCTCAGACACCGCCACTCCCACGGTCCTTTCGGAGGCCCGGCCCCCCCTTGCGGGTGGCCGGGCTTCCGGCCGTAAGGGGCCGCCGATGGGGAAGACGCGTGACCGGACACTTGCCAAACGCCCTGGTGGCCAGACGCGCCCTCGTGACCGGCACCACAGCGGGCACCGGAGCCGCAGTGGCCGAGCTCCTGCGGGGCACGGGGTGCCGTGGTGGGGCGAACGGCCAGGAACCAGCCGGCGGACGATCCGGACCCGGGGCATGTCGTGACGGCGGACCTCACCACCGGTTCGGGGTTGCGCTTCGGAGCGCCAGCGAGGGACCGTGAAGGCCCACCACGTAGCAGCGCGATCAGACAGTGGCGCCCGACGGCGGGCCGCGTGACAGCGGTCCGCCGGGGCACGCCTGCGCGCACCACCGGGAGCGGGCCACCACGAGCAGGCCGACGGCCATGACCATCGGCGGCACCACGGTGGCCGCGCCGCCGGCCGGGCCGACGGTGTTGCTCAGCACGCGGTAGGCGCGGTGGGCGGCGGTCGCCGCCGGCTGGACCGCACGGGCCACCGACGGGCGGTGGCCGTTCGAGGCCGCGGTGAGGACCGGGAACCCACCCGAGGAACTGCTCGGCGCCGAAGGCCCATCCACTGACACGACCCAGGTCACGGTCAACGTAAGCACCGTCACCAGGAGCGCGAGGAGCGCGCGTTGGCGGCGTCGGTGCATCGCGACCTCCCCTCGATCCGGTCTGGGCGTAGGTACACAGTGTCGAGAATCGTCGTTGCCGCATTGATTCGACTTCGTTTCCAGCCGGTTAACGATGTCTCCAGCAGGGCGGAATCCCGCTCGGGCGCCCGGCAGAGCCGACCGAGGTGGCCGAGCTCGTGGCGTTCCTCGTCAGCGACCGCGCCGGAGCAGTGACCGGCTCGGAGTACCGGGTCGACGGTGGCACCGTCGGCACGATCTGACGAACGGCTGGCACGGCGGGCGGGCCACGGCGCATCGTCGCTCGCCGGACCGATCGTTCGACACCTTCGGGATGGGTACTGTCGGTTCATGAGCGATGCGTTTCCGATTCTCAGCGTCAGGGACCTGGCCGCCGTGGTGGCGTTCTATGAGCAGCTCGGTTACTCGACGACGTATCAGTTCCCACCCGACGGGAAGCCCGAATTCGTGACAATCGAGCGCAACGGATCGACGATGGGAATCGCGGCCCGGAAGGGAGGAGACTCGGAGCGGTTCAGCTACTGGGCCTACGTCGGTGACGTCGACCAAACCTTCGCCACGTTGACCGATGCTGGGGCGGAAGTCGTTGCCGGTCCCCGGAACGCCGCCGGCCCACTACCGTCGATGCTGCGATGGTGAGCGTGGACGGCGGCCGGTTGATCGAGGAGCACGGAATCCTGCTGCAGTCGGCACGAGGGCCGGTGCCGAACATCCCGGAGCTCGTCGTCGGTGAGAAGATCCGAGGAAGCTGGTGGGCCCACCCCGACCACGACGAGATCTTCACGGTGCTCAACCAGGCCGTCATTCCAGGAATGGTCGTCCGCATGAGGCTCATCGGGGGCAAGATCACGCTCGTCCATCGACGGCTCTGGCCGGCGATCGCCCGGCTGGCCGATCAGTTCGATCCGGAGCAGCTGGCGGTCATCGACGAGGAACACACGGCGGCGGGCGCCCACCGCAAGACGATCCGACCCTTCCCCCAGTGGGTTCCTGCCGAGGTTCTGGAGGAAGCGCGGAAGCTGAGTGACGCAGATGCCCGCGCCCAGCTCCCCGACTGCCTCCGCCACGGATGACCACAGGGTTCTCGGGCTTACCGCCCAGCTGCGCGATCTACCAGGGCCAGATTTGTGACGGGATCGACAGCAGACTTGTCACTCCAACACGTTTCGTTCAGGCCTAGCTGCGGGCAATTCATTGACGATGGACCGGCGACTGACCCACTTGGGATTACAGTGTCAGGCCTTGGGGCGCACACGACAATGAAAGGCGATACCTCGTTCTGATGGCAGCTAAAACCAAGACCCGATCGATGACCGATGACCACAAGAGCGCCCTGGCCACGGGTCGGAGCGAAGGCCGGGCCGTACGGGCCTACCTGGAGGCGCTCGACACCTCCCGACCGAAGCGGGGACGAAAGCGAACGGCTGCGTCGATCTCGGCTCGCCTCGACCGCATCACCGATGAGCTCGAGACCGCTGATCCGTTGAAGCGGCTCACACTCACCCAGGAACAGCTCGACCTGACCTCGGAACTGGCGGCGATGGAAGACACCACCGACGTCACCGCGCTCGAGACCGACTTCGTCCGCGTGGCCCGCACCTATGCCGAGCGCAAGGGCATCACGTATCACGCGTTCCGAGCCATCGGCGTACCGGCCGCCACCCTCAAGAAGGCCGGCATTCCCCGATCCTCGTGACCGAGATGCCGGGCACCGCGCCGAGCGGGCGGCGCGGTCCCCGGCGTCAACCGCCCGTCACCGCCGTCGGCGTCGCTCTGTTCTCGGCCGGTTCGGGATCGCGTGTGGTTGACCGTCGTGACCGAGTTGGAACTCGACGACTTCGGGGTTCCCGCCGCGAGCGAGGAAGACGGCGTACAGCGCGAGCCACGCGGCGAGCAGGACGACCGACGTCGTGGCCACGAGCACGATGACCGACGAGCCGACGGCAGCGATCGAGAGCGGGATGGCGGCGGTGACTGCGAGGGTGGGAGCGATCCACGCTCGCATGCCGGGCGGGAACTCGTCGACCGGGAGCGCAGTACTCGCCACGGCGATGGCGGCCAGCGTCACCGCGATCGAGCCGGTCAGAAGCCACGACGCCGGTGCCGACGCCTCGGTCTCGGCGGCGTGCCCGACCAGGCTCACCGTGGCGGCGCCGGCGGCCGCGGTCGCCATCGTCAACGGGAGGTGTGCGTACAGCCAGTTCGCCAGCCGTGGCCCTCGTTGACCAGGAACGCGGCGGCCGAGCATGTCGAAGTAGTTCCACCAGATCCCCATGCCGATGGTGAGCGCCACGATGCCCGTCACGATCGTCCGGGCGTCGCGCTGCTCGGCATCGCTGATCCCTCCGACGACACCGACAACCGTCTCGCCGAGCACGATGATCGTGAACAGGCCGATCCGTTCGACCAGCGGCGCCGTCACCCCTTCACCGAACCCCTCGGTGTGATCGGTCGACACCAGGACATGCCCGCCGACCACCCAGCCGACCACGACGATCGACCACAACAGCAGCCGGAGTTCCTCGCCCGCGGCCGCACTGGCGACGACGACGGCGACGCTGAGGAGCATGCCGGCGAGGTAGCGCATCGTCGTGGGTCGGTACCTCGCGTCGGTGTCGATCCGATGCACCTGCCACCACTGCCACGTCAGCTCAGCGAGCAAGATGCCGTACGTGATGGCGAACGCGTCGCCGTCCGCTCCGGCCGCCTCGCTCGTGAACACGGCGAGCAACGCCAGCAGGCCCATCTGGACGAAGATGTAGTTCCTGCTCCGACCGTCCTCGCGGCCGTGCAACTCGTGCCAGAACGTGCCGTTGAACCACGCCAACCAGATCAACCCGAACACCACGGCGAACTCGGCCACACCGCGAACCGTGATGTGCCCGGCGAGATGATGCGTGGCGCGACCGATCAGCACCACGTACACCAGGTCGTAGAACAGCTCGAGAAAGCTCACCTCGCGCTCGGGGACGAGCTCGCCGTGACGGCGTGGCGGAGTCCGAAACCAGGTGCGCAGCCCATAGCCGATCCGAGCGCGCGCCCGGTCGTTCGTGAGCGCCGTCTCGCCCTGAACGTCCGCCGAGGCCGCGTCCGGGTCGTCGGGCACCGACATCACGTCATCATGTTCGATCGTCGGGAGCCCGGCAAGGGTGGGGGCCGGATCACGGTTGAACCCGGGTCCAGAGCTCGTCGAACGCGATGCTGTCGAAGAACGCGGTGCCCTCGACGACGAAGCCCCCGGCAAGCCGCATGACCCACGCGTAGCTGTTCTCGTAGGGCCGTCCGTCGTTGGCCACGCCGCGGCCGTCCCACACGACGACCACCGCATCGCCGTCAGCGACGATCGACCGCAGGGCAAGCGGTCGGAACGGCTCGCCCCGCTCGAACCGGGCGCCGAACGGCTCCAGCACCTGCGAGACGAACGAGCGCCGGTCCCGATACGTGCCAGCCACGGCCGAGCGGCCCTCGATGTGCCACACCATGTCCGGTGCGAACACCTGGGTGATCGCGCCCGACCCGCGCTGCCAGGCGTCGAACGCGGCACGAATCGTCTCCCGGTTCTCGTCCGGTGCCGCCGTCACTGCAACGTCGGGGCCGGGGCCACGTGACTGCTTGAGCTCGAAAGGTTTCCGAACGGATCGGCGACGCTCGCCACCTGGATGCACACGACAGTCGATGCCCACGAGGCAACGCGACGTAGCGCGGTGCCTCACCGATCACCGTCGTCGCCAGGCCCGGCTCCGACAGGACGACATCCGGATCGAGATGCAGCACGCCGACATGAGCCGATCGACGGCGTAGTGCGTCCAATTGCTCCTCGACGCTCGCTTCTCGCAACACGACTGTGACGTCCGGAGGTCGTCACGCAACCGGGCCGCCACCCCAGGCACCACCAGTGGGCCGTACGAGCTCAGGTGCACGACCCGGAGCTGCCCAGCAGCATCGCCGCCGGTCGAGCGCGCAGCTGCGATGCCAGCTCGAAGTCCTGCCATCGCCGGCTGCACCTCGCGCCACAACGCGAGCCCGGCCGGCGTCAACACCACCCCCGCCGATGTCCCGCTGCGGGTTCATCTGCGCTTGTGGCCAGAGGTCCACCCGTCACGAGCTCGGCGGCCAGGACAACCTCCGGTCGGTCCGATCAGCGCTGTGGCCCGGCGGCTGACCGGTGAGACGGTCACCCAGATCTCAACGCGGAGGGGCAAGAATTCACCGGGCCGCCGCTCGAAGGCCCCCCGACCTCCACCCGATCACTGCTGCAGTGCAGTGGAGTGGTGGATGCCTGCTCCAGATCGTCCGTGGAGGACCGCGAATGACCTCAACCCCTGCCCGCCGGACCGCTTGATGGTCGCCTCGCAGCTGACTGACACCGATCATGTGGTGCCGGTGTTCGCCCATCGGTTCGGGCGCACCTACGGCCCCGACTCCTCTCGCCGGGCGCTCGACGCCGCCCTGAACGGATCCGCTGACGGCCTGGAGACCGACTGCACGTTGACCGCTGACGACCAGATCGTCCTGGTCCACGACCCGTTGCTGCACCGCGGCACGACCTTGACCGGTTGGGCCCGTGATCGAACCGCAGCGGAGATCACGACCGCCTTCATCCGGAACAGCGACGGCTCGGTGTCCAACGAGCATCCGCTGCTCCTCGAAGACCTGTGGCCGCTGATCGACGGAAGGTCGCTCACGGTTCAGCTCGAGGTCAAGGCCATCTGCGACGTCGGACTCGCTCACATGACCTGTCAGATGCTGTGCCAGCATCTCCGATCGACCCCACCACCCCCTGGGGTCCGGATCGAGATCATCTCCTTCTGGCCCGACGTCCTGCCGGCTGCTGCCGCCAGCGGCTGGGACACCCGGCTGATCGTGGCCGCGCCCCACCAACCGAGGGCGCTGCGGCAGTGGGCCGTTGAACACGGCATCAGCGGGCTCATCCTCGAAGCGGAGTTCTGGGCCGCCGGCCACGTGGACGAGTGGCGAGGCGCCGGGCTGTCGCTGATGAGCGGGGTCTGCAACGACGCCACCCTCGCCCGGCTCCTGGAGAGGTACGAGCCCGAGGCGATCGCCACCGATCGGCCGATCGAGCTCCGACACGAGCTGCTCGCCTCCTGACGGGCAGCCTGCCCGGCACCTCTCGGTCGGGGTGAGGTGCCCGGCCTCGTCACGCTGCTCAGCCGGAACGGCGAAACGCACGTCGACACCATCGGGTCACAATCTTTCGGTGGCACACCGATGCAGAGCGACACCATCTTCCGGATCGCCTCGATGACCAAGCCGGTCATCGCGGTGGCAACGATGATGCTGCTCGAAGAGGCGCTCGGACCGCGCACTCCGCACACGCCCGACGAGTGGATCCGTCGCTTCGCGACCCTGCCGCTCCTCGATCAACCCGGCGAGGTCTTTCGCTACAAACACGGGCTCCGAGCTGCTCGGCCAAGCGATGACCACCGACCAGCTCTGCGCCGAGCAGCGAGCCAGATCGCCCTTTCTCCCAGGGTTCTGGGACACATTCGGCTGGGGCTTCGGCCTCAGCGTCGTCACCCGACGCACTGGCATCGCTGCGTCTCCAGGGCGCTACGGGTGGGACGGTGCTTTCAACACGTCGTGGGCAACGACCCGAGTGACGGCCTGATCGCCATCTTCCTGGCGCAACGACTCGGCCCACCACTCACGTGGAACGGCTACCACGACTTCTGGACTTCCGCCTATCAGGCCATCGCCGACTGACGCATGTCGATCGCCGACAGGTTGCAGCGGCGTCGTCCGACACGCAGTTCGCCCGTGACCGTTGCTGGGTAGCCATGCAACATGGCCAACTTCATTCTCGTTCCAGGCGCCTGGCACGGCGGCTGGTGGTACCAACCCGTCGTCGACGCACTCGAACGGGCCGGTCATCGCGCCCATGCGGTGACGCTGCTCGGGCTCGACCCGGCAGACAACGGCGGGGTGCACCCGACCGGCGATCGTGCGATCAACCTGGACGACCACATCGACCAACTCGAAGCGGAGATGGAGCATGTCGCCGGCACTGAGCGGGTAGTGCTCGTCGGGCACAGCTACGCCGGCATGGTCATCACCGCCGTCGCCGACCGCCAGCCCGAGCGTGTCGAGGCGCTCGTCTACCTCGACGCCGACGTGCCCGACGACGCGGAATCGTGCTGGTCGCTCGCACCACCACAGATCCGCGACTCGCTGATCGAAGGGGCGTCCGGCGACGGGATCACGATGGCTCCACTGCCGTTCTTCGACGAACGAGCACGACCGCACCCACTCGCCACCGTGGTCCAGGCCGTTCGGCTGACCGGTGCGTGGAGGCAGATCCCGGTCAAGGTGTTCGTCGCCGCCCTGGACACCCCCGGCGGGCTGCAGGCGCCGGCGTCGATGGACAAGGTGCGCAACGATCCCGACTGGCGGTACGAGGAATGGCACACCAGCCACAACGTCCTGCGCGACGGCCCGACCGAGGTTGTCAACGTGCTGCTCTCGGTCGTCGTTCACACGGACCGCTCGAGCCAACCAATGTGAAGCTGCACGCTCGCAGGCCTGACTGTGAGCTGGAGCCGCTCGAGGTCAGTTGGCCCAGTCGGGCGGCTGGGCCAGAATCATCCAGAGGTGCCCGTCGGGGTCGCTGACCTGGGCCGCGAAGGCGTTCCAGTCCTGCTGCGCTGGCTCGTAGACGCTGATTCCGCCGGCGGCGACGGCGGCGTCGTAGCGCCGGCGCACGGTGTCCTCGTCAGGGGCGTAGACGCAGAGCACGCATTCGTTGGCGCCCGGTGGTGCCACGCGGTCCGCGCCGGCGACCCAGCCGAATCCGCCAGTGGGAATGAGCATGATGCTCACGCTCGACCCGAGGCGCAGCTGGAGCGGCTCGGGGACGCCGTCGTCTGCCAGGGGGCCGAAGGCTTCGAGACCTAGCCCGTCGCGGTAGAAGGCGAACGAGCGGCGCCTGTCGGTGGTGGCCAGGCAGATCGTGTGGTTCATAGCGGGTCGCGACTTTCGGGGAGGAGCCAACTCATCTGGTCTCGGCTGGTTCGATGACGGTAACGAGGGTCGCCAGCATTTCGGCGAGGAGCTCGGCCAGGAGGGTCCGTCGTTCCACGGCCAGCGCCGAGACAAGGACGCGCTCGTTGTCGAGGTGGACGTGGATCAGGTCGTCGACCAACGCTCGGCCCCGATCAGTGAGCGCGACCAACCGTGATCGACCGTCGTCGCTGCTGATCCGTCGTGTCGTGAGCTGTTGCGCTTCGAGGCGGTCGATGCGTTTGGTGGTGGCTCCCGAGGTCACCATCATCGCCTCCGCCAGTTGCCCGGGTCGGAGCTCGTGCGGCGGCGGTTGGCGGCGCAGCGCGGCCAGGAGGTCGAAATCACCGTTGGAGAGCCCGGCTCGCGCGGAACGGTTCACGCAGTCGGGCGTCGGTCAACGCGGCCAGGCGGTGGAGACGGCCGATGATGAGCAGAGGTGACGGATCGAGGCTCGGATCGATCTCGCGCCATCGCGCCGCGATCGAGCCGACGGCATCGCGGGTTTGACGGCCAGGCTCGACGGGCACGATATCTTCCATGGAAGATAAATCTAGCTCGCACGGGTCCGCAGTGGTAGCTGTGTTCGTGGATCCGAGTTGTCCATTCGCCTGGATCACCTCACGGTGGCTGACCGAAGTCGAACGACAGCGCGACCTCGATCTCGAGTTCCGGCTGGTGAGCTTGTCGGTGATCAACGAGGACCGGGTCCTCGAGGACTGGTACCGCGAGTTCAACGACCGGGCGTGGGGACCGGCGCGCGTGTTTGCCGCCGTCGAAGCCGAACACGGCTCCCAGGACGCACGGGCGTTCTACGAGGCGTTCGGCCGACGGTTTCACGTCGAGGGCGACGAAGATCTGGAAAGGGTTGTCCCCGTCGCACTCGCAGACGCCGGGCTCGCGCCATCACTCAACTCGGCCGTCGGCGACAACCGGTGGGACAGGGTGCTGCGGGCGAGTACCCGTGACGCGCTCGAACCGGTCGGTGTCGAGGTGGGCACACCGGTCCTGCACCTCGACGGCACGGCCGTATTCGGTCCGGTTCTGTCGAGCTGCCCCCGCGGTGACGACGCGGTCGCGCTGTTCGACGCGCTGCGAACGATGCTGGCCACCCCCGGCTTCAGCGAGATCCAGCGAGCACGCAGCGACACGCTCGACCGCTCCGATCCCGCTCTCGACGAAGCCCCGACCAAGGAGGCGGCCAATGGCTGACCTTGCCGGCCGCGGTTCAGCGCAACCGTTCGAGGCGTTCATGCCCGAGCGCAAGGCGGCACGAGAACCGATTCGACATCATGCACTCTGCCGCCGACGGCCAGTTCGCCTACTGGGTCGGAGTCCAGCGATCAGCGGTGAACATGCGAGGTGAACCAGAGGCGGTGGTGATGGATCTACGCGTCACCGAGATCTTCCGGCCTCATCGGGGCAGACGATCCGTGACCTCGTAGAAGAGGTGTACCACCTTGTTCCCCTCGACAACTCGCACCTGTTCGAGGCGCACCGGTGACCCGTCCAGGGCATCGAACAGTCGAATGCCGTCACCGAGCAGGACCGGCGTCAGGTGGATCCACAGCTCATCGAGCAGCCCCAGACGCAGGCACTGCATGGCGATGTTGCCGCCCGCCACACCGACCGGCTTGCCCCCGGCAACCGCTTTCGCCTGACGGATGGCGCTTTCCACTCCGTCGGTCACGAAGGTGAACGGGCCGTCGCGGTCTCGCCATTCCTGGGGCACCTCGTGGGTCACGATGAAGCTGGGGATGCCCATGGGGTCGTCGCCACCCCAGGCGTCGGCGTCGTCGAACGTCATCCGGCCGGTCACGTTGGCACCGAGCTCGAGCGCCTCACGGACAATGGGCTCGCTGGCTTCGTCCACATGAAAGGTGAGCTCCTGATTGGGCATCGACACCTCGACGTCGCCGCCCGAGTACCACGCATGCACCTCATCGGTCGAATGGTCACCGGCCCGTGCGACGAACCCGTCCAACGACATCGACATCTCGATCACGACCTTCGAATCCTGCGTGCTCACCATCCCGACCCTCCTACTCGACGCTCGCCAGGCGATTCCCCGTTCGTATCGAAACGAACCCGCAGGAGCCGCCCGACACTCCAGCCGAGGACCCCGAGCGCGATCGACAGCGCCACGGTGCGGACGAGGTTGGCGGCCAGCAGGCTGTCGATCGGCAGTGCTGCCAGCGTGATCGCCCCCCATCGCCCAGATCGCTCGAACAGCCGGCGTGTCAGTGCCGACGGTGCAGAAGGTCTTCGGCACCAAAGCGGCGGTGGCCAAGGCGGTGTACGACGTGACCCTCGCCGGCGACGACGAGCCGGTCCCCCTGGGAGATCGGCCGGTGTTCCAGCAGTTGGAGGCCGAGACCGACCCCCACGAGGTGCTGCGGCTCCATGCCGAGATCGGCGGCGACCTGGTCGCGCTGCGACAGACCATCTCCGCCGAGAGCCGAATCGGCGCCCGCGAACTCATCGACAAGCTCATCGCCGTCGGTGGCCTGCGTCCCGGGCTGGACCGGGACGATGCCATCGATGCGCTGTGGTGGCTGATCCAACCCGAGCAGTACGTCGTTCTCGTCGGTCACGCCGGATGGCCACTGGAACGGTTCGTCGCCTGGTTCAACACCACGGCGGCCCGCCTACTGCTGGCCGATCCAGCATGACCCGTGATCCGGGCGGCTACGTCGTCGTGTTCACCCAGCCCGGGTCGACCTCAAGCTGACTGGGTGGCCAGCTCCGGGCTCCACGGCCCCAGCCCACTGATGCGGTCGATCTGCACCCGTATGGTGACCGCTGTCGGTGAGTTGCGCAGGCTCAGTGGATGGCGGGCGAGCCCGACATACTTCCGGCAGAGCGCATCGATGGTGGCAGTGGGCAGAGTCGGCTCGATCAGGGCGGTACCCCGGATGATCAGATGACGCTGATAGCCCCGCCCGCTCCGTTCGGTATCTTCGATCGACAGGATGAGGTTGGGATCGCGGCCCAGGTTTCTGGCCTTCCGGCTGGCGCCATCGGTGCCGAAGATGATCTCGTCGTCCTGAACGAGCACCCATACGACCGACACCTGAGGTGATCCGTCCGGGTTTCGGGTCCAAACGTGCGCAACGGCATCGCTCCCCAGCAATGCCTGCGCTGATGCAGGAATCTCAACCATCAGCTTTGCCCCCTTTATGTGAAAGGAACGCTAGTACCGCCCACAGACCCGGACAAGGTGATGTCAGTAGAGCTCGCGGGTGCCGCCCTGCTGCTGGAAATTGCAGTTCTTCGACCCGCCGTCGAGGTTGAACAGATCGGTCTTCGAGATGTAGCTCTGCTTGGCCACATCGAACTGCTGGAACACGCCGCCCTCGGTGTAGTACGAGTCCTTGTTGTGCCGTCGACGTGGAAGACCATGCCGGGTAGCTGCAGTGGGTTGTTCATGTCGAGGGATCGAGCGGCCAAGATCAGATTGGCCCTGGTGAGCCCGCCGTCGAGCTCGTCGGCGATCTGGATGATCTGGGCCCACGCCCAGCCGTAGATCATGCCCAGGCCGAGCTCCGCCGCCGAGTCGGGATCATCCCCGTGGGCTCCACCAGCCCTCGGAGGCGGCGCCGTCGCAGCCCACCTTCTCCTTGGAGAGCTGGGTGGAGCCGGCACAGGTGCTGGGCTGCCACAGGTACTTGACGTTGTCCTTCATCCCGTTCTGGGCCGCCTCGATCACGGCCCGGGTACAGAAGGTGCCGGCCACCATGTCGATGAAGACATCAGGGTTCCTTGCTCGGTGTGCTCTCGAGCCAGGACCTGAAGCCCACGTCGTAGATCCACCCGTGCTGGTCAGGACAGTTTCCGCAGGTGAGAGCTCGTTTGATGTTGCCCGCTACCGCCCTCTGATCCCTGCCGTTTGCCGGTGCGCTGTGCCATCTGCGTGCCATGACGGTCCGGTTGGTCTGTCCGTCGAGTCTCAGCGCGGCTGCGTGTTCATGCCGCTGGTTCCTTGCCGAGGTGCACGGGCACGCGCCGCCCCTCGTCGTCGAACACCGCTACCAGCTCGAGGCGAGCGCCGAGCGCTTCGAGGTAGTCCCGCAGCGTCGAGACCCGGACATCCTCCGCATGCTCGAGCTTCGACACCGCACTCTGGGTGATCTCCAGACGCCCAGCGACCTCGACCTGGCTCAGCGCTTCGGCATGACGGAGCTCGTACAGACGGACCTCCTCGTCGTACTCGACCCGTGCCCTCTCGACGGCCTCAGCCGCACCGGGCCGCTCCATCATCTTCTCTCGCAGTTCGGACCACTTGCGATGCCCGCTCATTCGATCAAACCCTCCTCACGGAGTTCGTCCAGGTACTCGTCATAGAGATCGTCGGCGGTGGGAATCGCCCACTCGTACCACTCGGTCCAGTGGCCGGACTTGTCGCCACCGAGCAACAGGATCGCCTGCCGTCGCGGGTCGACCGCGAACAACACCCGCAGCGCTCCGCCCTCGCTGGCTCGCAACTCCTTCATGTTGTGATGGCGCGACCCGCTGATCCGATCGACCGACGGCCGGCCTAGATCGGGTCCCCGACTCCCGAGCAGATCGATCCGCAGCCCGAGCGCAGCCTGCTGATCGACGTCGAACTCGTCCCACCAGTCCTTGAACTCGTCGGTGAACCCGACAACCCACGCCCACCTACTATGAGTGATTCCTACTTAGTCGTCAATACTCATATCCGGGCGAGGGTCGGCCCGAGGCTGGCGGTCAGCTGTCGAGGGCTTCGGCCACGCGGTTCTGGAGGGCTCCGAGCGGTGTGGAGCCGTCATCTCCGCCGATCGGCCCGACGATCAGGTTGGCGAGCCACACCGACAGACCAACCAGATCGGCCGGATCCGACCGGCCGGTGCTGATCGTGTGCTCTGCCGTGAACGTGAACTCCGTCATCACCCCCAACACCTGACGGCTCGCCGTCTTGGCCAGCGCCGCAGACCGCATCTCGGTCGACTCCGCCGCCACGAACCAAGGGTCGACCGCCAACGCCGCGAACACCTCGGCCATCACCACCGGGAAACGGTCGACCACAGCCCTCGCGGGCGCCAACGTCATCAGCACCGGCACGAACGTCGTTGCGTTGACGAACAACGCAACCTGCGGCCTCCAGAACACCACGTTCGCATACCAGTCGCCCAGCACGGTCGACGACGCCGGCGGATCCGGGACCGGACGACCGACCCGATCCAAGAACTTCTTCGTCCCCCGAACCGTGAACACCACTACCCCGCATCCAGCAGCGCTTCGAGCACGGCACACACCTCGTCGAGCACCCGCGCCCGGCGCCGGCTGGGCTCGGCGTTCGCCTCCGACATCACGAAGCCGACCAGTTCCTCGAACGCCCCAGACCGGCCCGCCAACACCACGCCGGCCGAGGAGCCCACCGCCCGCGCCACCAGCAACTCCGGAGCAGCACCTCACGAACCCTGTCGAACAACTCACGAGGCACCACCACCTCGATCGGGTCGCCGTCGACGTAGCTGTCATCGAGCTCTGACCGGTCATACGGTGAGCTCTCCCAGCCGGTGATCACGCCCTCGTCGCCACAAACGTCGCATGCCCACGCGATTACACCATTCTCGTGACGGAACACCATCACGAACCCGCCGCACGGTCGTCGACCCCGGCGCCTCGTGCAACCGACACCAGACGTTGCGCTGCTCCCGACCGGCCACGCACTCCCCGCCCGCACAATCGCCCCGAGATGCAAGGCGAGCCGTTTCGCCGGCCCCGGCGCCCCATCCGCCAGGTCCAAGAAGTGACGAAGATCGCTAACCGACACGCCGCCAACGTAGCCCCCGTGGCATCACAGGGCACGTGCCAGCCCGGATGCACGGAATGACCGAGATCTTCGGGTTCCGGCACCTCCCGCACCGACGCTGAAGCGATCCGGAATCGGATCGACGCCGCCCGACCTCCCGCCAAATGCCCGGCCACAGTAGCCGGGTTCCTCACCCAGGTGTGGCTGCCTTCGAAGGGCGACCTGACGCATCCGACACGGAACCGGTACCAGTGGATGGTTGGCCACTACATCAATCCTCGTATCGGTCACCTCCGTCTTGACCAGCTCCGACCGGCCGACCTCGACACCATCTACACCGACCTCGCTGCCCATGGCGGCAAGAAGGGTCAGGCGCTCTCAGGCAAGACTGTGCTCGAAGTCCACCGCGTGCTGGCCAACGCGCTCAACCTCGCCGTCGACCGGGAACTCCTCGACACCAACCCCGCCCTCCGATCAAGGCCACCGAGGTCCGATACCCGCTCAGCCGTCGCAGCCATATGGACCGCAAGCCAGCTCGCGCAGTACCTCGACGTTGTCCGGCATCAACGGCTCTTCCCGGCACTGCATCTCGTCGCACACACACCGGCCTCCGTCGCGGCGAGGCCGCCGGGCTGAACTGGGGCGACCTAGACACCAGTGCCGCCACCGTGTCGATCGCCCGCTCCCGCCAAGTCACCGGCGGCCGCACCGTCGAAGCACCGGTCAAAACACGAACCAGTCGACGCCGCATCGACCTCGATCCAGGCACCATCGACGTGCTCTCGCGCTGGAAGCAGCGCCTCGCCGATGAGGGAGCCGCCATCGACACAACGACACCGATGTTCCTCAACCTGCGCCACGTCGCAGTGTCGCCCGAGCCGATCAGCCAACTCTTCGCGCGCACCGTCGCCACCACCGATCTGCCACGGATCCGGTTCCACGACCTGCGCCACACCCACGCGTCGCTACTCGTCGCCGCAGGCGTCCCGATCAAGGTCGTCTCCGAACGCCTCGGCCACGCCCACCCCGGGTTCACGATGCGCACCTACCAGCACCTGCTCCCCGGCATGGGCGCGGCTGCCGCTACGGCGTTCGCCGATCTCATCGCCGCCAACCGGTAGACATCTACCGCCCACGACACCTTGAACCTGCAGCTCACAGGCTTGCCGGTCGTGTCGCCGGTAGACGACACGGTAGATGCCACCCCTGACGTGACGAATCCCCAGGCCGCTGACCTCGGGATCCATGTGGTGGCGGGGGTAGATTTGAACCTACGACCTTCGGGTTATGAGCCTGGTATCGGCGACCTTCGGGGACCGGTGGCGGGCGACGGCGAACCTTGCTGGCCTGCACGAACGGCGGTTGTCCACCGCTCGCCGGCCCCCCTTGGCCGAGTGTCCCCACGGGGCGGTAGATGACCGATTGATGCCCGGCGATGCTCAGGATCGCTCACGGGCTTGGGTGACCGTCGCTGCTGGGCGGCACCGGCGTCGTTTCCGAGCGAGTCACCCGGGCCACTCCGCCGGTACCAGCGCGCAAGGTCCGAGGGGTTGACTTCCCTACAGTCGCCGCTCCACGTTCTGGCATGATGAGGTCGGCCTAGTTTCGGCCTAGTAGGTTTGGCGAACTCAACGAGGAGGGGAGATCGGCGTGGTCGCACCAGCCAGGATTTGGAAGCCGACACTCGATGTGAGCGATCTGGCCACTGCTACAGACTTCTGGCGGTGGCTCTTGGGCGCAGAGATTCTTCGTCGGGTTGGCGACGTTGGCGTTCACATCGGCCCCTCAGAAGGCCCAGCAGTGTTATGTCTTCAGCGTACCGACGAGCCCAAGGTCGGCAAGAACCGAATGCACCTCGACACGGTCGCTGACGACATCGATGCCGTGGCCACTGAGATCCGCACCCGTGGCGGCTCGTGCGTGAGTGGACCCCACGAGGTGGGCGGGGGCGCCTTCCGATGGTTCGTAATGGCGGACCCCGACGGGAACGAGTTCTGTCTCTCGACACCGGTGCCTGGCATCTGAACGCAGGACCTAGCACACGCCTGACAGCGGTATGTGACCGCTCGTGCGGGTCGATCCCGATCGTGATCATCGTGTATCTCCAAGTCGGTTTCGACCACGCCAGGCACACCTGACTCGACGTATGCGTGCTCCGCCTCTTGCGAGCGGCAGCGTGGCCAGGAATGAATGTGCGACGCACTTCGAAACAGAAGCCAACATGTCTCGGAGGCTCACGTCGGCAGGCACATCTAAGAAACAATACCCGCTCGGCCCCTCGGAGCTACGGCCGACAGCCTCGATGCCGTACCCCCATCCAATCCGGCACGAGTCGAGCACCCGAGATCACACAAACGAGTGTTCGAGTCCGTCATGGGCGCCCCCGCCAGTTGCGGCGTGTGCCGTCGGAGCATTATTGGGCGACCTACCCGCTGATGAACGCCGGTTAGAGCGCAGGCCTTCACCGGGTCATCGACTGTCGTCGCTGCACGAAGCGCTCGGCGATGGCCACGGTTGTGAGGTGTGTGTTGCATTTGGGTAGGTCGGGCATCACCGAGGCATCGACGACGTGGAGGGCTTGGTAGCCACGGACGGCGCAGTCGAGGTCGACAACGGCGGCAGGATCGTCCTGGCGGCCCATTCGACAAGTGCCGACAGCGTGGACGTAGTCGCTGACGATGGTCGGTAGCCAAGCGTCTATCGCTTGGTCGTTGTCGAGCTGATCGATTGTGGCGCGAGGAACGATCACGCGCTCGGCGATGGCTTGTATGGATGGTCGTTGGACGATGTCGACCATTCGGTACGTGGCGTCACGCAAGCGCGTCAGATCTCGTTCGTCGGACAGGAGGCAGAAGTCCACGACAGGGTCGTCAAGAGGATCTTCTGACCGAAGGCGGACTTCCCCGGAGGAGAACACACGCATGACGGCTGCACGCAACTGGGCCTGGCCTCGGCCTTCTTCGTTGGCTCCGGTCGCGTCGAACCACTGCATCTGCATATCGTTCGGGCCGGCCTCGCTCAGCCCCGAGGTATACCGCAGCATGGAACCGATCACGGGATCATCGACCGTCGCTCGACGACCCTCCGGCTGCAAGGCCAGAAAGAATCCGGCCGTCGCGTGATCCTTGAGGTTCTGGCCAACCGGTAGCCCGTCATCGCCACCGACCCCGGAACGTAGGAGGATCGGCGGAGAATGAACAGCCCCGGCGCTGAGCACGACCTCCGCTGCCTCGATCTCCTCGCCAGACGCAGTAACCACCCCGAGTGCACGTCGGCCGTCGAGTAGCACACGGTCGACGTGAACGTCTCCTCGGATGACCAGGTTGGCCCGTCCTCGAGCCGGTTCCAAATAGGCGTCGTTGGTCGAGACCCGACAGTCGTCGCGCCAGGTGAACGCCCAACGGCTGATTCCCGTGGCGCCTGGCGCGTGGTAGTCGTCGCACTCGGGGTAACCAAGATCGCCCAGGGCGGCCCGCACGGCGATATCCATCGGTGCCAGCGCATCAAACGGCAGCCGGGCCAAGGGAATCGGACCACCTCGCCCGTGCCACTCCTCGCCCCCATAGTCGACATCGTCCTCGATGGAACGGAACGTGGCCAGCATCTCAGGCCAACCCCAGCCCTCGCAGCCAAACTCGGCGACCCAGCGCTGATAGTCATCAGGCGTGCCCCGGATGCCGCCCATGGCATTGACAGCGGATGAACCGCCGATACCACGACCTCGCCGGTAGAAGGCCTCCCGCTGATCGACTGCGCGGCGAGCCACCAGGTTGGGCCACAGCCGACCCGGCTCGTCGTACGCCTTGAACCAGTTCCGGGCCCGTATACCGGCCGGGGTCTCCGCGGAGGTGTTGTCTGGACCAGCCTCGAGCAACAGAACCGAGGTGCCAGGACTCTCCGAAAGATGAGCAGCCACAACAGCACCAGCAGATCCCGCACCAACCACGACAACGTCGAAGCGATCCACGATCTCGTCACCTCATCCTCTGTGCCTGCTGCTATCGGGTCCATGGTGCCGGCCCTGCACTCGCCTGTCTAGCACCACGTTCAAGTCGGACAGGCCGGGGCGGGAACAGACCCTAATGGGGATCGCTGGATGGATGGCCGGACGGCTCCCGCTGGCGACGCCCTACGAGGGCCTCGACCGGCCTGATCGTTATCGCGCGCCCCACCCGCTCGGGACCGCCGTCGGTTACAAGGCGCTTCGGCGGTGGCCGGCTGCGTCGAGGAGGAGATGGATGGTGACCAGCGTGTTCGCCGGCTACTGTCGGCGCTGCGTAGCGTTGCTCGCCGGGTCTTGCAGGCTGCATGTGCCCGCCCAATGAATGGTCGGTTCGCCGGTCGGCGGCCTGAGCATGTGAGAAAGGTGGGGTCAATAATGGACGATACAAAGCTGGTGGCGCTTGTTAGCGCCTTTAACGAGGCGTTCAACGCTGGTGATCTCGACAGTTGTGCGGGGTTCTTCGCCGACAATGTCACGGTTATCAACGGAGATCAGCACACAGCGAGCAACCGGGCCGATTTTATCGACGCAGCCAAGGCAGGCCGAGCGGCTGGGTGGATCGGGCAACGTCTTATCTCTGCCGCCGCCAAAGACAACACCATCGCCCTACTTTACGAGAACCTCTTTGAAGATGGCTCGACGACGACCGGAGCGGGCGGACTACTAGTCGACGATATGGGACGGATCTGCCAAATCCGGACGGTCAACGCTGCTGGCACGCCGCTTGAGTCCCCGAAACGCTAAATAGTGAGCCGCTCCATCGCCGAGCGGCGATCTACGGCGAGCCGGCGACCGAGCGTTACTGCGCACTGCAGCGTGGCGTTTCTGCGAACATGGGATCATGACGAGCAATGAGATCGACGCACATGGCGATGAGCGCACACAGCTGACGCAGTTCCTCGATTACTTCCGCGGTGTGCTCCTGGCCAAGACGGCCGGTCTGGGCCGCTCGGGCATGGCCAGGACGATCCCGCCCTCGACCATGACCCTCGCCGGGCTGCTCAAGCACATGACGGTGGTCGAGGAATCATGGTTCAACGAGGACTTTCTCGGTCTTCCGTTGGGCGAGCCGTGGGCATCGGTTGATTGGGAGACCGATCGGGATTGGGAGTGGCGGACCGCCCTCGATGACGATCCCAACGACCTCCGCCGTGGCTACCAGGCTGCCTGCGAGCGGAGCCGCTGGGTCGTGGGCGCCAGCGAAAGTCTCGATCAGGTCTCGGTCGCCTCGGGCCCCGACGGCACAGGGTGGAACTTGCGCTGGATCCTTATTCACCTGATTGAAGAGACGGCTCGCCACCGCGGCCACGCCGACCTGCTGCGCGAGACCATCGACGGCCGGACGGGTGATTCGTAGCCACAGGACGTCACCCGCACGACGCCGTGACCAAGGACATCGAGGTCACCCCTCGAACTGGCAATCCCCATCGTCGCTCTCCGTGAGCATCCTCATCAGGCATGGCATGCCCGAGCATTACCGGGCACCTCGGCCACACAGAACAGGCCGGTACCCGAGCCCCTAATCGCTGGGCGCCGGAAGTTTCCGGAAGATCAGGGCGACGGTGGTTGGCCGCCCGTGTGCGCGTAGTTCTTGTGGGTGATCCACCAGCGGCCGTCGATCCGGGTGACCGCGAAGTAGTCGACGAAGTCGCACCCCATGTAGTCGGTCTCGGTGAGGACGGCCACCCCGGCGTCACCGGTAAGGTCGATGGACCGGATCACAGCCTTGTAACCGGGGCCGGGGAGCGGCGGCGAATTCTCGATCATGGAGAAGAATTCGGCGATAGGGATGTAGGTGTCCATCGGCCCGATGTGGCCCATCATGGTGGCCGTCGGGTGAAAGGCCTCCTTCAGTTTCCCGACGTTGCCACCCGCCCCGTCGATGTACAGCTGGACCAGAGCCGTCACGGCCTCCAGATCGTTGATAGCAGAGGACATGTCCGCTCCTGAACTTTTCGTTGGGGACGCTTGCCCGACCCCACGGCGTCACAAACGAGACTAGATGATTCGTTCCAGGGATGTCAGTGCAACATGGACGTCCGTCTTTGACGAACAAGATTCCCCAGATCAGACCTACTACCAACGCCCCGGCTCCACAATCCTCACCCCCGGTCTGGCCAGGCACTCTGGCCCGGCACAAGTGGACGTCCGGGATCGCTCACGGCCAGGCCCTCCTCTACCCGGGGTGGCCGGCCCGGGATTACCGCTCGCCCCAGCCGGGCCAGTCCGCCGGTTACCTCGTATGCAGAGCGTGACGGGCGACAGGTGTACGCGACAGGTGTATCATCAGGGCTCTGGCGAATGGAACGGAGGGGGTGATTCCGCTGGAGGCGCATGGGACTTTCGAGGATCACGTGCACTGGGTCGAGGACTCGATCGCATGGCTGCTTAGCCAAGATATCGAGTCTATGGAGCTGCCCGTACCGAACTGCCCCGGGTGGGAGAACGTCGGTTTTGTCTATGACCATCTTGGTCGTGGGCTCGGTTTCGTGTGGGCGGATTGGATTGCGAAACCCGCAGATGTAGACGGGGCGGCGATCATGGCAAGCAGTCCCCCGGCAGTTGCCGGGCGCGCCGGATACGGGAGTCTTCTCGATTGGGCTCCTAGATTCTTTGAGACGATTCGATCCGCCGACCCCGAGAAAGAGTGCTTCTGGTGGTTCGGTCCTCGGACTGTGCGGTATCTCGCACTTCTGGCCGCCACTGAGACCGAGGTTCACCGATGCGACATCGCTGACGCGATCGGCATCCCGAGGGATGCTGATCCATCGCGATGTTCGGATGGGTTGGCCATGACAACGCTATTCTTCGCCGACCGATGGCGAATCCGAGGCGGGGACGGGCCTACACCGGCCAGCATCCGTTTGCGGCCAACCGACACAGCCCGGGAGTTCAAACTCGGCGACGGTGCACCAGTCGCTCTGGTGACCGGCTCCGCTAGTGATCTTCTGGTGCGGCTGTGGGGGCGGCCCAATGCCGCCGATCTCGCAATCGAGGGAGACGCGGTGACGTTCGAGGCGTGGACAGGGACCAAGCCGGGACTTTGACAGCGAACATGGCAGGCCGGCCCGTGACCACAATCAGTACCGGCCTGCCCGACCACAGGGGTCCGATACGAGTGGTGCGCCATGGTGCGCGGCCGGGATCGCGCTCACGGCTTGGTCGCCCGTCGATCTCGACTGGCCGGCGGCGTCGTTTTCGAGCACTCCAGAGACGCGGGATCGCCGGTGCTCGAGTGGCGCTGGTGGGGGGCCAACGACGAGCCTCGAGAGCTAAAACGCCGGCCGGTTGATTGGGGTCGATTCCTTGTGCCGCTGAGTCCTAGCGCGTACGCTCCGGAGCAGCGGGGATGGTCACACCGGCATAGGTAGAGGGGGGACGCGATGGGCGTACTGAGCCACCAGGACCGGGTCGTGGTCGCCCGTTCGGCAATCGACTATGTCATGGGCCGCGAGCCGGACGAGCTGGGGAGGGCAGTGCCGAACTGCCCCGGCTGGACCGTGTACAACGCAGCGGTACACGTTGGACGAGCTGCGTTGGGTTGGGCAGAGATGATCACCTCTGCCCCGAACGACGCCACGGCCCTCAGTCGCACCCGTGCTTGCTGGGACCAGCCGGCCGGTCAGCCGCTTGAGACTTTGGCCCAATGGGCACAGGGCACGATCGATCTGTTGAGCGACGATCAGACTCGCCCAGCTTTCTATCCATTCCCGACCAGTGAAGCGCCGACCGTTGGGCTATGGGGGTGGCATGCCGCGGCGGAAATCGGTGTCCATCGCCTCGATATCGAAGCGGCCCTTGAGCACCCTCACTCAATGACCGACACCCAAGCCCAGGACGCATGCGATTACGCGATCACGGTCATTCTCCCCGGGATGGCTTCCCGCGACGACACGCAACTGCCACCGCTGATCGCCGAGCTGCGCGGCGACAACGGGCAAACTTTCGCGATCGGCCCGTCAAGCCTCTCCAACGAGGTTCCAGCGGTCGTGCGCGGTCCGGCGGTCCAGGTCCTGCTCGCACTGTGGGGACGTACATACCACAGCGTCGAGGTCACCGAGCCCGCCGCACTTGCCGCATGGGCCGCCGTACCTCGTCAACAAGTCCAACTTGGAACTTGGGAGTGAGCGCTCTGCACCAGTGACACATCGTGGGCATATCCTCACCTTCCGAGCGCCCGAGATCACACGAACGCTCGTTCGCATAGCCGCGCCGGGTGGCTAGCCACCTCGGACGGTCAACCTGCGAGCGTTATCGGGCGGTCAACCCCGCTCGGGATCGCCGGTACCCGAGCGCGGCCGACCGGCCTTCCCGGGTAGTGATATCGAGCGGTCGTGGTGGACCACCGAGTGGGGCGGAGGGGGTGCGAACTCAAGCACAACTAGCACCGGATCGAGACCACTTGCGAGATTAGCGGGCCGATTTCTCGCGAACTACGCAGTCGGTGGCTGGTAGCTCGGGCGGAGGCTACTGCCCTCATCGACTTCTTCCGCAGTAAACAGGAGTTCCGCAGTTGATGAAGGCACCGTCCCCGCCGACAACGATGTCGTCAGCACCGCTGCAACGGAGGCTGAAGTTGGCAGGTCGAAGATCCCGACAGCCGAGAGATTGTCGCTTGACCAGTAGGGACCAGCGACGACCCTGCCTCCGACACTCTCGAACAGGCCCTGGAGGACTTCTCGACGGGTAGATGCGCCGGCCGCCACAAGCGCCCGGACTGCTTCAGCGGTATAGGTTCCTCGTATCAGATAGTGTGCCATCGCATCCTCGTCTTCAGGTTCTCGAAGGGCTTCGTGTCGCCTGCAACCTAGCTCCGGACGATCGGGCTCGCATTTGTACGGCCCTACCTGAGTCCCGGCCCGGCTGGCGCCTCGCCCCCCCCGGGGTGGTAGTGGTCGTTGCCGGATGGACCGACCGGGCCCTCCGCCGCCTGGGTCAACGGGCCATTGATGGGTCGCGGCCGGTATACCGAAGTAGGCGCTCCAGATTGTTCCCTTCGTCGACGCCGCGATCGCCAAACACCCGACCCCGCTGGCCCTCGACAATCTCGATCGTGCCGACCTGAACCAGCTCCCAAGCATGGTCAACAAGCGGACCATCTAACGTCGATACCCACCGACCGGTCGCCTGGGCAAGATCCCACGTGTGAACGAGATGATCCCACGTGAGGATTACCAGCACATCCGCGCCGGTCATGGCACCAGCCGGGTGATGAAACTCCAGACTGAGCACTCCAGGATCAGTGAAAGTGTCCACCATCCATCCCGTCGTGGCCTCCCAGCCCGCCACCGGATCATCACCGATGGTGTCGTCGCCGACACCGCCTGGCGTTCCAACCGCCTCGCCTCTCATGCTCGCAACAAGCGTCCGCGCCGAATGGCCCATGTGGTTCAGAACATCTCTCACTGTCCACGGATCGCACGGAGTTAGCGAACCGAGCTCGGCAGCTGACACAAACTCTACGGATTCGGCAACCCCCCTTGCCACCGCCAGGTATCGCTCGATCAGCTCCACCCGCCACTCCTCCCGACATCCGGATGCGGCATGGTATCCCATCACCGTGGCGCCGGTCTCCAAATCAGACGCCCGCTGTCCCCGGAGCAGATCTGCAGTCCCTGTTCGTTCGACGGCTGCGTGCCGTACTCCAAGGGATGATCTGGTCTGGTGACGCCGGCATCAGGTGGCCTGGGCACGCCGATCGATAATGCTCTCCGTCGGCTACCGCTGAGCACAACGCTGCGGCACGACCGGCGTGCGCTGTATCGCTCGTGGCCCGGGGGCGCGTCGAACTCGTGCGGAGCCCGCCGTCGATACCGAGCAGGCTGGGCACGCGGGATCCCTGCCGGATATGCACGTGATCCAGGATTCTCGCGAGGAGAGGTAGTATGCAGCTTTGCAGCAGTGCTTTCGCCAGCGGGCTACCCTCGCGAGCTCGAAGGGGGTACGGCATGTACGAGCTGGATCTGGCTGGCAAGGTCGCCATCGTAACCGGAGGAGCGAAAGGCGTGGGGCGACTGCTGGCCAACGAGTTGTCATCAGCTGGGGCTGCTGTCGCGATCGTGGGGCGTAACGAGGCGAGACTCCGAGTGGCGGCAACGGACCTCAGTTCGAACGGATCGACTGTCATCCCGATCTTGGCAGATGTTACAGACCGAGCTGCTCCAGCAGCTGTGAGTGGATCCGTCCGGGAGCAGCTCGGGCCAATCGATATCCTCGTCAACAACGCAGGTACGCCAAACCTCGGTCTGATTGAGACAATTGATCCTGAGTTCTGGTGGCAGGCCTTTGAGGTACATGTCAAGGCCCCCATGATATGGTGTCAGGCCGCACTCCCAGAGATGATCCAGCGTGGCACTGGTCGAATAGTCAATGTCACAAGCACAGCAGCGGTTTGGACAATTCCTGGGGCCAGCGCCTATATCGCGTCGAAAGCCGCTCTTTCGAGCTTCACACGTGTGCTTGATGCCGAGGTCCGCCCGAAGGGCATCTTAGCCTTCGCATACGCACCGAGGCTCAAGTCGGACATGACTGACCACATTGGAGCATCATCAATCATACCCGCAGCGTTCCGCGCGGCGTTGGCGGCCGTGACCGACGAAGAATTGGGGGGACGACGGCAACGTTCGATCGATCTCTTTCGGCGGATTATCGCCGGAGAGCTCGACCACCATGCCGGCTCCCATTTGGAGACTGAGTCGCCGCCCGAAGATTAGCAGTCTGACCGTGCGGTCTGTGTCGAGGTGCTCGAGTCGTTGAGTCTCCAGCTGAACGATCTGAACAAGCAGTGAAGACCGTTCAGGCGCCACTCTGGTGTCGACAGGGTGCTATTTGCCGGCATTGTCCGCCTGCCAACCCGACCGAGTTCGGCATACCTGTAGAGCTTGGACCCGTCAACCGGCTTGGGAGCTGAGTGGTCGGGTCTTCCGGGACGAAGTTCCGGAGTTGCGGGCGCGCAAAGGGGCTCCCCGTCGGGGAGCACGAGGTGCGTCGCTGGTCTTTCAGATGCTGGTGTCCTCCCGGAAGTCGGGGTGGGGTGCGGTCGACCTGCTCCATGTCTCAAGAGTGAGAAGCGCGCAGCCCGATGGTTCGGGTGCGAATAGGCATTCCTTCGCCCAGCCAGTCGATGGTGGGCATGGAGCGGTGCGGCCACGACCGCTCGGGTCTCACTCACTTACGAGGCAACGCCCCGGGAACCCCGGGGGTCGCATGCCGTTAAGGACGAGAACGCCGACCGGCCGCGCCCGAACTCCTCACACAGCCGTTGGCTGGTGACGATCTTGGAGGCAACGGATCTCCCCGTCGCGCAGACCATAGAAGACCAGGGCGAGTAGCTCGCGGGCGGCGGCGACCTTGCCGATCGTGATCCCTCGCCGCTCACCGACCCGACGCTTCGCCGCCCGTAGCCGTGGCTCGCAGTGAGCGTTGGTGACGGCCTCGACCGCTGCCCAGCGCACCAGGACCGGGCCCTGCTTGGTCATCCGACCCCGGCGGATCTTCACGTCGGACTCGCGGTGCCGTGGTGTCAACCCGGCCCACGAGCACAACGTCCTCGGACTCGGGGAACCGGTGCACGTCACCGATCTCAGCCACGAACACCGCCGCCAGCACCCGCCCGACCCCGCCGATGACCTGGATCGCTTCGTAGCCGTCCCGCAGATTATCGTTGGCCATGATCGCCCGGTGGATCATCCCGTCCAGGGCGGCGATCTCCCGGTGATAGAGCGCCAGCAGATCCCGCAGCGACTCGACCCGGTTGGTGTAGGCGTCGGCCATGTCCAACTCGTCCAGCCACCGCTGCCCGCCCGACCACCAGATGCTCTTGGTCTCCGGGATCGCCCCTTCCTTGCCCAACGTCTGATGCACCTGGGCCTTCAACCCCGCCTGGAGCTGGGCCAGCTTGCGCCGGTAGCGGACCAACTCCCGCAGCTCCCGGATCTCCGGTGGCGCGATCCACGCCTCGGGCAGCCGGCCCATGCGCAGCAGATCAGCCAGCAGCTCGGCATCGATCCAGTCGGTCTTCACCCGCCGGTTCTCGTAGCCCTTGATCGCCATCGGATGCGCCAGGTGCATTGCCAGGCCGACCTCGGTGACCACGTCGGCGGCCCAGTACCAGCCCCACGTCGCCTCGATCACCACATGCACCGGTGCCTCCACCGCCGCCATGATCGACCGGAGCTCGACCTCGAGATTCAACCTCGAGTTCTCGATCCGAGACGACCACACCCGCTCGCCGCCCTCGTTCAACGCCACGATCACCGACCGGCGGCGGTGCAGGTCAATACCAACATACGATGCCATCAGGAGCCTCCTCGCTCACACAACAGGAAGCCCTGAGTTCACCAGAACCCCGGGCAGAGCGGGGAGGCTCCGTCCAGCCGGAACGCTCAAGCTCTACACCGAACCACTTACTTCGCGCTCGGTATCACCCCAGGCGATCGGGCAACAGTCGGTGGCCGTCAGGAGGTCGTAGACAGGGCGCTGTGAAGGGCGTCGAGCAGCGGGCCGTGCAGCCGGGGATTCGCCGCGATGGTCGCTCCCGATGTCGTTGTGTGGTGGCTGCCGTCGAGGTCGCTGACTGTTGCGCCGGCCTCGCTGGCGATGATGGCGCCCGCCGCCATGTCCCATGCATTGTTGGAGAGGGCGAGGCTGGCGTCGGTGCGTCCGTCTGCCAGCCAGGCCAGGTCGACGGCTGCGGCACCGAGCATCCGCAGTCGCAACACCTTTGGAGCAAGGGCTGCGGTCACCTTGAGCCGGGCCTCGTTCTTGCCCTCGGCCCCCTCCCCCACTGCGTAGTCACCGATCGTGACAAGTGCGTCGGCCAGCTGCTCGACATCACTGACGTGAACTGCCTTCCCATTGCAGTGGGCGCCCGAGCCCCGAACCGCTGTGTACCGGGTGGAGAGATAGGGGTGGTCGATCACGCCGAGCTGCGGCTGTGCGCCAGCGACAAGTGCGAGGGAGATGCCACACATTGGCAGGGCGTGGGTGTAGTTCACGGTGCCGTCGATCGGATCGAGTACCCAGTAGAGGTCGGCGCTTGGCCCGCTGGCCCCGTCTTCTTCGCCCAGGAAGCCTATTTCTGGGGTTCGGGTCTGGAGAAACGAGCGGATCCGGTCCTCGATCGCGTAGTCAACTTCCGAGGCGTAGTCTCGTTCACCCTTGGCGGTGAGACGGCCAGTGGCGCTGTCAGTGAAGAGGTCAACGGCGAGATCTACGGCTTCCAGTGCGATGGAGAGGTGACCATCGAAGTTCATGCTGGTGCCCCGGCTCGTTCCCATGTCCACTCGAAGGTCCGCTCGAAGATGCTGAAGAGTCCGGCGCCGGCCTTCCGGGAGCGGACCAGCAGGGTTGGTGACTCGATACCTCGCTGTGTCGGCATGTAGGGCTGAATCACTCCTACCGTGCGGTCCACGATCATCACATTGAAGCGGATGGTGTTGTTGTAGGTTCGGATCTCCAGCCGGTCCCGGTGCTCGGGCGCGAGGCGTTGATGCACACGCTGGCTCAGGATCTGAACATTCATCTCCGTCAGCGTTGACAGCTGCCCGGGCGTGTACCCCTCCTCTTCCTCTCGGCGCTGCATGGCCGTCTGCCACGGAGCAAGGAAGGCACAACGGACCTTGGCCCCCGCTTCGATGAGGTCCCGTAGCTCATCGTCGGGATACTGCTGACAGATGAGGTTGAGCGACAGCCCGACAGCATCGATCGACTTCGCACCCTCGAACAGGTCGCGAAGCGGAACCTGCGTGATGAACTCCGACCGGGTGGCGAAGACGGCTTCCACATCGGCGAAGCGGGTGCCCAACAGCTGATGCATGAGGTCGTCATCGTTGGCGCTGTCGGCCCGTACAGGTGCTGCGCGTGACACCACGCCAGCTGCGATGAGGGCGTCGCCTGGCGGGACCGCCGAAGTCTCCCAGCGCTCAACGACGCCAGCCGAAACCTCCCACCCGAGCATGGGACCAAGCACTTCTGCGAACTCGGCCGGCGTCATGCCCAGCCGCTGACGCGCTGAAGTTATGTGGGATCGAGCGACAGCGCCCATGTCGAGCTGAAAGCCACTACGGCGGCTGTGAATGCCGACGACTTCTGCCTCACCGCCATCGTCCCCACCTGTAGTCATCCGGCTTCACTCCTCCGCTGAGTGGGGCGCTGCTCGCCGTGGGGCCGGGGGATACCCAGCTGTCCGTAGAGGTGCAGGACGTCGGTGCGAAGGGCATCGACCTGGCCTTGGAGCTGTTCGACAGTCACCCGCCACTCTTCGGCTGCCGAGGTCGGGGCTGTCGGCTCCACGTTCGTGCCGAGGGACATGCGTGCGAGAGCGGCCGCCGTCAGCAGCACATCAGCTGGTGGCATCGCCCGACCATTAATCCAGTTGCTGATGGCCGACTCCGAGTATCCGTCGTCGGGGCCGATGCCGAGCTCCTTGAAGCGGGCCGCCAGCTTTGTGCCCGACCCCATGGCCTGTCGGGCCCGGTACATGACCTCCCGTATGAGGGAGGCAGTGTCGCTGTCGGGAGACTCGGCGGAGGTCATCGCTCCTGAGTGTAGGAACAACACTCGGAAGCTTGCAGAACCTCGCATCACACGCTAGGATCCTCGCATGTAGTCCAAGGTTCGGGTTTCTAGAGCGAGACGAGAGTCGCCTCTGGGAGCCCCGTAGTGCTAGTGCAGGTGTGCCCTGACCGGAGTTGCCGCTCCGGCCAGGGCGTGGTGTCCGACTCGATGAGTAGAACAGCGACTTCCAGCGTAGCTGGGGGCTTCTCGTCGGGGTCGGGCCGTCCCATCCCATCAACCCAACCATTCAGCTTTTGACGAGGAGTAAGTGGCGTCATGCCTATTCGTGAGATTTCTGTGGATGCGCAGTGGCAGGCCGGCCTTCGGGCGGTGTCGGACGTTCGTCCGGTGTTCGTGAAGGTCCAGGACCCGAAGTTCCCGAACGATCGGGACCGGAAGATCGACTCGGGCGAGCAGCGCCGGGACGAGGACACCGGGTTTCCGGTGTGGGAGATCGCTGTGGGGTTCAAGGCCGCCCCGGCCGACAAGCTCGACACGATCTACATCAAGGTCCCCCACCCGGTGCTAGCCGGACGTGGAGAACAAGCGGGCCGTGTTCGGTGGCCTGCGGGTCGGGTTCCACACCGCTGGGGCCCGGGGCGGGTGGCTGTTCAACGCCGACACCATCGGTGAAGCGACCGCCCCCTCCGCCCGGTCCACCTCGACGGCTGCTCCGGCGTCGCCGCCGGCACCGCAGAGCAGCAAGGCCGCCGCATAGCGGTCACCCCTCTCGGCCTGCGGGTGGTGGGGGTTCGGGTGGGGGTGGGGCGTCACCGCTTGTCACGTCATTGGACGATGCACACAGCTGGTTGATGGCACCGCCCCTTCCCGGGCTCCTACCTCCCGCTGGGCCGGGGTGAGCAGTTGAAGAGGGTCTGACACGACGGCTTCAGCGGGCCGTGGGTGTGACGGTGCGCGTCCCGGTTCGAGCCCGGCAGACCCCCGACGGGACAACACGGTCCCGCCCAAGCCAAGCGACTGGAGACGTGAAGTGTCGGCAACGACGAATGTCACGGTGATCCCGATCCACACGTTCGGGGCCATCATGCAAGTAACCGAGACCGGCCGGGCGAAGGGCCGTCTGGCGGTCCGGGTCCTGGTCCACGGCATGGAGGGTCACGTCACTCCCCTGCCGATGCTGGTCCGGCTCCCCGCTCGCTGCGCCACCCCCAAGGTCGGTGGGCTGGTGGTCTTCGACGAGCTGCGGGGCGAACTACGCGAGGTCAACGGCCGGATGCGGACGATCGTCCGGGCCGACCGGGTGCAGGAGGTGGCCTCCGATGCGGCGCTGACCATTCCGACGAACCCCGTCTGACCGCCTCCCAGGCGGCCCTGCTGCTGTCGGAGTGGCGGGAGGGTGCCCCGGCCCATGTGGTGGCCAACGTCGAGGGCCTTGTCCGGGCCCGGGAGCGGCGCCTGTTCCACGGCCTGCTCCGCCTCAGTGGGGGTGGCCGGTGATGGGCGTGCTCGCAGGTTGGACCAAAGGCCTGGGAGCGGGTGAGGACGAAGAGGTGTGGTCCCAGATGCGGGACTACTGGGTCGCCACCGGCCAACTCTCCCCCGAACGAGCCGAAGCGATCGGCGTCGACACCGAAGACGCCTTCCGGGAGATGGGCCTGTGGGCCTCGTGGGGTCACGGCTCGGGCTGGGACCCCCAGGCCGGCGGAGCGGACTCCTGGTGGTCCGACGGGGCCGGCGAGGAACTGACGGCCTGGGATTCGTACCGGACGCCGAGGAGGTGGTGACCGATGCGGTTGAAGAACCCCCGACCCCCCGAACCCCCGGCCCCCCGGTGGCAGGTCGTGGCCATGACCACCGTCTGGCTGGGCGGCTCCGCCGTCCTGGTGGCCGCCTTCGTCGGGAATCTCATGGTGCAGGTGGTGCGGTGATGGCCCGGCGCAAGTCCTACCCGGGCCTGCTCTCTGCGGGCCAGGCGGTGGAGCTGCTCACCTGCCGCAAGACCCGCCCCCAGCCATGGCGAATCGATGCCGTCCTGGACCGGTTGGCGGTGCAACGGGACCGGGACCTGGTCGCCAAACGGGTGGAGGCGTACTGGGCGCCGCTGCCGGCCCGGGCCCGGGTCCGGCGGGGTGCGGCAGAACCGTGGGGCAAGGGCGACCAGCTGGCCCTGTTCGGGGAGTCCGGCCGATGACCGGGGATCAGACGGCGTTGTTCGACACGGGCGACTACTGGCGCCACCCCGGGCTGTGGCCGGTGGCGGACGACACGGTGATGACCGACGACCAGGCGGCCGAGCTGCTGTGGCCCGGCATCACCCACACAACAGCGGATTGGAACGACGGAGCGGCCGGCGAGGGCCCGGCCGTGTGGGGATCGGAGGCCCTGGGATGAGCGACGAGATCGGATGGTGGGAGCAGGCTCCCATCGTTGATGTGGAACCGAACCGGCGGGCCCGACTCCGCCGTGTCCTGCGGGCCACCAGCCTCACACTGGGCCTAGCCCGGATCTGGTGGCCGGTCCTACCAGTGGCGGTGTTCCTGGCCCTGTGGGGTCCGGTCGGCTGCCGCTGCCGAAGCACTGGTGGTGGCAGGGGCGGTCGTGGTGTCGCCATGGCTGCGGGCCCGGTTGCGGTCGGCGCCGATGCGGACGGCGGAGCGGGTGTTCGCCTGGCGGTGGCCAACCATCGCATCGACCGCCGGGCTGATCACCCCGGCTCATGGTGGGATCCGCTTCCCGGATCTGCTGTCGGTGCGCTTCGGGGGCCGGTGGTGGCGACCGGAGTCGGTGACGTTGGTGCTGCGGGTCCTGCCATCGCAGGAGGATCAGGGGGCGTGGCCGAAGATGGCCCGCCGTCTCGCGATTCAGCTCGGCTACTCACTCGCTACCCCGGTGGTGCTTGACGCCCTACGCCTCGAGGTCCGCCTCCGCCGCGAGGTGCTCCCCTCGATGCTCGAACTGGGGGTCGATGTGAAGGTCGGTGTCCTGTTCGATGACCCGCATCGGGTCCCGGTCGGGGTGAGCTCCCTCGGTGGGTACACGGACTGGGAGCTGGACCGGCCAACCAACACCAGCATGGCGGTGTCCGGTGGGATGGGCGGCGGCAAGACATCGTTGGCGAACTCCACCCTGTTCTGGTTCCGCCGCCAAGTCGAGCTGGGCCGCCCCGGTGAAGCGATCATCCTGGACCCCAAAGCCCTCGGGGACTACGCCTGGTGCGAAGACTGGGCCACCGTCTGCCAGACCGACGAAGGCATGTGGCAGGCGATCGGCTACGTCCACTCCGAGATGATCCGCCGGGCCGCGATCCTGCGCCGGCTGAAACTCCGCTCGTGGGTCGACCTCCCCCCGGAGGAGATGCAGGTGTTCGGGGGGCGGATCTTGTTCATCGCTGATGAGCTGGTGAACTTCTTCCTCCTCCGGGGCGGCACCGACAAAGCCGCTCAGGCGAGGGCGAAAACGGCGTGGGTCCAGTTGGAGATGATCACCTCCATGGGCCGGGCACTGGGGATCAACTGCGTGTTGATGACTCAGCACGCCATCGCTGAGCACCTCGGCCCCTACGGATCCACCATGATCGCCAACATGGCCGCCCGGGTCGGGATCGGCGCCCTGGAAGCCTCGGCCGCCAAGACCCTGTTCAAAGAATCCGGCGAAGCCATAGCGGCCCGAACCCGGCACGTCATCCCCGGGCGCATGTTCGTCATGGCCCTCAACAGTGACGAGGGCTCCGGCCTACCGATGCCGGCCCAAGCGTTCTACGTGTCCGACCGGTTCGTGGCCTCCCTCCCGCCGCTGCCGGGGTTCCCGGAGCGGGTGGTGCAGCGGTTCGACCGGTTCGCAGACGCCGAACCCATCGAGGTTGAGGAGGTCTCGGTATGAGCGGCATGACCGACAAGACAGTCAAGGGCCTCGCTCCCCAGTCGTGGACCAGCGTGCTGGTGTGGGCGGTGCTGGTGGTCATCTTCGTGTCCGCCCCGATCCAGGCCACCCGACTGGTGGTCGAGGTCGTCGGCGGTACCGGCCGGTGGATCGCCTACACCGCGTTCGCTGACTGCGGCTCCAGGCCCCCCATGGAGTGGATGACAACCAAGCGCTGTGACGGGCAGGCGATCGACACGGGCGGCACCCCGGCCGCGTTCAACCTGGACCCCAACTCCCCTGAGTCGCAGGGCGTGGTCGACCAGGCCGTGGCCCAGGTGAACGACATGCACCGGGTGGTCGCCTCGGTGTTCGAGATCGACACGCACGAGCACCACCAGCGGTGACCGGTTCGTCCAGGCCGAGGACGGCACCAGGGTGACCACGGGGGGCGTTGTGCAGGAGCGGCGGCCGTGATCTTTACCGTGACCGTGTTGTTGATCCGGGTGGCCTGGTGGCTTCTGGTGGTCTGGTTCCGCCTGTTCCACGCCCTCGGCCTCTTGGCCGCCCGGAGTATCCGCCGGGCCCGCACTCGCCGGGCGCTGCGAGTGCGGCCGCCGCCGGTGGTGTCGTGGGAGTGGTGGCACGCTGCCGGCGGTGCCCTGGCGGCCCTGGCCCACATCGCTACCCCGGCTGACGCTGCTCGGGCGTTGCGGCGGGTGAACCCGCAGCCGGAGGTCGTGGTCGCTCTGCATCATCTGGCCACCGCCGAGGGGGTGTCGGTTGATCTGGCCGCCTGGTCCCTCGCCGTGGCCGACGCTCTGACCAAACCGGCCGAGGCGGAGGTGACCACATGGTGAGCGCCGACGACATCAACCCCGTCGGGTGGGGGCTCGTGGAGCAGGACCCGGCCGGGCTGTGGTGGGTCACCACCGACGAAGCCTGCACCACCGTTGGTCCGTTCCTCGACGAGGTCCAGGCCACCCGGCACCACACCTGGCCCGCCGACCTGACCGGCATTGTCGTGCACACCACAACCACCAGCCCCGGGGAGGCGTGATGGATCCCGATGAGGCACTCCGCCTGGCCATCGCTGGGCTCGACGCTGACGACGACTACGCCGCGATCACCGGCCTGACCGATTACTCCCTGTGGGTGTCCCGCGGTGGGTTCCCCGCCAACAGTGATTTGGTCGACCAGCTCGACACCACCGCCACCGGCTGGGCCGACCGGTGGGACTTCGCCTGGGACAACCCCGCCCCGGGAGGTGAGGACCAGTGACCAGCTCCGAATCGAGCGACGGGCTCAGTGTCCGTTGGAACCCGCACGGGTGGGCTGAAGGCGTTGATGGGAGGAGCAGGGTCGCTGGGAGTACTGGGTCGATGACGACCTGGTCCTGTGGTGGAGCGATTCCGACCGTCAGGCTGTTCCGCCGCCAGGTGAACGAGGACCAGCCATGACCGCCCCCAACCGGTGTAGTGCACACCACAACCCCGCCTGTGATGTGCACTACAACCCCCGGTCACTGCTCGATCATCACCGCCGGCTCGTGCACGCTGTCGCTGGTGCCCAGACAGCCGATGGTGAGGCCCGGTTTGCCCCACACGGCGGCGGTGCAGGTGCCGCACACGTACTTGGCCCGCACCCCCGACCGAGCGGACTTCGCCGCCTTCGGGGCTGGTACCACCGTCTTCGCTCCCGGCTTCCCGCCGTCGGGTTCGTCCATGATGAAGCCTTCGATGTCGGCCCATCCGAGGGTGAACCGGCCGGCGTCGACCAGGCGGCGGGCGACGGTCTCGAACCGGCCGCCGGGCTCGATGTAGTGGGTCATCGCCTGCCCGGTCTGCTTCCCACCCGGCCGGCCGGTGTCGGAGGCGACGAGGCCGATGCGGGCCATCAGGTCGACCCATTCCCGGTTGTGGTACCCGTTCCGGACGGGGTGCCGTACTCCCGTTGCTCGAGGTGGCACATCTCATGGGCCAGGGTCGACAGGACCTCGACGGCGGTGCGGTCCATGAACTGGCGGGGATCCAAAGCGATCTCATGCGTCGTGGTCACCTCGGTCAGGTGGACGAACCGGTCGGGGGAGAAGTAGCCCCGGGCCTTGCCGAACGTCCGCAGCGTGATCATGCACGGCGGCAGGCGCCGGGCGAACAGTTCCCGGTTGAACACGTCATAGGCCGCCTGGAACCCCCGGTATGTCACGTCGGTCGGCTTCACCACCTTCCCGCTCCCGTTGCCGCCGCTGTTGCTGCTGGTACCCATCGCTCACACTCCACCGTCTGGGGCTCGAATCGAGCCGAAGAACTCCGTTCTTCGGACTGGAAGGCCGAACCAACCGCCGGGGCCGATGGGTCAAGGGCCGAAGAGGGAGAAAGTTCGCCGACACCCCACCCACACCGGCACCACCCGCACCCGACCGTCGAGCTGTCGGGAGTGGGGGGCGAAGTTTGTCCCGTGCCCTTGACGCAGCGGAACCGGTGGGACAGCCACCGACCCAGAGCGCCGGCACCACCCCACAGCCGCACCGGCCACGCCACCCCAGCCACAGCCGCAGCGCTGAGCACCGCCATTCATCCCTGAACGAGGAGACCATGAGAACACCCCACCGTTGGCCAAGGGGCCAGCACCGCCATGCCCACCAACCCGTCACCGTCACCGTCGTGGTCCTCGTGGCCACCGGAGCGACGGTCACTGCCGGGATCACGGCCGCCACAACAGCCAGCGTGACGGCCCTGCTGCTCACCGGCGCTCGCCCTGGTGGCCATGACCGTCGGGTTCGAGCTCGCCGGCAGAACCATCGACGGCACCAGACCGGCGGAGGCCTACGAAGCCTTCCGCGCTGCTCATCACCCCATGGGCGGCCGGCGGCCGGCGGGACGGAGTCCCGCCGAGCCGCAAGGCCGCCCCTCAGGCGGGTCGACGAAGTCGAACACTCTCTTCTCCCCCACTCCTTCAACCACCCAGCCCGACAAGGGCGGCCAGAGCGGCTCTCTCGGTACATCGCGGATAAACGTGACACCGGCACCCCCAACGAGGTGTGAGCGCCGAACGGGAGGCCTTGGTAAGGCGAGGCAGGGCCAATGGTGACGGCCACCGGCACGGCCCGGCGCAGCACCGGAGACGCCTGGCTCGATGCCCTAGCGGCGACCGAGGAAGCGGAGCAGCGGCGGCACGAGCGGCTGGTGCGGGAGGACCAGGTCCAGCGGTTGAACCGGCAGCTCCTCGGACCCCGCAAGGACGACGAGACGGGCGAGTGGTCGAAGAAGCATCGGGCCGGCACGTGCGGGCTCGCGCACTCCGGGCGGGTGGAGATGGGCTACGTCACCGTCCCCGACGGCCTCGACGCCGGCCAGCTCCGAGGCGTGGTCGTGTGCGCTGCCGGGAATCTGTGCCTGCGGTGTGCGATCAAGATCGCAGCGGCCCGGGCCCGTCAGATCGAGCTGCTGGCGGCCGTGATGAAGGCGCTCGGGTTCCACTGCTACATGGTCACCCCGACCTTCTCCCACGCCCGCAGCGACGGCCTGGCCCTCAGCTACCAGGACATGATGGACGCCTGGACCGCCCTGCGGCAGTCACGCCTGTTCCGCAAGCTCACCGCCGGAGGCGGAGGGTTCTGCCGCCAGGTCGAGGTCACCTGGTCGCTGGCCAACGGGTTCCACCCCCACCTCCACGTCCTCGTCTGGTCGAAGCTCGACCTGGACGCCGACAGCGAGTGGGGGCCCTCCGAGGTCGACGAGATGGAACACGCCCTGTGGCGGGAGTGGTCGACCCAGATGGCCAAGGCCGGGCGGAACGTGTCGGAGGAGCACGGGATCACCCTGATCCGGGCTGATGACCCGGCCATGGGCCGCTACCTGGCCAAGGTCGGCCTGGAGCTGACCATGGGCCCCCTCAAGACCGGCCGACACGACTCGTGGTCGATGTGGGAGATCGCCGCCACCGCAGCGGACCCCGACCCGAAGATCACCGACGAGGTCCGGGCCCGCTGCCGGGCGCTGTGGGCCGAGTACGCCTCGGTCGTCGGGGGCCGGCGCATGTTCGATACCTCCCGTGGCCTGCTGAACCGGGCCGGCGTGAAGGAACTCGATGAGCAGGACGAAGCGGAACGCCAGCACGGCGAGTTCACGCCCTACGTGGCCGCCGACGCCCCCGTGTACTCGGCCGCCGACAAGGCCGGCGTCGTACCCGAGCTGAGGGGCCTGCTTGCCTCTCGGGCGACCCCGGAGGTGCTGGCCACGGTGCTCAGCCGCCGGCTCGGCCGCCAGGTGCTCGTCGAGCCGCCGAACGATGACGTGCCGCTGCCGCTGTTGAGGTGGAGCGGGGGAGATGGTGGCGACAATGAAGGGTGAGAGTGTGAGCGGTCCGATCTTCGAGATAGCCGGGCGGAAATACCGGGCGACGATGTCGACGGGTGAGGCGGCGGAGTTGCTCGGGTGTTCGCCTGAGCGGCTTCAGCAGGAGCGTGGAAAGGGGACGCTGCCTGTCGAGCCGCTTCAGCTCGGTCGACGGCTTCGGTGGCCAACGCTGTTGATTGCCGAGGCGCTGGGGCTGATGCTCGACAGTCCGGGGGAGCAGCGGGATCGATCCCGTCGATCGCCAGCAGCTGCGAACCGGGATCGTCGGCCTGCAAGCACCTGCCGACGGATGGGGGCGGCGTGACAGATTCGGCAAAGCGCCGGCCGAAAGGCTCGGGGGGCATCAGGAACCGTGGAACGGATCGTGCGCCTCGGTGGTACGCCTTTCACTACATCCGGATGGACGGCAAGCGGGTTCAGCGCAGCAAGGGGCCGTTCCGCCGGAAGGCCGAAGCCGAGGCTTGGCTCAGAGACGAGCTGCGTCGAGCTGAAGAGGGCAGGGGCACGCTTCCTCATCGCCTGACCGTGGGCGACGCTCTTGACCGCTGGCTGTCGGCGGTTGAACCGAGAGTCGTGCCTTCGACCTTCAGCGAGTACCAGCGCCAGGTCGAGCAACGGATCAAGCCGAGCATTGGGGCGCTGATGCTGGACGAGCTTCGGCCCGATCACATCGTCCGGATGCTCAATGACCTGCGACGGCCAGGCGCCGACCGTCGTAGCCGAACCGCTCGGGGGCTGTCGGAAACCTCGCTGCAGCACACGCTGTCCACGCTGCGCACAGCGCTGGACTGGGGAGTACGTCATCGACTGGTGACCTACAACCAGGCGAAGGACGTTGACCGGCCGCAGCGCAACGACGTCGAGATGAAGGTGTGGACGTCGGACGAGCTGGGGGACTTCCTCTCCTTCGTGAGCGGAAAGCGCTTCTACGCGCTGCTGCGGGTCGCCGCCTTCACGGGGATGCGCCGGAGCGAGCTGCTCGGCCTGAAGTGGCGCGACGTCGACCTCGATGCGGCAGTGCTGCGGGTGCGCCGGGTTCGATACCGGAACGGCTACCAGATGGTGGAGGAGGAGCGGACGAAGTCGAGGCGGGGCCGGCGGGTCATCGACCTCGACCCGACGACCGTGAACGTGCTCCGCCAGTGGCGCCGACTTCAGGAGGAGGAGCGCGAGGCGTGGGGCATCGCCTACGTCGACAGCGGGATGGTGTTCACCGCTGAGGACGGCCAGGCCTTCCACGCCGACCGGGTGGCGCAAGCCTTCGACAGATTCGTGAGGGCGGCGCCGGTTCCCGTGATCCGGTTCCACGACCTCCGCCACACGCATGCTTCGCTGCTTCTCGCCCAACGGGTACCGCTGGTCGATGTGGCCTACCGCTTGGGCGATGCGCCCGAGACGATCCTGTCGACCTACGCACACTTCATCCCCGGCCAGGGCCAGGCCATGGCGTCGGCCTTCGCCAATCTCGTTGACCGTCGGCGGGCACCGGGCCGACCGGTAGATGACCGATAGATGGCTGAGCGCCCTCTGGCCTCACGAAGCAAGAAGGCCGGCCCTTGGGGGACCGGCCTTGACCTGCGCTTCCGTTGGTGGCGGGGGTAGGATTTGAACCTACGACCTTCGGGTTATGAGCCCGACGAGCTACCTGGCTGCTCCACCCCGCGTCGTTGAGTGAACTACGTACGATAGCGACTACTTCCCGCCGTCGCTACCTGTCGCTGCTTTTCTCCATGTATCCCGGTCCCCCGGACCCCAGGGCAGGCGGGCCACCACCGCCCCGGCCCGCAGTGGGCCGTGCACGTGGGGGTACCGCTGCCCGGGATAGACCTCGGGCCAGCGCAGCTCGGCGTCACCCAGCTGCCCGGGGTCGAGCTCCAGCAGCACCAGCTCGGCGTCGGGGGCGAACCACCGCTCGGTCGTCGCCACCACCTGCTGCTCCGTGGAGCAGTGGACGAACCCTTCCGCTGTCAACGACGGCGGTTCCAGCACCCCCTCGGCCATGAGCCGGTCGGCATCGGCCGCGGTGGTGATGTGGAAGATCGGCACGCCGGTCAGTATGGGCCCCCCTCGAGCGGCCCGGACACCGGACAGCTCCACCGGGAGAACGGAAACGGCGGTCCCTTCAGCGAACTCGGTGCCGACCGTGGCTGCCAGGCATCGAGCCCCGACCAGAGCCGGGGGAAGGGACCGCCCGTGGCACCCGCCTTCCGGCGCCTCACGGCTGGCAGCCGCGGCGTCCCGGAGCGACGAGTGCCAAGATTCCGGGCCGGACAAAGTGCCTCGGTGTGGCCATCGCAGTGCTAGGTGTTCTGCGATGGCCACACTCGAGGCGACCCCCAGCTGCGATGACTCAGCAGCTGAAGGGAGTTCCCGAGGGAGATTACCGACCACGGCGGAATGGATCGGGAAAGCCCGGGAACCCGGAGGAGAGGTCAGTTCATGAAGGTGACGCCCAGCACGGCGGCTGGCGAGACGAGGAAGGTGGCGACTGCCCCCAGGACGGTGGCGGAAGTGAAGACAGCTACTCGGCGCATTACGATCTACTCCTAATCGAAGGGGCGAATCGCCGATCAGCCAGATCCCGGAGGTTTCCGCACCCACCTGAACGCTGCCTGACCAATCGTCGACTTACTGGTCACAGCGTGTCTTTTGGGTGTCTGAGGGCTATCTCGGTGGAGACACGCGCCCGGGGACAGACCATGGGGACACTGCCACAACATGGCCTCTGATCAGGTATTTTGTGCTGAGCGCTAGGTTGGAAAAATCTCTCCCGAGGCCCCGCCCCGGGTGACGGGGTGATACCCCGCCGCCCGCAGCTGGGAGAGATCGCGCTTGACGGTGCGTTCGCTGACGTCGAGCGCCACCGCCAGATCGGATATCCGGGCCACCGCCCCTTGGGCGACGGCCTCGTCGGTCAGACGCAGGATGCGGCGCTGACGCCGTTGCGTGGAGGTGGCGATGGCCTGGTCCTGAGGACTCGACACCGTCCAGCGGACGGGGATCAGGTCCTCGCTCTCGAGGGGCCGGCCGCCCGGTGCCTCCGCCGCCGGGAGGCGCACCTCGATCTGTTCTTCGAAGAACCGCTCCCGGGCTTCCAGGATGGCCCGGTGCTCGGCCACCTGCTCCCAGGCGGCTCGAGCCACGGCCTCAGGCAGGTCGGCCAGGTGCCGGGTGAGCAGCTGATAGGCCAGGGCGACCTCCCGGGACGCCGCGTCCTGGTCGCCGGCGGCCTCCAGCACCTCGGCCGACCACCACGCTGCCAGGTGGGCCAGCAGGGCACCGGAGCGATTGAGCCCGACCGCCTCCCGGGCCAGCTCGGCAGCCTCGTCGATCGCCCCCTGGGCGCACCGGGCCCGGGCCTCGATGGCCAACGACACCGGCACCAACCCGTCGGAACCGCCGTCGCCGTCCAAGTGGCGGGCGGTGCGGGCCTGCTCCACCGCCTCGTCGAGCTGGCCCAGATCGAGCGCCACCAGGGCCAGCTCGACCCGAGCCTGGATCTCGACCGGCGGGGCATCGGTGGCCTGGGCGCCGCGCACGGCCTCCAGCAGGCGTCTCCGGGCCAAGCGCCGCCGGCCGGCCCGCCGGTCGACCCCGGCCAGGGTCACCTGGCAGGTCGCCTCCCGCCGTATGTCGTCCACCGATCGGAAGTACACCGCCGCCTGCTCGGCCTGAACTCGGGCCCCGTCGTCGTCGCCCAGGATCCAGAACGCCAGCTCGGCCCCGTTGAGGCGCACGAAGGCCTGGCCCCGACCCTCGCCGAGGGCGGCGAACACCTCGTCGGCCTGGGCGAACAGGCCGAGCGCACGGCCGCCGCGGCCGAGCAGCAGATGGAAGCCGGCCAGGTTCACCAGGTTTATGCCCTCACCCCGCCGGTATCCGATCGACCGGGCCAGGTCCAACGCCTCGGTGAAGGCGTTCTCGGCCTTCACGTTCAGGGCGAGGGAGTAGTACAGCGTGGCCAGGTGCCCCAGCGCCTCCACCTGGCTGCGGGGGTCGTTCTCGGCCTTGGCCGCCTCGTAGGCCTCCTCCAGGTGCTGGCGGGCTTCGTCGTACCGCAGCAGGTCGCTGTAGGTACGCCCCAACATGACCTGGGCCGCCACGCCCGATGCGCCCCTGGCCCGCGACTCGGCCACCGCCTCGATGAGCGGGCCTATCGCTCCGGGCATGTCGCCCGACCAGGCCCGGGCACAGCCCACGATCGTGAGCAGCTCCCCCACCCCGAGCCTGGCGGCCCGGGCCGGAGCCACCGCCTCGGACGCCAGGCGGGCCGCCTCGGCCCGCCGATCGGTATGGGTCATCAGCCAGGCCTGGCGTTGGGTGACGGACAACCGGTCGGCCGGGCTTGCCCCCGGCTCCACCACGGCCGCCGCCATGCGGTCCAGGAGATCCTGCTGGTCGCCTCGGCGGCCGAGTATGTCGAGCACCCGCTCGTAGGCGAACAGGTCGTCCAGCCGGCGGGCGTCGACCATCTCACACGACCGGGCGGCCTGGTCGGCCTTGGCGAAGTGCTCGGCCGTGGTGTGGTAGGCGTTGACCTTGAGGGCCGAGTCGGCGGCCAGGGCGTGGTACTGGTAGGCCCGCTGCCACTGCTCGGCCAGCCAGGCGTGGTGGGCGATCTGGCTGACCCGCACCCCCTGCTCCCGCACCAGGGCATCGACGATGCGGCCGTGGATGCGCCGCCGGCCGGTGGCGTCTATCGCCTCGTACACCACCCGCCGGGTGTGCTCCTGGGCGAACTCCAGCCCCCGGCTCGACTCGACCAGGAAGGCCCGCTCGACGGCGTCGGCCAGGGCCGCCGTCACGGCCTGGCGGCCCAGCCCCACCACACCGGCCACGACGTTGGTGGTGGTGGGGCCGCTCATGGCCGACACCGCTTCCAGCACCGCCCGCACCTCGTCGGAGGCGGCATCGATCCGGCGGCTGAGGATCTCGTGCAGGCCGGGCAGCAGATCGTCGTCGGCCGCCCGGTTCTCGGTGGGGGCCGCCGGCTCCAGCAGGTCGACCGGGGCGCGCAGCAGCTCGAGGATCACGTACGGGTTGCCGTCGCCCAGCTGGGCCACCTGGGTCACCTGCTCGTTCGACATCCGCACCCCGTGCCGCTCGGCCGCCACCAGCTGGCGCACGTCGTCGACGTCGAGCGGGCCGAGCACCTGTCGACCCGACCCCGGTTTGGCCTCCAGCTCGGCCAGGCTCTGCCAGATGGCGGGCGAGCGCTGGGCCTCCTGGCGCCGGTAGCTGAGGCAGATCAACACGTTGGAGTCGATCAGCCGGTCACCGATCTGCACCAGCACCTGCATGGTGTCGTCGTCGCACCAGTGGATGTCCTCCAGCACGATCAGGGCCGGCTTGGGCTGGCCGATGGCCAGCAGCACCTGGACCAGAGCCTCGGTGGTGTGCCACCGCTCCTCTTCGGGCCGGGCCACCACCGGCGGGAACGACGCCGCCGGGGCCGTCACCGGGACGGGCTCGACGAAGGGCTGGAGCCCTTCGAGCACCGTGGCGGCCTGACGCAGCCACACCGGCGGCAGGTGGGCGGCCAGCCGCTCCCCCCGCACCCCCAGCGTGCCCGGACGCAGCGCCTCCCGCAGGCCCTCGTAGGGAGTGAGGGTGCTGCCCGCCGTGTGGCGCCCGGTGAGCACCTGCACCTCGCGCCACTCGGCCGCCTGGGCCACCTCGGCCAGGAGCCGGCTCTTGCCGATGCCGTGCTCGCCCTCCACCAGCACCAGCCCGCCCTTGCCCCCCACCACGTCGTTCACCCGGGCCACCAGGGCGGAACGCTCGGCCACCCGGCCGATGAAGGGCAGCTCGGGGTCGCCCGCCGTGGCCCCCGCCACCGGGGACGACGAGGTGGCGGCGGCCGATGCCTCCAGGCGGATCTTGTCGAGCAGCTCGACCGTCTCGGCCGACGGCTCCGCCTGCAGCTCGTCGGCCAGCGCCCGCCGGCAAAGGTTGAACTGGCGCTCCGCCGCCGACGGCTGGCCGTTCAGGTGGTAGAGACGCATCACCTCCCGGTGCCATTCCTCCGACAGCGGCTCGGCCACCACCAGCGACAGGGCGTGCCGCAGGGCCGACTCGTAGTCGGTGGCGGCCCGGTTCTTGCGCACCAGCACACCGAGGGCGGCCAGCCACCGCTCCCGGACCTTCTGACGGGGGTCGAGGATCCATTCGTCGTAGTGGCCGGCCAGCAGGTCGCCCCCGTAGCTGTCGACGGCGGCGGTGAGCTCCTCGATGCCCACGCTGCGGGGCTCGGACCGCAGCCGGCGCTCCAACTCGTCGAGCCGGCCCTCGAACTCCTCCACGTCGACCACCACCGCCAGCCCGGGGGCGAAGCCGACGGCGGCGTGCGTCTTGTCGAACAGCTCGGTGAGGCCGAGCTGCTTGGCCGACTGGTTCAGTTGCCACAGGGCGTTCGACAACCGCTTGCGGGCCACGGCGTCGGCCTCGTCGGGCCAGAACTTGCCGGCCAACAGGTCGCGGGTGTGGGTGCGGTCCCGTCGTAGCACCAGGTAGGCGAGGAGCGAGACAGCCGGCCGGGACGACATGGCCGATGCGGCGCGCTCGCCTACCCGGAGGCCGAAGCCACCGAGCATCTGAACGTGGAGCACGGGATCGTTCACGGCGGTTGGACCCCCAGGCGGGCGGCTACACCACCACGTTAGAGCTTCACCATCCACCGCGCGCAGCCGCAGGGGTGCGTCACGATCGCGTGCACACGATCAGATGTGGGTCAGGCCAGGGCCTCGGCGTCGTAGGCCACCTGGCAGAAGCCGTGGTTGCAGTACCCGCCGGGGTTCTTGGCCAGGTACTGCTGGTGGTAGTCCTCGGCGTAGTAGAACGGCCCGATGTGGGCGATCTCCGTGGTGATCTCCCCGAAGCCGGACGCCGTCAGCTTGGCCTGGTACGCCTCCCGGCTGGCCTCGGCGGCCGCCTTCTGGCTGTCGGAGTTGTAGTAGATCGCCGACCGGTACTGGGTGCCGATGTCGTTGCCCTGCCCCATGTGCTGGGAGGGGTCGTGGTTCTCCCAGAACACCTTGAACAGCTGGTCGAGCGACACCTGGGCCGGGTCGAACACGACCAGCACGGCCTCGGTGTGCCCGGTCATCCCGGTGCACGTCTCCTGGTAGGTCGGGTTGGGCGTGGTGCCCCCGGCGTAGCCCACGGCGGTGGTGACCACCCCGGGGACCTGCCAGAACAGGCGCTCGGCGCCCCAGAAACAGCCCATACCCACCACCAGCGTGTCGGTGCCCTCGGGGAAGGGGGGCGTCATGGGGCGGCCGTTCACGTAGTGGGCATCGGCCACCGGCATCGACTGCGACCGGCCGGGCAGGCACTGGTCGCCGGTGGGCACGGTCATTCCCCGGGTGCTCATCCTGCGGAACATGGGTGGGGTCCCCTCTCGATCTGCGACCGGCTATCCAGCCGGTCTGCCAGCCAGAGAAACAACCTACCCCGTCGCCCCATTCCGGGACCCACCGAGCAGGTCCTGCGCCGCGTCGAGGGCCACCCGGGCCCGGGCCCGCAGGTCGGCCGCCCCGGCCGCGTCGCCCGTGGCCTCGGCTCCGTCGGCCGCCGCCAGCAGCTGATCGGCGTCGGCCAGCAGGTCGGTCAACGACCGGCCGGTCGGGTCGTAGGCCGGCGTGCTCGTGCTCGTGCTCGGCTGGTCGGCCCCGCTCTGATCGGGCGGCGTCTGCTCCGCCGGCGTCTGGTCGGTCGGGGCCTGGTCGGTGCCGGTGCCGGCCTGCTCGGCCACCAGCCGGGCCATCGCCTCCTGCAGGGTGGCCCCCATCTGGATGTTGTCGCCGTTGACCACGATCACCCGGCTCAGCTCGGGCACGGCGTTCACGCTGTTGGCCTCCACGTAGACCGGGCGAACGTAGACCACCGTGTCGTTCATCAGCAGCAGGGTCATCTCGCCGAACGACACCACCGAGCCCAGCTTCTCCTTGACGAAGTCGGTGAGCTGATCGTCCTTGCGGATCTCGGAGTGGACGAAGTCGGGCGCCTTGACCCCGGCGGCGCTGGGGACGGTGTAGAGCACGAGCTCCCCCAGATGCTCGGGGTCGGACCGGGCCACCATCACCCCGGTCAGCTCCAGCGTGTTGCTCGACCCGGAGCTGACCGAGCGGGGCACGAACGCCCGCTGCAGCACGTACTCGGTGCTGGCCTTGCCGGGCAGGCGGGTCAGCAGGTACTGGGGCTTCATGAACACCGGGGTGGCACCGGCGTCGCCCTCCCCCGACGCCGCCTCGCTGCGGGGCTGGGCCGCCACCGACCACGCCGTCTCGCCCTGGATCAGCTGCTGGGCGTCGTCGACCACGTAGGTGGACCACATCGTGGTCTGGAGCCGGAAGATGTCCTCCGGGTACCGGAGATTGTCCTGCAGGGCGGCCGGGATCTCGCTCTTGTCCTGGAACAGCCCGGGGAACGCCCGGTCCCAGGTGGCCAGCACGGGATCGTTCTCGTCGAACTTGTACAGGCGCACCGTGCCGTCGAACCCGTCGACCACGGCCTTCACCGAGTTGCGGACGTAGTTCAGCCCGCCGGCCAGCTCGGTGCCGGCCAGATCGGTCTCGCTGGCCGAGACCCGCTGGGCGTAGGGGTAGTCGTCGCTCGTGGTGTAGGCGTCGACCACCCAGTAGATCTTGCCGTCGGCCAGCACCGGATAGGGGTTCGAGTCGAGGCGGAGGAACGGGGCCACGGTGCGGATCCGCTCGGTGACGTCGCGATGGAAGATCACCTCCGACTCGGGGGTGAGCACCGGCGCGATCAACGGATCGAGCTGGCGGAACCGGAGGGCGAAGGCGGCCCGGCGCACCACCCCGCCCAGGGGGACACCACCCTGGCCGCCCTGGTCCCGGTACCGGGTCTGCGCCGACTCCTCGGTGGAGGCGCTGAAGTCGACCTCGTCCCGGGCGGCGTTGACGATGGCGTAGCCGCCGAAGTTCTCTCCGAAGTAGATCCGGGGCTGGGCCAGCCTCTCGGTCAACGACGGGTCGACGGCGACGTCACCCAACTCCCGCACCAGGAAGCGGGGCCGACCGCTGGGGTCGACCTCCCAGCCGGCGGCCATGGCCGCCCCATAGCCGTGGGTGAACAGGATGTGCTGGCTCTCCCAACCCTGCCGCACCTGGCTGACGGCCAGGTCGAGCCCCCGGGCCGACAGCACCACCGGACGCACCTGGCCATCGATCATGTAGCGGTCGACGTCGAGCGGGTCGGAGAACCGGTAGTAGGCCGCCTCGGCCTGCGAGAACTTGAACGAATCGCGGGCCAGGCCCGGGTCGAGCAGGGGTACCGTGCCCAGCACCGTTTCGAAGTCGACCACCTCGGCTTCGGTGACCCCGGTGCGGTAGTCGATCGGCTCGACGGAGAGGCGGTCGTCGGCCAACCCGTAGGCGAACCGGGTGGCCTCGATGTTGCGCTGCACGTACACGCTCTCCCGGGTGGAGGCCTGGCTCTCCACCCGGAGCCGCTGGTAGAGCGCGGGGAACGTGCTGCCCACCAGGGCATGGCTGGCCACCCACAGGCCGATCGCCACCATCGGCAGGCCCCAGCCCTGCCGTCGCAGGTTCGCCAGGAACAGGGCGGCCACGAACAACGACACCAGCACCAGCAGGTTGTAGGCCGGCCACTGGATGTTGACCGCCGTGGCCAGGGCCCCGTCGTACGCCCCCCGGGTGGAGTTGACGAGTTGGAAGCGGTCGAACCAGTAGCCCACGGCCCGGACCACGGCCAGCGCCGCCAGCAGGGCCGACAGGTGGGCCTTGACCCCCGACCCGACGCCCGAACCGACCCTCCCGGCCGGGCCCGACGATCGGATGCCTCCGTTGAGGTAGTGGGCTACGGCCACCACCACCAGCGACAGGATGAGGGCGGCGAAGAGCCAGTCGAGCACGAAGGTGAGGAACGGCAGACGGAACAGGTAGAAGCCGATGTCGCGGTGGAACAAATCGTCTTGCTTCTGGAAGGCGACGGCGTTGCGGAACAGCAGCCATTCCTGCCACTGACCGGCGGTGTTGCCCCCGGCCACCAGGGCCAGCACGGCGCACAGCACCACCCGGATGCGACCGGCACGGCCGCGAATCAGACGCTGGTAGCGGGCCACCAGGTCCTCGTCGGACGGGGGTGAGCCCGACGGTGCCGAGGCGGCGGACGGCGGCGCCAGCCGGTCGGCCAGCAGCAGATTGCCCCACAGCAGCACGAAGAAGGTGGCGCTGAACGTGGCCACCAGACCGATCTGGGTGCCCACCCGGCGGGTCCACACCGACCCCAGTTCGAGGTCGTCGAACCACAGCCACTCGGTGTAGGCGGTGGCGATGCCATCGGCCGAGAACAGCAGAGCCAGCACGGCCCCGAGGCCCACCACCGCCAGCACCCGGACCCGGGACGTTCTGATGCTGTTGCGGACGGTCGTCATCTCCCCCCGAGGCTACCGGGGGGAGGCGGACCGGCTACCCCGGCCCTACCCGGCCGGTATCACGTGTCACCCGGCGGGGAAATGACGTGTCACCCGGCGGGAATGACCAAGCAGCGGCAGCCGGGCATGGACAGGGGGCGGGGATGGCCGCTGGGAAAGTTGGCCCCCTTGGGCAGCGCCCGGGAGGCGCTGTTGTCTTCGCAGATGGGATCGGGATCGAGGCGGGGGTCGGTGACCCACAGCACCTGGTCCGACGGGTCGATGGCGTGGTACAGCCCGAGGGCGAAGGCCTCGTGGAGTGCGTCCTCGATCAGGTCGGGCAGCATGCCGTTGCGGAAATCCCGGTAGATGCCGCGGATCGGGTCGAGGATGGCTTCCCGGTCGGTGGTGGCCGCCCGTTCGATGGCCGCCACCGACGGGGTGCGGAGGCACTCCACCACGTGGCGGGCCAGCTGGAGGCACAGGCTCTCCACCGCCGGCACCGGGATGTCGAGGCAGCCCAGCAGCTCGGCCCCCGACGTCACCACGTCGAACAGGACGGGACGGAGGGCATCGATGTACACGTCGAGCTGGTGCTCGAGCGGCGGCAGCTCGGCCGGGGTGACCGTGCCCCGCCCGGCCCGCAGGGCTTCCAGCACCTCGCTCTGGTCGTCGTTGACGGCCCGCTTCAACCGGCGCCGGAACCCGGGGGTGGCCCGGTTCAGGGCGATGTCCCGCCCGTCGAAGGCGGTGGGCAGCACGCCACCGTAGGGGGTGGTGCGGGGCAGATCGCCCCGGGCGGCCGAGCGGTGCATCATGCCCGAGCCCGACCCCACCAGGGGCGACGGGCCGCCCCGGACCCCGCCGAAGCCGATGATGCGCAGCTCGTCGACGTCGCCGTCTTCCACCCTGTGGGTCGACGGTGGCCGGAGCCGATCCTGGGCGGCGCCGAGGTCGGAGTCGGCCAGGATCAGCAGGTCGTCGAGCTTCATGGGCCCGGCCGGTGCCTCATCGACCGCCACGGCGGAGGCCGAGCTGTCGACCGAGAGGTACTCCATCGGCAGGCCGGCCCCGGGCCGCGACCCGTTGGCCACCGTGCCGTTGGTGGCCGTGCCGTTGGTGCCGGTGCCGGCCGTGCCGTTGGCCGAACCGTTCGAGGAACCGTTGGACAGGGTTCCGTTGGACGGGGCGCCACCGGACGCCCCCCGTTCGACGACGGGGTGCCGTTCACCGAGCCGCCGGCCAGGGGCGAACCGGTGCGGGCCGACCCGTTGGACGCCGGGGCGGCGTTGCCCGACTGACCGTTGCCGTTGGCGTAGCCCCCGTTGGCCTGGCCGCCGTTGACGTAGCCCCCGTTGGTCTGGCTGCCGTTCGCAGCAGTGCCGGTCGAGTTGGTGCCGGTCGGGTTGGTGCCGGTCGAGTTGGTGGCGGTGGGGTGGGTGCCGTTCGACAGGCTCCCGTTGACGTGGCTGCCGTTCGGCGTGCCGCCGTTGGCGGCGGGCGAAGCGGGGACCCCGCTGCCCACGAGCACACCCGAGCCGGAGCCCGTTGCAACCGTTGGAACCGTTGTCGGACGACGGGGCGGCGGCGGGCGCCGAGCCCGACGTGCCGGTCGAGCGGCTCCGGTCGAGCAGGGCGACCAGGTCCGCCACCTCGGCCCGGTGGGAGTCGGTGGCCTTGACTGCGCTGAGCGCATCGGCCGAAGGCTCCCGCACGTCGATCTCGTCCTGGGCGGGGGCGGCCCGTTGCAGCACGGAGGTGACGTCGTCGAGCTCGCTGCGGGCAGCGGCCAGGGCCACGGCCAGGCGGTCCCGGGCGGCGTTCATCACCACCAGCTGCTCGCGGCTGATGCGGCGACGGGTGGCGAGATCGCCCAGGATCTCCTCCCGCAGCGCTTCGGCGTCGCCCACCACCTGGGCCGCCCGCTGACGGGCGGTGCCCATCTCCGACTCGGCGGCGGCCGTCGCATCGTCGCGCACCCGCTCGCCGTCGATCCGGGCTTCCTCCAGGATGCGGGCCGCTTCCGCCTTGCTCCGGGACTGCTCCCGGGCCGTCTCGGCCTCGGCCGCGGCCACGATGTTCTCGGCTTCGGTGCGGGCGGCGGCCAGAGCGTGCTCGGCCTCCTTCACCAGCGACCGGCATTCGGACTCGGTCTCGGCCCGCAGCGCGGCGACTTCGGTCTCCGCCCGCTTGGTGATGTCGGCCCCGGCCGAGCGGGCGGTCTCCAGGATGCGGGCCGTCTCGGAGCCCAGGAGCTTGATCAGCTCGGCCTCGTCGAGCGGCTGGTCGCTGGCGGCCACCGGAGCGGGGACGGCGTCGAGCCGGGCCTGCGCCTCGACCAGGCGCCCCTCCAGCTCCTCCACCTGCTGACGCAGGCTGCCGGCCTCGAGCTCGAGCTCGATGAGGTGTTCGTCGTCCAGCTCCGGATCGACCGTGCCCAACAGACCGAGCTCCTGGGCCCGGCCCACGGCGGCCGCCAGCCGTGACAGGTAGCGCCGGACGGCGTCCTGGTCGTAGCCGCGAAAGGCAGTGGGGAAATCGACACGAGCGATCTCTGAAGGATCGAATTCGGCGCGACCATCAGATGCCATACTCGAATGCTACGGCGACGCGGGGCCAGCGTGCAGGTCGGGCGGAGATATCTGTACCCGATTGGGCGAAAAAGATTCTCTCGTTCAGTCAGGAAGTGCCACCGGTCGCATTGCCGGCTGCAAACTCGTGAACGGCATCCACTTGACCGCCAAGTGTGGCCAAAGCATTGAGTGCTTCTTCCACGTTGTCGACGGGGATCACCTGCACCTGATCGCCCACCTTGCTACGCACCTCGGCGATCTCGGCCTCCCCCAGGCTGGTCGGCACGAGGAACGCCGACGCCCCCGCCTTGCGCACCGCCACCGCCTTCTGCGGCACACCCCCCACGGCCCCCACATGGCCGGTGGCGTCGATGGTGCCGGTGACGGCCACCGTGGCCCCGCCGGTCAGCTCGCCCTCGGTCAGCTTGTCCAGCACGGCCAGGGTGAAGGCCAGACCGGCTGACGGGCCGCCCACCGAGCCGCTGTCGATGTCCACGGCGAACCCGAACTCGTCGTCGTGGAGCTCGGCCCGGTCCTGGGGCCCGATGCCCAGAAAGGCCCGGCCCGGCTGGTCGGGGTTGTCGCCCAGGGTCACCGTGACGTCCCGCGCCGGGCCGCCGGCCGCCGGCTCGATCCGCAGCGTCAGCTGGTCGCCCGGAGACTTCCCGTCGAGCACCGTGAACAGGTCCTCCGACGCCAGGACGGGCTGGCCGTCGGCCGCCACCACCGTGTCGTCCTTCTGCATCACGGCGGCCGCCGCGCTGCCCTCCACCACCTCGAGCGCCCGGACCCCGCCGGGGGTGATGGCGTCGTAGCCGAGCTGCTCCAGGGCCACGGCCACCGCCGTGCTCTTGGAGCTGGTCATCTGCTCCAGGTTGGCCCGGCGATTCTCGTCGGGCGAGCGGTTCTGGAGGATCACCTCCTCGGGGACGATCTCCACGTCATCGGCCACCGTGTCGAGCCACAGGTACTCCCACAGGTTGGGCCGCGTCTGCACCCGGACGGTGGTGAACAGCAGCTCGCCCGCACTGGGGAACGCCGAGGCCCCCTCCACCTCCACCAGGTCCTCGGTGTCCCGGGCGCTACCCGGCGTCAGGGCCACGTAGGGCACCTTGATCAGCAGACCGCCCACGATCACCGCCGTGACGATCAACGCCAGCACCGACACCGCGCCATGCCATAGATGCCGCCTGCGAGGAGCGGCCGAGGGCACGAAGGGAGCCACCGCCGACGGCGGTAGCGGAGGCTCGGCGGCTAGGCTGGGGGCTTCGTCCATCGTCCTCCCTGTCGGACGGATCCAAGGATCGCACAGCAACTCGGTGGTGGTTCGACACCACCGACCCTACTGGCAGACGCCGAAAGGTCGTGGAAAACGATGCTCCATCGGGTCGAGGCCCCCGCCGGGGCCCGTGACGGCGTCCGGGATGATGCCCACATCCCCCTGTGGCGGCGGATCACGGCCCTGCTGATGCTCGCCTCGCTGGTGATCCTGATCGCCGTGGTGCTGGCGGCCACCTTCGCTGCCACCGCTCTGTTGGCCCTGTTCGTGCTGGAACGGGCCATCGCCGGCTGACTGGCCTGCCGCTTCAGGCAGGCCACCAGGCAAAACGTCCGTGAGCCGCAGGGAAACCCTGCGGCTCACGGAAACGGGGAGTGGAGACGGGACTGTGAAAGGGGTGGTATCAGCGGCCGAACAGGCCGCGCCGGGCACCGTTGCCCGCCACCGTCTCCCCGTCGGGGTCGTCGATGTTGATCGTGGTCGACTCGACCACGGAGAACGGCTCGTCGAGCGAGGCCACGGCGGGCTCGGGCGACGATTCGCTGGGCAGGCCGACCATCAACGGGGCGCCGTTGCCGTTGGGGAGGCTGGCGGCCACCCCGTTGGACGACGCCGGCAGGGCCCCGCCGGCGGCGACGAGCCCGGCCAGCTCCACCCGGTAGTAGGGGCGATACTCGAACACGACCTCCTCCAACCGGAAGATACGGGCATGCTCCACCCCCTCCTCGTTGCGCATCTGCTCGACGAAGGTGACAGCATCGTGGATGTCTTCAGCCTGCTGGTAGCCGGGCTTACCATCGGCTCCTCGGTAGATGACCATGTGTGACACTTGCTGGCTCCCTATTCTTTGGCCTTCACGGCGGCTTCTCGTCAGAACGACGGGCGATCCCGTTCCCTCGACGACAGCATTCCAGATTAAAGGCCCGATTCCAAAAGTAATTGACTTGAAACATACTTCTAGAAGCATCATCGAGGCTGGACATTCAGGGGATGGGCAGCTGGCAATAGCCGCACTGGCGAGCGGAAACCCCAAGGAAAAAGCGCGGCGCTGGGCGCTCTGCTGCGTCTGAATATTTTGGACTACGCGACCCTCCGAGGGGCGCTGGGCGACCCCGCGCCCGAGGTCCGCCGGCGGGCCCTCACTCTGGCCCCCCGGTGGGGCGCCGGCCGCCCCGATGCCGAGCGTCAGGAGTTGACCCGAGCGGTGGCCGCCCTCCTCGACGACCCCGACTGCGCCGAGCCGGCGGCCTTCGCCCTGGGCGAGCTGGAGGTGCCGGATCCAGCGGTGGTGGCGGCCCTCGAGCGCCAGGCCCGGGGCCATGAGGATCCCCTGTGCCGGGAATCGGCGGTGGCGGCCCTGGGCGCACTGGGCGAGGGCCGGGAGGCGGTGCTGGCCGCCACCGGCGACGTAGCCACCGTGCGGCGCCGAGCCGTCATCGCCCTGGCCGCCTTCGACGGGCCCGACGTCGACGAGGCGCTGCGGGCGGCCCTGGACGACCGGGACTGGCAGGTTCGCCAGGCGGCAGAGGATCTCCTGGCCGAGTAGCCGCGTGGGCAGTAGCCTCGTGGGCGCGCGGAGCGTCGGGAGCGGGCGCTCCGGAGGCTCAGTGCACGTCGGTGATGTGCTGGGGCTCCAGGCCCCAGCTCGACCCCTCGGACCAGTCCTCCCGCTTCCAGATGGGCACGGTCTCCTTGAGGGTGTCTATGCAGTAGCGGGCGGCGTCGAAGGCGTCGCCCCGGTGAGGTGACGAGACGGCCACCACCACCGCCGACTCGGTGATCGGGACCACGCCGATCCGGTGCAGCAAGGCGATCCGGCCCAGCTCCGGCCAGCGCTGGCGGGCGGCGGCGGCGATCTCGTCGAGCCGGGGCACCACCTGGGTCTCGTAGGCCTCGTACTCCAGGCGGGACACGCCCTCCCGGCCCACCGAGTGGTCCCGGGCGGTGCCGCTGAAGGTGACCACGGCACCGCACGACGGCAACACGGCCCAGGCCGACGCCGCCTCCACCGGGAGGGGCCCGTCGTGGAGGCCGGTCCAACTGTCACCGTCAGGCGGAGTGCCGGTCCAACTGTCACCGTCAGGCGGAGTGACAGTGTCGCCGTCGGACGGAGGGGCGGTGTCGGCCTCGGGCGGGGTGGGATGCGCGCTCACCTTGGTGATTCTACTCCCCTGGTGGGACGGGCCCCGATACCCGGGGCCGCCGGGCGGGCGGTACTGTGAAGCTTCGTGCGGTCCGATGATGACGATGACGAGGAGGGTTTCGGCCCGCCCCCAGACCCGTCGGTCCGTGCCTGGCGCCATCCGTCGGAGATCGCCTCGGCCGAGGCGGCGGCCGCCCGGTTCGCCCGGGACGACTCACGCCAGGCGGCATGGGCCGGCCTGCCCTCCCCTGCCGGCACCGCCACCCGACCGCTGGCCGGCCTGGTGCTCGTCACCTCAGCGCTGGCCCTGGCCGCCGTGGCCGCCGGCGCGCTGGCCGTCACCTCGATCGGGGCCGGCCTGTCGGTCGACGCCAGATCGGTGGCGGCGGGCAATCTGGAGGCCAGCGAGGGCTCCATCCACCTGCTCAACCCCGACAATCTGACCTCGGCCATCCCGCCCCTGCTCGAGGCCTCCAGCACCACGATCAGCACCAGCGTCCCCCTCAGCGCCGTCACCCCGGTCCCCCTACCGACCTCGACCACCACCTCGCCCGCCCGTTCTCTCCCGTCCGTCACCGACGACATGACGGTGGCGCAGGCGGTGTACGTGGCCGTCGACGGGCGACGGGAGCGGGTGGCGGCCTTCACCGTGGAGGGCCGGTACGCCGTCACCCCGGCCGCCGCCGTGGCCGACCAGGTCGAGGTGCTGCTGGAATACGGGGGCCTGTTCGCCCCGGCCAGCGTGCTGCGGGTGGACGAGCTCACCGGGGTGGCCGTTCTGGCCCCGAGCGACCCGGCCGCCATCGAGCTGATCGCCCGCGTCGGCCAGGCCGAGCCGGCGATGACGACCATGACGGGCGAGGTCATGGACCGGGCGTACACGGCCAGCGCCAGCGACGACTCGCAGATCTACGGCACCCTGCTCACCACCGCCCCCTGTCCGGCGGGAGCCGGTGGCGCCCCCCTGGTCGACCCGGCGGGCAGGCTGCTGGGGATGGTCATCGACTCGACCAACTCGCTGATCACGGCGGTGCCGCTGAGCGACATCAAGGCGTTCGTGGCCCGGGTGGCCGAGCCCGACCGGGTCACGACGGCCTGGCTCGGGGTGGAGCTCGACCGGGCCGGCAAGCAGCCGCTTACCGTCACCGCTGTGGCCGCCGGGAGCCCAGCGGCGGCCGCTGGGCTACGGGCGGGTGACGTGATCGAGGCCCTGGGGAGCACCCGGCCGCAGAACCGCCTCCATCTGGAGCACCTGGTGCGCCACACCGTCTCCGGCACCACGGTGGACGTGACGGTGGTGCGCGACGGCAAGGAGCACACGCTGAAGGCGACGATCAGCGCCACCAACGACCGGACGCTGGGCCCCGCCGTCTAGACAAGGTCTGGTGGCGCCGCCGTCTACCGGCGGAGGAACCGGCGGCCGACCAGACCGGCGGCGGCCAGAGCGGCCACGGCCGCCGTGCCGGTGGCGCCGAGCAGCAGCTCCTGGCGGCGACGTTGGGCCACCATGCGCCACATCGGGGCCGGCGTGCCCAGCACGTAGGCCTCCTCGTTGGTGAACGCCGGCTCCCAGCCCGTGGCCCGGAGCCGATCGTTGGCCACCACCCAGGGGTGGGCCACGTAGGCGTCGAGCCCCGGCTCCACCGCCCCGGAGCGCAGTCGGCGGGCGACCCGGACCCAGGCGTCGTTGATGGGCTCGGGCAGACGCAGCTCGGCCTCGGCCTGCAGGGTACGGAAGGCCTCGGAACCGATCCAGCCGTCGGGAGCCACGTTGAACACCCCGGCGTGACGCTGGGCCGCGACCTGGGCCACGGCCGCCGCCAGGTCGTCGTGGTGGAGGAACTGGACCGGCGGGTCGAGCTGCTCGGGGCGTAGCGACGTGGCGGCCCGCAGGGCACCGGCGATCCAGCTCACCCCCCGCTCCGACAGGGTGGTGGTGGGGCGCAGGACAGCCAGCTCGGCTCCCGCTCCGGCGGCCCACCGCTCGGCCGCCTGCTCCAGGCCGGCCTTGGTGCGGGCGTAGCCCAGGTCGGCCAGCGGGCGGCGGGGGTAGGCCTCGGTGATCGGCACCGGGTTGTCGGGCCGGGCCCCGTACACCAGGGCCGACGACAGCAGGACCACGTGGCGGCAGCCCACCTGCTCGGCCGCCGCCAGGACCCGGTTCAGGATGCGGTCGGCCTGCTCGGCGTCGCTGCGCCGGCCCGGCTCGTCGGCCAGGTGGACCACCGAGTCGCAGCCGTCGAGCACGTCGAGCAGGGCGGTGGAGGCGACGTCGAGCTGGTGACAGGTGACCTTCTGCCCGCCTCCCACCTGGAGCGGCACCAGCCGGACCCGGTCCACCGCCTCGATCGCCTTGACCTCGGGCCGCTCGGCCAGGAGCCGGGTGACGCGCCGGCCCACCGAACCTGCCGCCCCGGTGACCGCGACCGTGCTCACCGACGTACGCTTTCAGAGTGACCTCTGGTGACAACCCGGGCGGAGACGATGTTCCCGATGATGGCCGTACCGGGGGAGGCATGCCGTTCGGAGGCATGCCCTTCTTCGATCTGAGCAGCCTGCTGGGCGGGGCCCAGACCGGCGACCCGTGGGCCGGTGCGGCCGATCTGGCCGCCGCCATCGCCTCCGAGGGCGGAGCCGAGCCCAACCTCGATCCTCTGGTGCGCATCCGCATCGAGGAGCTGGTCCGGGTGGCCGAGCTTCACGTTGCCCAAGCTAGGGGCATCGCGCTCCCATCCAACACGGCCGTCACCCCGGTGACCCGGGGCGAGTGGACGCGGCGCAGCCTGGCCGCCTACCGGCCGTTCTTCGAGCGCTTCGGCGAGGCCCTGGGCACGGCCACCCCGGGCACCCCCACCGGCGATCCCCTGGGCATGATGCTGGGCCAGCTGTTCCAGGCGCTGGGCCCGGCCCTGGTCTCGGCCAGCGCCGGCTCGCTGATCGGCCATCTGGGCCAGCGGGCGCTGGGCCAGTACGACCTGCCGGTCCCCCGCTCCGGCTCCCCCGAGGTGCTGGTGGTGCCGGCCACGATCGACGAGACGGCGACCGAGTGGGGCGTCCCGATCGACGAGCTGCGTCTCTGGGTGCTCGTGCAGGAGTTGACCACCCACGCCGTGCTGTCCCGCCCCCACGTTCGCCGGCGGCTGGAGAGCCTCCTGATCGACTTCGCCGCCGCCTTCCGCCCCAACCCGGAAGCCATCGCCGAGCGCTTCGCCTCCTTCGAGTCGCTGACCGATCTGTCACAGCTCCAGGAGATGAGCGAGCAGTTCGCCGACCCCGACACGGTGCTCACGCTGATGCGGTCACCGGCCCACGACCTGTTGGCCCCCCAGTTCGAGGCGCTCGTGGCGTCCGTGCTGGGCTTCGTGTCGCACACGGTCGACGGGATCTGCCGCCAGCTGGTGGTGTCGCACGACGAGATCCGCACCCGGTTCCGGCAGCGGGCGGTCGACGTGGCCCCGGCCGACCGGTTCATGGAGCGGCTGCTCGGGGTGGAGATCAACGAGCGCACCCTGAACCGGGGCGACCGGTTCGTCGACGGTGTGGTCACCCGGGCCGGCGAGGAGGGCCTGGAGCGGCTGTGGGCCGACGAGCTCGACCTGCCCACGGCGGCCGAGATCGATGCCCCGGGGCTGTGGCTGGCCCGGATCGGCTTCGACGCCGATCCCGGCGCCATCGACATCGAGGTCCCCGACGATCTGTCCGGCCTCGACGGCGAGGGCTGAGCAGCCCTCGCCGTCATACCGACGTCGCCGGTGCTAGTGGTGGTCGCCCTCCACCGTCAGCTCCATGGTCCGGTCGTTGGCGCTCGCCGGGTGCTGGATGTTGACCCAGGCCCGGTGCTCGTTGAAGGGATCGAAGTAGAGCCCGGTGAACTCCGAGCCGACGGTGCCGTTGGAGGCCCAGCGGCCGATGCCCTCGCCCGCGTCGAGAAGGTCACCGTCGTTGTTGCGGTCCTTGGCCAGCCAGATGTCGTCGTCGACGCCGCCGTTGCGGTCCTCGACGATATAGATGTTGCCGTCGTGGTCGACGGCCAGGTTGTCGGGGCTGGTGAGCCCGGCGTCCACCGCGGCACCGGTGGCCAGGTCGACGGTGGCCCGGTTGGCGTAGACCGAGATCGTCCGCGCCTTCAGGTCGAGGCGGTAGACCTCGTTGGTGGTCGTGGTGGCCACGTAGAGCACCTCCCGACCCTTCTCCTTCGAGATCTGGAGATCCTCCGGCCGCTGGTAGTCCGTGGCCTTGAACGCCGGCAGGTCGGTGGTGTTGCGGGCGTCGACCGAGGTCACGCCGTTGGCATCGGTGATCGAGATGGCACCGGGCAGCGGGGCGCCCATGGCGTCGGTGATCGGGACCCAGGTGTAGGCACCGGTGGCGTTGGGGGTGGCGCCGTCGCCCACCCGGAGCACGGCGGTCTGGCCGGCGGCGAAGTAGTCGGCCTTGCCATCGAGCACCTTCGACATCCGGGCCGCCGGCGTGTAGCGGTAGATGGCACCGCCGTTCAGCTCGTCGATGAAGTACATGTTGCCGGCGCTATCGAACTGGATGCCCTCGTGGGAGGTGCGGGGCACCACGTTGCGGTGCACGAAGTCGGCGCCGGCATTGGCGGCGTCGGATGCCGGGCCGGTGATGCCGGGGGCGGTGAGCGGGTTGCGCAACTCGAACAGCCGACCGTAGATGCTGTTGCAGCCGGCGGCGTTGGTGCACCACGACTCCTCGGCCGTGATGTACGTGCCCCAGGGGGTCCAGTAGGAGGCGTCGAAGGCCACGTGGCCACCGGAGGTGGGCGACATCCACAGCGTCTCGGTCAGGCCGGACTTCAGGTTGGTGCGCTGCACGCCGCCCTGGTCGGTCTCGAACACGCTGAACAGGAACTTCCCCTTGTTACGCCCGGTCTCGTTGAGCGTCAGCATGTCGAAGTTGCCGCTGTTGGGCACACCGGCGGCCAGCTGGGTGTTCCGCTCCACCACCGTGCGCTGGGCCATGTCAGGATTCCCCAGGGTGACGGGGAAGGCCTCGTCGGCGGCCGGGCCGGCCGACGCGGCCAGCGGGGTGAAATCGGCGAAGTCGGCGTCGTCGCCGGCCGAGGCGGGGCCGGCGCCCCAGGCGGCGGTCAGCAGCAATCCGCCAGCGGCGGCGAACGGCGCCAGACGGCGCATACGGTGAGCCATGAGTATCACTCCTTGATCAACGGTGGTTGTGCCGCCTCATCGTCGTCAGCCCGCCTGGACGGCCGGTTGACGCCAAGTGATGCCCGGGCCAACACTCGGTGTTCGTATGAGTAGCGGCGACCCGACCAGCGACGACCCAGCGGAGGGCGACGGTGGGATCAAGCTGGTGGGCGCCCGGTCGGCGCTGGTGTACCGCTGCATCCGGGAGGAGTGGGCCGACGAGCTGGAGGCCGTGGAGCGGGAGGTGTTCGCCGACACCGACCCCGGTCACCTGTGCCGGGCCGACGAGTTCGCCGCACTGGCCCGCCGATTTCCCGCGGGAAATTTCGCCGGCTTCGACGGGGACCGGATCGTGGCCCTCGGCATCGGTATCCGCCGCCGGTTCGACTTCGGCGATCCGATCCACCGCCAGTCCGACGTGGCCGCCGACCTGGGGGCGGCCCACACCCCCGAGGGGCCTTGGTATTACGGCACCACGATCGGGGTGCTACCCACCTACCGGGCCCGGGGCATCGGCGATGAGCTCTACCAGCTCCGCAAGGGCCTGTGCCGGGACCTGGGGCTGGAGGGGATCGTGGCCGGGGGCATGATCCCGGGGTACGCCGAGCACCGCCACAGCCTGTCGGCGCCGGCCTACATCGACGCCGTGGTGCGGGGCGAGCTGACCGACCCCACGCTCACGTTCCAGCTCCACCAGGGCTTCGAGGTGGTGTGCCCCCTCCCCGACTACCTCCACAACCCCGAGGTCGACAACTGGGCCGTGCTGATCCGGTGGCGCACCCCAGCCCCCGACGTCTGATTCTCAGAAACCGGGAACTGTGGCGCCTGACGCTGCATTTTGCGCGCTGGCGCCACAGATCCGCCGAGATGGGAGCGCTGTTCGGGACCCTGGATTAGATCTTCTTGTGCATATATATGGAGCGCTGTATGTTGGAGCGGTGCCCAGTGAGCTGGACGTCCTCGGAGTGATTGCCGAACCGACCCGCCGCCGCATACTCGACGCCGTGCGGGGCGGCGAGCGTTCGGTCACCGAGCTTGTCGACGCCGTCGGCATGCACCAGCCGGGCGTGTCCCGGCATCTCAAGGTGTTGCGCGACGCCGGCCTGGTCGAGGTCCGTCGCGATGCCCAGCGTCGGCTCTACCGTCTGCGGGTCGAGCCCCTGCGGGAGCTCGACGAATGGCTCGAGCCCTACCGGGCCGAGCTGGCCGGCCGCCTCGACTCCCTCGAGCGCCATCTCGAGCACACCGCCCGTCCGATCTCCCCCAAGGAGCGATCCCATTGACCGACGACCTCACCACCCGCTACGACGGCGTGCTGGAACGCACGCCCGACGGCGGCGTCATCCGCTTCGAGCGGCACCTCGCCTACGACGTTCGTGACGTGTGGGCCGCCATCACCTCCCCCGAGCGCCTGGCCGACTGGTGGCTCCCGTTCGACGCCGACATCACGGTGGACCTGCGCGAGGGCGGCGAGATGGTCTTCGCCGGTACACCCGACGGGTCACCGGTCACGATGACCTGCACGATCCTGCGCCTGGAGCCGCCGCTGCTGTTCGAGCACACCCACCCCGCGCCCGGGTCGAAGATGCGCTGGGAGCTCGAGGCGGTGGACACCGGTTGCATCCTCCGACTGAGCCACATCGTCCCCGACGTCCAGGAGGCGATCGACAACTGCTACCTGGTCGGGCTCCAGACGTCGCTCGCCCGGCTCGAGCCCAGCCTCGCCGGCCGGCCCGAGCCGTGGGACTGGGGCTCCTTCGCCGGAGCCCAGGCCCACTACGCCACCCTTGGCCTCGCCGCCCCGGTGGACGCGTCGTGAGCGCCGCCGAACAGCTCCTGCGGGTGCAGAACTTCATGCTCTCCGCCGACGGGTACGGCACCGGCGAGGGCCACAGCATCGAGCGTCCCTTCGGTCACGCCGATCCGGCGGCGCTGGCCTCGTGGGCGGGTGCCACCGCCAGCTGGCCCAACCGTGCCGACCCGGGCGGCACCCGGGGCCTCGACGACTATTTCACCCGCGACTTCAGCCACAACATCGGCGCCGAGATCATGGGACGGGGCAAGTTCGGCCCTCAGAAGGGCCCGTGGGAGAACCTCGACTGGGAGGGCTGGTGGGGCGACACACCGCCGTTCCACACACCGGTCTTCGTGCTGACCCACCACACCCGACCCACCCTCACTCTTTCGGACACGACCTTCCACTTCATCGACGCCGACCCGGCCGAAGCCCTGCGGCAGGCCAAGGCGGCCGCCGACGGTAGAGACGTGCGCCTCGGCGGTGGCCCGTCGACCGTCCGGGCGTTCCTCGATGCCGGCCTCGTCGACACCATGCACGTGGCCGTCGTCCCCATCGAGATCGGCCGCGGCGGCAAGCTCTGGGACTCACCCGACGAGCTGCTCGACCGCTTCCACCTCGAACGGATACCGAGCCCGAGCGGCGTCACCCATCACATCTTCTGGCGCCGTTAGGCGACAACCCTTTGTCGAGGTGGGCTCGGTGGGTGCAGGACCGGCAACTGTCAGACGCCGTGGGTAGCGTCGACGCAGGCGCCGGTCCTGTGGGGTAGCACCATGGTGGGCTATGGCGCGGTGGATTACACCGGCTCCGACCGCATGCGCTGGATCGCCACGGCCAAGCCCTCATCGTCCCCGCGCTGCTCGCCATCGTTACGGGCACTCCGGGCACGTAGAACGCCGGTTGGCGGACCCATCCACCCAGTTGGCTAGAAGGCGGCGTACAGGTCGGCGATCGGCGCCATATGCCGCACGAACTGGAAGTTGCCGTTGCGCATGTCGGTCGCGGCGTCCAGGAATGATCGGAGGGCGATGCGTGACAGCCCGCCGCCGATACTCACCCGGCGCACGCCGATCGATCGGAGGTCGGTGAGGGTAATCGTCGGATCGGCGAAGCCCATGACGACGTTGACCGGGACCGAGACTGCGCTCACTACGGTTCGCATTTGGTCCAGTGTCCGGAGGCCGGGGGCGTACACGACGTCTGCGCCGACGCGCTCGTAGGCCTGGAGTCTTCCGATGATGCCGTCGAGGTCGGTGGTGCCGTGCAAGAGTCCGTCGGCGTGGGCGGTCACGATGGGGGGTGTTGGCAGCGTTCGGGCCGTTTCGACAGCGGCGGCGACGCGCTCCACCGCGTGCGCTGTGTCGTAGATCGGCCGGTCAGGTACGGAGGTCACGTCCTCGATCGAGACACCGGACGCGCCACATTCGTACGCAGACACGATGATCGCGCCGACATCTTCTGGATCATCGGCGAAGCAGTTCTCGAGGTCAGCGGTGACTGGGACGTTGGTTGCGGTGCAGATCGAGCGGACGTTGTCGAGGATCTGCTGAGCTGTTGCTCGACTGCGGCCGTGCATGTTGGCGACTCCGAGGCTGGTCGTCGCGAGAGCGGAGAACCCGGCGTGTACGAGCAGGCGTGCGGTGCCGACGTCCCAGGGGTTCGGGACCAGAAGCGGTTCAACTCCGGCGTGAAGGGTTCGGAAACGTTCGACCGTTGCTGGGGATGGAGGCATCGCGGCAGTATGCGGCGACGCCTGCTATCCGTCCACTGCATAGATCTGACAGGAGACATCAGAGATATGCATGTATTGCGCTAGTCTGCTGGCGTGACCTTCGACGAGATCGAAGCGTTCGTGCAGGTAGTCGCGGCGGGTGGTCTGACGGGAGCGGCGCGTGCCCTGCATCGCTCGCAGCCCGCAATCAGCCGGCGTATCGACGAGCTGGAGCGGCACGTCGGCGTCGAGCTATTCGAGCGCGTCGGGCGCACCATCGAACTGACCGAAGCCGGCCGGGCGTTGCTTCCCCATGCGGAGATGGTGCTCGCTGCAATACGAGACCTTGAGAACACGGCCGCCGGGTTGCGTTCGAGTCCCGCTGTCCACATCAGGGTTGCGATCGTCGGAACCCTCGCCGACACCCTCGTCGTCGACGCGCTCAAGGCGTTCCGGCTTCGCTTCGGTCCCGGTTCGCTGTCGTTGCAGACCGCGAGCAGCAGCCACGTCAGCGCCTTGGTTCGACGAGGGGCCGTCGATGTCGGTGTCCGCTACCACAACGAACCCGACGATCGGCTGCGCTCCACGCAACTCGGAAACGAGCGTCTTCTCCTGGTGATACCTGGCTCGCATCATGTCCAAGCCGAACGTGTCCGTGACCTGCGAGCGTTCGAGAACGACGCGTGGTTGACGTTTCCGCCGAGACGCGAGGAAGGGCCTACCGGGACCCACGCTCGGCTGACTCGCGACCTGGTCACGGCCGGACTTCGCGACCCACGCTTCGCCTTCGTGGACAGCCTCACCGCCCAGAAGCGCCTCGTCGAGGCCGGGTTCGGCATCGCGCTCCTCCCCGAGCCCAGCATCCGAGAGGAGGTTGAGCGAGGTCGCCTCCGCACGATTCAGGTCGACAACCTGCACTTCGTACAGCCGATTGTTGCCGTCTGCCGGCCGTCCGTCGTGAAGCCTGGGCAAGCCGAACTACTCGACCTCCTGCGGGACGCAGCAGACGGACTATGACGCTCCGACCCCTCGCGGTCAGGCCAGAGCCAGAGCGGCACGAGTGGCACTCCGAACGAGTTGGGGGTTCTGGCGATCGCGTCATCGGGCGCCGCCTTCGGGCGCTTCATGGGCAGCAGGCCGGGGCCTCAGGACGCGTGAGGTGACCTTGGCGGTCATGAGCCGGTGCTCGATCGCGCTCGGGGGGAAGGGTTGCGGGCTGGAGGAGGGCGAGGGATCGGAGCTGTGCGGCGCTGCCCAAGACCAGACTCTCCAGAAGGCCTTCTCCCATCGAGGTAGATTGTCGAGGCCGACATGATTCGACGAGTTGCCGGACAGCCTCCTGCCGTCGGGGAGATGCTCAGCCCCTAGTGTCGTCTCAGTTGCGGATGGACTCGATGATCGACATTGCGGTCTCGGCCGAGACGGTGATGACCTGCGGTGCCGTGAAGCCGGCGTCTTCGAGAAGAGCACGCCACTCGTGTGCGGTTCGCTCTCGGCCTCCGGGGCCTTGCAGCATGTTCAGATCCGAGAAGTGCGGGTCCCAGTTCGTTGCGGTCGGTTCGAGCAAGACCCGTTCGTAGAGCGCCAACGTCGACCCTGGTGTCATTGCCGCATGACAACACTCCAGAATGCGCCTGGCGTCACTGTCGGACCAGTCGTGGAGAACCGAGCCTCGGCCCGGGTTCTCCCGCCACCGGGCTCGATGTCAACGATCTGTAATCCGCTCTCCGCCTCCCACCGTGCCCGGTCCGACTCGAGCACCGGCTCAGAGTATGCAACGGCCGCCAAACCACTAGCGCCGATCACGTCGGCACCAAAAGAACGAAACTCGACTGCCGAAACCGTGCCATCCACCGCCATCACATCGGCTCCGGCGAGCGACGCCATCGACGACGTCAGAGTCGACCTCACCGCGTCAGCGATACCGCCAGCAACCTCGGCGTCCGCCTCGGCCACAGACGACAGCGAACGGTCCACCGCCAACACCGTCGCAAACCCACCCAGCAACCCCAAACCCAACAGCACCACTACCGACACAAATCGGTACGACAGATACCGGCGCACGCTGCGAAGATAGCCGAGACTTCAGCACAACTCAGTCGAACGGACGTTCTGTCGAGCGAGTCGTCGTAGAAGGCACCTCGGGACTAACCGCGGCGTCGCACGGTGCGGTCGAGAATCCCCAAGGTGGCTCGAAGTGCCCCCTCAGAGATGACGGGGAAGATGCCACGTTCCTTCCACTCGTTGCTTATCTCGGACCAATCGTAGAACGATGTCACCATCGTGCCACCGTCGACGGGCACCAAGCGGTAGCCGTAGATGTGGCCGATCGGCGGCTGGATCACCCCGTCGATCGTCCAGGAGATCTCGCGATCGAGTTCGTACGTGCGGATCACGACGGTGACGTCGTACTGACCCAACGGGAAGTCGTTGAGCGCTTCGCGATCCATGTGCACGACGAAACGGTCGCCGACGGCACCGGCCGGCTCGCCGGTGGCATCCATGAGCATCCCCGACGAGTCGATGTCGACGTGGCCCTGGGGGTCTCGTAGAACGGCGAAAACGGCTGCAGGGTCAGCCGGCACGAAACGCTCAACCTCGATCCGATCCATCCTTCGATCGTACTGAGCAGGCGGCTCCGCCCTCGAGTCGAACGCACCGGCGGCAGCCCGACGGTGTCAGGCCAATCTGACGCCACCGGTGTGCCCGAGATGGCTCAAAGCCCGGCCGGCCGCCGATCCGGGGCGACAAGCGCCCTCGATACGGCGCTCGCAGCCGACTGGCCGCTGAGGCGGCCATGCCCAGACCACACACCAGGCAGATGCTCGAGCCTCAACTGCGTATCCGATGACCGACCCACATCGACCACTGCACGCCATGGGACGTTCTCGTGCTCGCTACGCAAACTTCCTTCGACAGGCGGGGTCGAGATCGGTACTCTCAGCTTTTGCGGGGCGGGCCTCGTCGCCGCACGGCAATGGCGACTGGTCCGGTTGCACCGATGCCAAGCGTTGCTCATCACCACGCAGTCCACCGGGCAACACCTGAGTTCATCCGCCCCCCGACCGGTTCTGGAGGGGGGCGGATGACGCCATCACTGTCGTCGGGAATCGGCAGTTCCGCGCCCGCCCGGCGAAGAGAGGAGCACGACTTCGCTCGGCGCCGAGCAGTCGTCGGGCACCCGACCTCCGGCGGTGTGCGACGCTCCGGGCCGGAGATCGACCCGCTCGACAACTCCGCCCGCAAACGACGAGCTCGTCGGTCGGCCGCTGAGATCAGCGGGGGCGTTCGAACTTGTATCCGAGGCCCCGGATGGTGACGATCCGGGTGGGGTTCGACGGCTCGGCCTCCAGCTTGGCCCGCAGCCGCTTGATGTGGACGTCGAGGGTCTTGGTGTCGCCCACGTAGTCGTGGCCCCACACCCGCTCGATCAGGGTGTCACGCGACAGCACCAGCCCGGCGTTGGCCATCAGCAGCTCCAGCAGCTCGAACTCCTTCAGCGGGAGCTGCACCGGCTCGCCCCGCACGGTGACCTCGTGGCGGGCCGGGTCGATCGACACGTCGCCCACCACGATGGCGTCGTCGCCGCCGTCGGCCGGGGTTCCACCATCGGTCTCCCGTTGCGCCGTGCGGCGCAGGACGGCCCGCATGCGGGCCACCAGCTCCCGGATCCGGTAAGGCTTGGTCACGTAGTCGTCGGCCCCCACCTCCAGCCCCACCACCGTGTCGACCTCGGCCGAGCGGGCCGTCACCATGATGATGGGCACGGCCGACCGGCTGCGGATCTCCCGGCACACGTCGATGCCCGAGATCCGGGGCAGCATGAGGTCGAGCAGCACGAGATCGGGCTGGAGCTCGTCGAACCGGGCCAGGCCCTCGGCCCCGTCCCGAGCCACCGCCACCCGGAACCCCTCCCTCGACAGCCCCACGGTGAGCGCGTCGATGAAGGCCTCCTCGTCCTCGACGACCAGGATCAACTGCTCGGGCACTACTGGCTCCTCATCGGGTGACGCATCAACGGCCGGCCAGGGGAAGGCGAATGGTGAAGGTCGACCCCTGGCCCTCGGTCGACGTCACCGAGATCGAGCCCTCGTGGTTGATCACCACATGGCGCACGATCGACAGGCCGAGCCCGGTGCCGCCCGTGGCCCGGCTCCGGGCGTCGTCCACCCGGTAGAAGCGCTCGAAGATCCGCTGGTGGGCGGCGGCCGGGATACCGACCCCATGATCGACCACGGCGACCGTGGCCTCCTCGGCCGTCTCGGCCACCTCCACCATCACCTCGGCTCCGACCTCGGAGTACTTCACGGCATTGTCGAGCAGGTTGCTGACCGCCGACACGAGCTGCGACTGGTCGCCCCGCACCAGCACCGGATCCTGCCCGTCGGGCGGGGTGTGGATCGTGATGCTGCGCTGGTCGGCGCCGGGCTCGGCCCGCTGCACGGCCAGGCCGATCACGTCGTGCAGGTCGACCAGCTGGGGGTCTTCGATCCGCCCCGACTCCAGCCGGGACAGGGCCAGCAGGTCCTCGATCACGTGGCCCAGCCGGAGGGCCTCGTTGTGGAGCCGGCCGGCCAGGCGGTCCACCACCTCGGGGTCGTCGGCGTCCCGCAGGGTCTCGGCCAGGACCCCGATGGCGCCGATGGGCGTGCGGAGCTCGTGGCTCACGTTGGCCACGAAGTCCTTCCGCACCCGGTCGAGCTGGTGGGCCGCCGTCACGTCCTCGATCAGCACCACCGACCCGGTGAGCTCGCCGCCGGCGTCGTCATCATCGCCCTTGCCCACCGGCAACGGCCGGGCGGCCGGGTCGCAGGGGTCGTAGGTGGGCGAGGCCCGCAGCAGGAGGTTGCGGGCCGGAGGACCGTACAGGTCGATGGCCCGGTCTTCGCTCGATCCGCGCAGCGCCGCCGTCACCACCTGATCGATACCCGCCCTCACCAGGGCGTCGCCATGGCGGGCCCGGTCGAACTGATGGGCGAACTGGTTCTGGTAGACCACGAACCCGTCGGCGTCGGTGACCACCACGCCGAGGGGCAGGGCGTCGAGGGCGCGATCTATCCGGGGGTCCTCCGCGTGCAAAGGTTCAGTCGTTGCGCCCGCTGCCGTCGTCCCTCCCGCCGGCTCGGTCGCCATCGTCATCCCCCGCTCGGGGGTCGGGCGATGCGACCGCCCGCCGACCCACCACCCCGCCAGCCCGGCAAGAGCAGCGACAACGACCACGATGGCGACAACGACGATCGGCACGTCATATCACCGCTGATCAACCCGAGGCATCGGGTTGATCCTCCGCAGCGGGACCGGACTCCTCGGAAGCCTCGGCCTCCTCGCTCGTCGGCGGCATGCCGGCCTCGCCAGCGCTGACCCGATGCTGCTGGCGGAGCACCGCCTGGTGCTCGGGCAGCCAGCCCGTGATCATGTACCCGACCCGCTCACCGATGTTGACGGCATGGTCGCCGATCCGCTCGTAGTAGCGGGCCACCAGGGCCAGCTGCACGGCGGCGGCCAGGTCGATCTGCTCCGCGCCGTGGGCCTCGAAGATGGCCTCCACCATGTCGCGGTTGTACTGGTCGAGCGTGTCGTCGATGTCGCGCAGGGCCGACGCCAGCGACGGATCCTTGTCGGCGAAGGCGTCGATGGCGAGACGCATCAGCTTGTTGGCCTCGATGCTCATCGACGCCACCAGCCCCCGGATGCGGGGACTCATCGGCGACCCGTACATACGGCGGGCGCCCTTGGCGATGTTGACCATCAGGTCGGCCGAGCGCTCCAGCTCCTGCACCATCTTCGACACCGTGATCAGATGCCGGAGCTCGCTGGCCATGGGCGCCTGGCGGACCATGATCGAGTAACAGGCGTCCTCGATCTCGATGGTCAGGAGGTCCATCTCGTCGTCGGAGTCGATCAGGGCCTGGGCGTCGGTCAGATCACCGGCCAGCAGGATCTCGGTGCCCCGGGGGATGGTCTCACAGACCAAGGCCCCGAGACGGAGCACCTGGTTGTCGAGATCCTCGAGCTCCCGATGGTAGGCCAGCCGACGCTCGGAACCAGGGCTTGCGTTCATGGAGGTCATCGGTTCTACCATGCCACCTCATCCGCCAGGTAGGCGACATCTCCGGTGACCAGATAGCGCAGGCGGCAGGCCATGATCTGGGTCTGGTCGCCGATCCGGTCGAGCGACCGGCCGATGGCGGTGGCGGCCAGCGCCACCCGCACCGCGTCCGGCCCGCTCAGGGCCATCACCCGGGTGACCAGCGGCTCGGCGAACTCGGCCAGGGGGTCGAATCCGTCGAGCCGATCCAGCGGTTCGACCGATCGACCAGCCCAGCCTTCCCGCACGGCGGCGAAGCGCTCGGCCACGTTGTCGGCCAGGCGCACCAGCACCTCGAAGATGTCGGGATATCCGGCGATCAGCGGCTGATCGTCGACGGCGTGGGCCACCCGTAACGCCAGGTCGCCGATCCGCTCCAGGGTGTGCAGCACCCGGATGATCGAAACCACGAGCCGCAGATCGGAGGCCACCGGGGCTTCACGAGCCAGCAGCGTGTAACAGGTCTCGGTCAGCGACACCGACATCTGATCGATGGCGTCGTCGGACTCGACGAGCAGGCGGGCCGCCTCGGCGTCGCCGCTCACCACCACCTGCCGGCCCCGGGCCACCGCCTCGGCCACCCGCTCGGTCAGCACCTCGACCTGGAGCCGGAGTGCCTCCAGCTCCTCGTCGAACATGGTGCGTGCGTTGACCACGGTTGTTTGCTCCCGTTCCATCAGCTCAGCCGAAGCGGCCGGTGACGTAGTTCTCCGTGCGCTCGTCGGAGGGGTTGGAGAAGATCTTGTCGGTGAGGTCGTATTCCACCAGCAGGCCGGTGCGGCGGTCGTTGTCGCTGTCCAGCTCGGCGGTGAAGAAGGCCGTCTGGTCGCTGACCCGGGCCGCCTGCTGCATGTTGTGGGTGACGATCACGATCGTGTACTCGGTCTTGATCTCGTGCATGAGGTCCTCGATGTACCCGGTGGCGATCGGGTCGAGGGCCGAGCACGGTTCGTCCATGAGCAGCACGTCGGGGTTGGTGGCGATGGCCCGGGCGATGCACAGCCGCTGCTGCTGACCGCCCGACATCCCGAGGGCCGACTCCTTCAGCCGGTCCTTCACCTCGTCCCACAGCGCCGCCTTCCGCAGCGACGTCTCGACCAGCTCGTCGTAGCTCGACTTGGGCACGCCGGCGATCCTGGGACCGTAGATGATGTTGTCGTAGATCGACTTGGGGAACGGGTTGGGCTTCTGGAACACCATCCCGATCCGGCGCCGGACCTCCACCGGATCCACCCGGGGGTCGTAGAGGTCGATGCCGTGGTACATGACCTTGCCCTCCACCCGGGCCGACCGCACCAGGTCGTTCATCCGGTTCAGGGAGCGGAGCACGGTGGACTTGCCGCAGCCGCTGGGGCCGATCATGGCCGTGATCTCGTTCTGGCGGACGGCCATGTTCACCCCCCGGACCGCGCGGAAGGAGCCGTAGTAGACGGCCAGATCCTGCAGGTCGAGCACGGTCGGTTGTTCCACCGCCACATCATCGCTCACCCGCTCGGCCGTTCGTGACCGCACCGCTGGTCGCAGGGTCTTGTCCATGTCCGCTCCGTGGTCGTCGTGGCTGTCGTTCATGTGGGGAAAGGGGTGTGTGTCACGCCTGGCGTCGCTTCTCGAACCGGTTGCGCAGCACGATGGCCACGCTGTTGAGCAGCACCACGAACACGATCAGCACCACGATGGCGGCCGCCGCGTTCTCGATGCGGAACTCGTCCTGAGGCTGGCGGGCCCAGGTCGTGATCACGATGGGCATGGCCGTGAACCGGTTCCGGACCTGGGAGACGTCGAACCACGAGGGCACGTCGGTGAGGAAGCCGGTGGTGGTGCCCACGAGGATGAGGGGGGCGGCCTCGCCGGCGGCCCGGGCGATCGACAGCAGGGTGCCGGTGAGGATGCCAGGAGCGGCGTAGGGCAGCATGTGGTCCCGGATGACCTCCCACTGGGTGCCCCCCACCCCGTAGCCGGCCTCCTTCAGCGCCTGGGGCACCGACCGAAGGGCCTCGGCCGTGGTGATGATCACCACCGGCAACACGAGCACGGCCAGCGTGAGCCCCGCCGCCAGCGGCGTGCTCCCCCCGGTGAGCGACCGGAAGCCGTAGCCTTTCACGAAGATCGTCAGCCCCAGGATTCCGTACACCACCGACGGGACACCGGCCAGGTTCCGGATGTTGATGTCGATGAACGTGGTGAGCCGGCTCTTGGGGGCGTACTCCTCCAGATAGATGGCGGCGCCGATGCCGAGGGGGAAGGCGACGACGGCGGTGATCAGGCACAGGTACAGCGTTCCCCGGAGGCCCTGGGCGATACCGGCCTTCGCCGCCCGGGCGCTCAAACCCCCGGTGAGGAAGTCGCCCAGGCGGCCGGTGAGCACGCTGGAACCGTCGCCGAACACCTGCACCACCAGCACGACGAGCACCAGCAGGGTGAACAGCAACGACGTCAACAGCACCGCCTGGAAGACGCGGCCGCCGATGTCGGGCCGCCTCCGCAGGCGATCGAGGGCCACATCTCCTCGTCCGGCGGCATCGGTGGGGACAGCGGGAGCGGCCACGGTCAGTACTCCTGACGGAACCGCCGGACGAACCGGTCGGCAACGAGGTTGAGCAGCAGGGTGATGACGAACAGGAGCAGGCCCACGAAGAACAGGCTCTGGAAGGTCGGGCCGACACCGGCCACGCTGTCGGTCCCGGAGGCGACGGAGGCCATGGCCGCCGTCATGGTCAGCCCGGGCTGGGTCGGGTCGAAGTTCTTCACCGCGCTGTCGGCGGCACCGCCGGCGATGTAGACCACCATGGTCTCGCCGATGGCCCGGGAGATGGCGACGATGAAGGCGGCGGTGAGGCCCGACAGGGCGGCCGGCAGCACGACCCGGAGGCTGGTGGACCGCTTGCGGGCCCCCAGCCCGGCCGACGCCTCCCGCAGGGAGCTGGGCACGGCGGCCAGGGCGTCTTCCGAGATGGAGGCGACGAGGGGAATCGTGAGCAGGCCCACACCGATGCCGGCGGCCATGAGGTTGGCCGGGGCGGCCCCGGTGAACAGGTTGCCCACCACGTCAGGGGCGATGAAGCGGAGGGCGAAGTAGCCGAGCACCACCGACGGTATGCCGGCCAGGATCTCGAGGGCCGGCTTGAGGGTGCGGCGGACCCGGGCATCGGCGTATTCCGACAGGTAGATGGCGGCCGCCAAACCCAGCGGTGCCGCCACCACCATGGCGATCACCGTCACCCAAAGGGTCGCGACCAGGATGGTGGGGAGGTCGAAGTAGTTCTGGCGGGGGATCCAGCCGATCTGGCCCCAGGTACGGGACCAGTCGACGTCGAGCATGAACTGGATGGCCTCGAACAGCAGGGCATAGACGATGCCGGCGCTGATGAGGACCGAGACGGCGGCGGCGGCGAAGGCCAGGCGGCCCACGATCCGTTCCCGGGTCCGCCGCCGGGGCGAGCCCTGCAGCTCCGAGATGTCCCAATGACCCATGTGGGGGGTTGTCATCGACGATCTCCGCTCATCATGTGCCGTCCTAGCTCATGCTTCTCGTGGTGAGGGTGCTGGCGCGGCTGCACCAGTAGAGATTGGCACGATCCCGATCTCGGAGCGACGGTCGCCCGGCGCCACTCCGAGGATCGGGACCGAGGCATGTCAGGCGGCGGCGGCCCAGGCGTCCTGGGAGGCCTTGATGGCGGCGTCGTCGAGCGGGACGTAGTCCACATCGGCCACGGCGGTGTTGAGCCCGTAGTCCATGAAGTGCTCCACGTAGGCCACAGCGGCCGGGTTGTCGGCGATGCTGGCCTTGCTCACGTAGATGAACAGGTCGCGGGCGAGGGGGTACTCACCGGCGGCGATGGTCTCGATCGTCGGTGCCACGCAGGTGCCGGCGGCGTCCTTCGACACCTGGAGCAGCTTGATGCCGCTGGCCTGGTCGGCGTAGGCGAAGCCCACCCAGCCCAGGCTGGTGTCGTTGGACGAGATCGTCTGGGTGATCACGTTGTCGTCGGCGGCGCTCGAGTAGTCGGGCCGGGCGCCCGGCTCCTGGCCCTGGGCCTCGGCGATCTTGGTGAGGGCCAGCTCCACGAAGCTGTCGTAGGTACCCGACTCGGTACCGGGGGCGCTGATCACCAGCTCGGCGTCGGGGAAACCGCCCTTACCGCTCACCGTGGTGGCCAGCGTGTTGGCGTCGCTCCACTTCTTGAAGCCGACCGACTCCGGGCCCAGCAGGGCGTAGAGGTCGGGGAAGGACAGGCACGAGACGGCCTCGTTCTTCTCGCTCGTCACCACGGCGAGGCCGTCGATGCCGACCTTCAGCTCGACGTACTCGACCCCGGCCGCCTTGCAGGCGGCGGCTTCCTCGTCCTTGATCTTGCGGGAAGCGTCGGAGATGTCGGCGCCGCCGGCGCAGAACTCCTTGAAGCCGTCGCCGGTGCCGGGGCCCGACACCGAGACGTTCACGTCGGGCTGGATGCCGGCGAAGTCCTCGGCCACGGCCACCGAGATCGGCTCCACGGTGGATGAGCCGGTCACGACGACATCGCCGGACAGCTTCTCACCGGAGGCAGCCGAGCTGCCGGAGCCGGAAGCGGCCCCGCTGGTCGAGCTGCCTTCGCCGGTGGTGGTGGAGCTGTCGCCGGTCGTGGTGTCACTGTCGCTGCCACAGGCGGCGGCGACCATGGTGAAAGCGAACAACATCGTCGTTGCTCGCATCAGGTGCTTTCGGGTCAACAACACTCTCTCCTCTAGGCAAGCCGGGATGTGCATCCGGCTCTCATCGCCGCTCAACCTACGGACGGCGGGTAACTGCCCAGCCCCGACGAGATGAACACAAGGTGAACGACCACCCAACTCTCGGTGCCGGGTGCCTGCAGTCACATGCGGCGGCGGCGCTCCCCTCCCGGTCGACCACCGGCCGCCAGCTCGTGACGGTTGGCCGCCACCAGCAGCACGGCCGCCGTCGCCAAACCTCCCCCGGCCAGGTAGCGCCCGAGGAGAGCCACCACCGCCGGGCCGGAACCCACGGTCACGGCGACGCCCACCTCGATCGCCGTGACGCCCAGAGCGGTGGCCGGCCGTCCTCTGAACAGCTGGTCGACGGGGGCCAGAGCCAGAAGGACGAGGAGACACACTGCGCCGAACGCGAGCTGGTCGAGGAGGACGACCGCGGCCAGCAGGACGAGGAGCAGCGGGATGCTGAGGGCGGCCCAGGCGGTGCAGGCCCAGGAAACACCGCCGCTTCCGCCGAGCGGTCGGGCCGGATGGCGCAGATGATCGCGAGCGCCATCGGGCCACCAGTGGCCAGCCGCCAGGCGCGGCCGCAGGCTCTCGAGCTCCACCCGCTGGCGGAGCAACTCGGTCAGCTCCCTGTCCTCCGTCGCCGGACCCACCGTCCGGCGCGCCTGGCGGGCCAACGGCAGCAACCGACCCCGTTCCTGTATGCGCCGGTCGAGGTCGGCGAGGGCCCGGTCGAGGCGGTCGAGCGTCAGCCGGGAGGCGGCGGCCGACGGAGGCAGGGTTCCCTGCAAGCCGACGAAACCGAGCGGATCGGCCCAGGAGTCCCGAACCCGCCCCCGCCGATCGAACTTCGGTCCCCCCGGCCCGCGCTCCCCTTGGAGCGGATCACCAGGATCGGCGCCCCACAGACCCCGGTAGTCCTCGGCCCACGGTGCGCCCGCCAGCGGGCGCACGTCCCAGATAATGATCGGCTCGCCCTGGCCGTCGGCCACGTCGACGAACGGAACGCCGAGCACCGGCCCCAGACCCACGACGGACCCGCGGCGCCGAAGGATCCGCTGGTGCATCCACCGCTGCCAACGCAGGACCCATCGCAGGGCCGGGATGTCGATACGTGTGACGTAGTGACCAGGTCGGACGTACAGGGCGTGTGACCCGCCGCCAGCGTGGAGCACGGGATGCCCGTCCCGGATCAGCACCTCCGGATCGTCCCACCGGCGACGGAGGTCCGGTCCCCGGTGGTCGTGGCTGGTGGCGGCCACCCACACCGGCCGGTCGCCTACGGGATCACAGAAGACCCACACCTGCTCCCAGTCGCCCTCGTGGTCGTTGAGACCGCCGTATCCGGTCCGCCAGTCGTTCATCACGTAGAAGAAGGCGTAGTGCAGCACCCGCCACTCCCCCGCCTGGATCACCCGCCCGTAGCAGACCGGTGTGGCCGGGAGGCCCAGCGTGTCGGCCTTCGCCGCCGCCGCCCCGGCGGCGCTGGCGGGCAACGTGGGCCGGAACCAGACCGAAAGCTGGAACAGGGCCCCCAGCAGGCGTCCGATCAGGCCCACCCGGCTCGACCGGGGCGGCGCTGCTGCCCGCAACCGCCGGCGCTGGGCCCGCCACGACCGGTCGCGACGCTCGCCGTCGGTCACGAAGCACAGGCTCGATCCGGCGGGCCATCGCCCGTCCAGCTCGTCCAACGGCACCGCTCCGAGGCGAGCCCGATCCGGCAGCACCATCTCGCAGGCGGCCACGTACCCGTCCACCGAGGTGGGCCGGAACTGCTCACTGCGGGCCATGACGACATCGGGCACGTGGCGAGCGAGCAGCTCCCGATCAGAGGCGCCGGCGGACGTCCCAGGGGGCCGTGCCGGCCGGAACGTCCCGGCGACGGCGCTCACGGGAACGGCTCCGGGCGACCAGCCCGGGTGCGCCAGTAGCCCCAGTCGTCGCGACGAACGCGCTCCGGGAAGAGACCGAAATACAGCGCGGTGTTCCGTATCGCGCCGTGCACCACCTTGCGGGCCATGCCGGCGTCGAGCCGGCGATGGTCGAACGAGAGCACGGCCAGATCGGGGCGGAACACGACCAGCTCCCCCCGCCGACCGACCCGGAACATCAGCTCGCTGTCCTCGTTGACGCTGAGATCGGGGTCGAACCCGCCCACCTCGTCGAGCACGTCCCGCCGCACGAGCATGTTGGATCCGGTGGCCGCCGGTATCCCGAGGGCCATGAACACGGCCTGGCCCCTGGTGAACCAGCGGTGGTAGCCGTCGTAGCGCCCCTCGGTGCCTTTCACCCCGACGATGCCGGCGGCCGCCGGATCGAGCTCCACCTGGGCCAGGCGGGAGAAGTACTCCGGCCCGAACGTCACGTCGGCATCGGTGAACAACACCCATCGGGTGCCGGCGAGTCGATAGCCGAGCTGACGGGCCGCCGGGACGTTGGTCGGCGCGCTGACCACGACCGTGCGGTCGGGACGGAGACGGATCACGGCGGCCGCCGTCCCGTCGTCGCTCGCGTCGACCACCACGAGCCGCAGCTCCGCCGGCAGGCTGGCCAGGAACCGGCCGATGTTGCGTACCTCGTTGCGGGTCGGCACGACGACCGTCACGTCGTCCAGGGCGATGCCGGCCGGAATCACGCTGCCACCTGCCGCTGCGCCCGAGCCGATCGGTAGTGGCCCGTGAGCTCGACATTCACCGATCGCCAGGTCCGGTCGGCGACCGACCGGTGGCCGGCGGCGGCGCATCGGCGCCGCAGATCGACGTCGCCCACGAACAGGTCCACCACCCGGACGAGGGCCCGCTCGTCGTCTGGCCGGTACAACAGCCCGGAGCGGCCGTGCTCGATGAGATCGAGGGGGCCGCCGGCCGCCGGGGCCACCACCGCCACGCCGGCCGCCATCGCCTCCTGGACCACCTGGCAGAAGGTCTCGTGCTCACCGGTGTGGACGAGCACGTCGAGCGAGGCCGTGGCGGCTCCCAGCTCGTCGCCGGCCAGGAACCCGTTGAAGTGGGCGCCGGGCAGCAGGAGCTGGAGACGCTCACGCTCCGGGCCGTCCCCAACCACCACCAACTGAATGTCGGGCCGGCCGGACAGAGCCCGGAGCCGATCCACGTGCTTCTCGATGGCCAGGCGGCCGACGTAGCCGACGGCGAGCCGGTCCGGGCCGGCGCCCCACTGCCGGCGCAGCGCCGGTGAGCGCCGGCCGGGGTCGAACTGCTCATGGTCGACCCCTCGACCCCATACCGTGACTCGGGCGAAGCCATGCCGGCGGAGCTCGTCGGCCACCGGCCGGGTGGGCGCCAGGGTGAGATCGGCCCGGTTGTGCACCGATCGCAGCCAGGTCCAGATGGGCGCGGCAGCGGTGGCACCCAGTCCGTAGGCCCGGGCAAAGCCCACGAGGTCTGTCTGGAAGACGGCGACGCTCGGCAGGCCGAGACCGGCCGCCACCTGCCCCAGCCGGGCACCGAGCACAACCGGGGCCGCCAGATGGACCACATCGGGGGCGAACTCGTCCACCAGCCGGTGAAGGAGCCGGGCCGACGGCACACCCACCCGCAGGCCCGGGTAGCGGGGCACCTCCACCCCGCGGACCCGCTCCACCGGCACATCGAGCCCGCAGGGCAGGCGCACCTCCCGCTCCCCCGGCCCCGGCGCCACCACCAGCGCCTGGTGGCCGGTGGAGGCGAGATGGTCGAGCACCCGGAGCACGGAGTTCGTCACCCCGTTCGTCTCGGGCAGGAAGCTCTCTGCCGATACCAGCACCCGCAGGCCACCGCCATGAGGATCCACGGAGCCAGCGTGGCTGACCGTCGTGACGGCTACCGGTCGCCGGGGTGACCGCAACGTGGATCTTGCCCGAACAGCCTCCTGGCCGCTGCTCACGGCGAGGCACGGTCACCTGGCGACCGCGTGCACCTCCCAGGCGTCGAGCGCGGCCACGGTCCTCGCCTCGGCGTCGGCGATGAGGCGAGCCGTGTGGCCGAAGTTGAAGCTGCCCATGTCGGGTGGCGTGATGCTGGGCAGCACGGCAACCGGCAGGACGCCGGCCAGGTGCTCGGTTGCATCGGCCCGCTGGTTGCGCGCCATCAACGACACCGAGTGCAGGAGGCCCTTCACCACCCCGGAGGGCACGGCGGTGGCCGCCAGCGGCGGGGTGACGTCGAGCACCAGAGCGCTGGCCGAACCGAGGGCCACGGCCTGACGAACAGGAACGTTGGCGCTCACCCCACCATCTACGTAGGGGTGCCCACCGATCATGATCGCCGGAAAGACACCGGGCACGGCGGCGCTGGCGGCCAGGGCCGCCCGCAGGTCGCCCCGCTGGAGAACGACCGGCTTGCCGCTGAGCCCATCGGTGGCCACCGCAGCGAAGGGAATCTCGAGGTCATCGAACCCTCTGCCCCCCAGAGCGTCGTCGAGCAGGGGACGGAGCCGGTCGAACGTGGCCAACGACCGGCGCCGCACCAGGCACCGGGCGATGTCAGCGCGACCGCCGAACACCGTCCGGCGGCTGGCACCGGACCAGAAGGCGGCGAGGATGTCCGCGGCCTCATCGGGCCGGGCGGCCAGCACCGCCCCGTGCAGCGCCCCGATGGAGGAGCCGACGATCAGGTCGGGGCGAACACCCCGCCGGGTCAACGCCCGTAGCATCCCGACCTGCCCCGAGCCGAAAGCACCACCGCCCGACAGCACGAAAGCGAGCGGACGGGGCCAATCCCCGAGGGGGCGGCCGAGCAGGGGCGGAGGCGGGGTCAACCGCCGATGGTCAGGTCCGGGACCCGGGCGAGGAGCTCGCGGTCGTGGTGGTAGGTGAGTATGTCGGCCGCGGCCGCCGGGTCGAGCCAGCGGACCTCGTCGACCTCCTCGTTGGGCTCGAAGCTGCCGCCGGTGACCTGGAGGGTCCAGTAGCGCACCACCTTCGGCCGCCCGCCCGCCTGGTAGGCGGTGGACGGCAGCTCAGGGCCCACCTCGCCCCGGTAGCCGGTCTCCTCCTCCATTTCCCGCACGGCACAGGCCAGATCGGTCTCGCCTTCCTCCCGCTTGCCCTTGGGGAAGGTCCAGTCGTCGTAGCGGTCGCGGTGGGCCACCAGCACCTCGATGGCGCCGTCGGCCGCCCGGCGCCAGGGCACACAGCCGGCGGCGTGGATCGTCATGTCGTTCACCTCGGCCACGGTAGAGGCGCCGGCGGGCCCCGGGGCCACGTCGATCCAGCCACCGTCGTCGCCGACCGGGGTCGCGTCGGCCGGCTGGGCCCGGGCCAGGGCCAGCGCCTCGAACCGGTCGTGGGCGTTGCGGCTGCCGTCGAGCCGACGGTAGGTGTCGTCGGGCCCCAGCTCCCAGGTCAACGCTCTGTCGGCCAGGTTGACCTGCAGCACCTCCCACAGGCGGCTCTGGGACAGCGCATCGTCGATGCGGGCCAGCACCTCCACCCGGCGATCCAGGTTGCGGGGCATGAGGTCGGCCGAGCCGATGAAGTAGAACGGCATCCCCGGCCCGCCCCCGTTGGCGAAGAAGAAGATGCGGGAGTGTTCCAGGTACCGGCCCACCAGGCTGCGGACCCGGATGTTCTCGCTGAGGCCGGGCACACCGGCCCGCAGGCAGCAGATGCCCCGCACGATCAGGTCCACCGACACCCCGGCGGCGGAGGCGGCGTAGAACCGCTCGATCAGGCGGGGGTCGACCAGGCTGTTCATCTTGGCGATGATCCGCCCGGTGCCGGGGCGGGCGTCGATCTCGGCGTCGATCAGCTGCTCCAGCTGATGGCGCAGGGCCTGGGGGGCCACCAGCAGCCGTTCGTACTGGACGTGCCGGCTGAACCCGGTGAGGTAGTTGAACAGCTGGCTCACGTCGTCGCCCACCGTGGGATCGGCGGTGAGGATGCCGATGTCCTCGTAGATCTGGGCCGTACGGGGGTTGTAGTTGCCGGTGCCGATGTGGCAGTAGCGGCGGATGCCGTCGGGCTCGCTGCGCACCACCAGCGCCGTCTTGCAGTGGATCTTCAGCCCCACCAGGCCGTAGGCCACGTGCACGCCGGCCTCCTCCAGCCGGCGGGCCCAGGTGATGTTGGCCTCCTCGTCGAAGCGGGCCTTCAGCTCCACCAGGACCGCCACCTGCTTGCCCCGCTCGGCCGCACCGATCAGGGCGTCGACGATGGGGCTGTCGCCCGAGGTGCGGTAGAGCGTCATCTTGATGGCCAGGACCGACGGATCGATCGACGCCTGGCGGATCAGCTCGGTCACCGAGGCGCCGAACGACTCATAGGGATGGTGGACCACGATGTCGGCCCGGTGGATGCGGGCGAACAGGTCCCGGCTGTCTTCCAGGTCCCGGAGGCGCCGCGGTGTCACCCCGGGCTGGATCGCCACCTTGAGGTCGGCCCGGTCGAGGCTCTGGAGCTCCCAGAAGGCGGTCAGGTCGAGCAGGCCGGCCACCGGGTAGACATCGTGCTCGTCGACGTCGAGGGCGGGCAGGAGCTGTTCCAGGGCCTCGGGTGGCATGCTGGCGTCGATCTCCAGGCGCACCGCCCGGCCGAACCGGCGGCGCCGCAGCTCAAGCTCGATCGCCTCCAGCAGATCGTCGGCGTCCTCGTCGTCGACGGTGAGGTCGGCGTTGCGGGTGACCCGGAAGGCCCACGCCCCCAGCACCTCCACCCCGGGGAACAGCTGGTACAGGTACCGGGCGATCACCTGTTCCACCGGCACCAGGCGGGGCCCCTCCCCCACGGTCACGAACCGGCCCAGCGTGTCGGGCACCTTCACCCGGGCGAACCGGACGCTCTCGGTCTCGGGATCCTCCAGCAGGACGGCCAGGCTGAGCGACAGGTTGGAGATGTAGGGGAAGGGATGGGCGGGGTCGACGGCCAGCGGGGTGAGCACGGGGAAGATCCGCTGCTCGAACTCGGCTTCGGCCCGCTTGGCCTCGTCGGTGGTGAGATCGCCGGCGGCCAGAATCTCCACCCCCTCCCGGGCCAGATCGGCCAGCAGCTCGCTCTCCAGCGCCGATTCCAATCGACGGGTCTGGTCGAGCACCCGGGCCCGGATGGCCTGGAGCTGGGCCAGGGGGCTGAGGCCGTCGGGCGGGGCCCGGAACACGCCGGCCGCCACCTGCTCCCGCAGGCCGGCCACCCGGACCTGGAAGAACTCGTCGAGGTTGGCGGCGTGGATGGCGCAGAACTTGAGCCGCTCGAGCAGGGGGAGTCTTGTGTCGAGGGCCTGGGCCAGCACCCGGCCGTTGAAGTCGAGCCACGACAGCTCGCGGTTGAGGTACCGAGGGGTCGGTGGGGCCTCGCCGGGCTGGTCGACGGTGTTCATGACGGCTGCACTCTGGTTCCCGGGGTCGATCGAATAGGCTCGCCTGCGGGCTGGCTCGGCGGACCCAGTTGATGCACCAGACCGGAGGCGAGGTCACATCCCTCGTCGACAGCCGGGCCGGGAATTCAACCGAAACGGTCGGCGGCCAGGATGGCGGCCCCCACGACACCGGCGTCGTCGAGGCGCCGAGCCAGGCGCAGGGCACACAGATCGGGGCCGAGGCCGCCGAAGCTGGGTGACGCAGCAATCTGGTCGACGAAAGGTTGTCCGAGCTTGTCTACCACACCGCCGCCGAGCACCACGTGTCGAAGGTCGAGCAGGGTGGCGGCGTTGCCGATCACGAGGGCGAGGGCGTCGGTGGCGTCGGCCAGCAGGCCGGCGGTGACCTCGCACCCCTCCTCCAGGGCCCGGGCCAGGTGACGGGACTTGATCATGCCCGCACCGGCCAGATCCACCAGCTTGCTCGGCCGGCCGGCGGCCGCCGCCTCCCGGGCCCGGCGCTCCAGGCCCGCCCGGCCGGCGTAGGCCTCCAGATGGCCCCGGCCGCCGCAACCGCAGAGGGCGCCGCCGGGGACGGTGGTCACGTGGCCGATCTCCCCCACCATGCCCCGGGGCCCGGGCACCAGGCGCCCGTCGAGGATGATGCCGCCGCCCACGCCGGTGCCCACGAACACGGCCAGCAGATCCCGCCGGGTGGTGGTGGCCACGACCTCGGCTGCCCCGGTGCCGGGGTGGCCCGGGGCGTGGGTCTCGGGCTGGCCCAGACTGAGCCGGAACTCGGCCAGGGCGCCGCAGTTGACGTCGTTGCCCACCACCACGGGCCGCCCGAGGACGGCCCCCAGGTGCTCGGCCACGTCGATCGGATGGTCCCATCCGGCGATGTTGGCGCAACGCACCACCACCCGGCCGTCGATCACGAAACCGGGGACGCCGACGCCCACGGCCACCGCCTGCCCGTCGGGGTCGAGCGCCCGCACGGTGTCGGCTACGGCTTCGAGCACGTCGGCCGGGCCGGTGGTGGGGGTGACCGCCTTGTGCCGGCCCCGGGCCCGCCCGGTGACCGGGTCTATCCAGCGGGCCAGGATCTTCGTGCCGCCGAGGTCCACGCCGATGAAGGCCGGTGCCGGATCGGCACCGCGGTCCGCCGAGGTCATGGTGTCAGCCGCTGATCAGCGGGAATGGTGGCCGGAGTGCGTGACGGTCGATTCACTGTCGTCGTCGCCCAGGTCCCAGTCGCACACGATCAGCTCACGCTCGGCGTCACGGTTCACCCGTTCCCGGTTGCGCCGGAACTGGGGGTCGTGCTTGGGGAGCAGCAGCAGGCGGGCGTTCACCCGGGTCCAGAAGTCGTCGAGCATCTTCTGGTCGCCGTAGTGGACGCGCATTTCCCAGTGGGGGGCGACGGGGCCCAGGTAGGTGATGGTGACATGGGCCACCGGCTGGGCGTCGGGATCGTGCTGTTCGACAGCGGTCACGGGGGTGCCTTCCTGTCCCTGGAGGAGTGCGCCTCTGGCGCCTACGGGGCCCTCCAGCCTAGCGGCGAGGGCGCAGATAGGGATTTCGCGCCGTCCCGGGAACCAAATGGCCCACCCGCACGTCTTAGAGGCCATGGAGACGACATGGATGGCTGTAGGGAACTGCAACAACCACCCGCCTGCGGTGTTCTTCCCCAGCGACGGTGTGGGTGTTGAGATCGCCAAGAAGATCTGCGCCACGTGCCCGGTCCAGTCCCAGTGTCTCGAGTACGCCCTCGACGCCCGGATTGACCACGGTGTGTGGGGTGGCACCTCGGAGCGTCAGCGCCGCCGGATCCTCAAGTCCCGCCGGGTCGAGGCCGGGATGGTCGACCTGACCTCGTGACCCAGCGGGGCTCGAGCTAGGAGCCGGACCGCCCGACGCTACGGAGCGAACGGCACCCGCTCCACGGTGAACACCTGGCCACCCTCCTCCCGCACGGTCAGCTTCACCCACTCGTCCACCAGGTCCGACCCCTCCACCGTCACCCGTGTGAGGTTCGACACCGGGGCGGTCACCTCGTAGAAGTCCAGCCAGCGGGAGCCAGCGGCCAGCGGTTGATCCTGCACGAAGCCATGGCTGTCACCGTTGAGCAGCAGCACCGGACCCCGGAAGCGGGCCGCCTCGCTGGCGATCAACTGGACCACCGGCTTCAGCCCCGTCCACTGCGCCGGTACCGGGTTGGCCACGCTGGGATCGAACATGTCGGCCTGGAGCATGAGCACGACCCCCCGCTGCCGCTCGTGGCGAGCCTCCCGGAACGTGTCCCGGATGAGCTTGAGATCGGCGGCGAGGCGGGCGTCGACCTCGGCCTGCTGCTCGGGCGTGGGCGCCGTGTTGCCGGTCCAGGGGGCCAGGCTGTTGTTGGACCCGACCACGTGGACGGCGGCGAAGGCCACGTCGGACCGTTCGAAGGCCACGTTCTCCGGGAAGCCCTGGCGGGCCTGCGAGCGCACCCACATCGGGCTGCGGCCCAGCGTCACGTTCGCCTGGGGGAAGAACACCCGCCGGATGGCACCGAGACGCTCCAGCGGGTTGAAGGCGCCGTTGTTCACCCGGTGGCAATCGGTCCACTCGTTGTCGCCCGGGGTGTAGATGAGGGGGTCGTCGAACAGGTCGAAATCCCCTTTGATGGTGGCGAAGTACTCGTCCGAGCACCGGGTGGAACCCGACTTGATGTCGCCCAGGTGCACGACGGCATCGACGTCGGGGTCGGCGTTGATCCCGTCGATGATCGCCGGATAGGCGGCCAGCAGCGAGCTCGAGTACGGGATGTCACCGGTCACGGCGAGCACGAAGGTGTCGTCCCCCCGCTCCCGCTCGCTTCCGCCGTCGGCCGACGCCACGCCGGGGATCCCGGCGATGAGGGCGGCGGCCAGGGCCGCGCCCGCGTATCGGGCCTTGCTCATGGTCTGCTCCTTCCGAGCATGGTTGGTTGCTTGCGACGGCCGCTGGCTAGAGAGACAGCAGCTCGATCTCGCCCGGCCACCGGCGCAGGCGCCAGGGCAGGCGCCGCCACCGGCCGGCGACCACCACGGTCGACCCGGGCCACCGGGCCGGGGCCTGCAGGAGAGCGGCCCGGAGCGGACCCACGAAGGTCTCGAACGTGGCCGACGGCGCCACCGCCGCCACGGCGGCCTCCAGGTCGGCCAGCCGATCGGCCCGGGCCCGCTGCTCACCGAGCCAGCTCTCCTCGTAGAGATCCCACACCCCGCCGACGAGGCACAGATCCCATTCGGCCCAGGTGCTCCACAGCGGCCGGGCCGCGTCGATCACCACGACGTGCAGCGATGCCGGCGGGCTCAGACCCCACAGGCCGGCAAGGGCATCGACGAGCCGGTCGCCCCGCACGCCGGGGCCGACCAGCAGCGTCGCCCGGCGCCGGCGACGCCGGCCGGCAGCGATCCGCTCCGGTGTGATCGTGGCCACGGTGACCATGGCCGCCAGTGTCCGCAGCGCCGTTGACGACGGCGTGGAACCAGGATGAACGGCGGGCAAACGTTGGCCGACCGCCGTGCGTCGCCGAACGTTCACCTCACGGCCGCCTGTCGGAGGCGGCCCTGACACTCCTCCCTGGTACCACTGGAACCATGAGCACCAGCCTGGCCAACGACGAAAGTCCGCTCCGCCGTACGTCGGCGCGGCGGATCCGGATCGAGCTCGAGGGGCCGATCAACTTCCGGGATCTCGGTGGCCCGCCGGCGCTGGGGGGCACGGTCCGCCACGGCGTGGCCTACCGGGCCGACGGCCTGCACACCATGACCCTGGCCGACCTGGAGACCGTCTTCGGTCGGCTCGCCGTAACCACCGTGATCGACCTCCGCACCCAGGACGAGCGGGTGGATCCCGGCCTGGGGCTGCTGGCCGATTCGTCGGTGACGAACCACCATGTGCCGATCCTCGACCAGACCTCGTCGGTGTGGGCCGGTGGCACCGTGCGCCTGGCCGACCTGTACCGCTCGATGCTGGGGGAGTCGGCCGACCGGTTCGCCCGGGCCGTCCACCTGATCGCCCGGGCCGACGGACCCGTGGTGTTCCACTGCGCCGCCGGCAAGGACCGCACCGGCCTGGTGGCGGCGCTCGTGCTCGGCCTGCTGGGGGTGGACGACCGCGACATCTGCGACGACTACGCGGCCACCGGGGAGGTGGCGGCCCAGCTGCGCCAACGCATCGAGGCCATGGCGGCCGATCCCCGTCACGCCGAGCGGTTCGCCGCCGTGCGGGCCCGCGACGACTGGCCCGAGCTGGTGGAGGAGATCACCTCGGCCCGCTACTCCACGATGGCCGGCCTGCTCGACGAGATCCGCTCCACCGACGGCACGATCACGTCCTGGGCGCTCCGCAACGGTGTGGCCGCCTCCGACATCGCCTATCTCCACCGTCGGATGGTGGTCGTGCGCCCCTGAGGCGACCGACGGGCCCCGGCCGTCGCTCGACCGGGGAGCGCCGGCCGAAGTTGTCCGGACGTTCGGCCGACGGTCACGGAGTGGTCAGGTGACGGTGCCACGTTGCTGGCGTCGACATCCCTGTCCCAGGAGAGAGATCACTGATGACCGCCACCGACCGTCGCTCGTTCCTCAAGCTGGTGGGGGCCAGCTCAGCCGCTGCCGCCCTGCCCGGCTCCATCCGCCGGGCACTCGAGATTCCGGCGGACCGACGCTCCGGCACGATCGCCGACGTCGACCACATCGTGATCCTGACCCAGGAGAACCGGTCGTTCGACCACCTGTTCGGCACGATGCGGGGGGTCCGGGGCTTCGGCGATCCCCGGGCCGTCAACCTCCCCTCGGGGCGGCCGGTCTGGAACCAGCCCGACGGCGGGCGTGAGGTCCTGCCGTTCCGGCCGCCGGAGGCCAACCTCGGCCTCGCCTTCCTGTCCGACCCGCCCCACGGCTGGAACGACACCCACGCCGCCTGGAACGGCGGCCGGATGGACCAGTGGGTGGCCCAGAAGGGGCTCACCGCCCTCACTTACCACACCCGAAACGACATCCCGTTCCACTTCGCCCTGGCCGATGCCTTCACCGTGTGCGACGCCTACCACTGTTCGGTCATGGGGCCCACCGACCCCAACCGCTATCACCTGTGGACCGGCTGGGTGGGCAACGACGGCGCCGCCGGCGGGCCGGTGATCACCAACGCCGAAGCCGGCTACGACTGGTCGACCTACCCCGAGCGGCTGGAGCGGGCAGGGATATCGTGGAAGATCTACCAGGACATCGGCGTGGGCCTCGACGCCGCCGGCTCGTGGGGCTGGACCGGCGACCAGCCCTACATCGGCAACTACGGCGACAACTCGCTCCTGTACTTCCACCAGTACCAGAACGCCGTGCCCGGCCAGCCACTGGCCGACCGGGCCAAGGTGGGCACCAACATCGCCCGGAGCGGCACGCTGTTCGATCAGCTGCGGGCCGACGTGGAGGCGGGGGCGCTGCCCCAGGTGTCGTGGATCGCCGCCCCCGAGGCCTACTCCGAGCATCCGGTGTGGCCCGTCAACTGGGGCGCCTGGTACATCTCCCAGATCCTCGACATCCTCACCTCCCGGCCCGAGCTGTGGAGCCGCACGGTGTTCCTCCTGAACTACGACGAGGAGGGCGGCTTCTTCGACCACATGGTGCCGCCCACCCCACCCGACCGACCCGAGAACGGCGCCTCGACCGTCTCCACCGTCAACGAGATCTTCCCCGGTGACCCCGGGCATCCCGCCGCCCCCTACGGGCTCGGGTTCCGGGTACCCCTCATCGTGGTGTCGCCGTGGAGCCGGGGCGGCTAGGGCCTCGCTGCCCTCCACCGCCGGCTACCAGCCCCCCGACCGGTCGTTCCACGATCCGATCGAGGTGACGGCACCGGCCGCCGGTGAGCTGCCGAGCCAGGAGCGGGGCATCCGCCCGGCCCGGGCCCTGCCCTACGCCCTGCACGCCACCCGGATCGTCGATGCCGCCACCGGGTCGATCCGGGTGGAGATGCAGAACGTGGGAACGGCCACCGCCGTGTTCCAGGCCCGCTCGGCCGACGGCACCCACAACCCCCGCAACTACACGGTGGAACCAGGCAAGTCGCTCACCGGTACCTGGACCGTGCCCACGGGCCAGTACGACCTGGCCATACACGGCCCCAACGGCTTCCACCGGCGCTTTGCCGGCGACCTGGCCCGGCCCGGGGGCGGCCTGGCCGTGACCGCCGCCTACGAGGCCGGACGGAGCTCGATCACCGTGACCGTGGCGAACCGGGGGCCGGGCGCCGTGGGGGTCCGGGTGATCGACGCCTACCAGGCGGAAGACGGGCGCCCCGGCGAGGAGCACGACGGCGACGAGCACGAAGGTGCCGAGGTGTGGCATCGGCGCCTCGCCGCCGAGGGCAGCGCCAGCCGCCGCTTCTCCCTCGACGACACCAACGGCTGGTACGACCTGACCTTCGCCGTGGACGGCGACGACCGGTGCCGCGTGCACCTTGCCGGGCACGTGGAAACGGGCCGGGACTCGACCAGCGACCCGGCGTTGGGTCGGCGGCGGGCGACGGTGCCGGCCCATCGCTGAGCGGCGTCCTCCCCGGGAGCGGGCCGAGCGTCCGGGCTCACTTCCGGGCGAGGCACGCCGGTGTGCCCCCGTCTGACCAGCGGATGAACCGCCGTGGATGTTCGGATGAACTCATCGTGCCGCTCTTGCCCCGGCCGGAGGGCCCTGTTTGGCTACCGACCATGGAGCGATGCGGAGCCGACGAACCCACCCCCGACGGCCCCGATGATGGCGACCTCCGGCCGCTGCCCCCGGTCCGATCCCGGGGCCAGCGCTGCGAGCTGTTGGCCGTGGCCGACGGGGCGGAGGTGGCGGCCCTGGCCGAGCATTGCACGGATGTGTCGGGGCCGGCCCGGATCGTGTCGGGGCCGGAGGTCGGGGTGGTCGTCCTCAGCGTACGGGAGCCGGTGGCGCGCCTGGAGCGGCTTCTGGCCGACGTGCTGGTGACGAGGGCCGAGGTCCTCCATCGGGATCAGGTCGGCTGGAGCATGCGCATGGGAACGGACCCCGATGCCACCGTGGCCGCCGCCGTCTGCGACGCCGAGGTGGCGGCCGCCGGGCCCCTGGCGGCGCTGGTGGAGGCGCTGTGCAACCGGACCGAGCTGCAGATGGCAGCGCAGCGGGCGGCCGAGCGGCCCGACACCGACACCGACACCGACACCGACGATGGCGCCGACGGAGCGGGCGATGCAGCCGATACCGGGGGCGGGGAGCGCCCGTGAACAGCCCGGCTCCGTGGCTGGAGATCGAGCAGATCATCGGGCGTCTCCTTCGCGCCGTCGATCAGGTGATGGGTGACAGCGGGCTGTGGGACGAGCGCACGGCGGCCCGGGCCTTCCGGCAGGCCGAAGGCGACGCCCTGGCGGCGGCCCGGCTGGTGCAGGAGCTCCGGGCCTCGCTCCCCCGCTTCGGCGCCGCCCGCCTGATCGAGGGCAGCGGACCCGACAACGGTCGACGGCCCGCAGTGGCGCCGGGCCAGGCACGCCACGATCGGCTTTCGGTGGTCGTCGACCATCCGGCCACGGGCGAGGCGGTCACGATCGGCCAGGTTCGGGTGACCGAGGTCGAGGTGGTCCAGGTGGTGGACGGTCGGGCCGGGACGACCGAACGGATGGAGGCGGGGTACGGCATCTGCCTCGGCCACAACGAGCGGCAGGCGAGCGCCATGGCCCAACTCGATCTCACCCGACGGCTCGAAGCCGGTTGTAGCGGCGACGACCGCTCAGAACCCAACCCGGCCGACGGGGAGCTCAGCCAACAGGCTCTCCTGGAGCAACTGCGGCGGCCCGGCGGTTGCGGGGTCGGCGCGGCATCCGGTCGCGACGGCTGAGCAGTTCCTCCACCAGCTGCTGATAGACGTCGAGCGACGGCGACGGCGCCCCGACGTGGTGGGCCAGGTCGTCCCACCGGCGGAGCTCGATGGCATCGGCCCCTCCCGGTTCGAGGACGAACCGAGCCAGCTCGTCGGGCGACATGGCGCCTCCCTGGATGATCAGGCTCCGGGCCGACGCCGCGGTCAGCGTCGCCTCGTAGTACGGATCGACGGCGCTCTGATAGCGCTTCGCCGCCACGTGGAGGCGCACCGGAGCCGTGACCTTCTGGTCGAACCATCGAGCGAGAAAGTCCGCTCCCACCACCTCGTGGGCCGGCTCGGCCGATGCCCGCAGCGCCGAGCCGGGGCCGAGAAGGAGATGACCGATGTCGTGGAACAGCGCTGCCACCACCAGCGCATCCGGGGCCCCGGCGGCCAGCGCGAAGGCAGCGGCCTGGCGGGCATGGTCGGCGGCGGTCACGCGGGCACCGGTGGGCTGCTGACCGAGCCGGCGATAGAGCCCGATGAGGGCGTCGGCGATCTCGGTGGGGTGATGCAGCGAGCCCCAGTCGGGGCTGGCCTGCGTTCGGCTGTTGGCGGGCGGCATGGCCCGCACCGTACGGTCGGTCGATGAACCGGGGGTGTCGGGCTGCGGCCGGGGGGATGAACATCGGAGCGACCGGCGGCCGCCCCGATCACAGCATCAGCTGTCGACGTCTTTCTCGGCCTTGAGCGCTTCGCGCTGGGCCTTGAGCGCTTCACGCTCGGCCTGCAGCGCCTCGCGCTCGGCCTTCAAGACGGCGGCATCCTCGACCGGTGCGGCGTTGTCGGATTTCGACGAACCACCCTTCCCGTCGTCCATACCGTCCCGGAACTCCTTCTGGGCCCGCCCCAGGTTCCGGGCCAGATCCGGCAACTTCGAGCCGCCGAACAGGATCAGGACGATCACCAGGATGATCAACAGCTCTTGCGGGCGGATGTTTGGCACGAGGTCAGCCTAGCACTCCCACCCCTGGGGTGTTCGGCCCCTCCACGGAGAGCAGAACTCCCGAACGGGGTGGGTCATGAGGGGGCCGGTGGCCCACAGCATCAGGACGTACCGGTGGCCCGCTGCCGTTCCACGGCCCGCTGGCGGCGGATACGCCGACGCTCACGCTCGCTCATCCCACCCCAGATCCCGAACTTCTCGCCGTTGACGAGCGCGAACTCGAGGCAGTCGTCCCGGACCACACAGCCCCGGCACACTTCCTTGGCCTCACGGGTGGAGGCGCCTCGCTCGGGAAAGAAAAGGTCGGGGTCGACTCCCAGGCAGTTGGCGTATTCCTGCCAGCTGGTGTCGAGCATGAGATGCTTCCGCCCTGTACGCATAAGTTCCTCCTACCGCCGAGCAGCGACCGCTTGCGGGAGAGATCGGTGTTGTTCGTTCACGATGACGGCGTGAGATGCCCCCGAAATTTGCAGGAACGCTGCGGGCACGACGCTCCGGGGGCTACTTGGTTGTAATTACATCACTGTAATCCCACAGTCGACAACCCGAAAATGCGAATATTTCAGGTCACCCACCAACACCAACACCCTGGCTCCATGTCCATCTCTTCCGATCGGAGCGGCCGCCGCCTCCCGCTCACCGGCCTGGCTACGGCCCGCCGCTACCAGCGAGGGTGGCTGCGCGACGACGTGGTGGCCGGGATCACCGTGGCCGCCTACCTGATCCCCCAGTCGATGGCCTATGCCGGGGTGGCCGGCCTGCCCCCGGCGGCCGGCCTGTGGGCCGCAGTGCCGGCCATGGCCGCCTACGCCCTGTTCGGGTCGTCGTCCCGGCTGTCGGTGGGGCCGGAGTCCACCACCGCATTGATGACGGCGGCCGCGCTCGCTCCCCTGGCCGGCGGCGACCCCACCCGCTACACGGCGCTGGCCTCGCTGCTGGCCCTGCTGGTGGGCGCGTTCTGCCTGGTGGCGTGGGCGGCCCGGGTTGGATTCGTGGCCGACCTGTTGTCCCGCCCGGTGCTCATCGGCTACCTGGCCGGAGTGGCCGTCACCATGGTGGTGGGCCAGCTCTCACGGCTCACCGGGGTGCCGGTGGACGGCGAGCGGGTGCCGGCCCGGCTGTGGTCGTTCGCCTCCCGATTGGGCCAGGTCCGTCCGGCGCCGATGCTCCTGGCGGCGGCCGCGCTGGCCGGCCTGTACCTCGTGTCCCACCGCTGGCGCAGTGCCCCTGGGCCGCTGCTGGCGGTGGCATCGGCCACCGCCGCCGTGGCCGTGTTCCACCTCGAGCGGCGGGGTGTGGCCGTGATCGGTTCCCTCGGCTCCGGGGTGCCGAAGCTGGGGCTGGGCGACCTGCGGCTGGATGACGTGCGCCTGCTGGGGCCGGCGGCGGCCGGCATCGCCGTGGTGGGCTACACCGACAACATGCTCACCGCCCGGGCCTTCAGCGCCGGCCCCGGGGCCGAAGCCGGGCGCGACGGGGTCGACGCCAACACCGAGCTCCTGGCCCTGGGGGCGGCCAACGTGGCCTGTGGTCTGGCCCAGGGATTCCCGGTCTCGAGCAGCGCCAGCCGCACCGCCCTGGCCGTGGCCCTGCGGGCCCGCACCCAGCTCTACTCGCTGGTGGCGGCGGCCACGGTGGTGGGGGCCGTGCTGGGCGGGCGGTCGGTGATCGCCAAGATCCCGGCGGCGGCGTTGGGGGCGGTGGTGGTCTACGCCGCCAGCCGCATGGTGAAGATCGACGACTTCCGCCGCCTGGCTCGGTTCCGGCGCACCGAGCTGGCCCTGGCCCTGGCCACCCTGGGAGCGGTGCTGATGCTCGACATCCTCTACGGGGTGCTGCTGGCGCTGGCCCTGTCGGTGGTGGACCTGCTGGCCCGGGTGGCCCGCCCCCACGACGCCGTCCTCGGCCTGGTGCCGGGGCTGGCCGGCATGCACGACCTCGACGACTACCCCGAGGCCACCGAGGTGCCGGGCCTGCTCGTGTACCGCTACGACGCCCCGCTGTTCTTCGCCAACGCCGACGACTTCCGGCGCCGGGCCCTGCGGGCGGTCGACAGCCGGCCCGCTCCGGTGCGGTGGTTCGTGTTCAACGTGGAAGGCAACGTCGAGGTCGACCTTACCGCCCTCGACGCCCTCGACGAGCTACGGGTGGAGTTGGCGGCCCGGGGCATCGTGCTGGGCCTGGCCCGGGTCAAGCAGGATCTCCTGGTCTATCTGCGGGCCTGCGGCCTGGCCGACGCCATCGGCGAAGACCACATGTACCCCACCCTGCCCACCGCCGTCGCCGCCTACCAGGAGTGGGCCGAGTCCAACCCCGTCTAGGCGGTGCGGCGGCGACCGGAGAGCAGCTTGCGCTTGTGCTCGATGAAGTCCACCAGCACGTAGTCGCCCAGGTTCTCGGGGCTGGTGAAGAAGGCCCGGCCCTTGTTGAGCTGGGTGAGCCGTTCGATGAAGCCCCGCAGGCCCGAGTCGGGGTCGAGCATGAAGGTGTTGATCGTGATCCCGGCCCGGGTGCAGCGCATCACCTCGGCCATGGTCTGCTCGATCGTCTCCCGGGCCGGCGGGTAGCTGAAGAACGGCGTGCCGTCCTGCAGCAGGTGGGCCGTGGGTTCTCCGTCGGTGATCATGATGATCTGCTTGGTGCCGGTCTGCTTGCTCAGCATCTGGCGGCTGAGGCGGAAGGCGTGCTGCATGTTGGTGCCGTAGACGAAGTCCCACGACACCTCGGGCAGCTCGCTCGCCTTGAGCTCCTTGGCCACCTCGCTGAAGCTCACGATGCCCAGATAGTCCCGCGGGTATTGCGACGAGATCAGCGAGTGCAGGGCCATCGCCACCTTTTTGGCCGGCAGGAAGTTGTCCCGCATCGGCATCGACAGCGACAGGTCGAGCATGAGCACGGTGGACGAGCGGACCTGCCGCTCGGTGCGCTCCACCTCGAAATCGTCGGGGGTGAGCTTCACCGGGGTGCCGCCCCCGGCCCGCTGGATGGCGTTGCGGACGGTGCGCTCGATCTGGAGGTTGAACGGATCGCCGAACTCGTACGGCTTGGTGTCGAAGTTGCGCTCGTGGCCGATGCCGGCCGGCTCGATGTCGTGCTTGCCCAACTTGTCGGGCGCCAGGCGCTTGAACAGGTCACCCAGGGCCTGCTGGCCCAGGCGGCGCAGGCCGCGGGGCGTGAGCTCGAGGCGGCCCTCCTTGTTCTGGATGAGCCCCTGCTCCTCCATCATCTTGGCCAGCTGGCTGACCCGCTCCAGGCTGGCCGCCGAGTCTTCGCCCAGGAGGCGACGGACCTCGTCGAGGTCCACCTCGGCCAGCGCCTGGGGCGACGTGGGCTGGCGCAGGAAGTTCTCCAGCTGATCGAGCTGGCCCAGGTCCCGCAGCATCTGGGAGGCGTCGGCGAACCCGAGGGGGTCGAAGCCGGAGAAGTTGTAGCTCTGCTGCCACCCCGCATTGGGGAACATCTGCTGCAGGTTCTGACCCAGGCGGCTGGCCTCGAAGTTGAGGTCCATGTCTTCCAGGAGCTGGTTGGCCAGGTCCTGGAGCTGGGCCCGCTGCTCGGGCGTCATCGAGTTGAGCATGGCCTGCATGGCCGCCATGCGCTGGGCCAGCGATTCCAGCAACTCGTCGAGCGTCTCGGGGTTCTCGGGGAAGAAGTCCCCGTAGTCCTCCATGAACTTCTGGAAGTCGGGTTCCTCGCCCCGGGCCCGCTGCTCGATCATGTCGTTCAGCGCCGACATCATGTCTTTCATGCGCTGCATGTCTTCCGGCGACATGTTCTCCATGGCGCCGGTCATCTGGTTGAACTGCTGCTGCATGAGCTGCTGGCGCAGCTGGTCGAGCAGCTCGTTGAACTTCTGCTGGGCCTCGTTCGATTCAAACTCGTAGTTCTGCAGGCTCCGTACTTTGCCGGCCAGATCGGGCGGCATCAGATCGAGCTGCATCTGCTTCTCGGTGGTGGACTGCTGGGCCAGCTCGGCGTTGCGTTGGGCTTCGTCGCTGGCGTCGGGGTCGCCCAGCTCCATATCAGCCAGGGCGCGCCGGTCTTCCAGGGCCTGACGCTCCATGTCCATGAGCTCGTTGAGGGCTTCGTTCACCTCGTCGTATACGCCACCGAGATCGTGGTTCTCGAGGCGTTCCTGGCGCTCGCGGCGGAGCCGTTCGAGCATCTCCCGCAGGCCTTGGACCCGCTCGCCATTGCGGTCCTCGAAGCCTTCCTGCATGAGCCGACGCAGGGCGGCGAGTGGATCGCCGTGGTACATCAGATCATCGGTCAGCTCGTTCAGCACGTCGAAGGCGTCGAAGTCGAAGCCCTTCTGCGAGCCGTCCCAGCGGGAGTAGCGGTATCGCTGTCCGACCATCCGCCAAGCGTAGTTCGCTCCCGGAGCCGAGGCCCCTTCGGGCGGAATGGCGCCGTCGACGGCCGCTCGTAGGCTGAGCCTGTGAGCGATGGGGACGCCGATGACGGCGAACAGGGACTGCGCCGGACCTGGGAGAAGGGGGTGGTGCTGACAGCCACCGAGATCGAGGGCTGCGCCCCGGCGGCCGACTGGAGCCGATGGATCGCCCGGGGTCGGGCCCCGGTGAGCACGGCGCCGGCGTCAGCCGCGCCGGCAGGATTCAGATCGGCGGCCGAGGCCGATGACGTCTCGATGCGGGAGGCCGACACGGCGGCGCCCGGTACCACGGCCGGGCTCACCCCCTCGGCCGCCGCCCTGGGCGAGGATCTGGAGCAGCTGGCGTCGCTCGGCATCGACGCCGTCGCCGTCACCCTGGAGTGGGCCCGCCTCCAGCCGACGCCGGGCGGCTACGACGGCGCCGCCGTGGAGGCCCGGGTCGAGCTGTTGCAGGCGGCCCGGGCCCAGGGGCTGCGGGTGTGGGCCTGCCTGGTGGACGGCACCCTGCCCGGCTGGTTCGCCGACGACGAGGGCGGCCTGAGCGACGACCGGGCCCGAGGATTGCTGTGGCCCCGCCACATCGACTGGGTGGGCGAGACGTTCGGCGGGCTGGTGGACGGGTGGATTCCCCAGCGGGAGCCGCTGATGTGGGCGCTGCGCCGGCACCTGCTGGGCGAGGCCCCGCCCGGCGAGCGCGACGTGCGGGCGGCGGCCCAGGCGGTGCAGTCGGCCATGCTGGCCGAGGGCGAGGCGTGGCGGTTGCTGCGGGGCACGGCGCCGGTGGCCACGTACCAGACGGCACGCACCATCGTGGCCCAGCCCGACAACGTGAAGGCCGCCCCCCTGGCCCGGCTGATGGAGCGGCTGCTGTGGCACCCGTGGCTGGGGGCGCTGACCGAGGGCGAGCTCGTGGTGGCCGACCTGCCGCCCCGCACCGTCGACCACCTTCGGGGTGCGTTCGACCGGGTGGTGGTGGAGCTACGGCCGGCGGTGCTGGTGGACGGCACCGGAGCGTGGAAGCCCTACCCGCCCGATGCCCCGATCGGGCCCAGCGGCTGGGCGCCGTGGGTGGAGGGGATGGGCGAGGCCCTGCACCGGGTGGCCGAGGAGCTGGGCGACCACGAGATCGTGGCCGCCGGCAGCCTGGCCGACGTGGCCGACGACGGCCGGGCCCGGCCCGATCACCTGTCGGCCGTGCTCGACCTGGTCGACGAGGCCAGCCGGTCCACCACCGTGGCCGGATGGTGGCAGTCGAGCCCGATCGACGGCTACCACTGGCAGCGAGGGTTCGGCGTGCAGCCCGGCCTCATCACCGCCGATCGGCGGGAGACCCCGGCCGCCGCCACGTTCCGGGCCGACGGCGCAGCCACGAGCTGAACGGGAGGCGAAGCCCAAGGCTGCAAGGGGAGGCCGGTCAGGCCTCGGGGATCACGCCTCTTTGCGGGTGGCGCACCGAACACGGTTACCGTCGGGGTCGGTGAGATGCACCTCGTGGCCCCACGACTGCTCGATCAGCTCGGCCCCGAACTCCTTGGCCACCAGATCCACGTCTTCCACCCAGTAATACAACAGGGTGTCGGGCGTGGCGTCGCCCGGATGCTCGCTCAGGTGGATCTCGATGTCGCCCTTCTTGATCCCGGCGTACCCCGGAAACTCATCGGAGTACCGGTGTTCGAACTCCTTGATGAAGCCCAACCGGGCGTACCACTCGGCGGACCGAGAGGTGTCGGCGACCTTCAAGATGGGGACGAGCTGTTCCGCCATGGGGCACCACCATATCTCCTGCACAGCGGACGCGCCCTGGGTCGGCAGGACCCTGGATCGGATTTTTCGCCCAGCGTGGGTTATGCCCGGGCCCGGTAGCTGGCCCGACCTCCAACCGCATCCTTGTTGAGGCGCTTGGACAGGTGCAGGCCCTCCAGCAGCAGCTCCATGGCCGACGCTTTCGCCCCCGGCGACGTGCTGTCTCCCACCAACCCGGCCACCGGAGCCGACATGGCCGGCACCTTCGACAGGGTGTCGGCGTAGGCGCTCACCGGCAGGTCGTCGCCGGCCGACAGCGTGAGGTCGGCCTCGAAGGCGTCGATCACCTGGCGGATGCTCTCGGCCGACACGTGGTCCTTGAACACGGTGAGGATGGCCCCGCGCAGCAGGTGCTCGATGACCTCTTCGTCGCGGCCCTCCTCCAGCGATTCCACCTCGATCTTGCCGGCGGTGGAGGCGAACAGGGCCCCCAGGTCGCTCACCCGGGGCACGACCTCGGTCTCGCCCAGGCGCAGGGCCCGGCGAGTGGCGGCGGCCACCATGGTCTCCATGTTGGCCACGGTGAGGCGCACCGACACGCCGGAGCGCTGGTTGATCTGGGGGCTGGACCGGGCCAGGTGGGTGAACGTGGCGATCAGCTCTTCCATGAACGCCGGGATCTCGACGTTCAGGCCGGCCACATCGTCGGCCGACGGGAGGTGCGACTCCTGGCGGGCGATGTCGACCTCGGTGCTGATCTCCAGCGGGTAGTGGGTACGGATCTGGGCCCCGAAGCGGTCCTTCAGCGGGGTGATCATCCGACCACGGTTCGTGTAGTCCTCCGGGTTGGCCGAGGCCACCAGCATCACGTCGAGCGGGAGCCGGATCTTGTAGCCCCGGATCTGGACGTCGCGCTCCTCGAGCACGTTCAGCAGACCAACCTGGATCCGCTCGGCCAGGTCGGGCAGCTCGTTGATGGCGAACACACCCCGGTTGGTGCGGGGCACCAGGCCGTAGTGGAGCGTCAGCTCGTCGGACAGGTAGCGGCCCTCGGCCACCTTGATCGGGTCGACCTCGCCGATCAGGTCGGCGATCGAGGTGTCGGGGGTGGCCAGCTTCTCGCCGAAGCGGTCACGCCGGTGCACCCAATCGATCGGGGTATCGTCTCCCAGCTCGCCGACCAGCGCCTTGGCGTGGGCCGACACCGGTTTGTACGGGTCGTCGTTGATCTCCGAGCCCTGCACGATCGGCATCCACTCGTCGAGCAGCTCGGTCAGCTGGCGGATCATGCGGGTCTTGGCCTGACCCCGCTCCCCCAGGAAGATGATGTCGTGCCCGGCCAGCACGGCGTGCTCCAGCTGCGGGAGCACGGTGTCCTCGTAGCCCAGCACCCCCGGGAACAACGACTGGCCAGCCTTGATCTTGGCCACCGCGTTGCGCCGGATCTCTTCTTTGACGGACCGCGAAACCCACTTAGAAGCTCGCAGTGCGCCCAATGTCTGGGGTCGATCAGCCACGTCACGACCCTACCTCTCTTGACCGGGCGGTGCAGGTTCGGGGTGCTCTGCCCTTCGGGGGCTGCGCCCCCGCCGGCCTCGCTGCGTTCGGCCTCCCCCATCCCCGGCGGGGCCCCAACCCCACCGGGGCGCTGCGCGCCCGGGTTCCCCTAGGCTAGGCGGATGGATCTGTCGGGCTTGTGGCGGGCGGCGGTGCGGACACCGCAACTGGAGGCCGCCGGCGTCGACCCCGACCTCGACGATTCGGGCTGGGAGACCGTGGGCGTGCCCGGTCACTGGGGCCAGTCCGCCGCCCTGGCCGAGGAGGCCGGGCCCGTCATCTACCGCCGGCGCTTCACCCTGGCCCCGCCGGCCGAAGGCCGTCGGGCCTGGCTCCGCTTCGACGGCATCCTGTCGGAGGCCGAGGTGTGGCTCGACGGCAATCTCCTGGGCGACAACGGCGTCTACTTCGCCGCCCACCGCTTCGACATCACCTCGATCCTGGCCGAGCAGCAGGACCACCTGCTGGCCGTCGAGGTGGCGTGCGACGGCGACCGGCCGGGGGCCAAACGCTCGATCACCGGCTCGCTCCAGGCCGGCCCCCTGGCCCCGCCCGGCTCCCCCGGCGGCATCTGGCGCCCGGTCGGTGTCGACACCACCGGCCCCGTCGCCATCCTGCGGGCCCGCCTCCTGTGCGTCCGGGCCACCGAGGCCGAAGCCGAGCTCCAGTTCCGGGTGGTGCTCGATGCGGCCGAGGCCGGCCAGATCCGCATCGACACCTCGATCACGGCCCCCGACGGCACCACCGCCGGCGGCGTGGCCCACCACGACGTCGCCTCCGGGGAGAACCGCCTGGAGTGGACATCGGTCATCCCCCGCCCTCACCTGTGGTGGCCGGCCGCCCTCGGCCCCCAGCCCCGCTACGAGGTGTCGATCGCCGTGCGCTCGCTCGACGGCACCTTGAGCGACCGCCGCCACTGGCGCACCGGCCTGCGCACGATCGAGGTCGACGACTTCCAGTGGAAGGTCAACGGCGAGCGCCTGTTCGCCAAGGGGGTGGCCGTCGGCCCCCACAGCCGGTTCCTGGCCACGGCCGATCCCGGCGACCTCCGCCACGAGCTCCAGCTCGCCCGTGACGCCGGCCTCGACCTCATCCGGGTCCACGGCCACGTGAGCCGGCCCGAGCTGTACGACCTGGCCGATGACCTCGGGCTGCTGGTGTGGCAGGACCTGCCGCTGGTCGGCAGCTACGCCACCCGCACCCGGGCCACCGCCCGGGCCGTGGCCCGGGCCGCCGTCGACGAGCTGGGCCACCACCCGTCGGTGGCCGTGTGGTGCGCCCACGACGAGCCCAACGGCCCCCCGCTCCCCCTCCCCGACCCGGCCGAGTCTCCCGCTCCCCGCCTGGGCCGGCGGCTGGGCCGGCACCTGGCCCCCAGCTGGAACCGTTCGGTGCTCGACCCGCTGCTGCGCCGCGAGCTGCGGTCGGCCGACCCCACCCGGTCCGTGGTCACCCGCTCCGGGGCCCTGCCCGGCCTGCTCGAGCTGCACGACTCCGACACCCACCTGTGGCTCGGCTGGCGTACCGGCCGCCCCGAGGATCTGGCCGACCTGCTCAAGCGGTGGCCCCGCCTGGGGGCCTTCGTGGGCGCCATCGGCTCCCAGTCGGCCACCATCGACGACTGGCCCCCCGACGCCCCGGCCTGGGCCACGGCCGAGCGGGGCGCCTTCGAGCGCTACGTCCCCCGGGGGGCGTACGCCGACGGCCACGCCTGGTCGGGCGCCACCCGGGCCTACCAGGCCGACCTGATCCAGGTGCAGATCGAGACCATGCGCCGGCTCAAGTACGCCCCGGCCGGCGGGTTCTGCGTGATGGCCCTGTTCGACGCCGAGCCCGACGGCGGCTTCGGTCTGCTCGACCACGACCGCATTCCCAAGCCGGCCTACGACGCCGTGGTGGAGGCGTGCCGGCCCGTGATCGTGGTGGCCGACAGCCCGCCCCCCATCGTCACCCCCGACGAGCAGCTGTCGCTGGCCGTCCACGCCGTGAGCGACCTGCGCCACGAGATCGGCCCGGTGCGGGTGACGGCCCGGGCCCGCCTCCACGACTGGATGGTGGAGCGGCACTGGATCGGCCAGCTCCCGGCCGACAGCTGCTCCTACATCGGCAGCCTCGACCTGCGGATCCCGCCCCGTACCGGCGCCCTCACCGTGGAGCTGGAGCTGGAGTCGGGCGACCGCTACGTCACCAACCACTACCAGACCGTGGTGATCCCCCCGTCGGAGTCGATGACCCCCGCCAGCCGCCCCCGCCCCCGCTGAGGGCGGCTTCCCACGGACCACGGACCAGGACCACGCGCCAGCGGGCCACGGACGCCGCGCTGGACCCCGATCAGCCGGAGAGGCGCCGGCGGAGGTGGTCGGCCGTCGCCGGATCGGCGGTGAGCTCGATCGCCCGGGCCATCGCCTCCTGGGCGGTATCGAGGTCGTGCCGGGCCAGCGCGATCTCGGCCCGGGTCACCCAGTACGGCTGGTAGCCACCGGCCAGGTCCGGGTCGACGGCGTCCAGGGCCGCCTCGGCCGCCGTCGGTCCGTGAGCGTGCAGGTGGGCGGCGGCCCGGCCCACCGCCCCGCCGATCGAGGGCGCGAGGACATGGAGTCCGTCGTAGAGGGCGCCGATCGCCACCCAGTCGGTCAGGCCTGTGAGGGCCCGACGGTTGTGGACCGACTGGATGGCCGCCTGGAGCTGGTAGGGGCCGACCACGCCGATGGCCAGCGCCCGGTTGAGATGCTCCTCGCCCCGCAGCATCGGCTCCCGCAGCCAGGCCGTCGTGTCCTGCTCGGTCAGCGGGACGAATCGGCCGTCGGCCCGGCGGGCCGGCGCCCGGGCATGGCTGTGGAGCAGAAGGGCCGCCAGTCCGTGGGCCTCGGCCTCGCCCGGCAGCAGCTCGGCCAGGGATGTCGAGAGGTGGATGGCCTCGGCGGCCAGATCGACCCCGTCGGAGGCGCCCCCGATCGCCGTGTCGTCCCAGCCCGTCCCGTAGGCGGCGTAGACCGCGTCGAGCACGAAGCCGAGGCGTTCCGGCAGCTCGCCCCGCTCGGGCACCCGGTACGGGATCCCGATCTCGGTGATGCGCCGCTTGGCCCGGACCAGTTGCTGGCCCAGCGTCGCCGGCTTCACCAGGAACGCCCGGGCGATGCGGGCCGCGTCGACACCGAGCACGACCTGCAGCATGAGCGGGGCCCGGACTCCGGGATCGAGCGCCGGGTGGGTGCAGGCGAACAGCAGCTCGAGGCGGCGGTCGGGAAAGGCGGAGCTGGGAGCGGCCGCCAGCTCGTCGGCCAGGGTGGCGAGCGCCGGCGCCGCCCGCTTCGCCGTCTCCCCCCGACGGTGGGCGCCGATCAGCGACCGGCGGGCGGCGGTGAGCATCCACGCCTCAGGCGAGGCGGGCACGCCCCGCTCGGGCCAGGTGCGCAGCGCCGCCACGAGCGCATCCGACAGCGCATCCTCGGCCGCCGCCAGGTCGCGGGTCCGCACGGCCAGCAGCGCGACCAGGCGGCCGTAGGACGCCCGCACCACGTCCTCGACCGCCCGGTCGGCCGCCGTCGTCATGACATCGGCGGCAACAGCGGACGCACCTCCACCGAGGCGTACCCGGCCGAGGGGCACCGTTCGGCCCAGGTCAGGGCGGCGTCGATGTCGGGCACGTCGACCACGAAGTAGCCGCCGAGCTGTTCCTTGGTGTCGGCGAACGGGCCGTCGTGCACGACCCGACGGCCGTCCTGGAGCCGGAGCGTGGTGGCCGAGTCGGGCGGCTGGAGCCCGCCGGCCTGCACCATCACCCCCGACTGGGCGAGGGCGTCGATGTAGGCGGTCCAGGCCGACCAGTACTCGCCGGACCGCTCGGGATCGGTACGGGCGGCAAAGGCGTCGGCCGTCTCGGTGGCAAGGATCAGATACTGCATCGCAAACCTCTCAGGCGGGAGCGCCGACCATGGGGGCGCCGGTTTCGACCAGGGTCTTGAGGCCAGACAGGATCGACACCCAGCCAAGCTCCAGATGCGTCGTGACCGGGGCGTCCGGCAACCCCTCGTGGACGCACGTCAGGAGCGTAACGCCGGGCAGCGGCATGGCCGTCTCGCCGATGGTGAAGGTCACCGTCGACTCCGCCAACTCGGCCACGGCGGGGTCCCACAGCCCCCGGAACGTCGTGACCAGCCTCCGCCCCGGGTCGACCTCCACCACCGTACCGGTGATCATGTCGCCGCCGCCGGCGGTGTACCGGTAGGGCGCACCGGGGGTGAGGTCGATCTCGGCGACGAAGCCGACGTAGTAGGCCGGGGTCATGGACCCGTCGACCAACGCCTGCCAGATGGCATCGGCGTCGCCCCTGATGGCCTGGTGGATGGTGATGGTGCTCATGACTCACTCCTCGGTGGAGACCGGGCCCTTCCCGGTCTCGACACCCCTATGACGCGCGCCGCCCGCCCATTTCGACAGGGGGCGGCCCACTCGTGGATGGCGAGACCTTTCTCGACCCGCAGTGGCACCCGACTGCCGCTCGAGGCCAACCGACTCTCGTCACCCGGCGTTCAGCCAAACGGCATCATCTCGTTGTCCACGCGACGCCAGGCGAACCTAGGGTGCCGGCAGGACCCGCTCACCCCAAGGAGCCCGCATGTCCGGCCGCCGCCTCCGTCCGCTCGCCCGCCTGTTGCCGATCATCCCGATCGCCGGCGCCCTCGTGGCCGTCGCCCCCCAGGCCGCCGGCGCCGTACCCGGTACCGCCTCACCGGTGTTCGTCAACGAGATCCACTACGACAACACCGGCACCGACGCCGATGAGCTGGTGGAGGTGGCGGCTCCGGTCGGCACCGACCTGACCGGCTGGTCGGTCGTGCTCTACAACGGCAACGGCGGCGTCTCCTACGCCACGCTGAGCCTCACCGGGGTGCCGCTGGCCAAACCCAGCGGCGACTACGGCTTCGCCGCCGTGCCGGCCCCGGGCATGCAGAACGGCGCCCCCGACGGCCTGGCCCTGGTGGATCCGGGGGGTGCGGTGGTGCAGTTCCTCAGCTACGAGGGACCGTTCGCCGCCACCAACGGCCCGGCCGCCGGCCTCACCAGCACCGACATCGGCCGTATCGAGGCCGGCACCGAGCCGGCGGGCCAGAGCCTCCAGCTCACCGGCACCGGCACCCGGGCCGGCGACTTCACGTGGAGCGGACCGGTGGCGGCCACCGCCGGATCGGTCAACACCGGTCAGGTCTTCGGGCCGGCCGGACCGCCGCCGCCCCCACCGCCCCCGCCCCCGCCCCCGGCGATCCGGGCCATCCACGAGGTGCAGGGCGCCGGCGCATCGGTGGCGGTCACCACCACGGTGACGGTGCAGGGCGTGATCACGTCGGTGTTCACCAACAACGACGTGCGTGACGCCTTCTTCGTCCAGGAGGAGGACGCCGACGCCGACGCCGATCCGGCCACCTCGGAGGGCATCTTCGTGTTCTGCCGGGGCGGGTGCCCGACGGCCCCCCAGGTGGGCGACGTGGTGACGGTGACCGGCGAGCCCGAGGAGTTCTTCGCCATGAGCCAGATCGACGTCACCGGCGCCGGCGGCTCGATCACCGTGACCTCCACCGGCAATCCCCTGCCCACCGCGGTGCCGGTGGCCCTGCCGGCGGCCGGCCCCACCAACACCGCCGCCACCTTCGAGGCCCAGGAGGGGATGCTGGTCACGTTCCCCGACACCCTGTCGGTCAGCGAGTACTTCGAGCTGGCCCGCTACGGCCAGGTGGTGCTGTCGGCCGGGGGCCGCCCCGAGCAGTTCACCGACGCCAACGACCCGAGCGTGGCCGGCTACGCCTCGTTCGTGGGCGGGCTGGCGGCCCGGCGGATCATCCTCGACGACGACAACAACAACCAGAACGACATGGTGAGCGGGCCCCAGAACAACGAGCCCTACCCCTACCCCTCCCCCGGCCTCGGCACCGCCAACCCGGTGCGGGGCGGTGACACCGTCGCGGGCCTCACCGGTGTGCTGCACTGGTCGTTCGCCGGCCTCACCGGCACCGACGCCTGGCGGGTCCGCCCCGTCACCGGCCGCAGCTACACCTTCACCCCGACCAACCCCCGCCCGACGACGCCGCCCACCGTCGGCGGCACCCTGAAGGTGGCCAGCTTCAACGTGCTGAACTACTTCACCACGCTGGAGGTTCCCGGGGCCCTGTGCGGGCCGTCGAACCTGGAGTGCCGGGGGGCCAACACGGCCGAGGAGCTGGCCCGCCAGCGGTCCAAGATCGTCAGCGCCATGACCAGCATCGATGCCGACGTGCTGGGCCTCATCGAGATCCAGAACGACAGCGGGGCGTCGGTGGCCGATCTGGTGGCCGCCCTGAACGCCGCCACCGTCCCCGGCACCTACGCCTACGTCGACACCGGCACGATCGGGGGCGACGCCATCAAGACCGCCCTCGTCTACCGCGCCGCCGCGGTGTCCCCCGTCGGCCCGTTCAGGGTGCTCGACTCGACCGTCGATCCCCGCTTCGTCGACACCCGCAACCGCCCCGCCCTCATCCAGACGTTCGAGCAGAAGGCCACCGGCGGCCGGGTGACGATCGCCCTCAACCACCTGAAGTCCAAGGGCTCGGCCTGCGACGACATCGGCGACCCCGACACGGGAGACGGTCAGGGCAACTGCGCCCGCACCCGCACGACGGCGGCCCAGGCCCTGGTCGACTACCTGGCCAACGACCCCACGGGCAGCGGCGGCGCCGGCGTGCTGATCATGGGCGACCTGAACTCCTACGCCAAGGAAGACCCGATCAAGGCCCTGGCCGCCGGCGGGTACACCGACCTGGTGGCCGCCTTCAACGGCGACGCCGCCTACAGCTACCTGTTCGACGGCCAGCTGGGCTACCTCGACCACGCCCTGGCCGACGCCACGTTGCGGCCCCAGGTGGCGGGGGTGGCCGACTGGCACATCAACGCCGACGAGGTCCCCCTGCTCGATTACAACGACGAACTGCAGACGGCGGGCGAGCAGGCCTTCGAACGGGAGTCGAATGCGCTGCCTCTGTACCAGGCCGACCCGTTCCGCTCCTCCGACCACGACCCGGTGCTGATCGGCCTGAACCTCGTGCGCCGGTTCAGCTGTGCCGGTGTGAACGGCACCGAGGCCGAGCTGCGGGCCCAGGGCTACAACGTGATAGTCGGCACCGCCGGCAACGACCGGCTCAACGGCACGATCGGCCGGGACGCCATCTTCGGCCTCGGCGGCGACGACACGATCGACGGCCGCCTGGGCGACGACCTGCTGTGCGGCGGTGACGGCAACGACACGATCGACGGCGGCATCGGCGTCGACGTGCTGGTCGGCGACGCCGGCAACGACGTGCTCAACGGTGAGCTCGGCCCCGACACCCTGGCCGGCGGTGACGGCGTCGACGTGCTCTCGGGCGGCCTGGGCGACGACACCCTGAGCGGGGGCGAGGGCGCCGACCGACTGAGCGGCGGTCTCGGCTCCGACGGGCTGAGCGGCGACGGTGGGGACGACACCCTCGCCGGCAACCTCGGCACCGACCGGTGCGACGGTGGCCCCCAGACCACGGCCGACACCGCCGACCGGTCGTGCGAGACGATCACCGGCGTGCCGTAGCGAAGGAGCCCGGTTGAGCTCGACGACCCCTAACGCCCAGTACAACCTGGCGGCCTCGGGATCGGCGGCGGATCGGCTGGCCACCGTCGCCCGCCGCCGGATGTTCGCCATCCTCATGGACGAGCTCGACCCCTCGCCGGCCCATCAGGTGCTCGACGTGGGGGCGACCAGCGACGAGACCTACGAGTCGTCCAACTACCTCGAAGCCTGGTACCCGTTTCCGGCCCAGGTGACGGCGACCGGCCTGGACGACGCCAGCCATCTGGAGCGGCGCTACCCAGGCGTGCGTTTTGTCCCGGGCGACGGGCGATCGCTCCCGTTCGAGGACCGCTCGTTCGACATCGTGCACGCCAGCGCCGTGATCGAGCACGTGGGCACCCGGGCCGATCAGGCTCGGTTCCTGGCCGAGCTGTGGCGGGTGGCCCGCGTCGGGATCATGGTGACCACACCCAACCGGTGGTTCCCGGTCGAGCTGCACACGTCGCTTCCAGTGCTCCACTGGCTACCCGCTCGGCTGCACCGGATGGTGCTGCGCCGCCTCGGCCTCGGCTTCTACGCCGAGGTGTCGAACCTCAACCTGTTGGACCGCCGGGCTCTTCGCCGACTCGGCCGGGCCGAGGGCATACCGGTGGAGGTGCAGGCCGTGCGGTTGGGCGGCTGGCCGTCCAACCTGGTGGTGATCGCCCGCCGGCCGGCGACCCGACCACCGGGTCAGGCGATCGCACGGTGAGCCAGGCCCACCATCACACCGCCGCCGATCAGCCAGGCCGAGTTGAGCCTGGTGGCGACGAGCACGGCGAGCGAGCCGGCCGCCACGGCGGCGGTGACGAGATCCGAGATGGCGTCGTCGACCAGATCGACGAGCACGCCCGCCATCATCCCCAGTGACGCCGCCACCACACCGTCGAGAAAGGCCCGGGCGGTGGCGTGGGTCCGCATCCAGGGGACGATGCGACCCAGCAACGCCACGAACAGGAACGACGGGGCGAAGATGCCGACGGTGGCCACGGCAGCGCCCGCCCATCCCTGGATCTGCCAGCCCACGAACGTGGCGGTGGTGAACACCGGCCCCGGGGTCACCTGGCCCACGGAGACGGCGTCGAGCAGCTCCTGCTCGCTCAGCCAGCCCCGGTCGGCCACCAGGTTGCGCTGCAGGTAGGCCACGAGCACATACCCGGAGCCGTACAGGATGCTGCCGATCTCGAGGAACACCAGCAGGAGACGCCACAGCGACGGCCCGGCCGAGCCCGGGCCCGGCTCGCCGTCGGCCAGGAGCATGACGAGGGGAAACCGCCCGAGTCGGAGGCGGCGACGGTTGGCCCAGAGCGCGGCGGCGTGGGCGATGATGGCGACGATCACCGGCAGCACGCCGTAGCGCAGATCGATCAACATCGGGTCGGTGCCGAGGCGCTCGTAGAGCCAGGCCAGCACGCCCACGATCACCACCGCCGGGGCGATGAAGCTAAGGCCGGCCACCACCAGGCCCCGACCGCCGGCCCGCTGCTGGCCGAGGTGGATGGCGAGCTCGGTGGAGTTGGGGCCGGGGATCAGGTTGGTGACGCCGACGAGATCCAGGAACTCGCTGTCGTCCAGCCACCCTCGCTGACGCACCACCTCGTCGCGCATGAGAGCGATGTGGGCGGCCGGGCCACCGAACCCGATGATCCCCAGCCGGAGGAACAGCCGACCGACCTCCCCCAGGTTGCCCGGCCCGTCGTTCCGGTTCGACCGCTCCTGGTTGTTCACCCGGCATCCACCCATCTCGATCCCTGCGCTTCTCTCCTACCCAGTAGCCTGTCCGGGTGGCAGCCTGGAGCGCGCCCGGCGACATCCTCCGCTGGTGGCGGTCGCAGGTCATGAGCTGGTCCCAGCAGGAGCTGGCCGACCACCTCTCGGTGGGCACGAGCACGGTCTCGAGCTGGGAGAACGGCACCAGAGGGATCACGCTCGACCTGGAGGCGCTCGACCAGAGGCTGGGGGCCGGCGGGGTACTGGCCGCACTGCTCGGCGCCGTCGGCACCGCCCGCGGGCTCCCGGCTGCCCATGTGTGGACCAAGGTGTACCCCGGCCCCTCCACGCCCGTGTGGATGTGGGTTCGCGGCCCGGGGACGTCGATGCGGGTCGAGGGCGAGTGGGGCGTCGTGAGCTTCGAGACGACCGCCACCCTCGAACCCAACGGCCTGTTCGTCACCGTCGGCGGATCGGTGGCGGAGTCGCCGGTCGTGGTCGAGCTGTCCACGCCAGGGTGGGCCGACTTCGGTCGGGGGACGCTCCCCGAGGGGCTGCCCGATGCCCAGGTCATCGCTGCGGTCGACCATGTGCGTCCGAGCTCGGCCCACGGCCCCTTCATGGAGCTGTTCGCCGGCGATCTCCTGGACCGCCTGCAGCGCTACATCCCGATGGCCGATACCGCTGAACGGGCACCGGCCGGCGATCCCCTCACCTCCTTCGCCGATCGGTACACCCGGGCGTCGCCCCATCGACCCGGCGGGCCATGGCCGCCGGTGCCGGACGGCACGGACGAGGTCGATCGGCGGGCCTTCGCCCGGCTCCGCCACGCCCGGGGGCTCTCCCTCAGCCAGGTCGCCCAGCGGCTGGCGGCGGCCACCGGCGTCGTGTGCAGCAAGGACACGCTGCGGCGGTTCGAGTTGGACCGGGGCGAGCCCGTGGACCAGTCCCTGCCGGCGGCGCTCGACCATGTGCTCGGGGCCGAGGGACACCTGGCGCTCTCGACGATCCGCTCCGGGCAGGGCCCGGCGCTCGTCACCCTTCCGCCCTACTGGCACGCTCCGATCTGGATCGCCGTCGACTCCCGACGGAACGAGGTGGCGGTCGAGTTGCGTTGGGCCAGGTGGGCCCGCCGACTGGTGGGCGGTCCGCCCCTCCTCCTGGTGAGCCACTACGCCGATCCCTCGGCGCCCTTGAGGATCGGGTGCGACCCCGCCGTCCACTGGGACGTCGGTCTGGGCCGACCCCGCGGGGCGACACCCATCAACCATGGATGGATGCCCGTCAGCCTCGACGCCGCTCAGGAGGCGCTGGCCACCACGCAGCAGGCGATCCTGGACGCCATCGGAGGCACCGACGGCGACGGGGAGCGCGAGGGCCCGACCTGAGCTCGGCGTGGGCCGGGGGGCGGCTGGCCTCCGGGCCCCGACCCACGCTCGATGACTCAGGAGCCGATCCGGCCCCCGTCGGCCCTGGTGATGACCACCGTGGCCGGCCGGGGCCGGCCGCCGTAGGGCCAGCTGCTCACCGTGCTGGGGTTGGCCGGGGTCGGCGTCCCGAACTGGTTGTTCCAGTACGTGGTCGACTCGCCCGGATGCTGGACGTTGACGAACAAGGTCCGCTTGTCGGGCGTGGCCGTGATGCCGGTGATCTCACAGCCCCGGGGCCCGGTGAGGAACCGCTTGAGCTGGCCGGTGGCGGTATCCGACACCAGCAGCGCGTTGTTTTTGATGTTGTCGTACCCGCGGTCGGCCCGGTTCTGGGAGCCGTTGGAGATATCGGTCTCGATCCAGACCAGCCCATCGGGATCCACCCAGATCCCGTCGGGCGAGCCGAAGAGCGGCTGACCGGCCGGCACCGCCGGGTCGTAGGCCGGGTCGCCGGCCACGAGGAAGACGTCCCAGGCGAAGGTCACGGCGGCGTTGTTGCGCCGGCTCTCCCGGATCCGCAGGATGTGGCCGTACGGGTTGGGGTCGCGGTTCGAGTTCACCGGGGCGTTGTTGCCGCTGCCGTTGGTCAGGGTGACGTAGACGTCGTTGGTCCGGCAGTCGACCGACACCCATTCGGGGCGGTGGAGACGGGTGGCCCCCACGGCATCGGCCGCCTGGCGGGTGCGGATCAGGACGTCGGCCTGGTCGGCCCACCCATTGGCCGTGGTGAGGGCCCCGGTGCCGTGGGTGAGGGGCACCCAGGTGCCGCCGCCGTTGGCGTCGAACACCGCCACGTGGAGGGTGCCGTGATCGAGCGGGCTGCGGCCGGCCTTGCGGTGACGGGCCCAGGAGCCTTCGCCGATGAACTTGTAGAGATAATCGCCGTTCTCGTCGTCGCCGGTGTAGACGACCACGCGGTCGCCGGCCTCCACCACCGTGGCCCCCTCGTGCTTGATGCGCCCGAGGGCGGTGCGCTTCACCGGGGTGGACTTCGGGTCCTGGGGGTCGATCTCCACCACCCAGCCATAGTGGTTCAGCTCGTTGCGGTTCGCCGCCAGGTCGAACCGGGGCTCGGCCAGGTGCCAGTTGTAGGCGAAGCCGGCGGCCGTGACCCCGTACCGGGCCTCCACGGCCGTGGCCTTCCAGGTGGGGTCGGCCGTGCCGTAGTACCCGTTCCAGTTCTCCTCGCAGGCCAGGTAGGTACCCCAGGGGGTGTACCCCATCGAGCAGTTGTTGAGCGTGCCGATCGGCGAGGGGGTGATGCTGGAGGCCAGCATCGGATGGCTGGCGGCCACCGGGCCCGAGAACGCCATCGGCGTGGTGCCGGTGATGCGGCGGTTGCGACGGGCGCCCACCACGTGCTCCCACGAGCCGTCCCGCCTGCGACGGATCTCCACGACCGTCACCCCGTGGCCGGCCAGGGCCTTGGCCACCTTCTCCTTGCCGGCGGTGTCGGGCGTGATCGTAAGGCCCTGGGCCGCGCTGTAGATCTGGTTGGCGTCGGTGTACTCGTGGTTGAGCACGAGCACGCCGGCCCCCGACGGGTTCCTGCGGTCGGGGAAGAAGTGCATGCCGTCGTGGTTGAAGCCCACCTGGCGGGCCTGGTCGGCGGCGGAGTTGGAGGCGTCGTCGAGGAACGGCGGGCTGTCGGCGAAGAGGGCCGTGCCCCACGGGATCAGCACGTTCCAGGCGTAGCCCTCCGGTACCACGATGGCGTCGGCGTCGCTCGGCGGGACCTCGGTGAAGCGAAGTCGGCTGCCGCCGCCCTTGCGGTCGCCCGATGCGTCTCCGGCGGCGCTGCCGGTCGCCCCGGCCGGGCCGGCGCCGATGAACGTCACCGCGGCGGTGGCGGCGGCGCCGACCAGGAGCTGGCGGCGACTGAGCCGGGCCTCGATCAGATCGCTGAGGTGGGGGTTGTCGCTTGGGTTCGAGCCCTCGGGCCGCTCGTCGATCACGCCGCCAGATCCTTTCGTTCGCCTACTGGTGGTCGATGGGTGACCCTAGGTGGTGCTCCTGACCCCGGCCTGGAGGTCAGGTGAACGAGAGATGGCGGGAGGGTGTACGCATCAGGTGTTCGCCGTCGACAGCACCAGGAAGAGATACCTCCACCCAGACCGGCGAGAAGTTCACCGACGCTTCACATGAAGATGGTTGCGGCCGCCACCGGGCCGATCGACCGTGATGTGTGACCCTTCTCCATCAGTCAACCGGGGGCGTACGGCTGTGCCGGATGGGGCGCCTTCTCGGTGCTCTGTCGATCACGCTGTCGCTCACCAGTTGCGGCGCTGCGCCGTCGGCGACTCCGGCCGAAGCCGTCTCGGGGGCGTTCGGTCAGCTCGCTCAGTCCGAGCATCTGATCATCACCTCATCGGCTGGGCAGGAACTCATGGCTCCGGCGCTCGGGATCCAGATCTCGACGTCGATCGACCTCACCCGGCCGACGGTCATCATGGAGTCGAGCCCCGGTCTCGACCATGTGCGCTTCGACCTCGGTGCGTTCTTCGGGCTGCCACCCGACACCGGAGCTCCCGTGTCCATGGAGCTCTGGCTGACGCCCGAGCGCATCGTGCTCGATACGCGCTCGCTGGCCGACGTCTTCGCCGCCACCCCTTCGATCAACCGAGGGCCGATGGACGCATCGGTCTCCTACGTCGACGTCAACGCCATCGGTGCCACCAGCCAGCCCTTGACACAGGCCCTGACCGGATCCCCCTTGCCCGATCGGCCCATCCTGACCCGGCGGCTTCCCGAGGTGCTCGACCAGCTCACGCTCATCAGCGAGAGGCCGACGCGGTACCGCGGCACCACCGACCAGGCCAGCTACGTGGAGGCCATGGGTGGCGACCTCGAGGCCTCGGCCCGGACGGCGTCGGCGGCGTTGGCCCTGAACGCCGACGTCGATGTCGACGGCCTGACCCAGGCCTATGTCGACTTCTTTCACTCGGTGACCACCGAGGTGATCGTCGAGGTGGACGACCTGGGTTCGGTGCGCAGCGTCTCCACCCGAGCCGACCTGTCGAGCATCTACCGGTTCCTGTTCGACGAGGCACGAGCGGCCACCTTCGGTCTCTCCCCTGCCGACGCCCGAGATGCGAGCCAGGCGCTGCGGGACACGATCTGGCGCCTGGAGACCACGACCACCTTCGAGCCCCGCGACCAACTGGCGATACCACCGCCGCCGCCGACCGATGTGGACCGGACGGCGGCGTGGCGCGACTTCCTCCTGCAGTCAGGCGCCATCCGGGGCTGAGGTGTGGCGCAGGGATCTGTTCACCCTCGCGCCTCTCACTCGCTGGCCAACACGGCAGTCCTCGATGCCGCTCCCAGCTGGCGATCGTGTCTGGCGGCCACCCTCGGGTGGACGGTATCGGGCGGTGGCTCGCCGGGCGGCGGCCATCGGCCCTCGACTGGGCCCCGCTGGCCGCCGACCTCCTCGGTGTCGCTCCCCTGCCGGCCCCGGAAACCTAGCCCGAACCGACGTCGGCCAGGGCCGCCGCGTTCAGCCGGCGCCGACGGTCAGCGAGCGGAGGAGCGGCATCCAGTCGTCGACGGGAAGGACCGCCCGGCCCACCACCTTGGCCTCGTCGTCCCAGCGGCGGAGCGCCACCGCGTCGGCCCACCAGGGCGAAGCGAGGAAGGCCTCCCGCTCGCTCGGACCCATGGCACCGCCCTGGACCGCCAGGCTGCGTTCGGACGCCGGCGACAGGCGTGCCCCGTAGCTGGCGTCGACGGCCACCAGGTACCGTTTCGCCGCCACATGGAGCCGGACGGGCTCGGTGACGGCCGGCCCGAACCAGCGGCTGAGCAGGTGAGCGCCAGCTCGGTCGTGTCCGTGATCCTGACCGAGCGGCATGTGCATCGGCCGGTTGTCGCCCAGGATGAGGTGGCCGACGTCGTGAAGGAGAGCCGCAGCCACCAGCGCGTCCGCCGCCACATCGGCGGCGGCGACCGCGGCGCACTGCAGAGCGTGCGCCCGCTCGGTGACGGCCTCGTCGTACAGCCGGTCCGCCTCCGGCCCCCGGTAGAGCTCGATGAGGTCGTCCAACGTGGCCAGGGCCGACACCATCACACGTCCGCGCCCGACACCAGATTCGCGCTACCCGCCGCAGTCGCCCGCCCCAGGAAATCGTCGCTGATGCTGATCCGCACCCGCTCACCGTCGAACGTGGCACCCCGTTCGTTCAACTCAGCCTGCTTGTCGGCGTAGTAGGCGGCCCGCAGGTCGCCGGCGCTCGCCGCGTTGTACGTGAGGTACAGGGCCCGCCGAGGGCGATCGGTGGTGTTGGCCTCGCTGTGGTGCGGTGTGTAGGAGTCGAACACCACCAGGTCACCGGCCGCCACCTCAACCGGGCGCCAGTCGAGGGTGGCGGCAACGGCCCCGCTGATCCGGCCCCGGGCGTCGGTCGGGAGCTGTCCGATGGCATGCCCGGGGGCAACGTGGAGGCAGCCGCTGGCCACGTTGGCGTCGTCCACCGGCACCATCACCGAGATGTGGTGATCGACGAAGCGATAGGCCGTGGCATCCTGATGGGGGGCGAAGCCGCCGGCACCCGGGAGCTTGTAGTTCACCTTCTCCTTGTAGAGCACGGCCGGCTCACCCAACAACTGGGCCACGATGCCCTTCAGCAGGGGGCCGCGCACGAAGGTACCGAGCCCGGTGTGCTCGTCGGCGAACAACTCCGAACGGGCGATGACAGGGCCGTCGTCGGTCTCCTCGAAGTGATGGAGACCCGGGCCCCCCATCTGCGCCCAGGCGACGAGATCGTCGAGCCAGTCGTCGAGCTCGACGACCTGGGACGGCGTGAGCGCAGCGGGAAGGTGGAGCCAGCCGTCACGGCCCCACAGCTCGATGTGCGCCGGAGTGAGGGTCATCTCGTCCATGACACGACAGCCCGATGTCTCTGAGGCGCACCGGGGTTGTGACCATAGGAAACAGCTGGTGAACAATGACCCGCCGGGCCCGGCGCGTGTCTACAGTCGGAGGGTGACCGACTCAGCGGTGGACTCGGCCCGCCCGGCGTTCCGATCCCGGCGCGTTGGCGATCTGGCGGTGCTGGCGGCGCTCTTGGTGGGTGCGGCGGCCGCCCGCCCGCTGGCCGCCGACGTGGTCGACGTGGCGGCCGTGCAGAGCTGGGCCACGATCTTCGTCGCCATCTGCGTGCAGGCGCTCCCCTTCCTCGTGCTGGGGGTGGCGGTGAGCGGGGCCATAGCCGCCTTTATCCCGGCGGACGTGCTGGCCCGGGCCCTCCCCCGGCGCCCCGTCCTGGCGGTTCCGGTGGCGGCGGCCGCTGGCGTGGCACTGCCGGGTTGCGAGTGCGGCTCGGTGCCGATCGCCGGGCGGCTGGTTGCCCGGGGCGTCACCCCGGCCGCGGCCCTGACCTTCATGCTGGCCGCCCCCGCGGTGAATCCGGTGGTGCTGGTGGCCACCGCAGTGGCGTTCCCCGGGCGGCCCTCGGTCGTGCTGGCCCGGTTCCTGGCCAGCATGCTGGCGGCCTGCACCATGGGCCTCGTCTGGCTGGCCCGGGGCCGGGACGAGTGGGTGAGCGCCGCCCGCAAGCACGATCACGGCCACGGGTCGCGCGTCGACGTGTTCGTCCGCACCGCCAACCACGACTTCCTCCATGCCGGCGGGTTCCTGATCGTGGGAGCGGCCGCCGCCGCCTGCCTCCAGACGCTCGTGCCCCGGACCGTGCTCGACGGTGTCGCCAGCCAGGCCGGTGTGGCCGTGGTGGCCCTGGCCGCTCTCGCCGTGGTCCTCGCCATCTGCTCCGAGGCCGACGCCTTCGTGGCCGCCAGCCTCACGCAGTTCTCCCTCACGGCCCGGCTGGCCTTCATGGTGGTGGGCCCGATGGTGGACGTGAAGCTCGTGGCCCTCCAGGCCGGCACGTTCAGCCGCCGCTTCGCCCTGGTGTTCGCCCCCCTCACCTTCTGTGCCGCGGTCGCGGCGTCGCTTCTGGTGGGGCAGGTGCTCCTGTGACCACCGACGCCGGCGGGGCGCTGACGGCGGTGGTGGGTGTCCTCCTGGCCCGCCTGGCTCTCGACGGCTCCTTCCGCCGTTACGTCCGACCCGGCATGGGGCCGTGGCTGCTTGTGAGCGGTGTCCTCCTGGCCCTTCTCGGCGTGCTCGTGCTGTGGCGACACCGCCACGGAGAGCTCAGGGATCACGGTGGTCATGGCCACGAGCACGAGCACGGTGAGCGGATCGGCTGGCTCCTGCTGGCGCCGGTCCTGGCCCTGCTGCTCATCGCACCCGGTCCGCTCGGCGCCTTCGCTCTCGACCGCACGGGATCGGCGGTCACCCTCCGTTCCGGTGGTGCGGTGTTCGCTCCGCTGGCACCCGACGCCGGGCCCCATCCGATGTCGGTGATCGAGTTCGACCAGCGGGCCTTCGACGGCACCGACGGCGCCTCGTTCAACGGGGCCGCCGTCCGTCTGGTCGGTTTCGTGGGCCCCAGCCAGGACGGCGGGTTCGTGGTGGCCCGGTACTCGATCGCCTGCTGCGCCGCCGACGCCCTGGCGGCCACGGCGCTGGTGACGGGATGGCAGGGGCCGATCCCGCCCCGGGACTCGTGGGTGGATGTCACGGGCCGGTTCGAGCCCGGCGGCACCCGCGATCCGAGGCTGGTGGCGGCCTCGGTCACGGTTGTGCCCCCGCCCGACGATCCCTACGAGTGACCGGGGGTGCGCCTCAGGCGCCGAGGATGCGGTCGACCGGCGGCGTCGGCACCGTGCCGGGTAGGAACGAGCCGAAGTAGGCGGTCAGGGCGTCGATGTCCTGGGCGCCGCCCAGGGCGTCGGTGCCCTGGTTGAACACGGTGAACCCGTCGCCTCCTGAGGCCAGGAAGTTGTTCATCGTGACCCGGTAGCTGGCGGCCGGATCGACGGGCGTCCCGTTGAGGGTCAGGCCCGACACCTTGTCGGCGCAGGCGACGGCCACCGAGCTGATCGTGTAGCTGAAGCCGGCCGACACCTGGAGGATCCGCTTGGTGGTCTGGCCGCCGCAGCCGACGAACTGTTGCTCGAGCAACGAATGGATCTGGGACCCGGTCATGGTCTTGGTAACCAGGCTGTTGCCGAAGGGCTGCACGGTGAACGCCTCGCCGTAGGTCACCTCGCCCGGTGCCTCCGCCCCCGAGGGGGTGAAGAGGAAGCCGAAGGTGGTACCACCCCGGATACCGCCCGGATTCATGAACGCGATCTGGGCCCCGCCGAGGTTGGCCGGTTGGGTGGCCTGGAGCTGCGAGTCGGCGATGACGTCGCCCGACGGGATCTCACCGGCGGCGTTGGGGGCGTTCAGGATGTCGGCGCTCACCCTGCCGACCACCTTGTTGGCCAGCGGGGCCGAGGCGGTGACGTACTGCTGCACCACGGCGGCCACCCTGTCGTCCTTGGGCAGGTCGAGCAGGGGCACGTCGGTGCCCGTGGTCCGGGAGTTGCTCGAGTTGCGCACGATCGAGTTCTCGGCGGCCGCCGCCACCAACTCACCCGTGCGGTCGTTGACCGTCAGCGTCAGGTCGGTGAGGATCCGCCCGAACGACGAGGCGCTGGTGATGAGCCGCTGGGTGCCGTCGGGTGTGGTGATCACGCACCGATACTCGGCGTGGGTGTGGCCCGACACGATCACCTTGATCGATGGATCGAGCCGGGTGGCGATGTCGAGGATCTCGCTGCCGGCCAGGTTGCCCGCACAGCCGTTCAGCGAGGAGGTGCCCTGCTGGAAACCGCCCTGGTGGATCACCAGGACGCTGGTCTTGACGCCTTCCCGGCGCAGCTTCTTCACGGCGTCGTTGGCGGCGTCGGCCTCATCGTGGAAGGTGAGCCCGGCCACACCGGTGGGTGTGACGATCGTCGGCGTCGCCTCCAGCACCTCCCCGATCACACCGATCTCGAACTTCCGGCCCGAGTCGCCCCGGAAGCGCTGGATCCCATAGGCGGGGAACAGTGTGCGGCCGTTGTCGTTGCGCACGACGTTGGCCGCCAGGTAGTCGAAGTCGGCCCCCGGGTACCGCCTCGTCGACCGGCCGTTGGCCAGTGCGTAGGGGGCACCCGTGCAGCCGACGTCGGTGCGGCAGCCGCCCCGCTGGATGCGAAGCAGCTCGGCGCTGCCCTTGTCGAACTCGTGGTTGCCCACCGAGGCGAAGTCGGCGTGCATCAGGTTGCTCACGATCGTGCCCGGCTCGCCGTAGAACAAGCCGTCGACGAGCGGGCTGGCGCCGATGTTGTCGCCGGCGAAGACCGTCATCTGCCGCTCACCGTAGGCGGCTTGCTTGTCGCCCACCGCCTTTGCCATCCAGGCCGCGCCGCCGGCGAACTGGCCGTAGATGTTCAGCGTGCCCGGCTCCAGGTTGCCGTGGAAGTCGTTCCAGGCCAGCACGTGCACATCGGTGGTCCGGTCCTTGTTCCCCCGGTCGAAGTCCACCCGCACGGTGTCGTTCAAGGACTGGGCCCCCTGGATCGTCACCGCCCCGGCGGTGCCGGTGGACGTGGCGAGCGGGGCCAACAGCGCCGTCGCCAGGGCGGCGGCGGCGAGGAGGCTTCCGCCGATCCGTCCCCGCCCGAAGCTCACACGTCGATCCATTCTCGCACCCCTCCATGTCGACTCTTGTCGATCAGATTCTGACATGACTGCCGGGTTCCCTGCTCTGGCCACCGATCGATGGTGACAAAGGTTCATCTGGCCGTCGTCGCCGCTTCATTCCGCCCGGTGAGCTCTCGCACCCGAGCGCCGGGTGTCGTCGGCAGGTTCAGGCAGCAACACCCGCAGTGCCACTCCGCCGGCCCCGGCCCACCACCACGGCAGCGGCGAGGGTCCCTGCGGCCGTGATGGGCAGCAGCACCGAGAGCGGACCCTCGGGGATCACGGGAGGGGGATCGCACTGGGTGAAGATCCGGGCCTGATCGAACCCGTCGGTGCGGAAAGTGAACCCGATGGTGTTCGGGTTGCTCAGCATGAGGAGGTCGCCGTTGGGGTAGATCACCGGGATGCGGGGCTCGATGCCCCGGGTGAGGTTGCCGCCGGGATAGGTGGTACCCGGAAGACCGAACGGGAACGTGCCGGAGTCGGTGAGGTCGAGCAGCGGCGCCAACGGGGCGGCGGCCAGCACCGGCTGGGAGAACGACACGGTGCCGCTCAGGCTCGGCGCGGTGGACGAGCCGACAGCGTCGAAGTGCAGGAGGTGGGACTGGAGGCAGGCGCCGGCCGACATCGTCTTGGTGGTCACGTTTCCGCTCGAGTCGGTGACGGCCACGGTCAACGAGGCGGAGAGCGTCAGCGTTCCCTCGGTGATGACCCGCACCGCGGTGTCGCTCTCCAACGCGCCCGGAGCGACGCTCACCGGCGGGGCCACCGCCTGAGCCGCTCCGGTGGTCGTGGTCACCGTCGCCCCGGCTGGAGCCACTCCCAGCAGCACCGTTGCCAGTGCCGCCGATGCCGCCACGATCGCCTGTCGCCTACCCGCCATGACCGCCCCCTTCAGACGCCGCCACTTCGTTCGAATGACTGGATTAAACCTGAACGACCGTGCGGCGTCTGCAGTTGGCGAACACTGTTCGCCATCAGTTCCTGCCGAGTTCGCGCGGGCCGGCGGGTCCAATGCCGCACGGGCAACAACGCTGTTCACCCACCCTTCATCCGCCGCTGGTTGCGGCTGTCATCGTGGGGGCCGCCGCCGTGTCCACCGCAGCCGGCTCAGCAGCCGCGGCGGACACGGGATCACGGTCAGCGCCGACGGTTGAACACGTCGGGCCCGAACGGCTTCAGGCCCTCCTGGCCGGCGTAGCCGAGGTGGCCGTAGCCATCGGTGCCACCGGTGGTGAGGCCGAGGAGATCCTCGTAGCTGCGCAGCGCCGAGTAGTGGTTGTACTCGCCCGTCGTGTTGCGGCTGCCCGGCACGATGTAACGGTTGTTGAGCAGCACGGCGCCGGTGCGACCACCCCCCGGGTACTGGCCGGGGGCGGTGGGCTGCGGCACGCCGAACAGCCGCAGCAGGCCGGCGTAGCCGGGGTTGCCGTTCTGGTTGGGGCCCACCGGCTGGTTGCAGCAGGCCCCTGAGCCGGCGGCCGAGATGCTGGCCTCGTCGAAGGTGACCACGACGAGCATCTCGCCGCTGCGATACGCCGGCGACCCCATCAGCAGCGGGATCCAGTGCTTCAGCCACACGTCGGCCGCAGCCAGGCCGCCCTTGTTGCCCCCCTCGATGTCGGTGGCGGTGCCCCCGACCTCGGCCGGCCGGCAGGTGGCATCGTGGCCGTCGTTGCACAGGTCGGGGACGATGAACGAGAAGGCCGGGGTGGTCTCCTTGTACTTGAGATCCTGGGCCAGGTGGCCCCCGAACCGGTCGCGGGCTCCGCCCGTGCCCACGGCGACCGTGCCCAGGGGAACGACGCGCTCGTTGCACAGCGCCGGATCATCGATGATCGAGTGGAAGTATACGAACGGGTTGTGGCGGGTGGCGTAGCCGTCACCGGGGACGGCCGAGTTGGAGTTGTCGGCCCCGCCGATCGGAGGATGGGCACACGTGGTGCCACCGGTGGGGTCGGGCGTGCCGTAGTCCCGCTCCGGGATGTTGCCCATGTCCTCCACGTAGGCCCGCCACGGGTAGCGGTAGCCGCCGTCCTCGTCCTCACCCTCACCGCCGCGCTGGCCGGCGCCTCGGCCGTAGCGGTCGTCGAGCTGGTTGGCGATCGTCTGGACCGGAGCCGGGAACACGCAGCCGTCGCCCACCACCTGGCCGTCGGGAGCCGGCGTGGCCGGGACCACGTCGGTGAAGCTGCCCTTGATGTTGGCGAACGGCGGTACCAGGGTGGCCAGGTCGATGCAGTCGTTGTTCTGGGCCTGGGTGGACGCCTGGCCGGAGATCTGCGTCACGTAGTTCCCCATGCTGGCGTGGCTCGTGGCGTAGTAGTTCTCCACCAGCTGCCCCTTGGGCACGAGCACGTCGTTCAGGTAGCGGGCTGGTGAGTCGGGCCCGAAAGAAAAGGCGAAGTCCTCGTTCTCCAGATCGATCACCACGATGTGCCGGATCCGGCCCGGCTTCAGCGCCGCCCTCTCGACCGACACATGCTCCTTGTCTCCGCGCCGACCCCCGCTGTCGGCCCCCACCGGGCCTGCCTGGCCGACGATCGCCGCCGCGGCCAAGGCGGCACCGACCCACGCCGTTCGCCTTCTGTTCACCATTCCTGTTCCTCCTCTTCGTATCGATCTCGACTCGCCGCTGTCCGACGCCGGCCCGAACGAGCCGGCGCCTCAGCTGAGCGATGGTTGGCCGGTGGCCTGGAGCACCCGCTGCCACAGCTCGCCGCTCGGATCGAGCCGGCGCCGCCCGTCGGTGACGACCCGGATCGGCACGTGGGTGAAGTGCTGGTTCCAGTACCCGATCATGGCGTTCGTCCGGCCGGCCAGCGCAGCGTGGACGGCGTTCAGGCCGAGGGCGGCGCAGAACTCGGCGTCGCTGGCGTTGGCCGGGCAGCTCCGGATGGTGTAGCTGGGATCGATGTACTTGACGGTGGCGTCGACGCCGGCCGACGCCAGGCCGACGGCGATCGTGTCCCGCAGCCAGGTGCCGATATCGGCCAGACGCTCGTTGCCCGATGCGTCGCGACCCAGCCTGCGTCGGCCCTCGGCGATCAGCTCCTGGCCGGCGCCCTCGGCCACCACCACCACGGCGTGGCCCCGGGCCGCCAGGCGCTGCATCAACGCGTCGAGGAGGGTCTGGGCCCGGAACGGCACCTCGGGGACGAGGCAGAAGTTGACGTCGGCAAAGGCCAGGGCGGCGTGGGCGGCGATGAAACCCGAATGCCGACCCATCAGCTTGACGAGGCCTACGCCGTTGCGGGCGCCGCGGGCCTCGGCGTGGGCGGCGTCGATGGCCCGCCCCGCCTCTTCCACCCCGGTGGCGAAACCGAAGCTGCGTTCCACCCAGTTGAGGTCGTTGTCGATCGTCTTGGGGATGGCGATCACGGCGATGGGTGCACCTCGCTCGCTGATCTCCTTCACCAGCGCCCCGACGCCGTGCAGCGTGCCGTCACCGCCGACGCAGATCAGAGCGTCGACGCCGAGGTCGACCAGGCGGTCCACCATCAACGCCGGGTCCTGCGGGCCGCGGGACGACCCGAGCAGCGTGCCCCCGGCGTGGTGGATGTCGTCGACCACGTCGGGCGTGAGCGCCAGCGGCAGCAGCTCGGGATCGGCGATCCCGGCGTAGCCGTAGCGGAAGCCCAGCACTTGACGCACCCGGTAGCGGCGGTGGGCGGTCATCACCACGGACCGGATCACGTCGTTCAGCCCGGGGCAGAGGCCTCCACACGTGACGATCCCGACCGTGGCCGACTCCGGGTCGACGTGGAGCAGAGGGCGGGCACCCGCCAACTCGAAGGCGGCAGGCGGATGCTGGCCGAGACCGGACACGAGTGGAGAGACGAGCACCCCGTCGAGGTCCGGATCGGTGCCCTCGACCAGGGCGAGGGGCGTCGGGTGGCGGCCGGGCCCGAGCCGATCGATCTGCAGGTCGTCCCGGCCGACACGCCTGTCGAGGTCCATCCGGGCCAGTGCATCACCACGAGGTGAATACCCGGCCAGCGGCGGATGTCGGGCGGGCGTCGCCTGCCGATCGAGCGGGCACTGTTCACCCGGGATCCGCCGCTGGTCAACCGCTCCGCCACCCCCTGTTTGGCCGTGGTCGACCCGAGCCGGGGATCGAGGTCGGCCACCAGCCGCCACAGCCGGCCAGGGGCCGAGGACGGGTAGAATCGCGCTGACGGCCCGTCGCGGACTTCGGGAGCGAGCGAATGACGTTGTACGTGGTGCGGCACGCCATGGCCGAAGACAAGGCGGGCTGGGCCGACGACGATGCACTGCGTCCCCTGGCCCCGGAAGGGCTCCAGCAGGCGGCAGCGCTACCCGATTGGTTCAGCCCGGACATCGACCTGATCGCATCGAGTCCCACCGTGCGCTGCATCGCCACCGTCCTGCCTCTCGCTCGTCGTCACCAGCTCGATCCGGTGCTCAAGTCCGATCTTCTGCCTGGTCGGGAGGCGGCCGCCACCGAGCTGGCCCGGGCGCTCATGGCCACCGCGGAGTCCGTGTTGTGCACCCATGGCGAGGTAATACCGGCGATGCTCGGCCTGCTCGGCGTACGCTGCATAGGGGGCGAACCGACATCGTGCGAGAAGGGCTCGATCTGGAAGCTGGAGCATCAGCCGGACGGCGAGATCGCCGGGTGGTATCACCCGGCCCGGCGCGCGACCTGACTCCTGGCCGAGTGGTCACCGAGGCCAGGTTCTTCGTTCCGGGGCGAGGCCCGGTGCTGGCCGACGCCCGCCGACGCCGACGTCGCGATCGCTACCATCTCGCCTCGCTGACCCCCGAACGGTCGTTCAAGCTGCGGGGAGCGAACGGTAAGGGCGAGCTGAAGATCCTCACCGACCGATGCCCTCCGGTGCAGGTCACCGAATCGATCACGGCCGAGCCGGAGCAGTGGACCAAGATCTCCGTGCACCTGGTGCCCATGCCCGGCGACTGGATCGAGGTGGTCAAGGACATCTGGCGGGTGGGGCCGGTGGAGATCACGTCGATCAGCGGCGATCTCGGGGCATGGTGGACGCTGGCCGTGCAGGTGCGCGCCGCAGCGTGCCCTCCACTACCCGACGAGGTCAGCCGCCACTTGATCGCGGAGCGGTCGAACCTGTGGTGCCGGTCGTACGCCGCGTGGCTGACGGAGTCTCTGAGGCTCGACCAGCCCCGGTGACCGCCATGATCCGGCCCAGTGCGGCGCCGAAGGCGGCGGCGCCGGCCGGTCGCCGGTCCGGATCCTTGGCCATCGCCGTCGTGAGCAGGTCGTCGAGGGCGGGTGGGACCCGGTCGGGCCCGAGGCGGGGCGGTGCCTGGTCGGCGATCCGCAGCAGGTAGGCGGGCGTGCTGTCAGCCGGCTGGACGCCGTCCGGGGCGGGAGCGAGATCGAACGGCGGGGAACCGGCGAGCAGGGTGTGGAGCGTCGAGGCCAGCGAGTAGACATCGGACCGCTCGTCGCGTCCGTCCTGCCCGCTGGCGAACGCCTCCGGCGGGCAGTGGGCCAGGGTGAGGGCGAGCTCCGACCCCGTCGACGTGGCCGATCGCAGGGCGGCGATACCGAAGTCGGTCAGCTTGGCGCCCCGCCGGGACAGCAGGATGTTGGCCGGCTTCAGATCGCGGTGCAGCACGCCGGCCCGATGGGCGTGCTCCAGCGCATCGCTGACCTCGATCCCGTACCCCACCACCTCCGGCCACGGCAGCGGGCCCTGGCGCCGTAGACGGTCTTCCAGCGACCCCCCGGGCACGAACTCCATCACCATGAACGGGGAACCGTCTCCGGTGTGGCCCGACCGGTAGGGCGTGATGATGTTCGGATGATCGGAGAGCTGGCCCATCAGGGCCTGCTCCCGGTCGAACCAGCGCCGACCCCGCTCGTCGAGATCGTGCAGCACCTTCACCGCCACGAGCCGGTGGAACTTGTCGTCCCGGGCCACGTAGACGGTGGAGAAGCCGCCCCGGCCGACGACGGAGAGGTTGCTCAGCCCCTCGATGGACGGCTCGGCCCGGGACGAGGCGACCACCGACGGGGCCGGGCCGGGTGCTGGCAGCTCGTTCGTCCGGTCTGGGGCCGACGACAGGTGCTCGGGCCCCGGCCCCGGGGCCGGTAGCGGCGGGCGGCGCTGGGGCCGGGCCACGTCCACCAGCACGCCCAGGCAGTAGAGGCCGCCGACGATGGCGGGCCAGCCGGTGCCGACCACCCCCGCCAGCACCCCGGCCACGCCGGCCAGGGCGAAGGCCATCCCGGCGATGTTGCGGGTCGAGGCGAGGTAGCCGCCGGGCGTCACTGCCAGCCCCGGATCGCCTTGAACGCCGACGTGAGATTGCCGTCCGAGTCGAACACCAGGCCACCGGTGGCATCGGCCACCTTCTCCATGGCCGGGCGGTCGGACTGGCCGAACAGGACGGGGAACGTCCGCACACCGGCGCCGTCGGGCGACCCCAGGACGCCCCCTGTCACCTCGTCCAGGTCGGGACCGGTGGTGGCGGCGCCGTCGCTCAACAGCACCACCGAGTAGAACCGGTCGGGATCGACGGCGCGGGCCTCGGCGGCCAGGCGGTAGGCGGCGTCGAGCGCGCCGTACAGGTTGGTGTCGCCGCCGGCGGTCAGACCGGCGATGTAGTCGCGTAGCCCGGCCAGCACGGGCGACCCTTCGTCCACGTCGTCGATCTCGAAGGTGGTCGGTGGGTCGACGGTGCCGGAGAAGGGAAGCATGGTCACCCGCTCCCGATGGCGGAACCGGGTGAACCGCCCAGCCAACGACCCGTCGACACCGGTGAGCTGGGTGAGCGCCGCCTTCAGGTTGTCGAGCGGCTCGCCCTCCATCGAGCCCGACGTGTCGAGCACGTAGATCGTGTGGGGCGGGGCCCGGTCCTCGTCGAGGTAGGCGAAAAGGAGAGCGTCGAGCGCGGTAGCGGTGGCAGGGAACGGCACCTCGTTGGGATCGATCGGCGGGATGGCCACCGCCCGGGCCACCCCGGGCACCACCGGCCGACGCAAGGTGCGGTCGGTGATCTCGGCCTGCACGGCCGGATCGAGGAGCGCAGCCACCAACCGGTCGTAGGCCACCTCGGCGCCGGGATCGAGTAGCACCAGCGGGTAGTCGGCCGTCACCACCCCCTCGGTGGGGTACAGGATGACCAGGCCGTCGTCGGCGGCCAGGATCGACTCGTAGTTGACCATGGCGTCGAGATCGTCGCCCTCGGCGGCGAAGGCGTCGGCCAACCAGCCCGAGGAGCCGGCGGTGAGGGCCTGGCCCGTGAAGGCGCCCCGGAGGTCGAGAGCGGCCACGTCGTCGGCGGTGATGGCGGCACCGGTGTCGGCTTCAGCGGTGGCCACGGCCACCAGTGCCGTCAGACCGCTGTTGGACGCCGACGGGTTGGCCATGGCGAAGTGGAGCTGGCCCGCTTCCGACGCCTCCGCCACGTCGGCCCAGCTCACATCCCGGTCGACCCAGCCGAGGCGCTCCACCGCCGCCCGCCGGACACCGATCGTGACCGGCGACAGCATGATCGGGGTCGAGGCCACCACCTGCCCCGTTTCGGCCGCCTCCAGCTCCAGGTACTTGGCGTGGGAGAACCAGGCGAGGTCGACGTCGTCGCCGGCCAGGATGCGCTCCGTGCCCGTGAGGGTGCCGGTGTACTCGATGTCCAGCGTGACGCCGGTCCGTTCGGCGATCTCATCGAGGATGGGCTCCATGTCCTGCAACTCGCTGCCGGCCAGGACCCGTAGCGTGACCGGCGGCCCGGCGGCCGTTGGGTCGTCGTCGCCCGCTTCGAAGCTGGGTGGTGTGTCGGTGCTGGCCGAACCGGGGGGCCCGGCCCCGCCGCCGGTCTCGCCCACACACCCCGCGGCGGTGACCAGAGCGACGGCAACCAGCACGGCGCGGCCGACCCCTGCCTTCATCCCTCGTACCGGCTCTCGATGGCGGCGATCATGTACTCCAGCACCTTGTAGGTCGGTGGCTCGACGGTGTCCACGATCTGCTCGGGTACCTGCAGACCGTGCTCGGCGGCGAAGGCCCGGAAGCTGGCGTCGTCCACCCGGAAGCCGTGCTCGGTGGCCAGTGCCCGCAACTCGGCGTCGGACGACAGGGCCTCCCCCAACGCCCGGCCGGTATCGGTGTAGGCCAGGAGGGTATGGGTGCTGAAGACGTTGGGAGTCGGATAGAGCAGCACCATGTCGCTGGTGATCGGCGACGGATCGGCGGCGGCCTCGGCGATGAACTGGGCCTCGTACAGCAGGACGAGGGGTACGGCTCCCGGCCCGCGAACCAGGAAGGCGTCGAAGGGCAACTGACTGGACGAAGCGAGGAAGCCCTGTTGGGCGAACAACGGCCAGATCGTCTCCACCAGGCCGTCGGCGGTGGCCCGGTCACTGACGATGGCGTGACCATTCCGGCTGTAGGACACGAGGGCCAGGTACATGGCGGCGGAGTTCGACTGGCGCACGTCGGTGGTGGAGATCATCACCCGGTTCTCGGACGCGAAGCCGATCTCGTTCCACCGTCGGCCGGCGTCGAACAGGGCCAGGAACCCGTCGAGCGACAGCTCCCAGTGGTCGCCCCGGTCGACGGCGACACCGGCGGCGGCCAGGGCGTCGACCACCGGCCGCCACGATGCGATCGCCATCGGGCTGACGAACGGGGTGAACGATGCCGAGGCCGGCCGTATGGCCTCGATACCGGCCGCCGCCGGAGCGCCCGCCGGGAACACGAAATCGACGGTGTCGAGCTCGGCCTCGGTGGCGATCTGCCGCGACCCGGCGCTGTTGACCTCCAGGTCGAGGCCAAGGGCACGAAGGCGGTCGACAACCCGCGGATCGGTGAGGAACGGGATCTTCTCCGATCCGCTGATCCCCCGGACGACCTGCAGATCGTCCGCCTCCGCCTCGCGGTCGGGGGCTTCGGCGTCGGCGGTGGCTCGCCCGTTCCGGGACGAGCTGACGATGGCCACGCCCAGGCCCACCGCCAGCACGACGGCCATCGACGCTGCCACCAACCGCCTCATCGCACGCTCCTGGCGCCCATGTCAACCCTCTCCGTGGGTCACGAGCTGATCGTGGCACGGCCCGACCGGAGCCGGTCCGCGGCGAGCAAGAGTTAACCCGAGGGTCGCCCCCAGGCCATCCGGCCGCCACCTGACGGTGGCGGTCGATGGCCGGCGGACAGGCCGACCCACCGATCAGTCCACCGTCAGGCCGGAGGCCCGGCCGGCGTCACCAGCAGCTGCGTGACGGGGCGGCGGCTGGCGCCGGCCGGCGACGAGACGGCACAGAACGGGGAACCGCCCGTCCCGCCGGCCAGGCTCGTGCGGAGCAGGGCGGTTGCCGGCCGGCAGTAGGCGGCGGCCATGGCGCTGGGCGCCTCTCCGCCGCCCGGGCACAGCTGGCGGTAGATCTGGGCCGCTGGCACCTTGAATGGTCCGGTGAACTGCTCGCGATACTTGAGGGCGGGGCCGGGCAACGGGTTGGCGTTGTCGGGCCCGCCATTGGAGAGGTAGCCGAAGCCGCAGCCACTCGCCTCCGAAAGGCGGAGGTTCACACAGTTGTCGATCCACATCTTGTTCGTGGCGGCGTGCCAACCACTCATCCAATCGGCATGGATGGTCGAGCCGCGGGGCCCGGGCTTCAGGGCCTTGCTGGTGGCGTCGACATCGGACGACAAGAACCAGTCGGCGGTGTTCTCACCCTGCTCCACCGGATAGTCCACGAAGTACTCGAGGTTGGTGAGCGTCCGGTTGAACTCGCCGGTGCAGTTGCTGTAATACCAGCCGCCCTCGGTCGGGATGGCGTAGTTGGCCGGGTTCGACGGATCCTTGCCGTTCCAGCACTGGGGGAACTTCACGTTCATCTCCAGCACCACATGAGGATCGCTCGCCCCGAACAGATTCTGGAACAGCGAGCCGTCACAGCCCACCATCGTGTTGGCCGACTCCCCACCGTTCGACGAGTAGTTGTCCGAGCAGTTGAACGAGAACTTGCCCATCGCCCCACCCCGACCGTTGTCGACCGTGTTCAGATCGACCTTGGCGATCATCGCCGCCCCCGTCGGATACGGCTCAGCCTTACCGTTGGCCAACCCCTCACCCTTGTAATACACCACCAACCGCTCCGGGATCCGCACGTTCCCACTGGAGTCGAACAACGCCGGCACCCAGTACGCCGTACGGTTCAACTCCTGCCCGTTACACGTGGCACCCCCCGTGTTCAGAATCGAGTCCGCCGTCGAGAAGGCATTCGTGTCGGTGTTACCGAAGAACGTGTGCAGATGGGACGCCCCCGGCTGCCCCGGGAACACCAACGGATCGTCGTAAGCAAAATGCGAGAACTCACACGCGATACGGAACTGCCCACCCTCCACCACCGGGAAATCCTGTTCCGGGTTACCACCCGGATTGTTCAGATAGTCACTGCGGGGCCCGTAATGATCCTCCGGGTTGAGCTGCCCCGACGGCGTCTTCAGGAACTTCGAATCGTCCTCGTTGCGGTTGCGCACCGACTGGGAGTGCACCAGCGCCACGTTCGCCTGATAGCTGCCGTCCTGCGCCAGCGGAGCGGGGACCACCGGAGCGGGGACCACCGGGGCGGGGGCGGGCGACGGCGCCGCAGCCGGAGCGGGCGATGGCACCGTGGATGGCGACGGGGACGACGACGGCGCCGGTGGGGTCGTGGTGGACACACTGGCCGGGGCGGCAGCCGGAGCCAGCCGAGACGTCGCCGTGGACGACGAGCCAACGGGTGAGGAGGAGGGCGTGGTCGACGTGGTCGAGCTCGACGGCGTCACGATCGCGTCGGCCGGGGTCGACGAGGGCGACGTCAGAACCGCGGGCGACGACGTCGACGTCTCGGCGCCCGGGTCGGACGGTGCTGAAGGTGGACGGTGCTGAGGTGGACGGTGCTGAGGTGGACGGCGCTGTGGTGGACGGCGTGACGGCCACGAAGGCCGACGGGGCGACCGTGCCGCTCGCCGCCTCGACGACAGCCGACGGTGTGACTCGACCGTGCGGTCGATCGCCCTCGGCCGGGCTCGTCGTGGCGAGACCGGCCACAGCCATCGAGCACGCTGCCGCGGCGAGCGCCCATGGCCTCAGCCGGCGCCAGGGCCACGGCCGGCGGAGCGAACCGGGGGCGTCCGAGATGCGCCGGCCGAGCCCCACGAGACGGCTCGGCTGCCACGGCATCTCGCCGCCAGGTCCGGCCGTACCGCCTCCCGCCGTCATCGCCGTCCCCCCTGGTCAACCATCCGAGACGGATAAGAATGCCGACAGACCGAAGCCCGAATTGAGGCAAATGAAGCACTCGGCAAAGGCCGATCGGGTACCACCATGGAAACCCAACGAGTCGACTCCGCCATGCCCTTACCGTAGGCGAGAGGGGCCGAGCCACACGAGGGCCGATGCCATGATTCGCCGGAGCGACCATGAGTGTTCGCCTCGTGTTCATGTGACCGATAGCCAGCACTTTTCCGCATCAGATCAGCGATCTTTTTCGCCGAATAGGCCCATTCAACCTTCGCTACTGGACCTCGGCCCGACTAGCCTTCTTTTCGTGAACCAGAACACCCTCGACAGGGAAGCGAACACCGTCGGGGCCCGCCGCTCGCCAGCGATCCGCTACTTCACGGTCTCGGTGCTGACGACCCTCGGCCATCAGGCGATCCTCGTGGTGGCGAACAGCGGCTGGGGATGGAGTGGGGGTGTCGCCAACACGTTCGCGGCCACGGCGATCGCCGTTCCCGGCTACTTCATGAACCGGCTGTGGGTATGGGAATCCAAGGGCCGGCACAGCCTGCGAGGCGAGATCCTGCCGTTCTGGGGCATCGCCCTGCTCGGGCTGGCCATGGCCAGCCTCTTCGCCGAGATCGCCGACCGGGCCTTCGGCTCCGGCCTGCCGGTGGCCGCCGGCAGCCTGACCGGAGCGGTCGTGGTCTGGGTGGCCAAGTTCGTGGTCCTGGAGCGATTGTTCGCGCCGTGATCACCGCCATCAGGAGGTCGCGGCGGCCCATACCGGCCGGGGCGGCACCGGCGCCGCCGCACCCCCGTCGCGCCCGGCGCCCCGCCAGCCGCCGAAGTCCAGGCGCTTGCCCCCATCCCACCAGAACTCCATGGCTGCAGGATCACCGTACTGGTTGGCTTCGAATCGGATACTGCCCGGATCGTTGATCAGGCCGGTGCCGGTGACGCCGGTGGAGACACCCATGGCCCGGGTGTTGACGATCACGTTCCCCCGCACCAGGACGTCGCCCGACGTCCAGTTCACCCCGGCGTAGGTGTACAGGAAGGCTTCCTGGGGCAGCATCGGCCGCCGGGTCTGACGAACGATGACCCCGGCCCGGGCCCCGTCGATGTAGTTGCCCTCCACCGTCACCCCGCTCGATTCGGCCACCGTGATGGCCGCGCCGTTGAAGTCGGAGCTGAAGTCGGTCCAGGAGTTGGCGTTCACGATCAGATTGCCCCTGATGACGGCGTTGCTCGAGAGCTCGACCACCACCCCGTGGCTGTCCTGGTCGTGGACGTAGTTGGCCGTGACCTCGAGCCCGGTGCAGCCGATGTCGCACCAGATGCCACTCCCGGCGTTGTGATGGACCTCGTTGCGGTCGATGACGAGCGGGGCACCGGGACCGGCAGCTTGCGTGAACTTCATTCCTCCACCGTTGGACTCGTAGCCGGTGAGCTGCAGGTGGCCGTTGCCGGTGATCACGTTGCCCTGCACCAGGCCGCCGCTGGTGGCCGCACCGCTGATCCCGGCCACGCCGTTGTCGGCGAACGTGCTTCGCCTGACCGTGAACCGGTCGCCCATGAGCAACCCGAGGGCGTAGTTGCCCGAGGCCTCAACGTCCTCGATCAGCCAGTCGCTGGCCAGCTCACCGGGACCGGTGCGCCAGATCCCGGCCGAGCCCCGGATGGCCGCCTGCTGCTGGCGCTTGTGACCGGCCGATCCCTGGAACCCCCGCAGGGTCATCCGGCCGATCGTCACCCCCCGGGCCGTTCCGTGGAAGGCGTTCTCGGTGGCGGCCGTCCCCTGCACCACCACCTCGGAGCGGCCCGCGCCGAGGAACACCATCCCGTCCTTGGGCGCCACGTCGCCGAAGCGGTACTCACCGGCCTGCAGCCGGAAGCACGTACCGGGGGGAGCGGCGGCGACCACCGCGGCGAGATCGGCCGCCGGCGGCGACACCACTACCGGGTTGCGGCAGGCGCCATCGAGGGGGCCGACCCGCGCCGTCGTCGTGGACGGGACGGCAGTCGGCGCCGGCGCGCTCGTGGACACCGGTCGGGCCGTCGTCGACACCGGCGCCGCGGTCGTCGTCGTCGACACCGGCGCCGCGGACGTCGTGATCGACACCGGCGCCGTCGTCGTCGTGATCGGAGCTGGCGCTGTGGTCGACAGCGGCGCAGCGGTCTTCACCGGCGTCGTGCTCGTCGTGGTCGATCGCGGCGCCGTGGACCCCGTGGTCGGCGCTGGCGCTGTGGTTGCCGTGATCGGCACGGACGCCGAGGTCGAGACGGGCGGCGGCGCCGTGGTCGAGACGGGCGGCGGCGCCGTGGTCGCCGTCGTCGACGGCCGGGTGGTGGATGCCGTGGTTGCCGTGGTCGACGCCGACGCCGGCAGCCCGGTGGCGGGCGCCGTGGCCGACGTCGTCACCCCCGGGATCGTGGTGGTGGTGAGCGCGGTCGCGATGGACGACCCGGGTGGCGCGACGGGCGTGCCGAGCGGGGCGGGCGGGCTGAACGCTGTGGTGGTCGAGCCGGCCGCCGGGCTGGCGGCGGGTGGCGTGCCGCCGGTGAGCGGGACCGTGGTCGGCAGCGCTGTGTCGGGGCGGGTGGCCGTGGTGGTCGGCCGCCGCCGGAGACCCGGTCGGGGTATCAGCCGCTCGTCGACCGATCGGATGCGGGCGATGGTGGAAGTGGCCCCCACGGGGTCGGGCCGGTCACCGGCGTTCACGGTCGGCAGCGGAGCTCCCCGACCGGCGGCGATGTCCGCACCCCGGTCGGAGGGCGACACAAGGACCGCGCCGAGCGCCGCTACCGCCACGAGCAGCACCGATACCGCGGTCAGCTGGCTGCGCTGATAGCCAACCCCGCCGATGGACACGTCACTCCTCCGCCCGCCGCTCGAGAACTCAGCTCTGGGGGCGGCGCTGCCGCCACGTCATCGACCGCGCCGCGGTGGCGGCGGCGTGGATCAGCAGCGTGAACGTGAACAGAGACACGCCCGCCATCCCGAGGTACACACCCGCCAGGAACAGATAGTTCTCCCCGTCGGGTCCGCCATGGAGCACGAGGCCCTGACGCAGATAGCGCACGAGCAGCGGCACCATCAACGCCAACCCTGCGACGGTGGCCACGCCGGCCAGGACGCAGGTCCGGGTGTAGCGGAACCGGTCGAGTATCACCTCGGTCCGCCGGCCTGTGTAGTCGAAGAAGATCTGGGCGACGCAGCCCATGAGATAGGCGTTGAGCCCGAGGATGGCCAGCGCGCCGCCCAGGAACTGCCAGTAGATGGCAAAGGTCACCGGCCCCACCGTCACCGGCCCGCCGGCGAACGGGATCATCAGCAGCGTTCCCAGAACGACCAGGGCGATACCGGGGCGGTAGACGAAGTAGTCGGCCCCGTACACGAACATGGCCCGCAGGTTGATCCAGGCCGCGGCGAACGGGGAGAACCACCCCAGCCGCCGATGGTGGCTCACCCGGCCCGCCCGGTCCTTCAGGAAGTGGACCGGCACCTCGGCCGTCGACAACTCCATGTGCACGCTCTTCAGCACCATCTCCGACGCGTACTCCCACGACTGCGACTGGAGATCCATGCGCCGCAGGGCATCGAGGGTGACCCCGCGCATACCGCAGTGGATGTCGGTGAAGCGGCTGCGGTAGAGGCGGTTGAGGATCCAGGTGGTGACCGGGGTGCCGAAATATCGGTGGTGAGGCGGCATCGATCCCGCCTCAATGGAGCCGGCCCACCGTGACCCCATCACGTAGTCATGCCCTTCCTCGAATTTCTCAACGAAATCCCGGAGATGCCGGAAGTCATAGGTGCAATCGGCGTCACCCATGACCACGTACTTGCCGCGTATGAACGGGATGGCATCGATATAGGCCCGCCCCAGCCCCTGCTTGGGGGTGAGCAGCACCCGGGCCCCGGCGGCCCGGGCCAGGTGGGGCGTGTCGTCGGTCGAGGAGTCGACGATGAGGATCTCTCCGGGCACCCCGGCCTCGGCCAACCCCTGGTGACACCACTGGACGAACGTCTCGATGGTCACCGCTTCGTTGAGGGCCGGCACCACGATCGAGACGAGCGGAGCTGGCTCATCTGCCTCCGGTACCAGCAGAACAGGACCGGTCAGGTCGATGATCTCATCAACAGCCATGTCCGTCATGGCGCCACCGTAACCACGGTTGTCGGTCCGGCATAGAGTGCAATGGGGTCAATTCACCTTGCACGTCGAAGGTTCGCCCGGCGTTCACCGGGCCGCCACGCTCGGGTTTGGGGGCGACCCCTACGGTGACCGGCACCATGGTCGCGATAGAGAACCGGACCGCGCTGCTGCCCCGCGTCGTCATCGGCGCTGCGCCCGTGCCGATCGCCGAACCCGCCGCCAAGCGCCCGTGGTGGCCCTGGTGTCTGGCTGCGGCGGCATTCCTGCTCAACGTGGCCGTGGCCCGCCACGTGGTGTACGGCGTCGGCTACGAGATCGGTGACGCCATCGCCCGCACCTCGGCCGCCCACCACGTGGTGCTGAGCCGCGACCCCCACCTGGCCAGCGTCGGCTTCTACTGGATGCCGCTGCCCACCCTCTCGCAGATCCCGTTCGTCCTCCTTCTCGAGCCCTTCGGCCAGGTTCGGTTCGCCGGTCCGCTGACGTCGGCCCTGTGGGCGGCGCTCAGCATCCCGGTGCTGGCCGCCATCGGGCGGCGCAACGGAGCACCACCCCGGCTGACCAAGCTCCTGTGCACGGTCTACGCCGTCAGCCCGGTCGTGGTCTGGGCCGGCTCAAACGGGATGAGCGAGGCCAGCTCGTTCTTCTTCCTCACCCTGATCGTCTACGCCTACAGCGTGTGGCGGATCGAGCAGCGATCGTCGGACCTCGTGCTCCTCGCCATCGCGCTGGCCGGCGAGATGCTGTGTCGCTACGAGACGATCCCACTCGCCATCGCCCTGGCCGCCGTGGTGGCCGTCACCCAGCCCCGGCAGCGGTGGGCCCGCACGATGGTGCTGATCGGGCTGCCTGCTGCCTACGCCTTCGTCCTCTGGTTGGCGGCCTCGTACCTGGTGATGAACGACGCCTTCTACTGGTTCAAGGAGCTGAACGCGCTGGCCAAGACCTCGGGCACCGGCGCCGCCATCTTCGCCACCTCCGGCAACCACACGCTCAACGTGCTGGGGTTCGTGCTGGGCTTCATCCTGCTGTTCTCCCTGCTGCTGGTGGCCCTCGTACCCCTGTGCCTCGGCCACACCTGGCGGGTGACCGTGGCCGACTGGCGATCGACGGTACGCAACCTGGGCCTGGTGGTGCCGGGGTTCGTCTTCCCCGTGCTGCTGGGCACCCAGATGCTCCGCCACAACGCCCCCGCCGCCGCCCGCTACTTCTATCCCTGCTGGGTGGTGGCGGTGGCCGCCGCCCTGGCCCTCGCCGGTGGCGCGGGATGGCCCCGGCGCACCTGGCGCAACCGCCGGGCCATCATCGCCGCCGCCGCCCCGCTGGCGGCCATGATCCAGCTGCTCGCCCTGGCCAACCCGAGGGTGGCCAACGTGGAGCACGAGGACGTGCTGTTCGCCCCGCTCATCGGGCGGTCGGCCCCCGACGTGACCGGTCAGGGTCTGCTCACCGATCAGCTCGCCTCCTGGGACGATCTCTTCGCCGCCGCCGACCCCATGCTGGCCACCGGCGACCGCCTCCTGCTCGACACCGACTCCGCCCCCCAGGCCGTGCTGTTCACCCGCCATCCGGGCCAGCTCGTCATCCCCGAAGATCGGGACTTCGAGCCGATCATGGCCGCCCCCCGGGGGAGGGTCGATCTGATCGCCGCCCCCCGCACGCTCGACGGGAGCCACGGCTCCCGCTACTGGTCGACGATCGTGGCCGTGATCGCCGAGTCGCCCGACGAGTGGAGCAAGATCGGCAGCTACGGTCCGCTCGATCTCTACCGGTTCCAGTCCCGGTCGGGCGACGTGCCGTGTCAGCTGAGCGACGTCGTGTGCAGGAAGGCCTCGAGCTGGACCCGCCCTTCGGGCGACCCGATCTCGTAGTAGCGGCGGTGCACCGGATGGCCCGCCATCAGGCGCTGTTCCGCCAGCCGGCCCTGCAACGCCGAGAGGTCGGTGGGCTCACCGGCGGGCACCTCCCGCTCGATCAGGTCGCGACGGAAGGCGAGCAGGCCGTAGTCGATGTGCTCCATGGACGCCGACGGACCCTCGCCGCCGGCCGCCGTGGACTTGTGGTAGGCCAGCACCCGGCCGGCGCTGTAGAGCACGTTGCTCGCCTCGTACAGCTCGTTCCGGTAGACCGTCATCAGCGCCGGCAGCGGTGACCGGATGAAGGTCCGCCACACCTCGCCGATCCGCACCTGGAGATAGGAGTCTCCGTACAGGGCCAGGAACGACTCGTCGAGGAGGCCGGCCCGGGCGGCGTTGGCCAGGGCCCCGGCGGTGCCGAGGCGGTGCTCGCCCTCGTCGGCGTACCGGACGGTCAGCCCCCACCGGGCGCCGTCGCCCACGTAGTCCCGGATCTGGTCGCCCAGATGGGCGATGCAGTACACCACCTCGGTGACGCCCTCGGCCGCCAGCCACGCCAGCTGCCAGTGGGCGAACGGCCGGCCCGCCACCTCGAGCAGGGCCTTGGGCACGGCCGAGGTGGCCGGCAGCATCCGGGTGGCCAGACCGCCGGCCAGGATGGCGCACTGCACCGGCGTCAATCCCGGAACAGCACGACCGAGCCGTCGTGGTCGAAGCGGAACCGCACCTCGGGCAGGCCGGCGCCGGCCATGGCCCGCCGCAGCCGGCCGGGATCGTCGGCGTAGAACAACAGGAACCCGCCGGCTCCGGCGCCCACCAGCTTGCCGCCCCGGGCCCCGTTGGCCCGGCCGAGGTCGTACCAGGCGTCGATCCGTTCGTTGGAGATGCCGGCCGACCGGGCCCGCTTGTATTCCCAGTGCTCGTGCATGAGGTCGGCGAAGGCCTCCGGCTCCCCGTCTTCCAGGGCCGATCGGATCCGCCGGCCCAGCTTGTCGGTGAAGTCGAGCGAGTCGAGCATGGCCGGATCCTCCGCCTCCGAACGGGCCTTCTGGTCGGCCAGGATCTCGGAGGCCGATCGGGAGTACCCGGTGAAGAACAGCAGCAGCCGCTCCTCCAGCTCGTGCATGGTGGCCCGGGGCAGGTCGAGCCGGCTCACCGCCACCGTGTCGTCGGGGCGGAACTCGAAACAGGTCAGGCCACCGAAGGCGGCGATGTACTGGTCCTGCTTCCCCACCGGCTGCTGCAGCCGGTCGATCTCGATCGAGCAGGCCTGCTCGGCCAGATCGGCCGTGGACACATGCGTCTGGTTGAAGGCGTGCAGGGCCCGCAACAGACCGACGGTGAACGTGCCCGACGACCCCAGCCCGGTGCCGGCCGGGATGTCGGCGGTGGACACGAGCTCCACCCCGGGCCCGATCCCGGTGTCCCGCAGGCACTCCCGGATGATCGGGTGCTGGAGGTCGTCGATCGACTCCACCCGCTCCAGCGCCGCATACTTCACGAAGTAATCGGAGACGAAGGTCCGGTTGACCGAGATGAACACGTACTTGTCGATGGCGGCCGACACGACCGTGGCCCCCGACCGGCGGTAGTAGGTGGGCAGGTCGGTGCCGCCCCCGCCGATGGAGATACGCAGGGGGGTGCGGGTGATCAGCATGTCACTCCTTCACACAACGGGCGATCGTGTTGAGCCCGAGCTTGTGGCGATGGCAGCGGACGGCCCGGGGCCGGAACCCGGCCCGCACGAGCAGCGGCCACAGGTCCCGGGGGTCGTAGTAGGCCTTGTGGTCGTCCATCTCCGCCGCCGGGGCCAGGCCGAGACGGAACGCCGCCGTCTCCAACGCCACCTTGCCCCACCACGACGGCACGTTGACCACGAGCACGCCGGCGCTCCGCAGGGTGCGGAACAGCTCCGCCAGCAGGAGCTCGGCCTCCCACACGTGCTCCAGCACGTTGTTGCACACGATGATGTCGAGGGAGGCGTCGGGCACCTCGCCCAGCGCTCCGGGCAGCACCCCCTCGATGAGGCGGGTGTCGGGTCGCGTCCGCAGCGCAGGATCGAGGGCGAGGTCGACGAACACCACGGAAGCGGCGTCGGCCAGCAGCTGACGGCCCAGGTCGGCCCGGTAGCCGCAGCCGATGTCGGCCGCGTCCCACCCGTCGACGGAACCGATGTAGCGGCGGATCCGCCGCACCGAGAGCCAGCGGCCCAACCGGTCGGCCAGCGAGAGGTCGTGATGCTGACCGAACGACGACGACCGCGCCGTGCGGTCCAGGTCCCGATCCTGACGGGCGGCGTCGGTCACAGCTCGTACCCGGCGGCCAACGCGTCGCGGCGGAACATGCACACGGTGTCGAGGGAGAAGAGGTCCAGGTCCCGGCCCAGCACCCCGAGCTTGCCCAGCAGATCGTGGGTGACGGTGATCACGTGGCAGCCGATCTCGTCGGCCTGCACGATGTTGAGCACCTCGCGGGGGCTGGCCCAGATCAGCTCCACGCCGGGAACCGGGTCGATCAGCTCGACCGCCCGGGCCATCACCGGCACCGGGTCCACCCCGGCATCGGCGATCCGGCCGGCGAAGATCGAGATGAACGCTGCGGGGCCGCCGGCCAGCGCCGCCAGCACCGTCGTCGTCTGGTCGAGGGTGAACACGGCGGTGACGTTGAGCTGCACACCGGCCCCCGCCAACCGGGCCACCAGGGGCGCGCTCGATTCGCCGGCCGTGTTCGTCACCGGGACCTTCACGAAGACGTTGGGCCCCCATTCGGCGATGCGCCGGGCCTGCTTCTCCATCTCGTGGAAGTCGTCGGAGAACACCTCCAACGAGATGGGCCGGTCGGGAACGAGCGCCAGGAGCTCGCGGGCGAACCGCTCGTAGTCGTGCACCCCGGCCTGGCGCATGAGCGTGGGGTTGGTGGTGAACCCCTTGATCAGCGGATCGGCGGCCAGGGCGGCGATACCGGGCAGATCGGCGCCGTCGGCGAAGATCTTCACCCGCAGGCTCTCGGGGTGGTGGCTCACGATGCTCCCTCCCGGGCGCGGTCGAGGACGAAGGGGACGGCGTCGAGCAGCTCGGCGCCAACGATGTCGGGGCACCGCGGCCGGCGCTCGTCGTAGCCCCGGTCGAGGAAGACGGTGGCCACGTTGGCCGCCCGGCCCGCCTCCACGTCGCGCCAGCGGTCGCCCACCATGGTGCTCCGGCCGAGGTCGATCCCCCACTGCCGGGCGGCGGTGAGGATGAGGCCCGGGGCCGGCTTGCGGCACCCGCAGCCATGGTCGTCGTCGTGGGGGCACACCAGCACGTCGTCGACCGGCAGCAGCGCGGTGAGGTGGTCGTTGATGGCGTTGACGTCGGCCCAGGAGGCCGTGCCCCGGGCGATGTCGGGTTGGTTCGTCACCACGACGATCAGGAGGTTCCGTTCCTTGAGCCGGCGGCAGGCCTCCTCAACCCCGGGCAGGAGGGTGACGTGATCACAGGTGCGGGGTGGGTGGGGGCGCCCCTGGATGACGACGGCGCGGTTGAGCACGCCGTCCCGGTCGAGGAAGGCTGCGGCCCGGGCCATCATCGCTCCCCTACAACCGCCCGGCCACGGCGTCGGCCAGCATCGAAGCCATCGATGCCCGCAGTGCCTCCCGGGAGCCGAGGCGGCAGGACCACCCGGTGTCGGCGGCGATCCGGCCGGCGTCGAGACGAACCACCGGCACGTCGCCCCGCCAGCCCCGGTCGCCTCCGGCGTAGCAGAGCCGGACGGTTGCCGGGTCGAGCCCCACCACGTCGATGGCCAGGTCGGCGATCTCCGTCACCGTGATGTGATCCGGGGTGGCCACGTTGTAGGCGTCGAAGGGCCGACCGCCGCCCCGACCAGCCCCGACGCCGAGCACGGCCCGCACCACGTCGTCGACGTGGATGTAGCTCTTGCTCTGGGTGCCGTCGCCCAGGATGCCCAACTCCGTGGGGTCGTGGAGCAGGCGGCGGACGAAGTCGAAGCCGACGCCATGGGTCTGGCGGGGACCGACCACGTTGGCGAACCGGAAGGCCCGGCCCCACAGGCCGAACATGTGGCAGTAGGCCGAGATCAGGGCCTCCCCCGCCAGCTTGCTGGCCCCGTAGGTGGAGACCGGGACGAGGGGTCCGTGATCCTCGGCGGCGGCGTGGTGCCCGAGGTCGCCGTAGACGCCGGAGCCCGAGGCGTAGAGGATGGCCTGCGCCCCGCTGCACCGCATCGCTTCCACCACCCGGTGGGTGAGGTAGGTGCCCTCGTCGAAGTCGACGGTGGGATCGGTGGCGGCCCGGGCGATGTCGGGGTTCGACGCCAGGTGGATCACGGTGTCGTGACCGGCCATGGCGTCGGCGAGCCGGGCGCCCTCGTTCACGTCGCCTCGAACCACCCGGAAGCGGGGGTCGTCGTCGTGGTGGGCGTGGTGCCAGGCCCGGCCCGACGAGTAGTTGTCGTACAGGGTCACCGCGTCCACATCGGGGCGGGCCAGGAGGTGATCGGTCATGTGGCCGCCGATGAATCCGGCACCGCCCACGATGAACACCCGGCGCATCGGCTCAGGCATCGACCGCCTCCGATTCCCAGCGGGTGGCCACGACCTGCAGGCTTGGGTGGGACACCAGCAGATGCCACACCACCGAGCACAGGCCCTCGGTGTGAGGCGTGATCCTGGCCCCGTGGAGGGGAGGAATCACCACGCACGCCGTGGCCACCTGGGCTGTGTAGCCACCGTCCCGACCCACGATCCCGAAGATCGAGCAGCCGACCCGTTCGGCCGTCAGCAGGGCGTTCACGATGTTGGCCGACACGTTGCGATCGAGGTCTCCGCCGCCCACCGACAGCACCAGCACGGCGTCCCGACGGCTGAGGTGGCTCACCTCCAGCCAGGCCTGGAACGTCGTGTCCCAGCCGTCGTCGTTGGTGCGGGCGGTGAGCTCGGCCACGTTGTCGGTGGGGGCGTAGGCCTCGAACCGGCACAGCTTGCGGAAGTCGTTGACGGCGTGGCTGGCGTGGGCGGCCGACCCGCCCACCCCGAGCACGAATAAACGGCCTCCGGCCTCCCTGCAGGTGGCCAGACCTCCGGCCACCTCCTCGATCTCGTCGACCGACAGGGACCGCACGAGGTCGGCGGTCTCGGCGAGGTAGGTGGCGGCGAAGGCGGTTCCTGAGGGCACGGCCGCATTCTCTGCGACATGGTTGGACATGACGTGAACGCGTGGTGAAACCCGGGCCGGAACCAGGTGACGTCCGGTCAGCGTCCGCCGGTGGCAGGTACCGCGGGGCGCGCCCGTCGGGCGGTGAGGGCCACGGCACCCATCATGGCCACCACCCCGCTGATGCTGAGGGCAACCGGCAGCTCCACCTCGGGCACGACGGCCGGCGCTGCGGCGGCGCTCACGCAGACCTGAGCGGCGGCCGACGCAGGCGACGCACAGGCCGCCTCGAGACCCAGCGCGGCAGCCGAGGTGTCGGCCGAGGACACCGTGGGGGTCCGGGTCTCCCCCTGGGCCCCCAACAGTTGGGCCCCCAGCACCACGAAGGCCATGGCGGTGAGCGCGGCCAGTGCCCGCACCCTCCGCCGCTCCCAGAATCGCCGCCGCCGATACCGCATCGTCGCCACCCACCTCGCCGTCCATACTTGGCCGTCAAACCCTTGGCCGTCCGCACGTGCAGATCCGCCGATCGTAGGTACACCGAGGGCGGCGGGGGCCTCCGCGAGCAGAAAATTCAGCCGGTGTTTCCCTGGACCTCAGCTAGATGGCCCCCCGCTGAACGCCGACTTAATCCTGGAGTCACCACGTGCCTGCATCGCCAAGCGTGTCTAGGGTCGGCGTGTGCCTCGGTCGGAAGAACCATTGTCGGGCGTCGCATTTGCCCGTTGGCTGCTGGTGCCGGCGCTGGGTTCGCTGTCGGCGTGCCTGTCGGTGGCGCTCATCGCCATGCTCGGCCCGTTGCCGGCCGACGGCGTGACAACCGGCCCCGACACCCACCTGGACGTGGCCCTCAGCGCCGACGACACCCGCTCCGCTGCCCGACGACCAGCCGGTCGACTTCGAGCGACTGGTCAACTCCCGACTGGGCGCCACCACCACGGCGCCCGTCGTCACCGCCCCGCCGACCAGCGCCGGAGGGTCATTCGTCGACCAGGGGGCGCCGGCCCCGTTCGGGGTCACCTCGGTCACCTCGCTGAGCGGTTCCGGCATCCCACTGCGGGCCTACAAGGCGTACCTCAACGCCCAGGGATTGATGGCCAACGAGCAGCCGAACTGCCATGTGAACTGGTCGCTCCTGGCCGGCATCGGACGGGTCGAGAGCAACCACGGTCGTTTCGGCGGTGCCGGGTTCACCGCCGACGGACGGGTCAGCCCCCCCATCTACGGCGTCGCCCTGGACGGGAGCCTGGCCGGCACCGCCGTGGTGCGGGACAGCGACAACGGCGCCTACGACGGCGACACCCGATGGGACCGGGCCGTGGGGCCGATGCAGTTCCTGCCCAGGAGCTGGAACATCCACGGCGGTGACGGCAACGCCGACGGCCAGCGGGATCCCCAGCAGATCGACGACGCCGTGTACGGCTCAGCCCGCTACATGTGCAGCGGGGGCGGCGATCTGGGCACCTACCAGGGCCAATACGCTGCCGTCTACCGGTACAACCATTCCGACAGCTACGTGCGCCTGGTGCTCAGCCTGGCCGCCACCTACGCCTCGGGCCAGGCCATCGCCCTGCCCGACGCCGTCCCCGCCGGCGCCCACACCGGGGCCGAGGGCCCGGGAGCGAGCCCGGCCGGCGAACCACCCGGCATCACGGCCGACGCCGCCGGCACCACCACGAGCACGACGGCCGCCACCGATCCCGGCAGCGCGGTCACCCTGGCCCCCACCACGGTCACCTCGGTGATCCCGACCACGACCACCACCACGGCCACCAGCGGCGGCACGACGACCACAACCGGCACCTCGACCTCGGGCGCCGCCACCACAACGACGGTGGCCACCACCACCACCACGACCGCCCCCACGACGACGACCACCCGGCCCACCACCTCCTCCACGACCGCCGCCCCCACCACCTCGTCCACCACGACGACCACGGCGGCGCCCACCACGACGACCACCAGGCCCAGCTCCACCGCCACCGCGACGTCATCGACCCCGACGTCGGCTGCCACCACTGCGGTCGCCAGTTCCACGGTCGCCCCCACCACGACGGCCACGAGCGGCCCCACGACATCGACCTCCGCCTCGACGGATACCACCGGCCCTCTCTGACCGGTCAAACCTGATGTCGAGCCGCACCGGGTTGTTTCGTCGCGTCCAAATAGATGGACGGGCAACACGTTCTTTCATCGGCGAAGGAAACAGCGGATGATGTTTGACCGAACGTTGAGCCGAACCCATCGACACGGAGCGCGCTTCGTCGACATACTCCCAATCGGGAAGGACAAGGATGCCATAGGCCCCCGAAAGCTGACCGAAAGAGCAGCCGGAGGGACCAGAAGCTCCAGTCGGTCCCCGTCGAACACTTCGGCGACTCAACCCGTGGTATTCCGTAAAAGGAGCAACCCAATCATGGCATCTATCCGTACAAAGGTCTACCGGGCGGCAGCCTTACTGTCCGCAGCCGCCGGCCTTCTCGGCGTGGTGTCGATCGACACTGCGTCGGCCGATCCTATTGGAACAACTGCCTATGTCGGCGTTGGTTCCGACACGACGCAGGACGTCATGAACGCCATGTCGGGGCAGGTCCTCACGCTCACTCCGCCCACTCCGGCCAAGTCGATCGTGTCGTGGGACGCCCTGCTTCCTGGTGCCACGCCGGCCAACCCCGGATGCATCACCCCCAAGTACGGCGCCCCGACGGTCCTCCGGCCAAACGGATCCAGCAACGGGATCAACGCTCTCATCGCTGCGAAGACAAACGCTGTGTGGCCCGCGGCAGCGAACACGTGCACCGCGGCCGGCAAGATCATCGGTTCGGCGAACGTGAACTTCGCTCGCTCGTCCCGAGGCCCGAACAACACGACGACCAACCGCCTGACGTTCGTGCCGTTCGGTCGTGACGCCATGATGTACCTCTACCGGACGAACAGCCCGACTGCCGTCGCCGACGGTGTGGCGCGGATGACGAACGCCGAGTTCCGCAACGCCGTATCGCCCGGCGGGAACGCCCTCGTCACCAAGGGCTCGACCACCGTCCTGACGTGTGTGCCTCAGTCGGGCAGCGGAACCCAGCAGTTCTGGCTCGCCGCGATCGGGCACCCGACGCCGACCACGAACGCAGCGAACACCATCGCCAACACTGCGTTCGCCAACTGCGGCAACCTGCAGGAGCACGACGGCAACGACTTCAACACGCTGGCGACGTCGTACCTGAACACCCACCCCAACAGCGCAGTGGTTGTGCCGATGGGGGCTTCTCCCTTCGTGGCCCAGTGCAACATCTCGGCGATCGATCGGTCCAACCAGTTCCGGGCGTTCCTCGGCACCGCCAACGGCGGCATCGGCGACATCGACAACATCGCCTCCCCCACGGGCCCCCTGACCAGCACCACGCCGGGCTCCTGCGCCGGCAATCCGACCTACTTCAACTTCGACTCGGGTGCCACCATCGGCACGTTCGGTCGGGATGTGTACAACGTGCTGTGGACGGAAGACCTCGACCCCATCATCGGTGACACCGGTCTGCAGCAGATCTTCACCAGCACGACCAACCCCAACGGTGTCTGCGGCACCAACGGCCAGACGATCCGGGCCCGCTATGGCTTCCTGCCCTCGGTCCTGCCGTGCGGCAACACCACGCGGACCGGCAACAGCTGAGAGTTCACCTCTCCGACGATCCACCAAGACAACGAAGGGAAACTCCAACTATGAACCTCCGCAAACTCCTCTCCCGCACCGGTGTGGTCTCCGCAGCCATCTGTGGCACTGCGCTCGTCGCTGCTCCGATGGCCCTGGCTGCCACCCTGGGGCCGGTGGTGATCTCTGACCCGGCCACGGCGGCCGAGCTAACCTCCGGCACCTCCACTCAGGTCTTCGAGCTCCGGACCGTCGCCAACGGCGGGTTCTGCACCGGTTCAACCGGGGTCGAGGGCTACACCGTGACCGGTTACATCACCGATGTTCCCACCACGTCACTCACCTGGAGCGCGTCGGCCGGCCCGAGGACCACGTCCGGGAAGGCCTACCCGCTGTTTGACAGCACCGGAACCTCGTACGTCGGCAGGAACACCAACACCCCCGATGCCGGTTCGGCGACAGGTGGGGTGCTGCCGACAGGCTCGCTGAGCTGGGACCGCTACGTCCAGAACAACCTCCTCACGGCGGGGACGTACCGCATCGGTTTGGCCTGCATCGCACCGAACCTCACACTCGACAACTACTTCGAGACGGAGATCAGCATCGGTGGCGAGTCGAGCAACTTCACCTGGCAGCGCCCGGGCAACCCGGTCATCCCTGAGGTGCCGTACGCGGTGATCTTGCCGGCCACCGGTGTGGCTGCGCTAGCCGCTGGCGGTCTGCTCGAGATGCGTCGCCGCAAGGCGTCCGGGGCGGCCACCGCCGCCTGATTCCTGCTGGGCAGATCCGTCTGCCCCGGAGGAGAATAGCAAGCAAGGTACACACGGCACACGGCGGTCGGGGACTGAGTCCCCGGCCGCTGTGGAACGTACGGCGAAGGGACCAGATCGGCGATGGTCGGGGCGGACATGAGCGACATCGGGCAGCCGAGCAACGACACACCGACGATCGCCCTGCTGGATCCAGACGTTCCGCCGCCGCCCCCCGGCGATCAAGACCCGGCCGGGCCGCCGCCGGACCGGCAGGAGCGTCCTCGGCCGGAGATGAGCGGCCGGAACGACCGGCGCCAGCTCTCGGCCGTGGTGCTGACGATGATCACCGCGCTGTGTTGCGCCACGATCGTGGAAGCGGTGGTTCTCAGCGGCCTCCAGCACGTCGCCGCCCAGAACCAGGCCTTCGCCGCCTTCCGGGGCGCCTTGGCCTCCGGCATCGCCCCCGTCGGCCAGAGCGGTCAGGACGGCAAGCTGCTCGAGCTGGGCACGCCGATGGCGTTGATCGAGATTCCGGCAGCCGGCGTGCACGAGGTGGTCGGCGAGGGAACCACGTCCGGTGTGCTGGCCGACGGCCCCGGCCACAGCCGAACCACTTCGTTCCCCGGCCAGGCCGGCACCTCGGTGATCATGGGTCGGCGAGCTGCCTTCGGTGGCCCGTTCAAGCGGATCCCGCGTCTGGAGGCGGGCGACGTCATCACCGTGACCACGGGCCAGGGGGTCTCGACCTATCAGGTGACCGGCGTCCGCCGTGCCGGAGACCCGCTGCCTCCCCCGCTGGCCGCAGGCCAGGGCCGCCTCGTGCTCGCCACCGCCGACGGTGCTGCGTTCGCTCCGTCGGGTGCCGTCTATGTCGATGCGGACCTCGAGACCGCCGCCTTCCCTTCCCCAGGACGGGTGCAGGCGGCCCTCGATCCGCGGGAGCGCCCCATGGGAACAGACCGGGCAGCGCTCTGGCCGCTGCTCCTCTGGGTGCAGATCATGATCGGCGTGGTGCTGGGGATGATCTGGTCATGGTCGCGCTGGGGACGCCTACAGGCCTGGATCGTGTTCGTCCCGATGATGGCCCTGGCCGGCATCGAGGCCGCGGGCGCCTTCCTCCAGCTCCTCCCGAACCTGACATGACCGAGAGGCGCTTCCGATGACGATCTCCTCCAACGGCAGCCGAGCATCGCAACTGCCATCGACCTCGAAAAGGACGACCCGATGACAACCCATGCGCTCGGCCACCAGGCGGCGCACCCGCCGGCTCTGGCCGAGCTGGAGGCACACGAGATCTCGGCCTGGTTCGGCGACCACCACGTGCTGGACCGCATCTCCCTTCGGATGCCGGCTGGTCAGGTCACCGCCCTCATCGGCCCGTCGGGGTGCGGCAAGTCCACCTTCATCCGCATCCTCAACCGGATGCATGAGATGATCCCGGCTGCCAGCCTGGCCGGTGAGGTTCTGCTCGACGGCGACGACATCTACGCCCCCGACCGCAAGCTCACCGACGCCCGACGGGAGATCGGGATGGTGTTCCAGAAGCCGAACCCGTTCCCGGCGATGTCGATCTACGACAACACGGTGGCCGGGCTCCGTCTCACCGGCACCCGGGTGGACCGAGGCCTCAAGGACGCCCTGGTGGAGGAGTGCCTCACCAAGGCCGGGCTGTGGCGGGAGGTTCGTGACCGGCTCCGCCAGCCCGGGGGTGCGCTTTCGGGCGGCCAGCAGCAGCGCCTGTGCATCGCCCGGGCGCTGGCCGTGCGGCCGCGCGTGCTCCTCATGGATGAACCCTGCTCGGCCCTCGATCCCACGTCGACCCGGCGGATCGAGCAGACCATCGGCGAGCTGAGCAGCGAGGTGACGATCGTGATCGTCACCCACAACATGCAGCAGGCGGTCCGGGTCTCGGATCGGTGCGCCTTCTTCCTCGCCGAGCAGGGAACTCCGGGGGTCATCGTGGAACATGGCCCTACCGATGCCATGTTCGGCTCGCCCCAGGATCCCCGGACCGCCGACTACGTGAACGGCCGGTTCGGCTGAAGCCGTGCGCCGGCAGTCCCCGCGGCGGCGGCTCCGAGATCAGATGGCCGGGTCGGCGGCGAATGCGGAGCCGAATCTGGTCTGCAGCAATCGGGTGCGAAGGCCCACTGGCAGATTGGCGACGACCTTCGCACCGAGCTGACGTTGGATCCGCTCGTCGAGCAACATGACCCCCGTGGCCGAGATCAGCCCGACCAACAGCAACAGGGCGATGGCATACCGGCCCAAGCGGGCGACCAGCACCGCCGGGGTGACCGCAGCCGGTGCTGAGCTCGGCGTCTCCTCCACTGCGCTCTCCGAGCTGTCCCCCGCCGTGGTCGAAGTGGTGGAGCCATCGGTCGCAGCGGGTCCAGCCGCAGCTCCATCGCCGGCACCGCTGGGCGGAGGCGTGAGCCCGGCGGGGGGAACCGTCGCCGACGGCGAGGCCACGGCGGCGAGCGTCGCCAGCGTTCCGGCGCCGCTGGAGGTGGCCCGGCTGGTCGTGGTCACTCGATTGGTCGTGGCCGTGGTCGACGACGACTGCTGCGTGGAAGCCGCCGTCGTGGTCGTGGTGGTGCCGCTGCCGCCGGGGCTCGTGCCGGCCCTGATGTGGGCCTCAGCGGCGGTGGCCTGGGCCTTGAGATCGGCCGGGAGCGGAGCGTAGCCCGGCGGGAGCTGACCGAACTCCACACCCGGCGTCTGGCCCGACTCGGCTGCGAACTTCACGAAGTCGGCGTAGGCCGTCCGGGCCGAGGCTTCAAGGGTCTTGGGGGTGGCGGCGGCGTAGGAGATGAGGGTCAGGGGGTAGGCGCCGTCGACCTTGGCCGACGGATCGGGAACCAGCACGCCGGTCCCGCGCTCGTCGACCATGGCCTTCACCCCGGCGGTGAAGCCGGCGTTGTCGGCGGCGATGAAGGTGCGGGTGGCCCCGTTGTCACCGGCCCGACTGAGCCGAGCCGTCTGCAGGCCGTAGCGGTAAGCCGAGGCCGAATCAGTGATCGACAGGATGGACCTCGTACCAAGCGGTTGCGGGCCATCTGCCGCCCACCAACTGTTCGCCGTTTGCTGGGAGAAGTTCAGCGGGTCATGCGACGTCAGAGCGCCATCGTTGCCGGCTCGCGTGGCAGCGGCGACACCAGCCAGCGACAAGCCGTAGGGCTGGATGTCGAGCAGGCAAAGCGGGCGGGGGATGATGTCGCCAAAGCCCGTGTCCTGATAGCAATAAGGGTCGTTCTTCGGGAACGTGTTGGGGACGGGCGTGCCGAACGGAGCGCCGGAGGGGTTGGTGGACGCGGTGGTATACCGAGGGTTCACCTTCATGCCCCACGGATCGGCGGCTCCGCCGAGCCAAGCCTTCGCTTCCGGATCGGCGAGGATCCAGTTCCACACCGCCAGAGCGCCATCAGACGAGCTGGCCTGGACGGTGACGGCCGAGGTATTGCGACGCGACCCCACCGTCATCACCGCAAACTCGGGATTGAACTGCTGGAAGTCCGGATCGACCGTTAGATCTGTTGGCTGGCCGGCCACCCACTCGTAGCCGGCCGGTCGGGTGCCGTAGAACGGCGTGGAGTAACTCTGCGTCAGCAACTTGGCCACCAGGCGCGGTGTCAGGTTCAACGTGGTGACCCGGCTGGCGGCAATATCCGTTTCGGCCGGGTCGACCACCGTGCCGGCGGCGTTCGTCGGCACCCGCTCGATGTTGAAGCCGATCACAAGCCCAGACAGGGTGAGGGGCGAATACACGGGCGGATTGGCTTGGTCGACCGAGTCCGCCGCCAGTGGGCGGTTCAGCACCGCCAAGCCGGGGGCAGTCGAGCTGCCACTGGCCAGCTGCCGTCGAGCCTGATCGTCGGACACTGCGGAGTAGGTGTAGGGCGGGCTGCCCGGCGTGGCGCACAGTTTGGGCTGCCAGCTTGTCATTGCTGCGATGGATAGCTCGCTACCCACGATCTGTCGCGAGGCGGAGCCGAGAGCGCAGGGCGAGTCGACCGGGTTGAATTCGAGCGGGAAGGCAATGCGATTGGCCCAAGCCGAGGGGCTGAGCGGCGACGTGGCGACATAAGGGTATCCGGGTGGCGCAAGCGGCGCCGGATTCTCCTCAGCCGCCGTGCCCCGAGGCACCACCACCAGCCAGCACTTCGGCACCACCGTCGAGCCGTCGGCCTTGACCTCCTTCTTCTGGCCACATCCCAGGCCGGGGGCCTCCAGCCCGGTGTACAGTTGGAACAGCTCGGAGCCCTTACCGTTGGCATAGGTCCGGGCCCACGGCTTCTCGTTGGTGGTGTTGAAGTCGAAGTACGAGTTCTGCCACGCGATGTTCAAGCAGCCGTCGCAGGCTGGCGGGACGAGTTTTAGTTGTGCGTCGACCACTTTGCCGTCGACAGCCTTGAACGGCTTCCAGACGCGGCTGTTGGAGGCATCGTAGAAGCCAGCGGACTGGTCGAAGTACGGGGTGCCCCATGACTGCTGGGAGAGCACTCGGGAATAGACGTAGGAAGGTCGTGTGCTGGCCGGGATCTTGCCCAGGACGCTGGACACGACGGGCTCTCCGCCGAACTGGCACTGCTCCGGGGGCGGGCCAGGATTACCGGGAACCGTGCCGTCGTCGTCGCCCCAGCACTGGAACATCTGCACGAAGTTGTTGGTCAGGCTCGTGGCTGGTGGTGCACCAGTCCAAGAGACCGATACGGCCTGGTTGGTGAGGTTCGCCGTCTGGTTGACGGTCACCTTCATCTCGCTGAACCGACCCCGACCCGGCAGCGTCAGGGCCGACGGCGTGGCGGGGAGCCCGGCGTCGATGCCAGCTGCACCAACCAGGCTCGTCTGGGACGATGCCGGCGTGGACAGAGGCGGGGTCAGCACGGCGGTCAGCGCGGCGACGACTGCGAGCGCTCCGACAAGCCTGTGCTTCGTGCGCCCGAGTGGCAGAGAGAAGCTCATTGTGCAGCCTTTCGTTTCAGTGCCACGACCGCCATGCCGGGCGACACGATCAGGGCGAGGAGGAACAGCCCCACGGCGATCACGAGGGCCTGGCTCGCTCCCCAGCCCGAGTCGCCCGGCAGCGTGTAGGGGTTGGCCGTCACGAGGCCACCACCGGGCGCACCGGCGGCCAACACCTGGCTGCCCGGCTCGGTGGCCCCCTCGGGCGACGAGCACAGCCCGGTGGCCGGATCGCAGGAGGCGGCGTCGACCGGGTTGCCGGCGGCATCGACGAAGCCGCCGCTGTCACTGGCTCCGCCGGTGCCGTCGGCCGTCGCCGCACCCGGCGTGGCCGCGCCCGGTGTGGCGGCTCCCGGCGTCGCCCCGCCCGGAGTTGCCGCGGCACCCGACGTCGCCCCGCCGGGCGTCGCCGCGGCGTTGCCTCCGGTGCCGGTGGCGCCTCCGCCGGCCGTGGCGCCACCCCCGGCGGTGGCGCCGCCCCCCGTGGTGCCGCCGCCGGTGGTGCCACCGCCGGTCGCACCACCTCCGGTCGCTCCCCCGCCGGCAGCCGGTGCCTTCACCGCCGTGGGCGTCTTCTTGGCGCCGCCGGTACCGGTGGCGCACTGGGCGGTGCCCTGCTTGTCACAGGCCTCGGGCTGCGGGGCCTTGTCGGCCAGCGTGTTGTGGCCGTCGGCGCTGAACGTCGGGTTGTTGCATTTGGCGATGTCGATGTCCTGCACCACGGCACCAGGAATCTTCTTGATCTGCTCGAAGCTCGCGTCCACCAGGTTGATCGGCATCGGCGAGTACCCGAGCGCCTCGGACTGCTGCTGGCCCTGGCACATGGCGAAATAGGCGAAGGCGGCCAGCGTCTTGCCCTTGTCCTCGCTGAAGCCGCCCTGCACCTTGGTGGGCAGGATCATGTAGGAGTACGACGACAGGGGGTAGGCCCGGGGGTCGGGGTTGGTGTACACCTCGCTCAGGTTCTGCGTCAGGTACGCCTCGGAGGCCGGGTCGTTGTTGATCTTCGCCTTCAGCAGCGACACAGCCACGTTCTGGGCCGTGGGCTCGGTGTAGTAGCCGGCGGCGTTGAGCATCTTGACCACCGGGAAGCCCTGGTTCAGGGCGTAGGAGTAGTTCACGTAGCCGATGGCGCCCTCGGCGTAGCTCTGCGACACGTACCCGGCCACCCCGAGGTCGCCGGCCTGGGCGATCATGCCGGTCACCGTGGGGTAATAGGACGTGAGGCCGCAGGCCGACCGTCCCGTCTTCTTGCAGTAGTCGTTCCAGATCGACGACTGCTGGGCGATCATCCACGTTGTGAACTGGGCCGACGAGCCGGAGCCATCCGAGCGGACCACGGGCACGATCTTCTTGTTGGGCATCGTTAGCCCGGGGTTGTCGGCGGCGATCGCCGGGTCGTTCCAGTTGGTGATCACGCCGGTGAAGATCTTGGCGACGCTGGCTCCCGACAGGCGGAGGTTGGTCACCTTCTGACCGTTGATGTTCAGGTTGTACATGAACACCGTGCCGCCGGCGGTCACCGGGATGTAGGCGTAGCTGCCGGCCGGCGGGTTCTCGGGCGACGACCCGTCCTCGGGGCGGAACTGGAACGGGATGTCGGAGGCGGCGAAGTCGACCGTGCCGTTCAGCCACTGGCGACGGCCGTCGGACGAGCCGGTGCCGGCGTAGTTGATGCGCATGCCGTACTGCTGCACGTCACGCCGCCACTGGTCGATGGCGTTCTGGGACCAGGTCGAGCCGGCGCCCGACACCGGCACGTAGCTCTGGGCCGTGGCCGGCACCGGGGCCGACACGACGAGGGGGATCGCCAGCACGAGGGCCCGGGCCACGAATCGGGCCAGCCTCCGGCGGATCGGGACGGGGACGGGTTGGCGCACCGTGGATCGCTCCTGGCTCATGACGACGGGACGTGGGGATCGGGGTCGTGGCCGTCCATCCGGGCCAGGTCGTCGGCCGAGCGGCGGGCGATGCGCCGCACCTGGCTCCGGCTCAGCTGACCCGGACCCCGGCCGCCGATGACCCGGGCCAACACGAACAGGACCAGCACCAGGATCATCAGGAAGGCGGCAGTGGCGAAACCCCGCTGCTTCATCGCCTCCTGGGGCGAGCGGATGAACTCGAACGTGGCCAGCGGCAGCGACACCATCGGGCCGCTGGCCGGGTTCCAGTTGAGGTTGGCGGTGAACCCGGCGGTGAACAGCACGGGGGCGGTCTCCCCGATACCGCGGGCCACGCCCAGGATGACCGAGGTGACGAGGCCCGAGCGGGCGGTGGGGAGCACGACGTGCCACACCGTCCGCCACTGGGGAGCGCCCATGGCGGCCGACGCCTCCCGCAAGTTGCCGGGAACCAGGCGCAGCACCACGTCGGCCGAGCGGATGATGATCGGCAGCATCATCACCGAGATGGCGAGGGAGGCGGCCAGGGCCGATTTCCCCCGCCCCAGGACCAGGATCCACGACGAGTAGATGAACAGGCCGGCCACCACCGAGGGCAGGGCCGTCATGGCGTCCACGATGGTACGCACGAAGCGGGAGAACCGCCCGCCGATCTCGTTGAGGTAGACGGCGCCCAGGATGCCGAGGGGCACGGTGAGGATCAGGGAGATCGTGATCATCCACAGCGTGCCGATGAAGGCGTGCTTGATGCCGCCCACCGTCACCGGGTCGAGCGGGCCGGCGAGGGCCATGTCCTGGGTGAAGAAGTTGAGGTGGAACAGGGCGTTGCGCCCTCGCCACAGGGTGAAGCCGATGGTGGTGACGAGACCGGTGAACGTCACGCACGCGGCCGAACCGAGCACGACCGTCATGACCCGGTCCACGACCGTGGGGCCGCTGTCGGTCAGGGCCACCAGCACGGCGTACTCCAGCAGGAACAGCAGGTACCACACCACCACGAAGCCGAGCCGGCCAGAGATGGGGGCCACCGTGCCGAACAGCAGGCGGGTGAGAGCGAAGGAGCTGGCGAACGAGCCGATCACGGTGAGGCGGTCGTCGCGGCTGACGCCGCCCACCCGCCGCGACGAGGGGGGCCGCCGGGTGGGCACGATGGCGGGCAGCGTGGTGCTGGTGCCGGTGCCGGCCGCCAGCTGCCCCGGGCCCGTCGCCGCCGGGGACGCCGGCTGTGTCACCTGGCCCGTCGCCTCCACCTCCGCCGCGCTCACGATCAGGCCTCGCTCATGGCGCCGGAGCGGGAGCGGGCCACGATGGTGGACGCCCCGAAGTTGACGATCAGCGTCATGATGAACAGGGCCAGCCCGGCCGCCATGAGGGCCGACAGCCCGAAGCCGGAGGCGTCGCCCTGGCGGAGCACGATCAGGGTCGAGACCGAGTTCGACCCGGTCTGCAGCACGTGCCAGTTGATGTCGAACACGGGCGAGATCAGCAGGTACACGGCGATCGTCTCACCCAGGGCCCGGCCCAGGCCGAGCATGATGGCCCCAATCATCCCGCCCCGCCCGAACGGCAGCACGACCGTGCGGACCATGCCCCAACGGGTGGCGCCGAGGGCGAACGCCCCCTCCCGCTCCCCCGGCGGCGCCTGGGAGAACACCTCCCGCATGATCGAGCACGAGATGGGCACGACCATGAGGCCCACCACCAGGCCGGCGATGAAGGTGCCGGCCGTGAACACACTTTGGCTGGCCGTGGGATCGCTGGGGTCGAGGCCGTCGACTTTGAAGAACGGGATCCAGCCGAGCCACACCGCCAGCCATCGCGAGAGCCCGATCACCTGTCCCTGGAGGAAGAACAGGCCCCACAGCCCGTAGACGATGCTGGGCACGGCGGCCATGAGGTCGACCATGGCCACGAACAGGGAGCGGAGCCGGCGGGGGGCCATCTCGGTGATGAACAGGGCCGTGCCGGTGGCCAGGGGGACGGCTACGGCCAGGGCCACGAGGGCGATGGCCACGGTGTAGAACAGGACGGCGGCGATGCCGAACTCCCGGCTGTCGGGTTGCCACACCTCGGTCGTGATGAACCGCCATCCCCGGGCCCGCAGGGCGGTGAAGGCCTCACCGGTGAGGAACAGCCCGACCACGGCCATGATCACGAGCACACTGAGGCCGCCGGCCCAGGCCCCCTTACGGAAGATCTGGTCGCCGAGATCGAACGGTGTCGTCAGGCGACGCCGCTCCCGCGCCAGGCCATCGGCGGCGGCACCGCCAGCCGGCGGCTGGCCCAGCTGGGTCGTCCCGCCGTCCTGGCCGAGCATGAGCAGGGCGCTGAGGTCGTGCACGGCGGTGCGGTTGCCCACCGGCAGGGGGAACGGCCGGGTGTCGTTCAGCGACCGGATGTCGTCGCCGTCCAGATGCGGCAGCGGAGGCGGCCAGCCGAACAGGTCGAAGATGTTGGCCTCCTCCGCCGGCTCCTCCGCCGGGTCGCCGGCCTGACCGTCGGGGAACGGCGGGGGAATCTCGTCGGGACCGGCCAGGCGCTCCCCGGTGGGGGGCGGCGGGGGGATCTCCTCCGGACCGGCCAGACGCTCCTCGGTGGAGTCGGGCGGTGGGATCTCGTCGGGACCGGCCAGGCGCTCGCCGGTGGGCGGCGGTGGCATGGCCGGGCCGACGGTCGCCTGCGGGCCCATGAGCATCGGCGCCAGCCACGAGGGGTCGCCCGATTCCGGTTCCTCGTCGAACGCCCGCCTCTCGTCGGGCTCGGGCTCCTCCAACCAGGGAAGGTCCACCGAACCGAGCGGCTCATCGTCGAACACCGGCCTCTCGTCGGGCTCGGGCTCGTCCAACCAGGAAGGGTCCACCGAACCGAGCGGCTCGTCGCCGGGCGCCGGCCTCTCGTCGGGCTCGGGCTCCTCCAGCCAGGGAAGGTCCACCGAACCGAGCAGCTCGTCGTCGAGAAAGGTCGTCGGAGCAGGCGCGGCCAGCCCGGCGCTGCCGGGCGGCTCCTCGGTCGGAGGGTCCGACGCCGGTGGCTCAGGGACCGGAGCGGCCGGCGTCTCCGTGCCCATCAGAAGGGCGGCCAGCCGCCGCGCCTCGGCCGACCCCGGTACCTTGCCCCCGGTCAGCAGGGCGACCAGGGCGAGCGCCTCGTCCGAGGGCGCGGACCCGCTGACCGGAGACTGCTCGACGGCGCCCCCGACCGGGCGGGGCTCGGGATCCCCGCCGATCGAGCGGGGCTCGGCTACCGGAGGCGGCGGGACGGGCTCGTCGAGCTGCGGCGGGGGTGGGACTGCGACGACTGTCGGCGGCGGAGGCGGCGCCGGCTGCTCGGCGGGGCTGGCCTCGGCCTCCGGGGACTTGCGGCGGCGACCCCACCGCCGGTTGCGCCCACCATGGGCCCCGAGAGCCGCTCCGAGGTCCCGGCCGAAGCCATCGTCGAGGAGGTCTGCCTCGCCGTTGACCAAGCCGTCTTCGGACATGTGGACATACCTCCGAGGTACCGGGAAGGGGGGAGACCGGTCGACGGGCAACAACAACCGACAACACCGTAGTTGAGCTGTCCGACACTCCATACGCCGCAGGACGGCCTCAAACTTACGCCCGCATGGACAGGGGATGAATTTCCGTCGTCAGCCGTTGAAGCAACCCAACAGCTAACCACGAAAGGCGAGGTAGCACTAGAGAACTGTCAGTAGTTCACCCACTGTTTCCCATCTGTCCATAGAGCGAATCACCGAGGTCGACGGGTTCCGCCATTCATCGGAAGGTGGACGGCAGATGAACGGGTACGGGCGTTCTCCCCCATGCGTTGCCAAGCAGGGCCACTCTTGCGATGATCGGCCTCGTACCGAAATCCGAGAGCACCGAGGACGCCTGATGACGGCCACGATCCCGACCGCCGAGCGAGCCGCCGGGACCGATCCCGACCCCGGCCCGGAGCGGGTGGCCGAGGCTCAGTCACTCCTCACGGAGTACCAGCGCCCCCGCTACCGGCTGGCCCGCCTGGTGCGGCCGGGGCTGGCCCTGGCGGCGGTGATCGTGGCCTTCCGGGTGTCGTTGCAGACGTTGCTGGAGGACTTCACGCTCGACACCCCGTTGGCCCACCTGGCCCTGGTTCCGTTCCTCGCCATGGGGCTCATGGTGATCGGCTACCGCCGGGCGTCGGGCCCGGAGATCCACGATCGGCAGCTCGACTGGATCGTGGGGCTACCCCTCGTGCTGACCTCGCTGGCCGCCAACGTGGTCCTCCCCGGCCGGCTGTCCACCGAGTTCTGGATCTACCGGGTCGACCTCCTGTCGCTGCCCTTCTTCGCCGCCGGGGCGATCGTGTTGATCTTCGGGCTGCGGGCGGCGTGGGAGATGCGGTCCGGCCTCGCCTTCCTGTTCCTCGCCTGGACCTACCCCTTCGCCCAGATGCTCGACCGCTGGCTGGGCCCGTTCACGGAGGTGACGGTCCGGGCCGTCACCGCCGCCGTCGGCGTGATCACCGTGGCCAACCCCTACCCGGGCGACAATGCCAACGCGCTGTTCACGGTGACGCCCCGATCCGGCTCTCCGTTCGATCTCTCGGTGGCCACCGAGTGCTCCGGGGCCAACGGCCTGGTCGGGTTCGTGCTCGTCGGTATCGCTTTCCTGCTGGTGCTCGAGGGCCCGACCCGGAACAAGATCGTGTGGTTGGCCACCGGCGGGCTCGTGGTCTGGGCCCTCAACGTGGTCCGGATCCTGCTCATCTTCGGGATCGGCGAGCGGTGGGGTGAACGGGTGGCGATCGACGGCTTCCATCCGTTCATCGGGCTCGTCGTGTTCAACGCTGGCCTTCTCGTGATGGCGATGCTGATCCGCCGGTTCGGCCTGTCGTGGCCCGAGCGGGCCGCAGGGGCCGACGCCGCCGGTTTCGCCCGTCCCGGCTACCGGCCGGCCTTGGCGGCCGGAGCGATCGTGATCGGGCTGACCACCGGTGGCATCGCCGTGCTGAACGCCGATCTGGAGAACTACGACCTGGTAGCCAGCAGCCTGGGCGGCGCCCGGCTCACGTCGTTCTCCCAGTCGCAGGAACGGCCCGGGCAGTGGAACCTGCAGTTCGCCAACGTCTACGACTGGTCGAAGCGCTACTTCGGGGCCAACTCGAACTGGTCCCGCTACGTCTACACCGATCCCGACGCCTTCGCCCGCGGCGACGAGCTCCACACCAACGCCGCCGTCATCGCCGACGTGATCTCCACCGACGACCGTTCGGCGTTCAGCGCCTACGGCATCGAGGCCTGCTACCGGTTCCACGACTTCCGGATCACCAAACGGCAATCGGTGGACCTCGGCAGCGGAGTCGTCGGCGGCCTGCTCACCTGGTACGACCCGTCCACCCGATCCACCACCACCACCCTCTACTGGCACTGGCCGATCAAGACCGGCGACGAGACCCACTGGGAGCGGATGACACTGCTCCTGATCGACAACCCGTCGCTCCAGTTCCACATCCCGCAGCCGCCCACCGAGAGCCTCACCCGGGAGTTCCAGCTCCGGGTGCAGGACATCCTGGTGGGCGGCCAGGGCGGGGGCGAGGAGATGTCGACCCGCCTGGTGACCACCCGCCAGTTCCTGGTGGCGTTCGCCCAGGACCTGATCGCCGAACGGGCGGCGGCCTCGTCGGGCGCTGGGACGACCGACGGGGGCCGGCCCTGAGCGCGGGGCCGCTGGTGACGTCGCCTCCGCCCCAGAGCCCGGACGTGGAACGCCGGCTCCACCTGGCGATCCACGGGCTGAGCGAGCGGGCGCCGATGCTGTCGGCGGAGCGGACCTTCCTTCCCCGCCAGACCATCGCCATCGTCGGAACGCTGGCCGTGCTGGTGGTCCTGGCCGTGTTGTGGCCCTGGATCACCCTGCCGGCGCTGGTGGGTCTGACCGTGGTGATCTACCTGTCCACCATCATGTTCCGGGTGTCGCTGCTCTACCACGCCGTGCGGCACCCTTCCATCGAGACCATCAGCGACGCCGAGGCCCGGGCCATGCCCGACACGGCCCTGCCCGTGTACACCGTGCTCATCCCCTGCTACCGGGAGGCCGAGGTGCTGGCACAGATCCTGGTGGGCCTGGACCAGATCGAATATCCCAAGGATCGGCTCGACATCAAGCTCCTGTTGGAGGAGGACGACGTCGAAACGATCGGGGCGGCCCGGGCCCTCGGGGCGGAGCGTCTGTGCGAGCTGGTGGTGGTGCCGGCAGCCGAGCCCCGGACGAAACCCAAGGCCCTGAACTACGGCCTGCAGTCGGCCCGGGGGCTGTACGTGACGATCTTCGACGCCGAAGACCGGCCCGATCCGCTGCAGCTGCGCAAGGCGGCCATCGCCCTCCAGCGGGCGCCGGCCGACGTGGCCTGCCTCCAGGCCGAGCTGGCCTACTGGAACGCCGACCAGAACATCATCACCCGGTGGTTCACCCTGGAGTACGAGCTCTGGTTCCGCCAGTTCCTCCCCGGGCTGTCCCGCATGGAGGCCCCACTCCCCCTCGGCGGCACCTCGAACCACTTCTCCCGCGAGGTACTCGTGCGGTCGGGGGCGTGGGATCCCTACAACGTCACCGAGGACGCCGATCTGGGAGTACGCCTCCACCGGCTGGGTTACCGCACCGGCATGCTCGGGTCGGTGACGTACGAGGAGGCCAACAGCGATTTCGTGAACTGGGTGAAGCAGCGGTCACGCTGGTACAAGGGCTATCTCCAGACGTGGCTGGTGCACATGCGCCAACCGGTGCACCTGTTGCGGGAGGTCGGCCTGCGCGGGTTCCTGCGGTTCAACCTGTTCGTGGGGGGCACGCCCGCCCTGGCCCTGCTCAACCCGGTGTTCTGGGGATTGACCATCCTCTGGTTCCTGCTGAAGCCGGCGTTCATCCTCGAGTTGCTGCCGGCGCCGGTGTACTACGCCAGCCTGCTGGCCTGGCTGCTCGGCAACTTCTTCTTCCTCTACACCTTCGTGGTCGCCGCCTTCCACCATCCGGAGAAGCGGGTGTTCACCGCCGCCCTCCTGGCCCCGCTGTACTGGGTGGCCATGTCGTTGGCGGCGGCCAAGGCCTTCCTGCAGCTGGTGTTCACGCCCCAGTACTGGGAGAAGACACAGCACGGTCTGGCCAAGGGCACCGGCCCCGGCGCCGGCCCCGAAAACGGGGGTTGACGTTGACGCGGCGTCAACCCTGCAAGCTGACCCCATGGGTACCACAACAGCGGTCCGGGTCACGGGCCTGACGAAATCCTTCGGCGACCTCGAGGTGCTTCGGGGGGTCGACCTCGACATCGCCCCGGGCGAGATCTTCGCCCTGCTCGGAGCGAATGGATCGGGCAAGACCACCCTGGTCAAGATCCTGTCGACGCTCCTGCGGGCCAACGGCGGCCGTGCGGTGGTGAACGGGTTCGACGTCGCCTCCCAGGGGGCCGAGGTCCGCCGGTCGATCAGCCTCACCGGGCAGTTCGCTGCCGTCGACGACATCCTCACCGGGCGGGAGAACCTGGTGCTGATCGCCAGGCTCCGCCACCTCGACCAGCCGGGCCGGATCGCCGACGAGTTGCTCGGCCGCTTCTCGCTCACCGACGCCGGGGGCCGGCGGGTGGCCACCTACTCGGGCGGCATGCGGCGCCGTCTCGACATCGCCATGAGCCTGATCGGCAGCCCGTCGGTGATCTTCCTCGACGAGCCCACCACCGGCCTCGATCCCCACGCCCGCCTCGAGGTGTGGGAGTCGGTCCGCCAGCTGGCCCGGGGCGGCACCACGGTGCTGCTCACCACCCAGTACCTGGACGAGGCGGAGCAGCTGGCCAGCCGGATCGCCATCCTCCACGAGGGTCGGATCCTGGTGAACGGCACACTAACCGAGCTCAAGGCGCTGATGCCGCCGGCCCGGATCGAGTACGTCGAGCGCCAACCGAGCCTGGAAGACATCTTCCTCGAACTGGTCGGACGATGACCATGGACCTCATCACCGACGTGATCACCCTCCTGGGCCGCTCGCTGCGCCACGTCATGCGCAGCCCCGACACGATCATCACCACCGCCATCACGCCGATCGTGATGCTGCTGCTGTTCGTGTTCGTCTTCGGCGGCGCGATCGACACCGGCCGTGTGAGCTACGTCAACTACCTGCTGCCCGGGATCCTGCTGATCACCGTGGCCTCCGGCGTCGCCTACACGGCGTTGCGGCTCTACACCGACGTCTCCGGCGGGATCTTCGAACGGTTCCAGTCGATGCCCATCGCCCGGTCGGCGGTCCTGTGGGGCCACGTGGTGACGTCGGTGATCACCAACCTCATCTCGCTGGCGCTGGTCGTGCTGGTGGCGGTGGCCATCGGCTTCCGCTCCGGGGCGGGCCTCGGCGCCTGGCTCGGTGTGCTCGGCATCGTCGTGTTGTTCACCCTGGCGCTGACGTGGCTGGCCGTCAGCGCCGGGCTCCTGGCCCGGTCTCCCGACGGGGCCGGAGCGTTCGCCTATCCCCTGCTGTTCCTGCCCTTCGTCAGCTCGGCCTTCGTGCCCACCACGGGCATGCCCGGCCCGGTGCGGTGGTTCGCCGAACACCAGCCGGTCACTTCTATCGTTGACACGATCCGCAACCTGTACGCCGACCAGCCCACGGGCAACGACCTGTGGACCGCCCTCGCCTGGTGCGTCGGCCTGGCCGTGGTGTCCTACGCCCTCGGCGTCCACACCTATCGCCGGAAGCTGGCCGGAGCCGGATGACCCGATGACCGGCCCTCTCCCATGCTGACGATCAGCCAGCTCGCCGCTTACGCCGGCGTGACCGTGCGGGCGGTGCGCCACTACCACGCCAAGGGTCTGTTGCCCGAGCCCCGACGCGACCAGTCGGGCTACCGGCGCTACGACGCCACCGCCGTGGTCGAGCTGATCCGGATCAGGACGCTGGCCGACGCCGGCGTGCCCCTGGCCCGGGTCCGGGAGTTGCTGGCGGCCGGTGACGAGGAGTTCGCCGCCGCCATCGAGGACATCGATCGACGCCTGGAGGCGGAGATCCGGGAGCGTCAACAACACCGCCGACGGGTGGCCGACCTGTCGGCCGGCGACAACCTGGCGCTGCCGCCCGAAGCGGTGGCCTACCTCGACCGCCTCCGGGCGCTCGACCTCCCGGAGCGGGCCATCGAGATGGAGCGGGACGCCTGGATCCTGGTGGCCGCCCAGATCCCGGAACAGATGCCGGCCCTGATGGCGATCAAGCGCGGCCAGATCGAGGACCCCGCCATCATCGCCCTCTACTTCGACCTCGTGGAAGCGGCCGACTGGCACGACGACGATCCGCGGCTCCCCGCCGTGGCCGATCGGTTGGTGGCGCTGATCGAGGACGATGCCCGGTACTGGAGCGAGGACCAGATGGCCGACTTCGCCCTCGACGACGAGTTGGTGACGCTGCTCGACGAGGTGTTCGTGAACGCCGTACCGGTGGCCCGGCGGTTGCTGGCTCTGATCGAAGCGCGGGGTTGGACCGGCTGGACCAAGCTGGAGCGGATCGCGCCCCGGCCACAGCCGCAGCGCCTCAGCGACGGGCGACCACGCTGAGGACCGCTCCCCGACCGGCGTGGATACCGGTAGCGGCCTCGGCAAACCCCTGGCGTCGACAGTGCTCGGCGAAAGACTCGCACTGATCGACCGTCCAGCCATGGCTGGCGGTGCCCCGGGCCCCCGTGTCGCCGATGCGCCGCTCCAGCACCACCAGGCGGCCTCCGGGGGCGAGTACGCGGCGGGCCTCGGCCAGCCCGGCGTCGATGTCGACCCAGTGGTGGACGGTTGACAGCGACCACACGACGTTGGCCCAGCCGTCCCCCACCGGGAGCTTCTCGGCCACCCCCAACCGCCAGTCGACCGCAGGATCGGACCGCCACCGGGCCCGGGCGACCCGCAGCATCACCGGCGCCGGGTCGACGCCGATGACCTCGGCCCCGGCCATGCGGGCCTGTCGAACAGCCACGCCCGGACCGCAGCCGACATCGACCAGCCGCTCGCCTCGCTGCAGATCGGCGAGCCGGATCGCCTCGTGGGCCGCCTCGCTCCGCCCGAACAGGAACGACAGGGCGACGACGAGGCCGCCGGCCCCGGAGAAGCCCGGGTGGGAGGCATGGTGATTGGGAGCGGGCAGCGCAGCGGCGCCCGCCGCCTGCGGGGAATGGTCCGGTTCGTGGCTCATGGGAGCACGATCGCAGTTGAACCCGGGTTCAAGTCAAGCGATGATGGTGGCATCGACACCCACACCCTGTTGCCCATCGGCGCCGTTGCCGATCTACTCGGCGTTGCCACCTCCACCCTCCGCTACTACGAGCGGCGGGGGCTGGTCGTCGCCGATGCCCGAGCCGGAGGGCAACGGCGGTACGCCCAACCGACCGTACGCCGCCTCGTGTTCATCCAGATGCTGCAGGACGCCGGCTTGTCGCTCGACGAGATCGAGGGGGTGCTCGACGCCGGCGACAACGCGTCGTGGAAGGAGATCGCCCGGCAACGGCTCGCCCAGCTCGACACCGAGCTGGCGCGGCTCCGTCGCTCCCGGGAGTTGCTCACCGGAGCCCTCCTGTGCCGGTACGACCATCCCCTCGACCAGTGCCGGATCATGAACAGCGAGATCAACCGCCGCCTCGCCGGGACCGACGGCTCGGCGATCTGATCGTCGCCGCCCTCAGCGTCGCTGTAGCTCGTATGGAGCCTCGGGACCGGGGGCGACGGGGCTCAGCTCGCCTCGCCTTCGCCCCCGTCGAGAACCGGTGCCGTGTCTTCGTGGTCTGTCGCGTGGAGCGTCTCGCCGGCGGTGTGGCCCAAGGCCCCGGTCAGATCGATTCTCGGTCGGTCGGGGTCGTCGCGCTCCGTTTCTTCCGCGCCCCGGCGCGGCTCGCCGTCGTCGTCGTCGATCGGTGGCGGATTGCCCGTGTCGCTCATGCTGTCGCTGTGCCCCCGAGGCGAACCCGACAAACCCCGTACCTCATGCGGCCTCGACGCACCCTTCAGTGTGAACCATCGGCCCGGTCAGCGTCGGGTGACAGTGACCAGGAACGGAGCTCCCGGAGGAGGGTCCGCTTCTTGAGATGGTGGGAGGTCATGCGGCGGAGGATGTCGTCGAGGGCCTGGACGGCCTCGATGATGTAGGGGCCCTTGTTGAGCATGACGCACTCGGCACGTTCGGCCATGGCGGCATCGGTGATCTCGGACCGGGAGGGGCGGCCGGTCTTGGCCAGTCCGTCGAGAACCTCCGTGGCCCAGATCGCCGGCACGTGCGCCGCCTCACACAACCAGAGGATCTCTTCCTGGACCTCGGCCAGGCGTTCGTAGCCGGCCTCGACGGCGAGGTCTCCCCGGGCGATCATGACGCCGACGTCCCGGTGCGCCATCGCCGTCCGCAGCAGGTCGGGCAGGTTGGCGAACGCCTGGGCGGTCTCGATCTTGAGCACGATGCCCACGTGCTCGGCGCGGCGCGCCCGGAGGCGATCGAGCAGCAGCTTCACGTCGTCGGGCTGGCGGACGAACGACAGCGCCGCCAGGTCGGCCAGCTCGGCGACAGTGCCGAGGTCGTCTTCGTCTTTGGGGGTGAGGGCGGCCACCGGGATGTCGGTATCGGGCAGGTTGATGCCCTTCTCGGCCCGCAGCTTGGAGCCTCCCCGATCGGCACTCACGATCCGGATGCGGAGCACGCCGTTCCGCGTACCCATGACGACACCTGAGATCTTTCCGTCGTCGAACAGGACGCGGTGGCCGGGCTGGGCGGCGGCGATCGCTTCGGGCAGGGTGCAGCCGATCCGGGCCGGGCGGCCTCCAGCGGGAGGTAGGGCCGTGACGATGTCGGCTGAGAGGTCGAGCTCGTCGCCTTCGTGGATGAGCAAGTGGCCGGTCTTGGCCGGCAGCCGGCCGACGCGCCCGGTGACCGCGTCGCCGGTGAGCTGGATGCCTTCGACCAGATAGATCGACTTGCGGCCACGGACCACCGGCCCGTACTCGTTGACGGACACGACACGCAGCGCCCGATCCGAGTTACGGGCATCGGTGAGCTGAAGCCGGTCGCCGACGGCGAGGTCGCCGAAACGATCGGCCCGGATCGGTACGACGGGTAGGTCTGTCGGCATCGAGGCGAGGTCGAGCTCTCGGGTCTCGTCGACCAGCTGAGCACGGGCCTGGTCGACGATCTCACCCCGATGGTTGCGGCGGGGCTTGAGCTTGATGACGGCCAGCGCGCTGGGCATGGGCCCCGTGCGGAGCTTGGGCCCGGCCAGATCCATGAGGATCCGCACCGGGCGGCCCTGTCGCTGAGCGGCGGCTCGGACGTTCGCCGCCATGGCTTTCCATGCGGTGGGGTCGTCATGGGCACAGTTGACCCGGGCGATCTCCATGCCGGCGGCCACCAGGTCCTCGGCGATCGATGGGTCGTCGGCCGCCTCGCTGGGCAGCGTCACCATGATTCTCGCCTCCCGCCCCGGCGCAGGGGAGCCGAGCAAGCGGGTGGTATTGGCCGCCAACCGGTCCGGGCCGCTCGTGAACCCGACGTCGGCCTCATCCCCTCCTTGATCAGCGTCGGCTGATCGGGCGCCGACTGAGGGGTCGACCACGGCGCGCAGAACCCGGCGTACCGCTTCCACCGTGGCCAGCACATGAGGCTCGCAGCGGCCGAGCGATGACAGTCCTTGTTCGGCCAGCCGCTGCTGGAGCGCCCGCCGGTCGTCGGACCGCAGCGCGACGAAGTGGGCCATGTTGCGGGCACTGGCTCGGTGGTCAGGGTCGATGCCCTCCGCGGAGAGTGCGCCTCCGGAGGCAACCAGGTCGCGATGGAGCTCCTCCACTTCGACCAGCAGGGTGTGCAGAGCCTCACGTACCATCGATGGAGGCTAGGAGGCCCAGGTTGCCGGCGGCCGAAGCGACAATGAACGCCAGGTGAGTTTCGCCGGCCGCAGCCGACCGGAGGCTCACACGGGCATCGTGGTGGCTGCTACGTGCCTGACGGCGTCGGCGATCCGGCGATCCAGAGCCAGGGCGGCGGTGGTCGCCTCGGACAGGGCGAACCGAGCAGCCAGGATCGAGTAGTCAGCGCCCGGTTCCCCCCGCTCCCGGCCGCCACCACCGCGGTCGCCGCCCTGGCACGCCGACAGCTCGGCGCTCAACTCCCGCAGCTCGCGAGGCAGGTTGTTGGTCACCTCGGCCAGCGCCCGGAGTGCGAGGCCGACTTGTCGGAGCGCGTCGTACAGCCTTGTGGAGCCTGGCCGTCCTTCTGGTCCATCGACATGATCAGCCTCCCACCCAGGTCCCTGGCACCACCACAGTCTCCCGGGACGAGAACCCGGCGACAGAGGCCTTCGTACCTTCCGCGGCCAGCCCGTCGAGGCGTTCAGGCGGCCCCGCCGGCGGCCACACCGTCGCCCCCGAGGCCCAGCTCGACCGAGCCGGGCACCTCGGGGTCATGATCGAAGCCGGCGTCGGTGGTGAGGATGATCATCAGCTTCTGCCAGATCTTGCGGGACAGGCCGTTGGTGAGGTCCTCGATCTCGTTCACCGCACCCAGCACCACCGGGTCGTCGAAGCGAAGGGCCATGATGGCCGCGCCCTTGGCCGCCAACGAGAGCAGCTCGGAGCAGTAGTCGAGGTACCGGCCCAGCTCGTAGGCGTCCATGGCGGTGGGGGGCGACATCGGGGTGGCCCGGTTGCGGTTGGCCGGAACCCGCTGGGGGTCCTTGGTGAGCTGCAGCATGTCGATCACATGAGCGAACGAGCGCAGCTCGTGGATGAGGCGCAGCGCCCGCCGCCGCTTGATCCGGCTCTCCAGGGTCCAGACGAACAGCAGGCCGGCGCCGAGGAACACGGCATCGTTCACCGCCGACTCGACGAACTGGATCCGCTGCAGGGCGTTGTCGAGACCGGCCCCCGATAGGCCCCAGGGCAGCATCACCAGGAGGCCGACCACCGCCACCAGCAGCGCGCCGGCCAGCAGGCGCAGCGGCCAGATGGGCCGGGCGATGTCGTCGGCCCGGCTGCGGACCGAGGCCAGCAGCTCGATCAGATCCCCGGCCCGTTGCCCCAGGGCCGAGCCGGGGAACCGGGCCTCGATGCGCGCCTGGAGCCGGGCCGCGGTCTCGGCCAGGAGATCGGGGTCGAGCTCCACCTTGGGCACGGGAGCAGTATCGCCGAGCGCGGTGCCAATCGCCTGTCGGCTTGCACACCGGCTTCATGGCCGGGACGGCCGGGAGCGTCACCCACTGTTCGTATTTCGTTCGTGGTGCCGGCACCCCGGGAGCGCATTGTCCAGGCATGGTCAAGCTTCGATCGAAACGGGCGGTGGTGGCGCTGCTGCTCGGTGCCGCAGTGGTCGTCAGCCCGGTCGTGGCCCTGGCGGCAACCACGTTCTCCTTCGCCCCACTGGCCACGGTCGGGAGCCAGCCGGTCCTGCTGGTCGACCAGGGAGCGCCATCGGTCGATTTCGACGGCGACGGCCACGTCGACAGCGTGACGTCGATCGGAGGCGACCTCACGGTCGTGTTCGGCGGACCGAACGCCGGCCAGCAATCCATCGGCCGATCGGCCTCCCGGGCGCTGAGCGGCGACGTGAACGGCGACGGCATCGGGGACGTGCTGCCGGTCGAGTTGACCGGCTTTGTCCAGACGATCATCCCCGGGCGCGGTCCCGGCCCGGCGGGGGGCGCCCGAGCGGAGTTCGGCGCCGATGTACCGGTCGCCGCCGGCGTCCCCAACCGGGGCCAGTTCATCGTGTACGACGCCGACCTGGATGGCGCGGACGACCTGATCGCGTACGACAGCCTGGGCCTCGGCGGTTCGGTCCTGTACCGGGGCAGCGCAACGGCCATCCCCTTCGGCGAGTCGTTTCCCCTGGCCGGGCCCGTGCCGGATTCCGGGCTGGTCCGCAGCGCCGATCTCGACGGCGATGGCCACGTGGATCTGCTGCTCGGCAAGGCCCAGGCCGGTGGGCTCACCGTAACCGTGTACCAAGGGTCCCCCGCCGGCTACTCCGTGACCGGCCAGATCGGCTACGCCGGCTCGGGCATCGTCCTCGCCGACGCCAACAGCGACGGGCTGATCGACATCGGCGCACCCGATGGGCGCTGGGCGATGCAGGTCTCGCTCCCCGCCCCCGTCGTGCCCGAGTCTCCGGTGGTGGCGGCCCTCGGGATCAGCGCCGCGGTGGCCCTCGCCATCGCCAGCGCCCCCCATCGTCGCCGCGCCCGCTCGCTCGCCCGTACCTGAGGTTCGGAGGGGATCGGGGTGCGACACCTGGCCAGAGTGCTTACCGCGGGTTTCCTGCTGTGGCGTCACCGTCACGGTCCTGGCCGTACGTCATCGATGTGGTGCTTCCCCGGGCCGGCGTGATCGGTGGCACCGTGACGGATCCCTCGGGGGCATCGATCGCCCAGGCCACCGTCACCGTCCGGGCCACCGGCAACGGCCCGGCGAGAACCGTGACCACCGGGCCGGACGGCACCTTCCGGATCGACCAGCTCGTCCCCGGCCAGCGCACCCTGGTGGCGTCGTCGATCGGGCAGACGCCCCTCACCCAGGTCGTGATCAGCGCTGGCGCTGCACCACCACCTGACCACGCAAAGCCAGCCGCACCGACGCCGAGCCGTCAGTCGACCATCCAACCGGGCCGACCCTCCGGGCGTCCGGCCGAGCACGTCACGGTACATCAACCCGCCCCTTGACAATTTTTATTGTCAAGGCCTATCTTTCCCTCGTGGACGATGTCCGGGTACTTGCCGACGCAGCGGCCGTGGAAGCGGCCCTCGATCCGATCCGGGCGTCGATCCTCGATGCCTTGGCCGAACCGGGTTCGGCCACCACGGTTGCGGCGGCGGTCGGTTCGACCCGCCAGAAGGTGAACTACCACCTGAAGGCGTTGGAGGCCCATGGGCTGGTGGAGTTGGCCGAGGAACGGCCATGGGGCGGGATCACCGAACGGGTGGTCCGCCGTTCGGCTCGTCACCTCGTCGTCGCTCCCGACGTCGTGCACGGCTCGGTGATCGATCCGAACGAGGTGGCCGACCGCCTCTCGGCTGAGTACCTGATCGCGGTGAACGCTCGAACGGTGTCCGAGGTGGGTGCGATCGCCGCCGCCGCCTCGGCCGGGACTCGTGTGCCGACGCTGACCATCGACACCGTGATCGGCTTCCGATCACCCGACGATCGCGCCGCCTTCGCCTCCGACCTGCAGGCGGCGGTCTCCGCCCTCGTCGCCCGCTATCACCACGACGACGGCCGGCCACATCGCTTGACCGTCTCGTCCTACCCCCGACCCAAGGAGCTCCCGTGACCAGTCCCGACAACCCCGACAACCCGACCGTGTCGAACATCGGATGGAGCGCACCTACGAGGTGGCCGCCACGCCGGAACAGGTCTGGAACGCGATAGCCACGGCCGACGGCATCGCAGGATGGATGGTGCCGACCCAACTCGACCCCCGGATCGGGGGGGCGGTGTCGTTCGACGTCGGCATCTGGTCGCACGGCATCGTCACCGACTACACGCCGGCCAAGCGCTTCGCCTACGCCGAACCGTGGCCGGTCGCCGACCACATGCCGACCGCCCACCACGACCTGTCCTCGCTCACGCCGATCGCCACCGAGTTCCTCGTCGAGTCGGCGTCGGGCGGTAGTTGTGTGATCCGCGTCGTCTCCAGTGCCTACGGAACGGGTGCGGATTGGGAGAACGAGTTCTTCGCCGAGATGGTGGAGGGTTGGGCGGCGATGCTCGACACGCTCGGGCCGTACATCGAACAGGAGCGGCACCGATGACCACCAGCCGCGGCCCCACCCATCACGACCCGCAGGCGCTCTCCAGGCGGCCGAGCATCGGCCGTCTCGTTCAGGTCGGTGCGCTCGCCGGTGCGATCGCAGCCGCCTGCACCACCGCGGCGGCCGCCGTCGCCAGCGCCGCCGACGCCCAACCCGAGGTCGACGGCCGAGCCATCCCCATCGTCGCCTTCACCTGGTGGACCATCGTCGGAGCCGCCCTGGGCGTGGTGTTGGCACGGGTGCTTCGCCTGCGCCGGAGATTCGTCGTCGCGACCACGGCCGCGGCCGCCCTGTCGCTCATCCCGGCGATGGCCGCTCCCGACGACATCGCCGCCCGCGCCCTTCTCGTGGCTACGCACCTCCTCGCCGCTGCCATCATCATCCCGCCCCTCAGCCGACAGCTCGCCGTGATCGACAACGATCGGCCGCTCGCCCGCCCCGGACCGGACGGGACCGGCGACGGCCACGCCCCCGGGTGACCTTCGGGCCCTACTCCTCGGCGCTCAAGCTATGTCGAGCAGATCTGCCAACACGGAGCGAACCTGGGCCAGGCCCACAGGCCCCACATTGCCGTAGTCACCCGCGACGAGGCGTTCGACACCGACCGCAGTACAGAGGTGACACTGTCCCAGCCGGTAGCCCGAAGTGGACCCGGACGACGTCACCCGCCAGCACGGTCGGCAGCAGCCGCGATACCCAGATCCAGCCAGGCTCGGTCGTCCCCGGTCACCTCCACTGCACGCAAGGCGGCGCCCATTCGCCGCTGCCGCTCGGCTCGCAGCAACCGTGCGATCTCCTCATCGAGGGTGACCCCGTCGACCAAGGGCCTCGCTCGCCGCTCGCCGCTCAGGGCCGCAGCCAGCCCGTGTGCTGCTCCAACCGCTTGTAATGGCGTTGCCAGCCGCCCGCCTTGGACACGGCGTCGTCGGCGAAGGCCTGAGCCAGGCGGCCGGCGGCGAAGGCCGGACCGCCCCGTAGCGACGGGGCATTGGCCTCCAGCCATTGGCCGGCCACGACGAAATCGTGCTGGTCGCCCAGGACGGTCTGGATGGCGGCGGCGTGCCGGGCGAAGTAGGCGGCTTCCTTCGGCGCCGCCGGGCCGACCGCCTCGGCGGCGTAGCGGACCCGCTTGGCCAGGATCCGGGTCTGGTGGAGCGCCTCGTCGGCCGGCGGGTCGTCGAGCTGGCGAACGTGGCGGCGGAGCTTCCGCCAGCTCTTGTCGACCAGGGGCGGCAGCGCCGAAGCGGCCGGACCTCCGGCATCGGGAAGGAGCGGCGGGTCGGCGGCCAGCGCCACCAGCGCATCGAGCAGGGCGAGGACACGGGGCCCGACCAGCTCCCGCGATACCGCCGCCAACGCCGCCCGGCGCTCCCGGTCGAGGAGCCGTACCACCTCGACCGCGGCGCTGGCATCGATCTCGGGATGGGCGGCGAGCCGACGCCGGAACTGGCCGCCGAGCACATCGGCGTCACGCACCCGACCCAGCTCCCCTCCCAGCCAGGCCAGCTCGTTGCGCAGATCATCCATGGAACCGGGCTCGAGCAGCTTGCCGAACGTCCTGAGGTCCGAACGGAGGCGGCGGATGGCCACCCGGGACTGGTGCACCCCCTCCGGATCGGTGTCGAGGTGCACCTCGGGCAGGCGCAACAGGAGGCGGCGGACCGAGGAGGCGATGGCGACCCGGACCACGTCGGCCGCCGTCGGTTCGGCCGGCAGCGACGGCACCACCACGTCGGGTGGGGCCAGGGCGGCCGGGCCGAGGACCCGGACCAGCTTGGGGACGGCGGCCTCGTCGGGATCGACCGGCAGCCGCTCGGCCACCAGATCGAGGAGGGCGGGGTCGGCGTCGGGCACCAACTCCACCTCGATCTCCCGGAACCCCACCTCCACCCCACCGCCGCCGTCGGTCCCCTGGATCAGCACGCTGGCGACGACCCGGTCGTCGACCAGCTCGGCCAGCAGTGACCCGTCGGGCAGCACCCACCGGCGAGCGGTTCGATCGTTCGACACGAGCGCCACGGGCACCAGCGGCTCACCCCGGACCAGGGACGACACCAGCGCGACGGCACGCGCCGGCGGGGCCGACACCCGGCCGGCCAGCACCAGCTCATCTCGGTCGAGCGCGCCGCTGCCGCCCAGCTCGGGGCGCGGGAGCTTCAGCGTCCAACCGGTTCCCCGTCGCCATCGCAGGGTCACGCCCCACCGGGCGAGCCGGAGATCGGCGGTGTCGACGTAGCGGTCTTCCACCCTGAGCTGCTCGGCCGGGCCGAGCTCCACCCCGGGGATGGCATCGTCGAGCACCGGCAGCTCGGCTTCGGCTGCCAGCACCCGCTTCAATTCACGCTCACGCATCGGACACCTGTCTGGCCGCCTGGGCCCACCCCCTGCAGGTGGGCCTGACAGAATAGGCAACGGGAGGTGGCGCCCAGATGAACGCCAGATGACTCAGAGGTGAACTATAAGGCGGCGGCTGCGGGGCGACGGCGATCGAGCTCGTCGCGGGCCGCCCGTTCGGTGAGGATACCGAGGTAGTCGCGCACGGGAGCGGCGAGAAACCGCTGAGACACCCGGTCGACCACCTCGGCCACGTCGCCGTCGGGAACCACCCCCCGGTACCGGGAGAGCAGGGCCCCCCGGACATGGTCGAGCTGGCGGTGCGCCTCTTCGGTGGTCACGTCGTCCTCCATGCTTGGCGTCGCGGCCGACGGTAGCCCATCGCGGAGGCCCCGGCTGCGGTCCAAGGTCACAACCAGCCACTGCGCCGGAACGAGCGCACCAGCGTGAGCGCCAGCACCAGCATCAAGGTGAGGGCGAACGGGTAACCCAGAGCCCAGCCCAGCTCGGGTTGGATCTCGAAGTTCATTCCGTAGATCCCGGCGATGAGGGTGGGCCCGGCGGCCACCGCCACCCAGGCGCTGATCTTGCGCATGTCGTCGTTCTGCTGCAGGCCGATCTGGGCCAGCATGGCGTCGAGCGCGGCGTCGAGCAGGTTCGACAGCGACTCGGCCCGCCGGACGATCCGGTCGAGCTGCTCCCGGGTCTCCTGCAGGTCACCCACCACCTCCTCCGGCTCCCGGCCCGACGCCCACCGCACCAGCCGGGCCAGCGGGTCCTGGAGCGCCCCCATCGCCAGCACCAGGGCCCGCACATCTCGTTTGAGCTGGTAGAGGTGCTTCACCGGCTGGCGGGGACGGTCGGAGAACACCTCCCGCTCCACCTCCACGGCATCGGCCTCGAAGCCGTCGACCACCGGCGGGTAGCCATCCACCACCTCGGCCACGATGGCCGAGAGCACCGCACCGGGGCCCAGGGCCAGCTGCTCGGGATCCTTCTCCAGGCGGTGCCGGAGACCGCCCAGGGGGGCGGCGTGACCGAAGCGGAGCGACACCACGCTGCTGCGGTTGGCCACCACCGACAGCTCACCCAACTGCACCCGGTGCTGGGTTTTCAGATAGGCGGCGGTACGCAGTACGAGGTGCACCTGATCCCCGTCGATCGTCAGCACCGGCCGCGAATGGGGCGACACCAGCTCGGCGAAGGCAACGTCATCCCACCCCAACCTCTCGCCGATCTCGGCCACTTCGGCCTCGGGCGGCATCCGCAGGCCCACCCAGGCGTAGGCCCCGGGCCGGGCCGACACCTCGGACAGCCCGTCGATGCCCGAGGCAGGGAGACGGCGGCCCTCGTGATAGATACCGCAGTCGACGATCAACGGGCGGCACCAGCCAGGGCGGCACCGCCCCCGTCGCTTCCCCCGCCCTCACCAGCGTCGGCCGCCACCACGTCGGGCGGGCCGACGATCAACGGATCGGGGGCGAGCAGGAGGTCGGGATCCTTCTCGGGATAGTCGATCCGGCTCAACACGAACCGCATGGCCTCCAGCCGACCCCGCTTCTTGTCGTTGGCCCGCACCACGGTCCACGGGGCGTGGGGGCGATGGGTGTGGCGGAACATCTCATCCTTGGCCGCCGTGTAGTCGTCCCACAGATCGAGCGATGCCAGGTCGACCGGGCTCAGCTTCCACCGCCGCACCGGGTCGATCCGCCGGATGGTGAACCGGGTGAGCTGCTCCCGGCGCGACACCGAGAACCACAGCTTCACCAGTGTGTGCCCCGACGACACGAGCATCTGCTCCAGATCGGGCACCTGGGTCATGAACTCCTCGTACTGGTCGTCGTCGCAGAAGCCCATCACCCGCTCCACCACCGCCCGGTTGTACCAGGACCGGTCGAACAGCGTGATCTCGCCCGACGGTGGGCAGATGGGCGATGTAGCGCTGGAAATACCACTGCCCCCGCTCCCGCTCCGACGGGGCCGACAGCGCCACCACCGTGGCCCCCCGGGGGTTCAGGTGCTCCATGAACCGCTTGATCGTGCCCCCCTTGCCGGCGGCGTCCCGGCCCTCGAACAGCACCACCAGGCGCCGGCCGGTCTCCTTGATCCAGGTCTGGGCCTTCAGCAGCTCTATCTGCAGGGCCCGCTTGGCCTCCTCGTACTCGTCCCGGCTGAGGCGCCGGTCGTAGGGGTACCCCTCCCGCCACGTCTCGAAGGGGAGCCCGTCGGGGCCCAGCAGCACCGGATCGTCGACCTCGTCGAACGTGCCGGCCACCGACAGACCCCGGGCCACCAGCTCCTCGGGGGAGAGCTCCCGGAGCGAGGTGATCGCCTCCGACAGCTCGGCCACCCGCTCGTGACCATCCGCCTCGTGCCACCGCACCGAATCGTCCATGACGCGATTGTCTCCCGTCCCCTCCCGGCGGCCGCAAGGCGCAGCGCCGATTGCCATCGTCGGTTCATGTGCCCTCCATCTATTGTCCATCTCTCGACCATCTGGAGCGCACCGGCCGCCGGGGTCGCCTGGAGTTCGGGCAACGTACCCCTCGCCGTCCGCCCGGGGGCACCCCGGCGTCACCTGACTGTGACGAACTATCGGCTTGCGGGGGCGTGGCCGGCCTTCGAGGGAGGGCACCGGCCACGGCCCCGCCGACAGACAGACCGGAGCCGCCGACGGGGGCGGCCCCCGGAGAAGGACCACAGAGAGGATCCTCCATGCTTCGTCGACTGGTGGCGGGCGCGCTCGGCGTGCTCGGCGCATTGACCCTGCCGGCCGTGGCCGGCTCGTCGCCGGCGTCGGCCGGCGACGGCCGGACCGGCGGCACCGACTGGGTGCTGGAACAGCGGGCGGTGCTCGACGCCGACTACCTGGCCGAGGGCCCGCCCAGCGGCGCCCAGGCCACGCCGAACAACGGGCGTACCGGCCCCTTCCCGGGCCAGGTCATCCCCGGCATCTCGGGTGCGGTCGACAACGGCGACGGCACCTTCTGGGGCCTGCCCGACAACGGCTTCGGAGCCAAGACGAACTCGGCCGACTTCCTACTCCGCCTGTACCTGATGACGCCCCGGTGGGAGACGGCCAAGGGGGGCGCCGGCGCCATCGATGTGGTGCGGTTCATCTCGCTGCGCGACCCCGACAACCGGATCACGTTCCCCATCGTCAACGGGGCCACCCCCGAGCGCCTGCTGACTGGGGCCGACTTCGACGTCGAGTCCGTCGTCCGTATGAAGGACGGCACGTTCTGGATCGGCGAGGAGTTCGGGCCGTTCCTGCTCCACGTGGACGGCACGGGCAAGCTGCTGGCCGCCCCGGTGCCCTTCGTCGGCGGCAAGTCGCCCCAGAACCCCTTCCTCGCCTCCGGCGAAGCCCCCGCGGTGCGCCAGAGCCGGGGCTTCGAAGCCGTGGCCGGCGCCCCCGACGGGCGCTACCTCTATCCCATCGTGGAGGGCCAGCTCAACACCGACACCCAGGCCAAGCGGCGTTGGATCTACCAGTTCGACACGAGGACCGCGAGCTACACCGGCAAGACGTGGGCCTACGAGACCGACCTCGACGCCAACGTGATCGGTGACGCCGCCTTCGTGGACGGCAAGCGGATCTGGCTGATCGAGCGGGACGACTTCGACGGCGCCCGGTCGGTGACGAAGAAGGTGTACGAGATCCGCCTCGACCGCACCGACAGCCGGGGCTTCGTGGCCAAGAGCCTGGTGGCGGACCTGCTCTACCTCCGCAACCCCAGCCACATCCCGGCCCAGGCCAACGGCGGGTTCGGGCTCGGCGATCCGTTCTCCTTCCCGATGCAGTCGGTCGAGACGGTGGTGCCGCTGAAGGGCGGCAAGCTGCTGATCGCCAACGACAACAACTACCCGGGCAACGCAGCCCGCTTCCCCGGCACCCCCGACGACACCGAGATGATCGTGCTGGCCCCGGGCCGGGGTGGCGACGGCAAGGGTGACGACGACGATCACGACGGCGGCACCGGCGCTCCCCTTGTGATCGGCCACCGGGGGGCCAGCGGCTACCGACCCGAGCACACCCTGGCCAGCTACGAGCTGGCCATCCGGTCCTGCGCCGACTACATCGAGCCCGACGTCGTGTCCACCCGGGACGGCGTGCTGGTGGCCCGCCACGAGAACGAGATCGGCGGCACCACCGACATCGCCAGCCGACCGGAGTTCGCCGGCCGCAAGACCACCAAGGTGATCGACGGGGTCAGCGTGACCGGCTGGTTCACCGAAGACCTGACGCTGTCCGAGCTCCGCACCCTGCGGGCCAAGGAGCGGCTGGGACAGCTACGCCCGGCCAACGCCACCTACGACGGGCTGTTCCTGGTCCCGACGCTGGAGGAGGTCATCCAGCTGGCCCAGCGGTACCGCACCTGCGACGGCCGGCCCGTCGGGATCTACCCCGAGACCAAGCACCCGACCTATTTCGACTCCGTCGGCCTGTCGCTGGAGGAGCCGCTGCTGGCGCTGCTCGACCGCTACGGCTACGACGACGAGGACTCCCCCGTCTACATCCAGTCGTTCGAGACGGGGAACCTGAAGGAGCTGGCTCGCAAGACCGAGGTACCCCTGGTGCAGCTGATCAACTGCTCGGGCGCCCCCTGGGACCTCCTGTCGGCCGGTAAGACCACCACCTACGCCGATCTGGCCACCCGGTCCGGTCTGGCCGGCATCGCCCGGTACGCCGATGGAGTGGGGCTGTGCAAGGACGTGATGATCCCCCGCACCGCCACCGGCGCGCTGGGCTCCCCCACCCCCGTGATCGCCGACGCCCACGCCGCCGGCCTGGAGGTGCACGGCTGGACGTTCCGGGTGGAGAACACGTTCCTTCCCACCAACTTCCAGGTCGGGACGAACCCGGCCGGCAAGGGTGACCTGGCCGGCGAGATCACCGCCTACCTGGCCGCCGGTATGGACGGCTTCTTCACCGACAACCCGGATCTCGGGGCGGCAACCGCCGGCTGACGGCGAGCCGGCGCCGGGTCCTCTCCCCCCGGTTCCGCTGGTTCCACCACGGCAGCCCCGACCAGCGGGCCCGACGGCGACCGTGCCGTCGGGCCCGCTTTGTTTACTGCACCCGGCACCAGCAGCGCTATGGTCCCGTCCGGGAAATTTCCATTCCCCGGAGACGGCCGATCCACCACTGGCCGGCCCCGCGAGGGACAGACACACGAGAGGCGTGGAGGTAGCCGATGGCTGCACCAACCAAGGCGAGGGTCGACAGCGCCGACCGGCCGCTGCGGCCGAAGGGGAAGGAGCTCCCGTTCCCCCTCAACCTGTACCAGACGGCCGTGGGCAAGAAGTGGGTGATGGCCGTCACCGGCATCATGCTGCTGGGCTTCGTCGTCGTCCACATGCTGGGCAACCTCAAGCTGTACCTGGGGGCGGTGGAGCACAACGGAGCCTTCGACTACGACGCCAACATCTACGGCGAATGGCTGCGGAACCTGCTGGTGCCGTTCCTGCCCCGCACGGTCACCCTGTGGCTGCTCCGGGGCGGGCTGATCGTGGCCTTCGGCCTGCACATCCACGCCATGTACGCCCTGACGATGATGAACCAGCAGGCCAACGTCACCTACTCGTCGAAGCGGGACTGGAAGGCGGCCACCTTCGCCTCCCGGTCGATGCGCTACACGGGCGTGATCGTGCTGGCCTACCTCATCTTCCACCTGGCCGATCTCACCTGGGGCATCATTCCCGGCTACGACTATGAGCGTGGTCACACCCACCAGAACGTGGTGGGCAGCCTGTCCAACCCCGTGGTGGCGGCCTTCTACATCATCGCCAACGCCCTGCTCGCCATGCACATCTTCCATGGCGCCTACTCCATGTTCCAGAGCCTGGGCATCAACAACCCGGCCTACAACAAGCTGCGCCGGGGCTTCGCCGCCGGCGTCGCCGGCCTCATCCTGATCGGGAACGTGTCTTTCCCCATCGCCGTGCTTACCGGCATCATTGATCTCAGCGACAAGGTGAAGTAGTGAGGAGCGCCTGATGCTTCCCGACGCAAAGATTCCCGCCGGCCCCATGGCCGAGAAGTGGGACAACCACAAGTTCGACATGAAGCTCGTGAACCCGGCCAACAAGCGCCGTTTCAAGATCATCGTGGTGGGCAGCGGGCTGGCCGGTTCGTCGGCCGCCGCCACCTTCGGTGAGCTGGGCTATCAGGTCGAGCTCTTCACCTTCCACGACAGCCCCCGCCGGGCCCATTCGATCGCGGCCCAGGGCGGCATCAATGCGGCCAAGAACTACCGCAACGACGGCGACAGCGTCCACCGCCTGTTCTACGACACGGTGAAGGGCGGTGACTACCGGGCCCGGGAGGCCAACGTCCACCGGCTGGCCCAGGTGTCGGTGAACATCATCGACCAGATGGCGGCCCAGGGCGTGCCCTTCGCCCGGGAGTACGGCGGCCTGCTCGACAACCGCTCGTTCGGCGGCGCCCAGGTGAGCCGCACGTTCTACGCCCGGGGCCAGACCGGCCAGCAGCTCCTGCTCGGCGCCTACCAGCAGATGATGCGCCAGGTGCATCTGGGCAAGGTCAAGCTGCACACGAAGAAGGAGATGCTCGACGTCGTCGTCAAGGACGGCGAGGCCTGCGGCATCATCACCCGGGACCTGGTCACCGGCCAGGTGGAGGCCCACTCGGGCCACGCCGTGGTGCTGGCCACCGGCGGCTACGGCAACGTCTTCTACCTGTCGACCAACGCCATGACCTGCAACGTGACCGCCGCCTGGCGGGCCCACCGCAAGGGCGCCTACTTCGCCAACCCCTGCTACACGCAGATCCACCCCACCTGCATCCCGGCGTCCGACGAGTTCCAGTCGAAGCTGACGTTGATGTCGGAATCGCTCCGCAACGACGGCCGCATCTGGGTGCCCCGCAACCCCGACGAGACCCGCCCCGCCGACCAGATCCCCGAGGCCGACCGCTACTACTTCCTGGAAGAGAAGTACCCGGCGTTCGGCAACCTGGTGCCCCGTGACGTCGCCTCCCGCAACGCCAAGACGGTGGTGGATCAGGGGCTCGGCGTCGGCCCGCTGAAGAACGGCGTGTACCTCGACTTCGTGGACGCCATCAACCGCGACTCGGCCGAGGTCATCGAGGAGAAGTACGGCAACCTCCTCCAGATGTACGAGCGCATCACGGGCGAGGATCCGTACAAGACCCCGATGCGCATCTACCCCGCCACCCACTACACGATGGGTGGCCTGTGGGTCGACTACAACCTGATGACCACCATCCCCGGGCTCTACGCCGCCGGGGAGGCCAACTTCAGCGACCACGGGGCCAACCGCCTCGGCGCCTCGGCCCTCATGCAGGGCCTGGCCGACGGGTACTTCGTGCTCCCCTACACCATCGGCGATTACCTCGCTCCTCGGCTCCAGAAGAAGCTGCTGGACACGAGCGACGAGGCCTTCACCCAGGCCGTGGCCGGGGTGGAGGACCAGACGGCCCGGTTCATCGGTATCGGTGGCACCCGTTCCCCCGACCACTTCCACCGGGAGCTGGGCAAGCTGGTGTGGGACTACATCGGCATGGCCCGCAACGCCACCGGCCTGGAGAAGGCCATCAGCGAGATCAAGGCCCTCAAAGACGAGTTCTGGGCCGATCTCCGGGTGCTGGGCACGGCCGACAGCCTCAACTCCTCGCTGGAGAAGGCCGGCCGCATCGCCGACTTCTTCGAGCTGGCCGAGCTGATGGCCCGCGACGCCCTCGACCGCCGGGAGAGCTGCGGCGGCCATTTCCGGGAGGAGTCGCAGACCGATGAGGGCGAGGCCCTCCGGGACGACGAGAACTTCGCCCACGTGTCGGCCTGGCAGTGGAACGGAACCGACCAGCCCCAGACCAAGCACGCCGAGCAGCTGGTCTTCGAAGAGGTGCATCTCACCCAGAGGAGCTACAAGTGAGCAACACGCTCAACCTCACCCTCAACATTTGGCGTCAGGACGGGCCCAACGGCCCGGGCCGGTTCGAGACCTACAAGGCCCCCGGCATCCCCGAGGACGCCTCGTTCCTCGAGATGCTCGACCTCGTGAACGAGGACCTGATCGCCGAGGGCAAGGTGCCGATCGAGTTCCCCCACGACTGCCGGGAGGGTATCTGCGGCACGTGCGGGGTGATGATCAACGGTCGGGCCCACGGCCCCGAGCGGGGTACGGCCACCTGCCAGCTCCACATGCGGAAGTTCTCCGACGGCGACACGATCGACGTGGAGCCGTGGCGGGCCGCCGCCTTCCCCGTGATCCGGGATCTCGTGGTCGACCGCTCGCCGCTCGACGCCATCATCGAGGCCGGGGGCTACATCAGCGCCCCCACCGGCACGGCCCAGGACGCCAACGAGACGCCCATCCCCAAAGAGGTGGCCGACTCGGCCATGGACGCCGCCGCCTGTATCGGCTGCGGCGCCTGCGTGGCGGCCTGCCCCAACTCGGCGGCCCAGCTGTTCACCGCAGCCAAGGTGTGGCACCTCAACTCCCTCCCCCAGGGTCAGCCCGAGCGGTACCGTCGGGCCCAGGACATGGTGGAGACCATGGAGCTGTACTTCGGGTCGTGCACCAACCACGGTGAATGCTCCGAGGCCTGCCCCAAGGAGATCAGCCAGGACTTCATCGCCTACCTCAACCGGGACCACATGAAGGCCAAGATCTTCAACCGGAAACTGGCGAGCCAGCGCTGAGCGAATAACCTGGGAACTTCCGGCTCCCCCCGGCGGGGGGCGCCCGAGCGCAGGAGGCGGTGCCTCGATCCGGTCGACGACCACATCCGAACGGTCTTCCATCGGCCGGCCCGGCGACAAGCCGGCCGGCCGGAAGGCCAGAACCCGACCCCACCGGCTCCTGGGCTGGCGGGAATGGGTGGCGTTTCCCGAGCACGGGGCGATGTGGATCAAGGCCAAGATCGACACCGGGGCCCGCACGTCGGCCATCCACGCCCGCAACGTCACCAAGTTCGTGCGTAACGGCCAGGAGTGGGTGCGGTTCACCGTGCTCCCCTGGCAGAGTTCCACCCGTGACCCGGTGGAGCTGGAGGCCCGGCTGGAGGACCAGCGGTGGATCCGCTCGTCCAACGGGCAGCGGGAGTTCCGGCCCGTGGTGCATCTTCCGGTGCACATCGCCGGCGTGGAGCAGGTGGTGGAGTTCACCCTGTCGCACCGGCCGCAGATGGGGTTCCGGGTGCTGATCGGGCGCCAGGCCCTGCGAGGACACTTCCAGGTCGACCCGGGCCAGAGCTATCTGGGCGAGCGCCCACCCGACCACATCCGGCTCCGCAACAAGACCAAGCCCCGTTCCGAGCTGACCCCGACCAAGAAGCTGAAACCGATGGGGCCCAAGAAGCTGAACGGCACGGCGAAAGCCAACGGCACGGCCAAAGCGAACGGCACAGCGAAAAAAAAAGCCAACGGCACGGCGAAAGCCAACGGCACGGCGAAAGCCAGAGCGAAGCGTGGCGCCGTCGAGCTCAACACCGCCGGGGCGAAGAACGGCGACTCGGGAACCGCCGAGCTATGACGAGCTGACCTGCCGCATCCGGCGCAGGAGCGGGAGGCAGAACCAGAACCAGACGAACCAACCGAGGATGGCCGCCCCCACCAGGCCGGCCACGGTGGTCTCGTACATCACGTCTCCCACGAGGAAGATCGTGCCGCTGATGGCCAGACAGAGGAGGATCAACGCTGCCACCGCGGTGCGGGACATGGTGAACAGCATCTGTTCCTTGTCGCCCTCCCGGAACCGGAGGCGGTGGTAGGCGGTGGGGGCCATGAGCAGGGCGGTGGCGGCGGCGGTGAGGAGGAGCACGCCGAAGTAGACCGATCGCTGGAGTGACGTGACCGTGGAGAATCGCTCGGTGAAGGCGATCCCGAGCAGGAAGGCGAACAGCACTTCGGCCCCCGGGAGGGCCACCCGAACCTCATCCAGAAGCTCCTGGAGTTCACGGTCCACCCGTTCCTTCTGGCTCTCCTCATTGGCCTCTGTCATCACCACGATCGGGCGGTACCCCGCTCGGTTCGTTGCCCAAACCATCCGATAGCGTAAGGACGGGGCTGGGTAACGAGCGGGGGCAGCACCCCGCCTCTTCTCGCGTGGGAGCGTCCGCATTGCAATTGGCCATCCTGTCCCGTTCGCCCAAGGCCTACAGCACCCAGCGCCTGGTTACGGCGGCCAAGGACCGGGGCCACAAGGTGCACGTCTACAACACCCTGCGGTTCGCCATCGACCTGTCCCGGGCCGAGCCCGACCTCCAGTATCGGGGTAAGCCGATCGGCGACATAGACGCCGTCATCCCCCGCATCGGCGCCTCGATCACGTTCTATGGCATCGCCGTGGTCCGCCAGTTCGAGCAGATGGACGTCTACACGCCCAACACGGCCACCGGCATCGCCAACTCGCGCGACAAGCTGCGGGCCATCCAGATCCTGTCCCGCCACGACATCGGCATCCCTGCCACCGCCTTCGTGCGGGACCGCAACGACGTGCTGCCCGCCATCGAGCGGGTGGGCGGGGCCCCGGTGGTGATCAAGCTGCTGGAGGGCACCCAGGGCATCGGGGTGATCCTGGCCCCCGACACCAAGGTGGCGGAGGCCGTGATCGAGACGCTGCAGAGCACCCGGCAGAACGTGCTCATCCAGCGCTTCGTGGCCGAGAGCATGGGGCGCGACATCCGGGCGCTGGTGGTGGGCGACCGGGTGGTGGCGGCCATGCGGCGCCGGGCGTTGCCCGGCGAGTTCCGCTCCAACGTGCACCGGGGCGGGTCGGTGGAGGCCATCGACCTCCCGGCCGAGTTCGAGAAGGTGGCGGTGGACGCCGCCCAGATCATGGGCCTGCGGGTGGCCGGCGTCGACATGCTGGAGAGCGATCACGGGCCGCTGGTGATGGAGGTCAACTCCTCCCCCGGGCTGGAGGGGATCGAGCAGGCGTCCGAGCTCGACGTGGCCGGCGCCATCGTCGACCACGTGGCCAACCAGATCAACTTCCCCGAGCTCGACATCCGCCAGCGGCTCACGGTGAGCACCGGCTACGGGGTGGCCGAGCTGGTGGTGAACGAGGGGGCCGAGCTGGTGGGCCAGGAGATCAACCACCTGCGGGACCGAGACATCGCCGTGCTCACCCTGCACAAGGGGGCCACGGTGATCCCCAACCCGAGGGGTAACCGGGTACTGGAGGCCGACGACCGGCTCCTGTGCTTCGGCAAGCTGGAGGAGATGCGCAGCCTGGTGCCGGCCCGCCGGCGCCGCCGTCAGCGCATCAAGATCCAGCCCCTCCCCGACGAGCCCCTGGGCGAGACCGACGAAGGCTGACCCCGGGTCCCCCTCCCCTGGTCCCATGCTGGGCCGCCGGGCGACGCCGCCGGCTCAGGCCACGGCGTGCTGGGCCTGGAGGACGCCGACGAGGGCGTCGGGGGTGACCGTGGCCGGCTGGCCCACGAGGTAGACGAGGTACCAGCGGGGGCCCTCGTGCCAAGCTCCCCCCAGGGTGACGAGGGTCTCGTCGCCGTCGGTGATCTCCTGGTGGAAGCCCCGCACCCCGGGGAGGGCGGGCAGGTCGAAGAACCGGCCGCCGTACCCGCCGATCAGGATGAGGCCGTCCTCCAGGTAGAACTCGGCCTGGCCGGGGTCGGTGAACTGGTAGACGGACGCCACCACCACGTCGTTGGCCTCGCTGCGGAAGGCCCGGGTCCAGCCGCCCTGGAAGCCCCGGGTCTGGAGCAGGGCGGTCTCCGACGGCGGATCGGGCTGCACGGCGGCGGCGGCGCCCAGGTCGAGGAAGCGGTCGGCGGCCGGGTCGGCCACCGGATCGAAGCCGGTGAGCGACCGCACGAGGGCGGCGCCGAGGGCGGCGGGGGTGGCGACGGGCGCCGGCCGGGCCGACGCCTCCCGGGCGGCGGTGACCGGATCGATGATCTGCTGGGACGACGGCACGAAATCCTCCACGGTGGCGGGTCGGGTGATGGGGGTGGCTGCGGGGACGGACGGGTGGGCGGCAGAATTGCTGCGGCCGCTCGGCCCGTTCTCGGTGCGTGACGCACCGCCGGTGGCGCCCTGCGCACCGAGATCCGTGGGCGTCCCGTTCTCGGTGCGTGACGCACCGCCGGTGGCGCCCTGCGCACCGAGATCGGTGGGGGCCGGTGGGGGCGGGTCGGGGGCGGCGAGGACGGGGCGGGGGGCGGAGGCGCAGGCGGTGAGGGCCAGGGCGGCCACAGCGGCCACCACGAGGCCGTCGACTGCGGCCCAGCCCGTGCGGGGCCGGGTGATCCGGCCCGACCCGATCCCGGTACGGCGCCGGCTCAGCCGGGCCGACACGGCGATCGTGACCAGGATGCGCACGGCCCCGAACACGGCGCCGGCGGCCACCGCCGGGCCGAACCCGAGCAGGGCACCGGCCACGGTGACCGACCACCACGTCCAGGTCGACAACACGGTGGACGGCCCGATGCCGAGCCGCGCGCCGTAGAGCACGGCCACCACCTCGGGGGCCAGCCAGCGGCCCCATTCCCGGGGCACCTGGCGGCCATAGGCGGGGGGACGGGCGCGGCCCCGACGGGCCAGGGCCACGGCGTCGAGCGTCGCACCGGCCAGCACCAGGCCGACGACCACCGATCTGGTGTCCCAGGCCGTCACCGGTGACGTCAAAGGACACCAGATCGCAAACCAGCGCAACGGTACGGCGGCCACGGCGGCGGCGAACCCGGTGAGGGCGCCGGTGGCGGTGGAGGCGGTGAGGGCCAGGGTGGCCACCACCAGCTTGGATCGCCCCCGCACGGAGGGCAGCAGCGTCTCAGCCACCGACAGGCCTCAGGGTGACCACATGGTGTGGACCGCGGCCAGGCTGGCCACACCGAGGAGCAGGATCAGGTGGGGTTCCATCGTCGTCACCGTCGTTCGTCGGTCCGGAGGGGCGGCGTCAGCGCCGGAACGTCTGGCCCTGGCCGGTCCAGTAGGCGGGCGGCCCGTCGGCTCCGTAGGCCGGGCCGCCGGCACCCACCCGGGCCAGCCCGATGGGCCGCTCGCCCATGGGCTGGCTGATCACCGGCAGCCCCATGCCCGACACGCCCTGGAGCTGGTCGACCTGGAAGCCGTTGACCGTGCCCTGCAGCCACCAGTGCTGGTCGGTGGCCAGCTGGCCGGGGCCTGAGGTGTGATAGAGGTGGTGGAGCTGGCCGTAGCGCCGGGCGTAGCGGTTCAGCCAGTCGGCCACCGGGCCGAGCCGGCCGGCCGGGTGCAGCAGCAACGGGGCGGCCAGGTTCACCAGGCCGATCACCTCGGACGAGCCGGCGGGGGCGATGGCCACCCGGCCCGGGGCCACGGTGGGCAGGGCGGTGGCCCAGTCGGCGATCTCGATCGACAGCTCGGGTACCGAGCCGGCCGACGTGCGCTGGTCGACGGGCCAGCCGGCGGGCACCTCGGGGCCCACCGCCACCGTGGGCAGGCCGACGGCGGCCGCGGTGGCCGCCCCCACCAACAGGGGGAACCCGCCGAGGGCGGCGAACACGGCGGCCAGGGGCGCGGCCTCGGCCGACAGGCCGGTGGTCTCCACCGTCACCGTGCGGTTGATGTCGTTGACGGCGGCGATCTTCGTGGCCACGGCCTGGCTGGCGGTGGCCGGGTCGGTGCTGGTGGTGATCGACGACAGCGGCATGCCGGCGCCGGCGAAGGCACCAGATCCGGCCACGGGGCCCACCGCCACCACCTCGGTGACGCCGAGGGAGCGGAGCAGGCTGAGGTCGGCGGCCGACGGGCCGGTGCCGGGCACGGCCAGCAGCGGCACCCCGAGCGCGCCGGCCAGCGGGGCGGCCACGATCTGGAGCCAGCGGTTGTCGGCCGGGGCCACCACGGCCCGGGTGGCGATCGACTGGGCGGCCCGGATGGCGGCGTGGCTGTAGCCGGTGGCGGCATCCCAGGCCACGGCGGCCAGGGCCACCGAGTGGACGCGGGGGTCGGCCCCGCAGCTCTCCACGATGCACCGCACGTTGGAGCCGGCCGGGCAGTAGCCGTGGACGTTGGGCCAGTTGACCGTGCAGCAGTCGCAGATCTTCTTGAGGCCGCCGTTGGCGCAGCAGCCGTCGCTGGCGTACCAGCACCAACCCCAGGCCGAGCCGGAGCCCACGCAGTCGAACGTGTCGCACTTGGGGCTCACCCCGCTCTGGCCGCACACCCGGGCCTCGGCCCGGCGCATGATCAGCCCGGCGATGGTGGGCCCGGCCGCCACCACCACGGCCAGCTGGCCCAGGCGGTGGAGGAACGACCGGCGGGTGCTGTGGGCCGCGGTCCAGCGGCCCAGGCGCTCGACGGCGGAATCGAAGCCGTGCTCATCGGTCGGATGGGAGCGGCGGCCGGTCACGACGGCCGCCCTTCGAGGGCGGGGGCGCCGTTGCCCGCGACCTCGGCGGCGCGGAGGTCGGTGACGGGGGAGCCGAAGGCGTCGGCCGGTGTGGCCAGCACCTCGGCCAGCATCTCCTCCACCTGGTCGAGCGTGTTGGCCACGCCCCGGCTGCGGACCATGCCGCTCGAGTCGACGGCCACCAGATAGGGGGTGGACCGCACCCGGAAGTCGGCGAAGGTGGCGCCGTCGGTGGCGTGGTCGACCAGGCGGAGGTCGATCTCCCGGTAGGCGCCGGCCAGGCGGGCCAGGGCCGGCTTGAGCTGGGCGCAGATCTCGCAGGTGGGCGAGGTGAAGGCCACCAGCGTCCACGGCGAGCGGCCGTAGTCGACACCGGGAAGGGTGGGGGCGGCCTCGTCGAGGGCGGGGCCCTCGCCGGCGAAGTGGATGCCCATGGGGGCGATCCGGGTGTGCAGCACCCCGATCTGGCGCAGCAGGGCCACCACGGCGAAGCCGAGCACGGCCACCGCCGCCCACAGCAGCACGTACGACACGATCCACACGGGTCCGGTCACGGCAGGTTCCTTCCGGTCGAGCCGCCAAGAGGCAGCGGGTTGACGAGACTGCGGCGGGACGCCGACAGCTGAGCACCGCGGCGGGACGCCGACAGCTGAGCACTGCGGCGGGACGCCGACAGGTGAGCACTGCGGCGGCGCAGCGGGCCCGGCGTGGCGGCCCCTTCGCCGGCGAGGCGGACCGACCACAGGCGACCCAGGCGATGGTGGAGGGCGACGAGCTGGGCCCCCACGAGGCCCACCACGGCGGCCGGGCCGGCCACCAGGGCGGCCACGGCCACGGCGCCAGGCGCGACGGGCGGCCAGCGCAGGGCGGGCACGGCCAGGGCGAGGCTGGCCGCCGCCATCAGCACCAGGTTGCGGGCCACGGTGCGCCACGACACGGGGCGGCCCCGGTCGAGCGCCCCCAGGCAGCCGCACGACACCTGGCGCCCCGAGCGCACGGTGCGGACGAGCACGGCGGTGAAGGCGGCGAGCAGCCCCAGGGCGGCGGCGGCCCCCCAGGCCGGAACGGCCACCAGGGCCAGGGCGACCCCCAGCTCGGCCGCCGGCACCGCCCGGGCCAGCACCGCGGGGCGGGGCAGGCCGAGGTCGGCCAGGTGGCCGACGGCGGCCGCCGGGCGCACCAGCTTCAACCCGGCCGCCGCCACCAGGATCACGAGCAGCACGAGGTTCACGGCAGGACCCCGGTGAGGTAGGGCTCGAAGGCCTCGTCGGAGGCGATCAGGCGGGCCCGGAGGTTCCGCTCGTCGGTGGCCCGGATGGTGGCCACCCCGCCGGTCTGCTCGGCGCCGGTGGCGCCCCGGCCCAGGATCTCGGTGTGGAGGGCCTGGACCCGGCGGCCCAGCGCCTCGTCGCTCTGGTAGATGCTCGCCGCCACCAGGGCGCGGGGGACGCCAGCCTGTAGGCGGCCCAGCCAGTACTGCTGACCGGCTCCGTCGGGGCCCCGGCCCAGCACGGCGGTGTACAGTGCGCCGATCCAGCCGGTGTCGGTGCCGCCGCCGGAGCGGAGGCGCAACTCGTCGCTGGCCAGCAGGAGCACCCGCAGGTCGACCACGCCGTGGCCCTGGAGGTGTGTGGTCCAGTAGGTGGCGCCGGCGTCGTCGGGCGACCGGCCCAGCAGGTCGCTGTAGGCCCGGATCACCTCGCGGCGCGACCCTTCGGGGCTGAAGGCCAGCGACCAGGCCATGGCCTCCCGGCTGCGGTCACCACCGGCGGCCAGGCGGGCCAACTGGTAGTCGAGCCCGGCGTCGTCGGCCGGGCGTCCGAGCAGGCTCTGGTAGGCGTCGGTGATGTAGCGGGCGTTGGCCGACGTGACGGGCCCGGTGACGGCGGCGGTGACCGCCCCGGCGGCGGGCCCGGTGCCGGCGGTGCTGCCAGCGGCAGTCCCGGCCGGGATGGGCGGGGCGGGCGGGGTCTCGGTGGCGCCGGCGGCGCCGACCGGTCCGAGCAGGACGGCCAGGGCCAGGGCGGCGGCCCCGAGCAGGGTCGGTGGCGCCGGGGTGCGGCGACGCCGGGCGGGCGAGCGGGTCGGCATGGCCCCCCGATCGGCCCGACCCCGCCGGGCCTGAGCCGTTGGGCCTATCTACCCAGGCGCCCGCCGGCGCGCCCTCCGGTCGGGAGACCGGTCAGACCGTCTGGGGGGTGAAGGTGTCGGCGCTGAGCGAGTCGGTCCAGCCGTCGGCCCCGAACAGGCTGGCGGCCAGGCGGCCGATCTCGTCGGACGACTTGGCCGCCTCGCCGTTGCCGCCGATGGCCACAGCCAGGCCCTCGTCGAGCCAGCCCACATAGGGATGGCCGGTGGGGGTGGTGGTGAGCACGCACGGCGAGGTGGAGACCGAGGTGATGGCGGCGTCGGGCAGGAGCGCCCGCACGGTCTCGGTCAGGGCCTCGATCTCGTCCGGGCTTCCGTTGCCCTGGAACCAGCTCACCAGCTCCTCGTCGGAGGCGAGCTTGGGGTCGGCGATGAGCGAGCCGCCGATCTTGAGACACAACCGGCCGTCGGGATAGCGCACCGGCGGCACCCAGTAGATCGAGCGGAGCCGGCTGTCGGGCGGCTGTTCCAGGATGAGGCTGGGGATGTTGCCGGGATCGGCCATCTCGGCCATGACCACCGTGCGGGGCACCCGGTCGAGGCGGAGCTCGGCGTCGAGCAGGTGGCGACCGAAGGCGCCGGTGGCCACCAGCATCCGGTCGGCCCGGATCGAGCCCCACGGCCCGGCGATCTCGTACCCCCCGGCGATCGGCGTGGCCGAGACCACCGCCTCGGCCACCACGGTGGCGCCGGCGGCGGCGGCCAGCTTCGTCTGGGCCTCAACCAGCCGGCGGGGCTGGATGTAGCCGGCCGGGCTGCCCTCCCAGGCCACCGGCAGGCCGTTGGTGGCGTCGATCCCGGTGGCCGAGCGGAGCCAGGCGGCATCGACCTTGCGGACGTTCGACCCCGTGATCAGGCCGTTGTCGATCCACTCGTCGAGGTCGGACGCCACCACGGCCAGGCCCCGGGGCACGTGGAACGAGGTCTCCGATCGGCGGGCGATGTCGGGGTAGCGGGTGATCGAGCGGGCGGCCAACGTGGCCCACACCCGATCCCGGGCCGTGACCCGGGTGATGCGGCCCTCGTCGTCGTGGCTGGAGAAGGGGCCGGGACTGCTGGCGCGGTCGACCGGGTCGGCCGGGCCGATGAGCGCGGTCGAGACGCCGGCCTCCGCCAGATGGCGGGCGGCGGCGGAACCGACCAGGCCCCGGCCGATGACTGCGACGTCAACCGTTGTCACGGCCTCACTCTAGCCACAGGCACCTCACCGGTATCCAGCCGGCCGACCAGGGGGCGCCTCGTGCCAGGTGCGGACACCGGTGGCCGTGCGGCCCACCCACCACACGCCGGCGGGTGACGGGAGACCTACCGCCATCAGGAGATCGTCGGGGTCGGTGTCGGCCGAACCCTCCCCCGCCGGCGGCCCGTCGACCCCGTCGGGGCCGGGCCGAACGCCATCGTCGCCGGGCTCGCCGCCGGGCTGGCGGCTGACCGTCCAGGCCCGGCGCAGGGCGGGGCCCTCGATCTCGAGCCGCCGGTCGGCGAACAGCAGCAGCCCCCGGCCGACGCCCGGTTGGGTGACGGTGTCGACCAGGCCCGGGCCCATCTCGTGGCGCCCGGCGTCGTCCGCCTCCATCTCCAGCTCCCAGCCCAACGGCACCCGGTGGCCGAACGCCCGGCCCAGCAGCTCGGCCGGGTCGTCGACACCGAGGGCGAACGCCTCCAGGCCGTAGGTCCAGCGCCGGCCCGGCTCCTCGCACACCGTCTCGGCCCACAGGCCGGGGGCCCGCAGCTCCCAGCCCCGCGCCGGACCGGCGATGTCGTGCTCGGCGATCACCAACGGCAGCTGGAACGGCTCGATCACCGCCGCCTGAAAGGTCACGGTGCGACCACCGGACCCTCCCCGCACGGTCTGGGTGGCCACCACCAGCGGCGCCTGACCCCGGGAGCCGACCACGGCCGGATCGACCACGATCAGGAGTCGCTCGCCGCCGGTCATGCGATGTTGGGGCGAGGGAGCAGGCCGACGAGGAGTCCGGGCGACTGAACCCCCCGCCGACCTGCGAGCTTGCCGGTGGTGGAGACCACCGGAGCGAGCGTGTAGATCAGGAGCACTGGCGGCACATGCTGATACGTGACCAATGCCTCGATCATGGCGCGGTCCATGGTCGCCGTCCGGTCACCCGGCACGAGACGCGTGTCGCACTAGAACTGAAAGCCCTCCTGTGCACGGAACCACTGGGCGATGGGTTCACGGGCAGTGGTCACAATCTAGCGTCGCCCATGATGAATGTCCCCCGCTACGGGCCCAGAGCATATTTGCCCGCCAACCATCACCGACCAGGGCCCTCTGTGGGGCATTGAGGTAGTTGCATTCACCTGTTCATGGTCGTCGAAGCTGGTCCGGTACGGGACGCTCCGTGACCGCCTACCCTGCTAGGCACCGTGAGCACCGGATCCGCCTCCGCCGTTGTGTCGGCCCTCGACGGGCTCACCGCCGCACTCGACGCCACCGGCCTCGAGCTCGACCTGGAGCGCTCGGCCGCCGCCCGGGCCGCCCGTACCGAGCTACGTGACCAGATCATCGACTACCTGCTACCCCGCCTGGGCCGCCTCGACGCCCCCCTTCTGGCCGTGCTCGGCGGGTCCACCGGATCGGGTAAGTCGACGATCGCCAACTCGCTGGTGGGGGCCGAGGTGTCGAAGGCGGGCGTGCTGCGCCCCACCACCCGGGCCCCGGTGCTGGTGTGCGCCCCGGCCGACCAGGCCTGGTTCGCCGGGGGCGACATCCTCCCCGACCTGCCCCGGGTCACCGGCGTCACCCCGGGCTCCCCGCCCCCCACCGGGGCCGTCCTCCAACTGGTGACGACCGACCGGCTGCGCCCCGGCCTGGCCCTGATCGACGCCCCCGACATCGACTCGGTGGAGGAGGCCAACCGCACCCTGGCCACCCAGCTGCTGGCGGCGGCCGACCTGTGGCTGTTCACCACCTCGGCCGTCCGCTACGCCGACGCCGTGCCCTGGGAGTTCCTGCGCCAGGCCGAAGCCCGGGGCACGTCGCTGGCCGTGATCGTGAACCGGATCCCCCCCGGGGCCGCCCCCGAGATCGTGGCCCACCTGCGCCAGATGCTGGCCGACGCCGGCCTCGCCGGTACCCCCGTGCATCCCATCGATCAGAGCGAGCTGGCCGGCGGGCTCCTGCCCCCGGCCGCCATCGAGCCGGTGGCGGCCCTGCTGCGCCACCTGGCCGACGACGCCGGGGAGCGGGCGGCGGTGGTGGCCCGCACCCTGGAGGGCGCCCTGCGCAGCCTGCGGCCCCGGGTGCTGGCGGTGGCCGACGCCGGCGAGGAGCAGCAGGCGGCGGCCGGGGCGCTGCGCCAGGCCCTGGAGCACACCTACGGCGACACGAGACGAACCCTGGCCGAGGACATCTCGGGCGGCACCCTCCTGCGGGGCGAGGTGCTGGAGCGGTGGCAGGAGCTGATCGGCACGGCCGAGCTGATGCGGGCCATCCAGAGTCGGATCAGCTGGGTGCGGGACCGGCTGGGCGCTCTCGTCACCGGGCGGCCGTCGCACACGGCCGAGGTGCAGGGCGAGATCTCCTCCACCCTGGAGCAGCTCCTGGTCGATCACGCCGACGGCGCCGCCCTGGCTGTGGCCTCCACCTGGCGCTCCCTGCCCGGCGGCCGCCAGGTGCTGGGCCCCGACGACCGGGAGCTGGAGCGGGCGTCGCCCGCCTTCGCCCAGGCCGTCGGCCATGAGATCCGGGCCTGGCAGGACGACATCTTGAACCTGGTGCGATCGAAGGCGGCGGGCAAGCGGACCACGGCCCGGGTGGTCGCCCTGGGCGTGAACTCGATCGGGATCGCCCTGATGATCGTGCTGTTCGCCTCCACCGGCGGCATCACCGGGGGCGAGGTGGTGATCGGCGCCGGCACCGCCGGGCTGTCCCAGACCCTGCTCACCGCCATCTTCGGCGAGCAGGCGGTGCGGGACCTGGCCGACGAGGCCCGCCGGCTGCTGGTGGAACGGGTGGCCGGCCTGCTCGACACCGACGCCAACCGGTTCCGCACCCGATTGTGGTCGATGGTGACGCCGCCGGAGGCGGTGGCCGACCTGCGGGCCGCCGTCGACACCGTGGAGGAGGCCCGGGCCGCTCTGGAGCGGGAGCGATGAGCCCGGCCGGCCGACGCCGGGCCCCGAAGGGGGCCGCGGTGGGCCTGAGCGACCGGGTGGCCGAGCTGGGCCGGGCGGTGGAGCTGGCCGACGGGCGGCTCGACGAGACAGCGGTGGCCGGGGCCCGGCGGGTGATCGACAAGGTGGAGGGGCGTCAGCGTCACGGCACCGACCACACCCTGGTGGCCCTGCTGGGGGCCACCGGCGGGGGCAAGTCGTCGCTGGCCAACGCCGTCACCGGCACCACCGTGGCCACCACCGGTGTGCGCCGGCCCACCACCGCCACCACCCTCGCCTTCACCTGGGGCCCGCCGCACAGCGACGGCAGCGACGCCGGGCCCCTGCTCGACTGGCTGGAGGTCCCCAACCGGCACCAGCTGGCGGCCGAGGGCGGGGCCGCCACCCCCCTCGACGGGCTGGTCCTGCTCGACGTGCCCGACCACGACTCGGTGGCCCTGGCCAACCGCCAGGAGATGGAGCGGATCGCCGAGCTGGCCGACCTCATGGTGTGGGTGACCGACGCCGAGAAGTACGCCGACAAGGCCATGCACGGCTACCTGCGCCGCCTCCGGGAGCACGGCGGAGTGGTGGCCCTGGTGTTGAACAAGGCCGACCAACTGGCGCCGGCCGACGCCGAGCGGCTCCGGTCCGACCTGGGCCAGCTCCTGGCCGACGACGGCCTGGCCGGGGCCCCGGTGCTGGTGGCGTCGGCCACCGACGGGCGGGGGATCGCCGAGGTCCGCAGCCTCCTGGCCCGGGCCGTGGCCGAGCGCCGGGCCATGGTGGAGCGGCTGGAGGCCGACGTGCGCACCGCCGCCTCCGATCTGCTGGCCGAGCTGGACCCCGGGGCCGACGCCCGGGGATCCGACAACCGGGGATCCGACAACAGGGGCGACAGCAAGGCCGGGACCAGGGACTCCGACGAGGTGCCCCGCCGGGTGGCCCGCACCCTGGCCGCCGACCTGGTGGAGGGCTCGGGCCTGCCAGCCGTGCTCGACGCGGTGACCGCCGGCCACCGGCGTGACGCCGGCGCCCGTACCGGCTGGCCCTGGACCCGGTGGGCCCGCTCCATGCGGCCCCACCCCCTGCGCCGCCTCCATCTGGGCCGGGGCAGCGGGGGTCGGGCGTCGCTGCCGGCCCCGTCGGGCCTCCAGCGGGCCCGGACCGAGGGGGCGGTGCGCCAGGCTGTGCGGGCCGTCACCGATCCCCTCCCCCATCCCTGGCCCGACCTGATCCGACGGGCCGCCACCCCCGATCCGGCCCTGCTGGCCGACCGGGTCGACCAGGCCGTGGCCCAGGCGGTGCGGGCCGAGACGGCCGACGAACCGGGCTGGTGGCGCCTGGCCAACGGCATCCAGCTGGCCCTGGCGGCGGCCGCCCTGGTGGGGGCGTTGTGGCTCACCCTGCTGGCCGCTGGCGCCTGGCTCCAGCTGCCCGACGTGCCCACCCCCACCTGGCGCCGGATCCCGTTGCCCACCGGCCTGCTGGTGGGCGGCCTCCTGCTGGGCGGGCTGCTGGCGCTGGCCACCGGGCGCCTGGCCCGGGTGGGCGCCGCCCGGCGGCGTCGAGCGGTGCGCAAGCGGGCCGAGGACGCCGTGGCCGACGTGGCCCGGGACCTGGTGGTGGCCCCGCTGCAGACCGAGTTGGGCCGGCTCCACGAGCTGCGCCGCGCCCTGCTGGCCGCCGGCGGCACGCTGCCCGGGGCGAACGTTGTCGAGAAAGGCCGCTCTGGGCGGCACAAGTCGACAAGGTTCGGGCCGGAGGATGGTGCCGCATGAGCGAAGCCACTGACACGGCCGGCGATCGTGTCGAGTTCCTGAGCGAGGCCTGGGTGGCGGCGGCCGACGCCGCCCTGAGCCGGCTCGCCCCGGTGCCCGGCCCGCTGGTGGTGGCGGTGACCGTGACCGGTGGGCCGGGGGGTGACCGCCGCTACCGGCTGGTGCTGGGTCCCGACCGGGTGGGGGCCGAGCCCGGGCCCGGGACGGCGGCGGTGACCATGACCATGACCTGGGATCTGGCGGTGGCCGTCAACCAGGGCCGGGAGAGCGCCCAGCGGGCCTTCCTCGACGGTCGCCTGACGCTGGGCGGCGACCCGGTGGTGCTGCTGGGCCACGCCCCCCACCTGGCCGCGGTGGACGATGCCCTGGCCCCCCTCCGGGCCCGGACCAGCTTCGGGGCGCCCGACGGCGACCGGCCGTTGGCGCCGCATGACCAGGCGGCGGGCGGGTAGCGTCGGAACCATGCCCGAGATGCCCGAGGTGCAGGCGCACGCCGAGCGCATGACGGCGGCCCTGGGTGGGGCCACCCTCCAGCGCTTCGATCTGCTCAACTTCGCCGCCCTGAAGACCTACGACCCGCCGGCCGACGGAGCCAAGGGGATGCGCCTGGACCGGGTGGACCGGCGGGGCAAGTACCTGCTGCTGCGCTTCGACGGCGAACTCACCCACGTGATCCACCTGATGCAGGGGGGCCGGCTGCGGCTCGACCCCAAGGTGACGAAGAAGCCCAAACTGGGCCTGGCCCGCTGGACGTTCACCGGCACCGCCTCCGGGGTCGACGAGGCCTGGCTGCTCACCGAAGCCGGCACCGAGCGCAAGGCCGGGGTGTGGGCCGTGCGGGGCGACCCGCTTCCCCAGGTGCCGCTGGACTACCTCGGCCCCGAGGCCGACCAGCTCAGCCGGGACGAGCTGGCCGAGCGGCTGGCCGGTCGGTCCCGCCGCCTCCACGGCCTCCTGCGGGACCAGGACATCCTGGCCGGGCTGGGTCGGATGCTGACCAACGAGATCCTCTACGAGGCGGCCCTGTCGCCGTTCGCCAACGCGGCCAAGCTCACCGACGACGAGCTGACCCGGCTCCACACCGCCCTGGGTGAGGTGGTGGCCCGGGCCACGGCCCACGAGCGCACGCTCACCGACATCGGCAAGAGCGTGGACCGCCCGTCCAAGGTCCACAACCGGGCCGGCGAACCCTGCCTCGACTGCGACGACACGATCCGCACCGTCACCTACCGCCGGTACACGGTGTACTACTGCCCCACCCGTCAGACCGAGGGCAAGATCCTGGCCGACAACACCACGTCCAAGTTCCTCAAGTAGGGCCCCTCAACTAGCGGCCGGGCGGGCCGACCGGAACCCGACAGTGACACCTCCGGCGAGGATTGGATGACAGCCATGGCGAACGAGCACGCAGAGGCCTTCGAGTACGACACCCTGGGCGAGCGGGCGGTGTCCCTGGCCCACCAGCTGGCCCACCGCCGGGGGCGCAGCTACGAAGAGGTCGTGGCCCTGGGGCCGGGCGCCGGTGCCATCCTGCTGGCCGAGCTGACCGAGACCCTGTCGATCGGCCTGGGGGCCGTGGCCCTGTCGATGCTGGCCACCGGCCGGGCGGTGGCCCGGGCGGCCGACGGCCAGCCCGAGACCCTCGCCACCGCCTCGTCGCCGATCTCCGAGAACTGAGCCCGAACCGGGAACTCTGACAGGGCGTCCCGCTTTCCGGCCGCGCCTGTCAGAGTTGGCTGTGTTCAGATGAGCTTGAGCTCCTTCACCGCGTCGCGCTCCTCCACCAGCTCGGCGGTGGAGGCGTCGATCTTGCCCCGGCTGAAGTCGTCGATGTCGAGACCCTGCACGATCGAGTACTGGCCGTCGGCCACGGTGCAGGGGAAGCTCGACACGATGCCGTCGGGGCAGCCGTAGGAGCCGTCGGACCACACCGACATCGATACCCAGTCGCCCTCCGGCGTGCCCAGGGCCCAGCTGCGGACATGATCGATGGCGGCGTTGGCGGCCGAGGCGGCCGAGGAGGCGCCCCGGGCCTCGATGATGGCGGCGCCCCGCTTGGCCACGGTGGGGATGAACGTGCCCTCCAGCCAGGCCTGGTCGTTCACCAGCTGGGCCGCGTTCTGGCCGTCGACCTCGCAGTGGAACAGGTCCGGATACTGGGTGGTGGAGTGGTTGCCCCAGATCGTCATCTTCTTCACCGAGGTGACGGGCTGGCCCACCCGGGCCGCCAGCTGGCTGATGGCCCGGTTGTGGTCGAGGCGGGTCATGGCGTTGAACTGGCCGGGATCGATGTCGGGGGCGTTGGACAGGGCGATCAGAGCGTTGGTGTTGGCCGGGTTGCCCACCACCAGCACCCTGATGTCGCGTGCCGCCGAGCGGTTGATGGCCTGGCCCTGGGGGCCGAAGATGCCGCCGTTGGCGCTCAGGAGATCGGCCCGCTCCATGCCCGCCTTGCGAGGCATGGCCCCCACCAGCAGGGCGTACTGGGCGTCACCGAAGGCGACGTCGGCATTGTCGGTGCGGACCATGCCCTGCAGCAGGGGGAAGGCGCAGTCGTCGAGCTCCATCGCCACGCCCTCCAGGGCGCCCAGGGCGGGGGTGATCTCCAGCATCTGGAGGATGACCGGCTGATCCGGGCCGAGCATCTCGCCCGACGCGATACGGAACAGGAGGCTGTAGCCGATCTGGCCGGCTGCGCCGGTGACGGTGACTCGAACTGGCGGCTTGCTCACGGTCGGGGGCTCCTTCGCTGGTGCTCGAACGGGCCGAGCGTATCGGCCGACGCGATGGCCGCACGATTCCCCGGCCGGGCCGGGCCCCCATCCCCGTCCCGGCCCTACGGGGCTAGTTGCGGCGGGTGTTGCCCACCCACGCCTGGTGCAACCTCGTGTAGCGGCCGCCGGCGGCCACCAGCTCCCGGTGCGGGCCCTGCTCCACCAGGCGGCCCTCGTCGAACACGAAGATCACGTCGGCCGCCTCGGCCGTGGCCAGGCGGTGGGCGATGCTGACCAGCGTCCGGCCCCGGGCCAGCACCCGCAGGGCCGAGTTGATGGCCTGGTCGGTCTCGGGGTCGACGGCGGAGGTGGCCTCGTCGAGGATCAGCAGGCCGGGGTCGGCCAGGGCGGCCCGGGCCAGGGCCACGAGCTGGCGCTCGCCCACCGACAGGTTCTCCCCCCGCTCCCCCACCCGGTGGTCGAGGCCGCCGGGCTGGCGGGCCACCCACCAGCCCAGGCCGAGGCGGGCGAAGGCGGCCTCCACCTCGCCGTCGGTGGCGTCGCCCCCAGGGGCTCCGTAGCGGACGTTCTCCCGGATGGAGGTGTCGAACAGGAAGCCGTCCTGGGGCACGAGGCGGATGGCCCGGCTGCGGGCGGCCGGGGCCACCTCGGCCAGCGGCACCCCGCCCACCAGGATCCGTCCCTGGCCGGGGTCGGCCAGGCGGCACAGCAGCTTGGCGAAGGTGGTCTTGCCCGAACCGGTCTCGCCCACCACGGCCACCGTACGGCCGGCCGGGATCGCCACCGACACGTCCCGCAGCACGGGCACGGTGCCGGCCCCCCGGTAGGCGAACGTGACGGCCTCCACCTCGACACCCAGCGGGCCGGCCGGCAGATCGGTACCGGGCTCGGGTTCGGCCAGCTCGATCGGGTGATCGAGCAGGTCGAGGATCTTGCGCCAGCCGGCCACCGCCGTCTGGGTGAGATCGAGCGTCTCGCCCAGCTCGCCCACCGGGCCCTGCAGGTAGTTCGTGAGGAACAGGGCGGCCACCAGCTCGCCCGGACCCAGGCCCAGCCGCTGGCGCTGGGTGACACCCACCACCAGCACGGCCACGAAGGCCAGCGCCCCCACCAGGTCGCCGGTGACGAACAGGGTGACGGTGACGGCGGTGGCCCGCAGCCGGGCCCGGTAGCGGCCGTCGATGGCCTGGTGGAGCTGGGCCCGGGTGCGGGCCTCGGCCCCGTAGGCCCGCACCACGGCTGCCCCCATCAGGGCCTCGGAGAAGCGGCCCAGCATGTCACCCACCCGGGTGCGCAGGGCGTCGTAGGCGGCGAGCTGGCGGCGCTGCAGCCAGCGGAACCAGGGCAGCACCGGGGTGTAGACACCGGCCACCACCAGGGCCAGGGGCCACGAGTACCAGGCCAGGGTGGCCAGGGTGCCGAGGATCAGCACGGGGTTGATGGCCCACGAGTACAGGCCCCACTGGGCGAAGCGGGCCAACGCCTCGCAGTCGCTCGTGACCCGGGCCACCAGCACGCCCCGGCGGGTCTCGTTGTGGTCGGCCAGGGTGAGGCGGTGGACCTGGGCGAAGGCGTCGATCCGGAGCTGGGCGATGGCCCCCTCCGCCCGTTCCACCAGGCGGCGCTGGGTGTACCAGCTCATGAACCCGGCCCCGATCACCACGGCGGTGGCCACTGCGGCCAGGACGGCGATGTAGGGGAGGTCGAGGCCCCCGTCGGGCCGGAGCGGCCGGTCCAGGGCCCGCTGGATCAGCACCGGCAGCACGAGCTTGCCCCCGGCGATCGACATCCCGAAGGCCCAGGTGGCCACGAGCCCCTGGCGCAGCTGGGGGCTCGCCCCCACCCCCCGCCGCAGGATGCGCAGCGCCGGCTCCGGCCGGCGGGACGACACAGCCGGCTCCGGCCGGCGGGACGACTCAGCCGGCTCCGGCCGGCGGGGTTCGACGGTGCTCACGACGCCGTGTCCTCGTAGGCCCGGACGAGCGCCTCGTACCCGGGTTGGGTGGCCAGCAGCTCGGTGTGGGGGCCGGCGGCGGCGATCCGGCCACCGGCCAGGTACAGCACCCGGTCGGCCAGCTCGATCGTCGACACCCGCTGGGCCACCACCACCACGGTGGCGTCGGGCCGGCCGGCGCCCCGCAGGCCGGCCAGGATCTCCTGCTCCACCACCGCGTCGACGGCCGAGGTGGCGTCGTCGAGGATCAGCAGCCGGGGCCGACGCAGCAGGGCCCGGGCCAGGGCGATCCGCTGGCGTTGCCCGCCCGACAGGGTGACGCCCCGCTCCCCCAGCTCGGTCTGGAGGCCATGGGGCAGCTCCTCCACCAGCCGGTCGGCCCGGGCCACGGCCAGCGCCGCCCACAGCTCGTCCTCGCTGGCCCCGCCGGCCACGTCGACATTGGCCTCCACCGTGTCGGCGAACAGGAACGACTCCTGGAACACGAGGGCCACGGCGGCGGTGCGGTGGGCGGGGTCGACGTCGGCCAACGGGACACCCCCGAGCAGGATCCCACCGGCCGCCGGTTCCATCAGCCCGGCCAGGGCCTGGCACAGGGTGGACTTGCCGGCCCCGGTGGCGCCCACCACGGCCACCACCTCGCCCGGGGCTACCGTCAGGTCGAGATCGTCGAGCACCGGGGCCTGGCTCACGGCGCCGTCGTAGGCCATCCGCAGGCCCCGGGCGGCCACGCCGATGGGGCCGCCGGCGGGCAGGGCCGCCCCGCCGCCCGGGCCCGGCCCCGGCGCCCGGTGACCGCCCGCGGGCCCGGCGGGGCGGGGCTCGTCGAACACGCTGGCCAGCCGCTCCCGGGACACCACCGACGGGGGCAGGCTCTCGAGGAAGAAGCCGAGCATCCGCATGGGCACGGACAGCACGGCGAACAGGGACGCCACCTGCACCAGCTCGCCCCGGGTCATGGCCCCGGCGTCGATCCGCAGCGCCCCCACCAGCACCACTGCCACCACCCCCAGATTGGGCAGCGCGTCCATGATCGACTCGAACAGGGCCCGGACGTAGCCCACCTCCAGCCGGCTGGCCTGCAGGGACCGGGCGGCGGTGGAGAAACGGGCCGTCTCGGGCCCGGCCCGGCCCAGGGTCTTGACCACCAGGGCGCCGTCGAAGCTCTCGTGGGCGATGGCCGCCACGTGGCCGATACCGGCCTGCACGGCGGCGGCCGGGCCCTCCACCCGGGCCGAGTAGCGCCGGTTGAGCAGGGCCAGGGCGGGGAAGATCAGCAGGGCCACGGCGGCCATCACCGGGTCCACCCGGATCAGGGTGGCGATGGAGAACAGGGCCAGGAAGGCCACGCCCAGGGTGTAGGGCAGGGGGCTGAGCACGTCGGCCACCATCTCGGTGTCGCTGTCGGCGTGGGACAGGAGCTGGCCGGTGGGATTGCGCTGGTACCAGGCCAGGGGGAGCCCGAGGTACTGGTCCACCAACCGGTGCCGCATCGACACCTGCACCCGCTCCGAGGTCACGGAGCCGAAGAAGCGACGGTTGACGATGCCGGCCACCCGCAGCACGGCCACCGCCACCACGGCCAGGGCCGACCAGGCCAGGGCGTGCGGGGGCAGGGGGCGGCCGGCGAAGGCGGGCTCCACCACCTGGTCGGTCACCCGGCCCAGCACCACGGTGGCGGCCACCGTGCTGCCGGCGAACACCGCCGCCCCCGTGACGGCCACCGTGAAGGGCCCTGGATGGAGCAGCACCAGCTCGCGGATCAGGCGGGCACCGCGCCGTCCCAGCGTTGCCGAACGTGGCTTCGCCCCCTGCGTCATGTGTGCCCCACGCTCCTCGGCCGGGGCCCACCAGGTGAGCGGCCCACAATTCACCCAGGGGCCCGGGTCAAGCCCCAAATTTTCCCACGCCGGCCGCCAGTGTTTCGGCGCCGACCCAGCCATGATAAGAGCTTGCGCCGGGGCCGCCGTCCGGGCCAGACCAGCTTCGAGGTGAGCGACGTGGCCGCCAACCAAGCCGCCGAACCAAGTGCCGACCTGCTCATCGAGAGCCGGGAGCCCTCCGGGCAGGAGTCCGGTGGTTCCTCACCCGACCCGTCCGGGTCGGGTGATCGGGGCGATGACGAACCCGAGCCCGACACCACCCCCGACAGGCCTATTGCCAGCCAACCCGGCACCGACCAGCCCCAACTCGACCTGGGTATTCCCAACCTGGCCGAGCTGGAGCTGGTGAGCGCCGGCTCGTCCACCTCGGTGTACCGGGCGGTACAGCTCGACCCCCGGCGAACGGTGGCGGTGAAGGTGCTGCACGCCCACCTGGCGTCCGACGTGGGCCGTCGCTTCGACCGGGCGAGGGCCGTGACCGCCGAGCTCAGCGGCCATTCGGCGGTGGTGCCCCTGCTGGAGGCGGGGAAGACCGCCGCCGGCCAGCCCTACGCCGTCAGCCCGTTCTACGCCCGGGGCTCGCTCGCCCGGCTGGTGGCCGACCACGGCCGCCTCGGGTGGCGGGAGGCCACGTTCCTGCTGGAGCCGGTGGCGGTGGCGTTGGCCGAGCTGCACGGCCGGGGTCTGGTGCACCGGTGCCTGACCCCCGACAGCATCCTGCTCACCGACTTTCTCCTGCCCCGGGTGGCCGGCTTCGGAATGAGCCTGCCCGAGGGCGAGCGGAGCACCTCGGCCACCCTGATCCCGTCGCTGTTCTTCAGCCCACCGGAGCTGGCGGTGCCGATCGAGGCCGACCCCCGGGTCGACGTCTACAGCCTGGGGGCCATCCTGTTCGCCATGGTCACCGGTCACGTGGGCTTCGCGGGCGACGCCGCGCTACTCACCGCCCGTATGGCCACGGCCCAGGCCCGCACCGGCAAGGGCCCGGCGGCCTCGGTGCTGCCCGATGCCCTCCGGGACCTTGTGGCCCGGGCCATGGCCGAAGACCCGCGGGATCGGCCGGCCAACGCCGCCGCCTTCGTGAGCGAGCTGCGTCGGGCCGTGGCCCGCCCCCACGAGGCCGACACCGGCCCCGCCGGGCTGCAGATCGACGTGCGCCGGGAACCGGCGGTGGAGACCGCCACCTCGGCCTCGGCCACCATGGGGCCGGTGGACCTGGTGTCGCCGGCCGCCGCCCCGCCCGCCACCGACCCGCTCACCGCCGATCCCGCCGGGCCGCCAGGCGCCGCCCCGTTCGACGGCCGGCCCTTCGACGGTGAGGCGTTCGACCGCCTGCCCTTCGACGGTGAGGCCATGGACAGGCCGGCGTTCGTCGCCCCGTCTCACGACGGTGCCGTAGGGGAGCAGGGCGATCCGGTGAGCGTCGACGCCCTGCTGGGCGAGCTCGCTCTGGAATCGCCCCAGTCGCCGGCGATGGGCGACCTGAGCCTGGCCCAGTCGGCCGCTCAGGCGGCCCAGACCGATGCCCGCTACGTGCTGGCCCTGGCCGCTCTCATCACCGCCGCCATCATGGCGATGGTGGCGGCGGCGATGATGGCTGTCGGCTAGGCCGGGGCCAGCGGTGGCGGCCCCTCAGCCGTCCCACCCGCCGAAGGGTGAATGGAGAGGCTCGGCTCGGGCCCGGAGGCGGACGTAGTCTCCGTCGCGCTCGATGATCGAGCCGGGAGGGAAGTGGGTGGCGGCGAGCAGGATGCGCTGGAACAGGTCACGGAAGAGGTCTTCGTCGTCCTCGCTCCAGTGGCCGGTGAGCCAACCCTGGCGCTCCAGGGAATCGGCCAGGGCGTTCGAGAGATCGTTGGCCTTGATGTCGGCCCGATCCACCACGAGGGCGGTGGTGGTGGCCTTGGCGCTGGCCATCCCGGCGAAGCCTCGGCTGCAACCGCAGCGGGGGTTGAAGCACTCCACGCCGGGGATGTACACAAGCTCGCCGTCGACGGCCCACGCATAATCGTCGTCTCGCTCGCCCTGCCCCTCGGTGGTGGCTACCAATACTTTCACCATGTCTACGGATGTCCCTTCTAGCGGGTTCGGATGGGGGGAAGGCGTCTGGGAACGACCCTAGACGGGGGGTGTGACATTCAGACCGCGAGGCCCGAACGCCGCCATCCATGGCCCTGCAGCAGGGTCGGAGCCGATGCCGCCGGCGCAGCGGTTCCCTTCGACCCAGCACCGCCGCCGGTGGCAGTATGAGGCCGATGACCACGCAGACGAGCCCGGCCGAGGGCACCCCGGCGGCCCCCGAGGGGATCAACGTCCCCAATATCACGGCCTGGCTGGCCGAGCGCACCGAGATCACCCCGCCCCTCACGTTCACCCTGGTGGCCGGGGGCCGGTCGAACATCACCTACACCATCGCCGACGCCGCCGGCCGCCGCTTCGTGCTGCGCCGGCCGCCCATGGGCCACCTCCTGCCCAGCGCCCACGACATGGCCCGGGAGCACCGGCTGATGGACGCCCTGAAGGACTCACCGGTGCCGGTGCCCCGCCTCGTGGGGCTGTGCCAGGACCCGGCGGTCAACGAGCGCGACTTCTACGTGATGCACTTCCTCGACGGGGTGGTGGTGCGGGACGTCGAGATCGGGCGCAGCTTCACCCCCGAGGTCCGCACCCGCATGTCACACGAGCTGATCGACACCCTGTGCGCCCTGCACCGGGTCGACATCGACGACGTGGGCCTGGGCGACCTGGCCAAGCGGGGCGGCTACATCGAACGCCAGATCAAGCGGTGGTCGGGCCAGTGGGAGCAGTCCAAGACCCGGGAGCTGCCCCTGATCGACCGGGTGCGCGACACCCTGGCCGCCCGGGCGCCCGACCAGGCGCTCACCACGATCGCCCACGGCGACTACCGCCTGTCGAACTGCATGATGGACCCGGCCGGGCCGGTGGCCGGCGTGCTCGACTGGGAGCTGTGCACGCTGGGCGACCCCATGGCCGACCTGGCCGGGCTGCTCGGCTACTGGTACGACCCCACGATCCCCGATCCGAAGGGCGACAACGAGACCACGTCGCTGGAAGGATTCCTCACCCAGGAGGAGCTGGCCGGCCGCTACGCCGATGAGATGGGGGTGAGCCTCGATCTCGTGGCCTACTACCGGGGCTTCGCCGCCTGGCGCCTGGCCTGCATCGGCGAGGGGGTCTACGCCCGCTACGTCAACGGCCAGCAGGGCAGCCAGGACGAGGATCTCGATCTCGACGAGTACCGGGAGTCGGTCACCCGCCGGGTGTACCGGGCCGCCGAGTTCCTGGGCCTGCCCACCACCTGATCCCGGCGGGCCCCAGGCCGCTGCCACCGGCGCTCAGGCGCTCGGGACGATGATCACCTGACTGTCACTGGCGAGCGACACCGGCGCCTCGGTCACCTCCCCGCGTTCGACGTCGTAGAGGGCGATACGACCGGCGATGTGCACCAGCGCCGCCCAGCGACCATCGGGCGACACCGACAGGCTTCCGGGCCAGGAGGCCACCTCAGCCACTCCCTGCCCCCGGGAAACGTCGAACAGGTGGGACTCGCTCGCCGTGGCGTACACCAGCAGGCGCCCGTCGTCGGAGATCGACGCCCCCGTCACCTGACGGGCGGCGACTTCGGGCACCGGGTCGGCCGTCTCACGCCAGCTGGCCCGGTCGAGCCAGTGGAGGGTGCAGGAGCCGGGGTTCTCGCACCGCCGCACGAGCACGCGGGTGCGGCCCACCGCGATCAGCTCGCCGTCGGCCACCCGTTCGTAGGATTCGTCGACGCGCTCGAACACCTCGCCAGTGGTCGAGCCCACGACCTCCGGGTCGAGAATCGACTCGGGCTGGCTCCACCAGGCGGCTGTCCCGCTGTCGACCTCCGAGAGCACGTCCCGGGACCCGGCATCCACCAACCGCCACACGAGCGTCTCGCCCGAGGCGTCGGGCAGCCAGACCTCGCCCGGGTTCATCCCGGGACGGGGCAGGGCAGGCGAGAACTGCGACCACAGCGACGGGGTCTCGGCATCGGGGTCGGCGAGGGGTACGGCGCGGACCAGGCCGCCCGAGCCTTGGATCAGCACGAGGCCGCCGGTGGCGAACAGGGGGACGCCGGGCCGCTCGTAGGTGGTGACGACGCCGGTGTCGAGGTCGACCCGGCGCAGCCGCTGCTCACCCCCGATCAGGAGTGACAGCCCGACGGGTTCACCCAGGAGCGGGCCGCCACCGGCGATGACGCTGGTGGCGGCGTCGGTCTCCGCGGCTGTGGTTGTCGACGCGCCCTCGGCGGCCGACGGCGCCGTGGGCCCGGCGTCGGTGGTGGGCGGCGTGGTGGCGCGGGCCGTCGTGGCGGGCCGATGGTGGCCGGCGTCGGCGGTGTCTCCGGCCCCGCCTCCGCCGCCCACGGACGACAGGGCCCACAGGCCGGCCAGCACGGCCAGCGTGCCGCCGCCGACGGCGGCCCAGAACCGCCCCGGGCGGCCGTAGCTCACGATGGCCTCGTCGTGGGCCGGCGGCGCCAGATCGAGCAGGTCGAGCTCCACCCCCGCCGCCACCCCGCACTGGGAGCAGAACCGGAACTGCCGCCCGATCCCCGCCCCGCAGGCCCGACACGATGCCATGACCGATCGTACCCCGCCGGTGCCGGCCGGGCGGCGGCCGGTCAGGCGTTGGGCACGAACACGGCCGCGGTGTCGCCGACCTGGCCCGGCGCGCCCAGCGGGTGCGGCGTGCCGGTCTCGGCGTCATAGATGACCAGGCCGGCCGGCGAGGGACCGTAGAGGTCCGCCGTGAGGAGGAATCGCCCGTCGGGGCTGGAGGCGATGCCCTGCCCGACCCCGTCGAAGTCGAGCATGCGGCCTGTCACCAGGTCGAACACCACAGGATTGAAAAGGTACGGCTGGTCGCCCAGCCTCTGGCCCGTCAGGTAGCGGTCGCTACCCGGCACCAGGCCCCGCCACCAGAACGCCGGGTCTGTCGGAGGTACCGGTCGCTCGACCGTCTCCCCGCTGACCTCGTCCACCCAGGCCAACCGGCAATCCATGGGCGACGAGCAGGTCTCGAGGAGCACATCGGTTCCGGCCGACGCGACCGGGCGGCCCGGCGTGACCAGCCGGTAGCCGTCGCCTGCCCGCCGGTAGAGACCCCAGCTGGCCGAGGTGGCGAGCTCCGGCCCCCGGCCGGGCACGATCCCGCCCCCGCCCGGCACCTCGTCGAGGACGGTGCCGGTCTCCACGCTGAGCAGGAGCCAGTGGGGATCGAGGCCGTCGTCGTGGACCCAGAGGCCGCCCCCGGCCCGGGGCCCGGACGACGATGCCGGCACCGACGAGAAGATCGACACCGTGGCCGGTGCCTGAAACGGCACCGGATCGGCGGTGGGGTCGCTCAGGGAGATCGACCGCAGGCTGAAGCCACCGTCCGGCGACGATGACGTCAGGCCCGCCATCACCAGGCGGTCGCCCACGGCCAGCAGCGGCCCACCGTCCACCTCGGGGAAGCGCACCAGGCGGCCGGTGTCGAGGTCGAGCCGCCACAGACTGCCCCCGACGTTGTAGGGGTCGCCCACCACCACCGACCAGCCGACAGGCCGGCCGAGCACCGGCCCCTCGCCCTCGTCCACCACCCGCATCGTGGGGGCCGTCCCACCGCTGGTGGTGGGGCGGGAGGTAGCGTCCGTCGTCGGCTCGGTGGCAGCGGCGTCGGTGGCCGGCGGGGCGGAGTCGGCGACGCCGTCGGCGGTCGCGTCGCTGGCGTCGCCGCCGGAGCGGGTGACGGCCCAGCCGGCGGCCAGCACCACCACCATGGCCACCACCGCCACCCACCACCGGGTGGGAGCGTCACGGCGGACCGACAGCGGGGCCGCCAAGGCTGCGGGCCCATCGCCGAGGCCGGCCTCGGACCCCGGGTCGAACCCGGCGTCGAGGCCCAGGGCGGCACCGCACGAGCGGCAGAAGCGAGCGCCGGCGCCGGCGGGAGCGAGGCACGCCGGGCAGGTGCCTCTCATCGGGCCCCGTTCGCCACGAACAGCACGCCGGCCCCGTCGTAGCTCGCCCGGCGGACGGTGAGCCACCGGTCCTGGTCGGCGTCGTAGATGGTGAGCCCCCGCAGGCCGGTGGCGGCCAGGTAACGGCCGTCGGGGCTGGCGGCCAGCCCGCCACTGAAGTCGTCGAGGCCGACGTCGATGACCCGTTGCCGGTCGCGGTCGAACAGCACGAAGGTGTACGCCCCGGCGGGTCCGGTGGGGCGGTAACCGAGCAGGAACCGGCCGGCGTCGTCGACCATGCCCACCCACTCGACCCCGAGAGCGGCCCCGGCTGGTGGCAGCGGACGCTCGACGGGTTCGCCGGTGCCGGCGTCGAGCCACTGGAGCTGGCAGGCGGCCGGCGCCGAGCACGTCGTGACGAGCACCGCGCCCTGGTGGACCGTAACCGGCCGGCCCGGGCTGACGAGGCGGTAGCCGGTGCCGTCGCGCCGGTAGACGCCGCCGCTGGTGGAGGTGGCCACGTCGGGACCGCCGCCCGGGACGGGGTACACCTGGAAGGCCGACGGGGCCGGCACCTCGTCGAGCAGCTTGCCGTCCCGTAGCCGGATCAGGCGCCAGGTCGTGGCCCCGTCCGTGTCGCCGTAGAGCCACAGGCGCCCGTCCCCGGCGGGCACCACCGGCCATTGGGGGCCGAAGCCGGACCCACTCGCCAGGACCTCGATCCCCTCCGCTGCCGGGTCGTCCATGGGCACGATCCGCAGCGTCGTCCCGGCCTCGTTCTCCTGCTGGAGCAGGAGGTGGCCGTCCAGCGCCGCCACCGGCGCCGCGGTCACCCCCTCGTAGTCGACCCGCTCGCCGGTGTCGAGGTCGAGTCGCTCGAGGGGGGTCTGGTAGGAGTCGCCGATGAGGAGCGACCACCCGATCGGCCGGCCCAGCACCGGACCGCCGGCGTCGGCGTCGTAGGTGGGAATGGTGGCCGGGTCGGCGGTGGTTTCCGTCGTGGCCGGCTCGCTAGCGGCCGGGGCGTCGTCGGGGTCGGCGTCGGGTTGCGTGGTGCTCGCCCCTGGCGGGGCGGTGTCCCCCGTATCGCCCGGGCCGGCACCGCTCCGCCCGAGCGCCCACAGAGCGACGGCCAGCACCAGCACGCCGGCGGGCACGCCGACCCGCAGCCGGGGCCACCGGCGTCCACCGGGTGGGGGACGGCCGTCGCCGGGCTCCGCCAGCGCCGTCTCCAGGCCGAGCAACTCCGGCTCGTCGAGGGAGTCGGACACCGCCCACCCGGCCGGCCGGTCGTCGACGAGCCCCAACCCCGCCAGAGCGGCGCCGCACGCAGAGCAGAACCGATCGCCGGTGTCGGTCGGCATCCCGCAGGCTGGGCACTGCGACGCTCCCACGAAACGAAGCGTAGTGCGACTTGGCTCCGTCGCCGGGCCCGTTCCCCACGCGGAAACCGCGCCCCGGCGGCAACCGAGGGCGCGCGAACCATCGATATCCAGGGTTTTCGCGACGCAGAACGGGGTTGGGGCGCGATTTTCGTGTCGGCAGTTGGGGTCTGAGCGGCGGGGTTGCGGCGGCGGTGGGCTTGGGTAACCTTGCCCTCCTTCCCGCCGCGATACCTGTCGAGCACCCCTTCGGGTGCTGACCGCGCGCGGGTCTCGACAGGAGGTCACGATGAGACGGCACGGGCGCCAACTCCGCTGGGTACTTGGTCTGCTCACGCTGCTGGCCACGTTGGCGCTGGTGGCGCCACCGTCGATCGCCCAGGGCGGCGGCAACCCGCCCCCGGCCGGCGATCAGCTTGCCGTCTACCGGGTGTACGTGACCGGACGGGCCGACACCGACCGCCTGGTGGCCGGCGGCTACGACCTGGTGGAGGGCCGCGGCCCCGACTACCTGCTGGTGGTGGGCGACGCCGCCACCGCCGACCGGCTCCGGGCCGACGGGTTCCGGGTCAGCCTCGACCGCACCCTGGCCCCGATCCCCGGCGTGGCCCGGGCCGCCGCCGGTAGCACCGTCACCGGCAACGCCACCACGCCGTCGACCGAGCCCACCCCGGGCGGCACACCGCCCACCGACACACCGGGAGCAAGCACACCGCCCACCGACACCCCAACCGGCAGCACCCCCACCACCGGGGCGCCCCCCGCCGGCACCCCCGCCACCGAGCCCGCCCCCACCGACGGGGCACCAGCGGCGGCGCCCCCCGACGCCGCCACGGCCACCACGTTCTACGGCGGGTACCGCACGGTCGACGAGCACTACGCCCATCTCCAGTCGGTGGCCGCCGCCTACCCCAACCTGGCCACGGTGGTGGACTACGGCGACTCGTGGCGCAAGGTGCACAACGCCCCCGGGGGCAACGATCTGCTGGCCATCTGCCTCACCGCCCGCCACGAGGGCGACTGCGCGCTGTCCACCAACGTGGCCAAGCCCCGCACGGTGATCATGGCCGCCATCCACGCCCGGGAGCTCCAGACGTCGGAGATCGCCTACCGCCTCATCGACGAGCTGACCCAGAAGTACGGGGTCGACGCCGACCTCACGATGCTGATGGACACCACCGAGATCTGGGTCATCCCGGCGGTCAACCCCGACGGCCGGGAGATCGTGGAGTCGGGCGGCAACGCCCCCTACCTCCAGCGCAAGAACGCCGACAACAGCCTCGGCACCTGCGCCGTGCCTCCCACCGCCACCAATCACCACGGCGTCGACCTCAACCGCAACGCCGACTTCCTGTGGGGTGCCATCGGCGCCTCCGTCGACCCCTGCGCCCAGACCTTCAAGGGCACAGGGCCAGCCTCCGAGCCCGAACAGATAGGCCTGCAGAGCCTGTTCACCCAGCTCTTCCCCGACGCCAAGGGCCCGGCCCGGGCCGACCCGGTGCCGATCACCACCCGGGGCTCGTTCATCTCCCTCCACAGCTACGGCAACCTGGTGCTCCTGCCCCCCGGCGACGGCGGCACCACCCCCAACGACGCCCAGCTCCGGATGCTGGCCTTCCGCATGAGCCACTACAACGGCTACCTCACCGGCACCGGACCCGAGGTGCTGTACGGCACGTCGGGCACCACCGACGACTGGATCTACGGCCAGCTCGGCGTGCCCGGCTACACCTTCGAGATCAGCCCCAACTCGGGCCCCTGCTCCGGGTTCACCCCCGCCTACACCTGCGTCGACTCCACCCTGTACCCGCTCAACCGCAACGCCCTGCTGTACGCCATCCGGGTGTCGGGTACGCCCTACATCACGCCGGCCGGGCCCACCGTCACCGCCGTGACCCTGCCCGCCGCCGTGGCCGCCGGGCCGGCGGTGCTGGTGACGGCCACCGCCAACGACAACGCGCTGGGCACGGCCACCGGGTCGGTCGGGCGGCCGGCGGCCCAGGCGGTGGCGGCGGCCGAGTACTACCTCGACACCGCCCCCTGGTCGGGGGGCACGCCGGTGCCGATGACGTCCGGAGACGGGGCCTTCGACTCGGCCACCGAGACGGCGGCCGGCACCATCGTCACCACCGGGCTCACCACCGGCAAGCACACGGTGTGGGTGCGGGCCAAGGACGCCGGCGGGACCTGGGGCCCGTACACCGCCCGCTACCTCACGATCGACCCCAACGCTGGCGCCACACTGCTCACCGACAACTTCGAGGCCGGGGCGACGGGGTGGTCGGCCCTCTCGGGCAGCGCCAACTGGTCGGTGGTGGCCGACGGCACCCAGCGGTACCAGGGGTCGGCGTCGAACCAGAACACCACGGGGCAACGGGCGGCGGGCCAGGCCTCGTGGACGAACTATGCGGTGGAGGTGAGCACGAAGACCACCACCAAACGCTCGGCGTCGCGGGGGCCGGGGGTGCTGGCCCGGGTGGTGGACGCCAACAACCACTACCGCTTCGCCTACACCTCGGCCGGGGCCTGGGCCATCACCAAGGTGGTGGGTGGGACCGTCACCCAGCTGGCCACGTCACCGGCCACGCCGCTCACGATCGACACCACTTACGTGCTGCGGGCCGAACTGAACGGAAGCTCACTCAAGCTGTATGTCAACGGGACCCTGGTGGCCCAGGCCACCGACACGGCGCTCACCACCGGGCGGATCGGGCTCCGGGTCTTCGGTTCGGTCACCCGCTTCGACGACGTTGCGGTCACGGCGTTGCCGTAGCGCTTGCGGCTGGCCTCGCCGCTTGACCGATCAGCTCATACATCAGTTCCGGTTGATGCATCTACAGGCATTGATCTAGTGTGGCGTCATGCCGCCTCCTCCCGGCGCCGCTTCCCCTCCCGACGTGTTGCGGGTGGTGACCGAGCCCAACCGGTGGCGGATGCTGGCCGAGCTGGCCCGCAGTGACCGGCAGGTGAGCGAGCTGGTGGCCCTGCTCGACGCGCCCCAGAGCCTCGTGTCGTACCACCTGCGGGAGCTTCAAGCGGTGGGCCTGGTGACGGCCAAGCGGAGCGCGGCCGACGGGCGCGACACGTTCTACCGGGTGGGGGCCGACCAGTGGCTGTCGCTACTGAACGAGGCGGCGGGCGCGCTGCACCCCGGGGTGACGCTGGTGCCCGCTCCCCCGCCGGCGCCCCGTCCGGTCCGGGGCCGGCCACCTCGGGTGCTGTTCCTGTGCACCGGCAACAGCGCCCGGTCGCAGATGGCCGAGGCGTTGCTCCGCCACCGGGCCGGTGGCGGGGACAGCGCCGGCGCCGGTGCGGTCGACGCCCGCAGCGCCGGCAGCCACCCCAAGGCGGTGCACCCCGCCGCGGTGGCCGTAATGGCCCAACGGGGCATCGACCTCTCAGGCCACGAGGCCAAGCCGCTCTCCCGCTTCCGCCGGGTGCGGTTCGACCACGTGATCACCCTGTGCGACAAGGTGCGGGAGATCTGCCCCGAGTTCCCCGGCCAGCCGGCCACCGCCCACTGGAGCGTGGCCGATCCGGCCCTCGAAGGCGACGGCCCCACGGGGTACGCCGCCTTCCAACGCACGGCCGACGAGCTCGACGGCCGCATCACCTATTTGATCGCCCGACTATCCAAGCCCAACTGAGGAGCAACCGACCCATGGATGACGAGCTGGTAAGTGTCCGCTATCTGGTCGACGACGTGGAGGCCGCCATCGCCTTCTACACCACCCACCTCGGGTTCAGCCTGCGCATGTCGGCCGCGCCGGCCTTCGCCGACGTGACCCGGGGCCGGCTGCGCCTGCTGCTCAGCGGCCCCCTCAGCTCGGCCGGGCGGGCCATGCCCGACGGGGCGGTCCCCTGCGCCGGCGGCTGGAACCGCATCCACCTGATCTTCGACGACCTGGCGGCCGAGGTCGAACGCCTCCAGGGCGCCGGCGTGCCCTTCCGCAATGACGTCATCTCCGGCCCCGGCGGCCAGCAGGTCCTCATCCAGGACCCGGCCGGCAACCTCATCGAGCTGTTCCAACCGGCCGAGACACCACCCGCTGGTTGATCACTCGGTGCCGGCATCAGGTGCAGGAACGCCCTCGGCACGCCGTAGTCGTTGTCGAGCAGGTGTGCCGCTGCGCACCGGGCCACCAGACCCCACCGCTCCGGCTCAGGCTGGCCGTCCCACAGCTCGGACCACCGGGCAACACCGCCCGCTCGTCCGGGGTGGGACGCAGTGCATCCGCCGCCTCGGTATCGAGATACTCCTCACCCGGCAATCGCTCCGCCGGTGGGCGCACGCCCGCCGGTGCCCGGTGCAGCTCCTGCATGATCGCTCCCCATTGACGGGGCACGACCAGACCCTGTTCTCGCAGGTGATAGGTGGCGAAGAGGAGGGCGAAGGTCCGTAACCCGGCATCGTCCGTCTCCGACCATCGATAGAACGCGAACTGCCGCCCGCCGCCGTCAACGACCTCGTCGACCACCTGGCCCTCCTCCGATACATCTTCGCACCACGGATCGGGTCGGCGGCCGAGTTCCCGCGTGCAACCATGGATCATGACCGACGACGACCGGATCCTCTCGTTCATGAACCGGTGTGCGGAGCGGCTGCTGGAGCGAGCGGCCGGTCCGGGGGCGGCGCCGGAGGCGGCGGCCGGGGCCCGGGCCTTCCAGACCGCAGTGGCAGAGTCGACTCCGCTCCCCTATCAGTCGGCGTCGGTGCCGATCGTCGACTCGACGGTGGGGCGGATCGACACCGCACCGGAGGCGGGGCCGTTGGCGGCCGACCTGGTGGCGGTGACGCCACTGCTGCCGTGGGTCCCGACGTTCCGGGCCACCGACGGGGGTACCGAGTTCGCCCTCGCCCTGTTCGACAAGATGCGGGACCTGGGCGACCTGACCGCCGGCCTCATGTGGGTGGGCCCCGGCCGCCAGTACCCGCTGCACCACCACCCGCCCCAGGAGCTGTACCTCACGCTCACCGGCCGGGCCCGGTTCCGCTGGGGCGGAGCCGATGAGCTGCGCCCCGTCGAGCCCGACGTCACGCTCTACAACCACCCCGACGACTGGCACACGTCGATCGCCGACGGCGCCCACGGCGGCGCCGTTCGTCGCCCTCTACGTCACCTGGCCCTGACCGCCGTCACCTGACCTGACCCCGAACCAGCCCGGGAACTCTGACACCGGCTAGGCCCTGGCGGTACGCCCGGTCAGAGTTCGCCAGATGGGCCGGGCATGCGGCGTTCGGCGGCCGTCACGGTGTTGCGGAGCAGCATGGCGACGGTGGTGGGGCCCACGCCGCCCAGGCGGGGGGTGATCCACGACGCCACCTCGCCCACCGACTCGTCGACGTCGGGCAGGAGCCTGCGCCCCTCCCACGTGATCCCGCCGCTGACCACCACGGCCCCCGGCTTCACCATGCCGGGCACGATCAGGCTGGGCTGGCCCACGGCCCCGATGAGGATGTCGGCCTGGCGGGTCAGCTCCACCAGGTTCGGCACCCGGCTGTGGACCACGGTGACGGCGGCGTCGGCCCCCGCCCCCTTGTTCGACAGCAGCAGCGCCATCGGCCGCCCCAGCGTCGGCCCCCGGCCCACAACCACCACGTGGCGGCCGGCGGTCTCGATCCCGTAGTGCACGAGCATGGCCTGGATCCCGGCCGGGGTGCAGGGCACCGGCCCCGGTTCCTGCAGTACGAGTTTGCCCAGGTTCGTGGGGTGCAGCCCGTCGGCGTCCTTGGCCGGGCTCATCCGCTCCAGGGCGGCGTTGAAGTCGAACCCGCTGGGCACCGGGTGCTGGATGATGTACCCGTCGACCTCGGGGTTGTCGTTGAACGCATCCACCGCGTCGAGCAGGGCCTGCTGGCCGGCGTCGGCCGCCAGCTCGATGTTGAACGACGCCAGGCCCACCTGCTCACACGTCTCGTGCTTCTTGCGCACGTAACCGGCGCTGGCCCCGTCGTCGCCCACGAGGATCGTGCCCAGGCCCGGCGTGACCCCGGCCGCCCGCATCTCGACGATGCGCTGGGCGATCTCGAGGTACACCTGGTCGGCCACCGGCTGGCCCGAGAGCAGTTGAGCCGTCATGGCGTCGTCTCCTAAAGCCCTAGTGCCGGAACTGGCGCTGGCCGGTGAAGACCATGGCCAGACCGTGCCCGTTGGCCGCCGCGATCACCTTGTCGTCGCTCACCGACCCGCCGGGCTGGATCACCACCGACACCCCGGCCGCCGCTGCGGCGTCGATCCCGTCGGGGAAGGGGTAGAAGGCGTCCGACGCACAGGCCCCACCGGCGGCCCGGCCGTTGGCCTTCTGGGTGGCCAGCTGGCCCGACTCCACCCGGTTCTGCTGCCCGGCCCCGATCCCCCAGGCCACGCCGTTGCGCGCCAGCACGATCGAGTTCGACGTGACGTAGGCGCACACCAACCAGGCCACGGCGGCATCGGCCAGCTCCTCGGCGGTGGGCTGGCGCTCGGTCACCACCCGCCAGGCGGCGGGGTCGAGCGACACCGAGTACGCCTCCTGCACCAGGAACCCGTCGCTGAGCTGGCGCACGGCCAGCGGAGCCGAGCGGGGCGGCGGTGCGGTGAGCACCCGGGTGTTCTTCCGCTTGGCCTGGATGCGCTCCAGCACCCCCGGGTCGCAACCGGGAGCGATGATCACGTCGGCCTGGGCGCCGTTCTCGATGGCGGCCACCGTGTCGTCGTCGATCGGGCGGTTGAGGGCCACGATCCCGCCGAAGGCCGAGCGCTCGTCGCAGGCCAGGGCCTGGGCGTAGGCCTCGGCCAGGGTGCCGGCCACGGCCGCCCCGCACGGGTTGGCGTGCTTGATGATGGCGCAGGCCGGCCGGTCGGGGGCGCCGGCGGCAGGAGCGCCCACCCGGCCCAGGTCGTGGACCAGGCGCCAGGCGGCATCGGCGTCGAACAGGTTGAGGTAGCTGAGAGCCATGCCGGCCTGCTGGGTGACCTCGTCCCACCAGCTGGGCCGGCCCGACACCCGGTAACGGGCCCCGGCCTGGTGCGGGTTCTCGCCGTAGCGCAGGCTCTGGGCCCGCTCCAGCGACAGGTGGATGGTGGGCGGCAGGGCGGTCGGCTCATCACCCTCCTCCGACGGTTCCTCCGACTCGTCGAGCCAGCTCACGATGGCGGCGTCGTAGGCGGCGGTGTGGGCGAAGGCCTTGCGGGCCAGCCGGCGCCGCAACCCTTCGGAGGTGGCCCCCGACACCCGCAGCTCGTCGAGCACGGCCGGGTAGTCGGCCGGGTCGACCAGCACGGTCACGTAGGCGTGGTTCTTGGCCGCCGCCCGCAGCATGGCCGGGCCGCCGATGTCGATCAGATCGGGCGACGGGTCGGAGGCGAACGGGTACAGGTTGCCCACCACCAGCCCGATGGGCTCGATCCCGTGGGCCGCCATGTCGGCCTGGTGCTCGGGATCGTCGGGCAGGGCCAGGATGCCGCCGTGCACCTTCGGGTGCAGGGTCACCACCCGATGGCCGAGCATGGCGGGGAAGCCGGTGAGATCGGCCACGTCGGTGACGGGCACACCGGCATCGGCTATCGCCTTGGCCGTCCCGCCCGACGACACCAGGTCGACCCCGAGGCTGTGGAGCTCCTTGGCCAGGTCGACGATCCCAGACTTGTCATACACCGAGAGGAGGGCACGCACCCTCCGAACCTAGCTGGGTTTTTCGGGGGCTACGCGCCCCCGACGGCGCTGCGCGCCTCCCCCATCGCCGTCGGGGGCCTCACCCCGCTGGGCGCCTACGGCGCGCCGCTGCGGCGCTGGCGCCACCGTTCGCTCAGGTCAGAGGTGGGTCGACGCAGCCGGTGGTGCCGCCGGTATCGCCCGAGGGGTTGAACAGGCGGGGGTTATCGACGAAGCCGCCGCCCGGTTCGTCGGTGTTCAGGTACCGGATGATGGCGGCGGCCAGGGCCTCGGCCGCCGCCTGGCGGTACTCGGACGTGCCGATCAGCACCGCCTCCGACGGGTTGGCGATGTAGGCCAGCTCGGCCAGCGCCACCGGCGTGGTCGGGTAGCGGGTGATGCCGTAGGCGTTCTCGCCCTCGCTGTTCAGCACGGTCAGCACCCCGGCGTCGGGCCGCCCCGTCCAGGCCACGTCGAACTCCGTCAGGGCCTGGGTGACGGCCTCGTAGATCAGCCCGCCCAACCGGCGGGAGTCGGCGCTGCCCGACTGCACGTAGACCTCGGACCCCGGCCCGTCGACCGGCTGGGCCGCCGGCGCGTTGTGGTGGATCGACACGAACGCCTTCGCCTGGAGCTGGTCGGCGATGGCGGCCCGGTTGCGCACCGGGATGCGGTAGTCGGCCGAGCGGGTGAGCGCCACCGACACCCCCTGGGCCTCCAGCAGGGCCCCTGTGCGCCGGGCCACGTCGAGGTTCACCTCGGCTTCGGTGGCCCCGTCGGGCGACAGCGCCCCCCGCTCGTCGCCCCCGTGCCCGGGGTCGAGCACCACGGTGGCGTCCCACACCGGCTGGCCGTAGGTGAGATCCACCTCGTTGCCACACGGGGTGAGCACCTCGTACCCGACCGGGTTGCGGGCCAGCACCGGCACCAGCACCCCGGTGGGCGAGATCAGCACCGGCGGGGCGTTGCCCAACGATTGACGATCGGGCAGGGGCGGCACGGCTTCCTCGGTCGTGGCGGGCCCGGACGCGGTCTCACCGCCCGAACCATCGCCGTCGCCGTCGCCGTCCGGCGTGCCCGACAACCCCTGGGTGTCCCCCTCGGACGCGGCGGCGCCGTCGGTGACCTGACCGGCCCCTTCCAGGGTCGGCCGCTCGCCGACGGCGCAGGCGGAAACGAAGAGCAGTCCCACCAGGAGTGCGGCGCGGCGCAACACCTGGTCAAGTCAAGCAGCGGGAAGTTCCCACCGCACCGCCACCAACTACAACTTGGCGACGATCTGGGCCATCAGCTCACCGGCTTCGGTGGGATTGTCACCCACCAGCACACCGGCGTCGCGCAGGGCCTCCATCTTGGCCGCCGCCGTGCCCTTGCCGCCCGACACGATGGCACCGGCATGGCCCATCTTCTTGCCGGGGGCGCGGTGACGCCGGCGATGTAGCTGGAGAGCGGCTTGGTCATGTGGTTCTTGATGAAGTCGGCCGCCTCCTCCTCACCGGTGCCGCCGATCTCGCCGATCATCATCACGGCCTTGGTGTCGGGGTCGGCCTCGAAGGCCTGCAGGCAGTCGATGAACGAGGTGCCGGGCACCGGGTCGCCACCGATACCGACGCAGGTGGTGACGCCGATGTCCTTCTGCTGCAGCTCGTAGAGGGCCTGGTAGGTGAGGGTGCCGGAGCGGCTGACGATCCCCACCGGCCCCCCCGGCTTGGCGATGTGGCCGGCCGTGATGCCGATGTTGCACTTCCCGGGGGAGATGATCCCGGGGCAGTTCGGGCCGAGCAGGCGGGTGTTGGGGAAGTCCCGCTTCAACACGTTGAAGAAGTAGGCCTCGTCGTGGGCCGGAACGCCCTCGGTGATGGCGGCCACGAACTCGATGCCGGCCTCGGCCGCCTCCAGCACGGCGTCCTTCACCCCCGGGGCGGGGATGAAGATGCAGCTGGCGGTGGCCCCGGTGGCGGCCATGGCCTCGGCCACGGTGGCGAACACGGGGATGCCCTCCACGTCCGTGCCGGCCTTCTTGGGGTTGACGCCCCCCACCACCTGGGTGCCGTAGGCCTTGTTGAGCAGGCCGTAGTAGCGGCCCTGGGAGCCGGTCAGGCCCTGGTAGATGACCTTGGTGTTCTCGTCGACGAAGATGCTCATGGTTGTCTCGTTCTCTGCGGTCTCGGGCTCAAGCGGCTCAGCGGGCGGCGGCCAGCTCGACCGCCCGGCGGGCGGCGTCCAGCATCGTGGGCTCCATCATCAACTTGTCGTTGAGATGGGGGGCGAGGATGGCCCGGCCCTCGTCGGCGTTGGTGCCGTCGAGGCGGATGACGATGGGGGCGTCGATCTGGACCCGGCGCAGGGCCTCCACGATGCCGTTGGCCACGTCTTCACCGCGGGTGATGCCGCCGAAGATGTTGATGAAGATGGCCCGCACGTTGGGGTCGTGGATGATGACCTCGAGGGCGCCCGTCATCACGTCGGCCGAGGCGCCGCCGCCGATGTCGAGGAAGTTGGCGGCCTGGCCGCCCACCTGGTTGATCACGTCCACCGTGCTCATGGCCAGGCCGGCGCCGTTGGCGATCACGCCCACCGCCCCGTCGAGGCCCACGTACTGGAGGCCCTTCTCGTGGGCCTGCACCTCGCGCTCGTCGCGGGGCTGGGTGGCGTCGTACTGCTCGTAGTCGGGGTGCTCGTAGAGGGCGTTGGAGTCGAGGCTGACCTTGGCGTCGAGGGCGTGGACCTCGCCGTTGGGCATGAGGATCAGGGGGTTGATCTCCACCAGGTCGGCGTCGCCCTCAACGTAGGCGTTGTACAGCTTCATCAGGATGCTGACGGCGCCCTCGGTGGCGGCCGGGTTGAGCTTGGCCCGGGCCACCCAGTCCCGGCAGGCCTCCTCGGTGAGCCCGTCGGCCGGGTTGACGTGGATGCGGGCGATGGCCTCGGGGTTCGACTCGGCCACGGCCTCGATCTCGATGCCGCCCTGGGCGCTGAGCATGCCCAGGTACGCCTTGGCCGAGCGGTCCAGCGTGAAGCTGGCGTAGTACTCCTCGGCGATGTCGGAGGCGTGCTCGATCCAGATCGTCTTCACGATGTGGCCCTTGATGTCGAGCCCGAGGATGTTGGAGGCGTGGGTGCGGGCCTCCTCGGCGTTGTTGGCCAGCTTGACGCCGCCGGCCTTGCCCCGGCCGCCGGTGTGGACCTGGGCCTTGACCACCACCGGGTAGCCGACCCGGTCGGCGATGGCCACTGCCTCGTCGACGTTGTCGGTGGCGGCGCCGTCGGAGACCGGGATGCCGTAGGAGGCGAAGAACTGCTTGCCCTGATATTCGAGTAGATCCACGGTGGGAGCCTTCTTGTCGGTGCGCAGTGTCGGTGCGCGGTGTCGTGCGCGACATGACGCCGTAGTACTGCCGTCTACGGTGACGGCCCGCTCGCCGTAGCGGCGAACGACCCTGCGATACTAGAGCCGTGCTGGCGAACATCAAGATTTCGGATGGTCCACGGTGCCGGTAGCCCAGGGCGGCCGGCCGCCGCTGCGACAGGTGCTGATGATCGGGCTCGGCGTGGTGATGACGCTGGGCACGATCCTGTTCATCGTCACCTCCACCGGCAACCTGCTGGGCAACCAGTCGTCGCTCCAGATCGAATCGGGCGATCCCGTGTTCAATCTGGGCCAGGCCGAGGAGCGCGCCAGCGACATCTCCGAGCGGGGCCCCCAGTTCCTGCCCGACCCGTCGGGGGGAGACCGTGACCTGTGGGTCAACCACGTGGGGGATGACGAGGCCAGCGGCTGGTACGCCTTCGGCGCCCGTCCCCTGTCGGCCCCCCGCACCTGCGTGGCCGAGTGGAAGGCCGACGGCTCCCAGTTCGTCGACACCTGCGACGGCACCGCCTATCCCCCCACCGGCGAGGGTCTCCCCCAGTTCCCGGTGACGGTCACCACCGAGGGCGAGGTGTCGATCCGTCTCGACACGATCGCCAGTTCCGACGCCACGGTGACGGACAGCGCCGCTACCGCCGGGTAACACTGTAAGGGACAACACCGTAAGGGACGGCCCGGCCCCTCACCGCCGCCGGCTCCACGTTTGAGGGATACGACCCGACATGCTCCTGGCTCAGCTCACCGACACCCACATCCTCGACCCCGAGAGCACCGAGGAACGCTGGGTGGACAACAACGGCCGCCTCACGATGGCGGTCGACTCGATCAACGCCGAGGTACCCCGGCCCGACCTGGTGGTGGCCACCGGCGACCTGACCAACTGGGGCGAACCGGGCCAGCTGGCCGAGCTGGTGCGCCAGCTCGGCCGCCTCGAGATCGAGGTGCTGGTGCTACCGGGCAACCACGACGACCGGGCGTCGTTGAAGGCGGCCTTCGATCAACCGTGGGCCGACGCCAGCCACCTGAGCTGGAACGTCGACCGCCTGGGGGTGTGCATCGTGGGCCTCGACACCCAGCGGCCGGGCCAGGACGGCGGCCTGTTCGACGCCGAGCGGGAGGCGTGGCTGACCGATGCCCTGGCCGCGGCCGACGGCCGCCCGACCGTCATCGCCATGCACCATCCCCCGTTCAGCACCGGCATCACCTGGATGGACCGCGACATGCTGCCCGGGGCCGACCGGTTCGAGGCTCTGGTGGCGGCCCACCCCAACGTCACCCGGATCCTGTGCGGCCACATCCACCGGCCGGTGCAGAGCCTGGTGGGCGGGGCTCTGGCCACCGTGGGGCTGTCGACCGTGCACCACGTGGCCCTGAACCTGGCCGACGTGTCGCCCATCGAGCTGATCCGCGACCCCGCCGGCTACCAGCTCCACCGCTATCGCGACGGCCGCTGGGTGAGCCACACCCGCTACATCGACACGGCCGAACCCGCCTTCAGCCCGTCGTGGGCCGACTAGATCCCGGCGAAATTGCACGCCTATCTCGCGCTGAGCGCGAGATAGGCGTGCAATTTGGGAGTTTTCGGCGGCGTTCAGAGGCCCTTGGTCAGGGGGCCGGGGAGCGAGCCGAAGCTGGGATGGGTCCGCACCCGGATCTGGCCGAACGGCATGCCGGCGTCGAGCCGGGGCAGGTCGAAGCGGTCTGACCCCGGGTCGATCCGCTGGTGGCCGGTGCCGCCCATGGCCGTGTCGAGCCCGGCCTCGGCCATCAGCCGCCGGGCCTCGGCGCTCACCCGGCCGTAGGGGAACGACTGGTGCCGGGGCCGGATCCCGATGGCCTTCTCCACGGCGTTGATCGACGTGACCAGCTCGTCCCAGATCGCGGCCTCGTCGGCCGCCGCCAGGTCGGTGTGGTTGGCGGTGTGGACCCCGATCTCGATCTTCGGGTGGCTGGTGGCCAGCTCCCGCACCTCGTCCCAGGTGAGGGTGAGGCGGGGCGGCTCCTCCGCCGGCTCCAGGGCCTCGGCCAGCCGGGCCAGCAGCGCCGCCCGCTCCGGGTAGGTGGCGGTCATGAGGTGGCGGTGCCAGGCCCCGAGCACCTCGGCCCCGGCCGTGGCGTCCTGCAGGTCGACGGCGGCGCCGAGCTCACCCGCCGGCTCGGCCGGGGGCCGGGGGCACCGGTGGCGGGTGCGGGTGGTCACCATCGTGTGGAGCCGGTCGGCCCACTGGGTCTCCCCCTCGCCAACGTACGTGGTGGCCAGGTAGACGACGGCCGGTAGCCCGTGGCGGGCCAGGATGGGGGCCGCCACCTCCAGGTTGTCTCGGTAGCCGTCGTCGAAGGTGATGACCACCGTCCCGGGGGGCGGCTCCTCCCCCGCCGCCAGCAGCGCCGACAGCTCGCTGATCCCGATCACATGGCGCTCGGCGGCCAGGAAGGCCACGTGCCGTTCGAACTCGTCGACCGGGAGGTGGCCCTCCAGGAACCGGGTCAGGTGCGGGGGCGCCACCGAGTGGTACATGAGCACGGTGGCCCCGCCCCGGGGCGGGAGCCGGTCTATGGCGCGGCTGCGGACCAACGCTCCCTGGGCCAGGCGGAGCACCTGGCGTCGGAGTGGGACGAGGGCGTTCGTCGGCATGGGCGGGCCTCACTCGCTAGGCGTTCAGGCATAGGGGCTGTCTCCGTCGAGGAACGACGGCTGGATTGCGGCGAGAGCGGGGGCCTCGGGCGAGCCGGTGGCCGGGCGGTGGTAGTCGACCCGGGTGGAGACGGTGAACAGGGAGCCCAGGCGGCCGAGGCGGGCCAGCGCCGGGCCGCATTCGGCCGGGAGGAGGATCTGGTTGGCCCCGTGCTTCACGGCCAGGCGGAGGGCGGCCACGGTGAGCCCCTCGGCCCGGGTCTCGGGGTCGCCCGGGAGGTGGGCGTCGAGCACCTGGATCCGGCGCCGCTCAGGGGTGACGTCGAACCAGACGACGGCCCAGCCCGCAGCGGCCCCTGGCGAGGGCGGGCGCAGCTCCACCACCTGGCGGTCCGACGCCAGACGGTGGTCGTCGAAGTAGTAGCGGGGATCGGACCAGGCCCGGTCGGTGGTGACCCAGGGGGTGGCCAGCATCCAGGCCAGCACGGCGGCGTCCCGCACGAAACCGGGCCGGTCAGCGGCCGACTCGGTGGGATCGGCCCCCTCGGCCGGTTCGGGCGGTAGCGCCCCGGGGCGCACCTGCCACGGGCCGAACCGGCGGCGGGCGGCCCCGGCCAGGGCCCGGGTGAGACCGAAGGCCGTGCCCTGGCCCAGGCCGGAGATCGACCGGTCGAGCAGGGCCGGGACCGGACGCTCGGCCTTCTGCAGGGTCTTGCGCACGGTACGCAGGGGCAGGCCCAGCCAGTTGCGCTCCCGGGTGACGTCGAGCCGGAGGTAGGTGAGCTCCTGGGGCTTGAAGCCGACGGCGGCGTACAGGGCGGCCGCTTCCTCGGCCGGCCCGGCCACCGCCAGCGACCGCCCCAGCGACAGCGCCTGCATCAGCAGCAGGGCCCCCACCGCCTGGCCCCGCAGCTCCTCCAGCACGAAGAAGGCCGACAGCCAGCTCACCGTGCCGGTCTCGCCGGGCTCACCGGTGGCCAGCAGGGTGGGGAACATGCCGAGATACCCGACGCACCGGCCTTCCAGCCGGGCCACCAGCAGCACCGGCTCGTCCGGGCCGGCCTGGGGGTTGGCGGCCCAGGCCCGGGCCCGGCTCCGGGAGATGGGCACCACGGCGCCCGGATCGGTCGCCGCCTCGTCGAGGGCCCGGGCGGCGAAGGCCTCGACCTGACTGGCGGTCACTACCTCGATCGTGGGCTTGGCTGCAGCCATGGCGGGCTTTCGGCGAAAGGGGGCGGGCGCACGAAGTGTAGTGAGAGGCACCGAATCGCGACGTCAGGTTGTCTGCCCCATACCGACCCCGGTTCGACCGCCCCCGGAGCGGGGTTTAGCGTGACGACATGGCCGACACACTCCCGTCAGCATTGGGGCCGTCAGACCTGGCCCCGGCGGCGGCCCGGGTGAGCGCCCTCGACACGTTCCGGGTGCCGTCGTTCGGACTGATCTGGTTGAGTGGGTTGATCTGGCACCTCAGCCGGTGGGGGGTGTCGTTCCTGGGGTCGGTGGTGGTCAACGACCTCACCCACTCCCCCCGCCTGGTCCAGCTCGGCGGCAGCCTGCTCTACGCCCCGCTCCTGGTGGGCGGGGTGGCGGGCGGCCTGGTGTCGGACCGCTTCGACCGGCTCCGCACGGTGCGGGTGCAGCTGGCCGTGATCGTGCCGCTCACCGTGGCCATCGGGGCCCTGGCCGCTACCGGCCGGCTCGAGGTCTGGATGCTGTACCTCTACATGTTCATGGTGGGCATTGGCTGGGTCACCGACATGACGAGCCGCCGGGCGATGGTGTTCGACATCGTGGGCCCCCAGCGCATGGGCAACGCCATGGCGCTCGAGTCGTTGAGCCTCAGCTCGGGGGCCGTGATCGGTCCCCTGGTCGGTGGCACGGCGCTCAAGGCCATCGGCACCGGCCCGTCGTACTACGTCATCGCCGCCATGGTGGGTGTGGCCTTCCTGGTGCTGCTGCCGGTCCAACGGCCGGCGCCGGCGGCCACCAACCGGCCGCCGACGCCGGCCCGACCGATCCAGGATCTGCGGGAGGGGGTGCGGGTGCTGCGATCGAACCGGGGGGTGATGAGCATCCTCGGGGTCACCGCCATCGCCAACTTCTTCCTGTTCGCCTACACCCCGCTGGTACCGGTGGTGGCCCAGCGGCTGGGGGCCGAGGCGTTCATGGTGGGCCTGCTGGCGGCGGCGTCGGGGATGGGGATGATGACGGGATCGCTGGTGGTGGCCCGCGTCCAGCCGGTGCGGCGGGGGCTGGTCTACGTGGCCGGGGTGGCCGGCGCCATGGTGGTGCTGCTCGGCTTCACCCTGGCCAACACCTACTGGGTGGCCTTCGCCCTGCTGGTGGCGGTGGGGGTGGGCGGGGGCCTGTTCGGCTCCACCCAGAGCGCCCTGGTGATGGCCGAGACCCCCGAGCATCTGCGGGGCCGGGCCCTGGGGCTGCTGTCGATGGCGATCGGGGCCCTGCCGGTGGGGATGTACGTGCTGGGCGAGGTGGCCCAGCACGTGGGCATCGCCGAGGCCCTGGCCATCCACGTGGGCCTGGGGCTGGCCCTGCACCTGGCCTGGATCACCCGCCACCCCGAGGTCCGCCGCATCACCACGGCCTGATGCTCAGAACTCCTGGCGGCGGGCGGTGGGGAGGTAGTCGGGCGAGTGGGGCCGGGGCACCCGGTCGGCGGCGGCCACGTGGTCGGCCGGATCGCCCCGGGTGAGAACGTCGATGGCGTGCTCGGCCCAGTTGCGCTCCGCCGCCAACTCGGCGATCCGCCTCTCCCGACTGCGCCGGTTCTGCTCGGCCATGGCGTCGGCCCAGGCCTGGGCCCAGTCGATCGAGGCGCCGTGGAGGGTGGCGGCCAGCCGGCGGGCCTCGTCGTCGTCGGTGGCCGCCTGGAGGCGGAACTCGTCGCCCAGGGGGCCCCGCCAGGTGTACGCCGCCGCCTCGGCCGCCCCCGCCCGGTCGTCGAGCGCACCCTCCAACCAGATCGACAGGTCGTAGAGCGTGCGGGCCAGCTGCAGGGCGCCGTCGAAGTCGAACGCCACGTCGGTCCTATCGGTGGTCATACCGACAGCATAACCACTGATTACGTTTACTTACTCTTATTTACGTTCGAGGTTCGACCGGTCGTCGGCCGGGACCTGGAGGTAGCAGATCAGCACGAGGTCGTAGGCGCCGGGGACCGGTTGGTAGGCGGTCACGTCGGCCACCTCGGTGGCGATCGACACCCCGCGGCCGGCGGCCAGCTCCCGGGCCTTGGCCACGGCCACGTCGGAGTAGTCGACGGCGGTGGCCTGCCAGCCCCGCTCGGCGAACCAGACCGTGTTGCACCCTTCGCCGGCCGCCAGGTCGAGCATGCGTCCCGGCGGGAGGTCGGCGGTCTCGGCCACCACGAAGCGTTGGCCTCCCCCGTCCACACCAGCTCCTTCGTGTGCCACTGCCGCACCGCCGATACCCCCCGCAGGCCGGCCCCGGCCGAACCGGGCCAGGGTGCCGGTTGGCTCTCACGCTTCCGGCGTCGCTGAGCCTCGTTGCCCGTTGCCGCGCCGATGATGTACGGACTTCCGGCCCTATCCCCGTTCTCCGGCGGGTCGCACCATGACGTCACGGCCCCCATCCGGCGGACCGGGAGGAGCAGCGAGCGATGAAGAAGAACATGGGATCGACGGATCGGATCGCCCGGGCCGCAGTGGCGGTGGGTCTGGTGATCGTGGCCGCCGTGGTCGGCTTCGGCACCATCGGCGGCATCATCGCCCTCGTCCTGGCGGCGGTCATGGCCGCCACCGCGGCCGTCGGCGTTTGCCCGGCGTACGTGCCGTTCGGCATCACCACCTGCCGCACGGCGGCACGCCACTAGCGATTCCGCTCAGCACGGCGCGGCTCGGCCTCGGTTTCTCGCTCCCTGTCGCCGGGTACACCCTGGCCGACAAGCCAACGAGGAGGCTGGGACCAAATGAATGCAACCGTGCTTTGGGTTATCGCTGTGATCATCGCCGTCATCGGTGTGATCCAGCTCCTACAGGGACAGATCATTCTGGGGATCGTGCTGCTGATCGCAGCCGCTCTGGTGGGTCCCGGCGGCTACAGCATCTTCCGGACTAGGGCCTGATCCCATGACCGCCATCCGGATGCCCGATCTTTGGGCCAGACACGAGCCTCATGGGGCTCGCAACGTCCGGCTTCCCGATCTTGGGATTCCGGATGCTCTCCGGCACGTCAGCCGGGCTGGTGGGGTGGCGGTCTCGACGGCGCTGGCCGCCGTCGGGGCCGCCCTGGCCGGGTGGCAACCGGGCGAAGGCCCGCTGCACAGCCTGGGCCTGGCCCTGGTGGTGCTCGGCCCCCTTGCCCTGCTGGCCACCCTCACGTTGGTCCCGCCCGGCATGGCCGACGACGACACGGCCAGCGAGAGCCTGGCCGGCGACAACCTCGGCTGCGTCGACACCGCCACCGTCGACACAGCCGATATCGACGTGCGGCTGCCGGTGCTGGCCCTCCAGCACAGCGTGCGCCCGTGACCCTGGATCCTGCATCGCAGGTAGTAGGAGGAATCTGATGCCCGATCTTCACCAGGCCGCCCGAGAGGCGGCCGAACTCACCGAGCAGGCCGTGTCCATGGTCCGGGGTGGGGCCAGCAGCGTGGGCGACACCGTGCTCGGTACTGCTGGCGACCTGCTGAACCAGGCCCGGCCGGGCAAACGCCGCCGGCGCCCGCCGTGGCCGCTGGCCGTGGCCCTGTTGGTGGTCGCGGCGTGGATGGTGGCCCGCCGGGCCCGCCGCCCCGAACATCTCCAGGCCGTCCCCACCTGATCAGCCCGTAGAACAGCCGGCTTGCTCGCACGAGCACGAGCTTGCTCGCCGTCACACCCCGTGCGGATACTGGGGGTGGGACGGCGTGCCGCCGCGACCGGGAGGACGAACGCCATGGGGAAGCTGGGGCTGATCGAGGTACCCATCGTCGACTACGGCGAGGCCGAGGGAGCGATGGCCACCTACCGGGCCGAGGGCGAAGCCCGGGCCCTGGCCCTGGCCAACAAGGGCCCCGTCCGCTACGGAGCCGACGGCAAGCTCCATCCCGACATCGTTGCCTCCTACACCGAGCACGGCTTCTACATCTTCACCGGCGTGCTCCGCCCCGACGAGCTGGCCGAGATCGAGGCCGACGTGGCCGCCATGCTCGACCGGGCCCCGATCACCAAGGGGGCCGAGGTGGATCGCCACGGCCGCCCCGCCCTCGGCACCGGCCTCCAGGGCCGCAACGTCAGTTGGGTACGGCCCCTCTCGGACCCGCTGGGAGGCACCAACGCCGCCCACGGCCGCCACCCGGCCAAAATGTTCGAACCCCGCCCGCCGGCCGAGGCCCCGGCGTGGGTGATCCAGCTGTTCCTCGGGTCGCTCCAGTTCTCCGAGGCCTGCCTCCGGGTCTACGGCCACCCCGACATGCTCCGGGTGGCCGAGGCCATCAACGGGCCCGACTTCACCCCGTTCAACGAAGCGGTGTGGATCAAGCAGCCCGGTCTGGGCGGCTCGGTGGCCTGGCACCAGGACGGGTGGACCCACTGGGACAGCCCCCTGATCGACGAGCACACCCACGGCTTCAACTTCATGGGCCAGCTCTACGGGTGCAACGCCGTGAACGGGCTGTGGGTGCTTCCCGGCTCCCATCGGAGGGGCAAGATCGACATCAAGGCCATGGTCGACGAGGCCGGGTCGGATCGGATCCCGGGGGCCGTGCCCCTCCTGTGCGACCCGGGCGACGTGGCCATGACCAGCCGCCAGGCCGTCCACGGCTCGTTCGCCAACACCTGCTCGGAGCCCCGGGTGACGATCAACTTCGGGTTCCACCGGCGCTCGTCGGTGCTCGGCGTCACCAGCGGCGGCGTCCACAACGACATCGCGGTGTACGACGAGGAGCGGATCGAGCGGCGATCGCGGGCGATCATGTGGGCCATCGACGCCCGGGCCCAGCACGTCCCCCACGAGGACCGCTACGTCTACGCCCCCTTCGCCGGCCGGGAAGACGAGTTCCGCTGGGGCCCGGCGGCCGCGGCCGAGCTGCGCGACTACAACATGCTCGACCTGGGGATCTGAGCCCAAACCCGAACCCGGTGTGACATATCAACACCACAAGGTGGGCCGGTAGGGGGAGCGGCGCGGGGCCAGCTGGGGCATCATCTCCAACATGGTTCAACCGATGATCCCCGAAGCGATGGGCCGGGAGCCCGGGATCAAGGTGTGTGAGCTGATGCGTCGCCGCCCGGGGATGTCAGTGGAGGAGTTCCAGGCCTACTGGAGCGAGGTCCACGGCCCGATCGTGGCCGAGCTCCCGGGCCTGCGGCGCTACGCCCAGTCCCACCCCCTGCCCGGCGGCTACCGCAAGGGCCCCCTCCCCTACGACGGAGTGGCCGAGCTGTGGTTCGACGACAAAGAGGGTCTGCGGGCCATCGCCGGCACCCATGAGTTCACGCGGGCCAAGGCCGACGAGGCGAACTTCACCGACACCACGAAGCTGGTGGAGCTGGTGCTCGACGAGGTGACGCTGAAGGCCGGCCCCATCCCCGAGGGCGGGATCAAGTCGATCGGGCTGGTGCGGCTCCGGCGCGACGTCCCCCCGCCCGAGGCCCACCGGTACTGGGCCGAGGTCCACGGGCCTCTGGCCGTCCCCATCCCCCAGCTCCGCCGCTACGTCCAGAGCCATGTACGGGCCGGTGCCTACGGCGCCGGCAAGCGTCCGGCCTACGACGGCCTCACCGTCACCTGGTTCGACTCGGTGGACGACATGCGGGCCTCGGCCACCACCGCCGCCTACGCCGCCGTGATCGACGATGGCCCCCTCACCCTCGACCCCTCGGGGATCCCCACCCCCACCCTGCTCACCCGGGAGCTGGTCTTCGTCGACCGCTGACCCCTGGGTCAACCTCAGGGCGGCAGGAGCCGATGAGGTGAGGGGAGCTACAGTTTCCGGACGCGGGCCGAGCAGGGACGTTGGATCGATGGACTTCGAGGTGATGGTTGATCTGACGACGTCGACGCTGGCCTTCGGTCTGATCGTCGTCGCCTTCGTCCAGCTGGTGACCGGTGGCGCGCTGGGGTTGGGCCACGCCTTCCGATCCAGGGTGGAACCGGTCCTGACCTCGATCCGGGCGTCATCACCGCTCTCGCGCGCCGAGCTGGCCGACCGCACCATGCTGGTGGCGATCGCCCTGGCCGTGGCCGGCACCGTGATCCAGCAGTCGGTCGCCGGGGTGATCATGGTGGCCATGCTGTACAAGGTGCGGCCCATGGTGCGCCGCACCACCCGGGAGGAGCACAAGCTGCTGGCCATGGCCGGCACCCTGTCGATCGACCTGGTGGTCGGCTTCTACCTGCCGATGACGCTGGCCCAGTTGCTGCTGCTGCAATATCTGTTCGCCGCCTCGATGGCGGCGGTGATGGTGGCCCTGTGCTGGCCCGCCGGCGGCGGGGCGGTCCCCGGCCGCCGCTGGCAGCTCGCCCCGGTCAAGGTCTGATCCAGGCCCATCCGGAGCCGGGTCCGGACGCGCCACGGGCGGCCGCCGTAGCGACCGCCCGTGCCTCCTGAGAGCAGAAGCTCAGCTCGGGTTCATCCGGAACGACGGGTCGTGACGGCGGATCTCCCGGCGGGCGATCGTCATCTTGTGGACCTCGTCGGGGCCGTCGGCGATCCGCAGCGTGCGCTGGTGGGCGTACATGTGGGCCAGCGGGGTGAACTGGGTGACGCCGGCGGCGCCGTGCACCTGGATGGCCCGGTCGATGACCTTCAGCGTCATGTTGGGGATGGCCACCTTGATGCCTGAAATCTCCTGGGCCGCCGCCTTGTTGCCCACGGTGTCCATCAGGTGGGCCACGTGGTAGACGTACTGGCGGGCCTGGTCGATCTCGATGCGGGCCTCGGCGATCCAGTCCTGCACCAGGCCGTGCTGGGCGACCAGCCGGCCGAAGGTGGAGCGCTGCAGGGCCCGGTTGACCATGATCTCCAGTGCCCGCTCGGCCACGCCGATCGAGCGCATGCAGTGGTGGATGCGGCCCGGGCCCAGGCGGGCCTGGCTGATGGCGAAGCCTTCGCCCTCACCGCCCAGGATGTGGTCTTCCGGCACCCGCACGTTCTCGTAGATCACCTCGGGGTGGCCGCCCCGGTCGTGGAAGCCGAACACGTGGGGGTCGCGGCCGAAGCTGATCCCCTTCGAGGCCTTGGGCACCACGATCATCGACTGCTGGCGGTGGGCCGGCCCGTCGGGATCGTTCTTGCCCATCACGATCAGCACCTCGCACTCGGGGCGCAGGGCGTTGGACGAGAACCACTTGCGCCCGTTGAGAACGTAGTCGTTGCCGTCCCTGTCGATGCGGAGCTGAATGTTCGACGCGTCCGACGACGCCACCTCGGGCTCGGTCATGGAGAAGGCGGAGCGGATCTCACCCTCGAGCAGGGGCGACAGCCAGCGCTGCTTCACCGCGTCCGAGGCGTAGAGGTTGAGGATCTCCATGTTGCCGGTGTCGGGGGCGGCGCAGTTCAGCGCCTCGGAGGAGAAGTTGACCTTGCCCAGCAGCTCCGAGATCGGGGCGTAGTCGTAGTTCGACATCTTGGTGCCCGGGGCCTGGGGGTCCAGGTGGGGGATGAACAGGTTCCAGAGGCCCCGCTCCTTGGCCGCCGCCTTCAGCTTCTCCATCATCGGCGGGGTGGCATGGACGTCGTTGAGGGCTTCGTACTCGGCGTAGTACTCCTCCTCGTTGGGGTAGATGAAGTCGTCCATGTACGACTTCACCGCCTCCTGCATCTCCAGGCCTTTGGCCGTGAACTCGGGCATGGTGGGCTACCTCCGCGGTCTTTCTACGCACTGATGGCTGGTGGGCCGGTACTCCTTTGGTAGCAGCTTCCGGCCCTCCCGGTCGACTTCCCGGCTCAGGGGTTGGTCGTCGCCGTGGTCGACGGGTCACCCGGGACGACAGTGGTGGCGCCGGCCGGTGGGGTGGTGACCGGTGAGGTGGTGGCCGTCGACGGGGCGGGCACTGTCGACGCGGTCGTGCCCGGAGGCAGCGTGCTGACAGCGGGGGCGACATCGGACGGCACCCGTACCCCGGGGGGTGGGACGGGCCGGCGGCTCACCGAGCCGTCGGGCCCCCGCTCCACCTCGAACAGCTGGCGGGGGTAGAGGTTGGGCACCGGGATGCCGTTGGCGTCGGTCGGCACGAGCACCTCGGCCTCCTGGCCCAGCGCCTCGCTGTAGGCCTCGGCCGACCGGCCGGTGAGGTCGGTCTGGGCACTCCCCACCACCAGCGGGCGGCCGCTCTCGTCGTAGAGCAGCACGGGACCCACCGGGGTGCCGTCGGGCCGGTAGGCGTAGACGTTGAGGGCGGTCTCGGCCGACCCCTGCGCCCCCACTGGGCTCAGCGGGGGCAGGACGGTGCCGGAGACATCGGTGTACACCGGGCCCGAATCCGAGCGGGCCACCACGAACGACAGGCCCAGCACCACCACCACGATGCCGGCCAGGATCACGGCGCCGGCCACCATGCCGGCCGAATGGGGGAGCCGGCCCCGCCGGGCCCGCCCCCAGCGGACCGACCACACGATCGCCGCCACCAGGGCGATCAGCCCCAACAGGAAGCTGCCGAACAGGCGGGGCAGCAGCACGGGGCCGCCGCCGACAAAGGCGTCGCCGCCGCTGGTGATGGCACCCACCACGGCCACCGCCAGCCAGGCCCGCGCCACCCACCAGGCCGGCACCAGCTCGGGCAGGAACTCCGTCACCCCCTGCCACCAGCGGTGCTCGGTCACCCGGTCGGCGGCGTCGGTGACGGCCCGGCCCAGCGCGTCCCCCGGCCGGTACGGGGCGCCGGCCGGCGGCGGCGGCAGGGTCGACGAGCCCGGAGGCGGCAGGGTCGACGCCGCCGGGGGCGGGGGCAGCGTCGCCGAGGGGGGCGGGGGCAGGGGCGGCGCAGCACCGGAGGCCGCAGCCCCGGCCCCGGCGCCGGTCCCGACGCTGGCGCCGGCACCCACCAGGATCTGCTCACGGGGCGCCTCGCCGGCGGGACCGCCGGTGAGGCGGTCGGGAGCGGCGGCACCGACGGCCGCAGCATCGGCACCCGCGGCGGCGACGGCCCCGGCGGTCGGCTCGCCCAGCCCGGCGGCGGCCCGCAGCTCGGCGGCGTAGCGCTGGGGTGGGCCCAGGATCTCGGTCATGGGGCGCCCGGCACCGGCGCGGCGGGCCTCGTGGAGGTGCGACGCCAGATCGTCGATCACGTCCTCCAGCTCGTCGGGCTCCAGGTCGGCCAGCTCGGCCCGCACCGCCGCCAGGTAGGCGGCATCCTCGGCGCCCGTCCCGGGGGTGGGGGTGGGGGTGGGATCGGTTGCGTCGGTCATCGGGTCACTCCTTCCAGCAGGTCGTCGAGGGTCCGGGTGAACTCGGTCCAGCCCTTGATCGAGGCGTGGAGCTGGTCCCGGCCCAACTGGTTGAGGCCGTAGTACTTGCGGTGGGGCCCCTCGTCCGACGGCTTCACGTAGCTCGTCAGCCGCCCCGCCCGGTACAGGCGGCGCAGCGTGCCGTAGACCGAGGCGTCGCCCACGTCCTCCAGGCCGGAATCCCGGAGGGTGCGGACGATGTCGTAGCCGTAGGCGTCGCCGCCGTCGAGCACGGCCAGCACCGCCAGATCGAGCACCCCCTTCAGCAACTGGCTGGTGTCCATCCCGTCACCGTCCATGTGGCGCCTCCCGCGTCCGTCACTCACCGTCATTTGTCGTGCGCTCGACACACTACCGCACAATGCGCAGTAGTTGGTCGCGAGCCCGTCCTGGTCCCTCCGGCGCTGTCGTCTGCGTGGAGGCCGATCAGCCCCGGATCGGCTCCCGGCCCCACCCCTTCACCACCGGCAGCACCTCCCGGGCGAACAGCTGCATCGACTCGGGGGGACCAGGCGCCCAGGCGAAATGGGTGAGGGCAGTGCCGGCGATCCGCTCCTCCAGCGTGGCCAGCACCTGGTCAGGCGTGCCGGTGACGGCGTTGGCCGACGGGTGCTCGGTGTCCACGTCGTGGGCTGTGCCGGCGAACACCGTCTCCCGGCTGGAGTAGAAGCTCATGAAGTCCCGCACCCCGGCCTCGTAGGCGGCGGCCCGCTCCGGCGTCCACTGCTCGGCCACGCTGCCTCCGGTGAAAACGTGGAAGTTCTTCGTGGCCGGGTCATTCCCGGCCGCTCGGGCCGCCGCCGAGTAGCGCTCCCAGAACGGAACGAGTTGAGCCATCACCGGGGTCTGGAAGTGGAAACCGGACCGGGCCACCCGCTCGATCGTCTTCGGCCCGGCTGACGCCACCCACAGCGGCAGCGGCTGTTGCACCGGCTGGGTGGTCATGCGCACGTTGGGAAAGGTGAAGTAGCGGCCCTCGTGGTCGAAGCGCTCCTCGGCGAAGCAGCGGCGGAGGATGTCGGCGGTCTCGAACGTGCGCCCCCACCGCTCCCTCGGGGGCACGGCGAAGGTATCGAACTCGTCTCGGATGGAACCGGTGCCGAGCACGATGTCGAGCCGGCCGTTCGACAGCAGGTCCACCGTGGCGATGTCCTCGGCCAGACGCAGGGGGTTGTGGTACGGGGCCACGATCACGTTGGCCCCCAGCCGCAGGGTGGTGGTGCGGGCGGCGATGGCGGCCAGCAACGGCAGGGGTGACGGGTTCCACTGGTTGGGGGCGAAGTGGTGCTCGCCCACCCAGAGGAAGTCGTACCCCCAACTCTCGGCCCCCACGGCCAGCTCCACCTGATCCCGGTAGAGGTCGGCCAGCGGGCGGGTGTCGCCGGCACGCCGGATGACCGATCCCTGCAGTCCCACGTCCATCGACCCGTTGTAGCACCCGTGAGAGTCTGCGGGGCAGGCAGCGGCGGGCCGACCCGTCCGACTGAAAGCCGACGAATCCGGTTGGCTTTGCCGGGAATCGCTCGGTACGGTGACCATGCTGCTATTCCCGACCGCATGAATCAGGTTTTTGCGTGCCTGTCGCCATCGACCCACCCCCCACCTACCCGGTGAACCTCCTGCTCACGGGCCGCCCGGTGCTGGTGGTGGGCGGCGGCCGGGTGGCGGCCCACAAGATCGCCGGGCTGAGCCGGGCCGGGGCCGTCGTCACCGTCGTGGCCCCCCGCATCGAGCCGTCACTGGCCGACGACCCCGCCATCACCTGCCACCACCGCCCCTACGCCCCGGGCGAGGTGGCCGGCTACCGCCTGGCCATCGCCTGCACCGACGATCCGGTCGTCAACGCCGGGGTGGCGGCCGACGGCGACGCCGCCGGGGTGTGGGTCAACTCGGCCGACGACCCGGCCAACTGCGATTTCTTCCTCCCGGCGGTGGCCCACCGTCCTCCGATCCAGGTGGCCGTGTCCACCGGCGGGGCCAGCCCGGCCCTCGCCTCCTGGCTCCGGCGCCGCCTGGAGGCCGAGATCGACGCCGGCCGGTACACCGACCTGGCGGCGCTCCTGGCCGAGGCGAGGGCCGAGCTGCGGGCCCAGACGGGAACCTCCGAGCACGGGGGCTGGGCCGCCGCCCTCGACCGCGGTCTGGCGGAGCTGGTGGCGACGGGCGACCTGGAGGGAGCCCGCCAGCAGCTCCGTCACCATCTGGGGTTGGCCGCCCAGCCGTCGGGCACGGAGAAGCCGTGACCGTGCACCTGGTGGGGGCCGGGCCGGGCGATCCCGACCTGCTGACCGTGCGGGCCCTGCGGCTGCTGCAGGAGGCCGAGGTGGTGGTGGCCGACCGGCTGGTGTCGGCCGCAGTGCTGGCCCTGGTCAACCCGGGGGCGGAGCTCATCCCGGTTGGCAAGGACCCCGGCGGCGTCTCCACCCCCCAGCACGAGATCAACCGCCTGCTCGTGGACCGGGGCCGGCGCCACCCGGTGGTGGTGCGGCTCAAGGGGGGCGATCCGTTCGTGTTCGGCCGGGGTGGCGAGGAGGCCGAGGCGCTGGTGGCGGCCGGCGTGGAGGTCACCGTGGTTCCCGGCGTCACCTCGGCCCTGGCCGGCCCGGCGGCGGCCGGCATCCCGGTCACCCACCGCGGGGTGTCGAGCGCGTTCACCGTGGTGACCGCCCACCAGGACCCGGCAACCGACACCACGCTCGACTGGGATGCCCTGGCCCGCCTCGGCACCACACTCGTGATCCTGATGGGGGCGGCCCGGGCCGGGGCCATCCGCCGCCGGCTGTTGGCCGCCGGGCGCTCCCCCACCACGCCGGTGGCCGTCGTCACCGCCGCCACCACCCCCCGCCAGCGGGTGGCCCGCCTCACCCTGGGCCAGCTGGGCGACACGCCGGTGGCCAATCCGTCGGTCATCGTGGTGGGCGAGGTGGCCGCCCGATCCGTGCTCGGCCGTGGCACGCTCGACGCGGAACCGCTGCTGGCCCTCCTGGCCGACACCCCACCCGCCGCCTGATCGCCCCTCCTCCCTCCACCCCATCCAGCGAGGCCCGCATGACCCCTCCGCCCTCCGACGACCGCCGCCACCCCCCCGAGCCGACCCCCCGGGCCTGGCGGGAGGCCACCTTGCTGGTCCGGGGCGGGCTCAACCGCTCGGCCCACGACGAGACGGCCGAGGCCATCTATCCCACTTCCGGCTTCGTCTACCCCTCGGCGGCCGAGGCCGAGGCCGCCTTCGCCGGCGAGGTCGACCGCTACATCTACGGCCGCTACGGCAACCCCACGGTCACCATGTTCGAGGAGCGCCTGCGCCTGTTGGAGGGGGCCGAGGCCTGCCGGGCCACGGCCAGCGGCATGGCCGCCGTGTTCGCCGCCCTCGCCTCCCGCCTGGAGGCGGGCGACCACATCGTCAGCTCCCGGGCCCTGTTCGGATCGTGCCGGGTGATCGTCGACGAGATCCTCCCCCGCTGGGGCGTCCGCTCCACCCTGGTCGACGGGTGCGACCTGGCCCAGTGGGAGCAGGCCCTGGCCGGGGGGGCGAAGATGGTGTTCCTCGAGACCCCGTCGAACCCCGGCCTCGACGTGATCGACCTGCCGGCGGTGGCCGAGCTGGCCCATGCGGCCAAGGCCCTGGTGGTGGTGGACAACGTGTTCGCCACCCCGGTGCTGCAGAAGCCGCTGGAGCTGGGGGCCGACATCGTGGTCTACTCCGCCACCAAGCACATCGACGGCCAGGGCCGAACGCTGGGCGGGGCCGTGCTCGCCTCCCAGCGGTTCATGGAGGACTACCTCGATCAGTTCATCCGCCACACCGGGCCCAGCCTCAGCCCGTTCAATGCCTGGATCCTGGTGAAGGGTCTGGAGACGCTGCGGCTGCGGGTGGAGGCCCAGTGCGACCGGGCGGCGATCCTGGCCGAGCGGCTGAGCAGCCATCCGGCGATCACCACCGTGCGCTACCCCGGCCTGGCCTCGCACCCCCAGCACGACATCGCCAAGCGCCAGATGAGCCGGGGCGGCACGGTGCTCACGATCGACCTGGAGAACAAGGAGCGGGCGTTCGCCTTCCTCGACCGGCTGGACGTGTTCGACATCTCCAACAACCTGGGCGACGCCAAGAGCCTCGTCACCCACCCGGCCACCACCACCCATCGCCGGCTGTCGGCGTCGGCCCGGGCGGCAGTGGGGATCGGCGACGGCATGGTGCGGCTGTCCGTAGGCTTGGAAGACGTGGAAGACCTGTACGACGACCTCAGCCAGGCCCTGGCGGTGCTGCGATGAGCCCGGTGGGGTTCAGCCGCAGCAGCGGCGGCAGCGAGACCGGCGGGCGGCTCCGGTACCGGCTGCTGACCGGGCCCAACGATCACGCCTTCTGCGAGCGGGTGTCGGAGGCCCTGGCCGAGGGCTACGTGCTCTACGGCTCGCCCGCCATCACGTTCGACGGCGAGACCGCCATCGTGGCCCAGGCGGTGATCCTGCCGTGATCCTGCCCTGACGGCGGGGGCCACCGCGTGACCGACACCCTCCCGGTGACGGCCTACCTGGCCCCGGCCGGCTACGACGTGGAGCTGGGCCAGGAGCTGCGCCGGGCCGGTGTGGCCGAGCACGACCTGCGGTGGGTCCACGACCGCCTGGCCGTGGTCAGCGGGGCGCCCCCCGTCGACGCCGCCTGGGCCCTCAACACCTGGTTCGACGTCGAGGCCCTGCCCGTCGCCTCGATCGGCGACGCCGCCCGCCAGCTGCGGGAGCGGCAACGCAACTGGGCCAGCTTCGCCCCGGCGCCCGGGGGCCGGGCCGGACTGATCGCCGAGCGGCTGCCTCACGTGTCGGGTCGGCCGCTGGAGCTTGGCGATCCCGCTCCGGCCAGCCCGCTCGGCTCGTGGACGCTGGTGCAGCCGGATCTGATGCTGGCCGCTGGGCGATGCTCCAGCCCGTTCCCCAACGGCGAGGTGCCGCTGGTCGAGCTGCGGGAGGGGCCACCGAGCCGGGCCTACCGCAAGCTGTGGGAGGCGTTCGTGGCCATCGGCCGGTTCCCCGGACCGGGCGAGCGGGCCGTCGATCTCGGCGCCAGCCCCGGGGGCTGGACCTGGCTCCTGGCTCAGCTCGGCTGTGGGGTGCTGGCCGTCGACAAGGCCCCGCTCGACCCCGCGGTCGACGCGCTCCCGGGGGTGGCGTGGCTCCAGGGCAGCGCCTTCGGCGTCGAGCCCGCCCCAGTCTCCGAGCGGCTCGGTGGGGCCCCGAGCTGGGTCTGCTGCGACGTGGCCTGCTACCCCGAACGGCTCTTCGGCCTGCTCGAGCGCTGGCGCTCCCTATCGCCGGCCCCGGCCGTGGTCTGCACCGTCAAGCTCCAGGGCCTCACCGATCACAGCGTCACCGACCGCCTCCGGGCCCTCCCCGGCGCCCGCCTCACCCACCTCTTCCACAACCGCCACGAGCTCACCCTGCTGTTCGCCCACTAGCCACCCCGGCCGACGGGCCAAAACTGAGGCCGGTCAGCTGCATAACAATATCTTTATATTTCGATCCTGGGATGGTACCCTGCCACGATGGACCGGCTGATCCAGGCCCTTCGGGCCGCGGGCGAACCCACCCGACTCCGCATCCTGGTGATGCTGGAGAGCGGGTCGGAGCTCACCGTCACCGAGATCTGCCGGATCCTGGGCCAGAGCCAGCCCCGGGTCAGCCGCCACCTCAAGCTCCTGTGCGACGCCGGCCTCCTGGCCCGCCAGGCCGAGGGCACCAGCGCCTACTACCGCCACGCCCGCTCTCCCTTCGCCCGCAGCTTCCTGGCCGGCCTCGACCCGCTGATCACCGACGACGCCGCCGGCACCATCGCTCGGGACCAGGCCCAGCTCAGCGCCATCCGGGCCGAGCGGGCCGAGCTGGCCGCCCGTTCGTTCGAGCGGATCGCCCTGGAGGAAGAGGTGCTGCGGGGCCGGGCCGTCAACCAGCCGGCGGTCGAGACGGCCATGGTGGCCCTGGCCGCCGAGCACCCGATCGACCGTCTGCTCGACATCGGCACCGGTACCGGGCGGGTGCTGGAGCTGTTCGCCCCCCACGTGCGGGCCGGCGTGGGTGTGGAGCTGAGCCGGGAGATGCTGAACCTGGCCCGCACCCGGCTGGAGGCCAACCACCTCGACCACTGCTCGGTGCGCTACGGCAACGCCTACCACCTCGACGTGGAGATGGGCAGCGTGGGCCTGGCCGTGCTCCACCACGTGCTCCACTTCCTCGACGAGCCGGCCCGGGCCGTGGAGCAGGCGGCCCGGACCGTGTGGGCCGGCGGTCGCCTCCTGATCGTCGACTTCGCCCCCCATCACCTCGAAGCGCTGCGCGCCGAACATGGTCACCGCCGACTCGGTTTCACCGATGAGGAGATCATGCACTGGTGCACGGCCGCCGGTATGGCGTCGGTCACCGTCAACCACATCGCCCTGCCCGACCCCGGGCCCGATTCGCTCACCGTCACCGTGTGGGTGGCCACGCAAGCCGCCGATGCCCCCACCGTCCGCAGCCTGGAGGTTGCCTGACATGATCCCGCTGCCGCACACCCCCCGTGTGTCGTTCGAATTCTTCCCACCCGCCGCCGACGACGCGCGGGCGCAGCTGAGCGAGACGGCGGCCAGCCTGGCCGCCTTCGCCCCCAGCTTCGTGAGCGTCACCTACGGGGCCGGCGGCACGAGCCAGGATCGCACCCTGCGGACCCTGGGCGACCTGGCCCGGGGCCTCGACGTGCCCGTGGCCGGCCACCTCACCACGGTCAACGCCCGAACCGACGCCATCCACGAGACACTCGACGCCTACATCTCGCTCGGCGTCAACCATGTCGTGGCGCTGCGGGGCGATCCCCCGGGCACGATCGAAGGGGCCACGGCCGAGCCCCCGGCCGGCGACTTCGCCTCGGCCATCGACCTGGTGAAGGCGATCCGCGACCGGTCCGACGGCGACGAGTTCCAGATCTCGGTTGCCGCCTACCCCGAGGTCCACCCGAAGGCCCTGTCGCCCCAGGCCGACCTCGACCATCTGAAGGCCAAGATCGACGCCGGGGCCGACCGGGCCATCACCCAGTTCTGCTTCGACACCGACGTGTTCCTCCGCTTCCTCGACCGGGCCCGCTCGGCCGGCATCACGGCACCGATCGTGCCCGGCATCATGCCGGTGGGGAACTTCGCCGGGCTGCGCCGCTTCGCCGCCCGCTGCGGGGCCAGCGTCCCGCCCTGGCTCGACAGCCTGCTCCACGACCTCGACGACGACCCCGACGTCGGGCATCTGGTGGCCACGTCGATCGCGGTGGAGCAGATCCGCCGCCTGGCCGCCGAAGGCATCGTCGACTTCCACTTCTACACCCTCAACCGGCGCCAGCTCACCGCCGCCATCTGCCGCAGCGTCGGCCTCGGCACCCACCCGGTCGCCGTGGTGTCGGCCCAGACCGAGGCCGCCGCCGCCGCCCCGGCCCCCGAGCGCATCACCGTCTCCAGCACCCCGGCCGCCCCGGCCGCTCCGGCCGCCCCCGCCACGCCGGAGCAGCGGGCGGCCCGGGCCGCCACCCTGCGCCAGGCCATGAGCGAACGGATCCTGGTGATCGACGGCGCCATGGGCACCATGCTCCAGGGCCGCAACCTGCACGAGGCCGACTTCCGGGCCGACCGCTTCGCCGATCACCCCGTCGATCTCAAGGGCAACTTCGACATCCTGGCCCTGACCCGGCCCGACATCCTGACCGACATCCACCGGGCCTACCTGGAGGCCGGTGCCGACCTCGTGTCCACCGGCACCTTCACCGCCACCTCGATCGCCCAGGCCGACTACGGCACCGAGCACCTGGCGGCCGAGATGAACCGGGAGGCGGCCCGGGCCGCCCGAGCGGCGGCCGACGAGTGGACGGCCCGCACGCCGGACCGGCCCCGGTTCGTGATCGGGGTGCTCGGCCCCACCAACCGCACGGCGTCCATCTCGCCCGACGTGAACGACCCGGCCCGCCGCGATGTCACCTTCGAGCAACTCGAAGCGGCCTACACCGAGGCCCTGGAGGCCCTGGTGGAGGGGGGTGCCGACGTCATCATGATCGAGACGATCTTCGACACCCTCAACGCCAAGGCCGCCATCTACGGCTACCTCCGCTTCGTGGAGCAGACCGGGATCGACCTGCCGCTGATGATCTCGGGCACGATCACCGACCTCAGCGGCCGCACCCTGTCGGGCCAGACCCCCGAGGCGTTCTGGAATGCGGTGCGCCACGCCCGGCCCCTGTCGGTGGGCCTCAACTGCGCCCTCGGCCCCGATGCGCTCAAGCCCCACGTGTCGGAGCTGGCGGCGGCGGCCGGCGTGCCGGTGAGCCTGCACCCCAACGCCGGCCTGCCCAACGAGCTCGGCCTGTACGAGGAGTCGCCCGAGTCGATGGCGGCCACCATGGGCGGCTTCGCCCGCTCCGGCCTGGTCAACATCGTGGGTGGCTGCTGCGGCACCACCCCCGACCACATCCGCCAGCTGGCCGCCGCGGTGGAGGGCGTCGCCCCCCGGGTGGTCCCCCAGCTGCCCACCGCCACCCGGCTCTCGGGCCTGGAACCGATGACGGTCGACGCCACCAGCCTGCTGGTGAACGTGGGCGAGCGGACCAACGTCACCGGGTCGGCCCAGTTCGCCAAGCTGATCAAGGCCGACGACTACGACGCGGCGGTGGCCGTGGCCCGCGACCAGGTCGACAACGGGGCCCAGATCATCGACGTCAACATGGACGAGGGCCTGCTCGACGCCGAGGCGGCCATGACCCGCTTCCTCCGCCTGATCGCCGGGGAGCCCGACATCGCCCGGGTGCCGGTGATGATCGACTCCTCGCGCTGGACGGTGATCCAGGCCGGGCTGCGTTCGGTGCAGGGCAAGCCGGTGGTCAACTCGATCAGCTTGAAGGAGGGTGAGGAGCAGTTCCTGGCCCAGGCCACCGAGGCCCTCCGCTACGGGGCGGCCGTGGTGGTGATGGCGTTCGACGAGACCGGCCAGGCCGAGACGCTGGAGCACAAGGTGGCGGTGTGTCACCGGGCCCACGAGCTGCTGGTGAACCAGGTCGGCTTCGCCCCCGAGGACATCATCTTCGATCCCAACATCTTCGCCGTGGCCACCGGCATCGAGGCCCACGCCGACTACGGCCGGGCCTTCATCGAGGCCGCCCGGCGGATCTCCACCGAGCTGGCGCCGTCGAAGGTGTCGGGCGGCGTGTCCAACCTGTCGTTCTCCTTCCGGGGCAACAACGGCCTGCGGGAGGCCATGCACGCCGTGTTCCTCTACCACGCCGTGCAGGCCGGGCTGTCGCTGGCCATCGTCAACGCCGGGCGCCTCCCGGTCTACACCGACGTGCCCGAGTTCCTGCGGGAGCGGATCGAGGATGTGCTGTTCAACCGCCGGGCCGACGCCACCGATCGTCTGATCGAGGTGGCGGCCGAGGCCCAGGGCACGATGCAGGCCGTGGGGGCCGACCTGAGCTGGCGGAACCTGCCGGTGCGGGACCGCCTGGTCTACGCCCTGGTCCACGGGCTCGACGAGTTCGTGGTCGGCGACGCCGAGGAAGCCCGCCAGGAGTCGAGCCGGGCCATCGAGGTGATCGAGGGGCCGCTGATGGACGGCATGAACGTGGTGGGCGACCTGTTCGGGTCGGGCCAGATGTTCCTGCCCCAGGTGGTGAAGAGCGCCCGGGTGATGAAGAAGGCGGTGGCCCACCTGGAGCCGTTCATCGCCGGGGAGGACACCGAGCGGCGGGCCGCCGGCAAGGTGGTGCTGGCCACGGCCAAGGGCGACGTGCACGACATCGGCAAGAACATCGTGGGCGTGGTGCTGCGCTGCAACAACTACGACGTGATCGACCTCGGCGTGATGGTGAAGCCGGAGACGATCCTGGCCGCGGTGAAGGAGCACAACGCCGACGTGGTGGGCGTGTCGGGGCTGATCACCCCGAGCCTGGACGAGATGGTGCGGGTGGCGTCCGAGCTGAAGGCCGGAGGCTTCGAGCTGCCGCTGCTGATCGGCGGGGCCACCACGTCCGAGATCCACACCGCCATCAAGATCGACCCCGCCTACGACCACCCGGTGCTCCACGTCACCGACGCCTCCCGGGCCGTGGGCGTGGTGTCGAAGCTGCTCAGCGACGACGCCGCCACCTACACCGGCGAGATCGCCGCCACCTACGAACGGATCCGGGTCTCCCGCCAGGGCGGGGCCACCACCAAGCTGGTGTCGCTGGCCGACGCCCGGGCCAACCGGGTGCCGATCGACTGGTCGTCGTACTCGGCGGTGCCGCCGTCGTTCACCGGGGTGCGGGAGATCGACGACATCAAGCTCCAGACCCTGCGGGACTACATCGACTGGACCCCGTTCTTCCGGGCCTGGGACCTGGTGGGCTCGTACCCCAAGATCCTGCAGGACCAGACGGTGGGCAAGGCGGCCCGGTCGCTCCACAACGACGGGCTGGAGATGCTGGAGGAGATCATCGCCGGGCAGGTGCTGGAGGCCAAGGCGGTGGTCGGGTTCTGGCCGGCGGCTTCCGTGGGCGACGACATCGAGGTCGACCTTGCTGCCGGTGGTGGCACCGGTGGGCTGGTACGGCTCCACACGTTGCGGCAGCAGGTGGCCCACAACGACGACCGGCCCAACTTCGCCCTGGCCGACTTCATCGCCCCGGCCGAGGCGGGGGTGCCCGACCACATCGGCGCCTTCGTGGTGTCGACCGGGGCCGGGGTCGACGAGCTGTCGGCCCGGTACGAGGCCGACAACGACGACTACCGGTCGATCATGGTCAAGGCCCTGGCCGACCGGCTGGCCGAGGCCTGCGCCGAGTACCTGCACCACCGGGTGCGGACCGAGCTGTGGGGCTACGAGCGCCAGCACTTCTCCACCGAGGAGCTGCTGCGGGAGCGGTTCCAGGGCATCCGGCCCGCCCCCGGCTACCCGGCCTGCCCCGACCACACCGAGAAGGGCACGCTGTTCTCGATGCTGGAGCCGGAGCGCCGGATCGGGGTGTCGCTGACCGAGAGCTACGCCATGTCGCCGGCGGCGTCGGTGTCGGGCTGGTACTTCGCCCATCCCCAGAGCCGGTACTTCGGCGTGCGCCGCATCGGCGACGACCAGGTGGCCGACTACGCCCGGCGCAAGGGGATGACCAAGGACGAGGTGCGCCGCTGGCTCGCCCCCGTCATCGACTGACCCCACGTCCACCCGGCCCCAGCGCTGGCCACCCGGGCCAATCTGCGCGACGGAAATCGCGCCCTCCGGCCGAACTGCGTAACGGAATCGACGGGATTCGTCGAAAAGGTGGCGCAGATCGGCGACGGGGCGCGTTTCCCGTCGCGCAGATCGACCGGCGCAGGGACGGCCCGGGGGTGGCTGGGGCCGTCGGGGTCGAGACGGACCGGGCCCCGGCCGAGGGCTCCTAGTGTCGGGTGCCGCCGATGCGGCCCAGGGCGGCGCCGACGACGAGGCCGATCAGGGCGGCCACGGCGAAGGCCAGGTTCTGGCCCCAGGCCTCGACGGCGTGGAAGGTGAGCAGTGCCACCACGCCCGACAGGATCACGCCGGCCAGGGCGGTCCCGAGCAGACCGAGGCGGCCGCCGAAGGCGCTGGCCCCGCCGAGCAGGGCGACGGCCAGGCCGGTGGTCGTGAGGCCGAACCCGCTCTGGGGGAAGGCGGCCTGCACCCGGTTGGCCTGGGCCACGCCGGCCGCCGCGGCCAGCACGCTGGACAGCAGCAATGCCAGCAGGGGCCCCGTGCCGGCCAGCGGGCCGGACGGCGCCGGCGAAGTAGGCCGATCGTCCAACGGCGGCGCCGGTGTCAGGAATCCGGAGCGACCCCAGCCCGGGGCCAGGCGCCGGACACCGGGCGCCCAGGTGAGCCCGGCGGTACCGATGGCCCCCGCCACCCCGAGGCCCAGCCACAGGAGCTTCAGGTCGGAGGAGAACCGGAGAGGGACCGCGGCGGAGCTGTTGATGGCGAACGTCACCGCCTCGATCGCCATGGCCGAGGCCAGGGTCACGGCCCATCCGGGCAGGCCGATGGGCCCGGCCAGCAGCCCCATGACCAGGCCGATCGGCACCGCGAGCAGCACCGCCGCCGCCATCGCCGGCCACAACGACCAGCCCTCGGAGTCCACGAGCCACGCCCCCACCTGGGCGGTGAACACGCCGATGGAGCCGATGGCCAGGTTGGGGGCGCCCGCCCACAGGGAGATGGCCATGGCCGCCCCGATCAGGACGATGACACCGGTCTGGGGCAGCATCCCCCGCTGGATCAGCTGGCTGTCCGACGTCGTCGCCAGCCCCAGCACAGCCAGCGCGGCCACCGCCAGCACCGCTTCCCAGATCAGGTGGGGCACGAGGGGGCTGGGGCCCCGCCGAGGCACAACGGGCGGTGGTTCGTACCCCCCGAAGGCCCCGGGGGTCATCGGAGGGTAGCCCGGCGCCCCGGGTCCGGGCGGTGTGTACCCCGCTGCTCCCATGTCGTGCCCCTCCGTTCGGCCGAACCGCTTCGGCCGCCACGGTAGGCCATCGGCCGCCGCCGGCCCCGTCATCCCGTCGGCCCCTCCTCGCCCGCCAGCCGACCTCGCACCAGCCAACTCTTCACCGAGACCGTCACGGGCGGCGGCGTCGGTGCGAAGTTCGGGGGTGGCGGGGGGTGGGGACGAGGGCCGCTATGGTCGGCGGGGGCGCGTGGGCCGCTGACCTGGAGGCGAGCCATGATCGACAAGCTGGGGATCATCGGGGCCGGCGGCGTGGGCGCCGCCGTGGCCGTGGCCGCCGCCGCCCGGGGTGCGGCCCGGGCCATCGTGCTCCACGACGTGGACGGGGCCCGGGCCGAGGCCGAGGCCGAGGACCTGCAGCACGGCACCCCGTTCATCGGGCCGGTGACCGTGCACGGGTCGGCCGACCCCCGGGACCTGGCCGGCTGCGACCTGCTGGTGCTGGCCGCCGGACGCAAGCAGCGACCGGGCCAGAGCCGCCTGGAGCTGGCGGCCGACAACGTGGCCCTGTGCCGCCAGGCCCTGCCGGTGGCGCTGGACGAGGCCCCCGACGCCGTGGTGCTGGTGGTGACGAACCCGGTGGACGTGGTCACGTTCGTGGCCGACGAGCTGGCCGGCCTGCCCCCGGGCCGGGTGTTCGGGTCCGGCACCGTGCTCGACACGGCCCGCCTCCGGGTGCTGCTGGCCCACGAGCTGGGCCTGGCCGCCCCCAGCGTCCACGCCTCGATCGTGGGCGAGCACGGAGACAGCGAGCTGGCGCTGTGGTCGAGCGCCACGGCCGGCGGGGCGCCGCTCCAATGGTGGCTGGCCGAGGCCGGCTGGGCCGGCGACCGCCTCGACCACCTCCTCGACCAGGTGCGGGGCGCCGCCGGGCGCATCATCCGGGGCAAGGGGGCGACGAGCACGGCCATCGGGTTCTCGTCGGCCCGGATCATCGAGGCCGTGGGGCACGACGAGCGGGCCGTGCTCAACGTGTCGACCGCCCACGACATCGAGGGCGTGGGCCCCGTGTGCCTGTCGCTGCCCACGATCGTGGGCCGCCACGGCGCCGGCCCCGTGGTCGACGTCCCCCTCGACGAGGCCGAGACCGCCGCCCTCCGCCACAGCGCCGCCACCATCCGCGCCGCCATCGACGCCGTCGCCTCCTGAGCCCCGTACCCATCCCGGTGCACGGGACACCACCGGCGGTGCGCGCAGCACCGGGGCCGTGGTGGGCCACGCACCCGGTGCACGGGACACCACCGGTGGTGCGCCCCGCACCGGGTGCATACGGCGTCGCCGACCCGGTGCGGCAGGGGTCACCGGTGATGCATCGCGCAACGGGACCATGGAGGCCGATGGTGGCGGAACCGGCGACGGGATCGGCGCAGCGGGTGTCGGGCGGGCCATGACACGGGGCGCACGCTGGGCGCGAGCCGGCGCCCGGTTGGCGTAACTGCGGCGTATCCGTCGGGACACACCGGCGACACGACGGGTTGGGACGCTCGATCCGTGCCCTCCCGTCGACCCTCCACCCCCACCCCGTGATCCGGTTCCTGCTCCGCCGGCTCGGCCTCGCCATCCCCACCCTGCTCGGCGTGTCGCTCGTGATCTTCGTGACGATCCGCATCGTGCCCGGCGACCCCGTCGCCTCCCTCCTCGGCCCCACCGGCTCCCCCGAGGCCCGGGTGGAGCTGACCCACAAGCTCGGCCTCGACCAACCCATCCCCGTCCAGTACGTCACCTGGCTGGGCCGGGTGGGCCAGGGCGACCTCGGTCGCTCGATCGCCAAGCAGACCGACGCCCTCCCCTACGTGTGGGAGGCGTTCCGCAACACGATCACGCTCTCGCTGTTCGCCGCCGGTGTGGCCATCGTGGGCGGCATCGCCCTCGGCGTGATCGCCGCCACCCGCCGGGGCAAGGTGGCCTCGGCCATCAGCTCCGGTCTGTCGCTGTTCGCCGTGTCGGCCCCCCAGTACTCGGTGGGCCTGATCCTCATCGTCTACCTGGCCGCCGGCCGGGGCTGGTTCCCCACCGGCGGCATGCGCAACACCACCGGGGCCGACGCCGGCACCGTGGCCGACCTCATACGCCACCTGTGGCTGCCCGGCCTGTCGGCCGCCCTCGTCCCCCTGGGGATCATCGCCCGCATGGTCCGCTCGTCCATGCTCGACGCCCTGTCGGCCGACTTCGTGGAGGCCCTGCGGTCACGGGGCCTGCCCGAGTGGAAGATCCGCTGGCACGCCTTCCACAACACCCTCCCGTCGGTGCTCACCATCGCCGGCCTCCAGGTCGGCTACCTGCTGGGCGGCGTCATCTTCGTGGAGGTGGTGTTCAGCTGGCCCGGCCTCGGCCTGGTGGTGTTCCAGTCGATCAGCCAGCGGGACCTGCCCGTGATCCAGGCCGGCGTGCTCGTGTCGGCCCTCGCCTTCGTCGTCATCAACCTGATCGTGGACACCCTCCACGGCCTGCTCGACCCCCGCATCCGGCGATGAGAAAGGGAACTCCGTGACCGTCACCCAGCTGCCCGGGGCCGACACCGACGCCCCCACCGACAGCGCCCCGGCCGGCACCGGCCCGGAGCCCGACGGCTCCGTACCGGGCGCCGCCACCACAACCGCCGCCAAGCCCGCCCTCAAGCGGCGCCGGCTGGGCTGGCCGGCCCGCATCGCCGGCGGGGTGTGCGCCACGTTCCTCCTGGCCGCCCTGCTGGCCCCCCTGATCGCCCCCTACGACCCCCTCGCCGACGACCGCTCCAACCGGCTCCAGCCGTTCTTCTCCGGCGGCCACCTGCTCGGCACCGACGGCCAGGGCCGGGACGTGCTGAGCCGGGTGATCTGGGGCGCCCGCCCCTCGATCCTCACCGGCCTCATCCCCGTGTTCGTGGCCGGCATCATCGGCACCCTGCTGGGGCTGGTGGCCGGGTTGGGCAGCCACCGGCTCAACACCGTGATCATGCGCACCCTCGACGTGTTCTACGCCTTTCCCGCCGTGCTGCTGGCCATCGCCATCGCCGCCGCTCTGGGCTCGGGCACGTCGAACGCCATCATCGCCCTGTCGGTGATCCTGATCCCGCCGATCGCCCGGCTGGCCGAGTCGGAGGTGGCCCGCATCCGCTCGGCCGCCTTCATGGAAGCGGCCCGGGTGTCGGGCGCCGGCTGGTGGTCGATCGCTTTGCGCCACGTGCTGCCCAACGCGGCACCGGCCATCGTGGTCTACTGCACCGCCCTCATCGGCCTGTCGATCGTGTACGCCGCCGGCCTCGGGTTCCTCGGCCTCGGCGTGGCCCCGCCCGCCGCCGAGTGGGGGCTGATGGTCAACGACCTGCGCCAGTTCACCTTCAGCGCCCCCGGGATCTCACTGGTGCCGGCGGTGGTCATCCTCATCGCCTCGGTGGCCTTCAACGTCTTCGGCGACGGCCTGCGGGACCTGCTCGACGTGAAGGGAGACGGACGATGAGCACGCTGACCACGGCGAGCGACACCGGCGCCATGACCGACGACGCCCAGCCATCCTCCATGGCCGACGGCGACAACGCCACCACGTTGCGCCTCCGGGGCCTCCACACCACGTTCAGCTCCCGGGGCCTCACCGTCCATGCCGTGCGGGGGGTCGACCTCGACCTCCACCCGGGCGAGATCACCGTGCTGCTGGGCGAGTCGGGGTCGGGCAAGTCGGTGACGGCCAAGTCGATCATGCGCCTCTACGGGGCCAACGCCACCTTCGCCGGCACGGTGAAGCTGGACGGACGGGGCGACCTGCTGGCCGCCGGCCCCAAGGAGATGCTGAGCGTGCGGGGGCCGGAGATCGCCCTCATCCCCCAGGACCCGTCGGCCGCGCTCGACCCGCTGCGCCGCATCGGGGCCCAGATCACCGAGGTGCTGCGCCAGCACAAGGCGGTGCCCAGCCGGGCGGCGGCCAAGGCCCGGGCCCTCGAGCTGCTGGGCCAGGTCGGCATCCCCGACCCGGCCCGGGTGTACCGCTCGTTCCCCCACGAGCTGTCGGGTGGCATGCGCCAGCGGGCCGTGATCGCCATCGCCGTGAGCTGCGACCCCCGGGTGCTGATCGCCGACGAACCCACCACCGCCCTCGACGTGACCGTGCAGGCCCAGATCCTGGCCCTGTTCCGCTCCCTCATCGATCGGATGGGCTCGGCCGTGCTCCTCGTCACCCACGACGTTGGCGTGGCCGAGGAGGTGGGCGACCGCATCGGGGTGATGTACGCCGGGCGCATCGTGGAGTACGGGCCGGCGGCCGAGGTGCTGGGCTCGCCCCGGCACCCCTATACCCGGGCCCTGCTCGACTCGATCCCCACCCCCGGAGTGGAGCGGGGCCAGCTGCGCTCGATCACGGGTCAGCCGCCGGTGTCGGGTGACCTGCCGCCGGGCTGCGCCTTCGCCCCCCGCTGCCCCGAAGCCCACGACCGGTGCCTGGTCACCGACCCGGTGCTGGTGGACCTGCCCGGCCGGCGCCTGGCCGCCTGCCACCTGCTCACGGACGACCGCGACGGCCCCGGCACCGACGAAGCCGACCCCGGGCCAGGGCTCGACACCGACACCAGGCCCGAGGCCGTCACCGACATCGAGACCACGGTCACCGACATCGAGACCACGGACAGCGACAGCGACACCAGCACCGACAGCACACCAGCACCGACACGCCGGCCGGCGAGGAGAGCGCAGCATGACCACCACCGCCGAGCTGGCCGACGACCTGACGGCCGGGGCACTCCGGCCCACCCCCCTGCTGGTGGTCAACGACCTGGTCAAGACGTTCGGCAACGGGGTGCGGGCCGTCGACGGGGTGTCGTTGACCGTGCACCGGGGCGAGACCCTCGGGCTGGTGGGCGAGTCGGGCTGCGGCAAGTCGACCACGGCCAAGATGATCCTGCGCCTGCTCGCCCCCGACAGCGGCCGGATCCTGCTGGGCGACGACGACCTCACCGCCGTGCGGGGCCGCCGGCTCCGCGAGGTGCGGGCCCGGATGCAGCTCGTGCCCCAGGATCCTCAGACGTCGTTCAACCCCCGGCTGTCGATCCGCTCGTCGATCGAGTTCAACCTGCGGGCCCAACGGGTGGACAAGCCCGAACGGGCCCGGCGGGTGGCCGAGGCCATGGAGCGGGTGGGGATGCCGATGGCCTACGGCCAGCGGTTCCCCCACGAGCTGTCGGGCGGCCAGCTCCAGCGGGCCGCCATCGCCCGGGCCCTCGTCACCTCGCCCGAGCTGATCGTGTGCGACGAGGCGGTGTCGGCCCTCGACAAGTCGATCCAGGCCCAGGTGCTGAACCTCCTGGTCGAGTTGCAGCAGGACCTGGGCATGGCCTACCTGTTCATCTCGCACGACCTGTCGGTGGTGGAGCACCTCTCGGACCGGGTGCAGGTGATGTACCTGGGCCGGGTGGTGGAAGAGGCGTCGGCCGCCCAGCTGTGGGCCCGGCCCCGCCACCCCTACACCGAAGCCCTGCTGTCGGCCGCCCCGTCGTCGGGCCGGACCCGCATCATGCTCACCGGCGACCCGCCGAGCCCGGTGAACCCGCCGTCGGGCTGCACCTTCCGCACCCGCTGCCCCGTGGCGCTCCCGGCCTGCGCCGAGGAGCGACCCCTGCTCCAGATCACCGACCACCACCACCTCGTGGCCTGCGTCAACGAGACCCGCACGGCGGCCTGATCCGCCGTCGGCGGGGCCCGCCCCCGACCGCTGCACTACCAACCCAACCAACCCCATCCGTCGTAAACGACACTAGGAGGAGTAGCCGTGCCATCCAGGCTGGCCAACCGAACGCGCCCTCGGCGCAGTCACCGCTCTACCGGGCGCCACCGCCCCGTCCTGCTGGCTCTGCTGGCGGCCCTGGCCGTGCTGGCCGCCGCCTGCGGCACCGGCGGCGATTCCGTCGGCGACAGCGCCGGCGGGGATGGGGCCGCCACCCCGGCCGGAGGCTCCACCGCCGCCGGCTCCAGCGCCGGAAACACCCTGGTGATCGGCATGACGGCCACCAACATCCCGCTGCTCGACACCACGCTGAGCCAGAACGAGGGCTACGAGGGCATCCGGTTCGTTGGCAACCAGCTCTACGACGCCCTCACCCGCTTCGACCTGTCGGACCCGGGCAAGATCCCGCCGATCGTGCCGGCCCTGGCCGAGAGCTGGGAGCCCAACGCCGATCTCACGGAGTGGACGTTCAAGCTCCGCTCCGGCGTCACCTTCCACGACGGCGAGCCGTGGAACGCCGACGCCGCCATGTTCACCTTCGACCGCATCCTCAACAAGGACGCCCCCCAGTACTACCCGGAGCTCAACGCCCAGGCCGGCCTGGCCATCGTGGGCGTGAAGTCGGCCGAGAAGGTCGACGACATGACGGTGAAGGTCACCACCAAGGCGCCGTGGTCGCACCTGCCGGCCGACCTGGCCACGATCTTCTTCGGATCCCCCAAGGCCATCCAGGAGCTGGGCAACGACGGCTTCGGCAAGGCCCCGGTGGGCACCGGCCCGTTCAAGTTCGTGGAGTACGTGCAGGGCCAGCGGCTCGTGCTGGAGAAGAACGCCGACTACTGGCGGGGCGCCCCCAAGCTCGACTCCCTGATCCTGCGGCCCATCCCCGATCCCACCGCCCGGGTGGCCGCCCTGCGGTCGGGTGAGGTCAACTGGATCGAGGTACCGCTCCCCGACGACGTGGCCACGCTGGAGTCCGAGGGCTTCACCGTGCACCTCAACGCCTACGACCACGAGTGGCCGTGGGTGCTGAACACGAGCCGTCCCCCGTTCGACGACGTGCGGGTGCGCCAGGCCCTCAACTACGCCATCGACCGTGACTCGCTGACCAAGGACATCCTCCAGGGCACGGCGTCGCCCCTGGTGCAGGCGGCGCCCCCGGCCAACTTCGCCTACCGGGCCGAGAACGACACCTACACCTACGACCCGGAGAAGGCCAAGCAGCTCCTCACCGAGGCCGGCTACCCCGACGGGTTCGAGTTCCGCCTGTCCTTCCCCACCTCGGGCTCGGGGAACATGGTGCCGATCCCGATGAACGAGGCCCTCCAGAGCGACCTGGCCAAGGTGGGCATCAAGGTGACGCTGGAGCCGATCGAGTGGGCCGCCATGCTCACCGACTTCTTCGTGGGCAAGATCACGGCCGACGCCGACGCCGTGAACATCTCCCTCAGCTACCAGCAGGAGGGCTTCTGGCAGTCGTGGTACGGCACCGGGTCGGCCACCAACGCCAGCCAGTACTCCAATCCCGACCTCGACGCCCTCCTGGCCCAGGCCAAGACGATCGTGGACCCCGAGGCCCGCAGCGAGGTCTACGCCCAGGCGTCGAAGCTGATCACCGAGGACGCCCCCTGGCTGTTCATCGTGAGCGACAAGAACCCACGGGCCACTGCCCCCGCCGTGAAGGGTTTCTCGATGCCCCAGTCCTGGTTCGTCGACCTGACCGGCGTGTCGGTCGAGGCGGCCACCTGATGCGGCCCCTGCTCGTGCTCCCTGCTACCCGCCCCCTGCCGTTGAACGGAGAACCCCGCCCATGACCGAGATACCACTCACCATCAGCCCCATCACGATCACCGGCGCCGCCGCCGCCATCCGGGCCGGCGACCTGACCAGCGTGGCCCTCACCGAGGCCTGCATGGCGGCCGCCGACCGGCTCGACGACACCCTCGGCGTCTACATCAAACGCTACGACGACACGGCCCTGGCCGCCGCCGCCGCAGCCGACGCCGAGCTGGCCGCCGGCACCGACCGGGGCCCGCTCCACGGCATCCCCATCGGGATCAAGGACATCATCGCCTGCGCCGAGAGCGAGACCACGGCCAACTCGGTGGTCTACGAACCCGACTGGTACGCCGGTATGGACGCGCCGGTGGTGGCCCGCCTCCGGGCCGCCGGGGCGATCATCACCGGGAAGCTGACGACGATGGAGTACGCCTGCGGGCTGCCCGACCCGTCCAAGCCCTACCCCATCCCCCGCAACCCGTGGGACACCACCACCTGGCCCGGTGGCTCCAGCTCGGGGTCGGGAGCGGGCGTGGCGGCGGGGCTGTTCCTGGGGGCGCTGGGCACCGACACCGGCGGCTCGATCCGCATGCCGGCCGCCTTCTGCGGCATCACCGGCCACAAGCAGACCTACGGCCTGGTGCCCAAGGCCGGGTGCCTGCCCCTGGGCGTGACGCTCGACCACATCGGCCCCATGACCCGCTCGGTGGCCGACGCCGCCGCCATGCTCACCGTGCTGGCCGGCTACGACGCCACCGACCCGTCGATGCCGCCCGGCGTGACCGGCGAGGACTACTCGGCCGCCCTCACGGGCGACCTGTCGGGCATGACCATCGGGATCGACCTGGGCCAGTTCCTGGGCAACGAGCTCGACGACCCCAACCTGGCCGGCTGCCTGGAGGCAGCGGTGACGGCGCTGACCGCCGCCGGGGCCACGGTGGTGGAGGTGACGCTGCCCCTGGTCGACGAGCTGGGGGCGGCCTGCCTGGTGACGGCCATGACCGAGGCCTTCGCCTTCCACCGCCCGTGGATGACCGAACGGTGGAGCGACTACGGCAGCTTCACCCGGGCCTCGGTGGGCGCCGGTGCCCTGTACACGGCGGCCGACTACGCCCAGGCCCAGAAGGTGCGCCGGATCGCCGGGGCCCGGCTGCGGTCCGAGGTGTTCAGCGCCGTCGACGTGGTGCTCACCCCCACCGCCTGCGCCGGGGCCCCGGTGCTGGAGGGCATCGAGTGGGACAGCTTCTGGAAGATCCTCTACACCGGCTACTGGAACTGCGTGGGGCTGCCCGCCCTGTCGGTGCCGATGGGCTTCACCGTGGGCGGCCTGCCCCTCAGCCTCCACATCGCCGGGCCGGCCTTCGCCGACGCCGCCGTGCTCAAGGCGGGCGACGCCTTCCAGCGCCAGACCACCCACCACCTGGCCGTGCCCCCGCTCGCCACCGCGGTGACGGCGTGACCCGGCCCCGCCCCTCACGAACGGAGACGACGACCCCATGACCGAGCTACCCCTCACCATGACCGACGCGGCAACCGCGCTGCGCTCGGGCGAGCTGACCAGCGTTGGACTGACCGAGGCCTGCATGGCCGCCGCCGACCGCCTCGACGAGACGTTGGGCGTCTACATCAAACGCTACGACGAGACGGCGCTGGCGGCGGCGGCCGAGGCCGACGCCGAGCTGGCCGCCGGCACCGACCGGGGTCCGCTACACGGCATCCCGATCGGGATCAAGGACATCATCGCCTGCCAGGAAGGCGAGACCACCGGCAACTCGGTGGTCTACGACCCCGACTGGTACGCCGGCGCCGACGCCCCGGTGGTGGCCCGCCTCCGGGCGGCGGGGGCGGTGATCACCGGGAAGCTCACGACGATGGAGTACGCCTGCGGGCTGCCCGATCCGGACAAGCCCTACCCCATCCCCCGTAACCCGTGGGATCCCACCACCTGGCCCGGTGGCTCCAGCTCCGGGTCGGGGGCGGGGGTCTCGGCCGGGCTGTTCCTGGGGGCGCTGGGCACCGACACCGGCGGCTCGGTTCGTCTCCCCGCCGCCTTCTGCGGGATCACGGGGATGAAGCAGACCTACGGGCTCGTGCCCAAGGCCGGGTGCCTCCCCCTCGGTGTCACGCTCGACCACATCGGCCCCATGACCCGCTCGGTGGCCGACGCCGCCGCCATGCTCACGATCATGGCCGGGTTCGACCCGTCGGACCCGTCGATGCCCCCCGGGGTGGCCGGCGAGGACTACGGGGCGGCGCTCACCGGCGACCTGTCGGGCGTCACCATCGGCGTGGAGCGGGCCAACCACCTGGGCCGGCCCGGGGCCGATCCGGACCTGGTGGCGATCTTCGACGCCGCCGTGGCCGAGCTGGCCGCCGCCGGGGCCACGATCGTGGAGGTGGCCATCCCGCTGTACGCCGAGGTGGCGGCGGCCACCATGCTGTGCTGGCCGGTGGAGGCGTTCCTGTTCCACCAACCGTGGCTGGCCGAGCGGTGGACCGACTACGGGCGCTGGACCCGGTCCGTGATCGGCAACGGAGCCCTGCTCACGGCGGCCGACTACGACCAGATCCTCAAGGTCCGCCGGCTGGGCAAGGCGGCGCTGGACGAGCTGTTCACGTCGGTCGACCTCATCGTCGGGCCCACCTGCGCCACCGGGGCCATCAGCTACGACGACCTCAACTGGGACTCGCTGATGCACACCCTGTTCACCCCGTACTGGAACTCGGTGGGCAACCCCACGCTCTCGGTCCCCATGGGGTTCACGGCGGCCGGGCTGCCCCTGGGGCTCCAGATCAGCGGCCGGCCCTTCGCCGATGCCCTGGTGTTCACCGCCGGCGACGCCTACCAGCGCCGCACCGGTCATCACCTGGCCCTGCCCGCCCTGGCCTCGCCCGCTCCGGCCCCCTGAGCGGCGTTCGCCACCGGGCGACCTCACGCCAACCGAAACCCGAACGTTTACCAGACACACCCAAGGAGAACCGATCCCAATGGACGCCGAAACCACCGTACGCACCCTGTTCACGCTGGCCGGGGTGAGCCCGCCGGAAGACGAGATGGCGGCCTTCATCGAGGGCTATCCCGCCACCCGGGCCTCGCTCGACCTGCTGTACGCCGTGCCCGACACGCCGCTGACCGACGGCATCCTCGTGTTCCGGCCGGCCGACTGAGATGGCAGCCGAGCTCCCCTTCCCGATCACCTCCTCCACCATCACCGAGGCGGCGGCGGCCCTGCGGGCCGGCGAGGTGACCAGCGTCGGGCTCACCGAGGCCTGCTTCGCCGCCGCCGACCGCTTCGACGAGACCCTCGGCGTCTACATCAAACGCTACGACGAGACGGCCCTGGCGGCGGCGGCCGCGGCCGACGCCGAGCTGGCGGCGGGCACCGACAAAGGTGTCCTCCACGGCATCCCCCTCGGGATCAAGGACATCATCGCCTGCGCCGAGAGCGAGACCACGGCCAACTCCGTGGTCTACGACCCCGCCTGGTACGCCGGGCTGGACGCCCCCGTGATCACAAGGCTGCGGGCGGCCGGGGCCGTGCTCACCGGCAAGGTCACCACGATGGAGTACGCCATCGGGCTGCCCGACGAGACCAAGCCCTACCCGGTGCCCCGCAACCCGTGGGATCCCGCCACCTGGCCCGGCGGCTCCAGCTCCGGCTCGGGGGCCGGGGTGGCTGCCGGGTTGTTCATGGGCGCCCTCGGCACCGACACCGGCGGGTCGATCCGCATCCCCGCCGCCTTCTGCGGCATCACCGGGATGAAACAGACCTACGGCCTCGTGCCCAAGGCGGGGTGCCTACCCCTGGGGGTCACGCTCGACCACATCGGCCCCATGACCCGCTCGGTGGCCGATGCCGCCGCCATGCTCGGGATCATGGCCGGCTTCGACCCGGCCGACCCCTCCATGCCCCCGGGCGTGGCCGGGGCCGACTATCCGATGATGCTCACCGGCGATCTGTCGGGGATGCGGATCGGGGTCGACCGGGCCAACCACGTGGGCAAGGTCGGGGCCGATCCGCTGCTGGCGGCCCGGCTCGACGAGGCGGTGGCGGCCCTGGCCGAGGCCGGGGCCACCGTGGTCGACGCCACCCTGCCGATGTTCGACGAGCTCACCCAGGCCTGCATGATCACGATGGCGGTGGAGGCGTTCGCCTTCCACCGGGCCTGGATGGCCGAGCGGTGGGGCGACTACGGGTTCGGCATGCGGAGCTGGGTTGGCACGGGAGCGCTGTACACGGCGGCCGACTACGCCCAGGCCCAGAAGGTCCGCCGGATCGGGGCGGCGGCCCTGGCCGAGTTGTTCTCCACGGTCGACCTGATGGCCATGCCCACCTGTGCCGCCGGGTCGCCCTCCTACGACGGGCTCGACATGGGGGCGATCGTCGGCCTCATCTACACCCCGTACTGGAACCCGGTGGGGTGCCCGGTGCTGTCGGTGCCCATGGGGCTGGGGGCCACCGGGATGCCGTTGTCGCTGTCGATCGCGGGGCCGGCGTTCGCCGACGGCCTCGTGCTCCAGGCCGGCGACGCCTTCCAGCGCCTCACCAGCCACCACCGGGCCACGCCCCCGATCCTGGCCGGAGTCGGGGCGTGAGCGCCGTCGGCCCCGGGGGCGCCCGGCCTGTGATCGCCGTGTTCTCGGGGCCGACGGCCACGATCGGCAACAGCCCGCCGCTGGTGACGAGCAACCAGGCCCGGGCCCGCCACGGCCTGCCGGTCCATCCGGGGCAGTTCGATGTGCTGCGGGCCCAGCGGCTGGCCGCCCCGGTGACGGTGTACATCGCGGCCCACTCGGCCCATCCGCTGGAGGGCGACGCCGCCGAGCTGTACGCCCCACCCGACGGCTGGCTGGCCGACGACGGCACGTTCAGCGCCAGCTCGGGGGTGGGCACGCCGGTCTACGTGGCCACCCTGGCCCCCTCCGACGGGCTGTACCTGCTGCCCTACATGGCCCGCCAGGCCGACGGCTCGGCCTGGGACGACGCCACGGCCGAGCCGTTCGCCCCCCGGGAACGGTCGCGCCAGACGTTCTACCCCGACGCCTCCCGCATCTACGAGGAGATCGACCGGTTCGGCCTCGACGGCCAGGGCTTCGCCAGCTCGCTCAGCACGGTGGCCGACTTCCGGTTCTACCGGGCCGCCCCCTCCGGGGGCTACACCAAGGGCCTGGCGGCGGCCGAGCGCACCGACGAGGGCGAGGGCGACATCGGCCCCGAGACCCTGGGCGAGGACTACTGGATCTACTTCCCCTACCACCTGCGGGCCGAGCCCCACCTGATCACCCTGGCCCGGGCCACCAACCTGGTGCAGCGGGTGCTGGCCGAGGGCGCCGGCACCTTCGCCGGGGCCCAGTGGTTGGAGGGGAGCCCCACCACCGAGGAGACCATGTACTGGCTGGGCCTCCTGATCGACACCACGGTGCCCCTCGTCGGGCACTCGGCCCAGCGGGCACACCAGTCGACCAGCGCCGATGGAGACCGCAACATCGTCGACGGGGTGAAGTACCTGCTGTCGGGGATCGCGCTGGACGAGACCGGCACCGATCGGGTGGGGGCGGTGATGATCGTCGACGAGGTGGTGTTCGCCGCCCGGGAGGTCACCAAGACCGACGCCCGGCCCGGGAACTACGAGGCCACCGGCGGCCACGGCGGGATCGTGGCCGACATGGGCGGCTACGGCCCGCCCAGGCTCACCTACCTGCCCACCCGGCTCCACACCCATCGCAGCGAGGTCAACCTGACCAAGCTGCCCGACGAGGTGGCGGGGGTGACCGGCCGGCTGGCGGCGGGCGGCGTGGTGGGCACCCGGGTGCGGGTGAAGGACGCCGCCGGCGAGTTGCTGGCGTCGGCCATGCCCCAGGTGTCGATCGCCAAGTACGGCCGGTACATGCCGGTCGACAGCCGCACCGACCCCGAGCTCGACCACGAGGTGATGGCCCGGATCGAGGCCAACCTGGCTGGGGCCGCCCTGGCCGGGTTCGTGGGCGAGGGGGCGTCGCCCTACGGGCTGATGAACCAGACCACCGACAACGCCCTCACCGTGGCCATCCATTGCGGCTACCCGGTGGTGAAGGTCGGTCGGGGCAACACCGGGGGCATGGCCTACCACATGGAGCCCCAGTTCATCGTGGGCGACAACCTCACGTCGACGAAGGCCCGGATGCTCCTGATGGCGGCCCTGCTCAAGCTGGGGGCGCTACCGCCGGCGGCCGACCCGTTCCACCCGACGGAGGCCGAGCAGGCGGCCACCCTGGCCGCAGTGGCCGCCTACCAGGCCCTGTTCGACACCCACTGAAATCCGATCTGGTGTCCCGGGGCGTCACTGGCGACGGGCCGGGACATCAGATCAGGGGGTGCGGAGGTCGTTGACGAGGAAGGTGATGAGATCGCCCCGGTTGTAGGAGAAGCCGTACTCGGGGATCTCGGTCTCGCCCAGCCACAGATGGCGCTGGAACCGGATGGCCGGGCTGCCCACCGCCACATCCAGCAGGGGGGCCACCAGCTCGCCCAGCGCAACCGCCTCCACCGTCACCTCCCGGCGGCGGGGGCGGAGGCCGGCGGCGGCCAGGGCGTCGTACCAGTCGCCCGGCCAGATGCCGGAGGCGAGCACGTCGGTCACCTGGTCCCGGGCCCCTTCGTGGCCCAGGTAGGAGGTGAGGACCACGGCCGGCTCGCCGTCGATCGAGGTCAGGCAGTCGACGGCCAGGCAGCGGGCGCCCGGCTCCAGGCCCAGCTCCCGGGCCACCTCGGCCGGGGCCCGCTGCTCCTCGGCCGCCAGCAGCAGGGTGCTGACCCGGGCGGCGGCGGGCGAGATCGACGCCTGGAAGCCGTTGGCGTTCATCAGCCGATGGCGGGCCTTGAGGCTGCGGGCGAAGGTGCCGGTGCCCTGCTTGCGTTCGATGAGGCCGTCGCGTTGGAGGGCGCTGAGGGCGGCGCGGATGGCGCTGCGGCCGGCCCGGTACTCCCGCATCAGCTGGCCGTCGTCGGGCAGGCGGTCGAGGCCGAACTCGCCGGCCAGCAGCCGGGAGCGGAGGAGGTCGTGAATCCGGCGGGCCACGGCCCCGCCTTCGGTGGGTCGGCGGCGGGGACGAGGCCGTTGAAAGTACTGGGGGCTCGTCATACCCTCCAGTGTCGGTGGGGCAGGTTTCCGCCGGTGGGCGCCCGGGTGACGCCAGGGTTTCGCCCTTCCGGCATCGCCCTGACGTCGATGTTTGTGGCAGCGGCGGCCCGATTCGCCTACGGGCCCGCCCGCTCGGGCTCCCGGGCCCGGTCCCAGGCCGCCACCCGCTCGGTGTCCTCGTAGTCCTCCCAGGCGATCAGGCGACCCCAACGGATCGTGAGGAAGGCGACGGCCCGGTTGTCGTAGCCGTCGGGCTGGCCCGGGTTGGGGCCGGGGCTGAAGTCGTTCACCCGGAGGGCCACCCGGGTGTTCCACGGCGGGCCGTTGACCAGGATGTCCTCGATCTCGAACTGGATGCCCTCGTCCACGAAGCGTTGGGCGAAGGCCCGGCACTCGTCGATCCCCCGGTGGGTCACGTGCCGGCGCCGGCCCTTCACCGCCGGGCGGAACATGGTGGCCCACGAGTTGTCGCCGGGGAAGGCCAGCTCGGCGTCGGGCGAGGCCAGGCGGAGCACGAGGCCGGGATCGCCGGCGTTGAGGCGGCGGATGGCGTGGCGGAGCAGGGCCCGGGTGGCGGTCTTGTACACGGGGGAACCTCCTGGTTGTCTCTAGAACGTGCGCTCTAGAACGAACACTCTAGTAGAACGGTTGCTCTAGACTCAACGGTTGATGGCCGCCAGTTCCTCCCCGGCAGCGACGAGCGATGACGCCGGCCCCACCCGGCAGCGGATCGTGACGGCCACGGCCGAGCTGTTCCGCCACCGGGGCTACCGGGGCACCGGGCTGAAGGACATCACCCGGGCCGCGGGGGCCACTACCGGCTCGGTGTACCACTTCTTCCCGGGGGGCAAGGCCGAGCTGGCCCGGGCCGTGGTGATGGAGACGGGCGCCGCCTACCAGCAGCTGTTCGAGCTGATCGCCGGGGCCGCCGGCAGCGCGGCCCAAGCGGTGGGCGACTTCTTCGACGGGGCGGCCGAGGTGCTGGCCCAGAGCGGCTACCTCGACGTCTGCCCCATCGGGGCCGTGGCCCGGGAGGTGGCCAGCACCGACGACGAGCTGCGGGTGGCCACGGCCCAGGTGTTCGACGGCTGGACGAAGGCCGCCGCCGCCCGCCTCCGGGCCGACGGGATCGACACGAGGACGGCCCGGGAGCTGGCCCTGGTGGTGGTGGCCCTGCTGGAGGGCGGGTTCACCCTGGCCCGGGCCCACCACGACGCCGCCGTTCTCCGCCGCCTCGGCCGCCAGGCCCGATCCCTCGTCGCCGCCGCCACCCCGCCCTGAGCCGCCCCGTCCGGGCGGGTCAGACCGGGACGGGTGGGGTGAACTGGCTGACGGTGAAGACCTCGCCGGTGGGGCCGGCGAGGGTGGCCTGCTTCGACCAGGGCAGGTCGTCGAGGGCCAGCACGCTGCCGCCGAGGCGGTGGGCGGCCTCGGCCGTGGCGTCGCGGTCGGCCACGGTGAACGTGACGTGCCAGTGCGGCTCCTCACCCGGGGCGGCGGGCACGATGGCCCCGATCACATCGGCGAACCCGGCCGGGGCGTTGGCCTGGCGCTGGCGGATGTCCGGGTCCGACGTGGCGGCCAGGTGGTCGCCGTAGCCCGGCACCCGCAGCATCGTGCCGCCCTCCGCCATCGGGGTACCCATCCAGCCGAACAGTTCGGCGTAGAACGCCTCGGCCCGGTCGGGATCGTCGGTCCGGAGGTCGCTGAAGTTCCAGGCCGACGGGACGTTGACCGCCTGGGCCCCCAGGCGCCGCCGGGCCTCCCACAGGCGGAACCCGGCCCCGCCGGGATCGGAGCAGCCGGCCCACCGCCCGCCGGGACCGGCGTCGTGGGGGCCGCTGTCGACCCGGCCGCCGGCGCTGATCACCCGCTCCGCCGCCTCGTCGGCCGAGCGGACGGCCACGTAGGTGTTCCACTGTCCGTCGCCCCGGTGGGGACCGAAGGCGGCCACGTCGGCCCCGTCCACGGTGGCGATGAGATAGAACTCGGGGCTCCTGGGCGGGGCGGCGTTGTCGAACCGCCACCCGAACAGCCCGGTGTAGAAGGCCACGGCGGCTTCGGTGTCGGCCGGCTCCAGATCGATCCAGCACGGTACGCCCGGGGGATAGGTTCTCGATGGGCTCACGCCTCGGCTCCTTTCACACCCTAGGGCTGTACCCGGCCGGGGCCGGGGCCTACCGTGGGCCGATGGACGCGCATCTCGGGTCGGTGGCGGCGGGGAGCCCGATCGGCAATCTGGCCACCGTGCTGGCCACCGAAGGTTGGGTGGTGCTGCCCGACCGCCTGCCGGCCCCGGTCGTGGCCGAGCTGGCCGCCGCCTTCGACCCGGTGCTGGCCGAGCACCTGGCCGCCGCCGACCCCAACCGGGGCGTCAACCGCCACCAGATGTACCTGCCGTTCGAGCCGCCGTTCAGCGATCCGGCGCTGTGGGGCCGGCCCACCGTGCTGGCGGTGCTCGACGCCGTGCTCGGGCCCGACTTCGAGTGCACCTACTACGGGTCCGACACCCCGTTCCCCGGGGCCGAGCACCAGCCGGCCCATCAGGACGGCGGCCCCCTGTTCCCGGGCTGGAGACACCAGCCCGCCGCCCTACGCCATCGCCCTCAACATTCCGCTGGTCGACGTCGACGAGGCCAACGGGCCGCTCGAGCTGTTCCCCGGCCCCCACCAGCCCGGCCCCGACGCCGAGCCGGTCCGCTGCACGCTCCCCGCCGGCAGCATCCTGCTGCGCGACACCCGGGTGTGGCACCGGGGCTCGCCCAATGTCGGCCCCGCTCCCCGCCCCATGCTGGCCCTGCTGTACACCCGCCCCTGGTACCGCTTCGTGCTCGACCGTCCGGCCCTGTCGGCCGAGGCCTACGACGCCCTCCCCGACCCCGGCCGCCGCCTCTTCCGGGGCGCCGACCGCCCCCGCCGCCGGGCCTCGGGCGACCGCCCCCGCCTCGCTCCCCCACCGGGGCCGACGTCATAGCTAGCGGCCCGACAACCGCGACACGGGGGCGAACCTTGTCGAGAAATGCCGGGAGGGGCGGCATTTGTCGACGAAGTTCGGGCCCGTGTCGCGGTTATCGCATGGGGTCAGCCAGCTAGGGTGTCGCCGTGCGAGATCTCGGCGGATCGACACGCCTCCGGCTCGGCGCCACCGTTCGGGCCGCCCTGGCCGCCCTGTTCCTGGTGGCCACGAGCGCCTGCTCCTCGGGTACCGGTGACGGCGTCGCCGCCGAGCTGACCACGGCCTCCTCCGCCGCCCCGGACACGGCGAACCCGGCGATCGAGACCGCGCCGACCCTCCAGACCTCGGGCGCTCCCGGCCTGCCGGTGGCCGATCCGTCGGCCGGCGGTACCTCACCCGACGGCAGCCCGAACCCCGCCACAGGGGCCCCGGCCGGTAGCAGCACCACGGCCGTCGGCGGTGGCACCAGCGCCGGCGGGGCCACGACCGGTGGCGCCGGTAGTACCACTGCCCCCGGCGGCACCGGCGGTACCGGCGGCACCGGCAACGCCGGTGACGGCAGCGGCAACGGCGCCGGGGGCGCCACCACCGGGGGCGGGGCCTCCGGGCCGGTGGGGAACCCGACCGGTGGGGCCACGGTGCCGGCCGAGGGCCAGGCGGTGGACACCTCGCACCCGACCCGGGTGGTGGGCGCCGGCACCCCGGCCAGCTGCACCTCGGCCGCCGTGGTGGAGGCGGTGGCGGCGGGAGGGATCATCACGTTCGACTGCGGGCCGGCCCCGGTCACGATCACGATGGCGGCCACGGCCAAGGTGGTGAACGCCAACGGCCCCGACGTGGTGCTCGACGGCGGAGGCAAGGTGACGCTCAGCGGCGGGGGCAAGCGCCGCATCCTCTACATGAACACCTGCGACAAGGCCCAGGGCTGGACCACGTCGCACTGCAACGACCAGGACACGCCCCGCCTCACCGTTCAGAACCTCACCTTTGCCGACGGCAACTCCACCGGCGATACGGCCGAGGGCGGTGGGGGCGGCGCCGTGTTCGTGCGGGGTGGCCGGTTCAAGGTGGTGAACAGCACGTTCGTGCGCAACCGGTGCGACGGCACCGGCCCCGACCTGGGCGGCGCCGCCCTCCGGGTGCTCGACCAGTACCACGGCCAGCCCGTCTACGTGGTCAACAGCACCTTCGGCGGCGCCCCGGGCCAGGGCGGCGTCTGCTCCAACGGCGGCGCCTTCTCCAGCATCGGCGTGTCCTGGGTGGTGCTCAACAGCGTCCTCACCCACAACGAGGCCGTCGGCCGGGGCGCCAACCCGGCCAAAGGTGGCACCCCCGGCGGGGGCAGCGGCGGCGCCATCTACCTCGACGGCAACCGGTTCACCCTCCAACTCACCGGCACCCGCATCGAAGACAACCACGCCAACGAGGGCGGCGGGGCCGTGTTCTTCGTCAGCAACGACCGCACCGGCACCATGCGGATGGACGGCTCCACCCTGCGCCGCAACCCGAGCGACGGCTTCGAGACGGCCGGCTTCCCCGGCATCTTCTTCCTGGGCCAGAGCCCGCCGACCGTGTCGTCGTCCACCCTGTCCTGACCGGCAGGGCGTTCCGGGGCCCCCTGGGCCTCTGTCACTCCCTGCGTCTAAGCTCGTCGACGACGAGACAAGGGGTTGCCCATGACCACGACCGATCTCCCCGCCACCGGGCTCGCCGGGGGCGCCCCCGGGGCCGCCGCCATCGACCGGCTGCACCATCTGGCCTACGTCACCCACGACACGGCGGCCACCGTCGACTTCTACGAGGGCGTGCTGGGCCTGGAGTTGGTCCACGCCATCATGGGCCCCGTCGTCCCGTCGACCAAGGCCCCGTACCCCCACATCCACACGTTCTTCAAGCTGGCTTCGGGCGAGACCGTGGCCTTCTTCGAGTGCCCCGACCTGAACCACCAGCCACCGGAGCGCCGGCCCGGCTACGAGGACTTCGAGCACCTCGCTCTGGCCGTGGCCACCCGGGCCGACGTGGACCGGTGGCGGGAGTACCTGGAGGTCAAGGGACTCGACGTGATCACCAACGACCACGGGATCATCTACTCGATCTACTTCCGGGACCCGGTGAACGACATCCGCCTGGAGATCACCACCACCACCGACCCGGCGTGGAGCGAATGGGGGGCCGCCGCCCACCAGGCCGTTGCCGACTGGACCGCCACCCGCGACGGCGCCGCCGCCGCGGGCGAGAACGTGTCGGCCGCCCTCGGCGTGCTGGCCACCGCCCGCAAGCCGGGGCCCGACGGCCACTGACACGGGAACTCTGACCCGGCGTACCGCCGGGCAGCACCCCAGGTCGGAGCTCCCCCGGCGGGACAAGGCGGTAGCGTTGGCCGCCATGTCGGACCCCGCGGGTACCTCGAACTGGGCCCGGTGGGGCCCGTGGGTGATGCGGGCGGCGCTGGTGGTGGCGTTGGCCGTCACCGTGGCCTTCCCCCACTGGAGCCAGTTCGAAGGCAAGGGCATGGCGTTCCGGGCCCCGTTCTACGCCCTGTCGATGGCGGCCGTGCCCGCGGTGTGGAAGCTCCGGGGTGCCCGGCCGCCCTACCCGTGGCTGGTCGACATCCTGGTGGTGGCCCCCTTCCTGGCCGACACCCTGGGCAACGTCTTCGGCTTCTACCGTGACTACAAGGTCACCGACGACGTGCTCCACTTCGCCAATTGGGTGTTCCTCATCGGTGGGGTGACGCTGGCTCTGCGCCGCAGCCCGATCGGCCGCCTCAACGCCTGGGCCCTGGGTTACGGCATCGGCGGCCTGGCCATCATCTGGTGGGAGACGGCCGAGTTCCTGGTGCAGGAAGCGGGCACGGCCGGCCTCCAGCTCACCTACGGCGACACGATCGGCGATCTGCTGCTGTCGTCCACCGGCGGCGCGCTGGGCGCCCTGGGGGCGGTGCTGTTCGCCGGCGGAGAGCGGCGAGCGGGCTGAGCGTCAGGCGGCAGCGGCGCCGGCGGCGTGGCTGGTGACGAACTCGGCGATGGTGGCGGCCACGATCACGTCGCCCGAGGCGTCGAGGATCTCGAACAGCCGGCCGTCGGGGGCGTGGGTGCTGAACAGCATGGTGAGCCCGTCGGGCCCGGCGCACTCCATGTGGGTCTCGCCGTCGGGCACGGTGCCCACGAACCCGGCCTTGCGCACCTTGTGCACGGTCTCCAGCTCGCGGGTCTCGGTGATGTGCTGCTCACCCTCCAGCACGACGGCCCGGGTGGTGCCGAGGTGGCGGTGGTAGTGGCAGTAGGAGTTGGGCTCCCACCGCACCACGAAGTCGATGCGGCCGATGGCCGGGTCGGCGCCCACCACGCAGGAGGAGTAGTCGATCGGGTAGTCGAACCGGGGGCTGCCCGAGTACGGGAACCAGGCGGCGGTGGCCAGGTCGAAGTCGGCGGGCAGAGCGGTGTTGAGCGTCGTGTCCATTGGTCGGCCCCTCCTGGGATCTCGGCCGCGGGTTCCCCCGGCGCGGTGCCCGCAAGAGTACTGCGGGGGCCTTCGCCGGGCGTAACCCATGGGCCGGATCAGGCGCCGCGACCCCGCTGCCACACGTCGGGCCGAACCTTGTCACCTTGTGCCGCCTCTGGCGGCATTTCTTCACAATGTTCGGTCGGGGGGCGGGGTCAGCCGACCTTTTCCAGGGGGGCCCAGGCCAGGAGCAGGGTCTTCTCCCCCAGCCCGGGGAAGCGGACCACCACCTCGGTCTTGTCGCCCGAGCCGCGTAGGTCGAGGACCACGCCCTCCCCCCACTTCTTGTGCATCACGTCGTCGCCGATGCGCAGGCCCAGGGCGTCGGCCCCCGACGGCTCGGGGCCCCGGGGCTTGAGGGCGGTGTCGACCAGGCGGTCCCGGCCGGCGAACCCGCTGCCACCGCCGTTGCCATCGCCGTCGTCGCCGCCGTAGCGGTTCCGACCGTAGCCGCCGTAGCTCGACCCCGACCCGAACACGGTGCCGGCCCGCAGCCGCCGGCTGTTGCCCCGGCTGCCGTGGGCCTCCTCCATCAGCCCGCCCGGGATCTCCTCCAGGAAGCGGCTGGGCGGGTTGTACTGGGTCTGGCCGAAGATCATCCGGGCCCAGGCATGGGTGAGGAACAACCGCTGCTGGGCCCGGGTGATGCCCACGTAGGCCAAGCGCCGCTCCTCCTCCATCTCGTCGGGGTCGGTCATCGACCGCAGGTGGGGGAAGATCCCGTCTTCCAACCCGAGCAGGAACACCACCGGGAACTCGAGGCCCTTGGCGGCGTGGATCGTCATCAGCTGGACGGCCGAGGCGTCGTCGTCGATGGCGTCGGCGTCGGACACCAGCGAGATCTGCTCCAGGAACTCCTCCACCGACGGGTACTGCTGGGCCATGCCCACCAGCTCCTGGAGGTTCTCCAGCCGCCCCTCGGCCTCCACCGAGCGTTGCTCGGCCAGCTCGTCGACGTAGCCCGTGTCCCGCAGGATGGCCTCCAGAGCCGGGCCCGGCCCCTTGGCCAGCTCGTCGGCGAAGCTGTCGAGCAGGCTGAGGAAGGCGTTGATCCCCTTCAGCGACTTGCCGCTCACGTCGGCGTCTTCCGCCCGGCGCAGGCCGTCGACGAACGTGCCCCCGATCATCTGGGCGTAGGCGTCGACCTTGGCCACCGTGGTGTCGCCGATCCCCCGCTTGGGCAGGTTCAGCACCCGCTTCACCGACACCTCGTCGGCCGGGTTCGACACCGCCTTCAGGTAGGCGACGGCGTCCTTGATCTCCTTGCGGTCGTAGAAGCGGGTGCCGCCGATGACCTTGTAGGGCACCCCCGAGCGGAGCAGGCACTCTTCGAGCACCCGGCTCTGGGCGTTGGTGCGGTAGAAGACCGCCATCTCGCCCCAGCGGAAATCGCCAACGTCGTGCAGGCGGGCCATCTCCCCCACCACGTACTGGGCCTCGTCGAGCTCGTCGTCGGCGTGGAAGCGGGTGATGCGGTCGCCCGAGCCGGCATCGGTCCACAGGTTCTTGGGCTTGCGCCCGAAGTTGTTGGCGATGACGGCGTTGGCGGCGTCGAGGATGGTCTGGGTTGAGCGGTAGTTCTGCTCCAGCAGCACCACCGTGGTGTCGGGGAAGGCGGTCTCGAACTCGATGATGTTGCGGATGTCGGCGCCCCGGAAGCGGTAGACCGACTGGTCGGAGTCTCCCACCACGGTGATGTTGCCGTGGGCCTGGGCCAGGCGCACCACGAGCTCGTTCTGCACCCCGTTGGTGTCCTGGTACTCGTCCACCAGGAGCTGGCGGAACCGGCTCTGGTAGCGGTCGAGCACGTCGGGTACCTGGCGGAACAGCTGGACGCTGTTGAGCAGCAGGTCGTCGAAGTCCATGGCCGTGGCCTGGCGGAGGCGGCGCTGATATTCGACGTAGACCTCGGCCGCCTTTTTCTCCAGGGTGACGGTGGCCCGATCGGCGTACTGGCCGGCGTCGATCCCCTCGTTCTTGGCCGAGCTGATGATGCCGTGGATGGCCCGGGGCTGGAACCGCTTCTGGTCGAGCCCCAGGTCACGGATCACGTAGCCGGTGAGGCGGACGGCGTCGGCCTGGTCGTAGATCGTGAAGTTGCTGCCGAAGCCGATGGCGGCGCCGTCCCGCCGCAGGATGCGGACGCAGGCCGAGTGGAACGTCGACACCCACATCTTCTGGGCCACGGGCCCGATGAGCTGCTCCACCCGGTGCTTCATCTCGCCCGCCGCCTTGTTGGTGAAGGTGATGGCGAGGATCTCGAAGGGGGAGACGCCCTGCTCGATGAGCCAGGCGATGCGGCGCGTCAGCACCCGGGTCTTACCCGAGCCGGCACCGGCCACCACGAGGAGGGGGCCACCGCTGTGGGTGACGGCGCTGAGCTGGGCGGGGTTGAGCCCGTCGAGGATGTCGGGGCGATCCATGCACCACCAACGTTACCGGTGCGGGAGCGCCTCGTCGGCCACCCATGGCGCAGTGCCCACGGGCGCCCCCGGCGCAGTGCCCATGGGCGCCCCGGCGCTGTGCCCAAAGCCCCTGGACCCGGGGTGCCGGCTGATGCATGGTGGAGGTGAGGAGCGGCCGAGGGAACCGCTCCGAAAGGAGGAGGTCACCATGTCGACCACCGATCCCGCTCTCGGCGTGCCATCCCCGGCGCCCGGGCGCGGTCCCGTCCGATTGGACGCCGAGCTCGACCCGGGGCTGTCCCGGGGCATGTGGCTCATCAAATGGCTGCTGGCCATCCCGCACTACATCGTGCTGTTGTTCCTGTGGATCGCCTTCGGCGTGACCACCGTGATCGCCGGTGTGGCGATCCTGTTCACCGGCCGGTACCCCCGGTCGCTGTTCGACTTCAACGTGGGCGTGCTCCGCTGGAGCTGGCGGGTGAGCTACTACGCCAGCAGCGGCGGCATCGGCACCGACCGCTACCCTCCGTTCTCGCTCGGTGAGCACCCGGACTATCCGGCCCGGCTGTCGATCGCCTATCCCGAGCGGCTGAGCCGGGGCCTGGTGCTGGTGAAGTGGTGGCTGCTGGCCATCCCCCACTACCTGGTGCTGGCCGCCCTGTTCGGTGCGGCCAGCGGCACCGACCGGTCGGCCACCGCCGCCCCCGGTCTGCTGACCGTGCTGACGCTGGTGGCCGGGGTGGTGCTGCTGTTCACCCAGCGGTACCCCCGGTCGCTGTTCGACCTGATCGTGGGGTTCAACCGGTGGCAGTACCGGGTGTTCGCCTACGTGTTCCTGATGACCGACCAGTACCCGCCGTTCCGCCTCGACCAGGGCGGCTCCGAACCGGTGGCCGACACCGTCGCTCCGGCCGGCCCGCTGCCGGCGGCGCCCCAGCCGGCGTGACGGTTCCTCGGGCGTGAGGCCGGGCCGGGCGGTTCCCCTCGATACGGGAGCCGCCCGGCGCTGCTGTCGTTCCCGCCTCGTTCTCGCCTCCGGCCGAACCTTGTCACGTCGTGCCGCCAGGGGCGGCAGTTGGTGACAAGGTTCGGGGCCGGTCAGGCCTCGGCGTCAGGCCTTGGCCTCGTAGACGATGGGTGGAGTCGGGGCCGGCGAGCCGCCGTCGGGTTCGACGGTGACGCCCCACGCCGTGGGGTCGGCGCCGTCGAGCGGGGCCACCAGCCCGGCCTCGCCGGAGCCGTCGGGGCCGAACAGCCCAGCCGGGTCGGGCCCGTCGGCGTCGATCCGCCACAGCTCGTAGGTGCGGCCGACGCCGGGATCGGGCATGCCGTCGGCCAGGAGCACCACCCGGTTCTGGGCCGCCGACCAGGCCACCTGCACCCGGGCCCCGGGTTCGCCACCGGCCAGCTCCACGGCCCGGGCGTCGGGGGCGGCCCGGACGGCGGCGAACGCCGCTTCCACCGCCGTCCGTTCGCCGCCCTCGCTCCCACCCCGGGCGCCGACCCACACCCCGGCCGCGCCCACCACCACCAGCACTGCGGCAGCCACCGCCGCCAGCCAGCGGGACGGCCCCGTCGGGCGGCTGCGCCCACCTCGGCGGCGGGCCCGGGCCTCGTCGAGGCGGGCCACGCCCCCGCCGCCCGTCATCCCGCTCGGATCGCCGATCGGGCCGGGGCCGGGGCCGGTGATCGCCGGATCGTCGCCCGTCGTCCCGGCCGGGTCGGCGGCGGCGGGGGCCGGCGCCCGGAGCTGGGGTTGGCGGGCCACCTCGACCAGCACCCGCTGGCGGAGACCGGGCGGCAGCGGCGTGGCCATGCCCACCGCCAGCGCCGTGACGGCCGACCGCAGCTCGGCCAGTTCCCGCTGGCACGGGGCACAGCTCGGGAGATGGTGTTCGAAGCGCCGCGCCTCGTCGTCATCGAGGGCGTCGATGGCGTAGAGCGGGGCCAGATCGTGGAGCTCCTCGCCGGTCATGCTGTCACCCCCAGGGCCGCCCGCAGCTTGCGCAGCCCGTCCCGGATCCGGGTTTTGGCCGTTCCCTCGGCAATGCCCAACGCCACCGCCACCTCCCGGTAGGTGTGGCCCTCGTAGTAGGCGAGGCCGATCGCCTGGCGTTGGGTGTCGGGCAGGGTGAGCAGGGCGGCCGCCACCCGGCTCTGGTCGAGCCGGGCCACCGCCGCCTCGCTCACCCCGTCGAAGGCGCGGGTGGCGTTGCTGGCGTCGCGGTCTTCCCGGTTGCGACGGGCCTGTTCCGAGCGCACCCGGTCCACCGCCTTGCGGTGGGCGATGGTGGCCAGCCAGGCCCGGGCCGTGCCCCGGGCCGGATCGAACCGGGGCGCCAGGCGCCACGCCTCCAGGAGCACGTCCTGGGTCACCTCCTCGGCCAGCGCCTCGGCCCGCAGGGTCCGCAACGCCACCCCGTACACGATGGGGCCGACGGCGTCGACCACCCGGGCGAACGCCGCCTGGTCGCCCAGGCCCGACCGTTGGAGGTCGACCGAGACCGGGTCCGGCGGAACCGGACCCGGGACCGGGACGGGGCCGGCGGGGGCCGGGTCGTCGAATGAGCGCACAACCGCCGTTCGCCGCCGGGGCAGCTCCCGGATGGGTGACGAGACGAAGGTCACGTCCGGCCCGGGCGCCGGACCGGGGTGGGCGCTACCGTTGGTGCATGACGAGCACGCCTGCCACCCCGCCCGCCCTGCGGCTGCACCACCACGCCATCGTGGTGCGAGACCAGGAAGCCACCCGCCACTTCTACGAGGACATCGTGGGCCTGCCCCTCGTCGCCACCTGGTGCGAGGTGGAGCACATCCGGGGCAAGGACCGCACCTACTGCCACACCTTCTTCGAGCTGGCCGACGGCTCCGCGCTGGCCTTCTTCCAGTTCGCCGACCCCGACGACTACGAGGAGCTGGCGTCGAACCTGCCCAAGAAGCTGAACCACGTGGCCCTGGCGGCCACGGCCGAGCAGCAGGCCGCCGTGATCGGCCGGCTCGAAGCCAACGGCATCCCGTGCCGGGTCACCGACCACGGCTACTGCGTCTCTATGTACGTGGGCGACCCCGACGGCTCCACCCTGGAGCTGACGGTCGATCCGCCCAACGCCGCCGACATCGCCGCCGTGCGCCGGGCCGACGCCCACAGCGAGCTGGCCCGCTGGCTGGCCGGCAACCACACCCCCAACAACGACCTCCGGGCCCTGCAGAAGGCGGAGGCCACGGCCGGCTGACCAGCCGGCCGGGCGGCCGAACAAGCCGGCCGGGCGGCGGCGCCGGTTGGCACGGCCTGCGGTCATCGGCTGGCGGAGGTGCTGGCACCCGAGGCGCCCGTACCCGACGTGCTGGCGCCCGGCATCGTGTCGGACAGCTGGGCGGCGAGGTCGGGCGGCACCAGGACCTGGTCGATGATGTGGACCGTGGCGTTGGCCGTGGCCACGTCGGAGCAGACCACGTCCGAGCCGTTGACGGTGGTGCCGTCGGCGCCGAACTCGAGGGCGGCGCCCTCCACGCTGGTCTCGGTGCCGGCCGACCCGAGGGCCTTGGCGTCGAGCGAGCTGCCGGCCACCACGTGGTAGGTCAGCACCTGGCCCAGCAGCTCGGGATCGCCGAGGACCTTGTCCCGGGTGGCGGTGGGGAGGGCGTCGAAAGCGTCGTTGGTGGGGGCGAAGATGGTGAACGGCCCGGGGCCGTTGAGCGTGTCGACCAGGCCCGCCTCCTGCACGGCGCTCACGAGGGTGGACAGCACCGGGTTGTTGGAGGCGGCGGTGGCCGCCGGATCGGCGGCCATGCCGGCGAAGCTGCCGGCGCCGTTGGCCGGCACGGCACTGCAGCCGGGCCCGAAGGCCATCCCGGCGGGCGTCGTCATGGCGTCGCCGGTGCCCGAGGGCGCCATCGACGAGCCGGAGCCGGAGCCGCTGACGGCGGTGGTGGACGGGGCCATGGACTCCGAGGGGGCGGCGGTGGCGCCCGACCCGGTGGCGGTTGTGTCGTCCGAGCCGCAGCCGGCGAGCACCAGGCCACCGGTCACGGCCAGCACGGCGGCCGCCCGGGTCAGGGGGCGGGACCGGGGCCGGGCCGGGCCTGCGGATGAGGTGAGGGGACGCGCAAACTTGAGGGTGCGGGACATGGTGGTCACGTTTCTCCTGTAGGGGGGTGAACGGATGAGCGGCGACGGATCGGATCAGTCCGATCGGACCAGCACCACGATCTGGTGCTGGCCGGTGGCACCGCTCGGCATGGGTTCGGAGCGGGCGTCGGTCTGGATTGCCCCGTTGGCGTCGGTGGCGCGGACCGTGATCGTGTGGCGGCCGGACGTGGCCGCCCACCGGTACGACCACTGGCGCCAGGTGAGGCTCGACGCCTCGGCCGCCAGCTCGGCCCGTTCCCAGGGGCCGTCGTCGATCCGGACCTCCACTGCCCCGATGCCCACGCCGGGGGCCCAGGCCACGCCGGCCACCGGCACCGGCCCCGGCTCCACGGTGGCCAGGCCCCGCGGGGTGTCGATCCGGCTCTGGAGCTTGATCGGGGCCTCGGCGTCCCATCCTCGGGGCACCCAGTACTGGTCGAAGGCGTCGAAGCGGGTCAGCTCGATCTCCGTCAGCCATTTGGTGGCCGACACGTAGCCGTACAGCCCGGGGACGATGAGTCGGGCGGGGAAGCCGTGGACCAGCGGCAGGGGTTCGCCGTTCATGCCCACCGCCACCAGGGCGGGACGGCCGTCGAGGGCGGCCACCGGGAAGCCGCAGGTGTAGCCGTCGACCGACCGGCCGACGATCTGGTCGGCCCGGGGTTGGACGCCGGCCTCGCCGAGCAGCTCGTCGAGGCGGACGCCGAGCCAGCGGGCGTTGCCCGCCAGGTTCCCGCCCACCACGTTGGAGACGCAGACCAGGGTGACGTCGACCTCGGTGAGCGGCCGGTCCAGGAGCTCGGGGTAGCTGAGGGTGAAGGGCCGGTCGACGAGTCCGGTGACGTCGAGGCGCCAGCTCTCGGCCGGTACCTGGGGCACCGACAGGGCGGTGTCGATCCGGTAGAAGTCGGCGTTGGCGGTGGTGAAGGCCGACACCCCGGCCACGGGGGCGGCCACCGCCTCGGGGAGGGGCGGGGCCGCCACCGCCGGGGTGGGTAGCCGCACCGCGGCCCGGGAGGCGACGGCGCTGAACCGCTGCTGGAGCTGGCGCCCGGTCCAGCCGGCGAGGGCGGCGCCGGCCGCCGACCCGCCGACACCGAGCAGGAACCGACGCCGGCCGTGGTCGGGCCCGATCACCGCCCCGGCCGCCGGGTCAGGTCGGCTCGGGCGGCCCGTCGAGTGGTCGAGCGCCGCGAACGCCGCCGCTGCAACGAGGGCGCCGACGACGCTGGGCCCGGCCGCCCACCACGGCCGATCCTGGCGGGCGCCGAGGGCCGCCGCCGCCCCCAGCAGACCGAACAGGGCCACGCCGGCCATCCCGGCCCATCGCCGGCCCCGGAACCAGGCCAGGCCCACGGCGCCGGCGTACAGGGCCAGCACCACCACCATGCCCACCAGCAGCGCCCGCTTGTCGTTGGTGCCGAACCAGTCGATGGCCAGGCGCTTCACCGGGGCGGGGACGGCGTCGACGGCGCGATCGCCCACGTCGAGCAGGGGCGAGCGGAGCCGGGGGGAGGCGGCAGCCGTGAGCTCGGCCACGGCCAGCCCCGCCGCGCCGGCGGCCGCTCCGGCCAGGGCGGCGGCCCCTCGGGTGGGCGGCGGCCAGGACGTGGGAGCGGTCATGGGCCCGGTTCGTCACCCGGCCCTGGGGGGATTGGGTCGGATCGGACTCCCGGCAATGGGCCGGCAGAACCAGGCCCGGCACCGGCAGTTCGCGCATCGTGACGAACCTTGTGGAGAAATGCCGGCAGGGCCGGCACTTCTTCACAAGGTTCGGCCCGGGAGGCCGTGGTTACGAGCCGGCGATCTCGGCGTGGGCGTCGACCAGGTGCTGCTCGACGAGATCCCAATCGACGGGGCCGGTGTCGAGCCAGATCCCGATCCAGCCCCGGGACCCGACGTAGGGTGGGCGGAAGTACCGCTCGGGGTCGGCCGCTACCAGCTGCTCCTGGGCCCCGGGCGGAGCCGCCATCACCACCCCGTTGCGGTCGTCGTGGTGGTGGTCCCAGGTTGTGGCGAACTGGCGGGCCTTGCGCCCCCGCCCCACCGACCAGGCCAGCTCCCCGTGGCTCGTCTTCTCGCTCACCTCGGCCAGCCGGCCGCAGATCTCCTGCAGCCGCTCCCACAACGCCGGGTCGCTCGGTCGCTCGGTCATCGTGCTCCTCCCCTACCCGTCAGCCCTTGATCCTGGCGTTGGCCGGGTCGTGGAGCGGGCGGAGCGACACCCGGGCCGGCCACTGCCGCCCGGCGATCTCCACGCTCCACTCCCCCTCGCCGAGCCAGGCCGCCGTCACCGGCTGGTCGGAGCCGGCCGGCCCGGCGTCGACCATGGCCAGCCCCACCGCCCCGCCCAGGGTGTGGCCGTAGGAGCCGGCCCGCACGTAGCCGGCCACCTGGCCGTCGCGCCGCACCACCTCGGCGTGGTGGAGCATCGGCTCGGGGTCGGTCACCAGCACCGACACCAACCGCCGGCGCAGCGGGCCGGCCGCCCGGGCCGCCAGCACGGCGTCGAGGCCCACGAACCCACCCGGCTTGTCGAGGGCCAGGGCGAACCCGAAGCCGGCTTCCAGCGGGCCGTCGGTGTTGTCGATGTCGTGGCCGTAGTCTCGGTAGCCCTTCTCCAGCCGCAGGCTGGACAGGGCCCGCAGCCCGGCGTGACGGAGCCCGACCCGCTCCCCCACCGCCACCAGCTGGTCGTACACGTGGACGGCCTGCTCGGCCGGCACGTACAGCTCGTAGCCCAGTTCGCCCAGGTAGGTGATGCGCACGGCCAGCACCCGGGCGAAGCCCACGTCGATCTCCCGGGCCGACCGGTACGGCATCGCCCCGTCGGACACGTCGGCCGCCGTCAGCTCGGCCAGCACCTCCCGGCTCCGGGGCCCCTGCAGGTTGATCTGGGCCAGCCCCCCGGTCACGTCGACCACGAATGCGGCGCCACCGGCGCTGCCGGCGGCCCCGGCGCAGGCCCGGGCCAAGATCGACTGGACGTGGCGGTGGGCGGTGTCGGTCGCCACCACCAGGTACGACGGCCGACCGTCGGCCGACAGGGCACCCAGCGTGCCCGGCTCCAGCTTGGTGACGGTGAGATCGGCCTCGATCCGGCCCCGCGCGTTCAGCCACTGGGTGTAGGTGATCGTGCCGGTCTCGCCGTCCACGGCGTTGGCCGACAGGCGGTCGAGCACCGCCCCCGCCGCCGGCCCCTCCACCCGGAACTTGGCCATGAAGCTCATGTCCATCACGATCACGCCGTCCCGGCAGGCCCGGTGCTCGGCCTCCCAGTGGGCCCACCACGACGGGCGGCCCCAGGTCAGCGGGCCCGGATCGGGGGTGGCACCGGCCCCGGCGTACCACTCGGGCGACTCCCACCCGCTCACGTCCCGGAACCGGGCGCCCTGGGCCGCCAACCGGTCGTGCAGGGGCGATAATCGGGCGTCGCGGGCCGAGGAGAGCGCCTCGTTGGGGTAGTGGCAGGCGTAGACCCGGCCCAGCGACTCGACGGTGCGGGTGCGGCGGTACGCCGGGTTGGCCTGGTAGGGGTGGAGGCGGGCGGGGTGGATGCCGGTGACGTCGGCGTCGGGGTCGCCCGCCGTGATCCACTGGGCCACCAGCCGGCCGATCCCGCCCCCGGTCAGGATGCCGATCGAGTTGAGCCCGGCCGCCACCCAGTAACCCGCCACCTCCGGCACCGGGCCCACGATCGGGCGCAGGTCGGGGGTGAAGCTCTCGGGGCCGCAGAAGAAGGTGCGGATCCCGGCCTCGTAGGCCACCGGGACGCGGCTCATGGCCGCCTCCACGTAGGGGCCCATCCGGTCCCAGTCGGGTGGGAGCGACAGGAACGAGGCCTCGTCGGGCACGCCCTCCACCCGCCACGGGGCACACACCGGCTCGAACAGGCCGATCATCAGCCCGCCCGTCTCCTCCCGGTAGTAGCCGTAGTGGGCCGGGTCTTCGATGACCGGGGCGGTGGCCGAGATCCCGTCGATCGGCTCGGTGATCAGGTAGTAGTGCTCGGCCGCCTGGAGCGGCACCGACACGCCGGAGCGGGCGGCGAGCTGGCGGGCCCACATGCCGGCGGCGTTGACCACCACCTCGCACTCGATCACGCCGTGGTCGGTCACCACGCCCCGCACCCGGCCGTCGGTCACGATCACGTCGGCCACCGTCACCCCCTGGGCGATGCCGACGCCCTGCTGGCGGGCGCCCCGGGCCAGGGCCTGGGTGACGTCCACCGGGTTGACCCGGCCGTCGCCGGCCACGTGGAAACCGGCCCGGAGGTCGTCCGTGCGGGCCAGGGGGAACAGCTCGGCCACCTCTCGGGGCGAGATCTCCTCCACCTCCACCCCCCACAGCCGGTTGACGGCGGCCACCCGGCGGTACTCCTCCAGGCGGCCCTCGTCGGCCGCCAGCTCCACGAAGCCGACGGGGGCGAACCCGGTGGCCTGGCCCGGTCTCGGCCTCGAGGCGGGTGTAGAGGTCGCGGCTGTAGCGGCGCAGGGCGGTGGACGTCTCCGACGTGGAGCCGAAGGTGACCATCAGCCCGGCGGCGTGCCAGGTGGTGCCCGACGTGAGCTGGTCCCGCTCCACCAGCACGGTGTCGGTCCACCCCAGGTGGCCGAGGTGGTAGGCGATCGAGGTGCCGATCACGCCGCCGCCGATCACGACGACCCGGGCCCGGCTGGGAACCGTGGTGCTCATCGCCGCAGCGTAGCCAGCGGCCGAACCCGGATCTCTGACGTAGGGTCCCGCTCGGCGGGCCGCGGTGTCAGAGATCGCCGGGGGAACGGGTCGAAGGGCCCTCCTCGGGCCCCACCCGACCCGGCCTATCCTGTGACACCAGGGCCAAGCGAGGGGACCCCATGCCGAGGAACGCATCGACCGCCGACCCCAACAGCAACGGCAGCAGTACCGCCGACAGTGCCACGTCGCCACCGGTCGCCGAGGGCGAGCCGCGGCCGGTATCCGAGGGGGACACCTCGCCCGACCTGACCCCGTCGGGGATCGAGGCCTTCACCGTCAGCCAGACCACCGAGGCGGCCCGGGAGGCCCAGGTGAGCGCGGTCAAGGACCTGCTGTCGTCGGCGTCGCCCGAGGAGCAGGCGTCGGTGGCCCACTGGCTGGCCGCGGTGATCACCGGCACCAGCCCCGACGACCGGGAGGTGCTCCACGACGTGCTGTTCGGCGACCGGCGGGTGTACGGCATCCCCCCGATCAACTCCGACGACGAGCTGAACCCCGACCCCGAGGCCGACTACCCCTACCGCAACCTGCTCTCCCGCAAGAGCTACGAGCGCCAGAAGTACCAGCTCCAGGTGGAGCTGCTGAAGCTCCAGGCCTGGGTGAAGGAGAGCGGCCAGCAGGTGGTGATCCTGTTCGAGGGTCGGGACGCGGCGGGCAAGGGCGGCACGATCAAGCGGTTCATGGAGCACCTCAACCCCCGGGGCGCCCGGGTGGTGGCGCTGGACAAGCCGAACGAGCGGGAACAGGGCCAGTGGTACTTCCAGCGCTACGTGGAGCACCTGCCCACCCGGGGCGAGATCGTGCTGTTCGACCGCAGCTGGTACAACCGGGCCGGGGTGGAGCGGGTGATGGGGTTCTGCACCGACGCCGAGTACCACGAGTTCCTGCGCCAGGCCCCCGAGTTCGAGCGCAACCTGGCCCGCAGCGGCGTGCACCTGATCAAGCTGTGGTTCTCGGTGAGCCGCAACGAGCAGCGCCGCCGGTTCACCGAGCGCCAGAACCACCCGCTCAAGCAGTGGAAGCTGTCACCGATCGACATGGCGTCGCTCCACAAATGGGACGGCTACACGGCGGCCAAGGAGACGATGTTCCTCCACACCGACACCCCCGAGGCGCCGTGGGTGATCGTCAAGTCCGACTGCAAGAAGCGGGCCCGGCTCAACGCCCTGCGCTACGTGCTGCACAAGCTGCCGTACGAGACCAAGGACCTCGACCGGATCGGCCTGCTCGACCCTCTGTTGGTGGGCCGGGCCAGCGTGCTGCTGGAGCGCAGCAACCGCTGACGGGAACCCGTCGGGGTTCCGGACCCGCTGCGTTCCGGGGCCCTGATCCTAGAAGTCGAAGATGTCGCCCAGGATGCCCTTGCGCTTGTGCTTGGGTTTGCGGTGGGTTCGGTACGTGCGGCCCGACGAGTCGCGGTCGTACATGTCGTCGGGCCAGCCATCGTTGTGACGCTGCTGGGGCGGCGGTTGCTGGTAGGCGGGTTGGGGCGCCGGGCCGGGCCCCGGCTGGTAGGCCGGCGCCGGGGGCTGGAACTGCGGCTGGGGCTGCGCCGCCTGCGGCGCGGCACCGGCCGAGGCCAGGTCGATCAGCTTGTCGAGTTCGCCCCGCTCCAACCACACCCCCTTGCAGCTCGGGCACCAGTCGATCTCGATCCCCGACCGGTTGACGACGGTGAGCTCGGTGGCGTCGAACGGGCACTGCATGGTGGCCTCCTCGGCTGTCCTATAGGCGAAGTGTACTTCGTCTTTTACTCCGTCAGGCCGCGGCCCCGTGGAGGCGGCCCGGCCCTACGCTTCCGGTCATGCCCCAGGTGAGTGCCGAGGTATGGGTGCCGGTCGCGCCGGACGTGGCGTTCGCCGTCTCCCAGACCCAGGGCGCCGTCCGCCTCCGGTGGGACCCGTTCATCCGGTCGCAGCAGCTGCTCGATGGGGCTGCCGGCCCTGGCAAGGGGGTGCGCACCCGCACCCGGAGCCGGCTCGGGCCCCGGATGGTAAGCGAGTACGTGGCCTACCACCCGCCGGTGTCGGTGGGCATGAAGATGGTGGAGGGCCCGTGGTTCTTCGCCCGATTCGGCGGTGGGTGGCGATTCGTCGCCGAGGGTGACGGCACCCGGGCCATCTGGCACTACACGTTCACCGTCCGGCCCCGCTGGCTGCGTCACCTGGCCGACCCGATCGGCCGGTGGCTGCTGGGGGCCGAGATCCGGCGCCGCATCGCCGGCTACGCCACCGCCTGCACCGACCCCGTGGTCCTGGCCGCCGCCGACGAAATCCTGGCGGGCCCTGAGGGCTGACGGCGGCCTAGACGACCGTATTTCTCGCGAAGTGGCGAACCTTGTCGAGAAATACGGCGTAGCACCGTAGTTGTCGACAAGGTTCGGCCGGTGGGCGCGAAAAGCCGGGTCAGCCGGAGCCGAGTTGGCGGCGGTAGTCGGGCATCCACTGGTAGCCCTCGGGGCGGACCTCGGCCGCCACCCCGGCGCCGCCCAACAGCTCGGCCACCTGGGCCGCCGCCAGCGACCCCTCGGCCGACAACCGCAGGGCCAGCTCGGTCACCACCTGGCGCCGCTCCGACAGCAGCTGGCGGGTGTCGGCCGCCAGCCGGCTCATCAGCTTCTCGATCCCGTGGTCGGTGAGGTCCCGGCCCAGGGCGTACACGTCCACCAGCATGTAGTCGGCCTGGAAGTCGGGGTCGAAGCCGTAGCGGCGCTCGTGGTCGATCACCAGCTGGGTGGCCCGTTCCCAGTCGGCGTTGCGCCCCACCGAGGCCGCCGCTGCCCCGAACACCAGCTCCTCGGCCAGCCCCCCGGCCAACAGCACCTGGACCTGGCGCAAGAGGCTGCCCGCCGTCTCGTAGATCTGGTGGGGGAACGTGAACCCCCCGGCGTAGCTGGATGCCACCCGGGCCGTGAGCTGCAGCGGGGCCAGGCCGAACAGGGTGGCGTAGGCCACGGCGTGGCCCGCTTCGTGCACGGCGACGTTGGCCACCTTGTCGGCCACGGTCTCGTTGCGGATGCGGTCGACCGGGCCGGCGTAGGGCAGCTTCACCGTGTCGGGGCCCACGGTGCCCACCAGCTCCTGGGTGGTCTCGTCGTAGTCGATGGCAATGCGCTCGTGGCCGCCCCGGATGGCGGCGAACAGCAGCTTGGCCAGGTTCGACTCGAGCACGTCGGCCACCGAGGAGAACACCGGCCGCACCCCCTGCACCGGGAACACGCCGTTGCGGTAGATGAGGTCGTTGACTGCCGGCGACACCTCCACCGTGATGGCGAACGTCTCCGCGCGGTGGCGCACACCCGGCCGATCTCCCGGGCGACCAGCTCCTCGAAATCCCGCCGGCGGAGGCTGGTGTAGATGAGGTGGATGTTGCCGAAGCGGGCCACCTGCTCCGGCTTGAACCGCCGGACCAGGGCCTGCTTCACGTCGACGATCGTGATCTTGGAGGTGAAGGCGTGGAAGATGTCGGGGTCGATGTCGGCCTCGGCCGACTCGGCGGCCATGGTGAAGGCCTCGTCGAGGTTGCCGCTGATCACGATCAGGCACTTGGAGCAGTCGATCGGCTCGTAGATCCGCTTGGAGCGGCGGGCGGCCCGCATCTGCTCCACCGCCCGCTCCACGCTCATCTCCGACAGGTCGGCCAGCTCACCGTCCACGCCGAAGGCCCGCTTGAGGTTGCGGGCCTCCCACACCCCGATCATCTCGTTGGCCGAGGTGTCGTCACCCCGGGCCCGCCGCCGCTGCTGCTCCTTGGCCGACTGCACCATCGAGGCCAGCAGGAAGTTGATGTCCTCCGGCTCCCGGCGGGTGAGGCGGCCGTCGCTCAACAGCTCCCAGAAGTCGCTGAACTTCGTGTCGGCCAGGGGCTTGCCGTCGGCGTCCAGTGTGTTGAACCGCTGGATCTCGTCGAACAGGAGGAGGGTGGGCCGGCCTTCGAGGGCGCCCGACTCGGTGAGGCGGGACGCCACCGACGTGTGCCAGGTGGTGGTGTCGCCGTTGGACAGCTCGATCTCGACGAAGCGGTCCTGCAGGTCGAGGGCCTTGACCAGGCGGCGGATCAGGTCGGTCTTGCCCACCCCGGTCATCCCCCACAGGTTCACGATCACGGGCCGGGTGAGCACCTGGGGCATGGCGTACCAGACGGTGATGGCGTCGCACAGGCGATCGATCACGGCGTCGATGCCCACGAAGAACGAACGCAGCTCCAGGCGCGCCTGCTCCAGCCGCTCCATGCGGACGGTCACCTCGTCGGGGTCGTAGGCCGGGGTCTGCACCGGTGGCTGGCCGTCGGTCGCCATGGCCGACCATCTTGTCACCTGGGCCTTCCCCACCGCCGGTCAGAACCAGAGCCGTGGCCGGGGCGCCGGCCCCGGTGGCACATCGGTGGCACATCCGCGTCCCGCCCATCACGGTGATGAAGCCGGGCAGCCGCCGGTGACGCCCATGACGAAGGGACAGGCCGATGACGGCACGCAGCGTGAGGGTGGACAGATCCAGGCCGGACCAGGATGATCTGCAGGCCCGCCGCGAGCACTGCTCGATGGACCACCGGCTGATCGATCAGCTCGGGATCGCCCTCGGCCGCCAGGTCCGCCTGGTGCACCCCCAGGCCGGCCCGGCGCTGTTCACGGTGAGCGAGGAGCGACTGGAGGTCGGCGCCATCGTGGTGCGGGCCGGGCTCACCGGCCGGCGGCGGCTCGGGACCGACGGGCCGTTTCCCGCCGTGCTGGATCTCCGGGTGCCCGACCCCTACCTCAGCGAGAGTCAGGCCCGCCAACAAGGCGAGCTCATCGAGCGGCTCGACGACGCCGGCGCCACCGGCCTGGCTGTGCTCGCCCCCCACGGCGGTGGTATCGAGCCGTTCACCGACGGCCAGGCCGAGCTGGTCGGCCACCGCCTCGGACGGGATCGGGCCACCGTGTGGCGATGCATGGGCTGGTGGCCCGATGCCTCGTTCCAGCGGTGGCACATCACCTCGACCGACATCGAGCCTCGCAGCTTCCCCCAACTGCTGGCCATCCGCGATCGGGGGTTCACCCACGCTGTCGCCTTCCACGGCTCGGAGCATCCGGGAGTGCTGGTGGGCGGCCTGGCCCCGCTGGAGATCCGCCAAGCCCTGGTGGTGGCGATCGACGACGCCATCGCCTGCTCCGGAATCGAGGTCCGCCTGGCCAACGACGCCGACGAGCTGAACGGCAACGACCCCCGCAACATCGTCAACCGGTTGACGGTGGAGGGGCGCACGGGGGTGCAGATCGAGCAGAACCTCACCGCCCGGCAGCAATACGGCCCCGCCATCGCCGAGGCCGTGGCTGCGGTCTACGCCGGACTGCTCGGCCGGCGGTGAGCAGCGACGACGGCCTGCCGGCCGGCTGGCCGTTCCCGGTGCGATAGACGCCGCCGGCGGTGCGCTGCGCACCGAGAACCGGGGCCGCCGGCTGTGTACCGGTTCACCGTGAGGATTGTCAGACCCCATCGGCCGTGGTAGCGATGGACGATGGAAACCGAGCCGTCAGCCGACCCGGCGTCGGAGCTGGATCTCCGCCTCGACCGCCTGATCGACCGGGACCAGGAGCAGCTGGCCTGCCCCTACCCCCTGTTCGCCGACCTCCGGGACGGATCGCCCGTCCACTGGAGCGAGCACCTGGGGGCCTGGGTGCTCACCCGCTACGACGACGTGCTGGCCGTGCTCCACGACACGGCCCGGTTCTCCTCGCTCATGCCCACCGGGCCCGAGCGACGGGGCCGGGTGATGGGCCGGGCCCTGGCCGAGCTGTCCGTCGATCCGGCCATGGCCCCCTACCTGGCCTACGCCCAGAGCCAGGGCATGGCGGCCGTGCTGCTCAACGCCGATCCGCCCGACCACGTGCGCCAGCGCAAGCTGGTCAACGCCGCCTTCCGCCCCCGGCGGCTGGCCGCCCTGGAACCGTTCATCACCGACGTCGCCCGCCGCCTGGCCGCCGACCTCGCGGCCGCCCTGGCGGCCGTCCGACCGGCGGGCGGCGGAGCCGGCGTCGACGTCGTCTCCAGCTTCGCCGTGGCCCTGCCGATGACGGTGATCGCCGCCGCATTGGGCGTGCCCACGGCCGAGCTGGCCACCTTCAAGCGCTGGTCCGACGACCTGGTCATGCCGGTGGGCAACCAGGCCCCCACGGTGGACCAGGTGCGGGCGTACCTCGTGACCAACCAGGAGTTCGGCCAGTACTTCGCCGCCCGCATCGCCGAGCGCCAGGCCACCCCCACCGAGGACATCCTGTCCGACGTGGCCAACGCCGTGCTGCCCGCCGGCGAACGCCTCACGCTGGCCGAGCAGCTCTCGATGCTCACCCAGTTCCTGGTGGCCGGCAACGAGACCACCACCAAGCTGCTCACCAACATGATCAACCAGCTCGCCCTCAGCCCCGCCCTCCAGGCCCGCGTCCGGGCCGACCCCTCGCTGGTGGAGCCGCTGGTGGAGGAGTCGCTCCGGTTCGAGGCCCCCGTGGGCGGCCTGTTCCGCAGGGCCCTGGTGGACGTGGAGATCGGGGGCCAGCTGATCCCGGCCGGCCAGCACGTGTGGGTGCTGTACGCCGCCGCCAACCGCGACGGCTGCCGCTTCGCCGACCCCGACGCCTTCGACCCCGACCGCCCCAACGCCAAAGACCACCTGGCCTTCGGTCACGGCGAGCACTACTGCCTGGGCGTGGGCCTGGCCCGGGCCGAGGCCCGTATCGGGATCAACGCCGTGCTCGACGCCGTCGACCACCTCGCCCTCGTGCCCGATCAGCCGGTCGAGTACGAGGACACGTTCGTGCTCCGCGGCCTCCGCCACCTGCTGCTGGCCTGACCGGCCTGTTCTGCGCGACGGAAACCGCGCCTCGCCACCGTTCCGCGTCGCGAAACCTCCGAAGTTCGTCGACAACGTGAGGCAGTTCGGCGGGTGGGCGCGGTTTTCGTCGCGCAGAACGGGGGCGGATCGGCGGTGGGAGCGGGCCATGCTGTGGGCCGTGAGCGACTTCCCCTGCGCCTTCACCCCCCTCGACCTGCGCCACCGCCGGCTCCCCAACCGGATCGCCTTCGGCCCCCAGCCCACCAACCTGGCCGGCGACGACGGCCTCCCGGGCGACGCCCTCGTCGGCTTCCTGCGGGAACGGGCCTTCGGCGGGGCGGCCCTGATCGTGGTGGAGCCCCGGCCGGTGCCACCCCTCGGCCCGGGTGGCCGGGCGGGGCCTGGCGCCGCCGGTGGGGGCCGACCTCGGCCCGACGCCCCCGGACCGGAGGGCGACATCGCCGCCTTCCGCCGCCTCACCGACGCGGTCCACGAGGCCGGCGACACCACCGTGATCCAGCAGCTGTGGCACCCCGGCGCCCACGGCGACGAGGGGGGCGACGGCACCGCCACCTGGTCGCCGTCGGCTCGGCTGCACCCCCTACGGCCGGGGCAGCCACACGCTCACCGGCGGCCGAGCTCGACGACCTGGTGGCGGCGTACGCCGAGGCCGCCCGCCGGTCCCAGCGGGCCGGGTTCGACGGGGTGGAGATCGCCGCCGGGGCCCACACCCTGCTGGCCGAGCTGTGGACCCCCGGCACCAACGATCGGGACGACCGGCGGGGCGGCGCCTTCGAGCAGCGGATGCGGTTCTCCCGCCTGGTGCTGGAGCGCATCCGGGCCGCGTGCGGCAACGACCTGGTGATCGGGCTGGCCCTGTCGGTCGACCCCGACGAGCCCCGGGCCCCCTCCGGCGGCGACCAGGCCCGGCCCCTGGGGGTGGCCGAGCTGACCGAGATCGCCGGCTGGCACGACGACCGCCAGCTCGTCGACTACGTGGCCTGCGGCACCGGCAGCCTCCGCCATCGGGCGCTGGCCCAGCCCACCACCCTCCACGCCGAGCGGGTGGGCGAGCCGCTGGCCGCCGCCGTGGCCGAGGCCGTGACGGCGGCCCGGGTCCTGTGCGCCGGCCACGTCCGCACCATGGCCAACGCCGAGGCGGTGCTGGCGGCCGGCCACGCCGACCTGGTGGCGATCACCCGGGGCCAGATCGCCGACCCCCACCTGGTGGGGAAGGCGGCGGTGGGCCAGGCCCCGCGCATCCGGCCCTGCGTCTCGTGCAACACCGGCTGCATCGTCGGCCCCGGGGCCGGCCCCGGCGCCGGGTCGGGCGCCGACGGCGGGGCCGCCGCCACCGCTGGCCCTGCGCTGCCTGGCCAACCCCGAGGCGGGCCGGGAGCACCGCTGGGCCGCCGGGGCCGACCCCACGCCGCCGCCCCGAGCCCAAGCGGGTGGTGGTGATCGGGGGCGGGCCGGCCGGGCTGGAGGCGGCCCGGGTGGCGGCCGAGCGGGGCCATCAGGTGCGCCTGTACGAGGTGGCCGACCACCTGGGCGGCCAGTGGCGCCTGGCCGGGCTGCAGCCCACCCGCTCCCCTGTCGCCGACCACCTGGCCTGGTACGAGGCCGAGCTCCATCGCCTCGGGGTGGAGATCCACCGCGGCACCACGTTCCGCCCGTCGGCCCGGATGTGGGAGCAGGTGATCGTGGTGGCCACCGGGGCGGCGCCGGCCCGGGCCGGCCGCCAGCGGGCCCTGCCCGGGGTCGACCGGCTGCCCGGCATCGGCGACCGGCGATGGCGTCGCCGGCCCGCCGGGGGTGCGGGTGCTCGATGTCGCCGACGTGGTGGGCGGCACCCTGCATCCCGGCCGGCGACGTCCTCCTCCTCGACGACACCGGCGACTGGCGGGGCATCGGCACCGCCCTCCTGCTCCAGCAGCTCCGGTGCCGGGTGGGGCTGGTGACGGCCGACGCCGCGGTGGCGGCCCGCCTGGCTCCGGCCGCCGGCGGGGCCGAGGCCCGGCGCCGCTTCGCCCGCTCCGGCGGGGTCGACTTCGTCCACACCGTGATCACGGCGTGGGACGGCACCGCCGGCCGGGCCACCCTGCGCCACGTGCTCACCGACCGGGTCGACGAGGTGGGCGCCGACTGGCTGGTGGTGGCCGAGACCCCCGCCGCCGTCACCACCGTGGCCGAGCAGGTGGCCAAGGCCTGCCCTCACGCCGCCATCCACGTGGTCGGCGACGCCCTCGCCCCCCGCCACGCCATGGCCGCCATCGCCGAAGCCCACGCCCTGGCCCTCACGCTCTAGGCCCTCACGCTCCAGCCCAGCGAACAGGGTGGAGTTCCGGTCACCAGGAAACCACAACGTCGCCGAGCTCGTTCGCAATGGGCTCTTGGTCAGCGGATGGGCACGGTGGCGCGTCGTGCGTGTAGAACGTTATGCATGACCGACGGGCCGCCGCAGCCCCCGCCGTCGTTCCTGGATCCCGCCACCCTGGTCTTTCCGGCCCGGGTCACCGAGGTCCGCCCGACCGGGATCGTCCTCAGCCAGAGCCGCTTCGTCCCCGACACGCCCGAGCGCCAGAGCGACGCCGGCCGCATCGACGACCTGCTGGTCGCCGGCGTGAGCCGGGGCGACGACGGCGAGCTCGTCCACCACCTGGCCGACCTCCGCCTCCTCGGCTCGGTCGACCCCGGGCGCCAGGTCCGGGCCACCGTCGACACGAGACGGCGGGCCAACCTGAGCCGCCTCCACTCCGCCCTCCACCTGCTGTGGTTCGCCTACCAGGCCCTCCACCCGGCTGTCCCCGCCCGGCGCCTGGGCCGGCGGGTGGACGTGGTGTCGGCCCGGCTCGAGGTGCAGCACCCGGGCGGGGCCCCCGGCACGGCAACGGCCGTCACCCCCGGGCCCGAGGCGTCCGCCCTGGCCGGCTGGCTCCGCCGGGCCGTGGCCGCCGACCTCCGCATCGTCCATGTGCAGGGCAGCCAAAACCGGCTCCACTGGGTGGTGGACGGCATCGGATCGGTCCCCTGCCTCGGGCCCCATCCGCCCTCGACCGGGGCCATCGGACCGCTGGCCGTGACGGTGGAGGAGCTCGACGTCGACCGCCTCACCCTCACCGCCCGCCTCGCCCACCGCTGGTGAACGAGGGCGAGAGTGGGGAGGTCAGACGGCGTTAGGGAGCGGTCACTCCCACTCGATCGTGCCGGGGGGCTTCGACGTGACGTCGTAGACCACCCGGTTGATGCCGTCGACCTCGTTGATGATGCGGTTCGACATCTTCTCCAGCAGGTCGTACGGGAGGCGGGCCCAGTCGGCCGTCATGGCGTCGTCGCTGGTGACGGCCCGGATGATGATGGGATGGGCGTAGGTGCGCTCGTCGCCCATCACACCCACCGAGCGGATGTCGGCCAGCACGGCGAAGGCCTGCCAGATCTCCCGGGCCAGCCCGGCCTCGGCGATCTCGTGACGGACGATGGCGTCGGCCTGCTGCAGCACCGCCACCTTCTCCGGCGTGACCTCGCCGATGATCCGCACCCCCAGCCCGGGGCCGGGGAACGGCTGACGCCACACGATCTCGTCGGGCAGGCCCAGCTCGTGGCCCAGCACCCGCACCTCGTCCTTGAACAGGTTGCGCAGCGGCTCCACCAGCTTGAACTGGAGGTCGTCGGGCAGGCCGCCCACGTTGTGGTGGCTCTTGATCTTGGCCGCGGTGCCGGTGCCCGACTCGATCACGTCGGGGTAGAGGGTGCCCTGCACCAGGAACTCGGCGTCGCTCAGGCCCCCCGCCGTCTCCTCGAACAACCGTATGAACAGCTCGCCGATCGTCTTGCGCTTGTGCTCGGGGTCGGTCACCCCGGCCAGGCGGTCGAAGAACCGGTCTCCGGCCCGCACGTGGATCAGCTCCATGCCCTGGTGGCGCTGGAACGTGTCGACCACCTGCTCCGACTCGCCCGACCGCATGAGCCCGGTGTCGACGTAGACGCAGGTGAGCCGATGGCCGATGGCCCGATGGACCAGGGCGGCGGCCACGGCCGAGTCGACCCCGCCCGACAGCCCGCAGATGGCCCGGCCCGGGCCCACCTGGGACCGGATGGCGTCGAGCGAGGCGTCGATGATCGAGGTCATCGTCCAGGTGGGATCGCACCCGGCGAGGTCGAACAGGAACCGGCTGAGCAGGGCCATCCCGCCCTCGGTGTGGCCCACCTCGGGGTGGTACTGCACACCCCAGATCCGGCGGCTGTCGCTCTCCAGCACCGCCACCGGGGCGTTGGGGCTGGAGGCGGTGGCGGTGAAGCCCTCGGGCACCTGGGTGACGGCGTCGAAGTGGCTCATCCACACGGTGGTGGGGCCGGCCACGTCGGCCAGCAGGCCCGACGGCGCGGCCGAGGCCGGGGTGACGATCGTGCGCCCGTACTCCCCCTGCTCGTTGCGGCCCACGATGCCGCCCAGCTGGTGGGCCACGAGCTGGGCCCCGTAGCAGATACCGAGGATGGGCACGTCGAGGCCGTAGATGGCGGGGTCGAGCCGGGGGGCACCGTCGACGTGGACGCTCTTGGGCCCGCCCGACAGAATCATGGCCGCCGGCCGCCGTTCGGCCACCTCGGCGGCCGAGATCGTGTGGGGCACGATCTCGGAGTAGACGTTCAGCTCGCGTACCCGCCGGGCGATCAGCTGGGCGTACTGGGCGCCGAAGTCGACGACCAGCACCACCTGCGTGGGGGCGACGGCGGAGCTCACGACCCGCTCACCACCATCACGTCGGCCTTCTGGAGCTCCTTGATGGAGTCGTAGCCCAAGGTGGCCATGGCCTTGCGCAGGCCGCCGAAGATGTTGAGCCGGCCGTCGGGCTCGGGGGCCGGGCCCAGCAGCAGCTGCTCCAGCGGGGCCACCTGCTCCACCCGCACCCGCCGCCCCTGGGGCAGCGTGGGGTGGACCACCGAGGTGGACCAGTGCCACCCCCGGCCCGGGGCCTCGAACGCCTGGGCCAGGGCCGAGCCGATCATCACGGCGTCGGCGCCGCAGGCCACGGCCTTGGCGATCTGGCCCCCGGTGCGGAACCCGCCGTCGGCGATCACCTGCACGTACACGCCGGTCTCGTCGAGGTGGCGCATGCGGGCGGCCCGCACGTCGGCGATGGCGGTGGCCATGCCCGAGCCCACCCCGATCACGTCGGCGGTGGAAGCGGTGGAGCCGCCGTCGACCCCCACCAGCACACCGGTGGCCCCGGTGCGCATCAGGTGGAGGGCGGCGTTGTAGCTCACACAGCCGCCCACGATCACCGGGGTCTCCAGCTCCCGGACGAACTGCTTGAGGTTCAGCACGTCGGTGTCGGACTTGGAGATGTGCTCGGCCGAGATCACCGTGCCCCGGATCAGCACCAGATCGAGCTCGGCCTTGAGCAGGGTGCCGGCCATGGCGGCCACGTGGCGGGGCGACACGGCCCCGGCCGCGATCACGCCGGCCTCGTGGATCTCGTGGATCCGGCTGGCCACCAGGTCGGAATCGATGGGGGCGCCGTACAGCTCCCGCATGCGGGTCACGGCCTTGTCGCCGTCGAGCTCGCTCAGCTCCACCAGGCGCTCGTCGGCGTCGGGGTGGCGGGTCCACAGGCCCTCCAGGTCGAGCACGGCGAGACCGCCGAGCTGCCCGATGGCCACGGCCGTTGCCGGGCTGGTGACCGAGTCCATGGCCGAGGCCAGGAACGGCAGATCGAGCCGGTAGGCGTCGATCTGGCAGGACAGATCGATGCTGTCGATGTCGCGGGTACGCCGGTCGGGCAGCAGGCGCAGCTCATCGAGGCCGTAGGAGCGACGGCCCGACTTCCCCAACCCGATCTCGATCTCGGCCATGGTGCGGCCCACCTCCAGGGAAAGAATCAAGACTAGCGGGCCGCTGGCGTTCTCCTGGCGACCGAAAGCCGCCGATCGGGTGCGCCCGAAGGGCGCACCTCAGGCCAGACCCAGGCGTTGGGCCTCGTCGGCGCAGTAGAACACGGCGCCGGCCCCCGCCAGCTGGCCGTAGTCCTCGGGGCTGAGGTCGCCCCGCACGGCGGGGTCGAGGGCGCTGTACTGGGCCAGCAGCTCCCCGCCGAGCTGGTTCTGGGTGTCGGAGGCGTTGAGGGCCAGGCAGGCGCTGGCCCCGATGGCGTCGATGTCGGCGTTGGTGTGGTCGCCCAGCCACGCCTTCACTCCGTCGGAGGCATCGGGGCTGTTCAGCATGTACTGGCGCATGTTGCCGGCGGTTCCGCCGGCCAGGTCGCCCACCGCCCCCGACGGCTCCACCTTGAGCGGCGCCGGCTGGCTGGTGGCCCGGGACAGGGCCAGCTGGGCGTAGTAGATGGTGGTGGCCCGGTCGCTGCCCGACGCTTGCACGATCGTGTCACCCACCCGGGTGTAGATGGTGAGCACGGTGCTGCTCACGGCGCCGCCCAGCGTGGAGTACTCGGCGGCCACCGACTGCTCGGCCAGCGGCACCACCACCATGGGATCGGGCGTGATGTCCCACACCTGGTCGGGCACGTCGGCCCCCAACGGCTGGGTGTCGCAGGCGGCGGCCAGGCCGGCGGCGTAGTCGTAGGCGGCCTGGGCCGCCTCCACCGAACCGTAGGACAGGGACCGGACGACGAAGCTCTGGGCCGTGGAGTCGTAGGCCACGCCCGACTGGGCCAGCGGTGGCTTGGCCAGGCGCAGGGGCTGGATCCCGGTGCACAGCTCGGGGCTGCCGTCGGGATCGAGGGTGGTGGCGTACCCGCTGGGGGCGTCGGCCTGGCCGGGGGTGATGGCCTTCACCTTCTGCTGGGCGGCGGCGGAGGCCGTGGCCGGATCCACCGTGGTGCCAGCGCCGCCGGCGGTGCCGGTGGTGGAGGTGATGGCGTCGACGCCGGTCTGGGCCGTGCCCGGCGGGGTGGTTTCGGTGGTGGCGGTCTCGTCGCCCCCACCCCGGTTGGCCAGCAGCAGGGCGCCGCCCAGGATCACCACGGCGGCCACCGCCGCCACCGCCCCGATGAGCAGGCCCCGGCTGGTGCCGGGCTGGCCGCCCGTCGACTGGAACGGCACGGGGCGGGTGAAGCCGTCCGGGCCCCGGTCACCGGCCGGCGGGGTGTACGGCCCCCCGGTGGACGGTGCTCCGTTCCAGGTGGCGGCGCCACCGGGGGTGAACTGGCCAGCGACCAGGCCGGCGGCGGCGCCCAGGGCCGCCGCTCCCGCCCCCGCTCCGGGCCCGCCCGGCGTGAACAGGTTGCCCACGGCGACGGTGGCGTTGGCCGCCCCGCCCCCGGCGCCGGCGCGGCCCGCCGCCAGCACGGCCGGGAGCTCGGCCGCCGCCGGACGGCGGGCCGGGTCCCGGTCGAGGCAGCGGCCGATCAGGTGACGCCACTCGGGGGGCAGCGACGGATCGATGGCGGGGGGCTGGGTGGTGATGGCCACGATCAGGGCCACGTCGGTGCTGGCCTCGTGCACCGGGCGGCCGGTGAGGGCCTGGTGCAGGGTCACACCCACGGCGTACACGTCGGCCACCGGGGCCGCCGCCCCCCGCTCGAACAGCTCGGGTGACATGTAGCGGGGGGTGCCCATCAGCTGGTCGCCGTGGTGGTAGTGGCCGGTGGCCGACAGGTCGCGGCTGAGGCCGAAGTCGGCCAGCTTCCAGTCGGGACCGCCCAGCAGCACGTTGCCCGGCTTGAGGTCACGGTGCAGGGTGCCCCGGCCGTGGAGGTAGCCGAGCCCGGCGCTGATGTCGTGCATCAGCCGCTCGGCCTGTTCGGGGGCCAGGCCGCCGGGGGTGCGGTCGAGCCAGTCCTGGAGGGAGTACTGGCACAGCTCGGTGACGAGGTAGAGGTGGGCCGAGCCCTCCTCGTCGATGTACTCGCCCGAGTCGAGGTAGGCCACCAGGTTCTGGTGGCGCAGCGCCACCACCTTGCGGATCTCCTCGTGGAACCCCGCCCGCTCCCGGGGCGAGGTGGACGGGTGCATCACCTTGATGGCGGCCTGGCCCAGGCTCACGGCCGACTGGTCCTCGGCCGCGAACACCTGGCCGAAGGCCCCATGGCCCAACTCCTGACCAAGCAGCCATCGGCCGCCCACCACCTGTCCCGCGCTCAACGCCACGCCCGCACCTCGATCGTCTCCGCTTGCGTTCCCTCGTCCGGACCTGCCGGCAGCCCGCTCACGACGGGCCCAACCCCAGCCTCGTCGCCTCGTCGGGGCAGTAGTGGGGGGCGGCCACCGCCATCAACCGGGCGTGGTCGTCGACCGTGAGCGGCGACCGGACGTTGATGGACAGGTCGTCCCACGACTGCTTCAGGGCCGCCGCCACCCCGTCGGCGGCGGTGACGGACCCCAACGCCTGGCAGGCGCCCTGGGCCACCGTCTCCAGGTCGGGGTTGCCGTGGCCGGCCAGCCACTCGGTGACGTTGGTGCTCACCCCGGTGGCGGGATCGGCGGCGGTGAGCCGCACGGTGCTGGCCGGGCCGGGCAGCACGGTGCCCACGTCGCCCACCGGCTCCACCTTGGGCGGCGGCACCTCCTGGTTGGCGCGGGCCACCATGAGCTGGGCGTACCAGATCACCGATGCCCGATCGGTTCCGGCGGCGTAGACGAGCACGTCGTCGATGCGGGCATAGATGGCCAGGGCCGCTTCGAAGACGGTGGGGCCCGCCCCCGGGCTCCCCACCACCTGCATGATCGTGGCCGACGTCTGCACCGCCCCGTCGATCGTCACGTCGTTCAGCGGGGTCATCTTCCACGACTCGCCGGGGGAGTCGGGGCCGAGATCCTTGCCGTCGCAGGCGGCCAGCACGCCCTGGGCGGCGGCGAAGGCGTCCTCGGCCTCGGGGGCGCCGGCGTACACGTAGGCCACGGGAACGATCAGCTGCCCGGCCTTGGCGAAGTTGTAGGAGTGGACCGCCAGCGCCTTCTCGTTCACCTTGGCCCGGGTGACCCCGGGGCACAGGTCGACCGGCGGCTTCTTCGTGGTGTCCTCGACGTCGTACCCGGCCGGCGCGTCGGACGGCCCGGCCACCACGGCGGCCACCCGGAGGGCCGCCCTCGTCGCCGCCTCGGGGGCCGCGGTGGAGCCGGTGGGCTGGCCCGCGGTGGTATCGGACGGGGCGGTGGTGTCGGCCGTCGACTCGTCGCCACCCCGGCGTGAGACGACGAAGGCGAGGGCGCCCACCAGCACCAGCGCCACCGCGGCCAGGACCCCGAGCAGGACCAGGCGGGACCGGCCACCGCCGGCTGCGGGCGACGACGGGGTGGCTGCCCCCTGCGTGCCGCCGTCGAGCGGCTGACCGGTGACCGGGTGGGCGAGGCCCAGGGCCACCGCCGCCGTCGGGTTGCCCCCGGCCGTCGGCTCGGCGGTGGCGCCGAACGGTGCGATCGGCTCGGCCGTGGGCGCCGGCGAGGGGGACGCGGCCCAGGCGGCCGACGGGAGGCCGAAGTCCAGGCCGGCGTCGTCGCTGGTGGGGGCGCCGCCGCCCGACGAAGCAGCGCCGGGGGCCGAAGGGGCGACACCGCCGGCCGGCATCGCCACCGGCGGAACCAGGGCGGGCGGGATACCGGCGGGCACCGGCGCTGACTGACCCGAGGGGTGTCGCGAGGGGGTGGAGGCCGGGGGCGGGGGCAGGGGCTGACCCAGGTGCTTGGCCAGCGGGCTGGTGCCGCTGAGCTCGGCCAGCCGGGTCGACGGCTTCAGCCGGCTCTCGGCCAGCACGGCCGGCAGCTGGCTGGCCCCCGGGCGGTCGGCCGGGTTGCGCTCCAGGCACTCCTCGATCAGGCGGCGCCAGTGCGGGGGGAGATCCCGGTCGATCCTGGGCGGCTTCGTGGTCACCTGCACCAGCAGGGCCACGTCGGTGCCTTCGTGGACGGTGCGGCCGGTGAGGGCCTGGTGGAGGGTGACGCCCACGGCGTACACGTCGGAGGCGGCCGACGCCGCCCCGTCCTCGAACAGCTCGGGCGCCATGTAGCGGGGGGTGCCCATCACCACCGTGCCGTGGTGGTAGTGGCCGGTGGCGCTCATGGCCCGGCTGAGGCCGAAGTCGCCCAGCTTCCAGTCGTCACCTCCCAGGAGCACGTTGCCCGGCTTCAGGTCGCGGTGGAGGAGGCCCCGGCTGTGGAGGTAGCCGAGGCCGGCCGCCATGTCGGCCAGGAGCCGCTCGCACTGGTCGGCGGTGAGGCGGCCGGGCTCCCGGGCCAGGTAGGCCTGGAGGGAGTACCGGCACAGCTCGGTGACGAGGAAGAGGTGGGGCTGGCCGTCGTCGTCTCGGTGCTCGCCGGAGTCGAGGTACGCCACCAGGTTGGGGTGGCGGAGGGAGACGACCTTGCGGATCTCCTCGTGGAACGCTTCGCGCTCCTTGGGCGAGGTCGACGGGTGCAGCACCTTGACCGCGGCGGCGCCCAGGTTCAGGGTCGAGGTGTCGTCGGCCCGGAACACCTTGCCGAACGCCCCTTGGCCCAGCTGTCCGTCCAGGCGCCATCGGCTCCCGACCTCCGCGCCCGAGCTGATTCCCGCTGCCACTCCATCCCTCTCAACCGTCCGGGCACAGCCTATCGACACGGTCCGCCCCGGTTCCGTCGGGCCGCTCCGGCGCCTCGGGGCCCCGGGCCGGCGGCAGTTCGCGCATCCAGCCGAACTCTGTCGCGAACTGCCGCCCAGGGCGGCACGTCGCGACACGGTTGGGGGCGGGCGGCGGCTTACAGAGCCCCGGCCAGGGCCGGGGCCAGGTCGCCCCGGGGCTCGGGGGTCACGGCACCGAGGCCCAGCCAGCCGGCCAGGTCCTCCAGGGCGCCGGCCAGCTCCGGCGCCACCCGGGCCGGATCGGCCCCGGTCTCGGCGTAGGCGCCCTTGACCCGCAGGGTGCCGGCCGCCCGGTCGGCCTTGAGGTCCACCCTGGCCACGAGCTCGCCGTCGAGCAGGAACGGAAGCACGTAGTAGCCGTGGAGCCGCTTGGGCTCGGGCACGTAGATCTCGATGCGGTAGCGGAACCCGAACAGCCGCTCGGCCCGGGGCCGGAACCAGACGACGGGGTCGAACGGGCTGAGCAGGGCCCGACCGGGCACGGCCCGGGGCCGGCGGGCCTCCGGGTGGAGGTAGGCCGGCTCACCCCAGCCCGGCACCTCCACCTCCTCCAGGCGGCCGGCGGCCACCAGGCTGGCCAGCAGGGGGCGGGCCACCGGCATGGGGAGGCGGAAGTAGTCGGCCAGGTCGGCGGCGGTGCCGATGCCGTGGCTGCGGGCGCCGAGGGCCAGGAGCTCCCGCTGGGCGTCGGGCTCGTCGGGGGTGGAGGCGGCCAGCACGTCGGGCCGGATCACCCGTTCCGGCAGGTCGTAGACGGTGACGAACGACGGCGTGCGGTGGGCGATGGCGAGGCGGCCCGACACGTACAGCCACTCCAGCGCCACCTTGCCCCGGGACTGGCCCCACCACGGGCCGGTGCGGGGGCCGGGATCCGACAGCTCCCGCACGCTGAGGGGGCCGACGGCCGCCACCTCGTCGAGCACGGCCCGCACGTAGCCGGGCAGCTCGGTCTCCATCTGTTCGGCCCGCCGCCACCGGGTGCGGGTCATCCGCCACCGGAGCAGGGGGTGGAGCTCCTGGGCCGTGAGCGACGCCTCGTGGCCGACATACTCGAAGCAGCGCTTCGAGCGGTACAGGAAGCGGTCGAGCGCCGCCCGGTCGTAGGGGCCGAGGCGGGCCAGGACCGGCAGGTAGTGGCTACGGCAGACGACGTTGACCGAGTCGAGCTGGAGGGCGCTCATGCGGGCCAGGGCCCGGGTGAAGTGGCGGGCCGTGGCCGCTCCGGGGGCGGGGCGGGGGTCGCAGAAGCCCTGGGCGGCCAGGGCGATGCGCCGGGCCGCCCCCGGCGAGATCCGTGGCGGCACCCTGGATCAGTGGGCGGCGCCGGCCAGCTGCTCCAGCAGGTCTCGCAGGCCGCTCACCTTGAGGTTCTTCATCACCTGGCCGGGCGGGGTATCGCCCTTCTCCCACTCCATCCAGTGGGCGAGCAGCTTGGCCGGATCGGGCGGTGGTCTGTCCATGGCCACAGAGTACCGGCCGGCTGTGACAGCGAAGCCGGTCAGGCCATGGTGACGATGAGGTCGCCCTCGTTCACATGGTCCTCCGGCTTCACGTGGACCTCGGCCACCGTGCCCCCGGCCGGGGCCACCACCGGCAGTTCCATCTTCATCGACTCCAGGATCACCAGCTCGTCGCCCTCGGCCACCACCTGGCCCGCCTCGACGTTGACCATCCAGACGTTGGCGGTGATCTCTGCTCGTATCTCGGTCACGGGCCGGAGACTACAAGCCCTCCGCTCCCCCGGCGAACCACCGGCTGTCGGACCACCGTCGGACCGGGCCGAACCTTGTCACCTTGTGCCGCCAGAGCCGGCATTTCTTCCCACGGTTCGCCGGCGGGCATGCTGGGGGCCATGCCCGTAGACCCCAACCGTGAATCGTGGAAGCCCGGCATGAGCTGGGAGGCCGCCGTGGACGAGATCCACTACCTGCGGGGCCTGGCCCAGGAGATGGGCGGGCCGGAGCGGGTCGAGCGCCAGCACGCCGGCGGCCGCTACACGGTGCGGGAGCGGATCGAGAAGCTGGCCGACCCCGGCACCTTCGTGGAGATGGGCCCCCTGATGGGCGGGGCCAGCTACGACGCCGACGGCAACCTCGTCGACTTCGTGCCCGGCGGCTGGGTGGGCGGCACGGCCGAGCTCGACGGCCGCCCCGTGGCCGTGGGCGGCGACGACTTCACGATCTCGGGCGGCAGCCCGTCGGGCGTGCACAAGATGCCCCACGACTTCGTCCAGCCCCTGGCCCTCCAGTACGGCATGCCCTACGTGCAGCTGCGGGAGGGCGTGGGGCATTCGTCGAAGTCCGACGAGGCCGACGGTCACATGGGCCTGCCCCAGGGCCACCTGTGGTGGCAGGGGGTCCAGCTGCTGGCCAAGGTGCCGGTGGCGGCCGGGATCCTGGGGTCGGTGGCCGGCTGGCCGGCGGCCGGCGCCCTGATGAGCCACTTCACCGTGATGGTGAAGGACCAGAGCCAGATCTTCCCGTCGGGGCCGCCGGTGGTGGAGCGGGCCATCGGGGAGAAGCTGAACAAGGAGGAGCTGGGCGGCTACCGGATGCACGTCTACGAGAGCGGCCAGGTCGACAATGTGGCCGACGACGAGGACGACGCCTTCGCCCAGATCCGCCAGTTCCTGTCGTACCTGCCCAACACCACGGCCGAGGTGCCACCCCGGATGGAGACGGGCGACCCGCCCGACCGCCGCCCCGAGGAGCTGCTGACCATCATCCCCACCAACCGGCGGCGGGGCTACGACATGCGCAAGCTGGTCGGCCACGTGGTCGACAACGGCCAGTTCTTCGAGATGCGCCGCCACTACGCCGGGGCCATCATCACCGCCTTCGCCCGGCTCGACGGCTACCCGGTGGGCATCCTGGCCAGCGATCCGATGAAGCTGGCCGGGGCCCTCGACGGCGACGGGGCCGACAAGTACGCCCACTTCGTGGACCTGTGCGACGCCTTCAACCTGCCGGTGGTGATCTTCCTCGACATGCCCGGGTTCATGCTGGGCTCGGCGGCCGAGCGCAAGGCCACCATGCGCCGGGGGGTGCGGGCCCTGATCGCCTCGGCCGAGGCCCAGGTGCCGAAGGTGGAGTTCTGCGTGCGCAAGAGCTACGGCGTGGCGGCCGATGCCCCCAACTCGATGGGCCTGCCCGACGGGATCAACCTGCGGTTCGGCTGGCCGGCCGGCGAGTGGGGCGGGATCCCGATCGAGGGCGGGGTGGCCGCCGCTTACCGGCGCGAGATCGAGGCCGCCCCCGACCCCGAGGCCCACCGCACGATGCTGGAGGAGCGGCTGCTGCGGCTCCGGTCGCCGTTCCGGGCGGCCCAGCACGGCGACGTGGTCGACCTGATCGATCCCAGGGATACCCGCCGCCTCGCCTGCCACTTCGTCAAGCTGGCCCAGCCCCAACTTGCCCGCCTGGCCGAGCGCCCAGAAGCGCGCCGTACGCCCCTAGCCACACGGAGCTGGGCCAGCCGCTGGCCGTTCTGCGCGACGGAAATCGCGCCCTGCCGATGAACTGCGTCGCGAATTGGCCGGGATTCGGAGGTTTCGCGACGCAGAACGAGTGGGGGGCGCGATTTCCGTCGCGTGGTTCGGGCGGCGGGCTGTCGGCCCGCGGGAGCAACTGGGTGATGGCTGTGCCAGAGTGACGGCCATGGCGTTCCGCTCCTTCCTCGACAAGATCGGACAGGCGGCCTCGGGCCGGGCGGCCACCCGGGAGGCAGGGCCGCCCACGTCGTCGAACGGGGCCTCGTCGATGCACCTGTTCTGGACCATGCGGGGGTACCCGTTCGTGGAGCTGCGGGCCACGATCGAGGTGACCCAGCCCCCCACCGTGCCCAAGCTCAACTTCTGGGCCCTCCAGGGGTCGTTCGAGGAAGACGGCGTGATCAAGGGGGGCGCCCACTTCGGCCTCCAGTACCACCCCGAGTACCCCGGGGCGGGGGCCGTCAACTGGGGCGGCTACAAGAGCGAGGGGGGCGAGCTCGACGGGTCGGGCTCGAACCTGCCGTCGCACCTGGCCAACGTGAACACCCGCAACTACCGCTGGGTGCCGGGCCGGGCCTACCGCTACCGCATCTACAAGGTGGGCTACCTGCCCGAGGTGGAGCACAAGTGGCGGGGGTCGATCACCGACCTGGAGACCGGGGAGGAGACCGTGGTGCGCGACCTCCACGTGCGGGCCAACTTCCTGGTCAACCCGATGGTGTGGACGGAGTCGTTCGGCGACTGCGGCGACCCGTCGGTGGGTGTGCGGTGGTACGACCTGGAGGCGATCGACGTCGACGGCGTGGTGGAGCAGGCCAGCGTGGTGACCGTCAACTACCAGAGCTGGGCCGACGGCGGCTGCACCAACACCAACTGCTCGATGGACGGCAGCGCCTTCGTCCAGCGCACCAACTGCGCCCGCACCACCGAGATCGGCTCCCAGCTCACCCTGATGCTCCCGTGAGCGCCGGCCACATCGCCGGCCTGGCGCTGACGGCCACCGGGCTGGGGCTCACGGTAGGGTGCTCGTCGCCTCCGCCGTTGGCGATCGGCGACATCGAGCTGCCCCCCGGGGTGGAGAGCTACGAGGGAGCGGAGGAGGTGCCCATCGACCTCCTCCTGAGCCAGGTGATCGAGACCCTGCCCGACGACACCGACCTCGATTACCAGATCTTCTATCCCGCAGCGGCCACCACCGACGTGAACCAGTGGCTGACCGGGGCCGTGGCCCGGGCCGGCTTCGAGGAAAGCGACGGCGATGTGGTGTCGGTGGAGAGCCGGTGGCACCGGGGCGACCAGACCCTCACCTGGGCCACCGTCCCCTTCACGGCCGACAACGGTGCCGTCACCGAGCTCCTGATCATGATGCTCACCACCCGAGACTGACAAACGGCGATGGCCGGCCCGGAGAACCGGACCGGCCATCGCCGTGAACAGGATTCAGGCGGGGCGCCTGGGCTACATCATGCCGCCCATGCCACCCATGCCGCCCATGTCGGGCATGCCGCCGCCAGCGCCGGCCTCTTCAGGCTTGTCGGCGACGAGGGCTTCGGTGGTCAGCACCAGAGCGGCGATGGACGCCGCGTTCTGGAGAGCGGCCCGGGTGACCTTGGCCGGGTCGGTGATACCGGCGGCCATCAGGTCCTCGATCACGCCGGTGGCGGCGTTGAGGCCCTGGTTGCCCGAGGCCTCGCCCACCCGCTGGACCCAGATGGCGCCTTCGAGGCCGGCATTGTCGGCGATCAGGCGGGCCGGAGCCTCGAGGGCCTTGAGCACCGAACGGGCCCCGGTCTCCTCGTCGCCCGTGAGGGTGGCGATAGCGGCCTCCACGGCGGGACGGCAACGCAGCAGGGCGGTGCCGCCACCGGCGACCACACCCTCCTCCAGAGCGGCCCGGGTGGCCGACAGCGCATCCTCGATGCGGTGCTTCTTCTCCTTGAGCTCCACCTCGGTGGCGGCGCCGACCTTGACCACGGCCACGCCCCCGGCCAGCTTGGCCAGGCGCTCCTGCAGCTTCTCGCGGTCCCAGTCCGAGTCGGTGTTGTCGATCTCGGCCTTGATCTGGGCCACCCGGCCGTCGACGTCGGACTTGTCGCCCGCGCCCTCGACGATCGTGGTGTTGTCCTTGGTGACGATGACCTTGCGGGCGGTGCCCAGCATGTCGAGGCTGACGCCGTCGAGCTTCAGGCCGACCTCCTCGGAGATCACCTGGCCGCCGGTGAGGATGGCCATGTCCTGCAGCATCGCCTTGCGGCGCTCGCCGAAGCCGGGGGCCTTGACCGCCACCGACCCGAAGGTGCCACGGATCTTGTTGACCACGAGGGTAGCCAGGGCCTCGCCCTCGACGTCCTCACCGATGATCACCAGCTGCTTGCCGGCCTGCATGACCTTCTCCAGCACCGGCAGGAGGTCCTGCACGGAGGTGATCTTGCCCTGGTTGAGCAGGATGTAGGCGTCCTCCAGGACGGCTTCCTGGCGCTCGGGATCGGTCACGAAGTAGGGCGAGATGTAGCCCTTGTCGAACTGCATGCCCTCGGTGAACTCGAGCTCCATGCCGAAGGTGTTCGACTCCTCGATGGTGACCACACCGTCCTTGCCCACCTTGTCGATGGCGTCGGCCAGTACCTGGCCCACGGCGGGGTCGGCGGCGGAGATGGCGGCGACCTGGGCGATCTCCGACTTGTCGTCGATCTCCTTGGACAGCTTGTGGATCTCGGCCACGGCCGCCTCGACGGCGGCCTCGATGCCCCGCTTGAGGCCCATGGGGTTGGCCCCGGCGGCCACGTTGCGCAGACCCTCGCGGATCAGCGCCTGGGCCAGCACGGTGGCGGTGGTGGTGCCGTCGCCAGCGACGTCGTTGGTCTTGGTGGCGACCTCCTTGACGAGCTGCGCCCCCATGTTCTCGTAGGGGTCCTCCAACTCGATCTCACGGGCGATCGACACACCGTCGTTGGTGATCGTGGGGGCGCCGAACTTCTTGTCCAGCACCACGTTGCGGCCCTTCGGGCCAAGGGTGACCTTGACCGCATCGGCCAGCTTGTTCACGCCGGCCTCGAGGGACCGGCGGGCATCTTCGTCGAACTTGAGGATCTTGGGCATCGGCTACCTCACTTAACGATCGCCAGGACGTCACGCGAGGACAGGATCAGCAGATCGCTGCCCTCGATCGTGATCTCGGTGCCGCCGTACTTCGAGTACACGACCGTGTCTCCCACGTTCACGTCCATGGGGATCAGGTCGCCGGAGTCCGACCGGCGGCCGGTGCCGACAGCCAGCACCTCGCCCTGTTGGGGCTTCTCCTTGGCCGTATCGGGGATCACAAGACCGCTGGCGGTGACGGCCTCGGCGTCGTTGGGCCGTACGACAATCCGGTCTTCAAGTGGTTGAATCATGCAGGGCTCCGTTTGGGCGTTAGCACTCTCAAGGGACGAGTGCTAATGCTAAGCGCTCGATGCTCCGCCGCCAACCAGCGCGGGATTTTTAGGAGTCGGGCCCGGCGTGGACGTGGGGGCGGGGGCCCTCGTGGATCATCCGCTCCTCGCTGGGAGGAGGCTCGGGGGCGGGCCGGGGCGGGGTGATCAGCCCGTAGTGGCCGTCGTGACGCCGGTAGACGACGTTGCGGCGCCCGGTGCGGGCGTTCTCGAACAGCTCGAAGCGCTCGCCGCTGGTGTCGAGCAGGTCGAGGGCGTCGGTCACGCCGAGGCGGGGCACGGGCCGCTCGACGGCCACCAGCCCGGGTCGGGCCAACCGGGCCCGCAGCTCCGGCCGGTCGGCCATGCCGTGCAGCTCGACGGGGGCGACGACGGAACCGATGCCGGGCCCGGCAGGGTGGGCGGGGTGGGCGGGGTGGACGGGGTGGGCCAGCACGCAGTCGGTCCCGCTGCTCTGCTCGGTGAACAGCAGGAAGTCGTAGCCGAGGAGCTCGAGGTCCCACAGGGCGTCGTCGAGGCCGAGGCGGGCCGGCACGAACGACTTGTGCCGCACCACTTCCCGCTCGTCCCGGTGGCGTTCCAGCCACGGGGCGGGGGCAGGGGGGCGGTTGCCGTGGCGCCAGTGGCCGGGAGTGGGGGCGGTGCCTTCGGCCGAGTGGCGGTGCCGGTCGGCCAGGCGGCCCAGGTTGGCCCGCAGCCGCTCCACCGCCACGTCCACCGCCTCGGGCATCGTGGCCTCCGCCGCCTGGGCCCGGGTCAGACGACCGTCGAGGTCGATGGTCACCTCGGCCCGCGACGAGCGCTCGTCGGCTGGATTCGCCGTGTGGCTGAGCTTCACCTGACCCCAGGCCAGGCGGCCGGGGTCACCGGGGTCGCCCGAGCCGAGATGGTGGGCCACCAGCCGGGCCACCTTCTCCCGGGCGTACTCGGCCGCCGCCTCCGACACCGCTCCCCGGCAGACCAGGGTCAGCGCGGCGGGGCCGGCCGGGGCCGCCTCGGCCCGGGGGTCGACGCCGATCCACTGCTCCACGATGGCGGCCGGGGGCTCGGACCCGTCGGCCGGGCCGTCTGCATGGGTGTCGGTGAGGTCGTCGGTGGCGATCACGAAGACCAGCGGGGGCAGGTCGGATCCGGGAGCGGGGTCGACCACCACGAACCGGTCGACGGCCCGCACACCGGCGGCCAGCGGCGGGCCGCCTGCGGGGGCGGCGTCGGCCAGCGGCGGGCCGCCGCCAGGAGCACCGGGGGCGGCGTCGGGGAGGAGGCGGAGCGAGGTCAGGACGTCGCCGATGGCGGCCGGGCCCTGGGCCAGCCCGTCGGCCCAGTGGACCACGGCGGTGGCGCGGTAGAGGCCGAGGAGCCCGTCACGGTCCCCGGCGGCCAGGGCGGTCAGCCACCGGCGGACGAGGCGCACGGGCCGGGTGATCACATCCACGCCGGCCTCGTCGGACCCCACGTCGATCAGCTCCAGCTGCTCGGTCCGGCCCCGACGCTCGACGTGCACCGAACGGCGGCCGGGTTCGAACCCCAACACTCTGCCTGCGGGCATGGCTGCACCTCCTGGTCCGGTTCCGGGGGCTGGGGCCGGTTGCGGCCCGGCGGAGGCGCCTCCCGGAAACCATCTTCGTTTCGAGCGTGACACCAACCCTCCAGCGCCGGGAGGGTCGATGGTCCCCCTCAGGCCGCAGGGAGGGGCGAGGTGGAGGGAATCACGGCGACGGGGGCGGCCGCCGTCACGATCAGCTGGCGCAGCCGGGGGCTGATCGTCATCCGGGCCAGGCGGGCGCCGTGGCGCTTGCCCGCCACCACCAGCTCCACCGGGGCCCCCGACGGCGGGGCCATGGCGTGCACCACCGGGCCCGACGCCACCCGTACCGTCACCTCCAGATCGGGGTGACGGTCGAGCACCTGCTCCCGGACCAGATCGAGGTCCTCCCGGGCCCATGCCGCCTCCACCCCGGGGCCGAGGTAGGAGCCGAGGGTGTCCGACGGGGAGTCGGCCGGGAACACCGGCTGGAAGGCCACGGCGTGCACCAGCTCCAGCGGGAGCCCCCGGGCGGCGGCGTAGCCGGCCGCCCACAGGACGGCCAGATCGCTGGCGTCGCCGTAGCCCACGCCGGCCACAACAAGCGGGCGTTCGCCCGAGCGGGGAGCGGCCGCACCGGGGCCGGTCGGGTGGGCCACCACCATCGGCAGGTTCGAGCGGTGGAGGATCCTGCGGGCCACGGCGCCCAGCAGCGGGAGGTGCCCCCCGCCGGCGCCGTGCATGCCCACCACGATGGCGGTGGCGTCCACGGCGGTGGCCACCCGGAGCACGGCGTGGGCCGGGTCGTCCTCCACCAGGTGGGTCACCACGGGGCGGCCGGCGGCCCGGGCCGGTTCGGCCCACGGCCCCTCCAGGTCGGCCTCGGCCGTCCGGCGGATGGCTTCGCCCTCGGACTGGAAGGCGGCGGCCGCCAGCTCGGCCGAGGGACGGATGCCGTGGACGAGATGGACCACCCCGCCCTCGGGCACCCGGGCGGCGGCCCAGGCGGCGGCCTCCATCGACAGCGGGGAGCCGTCGAGACCGATCACCACCCGTTGGAGGGGTGCCACCGGAGGGGGTGCCGAACCAGTGGATGGGGCGGGGGCGGGTGGGGTCACGGAGGTCTCGACCGGCTCAGGCGTCGCCGTCGTCGACCAGCATGTAGAGCAGGTCGTAGCTGCTCAGCAGGCCGACGGTCTCGCCCTTGTCGGTCACCACCAGATGGTGGATGTGCTCGGTCCGCATCACGGCGGCGGCCTGCGACACCGACGCCGTGTACTCCAGGCACACCAGCGGGCCCGACATGATCGTGCCCACGGCCTCGTTGGCCGGGACGTCGGCCAGGTCGGAGCCGGTGATCATCCCCACCGCCTCGCCCCGGCTGTCGAGCACGGGCAGGGCGTGGAGCCCCGATTCCTGCAACAGGCGGCGGGCGGCGCCCACGGCGTCGGCCGCTTCGACAGCGATCGACGTCACCGGTCATGAGGTCGCCGATGTTCTCCACGGTGCTCCGGTGCGAGCGGTTCTGGGTCGGGTGCTCGGCCATCTTCGGCATCTCCGGGTCCTTCGGGTCGGTGGATGGGGGGAGTCTCTCTACGGCGAACGTACGCCCGGGCCCCGAGTGGCGGGGAGTGCCGAAGGTCCCGAGGTTCCGGGGCCCCGGCGGTGGGAGGAACCGGGGTACTGCAGGTACCGCCGAACCTACCGGATCGGTTACCGGTAGGTCCCGATTCCTGAGAAATGGCAGGTGGGAGCGCATTCGGTAGGGGCCGCGGGAGCGGCGGCGGGAGGGACCGGTGCCTGGATGGACGGGCGACGCCGGGAACGGACCACGGCGACCGCGAGAGGTGGAGGAGCAACAGCGTGTACGACGACATCACCCGAACCTGGCTCCGCTGGGTGCGCTCGCCCCGGGGCGGGCGGACCCTGCGCCGCTGGGCCGACGACCACCCGGCGCTGGCCGGCTGGACCGCCGACGAGCTCGTCTCCCCCCGGTGCGGAGACCGGGCCGACGCCATGCAGGCCGCCCTGGTGCGCCTGGCCCAGGCCGGTGACCAGGCGGCGACCAGCACCCTGATCGTGCAGCTCCGGCCGGGGCTCACCCGGGTGGCGTGGCGGGCGTGGCACCGGCGCTGCGCCGGGCCCCGCCCCTTCGCCTCGATGGCCGACACCCGGGACGAGGTGCTGAGCGCCTTCGGCGAGACCCTGGCCGGCCACCGGCTCGACCGGCGCCCGGCCCGGATCGCCGCCAACCTCGTGCTCGACACCCACCAGCGGCTGTGGCGGGCCGCCGGGCGCGACGACCGGGCGGCGGCGGCCGCGGTGGCCGTCTCGGTGGCGGCGGCCGGGCGGGCGGTCCGGGCCGGATCGGGACGGGGTGGGAGCCGATCCGGAGCCGGCGCCGCCGGTTCGGGTCCGGGGTACGCCGGGGGGCCGGAGCCGGTGGCGGGGCCGGCGGGATCGCCCGACGAGGTGGCCGGCACCCTCGACCTGACCACGGCGGTGGCGGCCGCCCTCCACCGCCTGCCGGGGTCGGAGGCCAGCCGCCGGCTGTCGGCCGAGCTGGCGTTCCGGGCCTGGATCCTCGACGAGCCCAGCGCCCTCATCGCCCGGGAGCTGGGTCTCGGCCGCAAGACGGTCGACACCCGGCTGTGCCGGCTGCGGGCGCTCGTCCGGGACAGCCAGGGCGAGCGCACGGCCGAGGCCACCCGGGCCCTGCGGGCCGCCCGGGCCGCCGCCACCCGGGCCGAGGCCAACCGGCCCGCACCCGGCAGCGGCGGCTCGGCCGCACACCGTCCGGTCGACCGGAGCGGCGGGCGGGCCGCCGGTCAGGTGGTGGCGAGGCGGAGCGAGGGGTCGGCGCCGGCGTCGAGGCCGGTGGCGCCGTCGTGCGCCAGGCGCCAATGAGCGGCGGCGGCGATCATGGCGGCGTTGTCGGTGCAGTACGCCCGGGACGGCACGAGGTGGTCGAGTCCCGCTTCGGCGGCGGCCAGGGCGAAGCGCTGGCGCAGGCGGGAGTTCGCCGCCACCCCGCCCCCCAGGGCCACGGCGGCGGCCCGGTGGCGCTTGGCCGCCCGCAGCACCTTGGTCACCAGCACGTCCACCACGGCCTCCTGGAAGCTGGCGGCCAGATCGGGATTGGTGGCCTCGGGATGACGGCGGACGTAGTTGATCACCGCCGTCTTCATGCCGCTGAACGAGAAGTCGAGGCCGTCGTCGATCATGCCCCGGGGGAAGCGGATGGCGGCCGGATCGCCCTCGGCCGACAGGGCGTCGATGACGGGCCCGCCGGGGTAGCCGAGGCCGAGGTAGCGGGCCACCTTGTCGAAGGCCTCACCGGCGGCGTCGTCCACCGTGGAGCCGAGGATCCGGTACCGGCCCGGCTCGTCCACCTTCACGATCATGGTGTGGCCGCCCGACACGAGCAGCACCACCAGGGGCAGGCCGATGTCGGGCCGCTCCAGGAAGGTGGCGAACAGGTGACCCTCCATGTGGTTGACCCCCACGTAGGGCACGTCCCAGGCCAGAGCGAGGGCCTTGGCCGAGCTCACCCCCACCAGCAGGGCCCCGATGAGGCCCGGGCCCCGGGTGGCGGCCACGGCGTCGATGGCCGGCCGCTGACCGAGGGCAACCCCTCCGGTGCTCAGCCCGGCGATGGTCAGGCCGGCGTCGGCCAGGGCCTGGCCCACCACCGGCTCCAGCATCTCGAGATGGGCCCGGCTGGCCACCTCGGGCACCACGCCCCCGAACTCGGCGTGACGGGCCACCTGCGACGACACGACGTTGGACAGCACCTCGATCCGGGGCGGGGCACCGCCGCCCGCCGCCCCGACGGCCCGCTCGGCCCGCACGACGGCGGCCGAGGTCTCGTCGCAGCTCGTCTCGATGGCCAGGATCGTGGTGGTGGTCGTGGCGGTGGTGGTCGTGCTCGTGTCCATGGGGCGCTGCTGCTCTCAGTGGGGTCGGTGCGGCTGAGCCGGCTCGTGTCCGACGGGTGGCGAGATCTCCTCATGGACGGTCTCACCGGTGAGACCGTCCATGAGGAGATCTGCGAACGGGGCGAGGTCGTGCAGCCACATGATCACGGCGTCCTCCCCGTCGGGGTAGTAGCCGGGGCGGACGCCGGCCGAGTCGAAGCCGAGGCCGGCGTAGAGGGCCTGGGCCACGGTGTTCGACGCCCGCACCTCGAGGGTGAAGCCGGTGGCGGCCCGGCGGGCCGCCTCGGCCAGCAGGGCCTCACACAGGCGGCGGCCGATGCCCCGGCCCGACCAGGCGGCGGCCACGGCCAGGTTCAGCATGTGGGCCTCGCCGGCGGCGTACATGACGCCTCCGAAGCCCACCACGGTCACCCCGGCGCTGGCCACCAGCCAGTGGCGGTCGTCGCCGGGGCGGTCGAGCTCGCCGGCGAACAGGGCGCGGGACCAGGGGTCGCGGTTGCGGTCGGCCTCGATGGCGGTGACCGCCCGCAGGTCGCGTCGGCGCAGCTCCCGCAGTCGCACCCGGGCCGGACGGGGCGCCCCGGCCGACGGCGCCGGCCGTTCCGATGGTGGGCCGCCGTTCATCGGGGGGTGTGGCGGGTGGTGACGTTGATGTGCACGTCGGGATCGCGCAGGTACACGGGGGCCACCCGATGGCCGGGCACGGCCAGCCGATGGCCGGCCAGCGTCACCATCACGGCGGCCGACGGCTCCCGCCCCGGGCGCAGCCCCGCCCCGTACCACTCGGGGTACCGGTCGGCCCCGTCGCCCACGACCACCATCGGCGGCTGGCTGTCCTCAGCGCCCTGGCTCCCGGGGCCCGGGGCCACGCTCTCCGGGCGGCCGACCACCGGCGGGCCCTCGGGGCCGTCGGGCCCGAACCGCTGCTGGAAGACCTCACCCCGGCGGGCGTCGACCACGGCCAGCACCGGCCGCCCGGTCTCGGCCGCGGCCAGGATCTCCAGGCTCGACAGGGCCACCACCGGCCGGGCCGCCACCAGGGCGAGCGTCCGCACGGTGGCCAGCCCCACCCGGAGGCCGGTGAAGCGGCCGGGGCCCACGTCGACGGCGAAGCACTCGATCTGGTCGAGCGTGACGCCGGCGTCGGCCAGCGTCCGGGCCACCAGCGGGGTCAGCTCCTCGGCGTGGCGGCGGTCGGTGGCCACCTCGTGGGCCACGACGTCGGCCGCCGGGGCCCCGGCCCGGCCCACGGCAACCCCCACCACCGACGTCGACGACGTGACGGCCAGGCAGAGCCGCCCGGTCACGTCCTCCCCCGCCGGCATCGTTTCCGGGGTGGCTTCCGGGGTGGTGGCCCCGCCGTCGCTCAGCACGGCACGGCCCACGGTTCGAGGTCGCGGGCGAGGGCGGCCCGGCGGGCCAGCCACCCGGGGCCGTGCAGGCCGATCCGCACGTGGCGGCTGTCGGGATCACGGTCGCCGTCGTCGAAGCGGAGCTCCACCGTGGCCCGGCTGGCCGGGAGCACGCCGTCGATCCGCTCGCCCCACTCCACCACCGTCACCCCCGCCTCCAGCAGCTCCGGAAGGTCGAGGTCGAGGGTGTCGTCGGGGTCGTCGATCCGGTAGACGTCGAGGTGGTGGAGGGGAAGCCGGCCCTCGTATTCGCTCACGATGGTGAAGGTGGGGCTGGTGATCCGTTCGGTCACACCGAGGGCGGCCCCCAGGCCCTGGGTGAAGCACGTCTTGCCCGCCCCCAGGTCTCCGGTGAGCACGAGCACGTCGCCGTGGCCGAGGTGGGGTGCCATGGCCCCGGCCAGGGCCCGGGTGCCCTCGGCGTCATCGGTCTCGGCGCACAGCCAGGCGGGTTCCTCCATGGTTCGAGGCTACGGCGATGCCGCCCCGAGTTCGCCCGGGGCGCCTCCGTCGCCCGGCCGGCGGGACGGGTCGATAGCGGGAACCCTCCGGGCTCCGGGACCCTCCGGGTTCCTTGAGTACGCCTCCGGCAGACACGCTCACCTCCGGCGAGCTTCTAGGCTCACCGGCGATGCAACCGCGACCCGGCTCTTGGGAGCACGACATCCTCGAAGCGGCCGACCGGCTCGACGGCATGATCCGCCACACGCCGGTGCTGACGGTCGACGGGGCCCAGCTGGGCACCGCCGGCCGTCTCAGCCTCAAGCTGGAGCTGGTCCAGCACTCGGGCTCGTTCAAGGCCCGGGGGGCCTCCAACTTCATGCTCGCCCACCCGATCGGGCCGGCCGGAGTGGTGGCGGCGTCGGGCGGTAACCACGGGGCGGCGGTGGCCTGGGCCGCCAGCCGGCTGGGGCACCGGGCGGCGATCTTCGTGCCCACCATCGCCTCGCCGGCCAAGGTCGAGCGGTTGCGCCGGTACGGGGCCGACGTCCATCAGGTGGGCGCCGTCTACGCCGAGGCCCTGGCCGCCAGCCGGGAGCTGGAGGCCGAGACCGGGGCCACCCCGATCCACGCCTACGAGGACCGGGCGGTCATGGCCGGGGCGGCGACCGTGGGCCGGGAGCTGGAGCGCCAGACCGGCCCGCTCGACGCGGTGCTGGTGGCGTGCGGGGGCGGTGGCCTGTCGGGCGGTATCGCCGCCTGGTTGGGGAGCCGCACCCGGGTGGTGGCGTGCGAGACCGAGGGCACGGCGACGTTCGCCGGGGCCCGGGCGGCGGGCCGGCCGGTGCCGGTGGCCGTGACCGGGGTGGCGGCCGACGCCCTGGGCGCCACCCAGATCGGCGACCTGGCCTGGCAGTGCCTGGCCGAGGCCGACGCCGCCAGCGTGCTCGTGACCGACGCCGAGGTGGTGGCGGCCCGGGCCGAGCTGTGGGACCGGTTCCGCCTGGTCACCGAGCCGGCCGCCGCGGCGCCGGTGGCCGCCCTGTTGTCGGGCCGCTATCGCCCGGCCGCCGACGAGCACGTCGGCGTCGTCATCTGCGGCGCCAACACCGATCTCACCCCCCTCCCCCTCCCCGACTCGCTCCCCTTCTCCCTCGACAGCTGACCCGCGCCGCCGTGCCGCCCAGCCCCCTCGGCGTCATCAGCCCCTCGGCGTCATCGGTTCCCTCGGCGCCGTTCTGTGCGACGGAAATCGCGCCCTCCCAGCGATCCGCGTCACGTTTCCTGCGGAATTCGTCGACGACGTCGCACAGAACGGCGGCGGGGCGCGATTTCCGTCGCGCAGAACGGACCAGACGGGCGGGCCGCTGACCACAGCGGGCCCGGGCGGGCCGTGGTCGCTAGTCTGGCGCCGTGCTGAGCGATGTGCCCGGGGTGAGGGTCGGCCACTGGACGAACGGGGAGGCCCGCACCGGGTGCACGGTGGTGCTGCTTCCCCGGCGGGCGGTGGCGTCGGGTGAGATCCGGGGTGGGGCCCCTGCCACCCGGGAGTTCGCCCTGCTGGAGCCGTGGCGGATGATCCCCTCCATCGACGCCGTGGTGCTGTCGGGCGGCTCCGCCTTCGGGTTGGCCGCCGCCGACGGGGTGATCCGGTGGCTGGAGGAACACGGGCGGGGCTTCGTCACCAACACCGCCACCGTGCCCATCGTGGTGGGGATGAGCCTGTACGACCTGGGCGTGGGCGACGCCTCGGTGCGGCCCGGGCCAGGCGAAGGCCGGGCCGCAGCCGAAGCCGCTGGCCCCGACCCGGAGCCCGACCCCGAGCCGGAGCCCGACCCGGAGCCCGACCCCGGGCCCGAGCCGGGGTCCGGGCCCGAGCCGGGGTCCGCCGCCGACCTATCGACAGGCGACAGCGCCGCCAACCTGGGGCTGATCGGCGCCGGCACCGGGGCCACGGTGGGCAAATGGGGCGGCCCCGACACCACCCGGCCCGGTGGCCTCGTCACCGCCACCATCCGGGCCGGCGACGTGATCGTGAGCGCCCTGCTGGCGGCGAACGCCTACGGCTGGGTCGACGACGGCACCACCGTGACCGACCCCGGCCCCCCGGTGCGCCCCGCCCCGCCCGACGAGAGTTCCGCCGGCGCCGTCACCAACACCACGATCGGGGTGGTGGTGACGAACGCCGTCGTCGACAAGGTCGGCTGCCACCTGCTGGCCCAGAGCGCCCACGACGGCCTGGCCCGGGCGCTCGTCCCGGCCCACACCGCGGCCGACGGCGACGCCCTGGTGGCCGTGGCCACCGGCCAGGTCGAGGCCGACCTGATGCACCTCCGGCTCCTGGCCCAGCACGCCGTCACCCGGGCCATCCGCACCCTTCTCTAGTGCGAACTGTGGCGCCAGAAGCTGGATCTTGCGCGCTGGCGCCACAGTTCGCCCGATGGGTGGAGGGAAGTGGGTTCAGGCGGGGTGGTACCGGCGGGTGACGCGGGCGCTGATGGAGGTACAGATCTCGTAGTTGATCGTGCCCATGGCGGCGGCCAGGTCGTCGGCCGTGATGGCCTCGGCGCCCTGGGGGCCGATGATCACGGCCTCGTCGCCCACCCGCACGTCGTCGTCGCCGCAGTCGACCATCGTCTGGTCCATCGTCACCACGCCCAGGATCGGGCGGGCCCGGCCCCCCACCAGCATCGAGCCCCCGCCGGACCACAACCCCCGGGGCAGGCCGTCGGCGTATCCCACGGGAACGGTGGCCACGGTGGTGGCCCGCTCCAGCGTGCGACGGTGCCCGTAGCTGATCGACTCCCCCGCCTCCACCCGCTTCACGAACGACACCCGGGTGCGCCACGACAGCGCCGGCCGCAGCGGGGCCCAGCCCGCCATCCCCGGTGCCGGCGGGAGGCCGTAGAGGGCGATGCCGCAGCGGACCGCGTCGTAGCGGGCGGCGGGGTGGGCGATCGTGCCGGCCGAGTTGGCGGCGTGGCGGAGGGGTACGTCGATCCCGGCGGCGGCCAGGTCGGCCAGCACCCCTTCGTAGACGGCGAGCTGGGCGCCGGTGACGGCGGGAAGGAGATCGCCCTCCGGGGAGAGGGCATCGGCGCAGGCCAGGTGGGTCCACACCGACCCCAGCCGCAGGCCCGGCGCCTCGACGATCCGCCGGGCCAGGGTCACCGCATCCGCCGGCGCCGCCCCCACCCGGTGCATCCCGGTATCGATCTTCAGGTGGACCGTGAATCCACCGGCCTGGGCCGTCTCCGGCCGCGCCCCGAGAGCGAACTGCGTCACGGAAACCGCGTCCTCGCCGCCATCCGCGTCACGAAAACCCCGGCTTTCGAGGGCTTCGCGACGCAGTTCGCTGTCGGAGCGGAGTTTTCGTGACGCAGTTCGGGCCGCGGTCACGACGGTCGAAGCCGACGAGGCGGCGGCAGCGGCGGCCTCGACGGCGGCCGGCGAGTACACGGCCGGCTCCAGCCCGGCGGCGAGGGCGGTGGCCATCTCGGCCGGATCGGGCTCGGACAGCACCCACACGGGGACGGCCAACCCGGCTTTCCGCAGTGCCACCCCCTCGGCCACCTGCGCCACCGCCAGCCGGGTGGCCCCGGCGGCGACGGCGGCCCGGGCCACCTCCACCGCCCCGTGTCCGTACCCGTTCGCCTTCACCACGGCGCACAGCTCGGCCGGTGCCGCCAGCTCCCGCAGCACCCGCACGTTGTGCCCCACGGCGTCCAGGTCTATGTCGGCCCACGCCCGGGTCACCCGTGCCCCCTGGCCCCGACGTCGACACGTCGACAGTCGGCCCACGCCCGGCTCATCGTTCGGCCGGCCGGGGTGGAGCGCCGGCGGCCTCCAGCCACTGGCCGACGAGGAGGGGCAGATCGCCGGCGACGAACCCCCGATGGAGCCCGAGGCGGGCGGCCCGGCCGTGGAGCTCGGCGGCCAACCCGGCGGCGGCCAGGGGCTCCAGCCCACCGGCCAGACCGGCACCCACCAGACCGGCCAGCACGTCCCCGGTGCCGGCCGACGCCAGCCGTTGGTCGCCGGCGGTCGACACCAGCACCCGGCCGTCGGGGTGGGCGGCCACCGTGGTCGGCCCCTTGGCCAGCACCACCGCCTCCAGGTCGGCGGCCAGGCGGCGGATGGTCTCGATGCGGTCGGTCCCCGGCGCCCGGCCCCGCAGCAGGCGGCGCAGCTCGCCGTCGTGGGGGGTCAGCACGGCCGGCACGGTACGGCCCCGCAGGACCGTCGGGTCGGCGGCCACGGCGTCGAGCGCCCCGCCGTCGAGCACGAGACCCCGGGTGCTGGTGTTGGCCGCCACGTTCAGCACGTCGGCCTGGGTGGCCAGGTCGACCGGCAGGCCGGGGCCAACCACCAGGGCGGCGAACCGGGCCTGCTCGGCCACCACGTCGGCCCCCCACCGGGCCGGCAACGGCCGGATCACCGACTCCACCGGCACGGGCGGCCCGCTCAGCGTCGCCCCCGGCACCGACAGCGCCACGTAACCGGCCCCGGCCCGGGCGGCGGCGGTCGCCGCCAGACTGGGGGCGCCCAGCATCGTGCCGTGCCCCCCGATCACCCACACCGCCCGCTGCCATTTGTGGGCCTCGGCCCCCGGCTGCGGCCACCCGTCGGCCCCGAGCCCCACCACCGATTCTGAGGGGCCTGAGTGGCGCTCGGCGCTGCTGAGGCTCCTAGTTTGGAGGGGTTCGGCGGCCAGATCGGTGGCGGACAGGTGCCAGGCCCGGCAACCGGTCCTCGCGTCGAGGCCGATATCGGCCACGCTCACCGCGCCGGCGAAACCCCGGCCGGGATGGAACAACAGCCCCGGCTTCCACGCCGCGAACGTCACGGTGGCCGCCGCCGACAGCACCCGGCCGGCCGCTTCGCCCGTGAGGCCGTTGACCCCGGAGGGGATGTCGACGGCCAGCACCGGCGTCGGCCCCACGTCGGGGGCGTCCCACGACCCCCGGAAGCCGGTGCCGTAGGCGGCGTCGATCACGAGATCGCACCGGGCCAGATCGGATGGTGACGGCTGGAAGTCGGCCGCCTCCACCCGGCACCGCACACCCCGGGCGGCCAGGAACCGGGCCGCCACCCGGCCGTCGTTGCCGTTGTTGCCCTTGCCCGCCAGCACCAGCACCCGGGCCCCGTAGGTGCGGCCCAGCAACCCGAGCGCGGCCCGGGCGACGGCCCAGCCGGCCCGCTCGATCAGGACCTCCACCGGCTCGGGGGCGGCGGCGTCGATCGCCCCCATCTCGGCCGGCGTGACGATCGGCTCCATCAGGCCCTACCGGCCGAACTGTGGCGCCACCGCGCAAAATCCAGCACGGCGCGCCACAGTTCGCAGAGGGGTTGTCATTGCTGCCAGCGGGCGGCCACGTCGCTGATGGGGGCCGTGAGCAGCTCCACCGTCGACACCGAAGCCAGCAGATCCTCCCGGAACGAGGGCTGGCGCTCGGTGACCACGTCGACCAGCTGGCGGTACCGGTTGCGGTACCCCTGCAGCACGGTGCGGGCCGTCTGCGCCCCCAGGTTCTCGTTGAGCCGGAGGTGGCACAGGGTGAGCCCGGTGGTCTGGCCGTCCTTGACCTCGGCCACGATCAGCACCACCCGCCCGTCGGTCCCGACGGTCACGATCGGCTCCTGCTCCACCGCCACCCGGCGCTTGGTGCCCCGCAGGGTGGGATCCCGGTCGACCCGGCTGGCGATGCCCTGGGCCACACCGCCCTTGTCGATCACCGACAACGTGGCCGACGACCCGAGTGAACCCGAGACGCTTCCCTCCACCCGGTAGCGGGTGTAGCCCACCACCTCGGCCACCGCCGGGGTGAGGGCCGACAGGGTGCGCAGGGCCCGGTAGCTGAGCCGGTCCCGGGGGCAGCCGGTGGCCAGCACCTCCTGGATGAGGGCGGCCTGGAGCAGGCTCTCGTCGGCCCGGCTGATGCCCACCGTCACCGTCTTGGCCTGGTGCTTGATGGCGTCGATGGGGCGGGTCAGCTCCTCGATGGCCCGGGTCAGCGCCCCGGCCAGGTCTTCCACCACCACCCCGGGGGTGCCCACCTTGCCGAACTCCACCTGGTAGGCGTCGAGCGGGATGTGCCCCCGGGCGAAGCGGAGCAGGGCGGCCAGCCGCACGGCGCTCGACGCCTCCAGATGCCCGTTGTAGCTTCCCGACCGCAATCCGGCGAAGAACCGGTCGGCGTGGGGGGCCAGATCCCGCCCGAACCGCTCGAACCAGCCGGTGCCCACCGACGACGAGCCCACGTACCGCTCGATCGTTCCCCGGGCCTCCCGCAGGGGGCGGGCCGAGGCGTCGATGGCGAGGGCCGCTTCGTAGCCGAACAGGTGGCCCACCATGGTCGACAGCACGAAGGCCAGCCGGGGGTGCACGTCGGGCACGCCCAACACCTCGAGGGCGGCGCCGAAGCGCTGCTCGCCGTCGGTGGCGATCACGATGGGGGCCGCCTTGTGGGCCTTGAAGATCGCCACCTCCTTGGCCACGTCGTCCACCGTGGAGCCGACGAGCCCCGCCGCGCACACCAGGATCAGGGGCTCCGACGAGAGATCGATGTGCTTCTTGTCCTCGGTGACGTCGCAGGCGATCGCCTTGTAGCAGAGCTCCGACAGCTTGATGCGAATCTCCCGGGCCGCCACCGCGTTGGCCCCGTTGCCCACGATGGCCCAGTACCGCCGGCCGAGGCAGTGACGGGCCGCCGCCTCGCCGATCCGGGGCTGCAGGGCGAGGGTGGCGATCATGGCCTCGGGCAGGGCGGCCAGCCCGGCCAGCACCCGCTGGCGGTCGGCTTCGGGCAGGGCGACGCCGGGGATGAGATCGGCCAGGGCGTCGGCCAGCAGGAAGCCGGCGGCGATCTGGGCGTAGAAGGCCTTGGTGGAGGCCACGCTCATCTCCACGTCTCGCCCGTCGGAGGTGTAGAGCACCCCGTCGGACTTGTCGACCAGGTCGCTCCCCCGCCGGTTGACGATGGCCACCACCGCCGCCCCCCGGGACCGGACGAGGTCGACCGTGCGGTTGGTGTCGGTGGTGGTGCCCGACTGGGAGATGGCGACGATGAGGGTGTCGCTCATGTCGTCGCGCAGCGAGAAGCCCGACAGCTCGGTGGCCGTGATCGACCCGATCACGAGACCCGAGCCGGCCAGCGTCTCGGCCAGGGCGGTGGCCACCGCCTGGCCGGCCACCGCGGCCGTGCCCTGGCCGATCACCTCGATGCGGCGGAAGCTCGGGATCCGGGCCCGCAGGCCCGGGGGCAGGGTCTCGGCCGGCAGGCGGACCTGGAGGCGGCCCCCCTCCTCCACCAGCCGGCCCCGCAGCGTCTTGCGGAACGAGGCCGGAGCCTCCGAGATCTCCTTCAGCAGGAAGTGGGGGGCGTCGCCCCGGTCGATGTCGCGCGTGGTGACGGTGGGGACCTTCCACTCGTCGGCCCCGATGGGCAGGGGCGTGCCGTCGTAGGCGATGCGGGTCACGCCGTCGGGGGTGCCGGCCAGCGCGCCCGACAGGCGGAGCACCTGGCCCTGGCTGGCCGTCGGGTTGTCGGGGTCGGCCGGGGTCTCGCCGTCCATGCGGAGGTAGCGGTCGCAGTCTTCCACCACCCCGTAAGGCTCGGAGGCGACCACGAAGGCGTCTTCGGCCAGGCCCACGAACACGCCCTGGCCGCTGCCCCGCAGGGCCAGGTGGACGTCGGCCGGCGCCGCCGCGGTGGACACGCCGATGGCCACCGACCCCTCGAACTGGGCCACCGACGACCGCACCGCCTCGTCGAGCTCCAGCCCGGCGGCCAGGCCCCGGCTCACCAGGGTGGGGATGACCTTGGCGTCGGTGGTGATCTCGCCGGCGATCACGAGCTTCTCCACCGCGATCAGGTCGGCGAAGTTGTCGACGTCGCCGTTGAGGGCGGCGGTGACGTAGGGCCCGGGGCGGCCGTCGGCCTCCTCGGAGTTGACCGGATGGGCGTTGGGCTCGCTGATGATGCCGACCGACGCCCACCGGGTGTGGGCCAGCACGGTGGCCTCGGCGTCGGGGCCCCGCAGGGCGAGCTGGAGCAGCTCGTCGCCGGCGATGGCGGCCCGGATGGCGGCGGTGTTGTCGCCCAGCTCGCCGATCTCGGCCGCCGCCTTGTACACGAAGCCGAGCCGGCCCTCAGGGGTCCGCACCGAGCCGCTCATGAACAGGGGGTCGACGCTGCGGACGCCGAGCAGGGCGGTGATGGCGGGCGACGCCAGGTCGAGGCCGTGGTCGCGCACCAGCACGTGCAGCCCGGCCGAGTCGCGCCCCCGCACCTCGAGCCGGTCGAGGTTGGACAGGGCCTGCTGGAGGCTGAAGAAGGCGTCGACGGCGGAGGCCGGCAGGTCGGGACCGGCCAGCTGCACCACCTCCCGGGCAGCCCGGAGCCGGTCGCGCTCCAGCGCCCAGGCGGCGTCCTTGACCGCCACCAGCCCGGCGTTGACCGCTTCCAGCTCGTCGACCCGGTCGACGTCCTCCAGGTGCGACTCGATGGCAGCCACCATCTTGTCCACCGTCTCCACCGCGGCCGACACGGCGGGGGCCAGCGACCGGTCGCCCAGCAGGGCCCGCAGGCCGGGCACGCCCCGCAGGGCCCGGTCGACCGAGGCCAGCTCGGTGGCCATGGCCGACAGGCGGGCGGCGAGGTCGGGCTCGCCCGGTGCCGGCGGCTGGGCCACGGCCACGGCCAACTGGGCCCGCAGGGCGTCACCCTCGGGCGGCAGCCGGTTCGACCGGCGGCGGACGATGGCGATGATTCCACACATGGGCAGTCCCTACGTTCCCTGTCCTGTACAGCTGACGCTTGTCTTTCGCCCGGCCCTCGTGGCAGCTACGCCGTTCTCCGGTTCACGGCCCATCCGGCCGCGGGGCGCCACCCACCAGGCGCTGGGCTGCTTCGACCAGCCGGTCGCAGCACTGCTCGGCCACCTGGGGATCGATGTGCTCAACCATAACCCGCAACAGGGGCTCGGTCCCCGACGCCCGCACCAGTACCCGGCCGTCGGCGCCGAGTGTGGCGGTGACGGCCCCGATCTCCCCCTCCAGCTGCTCCACCAGGTGAACATCGCGGCGGGGAAGCCGTACGTTGCGCAGGATCTGGGGCACGGTGGTCATCGACTCCGCCGCCAGCTTCGACAGTGGCTGGGTGGATCGACTTACGGCGTCGAGCAGCTGCACCGCGCTCAGCACCCCGTCTCCCGTGGTGGCCAGATCGCGGGCGATCACGTGGCCCGACTGCTCACCCCCGAGGGAGTAGCCACCCTCGTCGAGGGCCTGGAGCACGTAGCGGTCGCCCACCGCGGTGGTGACCACCCGGATGCCGGCCCGCTGCATGGCCAGGTGGAACCCGAGGTTGGTCATGACCGTGACCACCACCGTGTCGCCGGCCAGCAGGCCCCGGGCGGCGCGGTCGAGGGCCAGGATGGCCAGCATCCGGTCGCCGTCGACCACGTTGCCGGTCTCGTCGACGGCGATCAACCGGTCGGCGTCACCGTCGAAGGCCACGCCCAGGTCGGCCCGGAGCGCCACCACGGCCTCGGCCAGCCGGCCGGGGGCGGTGGACCCCACCCCGTCGTTGATGTTCGTACCGTCGGGCTCGGCCCCGATCACGGTGATCTCGGCGCCCAGGCGACGCAGCACGCGGGGGCCCAACTCGTGGGCCGCACCGTGGGCGCAGTCCACCACCAGGCGCAGGCCGTCGAGCCGACGGGGGGCGATCGAGCCGCACACGGCGCTCACCCAACCGTCGATGTCGTCCGACGAACCGGCGGCCAGCGTGCCCACGGCCGCCCCGATCGGGGCGAGGGCGCTGGGGTCGCGAGCGAGTGGGTCGCTGCCAGTCGCGCCGCTGCCACCGCCGGCCTGGCCCAATAGCTCCAGGTAGCGGGCCTGAATCTGGGCCTCGACATCATCGGCCAGCTTGAGGCCGCCGGGGGCGAACAGCTTGATGCCGTTGTCGGCGAAGGGGTTGTGGGAGGCCGAGATCATGGCCGCCGGCACCGATCCCCGGGCCGCTACCCAGGCCACGGTGGGGGTGGGGACCACGCCCAGCAGTTCCACGTCGGCCCCGGCGGCGCAGATGCCGGCGCTCAGGGCCGCCTCCAGCATGGGGCCGGAGCGGCGGGTGTCCCGCCCCAGCACGAATCGGGAGATGCCGAAGACCTCCACCGCCGCCCGCCCGAGCGCTACCGCAACCTCGGGGGTGAGTTCCTGATTGGCCAACCCCCGCACACCGTCGGTCCCAAACCGGGGGGCTACCACAGCTAGCTCAACGCTTGGAGTACTGGGGTGCCTTACGGGCCTTCTTCAGACCGTACTTCTTGGATTCCTTCTTGCGGGGATCACGGGTGAGCAGCCCGGCGCCCTTGATCGTGGGGCGGATCTCCTCGTCGATCTCCACCAGGGCCCGGCTGATCCCGAGGCGGAAGGCCCCGGCCTGGCCCGACAGGCCACCACCGTCGAGGGTGACGCTGATGTCGTAGCTCTCCTCGGCGCTGGCCAGACGGAGCGGCTCGGTGATCATCATGCGGTGCACGGCCGAGGGGAAGTAGTCCTCGAAGGAGCGACCGTTGGCCGTGATGGTGCCGCTGCCGGCGGACACCCGGACCCGGGCGATGGCCTGCTTACGGCGGCCGGTGGCTTGGACAGCGGTGGGCATCGGAACGTCTCTCAGCTTTCTCGGCGAGCGCCGGCGATCTCGAGCGGGGCGGGCTGCTGGGCGGCATGGGGATGCGTGGGCCCGGCGTAGACCTTCAGCTTGCGGGCCTGGGCCGCGCCGAGCCGGTTGTGGGGCAGCATGCCCACGATCGAATTCTTCACCGTCTCGGCCGGCTTGCGGCCGAGGGCGTCGCCGTACCGGCGGCTGCGCAGACCACCGGGGTAGCCCGAGTGGTGGTGCACCATCTTGGTATTGGCCTTGTTGGAGGTGAGCACCACCTTGTCGGCGTTGATCACGATCACGAAGTCGCCCATGTCCATGTGCTGGGCGAACGTGGGCTTGTGCTTGCCCCGCAGCACTCGGGCGATCTCCGTGGCCATACGCCCGAGGGTGAGACCCTCGGCGTCGACCACGTACCAGTCGCGCTGTGCTTCAGATGCTTTGGGGGAATACGTCTTCACGGCGAAACCTTCGAGAGCGTGCGAGTGAGAGCGTGCGAAAAGCCGACTCCTAAGCATAGGGACCGTTCTCGCGCGTTCAACCCTGCTGGCCCAACCCCACCGGGGGGCCTGCGCCCCCGCATGGCCCGGGTCGGGGGCGGAAACTACGATCGGGGCCGTGAACGGCAACGTGACCGAGCTGCCCTTGGACGACAAGCCGCTGTCGCATCTGCGGGTGCTCGACCTCACACTGGCCCGGGCCGGCCCCACCTGCGTGCGCCAGCTGGCCGACTGGGGGGCCGACGTGGTGCGCGTCGAGCCCGCCGTCGCGCGACGGCGACCCGTTCGGGGGCGACGTGCGCCACGGGTCGGACTTCCAGAACCTGCACCGCAACAAGCGGGCGGTCACGCTCGACCTCAAGTCCGACAAGGGCAAAGAGCTGTTCTTCCGCCTGGTGGCCGGGGCCGACGTGGTGGTGGAGAACATGCGGGCCGACGTCAAGCACCGCCTCGGGGTCGACTACGAGGCCTGCTCGGCCGTCAACCCCCGCATCGTCTACGGCTCGATCAGCGGGTTCGGACAGGACGGCCCCTACGGGCCCCGGGCCGGGGTCGACCAGATCGCCCAGGGCCTGGGCGGGCTCATGTCGGTCACGGGCCTGCCGGGCCAGGGCCCGGTGCGGGTGGGGGTGCCGATCGCCGACCTGTCGGCCGGCATGTACCTGGCCATCGGCGTGCTGGTGGCCATCGTGGAGCGGGACCGACCCGGCGGCTCGGGCCGGGGCCAGTGGGTGCACACCTCCCTGCTCGAGGCGCAGATCGCCATGCTCGACTTCCAGGCCACCCGCTGGACGATGGACGGCGAGGTGCCGCCCCAGGCCGGCAACCACCACCCCACCGGCATCCCCATGGGCACGTTCCCCTCGGCCGACGGTCTGGTGAACATCGCCGCGCCCAGCGGGGCCAAGTGGCGCGACTTCTGCCGCCTGATCGGGGCCGCGCACCTGCTGGAGCACCCCGACTACTCGTCGGCCAAGGGCCGCTCGGCCCACCGCGACCAGCTCAACGCCGAGGTGGCCACCTATACGGCCCGCCAGCCCACCGCCCACTGGGAGGAGGTGCTGAACGAGGCCGGCATCCCCTGCGGGCCGGTGCTGACGATCGACCAGACCTTCGCCGATCCCCAGGTGCGACACCTGGGCCTGGCCCAGCCGGTGGAGCACGCCGCCCTGGGCACGATCGACATCATCCGCAACGCCGTCAACCTCTCCCGCACCCCGAGCCGCCTGGCCCGCCCCGCCCCCGAGCGGGGGGAGCACAACGCCGAGGTGCTGGGGGCGGTGGGGGTCAGCACCGCCGAGCTCGACGCCCTGGCCGCCGACGGCGTGATCTGAACCCGGACAACCCAGCAGTCAGCAACCAGAACCTCAACGAAACGAGACCCACTGTGAAAGGCACGGCATGACCGTCACCGAGTTGGCGTTGGCCACTCCCTTTATGAAGGCCGAGATCCGAGACGGGATCGGCTGGATGACGTTCAACAATCCCGAACGGCGCAACGCCATGAAGATGGAGATGAACGAGGCCATCGTCGACATCCTCGGTGCTTTCCAGGCCGACGACGCGGTGCGGGTGGTGGTGATGCAGGGGGCCGGCGACAAGGCGTTCGTGTCGGGGGCCGACATCTCCGAGTTCGAGTCGAACCGGTCCACACCCGAGGGGCGGGAGCGTTTCGACGCCGTGGCCGCCGCCGCCGGGCGGGCGTTCAAGAGCCTGGAGAAGCCGCTGATCGCCAAGATCCGGGGGTTCTGCATGGGCGGCGGTCTGGCCACCGCCCTCCAGGCCGACATCCGGATCACGGCCGACGACGGCCAGTTCGCCATCCCCGCCGCCCGCCTCGGCCTGGGCTACGGGTTCGCCGGCCTCCAGGTGCTGGTGAGCCTGGTGGGGCCGGCCATGGCCAACGAGATCATGCTGTCGGCCCGCCGGTTCACAGCGGCCGAGGCGGGAGCGATGGGGCTGGTCAACCGGGTGGTGCCGGTGGCCGAGCTCGACGGGGCGGTGGCCGAGCTGGCCGGCCAGATCGCGGCCAACGCCCCGCTCACGGTCAAGGCGGCCAAGGCCGCCATCGCCGAGGTGGTGAAGGACCCCGGGCGCCGGGATCTGGCCCGGGTGGACCACATGATCGAGGCCTGCTTCCAGAGCGAGGACTACATCGAGGGCCGGCGGGCGTTCATGGAGAAGCGCCAGCCCGAGTTCAGGGGGCACTGAGCATGTTCCGTCTGCGGCAGGTGGCGCTGGTGGCCACCCATCTCGACCGGGTGGTCGACCAGCTATGCGAGACCCTGGAAGTGGAGCGCTGCTTCCAGGACCCGGGGGTGGGCGAGTTCGGGCTCCACAACTGGCTGATGCCCATCGGCGACACGTTCCTCGAGGTGGTGGCCCCCATGCGGGAGGACACCACGGCCGGCCGGTACCTCGACCGGCGGGGCGGTGACGGCGGCTACATGACGATCTTCCAGACCGACGACCTGGCCGGTGCCCGCCAACGCCTGCACGACGGGGGCGTGCGGGTGGTGTGGCGCCACGACGGGTCCGACATGTGCGGCACCCACCTCCATCCCAAGGACGTGCCGGGCGCCATCATCTCGATCGACTGGGCCGACCCGGCCGACCACTGGGAGTGGGCCGGCCCCGACTGGCGCGACCATGTGCGCACCGGTCTGGTGGCCGAGATCGTGGGGGCCGAGATCCAGTCGTCCGACCCCGAGGGCCTGGCCGAGCGGTGGGGCGAGGTGCTGGGCCGCCCGGTCACGTCGTCGGCCCTGCTGCTCGACGACGGCGCCGGGGGCATGGGCTCGATCCGGTTCGTGCCCATCGTCGACGGGCGACCCGAGGGCCTGGGCGGAGTCGACATCAGGGTGGCCGACCGCTCCCGGGCCGGCGAGCGCCACGAGATCTGCGGCACCCGCTTCTACTTCGTCTGAACCCTCGAAATTGCGCGTCTATCTCGCGCTGAGCGCGAGATAGACGTGCCAGAACGGCGGTTCGGGGTTCGCTACTGGCGGGGTGGGCGGTCGGAGATGACGCCGTCGGCCTGGAGGCGATCGACCTCGGCGTCGGACAGGCCCAGGAGCGAGCCGAGCACCTGGCGGTTGTGCTGGCCCCGGTAGCCGACCACGGGCTGGGCGCCCGAGTCGGCGTGGCCGAAGCGCCACGGGCTCTGGGGGATCACCACCTCGTTGCCGCCGCCGATGTCGATGGGGACGAAGGCCTGGCGCTCGGCCGCCCAGTCGGTGGCGGCCAGCTCGGGCACGGTGCGGACCTCGGCCGCCAACACCGTCGACACCCCGATGGCCTTCTCCACGTCGGCCGCGGTGGCGAACTGGCCCACCCACTCCTGGAGCAGGCCTTCCAGCTCGGCCCGGTGGGCCATGCGGTCCGCCGCGGTGGCGAAGCGGGGATCGGCCCGCCATTCGTCGTGCCCGCTTGCTTTCACCCAGGTGGAGAAGCCGCCGTCGGTGGTGGAGTCGAGCGTGATGTTCACCGCCCGGCCGTTCGACAGCTTGAAGATGGGCGACCAGTTCTGCCCGGCCTTGAACCCGGCCTGGGGGTCCTCGCCCAGCAGCTCGGCGCTCGACAGGTCGTTGACCATCAGCGTCGACTCGGCCATCGACACCTCCACCGTCTGGCCCTCGCCGGTACGGTCCCGCATGTGGAGGGCGGCCAGTACGGCCCCCAGGGCGTGGAGGCCGGCGTAGGTGTCGGAGTGCGACATCGGGTCGTTGCGGGGATGGTCCTGCTCGCCCCGACGCCGGGCCACCATCTCGGTGATGCCCCCCTCGGCGTGGATGGCCGAGGCGTAGGCCCCCTGGTTGGAGCGGGAGTTGCCGTGGCCCCACCCGCTGATCGAGGCCAGGATGATGCGGGGGTTGCGGGCGCGGAGGACGTCGAAACCGAGCCCGAGGCGGGCCATCACGTCGGGCCGGTAGTTCTCCAGCACGATGTCGGCCTTCTCCACCATCTGGAGGAACAGCTCCCGGGCCTCGGGGTTGGCCAGATCCATCGAGACGCACTGCTTCCCAACGTTGTAGTGGACGTAGTACGTCGACATGCCGGCCACCCGGGGCACCATGGCCCGGGTCAGGTCACCGTCGGGGGGCTCGATCTTGATCACCTCGGCCCCCAGGTCGGCCAGGAGCCGGGAGCAGATCGGGCCCGACAGGGCACGGGTGAGGTCGAGCACGACGACGTCGGAGAGCGGGCTGTCCATGGCGTCCGACGTTAGCCAAGCCCGGTTCCCCCTGTCCCGACCGGCGGTCGGCCGGCGCGCCGTTCCACCTGATCTCGGTGCACACCGCACCACCAGCGATGCCTGGCGCACCAAGAACCTGACGCTCCCCGCACCGGGTGCGCCACGCACCACCGGCGGCGTCTGATGCACCGGGTGCGGAGTGGCCCACGGACGTGGTGCAGGGAGCACCACCGGCGATGGCTGGCGCACCAAGAAACTTGACGGTCAGACGGCGTGGGCCCGGACCACGAGGAGGGACTCGGGCGTCGCCGAGCCGAGGCGGCGGGCCCACGACGTGGCGGGGGCGCCGTCGTCGATGCTGGTGGTGACGGCGGCCTCGTCGACGGCCCAGCCGGTGGCGGCCCAGCGGGCGGCCAGCTCGCCGCCGGGGGCGACGGTGGCCGGGGTCAGCTCGGGGAGGTGGACGAGCTCCACCGGCACCGGCGGCCGCCAGATGCTGGTGCCGATCACGACCTCCAGTGTGGCGCCGGGCCGGGCCAGCCGGCGCAGCCCCCCGCACACGTCGGGCCCAACGGTGACGACGCCCCACAGCAGCCCGCCCCACGGCATGAGCACGGTGACGGCGTCGGCCACGCCATCCAGCGCCGGCGGGGCTGCCTCCACCGCGGCGTTGACCAGGACGAGGTTGGGGGCCCCGCCCTTGGCCGGCTTGCGCCGGGACCGGATGGCGGTGTCGGTCATGCGCTGCCACGCCGGGTCGAGGCCGATCACGAGGGTGTCAGGCTCGGCCCGGGCCAGGCGCCAGGCGGCCCTTGCGTCGCCGGTGCCCACGTCCACCACCACCCGGGCGGCGCCGGCCGCCCGGGCCGCCAGCTCGACGGCCTCCAGCCGGCCGAGGGCCCTGCCCTCCACGACCTGGACGGTGTCGGCCCGGAGCCTCACCACCGCCGACGTCGCCATCCGTCCCCGGCTGGTCAGCCCCCACCGTCAACCGGCTCCTCGTCAACCAGGCGCGGGGCCGGGCTGGTCGCCCACGATCCGGTAGATCTCGCTGCGGCGGAGGCCCAATGGGCGCAGGGCGTCGGCGATCTGGCGACCGGGCACGCCGGCATCGACGAGGTAGAGCACCACGGCGTCGAGGTCGACGGCCCGACCGCCGCCGGGCGCCGGGCCGACCACGAACAGGCGGTCCCCGTCGTCGACGGGACCGTCGGGCCAGCGGTGCCGTAGGTCGGAGGCGGCGTCGAAGGGGACGAGGGCCAGACCGAGATCGACGGCGGCGTCGTCGGCCCAGCACCGTCGCAGCGGCACCCGGTCCCGGAGCCAGGTGGCGACGTCCTCCGCCTCCTCGGCCGGAGCGCCGAATACGATCGGGGTGGGGGTGAGCGCCACCAGCTGCTCCAGGTCGGGCTGGCGGAGCCGTCGTCCGGTCACCCGCCCCAGATGGAGGGCGGGCGTGGGCGACAGGCCGGCCGCCAGCAGCGCGGCGGCCGACGGGTGGGTGGGGCAGGCCAGCCGGGCCCCGCCCGCCACCAGCTCGTGGAGCCGGGCCACAGCCGCGGGCCCGAGGTCCTCCGGCGGCTGGGGGCTGCGGGCCCGGACGGTGCCGCCCCGCTCGATCACTGCCCGCACGGCGGCGTCGAGGGTGACCGCGTCGACGGCGGAGGCGGGCCGGCCCGACGAGGGCCGACCCCGGGACTGGCGGCCGGCGTCGAGGTCGACGTCCGCTTCCGCCGTGCGCCACAGGACACCGAGGCGGCCCGGCGGCTCCATCGCGGCCAGGATCACGAGCGGGGGCGGCGGGTGCTCCTCGGTGACGGTGAACGTCACCCGGTGGTCGGGCTCGGCCAGGGTGGCGGCCAGCTCCCGGGGCAGATCGGCGGCGGCCGCCGTGGCCGCCACCGCCAGGGTCCCGGCGTCGGCGTGGCGGCTGCGGCGGATCACGAACCGGTCGGTGACCGTGTGCTCCGGGTTGATCACCGCCGTGCCACCCGCCCGCCGGCCAGCGGCCTCGATCACGAAGCTGACCCTCCCCCGCAGCTGGGCCAGCGCCTCGGCGCTGAACGCGGCCGACACCCCGGCCACACAGGTGGCGCGGGGTGTGATGGCGGCATCGGCTGTCAGCTCCAGCGTCTTGTCGTGGGACGCCCGGATGGCCGGGTGACCCACGGCGGTCACCGTGACCGATCGGCCTCGCCGCCCGGGGCTCATGACCGGCGGAGGGCCCGCCACGGCCGGGCCACCACCACGAAGGCGACGAGGCCCACCACCAGGGGGAGCACGCCGGGGCTCATGCTGACCTCCAGGCCGGATCCGCCCTGGTCGTCGACCTCCACCGACGATCCCACGAAGGGGAACAGCCAGCTCGACACCGGACGGCCGACGCCGGAGTCGAGCACGCCCTCGGCGTAGTACAGCGACAGGAAGAAGAAGGCCAGCAGGCTCAGAGCCGCCACCACCAGGCCGGCCGAGATTCCGGCCGACCAGGACGACCGCCGGATCTCCCGGCTCGACTCGTGGGCCAGCGGGCGCAGTCCGCCCACACCGAGCAGGGCCCGGCCCATGCCGACGTCGGCCGCCGCCGCCCGCAGGTTGCCGGCCAGCTCCCGCCGCAGGTCCCGCCGGTCCCGCCGGCCGACCCCGTAGATGTCGAGCCAGAAGTCGTAGCGGAACTGGGCCCACCAGAGCCGGATGTTGTCGGTCACCCGCATGATCATGCCTCCTTTGCCTTTGCCATATCTCGCTCGTCGCCCGGTGCCGGGATCTCCAGCACGCGGTCCACCGCCGTCACCAGCTCCTTCCAGGACCGCCGGGACCGGGCCAGCTCGTCGAGCCCCTGGGGGGTGGTGCGGTAGTACTTGCGGGCCGGGCCCGCCGACGACCGCTCCAGCCGGGCGGCGAGGAAGCCCTGGCGCTCCAGCCGCGTGAGCGCCGGGTAGACCGTGCCCTCGGCCAGCCCGGCGAAGCCGAGCTCGTGGAGGCGGACGACCACGGCGTAGCCGTACCCCTCCTCCTCGGCCAGCAGCGTGAGGAGCACCATCGTGAGCACCCCCTTCAGCAGTTGTGGATCGTTCTCGGCCATGGCTGCACTATGAAACCTAGTACCTGGCTATGTCAAGTACTAGTCAACGACCAGTACTCGGCTACACCCAGCGTGGCGCTTCGAGCTCGGGGATCCGGTCAGTTGCACCCGCCGGACCGCCCGCTCCGGCCCGCTCACGAGGCCAGCTCGGCCACCACCACCACGTTGTCCCGGTAGCTGCGGGCCGAGTAGTCGAACTCCCCGCCGCAGGTGATGAGGGCCAGCTTCGGGGGTCCGCTGCGGGCGAAGAGCTCGTCGAACGGCAGCTCGGTCTTGCCCACCTGCACCGTGTCGGTCACCACGAACCGGAGGAGCCGGCCGTCGCTCAGCGTCACCTCGACCGGATCCCCGGGCTCCAGCCGGTCGAGGTGGCGGAATGCCCCGTCGATCCCGCCGGAGGCGATGTGGCCGGCCAGCACGGCCGAACCCGCCCCGCCCGGCAGCGGCCCGTAGCGGTACCAGCCGACCTCCCGGGGCGGCGGGATCGACATCTCGCCGGTGGGCTCCACGCCCACGGCCTGCACCGCCACGCCGTCGAGCCCGATCCGGTCGATCGTCACCGACAGCGGCCGCACGTCAGCCTCGGCCCGGGCCTCGGCCAGCTCGCCCAGGTCGACGGCGGGCGGCAGCGCCGGGGCCTGCTTGACCTCGTCGGCCGACAACACACCAGGGGCCGGCACCGCCGACGACGGCGCCGGTGCTTCCGCCGGCTCCGGCTCCGGCGCGGCCCGGTCGCGGGCGGGCTGACCGCAGGCCCCCGCCACCAACAGCAGTGGCACCAGGACACCGGCGATCAGCCCGGAACGCCTCCGTGGGGGGCGACGGCGGTCGCCCGCCGCCGCCGTGCGACTCCCGACCACGGAGCGTCCGATCAGGCCCGGATCCGCCGGGCGGCCAGGTTGGCGAGGCCGCCGCCGCCCAGGGCCACCGCCGCCGCACCGGCCGTGATCAGCAGGATCGAGGCGGTACCGACGCCCTGGTCCACCGGGGAGTCGCCGGTCTGGACGGCGGTGGGGTTGGGGCCGAGGCCGGTGATGGTCTCGGTGACCACCTGCAGGCCGGCGTCGAGCGCGCCGGTGGCGTACACGATCAGCACCGAGCCCTCGGCGATCGGGAGGTCGGCCGGGCCGATGACCACCGGGGTGGCGGCGCCGGTGGGGACCACCTCAGCCTTGACCGTGCCGGCGTCGAGGTCGGCCTTGGCCTCCTTGCCGTTGGCCAGGTTGGTGAAGGCGACGGCGCCGTTGGCCTTCACGTCCACCGCCGGGGCGGCGGCGGCGTGACGCACGATCAGGCGGCCCTTGCCGGCGGCGATGGGAGCGGTGTCGTTCTGGAACACGGCCAGGGCCGGCTTGCCGGCGGCGTCGAGGTGGGCGAACACGGTGTAGTTGCCGGTGGCCGGCAGGGCGACGTCACCGGCGTCGATGAGGGTGTCGCTGGTACCGGCGGCGTTGACCTTCAGCCCGGTGAGGGTCTTGCCGGCGAAGCTCGACAGGTCCTGGGTGTCCTTGAAGGCGAAGTTGGAGAACACCACGTCGCCCCCCACCACCACGTCCACGTTGGCGCCCGGGATGCCGTGGATCAGATGGATCCGGGCCCCGCTTGTTTGGGCATTTGCCGGCCCGACGGCGAACATCATTGCCAGAAAAACGCCGAAAACGGCGATCACTATCTTGCGCGTCATGTCTGACTCCATAGGGGATCGAGTCCGGCCAGGCCGAGTGCGCTGGCTGCCCCCTACTACGCTCCGGCCAGCCCCGTGGAGGCGCTTGTCGATGATTTATTTCGGTGCATCCACCAGGCCCCGGATGACGGAAAACCGCTGAATGGTAGGGGGGATCGCCCTGGCCGCATCGCCCTCACCGTGGCCGCCGTGCCGTTCGGCCTGCGGGGTGGCTGCGGGCGCTGTCCGACGCCAACCCGTTCAAGCACGCCGTCGTCGCCGTGCGGGCCCTGTTCCAGGCCGAAGCCGGCTAGCGCGCGTTCAGCTCGGGGCCTTCCAGCTGCCGGGCTGGGGCATGGGCAGACCGAGGTGGTCGCGCAGCGTGCGACCCCGGTACTCGGAGCGGAACAGGCCGCGCCGCTGCAGCTCGGGCACCACGAGGTCCACGAACTGCTCCAGGCCGGCCGGCTGGTGGCTGCACCCGATCACGAAACCGTCGCAGGCCGGGGTGGTGAACCACTCTTCCATGTAGTCGGCGATCTCCACTGGGTCGCCCACGATGGCGTGGCTCAGGCTGGCCCGCCCCGTGATCCGCATGAAGTCCCGCACGGTGGGCTCGGTCGAGCCGCTGCGCTCCATCACCCGGTCCCGGATGGCCTGGATGCCCGACAGCGCCGCCAGCTCGGCCTCGTTGAACGTGTCGTCCACGCCTTTGGTGGAGAAGTCGAAGTTGAGGCCCTCGGACAGCAGCGACAGCTCGTCGATGTCGCGGGCGAGCGAGTCGAAGGCGGCCCGGCGGTCCTCGGCCTCAGCGTGGGTGCGGCCCACCACGGGGAACATGAGGGTGGCCAGCTTCAGGTGGTCGGGGTTGCGGCCGAGGTTGGCCGCCTCCTCCTTCAGCTTGTCGTACTGGGCCTTGGCCGACGCCAGCCGGAGGTTGGAGGCGAAGATCACCTCGCCCCAGCGGGCGGCGAAGCGCTGGCCCCGGCCGCTCTGGCCGGCCTGGATCACCACCGGGTGGCCCTGGGGGGTGCGGGGCACGGTGAACGGGCCCCGGCTGATGTAGTGCTCGCCCCGGTGGTCGAGGCGGTGGACCTTGTCGCCCCGGGCGAACAGGCCGTTGGGCCGGTCGAGCACGAGCGCGTCGTCGTCCCAGGTGTCCCAGTGGCCGTGGACGACCTCCATGAACTCGTCGGCCTGGTCGTAGCGGGCGTCGTGCTCCAGGCCGTGGTCGAAGCCCATGTTGCGGGCCTCGTTGTCGTTCACCGAGGTCACCACGTTCCAGGCGGCCCGGCCGCCTGTCATGTGGTCGAGGGTGGAGAACACCCGGGCCACGTGGAACGGCTGGTGGTAGGTGGTGGAGTAGGTGGCCCCCAGGCCCACGTGCGCGGTGGCCATGCCCATGGCGGTGAGCACCACGGTGGGGTCGAGCTTGACGCAGCGGATGCCGTTCTCCACGGTGTGCTCGTGATCGCCGGCGTACATGTCGGGCATGGCCAGGCGGTCGTCGAAGAACCCGAGGTCGAAGCAGCCCCGCTCCAGGGTGCGGCCGATGTGGCGGTAGTAGTCGGCCGTGGTGAAGTCGAGCCGGGCGTCGGGTTGGCGCCAGGCCGCGGGGATCGTGGTGCAGTTCTGGGCCTGGAGGAAGCCCACGAGGGCCATCTCCCGAGCGGCAGCCGTGACGTCGGTCATGGCCGTCACGCTAGCCCAGCCGCCGGAGGGCCCGTAAGTGACGCAGGTCCCTGGGGGTGGCCCGGTGACCCCACCCGATCTGCGCGACGGAAACCGCGCCTCCCACCCGCCGGGACCCGGCCCGGGGCGGGCGACGCCACTACATTGCCCTGATGGACAGCTGGCTCACGAGCTCGATCATGGCGGCCCGGGGTGTGGCGGGCGGTGAGCCCGGCGAGACCCACCGCCTCACCGAGGAGGTGCAGGGCGCCTTCCACTTCACGATCGGCCCCTACTCCGATCCCGTGCTCCACATCCGCCCCGGCGACCGGGTGATCGTCGACACCATGGACGCCTTCGGCGGCGCCGTGCAGACCGAGGCCGACCTGCCGTCGGCCCGCCTCACCATGCCCTACGTCAATCCCCAGAACGGCCCGATCATGGTGGAGGGGGCCGAGATCGGCGACACCCTGGCCGTGTACATCGAGACGATGGAGCCGTGGGGCGACAACCCCCAGGGGGCGTGCGCCATGATCCCCGAGTTCGGGGCCCTCACCGGCACGGCGCTCACCGCCACCCTCAACGAGCCGCTGCCGGAGAAGGTGCGGATCGTCCCCCTCGATGCCGAGCACGTGTACTGGAGCGACCGGGTGACGCTCCCCTACCGGCCCCATATCGGCACCCTGTCCACCTCGCCCACGCTGGACTCGATCAACTCCCTCACGCCCGACAGCCACGGCGGCAACATGGACCTGCCCGACATGGGGCCGGGCTCGATCACCTACCTGCCGGTGCGCTCCCCCGGGGCCCGGCTGTTCATCGGCGACGCCCACGCCTGCCAGGGCGACGGCGAGGTGTGCGGCACGGCGGTGGAGTACCGCTCGGTCACCACCATCCAGGTCGACCTGATCAAGGGGTGGACGATCGACTGGCCCCGGCTGGAGACCGAGGAGCTGATCATGGCCATCGGCTCGGCCCGCCCCCTGGAAGACGCCACCCGCATCGCCTACCGGGAGCTGATCCGGTGGATGGCGGCCGACCACGGGTTCGACCAGTGGGACGCCTACATGATGCTCAGCCAGTGCGGCCGGGTGCGGCTCGGCAACTTCGTCGACCCCAAGTACACGGTGGGCGCCGGCATCATCAAGACCTACCTGGCCTGACCACCCCCCTATCGACCAATCGGAACAGAGCGGAGCAAGCACAGCATGGATCTCGGACTGCAGGGCAAGCGGGTGATCGTCACCGGCGGCACCAAGGGCATCGGGCGAGCGATCGCCGAGACGTTCGCCGACGAGGGCGCCGACGTGGCCATCTGCGCCCGCAACGGCGACGAGGTGACCGCCGCCGTGGACGCCCTGGCCGCCCGGGGGGTGCGGGCCACCGGCCGGGCCCTCGACGTGGGCGACGGCCCGGCCCTGCAGGACTGGGTGGCCAGCGTGGCCGCCGAGCTGGGCGGGATCGACGCCGTGGTGGCCAACGTGAGCGCCCTGGCCATCGGGGCCGACGAGGAGAGCTGGAACCAGTCGTACCGGGTCGACATCCTGGGGGCGGTACGTCTGGTGGAAGCGGCCATGCCTCACCTGGAGCAGTCGGAGGCGCCGTCGATCGTGACGATCTCCAGCGTGTCGGGCCGGGAGATCGACTTCGCCGCCGGACCCTACGGCACGATGAAGGCGGCCCTGATCCACTACACCCAGGGCCTGGCCTACCAGCTCGCCGGCAAGGGGATCCGGGCCAACACGGTGAGCCCGGGCAACACCTACTTCCCGGGCGGCGTGTGGGAGCAGATCGAGCAGGGTGACCCGGCGCTGTTCGCCCACGCCCTCGGCCTCAACCCCACCGGGCGGATGGGCAGGCCCCAGGAGATGGCCAACGCCGTGGTGTTCCTGTCGAGCCCCCGGGCCAGCTTCATCACCGGCACCAACCTGGTGGTCGACGGCGCCCTCACCCGCGGCGTCCAGCTGTAGCCAGCCGGCGGCGGCGGTCCACCCCGCCCCCACGCGATCTGCGCGACGGGAATCGCGCCCCCGAGTCGAACCGGGTCACGTTTTGCACGAATTCCGCAGGTTTCGCCACGCAGATCGTCGGCGTGGCGCGATTCTCGTCGCGCAGATCGGGCGTCGTTCACCCCGTGGATCGTGGCCCTGGTGGGCCCGAGCGAGACCGGGACCCTCTACCGGCCGGACGAGCTGAAAGCTGCCGGGCTCGACCCGGCGGACCAGGTGATCCGCCGGGGCTTCGGGCTCTACGGCTGGCGGTGGCAGCAGAGCCTGGGGATCGCCGCCGCCCTCCCCGCCGGCCGCCGTGCCGGTGGGACGGCCTCAGCCGAAGTCGTCAGCCACCTGGGTGAGGCGGAAGTTGTTGCCCGACGGGTCCCGGAACGAGGCGTCGATCCCGTAGGGCATGGGCGTGGGCTTGTCGACGAACTCCACCCCCCGGGCCGCCAGCTCCTCGTAGGAAGCCTGGCAGCTGTCGGTGGCGAGGAACACGGTGCCGGCGAACCCCTTGCCCATGAGCTCCCGTACCTGGTTGGCGGTGGCCTCGTCCATCAGCGGCGGGCCGGGGACGGCCATCAGCACGATGGCCATGTCGGGCTGGCCGGCCGGGCCCACGGTGAGCCAGCGGAAGCTGCCCATCTCGGGCATGGTCACGTCGGCCCGGACCTCCATGCCCAGCTTGTCGGTGTAGAACGCGAGGGCCTCGTCCTGGTCGTGAACCCAGACCTGTGCGGTGGCGATACGGATCATCGGTGATCTCTCCTTCAGTGGATAGCTGATGGACTCACCCTACGAACCAGCGGGCGGCGGGTCTTCTCGAAACGTGCGGACCTGGGGCCGGCCGTAGGCCCGGAGCACGCAGGGCGGCACCCGGGCCAGGTCGGTCGCCGGCGGGCGGGCCGCCCGGTAGGCCGAGGGCGACAGCCCGAACATGCGGCGGAAGCTGGTGCAGAACGAGCCCAGGCTGGTGAGGCCGACCGAGTGGCACACCCGGGTGACCGACCAGTCGGTCGTGCGGAGCAGGGCCGCCGCCCGTTCCAGGCGCCGGGTGAGGAGGTACTGGTGAGGCGACTCGCCGAACGCCTGGCGGAACTCACGGCTGAAATGGGCCGGCGACAGGCGGGCGGCCCGCGCCAGGTCGGCCACGTCGAGGGGCTCGGCGTAGCGGGCGTCGGCCAGGTCCTTCGCCCGTACCAGGTGCCGTACCGGCGGCACCCCGCTGGATGCGGTGCTCACTCCGCCCAGAGTACCCAACCGGTGCCGTCGTGGGCCGCCGCCGCTGTCAGGCCCCCGGGGCCGGGTGTGACACGAGCACGCCGCCGGCCCGCACCTCGAGAGGCGACGAAACCAGCGGCCCCAGCCGTTCGGCCGTCCACGCCTTGGCCTTCTCGTTGGCCTCGGCCGCGCTGGCCGGGTCGGCGAACAGGCCGAGGCTGGCCACCTCGTCGTCGCCCAACCCCACCAGGGTGTACGACACGTAGCCGGGCGCCCCCTCGATCAGGGGCAGGTACTCCGCCTCGATCAGGGCGGCCACCTCGGCCGCCTTGCCCGGCTTCACCTTGATCCGTCGATAGGTCGCATGCATACGGTGATCATCCCTCCCCTGCCGCCGGCCCACAAACGGACCTGGGTACGGTCCCGACCCGGATCAGTAGTCGACCTGCCACAGCGTCAGGCCCTGGGGTGGGGCCGGCTGCTCGGCGGCGCTGCGATCGCCGGCGGCCAGCACGGCCGCCGTCTCGTCGGCCCGGCGCTTCCCCCGGCCCACCGCCACCAGGAAGCCGACGATGCTGCGCACCATCTGATGGCAGAAGGCGCTGCCCTCGATCTCGAAGCGCAGCACGTCTCCCGGCTCCAGCTCTGTCCACCGGACCCCGGTGACCCGGCGCACCAGCGACCGCTCGGCTTCGCCGGCCGGGGTCTTGGGCCGGCGGCAGAACGAGGCGAAGTCGTGCTCCCCCACCAGGGGTTGGGCGGCCGCCGCCATCGCCGCCCGGTCCACGGGCTCGGGCACCCACCAGGAGGTGCGGGCCAGGAACGGGTCGGGCACCGGGCGGTTCAGCACCAGGTAGCGGTAGCGCCGCCCGGTGGCGTCGTAGCGGGCCGAGAACCCGGGCTCCGCCTCGCCCACCTCCCGCACCACGATCTCGGGCGCCAGCCTGGCGTTGAGGCTGCGCTGGATCCGGGCCAGGTCGGCCCCGTCGGGCAGGTCGGCCGACAGCACCTGGCCCCAGGCGTGGACCCCGGCGTCGGTCCGGCCCGACATCACCAGCTCGGGGCTGCCCCCCACCAGCGGCTCCAGGCAGCGCTGCAGCTCACCGACGACGGTGCGCACCCCGGCGTTGGGGGCCAGGCCCCGGAACCCCGACCCGTCGTAGGCGATCAGGAACCGGACGCGCATCACACACCCGAAAACCCGAGAACTGTGGCGTCAAGCGCTGCATTTCGCGCGCTGACGCCACAGTTCTCCAGAGGATTGCGGTCGGTTGGTGGTCAGACCAGCTCGATGCGGGCCATCGGGGCGTTGTCGCCCTGACGGGGCCCGAGCTTCAGGATCCGGGTGTAGCCGCCGGGGCGGGTGGCGTACCGGGGGCCGACCTCGTCGAACAGCTTGGTCGTCATCTCCACGTCCCCCAGGTACGCCAGCACCTGACGGAAGTTGTGGAGGCCACCCTTGCGGGCCTTGGTGATCATCTTCTCGGCGATCGGCCGCAGGGCCTTGGCCCGGGCTTCGGTCGTGACGATGCCCTCGGCCGCCACCAGCGAGGCGACGAGGTTCGCCATCATCAGCCGCTGATGGGCCGCAGAACCGCCGAACCGGCGGGCTTTACGGGGACGGGCGGGCATCTGATCAGCTCCTTGATCCGCGCAGGGTCAGCCCGCGCTCATCCAACTTGGCGATCACCTCGTCGAGCGACTTCTGCCCGAAGTTGGTGATGGCCAGCAGGTCATCGTCGGTCTTGGTGAGCAACTCACCGATCGTGTTGACCTGGGCCCGCTTGAGGCAGTTGCGGGGCCGCTCGGACAGGTCGAGGTCTTCGATCGGGAGGTCGAGATCGGGCGAGCCCGACGCGGCGGCCGGAGCCTCGCCCAGGGTCAGGCCCTCCGGCTCCTCGCTCATCTCCTCGATCAGCTGCATCAGCGACCGCAGGGTGGCGCCGGCCGAGGCCAGGGCGTCACGCGGGACGATGGAGCCGTCGGTCTCGATGTCGAGGACCAGGCGGTCGTAATCGGTCGACATCTCCACCCGGGTCTGCTCCACCGCAACCGACACCCGACGGATCGGGCTGTAGATGGCGTCGATCGGGATGACCCCGATCGTCTGGCTCTCCGATATCCGGGTGGACGACAGCCACCCCCGGCCCCGGCCCACGGTGAGATCGACGGCCAGGCGGCCCTTGTCGGTCAGCGTGGCCAGCAGCAGGTCGGGGTTGAGGACGGCGACCTCCGACGGGCACGAGATGTCGCCGGCGGTGACCGAACCGGGGCCCCGGGCGTCGAGCCGGAGCACCACCGGGTCGTCACTCTCGCTGGTGACCACGATGTCCTTGATGTTGAGGATGATGTCGGTGACGTCTTCCACCACACCGGTGATGGTGTCGAACTCGTGGAGGGCGTCGTCGAAACGGACCGCGGTGATGGCGGCTCCGGGCACCGACGACAGCAGGGTGCGGCGCAGCGAGTTGCCGAGCGTGTGGCCGAAGCCGTGCTCCAGCGGGCCGATGGCGAACCGACCGCGGGTGGATTCGCCGTCATCGAGCTGCTCGACCGTGGGTCGTTGAATGACCAGCATGTGGGGTTCCTTCTACTTCTTGAGGTGGGCCGGCGGGGACGAGGAGGGTGGAGTCGCCTGCGGCGCTGGCAGCAGCGCCGCGCTCGCGCTCACTTGCTGTAGAGCTCGACGATCAGCTGCTCGCGGATCGGAACGTCGATCTGCTCCCGCAGCGGCTCGTTGTAGACCTTGACCTTCCAGTCGTCTTCCCGCTCCAGCCAGGCCGGCGGCGTGCGGTCGAGGACGTCCTTGTTCCACTGGAGCACGACGTTGTTGCGGGACTTGTCGCGGATCTCGACCACGTCGCCCTTGCGGACCCGGTAGGAAGGCACGTTGACCCGCTTGCCGTTGACGTTCACGTGGCCGTGGGACACGAACTGGCGGGCCTGGGGACGGGTGGCGCCCCAGCCGGCACGGTAGATCACGTTGTCGAGGCGCAGCTCGAGGAACTTGAGCATGTTGTCGCCGGTGACGCCCTTGCGGCGCGACGCTTCGTCGTAGATCCGGCGGAACTGGCGCTCGTTCAGCCCGTAGGAGAACCGGGCCTTCTGCTTCTCCTGGAGCTCGGCCAGGTAGGCGGTGTTCTGAGCGCCCCGGCGGCGGGACCGGCCGTGGATGCCGGGCGGGTAGGGCCGCTTCTCGAGGGCCTGGGTCTCACCCCGGGTGCCGAAGATGTTGGTGCCGAGGCGGCGGGAGATGCGGGCGCGGGGACCGGTGTAACGAGACATGGCTCAGACCCTCCGCCGCTTGGGCTGCCGGCAACCGTTGTGGGGCACCGGGGTGACGTCCTTGATGCCGGTCACTTCGATGCCGGCGTTCTGGATGGAACGGATGGCGGTCTCGCGGCCCGAGCCCGGGCCCTTGACCTGCACGTCGACCTTACGCACCCCGTGCTCCATGGCCCGCCGGGCGGCGGCCTCGGCCGCCATCTGGGCGGCGTAGGGGGTGGACTTGCGGGAGCCCTTGAACCCGACGTTGCCGGCCGAGGCCCACGACAACACATTGCCCTCCTGATCGGAGATGGCGATGATCGTGTTGTTGAAGCTCGACTTGATGTGGGCGATGCCGTAGGTGACGTTCTTGCGCTCGCGCTTGCGGGGCCGACGGCCTCCGCTCGGTGGCTTTGCCATTACTTGGTGACCTTCTTCTTACCGGCGACAGTCTTCTTGGGGCCCTTGCGGGTACGGGCGTTGGTCTGGGTCCGCTGACCACGGACGGGCAGGCCCTTGCGGTGACGGATGCCCTGGTGGCACCCGATCTCCATCTTGCGCTTGATGTCCTGCGAGACCTCGCGGCGCAGGTCGCCCTCGGTCTTGATGTTGGTGTCGATCCAGGCCCGGATGCGCATGACCTCGTCGTCGGTGAGGTCCTTCACCCGGGTGCTGGCATCGACCCCGGTGGAATCGGCGATCTGTTGGGCGGTGGACGAACCGACCCCGAAGATGTATGTCAGCGACACCACCAACCGCTTGTCGCGGGGGATGTCGACACCTGCGATTCGAGCCATGCTCAGCCTTGCCTTTGCTTGTGACGCGGGTTGTCGCAGATGATCATCACGCGCCGGTGCCGGCGGATCACCTTGCACTTCTCACACATGGGTTTCACACTCGGGCGAACCTTCATCGGGTCCTCAAGTCCTCTTACTTGTAGCGGTAGGTGATGCGACCGCGGGTCAGGTCGTAGGGCGTGAGCTCCACCTGAACCTTGTCGCCGGGCAGGATGCGGATGTAGTGGCGGCGCATCTTGCCGGAGATGTGCCCGAGCACGCTGTGACCGTTCTCGAGCTCCACCCGGAACATGGCGTTCGGGAGAGACTCGGTGACGGTGCCCTCGAGCACGATGGCGTCTTTTTCCTTTGGCAGGACGGATCCTCCGGAGCGGGCGTGGAATGAGCTTCGAACTGAACTGTGCTAGAACTGTGGCGCGGGAACGGGGGCGGGGAACGAGTCCCCAGTGCCACGAATGACGGTGCCCCGCATGACGGCGGCACGACCCCTGGCGCGAAACGGCCAACGATTCAGCCTAGAGGCCTGGTGAAAGGCCTCCAACCCGCAGACGGGGCGGATCACTCACATCCCCCGGAGTTGGCCTTGGCCCCGGCCTCGATCTGGGTGTCCACGGCGGCGTAGAGCCGTTCGGTGACCTGCTCCTCGGTGCCCAGGCCGTCGACCCGCACCAGCAGGCCCCGGTCGGCGAAGAACTGGAGCACGGGCTGGGTCTGCTCCTCGTAGAGCGCCAGGCGCTTGGCGATGGCCTCGTCGGTGTCGTCGTCCCGGGCCCGCAGCTTCATGCGCTTGGTGACCTCACCGAGTGGGACGTCGAGGTCGATCACAGCGTCCAGGGCATGATCGCCCAGGGCGGTGATGAGCCCGGCGGCCTGCTCGATCGTGCGGGGAAACCCATCGAGAACGAACCCGTGGGTCTTGACATCGTCCTGGCCGATGCGGCTCTGGGCCACGCCGAGGATGGTCTCGTCGTCCACCAGGCCCCCGGAGGCCATGATCTCGGCCGCCCTGCGGCCCAGCTCGGTGTCGGCCGCCACCTCGGCCCGGAGCATGTCACCGGTGCTGATGTGGACCACGCTGTAGCGCTCGATCAGCCGGATGCACTGGGTGCCCTTGCCTGCGCCCTGTCGGCCGAAGATCACGAGTCGAAGCGGTTGTGCCATGGGGAGCATCCTTCAGATCGGGGTGCAAGCTCAGAGCTGTACCAGTACCAGATACGGCTCATTTGAGAAAGCCGTCATAGTTCTTGGCCATCAGCTGGGAGTTGATCTGCTTCATCGTCTCCAGCGACACGCCGGCCGCGATCAGGATCGACACGCCGGAGAAGCCCACCGCTCTCCCCTGGCCGCCACCCGACAGGAGCCGGGCCAGCGCGGCCGACGGGATCAGCGCCACCACGGCCAGGAACACGGCGCCGGGGAGGGTGATGCGGTTGAGGATCTTCGACAGGTGGCGCTCGGTCTGGGGACCGGGCCGGATGCCGGGGATGAATCCGCCGGACTTGCGCAGCTCGTCGGCCCGGCGGGCCGGGTCGAAGGCCACGGCGTTGTAGAAGTAGGCAAAGCCCACGATCAGGGCCCCGAACACCAGGACGTAGCCAACGTTGTCTGGCTGGTAGAGGTTGTTCTGGATGAAATTGCGGATGTCGTCGCCCCAGTTGGGGTTGGTGGCATCGTTGCTGGTGGGCAGCACGTTCACGATGAACGACGGCAGCTGCAGCAGCGACGAGGCGAAGATCACGGGGATCACGCCGGCCTGGTTGACCTTGAGCGGGATGTAGGTGTTGTTCCCGCCGTACTGACGGCGGCCCACCACCCGCTTGGCGAAGTTCACCGGGATCCGGCGCTGGCCCTGCTCCACGAACACGATGCCGGCCACCAGCAGCGCCAGCAGCCCGAAGGCGAAGACCACCCACAGCCAGCCCCGCACGGCGTGGATACGGATGCCGAGCTCGGGCATGTTCGACACCACGGAGGCCATGATGATCAGCGACATGCCGTTGCCGATCCCCTTCTGGGTGATCAGCTCGCCCAGCCACATCACCACCGCCGTGCCCACCACCATGCAGGTCACGGCGAGGATCACCCGGCCGAAGGTCCACACCGGGAACAGGCCGACGTCGACGCCGAAGAACGACTCCGGGTTGCGGCCGATCATGAACACGATGCCGGTGGCCTGCACGATGGCCAGCACGATGGCCACGTAGCGGGTCCACTGGTTGATCTTGCGCTGGCCCACCGCCCCCTGGCTCTGCCACTGCTCGAGCTTGGGGATGGCCACGGTCAGGATCTGGATGATGATCGAGGCCGTGATGTAGGGCAGCACGCCCAGGGAGAACAGCGACAGCTGGCGCAGGCCGCCGCCGCTGAACATATTGAGGTACCCGAAGATGCCGCCGGTCGTCTCGTCGGCCTGGGCCCGCAGCGACTCGATGGCGTCGAGGCTCACCCCGGGGGCCGGGATCTGGACCCCGAGCCGGTAGACGATGACGACGAACAGCGTGAAGAGGATCTTGTTCCGCAGCTCGGAGGTCTGCAGGATGTTGCGCAGCGTCTTCATCGGTATCGGATTTCTCCCCGGGGTCGGTCGCTAGCGGTTGGCGTGCTGGTTGCCCTGGGCCGCCGGACGTACGGCGAACGGCAGGGGCAACTTCTCAACTGTGCCACCGGCGGCCGTGATAGCGGCCTCGGCGCTGCGGGAGAAGGCGTGGGCCCGCACGGTGACGGGCTCGGACAGCTCACCCCGGCCCAACACCTTGACCAGGGCGCCCTTGCCCACCAGGCCATGGCCCAGCAGGATCTCGGGGCTCACCTCGGTCAGGCCCGACTCCACGATCGTGTCGAGGTTGACGGCCTGGTACTCCACCCGGAACGGGTTGTTGAAGCCCCGCAACTTGGGCAGCCGCTGCTGGATCGGGAGCTGACCGCCCTCGAACCGGGCGGGGATGGTGTTGCGGGCCTTCTGGCCCTTGGTGCCGCGGCCGGCGGTCTTGCCGCCCTTGCCGCCGATGCCTCGCCCGACCCGCTTGGGCGCCTTGCGGGACCCTTCGGCCGGCTTGAGATCGTGAAGCTTCATCATGGCGCTTACTCCGAGACGGTTTCGACCGACACCAGATGAGGCACCCGGGCGATCATGCCCCGGATCTCCGGTCGGTCGGGCAGGACGTTGGACTGGCCCAGCTTGCGCAGGCCGAGCGCCCGGAGGCTGCCCCGCTGCTTGGGCTTGGTGCCGATCGAGGACCGGACCTGGGTGACCTTGATCTCAGCCATCACGCCCCTCCCTCGGCCCGGGCCGGCGAACCGGCCCGCTTGCGCTCGTTGTAGGCGTCGAGCAGACCCTTGGGCACGAACTCGTCGGCCGGGAGGCCCCGCAGGCGGGCCACCTCGTCGGGACGCTTCAGGCCCTTGAGGGCGTTGATCGTGGCCCGGGCGACGTTGATCTGGTTGGCCGACCCCAGCGACTTGCACAGCACGTCGTGGATGCCGGCCTCCTCCAGGATGGCCCGGGCGGCGCCGCCGGCGATGACGCCGGTACCGGGGGCGGCCGGCTTCAGCAGCACCCGGCCAGCACCCTGCTCCCCCTCGATGGGGTGGGTGATCGTGCCGCCGGCCATGGGGACCTCGAACATCAGGCGGCGGGCCTCCTCGGTGCCCTTCTGAATGGCGAGGGGCACCTCCTTGGCCTTGCCGTAGCCGAGGCCGACACGGCCATTGCCGTCGCCCAGCACCACCAGGGCGGTGAAGGCGAACCGACGGCCGCCCTTGACCACCTTGGCCACCCGGTTGATCGTGATGACCCGAGACTCCCGGCCCTCGTTGCGGTCGTCGCGGTTGCCCCGCTCGCCGCCTCGTTCGTTAGCCATGTGCGAAACCTTTCTGGGTGCCCGGGGGGATCAGAACTCGAGGCCAGCAGCCCGGGCGGCATCGGCCAGGGCGGCAACCCGCCCGTGATAGAGGTTGCCGCCACGGTCGAAGACCACGGCGTCGACACCGGCCGCCTTGGCCCGCTCACCGATGAGCTGGCCTACGGTGGTGGCGGCCGACACCGAGCCGGTGGAGCCGTTGGACCGGATGTCGGCCTCCAGCGACGACGCCGAGGCCAGGGTGTGGCCCTTCGAGTCGTCGATGACCTGGCAGCTGATGTGCCGGTTGGACCGGAACACGGCCAGCCGGGGCCGCTCGGTGGTGCCGATGATCTTCTTGCGGGCCCGGCGCTGGCGGCGGACCCGGGCAGCGTGGGCGGGAATCGTCTTGGTAGCCATCACGAGGCCTTTCCGGAGCTCACTTGCCGGCCTTACCGGCTTTGCGCAGCACACGCTCGCCGGCATAGCGGACGCCCTTGCCCTTGTAGGGCTCGGGCTGGCGCCAGGCGCGGATCGTTGCCGCCACCTGGCCCACGGCCTGCTTGTCGATACCGATCACACCGATCTTGGTGGGCTCGGGCACCTCGAAGGTGATGCCATCGGGCGCCGTGACCACCACCGGGTGGCTGAACCCGAGGGAGAGTGTGATCTGGGTGGGGTTGTTGGCGGCGGCACGGTAGCCGACGCCCACGATCTCGAGGTCCTTGCGGAAGCCCTGCGAGACGCCGACCACCATGTTGTTCACCAGCGACCGGGTGAGCCCGTGAAGGGCCCGGCTGCGGCGCTCGTCGTTGGCCCTGGTCACGGTGAGCACACCGTCGTCGACCTGGACCTCGACGGCCTCGGGGATCGTGTGATTGAGGGTTCCCTTGGGGCCGGTGACGGTCAGGGCGGTGCCCTTCACGTCGACCTGGACACCGTCGGGAACCGGGATCGGGGCTTTGCCGATGCGTGACATCTCGCTCGCTCCTACCAGACGTAGCAGAGGACCTCGCCACCGACCTTGGCCTTGCGGGCCGCCCGGTCGGTGATGAGTCCATTGCTGGTGGAGAGCACGGCGACGCCGAGGCCGCCCAGTACTCGGGGGATCTGATCGCTCTTGGTGTAGACCCGCAGACCGGGCTTCGACACCCGCTTGATGCCACTGATCACACGCTCCCGCTCGGGGGAGTACTTCATTGCGATCGTCAGGGTGGCACCGGGCCGGGGGCCGTTGTCGGTGGTGCGGAAGTCGCCGATGTAGCCCTCGGAGTGGAGGACCTCGGCCAGAGCCAGCTTGATCTTGGACGCCGGCATCGAGACCTCGTCGTGCATCGCGATGTTGGCGTTGCGAATGCGGGTCAGCATGTCGGCGATCGGGTCGGTCATTGACATGGGATCACATCTCCCCTCTCACCAGCTGGCCTTGGTCACGCCAGGAATCTCGCCGGCGTGAGCCATCTCACGCAGGCAGACCCGGCACAGGCTGAAACGACGGAACACTGCCCGGGGGCGGCCACAGCGGCGGCAGCGCGTGTAGCCCCGAACCTTGAACTTGGGCTTGCGCTGCTGCTTGAGAATGAGTGCCTTCTTGGCCATTACTGGGCCTGCCCTTCACGCCGGAACGGGAAATTGAATGCCTCCAACAGGGCGCGACCGGCGGCGTCGTTGTCGGCCGTGGTCACGATGGTGATGTCCATGCCCCGGGGGGCGTCGACGGTGTCGTAGTTGATCTCGGGGAACATCAACTGCTCGGAGAGGCCAAAGGTGTAGTTGCCCCGGCCGTCGAACGACCGGGGGTTGAGGCCCCGGAAGTCACGGATGCGGGGCACGGCCAGCGTGATCAGCCGGTCGAAGAATTCCCACATGCGGTCGCCCCGAAGCGTCACCTTGCAGCCGATCGAGTTGCCCTTGCGCAGCTTGAAGCTGGCCAGCGACCGCTTGGCCTTGGTGATCACGGGCTTCTGGCCGGCGATCAGGGTGAGATCGGCCAGGGCCGCCTCGAGGGCCTTGGAGTTGAGGATGGCTTCGCCCACCCCCATGTTGATCACGATCTTCTCCAGGCGGGGCACCTGCATGATGTTGTCGAGGCCGAGGTCGGCCTTGAGCCCATCGCGGATGCTGTCGTTGTAGGCCACCTTGAGGCGGGGCGTGCTGCCCTGCACTTTGGCCTCGACGATGATGGTGCTCACGGCTTCACCTCGGGGATCTCCACGCCGGTCCGCTTGCAGATCCGGACCTTGCGGCCGTTCTCCACCTTGTAACCGACCCGGGTCGGCTTGCCGTCCTTCGGGCTCAGCACGGCCACGTTGGACACGTTCATCGGCATGTCCTTGTCGATGATGCCGCCCGGCTCCTCCTGGGAGCGGGGCTTGGTGTGGCGCTTGGCCGTGTTGCGGCCCTCCACGATCACCTTGTTGGTGGTCGGGAAGGCGGCTGAGACCGTGCCGTCCCGACCGGCGTCCTTGCCGGTGAGGATGCGGACCCGGTCGCCCTTGCGCACCTTCATCTAGATCACCTCCGGGGCGAGGGACACGATCCTCATGAACCGCTTGTCCCGCAGTTCCCGGCCCACCGGGCCGAAGATGCGGGTGCCGCGGGGCTGGCGCTGCTCGTTGATCAGCACCGCTGCGTTCTCGTCGAAGCGGATGTAGGAGCCGTCGGGACGGCGGCGTTCCTTCTTCGTCCGCACCACCACGCACTTGACGACATCGCCCTTCTTCACCGCGGCGCCGGGGATGGCGTCTTTCACGGTGGCCACGAAGATGTCGCCGATGCCGGCGTACCGACGGCGGGAGCCGCCCAGAACCTTGATGCACAGCACCTCGCGGGCACCGGAGTTGTCGGCCACACGGAGCCGGGATTCGACCTGGATCATCGGGCCCGCTCCAGGATCTCCAGGAGCCGCCACCGCTTCTTGGCCGACAGGGGGCGGGTCTCGACGATCCGCACCCGGTCACCCTCGTTGAGGGTGTTCCCCTCGTCGTGGGCGTAGTAGCGGCTGCGCCGCTGCACGGTCTTGTTGTACTGCGGGTGCCGGGACCGGTCGGTCACCTCGACCACGACCGTCTTGTCCATCTTGTTCGACACGACCATGCCGTCACGCGTCTTGCGCCGCATGTTGCGCTCGGCCTGCTCAGCGGCCATCACGACTCTCCTTGCTTGCTGGCCAGCGCCTCGGCCGCCGCGATCTCGCGGGTGCGGATCTCGGTGCGGTAACGGGCGATCTGCTTGCGTACCTGGCCCATGCGGGCCGAGTTCTCCAGCTGGCCGGTGGCGTGCTGGAACCGGAGGTTGAACAGCTCACGCTTGGACTCGGCCAGGCCGGTGACCAGGTCGCTGTTGGTCTCCTCGGTGAGGTTGGGGTTCTCAGGCATCGAATCCCTCCACCCGGGTGATGATGCGGGCCTTGATCGGCAGCTTCTGGATGGCCCGGTTGAGGGCCTGACGGGCGATCGTGTCGTCCGGGTAGGACAGCTCGAACACCACCCGGCCCGGGCGCACCACGGCCACCCAGTGCTCCGGGTTGCCCTTGCCCGAGCCCATGCGGGTCTCGGCCGGCTTGGCCGTGACGGGCTTGTCGGGGAAGACGTTGATCCACACCTTGCCGCCACGCCGCACGTGGCGGGTCATGGCGATACGGGCGGCTTCGATCTGGCGGGCCGTGATCCAGCCCGGCTCCAGCACCTGGATGCCGTAGTCACCGTAGGACACCGAGGTGGCGCCCTTCGACACACCCTTGGTGCGGCCCCGCTGTTGCTTGCGATGCTTGACCTTCCGGGGCATCAACATGATCAGTCACCGTCCTCAGGCCGGAAGTGCAGCGGATCGCCGCCCCCGGTCTTGTTGCGGAGGCTCTCCTCGATCGCCTCTTCTTCGGCCAGCAGCCGCTCGAACTCGGGATCGGCCTCCCGCACCAAGGGAGCCGGGGTGGCCTCCTCGGTCTCGGTCGGCTCCTCGGCCACCGGGGCGGCGGGAGGAACGGCACCGGCGGGGGGCCGGGGCCGGCGCGACGACGAGACGACGGTTCGGGGCGAATCGGCGCCGCCGACGGCTTCGCCGGTGGCCAGGGCGGCCTCCCGCTGAGCCTTGTCGACCTGGGCCTTGTAGGGCAGGATGTCGCCCTTGTACAGCCACACCTTCACGCCGATGCGGCCGAAGGTGGTGTGGGCCTCGCGCAGCCCGTAGTCGATGTCAGCCCGCAGCGTGTGCAGGGGCACCCGGCCTTCCCGGTACCACTCGGTGCGACCCATCTCGGCCCCGCCGAGGCGGCCCGACGACTGGATGCGGATGCCCTTGGCCCCCGCCTTCATGGCGTTCTGCATGGCCCGCTTCATGGCCCGACGGAAAGCCATACGGCCGGCCAGCTGGTCGGCGACACCCTGAGCGATCAGGGCGGCGTCGAGCTCGGGCTGCTTGATCTCCACGATGTTCAGCTTCACCTTGGGATTGCCGGTGAGCTTGGTGAGACCGGTGCGAAGGCGGTCGGCCTCCGAGCCCTTGCGGCCGATGACGATGCCGGGCCGGGCGGTGTGGACGTCGATCTGCAGCTTGTCCCGCGTCCGCTCCACCTCGACGCGGCTGATGGCGGCGTTGGGGAGCTGGTTCAGCAGGTACTTGCGGATCTTGTGATCCTCGAGCAGGTAGTCGCGGTACTCCTGGCGGTCGGCGATCCAGCGCGACTTCCAGTCGGTGGTGATGCCCAGGCGGTACCCGTACGGGTGGACTTTCTGACCCATCAGTTGGTCTCCTCGGCGTCATCGCTCTCGCTGGCCGTGTCGTCGGTGGGCGTGCTGTCATCGACGCTGTCGGCCTCGGCGTCGGCCACCACCTCGTCGGACGGGGTGGGCGGGGTGAACTCGGTCTCCTCGACCGTGTCGGTCTCGACCGTGTCGGTCTCGACCACAGCCTCCTCGACCACAGCCTCCTCGACCGGGGCCTCCTCGACCGGGGCCGCAGCCTCGGTGCCGGTGGCGGCCCGACTGCCGGCGACCCGGCGGCGGCGGTCGGCCCTGGCGTCAGGAGCGCCTCCGGGACGGCTGCCCCGGGTGGCGCCCCGGGCCTCGGCCCGGGCCCGCATGGCGTCGAGCTGCTCGTCGGTGTAGCGGCTCACCACGATGGTGATGTGGCAGGTCTGCTTGCGGATCCGGCCGGCCCGTCCCCGGGCCCGGGGACGGAACCGCTTGAGCGAGGCGCCCTCGTCGGCGAAGCACGCCGAGACGTAGAGCTCCTCCGCCGGCACCTCGTCGTTGTGGCCGGCGTTGGCCACGGCCGAGCGGAGGGCCTTGTCGATCACCTTGGCCGCCAGCCGCTCGCTGAACGCCAGGATCTGGGCCGCCTCACCCACGTGCTTGCCCCGGATCAGGTCGAGTACGACCCGGACCTTGGAGGCCGACATGCGGACGTAGCGGACCTGGCACTTGGTGCCCGGACGCTCGTTGGTCTTCACTCCCGTCATCAGCGCCGACCCGATCGTTCCTGGCCGGCGTGGTACTTGAAGGTCCGGGTGGGCGAGAACTCGCCCAGCTTGTGACCCACCATCGACTCGGTGATGTAGACCGGCACGTGCTTGCGCCCGTCGTGGACGGCGATGGTGTGGCCGACCATGTCGGGGATGATGGTCGAGCGGCGGGACCAGGTCTTGATGACCCGCTTCTCGTTCCTGTCGTTGAGGTCGTCGACCTTCTTCAAGAGGTGGTCGTCGACGAATGGGCCCTTTTTGAGACTTCGCGGCATGACTACCTCCGACCGCCACGCTTCCGCCGACGGCGGATGATGAGAGCATCAGACTTCTTCTGGCGGGCCCGTGTACGGCCCTCGGGCTTGCCCCACGGCGACACCGGATGGCGTCCGCCCGAGGTCTTGCCCTCGCCACCGCCATGGGGGTGGTCCACCGGGTTCATGGCCACGCCCCGGGTCTGGGGACGCTTGCCCTTCCAGCGGGCCCGGCCCGCCTTGCCCACCTTGATCAGCTCGGCCTCGGACAGGCCGACCTCACCGATCGTGGCCCGGCAGTCGATCGAGACCCGGCGCATCTCCGTGGAGGGGAGGCGCAGGGTGGCCATGACCCCCTCCTTGGCCACCAGCTGCACGCTGGTGCCGGCCGAGCGGGCCATCTTGGCCCCGCCACCCGGCTTCAGCTCCACGGCGTGCACCGTGGTGCCGACCGGGATGAAGCGCAGCGGGAGGGAGCTGCCGATACGGATGTCGGCCGAGGGACCCGACGACACCTTGTCGCCCACCTTCAGGTCACGAGGAGCGAGGATGTAGCGCTTCTCGCCATCGTGGTAGTGGAGCAGGGCGATCCGGCAGTTGCGGTTGGGGTCGTACTCGATCGAGGCGACCGTCGAGAGCACCCCGTCCTTGTTGCGACGGAAGTCGACGATGCGGTAGCGGCGCTTGTGGCCGCCGCCCCGGTGGCGGGACGTGATCCGGCCATGGACGTTGCGGCCGCCCGACTTCGACTGCTTGAGCAGCAGTGACTTCTCCGGCTTCGAGGTGGTGATCTCGCTGAAGTCGGAGGTGGTCTGAAACCGTCGGCCGGCGCTGGTTGGCTTTCGCTTGCGTATGGGCATCGGAGCGGACCTCAGGTGGTGAACAGTTCGATCTCACCCTCGGAGAGGGTGACGATCGCCCGCTTGGTGGTGGACCGGGTGGACTTGGTGTTGGTCTTGCGGTTCCGGACACGCTTGCCCTTGCGGTTCAGCGTGTTGACCTTGGCCACCTTGACGCCGTCGAAGATGGCCTCGACCGCCAGGGCGATCTCGGGCTTGGAGGCCTTGGGGGCCACCACGAAGGTGTAGGTGTTGTTGGCTTCGTTCTGCTGGTAGGTCTTCTCGGAGACCACCGGCCGGATGACCACGTCGTGCGGGTCCTTCATCACTCCTCGCTCTCCGAGTTCTGTGTGTCAGTGCTCTCGGCGTCGGCGCCAGGCACCGCGTCCCGACTGAACACCACGTAGTCGCTGACCAGGATGTCGTAGGCGTTGAGCTGGTCGGCCGCCAGCACGTGCACCTGGGGCAGGTTGCGGAAACTGCGGATGGTGGTCTCGTCGTCGCGGTCCACCACCACCAGCGTGCGCCCCTCCACCCCGAGGGCGGACAGGGCGGCCCGGGCCGCCTTGGTGCTCGGTCGGTCGAAGCCCCAGGCGTCGACCACGAGCACCCGCTGCTCGGCGCACCGGTCGGACAGGGCCGAACGGGTGGCGAGCTTGATCATCTTCTTGTTCGTCCGCTGGGCGTAGCTGCGGGGCTTGGGCCCGTGGGCGATACCGCCGCCGACCCAGATCGGCGAACGGGTGGAGCCGGCCCGGGCCCGGCCGGTGCCCTTCTGCTTCCACGGCTTGGCCCCACCGCCGGAGACCTCGGAGCGGGTCTTGGTGGAGTGGGTGCCGGCCCGGCGGGCGGCGAGCTGGGCGGTGACCACCTGGTGGAGCACGGCCATGTTGGGCTCGATGCCGAAGGTGGCGTCGTCGAGGTCGATCGACCCGGCGTCGTCGCCGGCCTTCGTCTTCACGGAGATCGTGGGCATCAGGCGCTGACCGCCTTCTTGATCGCGTTGCGGATGATGACCGTGCCGCCCTTGGCGCCCGGGACCGAGCCCTTGACCAGCACGATGTTCTTCTCGGCGTCGGCCCGGACCACGATCAGGTTCTGGGTGGTGACCTTGTCGGAGCCCATGCGGCCGGCCATCTTGACGCCCTTGAACACCCGGGACGGGGTGGCGCACTGGCCGATCGAGCCGGGGGCCCGGTGCACCAGGTGGGCACCGTGGGTGGCCCGCTGGCCCTGGAAGTTGTGGCGCTTCATCACACCGGCGAAGCCCTTGCCCTTCGAGGTGCCGATGGCGTCGATCGACTCGCCGGCCTCGAACACGTCGGCGCCGAGCTCCTGGCCCACCGAGTAGTCAGAGACATCGTCGAGGCGGAGCTCCACCAGCTCGGTGCCGGGAGCGACGCCGGCCCGGGCGAAGTGGCCGGCCTCGGGCTTGGACAGCTTGCGGGCGTCCTTGGTGCCGAGCGTGACCTGGATGGCGGAGTAGCCGTCGGTCTGCGGGGTCTTCACCTGGACGACGCGGCAGGGTGTCACCTCCACCACGGTGACCGGCACCATCCGATTGTCTTCGTCCCAGACCTGGGTCATGCCGACCTTACGGCCGACGATCGCCTTGTGAGCCATGCGTGTCTCTTTCCCGTCAGAGGGCGTACCGCCGGGCCCGGAGACCGGGCGGAGCGCCGTTCACGTGAACACCCAGCGGCGGCCGGTGAGGGCAGCGCGCCGGGCTCTTGTGATGAGGTGGGCCGTACGGTTCCTTCAGCTGGCAGGCTGAGGCCTTCACGGACCGGAGCGAAACGTTCACCGAACCCAGGGCCGACGGCCGTACGAGCGGCTGTCAGCAGGAGGTTCCGGCGGACCGGCCAATCCTACTGCGGGGCCGCCCCTGTTCCACCCACTGCGGCCGAGATCAGGCGTCGACCGATTCGGCGGCGCCGGCACCCTCGGCGGGGCCGCACGCCTCCAGGTAGGCCCGGCCCCGGGGCGACACCAGATAGCCCACCCGGAGGCTGATCGTGAGACCCAGGTTCTTGAGCTTGCGCACGTCGAGCTTGAACGGGGCGGTCTCCCGGCCCACCGAGGCGGCCAGATCGGGGGCCCGCACCCCCTCGTTGGCGGCGATCAGGCGGAGCGTGGAGCGGGTCCAGGGTCCGATGGCCGACGCCCGGTCGAGCCGATCGAGCCGGGTGTCGATGGTGGCCACGTCGTCGGAGGTCAGGCCGGAGCTGTGGGCCAGCTGCTCCCGGGGGTCGGGTTCGTCGAGCCGGCGGAACACCACCCGGTAGACGCGCCGGTCGTCGCCCCCGGCCTGGCGGTCCGCCATGGCGTCGAGCGAGGCCCGCACCTCGTCGGGCGAGGCGTGGCCGGCCCGGGCGGCATCGGCGGCGGTGATGGCGGCGGGATCCACCACCTCGACCGACAGCACCTCGATCCGGCCCCCGCCGGTGCGGTAGGGGCGGCCGGCCACCACCGTGGGCGCCCGCCAGCGGCGGAAGGCCACGGTCACCGATCCGTCAGCGATCCCGGCCCAGTACGGCTTGGTGAAGCGCACGCCTCGGAGGGTACGGCCCTCCGTGCCATCGGCGACTGGTCCGCGCCATCGGCGACGAGAAGGTGCGGCCGACTAGAAGGTGCGGCCGACTAGAAGGTGTTGACGAAGACCTGGGTTGAGGCGTTGGCGACCACCACCGAGGTGGTGCAGCCGATGGCGCCGAGGCCGAACCGTTCGCCGAACTCGTCGTAGCCGGTGTGGTTGCCGTGCATGTCGATCGTGACCTTCTCGGCGTAGGCCCTGATCTCGATCGGGTCGGAGCGCAGGGCGCCGGCCGGCACCCGCACGTCGACCCAGGGCGCCTGCTGCACCACGCCACCCGAGAGGATCGAGTAGTCCCAGGTGGCGTCGGCCGGCCCCACCATCGGGTGGTCGCTGGACAGGATCCGGAGGAGGTCACTGGCCGGCACCAGCACCCGGTTGTAGATCGTGCCGGTCTGCACCGGGGGCAGCAGCGGGGCGGTGAGCCACGTGGTGTAGTAGCCGCCCCACATGATGTCCTGGTTGTCGACCCCGGCCGGGCTGCCCACCCAGGCGGCCGAGCCCGGCGCCACGCTGATGCGCACGATGCGATCGGCGGCCTCGGCCTTGTCGAACGACAGGCGGTAGCTGCTGGTCGTCCCCTCGAGCACCGAGGTCGGCCCCTCCACGGCCAGACAGCGGGAGGCACCGGCGGCCACGGCCGTGGTGGTGACCGGCGCCGGCACCGCGGTGGGAACCGGGGCCGACGCCGAAATGGTGGGTGCCCCGGGAATGGTGGTTGCCGCTCCGGGAACGGCTGACGCCGGGCCCGTGACGGGGCCGGCACCGGCGCCCAGCGGGGTGACGGTGGTGCCGGCCGGCCCGCGGGCCCCACCCGACGAGCGGGCCGCCTCGGCCCCGATGCCGGGCACGGCCCCCACCGGGCCGCCCACCAGCGGCGCTTCGCCTCCGCCGTTGTCGGCGGCCACCGTGGTGGTGCTGCCCTCGCTGCGAAGATCGGTGTCGCCCACGTGGTCCGTGCCGTCGGTGGAGGTGGCGTCGCCATCCTGGCGGCCGCCGTCGCCATCGGTGCGGCTGCCGTCGACCAGACCGCCATTGGTGTCGACCGGCTGGAGGTCGGTGTCCACCCGCTCGCGGAACACGAGCAACCCGAGCAGGACGATGATCACCACCGCGGCGACGCCAGCCGCCAGCCGCAACGACCGCAGACCCCGGCTCTGCAGGGCCTTCACCGACCGGACCGGCTTGCCCACCCGGACCGCCGTCTCCTCCAGCGACAGGCCGTGGAGGAACCGGCTCGAGATCACCGCCCGCTGGGCCGGGGTGAGGCGGTCGAGCAGGCCCGACAGCGACATCCGGCGGATCACCTCGCCCTCGAACTCCACGGTGGGGGCGGTGGAGTCGGCCATGGTGTCGATGGGCACGGTGACCGGGTTTGACCGGCGGTGCTCGTCGGCCAGCCGGTTGCGCAGCGACCGGTAGACGTACGCCCGGAACTCCCGCTCCGACGGGAGATCGAGCTCGGGCAGGCGCCGCAGCACGTTGGCCAGCACCTCGTTGACGATGTATTCCGGATCACATTGCGATCTCTTGGCCACGAAAGCCAGGAAATCCGGTGCGGTTTCTTGCACCAATTCTGAGATCGCCTGCTCGTCGCCGAGCGCTGATTCCCGGATCAGCTCGACCGTCGTGCGGCCGCGCACCATCGCCATGAGATGTACCGCCCCACACGGTTTGCTGAAGTAGAAAGTCGGTCTCGCCGCCGGCAATAGCCATCGACAAGATAGGCCAACGCCAGATTACGAACTACCTGACCCCGAGTCCACGGCAAGACGCCGCCGAACCGATGGGTAAATCTGCTCCCCCCGTATCTTCGCCGCGGCGGCAACCGTTGTCCCCTGTAGGCGACGGGCCAGTTTCGCGCCTCGGCCTATGGCAACGGCGTCTTTCGTCGCGCCATGTCCGTGCGATATCGGCGAAATAGCAGCCGCGACAACTCCGCATATCGGCAAGGAAGGCCGTACGAATGACGACATCCGAGTTGGCCGCCGCGGGAGCCACGTCCACGCTCGACGTTCCGGAGCCCGGCACCGGACCGGCGCCGGGCCCGGAGTCGCACTACGACGTGATCGTCATCGGATCGGGCATGGGTGGGCTGTCGACCGCCAGCATCCTGGCCCAGGTGGGGGGCAAGCGGGTGCTCGTGCTGGAGGCCCACTTCAAGCTGGGCGGGTTCCTCCACTCGTTCCAGCGGCACGGCTACCTGTGGGACCCCGGTGTCCACTACATCGGCGAGATGCAGGAGGGCTCCCTCACCCGCCAGTGCATGGACCTGGTGACCGGGGGGCGGGTGCAGTGGCACAAGCTCGACGACCGGTTCGAGCGCTTCGTGTTCCCCGACGGCACCTTCGACGTGCCGTCGGACCCCAAGCGTTACTCGGCGACGCTGAAGGAGCTGTTCCCGGCCGAGGCGCGGGCCGTCGACCGCTGGTTCAAGGACCTCAAGTCGGCCCAGAGCTGGTCGTTCCGCTGGTTCTACGCCAAGGAGTTCCCCGAGCCGGTGTCGTCCGTGGTGGCCGCCGGCCGCAAGCTGGCCATGACCCGCACCGCCGCCCAGCTCGACCGCCGGTTCCAGGACCCCCTGCTCAAGGCGATCCTGGCCGGCCAGTGGCCCGACTACGGCACCCCGCCGGGCGCCAGCGCCTTCGGCGTGCACGCCATCGTGGCCAGCGACTTCCAGAACGGCGGCTGGTACCCCGTGGGCGGTTCGCACCAGATCGTGGCCGGCGCCGTGGCCCAGATCGAGGAGCACGGCGGCCGGTGCCTGGCCCGCCACCCGGTGGAGAAGATCATCACCCGGGGCAACCGGGCGGTGGGCGTGGTGGTGAACCACCGGGGCGAGCGCCGCCAGTTCTACGCCCCCCGCATCGTGTCCGACGCCGGCGTCGACGTCACCTTCGGCCTCGTCGACCCCGCACTGGGCCAACGGGAGCGGGCCCGCCTGTCGCAGGCCGAGCGCGGCACATCGGCCACCGTCCTGTTCATGGGCCTCGAGGACGACCCATCCCGGCACGGGTTCGAGAACTGCAACTACTGGCTGTACGACGGGCTCGACCACGACCGCAAGGCCGACGCCTCGAGCTTCCCGCCGGAGATCAACGGCGGCTACCTGTCGTTCGGCTCGTTGCGAAACCCCACCCAGACCTCCCACACGGCCCAGATCGTCACCTTCGCCGACGAATCGACCTGGCAGCGCCGGGGCGGGCCCAACTGGAAGAAGCGGGGCGAGGACTACGAGCAGGCCAAGGCCCGCTACACCGAGGCCCTGCTCGACTTCGTGGAGGAACGGGTTCCCGGCCTGCGGGACCTGATCGCCTACCACGAGCTGGCCACGCCGTTGACCTTCACGTCGATGAGCAACCACGCCGGCGGCCAGGTCTACGGCCGCCCCTGCACCCCCGACCGGCTGGCCCGCAACCAGTTCTCCATCGGCACCTCGGTGCGGCGCCTCTACCTCACCGGCACCGACCTGGTGGTGCCCGGCGTCAACTCGGCCATGATGATCGGCGTGATGACGGCCGGCAAGCTGCTGGCCTTCGGCACCCCCCGGGTGATGCACCGGGCCTTCACTCCGAACAAGGGCACCCCCGAGAAGAAGACGGGCGGGGCGGGGCGATGATCCACCTGGCGGTGCAGGGGCTGGCCCGCCGGCGGGGCCGGACGGCGGCGGCCATCGTGGGCATCGCCCTGGCCGTGGCCCTGGCCTACGTGATGGCCGGCGTGACCTCCGGCTTCGACCGGGAGGTCGACCGGACGCTCGACGCCCTGGGCTCCGGTCTGAGCACGCCCGAAGGCGCCTCCGGCCTGCTCACCGGGGGCATGGTGGACCAGACGACCGGCCCCGAGGGCAGCCAACCCCTCCTGTTCTCCCGCGACATCGCCCCCGGGGGCGAGCTCGACCTCAACCTGTTCGGGCTCGACCACCCGGCGGTGGACGTGGTGGCGGGCCGGACCGACCCGGGGCCGGGCGAGATCGTGATCGACGAAAGCGCCGGGGTGGGCCTGGGCGACACGGTGGAGCTGAAGGGCACACCCCTCGAGGTGGTGGGCGTGACCTCCGGGGTCCGCCTCTACGCCGGCGGCCCGGTGGCCTTCACCTCGGTGAAGGACATGCAGGACATCTACTACGGCGGCCAGCGGGGGGCCATGGCCTTCGTGGGCGGCGAGGCCGACGACACGCCGGGCCTCAAGGCCATCTCCCGCACCACGGCCCGGACCGATCTGATCCGCCCGGTCCAGGGGGCGGTCGTGTCGCTCACCCTCATCCGGACGCTGCTGTGGATCATGGTGGGCGGCATCGTGCTGTCGACCGGTCGCATGGCCATCCTCGACCGGCGCCAGGAGCTGGCCGCCCTGCGGTGCCTGGGCGCCACCGGCCGGGCGCTGGGCGTGACCCTCGCCTTCGAGGGGGCCCTGATCAGCCTGATCGGTGCCGTGTGGGGGGTCAACCTGGGCATGGCCCTCGCTCCCCTGTTTCCCCTGGAGGTCGTGCGGTCGATCCCCACGACGGCCTCGATCCTGGGGCTCAGCGTGGCCGTGTCGCTGGTGGCCGGCGTGCTGGCCGGCTGGCAGATCACCCGGCTCCCGCCGGCGGCCGCCTTCCGGGGGGCCCGATGACCGGTACCCGGGCAACGACAACGGTCGTCGTGGCGGCGGACGTGACGGCAGGGTTGGGATCGAGCGGGGAGCGGTGGCGGTGAAGCTACGGGTCAAGCGCAGGAACGAGACCGGGTCGGACGGTCGGCCGCCCGACGAGAAGCGCAAGGGCGGCAAGCCCGACGCCGACGAAGCCGACGACACAACGCCGGACGACACAACGCCGGACGGGACTGCTGGACGGACAGTGCCGGACGGGACAGTGCCGGACGGGACGCTGCCCGAGGCCGTGGCCGAGGGCGACAACGCCCCGGTCACCGGCCGCGGCCGCAACGTGCTCGGGCGGGGCACCGAGGTGCCTCCGGTCCGGGTCACGGGGCTCGGGGTCCAGATCAAGGACGGCGACACCCGCAAGTGGATCGTCCGCAACCTGTCGTTCAGCGCCCGGGCCGGTGAGGTGGTGGGCCTGGCCGGCCCGTCGGGCAGCGGCAAGACGACGGTGCTCATGTGCCTGGCCGGCGTGGCCCACCACGCCGAGGGCGAGGTGCACGTGGCCGGCAAGGGCCGGCTGCCGGGCCACCTGTCACCCCCCTCCGAGCTGCGCAAGGTGGGCATCGTGTTCCAGGACTACCACCTGGTGCAGGCGCTCAACGCCCTCGACAACGTCTCCTTGCCGCTCCGCCTCGACGGCACCCGGTGGAAGCGGGCCGCCCCCGAGGCCATCCACCTGCTGGCCTGGTTCGGTCTGAGCCGATCGGTGTTCAAGTACCCGTCGCAACTCAGTGGCGGCGAGCAGCAGCGGGTGGCCATCGCCCGGGCCATGGTCCGCCAGCCGGCGGTGCTGCTGGCCGACGAGCCGACGGCCCATCTCGACGCCGCCTCCACCCGCCTGGTGGCCGAAAGCCTGCACGAGCTGGCTCTGTACGGCACCTGCGTGATCGTCTCGTCCCACGATCCCCGCCTCCTCTCCCGCTTCGAGCACGTGGTCGACCTGGGCCGTCGCTGACGCCGCGCCCAGCCATGCTCGGCAGGTCGGGGCGTCCCCGACCGGCCGGCCGATCGCCACCTCGCCCTGCTGCGGTCGGCCGGCGCCGGCCCCACGTCCACGCCTGCGACGTGGGGCCGGCTGCCGAATCCCGCCCGGTGACCCGAAATCCCCGCTCACTTCGACCTCCGGTCGTCGTATGCTCCCCGCCTGGAGGGAGAGAAATCATGCACCGAACACACCTGCGGGCGGCCCGGCTCTTCGGCCTGGCCTTCCTGCTGTTGCCCCTGGCGGCCTGCGACGGCTCAACCACCGCCACCGGCTCGGCCGACGTGACCGCCGGCGGCACCGCCGCCCCCGGGGCCGCCGGACAGGCCAACCCGGCCGCCGCCGGCAGCGGATCGTCGACCACGGCCGCCGCCTCGGCCGCCACCACCCCGGCCAGCGCCGCAGGCGGGGGTACCGGCGGCACCGGCTCGGCCGAGATCCCCGACACGATCAGCATCGGCGACCTGGCCGCTCCCACCGTGGCCGCCGCCCCGACCGACGTCGACACCGCCCCCGCCGTGTTCGACAAGGCCAACAACGGCAACATCGAGCAGAAGGGGGCGGCCGACCGCTGGACGTTCACCGCCACCGCCGGCCAGCTGCTCACGGTCGAGATGGTGAGCATCGACCACGAGTGCGTGCAGGACATCTACCTCGTCATGCAGGACCCGTCGGGCAAGCGGGGCGAGGTGGACTGGGTGGGCAACTACGGCTGCCAGACCTACGGCCCGTTCGTCATGGAGCAGGCCGGCGAGTACACGCTCGAGCTGATCGGGGGCGACGGGTCGGTGCTGACCGACACCACCGGCGGCTACAACTTCGTGCCCCACTGGCTGGCTCCGTTCCCCGAGAAGCCGGCCACCCCGGGCAGCGAGATCTCGGGCGACATCACCGAGGCGCTGGGGCGCCAGCGGTGGACGTTCGAGGCCGAGGCCGGCCAGGAGGTCACGGTGAAGGTGGGCGACATCGACCACGACTGCTCCCAGGACCTCTACCTCGTGCTGGAGGACCCGGTGGGCAAGCGGTCGGAGGCCCCGGAATGGATCGGCAACTACGGCTGCAACACCGAGTACGGGCCCTACCGGCTCGACCGGGCCGGCACCCATGTGCTGGAGCTGAAGGCCGGCAACGGTGGCGTGATCGCCAACACCACCGGCAAGTACTCGCTGAGCTTCACCCTCTCCTGAGCTTCACCCGGTCTTGAGCCTCACCCTGTCATGAGTTTCACCCTGTCCTGAGTTCCACCCGGCCCGGGCACACTGGGGCTGATGACCGTGGATGCCATCGTGGTCGGGTCGGGCCCCAACGGGCTGGCCGCCGCCATCACCCTGGCCCGGGCCGGCCGCTCGGTCCGGGTGCTGGAGGCCGGCCCCGAGCCGGGCGGCGGCACCCGGACGGCCGAGCTGACCGAGCCCGGGTACCGCCACGACGTGTGTTCGGCCATCCACCCCCTGGCCGCCGCCTCCCCCTTCTTCGCCTCGCTCGACCTGGCCGCCCGGGGCCTGGAGCTGATCCACCCCCCGGTGGCCCTGGCCCATCCGCTCGACGGCGGCCGGGCGGGCGCGGTGCGCCGCTCGTTGACCGACACAGCGGCCGCCCTCGGCCCCGACGGCACCCGGTGGGACCAATTGGTCGGGTGGCCGGCCCGCAACTGGGACCGCTGGGCTCCGGCCGCCCTGGGCCCCATCCTGCACCCACCCCGCCACCCCCTGGCCCTCGCCCGGTTCGGGCTGCCCGGGCTGGTGCCGGCCACGGTCACGGCCCGGACCTTCGCCGGGCCGGAGGGGGCGGCTCTGCTGGCCGGCGCCGCCGCCCACTCCTTCCTCCCCCTCAGCCACCCGCTCACCACCGCCATGGGGGTGACGCTGGCCGCCGCCGCCCATCACGCCGGCTGGCCGGTGGTGGCCGGGGGCTCCCAGCGCCTGGCCGAGGCCATGGTGGCCGAGCTGGAGGCCCACGGCGGGGAGGTCCGGTGCGGCGAGGCGGTGCGGACCATGGGCCAGGTGGCCGGCGCCCGGGCCGTCCTGTTCGACCTGTCGCCACCCCAGGTGGCGCAGATCGCGGCCGGGGACCTGTCGGACCGGGACCGGGCCCGCTACCGGCGCTTCCGCCCCGGGCCGGCCGTGTTCAAGGTCGACTACCTGATCAGCGAGCCGGCGCCATGGGCCGCGCCGGTGTGCACGGCCGCCGGCACCGTCCACGTCGGGGGCACCTGGCGGGAGGTGGCCCGCAGCGAGGCCGAGGTCACCGCCGGCCGCCATCCCGAGCGGCCCTTCGTGCTGGTGGCCCAGCAGAGCCTGTTCGATCCGGCCCGCCGCCCGCCGGAGGCCACCCGGCACACCTTGTGGGCCTACTGCCACGTGCCCAACGGGTCCACGGTGGACATGACGGCGCCGATCGAGGCCCAGATCGAGCGGTTCGCCCCGGGCTTCCGGGACACGATCGTGGCCCGCCACGTCGCCGGCCCGGCCTGGTTCGAGCTCCACAACGAGAACTACGTGGGGGGCGACATCGGTGGCGGTTCACCGGCCGGCGCCGGCCTGTTGGCCCGTCCCGGGTGGCGCCTGCACCCCTACCGCACCTCGAATCCCCGGCTGTTCCTGTGCTCGGCCTCCACCCCGCCGGGAGCCGGCGTGCACGGCATGTGCGGGCATCACGCCGCCCTCGACGCCCTGTCCACCGTCCTGTCCTGACCGTGGCCGGCGGGCCTCATTCCACGAGCTGGATCTCCCGGGAGGCGCCGATGCGGGTTGAGCCGGGCCGGTCGAGCTGGAGGCGGATGAGGTACCGCCCGGGAGACGACGCCGTCACCCGGTACTGATCGCCCTGCGACTGGCGGCCCTCGGGGTCGATCCACACCGGGTTCTGGCCCTCGCCGCCGTAGCTGTAGCTGTAGGTGGCGGTCTCGTTCACCTTGACCGTGCCCGGCCCCTCGATCAGGGGCCCGTCGGGGTCGGCCAGCACCTGGATGGTGCGGGTGGTGGTGACGGAACGGCCGCCGGCGGTCAGCCCTACCACGCCGATGGTGATGGTGCCCGGGATCACGCCGTTCACCTGGAGGCTCGGCATCGGCTGGACCTGGCCGTTGGGGTCGGTCCACTCGTAGCCCGTGGCCCCGGCCAGGGTGGCGGTGTAGGTGGCCGACCGACCGGCCACGATCGTGGCCGGTCCATCGATGGCCGGGCCGTCGGGCTGCAACAGGTACCAGCCCCCGGCGGCGGCCCCTCCGGCCGCCACCACCACCAGGCCCCCCAGGAACCACCGCCGGCTCCGGCGGACCGGTGCCGGGCCCGGCCCCAGCCCCGAGGCCGGTGACGCCGCCGGGGCCGACACCCCCGACGGGACGGCGGTGCCGTAGGGCGACGACGGTGCGAGGTGGGAGAAGGGCGGCGGCGCCGCCTGCGACGGTGGCCCACCCGCCCCCGGGCCGGGCCCGGTGTAGGGCGAGCCGGTGTACGGGGCGGACCCGGTGTAGGGCGAGCCGGTGTAGGAAGGCGGGTTCTGGGTCCCGGCGCTGCCCGGGTAGGTGGGCCGGTGGACGGTGTCGTCGAGATCGGTCGGTGGGGGCCTGGTCTCGACCGACCGGGCCGCCGGCATCAGGGTGGTGGGATGGGTGGACGGATCGGCCGGAGCCGACCGGGACGGAGGCGCCGGCGGGACGGGCGGTGCGGCGGGCACCGGCGCCGCCGCCGGTGTGCCCTCGTAGGGGGCCAGGGCGGCGGTGAAGCTGGCCAGCCAGTGGTCGATCGACTCGTGGCGGTTCTCGGGCTCGTAGCTCATGCCCTCCCGGAAGAAGGCGCCCAGCGAGCCCGCCATCCACCACTCCCCGTCGGGGAAGGGCACGATGCGGTGTTCGAGATCGAAACCGGGAGGCCGGCGGCCGGCCAGCACCCGGTACAACACCCCGGTGGCGGCGAACAGGTCGGTGCGCCGGCTGGGGATGCCGGCCAGCGCCATCTGCTCCGGGGCGGCGTACCCGCCGGAGCCGGCGGCGATGGTGAGCCCGGTGGTATGGAGCTCGATGTCCTTGGCCAGGCCGAAGTCACCCATGACCAGGCGCTCGCTGGCGTCCAGGACCGCCGAGCGGGGCGCCGGTGGAGGGCCGCCGGCGGTGGCCTGACGGGGCCCGGCGATCAGGAGATTGCTGGGCTTGATGTCACGGTGGATCAACCCGTGGGAATGGATCACGGTGATACAGGTGGCCATGCCCCGGGCCACGGTCATGGCATCGGTCGGGGTGATGGCGATGCCCTCGTCGAGGCGGCTCTCCAGCGTGCCCCGGTCGGCCAGGGCCATCACGAAATAGGGCTGGCCCGACGGCAGCTCGCCGATGTCGTGGACGGTGACGACCCGGTCGGAATCGATCCGGCGCAGGATCTGGGCCTCGCGGATGAACCGGTCCCGGATCTCGGGGGTGCCGGCCCAGTTGTCGGCCAACACCTTGACCGCCACCTCGCTGTCGAGCACCGGGTCGCGCACCCGGTAGACGGTGGCGAACCCGCCGGACCCGATCCGTGACAGGATCTCGTATCGACCGATCGTGTCCACGCCACCAGAAGGATAGCGGGCCCCGAACTCCCTGGTAGGAGGTACGGCTCTAGCTGTCGGAGCGGGCGGTGAACGTCACCTCCACCCGGCGGTTGTGGCGCCGCCCCTCGGGGTTGTCGCTGCCGTCGGACCTGGTGTCGGGGGCCACCGGCTCGGCCGATCCCCGCCCCTCGACGGTGAAGGCGACGTCGCTCCCGACCAGGAGGGGGGCCAGGAAGTCCCGCACGGCGGCGGCCCGCCGCTGTGACAGGTCGAGGTTGTGGGCGTCGGTGCCCAGGGCATCGGTATGACCCACCACCGTGATGCCGGGGGCGGCCCGCCGACCGTTGATCGTCTGGGCCAGATCCCGGAGGCTGTCGGTGGCCTCGGGGGTGAGCGTGGCCTGATCGAGCTCGAACAGGACCTCGGCGTCGAGGGTGACCGTCACCTGGCCGCCGCCCCGCTCGGTGAGGGTCTGTCCGTCGTAGGGGACGACCCGCCGTTCGATGACGAGGCGCGACCGCTCGACCACCCTGGTCTCCCGGCTGATCGACACCGTGGCCGGGTCGGAGGGCGACCGGTCGGCCAGGGCCGGCGCGGCGGCGACCAGGACGACGGCCATGGTGGCGGCGGCCGCCGTCAGGCGACCGGGTCGGCCACGACGGTGGTCACGCATCGCCGCCGCCCAGGGGCACGTCGTGGACGGTGCCGAACGGGCCGACCTGGACGTCCACCGCCGTGGTGGAGGCCGGCGGCGCCGGGAACCGGGCCTCGAACTCCCGCGTCTGGCCCGGCACCAGTTGGGCGTTGGTCTCCGTCTCGGTGCACAGGCAGTTGCTGTCGTCGTCCACGAGCACCAGGTACCGCAGGTTCTGCGACAGGTCGATGAGGCTGACGCCGCTCACGTCGTCCTGCAGCACGCCGGCCCCCATGGCGTTGCCCACCGGCAGGTTGAGGGTCTCCGAGGTGTTGGTGACGGCGAAGCGGAGCAGGACGGTGTCATTCGACGCCGGCTCCAGTGCGACGATGTCGATCCGCAGCGGGATGTCGGCACCGCTCGTGTCGTCGATCCCGTAGCCCTCGGTGGAGGCGATCGGCGCCCCCGGCGTCGCCGGGCTGCCGGCGCCCGATGCGGTGGTGGCGGTTGCCCCCCCGCCGGTGCCCGCCTCGGTCGACGGGGCCGACGTGCCGTCGGCCGTGCCGCCCCCGTCGGAGCCGCTGCTGGAGCACCCTACGGCCAGCAGCGTCGCCGCCACCGTCAGGGCCAGACCGCCCAGGCGCCTGCCGGCCGCCGAACCATTCGTTGCCATCGTGTTCCCGCTCTCGTCGTCGGCTGCCGGGTCGTCCGGCGTGTCGATCAGATGGACGCCCGGGGGCACCGGACGGTTCCGCCTCCGGCCCGGGGATCGATCCCCTCCCCTCCCCCGGGAACGCGACGAGCCCCCACCGTTTCGGGGTGGGGGCTCGTTCGTCAGGTTTGGGGGTAAGTCGGGAACCCGAAGGGTTCCCGGGAACCCGAGAGGGTTCCTTAGACTTCCTGGATCTTCAGCTCGATATCGACGCCGGCCGGCAGCTCGAGCCGCTGGAGGGAGTCGACGGTCTTGGGGTTGGGTTCGAGGATGTCGATCAGGCGCTTGTGAACCCGCATCTCGAAGTGCTCCCGGCTGTCCTTGTCCTTGTGGGGCGACCGGATCACGCAGAAGCGGTGCTTCTCCGTTGGCAACGGGATCGGCCCCCGGAACTCGGCATTGGTACGGGCCACGGTCTCGACGATCTTCTTCGTCGACTGGTCGATGATCTCGTGATCGTAGGCCTTGAGCCTGATCCGGATCTTCTGCTTGCCTGCCATCTCTCGAATCCCCGATCGGTTACTTGATGATCTTGGTGACGCGGCCGGCGCCTACCGTCCGGCCACCCTCACGAATAGCGAACCGCAGACCCTCATCCATGGCGATCGGGTTGATCAACTCAACCGTCATCTCCGTGTTATCACCCGGCATACACATCTCCGTACCCTCCGGCAGACGAACCGTCCCCGTAATATCAGTCGTACGGAAATAGAACTGCGGACGATAATTCCCGAAGAACGGCTTATGACGACCACCCTCCTCCTTCGTCAACACATACACCTGAGCCTCGAACTCAGTATGCGGCGTGATCGACCCCGGCTTCGCCAACACCTGACCCCGCTGCACCTCATCCTTGTTCACACCACGCAACAACGCACCAATGTTGTCACCCGCCTGCCCCTGATCCAACAACTTCCGGAACATCTCAACACCAGTACAAATCGTCTTCTTCGTCGGACGGATACCAACGATCTCCAACTCATCACCCGTGTGAACCGTGCCCTGCTCAACCTTGCCAGTCACCACCGTCCCCCGACCCGTAATCGAGAACACATCCTCAATCGGCATCAAGAACGGCTTATCCAACTCCCGCAGAGGCTCCGGAATATACGAATCAACCGCGTCCATCAACTCCATGATCTTGTCACCCGCCGCCGAATCACCCTCCAGGGCCTTCAACGCCGACACATGGATCACCGGAACATCATCACCCGGAAACTCGTACTCCGTCAGCAACTCACGAGCCTCGAGCTCAACCAGCTCCAGAAGCTCCTCATCATCAACCATGTCCGCCTTGTTCAAGGCCACCACGATCGCCGGCACACCCACCTGACGAGCCAACAACACATGCTCCCGGGTCTGCGGCATCGGACCATCAGCCGCCGACACCACCAAGATCGCCCCATCAACCTGAGCCGCACCCGTAATCATGTTCTTGATGTAATCAGCATGACCCGGCATATCCACATGCGCATAATGACGAGCCGCCGTCTCATACTCCACATGCGCAACATTAATCGTAATACCACGCTCCCGTTCCTCAGGAGCCTTATCAATATTCTCAAACGCCGTCGCCGTATTACCAGCAACACGATCCGACAACACCTTCGTAATCGCCGCCGTCAACGTCGTCTTACCATGATCAATATGCCCCATCGTCCCAACATTCACATGAGGCTTGTTGCGCTCGAACTTGGCCTTGGCCACGGTCTTGTCCTTTCGAAATTCCGGAACGAGCTGTTCTCGGTGTAGCTGTTTCTTGGTGTAGCTGCGTCACTCGCCCCGGATGCGCTGGACGATCTCTTCCTGCACGTTCCCGGGAGTCTGCTGATAGCTGTGGAATTGCATGGTGTAGGTCGCCCGACCCTGCGTCTTCGACCGAAGATCGTTGGAGTAGGCGAACATCTCCGAGAGGGGGACATCGGCCCGGATGACCTGGTTCATGCCCCGGGCTTCCATCTGGCCCACCTTGCCCCGCCGGGAGTTCAGGTCGCCGATCACGTCACCCATGTAGTCCTCGGGGGTGACGACCTCGACCGACATGATCGGCTCCAGGAGCACGGGCTTGGCCCGCCGGGCGGCCTGCTTGAAGGCCATGGTGCCGGCGATCTTGAACGCCATCTCGGACGAGTCGACGTCGTGGTACTTCCCGTCGAGCAGGGTGACCCGCACGTCGACCGTGGGGTACCCGGCCAGCACGCCGGTGGTCATGGCGTCCTGGATGCCGTGGTCCACCGAGGGGATGTACTCCTTGGGGATGCGGCCGCCGGTGATCTTGTCGACGAACTCGTAACCGCCGCCGGGGCCCGAGGGCTCGATGGCGATCGTGACCTCGGCGTACTGGCCCGAGCCACCGGTCTGCTTCTTGTGGGTGTAGGTGTCCTTGTCGACCGAGGCGCTGATCGTCTCGCGGTAGGCCACCTGCGGCTTGCCCACCGTGGCGTCGACCTTGAACTCGCGCAGCATCCGGTCGACCAGCACCTCGAGGTGCAGCTCGCCCATGCCGGCGATGATGGTCTGACCCGTCTCCTCGTCGGTCTTGACGCTGAACGTGGGGTCCTCGTCGGACAGGGCGGAGAGGGCGCGGGCCATCTTGTCCTGGTCGGCCTTGGTCTTGGGCTCCACGGCCACGTGGATCACGGGGTCGGGGAAGGTGAGCGACTCCAGCACGATGGCGTTGCTCACGTCGGTGAGGGTGTCGCCGGTCTTGACGTTCTTGACGCCGATGGCGGCCATGATGTCGCCGGCGAAGGCCGTGTCACGGTCTTCCTGCTTGTTGGCGTGCATCTCCAGCAGCCGGCCCATACGTTCCTTGGCCCCGGTGCGGGTGTTGAGCACCTGGGTGCCTTTGTCCAGCATGCCGGAGTAGACCCGGAAGTAGGTGAGCTTGCCGACGTTGGGGGCGGTCATGATCTTGAACGCCAGAGCCGAGAACGGCTCGTCGTCGCTGGCTTTGCGGGTGGCCGGATCGCCGCCCTTGAGCTGCGTGCCCTCCACCGGGGGAAGATCGAGCGGCGAGGGGAGGTAGTCGACCACGGCGTCGAGTAGAGGCTGGACGCCCTTGTTCTTGAAGGCGCTGCCGCACAGGATCGGCACCAGCTCGCCGGCGATCGTGGCCCGGCGCAGACCGGCCCGGAGATCCTCGGGCGTGAAGGAGTCCTCGTCTTCGAGGTAGCGCTCCATGAGCTCCTCGTCGACACCGGCGATGACCTCGACCAGGGTGGCCCGGTACTCGGCGGCCCGGTCGGCCAGATCGGCGGGGATCTCGACCTCGTCGAACGTGGCCCCCAGGTCCTTCTCGTCGATGGCCTTCGACCACATCAGGGCCTTCATCTTGATCAGGTCGACCACGCCGATGAAGTCGCTCTCGATACCGATCGGGAGCTGGGTCACGGCCACGTTGGGGGTGAGCCGGTCCTTGATCGTGTCGAGGCAGTAGTAGAAGTCGGCGCCGGTGCGGTCGAGCTTGTTGATGAAGCACATGCGGGGCACGCCGTAGCGGTCGGCCTGGCGCCACACCGTCTCGGTCTGGGGCTCCACGCCGGCCACACCGTCGAACACGGCCACGGCACCGTCGAGCACCCGCAGCGAGCGCTCCACCTCGACGGTGAAGTCGACGTGGCCGGGGGTGTCGATGATGTTGATCCGGTGGTCGTTCCAGAAGCAGGTGGTGGCGGCCGACGTGATCGTGATGCCGCGCTCCTGTTCCTGGGCCATCCAGTCCATCGTGGCGCCGCCGTCGTGGACCTCACCGATCTTGTAGTTCTTGCCGGTGTAGTAGAGGATGCGCTCGGTGGTGGTGGTCTTGCCGGCATCGATGTGGGCCATGATGCCGATGTTGCGGTAGCGGTCGAGGGGCGTCGGTCGCGCGGCCATGGGGGTTCCTCAGGTAGTACGAACTGGATTGAGTTTGGGAGACCGCAACTACCAGCGGTAGTGGGCGAAGGCCTTGTTGGATTCGGCCATCTTGTGCATGTCCTCGCGGCGCTTCACCGAAGCGCCGATGCCATTGGAGGCGTCGAGGATCTCGTTGGCCAGCCGCTCGGCCATGGTCCGCTCCCGGCGGGCCCGGGAGAAGGTGACCAGCCAGCGGATGGCGAGGGTGGTGGCCCGGGTGGCCCGAACCTCGACCGGCACCTGGTAGGTGGCGCCACCGACACGGCGGCTCTTGACCTCCAGCTGGGGCCGGACGTTGTCGACGGCCCGCTTCAGAGCGGCGATGGGGTCGCCCCCGGTCTTGTCGCCCACCACGGTGAGGGCGTCGTAGACGATCTTCTCGGCCAGGTTCTTCTTGCCCTCGAGCAGGACCTTGTTGACGATCTGGCTGACCAGCAGCGAGCGGTAGACCGGATCCGGTTCGAGCTTGCGCCGGGGAGCGGGGCCCTTGCGTGGCATGTCAGTTGTCCTTCTTGACGCCGTAACGGCTACGGGCCTGCTTGCGGTCGCGGACCCCGGTGGTGTCGAGGGTGCCGCGGACGATCTTGTAGCGGACGCCGGGAAGGTCCTTCACCCGGCCGCCACGCACGAGCACGATCGAGTGCTCCTGCAGGTTGTGACCCTCACCCGGGATGTAGGCCGTGACCTCGACACCGGTGGTGAGGCGCACACGGGCCACCTTGCGCAGAGCCGAGTTCGGCTTCTTCGGGGTGGCGGTGTAGACGCGGGTGCACACACCCCGCCGCTGGGGCGAACCGACCAGGGCTGGGGTCTTGGTCTTCTTGGTTTTCGTCTCCCGGCCCTTGCGGACCAGCTGTTGTATGGTGGGCACCCAGGTACCTTTCGGCCCGCTGGCGAGCGGGTGGTGACGTTCGGTCCGCTGGCGAGCGGGCCTTGACAAACTGGCAGTGATGGACTTGCAGCGCGGGTCGGGCCGGCAAGGCGAGGTACGGGACACTGCACCACGAGCCAACTCGAAGAAACGGCGGACAGGCCCGACGGAGCCGTGGCAGTACGCCAGCTAGCCATGCTAACGGCCGTAGCAGGCCGTTCACAACGTGCCCTGTGGACACCGGGAACAGCGCCGGGGTGCCCCGTCAGAAGCAGGTCGGGGCGCCCGCTAGAAGCGGGGCGGGCGCTTGTCGACGATGGCCTGCACGCCCTCCTGCACATCGGTGCCGGCGAACCCGAGCATCTCGAGGGCCACCGAGGCGTCGAAGGCCGGCCCGGCCATGCGCAGCCAGTTGTTGAGGGCCAGCTTGGTCCAGCGGATGGCCTGCTGGGAGCCGGCGGCCAGGGTGCGCGCCACCTCGAAGGCGGTGTCGATCACCTTGTCGTCGTCCACCGCCATCGACACCAGGCCGATCCGCTCCGCCTCCTCCCCCGACAGGGGGTTGCAGGTGAGCAGGTAGTACTTGGCCTTGGCCATCCCGCACAGCAGGGGCCAGATGATCACCGCATGGTCGCCGGCGGCCACCCCCAGCTTGGTGTGCCCGTCGATGATGCGGGCCGACTTGCCCACCACCGACACGTCGGCCATGAGGCCGGCCACCAGACCGGCCCCCACCGCCACCCGCTCGATGGCCGACACCACGGGCTTGGAGCAGTTGACGATGTTGTAGACGAGGTCCCGGGCCTCCCGGAACATGTTGGCCCGGGTCTCGGGGTCGGCGATGATGTCGCGGATCATGTCGAGGTCGCCGCCGGAGGAGAAGGTACCGCCCTCGCCGTGGATGACGACCACCTTGGTCTCGGGGTCCCGGTCGATCACCGGCCACACGTCGGCCAGGTTGGAGTGCTTCACGGCGTCCACCGCGTTCAGCTTGCCCGGGGTGTCGATCACGACCCGGAGGATCCCGGGCTCGGGCCGGTCGATGCGGAGGCCGGGGAACGGGGCGTAGCGGTCGAGCGAGCTGTCCATGGCCCCAGAACCTAGCTGACACTTCGGGGGCTCGCCGCCCCCGCCGGCTAGCGCCGGCTCCCCATCGTCGTCGGGGGCCCTACCCCGCCGACCCGCCTCCGGCGGAAGAGGGACCAGGGGAACAGCGGAGAACTAGCATCGACATCATGGGAGCAGAGGAGCCGGTACGGCTCGCCGTGCTCGGCGACGTCGTGCTGTACGACGACGCGGGGGCCGAGACACCGCTGGCCCCCCAGCGCCTCCGCATCCTGGCCGCCCTGGCCGCCGCCGCCGGCTCGGTGGTGCCCCGCTCGGCCCTGCTCGACGACGTGTGGGCGGCCGACACCACCACCACCCGCCAACGGCTGAAAACCCAGATCGCCCAGATCCGCTCGGCCCTGGGGCCGGGCCTCACGATCGAGTTCCGCCTCGACGGCTACCGCCTCTCCGGAGCGCTCGGCCAGCTCGACTCCACCCTGTTCGAGTCGCTCGTGACCGGGGCCCGTCTCCTCGGCCCGGAGGCGGCGGCCGAGCGCTACGAGCAGGCCCTCGACCTGTGGCGCACCCCCGCCGCTTTCGGCGGGGTCGACTCCCTCCTGGTCGACGAGGCCCGCCGCAACCTGGAGGCCCTTCGGTCGGCCGCCGTGGTGGCCCTGGCCCGCTGCGAGGTGGAGCTGAGCCGGCCCCGGGCCGCCCTGGCCCCGGTACGGGCGGCCTTCGACGACGACCCCACCCAGGGCGACGTGGCCTCCCTGGCCGCCACCCTGCTGGCCCTGGGCGGCCGCCAGATCGACGCCCTGCGCCTGATCGAGCGCCACCGGGCGGCCCTGATCGACGTGGGCCTGGAGCCCGGGGGTGATCTGGTGGAGCTGGAGAACCGGATCCTGCGCCACGACCTGATCCCGGCGACGGCCGCCGCCGACGATCGGCCGGGCGGCGGCCGGGCCGCCCTGCGGTCCACGGCCCCGCTCGTGCCCCGGGCCGGGGTGGAGGCGCGGGTGGTGGCCGAGCTGGCCGACGGGCCGGTGGTGCTGTGGGGCGAGGCCGGGGTGGGCAAGAGCGTGCTGGCCGGAGCGGTGGCCGATCTGATGGCGGCGGCCGGGCGCCCCGTGGTGCGGGCCGCCGCCCGCCCCGATCCGGGCCGGCCGATGGAGGTGGTGGCGGAGCTGGTGGAGCACCTCACGGCGGCCGGGCCGGACCTGGCCCGGCCCCTGCTCGAACGGCCGGCGGTGGCCGCCGCCGTGGCCCGGCTCACCGGGGCCCCCGCCGCCGCCGGGCCGGCTCCGCCCATCTCCCGGGACGAGCTGATCACCGAGATCGCCGGCCTGCTGGCCACCGTGGCCGAGGGCACGGGGTGCCTGCTCCAGTTGGAGGATGCCCACTGGCTCGATGCGTCCTCGGCCGAGATCCTGGGTCGGCTGGTGGAGCGGGGCACGGTGCCGGTGCTGGCCACCAGCCGCCGGCTGCCGGCCGACCTGTTCGGCGAGGCGTGGCGGCGGATGGCGGCGGTGGAGGTGCCGCCGATGACGGTGGACGAGGTCCGCCAGCTCCTGACCCACGTGCTGCCCATTCGGGCCACCGACGAGCTGGCCCAGCACCTCCACGACCGCACCGGCGGCAACGGCCTGTTTCTCCGCCTGGAGCTGGAGCTGGCGGCCGAGGGGCGGCTCGGCCGCGACGTGCAGCCCACCGTGCTCCACGCCGTCCACGAGCGGACGGCCGGCTTCTCCCGCACCACCCGGGAGGTGCTGCACACGGCCGCCCTCCTGGGCCAGGCGTTCCCCCTGGCCCCGCTGGCCGCCATCCACCCCGCCCTGCACGGCGCCCTGGGCGACGCGGTGGACGAAGGCCTGCTCCAGCTCGACCCCTCGGGCGAGACCGGCACGTTCGTGCACGGGCTGGTGGTCGACGCCTTCGTTGAGCTGCTGCCGGCGGCGGTGCGGGTGACCCGCCACGACCAGCTGTGCACCCAGCTGGCCAGGCTCGGCGCCCCACCCGTGGCGCTGGCCCGCCAGGCCCTGGGGGCGGCCGACCTCGACCCCCGTAGGGCCGTGCTGAGCTGCCTGGAGGCGGCCCGGAGCGAGGCCCTGGTGTTCGAGTGGGACGCCGCCATCGCGTGGGCCCGCCAGGGCCTGGCCGTGATCGACCGCCTCGGCCTCGACCTCCCCGCCGACGAGGCCGCCCTGCGTCTCATGGCCGGCCGGGGCCTGCGCCGGCTCAACCGGCCCGGAAGCGACCGCGAGCTGCTGGCGGCGGCCGGCCGGGCCGAGGCGGCGGGCGACGACGCCTGCTACGTGGAGGTGGCCACCGAGCTGTGCCTCCACGGCGGCACCACGCTGGCCGGCTCGGTGGACGAGGGGGCGGGGGCCCACCTCGAGCGGGCCCTCACGCTGGCGGTGGGCGACGAGCTGCGCGCCCCGCTGATGTCGGCCGCCGGCACCCTGCTCGCCATCTCCGACGAGACCGCCCGGGGCCGCCAGCTCTACCGACGGGCCATGGAGCTGGTGGAGAGCTCGGGCGATCCGACGACCCGGCGGACCGTGCTGATGAACGCCCACCTGGGGCTCCCCCACCCCGACGACCTCGACCTGCGACGGCGGGCGGCGGCCGGGATCGCCGCCTTCGACGACCACGAGGCCCAGTGGGAGAGCCGCTACCTGGCGTTCGGCCTGGCCCTGATCGACGCCGACCGGGCCGCCCTCGACGATGCCGTGGCCGACCTCCACCGCCTCACCTCGGCCGTGCGCCAGCGCGACCATCAGCAGTCGCTGCGCCAGGTGGCCTCCGTCCACGCCTTCATCCGGGGCGAGCTCGACGAGGCCGGACGCCTGGCCGAGGAGGTGCTGGCCACCAGCTTGGAGACGTTCTCGCTGAGCTGGGCGGCAAGCATCCACTACGCCCTGATCGGCCCGGTCCGGGAGGCCCAGGGCCGGGCCGGCGAGCTGTGGCCCCAGATCGCGGCGTTGGCCGAGCACTCCCCCGAGTTCGTGACGTGGCACGTGGTGGCGGCCTCCGTGGCCTACGCCACCGGCGACGCGGCGTCGATGGACCGCGAGCTGGCACTGGTGGCCGACACCGGCCTGGCCCTGGCCCAGGACCTCACGCTGACGGCGGCGGCCACCGTGCTGTGCCGCCCGGTGTGGGCCCGGCGGGCGACCGGGCTGGCCGAGCCGCTGTACGAGCTGCTCGCCCCCTACGCCGGGCGCATGGCCTGGAACGGGCTGAGCACCCACGGCCCGGTGGACGCCGGCCTGGCCCTCCTGGCCGACACCCTGGGCCGCTCAGCTGCCGCCGATCGCCACCTCGAACGCAGCCGGGCGATGGTCGACCGCCTCGGGGCCCCGCACCTCTGGTGGCCCGAGCTGGGCCGGCTCCCCCAGGAGCGGCACCCGGACACCGTGCCACACCTCGGCTAGCGCCCGGCCCCGGCCCAGGCGCTCGCCGATGGCGGCCAGCATGGAACCGATGTCGGGCTCGTGCTCGAACTCGAGGGCGCAGGCCGCCACGGCCACCACGATCGTTCGGTTGGCGTTGACCCGGTTCACCCGCATCAGGGAGAACTGGTGCACCTGGTCCCGCAGCACATAGAGCCGGTTGAGATCGTCCCGGCGCCCCACGCTGGCCATCGAGGCGTTCTTCACCGTTCCGGTGAGGGGGTCGAACGGGTCTTCCTCCTCGGCCAGGCGCACCAGCCGGAAGCGGTGGCCGTCGACCACGTTGCCGTCCCGCACGTACTTGAGCTCCTCCCGGTAGGCGACGTCCATCGCCACCTGGAGCCACCGGCTGAGCAGGATGAGGGCGCTCGACCGCTGCCCCACCCGGGCCAGGCGGGCGCCCAGCCTGCGGGTCTCGGGCGGCAGCCGGCGACCGGCGTCGACCACCACCACCTCGGTGGGCTCCCCGGTCCCCTCGGCCTGCCGGTACCGGGCCTGGATCAGGCCCCGCCCGAAGATGCCCGACACACCCCCGTCGACCAGGCGGTCGGGGATGCTGTCGCACCGGTGGCGGTCCCGGCGGGTGTGGTTCCCGTGGTCGCAGGTGGGCAGCCACACCCGGCCCACGCCGAGTTGGCCGATGCCAGGGAGCGAGGTGGCCCGGGCCACCACGTCGGCCAGGCGGTGACCGCCCAGGGGGGTGGCCAGACGCGGATCCTGACGCCAGCGGGGAACGTCGTCGTCGGGTGAGGACGTGAACGAGTAGAGATAGCCGTCCGACAGTCCGGTGGCGCCGATGGCGAACCGGCGGCCGGGACGGCCGGGCTCGTCGTCGGGTGGGGTGGGCGCCATCGTGTGGGTGCCGTAGACCCCACGCAGGATCCACTTCCAGCGCATGGTGGCCGCCGCCCGGACGAGGAACGACCCGGCCACCAGGGCCGACAGCAGCGCCACGACCCAGACGGCGTTGGTGCTGTTCCTCACCACGCCCACGGTCACCAGGCCGCCCACGGTGGCCAGCACCACGAGGGCGGCGGCCACGATCCCGAGGATGCTCCGGGTCTGGCTGCCGGCCCCCTCCAGGGCCTCGAGCAGTTGGCGGAGGGCGCCCACATGGCCGTCGTCGTCGGCCTCGGGGCTCTCGGTCGCCCGGCCGCCGGCCGCGCCGTACCCCGGGCCGGTGCGGGTCCTGTCGGCCCGGCTGGGTTGGCGGGACAGGGCGGCCACGGCGAACGAGCCGCCGCTGATGCCCACCACGTCGTGGATGGCCCGGTACATGCCGCGGTGGGTGAAGTACATGACGGCGCCGATCCCGCCGAAGGCGCCCCGCCAGCCACCGCCGCCCAGGGCCAGGGCGTCGGGCGCCTGGTAGAGCTGGGCCGCCACCTCCCGCACCAGGTCCTCGGAGGTGGTGACGGGTAGCGCGGCCTGGCCCAGGCTGCGCCGGATCATCAGCACCTGGGAGTCGACGATCGGATGGGCTCCGGCCCGCAGCACCCGGTCCAGCACCCGGCGGTTGCCCACGGTCCAGGCCTGGACCAGGGGCCGCTCGGCCCGCCCCCACCGGCGCCGGGCCCGGACGAAGGGGTGGTACACCTGCTGGCAGTCGTAGGGGCGTCCCCGGGCGGCGCGGGCCCGGGACGGCCCCAGGAACCGGATGCCGAACGTGCCGCCGTGGATCACGGGGGCGGCCACCGCCACCTGGGGGAAGCGGGCGGCCACGGCCGCCAGCACCGAGGGCCGCACGGGCGACGACACGAGGATCCGGGACAGGTCCCACCCCTCGTCGCCCAGGCGGGTGAGCAGGCGGAGCAGGGCCGGCAGCCCGGTCCGGCTCTTCATCTCGATGTTCCAGCTGGCCCGGGGCAGCTCGGGGTCGGTGAGGAGGTCGTACAGGCAGGGGACGTCGGGCAGGGAGTGGGCCAGCTCGTCCTTGGATCGCCCCGCCAGCCGGCGGGTGCGGCCGAAGATGGCGTGGTGCGACACGAGGTCGTCCTCGATCGGCGTGGCGTCCACCTGGAACCACCGGTACCCGGCCCGGTAGGCCCGGACGAAGGCGGTGCGGGTACCGAGCTGGCGGGGACGGATGGCCGAGCCGTTGTGGCTCGTGACCGAGACACCGGCTGTCGATGAGAACCACTGGTGCGTCGTCGACGCCTCACTCATGCTCCCGCTCCGCTCTCCGGAGCACAGGCCCGCCCGGGCGACGGCAGCAGGCTCGGCACCTCCGGTGGCACCAGCATCGACCAGGGATGGTCACGCCGCAACCGACAATCCCAACCGACGGTTTCTCAGTGCACCACGCACCACCGGCGGCGTCCTGCGCACCGAGATCCCAGCCGACCATTTCTCTGCCGGCCGGACGGGCTCAGGCGGTGCGGGCCAGGTACTGGCGGTGGATGGCCCGGTCGTGGCGGAGCTTGGTGATGATCCGCTGCCGGGTGGGCCCGATCCCCCCGATGGCCCGGCCGGTGCGGGCCGCGATCTCGGTGTAGGGCAGCTCCGCGTCGAACAGGAACAACACCATCTCCCGGTCTTCGGGGCTGAGGCGGCCGACGGCCTCCTGCACGGCGGCCCGCTCGTCGCTGGCCTCCATGACGGCGCTGTCGATCGGGGCCACCCGCCCCTCCACCGGGCGCTCGCTGGGGCGGCACCGGGCCTGACGCTGGGCGATGGCCAGCGCCGTGCGGGACGTCGTGGTGCACAGCCAACCCCCGATGGCCATCGGGCTGGTGATGGTGCCGGCGGCCCGGGTGAACGCCACCCAGGCGTCCTGGACGGCGTCCTCCACGTCCTGAGGGGTGCGCAGGTAGCGCCGGGCCACCCCCGTCATCACCGGGGTGAACCAGGTCATCAGCGTGGCCAGGGCCTGGGGATCGCCCTGGCGGTAGGCCAGCACGGCGGCACCGGCCGCCACCGGGTCGACCGTTCGGTGGGAAGCGGCGCGATTGGGAGCGGGGCGGTGGGACGGGAGCGTGGTGGTGTTCCTAGCCATGGTCCGCATCGTGCGGGACCCCGGTTTTCACCCGGTAAACACGGTGTACACCCGGGTGTACACCGCCACCCCGGCCAACCTGGCGCCGGGATCGGTCGCCGGACCAGACTTGGGCGCTTATGAGCCCGCCCCCGGACACCACCGCCGCCCGCAGCGGCACCCGGCGAGCCCTGAAGCCGGGCTCGTTCCGCCCCCTCGACCTGGGCACCCTCATGTTCGCGTCGGCCATCACGGGCGTGGCCGTCACCGCCATCATGCGCGACGCCGGCACCCCGGCCTGGGTGGTGATGGCGGCCTGCATCTTCGCCTTCTCCGGTACCGGCGAGGTGGCCTACGCCTCGGTGATCGCCTCCGGCGGCGGCATGGCCCCCGCCCTCCTGGCCACCATGCTGGTCAGCTCCCGCTTCGGCCTGCTGGCCATGAGCATGACCGGCCGCTGGCCCGCCCCCCTGTGGGAGCGGATCGCGGTGGCCCATTTCTCGTCCGAAGTGGCGGTGGCGGCCGCCATCGAGCAGCGCCCGGTGGGGCCCGACGCCGCCCGCCGGGCCTTCTGGCAGCTCGCCCTGTCGACCACCAGCGGCTGGATCATCGGCTCGGGCATCGGCCTCGTGCTGGGCCAGCTGGGCGACACCCGCCGGATCGGTCTCGACGTGGTGTTCCCGGCCAGCTTCGTGGGGGCCGTGGTGAACGCCCTGCGCCAGCGGGACTCCACGGCGGCGGTGGTGCTGGGAGCGGCGGCCGCCCTGGCCCTCACCCCCGTGCTGCCGGCCGGACTGCCGGTGCTGTGCGCCGCCGCCGGCTCGCTGGTGGCCCTGGCGGTGGAGCCCCGGGGGTGGCGGCGCCCGACCCTACCGCCCCGGGCGGCGGTGCCCGTCGGTCCCCGGCCGGGGGACACCGTCATCGAGGACCCGTTCGAGGAGGCGGGCTGGTGACGCCCGTCGGCCTGGCCCTGTTCCTGGTCGGGGTGGCCGCCCTGCGGCTCACCGGTGGCTTCGCCCTGGGCGGGGTGATCGCCGGCAACGACCGGGTCACCCGCCTCCTGCTGCTGATGCCGCTGTCGATCGTGGCCGCCGTCATCTCGGTGCAGACCTTCACCACCAAGGCCCACCTCGTGCTCGACGCCCGGATCGCCGGCATGGCGGTGGCCGCCGCTCTGGCCTGGCGGAAGGTGCCGATGGGCGTGGTGGTGGTGATCGCGGCCTGCGTCACCGCCCTGGTCCGGGCGGCCGGCTGGGGCTGACGGGTCAGGTATCAGGGATCAGGGCAGGTGGAGCAGCCCGAAGGCCCCCAGGGCCGAGGCGGCGCCGAAGGCGTTGAAGATCACGTGGGCCACGATGGTGGGGCCGAGCCGGTCGGTCATGACGGCCACCACCCCGAACACCAGGCCCACCGACCCGATCGAGGCGAACAGCACCAGCGTCCCGTCGAGGTTGCTGCCGGTGAAGTGGGGCAGGGTGAAGGCCACGATCGAGCCGATCACGGCCACCACCCGGCCGAAGCGCTTCTCGAACGCCCGCAGCACCAGGCCCCGGAACAGCAGCTCCTCGGTGAGCGGCGCCCCCACCACGGCCGCCACCAGGAACACGACCAGCCAGGGCGTGCCCTTGGCGTCGAGCAGGAACTGGGTGTTCTCGGCCTGGGACTCGTCGGTCAGCCCGACCAGGCTCGACACCACGCCGGCGGCCACCGCCGCCAGCCCGAAGGCCATGATGGCGGCGCCCACGCCGATGGCCAGGTCGACCGGCTTGAACCGCAGCCGCCAGTCGGCCACCAGGCCCTGGCCCTTCCACTTCGACACCACCCAGGGCCACAGGCCCTGAGCCACCTGCTGGGCCACCAGCGAGCAGGCCAGCAGGGCCACTGGCGCCTCGATCGAGCCGTTCATCACCCCGTCGAGCTGGTCGCGGGGCACGAAGGCCAGGCCGACCACCGTGCCCAGGAACGCCACGATCACGATGAGGGGGATGCCGAGCAGCACGTCGCCCAGACCCCACCACGGCCGCACGTGCCACCCCGGGCGGGGCACCGGGAACGGCGCCACCACCGCCGGCCCGGTCGGCGGGTCCCAGGACGGGCCGGGCGGCGGGGCCGAGGGAGGAGGGGACGAGGGAGGCGGAGCCGACGGCGGCGGCAGGTTGCTCATCTCAGGCCCCCACCGACGTCCCGGCCAGGATGGCGGCCAGGTGCTCCAGGGACCGGTAGGAGTGGCCCTCCACGAACGTGTCGACGTGGGGCAGGGCGGCGGCCATCCCGGCCGCCAGCGGGGCGTACCCCGGCGTGGCCTTCAACGGGTTGACCCACACCAGCTGGTGGGTGACCCGGTGCAGACGCTGCATCTCGGAAGCCAGCAGGCCGGTGTCTCCCCGGTCCCATCCGTCGCTCAGGATCACCACCACCGCTCCCCGGGCCATGCCCCGCACGCCCCACTCGCTGTTGAACTCCTGCAGCCCCTCGCCCAGTCGGGTGCCGCCGGCCCAGTCTCGCACCTGGGGGAAGGCCCGGCGGATCGCGGCGTCGGGATCCCGGCTGGTGAGATGCTTGGTCAGCCGGGTCAGCCGGGTACCGAGCACGAACACCTCCACCTTCGACCGGGCCACCACCGCGGCGTGGGCGAATCGGAGCAGGGCCCGGGCGTAGGGCTCCATCGATCCCGACACGTCGAGGATCAGCACCAGGCGCCGGGGCCGGGTGGCCTGCTCGGTGAAGGCCCGGCGCATGGGCTCGCCCTGGTGCCGCAGGGCCCAGCGCACGGTGCGCCGCAGGTCGGGTTGGTCGCCCTGGCCCTTCACCGGGACCCGCCGCCGGCTGGTCCGCCGGTAGGTGGTGAACCGCAGGCTGGCCATCAGCCGGGTCAGCTCGGCCAGCTCGTCGTCGGAGCAGTCGGCGAAGTCCTTCTCGGTGAGTACCTCGGACCGGGAGAACCGGACGGGCTGGATGTCGCCGTCGTCATCGCTCTCGTCCTGCTCCGGAGGCTCGGGCTCGTCGTCGTCGCCGAGGTCGAGGGCGAGCGTGATCGGGGGCGGCGGCGCCCCCAGCACCTGGGCCATGGTGGGCAGGCGCTGGCGCCAGAAGGCGTCGAACACCCGGTCGTACACGGGCAGGTCTTCGGGCCGGGACACGAGCGTGGCCCGGCCGGCCCAGTAGGCGGCGCTCCGCTCCTCCAATCCCACCAGCCCCAGGGCCTCGGCGAAGTTGATGGTGGCACTGGCCGGCACCTTGAGCCCGGCTCCCCGCAGGGCCCGACTGAAGGCCACGACGTAGCCCTCGCCCGCCGCAGCCTGGACACCTGGGCTCAAGCCTGGCCCCGGGCGCCACCAGGAGCGTGAGTGCGGGCCGCGGTCAAGCCCGGCCCCGCTCAACCGCCGCTCGCACCAGCTCGTGGACGCCCCGCTGAGCCACCCGGTCCTGATCTTCCCGGTACTTGAGCACGGTGCCCAGGGTGGACTGGACCGTGGCCTCGTCCATGCTGGAACGGCCCAGCGCCGCCAGCGAGAGGGCCCAGTCGATCGACTCGGCCACCCCCGGCGGCTTGTACAGGCCGTAGCCCCGCATGGCCTCCACCGCGGCGGCCACCTGACGGGCCAGCCCGTCGCCCACTCCGGGGGCCCGGAGGCGGACGATCTCCACCTCCCGGTCGAAACCGGGGTGCTCCACCCAGTGGTACAGGCAGCGCCGCTTGAGGGCGTCGTGGACGTCGCGGGTGCGGTTCGACGTGAGCACCACCGTGGGCGGCACCGCCGCCTTGATCGTGCCCAGCTCGGGGATCGTGATGCTGTAGTCCGACAGGGCCTCCAGCAGGAAGGCCTCGAACTCGTCGTCGGCCCGGTCGATCTCGTCGATCAGCAGCACCGGGGGTGGGCCCTCGGTGGGGCTCAGGGCCTCCAGCAGGGGGCGGCGGATCAGGAAACGGGGGTCGTACAGCTCGGTCTCCAGGGCGGCCGACGTGGAACCGGCCACCTCGCCCGTGGCCTCCGCCGTGCGCAGGTGGAGCAGCTGGCGGGCGTAGTCCCACTCGTAGACGGCCTGGGCCGAGTCGATGCCCTCGTAGCACTGGAGCCGGATCAGGCGCCCGCCGAGCCAGCGGGAGAGCACCTTGGCCACCTCGGTCTTGCCCACCCCGGCCTCGCCCTCCAGGAACAGTGGACGGTGGAGGCTGAGCGAGAGGAAGATCGCCGTGGCCAGACCTTCGTCGGCCAGGTACTCGTGCTGGGCCAGGGCGGCCACCACCTCGTCGACCGACTTGGGGGAGGACGGGGGCACGGGCGCGGAATCGACCGGGTGGGGGGTACTCACGACCACCCAGGGTAGTGGGGGCGGATCACGTCCCGCCTACCCGCGCGCCGGGGGCCCCGGGCCCGCCCGACACGAAGCTCAGGGCCTCCCGCAGGGCGCCGAGGAGCTCGCGGGTGGGGCGCTCGAACTGGAAGTGGTTGCCGCCCACTTCCCGGTACCACCAGCCGGCCCGGGCCAGGCCCTCCCACCGGCGGGCCTGCTCGTCGGCCACCAGGCTGTCGGTCCGGCCCCGGATGGTGGCCAGCGGCACGGCCACCGCCGGCACGTCGGTGACCTCGGCGGCGGCGTGGGCGGCGTCGATGTCCACTCTGATCGCCTCGGCCGCCAACGTGATCCGCTCGCCCGTGGCCGTCCCCCGGGCGTCGGCCTCCAGCTGGGCCAGCACGTCGTCCCGTGACCGCCGCCCGGTGGTACCGGGGGCGGCCGACACCGTGATCACGCCCACCACCTCGGCCCGCATCGAATCGGCCAGCTCGGCCGCCAGGCTGGCGGCGGTGACGGCCCCCAGGCTCTCGCCCAGCAGCACCCAGCGCTGGTTGGGCTCGGCCTCGACGTGGCGGACGAAATGGGTCACATGGTCGCTCAGCGAGGTGAGGGGCGGCTCGGCGAACCGTATCCCCCGGCTCGGCAGCTCGAAGGTACGCAGCTCCACCGTGTCGGCCAGGTGGCGGCGCAGCTGCTCGAACCGGGCGGCGGACGCCCCGGCCCCCGGCAGGCACAGCAGCAGGAGACGGCCGTCGGCCCGAGCGGAGGCGGCGAAGCTGCCGACCGGGGATGGGGCCCCGGTCGAGATGGGGCCCGGGGGCGCAGCCCCCGCAAGATCGGGCCGGGGGGCCGGGCCCGGGCGACGGGAGAGCCTTCCCGGGCCCGGCGAGCTGGAACGCCCGGTCACGACCGGGGACGAAGGGTGACCCCAGCCTCGACCGCGCACTTGGCCGTGATCTCCGCCGTCCGCACCAGATCCTCCTCCCGGTGGGCGGCCGACACGAAGAACCGGACCCGGGCCAGGTTCTCCGGCACCACCGGGTGGAACAGGCCGTAGGCGATGATCCCGTTCTCCCGCAGCATCGACGACAGCCGCACCGCCGCCACCGAGCTGCCGGTCATGGCCGGCACCACCGCCGTGCCGTGGGACAGGCCGGTGTCGATCCCCACCCGGTTCAGCTCGCGGGCGAACAGCTCGGCGTTGCTCCGGGCCTTGGCCGGCAGGTCGGGCCGGGCCCGCAGCACCTGCAGCGAGGCCAGGGTGGCCGCCGCCTGGGAGGCCGGCATCGGGGCGCAGTACAGCACGGCGCCGGGGGCCAGGTAGCGGACGGCCTGGAGCAGCGACCGTTCCCCCGTCACGTAGCCGCCCACGCTGGCCAGGGCCTTGGACACGGTGTTCATCAGCACGATGTCGGGGTCGGGGCTCACGCCGAAGTGCTCCAGCACCCCCCGCCCGGTGGGGCCCAGCACCCCGAAGGAGTGGGCCTCGTCGATGTAGATGTCGCACTCGTGGCGCCGGGCCACCTCGAGGATCTCGGGCAGCCGTCCGATGTCGCCGTCCATGCTGTAGACGCCCTCGATCATCACCAGGCAGATGCTGCCGCTGCGGCGGTGGCGGGCCAGCATGGCGTCGAGATGGTCGGGGTCGTTGTGGCGGAAGGCCAGGCGGCGGGCGCCCGACAGCCGGGCCCCGGCGATCATGGAGTTGTGCGACAGCTCGTCGTGGACCACCACGTCCTCCGGGCCCACCGCGTAGGCCAGGAAGGCCACGTTGGTGAGGTAGCCGCTGACGAACAGCACGGCGTCCTCGGTGCCGTAGATGTCGGCGATCTCGGCTTCCAGCGTGTGGTAGAGGTCGATGTCGCCCCCCACCGAACGGGTGGCCGACAGCGACGCCCCGTAGGTGGCCACCGCCTCCCGGGCCGCCTCCCGCAGCTCGGGCAGGTCGCCCAGCCCGAGGTAGTCGTAGGAGCTGAAGTTGACCATGATCTGGCCGCCCAGCACCTCGGCCCGGCCGTTGCCGGCCTTGCGCTGGGGCACGAAGTAGCCGCCGCCGTCCATGCCGTTCTCGCGGGCCAGGTCGAGCAGGGTGGTGATCTCGGTGATGCCGGGATGGTCCCGCAGCCGGCGTAACGGTCGGGCGACCGGCCGGCGGGCCGTGCCACGCCCCGCCAGCAGTCGCCCGGCCAGAGCCGCCTTGGGGTCGTCGGCTGCGCCGCTGGCGGTGCCGCCCGTGATGCCGCCGCTCATGTCGCTCATGCTCCTGCTCCGGCGCCAACGCCCACGGCAGCGCCCTCGCCCCGGTGATCGGCGGCACCGGCCACCGGCTCGATGTCGATGACCGCCTCGTCGAGGTACTCGGCGATACGGGTGGCCAGCTGGCCGATGGTGCCGTCGGGGAGGAACAGGCGGCTGAGCGGTACCTCGTGGTGGAGGATCTCGTTGATGCCGACCTGGATCTCCACCACGGCCAGGGAATCGATGCCGAGGTCGGCGAAGCTGGCGTCGGCCTCCAGGGCGCCGTCCTCGGTGCCCAGCGCGCCGGTGAACAGACCCAGCAGCATGAGGGTCAGCACCTCGGCCCGGTCGTCCACCCCGAGCTGGAGCAGCTGCTCCAGCTCGGCCTGGTCGCCACCGCCCGAGGCCGCCGCCACCAGGTGGCGGATCACCGAGGAGTTGGCGTTGCCCGGCTCCGACCGCCCCACCCGCTGCCAGTCCACCTCGGCGGTGAGGAACACGGCGGCATCGGTGGTGGCGGCGGCATCGAGGATCCCGAACAGGCGCCGGGGCGACACCATCGACAGGCCGTTGGCGGCGAAGAACCGCGAGTTGCGTTCGTCGCCGGCGGCCATGCCGGCCTCCTCGATGGGCCCCAGCTGCATGGCGCAGGCCCGGATGCCCCGGGCCCGCAGGTCGGTGGCCCAGCCGTCGAGCTCGGTGTTGGCGGCGGCGTAGGTGCCCTGCAGCGACACGCCCAGGGCCCCCGACATCGACGACGTGAGCAGGAGGAACCCGAGCTCCTCCCAGGCGCCGGGGAGGTCGTCGAGCCCGGCCACCAGGTTGGCGATGCCGTCGACCTTGGCCCCGAAGGACCGGACGACCCGATCGGCGTCGATCTCGGTGAATGGGCCGTCGGCGATCACGCCGGCGGCGTGCATGACGCCCCGGATCGGCTTCTCGGCCCGCAGGCGGTACAGCAGCTCGGCCATGCCCTGGCGGTCGGCCACGTCGGCCGCCGCCACCCGCACCTCGGCCCCGAAGGCCGCGATCAGGCCCACCGCACCGAGCGACCGCTCCGGCACCTGGCCCGAGCGGCCGGTCACCACGATGGTGCGGGCGCCCCGGCTGGCCATCCACTGGGCAGCCATCAGGCCCACCCCTCCGTAGCCGCCGGTGATCAGATAGATCCCGTCGGGGTCGAGCACGGGGGCGGCCCGCCGGGCCCGCTCCACCGCCGGCTCCGGCGTCAGCTCCACCACCAGGCTGCCCACGGTCTCGCCCCGGGCCAGCTCGGCGATGGCGGCCGGGAGCTGGCTCACGGGGTAGCGGGTCACCGGGGTGTGGTTGCGGGAATCCTGCACCTTGGCCAGGGCCCGGGTGATCAGGTCGTTGAACCACTCGGGATCGTCGGCCGCGATCTGGTCGGTGTCGATCCGGGACAGGGTCCGGTTGCCGTCGACGGCCAGGGTCAGCTGGACCTCGTCGGGCCCCGAGGGCTTGCCCAGGTCGACGTAGCGGCCCCGGTTGCGGAGCTGGTTGAACAGCAACGACCGGGCCTCGCCGTTGACCACGGCGGCGATGCAGTCGAACGGGCCGTGGCCGCCGGCCAGGAGGGCGCCGGGGATGGCGGAACCCCGGGCCACCACCGCCGTCAGCTGCCCCCCGCCGGTTCCGTCTCCCACCACGTCGTCGCCGAACAGATCCCGCAGCGCCGCCACCTTGGCCTCGCTGCCCACGGTGGTGACCACCCGGCAGCCGGTCGACAGGGCGTGCCGGCACAGGACCGAGCCCAGCGCCCCCGCTCCCGACTGCACGAACACGGTGTCGCCGGGCCGGATCCGGGCCACGTCGTCGAGCGCGGCCAGGGCCGTCACCCACGGCATCATCAGGGCGAGCTGGACGCTCACCTCCAGGTGGTCGGCCAGGGGCCGGATGTACTCGTCGGTCACGTTGACCGTGAGCCGCTGGCGGAACGGCCGCCGCACCGGGCCGCCCACCAGGTCGCCGGGGGCGAACGGGGAGCCAGGGCCGGCCTCGACAACCCAGCCGGCCGCACCCAGGCCGAGGTCGAGGCCGGCGAACGTGGCGAGGGCGTTGGTACCGAGGGTGCCGAACGCCTTGCCTACATCTTTCCAGGTCAGGGGCACAGCCCAGTTCTCGATGGTGATCTCGCCCGGCCCGGGCGGGGGCACCGCCTCGGCCGTCACCTCGAGACGGCCGGCGCTGGGAAGGTCGAACACCAGGGTGGTGCCGGGCTCCCGATCGGCCGGATCGTAGGCCAACAGGGCGTCGGTTCCCACCTGCTCCAGGCGGCTGAGCCTGGCCTCGCCGTCGAGGGTCACCTCGTACTCCGAGACCTCGCCGATCCAGTGGGCCAGCTCGTCGATCGGGGTGAGGGGGTCGGCCAGGACGGCCCGGACGGGGAAGCCGAAGGAGTTGGTGGCCGACCGCCGCAGGCCGAGGAGCCAGTGCTGGCCGACGTCACCCACCAGGGTCAGCGTGAGCGTCGGGTCCTCCCGCGCCGCCACCTGGTTCACCAGGTCGAAGGTGGCGGTGGCGTCGTCGGTGCGGTGCCCCATGGGCACGGCCCACAGCAGGTGGTCCCGCTGGCCCCGGGGCACCTGGCCCAGCTCCACCACGGGGGCGGCCAGGGGCAACGGTCCGGAGCCGGCCAGGATGTACTCGTCGAGGCGGGGGGCGGCGAGCGCGCCCTCGTGGAGGAAGCCGCCGTCGAGGAAACCGCCGTCGAGGGTGAGGTCGATCTCGGCCTCGCCGTCGTCGAGCATCTCGCCGTCGTCGGCAGGGTCGGTGAAGCGCTCCACCACCTCGTCGGGTGTCACGGCGTGCAGCGTGTAGGAGTTGCGGTCGAGGTAGGAGGCCCGGGCCACGTCGTCGCTCTGGTTGCGCATACAGGCCACGTCGGCCAACTCGGCCACCAGGGTGCCGTCGATGTCGAAGAACTGGACCGACCCCACCAGCTCGTGCCGGGTGCGGGACGTCACCTCGGCCCGGGCCCGCCACGGGCGGTCGCCCGCCATCGGCCGGTGGAGGCCCACCCGGCCCAACCGGAACGGGAGGTACATGGCCTCACCCAGGTCCCGGGCGGCGGCGATCAGCAGCTGGAGCCCGGCGTCGAGCACCCAGGGGGCGTGCCGTCCGCCCCGGTAGGGCACCCCGGCGTCGATCGTGGCCCAGGCCACGGCCTTGTCAGTGAGGGTGGCATCGGCCGCCTCGCCGTCGCCCACGGTGATCCCGGTGAGGTTGCGGAAGGCCCCGCTGTACTGCAGGCCCTTCAGCCGGAACAGGGAGTAGAGGGCGTCGGGGTCGACGCCCGGCAGGCCGGGGGGTGTAAGCCCGGCCGCCGGGACGTCGTTCAGGGGGACCGCGGTCCCGATCGAGGCGACGGCGTTGAGCGCCCACGCCGCCGTGTCGCCCAGGGGGCGGGAGTAGCAGCGTCCCACGCCCCCGCCGAGCTTGATCCGCACCAGGGTGGGGTTGGAGAACACCGGCAGGCCCTGGGCGATGGTGAGATCGGTCAGGGTCACGCCGCGCTCGTCGCCCTCGGTGGCGGCCAACGCCAGCAGCTCGGCCCACATGGTGGCCGGCACCACCGGCCCCAGGCCCTGCACGGCATGGCCCTCCAGCCACGGCTGGTCGGACATCGACAGCTCAACGTCGAACTCGTCGTTGTGGTCCGACACCCGCCGCCCGAGCAGGGTCAGGCCGGGCACGGCCGAGCTGTTGGCCCGGTCGACGTCGTACCACGGGTCCTGGTCCCACACCTTCTGGAGGGCCCGGACCGGCGCCGGCAGGGGGGCCGAGGGGGTCCGGGGCGGGCGGCCGACCCCTTCGAGGGCCAGCTTGCCCACGGCCCCCAGGAACATGCGGTACTCGTCGTCCCGGCGCGACAGCAGGGGGGTGACGCTGACCCCGGTGGTGGTGCGGGCCAGGGCCTCGATGCTCGGGGTGAGCACCGGATGGGGGGCCAGCTCGAGGAAGGTGGTGCTGCCGTCGGCCAGGGCCTGGCCCACCGCCTGAGCGAAGCGCACCGGCAGGCGCACGTTGCGGGGCCAGTAGCCGGCGCCCCACTCCCCGCCGGTGGACAGGGTGCCGCTGACGGTGGAGTAGATCGGCAGGCGGGCCGGCTTGGGCTCGACGAAGCTCATCTGGTCGGCCAGCTCCACGGCGATCTCGTCCATCACCGGGCTGTGGTAGGGGACCTCCACCCGCAGCACCTTGGCGAAGACGCGCTGGTCCCGCATCCGCTGCTCCAGCTCGGCGATCTGGCCGGCGTCGCCGGCCACGGTCACCGCCTGGTGGTCGTTGATGGCGGCCAGCGACACGCCGGGCAGGCCGGCGATGGCCTCGGCCGCCTCGTCCTCGCTGAGGCCGACGGCCAGCATCGCCCCCCGGCCGGCCAGCGTGGCCTGGAGCCGGCCCCGGACCACGGCCACCCGGGCCGCCTCGTCGAGGGTGTAGATCCCGGCCGCGTAGGCCGCCGCCACCTCGCCTGCGCTGTGGCCGATGACGGCGTCGGGCGCGATGCCCTCGGCCACCAGCAGGTCGTGGAGCGCGGCCTGGAGCAGGAAGTTGCCGGGCTGGGCCAACCGGGTGGGCAGGACGTCGCCCGGGTCGTGCCGCTCCAGCTCGTCCCACACCGACCCGCCGTTGTGCACCGCCAGCAGGGCGTCGATCTCGGCGATCCGGTCGGCGAAGGCGGGGATCCCGAGGGCCAGGCCCCGCCCCATGCGGGCCCACTGGGGACCCATACCGCTGCACACGAACGTGACCCGGCGGCCGCCGCCCCGGTGCTGGCCGGAGGCCACACAGCTTCCGTCGAGCACCAGCTCGGCCAGGGCCGTGAGCAGTTCACTGCGGGTGCGGCCGGCCACGATCCAGCGCGACTGGCCCCGGGCGGCCCGCCAGGCCGCCTCCACCTGGGCTTCGAACCCGACCTCGCCCGCGGCCTGGATGAGATCGATCAACTGCTGGGCGTTCTCGGCCGCCCGCTCCTGGTTGGCCCCGGTGACGGGAAGTCGATGGATCTCAGGCACGCGACGTCACCACCACGTGGGCGTTGGTGCCGCCGTAGCCGAAGGAGTTGACCACGGCCGTGCTCGCCCGGTCGGGGTGGGAGATGCCCAGGGGGCCGCTGCGGGCGATCTCCAGCGCCGTGTCGTCCAGCTGGAGGGCCGGGTTGAGCTCCTGGAGCCAGGCCTGGGGGCCCACCTTGCCCGACCGGACACTCACCACCGCCTTGAGCAGGCCGGCCACGCCGGCGGCGGCCTCGGTGTGGCCGATGCCGGCCTTGATCGAACCGAGCACCACCCGCTGGTCGGCCCCGTGGGCGGCCAGCACGGTGCGCATGGCCTCCACCTCCAGCGGGTCGCCCACCGGGGTGCCGGTGCCGTGGGCCTCGAACAGGTCGATGTCGGCGGCCGAGAAGCCGGCGTCGGCGTAGACCTTGAACATGAGGGCCGACTGGGCCTCGGGGTTGGGCACGGTGATGCCCGGGGTGGCGCCGTCCTGGTTGACGCCCGAGCCGATGATCACGCCGAGGATCTCGTCGCCGTCGGCCTCGGCGTCGGCCAGCCGCTTGAGGGCCACCATGCCGCATCCCTCACCCCGGCCGTAGCCGTCGGCCGAGGCGTCGAAGCTCTTGGACCGGCCGTCGCGGGCCAGGAACTGGCCTTTGCACAGCATCATGATGGTGTTGGCCATCAGCATGTAGTTCACGCCGCCGGCCAGGCACAGGTCGGCGTCCCGGGCCTGGAGTGAACGGCAGGCCATGTGGATGGCCACCAGCGACGACGAGCAGGCCGTGTCGATGGTGAGGCTCGGCCCCTGCAGGCCGAGGGCGAACGACACCCGGTTCGACAGCATGGTGGCCATGGCGCTGGTGGGCGAGTGGTTGGTCATCCGCTCCCGCACCGTGAAGTGGGCGTTGCCGGTGAGATGGTCGAGCATGAAGCCGCCCATGAACACCCCGGTGGCCGAGCCGGCCAGGGCGTCGAAATCGACCCTTGCGTGGTGCAGGGTGTCGAGGGCGACGTCGAGCACCAGGCGCTGCTGGGGGTCCATGATCGACGCCTCCTTGGGGGAGATGCCGAACAGGGGGGCGTCGAACTGGCGGAAGTCCCAGCGCAGGAACGAGCCCCGGCGCACGTACATCCGGCCCCGGGCCGACGGGTCTTCGGAGTACAGCGCGTCGACGTTCCAGCGGTCTTCGGGCATGGGGCCGACGGCGTCGCCCCCGCGCATGACGAACGCCTCGAACTCGTCGAGACTGGTCAGATCGGCTGCGTCGCCGGGAAAACGACAACCAGCTCCTACTACTGCAATGGGCTCGTACACCCTCGTGCCCCTTCGAAAGGAATGAGAAAAGAGAACTGCTCAGACGTCCGGGGTCCAGCGGCTTCGGCCCACGCGGCGACGTGCCTGTAGAAACGGGGCGCAGGGACGCAGGGATACGGCGTGAGCAGCTTTGCCCACACTGCGTCAGCAACCTTTTGAGGTTGTCAGCCCCGGGAGGCGCGGACTTGAACGAGCGTCTCGTGGAAGGCGGCGGAGCCGATGTCGTCGTCGGGGACGGCGGGGTTGGTCAGGGCGTTGACCGAGCGGCCTTCGGGGGTGGCGCGGTGCCACCAGCCGAAGGGCAGGGCCGCCACACCGGGCTGGAGGTCGTCGCTCAGGTCCAGGCCCACGGTGAGCGAGCCCCGGTCGTTGAACACCTCCACCCGGTCGGCGATCGTCAGGCCCCGGGCCACGGCGTCGTCGGGGTGGAGCAGCAGGCGGGGGGCGTCGCCGGTTGGCTGGTGCTCGGGAAAGGCGCTGTAGCTGGCGTTGTGGAACCGGAGGTGGTGCTTGGGGGTGAGTAGCACCAGGGGGTAGCGGGCGGCCAGATCGGGCGAGCCGTCGGGCGTCTCGGCCCCCGGCTGGTGGCGGAGGGCCCGGAGCTGGAACCGGCCGTCGGCGGTGGCCGGGGCCATGTCGACCCCCGGCCGGTACCGGGCCGGCACGGCCAGGCGGCACCACGACTCCTTCTGGAGGCGGTCCCAGGTGATCCCGGTGAGCCAGGGGTGACTGGAGTCGAGCAGGCGACGGATCAGGGTCTCGTCGTCGTCGTCCCAGCTGAACCCGTCGGTCGCCGGGAGCCCGGCCGGGCCGGCCGGCAGGCCCATGGCCCGGGCCAGGGCCCGGAAGATGTCGCTGTTGGGCCGGGCCTGGCCCCGGGGGGCGATGGCGGGTTGGTTGAGCGACAGGTACAGGTGACCCCAGGCTATGCCCAGGTCGAGGTGCTCGATCTGGGTGGTGGCGGGCAGGACCAGGTCGGCGTAGGCGACGGTGTCGGTGGCGAACTGCTCGATCACGATCGTGTAGAGGTCGTCGCGGGCCAGGCCGGCCACCACCCGGTTCTGGTCGGGGCAGATCACGGCCGGGTTGGAGTTGTGCACCACCAGGGCCCGGATCGGGGGGTCGAGCCCGGGGTCGGTGAGCACCTCCCCCAGCCGGGCCATGTTGAACTGGCGCCGGGCCGGGGCGTCGGGGTGGGGCATCGGGTAGTTGAGGGCCGTCTCGAAGTAGACCTGGGTTGACCGGGCCAGGCCGCCGCCGGGGTCGCGCCAAGCCCCGGTGAGGGCCGGCAGCATGGCGATTGCACCCATGATGTCGCGTCCCCGTTGGCGGTGCTCGGGGCCGACCAGGGTGCGGATGGCGGCCGGCCGGTTGGTGGCGTAGAGGTGGGCCAGCCACTCGATCCGCTCCACCGGGATGCCGGTGGTGTCGGCCGCCTCGGCCAGGGGCTGCACGGCGGCGGCCCGGCGCAGCTCGTCGGCCCCGGTGGTGCACTCGGCGATCCAGGTCTCGTCGAGCAGGCCGTCGCGGTCCATCACGTGGATGAGGGCCAGCACCAGGGCCACGTCGGTGCCGGGGCGGGGGGCGAGGTGATGGTCGGCCCGGGCGGCGGTGATCGTGCGCACGGGGTCGATCACCACCACGGTGGCGCCCTGGGCCCGGGCCGCCTCGATCGTGGGCCACAGGTGGCGGTTGGTGAGGTAGGTGTTGGTGCCCCACAGGATGATCGTGCGGGCCAGGGCCAGGTCTTCGGGGTCGAGGCCCAGGGGCTGGCCGGTCACGTCGGCCGCCCCCAGCCAGGCCGTGACCCCGCACAGGTGGCGGCGGATGTCGCTGGCGCCGAGGGCGTCGAAGAAGCGGTCGGCCACCAGGCCCTTCTGGATCACGCCCTGGGTGCCGTCGAACGAGAAGGGCAGGATGGCGGCGCCGCCGCTCTCGGCCCGGATGCGGTTCAGGCGGCCGGCGGCTTCGGTGATGGCCTCGCGCCAGCTGATCGGCTCGAACCGGCCCTCGCCCTTGGGGCCCACCCGGCGCAGGGGGGTGAGGAGGCGGTCGGGGTGGTAGACCCGCTCCAGGTACCGGTTCACCTTGGGGCACAGCTCGCCCCGGGTGGTGGGGTGGTCACGGTTGCCCCGGAGGCGCACGGCCCGGCCGTCGTCGACCGTGACGTCCCACACGCAGGTGTCGGGACAGTCGTGGTGGCATGAGCCCCGGACCAGGATCGGCTCCCCCATAGGGCGGGCAGCCTATCGGCGGCCCCCCAGGCCCGGCGCGTCGCCGGGGCCGGCCAGGATCTCGGTGCGTAGCGCACCGCCGGCGGCGCCTGGTGCACCGAGAAGCCGGACGGCCAGGATCTCGGTGCATGGCGCACCGCCGGTGGCGCCTGGTGCACCGAGATACGAAGGACGGGGTGGCGCTCCCCGCTCGCCCCGGGCCACCGACCTGGGGTAGAACGGGCGGGCCGACCGGCCGGAAAGGGAGACAGCGACGACGGTGCCCGAGGCGAGCGACGACATCCTGGACCAGCTGGAACGCTTCCTGGCCACCCAGCCCGACGTGGCCGCCCCACCCCGCATCGAGCGGCTGGACCGGGTGGGTGTCGGCCGTTCCCGGGAGAACTGGCTGTTCGACGCGGTATGGCCCGACGGCACGGTGGAGCCCCTGATCGTGCGGCGCGACCCCCGGGGCGGGCTGCTGGAGACGAGCCGGGCCACCGAGTTCGCCGTGCTCCGGGCGCTGGAGGGCACGGCGGTGCCGGCGCCCCGGGTCCGCTGGCTCGATGCCGACGGCACCCAGTTGGGCCGCCCGTCGCTGGTTATGGTGCGGGAGCCGGGCGAGGTCGACTACTTCGTGGTCAACGGCGACCGGCCCCGGGCCGAGCGGGTGGACCTGGCCCAGCGGTTCTGCGACCTGCTGGCCACGCTCCACCGCGCCGATTGGGCGGCCGCCGGCCTGGGGGCCGTGCTGAGCGATCCGGGGCCCGGAGCGGCCCAGGCCGAGCTCGACGAATGGACGGCGATCCTGCGCCGTGACCAGCAGGAACCGTGGCCCGAGCTGGAGGTGGCCCGCCGCTGGCTGGCCGCCACCGCCCCCCGGTCGCCCCGAACGGTGCTGGTCCACGGGGATTTCAAGCCCGGCAACGTGCTGCTGGAGGGCGGCGATCGCCTGGTGGCACTGCTCGACTGGGAGCTGGCCCACCTGGGTGACCCCATGGAGGATCTCGGCTGGATCACCCAGCCGCTGCGCCTGCGGGAGCACCTGATCCCCGGGGCCTGGGAGCGGGAGGACCTGTTCGCCCGGTACGAGGAGGCCACCGGCATTCCCGTCGACGTCAGCGCCGTGACCTGGTGGAACGTGCTGGCCTCGTACAAGACGGCGGTCATGCAGGTCAGCGGGCTGCGCTCGTTCCGCGAGGGTCGCAGCGACGAGCCCTACCGCCCCACCGCCGCCGTGCTCCGGGCCCTGCTCGACGCCGTGGCCCCGCCCGGGCCCGATCCCACCGGTGACGGCCCCGTCGGTGACGGCCCCGTCGGCGCTGGCCCCGCCGACGATCACATCGTGAGCCAGCACCTGGCCGGGGCCCGGCGCCTGCTGGAGGCGGTCGCGGCCGACCCCGGCCTGTCACCGGCCGGCACCGCCGCCGTGGCCGACACCCGGCGCCTCATCCGCCAGGCCGCCACCGCCTGGCCCGACGCCCTGGCCTTCCTGGTCGACGACAACCGCCGGCTGGCCGAGCTGCTGGCCGCCCTCGGCCCCGGCCTGGGGGTCGGGACCGATGACGGATCCGCCGCAGCTTCGGCCGTCGGGCCCGCCCACCGCCGCAACGTGGAGCTGCGGGGCCGCCTGGCCGACGCCACCGACCAACTCGACACCGCCCAGATCACCACGGTGGCCCGGGCCCTGCGCCACCGGCTCGACCGGGACCCCGCCAACCGTCGATCCTGATTCCCCCCTCCCCATCGTTCCCAGCCCCGAGAGGACCACCGTGAGCAGCCCCGACCAGCCGCCTCTCGACGACGAGCCCGTCCCCAGCCTCACCGTGTCCGACGGGCACTTCGCCGAGCAGTTCCCCCTGTCGCCCCTCGACGACTACATGATCCACCAGACCCCGGACCCGATCCGGGTGATGTGGTCGGGCGACCCCCGGGCTTACGAGCGGTACTGGATGGTGTGCCACGACCCGGCCGGCGAGGTGCTGGTGGCCACCGGCTGCAGCTTCTACCCCAACCTCGACCGGGCCGAGGCCTACGCCATCGTGAACCACCAGGGCCGGCACACCACGGTGCGGGGGTTCCGGGCCCTGGGGCTGGACCGGGCCGACCTGCGGATCGGGCCCATCGCCCCCCGGATCATCCGGGGCATGCGCTGGTGGCGCTACATCCTGGAGCCGAACGAGTGGGGCGTCAGCTTCCAGATCGACTTCCACGACACCACCCGCCAGACGTTCCGGGAGCCCCTGTCGAACCTGGCTGGCGGCTCACCCCCGGGCCGGCGCAACGACGTGACCACCGGGTTCGAGAGCTTCGGGGTGGTGCACGGCTGGGTGGAGGTCGACGGCCGGCGCATCGAGATCCCGGCCGGCTCCCCCGGCACCCGGGACCGCCACTGGGGCGTGGGCCGGGGCGTTGGCGGGCCGGCCCTGTCGCTCGGGGGGCGGCTCCACGTGGGGGTGTCGGGCAACGCCTTCGTCGCCTTCCCGTCGTGGACGCTGTGGGGTGACCGGGTGTTCTACCCCTTCGGCGATCCCCGGCCGGGGTCGGGGCGGGTGGCCAAGCCGTCGCGCCGGCTGCGGTTCGAGCCCGACACCCACATCTTCGTCGAGGGCGTGGTGGACTACACGCTCGACACCGGCGAGGTGCGCCAGGTCCACTACGAGCGCATCGGCAACCAGACGGCCTACCTGCGCTGCGGGATGTACGGGGGCACGCCCGACAAGGGCATCCACTCCGGCGGCTACGACGGGCCCGACCTGATCGAGGGCGAGACCTACGACGTCAACCAGCCCGAGGTGCGGGCCCGGATCGCCGGCCTCGACGAGCACCTGTGCCGGGTGACGTGCAACGGGGAGACGGCCACCGGCCTCTACCAGCCGATCGATCCCACCGCCTACGAGCTGTGCGCCGCCGGCCGTCCCGGCTGGGCGTTCCTGTAGGGCCCGGCCCCTGATGGCCGCCGGCATCATGACGTCGACCGACATGCGGTCGGGGCTGGAGGCCTACCTGGCCGCGGCCGAGGGCCAGACGGTGGCGGTGGCCGATCTGGCCCCGATCTCGTCGGTTGGCAACGCCCGGGACCCGTGGGGATTCACCGCCCGCTGGGCCGACGGCCGGGAGGCCCGGTGCGTGATGCTGGTGAAGGCCGAGGCCGGGCAGCTGGAGACCGAGCTGGGTCCGGAGTTCAACACGCTGGCCCGACTGGAGGGCAGCGGCGTGCCGGCCCCGCCCGCCCTGTGGCTCGACGAGGAGGGCGAGGCGTTCGGGCGACCGTTCTTCGTGACCGGCTGGGTGCCGGGAACGGCCGAGACCCGGTCGTTGCGCCAACCGGAGCACCACGCCGCCAACCGGGTGATCGCCCACGATCTGGCGGGGGCGGCGGCCCGGCTCCATGCGGTGGACGTCGGGCCGTTCACCCACCTGCCGGCGGCCACGGTGGCCACGGCGGCGGCCGACCAGCTGGCGCTGTGGCGGGCCCAGTTCGAGCGGCACCGGCTGGAGCCCCACCCCGGGCTCGTGTACTGCTTCGAGTGGCTGGCGTCCCGGGCCCCGGTGGCCGAGCGGGTGTCGGTGGTCCACGGGGATCTGCGGTTCGGGAATCTGCTGGCCCACGAGGGGCACCTGACGGCGCTGCTCGACTGGGAGATGGTGCACCTGGGCGACCCCATCGAGGATCTGGGCTGGGTGTACCGCGACGTGTGGACGCCGGCCGCCGCCTGCCCCTTCGAGGAGTTCCTGGCCGCCTACGCCGAGGCCGGCGGGGTGCCGTACACGGCGGCCCACCTCCGGTGGTGGCGGGTCTTCGGCGAGGTCAAGCACAGCGTGATCTCGCTCACCGCCACCCGCTCGTTCGCCGTGGACGGGGCCAGCGTCCGCCACGCCAACCGGTCGGCCACCGTGCCCGGGTTCGTGCAGGCGGCGCTGGCCCTCGTGACCGAAGCCGAGCTGGAGGCGGCCGGCGCCACCCGCCCCGGCGCCCAAGGGGCCCACGATCCGTGCTGAACCCGTCGCTCCCCCACCTCACCGGCCCCGGGCCCACCGACGGGCGGCCGACGTGCTGAACCCGTCGCTGGACGAGCTGTTGGCCGGCATGGCCGACGGGCTGACCGCCACCGTGCTGCCCGAGCTGCCGCCCGGTCCGGCCCGGGACGAGCTGCTGGCCGCCATCGCCCTGACCCGCCGGGTGGCCCGGGCCGTGCCCCGCCTGGGGTCGTACCTCCACGCCGATGCCGCCGACCTGGCCGCCACCCTCCCCCGCCTGTGGGCCGCCCTGGGCATCGACGAGCCGGCCGACGGACCCGTGGCCGACGCCCTGGCTCTGGCCCGCTCGCTCCCGCCCGGCCCCCCGCCGACGGCCACCGACCTGGCGGCGGCCGACCTCGCCCTGCGGGGTGCCGCCGCCGAGCTGGCCACCCGCCTGGCCGGCGACGCCGGCCCACCCGGCTCGTCGGCGGCGGCGGCCGAGCTGCGGGCCCTGCTGGAGCGCCTGGCCGCCCGGGAGGCGGGCGAGCTGCGGCTGTCGCCCTGGGTCCCCCTGCGCTGAAGCACACACGCGACACGGTTCGGAGCGACGTCGCGATGGGAGCGCTCAGCGCACAGTTCGCGACCCGGTTGGAACCGTGTCGCGGATCGGGCGGGCACCGCCCGGGAGGCGGCACTAGCGTTTGTCGCATGACGACTGCAGCGACCGCGGGGCTCGGGTTCGGTGACGTGATCACGTCGGTGGAGGGGCTCCGCCAGATCTACCGGGAGCCCCACAAGCTGGCGGCCAACAAGGCCGTCGACCACCTCGACCAGGGCTGCCGCGACTTCATCGCCCTGTCGACCATGGTGCTGGTGGGCACGGCCGACCCCGAGGGCCGCCAGGACGTGTCGCCCCGGGGCGGCCCGGCCGGATTCGTGCGGGTGCTCGACGACCACCGCCTGGCCATTCCCGACCTCAACGGCAACAACCGGCTCGACTCGCTGCAGAACGTGGTGGTCACGGGCGAGATCGCCCTGCTGTTCCTGATCCCCGGCCTGGGCGAGACGCTGCGGGCCAACGGCGAGGCCTGCATCACCACCGACCCCGCCGTACTCGACCAGTTCACCGACCAGCTCCGGCGGCCGGCGTCGGCCATCGGTGTCCGGGTGCGGGAGGCCTACATCCACTGCGCCAAGTCGCTGCGCCGGGCCGGGCTGTGGGAGCCCGAGTCCTGGCCGGGGGCCGACAACCGTCCGTCGCCGGCCAAGATCCTGCTCCGCCACACCGGCGGCGAGGGCAAGGTCACGGCCGAGCAGGTCGAGGCCGGCCTGGAGGACGCCTACGTCCGCGACCTCGCCGCCGATCAGCCCAGCTGACGCCACCAACCGCCGCGACATCGGGACCTCAGTTCGAACCGTGTAGCGGTATGTACCTCTGGGAGGAACATCGGGGTACACGGTTCGAACCGCGCGCCGGATGTGGTCAGAGGCCGGCGAAGACCTCGAAGGCGTCGAGGTAGCCGGGTTCGGCCAGCTCGCAGCGGGGCAGCCAGCGGGACAGTTCCTCCCGGATGGGCGCCGTGTCGGTGTCGATCGAGAAGCCGGGGAGCCAGTCGTCGTGGTGCGAGAGGATCACCCGCTTGGGCCGCAGCAGCGACGCCTGGCGGGCCACGAACTGGGCCAGCGACCCCTGGATGGGTTCGCCGTCCACGTTGCCCCGACCGGCGGCGGCGATGATGGCAACGTCGGGCCGGAGATCCCGCACGATGCCCGACCAGTGCCCCGACGTGTCCTGGTACAGCAGCGACCCCTCGGGCGTGTCGAACAGGAACACCAGCGAATGGCCGTCGCCCCGAGGCTTCTGGTCCGACGCCCGCAGGTGCTCCCGGGTGGCCTCGCCCAGCGAGCCGATGTGGTCGAACAGCCCGGCGAAGCGGGCCTGGCGTTCCTGATGGGTGAGCCACAGGTCGCCCAGGCACACCTCGTCGGCCGGGTGCATCCCCTTGTGCGACCACACGCACGAGTGCAGGCTGGGGTAGATCGACACGCTCAACCCGTCGGCCAGCGCCACCCGCTCCCCGCCGGCCACCGGCATGAGCTGGCGCATCGGCACCCCCACGCGCTCCATCACCCGCACCGTCTCGTGCGACCCGATGATCGTGGCCCCGGTGGCGGCCGCGATCCGCTCCGCCCCCCAGAGATGGTCGAAGTGGGAGTGGCCCACCACGATCCAGTCGCAGCGGCTGATGTCGTCGGCCCGCACCGGGGGCTGGGGGCCGGCCGCTCCCGGCACCCGGTCGATGTAGGCGTCGAGGAACACCACCGTGTCGCCCACCGTGAGGCGGTAGGTGGCACAGCCGTACCAGTCGAGCGTGGCTCCCATGTGCATGACCTCCCGGCTCAGACCGCGTTGATGTACTTGAGGCCGCTGCGGTCCACCACGTCGCTGCGGGCGGCGCCGTGGGGGATCTTGACCGAGCCCGGCTCCCGCTGGAACTGGTCGACCAGGCCGATCGACGCCGCATGCTCCCGCATGTCGGGCACCACGTGCTCGGTCAGCAGCTCCATGCTCCGCATCCGGTCCTCGTTCGACACCGGCCCCTGGATGTGGAGGAAGATCACCACGCCGGGCCGCACGATCGACATGACCCGCTTCATCTTCGTCGCCACCTGGTCGGGCGTGCCCACCAGCACCGTGTGGGCGTCCTGGGCCCGCTGCAGACCCCGGTACAGCTTCTGGCGGATCGACTCCAGGTCTTCCGGCTTGCTGTCGTCGGGCCGGTTGTCGCCCACCATGTTGGCCTTGCGGGCCGTGGCCAGGCCGGTCCAGGTGGTGGCGTTGACCCCGGCCTCGGCCAGCCGCTTGGTGGCGGCCTTCGAGTTGTAGCCCGGGGGCAGGGTGTGCTCGGGCCGGCTGAAGGCGTTCTGCCCGCCGCCGAACACGAAGCCCCGGCCCAGCTCCTGGGCCTTGTCTTCGGAGTCGGCGCAGAACACGGGGATCACGTAGCCGAAGTTCTCGGGCCCGGCCTGCAGGCCGTTGGCCGCCGCCCGGTCGGCGTACAGGTCCCACAGCTCGGTGGTGGGGCCGATGGCGGTGCCGAGCCCGATGTAGGGATAGCCCCGGTCGGCGGCCCACAGCACGGTCTCGGGCGACAGCACGCCGGGCATCCAGATCGGCGGATGCGGCTTCTGGAACGGCAGGGCCCACGGGTTCACATGGCGGTAGTGGAAGTGCTTGCCCTCGTAACGCCAGGGCCCGGGGCGGGTCCAGGCCTGGATGATGAACTCGTGGGCCTCGTCGAGGTACTCCCGGTTGTAGGCCGGGTTGGCGTTGTTGAAGAACTGCTCGGCCCCGGCGCCCCGCACCCAGCCGCTGATCAGGCGGCCCCGGGAGATCAGGTCGATGGTGGCCAGCTCCTCGGCCAGCCGGAGGGGGTGCTTGTTGACCGGCAGCGGGTTGCCGATGAGGGCGATCCGGGCCTTGGTGGTGATCCGGGCCAGGATCGACGCTTCGACGTTCTGCACGCTGCCCATGCAGATCGGGTTGCCGTGGTGCTCGTTGAGGGCGAGCACGTCGAAGCCCATCTCCTCGGCCGCCTGGTACTCGTCGAGCCAGTGGTTGTAGTCGTCGGCCGCCTTCAGATGGTCGAAGCGGTCGTTGGGTAGGGCGAAGAAGGCCTTGTTGCGCAACACGTCGTCTTCGTCGAGCCACCGGTAGGGACGTTCGGTGAAGTAGCCGATCTGCATGCCTGATGACCCCCCTGAGCCGTTCGCAACGCCGGGCCCAAGGTTAGTTCGGTCAGTTCAGGCGCACGATCTCGGCGTTGAGGACGGCGGCGAAGCCGACCCAGGCCAGGTAGGGCACGAGCAGGGCGCCGGCCCGGCGGGCGATCGACCAGAACCAGGAGGTGGTGAGGGCAACCGCCAGCCACAGCACGACGATCTCGGCCAGGGCCCAGCCCGGCCGGCGGGCGCCGAAGAACAGGGGCGACCAGAGGGCATTGAGCACGAGTTGCGCGGCGAACAGGGCCAACGCCGTGCGGCGTCGCCGATCGTCGGTGCGCCACACCAGCCAGGCGGCCACCGCCATCAGCAGGTAGAGCGTGGTCCACACCGGGCCGAACACCCAGCTGGGCGGGTTGAACGAGGGCTTGTCGACCGTGTCGTACCAGGTGTCGATGGCCCGCTCGTTGAACGGGATGCCGATGATGCCGGCCAGCTGGCAGGCGGCGACGAGGCCGGCCAGGGCCAGCCACGGCCGGGCGCCGGAGCCGGTAGCGGTGCGGGACTGGCTGAGAGTGGTCATGATTCGTCCTGGTACCCGGCCCCAGCGTGGCCGTAACTCGGGCTATGTCCTAGCGTCGGGCACATGAGTGGACCGGAGCGGACCGACGGCGGCCTGATCGTCGAGGTGCGGGACAAGGTGGCTTACGCCACGATCGACCGGCCGGAGCGGATGAACGCCATCTCGGTGGGCCTGGCCGACGACCTGGTGGACGCGTTCGACGCCTTCTCCACCGACCGCGACGTGTGGGCCGTGGTGTTGTCGGCCACGGGCGAGCGGGCCTTCTGCGCCGGGGCCGACCTGAAGGACATGGGCGCGGCGGATGAGGCCCGGGCCGGCGGCGCTGGCGGCCGGTCGGGGGGCCGGCGCCCGGGCGCGGTGCCGATGACGGGCTCCCGCCGCAACTTCTTCGAGGTGATCCTGGAGTGCTCGAAGCCCACGGTGGCGTCGCTGTTCGGGTGGGCCATGGGCGGCGGGTGTGAGCTGGCCGTGGCCTGCGACGTCCGCATCGCCGCCGACGACCTCCGCATCGGGATGCCCGAGGCCAAGCGGGGCCTGGGGGCCAATTTCGGCTCGGTGGTCCTGCCCCGGGTGGTGCCACTCGGGGTGGCCTACCAGATGCTCTACACCGGCGAGCCGGTCGACGCCGCCACCGCCCTCCACTGGGGTCTGGTGCAGCAGGTCGTGCCCCGGGCCGATCTGGCCGACCGCACCGAGGTGCTGGTGCGCTCGATCGTGGCCAACGCCCCGCTCACCACCCAGCGCTACAAGGCCATGATCACCAAGGGCCGGGACCTGCCGGTGTCGGCCGCCCTGCGGCTCAACGCCGGCCCCAACCCCTACCTGTCCGAGGACCGCAAGGAGGGCGTGGCCGCTTTCCTGGAGAAACGCACCCCCAACTGGCAGGCCCGCTGACCCCCGGCGCCTCCCCGCACCCGACGCGGCGGCCCGACATCTCGGTGCGGAAAGCACCACCGGCGGTGCCCCACGCGCCGAGATCCGGCCCGGCCGATGCGGGCGACGGGGGCCGGAGGGCGACGGGGGCCGGAGGGCGGGTCAGTCGGTGAGCAGCAACGAGCGGAGGGTGGCGACGGTGGCCCCGTCGATGCCGATCGAGGCGGCGGCGGCATCCCACGAACCGTGGACCTCCCGGACACCGTCGACGAAGCCGACCACGGCCTCGGTGGGGGCCTGCCACGCCGCCACCGGGCGGTTGGCCAGGATGCGATCGGCGTCGGGCCGGGCCTGGATCTTGGCCAGCGCCCGCTCCATGTTCGCCTGGGACAGGGCGTAGTCGGCCACGATCGTGGCGTCGTCGACACCGAGCACACCCAGCAGCAGGGCCGCTGCGATCCCCGTGCGGTCCTTGCCGGCCGAGCAGTGGAACACCAGCGGCTGATGGTCCTCGCCGGCCAGCAGCTCGAACAGCTCGACCAGGGCCGGCCCGCCCCGCTCCAGCATCTTGAGGTACCCCCGGGCCGCCGGGGGCCGCTCGTCGCTGGCCTGGCGGGCCACCCGGGTCTCGTCGATCATCGGCAGGTGGATGCGGCGGAACCCCACCTCGGCCCACCGGGCCACGTGCTTCTCGCTCCCCCCACCCTCCCGGTGCCCGTACTCCATCGGGGTGCGGAAATCGACGGCGGTGCGGAGCCCGAGCTGGCGCAGCACGGCCACGTCGGCGTCGGTCAGGCGCAGGGCGTCGGACCGGAACACCCGGCGCCACCGCACCCGGCGGCCGTCAGCCGTGGCGTAGCCGCCCAGGTCCCGGAAGTTGCTCGGCCCGTTCAGGCCCGGATCACGCTCCATCGCCTCCGAGGGTGCCCGCTCGGGCCTCAACCGGGCAAGCTGGCTGCCAGTTCGGACGGGTCGGCTTCCACCCCTGGGCCGAAACCGGCGCCGGTCCGCTCCCGGGCCACCAGCCGCCGGGCGGCGGGCACGATCCCGTCGGGCACCACCAGCGTGCCCACCAGCAGGGCCAGGCCCCACAGGAGGTAGGCGCCGCCGCCGGTGGCGTCGGGGGCCACCCCCTGGGCTCCCAGGGCCCAGCCCGTGGTGGCCAGGAACCACGGGGTGCCGATGTAGAGCACGGCGGCCAGCACCGGGCCGGCCAGCGAGTCGACCCCGCACAGCAGCACCAGGGCGAAGGCGGCCAGCGACCGGAACGGGTCGAGGATGCTGCCCGTCACCGCCTGCTGGGGCACCGCCATCAACGCCCCGCCCATCGCCCCCAGAGCCGTGGCCAGGGCGAAGGCCGACGTACGAATACGGGCCACCGGCACCCCCATCGAGGCGGCGGCCAGGGCGTCGTCGGTGCTGGCCCGCAGGGCCCGGCCCCAGGCCCCGCCGAGCAGGCGGTGCACCACGCCCAGAGCCGCCGCGGCCACGACCAGAGCCACCACGTGGAACCAGGTGTGGCCGCGCCCGCCGTCGGGGAACCACGACGGCCCAGCCGGCATCGGTATGAGGGGCGGCCCCAGGTCGCCCCCGGTGAAGGGGCGGAACAGCAGCACCAGGTTGGGGAGCACCACGGCCACGCAGAACGTGATCACGGCCAGGTACTGGCCCCGGATCCGCAGGGCGGGGAACCCCACCGCCACCCCGGCGGCGGCGCCCACGGCGGCGGCCAGCGCCACCCCAAGCAGCGGATGGATGCCGTAGCGGCCGGCGATGCCCACGGTGTAGGCCCCCACGCCCATGAAGGCGGCGTGGCCCAGCGACAGACCCCCGGCCGGGCCCAGGAGCACGGCCAGGCCGGCGAAGGCCACCACCGTCCCCACGAGCTGCACCCAGGTCCGGGCGTCGACCACGGGCAGGACCCACGCCGGCACGGCGGCCACGGCCGCCACCAGCCCGGCCCGGACCACCCACCGGGCCCGTCCCAGCGACGGCTCGGCCGACCGGACCACGGCCGAACGCCAGCCCGGCTCGGGCGACCGGCGCAGACCCTGGCCCACCACCGCCAGATCGGCGAGCCCGCCCGCGGTCTCCCCCGGGCGCACCACCAGCAACACGATCAGGCCCACCACGATCAGGGGGAACGACAGGGTCTCACCGGTGCCCGGGCCGTAACCCCCGATCAGGCTCTGGCCCACCCCCACCACCAGCCCGCCGACAAGGGCCCCGCCGGGCCGGGCGAACCCGCCGATGGCGGCGGCCACGAAACCGAACACGAGCAGCCGCACCATCATGTCGGGGGTGAGCACGAGGCGGGACGCCGACAGCACCCCCACCAGCGTCCCGATGGCGGCGGCCACGGCCCAGCTCCCCATCCACACCCGCCGCACCCGGATCCCGGCCAGGGCGCTGGCCCCCGGGGCCTGGGCCACCGAGCGGAAGGCGAGCCCGGCCCGGGTCTTCCGGGACGCCAGCCACAGCAGGCCGTAGAGGGCGAGGAGCACGGCCCACAGCCCGATGGTGGCCACACGGAGCCGGGCCCCGGCGATACCGACGTGGGCGTCGGGCCCCGACGGGAACAGGGAGGGGAACGAGCCCGACCGGGTCCAGGTCATGGTGGCCCAGGCGTTGGCCAGCATCAGGAGGGCCACCGTCACCCGCACCGTCGACCCCACCGGGCGGTCGGCCACCCGCCGCACCAGGAACCGCTCCAACAGCGCCCCGATCAGGGCCGACAGGGCCACCGCCCCCACCACGGCCAGCCAGGTGGGCCACGGGGCGAAGGGCACGATCTGGCGGACGATGCCGGTACCGGCCAGCCGGGACGACACCGAGCTCGACAGCACCAGGGCCAGGTAGGTGCCGATCGTGCCCATCTCGCCCTGGGCCAGGTTGAGCCGGCCGGTGCCCTGGTAGACGATCGTGAGGGCCAGAGCCAGGGCGCCGAACAGCGATCCGTCGGCCAGGCCGTCGAGCACCCGCTGCACGAACAGGGTCATGGCCGGATCACGTTAGTGCGCTCAGGGACCGCCGGCCAGGTCCCGCCGGCCCTGGTCGGAGGCCCGGGCGGCGTGGCCCAGGATGTTGCGGGCCATCGAGCTGTCGTGCAGACCGGCGTGGGCCAGGTACACCTGCGCCCGCAGGGCCCACACCTCGGCGTTGCCCGGCTCGGCCAGGGCAGCGAACTCGACCAGATGGCAGGCGGCCCGGGCATCGCCTCCCTCGAGCAGGGCCCGGGCCCGGTCCAGCACCGGCCCAGCACCTCCGGCCAGCGTCACCCACTCCCGGGCCTGCTGGGTCCGGGGCGCCGGCAGCAGGTTGTCGGGCTCGCCGTCCCACCAGCCGCCATAGCGGCGCCACACGTTGCGCACCAGGAACTGGGGGTGGTCGTAGACCGGCCGGAGCCAGGGCTTGTCCCGCAGGTGGGCCGGCACCTGCACCTCGTGGAGGCAGGTGTCGAGCGTGAGGCCCTGGTTCATCAGGGCCAGCGTCTGGTCCTCGATCGACTCCAGCAGCTCGGCGGTGTCGGTGAGGGCGGTGACGATCCGATCCCGCCCGAAGATGGGCAGGCCGTGGCCGGCCAGCAGTAACTCGGGGCCGAGGGCGGCCATCTCCCGCAGGGCGGTGGCCCAGTCGGACAGGTAGCGCTGCACCTTCTGCGGATTGCCGGCGTTGGGCACGGCCCAGATGAAGAGGTCGCCGGGATGGAGGATCTTCCGCTCGGGTATCCAGGTCCAGGTGGCGTCGTCGGTCTCGCCCCGGGCGTGGCGTAGCTCGAACGTGAGGTCGCCCCGGGTGAACGTGAGCGACCGCTCGTAGGTGACGTCGGGCAGGCGGAACTCCGACGGCCAGCTGAACCCGGGCAGGTCGATGGCGAACTGGCGCCGGTTGATGGCCGTGTTCCACCCGACGGTGCGGGTGTAGCGGGCGAAGTGCTCGGGCACGTCACGGTGGGCGTAGACCACGGGGCGGGCCCAGCCCCTCTCGGCCGCCTCGGCCTCGAACAGGGCGGTGCCGAAGACGTGGTCGATGTGGTGGTGGGAGTAGACGGCGGCGGCCAGAGGGTCGGGCCGCCACCGCCGCACCTCGGTGTGCACGATGTCGCGGTCGAAGGCGCCGCCGGTGTCGAGCATCACGAGGCCGTCGCCGGTGTCGACGGCGTTGACCGAGGCCACGCTCTTGAGGTGGAGCACGCCCTCGGCGATCTCCTCGCCGTGGATCTGGCCGTCCTCGCCGGGGAGGCGGGCCACCGGGTGGTGGGCGTGGACGAGGTCGCCCCGCCCCTGCCAGTGCTCCTCGGCCAACTCGCGGATGCTTGCCATCGCCGTACCTTAGGGGCTCGCCCGGCGCCGGGCCGGTGAACCGGTGGCGTCGCCGTCAGGGGGCGGGATCGGCGGTGATCTCGGTCACCACCGCCTGCTCGCCCTCCTGGTCGAGCACGATCGTGTAGTACCGGCCCGTGGCCAGGTCGGCCACGTCGGGCCGCAGCAGCAGCGGGTCGACCGACCAGTCCCGGCCGTCCATCACGAAGCTGATGTTGTCGTAGTTGTCGGGGTCGGGGGCGACCGGGAGGTAGTCGGAATCGCCGCCCTGGTCGATACCGGCGTAGCGGGTGTGGAACGACGGGTCCTCGGTGGCCGCGGCCGCTACGTCCCGGCCGAGGAACAGGCGGTCGATGCGGCCGTCCATGCCGTTGTGGATGCGGATGTTCACCGCCTCCGCCGGATCGAGATCGGCGGCGTCGTTGCCCCGCAGCGCCAGGGCGAGCGTCACCATCGTGCCGATGGCCAGCAGGATGGGCACGACCACCACGGCGGCGATGAGCTTCCCTGACGTGCGCCGCGATCCAGCCACGGCGGCATGGTAACCCGATCGCCTCCCGACCGGTCCCGCCCTGTTGGTCGCCGTCAGGCCGTGATCAGGACCGGGGTGCCGAGGGGCAGGTACGAGGCCAGGTCGGCGATCACGTCGTTGGGTACCCGGATGCAGCCGTGGCTGACATCGCGGCCCACCGACGACGGGTCATTGGTGCCGTGGATCCCGATCACGGCGTCCTCGCCCTGGAACGACTCCAGGGTCTCGCTGTAGCCCGACAGGCCGAAGGCGTAGGGCCCGTAGGCCCCCTCGGGGTCGGGCGGTTGCAGCAGCTCGGTCAGGTAGAAGGCGCCGAGCGGGGTGGGGGTGGCGCCGGTACCGATGCCGACGCTGGTCTCGGTGATCGGCTGGTTGGCCTTCAGCACGGTGAGACGGTGGTCGGAGACGTCCACCTCCACCCGGTAGGGGTTGCGGTAGAGGGTGACGTCGGCGTAGCGGATCCAGCCCGTCGTCCCGTTGGGCCGTACCGGCAGCAGCACACGCAGCCAGTCGCCCTGGAGCTCCACGGCCTGGAACACGAGCGGTCCGCCGTCGTCGAGCGGATGGGCGAAGCGGCCGACCTCGTCGGCCGACGCCGAGGGCCGTGCGTAGGCCACCACCTCGGGCACCGCCCCCTGGGCCACCACCACCTCGTCGGGGTAGACCGGGGCGCTCGGACCCTCGGGGGGCCGCTCCACGGCCACCGGGGGGGCGGGGTCGGCAGTGGCGCAACCGGTCAGTCCCGTAACCGGGAGCGCCACGAGCAGGGCGAGCAGGACAGTTGGCAGCGGGCCGGCCCGCCGGACGTGCACCGGCGGCAAGCTCAGCCGGTGAAGCTGGGGCTGGCCGTGGTGGCCAGGGCCGACGGCGCCGCGGGCAACGGGCCCGCCACCTGCCGGGCCCCCAGCACCCGGGGCGTACCCGCGGTGACACCGGCCGAGGCCGGCGGGCCGGCGCTGGCCGGGCTGGTGGTGCTCGACGTGGTGACGCCCCCGACTTCGGGCCCACCCACGGGCCCGCTGCCCACCGGCTGCCCGGTGGACGAGGTCGTCGACGAGGTGGTCTCGCCGCCCACGGCGGGGGTGGCGGGGGTGCTGTCGCCGGTCAGCGGGGCGCTGACGGTGGGCCCGGTGACTGGTACCGCACCCAGTGTGGTGGTGGTCTGCTGGGCCGGGGCCACGGTGGGCAGCAGCTGCTCGGGGGTGCACTCGAAGCTGGCCGTGAACCCGAGGCTGGTGGAGCCGTCGGGGCCGATCGTCACCTGGACCAGGATGTTGGAGCCCAGGGTCACCCGGTGGGTGTCGACCACCCGGGCATCGGCCGTGTCCTCCACACCCCGAATCACCGAGGTGGCACCGCCCGTGGTCACGCTGACGTCGGTGCCGGGGTGGATCGACGACTGGTTCTGGGTGATCACCCGCAGGTCGCACGGCTGGCCCAGCAGGCTGGCCGGCACCGGCATGTCGGCCACCGTGTGGACCGTTCCCGGGTTGTCGTAGATGACCGTGGTGGGCCGGATGATGATCTCCTCCCCCTCGGCCCCGGCGGGCACGGCCATCGCACCGTTCAGAAGCACGGTGAAGGCGACGGCGAGGGCTGGAGCGGCGGCCACCACGGTGGGAGACCGGAGAGGGCGCGCCAAGCGCGAAGGTGGAATGCGGCGGGACATGAAGGGGAACCTATCAGGTGATCGGGTGAGCGCCATCGATCGACGCCAGCTGGTTGCGACAGCCCGCCAAAACAGCGGAACCCAGCTCCGCTGCGAGCTGGGTTCCCGCTGTCTGATCGAGTTTCAGCTGGTCAGCGATGAATCGATGGCCGACAAACGCTTGCGTCACCCACGCCGTCAGCCCATCTCGGCCAGCGCCCGACCCACCAGCACCTGGGCCAGATGGGTGCGGTACTCGGCGTCGCCGTTCAGGTCGTCCGGGGGCTCGGTGCCCTCGGCCGCCCGGGCCGCGGCCTCGGCCGCCGACGCCCCCGAAGCCAGGGCGCTCTGCACCGCAGCGGCCACCATCGGGGTCTGGCCCATGTTGATGAGGGCCACCCCTGTGCCGGCGCCGTTGCGGCAGGCCGCCACCCCGACGATGGCCCAGTCCTGGGCCCGCCGGTTGAACTTCTGGAACGACCAGCGGGCATCGGGCACCTTGGGCACCCGAACCTCGGTCAGCAGCTCGTCGGCGGCCAGCGCCGTCTCCAGGAAGCCGGTGAACAGCTCGGAGGCGGGGATCACCCGCTCCCCGCTCGGCCCCCGGGCCACCACCGACCCGCCCAGTGCGAGCAGGGCGGCCGGCAGGTCGGAGGCGGGGTCGCCGTGGGCCAGCGAGCCCCCGATCGTGCCCCGGTGGCGCACCTGGGGGTCGCCCACCTGGCCGGCCACGTGGGCCAGCAGCCCGGCCTGGGACCGCACCAGGTCGCTGGTCTCCACGTCGCGGTGGCGGGTGAGGGCGCCGATGGCGAGGTGGTCGCCCCCGTCGCGCACAGAGCTGAGGCCCGACAGGCGGCTGATGTCCACCACCACCGACGGGGTGGCCAGCCGGAACCGCATCAGCGGGATCAGGCTGTGGCCGCCGGCCATGAGCTTGGCCTCGTCGCCGTGCTCGGTGAGGGCGGCGATGGCGGCCTCGGCCGAGGCCGCCTCCACGTAGTCGAACGATGCGGGGATCACTGCTTCGCCTCCTGGATGGCCTTCCACACCCGGCGGGGGGTCGCCGGCATCTCGATGTCGGTGATGCCGTGCGGGCTGAGGGCGTCGCACACGGCGTTGATCACGGCGGCGGCCGAGCCGATCGTGCCGGCTTCGCCCACCCCCTTCACCCCCAGCGGGTTGGCCGGGCTGGGGGTGACGGTGAACGCCGTCTCGAAGCTCGGCATCTCGGCCGCCGACGGCACGAGGTAGTCGAGCAGCGACGGGTTACGCAGGTTGCCGTCGGCATCCCACGCCGCGTCCTCCCACAGGGCCTGGGCCACGCCCTGCACGATGCCGCCGTGGATCTGGCCCTCCACGATGAGGGGGTTGATCTGGTTGCCGCAGTCGTCGACGGCCACGTAGCGGAGCAGGTCGACCTGGCCTGTCGTCTCGTCGACCTCCACCACGGCCACGTGGGTGCCGAAGGGGAAGGCGAAGTTCGACGGGTCGAACGTCATCTGCTCCTGCAGGTTGGGCTCCATCCCGTCGGGCAGGTTGTGGGCCAGGAAGGCGCCGAAGGCGATGGCCTGGATCGGCATCGTCTTGTCGGGCGAGCCCTTGACGGTGAAGGCGCCCTCGGCGAACTCCAGGTCCTCGGGATTGGCCTCCATCTGGTGGGCGGCGATCAGGCGGGCCTTGTCGATCACCTTGTCGCAGGCCATGGCAATGGCCACGCCGCCCACGGCCAGCGAGCGCGAGCCGTAGGTGTCGAGCCCCAGCGGGCTGATGGCGGTGTCGCTGTGGAGCACGGTGACGTCGGCCGGGTCGATGCCGAGCTTGTCGGCCACGATCATCGACCACGACGTCTCGTGGCCCTGGCCGTGGGGGGTGGAGCCCGACACCACCTCCGCCTTGCCCGTGGGCAGCAGGCGGACCACGGCGTGCTCCCAGCCGCCGGAGCCGAAGCCCAGGCCGCCCAGGGCCCGGCTGGGGGCCAGGCCGCAGATCTCCACGTAGGTGCACAGCCCGATGCCGAGCTGCTTGGACTCGCCGGCGGCCCGGCGCCGGGCCTGCTCGGCCCGCAGGTCGGCGTAGCCGGCCTTCTCCAGCGCCAGGTCGAGGCTGGGGCCGTAGTGGCCGGAGTCGAACACCAGGGTGGAGGGGACGGCCAGGTTCTCGAACTTCTCGCCCCCGGCCAGGTAGTTGCGGCGGCGGATCTCGTCGGGTCCCACCCCCACCCTGCCCGCCAGGATGTCCATGGCCCGCTCGATGGCGTAGGACGCCTCGGGCCGGCCGGCGCCCCGGTACGCGTCGGTGGGGGTCAGGTTGGTGAACCAGCCGTCGCAGGTGAAACCGAAGGCGGGCACGGCGTAGACGCCGGTGTAGAGGAAGCTACCGAGCAGGGGCACACCGGGGGTGACCAGCATCATGTAGGCCCCCATGTCGGCGTCGAGGTGCACCCGCACGCCGAGGAGCTTGCCGTCGGCGTCGGCCGCCAGCTCGATCCGCTGGAGCTGGCCCCGGCCCTGGTGGGTGGAGAACGCCGCCTCGGAGCGGGTCTCGGTCCACCGCACGGGGCGGCCCAGCTCGAGGGCCAGCGTGAGGGCCAACGACTCGTCGGGGTTGATGTTGAGCTTGGCCCCGAACCCCCCGCCCACGGCGGGGGCGATGGCCCGGATCTTCGACTCGGAGACGCCGGTGGTGGCGGCCAGCAGGATCTTGAGGAAGTGGGGCACCTGGCTCGACGAATACAGGGTCACGTCACCCCCGGCCACGCCGGGCACGGCCAGCACACCCCGGGGTTCCATCGGCACCGGGATGAGGCGCTGCTGGGTGAACTCGGCCGTCACGTGGTGGGTGGCGGCGGCGAAGGCGGCGTCGAGTGCGGCCGGGTCGGGCACCAGGGCCCAGGTGTAGGACTTGTTGGAGGCCAGCTCGCTGTGGGCCTTCGCCCCATCGGTGCGGGCCTCGGCGATGGAGGCCACGGCGGGCAGGGGCCCGTAGCTGACCTCCACCTGCTCGGCGGCGTCAGCCGCCCGGGCCCGGGTGTCGGCCAGGACAACGGCGATGATCTCGCCCACGTGGTGGACCTCGCCCGTGGCCACCGGGTAGTGGGCCGGGTTGACCATGTCGGGGGTGACGGGCCAGGCGCAGGGCAGCGGGGCGGCCCACAGGCCCATGTCCATGAGCTGGGCGCCGGTGTACACGGCGTGGACGCCGGGCATGCCGGCGGCGGCCGAGGTGTCGACGCCGTCGATCGTGGCGTGGGCCATGGTGGAACGCACCATGCCCATCCACAGCTCACCCGGAGCGTGGATGTCGTCCACGAACTTGCTCTCGCCGGTGAGCAGCTTGGGGTCTTCCTTGCGCTTGAGCGGGGTGCCGACGACGGTCATGCGCTGGCTCCCGTCTTCGACGCCCGGGCCTGCCAGAAGGCGGCGTCGTGCTCGGCCGTGTGGAGCACGGCCTTCACGATGTTGTGGTAGCCGGTGCAGCGGCAGAGGTTGCCCTCCAGCCCCTCCCGCACCTCGGCCTCGGTGGGCGACGGGTTGTCGGCCAACAGCGAGGTGGCGGCCAGCACCATGCCCGGCGTGCAGTAGCCGCACTGGAGGCCGTGGCACTCCATGAACGCCTGCTGCATGGGGTGCAGGGTGGTGCCGTCGGCCAGGCCCTCGATGGTGGTCACCTCGGCCCCCCGCACCTGGGCGGCCAGGATCGTGCACGACTTCACCGACTCGCCGTTCAGGAGCACGGTGCAGGCCCCGCACGACGAGGTGTCGCAGCCGACGTTGGTGCCGGTGAGCCCGACGGCGTCGCGCAGGTAGTAGACGAGGAGGGTTCTCGCTTCGACGTCGGCCGAGCGGTCCTGCCCGTTGACGGTCATGTCCACTTGCATCGTGGCTCCTTGTTCCAGGTATGTGACTCTTCGCTGAGCGCCCACGACTCTGCCACAACCGCCGGGGGCGATGCTCGCAGGTCAGGGGGTGCGGGGGGCGACGGCCCGGCCGGTGCCCCGACGCTGGCGGACGGGCCCGGTAGTCTCGGATCATGGAAGTTTCGATCCGCCAACAACCAGCGTTCGCCGTGGCCCGGCTGATGATGGGCCCCAATGAGCGGGTCCGGGCCGAGTCCGGCGCCCTCATGGCCACCATCCCCACCGTGGCGGTGGAGGCCCGGGCCGAGGGCGGCATCCTCAAGTCGCTCAAGCGGGCCGCCCTGGGCGGGGAGTCGTTCTTCGTCACCAGCTACACCGCACCGCCCGAGGGCGGCTGGATCGACGTGGCCGCCTTCCTCCCCGGCGATCTGAACGTGGTGGAGGTCCAGCCCGGCCAGGCCTGGTTCGTGCAGAAGGGCTCGTGGTTGGCCAGCGCCGACACCGTCACCATGGACACCAAGTGGGGCGGGTTCAAGAACCTGTTCGGCTCGGAGGGTGGGTTCATCCTGCGGGCCGAGGGCCAGGGCCCGATGGTGGTGTCGGCCTACGGGGCGGTGGAGGCGTGGGATCTCCAGCCGGGCCAGACCGTCACCCTCGACACGGGCCACATGGTGGCCTACACCGAGGGCATGGGCATGCAGCTCCGCAAGGTGACGGGCGGGCTGGTCCAGACGTTCAAGAGCGGTGAGGGCCTGGTGTTCGACTTCACCGGCCCCGGCCGGCTGCTCATCCAGACCCGCAACCCCAGCGAGTTCCTGGGCTTCATCCAGGCCGCCGTCGGTACCGGCAACTCGGGTGCCTCGACGGGCGGGGCGGCGATCGGCGGTGCCGCGCTGGGCGGTCTGTTCGGCCGGGACTGAGTGTCCCCTTCGGGGACCTGGAGTTTCGCCTGCGGCGAAACATCCGAGTGCGTCCGGGAACTGTGGCGTCAGCGCGCAAAATACAGCGCCTGGCGCCACAGATCGGCTAGTCGGGCCGGACCGGGGTCTGGGTCCGGGCCTGGTGCTCGCGGTCGGCCCGCTTGCCCCGGTAGACGCGCATGTCGATGGCCCGCCACACCTCGGGCGTGAGGCGGATGAGCAGGCGGGGCTCGGTCATCATGTTGGCCACGAAGGCGTCGACGGCGGCCGCGTTGGCCGGGTCGTTGCGGCCGATGTACTTCTCGGCCAGGCGCCGGCTCATGGGGACGATGTCGTGCCCGGGCGGAGCCAGCACCTCGGCCGTGCCGTCGATCCCGACGTGGGCCGCCACCGGGGCCATGGCCTCCACGCACAGCGACACCCGGGGGTCGGCCATGATCTGGCGGCACCACACCCGGGACAGGGTGCCCGATATCCACACGTGGGTGCCGTCCCACAGGTGCCACACCGGCACCGTGTAGGGGCGGCCGTCGCGCCGCAGGCTGGCGATCACGCCCACGTGGGGCTCGGCCAGAAAGGCCTCGGTGTCCTCGGCGCTCATGCGGGGCATGGACGGAGCCTAGGTCGTCGGCCAACTGCGCGACGAGAATCGCGCCCCGCCGCCGATCTGCGTCACGTTCTCCACGAGTTCGGCAGATCTCGCGACGCAGTTCGGTCGGGGGGCGCGATTTCCGTCGCGCAGTTCGGGCGGGCGGGCGGCGAGGCCGGGAAACCCGGGGGACCGGGCCGGAGCGGGTCGTCATACTGGGTCGATGACGGCCTCTCCCTCCGCCTCGTCCCCCGTTCGGCGCGCTCCCGGCACCGCTTCCGCCGGCGGCACCCTCCCGGCCGGCGTGGATGCCGTGATCGCGGTGGAGGGCCTGCACCGCTCGTTCACCACCGGCCGGCGCCGGCGCCGGCGCACGATCGAGGCGGTGCGGGGGCTCTCGTTCGCCGTCGCCCAGGGGGAACGGCTGGCTTTCATCGGGCCCAACGGCGCCGGCAAGTCGACCTCGATCAAGATGCTCACCGGCCTCCTGCGCCCGTCGGCCGGCTCGGCCCGGGTGTTGGGCCTCGAACCCTGGAGCCAGCGCCGGGCCCTCAGCCGCCGGATCGGCACCCTGTTCGGCCAGCGGTCGCTGCTGTGGCCCGAGCTGCCGGCCCGCACGTCGCTGGCCACGCTGGGCGCCATCCACGGGCTCGACCGGCCGGGGCTGGTCCGGCGGATCGCCGAGCTGGGCGAACTGCTGGAGGCGGCCGAGCTGCTCGACCGGCCGGTGCGCACCCTGTCGCTGGGCCAGCGCATGCGGTGCGAGCTGGCCGCCGCCCTCCTCCACCGGCCCGACCTGCTGTTCCTCGACGAGCCGACCATCGGGCTCGATCTGCTGGCCAAGCAGCGGTTCCGCGAGGTGCTGGTGCGCCTGAACACCGAGCACGGCACCACCGTGTTCCTCACCAGCCACGACGTGGCCGACATCGAGCACGTGGCCGAACGGGCGGTCATCGTCAACCACGGCACCGTGATCCACGACTCTCCTGTCGTCTCCCTCCGCCGCACCCTGCTGGCCACCAAGCGGATCGAGGTGGGCCTGGCCCGGGCGCTGACGGTGGCCGACGTCCGGGCCGCGCTGGGCCCTGATATCGGTCCCGTGACCGCACTGGGCGACCGGCCGGCCGACGACGGGATGCCGGTGGAGGGGATCGCCGTCGGCGTCGACACCCGCCATCAGGCCATCGGGGCCGTTCTCGACCGGGTCCTGCGACAGCTGGCGGTGGCCGACGTCTCCGTCGCCGACCCGCCGCTGGAGGCCGTGATCGGCGAGATCTACACCCGGCCGGCCGCCGCCGCGCCCACCTTCCCACCCGCCGTCCTCCCACCCCACGGGGACGGTCCGTCGTGACGGCGCCGACGACCACCGACGCCGGACCCAATCCCACCCGGGGGCTGGGTACCGTCTGGTTCCGGGTGGCCCATTCGGCTGCCGGTTCGGCCCGGCTTCAACCCGCCGTCCTGGCCCACGCCGGGGTCCACTACCTCATCGTGGCGGTGGCCATAACCACGCTGTGGACCCGGGCCGCCGACGGTCACGGCGGCACCATCGTCGGCTACCGGGCCGGTGCGCTGGTGTGGTACCTGGCCGCCACCGAGGTCACGGCCATCGCTCCCCCGCTACGGCTCATCGACCGGTTCGGGGCCGATGTGGCCTCTGGCCGGTACGAGGTCGAGCTGCTACGCCCGGCGCCGGCGCTGTGGGTCCGGGTGGCGGCCGAGGTCGGCTCGTCACTCCCCCGCACCGCGGTGTGCGCCACCGTCGGCGCCGGACTCGCCCTCGTGATCGGCGGTGCGCCCGCAACCCCGATCGCGCTGGTTCTGGCCGGCCCGGCGCTCCTGCTCGGCGTGGCGCTCACGATCGTGGCCCAGCACCTGCTGGCCGCGGCCACGTTCTGGTTGCTCGACTCCCGCACCAGCTGGTTCCTCTACCAGAAGCTCCAGTTCACTCTGGGTGGCCTCGTGCTACCCCTCGAGGTGCTGCCGGGGCCCCTGGGGCGGATCGCCCGGCTCACCCCGTTCGCCGCCATGTCCTACGCCCCGGGGCGCCTGGCCTCCGGCCATCTGGAGCCGGGGTGGCTGCTGGCCCAGGTCGGCTGGTTGGCCGTGCTCGGTCTGGTGACGTCCCGGGTGTTCGCCGCCGGTGAGCGACATCTCGGTGACGGCGGTGCGTCGTGAGGGTGGAGCGCCAGCGGCCAGCCGGGCGGGCCGCACTGCGGGCGTCGGCCGCGGTGTGGCGCACGGCCTGGGCCCAGGCTCTGGCCAACCGCCGCAGCTTCGTCGCCCAGATGACCGTCATGGTGGTGAACGACCTGGTCTGGATCTTCTTCTGGCAGGTGTTCTTCCGTCGGGTGGGATCGGTCCGGGGCTGGACGGTGGACGACATGATGGTGCTCTACGCCGTCATCGCCCTGGCCGCCGGTCTGGTGCTGGGGGCGCTGGCCAACCTCCGGTTCCTCGGTCCGCTGGTGGCCGACGGCGAGCTCGACGGGGCGCTGGCCCTGCCCATGGATCCTCTGGGCTTCCTGGCTCTGCGCCAGGTCAGCCCGGTCAGCGTGGGCGACATCGCCTTCGGGGTCGGCCTGTTCGCCGCCCTCGGCCACCCGACCCCGGCCCGCACGGCGCTGTTCGTGGCGGTGACGGTGGCCGCCACCGCCGTCCTGGCCGGCTTCCTGGTGATTCTCGGTTCCCTGGCGTTCGTGTCCGGAACCGGCGGCGCCGGCGACCTCGGCCTCAGCGCCATCATCGTGTTCTCGTCGTACCCGGCCGACCTCTTCGGCGGGGCCCTGCGCCTGGCCCTGTTCGGGCTGATACCGGCGGCCTTGGTCGGCTCGCTCCCGGCCCAGCTGGTCCAGCACCCGTCGCCCGGCCGGGCCATCCTCTTGGCCGGCGGGGCCGTGGCCTTCGTCGGCGCCGGCTGGCTCAGCTTCCGCCTCGGCCTGCGCCGCTACACCAGCGGCGCCACCTGGACGGGCGTCTGATCAGACCGGTGCCTGATCAGACGCCTGTCTGGTGCGACTACTTGGAGGCGGTGGCGGTGGCCGCCACCTGCTGCCAGGCCGTCTCGATGCCGTCCTTGCCCAGCTCGCCCGAGGTGCGGAACAGCACCTTGTTCTCGGGGTCAAGGTACACGGCGAAGGGGAAGCCACCGCCGCCGTAGGTGATGAGAGCGGTGTTGGCCTCGTCGTCGGCGGCCAGGATGGCGTCGAGCTTCTCCTTGCTCTTGAGCCAGGCCTGGGGCGGGTAGTTGCCGGCCCCGGCGTTCACCGAGGTGGACACGGCGTAGATGTCGACGTCGGCCGGCTTCTTGCCCTCGTCGATCAGCTCCTGGATCAGGGGCACCTCGGCCTGGCAGTGGGGGCACCAGTGGGCCACGAAGTAGACGATCTTGGCCCGGCCGTCGTTCGTGATCGACACCGCGTTGCCGTCGAAGTCGGTGAGCTCCAGATCGGGGGCCACCGCGCCCACCGCGGTGTCGGTGTCGGCGTTGGACACGCCCACGTCCTCCGGCATGGGGGCCAGGGCGTCGCCGGTGACCGTGACCGTCTTGCCGATGGCGTCACCGCCGACGGCCGAATCCCGCCCGGTGGCGAGGAAGGCGACACCGGCGAGGCCGGCGATGATCACCGCCACCACGGCCAGTATGAAGCCCTTGCTCGAGGATTGCTTGGGGGCGGTGGTGGTCATGGCTTCCTCCCGAACAGGTGCAGAGACACCAGCGTAATGATTCCGGTGAACCCGATCCCGGCAAGGGTCGGGATGGTGACGAACCCGAAGTGCTCGAACCACTTGTAGGAGCAGGGATTGGCGATCTCGCACACCCCGCCCAGGCTGGTGCCCGTGGCCTCCTCGACGCGGTGGAAGATCGACACCGGCAGCCCGAGGACAGCCAGTACCAGGCCGGCCAGGGCCACCGCCCGGCGTCGGGTGACCAGCGCCGCGATCAGCACGAATGCTGCCGGGTACATGAAACCCCGCTGGATCCAGCACAGGCGGCAGGGATTGAAGTGGGCCACCTCGGACATGAAGAGCGAACCGGCCATGCACACCACCGCCACCAGGGCGGCCAGCTCCAGCGACACCGGCTGCACCAGCTTGACCAGTCCCAGGCGGCCCTGGCGGTCGAACAGGAGCGACAGCCACAGGCCGATCACGAGCGCGCCCAGGGCCAACCCCAGCATGGAGAAGAAGAGGGTCTCGCGCTCGTAGGCCATCGGGACGGAACGATACCGGCCGGGGGCGAAAGCCCGGCTAAGCGTTGGCCGAGGTGACAGCCCACATCTGGGCGATGCCGTCGAGGCCCAGCTCGCCCGCCGACCGGGCGATCACCCGGTTCTGGCTGTCGAGATAGACGGCGTAGGGGAAGCCACCGGCGCCGTAGGCCAGCACGGCCGAGCTGGTCTCGTCGTCCCGCATGGTGACCGGGCTGAAGCCCTCCCGGTCGAGCCAGGTGGCGGGCGGATAGTTCCCGCCCTCGGGCTTCACCGCGGTGGACACGGCGTAGATGTCGACGTTGTCTGGCTTCTGGCCGCTGTCGATCAGCTGCTGGATCAGTGGCACCTCGGCCTGGCAGTGGGGGCACCAGTGGGCCACGAAGTAGATGACCTTGGCCCGCCCGTCGGCTCCGATCGTCACCGGGTTGCCGGCGAAGTCGGTGCCGTGGAGCGTGGGCGCCACCAGGCCCGCCGCCGGGTCGTCCTCGGACGTCACCACCACGTCGGGCATCTCGGCCAGCGAGGCACCCTCCACCGACACCGGAGCGGTGGCCGCCCCGGCCGGCGGAACCAACGCCGCCGAGGTGGCGGTGGCGCCATCCCCACCGGAGGGGACCGAGGAGGGGGCGACGGCCGCCGTGGGCGGGTCGACCTCACCGAACAGCCGCTCACCGGCCACCACGATCACCAGGCCGGCCACCACCACCAGCCCGATGAGGCCGATCAGCGCCGCCGCCAGCACCGACGATCCCTGGCTCCGCTGGGGGCGGGCCGCTTCCACCAGCGACGGCTCCGCCGGCGGCGGCCCGGTTGGGGGCTGCTGGGACATGACCATGGTGGAACCTCGAGTCATCGATCGAGCCGGACGCGCAAGACCCGGCCCCATGGGGCCGGGTCTCCACGCTAACGTGTCCCCTTCGGGGACGGGAGCCCTTCGGGCTCCTTGGAGTTTCGCCTGCGGCGAAACGTCCAAACTTTGTTGCCCCTCTACCCGATTTCGTCGGGGGTGGCGGAGTGGAGGGCGGTGACCTCGGATCCGTTGCCGCCGTCGGCCCCGATGGAGGCCAACCACTGCGCCGGGTCCTGCTCCTCGCCTTCCGAGGAGTAGAACGACATCGGCTGGTAGTCGGGAGCCCGGGACTGCAGCTCACGGTGCCGAAGCAGGCCGGTACCGGCCGGGATCAGCTTGCCGATGATGATGTTCTCCTTGAGACCGATCATCGAGTCGGAACGACCCTCGATGGCGGCCTCGGTGAGCACCCGGGTGGTCTCCTGGAACGATGCGGCCGACAGCCACGAGTCGGTGGCCAGCGACGCCTTGGTGATACCCATGATCTCCGGACGGCCCTCGGCCGGCCGGCGACCCTCGGTGACCAAACGGCGGTTCACGTCGGCGAACTGCCACTGGTCGCAGCGCTCCCCGGGGAGGAAGTCGCTGTCGCCCGGCTCCTGGATGGCCACCCGGCGGGTCATCTGACGCACGATCAGCTCGATGTGCTTGTCGTGGATCGACACGCCCTGGTCTCGGTAGACCTTCTGGACCTCCTCCACCAGGTACTGCTGGGTCTCCCGGATACCCCGGATCTCCAGCAGCTCCTTCGGGTCACGGGGCCCTTCGACGATGGCGTCGCCGGCCGTGATGTCCTGGCCGTCCACCACCTCGAGGCGGGCCGCCATGGGAACGAGGTAATCGTCCTCCGTGCCGTCCTCCCCGACGATCGTGATCTGCTTGCCCTTGCCCTCGTCCTCGGCGATGCGCACCGTGCCCGAGATCCGGGCCATGGTGGCCTTGCCCTTCGGGCTGCGGGCCTCGAACAGCTCCACCACGCGGGGTAGACCGCCGGCGATGTCGGCGCCACCGGCCACACCACCGGTGTGGAAGGTCCGCATGGTCAGCTGGGTACCGGGCTCACCGATCGACTGGGCGGCGATGACACCCACCGCCTCGCCGACCTCGATGTCGATCCCGGTGGCGAGCGACATGCCGTAGCTGGCGCCCGTGATGCCCACGGCCGAATCGTCGGTGAGGGGCGACAGCACCCGCACCCGGGTCACGGCGGGATCGTCGCGCAGGGCGATCATCTCGGGCTCCTTGACCACCGTGCCCCGAGGGTAGACCGTGCCGTCACTGAGCGTGACGTCGTCGGCCAGCGACCGGCTGTAGAGCCGGGTCTCGAGGTACGTCCGCACCAGGCGGGCGTCGGGGTCGCCGGGGCCGGAGGCCTCACCGCTGTAGCGGTTGTAGTACCCGTCGGGCTTGATGTCGTCGAGGAACAGGCCCCGCACCGGACGACCACCCTCGAAGGGATCCCGATCGTTGATGATGACCTCCTGGGCCACGTCGACCAGACGCCGGGTCAGGTAGCCCGAGTCGGCGGTCCGCAGGGCGGTGTCGACCAGGCCTTTCCGGGCGCCCGGGGTGGCGATGAAGTACTCCAACATCGTGAGGCCTTCACGGAAGTTCGACTTGATCGGCCGGGGGATCATGTCGCCCCGGGGGTTGGCCACGAGGCCCCGCATGCCGGCGATCTGGCGGACCTGCATCATGTTGCCGCGGGCGCCGGAGCCGACCATCATGTCGATCGGGTTGAACTGCTGCTGGCGGAACGAGATCTCCATGGCCTCCCGCACCTCGTCGGTGGCGGCGGTCCAGATCTCCACCTCCTTCTGGCGGCGCTCACCGTCGGTGATGATGCCCCGTCGGAACTGGGTCTCGATCTTCTCCGCCTCCTCCTCGTGCAGGTCGAGGATGGCCTTCTTCTCCGGCGGGGTGCGCACGTCGTCGATCGACACGGTGAGCCCCGAGCGGGTGGCGAACTTGAAGGCCAGAGCCTTGATGCGGTCGAGGCTGGCCCCCACCTCGGCCTTGGGGAAGTTGGCGGCCAGGTCGTCGACGATGACGCCGATGTCCCGCTTCTTCACCGGCTCGTTGATGAACCGGAAGCCCTCGGGCAGCGCCTCGTTGAACAGCACCCGGCCGGGCGTGGTGCGGTGGTACTCCGCCGCCTTGCCGTTGGCCGCGCTCTTCAGCAGGGCCGGGACCCGGTACTCGATGGGGGCGTGCAGCCCGATCACCCCGGATTCATACGCCCGCTCGACCTCGTCGACCCGACGGTAGACACCGCCGCCCGGCTCGGTCTCCACCAGCTCGGTGAGGTAGAACGAGCCGATCACCATGTCCTGGGTGGGGGTGACCAGCGGACGGCCGTGGGCCGGCGACAGCACGTTGTTTGCCGACAGCATCAGCACCCGGGCCTCGGACTGGGCCTCGGCCGACAGGGGCAGGTGGACGGCCATCTGGTCGCCGTCGAAGTCGGCGTTGAAGGCGGTGCACACCAACGGGTGGATCTGGATCGCCTTGCCCTCCACCAGCACCGGCTCGAAGGCCTGGATGCCCAGGCGGTGCAGGGTGGGGGCCCGGTTCAGCATCACCGGGTGCTCCTGGATGACGTCTTCCAGCACCTCCCACACCTGGGGGCGCCGGCGCTCGACCATCCGCTTGGCCGACTTGATGTTCTGGGCCAGCTCCTGGTCCACCAGCCGCTTCATCACGAACGGCTTGAACAGCTCGAGGGCCATGATCTTGGGCAGACCACACTGGTGGAACTTGAGGTTCGGGCCCACCACGATCACGGAACGGCCCGAATAGTCCACGCGCTTGCCGAGCAGGTTCTGACGGAACCGGCCCTGCTTGCCCTTGAGCATGTCGGACAACGACTTGAGCGGCCGGTTACCGGGACCGGTGACCGGGCGACCGCGGCGGCCGTTGTCGAACAGGGCGTCGACGGCCTCCTGCAGCATGCGCTTCTCGTTGTTGACGATGATCTCGGGGGCACCGAGATCCAGGAGGCGCTTGAGCCGGTTGTTCCGGTTGATGACCCGGCGGTACAGGTCGTTCAGGTCGGAGGTGGCGAACCGGCCACCGTCGAGCTGGACCATGGGGCGCAGCTCGGGCGGGATCACCGGCACCACGTCGAGGATCATGGCCCGCGGGTCGTTCAGCCGGCGGCCGTTCTCGTCGCGCCGGTTGAAGGCGGCCACGATCTTCAGCCGCTTGATGGCCTTCTGCTTGCGCTGGGCCGACAGGGGCTTGTTGCCGTCTTCGGGCTCGATGGCGGCGCGGAGCTTCAGCTCCTCCTCGTCGAAGTCGATGCGCTCGATCAGCTGGGCGATGGCGTCGGCCCCCATACCACCCTGGAAGTAGTCACCGAAGCGGTCGGCCATCTCCCGCCACAGCAGCTCGTCCTCGATGATCTTGCGGGGGAACAGCTCCTTGAACTCGTCCCACGCCCGATCGAGCACGTCGAGCTCCATCTCGTACTGCTCGCGGGTGGCGCTCAGCTCCTTTTCGAACGACCGCTGACGGGCCCGGAGCTCGGTGTCCTTGGCCGCGTCGGCCTCCATCTGCTTGAGCTCGGCCTCGAGGTCGGCGTGCTGCTCGGCCATCCGGAGCTCCATCTCCTTGATGATGGCCTCGCGCTCACCGATGACCTCGGCTTCGAGGTTGGGCAGCTCGTTGTGGCGGCGCTCCTCGTCGACCCAGGTGACCAGGTTGGCGGCGAAGTAGATGACCTTCTCCAGCTGCTTGGCCTTGAGCTCCTCACGGGGCTCGGTGCCCATCAACAGGTAGGCCAGCCACGAGCGGGTGCCGCGGAGGTACCAGATGTGCACGCAGGGGGCGGCCAGCTCGATGTGGCCCATCCGCTCCCGGCGGACCTTCGAGCGGGTGACCTCCACGCCGCAACGCTCACAGATGATGCCCTTGAACCGGACGCGCTTGTACTTGCCGCAGGCGCACTCCCAGTCCTTGGTGGGGCCGAAGATCTTCTCGCAGAACAGGCCGTCCTTCTCCGGCTTGAGCGTGCGGTAATTGATCGTCTCCGGCTTCTTGACCTCCCCATTCGACCACATGCGGATGGAGTCCGCGGTGGCCAGACCGATCTTCAGCTGATCGAAGTCATTTACGTCAAGCATGCGTGTGTCTCTCTACCCTTCTTCGACCAAATGGGGCGTATCTATCGGGGGGTGCCGGCGGCGCGGGCGGCATCGTCTTCGTCGGAGCCCCGCTCGGGGCGGCTCAGATCGATGCCGAGCTCCTCGGCCGTGCGGAACAGCTCGTCGTCGAGCTCCCGCATCTCGATCTCGGCCCCGTCCTCGGCCAGCACCTCGACGTTGAGGCACAGCGCCTGCATCTCCTTGATGAGCACCTTGAAGCTCTCGGGGATGCCGGGCTCGGGAATGTTCTCGCCCTTCACGATGGCCTCGTACACCTTCACCCGGCCGAGCACATCGTCGGACTTGATCGTCAGCAGCTCCTGGAGGCAGTAGGCGGCGCCGTAGGCCTCGAGCGCCCACACCTCCATCTCACCGAAGCGCTGGCCACCGAACTGGGCCTTACCGCCGAGCGGCTGCTGGGTGATCATGGAGTAGGGGCCGGTGGAGCGGGCGTGGATCTTGTCGTCCACCAGGTGGGACAGCTTCAAGATGTACATGATCCCGACCATGATCGGCCGGTCGAAGGGCCGACCGGTCTGGCCGTCGAAGAGCTGGGCCTTGCCGTCGGAGCCGATGAGGCGGACGCCGTCGACCGACTCCGGGTTCAGGTTCTCGAAGATCTTCTGGATGGTGGGCTTGGAGCCGGCCATCTCCTGCTCGTCCCATTTGGCCCCGTCGAACACCGGGGTGGCCACGAGCGTGGAGGGGGTGGTGAAGGGCCGGGTCTTGGTCTCGGTGCCCCGAACGGGCGGCTCGCCCACCCGTTCGCCGTCGACCTCCCAGCCCCAGCGGGCGGCGTAGCCCAGGTGCGATTCCAGCACCTGACCCACGTTCATCCGGCTCGGCACGCCGAGGGGGTTGAGGATGATGTCGACCGGGGTGCCGTCGGCCAGGTAGGGCATGTCTTCCAGGGGCAGGATGCGGGAGATCACACCCTTGTTGCCGTGGCGGCCGGCCAGCTTGTCGCCCACGCTGATCTTGCGCTTCTGGGCCACGTACACCCGGACCAGCTGGTTCACGCCGGGGGGCAGCTCATGGCTGTCGTCCCGGTTGAACACCTTGACCTCGATGACCTTGCCCGCTTCGCCGTGGGGGACCTTGAGCGAGGTGTCCCGCACCTCGCGGGCCTTCTCACCGAAGATCGCCCGCAGCAGGCGCTCCTCCGGGGTGAGCTCGGTCTCGCCCTTGGGGGTGACCTTGCCCACCAGCACGTCGCCGGCGCCCACCTCGGCACCGACACGGATGATGCCCCGCTCGTCGAGGTCGGCCAGGATGTCGTCCGACAGGTTCGGGATGTCCCGGGTGATCTCCTCCGGGCCGAGCTTGGTGTCCCGGGCGTCGATCTCGTGCTCCTTGATGTGGATCGACGTGAGCACGTCGTCCTTCACCAGGCGCTCGGAGAGGATGATGGCGTCCTCGAAGTTGTAGCCCTCCCAGGGCATGAACGCCACGACCAGGTTCTTGCCCAGGGCCAGCTCACCGTTGTCGGTGGACGGGCCGTCGGCCAGGAGATCGCCTTCGCGCACCCGGTCGCCGGCCTTCACCCGCGGCTTCTGGTTGATGCAGGTGTCCTGGTTGGAGCGGGCGAACTTGAGCAGGCGGTGGATCCGCTTGCCCAGCTTGACGTACTCCACGGTGACGACCCGACCGTCGGCCTCGATCACGATGCCGTCGTCCAGGGCCACCAGGGTGTCGGCGGCGTCGGAGGCGGCCCGACGCTCGATGCCGGTGCCGATGTAGGGCGACTCGGGGGTCACCAGTGGCACAGCCTGGCGCTGCATGTTCGCGCCCATCAGGGCCCGGTTGGCGTCGTCGTGCTCCAGGAACGGGATGAGCCCGGTGCCGATCGACACGATCTGCTTGGGCGAGACGTCCATCATCTGGACCTCGTCCCGGGGGACCTGGGAGATCTCGGTGGTGGCACCGAAGAAGACGTCGCGCTCCAGCTGGAGCTTGAGGTCGCGCAGTGAGGCGGCCTGGGGTGAGCGCCGGGCCAGCACGCGGTCGTCGGCCAGGCTGCCGTCGGGGTTGACCCGGGCGTTGGCCTGGGCCACCACGTACTCCTCTTCCTCGTCGGCGGTGAGGAAGATGATCTCGTCGGTGACCACACCGTCGATCACCTTGCGGTACGGCGTCTCGAGGAAGCCGAAGTCGTTCACCCGGGCGTAGCTCGACAGGTAGCCGATGAGGCCGATGTTCGGCCCCTCGGGCGTCTCGATCGGGCACATCCGGCCGTAGTGGCTGAAGTGCACGTCACGCACCTCGAAGCCGGCCCGCTCCCGGGACAGGCCGCCTGGGCCGAGGGCCGAGAGGCGGCGCCGGTGGGTGAGGCCCGACAGCGGGTTCACCTGGTCCATGAACTGGCTGAGCTGGGAGGTGCCGAAGAACTCCTTGATCGCCGCCACCACGGGGCGGATGTTGATCAGGGTCTGGGGCGTGATGGCCTCCACGTCCTGGGTGGTCATGCGCTCGCGGACCACCCGCTCCATGCGGGACAGGCCGATGCGGACCTGGTTCTGGATCAGCTCGCCCACCGAGCGGACCCGGCGGTTGGCGAAGTGGTCCTGGTCGTCGAGGCGGTAGCCCGGCTCGGCGATCATCAGGTGGAGCAGGTAGGTGGCCGACGCCAGGACCTCGCAGCGGGCCAGCACCGGCTGGTCGATCTCCGGCCGGTCCAGGTCGAGCATGGGGAACAGCCGGCCGAGCTTCTCGATCTCGGGGCCGAGCTTGCGGTTGAGCTTGTAGCGGCCGACCCGGGACAGGTCGTAGCGCCGGTTCTCGAAGAAGGCGTTGCGCAGGTAGGTGCGGGCCGCCTCCAGCGTGGGGGGCTCGCCCGGCCGGGCCCGCTTGTAGATCTCGATCAGGGCCTCGTCCTGGGTGGGCGAGAGCTCCCGGTCCTTCTCCCACTGGCCCTCGAGGAACTCGAAGTGCCGCACGAAGGCCTCGAGGAAGCCGGGGGCGTTCTCCTCGTCGTAGCCGAGGGCCCGCAGCATGGTGAAGACCGACAGGCGCCGCTTGCGGGCCACCCGGACGCCGGCCGTCGGGTCCTTGCCCGGCTTCTGCTCGACGTCGAACTCGATCCACTCGCCCCGGTAGGGGTGGATGGTGCCGGTGACCATCTGATGCTTGGCCAGGTTCCGGAGGCGGAACCGCTCACCGGGCTGGAAGATCACGCCGGGCGACCGCACGAGCTGCGACACCACGACGCGCTCGGTGCCGTTGATCACGAACGTGCCCTTGTCGGTCATCATGGGGAAGTCGCCCATGAAGACCGTCTGCTCCTTGATCTCACCGGTGCTGGCGTTGATGAACCGGGCCCTCACGAAGATGGGGGCCGAGTACGTCATGTCTTTCTCTTTGCACTCCTCCACCGAGAACTTGGGGTACGGCTTCAAGTCCTCGTCGTGGGGGTCGAACTCGAGCTCCAGCTGGAGCGTCTCGGTGAAGTCCCGAATGGGGCTGATGTCCCGGAAGGCCTCGGAGAGGCCCTGTTCCAGGAACCACCGGAACGAGTCGCGCTGGACCGCGATCAGATCAGGAAGCGGCAACGCCTCCTGGAGGTTGCCGAAGGAGTAACGGTCGCGAGCGACAGTACGTGCAGGCAAGAGGCACCACCCGAAAGAGCACGATGAGCTTGGGAGCGTGCCTGGGCGCGGCGAATCTGCAGCAGAAAGCAACTGGGGCAGACGGGGCGAGCAAGCACGGCTTATCTAGCATATGCCGCGAGATGTCCACCAACAACCAGATTTGCGGGGGCATCGTACGAGAACACCGCCGCAAGGTCAAGGTTCTTTGTGGAAACACCCCCTGCGCCAGCGGGCCGAAACGGCCGAGACCCCTGGTGGCGGGGCTGGTCGCCCCCCACCAGGGGTCTGGGGAAATTTTCCTAGCGCCTGTGGACAGCGTAGGAAGATTACTTCAGCTCAACCCCGCCGCCGGCCTCTTCGAGCTTGGCCTTGGCGGCGGCGGCGTCGTCCTTGTTGGCGCCTTCGAGGACGGCCTTGGGAGCGCCCTCCACCAGGTCCTTGGCCTCCTTGAGGCCCAGGTTGGTGAGCTCGCGGACGGCCTTGATGACCTGGATCTTCTTGTCGCCGGCCGAGGTGAGGACGACGTCGAACGAGGTCTTCTCCTCCACCTCCTCGGCGGCGGCAGCGGGAGCGGCGGCGGCGACCGCCATGGGGGCGGCGGCGGTGACGCCGAACTTCTCCTCGAAGTCCTTCAGGAGCTCAGACAGCTCCAGCACCGACATGTTGGCGATGGCGTCGAGGATGTCGTCCTTGGAAAGGGTGGCCATGATCAGTTGTCTCCGTCTTCGTTGTTCTCGTTCTGGGCTGCGTCATCAGCCGGCGCCTCGGCCGGCTCGGGGGTGGGCTCGCTGGCTGCCACCTCGTCAACAGGGGCGTCCGGGGCGGCAACATCGTCGGCCGGGGCGGCATCATCGTCGGCCGGGCTGTCAGCCGCGATGTCCGCTGGAGCGGACGCGGCAGGGGCACCCTCGGCGCCGCCCTGCTCGATGAGGGCCTTGAGCCCGTAGGCGAAGTTGCGGGGCACTGCCTGCAACAGCCCGGCGAACTGGGTCATCGGTGCGGCCATGAGACCGGCCAGCTTGGCCAGCAGTACCTCGCGGGGCTCGATGTCGGCCAGCTGGCGCACCTGATCGGCGTCCAGGATGGTCCCGTCGAGCAGGCCACCCTTCACCACCAGGGCCGGGTTGGTCCGGGCGAACTCCTTGAGCACCTTGGCCACCGAGACCACGTCGCCGGGGGACCCGTCGGGCGTGGTACCGGTGAAGGCGAGGGCCGTCGGGCCCACGAGATGCTCGTCGAGATCGAAGCCGGCCTCGTTGGCCGCCCGGCGGACCAGGGTGTTCTTGTACACCTTGTAGGTTCCACCGGCCGGTCGCAGCGAGCGCCGGAGATCGGCCATCGCCTTCACGCTGAGGCCCCGGTACTCGGTGACGAGCACCGACGACGACTCTGCGAGTCGTTCCCGTACCTCGGCGACGATCGCCACCTTCTCCGGACGCGGTTCTGTCCGTGCGGTATCCATGTTGCACCTCCTTTCGGTTGTCGTGTTGTGGGTTGGGTTTCTCGGCTCCCCATCGCCGATCACCGCAACCCGACGACACCGGGTGCGAGCACCAGATGGTGAAACAGGTTCCAGAACGATCGCCTCACACAGGATTTACACGTGGTTCCCCGGAGGGAACCTCGACACCGGAGGTCTCGGGCGAGGTGGGATTCGAAATGTGCGTCCCCTAGGGGACCAGCCCGCCATACTACTGGCGGGTCAGCTCCTCGAGACGGAGCGGGTCGACCTTGACCCCGGGGCCCATGGTCGACGAGACGGTGATCTTCTTGAAGTACCGGCCCTTGGCCGCCGCCGGCTTGGCCCGCTGCAGCTCCTCCACCACGGTGGCCAGGTTCAGCTGCAGGGCCGGAGCATCGAAGCTGGACTTGCCGATCGACACGTGGATATTGCCGTAGCGGTCGGTCCGGTACTCGACCGTGCCGCCCTTGAAGTCGGCCACGGCCTTGGCCGGGTCGGGGGTGACCGTTCCGGTCTTGGGGTTGGGCATCAGGCCCCGGGGGCCGAGCACCCGGCCCAGCTTGCCCACCTGGGGCATGAGCTCGGGGGTGGCGATGGCCAGGTCGAAGTCGAGCATCCCGCCCTCCACCTGGGCCACGAGGTCTTCGCCGCCCACGATGTCGGCGCCGGCGTCCCGGGCGGCGTTGGCCGCGTCACCGGTGGCGAACACGGCCACCCGGATGGTCTTGCCCGTACCCGACGGCAGCGACACGGTGCCCCGCACGATCTGATCGGCCTTACGGGGGTCGACCCCCAGGTTGAAGGCCACGTCGATCGATTCGTCGAAGGTGGCCGATGACAGGCCCTTCACCAGATCCACGGCCTCGCTCGGCCCGTGGAGGTGGTCCCGGTCGTAGCGCCGGGTCGCCTCGCTGTACTTCTTACCTTTCGCCATGTCGGCTCCCTCGTGGGCTCGGCCGCCGGGCGAGGTCCTCCCGGTCGGCGGTGTATAGGTCAGTCTCCGGCCGCCTCAGTGGGGCCGGGCGGGGCTCCCGCCCCGGACGATGCAGGGGAGGTCAGCCCCGGACGATCACGCCCATCTGGCGGGCGGTACCGGCGACCTGCTTCTTGGCCGCATCGATGTCGTTGGCGTTGAGGTCGGGCAGCTTGGTCTGCGCGATCTCGGTGAGCTGGGCCTCGGTGATGGTGCCGGCCCGGTCCCGGAGGGGATCGGCCGCACCCTTCTCGATCCGGGCCGCCTTCTTGATCAGCTCCGAGGTGGGGGGCGTCTTGAGGACGAAGGAGAACGAGCGATCCTCGAAGATCGTGATCTCCACCGGCACCACCTGGCCCCGCTGGGCCTCGGTGCGGGCGTTGTACTCCTTGCAGAAGTCCATGATGGCGACGCCGTAGGGGCCCAGGGCGGTACCAACCGGCGGGGCGGGGGTGGCGGCGCCGGCCGGGATCTGGATCTTCACTACGGACAGGATCTGCTTCTTGGCCATCGGGGTTCTTTCGTGACTGATGAGGCTGGCCGCGCCGGAAGGGGCGAGCGGCAGCTGACCATTCTGCCTTGGTTTCTAGATTTTCGCGACCTGCGAGAACTCGAGCTCGACCGGAGTTTCCCGGCCGAAGATGTTGACCAGCACCTTGAGCTTGAGCTGGTCCTCGTTGATCTCCACGATCTCGCCCTGGAAATCGGCGAAGGGGCCTTCCTTGACCCGCACGGTCTCGCCCAGGCCGTACTCCAGCCGGGGCCGGCCCTTGCGGGAGCCGTCGTCGCCCTCCACCTTCACCGAGAGGAAGGACTCGACGTCGCGCCGGGGCAGGGGCGACGGCTTGTTGCCAGCACCCACGAACCCGGTGACACCGGGGGTGTTGCGGACCACGAACCAGGAATCGTCGTCGAGGCGCATACGCACCAGCAGATAGCCGGGGAAGACCTTCTTCTGGACGACGACCTTCTTGCCGTTCTTGAACTCGACCACGTCCTCCAGGGGGATGACGATCTCGAAGATCCGCTCCTCCATGTTCATGGACTGGGTGCGGGCCTCGAGGTTCGACTTCACCTTGTTCTCGTAGCCCGACTGGGTGTGGAGCACGTACCACCGGCCCGGCCGGTCGTAGGGGGAGTCACGGCGGGGGGCGGGGGCCGGAGCCTCCTCCTCGGGGGCGGTGTCGGCGTCGGCCGAGTCCTCGGCGGCGGCCTCGTCGACCTCCACCTCCACCTCGACCTCGACGTCGGTGGCCTCGGCCTCATCGACCTCGTCGTCGGCCTCGGCCCCGTCGTCCTCGACCAGGTCGGCGGGCTCCTCGGGGTCGAGGTCGACCTCGGCCTCATCGTCCACGTCGGTGTCGGCCGCGGGGGCGGCCTCGTCGATCTCGTCGATCTCGTCGTCGAGCAGGGGGGCGGCGTCGACCTCGCTCACTGGAGCCTCCTGGGGCGGCGCCTCGACAGCGCCATCGATATCGGGCTGGCCGGTCACGAGCCCAGCCTCAGCAGCTGGATGATCATCTCGCCGAAGAGGTAGTCACAGGCGGCGATCAGGGCCGTCATGACCACGAGCGCGCACAGAACGATGATCGTGTAGTTGACCACCTCGTTGCGCGTGGGCCAGCTGACCCGGCGCATCTCCGACCGCACCTCGGACACGTACTGCTTGGGACCGACCCGGTCCCGGGGCGCCGTAGCCGCACGCGGCTCGCGGGAAGTGGCAACGGGGTTGCCTTCCTCGTCGAGCTGGCCCTGCTTCTGCAGGTACCGGCGCTGTTCCCGGTTCATCGCCATGTGTCGTGCCTCGTGGATACACCTGCGTTGGGTGCATGTCGTGTCGTAGGTGCAGGTCGTGTCGTACAAGACATATGTCTTCTAGGACACACTGTGCAGGGCAGGAGGGAATCGAACCCCCAACCTTCGGTTTTGGAGACCGGCGCTCTACCAATTGAGCTACTGCCCTTGGACCGGTTTCGAGGCTACCAGCGATTCCGGCGGGAACCGCCGCGGTTACCGCTCAGCTGGCCAGGCTCTGGCGGGCGGCCAGGCGGGACGCGATCACGATGGCGCCGGCGGCGCCGGCGGTGGCCGCCGCCGCTATCCCGCCCAGGTAGGCGGCCTTGCGGCTCCGGCGATGGAGCCGGTGGACGGTGGCCGGCGGGCGCAGCGCGGCCAGGATGTCTTCCAGCAGACCGTCGTCGGGCGCCAGGTACTGCCCCCGCAGCCCGGTGAGGGCCCGGAGGAGGCGTCGGTACTGCACCAGCTCGGCCTGGCAGCGCAGGCACGACTCCACGTGGCGCTCGGCGTCGAGCGGGAGTCGGTTGAGCCCGTCGGCGATCTCGGCCAGTTGGAGGCTCACGCTCTCACACCGCACGAGCTTCCTCTTCCTCGCCCAACGGGTAGAGGCGCTCCCGGAGCCGCTTGCGGGCCCGGTGTAGGCGGACCTTGGCCGCCGACTCGGTGATGCCCAGCTGGTCGGCGATGGTCTCGTGGGGCAGGTCGTAGATGTCGCGCAGCACCACCACGGCCCGCAGCTTGGGCGGCAGCTCCAACAGGGCGGCGCTCAGCTGGTCCCGCAGGTCGCCCAGACCCACCCGCTGCTCGGGGTCCCGCTGGGGGTTGAGATCGGCGATCACCGGATCGTCGGGGAGCAGATCGTGGCTGTGACGGCCCCGTCGGCCCAGGTAGGTGTTGGCGCAGTTGGCCGTGATGCGGTGCAGCCAGGTGGAGAACTGGGCGTCGCCCCGAAACCGCTTCAGCCCTTTGTGGGCCCGAAGATAGGTCTCCTGCACCACGTCCCGTGCGTCCTCCTCATCGCCCACCAGGCGGTATGCCAAGGTGTAGGTGTCGGTATAGGTCAGACGTACGAGCTGTTCGAAGGCCAGATGGTCTCCCGCCTTGGCCCGTTCAACCAGCTCATCGACGTCGGCCGATTCCAGCAACTCAGACCTCGACAGGGGCTCGGAGGTTACGTGACGATCCTATGGCGATGAGGTTACCCCGGCACCGCGCCTGATCGGATCTGCCCACCCCCGTTCACTGTCAGTGGGTGGTCCTACGATCTCCACCACGGGCCGCCCCCGACCCCGGCGGGCGGCGCTTCCCCACCGTGACACCCAGCCCCTCATGCGAAAGGACGTCGTTCACGATGGCGGACTCCCCCACCCCTCAACCCACCCCTCCGGCGCCGGTCGGCCCTGATCCGGGCGCCGCCGAGCCCGCCTCCCGGGCCGACGTGGCCGGTCTGGCCCACCAGGTGCGCACCGAGGTCGCCCACCTCCGGCGGGATCTGGCGTCCCGGCTCGACGCCGCCGGCGACCGCCTGGAGGCGGCTCTGGGCCGCCGCGCCACCCGCCTCGGCCTGGCCCTCATCACCGCCCAGTGCCTGGTGACGGTGCTGTCGGTCACCCTCGTGCGGCTGACGGGCTGACCACCGGCCCGGTCAGTAGACGAGCGGGCTCGACTCGCTCCAGTCGAGCGGCACCTCGGCGATGTCGAGGCGCACCTGCTTCCAGGTGACGCGGATGGAGTCGGCCGCCCCGCCGTCGGTGGCCGACTCCACCAGCAGCTCGAAGGCGCCCCGGTCGGTCTCGGTCCGGGGCCGGTTCACCAGCTGGGCGAAGGCCTCGGCGCACTCGTGGGTCTCCAGCATCCGGGGCTGCCACCGGCCCCACACCTTCTCGTTCTCGGTGTACTCGTGGGTCATACCGGTGCGGATGAAGGGGAACAGCACGCTCAGGCTCGACACCCGCGACGAGGCCTTGCCCAGGTTGACCTGCAGCACCTCGGGAAGCTGGAGCACGGCGAAGTTGGCGATGGCGTAGCCCGGCACCGAAGGGCCGGGGTCGATGGCCTGGCGGGACGACACGTACACGAACTGGACGTCCTGCTCGTGGTAGATGGCCTCCCCGGCCCACAGGTGGGTGGTGGCCAGGAAGCCGTCGATCTTGGTGTCGAGCACCGACCGGGACTCCTCCAGGTTGTCGATGAAGTGCTGGCGCACCCGGGCCCGGCGGATGGCGTTGGGTTCGTCGTCGATGGTGCGCAGGGCCCGGCCGAACGAGTAGCCCTTCTCCGACAGCCCCGAGTTGCAGATCACCATCGAGGGCGGCAGACCGCCCATCTGCTCGATGACGTAGCTCCGCGTGGCCCACAGGTCACGCAGGTTGGTCACGTCGGCCTGGAGGGGGAAGGCGTCCACCCCCTCGGCCTGGAGGCGTTCCACCAGGTCGAAGCCGTCCTCGTAGCTCCGGTGGAAATGGACCCCCACGGAGGCGGCACCGTTGAGCCCGGCGGTGAGGGCGAAGGCCTGGCCTATACCCCCGTCTTTCCCCGCGCCCGTGATCAGCACCCGTTTGCCCTCGAAGCCGGCCCGGAGCTCGTCGGAGAAGCGGAACTGCTCGGCGTTGGCGCTGTACATGGCCCGAGTATCCGACGTCGGGCGGGGCGGCGCAACCGGTTCGGGGCCGCTGCCGGGGCGCAGACGCGCCAGAGGCGCCCCCTGGCCGGAGGGCGCCTCTGGCGGGAGCGGTTGGGGCTCTACTTGATGATCTTGGTGACGCGGCCGGCGCCTACCGTCCGGCCACCCTCACGAATAGCGAACCGCAGACCCTCATCCATGGCGATCGGGTTGATCAACTCAACCGTCATCTCCGTGTTATCACCCGGCATACACATCTCCGTACCCTCCGGCAGACGAACCGTCCCCGTAATATCAGTCGTACGGAAATAGAACTGCGGACGATAATTCCCGAAGAACGGCTTATGACGACCACCCTCCTCCTTCGTCAACACATACACCTGAGCCTCGAACTCAGTATGCGGCGTGATCGACCCCGGCTTCGCCAACACCTGACCCCGCTGCACCTCATCCTTGTTCACACCACGCAACAACGCACCAATGTTGTCACCCGCCTGCCCCTGATCCAACAACTTCCGGAACATCTCAACACCAGTACAAATCGTCTTCTTCGTCGGACGGATACCAACGATCTCCAACTCATCACCCGTATGAACCGTGCCCTGCTCAACCTTGCCAGTCACCACCGTCCCCCGACCCGTAATCGAGAACACATCCTCAATCGGCATCAAGAACGGCTTATCCAACTCCCGCAGAGGCTCCGGAATATACGAATCAACCGCGTCCATCAACTCCATGATCTTGTCACCCGCCGCCGAATCACCCTCCAGGGCCTTCAACGCCGACACATGGATCACCGGAACATCATCACCCGGAAACTCGTACTCCGTCAGCAACTCACGAGCCTCGAGCTCAACCAGCTCCAGAAGCTCCTCATCATCAACCATGTCCGCCTTGTTCAAGGCCACCACGATCGCCGGCACACCCACCTGACGAGCCAACAACACATGCTCCCGGGTCTGCGGCATCGGACCATCAGCCGCCGACACCACCAAGATCGCCCCATCAACCTGAGCCGCACCCGTAATCATGTTCTTGATGTAATCAGCATGACCCGGCATATCCACATGCGCATAATGACGAGCCGCCGTCTCATACTCCACATGCGCAACATTAATCGTAATACCACGCTCCCGTTCCTCAGGAGCCTTATCAATATTCTCAAACGCCGTCGCCGTATTACCAGCAACACGATCCGACAACACCTTCGTAATCGCCGCCGTCAACGTCGTCTTACCATGATCAATATGCCCCATCGTCCCAACATTCACATGAGGCTTGTTGCGCTCGAACTTGGCCTTGGCCATGGCTGATGTTTCTCCTTGACGGGTTACTCACTGACGGGTCTTACACACTCACCCTCAACACTCACCCTCAACCCGGCACCCAACCGCAGTGCGGTCCTGGCCGGACCGGAACGGGGCGGGCCTGCAACTCGGCAGGCCTCGCAGGGCGGGAGGGAGTTTGGTGGCGACGGTCGGGTTCGAACCGACGACCTCTCGATTATGAGCCGAGCGCTCTCACCAACTGAGCTACGTCGCCGCTCCACCCGAGGCCACCCGGAGACCGGGCGGGCGACGGTTGAGCCCCCTGAGAGAATCGAACTCTCGACCTTTTCCTTACCATGGAAACGCTCTGCCGACTGAGCTAAGGAGGCTGGGTTGTGGCCGGTGGGCCATCTCCGGCTGGAGAAGGCTACCGGGGGGCGGCCTGAATCAGAGCCGACTGCAGTCTGCCACGGCCGGAGGGGTGCCCCAACCCCATTTCGCCGCTTTTCGGCCCGGTGCCCGCCGGGTGCTAGAGCCCGGGACCGGCGCCCGAGGGCAGTGGCAACAGGGTGGGGCCCTCGTACTGCTGCAGCGGGTTGATGGGGGCCAACATCCGGTTGGTGCCGGTCTGGCCGGCTGAACAGTTGCGCACGGCCCGGATGCAGTTGGCGGCCCAGACGTCGGTGATCTCCTTGTTCCAGCCGCCGAACCAGTCGGCGTGGAGGCTGGCCCCCGGGCCCGAGTTGAATCCCGAGGTCTTGTCGGACGACAGGTACCAGCCGTCGACCGAATCCACCCCACCCCAGTAGGCCAGGATGCTGATCTGGGGGATGGGATTGGGGTGGCTGGCCGGGCACGGTTCGCTGTCCCCCGCCCAGGCCATGTGGCTCAGGTGGTCGGGCGAGTCGAGGTTCATTGCCGTCCCAGCAGTTCGGGAACTGGATGGTGGCGTTGATGTAGTCGCCGTTGCAGTCGGGGATGCGGTTGGTCTCGTTGTAGGAGCCGCCGCTGGGGCCACACGACCAGTTGAGCCGCTGGTCGGCGTTGAACGACTCGGCCCGGGTGTTGCCCACCACCATCTTGAGGCCCTGGGGCAGGGCGACCGCCGTGTCGGGCTTCTTCGTCTTGTAGTAGATCGTGATGGCCTTGGGCACCACCACGTGACCCTTGCCGTCCATCAGGGCCGGCATCCAGTAGGCCGAGCGGTTGAGCTCGAAGCCGTCGCAGGTGCTGCCACCGGAGTTCAGCAGTGAGTCCTGGGTGGTGTAAGCGTCGGCCGTGGTGTTGCCGATGAACATGTGGAGGTGCGACTTGCCGGGCTGGCCGGGGAACACGATCGGATCGTCGTAGTTGAAGTGGGAGTACTCGCAGTTCGTGCGGAACTGGCCCTCCCCGTTGCCCGATCCGTTGTCGGCCCGGTCGACGGCCACGGTGAGGGCGTTGAGATCGAGCTGATCGGAGGGAACGGAGGCGAAGCGGTTGAAGTCGGGCTGGGAGTTGTTGCGGATGGCCTCGAACATGCCGTTGGTCCCGGTGCCGGCGGGGGCCCCCGCCTTCGGCTGCTGGGCCGCCGGGGCGGATGTGGAGGGCGGGACCGAGGCACTGGGATCGGTGGCCCCCGGAGCCAGCGTGGGGGGCGCAGCCGACCCCGGCGGCAGCGTCAGCTGGGAGGGTGCGGGGAGCGTGGTGGCCGGGTCCACCCCGACGGTGGTGGACGGCCCGGCGTCGGTGACCGTCTCCGAGCCGTCGCCCAGATGGCTGGTGATGAACAGCAGCGGTAGGAGGACGACCAGCGCGATGAGGGCGCGGAGGCCGTACTGCAGACTGCGGGGCCAGCTACTCACGACACCGAACGGTAACATGACTGGCCCTCCGACGCGACGCACCCGGGGTAATCGGGCCAACTCGGCGGGCCGGTAACGTCGTGAGGTGCAGTTGCGCAGCGCCACGCTGGCCGACGCCGAACGGCTGTGCCAGATCTACAACCGCGAGGTCCTGGAGACGACGGCCACGCTCGATCTCGTGCCCCGGTCGCTGGAGGACCAGCGGACCTGGATCGCCGACCGCTCGGGAGCGTTGGCCGTGGTGGTGGCGTGCGACGACGACCTCGTGGTGGGGTTCGCCAGCCTCAGCTTCTACCGGGACCGACACGGGTACCGCACCTCGGTTGAGGATTCGGTCTACATCGACCGGGACTGGCAGCGCCGGGGGCTGGGCAGCCTGCTGCTGGGCGAGGTGATGAGCCGGGCCGTGGCTCACGGCTTCCACGCCTGCTTCGCCCGGATCGTGGGCCCCCAGGAGGCCAGCGTGGGTCTCCACGAGCGCCACGGCTTCGCCCTGGTGGGCATCGAGCGGGAGGTGGCCCGCAAATTCAACCGCTGGCATGACGTGGGCCTCTACCAGCGCCTGCTCTGAGCGGGCCGACGCCGGAAAACGTAAGCAGCTCACGAGAGCGGCGGCGGAGGCTGATGCGCGCCGCTCTCGTGAGCTACCGTGGGCCGGGTAGGATTCGAACCTACGTAGGCGTAACCGGCGGATTTACAGTCCGCTCCCTTTGGCCACTCGGGCACCGACCCTGGGACTCATGAGGTTATCGGCTACGCCCCGCCGGCCGCACCCTGTTTCGCCATCATCGGCATCATTCCGCCGGTGGTTCGGCTCCCGGCCGGCGCAGGAGCATCATGGCCGGCTCGAAGGTCATGACCACCTCGTCGGCCTGGTTGCACAGCTCGTGGCGGCAGGTCAACACGCCCCGGTCGGGCCTGCTCGACGACACCTTGGCCTCGAGCACCGTGATGCGCAGGCGCAGCTCGTCACCGGCCCTCACCGGCGCCAGCCACCGCAGCTCCCGACCCCCGGGCGAGCCCAGGCTGGCCGGGCCGAGCGTGGTGGCCAGCAGCTTCATGAGCACCGCACCGGTGTGCCAACCGCTGGCGATGAGACCGCCGTACATCGTGCCCCGGGCGGCCTCGGGATCGACGTGGAAACGCTGGGGATCGAACTCCTGGGCGAAGGCCACCATGCGGTCGCCGTCCATCACATACGACCCCGGGACGTCGATCGACTCGCCCACCGTGTAGTCGTCGAACCACCGCTCGCTCAGCTCCATCGGCTCCACGCTATTGGGGACCGGCAGAGTACGGTTGGGACCATGCCTACCTTCGATGTTGTCTCTCAGATCGAGATGCAGGAAGTGGTCAACGCCGTCGATCAGGCCAGCCGCGAGGTCGGCACCCGCTTCGATTTCAAGGACACCGACTCCACGGTCTCGCTCGACGCCAAGGGCATGACCGTGTCGCTGGAGTCGGCCAGCCGGGACCGGCTCACCGCCCTGCGCCAGGTCCTCGAGGAGAAGCTGGTCAAGCGCAAGATCTCGCTCAAGTCGATCGACTTCGGCACGGTGGAGGATGCGACCAAGGGGCGGGCCCGCCAGTCGGCGTCGCTCAAGGCCGGGATCTCGGCCGACCTGGCCAAGAAGATCAACGTCCACATCAAGGACATGAAGCTCAAGGGTGTGCAGTCCCAGACCCAGGGCGACCAGGTTCGGGTCACGGGCAAGAAGCGCGACGACCTCCAGGCCGTGATCGCCTCCCTGAAGGAGGGCGACTTCGACGTCCCCCTCCAGTTCGAGAACTTCCGGGACTAACTACCAGAGGTCGCAACCCCGAACCGGCCGAAGGCCGGGCCGGTGGGGTGGGGGCCCCAACGGCGATGGGGAGCCGGCGCAGCCGGCGGGGGCGGCAGCCCCCTGAGTTACTGCCACTCGCCGGAGCGGAGGCGGCGGACGCGCTCGTCGGCGGCGGGGTGGGTGGCGAACAGGTTGGCCAGCGCCACCTTGCGGTTGGCCAGAGGGTTGACGATGTAGTTGCTGGCCTGGGCCGGGGCCACGTGGCTCGGTACCCGCTGGGAGTACCCGTGGAGCTTCTCGAGTGCCCGGGCCAGGGGTTCGCCGGTGCCGATGAGGCGGGCAGCCGTGCGGTCGGCCTCGTACTCCCGGCTCCGGCTCACGGCCAGCTGGATGATCGTGGCGGCGATCGGGGCCAGGATGGCGAAGGCCAGCAGCACCAGGGGATTGGCACCGTCTCGGTCGTCGTCGCGGCGGCCGCCGCCCATCATCGAGCCCCACATGGCCATCTGGGCCACGAAGCTGATGGTGGTGGCGATGGTGGCGGCGATGGAGCCGGTGAGGATGTCGCGGTTGCGGACATGGGCCAGCTCGTGGGCCAGCACCCCGCGGATCTCGTCCCAGCTCAGGGTGCGCAACAGGCCCTCGGTGACGCACACCGCGGCGTGCTTCGGGCCCCGTCCGGTGGCGAAGGCGTTGGGCTGCTGCTCGGGCGATACGTAGAGCCGGGGCATGGGCAGGTCGGCCAGCTGGGTCAGCTCCCGCATCACCTGGTGGTACTCGGGGAGCTGGGCCTCGGTCACCTCCACCGCTCCGGCCGAGCGGATGGCCAGCTTGTCGCTGAACCAGTAGGACCCGCCGATCATCACCAGCGAGATCCCGAAGGCGATCACCAGACCGCCGGAGCCGCCGAGCAGGCGACCGAAGAGCATGAGCAACCCGGCCAGGGCCGAGAGCAGGACCGCAGTCTTCAGACCGTTCTTCATATCGTGCCTCCAGCCTACCGCTGCCCGAGGGGCGCGCCGGATCGGGGGTGGGGGGATCGCTCCCCCACCCGCGATGCGGGCCCACCTAGTCTTCGTCGGCGTTCTCCTGGGCCCGGGTGGCGATCTCGGACACGACGCCGGGGTCGGCCAGTGTGGTGGTGTCGCCCAGCTGCCGGCCGTCGGCCACGTCACGCAGGAGGCGGCGCATGATCTTGCCCGACCGGGTCTTGGGCAGGTCGGGCACGATGATCACCGTCTTGGGCCGGGCGATGGCCCCGAGCTTCACGCCAACGTGGGCCCGGATCTCGTTGCCCAGCTCGGTGGACGCCTCGTAGCCGCCCCGGAGGATCACGTAGCCCACGATGGCCTGGCCCGTGATCTCGTCGTTGGCGCCCACCACGGCCGCCTCGGCCACCGCCGGGTGGTCGACCAGGGCCGACTCGATCTCGGTGGTGGAGATCCGGTGGCCCGACACGTTCATCACGTCGTCGACCCGGCCCAGCAGCCAGATGTAGCCGTCTTCGTCGATCTTGGCCCCGTCGCCGGCGAAGTAGCGGCCCTCGAACCGGCTCCAGTACGTCTCCCGGTACCGCTCGGGGGCGCCCCAGATGCCGCGCAGCATGCCGGGCCAGGGCTTGGTCAGGGTGAGGTAGCCGCCGCCCTGGGCCACGGTGTTGCCGTTGTCGTCGACCAGCTCGGCGAACACGCCGGGGATGGTGTGGCAGGCGGAGCCGGGCTTGGTGGTGGTGACGCCGGGCCAGGGGCAGATCATGTGCCCGCCGGTCTCGGTCTGCCACCAGGTGTCGACGATGGGGGTGTTCCCGCCGCCGATGTGCTCGTGGTACCACATCCAGGCCTCGGGGTTGATGGGCTCGCCCACCGTGCCCAGCACCCGCAGCGACGACAGGTCGTGCTTGGCCGGCTCCTGGTCGCCCCACTTCATGAAGGTGCGGATGGCGGTGGGGGCGGTGTAGAGCTGGGTGACCTTGTAGCGCTCGATGATGTCCCACAGCCGGTCACGGCCCGGGGTGTCCGGCGTGCCCTCGTAGATCACCGACGTGCAGCCGTTGGCCAGCGGCCCGTACACGATGTAGCTGTGGCCGGTGACCCAGCCGATGTCGGCGGCGCACCAGTAGATGTCGGTGTCGGGCTTCAGATCGAACGAGTACTTGTGGGTGAACGCCACCTGGGTCAGGTAGCCGCCGGTGGAGTGCATGATGCCCTTGGGCTTGGCCGTGGTGCCCGACGTGTAGAGCAGGTACAGCAGCTGCTCGGAATCCATGGGCTCGGCCGGGCAGTCGCTGGAGGCGGTGGCCATCACATCGTGCCACCAGTGGTCTCGCCCGTCGACCATGTCGGGGGCGGTGTCGCACCGGTTGACCACCACAACCTGGGTGACCGTGGGGGCGCCGATCTTGAGGGCGGCGTCGACCGTGGGCTTCAGCTCGAACGGCGTGCCCCGGCGGTAGCCGGCGTCGGCCGTGATGATCACCTTGGCCTCGGCGTCCTCGCAGCGGTCGACGATGGCGTCGGCCGAGAAGCCGCCGAAGATCACGGAATGGGCCACCCCCACCCGGGCGCAGGCCAGCATGGCGATCGGCAGCTCGGGGATCATCGGCATGTAGATGGCGGCCCGGTCGCCCTTGGTGAGACCCAGCCCGAGGAGCACGTTGGCGAACTTCGAGACCTCGGTGAGCAGGTCGGCGTAGGTGATGGTGCGGGTGTCGCCCGGCTCACCCTCCCAGTGGAAGGCCACCTTGTCGCCCCGGCCCCCTTCCACGTGGCGGTCGAGGCAGTTGTAGGCGATGTTGAGCTCACCCCCCACGTACCACTTGGCGAACGGCAGATCCCATTCGAGCGTGGTGTCGAAGTCCTTGTGCCAGGTCACGAGCTCCCGGGCCTGACGGGCCCAGAACGCCTCGTAGTCGGCCTCGGCCTCCTCGTACAGCGACCGGTCGCTGGCGTTGGCCTGCTTCACGAACTCGCTCGACGGGGGAAAGCTTCGGTTCTCGACCTCGAATACCCCGATCGCTTCTTGCGACATGTGCATCTCCAAGAATCTGCTGGTGTGGTCCCGGCGCGGGCGCCCCATCGGGGTCGATTCCCGCCGCCGGCGGGGTCGACCCAGCGGACCGAGCCTAGTGCCGACACCCCAGGTGGGGCGACCGGACGGCGTCTCGCCAGCCGGTGGGGCCACGGCCGATGGGCGAGACAGTCAGGGAAGCTGGTACAGGGCCCGTAGCCCGGCAACCACGGCGTCGAGCCCGCGCTCGAACATGTCGTCGCTGGTGATCGCCCGATGCTCGATCATGAGCGCCCGGACGGCCGGATCGTCGACCATCTGAGGATCGACGCCCCCGCCGTCGCGCAGCAGCGCCATCGTCCCCACTTCCGTGGCCACGTGACCCATCACGAATGACACGGCGAAGTGGAAGGCCCGGCACGACTCGGCCACGTCCAACCCGACGAGCTGGAACCGGCTGTGGGACCAGCTGAGCACGTCGAAGGCGGCGGCGCTCTTACCCGGCCGGCTGGCGAACAGCTCGAGGGCGGCGCGATGGCTGATCAGCACCGAACGGAACGAGCGCAGCCCGCCCCGCGTGGCGAGCTCCCAGTCGTGTTCCGGGACGCTGCGGGGCAGCTCGATCTCCTCGAACAGGCAGTCGAGGATGGCGTCGAGCAGGTCGTCCTTGTTCGTCACGTAGTGATAGAGCGACATGGCTTCGACGCCGAGGAGGCCGCCGAGCTTACGCATCGACAAGCCGGCGAGGCCCTGCTCGTCGGTGAGGGCGAGGGCGGTACGGGCGATCACTTCGCGGCTGAGTGCCGTCCGGACTGTTGCGGTCACTGCCCCCAGGCTAGCCGACCAGGGCCGTGACCATCCCTTCGGCCGCCCCGTCCCGACCGCCGGAGCGTCGCGGGGACGGCGCCCGGCATGCAGTCAGGCCGACGTTGTGGAGCGCCAGAGGCAGGCCAGCCAAGCCCCGAGGCCGGCGGGATCGAGCAGCGCCTCGGCCTCCGACACCCGGCTCCGCATGCGCAGGGCGGCCAGATCGGGGCGGGCGGCGTGCTCCGTCCAGTAGCGGCGGCCCTCGTCGACCAGGGCCTCGATCCCCCAGCGGCGCAGCAGCTCGGCCTGGGTGGTGACCTGCGGGGCGCCGGGGAGCTGGTCGACGGCCACGTCGGTGGTGATGTCCCACTGGCCGGGGTCGGCCAGCGGGTCGGTCCCCCGCTGGTGCTGGCGGTAGGTACGCAGCCAGCCTCCCCGGGCCGCCAACTCGGCCGTGCCGGGAGCGCCGTAGTCGAGCACGAGCAGGGCGGCCGGCTTCCGGGCCAGCACGTCGGCCACCCAGCGGCCGGCCTGCTCCAGCCACGGGGCGCGGGTACCCACCGGCACGTCGAGCCCCGGGTCGTCGATCGCCTGCCACCGCTCGGCGGCCGCTCCGGCCGGCCCGGCCTCGACGAACAGCTCGTACCAGCCGTCGGGCCGGTGCTCGACCACACGGAACGGCAGGTTGTCGAGCAGCTCGTTGGCGATCACCACCGCGCCGGCCAGATCGAGACCGGCCAGAGGGTCGTCGTCGCCACCGGGCCCGGCGGTCGGCCCGGCCCGGTCGACACCGACCACCTGGCGGGCGGCGGCCGACGGCCCGGGGGCGGCGGCCAGGGCCCGGGCCAGGGTGCCGGGGCCGGTGCCGGCGTCGACCACCAGGAAGGGGTCGGGGCAGCCTGCCTCCCCCCACCAGGCGTCGACGGCGGCCGCCAGCACGTCGGCGAACAGCGGCCCGACTTCGGGGCTGGTGATGAAGTCGCCCCGACGGCGCCCGGCCACCCCGGCGCCCGACCCGTAGAAGCCGAGCTCCGGGTGGTAGAGGCACCGCTCCATCCAGGCGTCGAATCGCTCCACTACCACGATCCGGTGTCCCCCGCCGTCACCCGTGACGGACCTGGACACCATACAAGGGGGTGCCCGAAGGGCACACCCCGGGTTCGCCGCAGGCGAACCCCAGGTGCCCGAAGGGCACACCCCCGGGTTCGCCGCAGGCGAACCCCAGGTGCCCGAAGGGCACACCCCCGGGTTCGCCGCAGGCGAACCCCAGGTGCCCGAAGGGCACACCCTAGCGACCGAGGGCGATGGCGGAGCCGAAGTCGGTGATGTCCGGCACCAGGCTGGTGACGCCCGACAGCATGGTGGCGATCACGGTGATGGCCAGGGCGGCCACCAGCGACGGCGGCACCCGCACCCGGCTCATGTCGCCGTCGGGGGCGGGCATGAACCACATCTGCTTGGCCACGTTCAGGTAGTAGAACGCCGCCAGCACGGTGTTGACCGCCGCCACCAGGGCGAGCGTCGTCCCCCAGGTCGACTCGCTCTGCAGCAGCACGCTGAACACCTGCCACTTGGCCAGCCAGCCGCCCATGGGCGGGATCCCGGCCAGGGAGAACAGGAACACCGTCATGGCCGCGGTGAGGCCCGGGGCGTAGTTCAGCATCCCGCCGAACGACGAGATCTCGCCCGAGCGGGTCTTGCGGGCGGCGGCGATCACCACGGCGAAGGCGCCCAGGTTCATGGCGGCGTAGATGATCAGGTAGTTGACGATGGCCGACGACGCCGACACGCCGGTCTGGCCGGTCTGCGAGTACACGGCCAGCGGGGCCATGATGTAGCCCGCCTGGGCCACACCGGAGTAGGCCAGCATGCGCACGATGTTGGTCTGGCGCATGGCGATCAGGTTGCCGATCGACATGGTGGCCGCCGACAGCACCCACATGAAGGGCTCCACCACCTTGGCCTGGCCGGGGAAGGCGGTGGTGATGATCGTGACCATGGCCACGAAACCGGCCGCCTTGGACGCCACGGCCAGGAAGGCCGTGAGCGGGGTGGGGGCGCCCTCGTAGGTATCGGGGGCCCAGGTGTGGAAGGGCACAGCCGACACCTTGAAGGCGAACCCGATCAGGGTGAACACCGCGGCCAGGGTCAGCAGCGGCTTGGTGCCCTCGGAGGTGAGCTTCTCGGCGATCACGGTGAGGCGGGTGTCGCCGGCCACGCCGTACAGCAGCGACATGCCGTACAACATGATGGCCGAGGCGAAGATGCCCATCAGCATGTACTTGAGGCCGGCCTCGTTGGACTTGAGGTCCCGCTTGCGCCAGGCGGCCAGCAGGTAGGCCGGGATCGACAGCAACTCGAGGGCCACGAAGATCGACACCAGGTCGCGGGCCGAGGTCATGATCAGCATGCCCAGGACCGACGAGGCCACCAGCTCGTAGTACTCGCTGTCGTAGTAGTCGCCGTCGGCCATGTACTGGGTGCTGAGCAGCACCACCACGTAGCCCGAGATGAGGAACAGACCCTTCAGGGCCAGGGCGTAGCGGTCGACCACGTACGCCCCGTCGAACAGGCTCCGGGTGGCGCCGTCGTTCCACAGGGTGAGCACGGGGATCATCGCCAGCAGGAAGCCGACACCGGTGAGACCGGGCATGAACCGCCGGACGCGGTCCAGGCCCACCATGTCGACCACGGCCACCAGGCAGGTCCAGGCCAGCAGGATCGCTTCGGGGGCGAAGGCGTGCCAGTCGATCGTGGGCGAGTCGAACGGGATCGACTCAACCGTCTGCTGGGCGAGGAGGGCGATGGTCATGTCAGCGCCCCAGGGCCTCGAACACCTCGCCCACGACCGTGGCCGGGGCGTTGGTGACGTCGAAGATCAGGCTGGGGATGAATCCGAGCACCACGATCAGGATCAGCATCGGCACCCAGGCCACCCACTCGGTGAAGACCGTGTCGTGGATGTGGTCGTCGTGGGCGAACTCCTCCGGCGGGGTGCCGAAAGCGGTGCGCTGGAGCAGCCACAGCAGGTAGGCGGCGGCCAGCACGGTGCCAACGGCGGCGATCACCATGTAGGTGCGGAACAGGTTCACCGACAGGCCGGGCGCCGGGTTGTAGGCGGCCAGGATGGCGGGGAACTCGCCCCAGAAACCGGCCAGACCGGGCAGGCCGAGGGAGGCCATCGAGGTGAAGCCGAGGATCCAGCCCATGTGGGGGGCCTGTACCAGCAGGCCGCCCAGCCGCTTGATCTCCAGCGTGTGGTAGCGCTCCTTCACCGAACCGGCGATGAAGAACAACATGCCGGTGATGAGGCCGTGGGCCACCATGCCGAAGATGGCGGCGTTGATGCCGAAATTGGTGAGGGTGGCGATGCCCAGCATCACGTAGCCCATGTGGGCCACCGAGGAGAAGGCGATCAGGCGCTTCATGTCGGTCTGGGCCAGGCAGCCCAGCGCGCCGTAGATGATGCCGATCACGGCCAGCAGGCCGATCCAGGGGGCCCACTTCACGGCCGCCTCGGGCAGGATCGGCAGGGCGATGCGGACGAAGCCGTAGGTGCCGAGCTTCAGCAGCACCGCGGCCAGGATCACCGAGCCCTGGGTGGGGGCCTGGGTGTGGGCGTCGGGCAGCCAGGTGTGGAAGGGGAACATCGGCACCTTGATGCCGAAGCCGAGGAACATGCCGCCGAAGATCAGCACCTGGGTGCGCAGTGGGATGTCGCCGTTGGCCACCTCGGTGGCCAGACGCTGGAGGTTGAATGTCTGGGAACCGGTGACCCAGTACAGGGCCAGGAAGGCGACCAGCATGAAGGCCGAGCCGAACAGGGTGTAGAGGAAGAACTTGATGGCGGCGTAGAGCCGGTTCTCGCCGCCCCACACGCCGATCATGAAGTACATCGGCAGCAGCACGACCTCGAAGAACACGAAGAACAGCACCAGGTCCTGGGCCACGAAGGTGCCGAGCATGCCGGTGTGGAGCACCAGCATCAGGATGAGGAAGGCCTTGGCGTTGCCCGGATCGGGGATGTGGTTCCAGGAGTAGATGATGACCAGCGGGGTCACCAGCAGCGTCAGGGCCACCAGCGGGAGCGAGATCCCGTCGAGACCCACGGTGAACCGGGCGTTGATCACCTCGATCCACCGGCGGTCGACCAGGAACTGCAGCTCCTTGGTCTTGTCGTAGTCGAAGTTCTGCAGGAGCAGCACGCCCACCACGGCCGAGCCGAGGCTGGCGACCAGAGCGATGAGCTTGTGGGTCTCCTCCTCCTGCCCCGGGATCACCATCATGATGGCGACCCCGACGAGGGGGAGGAAGACCATCAGGGCGATGCCCCAGTCATTCAGAAAGTCGGTCATGCAACTGATCCCTGGATATCTCGCCCGCCGAGTGAACGGGCGAACTGGTGAACAACGTGGACGATCGCCATGGTCAGATGGCGATGATGAAGACGGCGGCCAGAAGAGCGGCCGAGCCGAACATGATGGTGGCGTACTGGCGGATCTGTCCGGTCTGGATCCGGCGCAGGAACTGACCCGACCCCGAGGCGGTGCGACCCGAGACGTTGACGGCCTCGTCGACCATCCCCTGGTCGATGAAGTGGTAGACGAACCGGCCCAGACCCACCGTGAACTTGCCGACGGTGTTGATGATCCCGTCGATGATGTTCTGGTTGATCCAGTAGGCGGCGTTGGCCAGCGGACCCTTGGTGGTGCCGGCGATGATCCCGGTGTAGAGGTGGTCGAGGTAGTACTTGTTCTCCAGCACCCGGTAGCCGGTGGCGGCCAGGGCGTTGCGTGAGCGCAGGCCGTCGGTGTACTCGGCGGCGTGGGGGTCCTTGGCGTACAGGGCCTGGTAGTAGCGCCAGGCGGCGAAGCCGGCCAGCACGGCCAGGCCGCTGGCCAGGATGGCCAGGGGGAGGCTGGCTGAGGCGTGGCCGATCTCCGGGAACCCGGGAACGCCGCCCGGCTCCACCCACTCCTCGAAGCGGACGGCCCAGCCCTCGGGCAGACCGAGGAACGACACCAGCGACGCGGGCAGGTTCAGGAACCCGACCACCACGGCCATGAAGGCCAGGATGATCAGCGGGGTGGTGATCCGGGCCCCCGACTCATGGGGGTGGGCGTGGCCCCGGTACTCGCCGAAGAACGTGAGCCAGATCGTGCGGGTCATGTAGGCGGCGGTGAGGCCGGCGGTGATCATGCCGAAGATGAACGGCATCCAGTACGTGCCGTTGCCGTCGGTGCCGGGGAAGGCGCCGGTGCCCACCAGGATCTCGTCCTTCGACCAGAAGCCGGCCAGCGGGGGGATGCCGGCCAGGGCCAGCGAACCGATGATGAAGGTGGCGAACGTCTTGGGCATGTACTTGCGCAGCCCGCCCATGTCGGCCTTCATGTCGAAGCTGTGGTGGCAGGCGTGGCTCACCGAGCCGGCCCCCAGGAACAGGCAGGCCTTGAAGAAGGCGTGGGTGAAGAGGTGGAACATGCCGGCCGTGTAGGCCCCCACCCCGAGGGCCGTCACCATGTAGCCCAGCTGGGAGACGGTGGAGTAGGCCAGCACCTTCTTGATGTCACGCTGGACGAAGGCCAGCAGGCCACCGCCCACCGTGGTCACCGCCCCGATGAGGGCCATGGCGTTGATCGAGCTGCCCGGGATCGACAGGCCCATCCAGAACACGCCGTAGAGCCGGCCGATCAGATACACCCCGGCCACCACCATCGTGGCGGCGTGGATCAGGGCCGACACCGGGGTGGGCCCGGCCATGGCGTCGGGCAGCCAGGTGTGGAGGATGAACTGACCCGACTTCGACATCACCGCCGCCATCAGGCACAGGGAGGCGACGAGCAGGGCGGTGTGCGACGTCTCGCCCGAGATGGCCTTCGAGTTGATCTCGACCACGTCGAACGTACGGCCCGAGGCGAAGAACAGGGTGATCATGCCGACCAGTAGGCCGATGTCGCCCACCCGGTTGGTGAAGAAGGCCTTGAGGGCGGCGTCGGAGTTGTCCTTCTCCTCCCACCAGTGCCCGATGAGGGCGAACGAGCAGACGCCGACCAGCTCCCACCCCATGATCATCTGCAGGGTGTTGGAGGACAGGACGTAGTAGAGCATCGCCGAGGTGAACAGCGACAGGAAGGCGAAGAAGTGGGTGTAGCGGCGGTCGCCGTGCACGTAGTCGGTGGAGTAGACGTGCACCAGCAGCGAGATGAAGGTGACGACGAACAGCAGCATCACCGACTGGCCGTCGACCAGGGTGCCGATGCGGAAGGTGTCGGTGCCGTTGGAGAACCAGGTGCGCTCGGTCAGGATCGGGGCGCCCCGGGTGGCGTGCTCCGCCTCCCCCTCACCCTCGGCGGTGGCCGCACCCAGGCCGGCCGGGGCCGCCTGCTCGCCCGACGAGATGCCTTCTTCCTCCTCGGAGGTGGCCGGCGCTTCCTCCTCGGTGGCGCCACCCTCCGTCGTACCGGGTTCCTCCGTGGTCACGCCCTCTTCGTGGGAGGCGATCTCGGCCTGGACGTCACCGATCCAGGTGAACGTGGTGAGCACGGCCAGCACGAAGGCGGCGGCCACGGCCGTGATCCCGATCTCCGCCCCCTTGAACGGCAGGCGCTTGCCGAAGAACAGGATGAGGACGAACGAGGCGGCGGGCAGGGCCGGGATCACCCAGGCATGGGTGTAGAACCAGGACGCAGCAGTTTCGGCGGCTTCGGCAGCAAACACGTTTGATCCCTCTTCAGCCCTTGAGCAGGTTCGCTTCAGCGATGTCGATACTGCGGCGGTTGCGGTAGATGAGCAGCACGATGGCGAGCCCCACGCCCACCTCGGCGGCGGCCACCGCGATCACGAACAGGGCGAAGACCTGCCCGGCCACATCACCGTTCATGGCCGACAGGGCCACGAGGTTGATGTTCACCGAGTTGAGGATGAGCTCGATCGACATGAGCACCAGCACGCCGTTGCGGCGGGCCAGGACACCGTAGATGCCGATGCAGAAGAGGGCGGCGGCCAGGATCAGAAACTGGTTCAGGTACATACGTCAGTCCCTCCGGGCCACCACGACGGCCCCGATCAGGGCGGCCAGCAGGAGCAGCGACAAGGCCTCGAACGGCACCAGGTAGGTGCCGAAAATGGAATCGGACACGGCCTGGGTGGTCTGGGGGACCATCGTGTCGGGCAGCTTGTCGTCGCCGAACCCCTCCCACAGGGAGTAGGTCATGACCGCCAGCATGCCCGCACCGACCAGGGCACCGATCCAGCGCTGCTCGTTGTCGAGGTCGGTCTCGACCCCGATCTTGGCCCGGGTGAGCATCACGCCGAACAGCAGCAGCACCATGATGGCGCCGAGGTACACCAGCACCTGGGTGGCGGCCACGAACTCGGCTCCCAGGATCACGTAGACACCGGCCACGGCCGACAGCACGACCAGCAGGTAGAGGGCGGCGTGCACCACGTTGGAGCTCGTCACCATCTTCAGGGCGGAGACGATGGCCACGATCGCCAGCACGGCGAAGAAGCCGTTGACCACGCCCGACTCGGTGCGGGACAAGGCCTCCTGGGCCAGGATCACAGCCGTCATCGGGGAACCTTCTTCCCCTTCACCTGGGCGCCGGCCTCGTAGGCCTCGAACTCGGGCACGGTGGTCATCCACTGGCCGAGGCGGGTCTTGTCGTGCAGGAGGTCGGCGATCCGGGGCTCGGAGTACTCGAACTCGGGGCTCCAGAACAGGGCCTCGAAGGGGCACACCTCCACGCAGATCCCGCAGTACATGCAGAGGCCGTAGTCGATGTCGAAGCGGTCGAGCTTGTTGACCGAGCGGGGCTTGCCGCCGGCCCGACGGGGCGGCGCCAGCTCCTTGTGACCCTCGATGTAGATGCACCAGTCGGGGCATTCACGGGCGCACAGCATGCACGAGGTGCAGTTGTCTTCGTGGAGCGCGATCACGCCGCGGGCCCGGGGCACCGGGTCTTCCTTGGCGTGGGGGTACTGGACCGTCTCCGGCCCCTTGGTCACGGTCTTCACGATCTCGGAGAACGTGACGCCGAGACCCTTGATCACACCGGGAACGAGAGCCATCAGAGAGCCACCTTGAAGAAGCCGGTGAGCGCGATATTGAACAGGGCCACCGGGATCAGGAACTTCCAGGCGAAGCGCTGGAGCTGATCCTCACGGAACCGGGGGTAGGTGAAGCGCACCCAGTAGATCACGAACGTGAGCAGCAACATCTTGGTTGCCATCACGATCGGGCCGATCACGTTCATGGCGTTGGAGTACGAGTCGATCCCGAAGATGTCGGTCACGAAGGGGGGCAGCGACCAGCCCCCGAGGAACAGCACCGAGGCCAGGAAGGCGAAGATGTTGGCCGTGGCGAACTCGGCGATGAAGAACAGCAGGAAGCGGAAGCCCGAGTACTCGGTCATGTAGCCCGACACCAGCTCCGACTCGGCGATCGGCATGTCGAAGGGCACCTGGGCCAACTCGGCCTGCACCGCCACCAGGAAGATGAAGAAGCCGATGATCTGGGTGAGGAAGAACGGGTTGCCCAGGGCACCCCAGCCGAAGATCTCGCCCTCCACCTGGGCCTGCACGATCCGCTGCAGGTTCAGCGAACCGGCCTGGATGACCACGCCGACCACGGCCAGCACCATCGGCAGCTCGTAGGCGATCAGCTGACCGGCGGCCCGCAGGCCACCGAGCAGGGAGTACTTGGAGGCGCTGGCCCAGCCGGCCATGAGGACGCCGATCACCGACAGCGACGAGACAGCCAGGGCCAGGAACACGCCGACGTCGAAGTTGGCGAAGGCGGCGTCGGGCCCGAAGGGCACCACCAGCACCAGCAGGAACGTGCTCACCAGCACCACGTAGGGGGCGGCGGCGAAGACGAAGCGGTCGGCCCGGGCGGGGAAGATGTCTTCCTTCTGGGCGAACTTGCCGACCTCGGCCATCAGCTGCAGCGAGCCGTAGGGGCCGGCCTCCATGGGGCCGAGCCGGCTCTGCATGAAGCTGACCATCTTGAACAGATACAGGTAGACCGTGCCGCCGGCCGGGATCAGCACGGCGACGAAGGCCATCAGCAGCTTGAACAGCGTGGTGGCCCAGTACGGAAACTCAACAGCGAGTGTGTGTCCCATTATCTGTCGATGTCTCCCAGGATGAAGTAGAGGGAGGCCAGGATCGTGATCACGTCGGGGACATAGGTGCCCTTGAGCACCCACGGCGCGATCGACATGTTGGAGAAGCTGGCGGAGCGGATCTTCACCCGGAACGGCTCGAGGCCGCCCTGGCTCACCACGTAGTAGCCCATCTCCCCCAGCGGGTTCTCGGTGGCCACGTAGGCCTCGCCCGCTGGCACCTTGATGATCCGGGGCACCTTGGCCATGATCGGGCCGGCCGGGATCGAGTCGAGCAGCTGGTCGACCATGTGGCAGGCCTCGCGGACCTCCTGCAGGCGCACCCAGTACCGGGCGAACGAGTCTCCGTCGGGGTGGGTCCACACCTTCCAGTCGAGCTTGTCGTAGACCAGGCCCGTCCCCGGGTTGTCGCGCCGGAGGTCCCAGTCCACCCCGGAGGCCCGCACGTTCGCTCCCGAGAGCCCGTACGACAGGGCGACGTCGGCCGGGATCACACCGATGCCGCGGGTGCGGGCCTCGAAGATCTCGTTGCCGACGATCAGGTCTTCCATCACGTCGCAGAACTTGCGGATGTGGCCCAGCGCCCGGCGGGTCTCGTCGACCCAGCCGGCCGGCAGGTCGTCCTTCAGGCCGCCGATCCGGTCGAAGTTGGGGTGGAACCGGCCGCCGGTGGCCGACTCGATCTGGTTGAGGATGTGCTCCCGGTCCCGGAAGGCGTAGAACACCGGGGTGACGGCGCCCAGCTGCACGCCCATGTCGCCCAGGAACAGGGTGAGGTTGGCGATGCGGGACAGCTCGAAGAACAGGGTGCGGATCCACTGGGCCCGGGGCGGGGCCTCGATGCCCATCAGCTGCTCGCAGGCCAGGATGAACGGCACCTCGTTGGCGAAGCTGCCGAGCCAGTCGATCCGGTTGACCAGCGTGTTGATCTGGGGATAGGTGCGGACCTCGACCAGCTTCTCGTAGCCGCGGTGCATGTAGCCCATGATCGGGTCGGCCTCGATGACCTGCTCACCGTCGAGGCGGACCACGATCCGCAACGTGCCGTGGGTGGCCGGGTGCTGGGGCCCGATGTTGAGGGTCATGCCCTCGGCCTCGAGCTCCACGTTGACGCGGGCGTCGGCCGCCTGGCCGGCGATGTAGGAGAGCTGGCGCCGGTCGATGTTGGGTTGGGTGGCGGTCATGCTGCACCTTCTCCGGCGTCGCCGCCCGCAGCGTCGCCCTCGTCGGCCACGCCGGGCATGGGTTCCACGTCCACGATGCCGGGCCAGGGCTTGATGAGCCGGGCCAGCAGGGGGAAGTCCTTGCGCATGGGATGACCCTCGAAGTCGCCCGGGAGGTAGAGCTTGCGCAGCCCGGGGTGGCCAACGAACGTGATGCCGAACATCTCGAAGGCCTCTCGCTCGTGCCAGTCGGCCCCGGGGTAGGTTCCGGTCCAGGTGCCCACCTGGAGCGGATCGCCGAGGTTGCCGACGTCGGTCTTCACCGTGACCCCGAGCTTGGTGGTCAGGCTGTAGACGCGGGCGAAGACCTGGAAGCGGGTCTCGCCCCCGGTGTAGGCGCCGGCGCTGGCGCCGGAAGGAGCATGAACCGGCCCCGCGCCGGCGTCCGGCTCGTCGGCCGAGCCCTCATCGTCGCCGTCGCCGACCAGGCCCTTACCTTCGAGGATGTTGTCGACGGCGGCGTCGAGGCTGCGGCCGTAGGGGGAGGGCAGCCAGTCGATGGCCGACAGGAAGTCGAAGAAGCGGAAGCGCTGGCGGTTGCGCAGGTAGTCGGCCGTGGAGGCCCAGGCCTCGGGGGCCAACCGGATCCACAGATCCTTGCCCGGGAGCAGGTGGGAATCGACCAGGGCGTCGCCCAGCTCGATGGTGAGGGCCTCCAGGAGGGCGCTGCGCCCGTCGTCGGCGACGGCCTCGGATCCGGCGTCGGCGGTCCCGGCTCCGGCCTCAGGGGTTTCGGTGTCAGCCGATGGCAAGGGGATCACCCTTCCACTTGGTGGCCATGTCTTCGTTCATGATCAGCTCCTGGAGCAGCACGATGCCTTCCAGCAGCGCCTCGGGCCGGGGCGGGCAGCCGGGCACGTAGACATCGACCGGGATGACCTGGTCGACACCCTTGGTGACCGAGTAGCTGTCCCAGTAGGGGCCGCCGCAGTTGGCGCACGAGCCCATGGAGATCACGTACTTCGGCTCCGGCATCTGCTCGTAGAGCCGGCGGACGGCCGGCGCCATCTTGTCGGTGACGGTGCCCGAGATCACCACCAGGTCGGCCTGGCGGGGGCTGGCCGGCAGCGGGATCACGCCCAGACGCATCACGTCGTAACGGGGCGAGCCGAAGGCCGCCCCCATCTCGATGGCGCAGCACGCCAGGCCCCACTGGTACACCCACAGCGAGTACTTGCGGCTCATGTTCAGCAGGGTCGTCAGACCCTTGGGCAGCTTGCCCGATTCGACCAGTCCCACTTGCGCCTCTCCCGTTCCCCTCTCCCCAGCCCGCTTCGCTATGCCAGCCTCAGGCCCACCGGAGCACGCCCTTGCGCCAGGCGTACCCCAACCCGAGGGTGAGGATGGCGATGAAGATGACCATCTCCAGCAGACCGAAGTAGCCGTACTCCTCCAGGCGGGTGGCCCAGGGGAAGATGAAGACCGCCTCGACATCGAACATCACGAACAGCAGAGCGAATATGTAGTACCGAATCTGGCTCTGTGACCAGCCGGAGCCCACAGGATCGACGCCCGACTCGTAGTTCTCCAACTTGCCCTTGGAGGGTCGGTTGGGTCGCAGAAGGGATGCCAGGCCGATGAAGGCACCGACCACCCCCACGGCGAGCAGGGCGAAAAGGATGACGAGCAGGTACTGGCGGAGGAAGTCCGACACGACTGGCGATCCTAGCGGCCAAGTTCGCGCCTACCCAAGATAGTCACATGTGACTTTCTGGTTGAGATCTCGGGTGTGGCCTGGACGTTCCCGCGGCGATGCGATCGGTCCTGCGATCAGCCGAAGCCGGGCGAGATGTCGACCCCGAAAAGATCCTTGAACCCGGCGGCGTACTCGGCGTCGGTGGGGGCGGCGCCGAGGGCGATCCAGTCGGCCATGGCCATCTGCGGGCGCCGCTCGACGATCTCCGGGCCGCCCCAGCCGCAGGTGTAGCGGAACTTCGGCGGGTCGTCGGTGGCGGCGGCATGGATCACCTCGGCCACCTCCTCGGGCTGGCCCGGTGTGCGCAGGCCGGCGGCGTAGAAGGCGAACAGGCGCCGGTTGTGGGTGTCGTAGGCCCCGCTGGCGTTGGGGGCGTCGGTGTTCTTGGCCATGATCGCCGTCTTCACGATGCCGGGCTCGATCAGGGCCACCCGGATGCCGAACGGGGCCAGCTCCTGGGCCATCCCCTCGCTCAGGCCCTCCACGGCGAACTTCGACACCACGTACGGGCTCTGGGAGATGGCGGCGATCACACCGGCGATCGAGCCGATGTTGATGATGCAGCCGTTGCCCCGGGCCCGCATCTGGGGCACCACGGCCTGGGAGCAGCGGATGATCCCGTACACGTTGACGTCCATGACCTCCTCATAGAGCGAGATCGGGGCCTCTTCGGACACGCCGTTGCCGCCGATGCCGGCGTTGTTGACCAGCACGTCGATCTGGCCGGCGGCCTCGGTCACCTCGGCCACGGCCCGGTTGACCGACTCGGTGTCGGTGACGTCGCACACCACGGGATGCACGGTGACGCCTCGGGCCTCGGCCATCTCGGCCAGCTTGGTCCCCTTGTCGAGGCCCCGCATCGACCCGTAGACGGCCCACCCCTTGGCCGCCAGGTCGACGGCCGCCGATCGTCCGATTCCCGAGTTGGCGCCAGTGATGAGAGCAACGGTCATGGAGCGGAACTTAGCCCGGCCCGACCCCCCGCCGCCCGCTCACCCGCGGTGCAAACCGCGTCCCCGACCCGAACCTTGTGAAGAACTGCCGCCAGAGGCGGCACAACGTGACAAAGGTCGGTGGGATCACCCGCCGGAGGCGGTGGTGTCGGCGTCGGCGGCGGCCAGAGCGTCGTCCCAGGGGTCGTCGAGCCAGCCGGTGGGCACCGCCACCTGCTGGGGGCCCTGGGTGTGGCCCCGGGCCAGGCGGAGGCCGTCGGGTGGCAGGGCGACGTCGGGCAGGCCGCCCAGGAGGTCGCCCAGCTCGGCCAGGCTGTGCACCTGGTTGAGCGCGGCCCGCACCGGGCTCCCCACCGGGTAGCCCTTGAGATACCAGCCGGTGTGCTTGCGCAGCTCCCGGATGCCCTTCTCGGGCCCGAACCAGGCGGCCAGCAGCTCGGCGTGCTCCACCATCACCGGCACCACCTCGGCCGTGGTGGGCGGGGGCGGCACCGGGCGGCCGCCGAGGGCGGCGGCCAGCTCACCGAACAGCCACGGCCGGCCCAGGCAGCCCCGGCCGATCACCACCCCGTCGCAGCCGGTGCGGGCCATCATGGCCAGCGCGTCGGACGCCTCCCAGATGTCGCCGTTGCCCAGCACCGGGATCGACGTCACCGCTTCCTTCAGGGCGGCGATGTGGGACCAGTCGGCCTGGCCCGAGTACAGCTGGGCCACCGTGCGCCCGTGCAGGGCCACGGCGGCCACCCCCTCGGCCTCGGCGATGCGGCCGGCGTCGAGGTAGGTGTGGCGCTCGTGGTCGATGCCCACCCGCAGCTTCACCGTGACCGGCACCGGCCCGGCGGCTCGCACGGCGGCGGCCACGATGGCGCTGTAGAGGCGCCGCTTGTAGGGCAGGGCGCCACCGCCCCCGGCCCGGGTGACCTTGCGGGCGGGGCAGCCGAAGTTCAGGTCGATGTGGTCCACCCGGCCCTCGGTGACCAGGATCTCCACCGCCCGGGACACATAGGCCGGATCGACCCCCACCAGCTGGAGGCTCCGGGGCGACTCGTCGGGGGCGAAAGCGGCCATGCCGTCGGTCTTGTCGTTGCCCTCGCACAGAGCCCGGGCCGAGATCATCTCGCTCACGTACAGCCCGCCCCCGAACCGGCGACACAGCCGGCGGAACGGGGCGTTGGTGACCCCGGCCATGGGGGCCAGCACCACCGGCTGGTCGAGCTCCAGCGGCCCGATGCGCAGCCCCGGAGCCTCCACCGGCCGCGCCGCCACCCCCTCGACGGCGGAGTGGGCAGGGGCGAGATCGGTCACGACAACCACGATACGGGCCGAAACAGGCCGGCCCGATGGCGGGGCCGCCCGTCGACGAGCCCCCCTCGGTCAGGACGAGGCGAACACGATCCCGGCCACGGCGGCGGCGAAACCGAGGACGAAGCCGACGATGCCCAACCACCAGGCCCAGTTCGGCCACGGCGGCCTGACGCGCACACCTACCGGCGGGTCGGCCTGTCGGGAGCGCAGCACGTCGAACCACGAGTCCGCCTGGGCGCGGTTCGCCCGGTCCAGCCGGCCACGGCCCGGGATGCCCGCTGCCTCGGCGGCGGCGCTGCCGAGCGCGCCGGCCACCGTGCCGCCGACCGCACCGCCCGCGGCGCTCACCACGCCCGGCACGTAGACCGGGTTCCCGACGGCGAGCCGGTAGCGGGTCGGGCCGTGCCACAGGTGGAGACCATTGTTCATCGACCGGCTCACCGAGTGGATCTCGCCGACCGGCACGTCGAACAGCACTTTGTGGCGCAGGTCGGTGGTGAAGCTCAGCCGCCCGTCGGCGAGGCGCAGCTTGCCACTCGAGGAGGCGAGCGTGATCGGCAGCCAGCGCATGAACTCGGCCTGCCCTTCGTACGCGCCGGGACCACCGGCGGCGTCGTCGGTCTTCATTCGCGCATCGTCACACAGCCGGGGGCAGATTGCGAGGGCGCCGTCCCCCCGTTCTCTGCTTGCAAGCGCTAGCATGTCTCTGACCAGTCCGGCAGTAGGAGCAGACCATAGTGGACTTCAAGAACCTCACCGACAAGGTGAAGGACGCAGTCGACGGCGTCGTGGGCAAGGCCGGGGAGCTGATCGGCGGCGCCAAGGAGAAGGTCGGCGACCTGGTCGACAGCCGGGGCGGCATGGACGGGGTGAAGGAGGACCTGTCGGAGGTGAAGGACATCGCCACCGGCGAGGGGTCGATCTCCGACAAAGCCAAGGCCGCCGTCGATGCCCTCAAGGACGCCGGCGTCCCCGGCGAGGACGCCACGCCCCCGGCTTGACCGGGACCTCATAGCCAGCCCCCTCGCTCCCTCCAACTGACGACGCGAAAACCGCGCCCCGCCCCCCTTCTGCGTCGCGAAATCTCCGAGAAACGGTGAAGACGTGACGCAGTTGCGGGGTTGGTCGCGGTTTTCGTGACGCACCTGCGGGGGCTGGAGGGGGCGTGGCCCCCCGAGGGGGTCAGCCGGCGAGGAGGAGGGCGCTGGCGGCGTCGCTCAGGATCCCTCCGCCGAGGTCGGGGAGCAGGCCGAGCACCAGGGTGACGGCGGCGGCCAGGCACACGGCGATCAGGGCGGTGGGGGCCGGGGCCCGCACCGGAACCAGCACCGCCGCCTCCGGGCTCGACTCCACCAGGGTGTCGCCCTCGGCCTCGTGGGGGGCCCGGCCGCCGGCCACGGCGTCGACCGCCTCGTGGTCGGCCTCGTGCGCCTCACCGTTGTCGACCAGGAACATCGACACGACGATGCGCAGATACAGCACGGCCGACACCACGGCGGCCAGCATGGCCGCCCCGCCCAGGGCGTAGGAGCCGTCGGAGGCGAGGGCCCCGATCACCCGGAACTTGGCGAAGAAGCCCGACGTGAACGGCACCCCGGCCTGGGAGAACAACAGGATCGCCATCACCCCGGCCAGCAGCGGGTTGGAGCGGGACAGGCCCCGGTAGTCGTCGAGATCGTGGCGCCCGTCGCCCCGGCCGCCCACGATCGTGGCCACACCGAACGTGCCGGCCACCATCACCGTGTAGGCCAGGAGGTAGAACAGCAGGGCCTCGGCCCCCCGCTGGCCCCCGTCGTCGGGGCTGGCGGCGGCGTGGATGGCCAGCAGCATGAAGCCGGCATGGTTGATCGAGGAGTAGGCCAGCATCCGCTTCACGTTGCGCTGGGCCAGGGCCATCAGCGCCCCGGCGATCACCGACAGCACGGCCAGGGCGGCGATGGCGGGGCGCCAGTCGGCCCAGTAGGGCTGGAAGGCGTAGAGGAAGATGCGGGCCAGCCCGGCGAACCCGGCCACCTTCACCCCGGAGGCCATGAAGGCCACGACCGGGCTGGGCGCCCCCTGGTACACGTCGGGGGCCCAGAAGTGGAAGGGTACGGCCGACACCTTGAAGGCGAAGCCCACCAGCAGCAGGGCCATCCCGGCCAGGATCAGGGAGGAGTCGGTGCGGGGATCGAGCCCGGCGGCGTTGGGGCCGGCGGCGAAGATCCCCTGCAGGGTGGTGGAGCCGGTGGCCCCGTAGACCAGGGCGATCCCGTAGAGGAAGAAGGCCGAGGCCAGCGCCCCCAGCACGAAATACTTGAACCCCGCCTCCTGCGACTCGGCCCGCCGCAGGTGCAGGGCCGCCATCACGTAGGCCGCGATCGACAGGATCTCGAGCCCGAGGAACGACACGATCAGGTCGTTGGCCGAGGCCAGCAGCACCCCGCCCGACGCCGACATCAGCATGAGGACGTACCACTCCGGCCCGTCGAGGCCCTCCCGGCGGAGGTACCCGTCGAGCAGCAGGGCGGTCAGGAACACCGACACGCAGATCACGCCGGTGACGAACACGGTGAAGCCGTCCACCGCGTAGGCCCCCGACACCAGGCTCCGGGGGCCCTCGGTGCCGCTGCCGATGGTGCCGCCCACGAGGTCGAGGCGGTCGACCCGCTGCCACACCGGGATCAGCGACAGGCCCGAGGCCAGAGCGGTGAGGCAGGTGAAGGCGGCCGGGAAACCCCGGCCCCGCAGCACCGGCACCACCGAGGTGACCGTGACCAGCAGGACACCGCCCACGGCCAGGATGAGGAACGGCCACAGCAGCGACCACACCACCGGGGGCGATGGCAGTGCCGCCGGCGGAGCCGCCTGGCCCAACAGCGCGATCATTCGGCCCCCTCTTCGGTTTCCTGGGCTTGGGCTTCGCCGCCGTGGCCCGAGGCCTCGGCGGTGGCGATCAGATCCTCGACTCCGGCCGGGGCCACAGGCTTCGGCTCCTGCTCGCTGAACCCGTCGACCCGGTCGGTGATGTGGGCGACGAGAGCGTCGACCGAGGGCTCGATACGGTCGAGGATGGGTTGGGGGTAGACGCCCATGGCGATGATCAGGGCGATCAGGGGGGCGATCCCGAACAGCTCGGAGAGCTTGAGGTCGCTCATCTTCTCGTTGTCACCCGAGACCGGGCCGTGGAACACCCGCTGGTAGGCCCACAGGAGGTAGAGGGCGGCCAGGATCACACCGCTCACCCCCACCACCGCCCACCACCGGGCGCTGGAGAACGCCCCCAGCAGGATCAGGAACTCACCCACGAACCCGTTGAGCCCGGGCAGGCCGATGCTCGACAGCATCACCACGGTGAACACCGCGGCCATGATCGGGGCCACGCCCTGCAGGCCGCCCAGCAGGGCGATCTCCCGGGTGTGGCGCCGCTCGTAGATCCAGCCGACGAGGATGAACAGGGCGCCGGTGGACACCCCGTGGTTGACCATCTGGAGCACCGCGCCCTCGAGGCCCTGGGAGTTCATGGCGAACACGCCGAGCACGATGAAGCCCATGTGGGCGATGGAGGAGTAGGCCACCAGGCGCTTGAGGTCCTTCTGCATGGTGGCCACGGCGGCGCCGTAGACGATGCCGATGACCCCGAGGGTGAAGAAGATCCAGGCCAGTTCGTGGGCGACCTCGGGGAAGAGGTAGAGGCCGAAGCGGATGAAGCCGTAGGTGCCGAGCTTCAGCATCACGCCGGCCAGGATCACCGAGCCGGCGGTGGGGGCCTCGGTGTGGGCGTCGGGTAGCCAGGTGTGCAGCGGGAACAGCGGCACCTTCACGGCGAAGGCGGCGGCGAACGACAGGAAGATCAACACGGCGGCGGTGTGCGACAGCACGTCGGAGTTCTCGGCCAGCACCCGCACGTCGAAGGTGGGCACCCCGGTCTCCCGGCCCACCAGCACGGCCAGGCTCACGATCCCCACCAGCATCAGGGCCGAGGCGGCCATGGTGTAGAGGAAGAACTTCATGGCGGCCTTCACCCGCTCGCCGTGGCCCCAACCCCCGATGAGGAAGTACATCGGGACCAGCACCACCTCGAAGAAGAGGAAGAACAGCAGCAGGTCGAGGGCCAGGAACGCCCCCATCGAGCCGGCCATCAGCAGCATCAGCCACAGGTAGTAGGGCTTGGGCTCGTGATGGGCCTCGGTGGTGACGATGGCGATGGGGAACAGGATCCCGGTGAGCACCACCAGGAACAGCGAGATGCCGTCGACCCCCAGGATCCAGCTCAGGCCGAGGCTCGACACCCAGGTGTGCTGCGACACCAGCTGGAAGCCGGGGTCGCCCTTCTCGAACACGGCCAGCACGAACAGCGAGATGGCCCCGGTGACGGTGGAGCCGACCAGGGCGGCGGCCTTGGCGTAGTCGCCCCGGTGGGCCGGGAGCAGAGCGATGAACACCGCCGTCAGCACCGGCACCGCGATGAGGGCCGGGAGCAGGGCGAAGGGAGCGGGGGCCGGGCCAACGGCGGCCAGCGGCACAAGGAGGGCTACGGGAATCATTGCCTCAGATACAGCCTTCCCACGAGGAACCAGGCCATGACGAGCACGGTTCCGAACCCGATGAACGTGGCGTAGACCCGGACGAACCCGGGTTGGGCCACCCGGAGGTAGCGGCCGGCGCCCGACAGGACGGTGGCCGTGCCCCGCACCGCCCCGTCCACGATCGTGCGGTCGAACCAGGCGGCGAGATCGAACAGCTTGCGGCCGGGGCCGCCGAAGAAGTCGGCGTAGCTGTCGTCGACGTACCAGGCGTGGGCGAAGACCGGCTTCTCGAAGGTCTGAGGGCGCAGCCGGCCCCGGAGGTAGACCCGGAACGAGAAGACGATGGCGGTCAGCGCCCCACCGAGGGCGAGGGCGGCCAGCACCCATTTGGTGGCGGCCGACGCGCTCAGCTCGGCTTCGTGCCCGAACAGCGAGGGCTCCAGCCAGTGCTCCAACACCTTGAGGCGGCTGGTGAACGGCAGGTTGAGCAGGCCGCCAAGGGCGGCCAGCACGGCCAGCACGGCCAGCGGCAACGTCATCGTGGCCGGCGACTCGTGCGGGTGGTATTCCTGACGGTGCTGGTAGCTCTCCGGCAGGTTGCCCTCCACCTCGCTCACGTCGGGAGCCGGGGTGCGGGCGGTGACGAGCAGCGGCGGCAGGGCGGGCTGACGGGCCTTCAGCTCGTCGAGGCGGGCCACGGCGGCATCGAGCTCGTCGGTTGCGGTGACCACGCCGGCCTCGGCCGCGGCCACGCCGTCGGTCGACTTGGCCAGGGCCTGCTCGGCCTTGGGCACGGCCTTGACCGCCTTGTCGAGCGTCTTGACCAGCTTGTCGTGGCCGTCGTCGGCCGGGTTGGAGGTGGCCACCGCGGCGTTGGCCTGGCGGACCTCGCCCCGGGCCGTCTCCAGCGCCTCGGTGCGCTTGGCCATGTCGTCGGTGGCCTTGCCCACGGCCTCGGCCGCCTTGTCCCGGGCCACCTCGGCCGCCGTCATCTCTTGGCGCACGGCGTCGATCCGGGCCGACCAGGCCTCGGTGATCTCGGCCCCGGTGGCGTCGTAGAAGCGGGTGCGGCCGAAGAAGGTGAGGATCACCTGGCGGGTCATGTAGAAGGCGGTGAGGACGGCGGTGACGATGCCCACCACCCACAGGCCCTTGCCCCCGATCTCATCCGCGTTCCAGGCGTAGAGCAGGATCTCGTCCTTCGACCAGAACCCGCTGAAGGGGAACACGCCGGCGATGGCCAGCCAGCCGACGATGAACGTGAAGCCGGTGAGCGGCATGAACTTGTAGAGGCCGCCCATGCGGCGCATGTCCTGCTCGTCGTGCATGCCGTGGATGACCGAGCCCGAACCGAGGAACAGCAGCGCCTTGAAGAAGGCGTGGGTGACCATGTGGAAGATGGCGGCCACGTAGCCCCCCACACCCACGGCCAGGAACAGGTAGCCGAGCTGGGAGACGGTGGAGTAGGCCAGCACCTTCTTCATGTCGTTCTGGGCCAGGGCCACGGTGGCGGCGAACAGGGCGGTTCCGGCGCCGATCCAGGCCACCAGACCCCGGCTCCAGGTGTCGGCCTCGGCCAGCACCGGGTTCAGCCGGGTGAGGAGGAACACGCCGGAGGTGACCATGGTGGCGGCGTGGATGAGGGCCGACACCGGAGTGGGGCCGGCCATGGCGTCGGGCAGCCACACGTACAGCGGCAGCTGGGCCGACTTGCCGGCGGCGGCCAGCAGCAGCAGCACCACGGCCAGGGTGGCGGCGAAGGTGGACAGGGTGTTGGCCCGGGTCAGGATGTCGGCGTAGCGGATCGAGCCGATCTCGTGGAACAGCAGGAACATGGCCAGCATGAACCCGAAGTCGCCCACCCGGTTGGTCACGAAGGCCTTCTTGCCGGCGGTGGCGTTGGCCTCGGAGGTGAACCAGAACGAGATCAGAAGGTACGAGCAGGCACCCACGCCCTCCCACCCGAGGAAGGTGAGCAGCATGTTGTCGCCCAGCACCAGCATGAGCATCGAGAACACGAACAGGTTCAGGTAGACGAAGAACTTCGAGTAGTTCCGGTCTCCGTGCATGTAGCCGATCGAATAGAGGTGGATCAGCGTGCCCACCCCGGTGATGAACAGGCACATGGTGACGGCCAGCGGATCCACCAGGAGGCCGGCGTCGACCGAGAACGAGCCGGCGGCCACCCAGGAGAACAGGTGCTGGATGAAGAAACGGCTCTCGCCCTCCTCCCCCACCAGGCCGGCGAACACCACCACGGTGGAGGCGAAGGCACCGGCGCTGGCCAGGGTGGCCAGCCAGCCGGCGACGGGGTCGCCCAGCCGGCGGCCGAAGGCCACCAGCAGCACGAACCCGACCAGGGGGAATGCGGGGATCAACCAGGCAGCTTCGAGCATTGCCTCAGCCCTTCAACGATCTCAGGTCGTCGGCCGTGATCGACGGGCGACGCCGCATGACGGCCACCACGATCGACAGGCCCACCACCACCTCGGCCGCCGCCACCACCAGCACGAAGAACACCGCGGTCTGGCCGGCGATGTCGTCGAGCTTGTTGGCGAAGGCCACGAAGGTGATGTTCACGGCGTTGAGCATCAGCTCCAGCGACATGAACATCACCAGCGGGTTGCGGCGCACCAGCAGCCCGACGAAGCCGATGGCGAACAGCGCCGCGCTCAGCGTCAGGTACCAGGTCTCGGTGACCCTCATCGGGGGCGCCCTCCCATCCCGTTCGAACCCATCTCCTACCGTCTCCCTCGTCTCTTGCCCACTTCAGCGCCCCGGGCGCTCTCTCAGCGGTCGGCCCGGCCCGGTTCGTCCACCGACAGGTCCTCGGCCCCGGCGTTGCGCACCAGCACCACCGCCCCCACGGTGGCGATCGTGAGCAGCAGGGCGGTGGCCTCGAACGCCAGCACGTTGCGGCCGAACAGGTCGGCCGCCAGGTTGTCGATGTTGGGCTTGGTCTCGTCGATCGGCTGGGTGACCGACTCGGTGCCGGTGACCGCCACCGCCCCCTCGTCGCTACCCGACAGGAACAACCCGCCCAGGAGGAAGACGAACAGGGCGGCGCCGGCCAACAGGCCCCCGATGCGCTGCCCGCTGAGGGGCTCGATCGCCAGATCCTCCACCTCGTCCACACCGAGCAGCATGATCACGAACAGGAACAGCACCACGATGGCGCCGGCGTAGACCACGATCTGGACCAGGGCCAGGAAGTGGGCCTGCTGCAGCATGAACAGCACCGCCACCCCGAAGAAGGAGGCGACGAGCGACAGGGCCGAGCGCACCGGGTTGGTGTTCAGCACCACGCCCAGCGCCCCCGCCAGCACGATCAGGCCGGCCACCACGAACACGATCACGTCGACCATCAGTGGTGACCTCCGTGGTCGTCGTGGTCGTCGTGCCCGCGGTGGTCATCGTGCCCGCCATGGGCACCAGAGTCACTGTGGCCGTGGTCGTCGAAGGTGCCGGACTCCCGGTCGGCCTCGTCGGGCGGTGCGGTCTGGCCCAGCTCGGGGGCCCGTACGCCGTAGCCCAGCTCACCCGACCAGCCGACCACGCCCTCGTAGGCGGCCTTGCCGGCCGGGGCGGTGGCCCGCATCCAGGCCGAGGTGTGCTGATCCTCTCCCGGCCGCCAGTCTTCCCATGGCATCTGCTGCGGCTTGCCGTCGTCGCCCACCAGGAGCTCGTCCTTGGTGTAGATGGCGTCGGCCCGGTTGGTGAACGAGAACTCGAACAGCTTGGTCTCGGTGATGGCCTCGGTGGGGCAGGCCTCCACGCACAGGTCGCAGTGGATGCACCGCAGGTAGTTGATCTCGTAGACGTAGCCGTAGCGCTCGCCGGGCGAGAGGGGCTCGTCTGGCGGGTTGTCGGCCCCCCGCACATAGATGCAGCGGGCCGGGCACACGCCGGCGCACAGCTCGCACCCGATGCACTTCTCCATACCGTCCTCGTACCGGTTGAGGACGTGCCGGCCGTGCAGGCGCTCGGGCTTGGGGGCTTTCTGGTCGCTGCTCCCGCCGCGCCCGCCCAGGTACTGGCGGGTGGTGACACCCTCGCCCCACTTGCGGAACGTGACGCCGAAACCTTCCAGGTATCCCATCAGTGATGCCCCTCCCCGGCGGGGGCACCGCCGCCGTCGAGCTCATAGACCGGCGCGATCTCGACCAGACCGTGGCGCCGCAACCGGTCCTGGCGGGAGGTGCGCACGGCGGCGGACAGCAGCAGGGCGGCCACCACCCCGATGGCCAGGCCCACCACGAGCACGATGCCGGTGTCGACCTGGGTGGAGTCGGTGATGCCGAACCCGCCCGACTGGGCCACCCGGATACCGGCCAGGATCATCAGCCAGCCCAGGGCCAGCGGGATCAGGAGCTTCCACCCCAGGTCCATCAGCTGGTCGTAGCGGAGGCGGGGCAGGGTGGCCCGGAACCACACGAAGGTGAAGAGGAACACCAGCAGCTTTCCGAAGAACCAGACGAAGCCCCACAGCCAGCCCGGCAGCACCCCGAAGTTGGGGCCGGCCGGCCCGCCGAAGAACAGGGTGACGATGATGGCCGACATGGTGACCGTGTTCATGAACTCGGCCAGGTAGAACATGGCGAACCGGATCGATGAGTACTCGGTGTGGAACCCGCCCACCAGCTCCTGCTCGGCCTCCACCATGTCGAACGGGGGCCGGTTGAGCTCGGCGGTGCCGGCGATGAGGAAGATCACGAAGGGCACGAACCCGGTGGTGATGAGGTTCCAGTTGGGGATGAAGCCCCGGAACCCCTCGCCCGCCTGGACCTGCACGATCTCGTTGGTGCTCAGCGTGCCCGAGATCAGCAGCACCGAGGCCAGCGACAGGCCGAGGGCGGCCTCGTAGCTGATGGCCTGGGCCGACGCCCGCACCGAGCCCAGCAGCGGGTACTTGGACCCCGACGACCAGCCGGCCAGCATCACCCCGTACACCCCGATGGAGCTCATGGCCAGGAAGAACAGGATGCCCACGGGCACGTCGGCCACCTGGAGGAAGAACTGGCGGCCGGCGATGGAAACCGAGCCGTCCTTCCCGTCGGAGAAGTCACCGGCGATCGGCACCAGGATGAAGGTGAGGAAGGCCGGCACCACCGACAGGTACGGCGCCAGCTGGAACACGAACCGGTCGGACCGCTCCGGGATCAGGTCTTCCTTGAAGAACAGCTTCATGCCGTCGGCCAGCGTCTGGAGCAGGCCGAAGGGACCGGCCACGTTGGGCCCGATGCGGTTCTGGAGGCGGCTGATCACCTTGCGCTCGAACCACACCATGAGCATCACGGACACGAGCAGCACGGCGAAGGCCACGACGACCTTCACCAGGGTGAGGATGACGTCGCCCAGGTCGACGCCATCGCTCAGGTAGGGCTCGCCCAGCGCCAGGAGCGACATCAGTGGGTTCCTCCCGCGGCACGGATCAGGATGTTGGTGACCGACCGGCCCACGGTGAGCAGGCTGCGCACGTCGAAGCCGGGCAGCCGGATCGCCATGCGGGCGGTGCGGGGCACCACGGTGGGATCGGCCACCCAGGGGGCCTCCAGCGTGGCGCCGTCCCGGTCGATGATGGCCGGCGCACCTTCCGAGAGCCCGAGGGCCTCGACGTCGGCCGGATTCAGGTGGAGCAGGGCCGGCGGGGCCAGCCCGGCCAGCGAGGGCGACTCCTGCACCATCGTGCCCAGATCCCACAGCTTGTGGTCCACCACGAGCCGCAGCCCGTAGCTCGACGGGGCGGGCGGGGTGGCGGCGTCGCCGAACTCGAGCACCCACTGGCGCTTGAGCTGGAGCAGGGGGCCGTCGTCGGCCGAGGCCAGACGGGACCAGTCGACGGGGGCGAAGGTGGTGGCCATCGAGCTCAGCTCGGCCCGCAGCTCGGCGAGAGTTACGAAGCCGAGGTCTATCCCCAGGGCGGTGGCCAGCTCCACGGCCACCATCCAGTCGGCCTTGGCCTGCCCCGGCGGGGTGACCTTGGCCACCATCGGCGACAGGCGGCCTTCGAGGTTGAGGAACGAGCCGTCGGACTCGCCGAACAGGGCGGCGGGCAGGATCACATCGGCCAGGGCGGCCGAGCTGGTGACGAAGGCGTCCACCGCGATCAGGGTGGACACCCGCTCCAGGGCGGCCTTGGCCAGGGCGGCGTCGGGGTAGTCCTCCATGGGGTCGGCCCCCAGGAGCACGATCGTGTCGATCTCGCCGTTGGCCGCCGCCCGCATGATCCCGTCGGCGTCCTTGCCGTCGAAGTCGGGCACGAAGGGCCAGGCCGGGAAGTTGGCGCCGGCCCGCCGGACCCCGCCGGGGAGGAAGCCGGCGGTGAGGCCCATCTCCAGGCCGCCGAGCACGTTGCCCCGGCGCAGGGCGGGCAGGAACGTCACGCCGGGCACCAGGCGCTGGAGGGCGCCCACGGCATCGGCGGTGTAGCGGGCCGACTCGGCCAGGTTGGCCCGGCCCAGCACGACCGTGACCGGGCGGCTGCCGTCGAGCAGGGCCCGGGCCGCCGCCATCTGGCTGGCCGGCTGGGCGTCGGCCGACTCGTTCGACACGCCGGGGGCCAGCGCCGCGGCCACCTGGCCGACGGTGCCGGGCACGCAGTGCAGCCGGGCGGCGGCCAGCTCGGACAGGGAGGTGGGCCGGGGGGTGAGCTCGATGAGGCTCACGCCGTCTTCCACGACGGCGTGGCGGAGGCGGAGATAGAGGGTGGGCAGCTCTTCCTTGGGGTCGGGCCCGAGCAGCACCACCACCCCACCGGGGGCGCAGACCTCGTTGATCGTGGCCCGGGGCAGGCCGAGGGCCATGGGGGCCGGCAGGCCGTCGCTCAGCTGGCAGTCGACGTGGTCGGTGCCGATCACACCCTTCATCAGCTTGGCCCAGGCGTACTGGCCCTCGATGTTCAGGCGGGCGCCGCCCAGCACGGCCACCCGGGCCGGGTCTCCCCGCAGAGCCCGGGCCGCCGTCTTGGTGGCGTCGGACCAGCGGCTGGGGACGAGATCGTCGCCCCCCCGACGGAGCATGGGCTCGGTGACCCGGTTCTCGCTCTCGGTCACCTGGTAGGCGAAGCGGTCCTTGTCGGACAGCCAGCCCCAGTTCACGGCGTCGGAGTCGAGGCCCAGGATGCGGGTGAGCTGGTTGCGGCTCGACTGGACCAGCACCCGGGCCCCGGTGGTGTCGACCATGGAGGTGGACTCCACCGTCTCCAGGTCCCACGGGCGGGCCTTGAACCGGTAGGGGGCGGCCAGCAGCGCCCCCACGGGGCAGATCTGCACCGTGTTGCCGCTGAAGTACGACGAGAACGGATGGTCGGGGAACGTATTGACCTGGGTCTGGGCCCCCCGCCCGATGAAGTGGATCAGCGGGTCGCCGGCCACCTCCCCGGCGAACCGGGTGCAGCGGTCGCACAGGATGCAGCGCTCCCGGTCGAGGTCCACCAGCGGGCTGATCGGGATCGGCTTCTCGTAGTGGCGCTTCTCCTCCACGAACCGGCTCTCACCGGGGCCGAACGACAGAGTGTTGTCCTGCAGGGGGCACTCGCCGCCCTTGTCACACACCGGGCAGTCGAGCGGGTGGTTGATCAGCAGGAACTCGAGCACCCCGTCCTGGGCCGCCTTGGTCGCCTCGGACTCGGTGTCGACCTTGATGTCGGGCGTGACCGGCACCATGCAGGCCGGCTGGAGCCCGGGGCCCCGACCGGCATCGACGTCGACCAGGCACATGCGGCACATGCCCACCGGGTTCATCCGGGGGTGGTAGCAGAACCGGGGGATGTGCACGCCATGGCGGTCGGCGGCGTCGATCAGGAGCTCGTCCTTCTTCGCCTCCACCGCCTTGCCGTTGAGGGTGAACGGTACCCCGGTGGTGACGGGCGGCTGCTCGGTGGCGGTCATGCCCCACCCCCGGCCACGGCGGCGACGTCGTCGGTCTGCTCGTGATCGGTGCCGTCGTGATCGGTGTTGTCATGGCCGGGCTCGGGGCGATCGGGGTCGCTGTGATCGTGGTCGCCGTGATCGAGCACGATCTTGGCCTCGAACTCGGAGCGGAAGCGGCGGATGGCCGACACGATCGGGGCCACCGACGAGGGGCCAAGCGGGCAGATCGTGGTCTGGCGGGGCGGGAAGGGCACAGCCGTCAGGCCGGCCTCCTCGAACGACGCCGCCGGGTAGTGCCCGGGGCTGATCTGGGAGCCGACCGACAGGAGCAGGTCGATGTCCTCCGCTCGCCCGTGGCCGTCGAGGATGCGCTCCAGGATCTTCTCCTCCCAGCTCGTGCCCTCCCGGCAGGGGGTGCACTTGCCGCACGACTCACGGGCGTAGAACCGGACCAGCCGCAGGCAGGCCCGCACCGCGTCGGTGGAGTCGTCCATCACCACCAGGGCGCCGGAGCCGAGCATGGAACCGGCGGCGCCGACATCGGACGCCTCGAGCTTCAGGTCGAGCTGGTCTCCGAAGAACCACGGGGCGGAGCCGCCGCCGGGAATGAACATCTTCAGCTCATGGCCGTCTCGGATGCCCTGACAGTAGTTCTCGCCGTAGAACAGGTCGCGGAAGGTGATGTTGCCGGCCTCGACCTCGTAGACGCCGGGCCGCTTCACGTGGCCGCTGACGGCCAGCATGCGGGTGCCGGGGGACTTCTCCGAGCCGTACTGCTTGTAGGCGTCGGCCCCGTTGATCAACAGCCAGTTCAGGTTGGACAGGGTCTCGACGTTGTTGACGATCGTGGGCTTGAGGTACAGGCCCTTGGCCGCCGGGAAGAACGGGGGCTTGAGGCGGGGCATGCCCCGGTTGCCCTCGAGGCTCTCGATGAGCGCCGTCTCCTCGCCAACGATGTAGGCGCCGGCCCCCCAGTGCAGCACCACGTCGATGTCGACGTCGGTACCGAGGATGCCCTTGCCCACGAAGTTGTCGGCGTAGGCCTCGTTCAGGGCCTCGGCGATGCGCTCCTGGGCCAGGGCCATCTCGCCCCGGACGTAGAGGAAGCACTGGTTGAGACCCAGGGCGTAACAGGCGATCACGCAGCCCTCGATGAGCTGGTGGGGATCGCGCTCCATGAGCAGGCGGTCCTTGTAGGTGCCGGGCTCCGACTCGTCGCCGTTGACCACCAGGTAGCGGGGCCACACCGGGGGCATGAAGCCCCACTTCACGCCGGCGGGGAAGCCGGCGCCGCCCCGGCCCAGCAGCACGGCGTCCTTCACCAGGTTGGCCACCTCGGCCGGGGCCATCGACAGGGCCTTGCGCAGACCGTCGTAGCCCTCGGTGGCCAGGTACCGCTCCAGCGTGTGGCTCTCGGGGTCGCCGAAGCGCCGGGTGACGACCTTCGGTCCCTCGTTGTCGACGTAGCCCGGGGCATGGGCCACGTAGGTGTTCGTCGCCATCTACGACCCTGCCTTCTGTTCGCTCGGGGGTGCCTGGCGGGAGGTGAACCAGGCGGGGGTGCCGGCCACCTCGGGCGCCTCGATGCCACCCAGCCGGTCGGCCGGGATGTGCTGGCGGACCCGCTGCAGCGTCCCGTGGTGGGGGATGTCGGTGCGGGAGCCGGAGCGCAGGTCGTCCACCAGCTTCCGCAGCCCGGCCGGGTCGACCCGGTACTCGTAGCGGTAGTTGACCTGGAGGCACGGGCCCTCGGTGCAGGCGGCGATGCACTCCACGTCTTCCAGCGTGATCATGCCGTCGTCGGTGGTGCCGCCGGGGCGGACCCCGAGCACCTTCTCGGCCTCGTGGAGCAGCTCCTCGCCCCCGGTGAGCTGGCAGGCGATGTTGGTGCAGATGTTGAGCAGGTACCGACCCACCGGCTCCCGCTTGAACATCTCGTAGAACGAGCAGGTGCCGAGCACCTCGGCCGGGGTGATGCCCACCAGGTCGGCCAGGTGCTCCATGGCGTCGTCGGCCACGTAGCCGTCCTGCTCCTGGGCCAGGTGCAGCAACGGGATCAGGGCCGACTTCGGCCGCGGGTAGCGGGAGATGATCTCCCGGGCCAGCAGCTCGTTCTCCGGTGTGAGGCGGGGCATCAGCGATCGACCTCGCCCAGCACCGGATCGACGCTGGCGATCACGGCCACGGCGTCGGCCAGGAAGCCCTGGTACATCATGTGTGGCATCGTCTGCAGGTTCACGAAGCTCGGCCCCCGGATGTGCATGCGGTACGGCTTGGGCCCCCCGTCGGAAACGAGATAGCACCCCAGCTCGCCCCGGGGCGACTCCACGGCCACGTAGACCTCGCCCTCGGGCACCTTGAAGCCCTCGGTGAAGATCTTGAAGTGGTGGATCAACGCCTCCATCGACTCGTCGATCCGGGCCCGGGGTGGGGGCGTGACCTTGGTGTCGGCCGAGCGGTAGTCGCCCGACGGCATCTTCTCCACGATCTGGCGGACGATCCGGATCGACTCCCGGATCTCGTTGAGCCGGATGGCGTACCGATCGAAGGCGTCGCCGTAGGAGCCGACGAGCACGTCGAAGTCGACCTCGTCGTAGGCCAGGTACGGCAGGTCCCGCCGCAGGTCCCAGCTGATGCCGGTGGACCGCAGGATCGGGCCGGTGGCCGACAGGGCGATCGCCTCGGCCTGGGAGATCACGCCCACCCCCTGCAGCCGGTCACGCCAGATGGGCTGACCGGTCATGAGGATGTCGTACTCCTCCAGCCGGGGCGGGAGCAGGTCCATCAGGTCGAGCACGTCGCGCCGCCAGCCGTCGGGCAGGTCGGCGGCCACACCGCCGGGGCGGATGTAGTTGTGGTTCATCCGCAGGCCGGTGACCTTCTGGAAGAAGCGGAGCACGACCTCCCGCTCCCGCCAGCCGTAGATCATCATCGACACGGCGCCGATGTCCATGCCGCCGGTGGCCATCGACAGCAGGTGCGATGAGATCCGGTTGAGCTCGCACATGAGCATGCGGATCCAGGTGGCCCGGGGTGGGACCTCGAGGCCCAGCAGCTGCTCGGTGGCCATGGAGAACACCAGCTCGTTGAAGAACGGCGAGGCGTAGTCCATCCGGGTGACGTTGGTGGGGCCCTGGAGGAAGGTGAGGCTCTCGCCCGTCTTCTCCATCCCCGTGTGCAGGTAGCCGATGATGGGCTTCGACCGCAGCACGGTCTCGCCGTCGAGCTCCAGCATCAGGCGCAGCACGCCGTGGGTGGACGGGTGGACGGGACCCATGTTGACCAGCATGGTCTGGTCGTTCTCGCCCCCGATGAGCGGGCCGTCGATGTCGGCCGCCGCCTGCACCTCGCTCATGCGAAGCACGGCCCCCCGGCGGGGCAGGAGGTGGAGCTGGCCCGAGCCGTCGTCTTCGGGCTCGGGGCCGAAGTCGGCCGGGGTGGTGTCGGCGGAGCCAGCACCGGCGGCGGCGATCTCGGAAGCGGCGGCCGCGCTGTCGACACCGGTGGTGTCGCTGCCGGTCTGTTGCTCGGGCGAGGCGGAGTCTTCGGTTACGGTCATGGCGGATCTGCTCGTTGCGGGCCGGGGGAGCCGCTCGGAAGGCGAGCGTGCTCGGGGTGGTTCAGCGGTGGGTGTTGGCGCTCGGGGCCTTGAACTGGACGGGGATGGCCCCGATGCCGAAGTCCTTGCGCAGCGGGTGGCCTTCCCAGGTCTCCGGCATCAGGATCCGCGACAGGTCGGGGTGACCGGCGAAGGTGATGCCGAGGAGGTCGTAGACCTCCCGTTCCAGGAAGTCGGTGCCGGGGTAGACGACGTAGAGCGAGTCGATCGAGGGATCGGCCGCCGGTACCTGCACCCGGGCCCGCAGACGCTCCCGGCGGGTGTGCGAGACGAACGAGGCCACCAGCTCGAACCGCTCCGGCTCGACGCCGGCCGGGAGATCCCGGTCGGTGTGGTAGGTGAGGTAGTCCACCGCGGTGACGTCGACGCACATGTTCCAGCCGTCGGCCAGCAAGGCCTTCGCCGTGGCCAGCCACTCGTCGCGCGCCGGGTGGATCACCCGCTGGCCCCGGGACCAGCTGACGGGGGCGCCGTAGGCGAGGTCCTTGGACACGTCGGGCTCGGGCTCGACCGCCTCGACCTCGGCGTCGGTGGCGGCGTCGGTCATCGGTGGCGGCCGATCGTGGTGAGCTGCGGGGCACCCTGGCCGTCGCGCTGCTCGATCGTGATGCTGGCGCCGCCGCCGGTGGCCTTGCGCCGCTGCAGCAGCTCGCCCGACTCGATCTTGGCGTGGAGGGTGGTGATGGCGTGGAGCAGGGTCTCGGGACCGGGCGGACAACCCGGGGCGTAGACGTCGACCGGCACCACCTGATCGACGCCCTGCACGATGGCGTAGTTGTTGAACATCCCGCCGCTGGAGGCGCAGACCCCCATGGAGATGACCCACTTCGGTTCCATCATCTGGTCGTAGATCTGGCGCAGGACGGGGGCCATCTTCTGGCTCACCCGTCCGGCCACGATCATCACGTCGGCCTGGCGGGGCGACGCCCGGAAGACCTCCATGCCGAGGCGGGCGATGTCGTAGTGGGAGCCACCGGTGGCCATCATCTCGATGGCACAGCAGGCCAGGCCGAACGAGGCCGGCCACGACGAGCGGGCCCGGGACCACTGGACCAGCTTCTCCAGCGGTGCGGTGAGGACGTTGTGGTCGAGGCCCTCGAAACCCCGATCCTGCACGTTGCGGACGAGGCCCATCAGGCCGCCACCCCGCCGCCCGTTTCCTTCGCCGCGGCCGCCGCTGCGTCGGCGTCCAGCACGGTGATCGTGCGGCCGTCGTGGCCGACCCGACGCACGGTGGTGGCCGTGGTGCGCGCAGCCGAGCGCATCGGATCCTGACGACGGGAGACCTGCAGCGGCCCCCAGTCGAGGGCACCCTTGGAGATCAGGTACACGAACGACTCGAAGACCAGGGCCGAGAAGATCAGCACCGACACCAGGCCGAACAGGCCGAGCGCCTGGTAGTTCACGGCCCAGGGGTAGAGGAACACGATCTCGATGTCGAAGATCACGAACAGCATGGCCACCAGGTAGAAGCGCACCGGGAACCGCTCGGGCAGATCCCGCCCGGGGGTGATGCCGCACTCGTAGGGGGCCAGCTTCTCCACGGTCGGGTTGCGGGGGGCGAGGATCTTCGATGCGACGAAGCTCAACCCTGCGAACAACCCGGCCAGGACGAGCAGCGCCAGAACCGGCAGGTACTGGGCCATCGTGTCCTCCTCTCCTGTGGTGTGGGGAACCGGCGGCCGTCGCCGCCGGCTCCTGCCCCGGCGCTAGGCCGCGGCTCGAATACTTTCTTCCCGCTTATCCCTGAGGTGCAGGTTCCAGGCCAGGATCGCGAAGATCAGACCGGTGAACACCGAGAACATAGCGGGCGTGAACCGCAATCCGCTGAATAGGGCCGGCACGGGGCCACCACGGTTGCGCTCCATGATCACGCTCACCAGCGGCGCCTCGGGATCGGCGGCGGCCACGGGCGGCGGCTGGCCGGGCAACGCGGCCTGAGCCTTGGCCGCCCGCACCTGCATGACGATGTACTCCGACTTGAAGTAGGGGTGCAGGATCGACTCGTTCAGGGTGTGGGTGACCCGACGGATGACGCCCGCATTCTCGACCAGGATCGGCTTGCCGTCGCGGATGAAGGAACCGAAGCGCTCCGGCACGTACCCGCCGGTCTTGAAGACGCCCTCCTCCACCAGGTAGGCGTCGACCGAGGCCTGGGCCTCGCCCCGGATCGGGTCCGATGCCTCCAGGTAGCGCCAGTCGGCCAGGTCCCGCTCCCGGGAGGCGAGCAGGGCGGCCTCCTGGGCCACGTCGGGGTCGGTGATGGCGGCGATGTCCTTGGCCTGGGCCAGCTCGGCCGCCGCCTTCGCCCGGATGGCGTCGTCGCTGATCCGGCCCAGCACGCCGTCGGTGTCGAAGCCGAGCGAGCCGAGACCCTCAGGCGGCAGCCCGTTCTCGGCGTCCACCAGCCTCTCGGCCTCGGTGACGTCGGAGAACAGCAGGCCGTCGTCGCCCTGGGCGGCGTCGTCGACGTTGATCTCCACCAGGTCCCAGGTGGGGGCGGAGCCCTTCCAGCCGATGCCGTAGATCGTCCACACCGTCCCCATCAGGAACAGCCAGCCGAACAGGGCCGCCAGGGAGATGAGTAAGCCCTTCCGGGTGCCGGTGTTGGTGGCGACGATGAGGTACGTCCCACCGATCAGCACCACCACGGCGGTGAGGACGCTGAGCAGGCCCCGGAAGAAGGGGTCGAACCCCATCCCGTTGAGGAAGGCCAGCGTGCTGGTGATCGCAGTGACGATGGCCATCACAGCCCCCGCTCGTAGTCGACAACGGCCTGGATGTAGTCGGGAGGAAGGATCCCCCCGAAGCCGGGCATGAGGCCGGCGGCGCTCTGACCGCCCCGCCCGTAGCCCTTGCCGGCCACGGCCCCGGTGTACACGAAGTCGTAGTGGGCCTGGCTGGTGCGGTCGGGCATCTCGACGACGTCGCACTGGGAGGCCAGACGGCCGTCGCCCAGCGTGATCACGTCACCGTCGACGTCGGCCGGCTTGAGCTCGGGCGGGTCCTCGAAGGTCCCGCTCCCGTCGGTCTTCAACGCCGGAGTGATCTCCGGATCGAAGGGATAGGCCGCTCCTGTGGCCGGCTGCCACAGCTTGGAGACGAAGTCGCACGAGGCCAGGTCGCCGCCGGCATCAGGGATGCCGGGGGCGCTCACGCCTTCGTCGAGGATCAGGTACTTGGCGCCGTCGGCGTCGACCGGGGATCCGCTGTCGTCCAGGCGTATCTTGTCGCCGTTCGAGGCCTCTATGTAGCTGCCGTCGTTGTCGGTCAGACCCCCCAGCGGGATCCAGTTCCCCTTGGAATCCTTCCAGGTGTCGTTCGGGAAACGGGAGGTGGTTCGGCCACCGCAGAGGTTGAAGCCGATGCCCGACGGGTTACCACCGCCGCAGCCCTCGACCCCTTCGTCGAGCACGGTGTCGAGCCCGACCGACCAGCCGGCGGTGTGGCACCGGGCGCAGCTCAGCGAGCCGCCCTCGAAGCCGCTGTAGAGGCCGAGGTTGAACACCGCCTCGCCAACCGTCTTGAACTCCCCGGCCTGGATCGAACGGTCGACCTCGGCCCGGACGGCTGCCTCCTGGGTGTCGGCGGCCTCCTGGGCCGCCAGCGACTCGGGATCGTCGTCGAGGAGGGGATCACCGGCCTCCTGGATGGCCAACAGGTCGAGGCTCTGCTGCTGCAAGGTGCGCAGATAGATGATCACGTTGTTCACGGCCTGCTCGGTGAGCGGGCCGCCACCGGGGGTGCCCCAGGCCGCCATGGGCGAGCCGGGCCGGCCGTAGTTGAGGATGTACCGCACCTCGTCTTCGGAGTAGCGCAGCAGCACGTTGTTGAGCGCCGGTGCCTTCCAGGTCACGTTGGCCAGGAACTGGCCGTCGGCGTCCTGGAGCACGTAGGCGGCGCCGCCGCCCACGCCGCCGGCGGCGTGGCAGTTCACACACTGGGCGTCGACGGTGTAGGTGTTCGCTCCCCGCACCTCGAATGAGAGGTTGTAGGCGGCCACCGCACCGTCCTGGCGGCCCGGCTCGGCCAGCCAGTACACGGGCAGACCGACGGCCAGCAGGGCCAGCATGCCGAGGGCGAAGGTGAGGGCCCGGTCGAGCTTGGGACCCTCGAGCTCCTCGTCGCTGAGGTACGGCTTCCGGTTCGGGGCCAGCTCGATCTCGGAGCCGAGCTCGGGCTTGGCCGCCCGAATGTTCCGGACGAACATGAGCACGAAGCCGACGAACGTCAGGACCCCGATGGTCATGCCGATGGCGCGGAAGTTCGCCGCCAGGAGGGGGGTGTTCGACATCAGTGGCCACCGCCTCCAGCGGAGATGCAGTTCGGACCCTCGGCCTCCTGGCCGGTGGTGTTGGCGCCGATGGCGGGGCCCTGGATGACCACGCCGGTGTCGACGACGAGGTCATTACCCGCCGTCACGTCCATCGGGAAGCGGTCCATACCCCGGGGGGCGGGGCCGCCCTTCTTCTCACCCACGCGGTTGTACTTCGACCCGTGGCAGGGGCACTCGAACCACTGGGAGGTGAGACACTGCGGAACCCGGCAGCCCAGATGGGGGCAGGTCTGATAGAGGGCGGTGACACCGGCCTGGAGACCCTTCTCCACCTGGGCGTAGAAGGTGTACTGCTGGGCCGCTTTGGCCAGGGCCGCCTCGGGGTACTCGGTGATCCACATACGGCCCTCGGGCACGTAGAAGAAGCCGTTGCCGGCCTTGATGGCGGCCTTGATGTCGTCGACCTTGCCCACGTTCACCTTGGAGCCGAAGCCGCCGCCGGGCGGCGGCCACAGGAAGCCCAGGCAGGCGGCGCCGAAAGCGCTGAGGCCGAAGCCGAAGGTGGTGATGATGCCCCGGTTGAGGAACTGGCGCCGGGTGACGCCCAGCGTCTCGGGGTCGGGCGGGACCCAGACCACGGGCGGGCTGGACTCCGCGGCGGGGACGACGGCCCCGCCCCGGGCGGCCAGCTCGACCTCGCGACCGGTGGCGACGCCGGCGCTGGCGGCGCCGACGCCGGCCGTCTCTTTGTCCCGCGAGCGGTCGCGCTTCACCGCCTCGCCGGAAAGTTGGCCGATCGCGCTGGACGTGTCAGCTCGTCGGAAGGAGGCGCCGAGCAGCACCAGGCCGAGAACGGCCAGGAGCACGATGCCGATGATGATGGGGTTCATAGGAGTTTCCTGCCCTCTCTCACAGGTCGAAGAAGATGCCCGACTGCCACGGGAAGACGAAGTTGAAGCCGGGACCACGGAAGAACGATCCGATGATCACGAGGACAGCCCAGAACATCAGGAAGACGGTGAAGACCGAGACGGCGAACTTGCGGGCCTCGGGCCGGTTATCGGGGTTCTTGTCGATGTAGGGAGCGAGCATCAGCACGAACAGGCCCATGCCGGGGATGGTCACGCCGGCCACCATGGGGTGGAACATCGTGAGCAGCTCCTGCAGGCCGAGGAAGTACCACGGGGCCTTCGACGGGTTCGGCGTGCGGTTCACGTCGGCCAGGGAGAGCAGCGGGGCGTTCACGAACACCGAGAAGAAGGTGAGGAACGCCGTGCAGAACAGGGCCGCCCCGAACTCCACGATGATCAGGTGGGGCCAGGTGTGGACCTTGTCCAGGGGGGAGGTCTTGATGTCCTGGATCGACCCCGACTTCACCACCGTGAGCAGCCGCTGGGTGTGCCCGGCGGGGCCGGTCATCGTGGGCAGGGGGCCACTGGCGACGGCCGCTGCCACGTTGGCCGCGGCCGCCGGAGCCACCGCGGTGGCGGTGCCACCGCCACCGGCCGGTTCGTCGCCGCCCCGCTGGCGGGCCGAGCGCGACCGCTCCAGCAGGTGGGCCGGGATCTTGGAGCCACCGGCACCGCCATCGGCGGGGGCGCCGCCGCCGCTGGGCGCGGCGGCCGCCGGCTCGGCCGGGGTGGCGGCCGGTTCGGCCTTCTTCCGGGCCTCTTCGGCCCGCTTACGGAGATGCTCTGGGATTTCGGTCATTGATCTGTTCCCGTCGGGCTAGAGCGGACCGGAGATGCCGCCGTCCTTACGGACACGCCAGAAGTGGATGGCCATGAAGATGACGGTGACGAAGGGCAGCAGGAGCACGTGCAGCACGTACCAGCGGAGCAGGGTGTTGGTACCGATCACCTGACCACCGAGCAGGACGAACTTCACCTGGGGCCCGAGGACCGGGGTGTAGCCCATCATGTTGGTGCCCACGGTGACGGCCCACAGGGCCAGCTGGTCCCACGGGAGGAGGTAGCCGGTGAACGACAGCAGCAGGGTGAACTGCAGGAGGTTCACGCCGATCACCCAGTTGAACTCCCGGGGGGCCTTGTAGGCCCCGTGGTAGAACACCCGGGCCATGTGGAGGAACACCGAGATCACCATGAGGTGCGCCCCCCATCGGTGCATGTTGCGCACCAGGAGGCCGAAGGCGATCTGCGTCTGCAGGGTCTCGATGTCACCCCAGGCCGCGGCGGCGGTGGGGCGGTAGAAGAACATCAGGAAGATGCCGGTGATCGTGAGCAGGATGAACAGGAAGAAGCTCAGGCCGCCGAGGCACAGCGTGTAGCTCACCTTCACCGCGTGCCGCTTCACCTTCACCGGGTGGAGGTGGTAGAGCACGCTGTTCATGATCACGTACGAACGGTTCCGGGGGCTGTCGGTGTAGCCCTTGCGGAACACCGAGCCGGGCCGGAAGATCGAGCTCCACGCCTGGGAGCTCTGCACGTAGTCGGTCACCTGGGCGGCACCGGAGCTCATCCTCTCGGCGAGCGACATCTTGTCCTGGATCGAGCGGGCCATGCAGCTTCGCTTCCTCGTGTTCCGTTTGATCGTGGGCGGGGAGTTCGTGAAGTTCTTGTTCAGCCGGTGCGCAAGGCTAGGGCCTCGGGCGCCGGATCGGCCAAGGGAGCCGCCTCAGGCGAGGCGCATCCCGTAGCCGTAGCCGTATGAGCTGGTGCGTTGGTGGAGATCACCGGCGGGAGGGGCATCACCGATCTTGCCCAGGATGATCACGCCGGTGGGGCACCGGTCGACGCAGAGGGCACAGCGGGTGCACACGTCGTCGTCGATGGTGAAGATGAAGGCGTCGGCCGGATCATCGCCCGGCTTGACGCACCCGTAGGCCTCGGCCACGGCATCCACCGTCTGCATGTGGATGCACTTCCAGGGGCAGATGTCGACGCAGCCCTCACAGGCGATGCACTCGGACTGGTCTATATGGATGAACTGCTTGGGCTTGACCGCCCGCGCCATGTAGTCGGCGTCCACCTCCATCAGGAGGTAGTCGGAGCGGAACTCCGGAAGTGGTGGGTTGGCGTCGGTGGTGGCCATCGGCTCAGCCTTGCTTGATCAACGGTCGACCGTAGGTGCTCTTCACGACCTGCTTGCCCTTGCTGGCGGCTCGCTTGCCCCGGTTCTGCCAGAAGAGCCACAGCCCGATCTGGCCACCCAGGAACACGATGTAGAACACGGCGGCGATCGAGTCGGACACCGTGCGGTAGGTCACGTCGAAGGGGAAGTTCCCGCCCAGGCTCCTGGGCTGGAGGATGTTGCCGGGCCCGTACACCATGCGGGAGGCCCGCCATCCCAGCTCGTTCTCGGCCAGCGTCAGCCACTGGTGGGGGACGATGCCGTAGGCCAGGAAGGCCATGAAGTAGACGTAGGCCGCGCCCACCATGGCCTCACCCCAGGTGACGGGGATTCCCACCGGACGATGCTTGGCGTAGCGCACCACGCCCCCGGTCAGCGCCAGGAGAGCCAGGATGGAGAAGACGAGGGCGACCACGGACGGGACTCCTGTACGTTTTCGGCGACATTGCGGACTGGTACAAGCAGATTTGGCACGAGCCACCGGCCGGAACCCTCCCCCGAACTGCTCCGGGGTCTCGCTCGGGACCGGTGGCCGAGCCCCCGCCAGGCGGGTGCTCGACGACATCGTGTTGGACTTTGTGAAGTCGCGCACAAATCTAGTCCTGCGCTGACAGAACCACGCAACCGGAGACTGTTTACCACGCTCAGTTGCCGGTCCGGCTCCCAAGTTCGGTAGTCTTCTGCCGCTCGGGTGTCGATTCTGTCCCGGGCGTACCCGATTGCGTACCCCATTGCAGGCCCGCACCGCTGCGGAGGACCGTTGAGCGAGATCCCCGAACACCTGTTGAAGCGAAGCCGCTCGGCCAAGGCGGGCAAGTCCGGTGGGGATGCCGGAGCCTCGGATTCCGCCCCGGCGGCGGCCAGTCCATCCGCCCCGGCTCCGGCCGGCGGCTCGGCCCCGGCGGCGGCCGCCTCGGTGCCGGCGAACCTGCCCAACCTCGATCCCGAGCCGGTGCCGGCCAAGCCCGAGCCCCATTTCGTCGTGGCCTCGAAGTCCCGCCGGCGGGTGCCGGTGTGGGCCCTGCCCATCGTGGCCGCCCTGCCGGTGTGGGCCATCGCCTATCCCGGCACCATGCAGGAGCCCCCCAAGGAGGATCCGCTCATCACCGAGTCGACGCTGTTCTTCAGCGAGGCCGGTTGCGCCGGGTGCCACGGCGCCGGCGGTGGCGGCGGCACGGGCTACGCCTTCGTCAACGAGTCGCTGCTCGAGACGTTCCCCGACCCGATCGACCAGATGGTGCACGTGGCCCGGGGCTCGGCCGCCATCCAGGGCACGGAATACGGTGCCGTGCGCAAGGACGGTGCCCGCCGGGTGGCCGGGGCCAAGGGCAGCGGCGCCATGCCGGCCCAGGAGAAGCAGCTCACCCAGATCAAGCTGGAGATGGTGATCTTCCACGAGCGGGAGCTGGCGGGCGAGGAGCAGACGTCCCCCGAGTACATCGAGTGGATGGACAACATGCGGGAGCGGTTCGAGGCCGGTGAGGCGAAGCCGATCGATCTCGAGTTCCTCCTGAAGTGCGCCGATCCCGAGATCACCCCCTTGGCCACCGGCGAAGGATCCCCCGATCCCGAGACCGAACCCTGCCCCGGCCCGGTCCCCGCCGAGAGCGACGCCTGACCCCTGAGGGGCGCGTAGCCCCTCGGGCTACGGCACCGTCCCGGTGGCGATGATGAACTCGGGGCTCTCGGAGAAGCCGACCATCATGGCGCCCCGGTTCACACCGGCGCCGAGCTGCGACTGCCAGTAGCTGGCGCCCGACGAGTCGGGCGTCCGGGCCAGCACGTTGGCGTACACCAGGCTCACGAACGACGAGTCGGGCAGCGAGCCGTAGGTCTGGATGAACTCGGCCGACCCGGCGAAGGCGGCGGCGATCGTCTGGAGCGACGCCCCGCTGGCCCGCACCCCGGCCCAGTACTGGAACCCGGCCGGATCGGGGTACCGGAGGAAGAAGGCCACGTAGAGGCGGTACACCTGGGCCTCGGCCGACGTGGTGGGGGCCACCGTGCCGGTGGCGTTCACCATCTCGGTCGATTCCGAGAACCCGGTCATCGCCTGGCCCCGGCTCATACCGGCGTTGAGCTGCGAGATCCAGTAGGCCCGCCCCCCCGGGTCGGCCGGGCGGCCCAGCACGTTGGAGTAGACGAGGTCCACGAAGGCGGGGTTGTTCAGCGGCCCGTAGGTGTTCTGGAACTCGGCGCTGGCGGCGAAGGCGTTGGACACCCCGGTGAGGCTGAGGCCGGCCGACCGCTGCGACTGCCAGAACAGGAAGCCGTCGGTGTCGGCCGAGCGCAGGAAATAGGCCCGGTAGAGGCGGGCGATCTGGCCGTCGAGCGCCACCGGACGTTCGACCCCGGCCCCGATGCCGCTGGGGATCGAGTAGCCCCAGGCGCCCGGCCCGTAGCCGTTGGTGGCCCGCACCCGGTACTGGTGGATCCCGGCGGTCACGGTGGAGGAGATCGAGGTGGAGCCGGTGGAGCCGACGCTGGTCCAGTTGGTGCCGTCGGTGGAGCGCTCCACGGTGTAGCCCGTGATGCCGGTGCCCGAGGCCGCGCTCCAGCTGACGGTGCGGGTGAGGCCGGAGCCGCTCACCCGGACCATGGTGGGCGCCCCCGGCGTACCCGACAGGGTCACCGAGGCGGTGGCCGCCGTGCCGTCGACGCCGTGGGCGTAGGGGATCACCTTGACCGTGTAGCCCGATCCTCCCACCAGGGAGTTGACCGTGGCGGCGCTGGTGCCGCCGGACACGTTGTAGCTGCCGTCGAGGGTGGTGCCGTTGCGCCACGCCTCCACCCGGAACCCGTCGGGGGCGATACCGGCCAGCGCCAGGTTGAGGCCCCAGTTGACGGTCACCGACGAGCTGGTGGTGCTGGTGGACGTGATCGACGGGGTGATGGCCCGGGCGTCCATGGGCCAGCCGATGCCGGCCATGACGCCCAGGGTCGGGCCGTCGAGCGTCCGCTCGACCTCCTGCGAACTGAGGCTGGGGGTCATGAGGGCGCCGGGCCAGCCCGTGGGGTAGGAGGACTCGTCGAAGTGGGAGAAGCTGCTGCCCTCGGCCCAGGTCGACGGGGCGTAGATCTTGGCCTCGAAGCTCTGCGACAGGTCGATGTAGAGGCTGTTCGACCTGAGCAGGCTGTTGGGGCTGCCGGCGCTGAGCAGCGGGGCGCCGTTGTAGGTGACCAGGTTGTCGTAGACGAACGAGGTCGAGCCGAGGGCCGGGTTGGGGGGCGCGTTGCTCGTGCTGGCCGAGCCGAGGAACCCGAGCCCGTGGCCCAGCTCGTGGAGGATCACGCTGTACAGGTCTATCTGGCCCGAGCCCGGGTTTCCGCTGGTGCCGATGTACCAGTTGGCCGTCGAGTTGAGGTTGACCGTCAGCTCCGGAGTGGCCCCGTTGAGGTCGGTGTTGAGCAGGGTGTTGGCCAGGGCCACGGGGTAGAACGTCGACTGGCTGGGCAGTGACGGGTGGGAGAACAGGGCGGTGGGCCCGGCCGAGCCGAGGAGGCTCGGGCTGCCCAGGTTGCGCCAGATCACGGCCACCTCGATCGGCCCCGACGGGCTGGTGGCCAGGGCCTGGTTCCACCCGTTGGCGGCGGCCGCCACCACGGTCTGGACGTTGCCGGGCGCGGTGTAGGTGGCGTCGTAGTTCAGCGTGATGCCCCCGCCGACGGCGGCGGTGGGGCCGTCGGTGGTGAGGGCGGCCGACGGGCCGGCGGCGGGGCTGGTGACGCCCGGCTCGAACTCCTCGTGGATCGCCTCCATGGCCTCGATGAGCTCGGGATCCTGGGTGTCGACCGACGGATCGGCCGCCTCCACCACGATCGGGGCCGCTATCTGGAGCCCGTCACTGGCTGGAGCCGGGGACGAAGGGAGACCGAGGGCGCCGACGCCGACGGCCGCCCCCAGCAGGGCGAGGAGCCGAAGTCGGGTGCCGGGCCGGGCCAGCTTGTGGGGAGTTTGCTCGGGAGCCGCCATCCCCCGACAGATCGGCCGTCGGAGGAGGGAACTGAAGGTATCTCAGCTCCATCCGACCGATCGGTGGCCCCTGGAGCGGCAGATCAGGCCCTGCACCGACATCCGTCGGCGGGAGACCTCCTGGAGGTCAGACCAGGGTGCTGGCCACGGCGGCGGCCGCTTCGACGGTCCGGTCGATGTCGGCCCCGGTGTGGGCCAGGCTGGGGAAGATGGCCTCGTAGGGCCCGGGGGCCAGGGCGATGCCCCGCTCCAGCATCCCGTGGAAGAAGGCGGGGTAGAGGCCCCGGCCGGCGGCTTCCTTGGCGTCGTCGTAGTTGCGAACGGGTTGGTCGGCGAAGAACAGGCCCACCAGCGGCCCCACCACCGGAGCCTGTACCGGCACCCCGGCGGCTCCGATGGCTTCGGCCAGGCCGTCGCCCAGGCGGCGGGCGGTGACCGCCAGCTCCTGGTAGCGGTCGTCGTCGAGCTGGGCCAGCACGGCCAGGCCGGCCGCCGTGGCCAGGGGGTTCCCCGACAGGGTGCCGCCCTGGTAGACGGGCCCCAGCGGGGCGACGTTGGCCATGATCTCCCGGCTGGCCCCGAAGGCGCCCACCGGCAGGCCGCCGCCCAGCACCTTGCCGAAGGCCCACACGTCGGGGGTCACACCCGACCAGGCGGTGGCCCCGCCCCGGCCCAGGCGGAAGCCGGTGATCACCTCGTCGAAGAACAGCAGGGCGCCCACCCGGTCGCACTCGGCCCGCAGGGCGGCCAGGTACCCCGGCTCGGGGGCGACGAGGCCCATGTTCGCCGCCACCGGCTCCACCGCCAGCACGGCGGTGTCGTCGTCGAGGGTGGGCACGGTGTTCCAGGGCACCACCACGGTGTCGGCCACCGCCGACGGGGTGACGCCGGCCGAGCCCACCAGGCCCTGATTGGCCACCCCGGAGCCACCGGCCACCAGCAGGGAGTCGACGTGGCCGTGATAACAGCCGGCGAACTTCACCACCTTGGCCCGCCCGGTCGCCCCCCGGGCCAGGCGGATGGCCGACATGGAGGCCTCGGTGCCCGAGGACGTCATGCGGATCATCTCCACCCCGGGCACCCAGGAGCACACCAGCTCGGCCAGCTCGACCTCCCGCCGGGTGGGGGCGCCGAAGGTGGTGCCGTCCCCGGCCGCCTTCTGGATGGCGGCCACCACCGTGGGGTCGGCGTGGCCCAGGATGGAGGCGCCGTAGCTCTGGACGTAGTCGATGTACTCCCGCCCGTCGGCGTCCCACACCCGGGCGCCGAGGCCCCGTTCCACGAAGTAGGGGGTGCCGCCCACCGAGCCGAAGGCCCGGACCGGCGAGTTCACGCCGCCCGGCAGCACCCGCAGGGCCCGCTGGAACAGCTCATGGTTGTTGGTGCGTGCGTCGTCGTCGACCTGGCTCATGTCCCGCTCCCTGTCCGGCCGCTCAGCCGTCGAGGCGCTCGGCGACCTCGCCGGCGAGATAGGTGAGGATGAAGTCGGCCCCGGCTCGCTTGATGGCGCCCAGCACCTCCACCGCGGCGGCGTCGCCGTCGATCCAGCCGTTGGCGGCGGCCGCCTTCAGCATGGCGTACTCCCCGCTCACGTGATAGGCGGCCAGGGGCACGTCGACCTCGGCCCGGGCCCGGGTGATGATGTCGAGGTAGGCCAGCGCCGGCTTCACCATCACCATGTCGGCCCCCTCCGACAGGTCGAGTCTGATCTCCTCCAGCGCCTCGCGGGCATTGCGCCAGTCCTGCTGGTAGCTCTTGCGGTCGCCGCCGCCGGCGATGGTGACATCCACCGCCTCCCGGAACGGGCCGTAGAGGGCGCTGGCGTACTTGGCCGAGTAGGCCAGGATGGAGACGTCGGTGTGGTCCTCCTCGTCGAGGGCGTCGCGGATGGCCAGCACCTGGCCGTCCATCATCCCCGACGGGGCTACGATGTCGGCTCCGGCCCGGGCCTGGGCCAGCGCCGCGTTGGCGTACAGGTCGAGGGTCTCGTCGTTGTCGACCGTGCCGTCGGGGCGGACGACGCCGCAGTGGCCGTGGTCGGTGTACTCGTCGAGGCAGAGGTCGCTGATCAGCACGAGTTCGTCGCCGAAGGCCTGGCGGCACTCCTTGAGGGCGACCTGCACGATGCCGTCGGGGTCCCAGGCGCCGGAGCCGATGTCGTCCTTGTGCTCGGGGACGCCGAACAGGATGACGCCGGGGATGCCCAGGCCGGCCAGGCGCTTCACCTCGGCCAGGAGCGACGGGATCGTGTGCTGCACCACGCCCGGCATGGACGTGATCGGGACCGGCTCGGCGATGCCCTCCCGCACGAACAGGGGGGCGATCAGGTCGTCGACCGACAGGCGGGTCTCGGCCACCAGGCGGCGCAGGGCGGCGGTGGTGCGGAGACGGCGCGGGCGGCGTTGGGGAAACGACACGGTGGGGTCCTTCGGTGTGTCGGTGGCCCCGCTGGGGGCCGGTTGGCGCCCGCGACGGGGCGCCGGGACGTGATCCTTCCCGGTAGTTCTAGCCGGTTACGGTCCGTCCCCGACGGGTTGGCCCCCATCCGTTGCCCTTTCCCCGCCCCCGACCCCGATCTCGGTGCGTGGGTGGCCACCGGCGGTGCGCTCCGCACCAGGTGCATGGGCGGCCACCGGTGACGCCCGGCGCACCGGGTGCGTGAGGAGCCAACGGCGGTGCGCTCCGCACCAGGTGCATGGGTGGCCACCGGTGACGCCCGGCGCACCGGGTGCGGGGGTGGCCACGGACCTGGTGTGTGTCAGGCACCGCCCGTGGGGCCCTACGCACCGATCTCGGGGGACGATGGTGAAGGCGGCCTCAGGCGAGGGCGGCGGTGAGGGCGGCGACGAGGCCGGTGGCGGTGTGGTCGTCGGCGGTGACGATGCCGGCCAGGCCCCGCTGGTAGGCCCGCTCGGCGGTGCGGGGGCCGATGCAGGCGACCACGGGGGGCACCAGGGCCGGGCCGAAGCGGTCGCAGAACCGGTCGACGACCGACGGCGAGGTGAAGGCCACGGCGTCGGCTCCCTCCAGGCCGTCGGGTAGGGCCGCACCGGCAACCGGTGGGGGCAGGTCGGCCAGACGGTAGGCGTCGACCCGGTCGACCTCCCATCCCAGGACCCGCAGCCCCATCACCAGGTCGTCGCCGGCCAACTCAGCCAGCGGGGCCAGCACCCGCGTCGCCCCGGGCCGGGGCGGGGCCGGGGCCGGTGGAAAGGCAGCAGCCAGATCGGCGGCCGTGGCCGTGGCCGGGACCAGCTCGGGCTCGACACCGGCCCGGCGCAGCGCCTCCGCCGTCGCCGGACCCACCGCCGCCACCCGTACCCCCGCCGGAACGCGAACGCCGGGTACTGCGTCCGGGCCGGCCACGTTGGAGATCACGGCCGGGAGGGCGCCGACCAGGGCGTCAGCGCCGGCAGCGGAGGTGACGGCGACCCAGGTGTAGCGGTCGAGGTGGGCTACCGCCTCCCGCAGGGCGGCCCCGCCGTCGGCCGGGTCGGCCCGGACCAGGAGAGGTACCAGCACGGGCACGGCGCCCTGCTGGCGCAGGGCGGCGGCCAAGGGTCCGGCATCGCTCGCGGCCCGACACACCACCACCCGTCGACCGGCCAGCGGCCGGGTGTCAGCGTCGGGCGCCACCGTCACCGTCGCCCCGCCCCCGCCGTGCGATCTGTGGCACCAGCGCGCAAAATCCAGCGCCACGCGCCACAGTTCCCGGGTGGGAGCGGTGGCGGGAGCGGTCAGGCGTGGGCACCGCCGGGGGCGGCTTCTCCCGCCAGCGCCGATCGGAGACGGCGGGCCAGGGACCGGCCAGGATCGGCACCGGGGAGATCGATGATCTCGGCCCGCTGCAGGCTCCGACCGTCGGCGTGGGCCAGGACGCCCCGGATCGTCAACTTCCCGTCGGCGTCGGCCACGGCGTGGGCTCCGGCCGGCAGGTTGCAGTCCCCCCCCAGCTCCACCAGGAACGACCGCTCGGCCGTCACCGCCACCTCGGTTGGCCCGTGATTGACGGCGGCCAACCGCTCGATCGTGGCGTCGTCTCCCGCCCGGCACTCGACGGCCAACGCCCCCTGGCCCACCTGGGGCACGAACCGCTCGGGGTCGAGGGCCTCCACCACGCCAGGCTGCTCGCCCAGCCGCTCCAGGGCGACGGCGGCCATGACCAGGGCCCCGCACGCCGGGAGCTGGGCCAGCCGGGTGCCGATGTTGCCCCGCAGGCCGATGATCTCGAGGTCGGGCCGCAGGTCGAGCAGGAGGGCCCGGCGGCGGGCCGAGCCGGTGGCCACGGTGGCTCCGGCCGGCAGGCTGGCCAGGCGGGACCCGACCAGGCTGTCGTGCACGGTGCCCCGCTCGGGGAAGGCGGCGATCACCAGACCCTCGGGGGTGACGGCCTGGAGGTCCTTGGCCGAGTGGACGGCCAGATCGGCCCGACCGGCCAGCACCAGCTGCTGAATCTCCTTGGAGAACGCCCCCTTGCCCCCGATCTCGCTGATCGACCGCTGGAGGTCGAGGTCGGCCGAAGTGTCGGCCGCCACCAGCTCGACGGTGAGGGTGGGGTCGGCCGCCCGGAGCAGGCCGGCCACGTGCTCCGCCTGCCACAGGGCGAGCGGGCTCCGGCGGGTGGCGATGCGCAGCGTCGTCACTGCTCGAACAGCTCCCGCAGTGCCTCCACCAGGCGATCACCTTTGGCCGTGCCCGCCGCCTCCCGCAGGGCGACGGTGGGGTGATGGAGGATCTTGGCCACGATGGAGCGGGAGATCGCCTCCACGGTGGCCCGGTCGGCGTCGGTCATCACCGCCAGTTTGGCGGCATATCGATCCAACTCGGCACTGCGGATCCCATCGGCCCAGCCGTGGAGGCCGGCGATCACGGGCGCCGCCTGGCGGGCGGTGGTGGCCGCCTGATAGCGGTTCAGCTCCCGGTCGATGACCGTACGGACCGCTCCCACCTGAGCCTGACGGGCCTCCAGGCCCTGGTTGGCGAAGTGCTGGAGCTCCGCCAGCTCGATCAGCTCCACCCCCGCCAGCTCGGCCGCCTCGGCCGGAACGTCGCGGGGCTGGGCCAGGTCGAGCACGATGAGATGCCGGCGACCGCCGGCGGTGGCGGCGGCCAGAGCGCCGACCCCGATCACGGGCTCGGCGGCGCCGGTGGCGGTGATGACCACGTCGGCCTGGGCCAGGGCGGCCTCGAGCTCGGTGAAGGGCACGGTGCGACCCCCGATGCGGGCCACCAGCTCGTCGGCCCGCTCCGGGGTGCGGTTGGTGACGATCAGCCCCACCGGATACTTGCGGGCCAGGGCCCCGGCCACGTCGGCGCCCAGCTCTCCGGTGCCCACCACCAGGGCGGTGGCCGTGCCCAGCTCGGGCCGGCGTTCGGCCAGCATCGACACCGCGGCGTGACCCAGCGAGGCCGTGCTGCGGCCGATGTCGGTGTCGGTGCGGACCTTCTTGCCGCTCTCCACCGCCCGCTGGAACAGGAGGTTCAGCACCGGCCCGGTGGCACCACCGGTGCGGGCCACCTCCCAGGCCCGGCTGACCTGGCCCAGGATCTCGTGCTCGCCCAGCACCAGGGAGTCGAGCCCGGCCGTCACCTCGAACAGATGGCGGGCCGCCTCGTTGTGGTAGTGGGCGTAGAGGTAGGGGTCGAACGCGTCGGAGTCGACCCCGGTGAGGCGGGCCAGCACGTCCCGGAGGTCCCGGAAGCCGTCGTGGAAGCGCTCGGCGTCGGCGTAGAACTCGGTGCGGTTGCAGGTGGAGAGGACCACCGCCTCGTTCAGCACCTCGCTGGCCAGAGCCTCCTTGAGGACCAGGGCGAGCTCGTCGGCCGGGAACGTCAGCTGGCCCAGCATTTCGGGCGGTGTTGTGCGGTGGTTAACGCCAACGGCGATAACGGTCATCGTCGACTCCCTGCCGTGACCGGGCCGAGATCGTCCGTCAGGCGTGGTTGATAGCTTCGCAGCTGCCGGGCGGAAACAACCACCCCGGCGCTGATGATCGTGGTCACGTTCCCCTCCGAGCCAGGGCCTGAGGTCCATCGGCGCCCCGAGGGCAGGTCATGAGGTCTCCAGTGGCACGCCGACGCCGGTGCTGGAGGCCAGCCCCCGCTGCTGGTAGAAGCTGAGGATCTGCAGCTCGGTGGCCAGGTCGACCCGACGCACCACCACCTGGTCGGGCACGGCGATGGGATGGGCGGTGAAATTGAGGATCGACGTCACCCCGGCCGCCACCAGGGCGTCGGCCACCTCCTGGGCCGCCTCGGCCGGGGTGGCGATCACGCCGACGGCCACCGCATGCTCCCGCACCAGCGCCGCCAGCCGGCTCACCGGGTGGACCTCGATCCCCGACACGGTGGTGCCGGCCTTGGCCGGGTCGTTGTCGAGGAGGAGCCGGATGGGGAATCCCCGCTCGGCCAGCCCGGTGTAGTTGGCCAGGGCCCGGCCCAGGTTGCCGGCACCCACCACGGCCACCGGCCACTCCTGGTTGAGCCCCAGCTCCACGCTGATCTCGAACACCAGGTACTTCACGTCGTAGCCCACGCCACGCGTGCCCGTTATCCCGAGCGAGGCCAGGTCGCGCCGCACGGTGGCCGAGTTGACCCCTACCCGCTCGGCCAGGTGGTCCGACGACACCGTGGAGGTGTCGGCGGCCGCCAGCTCGACCAGCGAGCGCAGGTAGGCAGGCAAACGGCCCACGGTGGCGGCAGAGATGGCCCCGGAGCTCACCTTTCGAGGCTAGGGAACCGGGGACCCGGTTCACAAGTGCACGAGCGCGCTTTCACCGGAGGTGACGGCGGCGGAGCTTGCCGCCCAGGCCCTGGGGCAGCTCGTCGCGCACCTCCACCCGGCGGGGCACCTTGTACCGGGCGAGCTGGCGGCGGCAGTGCTCGATCAGTCCGTCCGCGTCGATCGAGCGGCCCTCGACCGCCACCACGTGGGCCACCACCGCCTCGCCGGTGTCGGGATCGGCCTCACCCACCACACCGGCCGCCGCCACGTCGGGATGGAGGGCCAGCACCTCCTCCACCTCGCCGGGGAACACGTTGAACCCCGACACGATGATCAGGTCTTTCACCCGGTCGACGACGGCCAGGTGGCCGTCCTCGTCGACGATGGCCACGTCGCCGGTGTGGAGCCAGCTCTCGGCGTCCCGCCGATCCTCCGGCGGGGCACCCGGCCGGAAGTAGCCGGGCGACACCATCGGGCCCCGCACCCACACCTCGCCCGGGTCGCCCACCAGCACGTCGGCCCCGTCGTCGTCCACCAGGCGGGCCTCGACGCCGGCCAGGAGGCCGCCCACGGTGCCGGCGGGGGCGCCGGAGCGGCCCAGGGTGGTGGCCACCACGGCGCAGGTCTCGGTGAGGCCGTAGCCGTCGTCGAGCAGGAGGCCCAGCCGGTCGTGCACCGACTGGTGCAACTCGCCCGTCAGCCGGGCCGCCCCCGACAGGGCGATCCGGACCGACGTGAACTGCTCCGGGGTCACCTCCGGGTGCTGTGCCAGCGCCCGCCACAGGGTGGGCGGGCCGGCCAGGATCGTCACCTGGTGGGTGGAGGTGAGGACCGCCACCTGCTGGGGGCTGCGGTAGTCGTCGAGCACCAGCGTGCCCCCCATGGCCAGGCTCAGGTTGACCACGGCGTTGAGGCCGAACACGTGGAACAGGGGGATGACGGCCAGGCCCACGTGGCCGGCGCCGGCCAGCTCCACCGGGAGGGCCAGTATGGCCCGGAGGCTGGCGTCGAGGTTGGCGTGGGTGAGGACCGCCGGTTTGGGCCCGCCGGCGGTGCCGCTGGTGGACAGCAGGAGGGCCGGGATGTCGGGATCGACGTTGGCCACCGGGGCAGCGGGGGCGTCGCTCCAGGCCGCCGGGTCGAGGCGGAGGTCGATCCAGCGGGTCTGCTCGGCCACCAGCGCGGCCCAGGCCGCCTCACCGGCCGGTGCTACCAGCACGGCGTCGGGGTCGACCGCCGCCAGCTCCCGCGACAGCTCGGCGGGGGGCGACTGGGGGTTCACCGGGGCCACCACCGCACCCGCTCCCACCAGGGCCAACTCGGCCAACACGACGGTCTCGTCGTTTCCCGCCAGCACCGCCACCCGCTGCCCGGGGCCGATGCCGGCGGCGGCCAGCCCACCCCGCCAGCGGGCCGCCCGCTCGGCCAGCTCGCCGTAGGTCAGCAGCCGGGAGCCGCACACGAGTGCCAGATGATGGGGAGGATGGCTGAGCAGTCGATCGGCCAGGTTCACGGGTGGCATTTCAGCACAGTGGCCGGCGGGGCGCGCTGCCGCCTCCGACCTGCCGGTTTGGGACGGTTTGCCGGTGGGAGCGCCCGGCAGAGGGCCTAGCTTGGGGCAGGTTGGCCAGGGCGGTGGCAACACAACGGAGCCGGCACGGCGCTGGAGGGCGATCTCCGGAGTGAACGCCCGTCACCTGGCGCGAGCAGGATTGGCGTGCCGGAGAAGGGCTCGAACACGATGACGAGGGAGCGGTAGTGGCCGGACCTCAGGCGACCAGAGCGGTCGGAGGTGCGCGGGGGCAGTCGTCGCCCCTGATCGACCGGGGAGTCATTCCCATACTCGACCGGAGTCGCAGCCGATTGCGGATCCCCCGGGAGATCCTGCCCGAAGCCATTCGCCAGGCCAGCCGGGAAGGCCTGGCCAGCCCGCTGGCCACGGTCCGGATGGAGACCGGCGGCATCATCACCGACGGTCGTCTCGACCCCATCGTGGCCGCCCTGCTCAACGTGGTCGCCGAGGCCAGCCTCATGCTCACGATCGAGGTGGAGCTGGAGGGCGACGTGAGCGAGACCACGATCTGGGCCACTCCGGCCCGGGCCGTGATCACCTCGTCGCTGGACCCCGAACTGGTCGACGTCTCGCCGGTGCGGCTGCCACGCCTGCCCGAGACGCTCACCGACGTGATCATGCTCCGCCCGCCGGACGCCGTGGCGGCCCACGGGGTCACGGTGGATGCCGGCGCCTACCGCCGGGCCGAGGAGGCCCGCCACCGGCCCGACGCCGCCCGGGCGGCGTTGACCGAGGCCGGCCTGGGCGACGACGACGTGGATCTGCTGCTCGCCATCCAGGCCCCGTCCACCCGGCGGTGGCACGTGGGCTCGACGTGGGCCACCGAGGCTGGCCAGGAGACGGCCCAGATCACCGGGTTCGACGCCGGCGCCCGGGGCCAGTGGCTGCTGGAGGTGGGTCTCGACGCCGAGGGCGACGAGAGCACGCTCACGCTCACCCCCCAGGGCGACGGCGACACGCTGCGAGCCCTGCGCGACGTCCTCCCCCGCCGCTGGGTCGGCACTCCCCTCACCCCCCGCCCCACCAAAACCGCCCGCCGCTAGCGGAAGCCGGCGCAGCCGGATGGGGGCGCGAGCCCCCTCGTAGTAGGCCGCCAGACCCAGATTGTTTCATTCCCGTTGCGGGCCAACCGAAGGAATCACCTGTGGGCGTCCGGCGGGCGCCAGAACGGCTCCTGAAGGGTTGGCCCCGACAGTGAACTTGATAGCTCTGGTGAAGACGACGGCCCGTGGCCCCCGGTGGTTACGGGGGATGGCGGCGGTGATCCTCCTCGGTGCGCTCCTGGCCCTACCGGCCGCGCCGAGCGGGGCGGCGGCAGCCGACGACGAGGCCACGTTCGTGGCCCTGATCAACAACCTGCGGACCTCCCACGGCCTGAACGCCCTGGCGGTCGATCCCCAGCTGACGGCCCAGGCCCGGCACTGGACCGACGTCATGGCCGGTGACGACCAGCTCAAGCACGCCGGCGATCTGTCGTCGGGGATCTCGACCCGGTGGGACCTGCTGGGCGAGAACGTGGGCGTCCACACGGTGCACGACATCAACGGCCTGTTCCAGGCGTTCGTGGCCAGCCCCCACCATCTGGAGAACCTGCTCGACCCCCGGTTCGAGTACGTGGGTGTTGGCGTTACCGTCACCCCGTCGGGCAAGGTGTGGACCACCCACCGGTTCATGAGCGTGCCCACGGCCCCGGCGCCCGCCCCCCCACCGGCCCCGGCCACCACGGTCCCGCCGCCCCCGCCGCCCCCTCCTCCTCCGCCCACGGCCGCCCCCACCCCGGCCACGGCGGCTCCCGCTCCGGCTCCGCCCCCGACCACCGGCGCCTCCTCCCGCCCCGCTCCCCCGGCGGCCGCCCCGGCCCCGGCCCCCACCACCACGAGCGCCCCGTCGGCCGCCCCCGCCTCCGCCCCGGCGCCACCCGCTCCGGCGCCGTCACCATCGCCCGAGCCGGCCGCCGATGATCCCGGCCCCAGCCCCGACGCCCTGGCGGCAGGCGCCGTCGGCGCGCCGGCGTCGCCGGTGCAGCAGCTGGCCTTGGCCGCCGCCCTGGGCGTCACGGTGGCCGCCGACCAGCAGTGGCCCGATACCGACCCGGGCAGCGGGCCCGACGGTCAGCCCTTCAGCAACGACCCGTTCAACCGGGACCCGTTCGACGTGCGCCCCCTGGCCGCCCTCCTGCTCGACGGCCGCTGACGGCCCTGCTGGAGCCCGGGGCCGTCACGGGCGACGTCCTGGGACACCAGAACGGGGTCGGTGACGGCCAGGTGACGGTGAGGTCGAGGTCAGCGGGCGAGGATGTAGAGCTGGAGGGCTCCGGCCCCGAGGATGGCGAGCAGCAGCACGGCCAGGGCGATCACGGTGTTGCGCCTCATCAGCTCTCCGGATTCGTGGTGGTGGGGCCGTCGGCGGCCCCCGGCGGGCCGGGAGGCTGGGCCTTGCGCCCGAGGGTCACGTTGACGGTGGCACCCCGGGCCGACCCGGCACCGTCGACCGGGGAGAGCGTCACCTGCTCGCCCTCGCCGATGCCGAGCTCAGTGGCAACCGAGGCCCGGTCGGCCACGAGGCTGAGCAGGCCGTAGGAGTCGACCAGCAGGCCGACCGAGCCGGTGGGCACCTGGGCGAAGCTCGTCACCCGGTTGGCCACCCGGGACCAGCCCGTGCCCTCGGCCCGCACGGCGTCGGGCCAGCCGGTGATCTGGTCGGGGTCGACGTTGAGCTGGGCGTTGCCGAACCGGTCGACCCACAGCACCTCGGCCTTGATCGCCCCGTCGGGCATCTGCTCCGACACCGGCAGCAAGCCGGGCAGCAGCTGCGCCGGGTCCACCGGCGTGCCGAGCTGGCGCAGGGGCACGCCGGTGCACAGGTGGGCGGCCACCGGGGCGAACACGTCGCGCCCGTCGAAGGTGGTGGAACCGGGAGATTCGAGCTGGAACTCGGGCCGGTCGAGCACCACGGCGTCGGTGGCCCCGCCCACCAGGGCCACGGCCGGGGCCAGCAGGCCGTTGTCCGGCCCCACCAGGTACGACTGGCCCCCACCGACCTCGATGGCGATCGGGCGCCGGGCCGTGCCCACCCCGGGGTCGACCACGGCCACCACCACCCCGGGCACGAGGTACTGGGCCGCCCGGGCCAGGGCCAGGCCGCCGGCCCGCACGTTGTAGGGCTCGATCGAATGGGTGATGTCGAGCACCCGGACGCCGGGAGCGATCGACCGGATCACCGAATGCACCACGCCGACGAACTCGTCGCCGTAGCCGTAGTCGGAGAGGAACGAGATGGTCTCGAACCGCAGGGGGCCGCCGGGCGGCGGGGCGGCCACCGCTCAGCCCGCCCCGAGCTGGCGGGACCGTTCGGTGGCGGCGGCCACGGCGTCGATAAGGGCGGCCCGCACCGCCCGCTGCTCCAGCACCCGGAGCCCGGCCGCCGTGGTGCCGGCCGGCGTGGTCACCTGGGCCCGCAGGTCGGTTGGCGACTCGCCCGACGTGACGAGCAGCTTGGACGCCCCCAGCAGGGTCTGGCGGGCCAGCACGGTGGCCAGGTCCCGGGGCAGGCCGGCCGACACGCCGGCGTCTATCAGGGCCTCGGCGATGAGGAACACGTAGGCCGGGCCGGAGCCCGACAGCCCGGTCACGGCGTCGAGCAGGGGCTCGGTGACCTCCACCGCCGCCCCCACGGCCGACAGGATGCCGATGGCCCAGGCCACGTCGTCCGGGGTGGCGTTCGATCCGCCGGCCACGGCCGCCGCCCCCTCGCCCACCAGGGCCGGGGTGTTGGGCATGACCCGCACCACCGGCACCCCGGCGGGCAGGGCCGCCTCCATGGCGGCGATGGTGATCCCGGCGGCGATCGAGATGACCCGGGTGGGGTTCTCCAGCTGACCGCACACCTGGGTGACCAGGTAGGGCTTCACCGCCAGCACGGCGTCGACGCCGGCCACGGGGGCGTCGACCACCTCGACGCCGGGGAAGGCGGCGGCCAGCGCCGCCTGCTGCTCAGGGGCCACTTCCACCACGGTCAACTCGCTGGCCTGGGCCCAGCCGGCACCGAGCAGGCCCCCGACGAGGGCCTGACCCATCTTGCCGCCGCCGATCATCTGCAACTTGGTCATCAGGGGGCGAGGCTACCCGTCGCCGGCCCGACCCGGGAACGAAGGTCGGGTCGGCGACGGGGCGGGGACCTTGCGGTACCGAGTGGTGCCGGGGCGACGAGCCGGAGCTTCCCCAACCTCCGTTGGAGCTCGCCGGCCGATCGACACACATCAGCAGTATGTAGATTCAATGATCAGTAGTCAAGGGTAATCAGAAGAAATGAACCGCATCACGGCCGACGGCCGAAAACCGCTAGGTTGCCCTATCGGAGGTCGAGCGCATGTCTGCCGGTGGAGAGCACGGGACCAAGGCGGTGGTGGCCGCCCTCATCGGAAACCTGGGGATCGCGGCGGCCAAGATCCTCGGATTCCTCATCACCCGGTCGGCGTCGCTCCTGGCCGAGGCCGTCCACTCCATCGCCGATTCCGGCAACCAGGCACTCCTGCTGCTGGGCAACAAGCAGGCCAGGCAGGAGGCCACCGAGTCACACCAGTTCGGCTACGGCCGGGCCCGCTACTTCTGGAGCTTCGTGGTGGCGCTCGTGCTGTTCGAGCTGGGTGCGGTGTTCGCCATCTACGAGGGCATCCACAAGATCGAGCATCCGGCCGATGTGGAGAACCTGCCGGTGGCGCTCGTCATCCTGGCCATAGCCATCGGGCTGGAGAGCTGGAGCTTCCGTACCGGCATCAGCGAGTCCCGCCCCCTCAAGGGCGACATGAGCTGGTGGCGCTTCATCCGGGCCTCCCGCACCCCCGAGCTGCCGGTGGTGCTGCTGGAGGACTTCGGGGCGCTGTTCGGACTGGCCATCGCCTTCACCGCCCTTGCCCTGTCGGAGCTGACCGGCGACCCGGTGTGGGACGGCATCGGCACCGTGGCCATCGGCGTGCTGCTCGGCGTGATCGCCACGGTGCTGGTGGTGGAGATGAAGAGCCTGCTGCTGGGCGAGGGCGCAAGCCCCGAGGACATGACGAGGATCCGCAGCGCCATCCAGGGCACGCCCGGGGTGACCAGGCTGATCCACCTCCGCACCCAGCATCTGGGGCCGGAGGAGCTGCTGGTGGCGGCGAAGCTGGCGTTCGACACCACCCTGTCGGCCGAGGAGATCGCCGGCGTGATCAACTCGGTGGAGGTGAACGTGCGGGAACAGGTCCCCTACGCCAAGCCGATGTACGTCGAGGTGGGTGTGTTCGGGGCCGACCCCGATCCCGTCACCGGCCCCTGATCATCAGGCCGGCCCTCAGGCCGACGCCGACGCCGTGTCGAGGAAGGCGATGATCTCGGCGGCGAAGGTCTCGTTGTTGTCGCCGGCCACCATGTGCCCGGCCCCGCTCACGTCGACGAACCGGGCCTGGGGCACGGCTTCCAGCAGCTCGGCCACGCTCTGCTCCGACACCATGTCCGACAGGGCGCCCCGCACCAGCAGGGTGGGCACGGCGAGCAGGGCGGCGGCGCCGTGGAGCCGGTTGGCGAACTCCCCCATCCGGGCCTCCAGGGCCTCCCGGTCCTGGCCGTCGAAGCCGGGCTTGGTGGTCATGAACCGGGGGTCCCACAGCCAGTGCCAGCGGCCGTCCTCCTGCTGACGGAGCACCTTGCGCAGACCGTCGAGGTTCTTGGGCCGGGCCCGGTGGGGGTTGTAGCCGGCGATAGCGTCGGCGGCGTCTTCCAGGCGGGCGAACCCATCAGGGTTGCCGGTCATGAAGGCCATGATCCGGGCCACGCCGTCGATCTCCATGCGGGGGGTCACGTCGACCAGGGTCACCGAGGCGAACAGCTGGCGATCGGGGGCCTGCTCCTGGGCGATCATCGAGGCCATGCCCCCCATCGACGCCCCCACCACGTGGGGCCGCCGGTCGAACCGGCTGAGCAGCACGTGGACGTCGCGGCCCATGTCGTCCATCTCGTAGCGGGCCTCGATGTCCCATTCGGAGTCGCCGTGGCCCCGGGCATCCACGGTGAGCACGAAGTAGCCGGCCCGGGCCAGCTTGTCGGCCGTGGAGGCCCAGGCGTAGCGGTTCTGCCCGCCGCCGTGGAGGAGGAGCACGGGCGTGGCGGCTGGATCGCCCCACTCGTCGCCGGCCAGACGCAGCCCGTCGTGGTTGACGATGTTGACGGGTTGGCGCTCGATCGCGGTGTCACTCATGGGCCGGGCTCCGGGGGTCGGGGATGCAGCAAACTGCTTCGCTAGTCAAAAGACTAGCGAACCAAACCCGGCGGCAGGAAACGGGGCCTACAGGGCCCCCGACGCCACCAGCTCGATGGCCCGGCGCACCGTGCGGTCGAACGCGTCCACCGCCATGGCCAGGTGCTCCGCCGGCGTGTCCTCCTCCTTGGTGTGCGACAGGCCGTTGGTCGACGACGAGAACACCATGGCGGTGGGGATGGCCCGGGCCATCTCCGAGGCGTCGTGCAGGGCCCCCGACGGCAGGGCGAAACGGTGGCCTTCCACCGTCTGCACGGCGTCGGCCGCCGCCTCCACCAGCGCCGGGTGGAAGGGCATGGGCGGAATGCGCCAGATCGGCTCCCACGCCGCCTCGCATCCCTCGGCCGCCGCCGCCTCGCTGGCCGCGGCCCGGGCCCCGGCCAGCATGGCGGCCAGGGCGGCGGGGTCGATGTGGCGGAGATCGAGGGTGAGGCGGGTCTCGCCGGGCACGGCGGTGACCACGCCGGGCTTGCACTCCACCCAGCCCACGGTGGCCACCCCGTCGTGGGCCCGGGCCACCTCGGCCACGGCCAGGGCGAACCGGGCGGCGGCGGCGAAGCTGTCGCGCCGCAGGCGCATGGGGGTGGTGCCGGCGTGGGCCGCCTGGCCGGTGAGCACAAGGCGCTCCCGCTCGATGCCGACGGTGCCGGTGACCACCCCGATCCCCAGCCCCCGCTCCTCCAGCACCGGTCCCTGCTCGATGTGGACCTCCACGTAGGCCTTCACGTCGGCCAGCCGGGCCCGGCAGGCGTCGAGGTCGTCGAGGCGGACCCCGTGGGCCGCCAGCACGTCGGGCAGGGCCTCACCGGTGCGGTCCCGCAAGGTGCGCAGCACGTCGAGGTCGAGCGTGCCCATGGCGGCGGCCGACCCGAACAGGCTGCGGGAGAACCGGGCGCCTTCCTCGTCGGCCCAGTCGACCAGGGCCACGGTGCACGGGGGCGGGGTGCCGGTGGCGGCCAGCGAACGCAGCAGCTCCACTCCGGCCATCACCCCCAGGGCGCCGTCGAGCCATCCCCCGCTGGGCACCGAGTCGAGGTGGGAGCCGACCACCACCGTCTCCGGCCGGGCCCCGGGCAGCACGGCCCACAGGTTGCCGGCCTCGTCGGTGTCGACGGTGACGGGCAGGCCGGCCAGGGCCTCCCGGAACCAGGCCCGGGCCTCCAGCCACTCCGGCGTCCAGGCCAAGCGGCGCGAGCCGCCCGGCCCTCCCGTGAGCCGGTCGAGCTCCCGCAGCAGCTCCACCACCCGTTCCGGCCGGTACGCGCTGTCGTCACCATCCATGATCGGACCCTAACCCAGCCCGTCCGCCGACTTTTCACCCAGGCCGTCGCCGATGACGACCCCCGTCAAGCGTTCGACGTCACCGCCAACTTCTCACCCAGGGCACCGCCGGCGATGGGCCCGGTGAAGAGTTCAGGGGCGGGCGCGGCCCATCGGTAGGGGACGGTTCCACCACCGGCCGCTGAAGCGCCACCGGGGGTCGGCCGAGGCCGGCTCGTCGTCGTCGCCCCCGCCCGACAGCATCGTCAGCAGGGCGGCGGCGATGGCCGCCGCCTCCTCATCGCTCGGCACCGGGTGCACGTGCATACCGTCGGCGCTCACAGCGGCACGTTCCCGTGCTTGCGCTTGGGCAGTTCCTCGCGCTTGGAGCGGAGCATCTCGAAGCCGGCGATCACCTTGCGCCGGGTGTCGGCCGGGTCGATCACGTCGTCCACGTAGCCCCGCTCGGCGGCGATCCACGGGTTGGCGAACCGCTCCTTGTACTCCTCGATCAGCTCGGCCCGCCGGGCCACCGGGTCGGCCGCCGACTGGATCTCCCGCCGGTACACGATGTCGGTGGCGCCCTCGGGCCCCATCACGGCCAGCTCGGCCGACGGCCAGGCGAAGCTCAGGTCGGACCCGATGCCCTTGGAGTCCATCACCACGTAGGCGCCGCCGTAGGCCTTGCGGGTGATCACCTGGATGCGGGGCACGGTGGCCTCGCAGTAGGCGTAGAGCAGCTTGGCCCCGTGGCGGATGATGCCGCCGTACTCCTGGTCCACCCCGGGTAGGAAGCCGGGGACGTCGACGAAGGTGACCAGGGGGATGTTGAAGGCGTCGCAGGTGCGCACGAAACGGGCGCCCTTGGAGGCGCTCTCGATGTCGAGCACGCCGGCCAGCACCTGGGGCTGGTTGGCCACCACCCCCACCGTGCGCCCGCCGAGGCGGATGAAGCCGCAGATGATCGAGCGGGCCCAGTTGGCGTGGTACTCGAGGAACTCGCCGTCGTCGGCCACCTCGTGGATCACGGCCTTCATGTCGTAGGGCATGTTGGCGCTCGGCGGCATCAGCTCCGACAGGGCCGGGCAGAGGCGCTCCACGTCATCGGTGCACTCGACCGGCGGCGCCTCCTCCAGGTTGTTCGACGGGAGGAACGACAGCAGGAAGCGCACGTCGTCGAGGCAGGCCTTCTCGTCGGCCGACACGAACGTGGCCACCCCGGAGCGGGAGCCGTGGCTGCCGGCCCCGCCCAGCTCCTCCAGCGTGACCTCCTCGCCCGTCACCGTCTTCACCACGTCGGGCCCGGTGATGAACATGTGGGAGGTCTCGCGCACCATGAAGATGAAGTCGGTCATGGCCGGGCTGTACACGGCCCCGCCGGCGCAGGGGCCCATGACCACGCTGATCTGGGGGATCACGCCCGACGCCTGGACGTTGCGGTAGAAGATGCCGCCGTAGCCGTCGAGGCTCACCACGCCCTCGGGGATGCGGGCCCCGGCGCCGTCGTTGAGGCCGATGCAGGGCGCCCCCACCGACAGGGCCAGGTCCATCACCTTGTGGATCTTCTCGGCGAAGACCTCGCCCAGGGAGCCACCGTTGATCGTGAAGTCCTGGCTGAACACGAAGACCCGGCGACCCTCGATCGTGCCCCAGCCGGTGATCACGCCATCGGTGTAGGGCCGGGAGGCGGCGTCGGGATGGCGGGTCCGGGCCAGCATGTCGAGCTCGTGGAACGAGCCCTCGTCGAGCAGGTAGTCGAGCCGCTCGCGGGCCAGCATCTTCCCCTTCTCGTGCTGGCGTTGGACGGCGTGCTCCGGACCGGCATGGAGGGCTTCCTCCTTGCGCCGGGCCAGATCGGCGATGCGTTCGCTGAGGGGATGGTCTGCCACGTTGGCCAAGGATAGGGGACGCCGGCGCGCCCCGGCCCGTTCGCCCCCCAGGCCAACTCACACCAGAGCGACCTCGACGGTGCCCAGACCCGAGTAGTCGGCGGCCCAGCGGTCGCCGGCCTGCACGTCCATACGGCAGAAGGCCCCGGTGATGACCCGGTGCCCGGCCTCGATCCGCCGACCGTGACGGTGCAGCAGCGCCGCCAGGCGGGCCAGCGACGCCCAGTGGCTGTCGAGCACGTCGCGGCTCACGTGGCGGGCCCGTTCCTCGCCGTTGCAGCTCATCACCACCTCCACCTCGTCGAGATCGCCCACCTCGCTGGTGCCCTGGCCCACCACGATCCCCCACTGGGCCATGCCGTCGGCCACCATCAGCGGGAAGTCGAAGGCCGTGGCGCTACCGGGCCGCCGCTCGTTCAGCTCGAAGCCGGCCGACACGAGGCTGACCGAGGCCCGCAGCTGGGCCTCGGTGGGCTCGGCGGCATCGACGGTCTGGCCGAAGGTGAAGACCATCTCCGGCTCCACCCCGCCCTTGGTCAGCCGGGCGGCGTCGACCTCGGCCCCCGAGTCGAGGATGCTGCCGGCCAGGATGTGCCCGAAGGGCCGCTCGTCGAAGCCGATCATGGCCCGGGCCCGGGGTGACGTGAGGCCCACCTTCCAGCCGCCCAGCACGGCCCCCGCCCCCAGCTTGCGATCGAGCAGCCCGAGCTGCACCTGGAGCCCGGTCTCGTAGTCGAGCCTCCCCACCAGGTCGGCGGGGAACCAGTCGCCGGACTTGCCCGACGACCACAGCTGCTCGGAAACGGCTTCGATATCCATGGCGGGAGGCTAGATCACGGGGTCGGGCCGGTCAGCTCTGCGAGGGAGGCTGGAGGCGCTCGCCGATCCCCTGGGTGAGTCGGTCGAGCACCATGGCCATGAGGGCGATGATGGCGCCCACCTCGAACCCGTCGCCCACCTCGCCCCGGGTCACGGCGTTGATCACCTGGAACCCGAGGGCTCCCGCTCCTACCAGGCCGGCGATGATGACCATGGCCAGCACCATCATGATCACCTGATTGACGGCGGCCATGATCGTGGGGGCGGCCAGCGGTATCCGCACCCCGAGCAGGGTCTGGGCCGGGGTGGCGCCGAAGGCCTGCGACGCCTCCAGGCTCTCGGTCGGCACCTGGCGGATCCCGAGGGCCGTGATCCGCACCCCGGGCACCACGGCGTACAGCACCGAGGCGATCATGCCGGGGACGATCCCCACCGTGAACCAGTTCACCACCGGGATCATGTAGACGAACGGGGGCAGCGTCTGGAGGGTGTCGAGCACCGGGCCCACCACCGCCTCCACCCTCGTGCTGGTGCCGGCCCAGACGCCGAGGGGCAGGGCGATGGCCAGCGACAGCACCACAGCCGCCGCCACCTGGGTGAGCGTGTCGATCGAGTCGGCCCACCAGCCGAGCAGGCCCATGGTGAGCACGGCGGCGGCGGTGAAGGCCGCCAGGCGCCAGCCCTTCACCCGCCACGCCAGCCAGGCCGGCACCGCCACCAGCACCGGCCAGGCCACGGTGCCGGTGAGGAAGTCCCGCACCGGCACGTAGACGTCACCCACGATCGTGTCGTTCACCGGGCGGGTGAACCACGACAGGTTGTCGCGCACCCAGATCACGCCCGAGTCGACCGGGTCGAACAGGGTGGTCTCGGCCACCCCGGGGAAGGCCACCGAGCCGGCCAGGCGACCGGCCACGGCCGCCGCCACCAGCGCCCCCAGAGCGATCAGGGCCGGCCGGCGGCCCAGCCAACGGGTGCGGTCGGTCTGGGCCACGGCCCGGGCCGCCCGGTCGAGCACGGTGGCCACGGCCACGATGGCCAGGCCGGCGGCCAGGCCCCGGCCGGTGGCCCGCTGGCGCAGGGCCTCCAGGATCACCTGCCCCAGGCCACCGGCGGCCAGCAGGGCGGCCAGCACCACGATGCCCAGCGCCATCATGATGCTCTGGCTGATCCCGGTCATGATGGCCGGCAGGGCCATGGGGAGCCGGACCTTCAGCAGGGTCTGGCGGCCGCTGGCCCCGAACATGGTGGACGCCTCCACCGCCTCGCCCGGCACCTGGCGGATGCCGAGGGTGGTGAGGCGCACCATCGGGGGCAGGGCGTAGATGACCGTGGCGAAGGCCCCCGCCACCGGCCCCACGCCGAAGAACAGCAGCATGGGCAGGAAGTAGATGGGGGCGGGCACGGTCTGCATGGCGTCGAGCACCGGCCGCACCACCCGCTCCACCCTCGGGCGGAAGGCGCACCACACGCCGAGCGGGGCGCCGATCAGCACGCACAGGGTCACCGACACCGTCATCAGGGCCAGCGTGGCCATCGTCTCGGGCCAAAGGCCCACCAGCCCGGGATAGAGGATGACGGTGGCCGCCACCGCCGCCTGGCGCCGGCTCCGGGTGCGGGCCAGGATCAGCAGGCCGACGGCGGCCGGCAGCACGAACCAGGGCAGCCACTCCAGCAGCCCCTGGACCGAGTCGAGGGCCCAGGTGAGGGCCCGGGTGAGGGGCGAGAAGAAGCCGGTGAACAGGGGGTGGGTGCGCCGGTGGCTCTGGGCCCAGCGGGCCAGTCGGTCGAGCGGATCGGAGAACGTGGTGTCGAGCCGGGCCGGGAACGTGGCCGAGGCGAACGCCACCTGGAGCGCGACCACGCCCACCACCAGCACCGCCCACGGGGCCAGGCGCCGGGCCCGGCTCACCGGGGCGGCCGGCACGGTATCGGCGGCGGCGGCAGCGGCGAGGGGCTCGCCGGCGTCGGTGACCGGCTCGGCGGCGACGGTCATCCCAGGGCCCGGGCCACGTCGGTGCGGGCCACCACACCCACGGCGTGGCCGTCGGCGTCGACCACGGTGAGGGTGTCGGCCCCGTCCAGCAGGGCGGGCAGGAACGTCTCCACGGCGGCACCGGCCGCCACGGTCCGCCCTCCACCGGGGCCGGCCCCACCGGGATCGGCGGGCGCCTCGGTGCCGGGGGCGGTCGGTGTCATCAGGTCGGCGGCGGTGAGGACCTTGGCCTTGGGGATGTCTTCGGTGAACTCCCGCACATAGTCGGTGGCGGGGTTGGTGATCAGCTCGGTGGCCGTGCCCACCTGGTCGAAGGCGCCGTCTTTCATGATGGCGATCCGGTCGCCCAGCTTGATGGCCTCGGCGAAGTCGTGGGTGATGAACACGATCGTGCGGGGCATGGCCCGCTGGAGCCGCAGCAGCTCGTCCTGCATGTCGCGCCGGATGAGGGGGTCGAGGGCCGAGAACGGCTCGTCGAAGAACAGCACCTTGGGATCGACGGCCAGGGCCCGGGCCAGGCCCACCCGCTGCTGCATCCCGCCCGACAGCTGCTGGGGGTAGTGCTGGGCCCAGCCGCCCAGGCCCACCACCTCGATCACCTCGGCCGCCCGGGCCTGGCGGTCGACCTTGGGCACGCCCTGCACCTCGAGGCCGTAGGCGACGTTGTCGATCACCCGACGATGGGGGAACAGCCCGAAGTGCTGGAACACCATCGACATGGTCCGGCGCCGGATCCGACGCAGGTCGGCGTCGCCCATGGCCGTCAGGTCCTGACCATCGAGGTCCACCCGGCCCCGGGTGACGTCGGTCAGCCGGGCCACGCAGCGCACGAGGGTGGACTTGCCCGATCCCGACAGGCCCATCACCACGAACGTCTCGCCGGGGGCCACGGCGAACGAGACGTCCCGCACCCCGATCGTGCAGCCGGTGGCGGCCTGGATCTCGGCCCGTGACGCCCCCTCGGCCGCCAGGGCCAGCGCCCGGTCGGGTTTGGGGCCGAAGACCTTCCACAGGCCGTCCACCGCCAGCGGCACCCCGGCACCCGGCCCGGCGACATCAGTTGACATGCTTCGATAATGTACCCATCCGAGGCGCCGGCGTCCGGTGAGGGACGGGCGAGGGGTGCCTCGAGGCGAGCCGACGACGGCTCCTGGCTGGGAGAGGCACATCTATGAGCAGGACGTACCGGGGCCTACTGGCCCTTCTGGCGGCGACCGCGCTGGCCCTCGCCGCCTGCGGCAGCAGCGACGGCGACACCACCGCCGGCACGGGCGGCAGCGGCGGCACCACCGGCGGCAGCACGGCCGAGCCCACGGGCGGGGGCGACAAGCCCACGATCACCCTCGTGGTCAACGCCTGGACGGCGTCGGCCCTCAACGTGGCCATCGCCAAGCAGATCATCGAAGACGAGCTCGGCTATCCGGTGGAGGAGGTGACGGTGGACGAGAACGACGCCATGTTCACCGGCCTGTCCGACGGGACGCTCGACGCCGTGCTCGAGGTCTGGCCGTCCGGTCTGTCCGACACGGAGAAGGCCTTCATCGACGACGGCAGCGTGGTGGAGATGGGCGAGCTGGGCGCCGTGGGCAAGATCGGCTGGTTCGTCCCCTCGTACGTGATCGACGAACACCCCGAGCTGGCCTCGTGGGAGGGCTACAAGACCCCGGAGGCGGCCAAGCTGTTCGCCACCGCCGCCACCGGCGACCAGGGCCGCTTCCTCGGCACCGACCCCTCGTACACCCAGTTCGACGAGGACATCATCACCAACCTGGACCTGCCGTTCAAGGTGGAGTTCTCAGGGTCGGAGCCGGCCACGGTGGCCGAGCTCGACACCAGGGTGGCGGCCAAGGAGCCGGTGCTCATGTACTGGTGGACGCCCACCGCCGCCGTGTCGAAGTACGACCTGGTGAACGTGCCGCTGCCCAGCTACAGCGAGGAGTGCGCCACCCACCAGGCGGCCAAGGACGGGGCTGTCGACTGCGACTACCCGGAGGACGTGCTGCAGAAGTACGCCTCGAGCAAGCTGGAGGAGAAGGCCCCCGAGGTCTACGCCTTCCTCCAGAAGTTCACCATTACCAACGACGACCAGCTCGGCCTGCTCCCCTCGGCCGAGATCGACAAGAAGCCGGTGGACGAGGTGGCCAAGGGCTGGCTCGACGCCAACACCGAGGTGTGGAAGGCCTGGTTGGGCTGACGTGCCCCCTTCGGGGGCCCTCGGGTTCGCCTGCGGCGAACGCCGCAGGCGCCGGCCTACCGGGGCCCAAACGGGCCCCGGTAGGCTCCGACGGTGAGCACGAGCGATTCGAACCCCGCGACCCTTCCGCCCCCGGTCTCCTCCCTCGTGCCGTCGTTTGTGCCCGTCACCGGCCGGATCGCCTATCAGGGCGAGCCCGGGGCGAACTCCGATGCCGCCTGCATCGAGGTGTTCCCCCAGCTCGAGACGCTCCCCTGCCCCACCTTCGAAGACGCCTTCGAGGCCATGACAGCCGGTCGGGCCGATCTGGCCATGATCCCGGTGGAGAACTCGATCGCCGGCCGGGTGGCCGACATCCACCGCCTCCTGCCCGACTCCGGCCTCCACATCGTGGCCGAGCACTTCCTGCCCATCCACTTCCAGTTGGTGGCCCTCCCCGGCACCACGCTGGAGGAGATCACCGTGGTGCGCAGCCACGTGCACGCCCTGGGCCAGTGCCGCAACATCATCCGGGAGCGGGGCTGGTCGGGCCAGGTGGCCGACGACACCGCCGGTGCCGCCCGGGAGGTGGCCGAGCGGGGCGAGCGCCACGTGGCCGCCCTCGCCCCCCGCCGGGCCGCCGAGCTGTACGGACTCGACGTGCTGGCCACCGACGTGGAGGACGAGCACCACAACACCACCCGTTTCGTGGTGCTGGCCCGCCAGCCCCACGACTTCCCGCCCGAAGACGGGCCGATGATCACCTCGTTCGTGTTCCAGGTGCGCAACGTGCCGGCGGCGCTCTACAAGGCGCTGGGCGGCTTCGCCACCAACGGGGTGAACATGACGAAGCTGGAGAGCTACCAGCTCGGCGGCACGTTCTACGCCACCCGGTTCTACGCCGACGTGGAAGGTCACCCCAAGGACACCTCGCTGGCGCTGGCCCTGGAGGAGCTGGCCTTCTTCTCGGTCCACCTGAGGATCCTCGGCACCTACCCGGCCAGCCCGTTCCGGGCCACGATCGCCGAACCGGCCGCCAACCGGGCCCTGCGCCCCAGCGTCCCCACACCGGACTGACGAATCCGCGGCCCGCCAGCCAGCGGGCCCCCGGGCCCCCCGGGCCGCCGACCCCGATCTGCGCGACGGAAATCGCGCCCGGCGGCCGTTCCGCGTCGCGAGATCGACGAACTACGGGGGTTTCGCCACGCAGAACTGCTCGGTGACGCGGTTTCCGTCGCGCAGATCGAGGGTCAGGGGGCGGCCAGCAGGGCCCGGGTGGCGGCGGCGTCGACCCGTTCGTCGTCGGCCACCGGCACCAGCCCGTCGGCCACCAGGCGATCGGCCGCCGCCAGCAGCTCGCGTGCCCCGTCGGGGTCCGCCGCTCCGGCCCGGTGACGGGCCAGGGCGTCGAGCGCCACCAGCTCGGCTTCGTGCTCACCGTCGTTGCGGGCCAGGGTCAGCAGCCCGTCCAATCGGGCCGGGGCCGTCGGGTCGCCGTTCTCGGCCGCCAGCGCCGCCGCCAGCGCGCCGGCCAGCACCGCCCCCTCCCCGCCGCCGGCCCGGGTGAACCAGTGGTCGGCGGCGGTGATCGCCTCCTCGGCCCCCGGCCGGTCGCCCCGGGCCCGGAGCTGGCGGCCGAGGCCGGTACGGGCCAGGGCCACGATCCGCAGGTCACGGGCCGCCAGCGCGGCCTCGGCCGCCTCCCGGTAGGTGGCGGCCGCCGCCTCACCGTCCCCGCCCAGCTCCAGGCTCCGGGCCAGGTTGGTCAGGTGGAGGGCCTGGGCCGCCCGGAACCCGAGCCGGCCCGACGCCTCGACGGCCGCCCGCAGGTGGGCCGTGGCCTCCCCGTATCGGCCCGCCGTCTGGGCCAGGACGCCCCGCAGGTTGGCCAGGTGGGCCAGGGCCCAGTCGTCGCCCACCCCGGCCAGCAGCTCCTCGGCCCGGCCGCCAGCCTCCTCCGCCCGCGCCGCGTCGCCCAGCACCAGCCAGGCGTGAGCCGCCAGGCGCCACGCCGCCGCCCGGTACCAGCCATCCTCCCGGTCGGGGCCCGGCACCACGGCCGATTGCGCTGATCCCGACCCTGCCCCCGCTGATGCCGGCTCCGGCTCCGAAGGCCCCGCCGATGCTGCCGGCGGCGATTCGAGCACTCCCAGCAGGGGTTTCACGGTGGCCAGAACCTCGCCGGCCAGCCGTTGCTGGACCAGCACGAACGCCAGCGCCACCCGGCACCGGCGTTCGACCGGCTCGCCGATGGAGCGGCCCAGGTCCAGAGCCGCCTCGGCGTCGGCCCGGGCCGCCACGATGTCGTTGGCCGACCCGAGCCAGGCCGCCAGGCACAGGTTGTCGGCCCGTCCGATGGGTGAGGCCACGCCGTGGGACACCGCCGCCTCCCGGGCCTGGCGGAGACGCTCCACCCCGAGCGGCCCGTCCCCCAGCAGGAACCAGGCCCATCCGAAGCCGTTGGCCATGGCCAGGGCCCGCTCCGGATCGTGACGGGCGGCCCAGTCGAGCGCCAGAGCCAGATTGGCCCGCTCCTGCCGGGCGATCGCCAGGTGCCGCCCCTGGGCCGGGCCCCGCAGCCCGGCGGCCGCCTCCACCCCCAACTCGGCGTACCACGCGGCCTGGCGGTGCCGGACGTCGCGCTCCGGCGCCGAGCCCCGGAGCTGGTCGAGGGCGAAGGCCCGGACACTGTCGAGCAGGTGGTACCGGGCCCCGCTGCCACCACCGCCGGCGATCGCCACCGAGACGAGCGACCGGTCGACCAGCCGCCCCAGCCCGTCGAGCACGGTGCTCCCGGGCAGGCCGAGCGAGGGGGCGACCGCCTCCACCCCGGCCAGCGGAGCCCCGCCGGGGAACGTGGCCAGGAGCTGGAGCAACCGCCGGTCGTCGGGTTGGAGGAGGTCGTAGCTCCAGGCCAGGGCCGTCCGCAGCGCCTGGTGACGACCGGACCGCCGCCCGGTCGGGTCGTGGAGGAGGGCGAAGCGGTCGTCGAGGCGCCGGGTGATCTCGGCCACCGGCAGGGTGGCCGAGCGGGCGGCGGCCAGCTCGATGGCCAGCGGCAACCCGTCGAGCGCCCGGCACAGGGCCTCCACCTCGGCCCCGGCGGCGCCGGCGACGTCGGTCGGCCCCCGCCACCGCCGGGCCCGCTCCACGAACAGGGCCGCCGCCTCGTCCACCGCCAGCGGCTTGACCGCGAGGGTCTCCTCGCCCTCCACCCCGAGCGGGAGCTGGCTGGTGCACAGCACCCGGGTGGCGGGGGCGGCATGGAGGAGCCGCCCCACCAGCAGCCCCACCGCCGCCGTCACCTGCTCGCAGTTGTCGAGGATCAACAGCACCTCGTCTCCCCGCAGCCACTCGCCCAGGGCCGCCGCCGTGGCCTCACCCACCCCCAGGGCCTCAGCCACGGCCTGGACCACGCCGGTCTCGTCGTGCACCGCTTCGAGCCGGGCCAGCCAGGCTCCGCCCGGGGCGGTGGATCGCCGACCGACCTCCACCGCCAGGCGGGTCTTGCCCACCCCGGCCGGGCCCACCAGGGTGACCAGGGCGTGACCGGCCCCGATGAGGCCCGTCACCTCCGCCACCTCGCGGTCCCGGCCCACCAGCGACGACACCAGCGCCGGCAGGTTGCCGACCGGGGGCGTGGGCCGCGGCGTCGGCCCCCGTCCGACTGAGCCGGTGCCGGGGAGCCCGGCGCCCACCGGGGGATCGAGGGCCGGGTCGTGGCGGAGGATCTGCTGCTCCAGGAGCGACGACTCCGGCGACGGCACGAGGCCGAGCTGGTCGCCGAGGTGGGTGCGGAGCCGGGTGTAGGCGGCGAGGGCGTCGGCCTGGCGGCCGTCGCGGTAGAGCGCCGTCATCAGCGACCGCCACAATCCCTCCCGGCCGGGGTGGAGGCGTACCAGCTCCTCCAACGGCCCCACCACCTCCGCCCCCGCGCCCAGGGCGAGCCGGGCCTCGATCTGCCATTCGGCCAGCGTGAGGCGCAACTCGTCGAGCCGCACCCGGTGGGCCACCAACCAGGCCCCGTCCCCGGCACCGGCCAGCGGCTCCCCCCGGAAGCGGGCCAGGGCGGCGGTGCAGATCTCGAGGGCGTCGGCCGGTGACGCGGCCCGCCGGGCCTCGCCTGCCCGGGCGGCGTCGGCCACCACGGCCAGGGCGTCGACGTCGGACGGGGCCACGATCAGCCGATAGCCCGTGGGCGAGCCGATGACGGTGGCCGGGTCGCCCAGCACCCGGCGCAGGCGGGACACCGTGCTCTGCACCGTGTTGCGGGCCTGGGGCCCGGCGGCGTCGCCCCACAGTTCGTCGATCAGGCGCTCGGTGGTCACGGTCGCCCCGGCGTCGAGGGCGAGGCGGCTCAAGAGCTCGGCCGTACGCCCCGGCGGCACCGGCTGCCGTCCGGCGGGGTGCACCACCTCCACCGGGCCCAGGAGCGACACCCCCACCACCGGCCAAGTCTAGGGGAACGCTGCGGGTTCCTCAGAGCCGCGTGTGCGGCCGCTGTCAGCGCCGTGTCAGGCCCCCGGTGCAGCGTGGGCTCCGACGGCCGGCTCCGCCGGCCACTCCCGCCCCGCCGGGTGGGCGACCCGAAGGAGAGAACCGAGCCATGGACCACCGACACGACCACCTGATCACCACCGAGGCCGACGCGCCGACGCCGACGCCGCGGCGGGCGCAGCCGGCGACCGCAACCACCTCCGGGTGGCCGCCGGCCTCCTGGTGGCCGGCGCCGTGGGGGCCAACGCCGCCTTCCTCGGCCTCGGCTCCACCTTCGAGTACCCCGACGTGCTCCAGCTCCCGGCGGCCGAGATCGTCGCCCGCTTCGACGCCACCCGGGCCTCCACCATGGCCTGGTTCGCGCTGCTGGCCGTGAGCGCCGGGGCCCTGGGGCCGGCAGCCGTGCTGCTCCGCCGGGCCGGCCGGGGCCGGGCCGCCCGATGGTCGGCGGTGGCCGGCGTGGCGGCGGCGGTGGTGCAGGTGATCGGGCTGTCGCGCTGGCTGGTGCTCGTGCCCGGCCTGACCGACCGGGCCCTCGATCCGTCGGCCTCGGCCACCGACCGGGCCGACGCCCTCGATGCGTTCCACACCGCCCACACCTGGCTGGGCACGGCGCTGGGCGAGACCGCCGGCTACGCCCTCACCGCCGCCTGGACGATCCTGCTGCTGGCGGCGCTCGACCGGCTCCCCGGATGGGTGCGGGCCCTCGGCGCCGGCAGCGCGACCCTGATCGCCTCCGGGGTGCTGATCCCGCTCGACGTGCCCGGCACCGACCTGGCCAACTTCGTGGGCTACGTGCTGTGGAGCCTCTGGCTGGTCGCCCTGGCCGTGTGCCTGGTCCGCCGACCGGCCGGGGGTAGCGCCCCGGCCCCGGCGATGATGGCCGGCGTCGCCTGAGCCCTCGCCGACGCATGGCACGGAAACCGCGCCCCACCCCCCATCTGCGTCGCGAAACCCACGAGATACGGGGGTCTCGCGACGCGGACTGGCGCGATGGCGCGGTTTTCGTGGCGCAGAACGGGGGACGGTGCCGGCCGAGGACTGGGCGGGGGAGGCCGTGAAACGGGCGGGGGAGGCCGGGGCCTACCCTGGGTGGATGGAACTGCCTGTGAACCCGCCGGTGCGGCCGATGCTGGCCAAGGCCGTCGACGGCATCCCCGACCGGGACGATCTCGTGTTCGAGCCCAAGTGGGACGGCTTCCGTTGCGTGGTGTTCCGCCACGGCGACGAGGTGATCCTGGGCTCCCGCAACGACCGGCCTCTCACCCGCTACTTCCCCGAGATGGTCGACCCGATCCGGGCCATGCTGCCCGAGCGGTGCGTGGTCGACGGCGAGCTGATCGTGGCCACCGGAGACAAGCTCGACTTCGACGGCCTGCAGCAGCGGATCCACCCGGCCGTGAGCCGGATCACCATGCTGTCGGAGACCACCCCGGCCGCCTTCGTGGCGTTCGACCTGCTGGCCCTGGGCGACGACGACCTCCGCCCCCTCCCCTTCGCCCAGCGCCGGGCCCGGCTGGAGGAGATCCTGGCCGGGGCCGAGCCGCCGATCCACCTCACCCCGGTCACCGCCGACCGGGAGGTGGCGGCCCGCTGGTTCACCGTGTTCGAGGGGGCGGGGCTCGACGGCCTGATCGCCAAGCCCACCGGCGACCCCTACGTCGAGGACAAGCGGGTACAGCTCAAGATCAAGCACATCCGCTCGGCCGACGCCGTGGTGGCCGGGTTCCGGTGGCACAAGGACGGCGCCGGCATCGGCTCCCTCCTGCTCGGGCTGTACAGCGACGACGGGGTGCTCCAGCACGTGGGCGTGGCCGCCAGCTTCACGGCCAAGGATCGGGCCGCCCTGGTGGAGGAGCTGGCCCCGTTGCGGGAGGGGGCGGTGGAGAGCCACCCGTGGCGGGCGTGGGCCGACGCCCAGGCCCACGAGGAGGGCAGGATGCCCGGCGCCCCCCACCGGTGGAGCGCCCAGAAGGAGAAGGACCACACCTGGGTACCGCTGCGCATCGAGCGGGTGGTGGAGGTCAAGTACGGCAGCACGCTCAACGGCCGCTTCCGGGAAGTGACCAAGGTGCTGCGGTGGCGGCCCGACAAGACGCCGGCGGAGTGCACGTTCGAGCAGCTCGACGAGCCGGAACCGGTGGGGTTGGGCACTGTTCTCAGCGCCCAACCCCACCGTACCTAGCTGATCCGCCGGGTTCGTCCCGTTACTGGATCCGCACGCTTTTGCAGAGGCGTGCGTGTCGGTGGCACCTGGCGGCCGCTGTATCGCCAGCGCCTACCACAGGTGTTTGTCGCGGCAGCGACCCGAAAAGTTCCCGAAGCCTTTCAGATTTCTCGCCACGGCCTAGGTTGGAGCCATGGCCAGCGACCACGTGACGCTCGAGCTGGCGGGCCGGGCGGTCCGGGTGACCAGCCCCGACAAGGTGATGTTCTCCCGCCACGGCGAGACCAAGCTCGACCTCATCCGATACTACGAGGCGGTCGAGGGGCCGATCATGGCGGCCATGGGGGGCCGGCCCACCCTGATGGAGCGGTACCCCGACGGTGCGTCGGGCAAGTCGTTCTTCCAGAAGCGCGTGCCGGCCGGGGCGCCCGACTGGCTCCAGACCACGGTGGTGTCCACTCCCAACGGCACCACGTCGAACGCCATGGTGGCGGCCGACGTGGCCCACCTGGCCTGGGCCGCCAACATGGGTTGTCTCGGCTTCCACCCCTGGCCGTTCCGGGCCGACAACCCCGGCGCCACCGACGAGCTGCGGATCGACCTCGACCCGTCGCCCGGTATCGAGTTCGCCGACATCAAGGCGGCCGGGATGGAGGTGAAGGCCCTGTTCGACGAGTTGGGCCTGCGGTCGCACCCCAAGACCACGGGCAACCGGGGCCTGCACATCTTCGTGCGCCTGGAGCCCCGGTGGGACTCCTACGACGTGCGCCTGGCGGCGGTGGCCCTGGCCCGGGAGCTGGAGCGCCGCCACCCCAGCCAGCTCACCGCCGCGTGGTGGAAGGAGGAGCGGGGCGCCCGGGTGTTCATCGACTTCAACCAGAACGCCCCGCACAAGACGGTGTTCGGCCCGTGGAGCGTCCGGCCCCGGGTGGGGGCGCAGGTCAGCACCCCGATCCGGTGGGACGAGGTGCCCGAGGTCGACCCCGAGGTGCTCACCATCGGGGCGGTGGTGGCCAAGCTCGCCGCCGAGGGCGACCCGTGGGCCGGTATGAACGAGCACCCCGGCTCGCTCGAGCCGCTTCTGGCGATGCACCGGGCCGACGTGGAGCGGGGTCTGGGCGACGCCCCCTGGCCCCCCGTCTACCCCAAGATGCCCCACGAGCCGCCCCGGGTCGCCCCCAGCCGGGCCAAGAAGGACTAGAGCAGGCGCTTCTCCATCATGCCGACCCGGTGCTCGCCGGTGCCGTAGGGGCTGAACTGGGCCACCATGTCGAACCCGAACAGGTCGTGGAACCGCAGCGACCGGGGATTGGGCGGCTCGGTGTTGACCTCGGCGCACAGCAGCTGCCGGCCGTTCTCCCGGGCCCAGGCCTCGAAGTCCCGGTACAGGGCCGGGCCCCAGCCCGCCCCCCGCTGGCGCTCGTCGATCGCCACCCGGTCGATGTAGGCGAACGACGGGTGCCGCTCCTTGAACCAGCCGAAGTTGGGGCTTCCGTAGGGCGCCTCCTCGGTCAGGCCCACCAGGAGACCCACGATCCGGCCGCCCACGTCGACCACCCGCAGCACCGGGGCCCAGGCCTCGAACCCGGCCAGCTTGGCCGCATCCAACGGGCCCACCTCGGGCATGCAGGCGGCGTTGAGGGCCAGCACCTGCTCGGCGTCGGCCGCCTCGTAGGCCCTGATCACCCGGCACCCCCTCCGGCCGCTCCGCCGCCGGCCCCGGCGGCCCGGGCCGCCGCCAGCTTGGCCGTGCGGGGAATGATGTCGGGGGCGTCGAGCAGGGTGGCGACGGCGGCCAGCTCGGCGGCCGGGCCGGGGCCGGTCCACCGCAGCTCGTCGACCGAGGTGATCGTGGGGGCGTCGAGGTCGAGCGTGGCCAGCCGGCGGAACAGCAGTGCATCGTTCAGGTTGTCGGCCAGGGTCTTGGCCAGGCGGGCTCCGTTGCGCACGGTGATGTCCCACTGGCCCCCGGCCAGCGGGATGTCCTCCAGGTGGCGGTACCGCAGGAGCACGGCACCGGCCGACTTCGACCCCCATCCGGGGAGCCCGGGGAACCCGTCGGCCGAGTCTCCCACCAGGGCCAGGTAGTCGGGGATCGACTCGGGGTACACCCCGTGCTTCTCGATCACCTCGGCCACGTCGAGCACCTTGTTGTTGCGCCGGTCGACCTGCACCACCCGGCCCGGTACCACGCACTGGGCCAGGTCTTTGTCGGGTGTGCACAGCAGCACCTTCTCCACCCGTTCGTCGGCCGCCGCCACCGCCGCCACCGAGGCCATGGCGTCGTCGGCCTCGAACTCCACCATGGCGAACGTGGCCACCCCGACGGCCCGCAGGGCATCCTCCAGGGGCCAGAACTGGTTCCTGAGTAGGGGATCGATCCCGGAACCGGTCTTGTAGCCGGGGTAGAGATCGTTGCGGAACGACTCGATGACGTGGTCGGTGGCCACCCCCACGTGGGTGACGCCCTCCTCCAGCATGGCCAGCGTGTTGCGGACCACGGCCCGGGCCGCCCCCACCTCCAGGCCCTCGCCGTTCTGGTGCGAGGGGCGGGCGAAGAACTGGCGGAACAGCTCGTAGGTCCCGTCGACCACATGCACCTGCATCGCCATATCTTGCCCCCGATGACTCCGGTTTCCCCCCGGGGTGGGGTTGGAGGGTCAGGGTTCCCGGGTCATCTCGATCTCGGCCATGCCGTCGCGTTCCCGCACGATGCGGCGCCCGGTGGGCACGAAACCGAGCTTGCGGTAGAGGGCGGTGGCCCGCTCGTTGCCGTCGGTGACGAGCAGCCGCACCCGGGGCCGGGCCTGGGCCGCCGCCCAGTCGAGCACCAGGTCGACCAGGGCCACGGCCAGACCGCTGCCCCGGGCCTCGGGATCCACCCACATCCCCACCAGCTCGGCGCAGCCCGCCTCGTCGGGGTCGGGGATGCCGACGGCGAGGCCCAGCAGCTGGCTGGCCAGCCCGAACCCGCCGTAGTGGGGGTTCGCCCCGGGGTGGAGGCGGTCCTCCCATTCCGTGGCGGGGAACGCCAGCTCCCGCTCCAGCGTGGAGCCGAAGGCGGCCGGATCGGTGGCCAGAGCCCGTAACCGCAGGGCCCGGAGCTGGGTGGCGTCGTCCACCACCAGGCGACGAACCTCGTACCTCATCTGCTCATACTTCCCCGATCGGGCCCGTCCTACAACGTGAAGCGCATGTCGGCGATCAGCGCCCCCGGCAGCCGGACACTGGCCGTGGACCGGCCCCGGTAGGTGCTCGGGTCGAGCAGCATCTCCACCTCCGATGTGAGCCCCACCAGATTCGACCCCAACAGGTGGTAGGCGGTGTCGTCGAAGCGGAGCACGTTGGCCGGGGCCACGATCTCGCCCCCCTCCACCCAGAACGTGGCGAACCGGGTCATGCCGGTGGTGCGGCAGGCCGCCCGGTCGGAGAAGTTGAGGTACCACAAGTTGCCCACGTAGAGGCCGGTGCCCAGCTCGTCGAGCACCGTGTCGGCCGCCAGATCGCCGGGGGCCAGCGACAGCGAGTCGGGCGACTCCCAGGCCGACGCCCCGTTGGTGGGCACCCCGTACTCCCGGGCCGAGCGGGGCGACACCAGGCAGTCCCGGTACATGCCTCCCTCCACCAGCACCACCTCGTCGGGCCGGGCGAACCCCTGCTCCTGAAAGTTGGGCGCCACGCCGTCGGCCGTGTGCTCGCTCAGGCGGACGCCGTCGGCCAGCGTGGCCCCCTCGGTGACCATCTTGAGCAGAGGGGTCTGCTTGGTGCGGTGGGCCCTGAGGCTGAACCCGCCCCAGCTCATCATGTCCACCAGCTCCTGGAGGGCGGCGGGGGTCAGGTAGGTGCGGTACAGGTCGGGCTTGAGGTCCACCGGGGGCCGGGCCAGCACCTCGAGCTGACGGCTCGACCACTCCACCTTGGCGCTGAACGCCTCGTCGTCCCAGCCCCGGCCGGCGTAGGAGTTCTTCACCGCCTTGTCGGCCTGGAGGTAGAAGCTCCAGTCGAAGTTGAAGGTGGTCGACTGGAACCAGTTGCGCTGGCCGAGCGAATTGGCGAACCCGGCGAAGGTGTCGCCAGCGGCGTAGATCCCCACCAGGTCCCGGTCGGTGCCGGCGGCCTGGATGCGGCTGACGGCCCAGTCGGGATCGGGCGGGGCGCCGGTGTGGATCCGTTCGCTCGACCGTCCGTCGTCGGTGGCGTACGACAGGTACGGGTCGGGGGGCAGCAGGCGCCGGGTCTCCCGCAGGTCGTCCAGCGTCCGAGCCAGGCGGGCCCGGTCGAGCTCGGGGTCCTGTGCCAGCTGGATCGAACCCTGGGCGTGGCGGTCGCCCTCGATCAGGTCCACCAACATCTCGCGCTGGCGCACCGAACCGGCCTGGCGGACGGCCCCGTGGTTGAACCGGACGAAGTCGGAGTCTTCGCCCCACAGCGAGGCGGTGAGCACCTCGTCGCCCGTGAGCCGGGCCGTGGCCCAGGCCACCAGCTCGTCGAGATAGCCCCGTACGGCCGACGCGCTCATTCCTCGCCCCCGAACACCTCGACCCCGGCGAAGCGGCACGGCGGCGAGGCGTGGCCCGTGCCCACCTCCTGGTTGGGCTCGCCCTTGCCGCAGTTCGGGGTGCCCATCACGGTGAACGTGTCGGCGTCGCCCACCCCGTTGAGGCTGCGCCAGAACGTGGCCGAGATGCCCCGGTAGCTGGGGTTGCGGACCACCGGGCCCAGCTCGCCGTCGGTGATGAGGCGGCCGTACTCGCACCCGAACTGGAACTTGTTGCGGCTGTCGTCGATCGACCACGAGTTGTTGCTCTGGAGGTACACGCCCCGCTCCACCCCGGCGATCAGCTCGTCCAGCGTGGAGTCGCCCGGCTCCACGTTGAGGTTGGCCATCCGGTCGATCGGGGGCCGGTTCCAGGAGCAGGCCCGGGAATTGGCCACGCCCTCGATGGGGGTGCCGGCGGCCCGGGCCCGGGCCTGGCTGACGGCCCCGCCCAGGGGCCGCTCCAGGATCCCGTTGCGGATCAGGTGCTGGCGGGTGGCGGGGGTGCCGTCGTCGTCGAAGCCGTAGCTGGCCAGCTGGCCGCTCACCGTGGGGTCGAAGGTGACGTTGAGCAGGTCGGAGCCGTAGCGGTAGGAGCCGAACATGTCGAGCGTGACGAAGCTGGTGCCGGCGTAGTTGCGCTCGTCGCCCAGGATGCGGTCGAGCTCCAGGGGGTGGCCGATCGACTCGTGGATCTGGAGGACCATCTGGTCGGGCGCCAGCACCAGGTCCATCACCCCGCTGGGGCAGTTGTCGGCGGCCAGCAGCTCGAGGGCCTCCCGGGGCACCCGGTCGGCGGCGGCCCCGAAGCCGTAGCGGTCGAGCACCTCCCGGCCTCCCTGGCCCACGTAGGCACCGGCCCCGTAGGTGCGGGTTTGCGTGTTGGAGCCGTCGTTGGCCGTGACCCGGAGGCCGGGGTAGCTGTTGCGGATGTGCTGTTCCACCCGGCCGCCGCCCGAGGTGATGACGAGTGAATCGGTGTCGACCCGGGACAGCCAGGCCGACCAGTCGACTATCCGGGAGTCCGGGGCGGCGGCCCCGTCGGGCCGGTTGAGCTTCGTGTCGATGGCCCGTAGGAGGTCGACCCGGTCGGCCAGCGTGGTGCTGTCCCACGGGTCGGCAACGGGGGAGGCGTAGGTGCCAACCGGATGGTCGAGTGGTATCCCTTCGGCCAACACGTTGCGGCCGGCGGTGACGGCGGCCCAGTGGCGGGCCCGTTCCACCGCCGCGGCCAGGCCGGCCGGCGACAGGTCCGACGTGGCGGCATAGCCGTGGCCTCCGCCGGCCCACACCGACACCATCACCCCGGCGTCGAGGCTGGTGGTCACCGGCTCCACCACGCCCTGGCGGACAACGAGGTACTCGCCCCGGCGCTCGCTGAAGCGGATGGAGGCGTAGTCGACATCGGCCGGTAGGGCGGCCCGGAAGCGCTCCTCGAGCGGGTGGATCGCAGCATCGGCCACAGTCATCGATTCACTCTAGAGTAGGCGGCCGTGGTGGGGACGGCCCGGTGGGGACAGGCCAGTAGCCTGCTGGCATGGCACGGAAACTGGCTACCGAGGACACCGTGGAGCGGAGCGAGCTGCTCGACTTCGTCCGCCCCCGCCACCAATGGGTGCTGGTGACCCTGCGGGCCGACGGCCGACCCCAGACCTCGCCTGTCACCGGCGGGGTGTCGCCGGCGGGCAAGCTCGTCATCTCCACCTATCCCGAGCGGGACAAGGTGGTGAACCTGGGCCGCGATCCTCGGGTGTCGGTGTGCGTGCTGAGCGACCACTTCGGCGGGGCCTGGGTGCAGGTCGACGGGCAGGCGGCGATCACCTACGCCCCCGAGGCGGTGGACGACATGGTCGACTACTACCGGGCCGTGTCGGGCGAGCATCCCCACTGGGACGAGTTCCGGGAAGCCATGGTCCGCCAGGGCAAGTGCCTGATCACGATCGACGTGGAGCGGTGGGGCCCCATCGCCACCGGCGGGTTCCCCCCCAGCCTGGCCTCCATCGACGCCCTGTCCGAGCTGCTGACCAGCGACGAGGAAGACGACGAAGGCTCCGACGACGAGACCTGGCACGACGACGACGAGGAGTAGCGCCGCCGCCGGAATCCCGGCCTCAACCACGAGCACGTATCGAGGTATGATCCTGGGTATGAGCACCGAACGGGTGACTGTCTCCCTGCCGGCAGAGATCAAGGAAGCCGCCCAACGAGTAGCGGTCGCCATGGTTCAGCCCATCTGACGCTCAGAACTCGGGCCAGCGGGTGCCGTGGTCGGTGGCGGCCTCCAGAGCTTTGGCCGCCCGGAGGACGGCCAGGTCGCCGTGCGGCGGGCCGATGATCTGGGCCCCGACGGGCAGGCCGGCGTCGGTGAACCCGGCCGGGAGCGACAGGGTGGGCAGGCCGAAAGCCGAGATCCGGCAGTTGGACAGCATCCAGTCGATGTAGTGGTCGACGGGCTGGCCCGCCACCTCGGTTGGCCACTCCTGTTCCACCGGGAACGGCGAGATCTGGGTGACGGGGGCGATCATCACGTCGTAGCGCTCGAAGAAGGCGTGGGCCCGCCGCCACAGCTCGGCCGCCCTGGTCTGGGCCCGGCCCACCTCCAGGGCCGTCATGGCCCGGCCCCGGTCCACCTCGTGGCGCACCGTGGCCTTCACCCCGGCCAGGCGCTCGTCGCCCAGCCCCTCGCCGACACCGGCGGCGAAGGCGAAAGCCCGCACGGCCAGGAACACCTCGTCGGCCCCGTCGAACGAGGGCTCGTCCTCGGCCACGTGCCACCCGAGGCCCGTTTCCACCTGGACCATGAACGCCCGCAACACACCGGCCACGTCGCCCTCCACCGGCAGGCCGCCCAGCGTCGGGCTCCAGGCCACCCGCAGCGGCCCGTCGGCCGGAGGCAGGGGGTCGGGCACGGGCACGTCGCGGCTGAGCGGATCCCGGAGGTCGGGCCGACCGATCACCCGGAGGAGGAGGGCCAGGTCGTCGACCGTGCGGGCCATCGGTCCCTCGATAGACAGCACCGACCAGGCGTTGCCCGGCCCCACCCGGGGCACGAGGCGCGACGACGAGCGGAAGCCCACCACGTTGTTCCAGGCAGCCGGGTTGCGCAGCGAGCCGCCGGCATCGCTGCCGTCGGCCACCGCCACCATCCCGCACCGCAGAGCGGCCGCCGCCCCGCCGGAAGAACCGCCGGCCGAGCGGCCGAGGTCGAACGGGTTGCGGGTGACGCCGTAGACGGGATTGAAGCTGTGCGAGCCGGCCCCGAACTCGGGGGTGTTGGTCTTGCCGATGGCCACCGCCCCTGCCGCCTTCATCCGGGCCACCAGCAGGCTGTCGGCCGCCGGACGGTTGCCGGCGAACACGGCCGAGCCGAAGGTGGTGACGAAATCGGCCGTCTCGGTCAGGTCCTTGTGGGCCGTGACGAGGCCGGCCAGCAGGCCCGGGTCCTCCCCGGCGGCCAGGCGGCGGTCGACGTCGGCCGCCCGGGCCCGGGCCACCTCGGCGTCCATCCCCACCACAGCATTGACGGCCGGGTTGACCGCTTCCACCACGGCCAGGTGGGCCTCCAGCAGCTCGGTGGCCGACACCGCCCGCTCGGCGATCAGCCGTCGCTGGTCCACGGCGGAGCGCCGGGTCAGCTCCAGGGCCGCCGCCGGTGCGGCGGTGACCGGGGGCAGGGCGGTGACAGGCACGGTGCTGGGCTCGACCATGGCCGCCATGGTGGCCGCCCTCGCCGGCCCGCTCAACCCGAGCGCCCGACGGCCCCGCCGCCCACCCGAATCAGTGGCCTGGCCGCCGCCGTTCGGGTGGGATGGAAAGACCGAGGCTCAGACGGGGCTCTCGGGGCGCCAGGTGCCGTCGGCGACCGAGCGGAGCCAGGTGGTGATGGAGCGGACGCCGCCGTAGCGGGAGCCCCGCATGGCCAGCATCTCGGGCGACCAGCCGTCGATGGCGTCGGCCAGGCGGGCGGCCAGGTCGGGGAGGTCGGCCAACGCGGTGGCCGGGGCCAGCTGCACCTTGATGGTGAACAGGATCGCGCCCGTGTCGGGCAGGGCCCGCAGGGTCTGGCGCTCGCTGCGCAGCCACAGGTCGGGCGGCTGGTACCGGTCGGAAGTGTCGAGCACCCCGATCTGGGGCACGAACAGCAGGGGATGGGCGGCGAAGCCCCAGTTGCGGCGGCTCACGATCCGCCCCGGCCGGAGCCGGTCGAAGAAGCGGGAGACGGTGCCGGCCAGATCCTCGGCGTAGTGGGGCACCGGCCCGTGGATGGCCTCCTGGCGATGGCCCAGCTTCTCCAGGATCCGCCAGTAGCTCGGGAACAGCACCACGCCGGCCGTCAGGTCCCAGCCCCCCGTCTCGGCCGACCGCTCCATCAGGCACAGGTCCTCCTGCACCGACAACGCCGCCCGCTCCAGCGCCCCCAGCCCGCCGGCCGCTCCTCCGATCTCGGTGCGTGACGCACCGCCGGTGGCGTCCTGTGCACCGAGATCCGACCGGGGGATGGCGGCGGCGGGCAGGTCAGGGCGGTGGACGGCCAGCCAGGAGGCGACGAGGGCGGCGGCCTCCTCGCAGGCGGCGCCGCTGCCGGCCACGGCGGCCGACACCTCGGGCCGGGCGTCGGCCAGGATCCGCCGGCGGAGGGCCAACTCGGCGTCCCGCAGGCCGTCGACCCGCAGCCAGTCGGCCTCGTCGACGGCCCGGGTGGCCATCCGCTGCTGGGGGGCGCCCTGGTGCACGCTCAAGGCGTCGAGCTCGGCCAGCCAGCCGTGGTCGGCCGCCCGGTAGAGCGCAGCGTCGACGGCGAACCGGTGCGGCTCCCGCCCGTAGGGCCCGGTCCTGTCCTCCTGCATCCCCGTCGCCGCCGTCATCCCCGCCTCCGATCGATCCGCCGCCCGACCGGCTAGGTCAGCTGCTCGTCCCGCACCAGGCGGTGGTAGAGGTCGGCGTAGAGTCCACCGCTGGCCAGCAGCTCCCGGTGGGTGCCCCGCTGCACCACCTGGCCGGCGTCGACCACCAGGATCTGGTCGGCCTGGGTGATGGTGGACAACCGGTGGGCGATCACCACCGCGGTGCGGCCGGCCAGGGCCTTGGCCAGGGCCTCCTGCACCAGGGCCTCGTTCTCCGAGTCGAGGTGGCTGGTGGCCTCGTCGAGGATCACCAGCGTCGGGTTCTTCAGCAGCATCCGGGCGATCGACAGCCGCTGCTTCTCCCCACCCGACATCCGGTAGCCCCGCTCCCCCACCACCGTGTCGAACCCCGACGGCAGGTGCTCGATCAGGTCGAGGATCTGGGCCGCCCGGCACGCCTCGGCCAGCTCGGCGTCGGTGGCGTCGGGCTTGGCATAGCGGAGGTTGGCGGCGATCGACTCGTGGAACAGGTGGGGATCCTGCACCACCACCCCCATGGCCGCCCGCAGCGATTCCTGGGTGAGCTGGCGAACGTCCTGGTCGTCGAACAGGACCGCCCCGTCGGTGACGTCGTACAGGCGGGGCACGAGCGAGGTGATCGTGGTCTTGCCCGCGCCCGACGGCCCCACGATGGCCACCAGCTGGCCCGGCTCGATGGTGAAGTTGACGTCGTTCAGGACCGGCGCCATGTCCTCCTCGGAGGCGGTGGAACCGGGGGTCTCCAGGCCGGGCACGATCATCTCGTTCGACCGGGGATAGTGGAAGCTGACGTTGCGGAACTCCACCCGACCCTTGGGCTCGGTGAGCTCCACGGCGTCGGGGGCGTCGACCAGGGGGCTGGGGGCGTCGAGCACCTCGAACACCCGGTCGAAGCTGACCAGGGCGGTGAGCACGTCGATCCGGGCGTTGGTGAGGCCGGTGAGCGGCATGTAGATCCGGCCCACCAGCAGGCCCATGGTGGCCAGCTGGCCGACCGAGAACGTGCCGTCGATGGCGAACAGGCCGCCGAGGCCGTAGATGAGGGCGGTGCCGATGGCCCCCAGCAGCGACAGCATGGTCATGAAGCCCCGGGTGAACAGGGCGGAGCGGATGCCGATGTCGCGCACCCGGGCGGCCCGGCTCCCGAACGTCTCGATCTCGTCGTCGCCCCGGCCGAACAGCTTCACCAACAGCGCCCCCGAGACGTTGAACCGCTCGGTCATGGTGGTGTTCATCTTGGCGTTGAGGTCCATCGACTCCCGGGTGATGGACTGCTGCACCTGGCCGATCCGCTTGTAGGGCCAGACGAAGAACGGGGTGAGGATGAGGGCCAGCAGGGTGAGCCGCCACTCCAGCACGAACATGGCGACCAGCGTGGTGATCAGCGTGATCACGTTGCCCACCACCGTGCCCAGCGTTCCGGTGAGCGCCCGCTGAGCCCCGATCACGTCGTTGTTGAGGCGGTTCGTGAGCGCCCCGGTCTGGGTGCGGGTGAAGAACACGAGGGGCAGGCGCTGCACGTGGCGGAACAGCGACACCCGCAGGTCGTAGATCACGCCCTCGCCGATCACCGAAGACCAGAGGCGCTCGAACATGCCGACCGCCCCGGAAAGCAGGGCCGACACCACGATGGCGGCGGCGTAGATCCCGAGCAGGCGGCGGTCCTGGTTGGGGATGGCCTTGTCGAGGATCCGGCCGAACAGCAGCGGCGGCACCAGGCCGAGCACGGCCTCCACCACGATGGTGGCCAGGAACCCGATGATGAGCCCGCGGTAGGGCCGGGCGAAGCGCCAGATCCGACGGAGCGAGTTGCGATCGAGGCGGGCCTCCTTCAACGAGCTCGCGTCCCGCGGCCACATCATGTGCATCGCCATCATCGCTGTCCAGGGTAGACCGGGACCCCGACGGTGGGACGAGCCCGGCGCCGGGGACCCCTTTGCCCTGGTGGGAGACCGAGGGCCGGTTCGCGGTCTACATTGGTGGGGTTGGACGTGGAGCCCTCCGTGGGCCGGGCGGGCACGGCCGGCACTCCCCCCAGGACGACACCCGTGAAGCTGCACAACTCCCAGACGAGGCCCGTGCCCACCCGGTTCGACCCGTTCCTCGACGATGCGGGCCTCCGGCGCGGCTATCAGCTGCTGCTCGCCGCCGCCTGGGACGACTTCCTGCTCCCGCTCGACCGCGACCCCGCCGCCTGGCTGCTCACGTCGATCCTCACCTGCGACGATGCCGCGGTGGAGACGGTGGTGTTCCGCCAGCTGCACGAGGCCCGGCCCTCGGCCCGGACACTGGCCCTGCTGGGCGGCGCCCTGGTGCGTGACGCCGAGTTGCTCCTGCTCGGGCTGCGGACCGACGCCCGCCGCCCCCACCGGGTGATCGACCTGCCCCCGTCGGTCGACCACAACGAGGCCGAGGCCCTGCTGATCGACGCCGAGACCACGCTCCAGGAGGCGGTGCGGATGCGCCCCGGCCTGGTGGACCCGTGGGTCCACCTGCTGGCCTGCGGGCGGCTGCTGGGCCTCGACCTGCCCGAGCTGCGGACCCGGTTCGAGAACGCCCACAGCCGGGTGCCGTTCCGGCCCGACGCCTGTCGCCAGTACCTCCTGGGGCTGAGCGCCCGGGGCGGCGGGTCCGATGACGCCATGTTCGAATTCGCCCGCTGGGTGGCGGCCGAGGCCCCGCCGGCCTCGGGGGCCCAGGTGGTGCTGCCGATGGCCCACCTCGAGCACGGGCTGGGGCCGATGGCCCACTCGCTCACCGAGCACCTGGCCAACCCCGAGACCGTGCGCCAGCTCACGCCGGCCCTCACCCGGTTCCTCAAGGCCACCGATCCCGACGCCGGCCCGATGGAGCTGGGCCCGCTGAACGCCTTCGCCCTGGCCATGACGATCGACGACGACCTGCCGGCCCGCCTCGTCACCGAGACGTTCCGCCGGATCGACAACCGGCCCACGTCCTATCCGTGGTCGCTGTACGAGGACGAGCCCATCGCCGAGGTGTTCGCCGAGGTCCAACGCACCCAGCTCCGCAGCGCCGGCCGCTACCTGTAGGCCGGTGGGCGGGGCCCGGCGTTCGGGGAGTGGCCTCGGCGACGGGGGCTTACAAGCCCCCGAAGTAAGATGCTTGGCGTATGACGTCGACCGCCTACAACCTCGTGATCGTCGGAGGCACGGCCGGTGCCCTCTCCGTTGCCATCTCCTCCCAGCGTTCCGGCCTCGGCCTGGTCCGGGTGCTGGCCGCCGGCAACGAGGTTGCCTTCCCGGCGCTGGTGGGCTCCGAGCAGCTCGACATCGGCTACGGCGAGCCGGTCAGCTCGATCGACGTGGCCGCCGACGGCGAGCACCTGGTGGTCACCACGGCCAAGCAGACCTACGACACCCGGGCGGTCATGGTGGCCCAGCGGCCCCCCACCACCGACTGGCAGCCGCCGCTGGCCGTCTCGTCGCAGCGGGTCCACGTGGACCAGGTGCCCGACGACGTGGCCGACCTCGACGTCCTGGTCATCGGCACCACCGATCATGCGGTGGAGGTGGCAACGGCGTTGTCGTCCCGGGGGGCCCGGGTGGTGCTGGCCGCCGGCGGCATGGACCCGGCCCGCCTGTCGCCGTCGGCTGAGCGGATGCTGCGTCGCCTGGAGCGGAACCGCCGGGCCACGCTGCTGTACCGGTCCACCCCGGAGTCGATCGGCGAGGTCGACGGCTACCCCATGGTCTACTTCGGCGACCGCCGCACCCCCGACCTCCAGTTCGACGAGGTCGTCTTCGCCCCGCCCCGGCGCACGCTGGAGCCGGCGGCGCTGGGGATCACGGCGGCCGCCGTGGCCTCGGGGCGGGTGTGGTTCCAGGGCACGTCGGAGGCCGAGACCGGCCAGCAGGTGTCGCCCGGGTGGCGGATCGGGCTCGACATCGCCCGTTCCTGCTTCCCCGAGCTCGATCTGCCGGAGCCGACGCCGCCCACCGAGCGCCTGCGCCGTCACGGCGGGGCGATCGATGAGCTACGGGCCGAGCACTACAACGCCATCATCACCCAGTTCGAGCCCACCCACTCCGACCTGTGGGTGCTGCGGGTGAAGGCCGATCACGGCGACACGTCGCACATCCCGGGCCAGTACGCCTCGCTGGGATTGGGCTACTGGGAGGACCGGATCGACGACGCCGAAGATCCCGGGCTCGACCAGCGGTGGGACAAGCTGATCCGGCGCAGCTACTCGATCTCCAACCGGATCTTCGACGAGCACGGCTACCTGGCCGACGACACCGCCGGCGACGAGCTCGAGTTCTACATCGTGCTCGTGCCCCCCGCCGACGACAACATCCCCGCCCTCACCCCCCGCCTGGCTCTGAAGCGGCCAGGCGACCGGATCTACCTGGGCCCGAAGGTGGCCGGGCGCTACACGCTGAACCACGTGCTCGACCCGGAGGCCACGGTGCTGCTGCTGAGCACCGGCACCGGCGAGGCACCGCACAACTCGATGGCGGTGGAGCTGCTGCGCAAGGGCCACGTGGGCCCGATCGTGGCCGCCGTGTCGGTGCGGCAGTGGGCCGACCTGGGGTATCTCGACAAGCAGCGGTCGCTCGAGCGGCGCTACGCCAACTACCACTACCTGCCGATGCCCACCCGGGAGGCCGACGTACCCAAGCGCTACATCCAGGACCTCCTGGTGCAGGGCACGCTGACCGAACAGTTCGGGGTCACGCTCGATCCGGCCTCCACCCACGTGTTCCTGTGCGGCAACCCGGCCATGATCGGGCTGCCCGCCGACGGGCCCGACGGCATCCCGGTGTTCCCCGAAACCACCGGCGTGGTCGAGCTGCTCACGAAGCAGGGCTTCAGCCTCGACCACCGCAATCACCCCGGCAACATCCACTACGAGGAGTACTGGTAGCCGCTCCGGCCCGCCAACTTTCGATCCGGGGCGCCACGGGCGGCGGCCACCGTCAAAAGAACGCAGGGTGGGGTGGGGTCAGGCTGACAGCTCCTTCTGGAGGGGGGTGGGGAAGGCGGGGCGGACGCGGGTGGCGCCCATGACCGCAGTCAGCCGCTCGGCCTCGGCGTCGATCAGGGCCCGGTGGTCGGCTCCCACGTCCTCCAGCAGGCCCACGACCACCGAGCCGTCGGGGCGCTGACCCCAGCCGCCCACGATCCGGCCGTCGATCCACACCGTGGGGCCGATGTTGCCCGACCGGTCGAACAGCGGGGCCTGGTGGGGCCCGAGGTACCAGGCCCGCTGCTTCCAGCCCATGGGCGTCGGGTCGAGAGCCGGCAGCAGGGCCACACAGGGCCGGCCGTCGTCGTCGACGACGACGGGCTCCAGGTCGTCGGCCAGGGCCAGGCCGGTGGCCCCGCCCAGATCCACCTCCGCCACCGCCAGCGGGGTCAGGGCCGCCTTGAGCTGGCGCACCGTCCACCCCGTCCACCACTTCAGGTCCTCGAACGGGGCCGGCCCGAAGGCCCGCAGCCACCGCTCCACCAGCCCGCTCGACGCCGCCTGCACCGCTTCCGGGCCGGCCCCGCCGGGCGGAGGGGGGGCATCGGGGCCCAGCCACTGGTGGCGGAGGTGCCACTGGTAGCGGCGGGTGGTCCACCCCCCGGCGGTGATCCCCCGCATCAGGTGCCCCTCGGCCGCCAGCACTCCCAGCACCCGCGACGTGGCCCCGGTGGTGACCTCGTTGCGGGAGCCGGCCCCCAGCGTCATACGGGTGCTGAGGCGCGGCACCCGGGCCGTGAGCTCCCGGGCGGCCAGACCCCGGGGTCCGGCCTCGCTCAGGGCCACCGCGATCTCGGCCGCCGCCCCGTCGAGCCAGCCCGCCGGGTCGTCGAGTCCCGACTCGACCAGGTAGCCGAGCAGCCGTCGGCGTTCGTTGGCCGCCACCGCCAGCGACGCCGACAGCTCCACCCCGGCCAGGTCGCCGGTGGGCACCACGAACAGGGTGCGGCGCATGGCCAGGATCCGAACCACCGACCGGTCGTGGTGGAGGGCCCGATCGACCGCCTCCAGTGAGGGGGCGACCATCCGGGCCGCCGCCGACAGGTACACCGACGCCGGATCGGTGGCGTGGAGCACCACCATCGACGCCGTGGCCTCCTCCACCGAGGCGGCGGCCCAGGGCCCCAACCGATGCCGGCGCACCAGCCGGCGCCGCCGCTCGTCGTCGTCGAACCGTTGCATGGGCCAACCCTAGGGGACAGCCCAGCGGGCGGCGTCGGCCCTGGTCGTAGCACTGCGGGACCACCGGTCCTACGACCACGGCACCCTTGACTTGGCCTCCTGGTTCAACAAGTTTGAACCGAGACGTCGCGTCAGGACGTCACGGGGGACAACCCGCCGGGCACACCGGCTGAGGAGAACAGATGAACCGTCGCTTGCTTTCGTTCGCGGGCGTGGTGGCTGCCGCCACCGCGCTGGCCGGGCTGACCCCGGCCGGGGCCCTCGGCCCCCGGGTACCCGATCCCATCCCCGCTCTCATCCCGCAGGGTGACATCACCGTCGCTCTCGACACGGTGGCCGACGGGCTCGTCAACCCCGTGGGCGGCGTGACCGCCCCCGGCCAGGACGACACCCTGTTCGTGGTGGAACAGCGGGGCCTGATCTGGGCCGTCGACACCGACGACGACCACGATGACGACGATGACGACGGCGCCAACGCCTCGCCCCGCCTGTTCGCCGACCTCAGCTCGGTGGGCCTCAACCTCGGCTGCTTCTTCATCAACTACGACGAGCGGGGCCTGTTCGGCGTGGCCTTCAGCCCCGACTACAAGAAGTCGGGCCTGGTCTACACCTACCAGTCGATGCCGGCCGCTGGCACCGTCGCCAGCCCGGCCAACCAGTGCAACGCCACCCAGCCCGACCACGACAACGTGGTGACCGAGTGGCGGGTGCGACAACCCCCGCTCGGACAACGCCACCATCGACCTGTCGAGCCGGCGGGAGGTCCTGCGGGTCGCCCATCCCCAGTTCAACCACGACGGCGGTGAGCTCCGCTTCGGGCCCGACGGCCTGCTCTACATCTCGATCGGCGACGGCGGCGCCGCCGACGATCAGGGCCCCGGGCACGTTGCCGGCGGCAACGCCCAGGACAAGAGCAGCCTGCTGGGCAAGATCCTGCGGATCAACCCCCGGGCCTCGGGCTCGAAGCCGTACACGGTGCCGTCCGGCAACCCCTTCGTGGGCCAGGCCGGGGCCCGGCCCGAGATCTTCGCCCTCGGCTTCCGCAACCCCTACAAGATGTCGTTCGACTCGAAGACCGGCACCCTCTACGTGGCCGACGTGGGCCAGAACGACCTGGAAGAGGTCGACAAGGTGGTCAAGGGCGGCAACTACGGGTGGCCGCTGAAGGAGGGCACGTTCGCCTTCGACCAGAACGGTGCGGCCAACGGCTTCGTCACCGCTGACGTGGTGACCGGCAACTACATCGACCCCATCGCCCAGTACGACCATTGCCAGGGCCCGGTCGCTCCCGACCTGGTCGGCCTGTGCCCCCTCAAGGAGGGGGTCGCCACCGTGGGCGGCTTCGTGTACCGGGGCGACGAGATCGAGGAGCTGCGGGGTCACTACGTGTTCGCCGAGTACTCCACCGACTTCTTCGCCAGCGCCGGCCGTCTCCTCTACCTGGACGACCACAACCAGGTGACCGAGTTCCGCCTGGAGGGCCAGAGCCGCGCTCGGTCTGGGGGTGCTCGGCATCGGCCAGGACAGCGACGGCGAGCTCTACGTGCTGGGCAAGTCGGGCGCCGTGCCCGGCAACACCGGCATCACCCAGGCCACCAACACCAGCGGCGTGGTGCGCCGGCTGGTGGAGGCGGGCGACGACGGCCACGGCGACCACGGAGGCGGCAAGGACTGACCCGGCCGGTGAGCGTCGGCGACGGGCCCGCCACCCGGCCGCCGACGCTCCCGCCGGGTTCAGGTCTGCAGGGCGAGGACCGGGGCCACCGTCTCCACCGAGTGGGCCCAGGAGGCCGGGTTGGTGGCGGGGCGGATCACGAACTTGGAGATCCCGGCCTCGATGAAGGCCTCGATCCGCTCGGCCAGGCCGGTGGGCCCCGACCCCATCGTCACCGCCGGGTCGAACCCGGGGCGGCGGGCCTCGATGCCGGCCCGCACCTCGTCGGTGATGCGGTCGGGCACCCACGACAGGTTCATCCCGAAGTGCTCCCGGTCGATCTCCCGCGCCGGCCTCGGCCGTCGAGGCCCGGATCCGCTCGATGGCGGCCCCGGCCTCGCTCGGGCGTGCACAGGCCCGGCATCCAACCGTCACCGATACGGCCGCAGCGGCGCAGGGCGGCCGGCACCTGGCCCCCCAGCCACACCTCCAGCGGCTCCTGCACCGGCCGCACGGCCAGCCGCACCGCCTCGTAGCGACGGCCGTGGGCGCCGTCGCGGTGCACGGTCTCGCCCGCCCACAGGGCCCGCATGACCTCGAGCGACTCCTCCAGCATGGCCGTGCGCTCGGCCGCCACCACCCCCTGGGCGTCGAGCTCCTCGGGCTGGTTCAGGCCGATCACGGCCAGCAGCAGGAGCCGCCCGGCCGACAGCTGGTCGAGGGTGGCCAACTGCTTGGCCAGCCACACCGGATCCCGTCCCGGCACGATCAGGTGGCTGCCGATCTTGAGCCGGGCCCGGCGGCCGGTGGCCACCCCCAGGGCGGCGATCGGGTCGAACACGCCGCCGGTGACCACGTCGGGCACCCAGATCGAGTCGAACCCGAGGTCGTCGAGGGCGTCGACCAGGCGCAGGTAGCCGGCCGGGTCGTCGATCACGCCGGCCCCCGCCGCCACGCCGATGCGGACCTTGTAGCCCGGCTCCCACCGGGGCCGGGGCGCCTCGGCCGGATCGGCGCCGGGCCCCGTCGTGGTCCCGGCCGCCACCACCGCCGCTGCGGTCGACGTCACCGGCTCAGCTCCCGATGGCCAGCGGCAGGGCCCGCGGACCCCGGATCTGACCGGTCGACCAGCGCACGGCACCCCCGCGGCCAGGGTGAACTCCGGCACCGCGGCCAGCCATTCCTCCAGCGCCACCCGCAGCTCGAGGCGGGCCAGGTTGGAGCCCAGGCAGCGGTGGATGCCGAGCCCGAAGGCCGAGTGCCGGTTGCGGGCCCGGTCGAGATCACCTCGTCGGCCTGGTCGAACACCTCGGGATCGCGGTTGGCGGCCGGGAACGGCAGCAGCACCCAGTCGCCCTCCTTGACCGGGCAGCCGCCCAGCTCGTGGTCCTTGGCCGCGATGCGGGCCATCGTGACCGGGGCGTAGGCCCGCAGCAGCTCCTCGATGGCGGTCGGCATCAGCTCGGGCTCGGCCACCAGCCGGCGCCGGTCGTCGGGGTGGGTGGCCAGGTGCCACAGAGCGGAACCGATGGCCGACCAGGTGGTGTCGATCCCGGCCAGCAGGATCAGCAGCACCGAGCCCCGCACGTGCTCTCCGACAGCTTCTGACCGTTCATCTCCACGTTCATGAGATAGGAGATGAGGTCGTCCCGGGGCTCGCTCGCGTGCTCGGCGATCCGCTGGTCCATGTAGTACTCCAGCGTGTCCTCGGGGGCCAGGTCGAACTCCTCGCCCGGGTGCTCCAGGATGCGGTAGATGAACTGGCGGAACTTGTCGCCGTCCGACTCGGGCACGCCGAGCATGGCGGCGATCACCTTCACCGGGATGTGCTGGCTGTAGTGGGCGGCGGCGTCGACCACGCCGTCGACCACCGGCAGGTTGGCCATCAGATCCCGGCACAGGGCCCGGGTGGTGTCCTCCCAGCCGGCGATCACCTTGGGGGCGAACGGCGGGAGCAGCAGGCGGCGGGCCTCGGTGTGCACCGGCGGGTCCGACGTGATGGGCGGGGCCCCGCCCCAGGGCCGGGGCGCGTCGGGCTTGTGGGGCGACACCACGACACCCTGGGAGGTGTAGTTCTCGGTGTCGTGGGCGATGGCCGACACGTCGCTGTGGCGGACCGGCAGCCAGGTGCCGCCGAACCGGTCGGTGTGGGCCACCGGGCACCGCCCCGCAGATCGTCCCAGATGGCGTGGGCGTTCTCGTTGTAGGCCGGGTTCGTGTGGTCGAACTCGGTGGCCCAGTCGATGGCGGGCCGGTCGTCGCTCGTCGTGCTCACACTGTAAGTCTGGCACACCGGGGCCTCGGCCGGCCGGCCCAATCACGGCCGGGCGATAGGGTCTGGGGATGGCCCGACGGGTGGCGATCGTGAAGCTGCTGGCCGGCATGGACCCGCCGGTGGACGACCCCGAGGGTGCGCTGGCCGACCACCGGGTGCTGGTGGACGGCGCGGTGGTGACGAACCCGGCGTCGCAGGTGCTGCCGTCGGCCCGGGTGGTGGTGAGGCCGCCCCGCCGGCCCCGAGGCACCGACAAGCTGGGTGCCGCCCTCGACCGGTTCGAGGTGGCGGTGGCCGGCCGGATCGGCCTCGACCTGGGGGCCTGCACCGGCGGGTTCACCCAGGCCCTGCTCGACCGGGGCGCGGACCCGGGTGTTCGCCGTGGACGTGGGCTACGGCCAGCTCCTCGGCTCACTGCGCCAGGACACGAGGGTGGTGTCGCTGGAGCGCACGAACGTGGCCGACGTGACCCCGGAACTGCTCGGCACCCGCCCCGGGGTGGTGGTGGTCGACGTGACCAAGCTGTCGCTGCGGGAGGTGGTCCGCCAGCTGGCCGACCACGACGTGCCCGGGCCCGGCACCGAGCTGGTGGGCCTGGTCAAGCCGCTGTTCGAGCTGGGCATCGGCGAGCTGCCCGAGGGCGAGGAGCTGGCCCGGGCCCTGCGGCTGGCCGAGGACGGGCTGGTGGATGCCGGCTGGGAGCACCTGGGCGTCGATGGAGTCGCCCATGCGGGGCCACCGGGGCGCTGTCGAGTTCTTCGTCCACGCCCGCTGGCCCCTCTGAGCAAGGAGATCGGGGCCAGGAAAATCGGGATTGCCCGTGAGCCGATGGTGCTAGACCGGCGGTTGTAGAGGCGGAGGTGCCCGATGAGTAACGACAGCGACAACGACCCCAGCTACCGGTACACGGCCCCGGGGCTGGCGTCGGCCCATACCCTGGCCGACGCCATCAACCATGGATCGCCTAGGGCCCGGCGCCGGGCCAGATGCTGATGGCCTTCTGGGCCGTGATGTCGGTCTCGGGTTGGTCGCCATCTTGATCGCCGCATTCCGCAACTGACCTTCCGCCGCTACCAGAGGTGGCGGCGGAACAGGCTGTGGACGCGCTCCCAGTGGAGCTCGGAGGCGTCGCGGTTGTAGCGCTCGGTGCCGGGAGGGGCGTAGCCGTGCACGGCGTCGGTGAACCAGTCGAGGGTGTGGGTGACACCGGCCTCCTCCAGCGCCTTGCGCATCACCGGCACGTGCTCCTCCGGGGCCGTGGCGTCCCCGGCGCACCAGCCCAGGTAGACCTCGGCCTTCACCGTCCCCAGCCCCTGGTGGGGCGAGTCCGGCGTGTCGCGCACCAGCCACGCCCCGTGGATCGAGGCCACCGCCGCCACCCGCTCGGGCAGGGCCCGGGCCACCGAGATGGCCAGCCCACCGCTCATGCAGAAGCCCACGGCGCCCACCTTGCCCCCCACCTGGGCTGCCGGGTCGGTGGCGGCGAAGTCGAGCATGGCCCGGCAGTCGCTCACGATGTTGGTGGGGGTCACGGCTCCCATCAGCTCCCGCCTGGCGTGCATGTCCTCGTCGGACAGGCCGAACTCCCGGAACGGGCCACCCCGGTAGAAGAGGTAGGGCAACAGCACGTAGTATCCGGCCGACGACAGCCGCATGGCCATGTCCTTGAGCGCCGGGCGGATCGACGGGGCGTCCATGAGGTACAGCACCACCGGGTGGGGGCCCGTCGTGGGTGGGGTGGTAGACGAAGGTCTTCATCTGCCCCTCGGGCGTCGTCACGTCCAGCTCGCGTTCGATCATGCGACAGTATTACCCGGCGCCCCCCCGCCGCCGGCCCGTGATTGCCCGGCGGGCGGGCACCGGGCGAGACTCGGCGGATGCACCTCGAACCCATGCAGCTGGAGACGGTCCGGGTGGACGGCGACGGCCCCGTCCGCCACCTGGTCCTCAACCGGCCCCAGGTCCACAACGCGGTCAATCCCCAGCTGGTGGCCGACGTCCACCAGGCCCTGCTGGCCATCGACCACGACTCGTCGATCCGGGCGGTGATCTTCCGGGGCGAGGGCAGGAGCCTGTGCTCGGGGGCCGACCTGAAGGCGCCCCGGGCCACCCCCCTCGACGCCATGCTCGGCTCCAAGAACGGGGCCCGCATGTACGACACCCTGCTCAACCTGAACGCGGTGACGATCATCGCCTGCCACGGCTACATGATCGGGGGCGGTGCCGTGCTCCCCGCCGCCTGCGACTTCCGCATCGGCGCCCCGTCGATCAGCCTCACCCTCAACGAGGTGAGCATCGGCTTCAACCTCACCTGGCACTCGATCCCGGCCCTGGTGAACCTGGTGGGCCCGCACAAGGCCAAGGAGATGCTGATCCTGGGCCGCACCTACGGCCTGGAGCAGCTCGACTCGATGGGCTTCTTCACCGAGACGGTGGCCGACGAGGCCGAGCTGGTGCCGGCGTGCGAGCGGCTGGCGGCCGAGGTGGTGCGCCAGCCCCCGGTGCCGGTCACGGTGTCAAAGGCCTCGATCAACGCCCAGGCCATGCCCCTGGGCCGGGCCATCCAGCACCTCGACCACGTCACCGCCGGCTACATGGGCAAGAGCGAGAGCTCGAAGACGGCCCGCCTCACCTACTTCTCCGACGACCCCCGCGTCTTCGGCGACGATTAGTTTCCGGACCTCGTTGCGTCGTCGCGTCTACGGCGACGACGAACGCGACGACGTAGTTCGTGGCGGTCGGGAGCGATATCGGGTGCGCCGACCACGGCCGCCACCCCGCCGAGCGCGGCCAGGGCGGTGAGGGGCCAGCGCAGAGGGGCCGAGCTGATCCGCACGGGGAACGTGTAGCGGGGCGTGGTGGCTCTCAGCGTCAGCTCGGTGGTGGTGTCGGTCCAGGTGGGGCGGTGGGCCACCACCGCAACGGGCGTGTCGCCCTCGGCCAGGCGGACCCCGGTGATCAGGGCCAGCCCCTCGGCGTCGGGGACGGCGGTCACCTTGGCGCCACCGATGGTGAGCGTCACCTCGCTGATGGGGCCGGGATCGGGGCGGCGGGTGCTCGCCACCCGCAGCTCCACCGTGTTGTCGCCGGGGCGACCAGGGATGGCCCGGAGCTGGACCAGCAGGTCCTCGGCCGGAGTGGCGGGCGGGGCCACGGGCGCCCGCTCGGCGGGGAGGAAGCCGGGGTCGAGGGCGGGGGTGGCGGTGGCCATGGCCGCCCCGGCCAGCACGACCAGGCCCAGCAGGCCGGCCTCCACCGTGGCCCACCGCAGGTGGCGGCCCCGGGCGACCGCCAGGCCCAGGGCGGCGGCCGCCGCGCCGAGGGCGATCTTGGCCACCAGGGCCTGCCCGTAGGGGGTCGACAGGGCGGCGGTGGCCGACGCCACCAGCCGGCTGGCCAGGGCGAGGCCGGAGGCGACGGTGACGGCGGCTCCGGTGAGCGCCACCCGGCGTACCGCCTCCAGCGCCGCCCGGCGGTCGGTCGGGCCGGGCACGGTGAGGACCACGGCGGCCAGCGGGCCCAGCCACAGGGCGAGGCCGGCCAGGTGGGCCGCCTTCACCGTGGCCAGCACCACCTCGGGCAGACCTCCGAGGACGCTGTGGCCGCCGAAGCCGGCCACCCAGCACAGCGAGACCAGGCCCAGCCAGCCGAGCCACGAGCGGCGGACCAGCGGATGGTCAGGGGCGAGGCCCCGGGCCAGGGCGGCCGAGCGCTGGCGCTCCCCCACCACGACGAGGGCGGCGGCGCCGACCACGACCAGCAGGCGGCGGGTGTCGTCGAGGGCGACGACCGTGCGCAGCCCGGTCAGCCGGCTGCCGTCGAAGGTCACCACCCGGGCCACCAGCACACCGAGCCGTCCGGCCACGGCCGCCCCGGCCCCCCAGCACGCCATCCGGGTGAGCGTCAGCCAGCGGGTCCGGCCGCCGGCGCCGGCCGAACCGGCCCGGCGGAGGGTGAGGGCGCCGCCGAGGGCGACGAGGCCGGCGGCGAACAGCCAGCGGGCGGCGGTCTCCACCGGTTCGGGGGCGGCGATCACGGGCGGGCTGGGCGGTGGGGGTGCCTCGCCCACGGCGAAGCTGGTGCGGGCCACGACCTGGTGGAGGTCCTCCCGGTCCCGGGCGGTGAGGCGGATCTGGTAGGTGCCGGTGGGGAGGGGGTCGAGGCCGATCACCACCCGGGTGGCGTCGGCCGGGTCGACGCCGGCGGAGGCGGGGGTGACGGGCCGGCCGTTGCTGGCCACCACGTCGACGGTCAGCTCCTCGTCGAGGATGGGCTCGCTGAAGCGGAACGTGACCTGGGTCGGCGGATCGTCGAGGGCCGAGCCGTCGGCCGGGGCCACCTCCTGCACGATGGCGTGGGCCGACGCCGGCGCCGCGGTGACGGCGGCCACGGCCAGGCCCAGCGGCCCGCCCAGCGCGGCCACGGCCAGGAGTATGGCCAGCAGCGGGCCAGCGATGCCGGCCCGGGCCGATCTCGGGGCGAGGGTTTCCCGAGCAGGCCCGGGCCGGGAGCAGCGCTGCTCCGGCGGCGGAGAGACGGGGCGGCGGACGGCCATCAGACCCCGATGGTGGAACTTACGGTCGATACGAAGTCGTCGAGGTACTCGGTGCCGCTGACCCCGGTGGGGATGGCTTGCGGGCCGAGCCGGACGGCGTCGATGCGCTGGGAGCCGTTCTTGAGCTTGGCCACCGAGGCGGCCGACGTGCCGTCGACCCACAGCGTCACCGAGCCGTTGCTCCCCGAAGCGGTGGTGGCGGCGGCGAAGCCGACCTCGATCGTGTGCCGGTCGTCGGTGAAGGAGGCCCAGCCGGTCCAACTGGTTGAGCCGCTGTTGAGGCGGGAGCCGGCCCGCACCTCGTAGCGGGTGCCGGTGCCCTTGCGCACCTCGATCACGAGCGTGGTGTTGCCGCTCGAGTTGCGGGCGGTGAACAGCTGGTGGCTCTTGCCCGAGGCGATCGACACCGTGTTGGGGTCGAAGCGGAAGCGGGCGTGGTAGGTGGCCAGGTTGGCCGGGGTCACGTCGCTCACGTAGGAGTCGGACCGGTTGGACAGGACGGCCTGCAGGCCGCGGGTGCCGCCCAGAGCGGCGGCGGCCGTGACCGAGAGGCGCCCACCGTTGGTGGCGGCCGAGGTCCAGGCGGTGAGGCCGCCCGACTCGAAGCCGTCGGCGAAGACCAGGTCGGCCGGCCCGGTGCGCACGGTGGTCGTCGTCGTGGGCTGCGTCGTGGTCGTGGTCGGTGCTGCCGTCGTCGTCGTGGTCGGCGCCGCCGTGGTGGTCGTCGTCGGTGGCCTCGGTGGTGGTCGTGGTCGGCGCCGCTGTGGTCGAGGTGGTGGTCGGGGCCTCCGTCGTGGTTGTCGTCGGGGCCTCGGTGGTCGCCGTGGTCGTGGGCGCCTCGGACGTGGTGGTCGTGCCCGACGGGACCGAGGTGGTGCTGGCCTCGGTGGTGGTCGTGGTCTCGGGCGCCGTGGTGGCGGTGGTGGTCGTCGTCGGCTGGGTGGTCGTGGTCGTGCCCGACGAGGCGAGCAGGGTGGCGGCCGCGGCCACGTCGATGCGGCCCAGGCCGAAGGTGTTGTCGGGGCCGGCCGTGCCGAGGTCGACGGCGGAGGCCCGCAGGGCGGCCTCGGCCGCCGCCGGGGTGGGGGCCGGGCTGGTGCTGAGCAGGAGGGCCAGGGCGCCGGTGACGGCGGGGGCCGACAGCGACGTGCCGTCGCGCTCGGAGTAGAGGCCGTTCACATCGGTGGTCCAGATCTTCACGCCCGGCGCCACCAGCTCGGGGTAGGTGGTGGACGGCTCGCCGCAGGCCGACGGGCCCCGGCTGCCGCCGCTGTAGATCGAGCCGGTGTTGTTGACCGCGCCGACCGCCAGCGACTCGGGGTAGTTGGCGGGGCTGACGGTGGAGCCGGCCGAGGGGCCGAAGTTGCCGGCCGCGAACACGGGGATGATCCCGGCGGCCCGGAGGGCCTGGACGTCGGGCTGGAACTCGAGGTTGCAGCCGGCCGAGCCGAAGGCCCAGGAGTTGTTGACGATGGCGGGGGCGTCGGCCGTGGTGGTGTCGCCGTCGGGGTTGAGGGCCCACTGGAAGGCCTGGTGGATGGCGGCCACGGTGGCGTTGCCGGCGTTGTCGAAGACCCGGGCGGCGATGAAGCTCGCGTCGGGGGCGACGCCGATGGTGGTGCCGCCGGTCTGGCCGCCCGAGGATCACGCCAATGGTCTGGGTGCCGTGGCCGGTGGCGTCGCCCGGGGTGGTCCGCTGGCCGTAGGGGTCGAACCAGGCGCCGGCCCCACCCTTGTACCGGGGGGCCAGGTCGGGGTGGGTGATGTCGACGCCGGAGTCGAGGCTGGCCACGACCACGCCCTGCCCGGTGGCGCCGGCGGCCCACACGGTGGGGGCGCCGATGGCGGTCACGTTGGCCTCGGCCGGTGCGGTGGGGACCGCCCCGACCGCGCCCGGGTAGGGGGCCCGCGGGGGCGGTCGGAGCGGCTGCCGAGGTGGCGACGATGTCGACCTCGTTGGGGGTGATCGAGGCCACCTCAGGCCGGGTGGACAGCCACTCGATGACGGACGGCCGGGCCGTCACGACGATCGAGTTGGAGATCCACAGCGGCTGGATGGCCTCGACCGACCCCTGGGCCATCCGCCGCAGCAGCTGGGTGCGCAGCGGGGCCTGGGTGCGGTCAGCGTGACTCCGGAGGGACTGGACGACGTCCCGTTGGCGTTGGCTCTTCGTGCGGCCCCGCCCGTCGGGCAGGACCGGCTTGTCGACCAGCTCCACCACCACGGTGACGCTGGCCTCCTTCGGCGTGTCGGCCAGGAGCTGACGTACCCCGGTGGACAGCACCGGCCGGGCCGGCGCCGTCGCCAGGGGAGCCGGCGGGGTGGCCGCCGCCGCGCCAGCCGCCGGAGCGAGCGACGCCGCGGCCAGAGCCGCCGCCATGACCAGAGATGAACCGAACCGCCGGGACACACGAACCTCCGAGAACCGAACCGTCAACAACGAGCCTGGCGGGCTACTTCTGGACCACGAGATGGGGCACGCGGTAGCCGTTCATGACGAACGACACCTCGGTCCCCTTGTGGACCGCGTCGGCGGGGTTCGGGTACAGGATGAAATAGGAGCCGCCGTTGACCAGCTCGAACTTGTGGCCCATGCCCCGGGCCGACTGGAGGACGAGGTCGCTGTCCTCCACCGCCAGCTTGGGCATGTCCTCCACGTCGCCGAACAGGGCGCGGGCCTTGTCCTTGTCGATCACCTGGAAGCGGAGCTCGATAAGGCCGCCGTTGGCCAGCAGGGCCACCAGGTCCACCTTGGCCCCGTAGACCGACTCCAGCTCTTCGGCGCTGACCGATGGTGGTGCCCTCGATGGCCGGGTTGGTGGGAGGACCGGGACCGCCAGGCCCACAGCCCGCCCACCAGGGCGAGGACGGCCAGCCCGACCGCCGCCAGGCGACGGCGGCTGAGCTGGGGGAACCGGCCGGTCCGGCCGGTGGCGCGGCGCCTCACCAGCTCCCACCGGCTCCGGACCGGTCTCGGGAAGATCGTCGATGACGCTCATGCGCGGCTCCCTGCCGCTCAGCCGATCAGCGGCGTTACGGACCGCTTGGCCGAGAAGGCGTCGAAGTACATCAGCGTGCTGGCTCCGGTCGCTGGTCACCGAGCCCAGGCGGACGAGCGGTGACGTTGGCCGCAGTGCCGGTGAGCGTCTGCGACGAGACGCCGTCGACGTAGAGAGTGAGCTGCCCCGCCTGCCACGTCACCTCGATGCGGTGGGCGGCGTTGGTGATGTTGACCCAGGTGGCGTTGGCGGTGTTGCCGATCTGGATCTGCACCTGGGCCTGGCCGACGTTGGTGCGGTACCGGACCCGGAACACGGTGTTGGCGTTGCTGAAGTTGGTGTTCGACGCCGCCACCAGGATGTCCTTGCCGGTGCTGGCGTTGCTGTTGGGGTTGAACGAGAACGCCCCGTCGAACGTGGCCCACGCCGGGTTGGCGGCGCCGCCGTAGTTGTACTGGACGTAGTTCGTGTTGTTCCCCTGGGCCTGCAGGCTCCGGGTGCCGACCAGCGGCGACGTGGTCGTGACGTTGAGCCGGCCGGCGGTGTTGGTGGAGGCGCTGGTCCAGCCCCACGGCCGGTTCCCCGTCTCGAAGCCGTTGGCGAAGATGGCGTCGGGCGCCACCGTCAGCGTGGCGGTGCGGATGCCGCCGGTGCCGGTGCTCCAGTTGAAGGCGGCGTCCCGGATCCGGACCCGGATGGTGTAGTTGCCCGGGTGCCAGCGACGACAGGTTCAGCACCGGGGCGGTGCCGGTGAACGGGGTACCGGCGCCCACGGCCGGGGCCGTGTTGGTGAACCAGTACTCACCGCCGGCCACGCCGGTGCCGTTGGCCCCGTCGGTGGCGCCGGTGAGGGTCAGCGTGGTGGTGCCCGGCGGCGCCAGCACCTGGGTCGGGCTGACCGTGATCCCGGTGAACGTGGGGGCCGTCTTGTCGATCACCAGGGTGGTGGCGACGGCGGGGCCCCAGTTGCCGGCGGCGTCCTTGGCCCGGACCCAGATGGTGTGGCTGCCGACGCTGAGGGTGTTGACCGTGGTCAGCGGGATGTCGCCGTAGACCGACTCCGAGGCCTCGTCCCACGCCCCGTCGCTCACGAGCATCGCCACCCCGGTGCCGGTGGCCCCGGCTGGCAGCCGGGGTTGGCCCCGGTGTCGAGGGCGGTGCAGAGGAACAGCTCGGCGGCCGCGATGGTGCTGCCGTTGGCGGCGACGTCGGAGGCGATGCCGGTGACCCGGACGGCGGCGGTGCTGGTGTTGACCGGCACCGTGCCGTTGTTCGGGTTGGGGCTGGCGCTGACGCCGGTGGCCGAGGGGCCGGTCCGGTCGATCACCAGCGCCGCCGAGGTGGTGGCGCCCCAGTTGCCGGCGAGGTCCCGGCCGTGGACGAGCACCGTGTGGGCGCCCTCGGCCAGGCCGGCCAGCGTGGCGTTGTCGATCGTGCCGGTCGGCGCTGACGACCACGGCGTTGGCCGGGCTCACCGTCATCGCCGTGCCCGATGCCGTCGGCCCCGGCGGTGTCGACGAAGTACTCGGCCCCGGTCACCACGCCGCCGCCGGTGGCGGTGTCGTCGGCCGTGGCGGCCACGGCCACCGTGACCGTGTTGGGTGTGTGGTTGGTGGCGGCCGGCGTGGCCGTGGCGGCCGAAGCGACCGGGCCGGTGGTGTCGGCCGCGGTCACCGTGACCACCAGGGCGGCCAACGGCCCCCAGTTGCCGGCGCTGTCCTGGCCGTGGACGTACAGCGTGTGGGCGCCGAGGGCCAGGGCCAGCGGCGTCGTCGACGTCACGGGCTCGGTCACGGCGTCGTTGAAGGCGGCGTCGACGGCGTCCAGCGGCGTGCCGGAGCCGTTGGCCCCCACGCGTGTCGACGAAGTACTCGGCGGCGGCCACGTTGTCGCCCCCGGTGTCGGTGTCGTCGATGACGGCGGTGAGGATGCCGGCGGTGAAGGCCATGGCGTTGGTGAACGGCCCGCCCGGCGTGCCGGTGGACGTGCCCACCTCGATGAACGTCATCATGCCGCCGAAGGCCCGGGCCGTGGCCAGGTTGGTCTTCTTGCCGTTGTTGAACAGGCTGATCCCGCCGTCGAAGACGGTCAGCTTGGTGCCGGCGGCCGACGTCGTCGGCACGTGGACCAGCACGTCGGCCGTCTCACCGGGCCCGAAGGTCTCGGCCACGAAGCGGCGGTCGGCCGGGAAACGGTGGCCGTCGGTGGCGAGCTGCGTCTGGTTGGCCCCCAGGACGCTCATGGAGTGGCCGAAGCTGCCGGCGTTGAGGTAGCGCAGCAGCACGGTGTCGTCGGCGGCGGCCGCTATCGGCGTGGTCGACGGGTAGGGCAGGCCGTTGATCAGGCCCCACTTGGGGGCGTAGTTGCGCATGTCGAAGCCGGCGTAGTTGGCCGGGGTGAGCGCCGGGTCGAGCTCGCCCAACACCAGCACGCCCTCCACGTCGAAGGCCGAGCCGGCGTCGTCGTAGGCCTGGCCCGCCGCCGTGGCCGGGCGCACCACCAGGGCGCCGTACAGGCCGAGCGCCGCCTCCTGGGGGCCGTTGGCGGTGAGGCCGGCCTGGTAGAGGAACGTACCTGGCGCGGTGGCGGTGAAGGTGTAGCTCTTCGTCGTGCGCCTGGCCGCGTACCGCTCGCGGTCGGACTCCAGGGCCTGGCCGCCGATGTCGAGCGAGGTCGGCTCGGCCAGGTTGTTGTGGAGGTTGATCGTCACCGAGTCGCCCTGGTTGACCACCAGCGTCGGGCCGCCGGGGTGGGTCACGGTGGCGGCGCCGCAGCCGGCCGAGTCGACCGGGGCGTAGCCCCAGAAGCTCACGGCCGTGGTGGAGGTGGTGCCGCTGGGGAAGTTGGCGCCTGCCGGTGGTGGCGCACAGGTCGAAGGCCACCGTGGCCGCCCCGGCCGCGCCGATCGGGCCCAGCCCGGCGAGGGACAGGGTGCCCAGCGCCACGGCGGCGCCGGCCGCCGCCAGCTTGCGGGCGAGTGACGAGATGCTGGTTGCGTGGTTCATGGCTCGTTCCGTCTCGGTCGCTCGGTCGCTCACGGGCAGGTGGTACCGGGCGCCGGCGTGGCCGGGTCGATACGCATGTAGGTGGCAGGGCCGGTCATGTTCACGCCCCACGACGTGAGCTGATAGAGGGCGTGGTTGTGGGAGATGATGTAGTACTCCCCGCACTGGTTCAGCGTCTGGTTGCCCGGCGGCTGGTCGCCCACCACCCCGAGGTAGGGGCTGCCGCTGTAGAACACGCCGAACACCTGGTTGGCCACCTGGGGCACGGTCACAGGAACCGGGTTGGTGGAGGGGTGGTAGTCCTCGGCGTCGTACCAGCTGAACAGCACGTCGTAGGTCTGGCCGGGGCCGATGTTGATCACGAACCCCTCGTAGGAGGTGTCGTTGCCGGCGGCGTCGGCCAGCGGGTGGCCGTCACGCCCGATCACCGTGCCGTTGTTGGCATGGGGGTGGAACGGGAAGTCCTCGGTGCCCACGTTGAGGTAGTGGGTGAGGGCCTGCTCGTTGGGGCTTGACCCGGGCCAGGGCCCCGTAGGGCTGGGTCGGGCAGCCAGGTGGCGCCGTTGTCGGCTATCGAGTCGGGAAAGCCCCGGCCGTTGACCAGCCAGTACCGGGGCTTGAAGTTGCTCATGTTGAACTTCGTGCCCTGGGTGAGCACGGCCTTGGAGTCGCCGTTCTCGATCGACTGGTTGAGGTACGGGTCGATCTCCGACAGCAGCACCATGAACTCGTTGCGCTCCAGGAACTCCGAGTCGGCCCGGTTGTAGGCCCGCAGGTTGTCCGGGCTCGACGGCGCTGACGACGGCCGCACGATCAGGGCCCCGAACAGGCCCATGTGGACCTGGATGTCGGGGTCGGTTCCCGACTCGTAGAGGAAGGTGCCGGGGTGGTCGGCGGTGAAGCTGTAGGTGACGGTGCCGCCGTCGGCCGGCGCCACGTTGGTGAGCGAGGTCACTTCCGACCCGGTGATCACCGGCTGGGCCGGCTGGCCGTTGGCCTGCACGCTCTCCTGGCCAGGGAACATGATCGAGGTGTCGCGCCGGAGGTTGTTCTGGAGGGTGACCGTCACCTGGTCGCCCTCGTTGACGCACAGCACCGGGCCGGGGTGCTGGAAGCCCTGCCCGACCAGGTTGTAGCCGTACATGTAGGCGGTGTTGCCGTCGGGCAGGTTGATGTAGCCGGCTCGACGTCTCCAGGACGAAGTTGGCCTGGCCGGCGATGGCGGTGTCGGTGGTGCACACCACCCCGATGGGGTTGGTGGCGGTGCTGGCGGCCGAGGCCGGGCTGCCGGTCTGGGCCGCCAGGGTGAGCCCGAGCCCGGCGAAGGCGGCCAGGGCCGCCGCCTTGCTGCGGCGGCGGGGAGCGTGGTGGTGCATCGTCGTTCCTCTCTCGTTCCGTCGCATCAGGTGTTGGGCAGGATCTGGGCGGGGATGCCGCTGGCGACGACCCGGATCTCGGTGGCCTGGCCGCCGATGGAGTCGCTCGACTGGTTGTCGGATCGTTTGAACGAGCGGTTGTAGAGCATGTAGGTGCCGACCGGCTGGTCGGTGGGAACCTCCACGATCACGTCGTAGCTCTGGCCCGGCCCGATGTTGAGGGTGGCGGTGGAGTAGCTGGTGTCGACCCCGTTGCGGACGCCGCCCGAGCCCCGGCCCCGCATGGGCGTGGCGTCCCGGCCGACCACCCGCATCGACAGGCCGCCGTCGATCGTCATGGCCGCTTCCCGGAACCCGAGGTTGGCGAAGCGAAAGGCCAGCCGCTCCCCCTGGTTGCATTCCACAAGCGACGAGATCGGCTGGTAGCGGAGCTGCTCCTCACCCGTCGGTCCCACCAGGTCGCCGCCGGCGTCGGTGGCAGCCGGCATGTAGGGCTTGGTGGCGGCCCAGGCAGCGGCATCGAACGGTGTCTGCCCGTCGGGCATGGTGGCCGGGTAGGGGGCGCCGGGGAGGATCGTGTCGGGGTAGACCCGCCCGTTGAGGAGGGCGAAGTCGACCCGGTAGTCGCTCCACTCCGGCAACTGGATGTGGGCGTCGGCCCAGTGGGACTCGTTCCACACCTCGGTGAGCAGCATGCTGTACTCCCGGTCGTACCCGGTGGAGCCGTCGCCGTCGTTGTAGAGGAACTTGGTGAAACCGCCGATGCTCTGGCCGTCCTGCGCAGGGCGGACGAACACCAGCCCGACCATGCCCATGTGGACGTGCTCGGTGTCCTCCACGTGGCAGTGGTACATGTAGGTCCCGGGGTCCCGGGGCCGGTACACGTAGCGGAACACGGTGCCCGCCGGCACCGACACCGAGCCGGTGGGCTCGCCGTCGAAGAACGGGATGGCGTTGCGGAACCCGTGCCAGTGCAGGGTGTGGGCGTCGAACAGGTCGGGCCGCTGGGCCAGGCCGAGGTTCGTGATGTCGACCACGAACTCGGTGGTCACGTCGGCTGGGTTGTACTCCTTCACCCAGAACAGCGGGGCGTGGTGCTGAGCGTGGTTCTTCTGCGCCAGCCGCTGGGTCGGGGTGAGGTCGGTGATGTTGCGGAAACCGAAGACGTAGGTGGTCATCGGCGCCGGCGCCAGGTTGTCGGGATGGTAGACACCCATCTGCGGCGTCGGCGGCAGGTGGACCCAGCCGTCGGTGCCCCCGAGGAACAGGTCGGCCGTGGCCTTCGCCATGTGGGTCTGGCCCGCCTGAAGCGTGACCGGCCCGGCCGCCGCCGGGCTGGAGCAGCTTCATCCCGCTCCCGGCGGCGGCGGCCGTGACGGCCGCCATGCCGCCGTAGCGGAGGAGCTGGCGCCGGCTCATCCTGCCGGCGTTCGGTTCGTTGGAACCCATCGTGTCTCCCTGTTCCCGTTCAGGCGATGACGTGCGGTGCTGTGCTGACGGAGTGACCGGTCGGCGGCGCATCAGAGGTTGCCGCCGGCGAAGTCGTCGACCCGGGCACCCGAGGACAGGTGCATGCCGATGAAGCCACCACCGGTGAAGCCGGAGCCGGCCGAAGCCGAACCGACGAAGGTGGTCGTGGTACCGCTGATCTTCCAGACGGTGACGGTTCCGGAGGAGTCGGCCACCGCCAGCAGCCGGTCACCGCTGGCGAACCCGGCACTGAAGGTGCCGACGGAGGTGGCGGTGCCATTGGTGACGGTGGACACCGTCACCAATCCGTTGTCGTAGGCCACCCGGATGCCGTTGAGGTAGGTGTTGAGGAGCTGGCCACCGCCAGCCTTGAGCCACAGCCAGTTGCCGTTCACCGTGGTGTTGGCGAAGGTGAATGCCGCCGCCTGGTTGGCGCCGAAGCTCGTGGTCCGGTAGGCGTTCGACCCCACGGCGTTGGAGCAGAGGATCGTGCCGGTGCAGTTCGCCTGGTTGCCGTTCACCCGGATGCCGGCGCTGCCACTGACCACCAGCTGGTTCCAGCCGGTGCCCAGCGTGTTGGCATTGCCCCGGTTGAAGGTGTCGAGCACGGTGGGCGTGGGGACGGCGAGGCCGGTACCGGTGAGCGTCACCGGTGAACCGGTGATCGCCACGTCGGCCGTGATCGCCAGCGTGCCGTTGACCGGCCCGGTGGCCGACGGGCTGAACGTCACGCCTATCGTGCAGCTCGCCCCGTTACCGAGGGTCGAGCTGCAGGTGCCGCCCGCCCGCGGCCCGGGCGAACCCGGCGCTGGCGGTGACGGTGATCCCCTGGAGGGGGCCGGTGCCCGAGTTGGTCACGGTGACCATCTGGACCAGGCTGGTGGAGCCGACGAAACGGTTCCCGAAGGCGACGGTCGTCGGCGACACCGACCCGATGCCGGTCGACGAGATGGCCCGCTCGTCGGCCCCGGCGTCGGGGTTGCCGCTCCGCAGAGCGTCGTCGTAGTCGGAGGTCGGCGCCGGGCAGCGGACCCCTTCTCGACGGCCGGCGAGCCGGCCTTGATGTGGTAGTCACCCTGGCGGGTGGCCCCCGGCGACAGAGTGGCCAGCAGAGCCCCCACGAAGTTGGGGTTGGTCCGCCAGGCGTCGAACGACACCTTGGTTTCGTATGCCGACTCCACCAGCGGATCAGCATGGCTGTTGGAGAGGCTGTCGGTGTAGGTACCGGTGTGGCCCGGCGAGTCGGGCTGGATCACCGAGTCGGTCGGCGCGGCCGGAGCGGCCCCGTCGATCGAGCCGATCTGCCAGAGGTCGATCGTGGTGTCGCCCGACTGGGTCTGGCCCAGACCGGTCACCAGCGGGCCCTGCTGCCCCGGCCCCTGCTTGGTGCCGGTCCGGTTGTCCCAGAAGATGTTGTTGCGCAACACCGGTGGGCTCGTCTCGGGATTGCCGCCGAGCGACGCCTGGAGGGGCTGGCTGTTCTTGGTGAACGACAGCCCGGCGGCCGCCGGTTGGCCGTCGCTGGTGGCGGCGGTGGCCGTGGCCAGGTTGCCCATCACCGTGTTGTTCACGAACTGCACGGCGGGGGCGTCGTTGATGGAGACGCCACCACCCTCGTGGGTCGTCACGTTGTTCACGATGATGTTGTTGTTCACGTCCATCGGGAAGTTCCCCGCCATCAGGAAGCGAAGGCCGCCGCCGTCGTCGTTGCCGAGGTTCTCCTGGATGAGGTTGTGGTGGATGGCGACCGGGCCGCTACCGGGCGAGAGGGTTCCGGGGTTCGCCGGCAGCTCGCCGGCGATCATCACGCCGCCTGCCTCGTCGTATGAGTTGTTGAACCAGATGCGGTTGTGGTCGATGGTGTTGGTGCCCCCGCTCAGGCCATAGACGGTGAGACCACCGCCGTACTCGGCCGAGAAGTTGCCGCAGATGTCGTTGCCGGTCACCGTGTAGCTGTCGGAACCCTCGAACAGGCCGATCGCCCCGGCCAGGTTGGTGCCGGCGTTGGCCACGATCCGGTTGTTGGCGATCCGGATGTGGTCGTTGTTGGCGGCGGCGTCGGTTCCGGTGAGATCGGGGGTGCCGATCCGGATCGTGCCGTAGGAGCCGCCGTTGTTCTGCACGGTGTTGTTCGTGATCTGCAGGTAGCGGGCGTAGCCGTTGGCGAACACGGCGCCGCCCTGGGTCTGCACGTTGGGCGGGAGGCCCGTGGTGCCCCCGCCGATCACGTTGATGTTGTTGGGGAAGCCGAACTGGTCGCCGCCCCGCAGGTCGAAGCCGTCGATGGCGGCCCGCTTGGTGGAGCCGAAGGCCCGGTTGCCGGTGTCGGGAGCGAACACGGAGACGATGGCCCCGTCGTTCACGTTCTGGTTGCCGGCCCAGGTGACGGCGTTCAGCGTGGTGTACCAGTCGGCCGCCACCGGGCTGTCGCCGCCGAAGGCACCGCCGTCGATGATCGACCCTCGCACCGAGCCGTCGGGGCTGCCGGCGCCCACGCCCTGGAGCGAGATCGGGGCGTTGAGGATCAGGTTCTCGTAGTAGGCGCCCCGGGGGTTGAGCCGGGGATTGCTCGACACGTCGTTGGGATAGACCACCACCAGGGCGTTGCCCGGGTTGGCCTGCTGGGCGGCGTCGACCGCCCGCTGGATGGCGTGGTCGGCCGTCCCGGGCCATCCCGTGTAGTTCGGGGCGTAGGTCCTGCCCGGACCCACCTCGTACACCGCTGGGGCGTAGGTGGCGGTGGCGGCCATCGTGCCGCCGCCGAAGTCGTCGAACCGGGCCTCGCTGGCCGCGTTCCCCGTGGCGGAGAAGCGGACGCCGATCCGGCCCGTGAGGCCGCCGATGGTGGCGTTGGTGGCCGTGCGGACGAGCTCGACGCCGTTGCGATAGACGATCACCGTGCCGTCGGACACGGCCCGGGCCCCGAGGACCCCTGGCTGGGTGCCGAAGCTGGCGGTGGCCGACGCCGTGGTGGCGGTGGTGCCCGACTTGTACCGGATCACCACGTTGCCGGCGGTGTTGACCGTCACCGACACCCAGCGGGCGTTGTTGTTCGTCAGGTTGTTGTTGTTGTTCCCCCCCGGGGTCACCTTGAGCAGCAGACCCTGCTCGGCGTTGTTGGCGGTCGAGGGGCGGGTCAGGGTGACGAACGCCTCCTGGCTGGCCCCGAACTGCGACTGCTGTCCGGTCCACCACGCGTAGGCCGTGCCGTTGTTGCCCGTGCGGGCGTAGGCATACCGGTCGTTGCCCACCAGCGTGGTGCCGAAGGCGCCGTTGGGGTTGTTCGTCTCGTAGTTCCAGGTCGGGCCGAGCGGGTTGTTGCCGGTACCGGCCAACCCGAACGGCGTCAGCACAGCGGTGGCGGGGAAGGCGGGAGTGAGCGTGCCGAACACATGGAACGACAGCCCGGCCACCGTGCTCGCCTTGTTGTCGGCGCGCTTGACGCTCAGCTGGTGCACGCCGGCGTTGCCCGTCGGCACAGTGAAGGTGATCTGGGTGTCGGACCACGAGCCCACCGTCATCGAGGCGGAGCCGTCGAGCAACACCTGGCCGGCGGTCCCGAACCCGACACCCTTCAGGGTGAAGGTGTGGACCTCGTTGACGCCCAGATAGGGCTTGTCGATCGAGTACAGCTGGGGCTGGTCGGCATCAGCGGCGCAGGCCAGCGGGGCCACCTGTCCACCGGGCAGCTGCACCGTCACACCGACCTGGGTGGGGGCGAGGTCGGCCGGGACCAGCAGACCGGGGAGGGCCTCGAAGTCGGCGGCGATCGTCCGGTAGCGAGGGTTGTAGTTGAGGTTCAACCGGCCCGGCACGCCAGGGTCGTTGCCCACGAAGCGGTACATGTTGGCGCACACCCCCGACGGGGTGGGGCAGTTGATCCGGTTGGTCGACGGCAACAGCACGTCGAACAGGCCGCTGTAGTCGCTCTCGCTCGTGTGGACCAGGCGGTTGTTCTGGTCGTAGATGCCCACCGGGGCGAAGGGCACGCCGGCCTTCTCGCCGTAGTTGATCTGGTGGGGATCGGTGGAGAAGCCGAGGTCGTTGACCACGAGGCCCCAGAACCGGCCGGGCAGGGGCACGTCGGTGAACACGTTGAACGTGGGCACGATCGAGCGGCCGTTGGCCAGCGACACCAGCTTGGTGTCGCACAGCGGACGGGCCTGGCTCTCGTAGGGGGAGCCGCCCACGTCGGCGGCGAACGTCGGGTTGTCGGTGGGAGTGGATGCGGGCACGGTCACGCCCACCGGGGCACCGTTGGTGCCGTCGCCCGTGATGGCGCTGTAGTTGTCCGCGCCGGAGCTGGCCACGTCGACGGTGTGAAGGGCGCCGGCGCAGGCGGGCGGCGGCACCTGGGGGACGATCTGGTCGCCGTTGGCGATGTTGATGTCCTCTTCGCGGGTGAACTGGTAGAGCGTGCGCCCGTCGTTCTGCACGGTGTCCTCAGGCACCACGACCTTCACCAGGTAGTCGGTACCGCCGGGGAGCTCGTCGAACGCCACCTCGGCGCCAGTGGGATCGAGGCACACCGGCGCATCGACCGGGGCCTCGGGATCGAGGTGGTTGGGGGCGAAGCAGCCGTCGCCGAAGCCGTAGTTCCCGTCGACGGAGGAAAAGCCCTTCTGGAACTGGACGCCCATCAGCGGGGCTTCGAGGCAGTCGGTGGGGCTGTCGGTGATCTGCTGTTTGCCGGGGTAGGTCAGCTCGTTGCCCTCGACGTCGCGGGGAACGCAGTCCCCGTCGCCGTTGAGGCCCGGGCGCTGCCAGGTCTCGGTCAGGTAGGTGTTGAGCCTCTGCCCGGTCAGGTAGGAGCCGTCGGGGGCGAGGGCGTACATGCCGCTCGGGTCGCAGGGCAGGTAGCCGGTGGCCGTGGGGGCAAGCGGATCGCCGTTGTCGTCGAGCGGGCAGGCGGTCGGCTCGTACAGCTCGACGGTCAGATCGGGCACGCCGGGCTGCCAGTCCTCCACCGCGGCGTAGCGGGGGTCCAGCTCGTTGCGGGTGGTGTCGTAGGAGACGGTGCCGACGATGCCGCCGTTCCGGGGGTCGACGGCATTGGTGCCGCGGGCGTCATAGGAGTGGACACCCCAGTCGATACGGCCGCCGAGGCCGATGACGGGCAGGGTGCTGACGTCCACCCCGGCCCCGGTCACCGTGGTGGGCTGGGGCTGATTGTCGGCCTGATAGGTGACCCCGGTGGTGTAGTAGAGGTCGTTGTAGGCCTCCATGACCAGCCACTGGGTCATCGGATACGCGCTCTCGAACGTGTAGTAGCCGTTGGCGTCGGTGGTCACCGCGTTGGTGCCCCGGTCCATCAGCGAGTTCTCCCGCTTGCGCATGGTGAGCGTGTAGTTGGGCACGCCCGGCTCGCCGGCGTCGCGCGTGCCGTTGCGATTCAGGTCGTTGAAGACGTGGCCCTCGTACTTCGTCCACCAGCCAGTGAGAGGCAGGATGCCCATGTCGACCGACTGGCCGTTGACGATGGTGACGTTCTGCCAGTCCAGGATGTAGTTCTGCGGTTCGTCCCACCAGGTGAGCATGTAGTTGCCGTCGGACACGTTGGGGATCGAGAAGGTGCCGTCGACGTTGCCCCGGCCCACCCACACCATGGTGTCGCCGTTGTCGAGGTCGGTCAGGGCCACCCAGGGCTGCTCGATCGGCTTGTCGATCTTGGCCCCGTTCACCCCGCCCCAGATCTGACCGGCGGGCACGGTGATGCCGCCGATGGCGGGCACGTAGACCTTCATGGCGTCCACTACGCCGGTGATGGTGGCGCCGCCGGTGGCGGGCAGGGTCTTGGAGGTGGGGGTGTAGCCGAAGATGATCGACGGGAAGGGTTCGCCGGCCACCACGAACTCGGTGTCGAGGCCGGTCTGGCCCTCCATCACCCAAGCGTCCCAGTCGTGGTTGCCCTCGAGGGTGGTGGTCTGGGCCCAGCTGGTGCCGTCGGGGGCGGTGAGGGTCATGGCGTAGCGGTTGGGCCCCATGTTGGGGATCTTGATCTTCCCCTGGACGGCCGCCGTGGTCGGCACGGCGTTGGTGTAGGTGCCGGGGGCGGGCGGGAAGGAAGTGGTGTAGGTGAGCCCGGTGGTGGCGGCGTTGGGATCGACGACCGGGCACCGACCATCAGGGCGGGGCTCGGTGATGCCGATATCGATGCCGTTGTCGACCACGTAGCAGTAGCTGAAGCAGTTGCCGCCGGGATGGAGGATGGTCTCGGTGTCGACCGTGCCGGGGTTGAAGTAGCTCGGGCCGGTGAAGGCGTAGACGGTGCAGAGGGGGTTGCCGAACACGTCGGTGCTGATATCGCCCAGGTAGTCGAGGAGGCCGCCCCGGAAGCCGGCCAGGCCGTGTTCGGCCGGTACATCGGGGGCGCCGTTGACAGGTGAGATGTCCTCGAACACGGCGGCCTGGATGGTGGCTGTCTTGAGAGGGGTGGCGATCATCGGCAGCGTCAACGTGCCGTCGAAGGGCACAGTGAAGTGCAGGCCGTCGAGCTCGTAGCCGTCGGCCAGCACCGAGATCAGGTACCGGCCGTCAGGCAGGGTGAAACCGGCGGAGATGTCGTCCTGGTCCCCAGTGGTGATCACCGGTGACGAGCTGGGCGTTCCGTTGGAGGTCCAGTCGCACGACTCGGGATAGCTGTTGTCGCCGGGTGAGCAGGGTCCGGTCGGCGTCTTGAGACCGGTGGTGCCGGTGTTGTCGGCGTTGATCACGAAGTTGTAGGTCGTGATCTCCGCCGTGGTGCCGTCCTTGACCACCTTGAAGGTGGTCGAGTCCAACCGGCTGGTCGCAGCAGCCGCTGCCGGCGTGGGGGCCGACACCTCGGCCGTCACCAGCAGCGCTACGATCGTGGCCAGCGCCGCCAGCATTCCGATCATCCGCCGGGCCGGGCCCCACTGGCCTTCTGGCCGCGAGGAAGCAAGGTACCCGCCGTTCCGCACCCTTGTCATGACTGCGCTGCCCTCCGCTACCGGGGCGGCGCGAACCCTCTGCCCGCACGTGCCCCGTACGGTGACTGACGTAACAAGTTGCCTCGGTCAGAAACCTGTCAATTGACCAGTCAGTGTCGCTGCATGGGAATGGTTGCCCACGCGACGACGGAACCATATGGGCCCACCGCTGGTCTGCATGGGCACGGGTACCCGTGCCGAGGACGCGGCGTCAGCGCGCCCCGGAACCAGGGTCAACGCCGCGGAACCACGTCAGGCGCAGCAGGAGAGCCACCGGCGGAGGAGATCGCCGGCCAGCTCGAAGATCCGCCCACCTTCGTCGAGGCGACGCACCAGACGGAGCCGTTCGGGGCCGTCGAGTAGCTGGGCGACGGCCCCCGGGGCCAGCCCGAGGTGGCGAGCCAGCTCGTCGACGGTCAAGGAAGGCCCGAGATTCGCCGCCGCCTGGAGCAAGGTCCGGCCGCCGGGCCCCAGATCGTCAACCCAGCCGGCCAGGAGGTCGAGACCGTCGGAGCCAAGGGTGCCGTTGCCCCGCCCCGCCGCCACGCAGGCGGCCAGCAGCCCGGGGTGCCCGCCTGTCTCGGGCCAGGCCAGGTCGACCGGGATCGAAGCCAGAACCGGCTCGGGCAGCGGAGCGAGAGCCAGGGCGACCGGCGCGGCATGGTGCAGGGTGCCGGCTGCGGCGTCGGTCTCGCCGGTGCCGCGCAGGCGCCGGGTGGCCACCACCAGCAGCGGGTGCGCCAGCGCGCCCGCTTGCAGTAGGGAGGACAGCACCGCCAGCGAGGCCGGATCGGCCCAGTGCAGATCATCGATCAGCAGCGCCGTGGGGGCGTCGGCCCGGTCCAGCGTGTCGACCAGGGCGTCGTACAGCCCTGCGGCCGACGGCTCGGACCCACCGGCCATGCGACGCTCGGGCGGCGTGAGCAGGCGGGCCAGCCGGCTGGCGGCGAACAGCGGCAGGCCGGGATCGGACGGGAGGCAACCGAAGCGGACCACCCGCGCCGGGACCCAAGGCGTCGTCGAGCAGAGCACCGGCCTCGGCCAGCAGGCGGGTTCGACCCAGTCCGGCGGCCCCGTCGATCGTCACCAGGCCACCCGTGCCGGCCCGCAGCCGATCGGCGGCCCGCCCGATCGCCGCCAGTTCCCGATCCCGACCGAGGAACGGCAGCTCGGCGGGCATAACGGCCGCCACCCGGGTGTGTACCGGCACGGGGCTGGTCAGCTGTCGACCCTGCGCCCCCCCGACGCACGAGCGAGCCCACCAGCACCGCCCGGGGCGACAAACCGGCCCCGAACTCGTCCGCCATCCGCCGTTCCAGCTCGACCATCTGCACCATCGCCTCGTGCCGGCGCCCGAGCTGGTGCAAGGCCGATACCCCCAGGGTGTAGGCCTCCTCGTGAACGGTGGGCGAGTCCTGGCGGACCCGATCGGCCAGTTCGAGCGCCAGCTCGGGCCGGAGCAGACCCAGGGCCAGGGCGGAGGCGTCGAGCCGGGCCCGCTCGATCTTCTGGCGGTAGCGCTCGCGGACCGTCTCGGCCCACGGCTGGTAGGGCTCGTCCTCCAACACGGTGCCCCGCACCAGGCCCAGCGCCTCCAGCAGGTTGCCCAGCGCCGCCTCGGCGTCGAGCCCCGTGACGTCGAGCAGGGCGTCGAACTGCACCGCGTCGATCCGGCACACGCTCATGTCGAGCCGGTAGTGGCCACGCTCAGTCACGATGGGCTGCGTTCCCGCCGCTGTCTCCAGCGAGCGCCGGAGCAGAGACATCGTGTGATCGACCGTGCCCGTGGGGTCCTTGGGCAGCCGATCGCCCCACAGCAGCTCGATGATCCGCTCCTTGGCCACCGGTTGGCCGCCGGCTATGGCGAGCAGCTCGCAGACCTGTTTGGCCTTGCGGCTCGGGAAGCCCGAATCGCTCAGCCTGCTGCCGCCACTCTCGACCCGAAGCTCTCCCAATAGGGAGAACGCCACCAACACGCCGCCGCCTCTCTGCGGACGCCCTGCGTCCGGTGGCAGAGAATACAGGGTTCGCGCTGGAGCACCAAGAGTCGACCATAGGACATCCGCCCAGGGCACGGGCCGTCGGGGGCGAGCCGGAGGGCACCCGGTGCTCCCGCCGCGTGGTGGTCGGCGTCAGTTCGATACCGCTTCAGAGTGAAGGGTCGCAGGTTGTACCGCTAGTGCCCTTTGGTCGTACTCGTATTGCCCTTTGGTCGTAGTACCTCGACCACTCCCCGTCACGCTCTGTGACCGGGAGTCCCGGCCGACCGCGGCCAGGTGGAGCACACGGCGGCGGCCGGCATAGGGTGCGGCATGCCCGACACCGAGCCCACACCCGGTCCACCGCTGGAGCTGGCCAGCATCAACGTCATGGCGGCCGAGATCCAGGCCACCGGCGTGGGACCCGTCACCGAGTCGTTCAACGCCTCACTCATCGACGCCTACCGGACCAACAACGGCGAGCTCCCCGGCGACCTGGCCGCCGGCCGGTTCCTCCTGCTCACCACGACCGGGGCGAAGTCCGGGAAGCGGCGCACCGTGCCCCTCGGCTTCGTGCGCACCGAGGGCAAGACCTTCATCCTGGCCTCGCTCGGCGGCCGTCCCGAGAACCCGGCCTGGTACCACAACCTGGTGGCCAATCCCACCGTCACGGTGGAGCTGGGCCCCGACACCTACGAGGCCGAGGCCGTGGTGCTCCAGGGCGAGGAGCGAGACCGCATCTTCGAGATCTGCGCCCGCAAGGTCTCGAACTTCGGGGACTACCAGCGCCGCACCAGCCGGATCATCCCCGTCATCGAGCTCCGCCCCCTGGCCGGCGACTGACGAGCCCACCGCCGATAAGGTGACGTGATGGCAGACAAGCCCGTGATCACCGTGCCCGACACCCCTCCGCCCGCCGATCTGGTGACGATCGACGATGTGGTGGGCAGCGGCGACGAGGCCGCCTCCGGCACCACCGTCACCGTCCACTACGTCGGTGTGTCGTGGTCCACCGGGAATCAGTTCGACGCCTCGTGGGACCGCAACGACCCGCTCCAGTTCGGCCTCGGCGCCGGGCAGGTGATCGAAGGCTGGGACACCGGTGTGGCCGGCATGAAGGTGGGCGGGCGCCGTACCCTCCACATCCCTCCCCACATGGGCTACGGGGCCCGGGGTGCCGGCGGCGTGATCGCCCCCAACGAGACGCTGATCTTCGTGGTCGACCTGCTCCACGTGAGCTGATTCACCCGGCACGGCAACCATCCGACCCTCCCGGGCGACCTGAAGCGGAGGGTTGCCGCCCGCCCACACCCCACGGGGAGGGCGGCAGCCCGACCTCACTCCCTCACCTCCGAGCCCATTCCTTTCCGAGCCTCGTCGTGCAGCTTCCTCCCGACCCTCTACTCGGCCCGGTCCCTCTGACCGACCCGGTGGCGGTGGCCGCGATCCTGGGGTCGACGCTGGTACCGGGCACGGCGCCGCCACGCCTGCGTCTGCGCTATCTGGAGCACGACGTGGGGGCGTCGATCCTCGTCTGGTACCGGGCCGAGACCGGTTCGGGCGGGGCCGATGTGGTGGTGTCCCGGGGGCGCCGGCCGCGGGCCCCGCTCCGGACCGACCCGTCCGGTGGTGCGCCGGGCCCGGCGGCCGAGCTGTTGGCCGCCGGTGTGCGCAACCCGACAGCCGACGTCGACGGCACCACCGTGGCCTGGTACCCGTTCGATCCCGCCCTGCCCGCTCTGGCCGCCGACCCGGGGGCCTTCGTGCCGGCCGGCCAGGTGCGGCCCGATGACCCGTGGCGACGGCTGGCCTGGATGCCCCACCAGCGGGCGGTGCTCGCCTCCGGGGGCGTGGTGGTGAAGATGGAGGCCGAGCTCGACCGGCTGCAGGCCGGCGTACGTCATCTCCACCTCCTCCGGGCCGTGGTGAGGACGCCTGAGGTGCTGGCCGTCGACGAACGGGCCGGCGTGTACGTGCAGGAGCTGCTGGCCGGCCGCCCCCTGGGCCCACCCGATGCCGTCGCCCGGGCCAACGCCGCTGGCGCCCTGGCCGGCCGCATCATGACGGCCGGCGACAGCACCGCTGGCGGTACCGGCGGCTGGTCGGTACCCCGGATCGGCCCGTCGGACCTCCTGGCCGCCACCGTTCCCGTCCAGCGGCTCGCCGCCCACGCCGCTCCCGATCTGGCGGCCAGGATCGAGCGGGTGGCCCTCCGGCTCGGTGCCTCCATGCTCGACCCGGCCCCTGCCACACCGCTCCATCTCACCCATGGGGACTTCAACGCCGGTCAACTGGTGGCCCGACCCCGGGGCGACCTCGGGCTGGTCGACACCGACACCCTGTGCCTGGCCCCGGCCGGGCAGGACCTGGCCACCTACGCCACCAACCTGCTCGCCGGACGGGCCGGCGATCTCGCCGTGGCCGACTCGGCCCTGGCCGGCCTCCTGGTGGGATACGGGGCATCGGCCCCCCACGAGCTGCCGTGGCTGGTGGCGGTAGCGGCGCTGCGCCGACTCGACCGTCCGATCCGCCGGTACAAGGCCAACTGGCACGAACGCCTCGACCGGCTGCTGACCGACGTCGAGACGCTGGCCGCCCGCGTCTGAAACCGCCGGGTGCCAGCCCCGGACGGTGGGCGGGCAGCCGACGGCCGGTCAGCGCCCGGCGGGGGGCTCGGGCAGTCGGTCGAGCCAGTCGAACACGATGTCGACCAGCACCACCGTGTCGTCGGGGGCCAACCAGCCCACCACGAGGTAGCGATAGGACCCGAACCGGGTGACCGCCTCGAACTGGCGGTAGGCCGGGTAGTCCGTCAGGAGCAGGGGCAACTCGTCGAACCAACGGGCGAATGCATGCACGATCCCCGGATGGTCCATGGCCATGAAGTCGTGGAACGACGGCCGTCCGTCGTCGGTCAGCTCGCTGTGGACGGTCTTGTAGTAGCTGCTGCTCGGCTCCACCACCCGGGGCGGAGGCGGCCCCACCGGCAGCCACTCGGGCACGGGCAGGTCATCGTCATCGTCGGTCACGGCGGCGGGCCCGGGCCGGCGATCAGGCGCTGTGCGGCAGCTGGGAGGCCACGTGCTCCAGCACGGACCGCTGGGCCGCTATCCGCCCCCGCCTGGCCCCCGGGCTGGAGCAGGCCCGGGCCTGGGCCTGGCGGGCCCGCAGATCGGCCTCGATCTCGTCGTCGGTCATCGTGGCCGCCAACCCGTACACGGCCTCGATCCCACCGGTGGCCATCAGCGCCGCCCACAACTCGGGCCAGCGCCCGGCGGCTCGCAGCTCGGCGACATCGGTCGTTGCCATCACGTTCACACTACCCCGACCAGGCCCGGCCGACCAGAGCCGGCTGAGGCCATGCCGTGGGTGGACTGGCGGGCCAGGTCCAGCGACGCCAGGTCGGTGGCCCCCGAAGGGGTGACACTGGTCGCCGGTCGCCGGTCTCCGTCCGACGGCGCGGTCGGCTATGGTCGGGCCGCCATGGGAACCGGCTCCAGCCGCCTGACGATCACCACCGTGGGCGTAGACCCCCGCCACCTCGAACTGAGCGGCGACATAGACTCGTTCACCGCCCCCGACCTGGCGGCCGCCCTCGACGCACTCGGACAGGCGGCCGACGTGGTCCTCGAGCTGTCCGGTGTCGCCTTCATCGACTCGTCGGGTCTCCGGGCGCTCGTTTCGGCCCATACGGCGCTCGACGAGCGAGGCCACCGGCTCGTTCTGGTGGCGCCGAGCCGGCCGGCTAGCCGGCTGTTCGAGATCAGCGGACTGAACGAGCACTTCCACCTGGCCTGACGTCCCGGCCCGCGGCGCCTCGCCGACGCCCCCGAACCCGGCACGGCCATGACAGCTCGCTACGTTTGCCCTGGTCAGAACGGTTGCGTAGTGGTTACGCCCGAGATGCCATCGTCACCCTGCGGACATGGGACGACGAGAGGACGAGGGCGATGGGGACGCCGACACGGGGCGAGGGCCCCGAGCACGACGGGGTGCCGCGGCGCCCCCGGACATCACTCACCCCCGATCTGGTGACGCTGGCCACCCGGGTGGGCCGGCACGACTGGGACCCGGCCGGTAGCGGCGACGACGAGGCGTCCATCGCCCGCGGCGTGCTCGCGCTGGCGATCACGGCCCACGCCGATCCGGCCGCCTTCCTCCAGCGCCTGGCCGTAGCGTGTCTCCCGGCCGGAGCCTGGGCCGCCTACGGCGCCGAGCGTCTCGCCCTGCGACTGTTCGGCCCCCAGAGCAGCCTGCGGTGCCAGCCGGCCTGGTGTGCCCTTCTCGACCGGTCACTGGCCCTGACCCGGACCCGCCTCCTGCCCTATCCCCTGCTCCCGGCGTACCTGGCCGAGCACTTCGAGGTCGAGGGGGGCGATCCGGAGGACTGGCTGCCGTTCAGCGAGGAGCCCGATCCGGAGGAGGCGTCGATCACCCCGCTGGGGGCCAACGAGGTGCGCAAGGTCCTGGAGGGGCGGGCCGGTAGCGACGTCACCGTCACGGTCCGGCTCGACGGGGCCCACGTCGTGGGCCTGGTGGAGCTGGTGGTCCCGGCCGGGGATGGCCAACCCACCGGAACGGCCGTACGGGCCACGGTCGAGTGCTGGCGGGCCCACCACCTGTACGACCTGTACATCGACATCGCCTGGGCCTTCCCCTTCCGGGCCTGGGCCGATCCGGAGCTGGAGCCGTTCTTCCCCGGCCCCATCCCTCGGCTCTGATCAGGGCACCGGCCAGGCCGATCGGCCCGGCTCAGGACGCTGGGGCGCTCTCCCGGTAACCGAGCCAGCGCCCGGTGTCGAAGTCGTACAGCTTGCACACCCGGGTGGTGTGCAGATAGTCCCTCAGGCGGAGACGGGTGTCGGTTACCGTGGCCCCCAGCTCGGCCTTGATCGCCTCGGCCGCCCGGGGCAGCTGGTACCACGGGATGCGGGCGTCGACGTGGTGGGGCACGTGGACGAAGATGTGGTGGAGGAAGACGTTCAGGTACCAGGGGGCACGCAGGATCGTGGTCGACTCCGTCTGGGCCTTGCGCCGGGTCCACTCGGCGCTCGTCCACCAGCGGATGTCGGGCCCCACGTGGTGCAGGTACACCACCCAGCCGATCACCCCGCTGAACAGCAGGAACGGCACCACGATCAGCTCGATCGGCATCAGCACGGCCCACAGCAACGAGCCCCGGACCCACCATCCCAGGGCTGCGGTGCCGCCCAGGGTCAGTACCGCCCAGGCCGTCACCAGCCGGAAGTCGGTGCGGACGGCGGCGGCGTGCTTCGGTGGCGGGTCGAAGCGGACCATCTTGTTCCACCAGACCTCGCGCAGGTAGTACGCGCCGCACCCCAGCCACGACCATTCGAGGCGGTGGCGGAGCCGGCCCAGCCGCCCCAGCTCCTGGTACTCGGCGGGGGTGAGGGGGTGCCACACGAAGTCCATGCCCTGACGGGTGGTGAAACCGTGATGCACCCGGTTGTGGCCCACCACCCAGGCCTCCTGCACGTGGAACGACGGGAGGAACAGGATCCGGGCCACCGTCGTGTTCACCCGGCGACTGTCGAACAGGGCCTGGTGGGCGGCGTCGTGACCGAGCACGAACAGACCCGACACGGCCAGGCCGGCCAGCAGCTCGAGGGGCACGATCAACCACCACTGGCGCACGAGCACCAGCGCGGTGAGGGCGAGGAGATACAGCAGGATGTCCTGAGCCACGCCCACCGAACTCCGGGCCCGGGACCGGGTGAAGCAGGTGTCGGGGATCATGGCTCGGATGGGCGCCAGTGAGCGGTCGCCCTCTGCCGGGACGGGACGGGAGAGTTGGGCCACGGCGGGACCCTACCCACGCCGGGGCCCTCCCCCTAGGGCCCAAGGTCCCGATTGCCGACCGGCCCGGGCCGGCCCGCGGTCATCCCTGCGACGCCGGCTCCAGCACGTTGACGCTGCCCCCGGCGGGATCGTGCAGGATGGCGATCATGCCGATCCCCTCGGCGGGGAACGGGCCCTCCACCACCGTGCCCCCGGCGGCCCGGACCTTGTCCAGCGTGGCATCCATAGTGGACACCGTGAAGTAGACGGCCCAGTGGTTGGGCACCATCTCGGGCATGTCGGGCGGCATGGCCATGGTGCCGCCCAGCCCCCCGTTGTCGCCCCCCTCGATCACGCCGTACTGGCCCATCTCGCCCATGTCCATCAGCTCGTAGGTCCAGCCGAAGACCTTGGCGTAGAACTCCCGGGCGGTGGCGATGTCGCGGCTGATCAGCTCGTTCCAGGCCCAGGTGTCGGGCTCGTTGCAGATCTGGGCCCCGATGTGCTCGATGGGCCGCCAGATCGAGAACACGGCCCCCGTGGGATCGCTGAAGACGCCCATCTCGCCGGCGTCCATCACCTCCATCGGGGGCATGATCACCGTGCCGCCGTTGGCGGCCACGGCGTCGGCCGTGGCCTTGGGGTCACGCACGGCGATGTAGGTGTTCCATACCGGCGGCATCCCCTCGGTGCCGGGGGGCTGGCCCCCGATGCCGCACACGTTGAGCCCGTCCTGGCGGGCCATGACGTAGATGCGGTTGCCTTCGTCGTCGAGCTGGTCTTCGAGGTCCCAGCCGAACACCGCAGCGTAGAACGCCTTCGATCCGTCGACGTCGGGGCTCATGAGATCGACCCAGCATGGTGAGCCGGGCGCATGGGACGTGAACTGGGGCATGGGGTTGGACCTCCGTTGGTCGGGCTGGAACCCAACCTAACCAGAGGTTGTGACAGTGGATAGCGGCTCGCCCCCGCGTTCGCCGCCAGGCAACGACGGGGCCGCCGGCATCGCTCCGGGCGATCGGGGCGTCGCACCGCCGGACGTTCCGGGCGCAGGGCCCGGGTCGTCGAGGACGATCACCTCCAGCTGCTCACGATCGATGCGGGCCAGCAGGTCGGCGCTGCGGATCGGGTCCATCTTGCGGGCGAACAGAGCGGTCGACGCCATCACCTTGTCGAAGTCCTCCATCTCGAGGACGCGGGGCGGCGTGGGGTTGGGATTCGTCCAGTCGACGTACCGTCGGAAGTCGTTGTCGACGGTGGCGGCGAAGGGCGAGCTCCCGATGATCGTCTGGTAGAAGGTCTCGTCGGCCAGGAAGGTGTGCCGGAAGTAGCGCTCGATCTTCGGGTTGCGGTCGAGCGTGTCGAGCACGTGGTCGACGCAGTCGCCGGTGAGCGACCACCAGAACGAGCCACCGTGGGGTAGCAGGCCGGCGGGCAACCGGCGGGGCACCGGGATGTCCAGGTGGATCCGTGACCGGTAGAAGATGTGCCAGTTCCGGATGCGCCGCATGGGCGCGTACGGTCCGCCCTGCGTCTCGAACCAGTTCGGCTGGTCGAGGCGGAACATCTCCATGAACTGCTGGTCGGGGTGCTGTTCGAAGAAGCCCCGGATCTCGGCCAGGGGCCGCACCGGATAGTCCTGGCCCGACATGAGCAGCACCCGGTCGAAGCGGCCCAGCGTGCGCAGGTGACGGAGACCGGCCAGGGAGGCCTCGACGATGCTGTACTGACCCCAACGGACGCGGTGACGTTCGTCGGTGAAGTGGACGTGGTCGTCGTCGGCCAGCCGCCGGCGGGACTCCTGGTACATGTCCTCGGCCACGGCGTTGACGTGGATCACGACCTCGTCGACCGTGGGCCGGAGCCGCCGCACGAGCCGTTCGAGGTGCGGTGGATGCGTGTGAGCGAGAATGACGACGGCGAGTTTCATGGCCCCCTGCGGCGAGAGATCACTACCACCCGAGGCAGAACGATAGGTGCGGGAAACGGCTTCGTGGTGCCGCCGGACTGGGCAAAGGCGACCCCATCGACTTGCCGCCCCGCCCGGGGTGCGGCCAGGCTCGGTACCGGGGACACCCGCCACCGAGGAGGGACGTGGGATGAAGGTCGGAGTGCTGCAGTTCTTCTCCTGGCCGGAGCGCCGCATCCCGCTCAACGAGGTGTACGGGCGGGCCCTCGACCGGATCGACGTGATGGAACGCACCGGGTACGACGCCGTGTGGCTGGCCGAGCACCACTTCAACACGTTCTCGGTGTGCCCGTCGGTGCACCTCATGGGCATGCACGTCGCCGACCGCACATCCCGGCTGCGCATCGGCATGGCCGTGACCCTGGCCGCCTTCTACCACCCGCTGCGCATCGCTGAGGAGATCGCCCTGCTCGACGTCCTGTCGGGCGGCCGGGTGCTGTGGGGGGCGGGCCGGGGTTTCGACCGGACCGAGCACACCGCCTTCGGCGTCGACGAGAGCGACAGCTACCCCCGGTTCCGGGAGCACGTGGAGATCGTGCACGCCGCCTGGACCAACGAGCGCCTCACCTGGCACGGCGAGCACTGGCACTTCGACGACGTGGAGGTGCTGCCCAAGCCGCTCCAGCAGCCTCACCCGCCGATGTGGGTGGCGTCGTCGTCGCCCGATGCCATCGCCTGGTCGGCCGAGCGGGGCTACCCCATCCTGATGGATCCCCACTCCTCCAACGAGGAGATCGGCCGCAAGCACCGCCTCTACCGGGAGCAACTCCGGGCCGCCGGCCACGATCCCGACGACGGGCGGGAAACCCCGATGGCCCGGCTGCTGGCCGTGGCCCCCACCCGGAGCGAGGCCGAGGCCATCGCCCGCCGGGGCGCCATGTGGACGGTCGGCTCCTACGCCGGGAAGGGCCGGGCCAACATCGGCGGCAAGGGGGCGCAGGAAGCGGCCGCCAGCGACGGCACGGTCGATCCCGTCGAGCGCTACATCGACGACGTGGTGCTGTGGGGCACGCCGGCCGAGGTGATCGACCGGATCGCCGAGCTGCGGGAGACCATCGGCCTGCACTATCTGATGTGCGCCCCGTTCAGCCACGGCTCGTTCGAGCTGTTCACCAACGAGGTGCTCCCGGCCGTCCTTTGAGATCGCCCGTCAGCCGGGGACGACGCGGGACCCGAGGGCCAGGAGACCGCCGGGGGCGGGAGCGGGGCGGCCGAAGTACCAGCCCTGGGCCAGGCGGCAACCCAGCTCGGACAACAGCTTGGCCTGGGCCGGGCTCTCCACCCCTTCGGCGATGGCCGACGCCCCCAGGCGGTCGGTCAGCGTCACCACGGCTTCGAGGATGGCGGCGGCGTGGCGGTCGGACTCCACGCCCTGGAGGAACCCCCGGTCGATCTTGATGCCGTCGATCTCGAGGCGCTGCACGTAGGCCAGCGACGAGTAGCCGGTGCCGAAGTCGTCGAGCATGACGCGGACCCCGATCGCCCGGAGCTGGCGGAGGATCGTGGTCACGTTGTCGGCCAGCGCCACGCGCTCGGTGACCTCCAGCACGAGGCGATCGAGGGGGAAACCGTGGGCCAGGGCCACGGCCGCCGCCTTGTCGGCCGCTCCCCCCGCCGCCAGCCAGGCCGGCGACACGTTCACCGACAGCCGGGCCTCGTTGCCGGCCTCGGCCGCCTCCCGGACCGCGGTGGCCAGCACCCAATCGTCGAGACGGGTGATCAGGCCGAGTTCCTCGGCCACCGGTATGAACGTGTCGGGCGGTACCCGGCCCAGCACCGGGTCCACCCACCGCAGCAGGGCCTCGTGGCCCACCACGGTCTCGCTCTCGATGTCCACCACCGGCTGGTACTCCAGGTGCAGCCCCTGGCCCGTGGCCACCGCGTTCTCCAGCCGCTCGGCCAGCTCGGCCTGGAGGCGCAGCTCGCTCTGGATGCTCTGGTCGTAGCGGCCCACCTGGTTCCGACCGCCCGACTTGGCCTGGTACATGGCCACGTCGGCGGCGTTGATCACGTCGTCGGCGGTGGCCACCCCGTCGGCCGTGGCGATGCCGATGCTCACGCTGAGCGGCACGGTACGGCCCCCCACGGTGGCCGGCCCGTTCAGGCGGTGACGGATCCGCTCGGCGATGTGGCCGGCCTGGCGGAGATCCACCCGGGAGCCGAAGACCACGATGAACTCGTCGCCGGCCAGCCGCCCCACCAGATCGTCGGACCGGGTGCTGAGGTTGATCCGCTCGGCCACCTCCCGGATGAGGAGGTCGCCCACGTGATGGCCGTACCGGTCGTTGACCGACTTGAACCGGTCGACGTCGATGTAGAGGAGGTTCATCTCGCCCCGGCCCCGGGCCAGCCGCTCGGTGATCGTCTCCATCACCAGGCGCCGGTTGGCCAGGCCGGTGAGCGGGTCGTGGGTGGCCTGCCACTCGGCTTCTTCCAGGGCCCGTTGGCGCTGGTCGAGGGTGAGTGCGTCGGTGAGGGCCACCGAGGCGTAGCCGGCCAGCAGCAGCACGGTCTCGATCTCGTCCCGGCTGAAGCGTCGATCGGGCTCCCGGCTCGAGACGGTGAGCGCACCGACCACTTCGTGGCGCCGACGCACGGGGGCGGTGATGGTGGCCGTCAGGCCCGCCTTAACCAGCCCGGGGATGGCGCGCTCATGGTTGGCGTAGTCGTGGGTGACCACCAGCTCGTTGCGCTCGATGGCCAACCCGGCCATCCCCTCGTCGGCCCGCACCAGGCCCAGGCTGCGGGGAAAGGCGAGCGGGGCGTTGGCCGACTGCTGGGCCAGCTCCAGCATCCCGTCGGGCCGGAGCAGCTGCAACACCACCACGTCGCCTCGGAGCAGCTCCTCCGCCTGGCGCACGATGGTCTCCAGCACCGGGCCGGTGGAGTCGGTGAGCATGCCCTGGATGTCGAGCATCCGGGTCATCAGCTCGGTGTGGCGCTGGGCCAGCTCGTCGGCCAGCTGCCGGTTGAGCTCCACCTCCTGGGCCAGCTGCTCGCTCACCTTCACCTGCTGGGCGAAGGCGTCGATGCTGCGGGCGGCCAGCCGCATGATGCGGATCATGGCCCGGCATCCCTGCAGCTCGGCCGGATCGAACGGGCCGGCGGTACGGATGACGACGAACCGGCTGGTGTCTTCGTCGTCGACGGGCAGCGAGACCACCGTGACCGGTCCCAGCCCGGGGAGCTCGGCCTCGGCCGTCGCCGAGCCGGAGGCGGTGGAGCCGATGGCGGCCACCAGGGCCACCACCGCCTGCTCCATCTCGGCCGAGCCGCCCAACCCGGTGGCCTGGGCCACCTGCTGGCCGGCGACGATGGCCACGATCTCGGCCTCGTAGTTCTCGGCTGCGGTGTCCACCACCCGCTGGCGGACGGCGTCCTCGGAATGGAGCGCGAAGGTGTCGAGCAGGCCGATGAGACCAGCGGCTGCCGACCGGGAGGTCACTGGACGGCCAGCACGACCATGGTCTGATTGTGGAACCCGAGGCTGCCGCCGCGCCGGGCGATCTCGCCGTAGGTGTACAACCCCGACAGGGTGGCGCCCGCCGGGAGCTGGCCGGCCACGGTGGCGGTCTCGCAGGCCAGGTCGCCGTCGCCGATCACGCCCCGGCAGGCCACGCAGTCGAAGGCGATCACGCCCAGCGGGTCGCCGGTGAGCTGGGCCAGGGCGTCGTCCACGGCCGAGCCGGCGGCGGCCACCACCGTGTCGGAGCCCCCCTGCATCAGGGTCACGAGCTCCCCTTCGCCGATGGCCACCAGGAACTCCATCGACCGCCGCTCGGGGTCGGTGGCCCGGATGAACCGCACCTGGTGGCCGCCCCGGCCCTCCAGGCCGAGGGGCCGGGTCTGGCTGACGCGGGCCAGGCTGGAACCGACGGTGGCCTCGGTGACCCCCAGCGCCTCGAGGTAGGCGTCGAGGGCGGGCCGGTCGTCGAGGGTGAGGATCGAGTTGCCGTCGGCCGCGGTCACCGTCATGGGCGACCCGATCGGGCTCCAGCCGTGCCGCACGCCCACCCCCAGCGGGGCGGTGGAGCCGAGGGCGACGCCCACCACCGCCCGGGTCAGGAGCTGGTCGCCGGCGAGCTGCCAGGTGGCCCTCATGGCCAGGTTGTCGCCGGCACAGCCACCAACGATGGGTACCAGGGCGCCGGCCACCTCGTAGGCCCCCCGCACGATGTGGTTGGTGTCGCCGGTGAGGCCGTCGGCCAGGACGACGAGCGCCGAATGGGCCGGCCGGGGATCGAGCGCCCGCACCGCCTGGGCCGCAGCCTGGCCGGCGGCCCGGCTGTCGGCCACGTCGAGCTGGCCGACGCTCACCGCCGCCGTCATGCCGGTGCCGCCGAGCAGGGTGACCTGCACGGGCGCCTCCACCCAGGTCCGCCGGTTGACGATGCCGGCCGAGGTGCAGCCGGCCACGTCGATCCCGTCGAGGGCAGCCCGAAGGCCCTCCCCGGTGTCGGCCAACAGAGCGGGGGAAGCGGCGAACACCAGGGCCACGGCCCACGGCCCGGCCTTGATGGCGGCACTGGCCGCCACCGCCTCGGCCGCCGATCCGGCCGTGATCGAGGCCACCACCCGGTCGCCGCCGGGGCTGCGGGCCACCGCAACGTCGGGGGAGGTGAGCGGTGCGCTCTCGGGCGCGGGGAGCGGGGAAGAAGCCGTCATACAGCTCCCATCGGCTCTCCTCGGGCCCCGATTGAGCCTGCCTACGCCGCCGGACGCCACGGAACGTGCCGATCTTCTTCGTGGCTCACGCCGTGCGTGAAGTTTCCGGTGAGGTTACGGAATGTGACCGAAGTCATCGAACGACTTGCGCCGGCTCGCTGCCTTTGGAAGCGTTGAGCGGGAAATCGGGCAACGCCGACGTCGCCCGGGACAAAGGGGAGAGCACAGGCTTATGTCTCGTTTGAGCAAGCTTTTGGCGGCCATGGTGGCCTTGGCCCTGGTTGCCGCTGCCTGCGGTAGCAGCGGTGATTCCACCGATTCGACCGGGGGTGGGGGTGATACCGATACCTCCACCGACGTCTCGACCGGCGGCCAGTCCGGCGCCGATGCCAGCAACGAGGATGCCGGCGACCCGGTGCGGGGGGGCAAGCTCGTCTACGGCATCGAGGCCGATTCGGCCAACCCGTGGGTCCACTACGCCACGTCGTGCGCCATTAGCTGCAACATGATCTTCCGGGCCATCAGCGATCCGCTGTTCATCCCGGACGAGAACGGCGAGATCAAGCCGTATCTGGTCGACAAGGAGGAACACAGCGCCGACTACAAGACGTGGACGCTAACCATCAAGGACGGGATCACGTTCCACGACGGCACCCCCCTCGATGGGGAGGCGGTGAAGTACAACACCGACGTATGCCGCAAGGCTTCCGCTCACCGGCCCGTCATTCCTGGGTCTGGCGGATGTACAGGCGACCGGCCAGACAGTCGACCTTCACCTATGCCAACCCCGAAGCGGTCGGACCGAAGCTGATCCGTGATGGCCAGTGCGGCTTCATGTTCTCGCCCACCTGGATGAAGACCCTTAAGAACAACCCGCTGCTGACCGACGCCGAGAAGGCGGCGGCCACCGGCGACCCGGCGGCCCCGGTGGGCGTCGGCCCGTTCAAGTTCCAGTCGTACACCCCGGGCAACGGCAACGCCTTCGTGGCCGTGCGTAACGAGGACTACTGGCGGGGTGACGGCCCCAAGTCGGTCACCAACGAGGGCCTGCCTTACCTCGACGAGATCGACTTCGTGGTGGCGGTGGACATCCAGGGCCGATCCAACGGCCTCAAGTCGGGTGAGTTCGACATCATCCACACCGCCAACGCCGACGAGATCGCCAAGTATGACGGAAATGAGGACTTCAAGGTCCTGACCGCCGATGCCTACGGGGAGACAAGCTACATACTGCTCAACGTGGGCCAGGGTGAGAACCCGACCCTGGCCGCGGTGCGGGGCGTGCCCAACCTGCCGATGGACCCGGGCGGCCTGAACGCCAAGAGCCCGATCAACATCCTCAGCTGCCGGAAGGCGCTGGCCGGGGCGATCGACACCCAGCGGATCGCCGACGAGCGCCAGGCTGGCCTGGTTAAGCCGGCCAATGGCCCGTTCCCACCGGGGTCGACGGGCTACCTGGACGACTCCGGCTACCCGGCTTTCGATCTCGACGCAGCCAAGGCCGACTGGGAGCAGTGCAAGACCGACGCCGGCACTGACACCATCGAGTTCGCCTTCAACACCACCAACGACCCGTTCAACGTGGAGACCAACACCATGGTGGCCTCCATGTGGACCGATGCCTTTGGTGACGAGGTGAAGGCCACGGTCACCCCCATCGAACAGGGCCAGTACATCGGCCTGGCGCTGGCTGGCACGTTCCAGGCGCAGGGGTGGCGCAACCACGCCGGTGTTGATCCCAGTGAACAGTGGTACTGGTGGAGTTCGGCCACGGCCAGCCCCATCGAGCCGTCCAAGCCGGAGCTGGCCCTGAACTTCGGCCGGTTCCAGGATCCGGAGATGGACAAGCAGTACGCCATCATCCGCCAGAACCCCGACCCGGCGGCCCGCAAGGCGGCGGCCGAGGCGGTCAACCAGCAGTTCGGCAAGAACGTGTGGAACTTCTGGCTTTACTGGACGCTGTGGGGCGTGATCGCCAACCCCAATGTCCAGAACATCACGGACCTCACCTATTCCGGCTCCGCCGCCAAGGTGAAGCCAGTGGTGGCGGGTCGGCACTACCTGGCCCAGGTCTGGTGCACCGGCGGCAACTGCCAGGGCTGACCTGAGACCGAGCCGGGTGCGGCCAGCCGTTGACGGGCCGCACCCGGCATCCATGACTTCCCGAGGGGGTACGACAGGGTGCGAAAGCTGAGAGAGCGTCCGAGCCGCCTCGCCGTGCCGGCACTGATCATCGTGGTCCTGTGGGCCTGGTTCGCCCGCCCGCAGATTCGTTGGATCTTCATCGCCGTGCTCATGGTGGGCACCGCTGCCGCCTTCATGACCAACGGGCGCTATGCCTTGCGCCGCATCATGGGCGTGGTCCCGATCATGCTTGTGGTGTCGTTCCTGGTGTTCGGCCTCATGGCCTCCCTGCCGGGCGACCCGGCCATCAACATCCTCGGCCCGTCGGCCACCCCCGACGCGGTCGAGCAGGTACGCACCGAACTCGGCCTCGACCAACCGTTCTTCAACCGCTACGGCGACTGGCTGGGCGACCTGGTGATGGGCGACCTCGGCACCTCCGTGCAGCGGCGCCAACCGGTGGCCGAGGGCATCGGCCAGTCGATAACCCCGTCGCTCCAGTTGATGGCCTACTCGGTGATCCTGGCCTCCCTGCTGGCCTTCCCCCTCGGGGTCTACGCCGCCTACAAGCGGGGCCAGCGAACCGACCGGGTCATCAACACGGTGATGCTCGGATTCTTCGCCGTCCCCAACTTCGTGATCGCAGTCAACCTCGTGCTGTTCTTCGCTATCGGCGGACTCAGCGTGTTCGGCACCCGCCTCGGCTTCAAGATCCTGCCGGGCGCCGGCTACGTGCCATTCGGCAAGGACCCGGTGAAGCACTTCGAACGCATGCTGCTGCCATCACTGTCGTTGGCTCTGGGCCAGTCAGCGGTGTTCATGCGGCTGCTCCGGTCAGACATGATCGGCACCCTGCGCTTGCCCTTCATCGACCTAGCCCGGTCCAAGGGGCTGTCGACCAACCGAATCCTGTGGCGTCACGCGTTGCGGCCTTCGATGTTCACCCTGCTCACAGTGATGGGGTTCAGCGTGGGGGCCCTGATCGGGGGGGCCCTGATCACTGAGGTGATCTTCACCCTCCCGGGGATCGGGAGCTTCATGTTCGAGTCGATCGGCCGGCGCGACTACATCTCGGTGCAGGGTGGCACGCTGGTCATCGCCACGCTCTACATCCTGATCCTGGTGATGGTCGACTTCCTGTACCTGGCACTCGACCCCCGGCTACGAACCACAGGCGGGGGACTGGGAGGTGGTGGCAATGGTTAGCCAGATGCCCGCAACGGGCCCGCTGATGCCCCCGCTCGAGACCTCCGCGGTCGAGGCGGCGGAGGCAGCCCAGGCCCGGCGGGGCGGGCGGCGCTCTCATCGCCGGCGGCGGCCGCCGCACGAAGCTCGGTCCCCTGTTCTGGGTGGCTGTCGCATACCTCACCCTGCTCACGCTGGCCGCCATCTTCGCTCCTGTGCTGCCGCTCAAGGACTACGCCGGGACGTTCAAGGGCACGTCGAAGGACGGGCCGACGCTTCAGTACTGGTTCGGCAACGACGGGACCGGGCACGACATCTTCTCCCGGGTCATCTACGGGGCTCAGGTGAGCCTTATCGTTGCCTTCGTTGGCGCCACCTTCGCCCTCCTCATCGGCGGGTCAATCGGGTTGGCCGCCGGCTATTACCGGCGCAAGGTCGACACCATCATCACCGCTTTCACCGACGCCACCCTGGTGATCCCGCCCCTGCTGCTGGCCCTTTCGTTGATCCTGTTCCTCGACCCCGAGGCCCACCGCCGGATCTTCATCCTCATCCTGGTGTTCGTGCTGCTGTCGATCGCCCCCATCGCCCGGGTGGTGCGGGCGTCCACCCTCGTGTGGTCGGAGCGGGAGTTCGTGCTGGCGGCCAAAACCATGGGGGCCCGCAACGGCCGGATCATGTTGCGCGAGGTGCTGCCGAACGTGGCCCCGGCGCTGGTCAGCTACGCCCTGATCGTGATGGCCAACCTGATCGTGGTGGAAGGGGCGGTGTCGTTCCTCGGCCTTTCGGTGCCGCCGCCCACCCCCACCTGGGGTGACATGATCAACAAGGGCCGAACCGACCTCGATGTGGCGGCCCACATCGTGCTGTTCCCCGCTCTGGCCATGTTCTTCACCGTGCTGGCCCTCAATTACGTGGGCGACCGGCTGCAGGAGCGTTTCGAGAGCCGGGAGTCGGTGCTCTGATGGCTGGCACGGGTAAAGCCCACCTGCGTGACCCCGAGCGGACCCTGCTGCGGGCCGAAGACCTGGTGGTGGAATTCCCGCTGGGGGCCGGCGGAGCCAAGGTCCACGCCGTCAGCGGCATCTCGATCGACCTGATGGAGGGCGAGACACTCGGCTTGGTCGGCGAGTCGGGCTGCGGCAAGTCCACCACCGGCAAGGCCATCATGGCCATCCCCAAGCCCACGTCGGGCTCCATCAAGCTCGACCAGGTGGAGCTGACGTCGCTCGACGACGAGTCGCTGCGCCGCACCCGCCCGGTGCTGCAGATGATCTTCCAGGATCCGATCTCGGCGCTCAATCCCCGGCGCACGGTGCGCGACATCATCGCCGAACCGCTCGTGATCTGGTGGGAGGAGGAAGAAGGCCGGCCGGCCACCTCGATGCTGTTCGAGAAGTACGGGCGGCTGTTCCAGCGGGTGGCGGCCACGATCACCAGGCCCGTCCGCTATCTGATGCCGTTGGCCTTCCTGGCGTTGGCCCTGTGGATCGTGAGCGAGGCGGTGGAGCAGCGGGCGTGGGAGGACGCCCTGGGGTGGACCCAGCTCCCGGCCCAGATCATCGGCTTTCCGGTGCTGGCCGCCCTGCTGGCCATCGGGGGGGTACTGGCCGCCATGGGCCTCATCTGGCTCGGCCTGGGCTTCATCGTGCCCTTCGGCGTGGTGTCCAAGGTGCTGGGCACCGTGTCGGCGCCGGTGGGCCTGATCGCGGCCGCCTTCGCCACAGCCACCTCGGTGTTCATGGTGTGGCGCACCTGGAACAGCTTCGCCGGCTGGCCGGCCTGGGTGCTGCGGTTCCATCTGATCGGGATCACCCTGGTGGTCGTGGCCTGGTTCGTCTCGTCGCTGCTCAAACCGTCGCGGGCCGGCGCCTCCGGGATCGCCGCCGCCCTGGTGGCCGTGGTGGCGCTCCAGGCCTTCTATCTGGCCGGGCTCGACGGCGTGCCCAAGCTCGCCGTGTTCGTGCTGTCGGCCGTGATCGACGTGGTGCTGTTCCGCCTGGTCCGCAAGCAGGCCGGCCTACGGGCGGCCGAGTTGCGGGCCCGAGCCGAGCCCAAGGTGCGGGAGATGCTGGAGACCGTCGGCATCAACCCCGACACGGCGCTCGACCGCAAGCCGTACGAGTTCTCCGGCGGCCAGGCCCAGCGCCTGTCGATCGCCCGGGCCCTGATCCTCGATCCGAAGGTGATCATCTGCGACGAGCCGGTGTCGGCCCTCGACGTGTCGGTCCAGGCCCAGATCCTCAACCTGCTGGAGGAGATGAAGGCCCGCTACGGGCTGACCCTGGTGTTCATCGCCCACGACCTGGCCGTGGTGAAGAACGTCAGCGACCGGGTGGCCGTGATGTATCTGGGCAAGATCTGCGAGGTGGCCCGGCCCGACGAGTTGTTCGCCAACCCGGCCCACCCTTACTCCCAGCTCCTGCTGTCGGCCATCCCCCACCCCGATCCCCTGATCGAGGCCCATGTCACCCAGGTGGCGGCCGATCTGCCCTCCCCGGTCGACCCGCCCAGCGGGTGCCGGTTCCGCACCCGGTGCCCCCTGGCCCAGGAGCGGTGCGCAGCGGAGGAACCCGTGATTCGCGAGGTGGCACCCGAGCAGTACGTGGCCTGCCACTTCCCCTTGGTCGGGGAGGCCGCCCAGTGAGCTACCCCAACGGCGCCAATCCGGTCGACACGGTGGCCGACACCGTCGACGACCAGTCGCCGGTGCTGGTGGTGAAGAACCTCACCACCACCTTCGCCACCCCCCGGGGGCCGCTGACGGCGGTCGACGACGTGTCGTTCACCCTGCGGCGAGGTACGGCGCTCGGCATCGTGGGCGAGTCGGGCTCGGGCAAGAGCGTGACCGCCCGGTCGGTGATGCGCCTGCTGCCCAAGAGCAACGTCACCACCACCGGCGAAGTGGAGATCAACGGGATCGACATGATGGCGCTCGGCCCCAAGGAGCTGCGGGCCATGTGGGGGCCCGAAGTGGCCATGGTGTTCCAGGACCCACTGGGATCGCTGAACCCGGTGATGCGGATCGGCGACCAGGTGGCCGAGGGGCTGCGCATCCACCACAAGGTGTCTCGCAAGGAAGCCCGGGCCGCGGCCCTGCAGCTGTTGCGCTCGGTCGGCATCCCGTCGCCCAAGACCCGGCTCGACGAGTACCCCCACCAGCTTTCGGGCGGCATGCGCCAGCGGGTGGTGATCGCCATCGCCCTGTCGTGCGGGCCCAAGCTGCTGATCGCCGATGAGCCCACCACCGCCCTGGACGTGACGGTGCAGGCCCAGATCCTCGACCTCCTGTCGGACCAGCAGTCCGAGCGGCGTATGCCGTTGGTGTTGATCACGCATGACCTGGGGGTGGTCGCCGGCCGCACCCAGGAGGTGATCGTGATGTACGCCGGTCGGATCATGGAGCGGGCCCGCACCCCGGTGCTGTTCCGCGACATGAAGATGCCGTACACCGAAGCCCTGTTCCGGTCGATCCCCAAGGTGGAGTACCCGAGCCACACCAAGCTGGCCATCATCCCCGGGCGCCCGCCCTCCATGGTCGAGCCGATCCGGGGCTGTCGGTTCGCCCCCCGGTGCCGGTACGCCCAGGACCGGTGCCTGGAGGAGGAGCCGGAGCTGACGCCGGCGGTGGACCGGGATCACGTGTACCGGTGCTTCTATCCCGTCGGCACCCCGGAGGGCGAGCAGGCGCTGGAGATCAACCGGTCCAACGGCCGCCTGACGGCCGAGGGCGAGCTCACCGGCGTCAGCTGACAGTGATAAAGGGGTGGGGGCCCCAACGGCGATGGGGAGGCGGCGCAGCCGCCGGGGGCGCCAGCCCCCTGGGTACGCCGAAGGCGGCCGATGGGGTAGGGGCCCCAACGGCAATGGGGAGGCGGCGCAGCCGCCGGGGGCGCCAGCCCCCTGGGTAACTGCTAGCGTCGCCGGCCATGCAGGTCGGGGTGCAGTTCCAGGGCGACGACGTAGGGCCGAAGGCGTTCGCCCGGCGGGCCGAGGAGGCCGGGTTCGACTCGGTGTGGTGCGGTGATCACGTCGGCCACCTGATCGACGGGCTGGCCGCCCTCGGCCTCTACGCCGGTGCCACCGAGCAGATCACGATCGGGCTCAATCTCCTGGTGGCCCCCTACCGGTCGGGCGCGGTGATGGCCAAGGCCCTGGCCACGATCGCACGGGCGGCGCCGGGCCGGGTGATAGCGGGGTTCGGCGTGGGCGGCGAGTTCCCCGGCGAGTTCGCTGCCACGGGCGCCGACATCCACACCCGGGGCCGCTTCACCGACGAGGCCCTGGAGATCATCACCCGGCTGTGGACCGGCGAACCCCTCACCTACGAGGGCCGGTGGGCCAGCTTCGACGGGTTCCGGTTGGAGCCGCCACCCCGGCCGGCGCCAACGGTGTGGGTGGGGGGCCGGTCGGAGGCGGCGATGCGCCGGGCCGTGCGGTTCGCCGCCGGCTACACGCCGTACCTGGTGAGCCCGGAGCAGGTGGCCAGCCGGCGCCAGCGGCTCGACGAGCTGGTGGTGGAGGCGGGCCGCCCGGCCGGTTCCCTATCGATCGGGGTGCTGGTCACCACGATCCCGGCGGCCAGCGTCGATACCGCCGTGGACCGGGGCCTCACCAGCCTGAAGCTGAGCGGTCTGTCGCCCGAGAGCGTGAAGGCCCGCTACCTGCTGGGCGACGACGACTCGATCCTGGCCCGGATCCGGAGCTACGCCGACGCCGGCGTCGACCATCTGATCCTGGGCTGCCTCCCCGGCACCGAGGCCCAGCGCGACGAGTTCTTCGCCACCTGCTCCCGCCTCCTGCCCGAGATCCGCACCCTGTAGGGGCCTCTCCGCCACCCCCTCTGCGAACTGTGGCGCCAGCGCGCGAAATACAGCACCGGGCGCCACAGTTCCCGCTGGGAGGGGGCCGGGACTAGGTTGGCCACAGACGACGCCCGGGGATCCGAGGGGGACACACCGATGGCCGACACCGCTGCCCAGGCCGCCATCCGCCGCGACGTGCGGGCCTGGCTCGACGCCAACTGGGACCCGGAACGGCCGCTGGCCGAGTGGCGGCCGCTGCTGGTCGACTCGGGCTGGGGTTGCCCCACCTGGCCCGCGGAGTGGTACGGCAAGGGCCTGTCGAACACCGACGCCGCCGTCGTCACCGAGGAGATGCGAGGGGCCGGCGCCGTGGGCGTGGCCGCCGGGGGCGGGATGAGCCTGGCCGCCGCCACCATCCTGGCCCACGGGTCCGACGAGCTGAAGGCGGCCCACCTCCGCCCGATCCTCACCGGCGAGCACCGCTGGTGCCAGCTGTTCTCCGAGCCGGGCAGCGGGTCCGACCTGGCCGGGCTCACCACCCGGGCCATCCTCGACGGCGAGGAGTGGATCGTCAACGGCCAGAAGGTGTGGAACACCGGCGCCCACAAGGCCCACTTCGGGATCCTGCTGGCCCGCACGAACTGGGACGTGCCCAAGCACCGGGGAATCACCTACTTCGTGATCGACATGCGCCAGCCCGGGGTGGAGGTGCGACCGCTGCGCCAGATGAACGGCCACGCCAGCTTCAACGAGGTGTTCCTCACCGATGCCCGGGTCCCGGCCGCCGCCGTGGTGGGCGAGCCCGAGCTGGGGTGGGCGGTGGCCATCACCACGCTGATGCACGAGCGGAACCTCACCGCCCCCCGGGGCCGGGGCGGGCCCCGCAAGGCCCCCGAGGGCCGCACCCGGATCGAAGCAGCCGAGGAGGCGGCGGCCTACAACGCCACGTACTCGTGGTACCCGCAACGGGCGGGCCGGGCCGATCTGGTGGCGCCCCGGGCCGAGGCCACGGGCCGGATCGCCGACCCGCTCGTCCGCCAGGACATGGCCGCCCTCACCGCCTTCCGCCGGGCCACCCGATGGACGGCGGAGCGGGCCCGGGCGGCCCGGGCCGCCGGGCGCCAGCCGGGGCCGGAGGGGTCGCTGGGCAAGCTGTCGTCGAGCGTGGTGGCCCGGCGGTGCAACAGCCTGCACACGGCGATCGCCGGGGCCGAGGGCATGCTCACCGGGCCGGGCACAGCGGCCGGGGGCATGATCGCCGAGGTGCTCATCTCCACCCCGGCCCAGTCGATCGCCGGTGGCACCGACGAGATCCAGAAGAACATCCTGGGCGAGCGGATGCTGGGCCTGCCCAAGGAGCCCTCGGTCGACAACGACGTCCCCTTCCACGAGGTCCGCGTCAACTCGAGCACCCGCCAGCTCGCCTGACCCGACGCTCACCCTCCGCGGCGGCGCCGGTTAGCGTCGGGCGCAGGAGGAGCGCCCATGTCGACCCGAACCCGAAGCCTGGCGCTCGCTGCCGCCCTGATCGTGGCCGCTGCCGGCTGCTCCAGTGGCGACGGCGAGGCCACCAGCGAAGCGACCACCCCCGCCAGCGCCGCCGTGCCCCCGTCGGCGGGCACGGGCACCGCCCCGGCGTCCAGCACCACCGCCTCCACCACGCCCTCGTCCGTCACCGGCGCCGGCTGCACCGGTGGTGCCCCATCCGTGATGCCGACCGGCGCCGCCCAGGGCCCGGTGGCCGACGTCGACGGGGACGGGCGGCCCGACACGGCCTGGATCGCCACCGAGGCCTCGGGGGAGGTGCGGGTGGGGATCGTCACCGCCACCGGGGGCCGCGCCGAGCGGGCCTTCACCTCGGCCAGCCCCGTCACCCGCTCGATCCTCGTGGTCGACGTCAACGCCGATACCCCTCCCCTCGTGCTGGCGAACGACGGGCGCACCGTGCAGCTGTGGGCCGTGATCGACTGCTCGATCGTCGACGCGCTCAACAAGAGCGGCCAGCCCTACACCTTCTCCCTCGGCTTCACCGACATCGGCACCGGCGTGGGCTGTCAGACGGTGGCCGGGCGGCAGGAGCTGGTGGGGCTCGACACCGGCGAGCCTCAGGGCGACACGGTTCCCTGGACCTCCACCGTGGTGGAGGTGCGGGGCAACCAGGCCCGCAACGGCGGAGTCGCTTCGGGCTCCTACACCCGGGGCACCCCCGCCGACGACGCCGCTATCGAACGCCTGCATGACGTGAGCTGCGGAGACATCCAACCTCTCACCGCCCCCGAGGGCTGAGGGCGAACCGCCGGTTTCCGCCTTGGGTCGCTGTCACCCCCCGGTAGTAGGATCGGATCCACAACGCCAGCAGCACCAGGGGGATCCAGCTCATGGCTTCATATGACATCCACATCAAGGGCGGCACCGTCGTCGACGGCACCCGCGTGCCCCGCTACAAGGGCGACGTCTGGATCAAGGACGGCAAGATCGCCAAGATCGGAGGCCGGGTCGAGGGCGGCGCCGAGCGGGTGATCGACGCCGACGGGCTGATCGTGGCCCCCGGCTTCATCGACCTCCACACCCACTACGACGCCCAGGTCCGGTGGGACCCCTACTGCACCACGTCGGGGTGGCACGGGGTCACCTCGCTCGTGCTCGGCAACTGCGGGTTCGGCTTCGCCCCGGTGAAGCCCGACTTCCGCGAGCGCTCGATGCTGATGATGACCCGCACCGAGGCCATCCCGTACGAGTCGATGAAGCAGGGCATGAGCTGGGACTGGGAGACCATCCCCGAATACCTCGATTCGCTCGAGCGCTCGCCCCTCGGCGTCAACGTGATCCAGTACATGCCAACGGCATCGCTGATGATCTACGTGATGGGTCTGGAGGCGGCCAAGACCCGCCCCGCCACCCCGGCCGAGCGCAAGGACATGCAGCGCCTGCTCAACGAGGGTATGGACGCCGGCCTGTGCGGCTTCTCCATCCAGCGGCTGGGCGAGCACTCCACCCAGGCCGACTACGACGGCTCGCCCATGGTCACCGACACCATGTGCGACGACGACATCCTGTGCCTGGCCGAGGTGCTGGCCGAGCGCGACGAGGGCTTCATCCAGATCACCCAGGCCACCGGCGACATCAAGGCCGACCTGGCGTTCCTGGAGAAGCTGGCGGCGGTGGCCAAGCGGCCCATCCTCCACAACGCCATCATCGCCGCCCGGCGCGACCCCGAGGTCCACCGCCGCAGCCTGCGTTGGATCGAGAAGTGCTGGAGCCAGGGCCTGCCCATCTACGGCCAGACGGCCACCCTGCGGGCCGGTACCGCCTTCACCCTGGAGCACTGGAACCTGTACGACGCCTCCCCGGCGTGGCGGGCCATCACCACCGGCACCAAGGAGGAGCGCATCGCCAAGATGCAGGATCCCGAGCTGCGCCGGGCCGTGATCGATGAGGCCGAGGCGGCCGACCGCAAGCTGAAGGTGATCCAGGCCGGTGTGTCGGGAGCGCCCGACAAGCTCGTGGTGCAGGGTGTCAACCGCCAGCAGAACCTGCAGCAGTACGTGGGCAAGACCCTGGGCCAGATCGGCCAGGAAGAGGGCAAGCACCACATCGAGGTGATGATCGACCTGTCGCTGGCCGGCGATCTGAACGTCGAGTTCCTCATGGCCGAGAAGGAGTTCAACGCCCCGTTCAACGGCGAGCTTCTCACCTCGTCGCAGTACACCCTGCCCGGCGTGTCCGACGGCGGCGCCCACACCAAGTTCTTCAACGGCGGTTCGTGGACCACGGACCTGCTGCGGTGGCTGGTGCGGGACGAAGGCGTGGTGCCGCTGGAGGAGGCGCATTTCCGGATGTCGACCCTGGCCGCCCACGCCGCCGGGTTCAAGGACCGGGGCGCCCTGCGGGAGGGGGCGGCGGCCGACGTGCTCGTCTACGACATGGAGGAGCTCGACATGGATCCGAGCTGGCTGGGCGAGGTGGCCCACGACTTCCCCGGCGGCGAGTGGCGGCGCATCCAGCGGGCCAAGGGCTACAAGGACATCATCGTCAACGGCCAGGTCACGTTCGAAGACGGCGAGTGCACCGGGAACACCCCGGGCAAGCTCCTGCGTCACGGCCGGGCCTAGCCCACGTCGTCACTTCCACCTTCTGGTGTCCGGGACCGTCGCCAGTGACGGCCCCGGACATCAGGTCGCAGGGCGACCGCTCAGGGCGCTGACGTACGGGCCTGGCGGCGGGCCCGGGCCAGCTCCCGGGGTTCGACCTCGCCGAAGAAGCCGGCCTCGGCGTCCCAGCCAGCCCGGACCGCGCAGCCCTCCACGCTGAACCGCACCTCGAACGTCGGCGAGCCGGCCCAGCCGTGTCTCGCGCCACCCACCAGCACCTCGCTGCCCGCCGGGAGCTTCACCCCCCATCGCTCGGCCGCGCCCATCGGCTCGGCGGCCATCTCGGCCAGCGTCTCGTCGGGTTCGGTGGCCACGGCGTGGAGCAGATCCGCCACCGCCGGCTGGGTGGCGAGCTCGATGAACGCCCGATGCAGGCCGACCAGCGCCGGGTCTCCCCCGCCCGCTTCGAGCTGCTCGATCTCGGCCCAATGGGCCTTCACCGCCATCTGCAGCCAGTCGAGGTGGCGCCGCAGCGACACCATGATATCGAACGGCCAGATGGCCCGCCGCAGGGCCCGCTGCACGTTGATCCGTCCGTAGCCCACGTACTTGTTCCAGGTGCCGTTGGCCAGGCGTTGGTCGAAGGGATCGCTCCCGACCTTGTCGGCCGTGCTCTCGATGAGCCGCCGTACCCCGGTGGCGTCGAGCCCGGGCCGCACGGTACGGATCAGCGCCGCCAGGCCGGCCACGTGAGGGGTGGCGGCCGAGGTCCCGTAGAAGCCGGCGACGTAGCGCGTTCCCCACACGCCGCCGTCGCCGTTGCCCTCGATGCAGGTGGTCGGTATCCCGGTCCCGGGGGCCATCACCGACAGGTTGGGGCCGTAGTTGGATCCCCACTCGAACGTGGTGCCCTTGGCGATCCGCTGTTCGGGGGTGCTGCGGGTGGAGGCCCCGACGGCGATCACCCGGCCGTCGCTGGCCGGGTACCCCACGGTCGAACGGTCGGCGTTACCGGCGGCGGCGCACAGCACCATGTCCTTGCTGGCCGCGTAGGTGACGGCCTGACCGGCCACGGCCAGGTCCCAGGCCTCCCCGTAGATGGAAAAGCTCATGCTCGCCACCTGGGCTCCGTGGTCGGCGGCCCAGGTGAGGGCGGTGAGGAACTCCCAGTCGGTGCCGTTCTGGAAGGCCACGGGAAGAATCACACACCGGCCGGCGACGCCCTGCAGACCCTTGAGGTTGTTGGCCACTGCGGCGGCCACGCCGGCGCACATGGTGCCGTGGCCCTCGACGTAGCCGGGCACGGTCCGGGTGGCGCCGTGTCCTTCCGGATCGTTGACCGACAGGCCATCGGCCAAACGCAGATCGGGGTGGGTGAGATCGCAGCCGGTGTCGAGCACGGCCACGATCACCGAGGAGTCACCGGTGGAGTAGTCCCAGCCCGACACCTGCCCGGCCGCCGGCGAGGCGGCGTGGATCCGGACCATGTTCCACTGCTCGGGGCACAGCGGATCGGTGCCCTGCATGGCGTACGGCAGCCGCAGCGGCATGTTCTCGAACCGGACCTCGGCCGGGCCGCCGTCCCACTCCACCGCCCGGAGCCGGCGGGCCGCGTCGTAGGCGTCGGTCGGCCCGCCACCGACCTCCGGGGTCGACGCCGCCCGCCCGGCGGCGACCGCCACGTGGTAGCGGCGGAAGGCGCCGGAACCGATGCGGTCGGCCGTGGCCCGATCGTCGTCGTCCTCCATGAGCCCGAGCGGCTCGACCACGGCGGCTCTCCCCGCCGGGCCCGTGTCACCGTCACCAGCGAAGCGGACGAGCACGGTGTCGGGGCAGGGGCAGTGCAGCCCGTCCAACGCCTCATCGGCCCCCCCGTCGCTCCCGCCCGGGAAACGACCGTACACCGGGCCGATCCAGGCCAGCTCCTCCCCCAGCGCGGCGGCCAGCCGGCCCAGCTCGCCGTCGTCGATCCCGCCGCTGAGGGCCCGCACCCACAGCCGCCGCTCGGTGTGGTTGACGGCGCCGCCATCAGGCAGCTCATCCTCCACCGCCATGGCGGTGGAGGACAGGACCCGGGCGACCGCCTCCCGGTCGTAGGGTCGGTGGAAGGCGAGAAGGGCCCGTGACGGATCCAGCGTGACGGCATCGTCGGGGCCACCCCGCTCGAGGAGGCGGGGGAAGGGGGCAGGGACCATGGGCGATCGGTCCTCTCGTCGTGTCGGGTCGAAGGGGAACGGTCGGGCCAGGGCGATCGTGCCGGGGCGGCCATGGGTTCGCTGCTACCGGGTTGACCAGCCACCGGCCGACCGTGCTGACAAGAGCACGACCGGCCACCCGTGATACACGGATCCGGCTGCAGGTTCAGATCACGCCGGTGGCCCGCAACTCGTCCAGCCGGTCGGCTTCGTAGCCCAGCTCACCCAGCACGTCGGCGTTGTGGGCCCCCGGCACGGGAGCGGCCCACCGCACGCTGGTGGGGGTGCGGGAGAACTTGGCCGCCGGCCCGGTGAGCGGCGCCTCCGACCCGTCGCTCAGGGTCACCGTCTGCAGCATGTCGCGTGCCAGCACGTGGGGCTCCCGGGCCGCCTCGGCGAAGGTGTTGAGCCGGGCCACGACCAAGCCGGCGGCGAGCAGCCGATCGACGGCTTGGTTCACCGGCAGCGGGGCGCACCACTCGGCCACCACGGCGTTGACCGCCTCCCGGTTGGACAGCCGTTCGCCGTTGCGGCCGAAGCCGGGGGCCCGGGCCAGGTCGCCCCGGCCGATCACCTCGCACAGCCGGCGCCAGTGGCTGTCGAGGGCCACGGCCAGGTACAGGCTGCCGTCGGCGCAGGTGTAGACGTCGCACGGGTGGGTCACGTTCACCTGGGCCCCCCACCGCTGCAGCGGCACGTCGGTGGCGCCCAGCGACAGGAGCCCGTCGCAGTGGAACAGCAGGGCGTCGAGCAGGCACACGTCCACGTGCTGCCCCTCGCCGGTGCGGTCCCGGTGATTGAGGGCGGCCAGGGTTGACAGGGCGCCGTGGAGGCCGGCCAGGTCGTCGGCCAGGAACGTGGGGGCCTTCACCGGCGGGCCGTCGGGGCTGCCGTTGAGCGACATCCAGCCGCCGGCGGCCAGGGCGGCGGGGTCGTAGCCGGCGCGGGCGGCCCAGGGTCCGTACTGGCCCCAGCCCGAGATCGACACGTAGACGATGTCGGCCTTCGCCGCCGCGCAGTGCTCGTAGCCGATGCCCCAGTTGGCCAGGGTGCCGGGACGGAAGTTCTCCACCACGGCGTCGGCCGTGGCCACCAGATCGAGGAACACGTCGCGACCCTCGGGGCGGCGGAGGTCGAGCGACAGGCTGCGCTTGTTGCGGTTGACGGTCTGGTTGACGAAGTTGAGCGAGGTGCCCCCGATGAGGGGCGGAACCTGGGGCGGCAGGTCGCCCGGGAGGTCGATGTGGACCACGTCGGCCCCCAGGTCGGCCAGCAGGCAGCCGGCCATCGGGCCGGCCCAGGCGGTGGTGCAGTCGACGATACGGACCCCGTCGAGCGGGCCCGCCACGTCCCCCCGGGCGTGGCGGAAGAATTCTTCCTTGTTCATCGACGAATCGTAGGCCGGCCCGGGAGGGCGGCCCCAAGTGACAGCCCGGGCCCGTCGGCCAGGCGTTTTCGAGTCGGGACCACCGCTCGTGGGAGGATGGTTCGACAGGGGACCGCACCGGGGGTGGTTGACGATGGGCAGAGCGATGTTGGAGGGCTTCCGGGTTCTCGACCTGTCGCAGTACCTGGCCGGAGCCGGGATCACGCGGCTGCTGGCCGAGCTGGGGCCGGAGATCATCAAGGTGGAGCTCACGCCCGACGGTGACCCCAGCCGGTTCCTCCGTTGGGTGAAGGACGGCCGCTCCAGCGTCTTCATCCAGAACAACCGGGGCAAGCAGAGCCTGTGCCTGAACTGGGACACCGAGGAGGGCATGCGGATCCTGCGGGAGCTGGTGCCCCGGTGCGACGTGGTGGTGGAGAACTTCGCCGCCGGGGTGATGCAGCGACGGGGCCTGCACTACGAGGCGCTGAAGGAACTGAACCCGTCGATCGTGATGGTGTCGGTCACGGCCTACGGCCAGACCGGGCCGTGGGCCGACCGTCCCGGATTCGACGGAATCATCCAGGCCACCTCGGGGGTCATGGCCCTGTGCGGCGACCCTGACGGCCCGCCGGTGCCGGTGGGGTTCGCCGTGGCCGACAACTCCACCGCCGTCCACGGCTTCGCCGCCCTGGGCTACGCCCTGCTCCACCGGGAGCGCACCGGCGAGGGCCAACACATCGACATCGCCATGGCCGACGTGATGTTCGGCCTGCAGGACCAGATGGCCCAGTACGAGCTGTCCGACCGCACCTGGCGGCCCGGCCGCTACGCCCGCCACCACCCGATGTACTGCCCCATCGGGGTGTACGACCTGCCCGACGGCAACCACGGGTACCTGCTGGTGCTGGAGCGCCAGTGGGCCAACCTGTGCCGGGCCATGGGCCAACCCGAGCTGATCGACGACCCCCGCTTCGCCACCCTGGCCGCCCGGGTCGATCACCAGGACGAGCTGGTGCCGATGGTGCAGGCCTGGCTGCTGAGCTTCGGAGACAACGAGACCCTGGTGGCCCACTGCCTCCAACACCGGGTGCCGCTGGGTGAGGTGTTCGACGCCAACGACGCCGTGGGCCACCCCCACTTCGAGGCCCGGCAGATGGTGCGCCGGGTCCCCGACCCGGTCCTGGGCGAGGTGACGGTGGCCGGCTACCCGTTCAAGTTCTCGGCCCAGCCCGAGCTGCCCGACATCCAGGCCCCCACCCTGGGCCAGCACAACCACGACGTGTTGAGCCAGGTGCTGGGGTACGATTCGGCCAGCATCGAAGAGCTCCACGCCGCCGGCGTGCTCCAGGTCCGCGACCGCTAGGGCTGTGCTTTTCGGGGGCTCAGCGCCCCCGGAGCCCCATCGTCGCCGGCGCCCCATTCCCCGGCGACCGCCTGAGGCTTCGCCTCAGTCGGCGATGATGCGGTAGCGGAGCTCGCCGTCCACGGGGCGGGCGGTGGCCCGTCCGGTCTGGCGCAGGTACTCGAGATGGGCGAACGTCTCGGAGTCGGCCATCACCCCCCAGGCGTGGGGCCGGAAGAGGTGCTGGGAGTATTGGGGGACGGTGAGCTCGTTCTCGGGGGCGTCAGCCGCCGCCTTGGTGAGTGTGGCCAACCGCCCGTGGTGGTGCTCGACGATCTCGGTGGACCGGCCGGGGAGGTCGTGGAACTCGAAGCCGTGGGCCGGCAGCACCATCTTCACCCCGTCGAAGCTGTGCATCCGCTCCAGCGACCCGAAGAAGTCGCTGAGCGGCTGACGCTGGGTGGTGAGCCCCGAGATGTGGGGTGTGATCGTGGGCAGCAGATGGTCGCCCGACACGAAGATCCCCTCGGTGGGGTCGAGCAGGCAGAGATGGTCGTTGGTGTGGCCCGGGGTGAATACGGCGTGCCATTCACGGTCGGCCAGCATGATCACGTTGCCGTCGACCACCCGGCGCGACGGCTTGGGCGGCTGCCACACCCTGGACAGGAGCAGGGGCAGGATCCGCCACTTGAAGCGCTCCTTCCACTGGTTGTCGGGCGGCGGGCCGCCCCACGGCACCGGCCGGTCGAACGGCGAGTTCTTCTCTCGGCCGGCCATCTTCATCAGCGCCTTCTCGATGGCGCTGAGCTGGGCCTCGTAGTCTCCGGGGACGGCCACCTCGCGGACGAAGTCGTCCTCCTCGTGGGGGTCCCAGTAGGTCTTGAAGTTCTCGTGGGTGACGATCTCGGCCCCGGTGAGCCGGCGCAGGCGCTGGGCTGCGCCGTAGTGGTCGGGGTGGGAGTGGGTGACCAGCACCGTGTGCACCCGCTCGATGGGTAGCCCGGCCTCGCCCAGGCGCTTGTTGAGCGCCCGCCACGACGACGCGCTCGGCACACCGGGATCGATCAGGGCCACGCCCTTCGAGTCCTCGATGGCGTAGCAGTTCACGTGGCCCAGGCCGGGCATGTTCATCGGCAGCTGCATCCGCACCACGCCGGGGGCCACCTCTTTGGGCGCCCCCTCGGGTGGGAGCCGCTCCTCGCGTACGGTCGTCGTCGTCGTCGTCCTCATCAGAAGGTCAACGGTACGCGATCTTTGGCTTTCGAACGAAATGCCACCGTCCGCCGCTCAGGCCGGTTGCCCGGTGGCGTCGTGGACCACGGCGATCACGTAGAGGCCGCTGGCCGTGGCGCAGGGGCTGAGAGACACGTCCACCGGGAACTCACGGCCGTCGGCCCGGCGCCCGTTGATGGCCATGCCCGACCCCAGCGGCCGCGGCCCCGGCTCCAACAGGTACCGCTCCAGATCGCGCCGATGGTGGAACCGCGACGCCTCGGGCAGCAGCACCTCCACGGGCTGGCCCTCCAGGGCCGTTGGCTCGTAGCCGAACATGGCGCACAGCTGGCGGCTGGCCCGCACGATCACACCGGCGGCGTTCACCGCCATCACGCCGTCGGGCGGGGCCGAGATCATGGCCTCCACCAGCTCGTGACCCACCTGGTGACGATCGACGCCGTCAGGTCCGTGGCGGAGGACCAGCGGGCTGAGGGCCAGGGCGGCCAGGCCGGTGAGGGTGGTCACGAACTGGCGCTCCACCGGGCCGAGCGTCGGTGGCGTGTCGAACACGAGCGAGAAGGCCCCGAAGGGGCGGCCGGCCGCCATCAGCGGTGCCGCGGCCCATCCCTGCGAGGCGGGATGGGCGTTGCGGAGGTTGGCGAACCGGGCCAGGCCATCGTCGCGGCTGGTGACCCACACCGGTTCCCCGTGGACGAGGGCGTGGCACATGGGAAGTTGGCGGTCGATGGTGAGGGGTGCGGCGCGGTTGAGCGTCTCGGCGGTGGAGCCGGTGGCGGCCACCGGCACGAGCTGGTCGCCGTAGCGGAAGACCACGGTGGCCCCCGAGGCACCCATCCCGGCCATGCCCTGGTGGAGGACGATCTCCACCACCTCCTGGGCGGCCATGTCGCCGGTGAGGGCGTTGGCCACCATCCCGACGCGCCGGAGCCAGTCGATGGCGTCCCTCCCCGTGCTTTCGGCCGTCCCTGGCACCCCGGTCATCCTGCCCCCCGCTCCGGATCGCGAATCTTCCGGGACGGTAGCAACCAGCGGGGCGGACGGGGCGCCCGATGCGCTCAACCGTCGAGCGTCAGACCGCCGACCGGGTGCTGGCCGCCGGCACCGCTTCCACCTGCGGATTCGGCGCCGCTACGGGCCGGGGCTGGGCCAGCGACACGGCGGCCGCCACCGTGCAGCAGGCGGCCACGAACAGCCACCCGGCCCGGAACCCGGCGATACCGTCGGCCGTGCCCTGGATCGTGACCACGAGCGCCACGCCCACCGCCGCACCCACCTGGCGGGCGGTGTTGTTCACCGCTCCGCCGAGGGCGAAGTGCTCCGGGGGGAGGCCGTGGACGCTGGCCGCCGCCAGCACCGGGAAGGTGAGGCCGATGCCCACGCCGAGGAGGAACATCAGCGGCAGCCAGCGGGTGACCGGGGCCGGGGAGTCGGTCAGGAGCCGGGCCTGGCCCACGGCCACGGCGGCCATGCCCAGGGGGCCGGCCACCAGGAGGGGCCGGAAGCCGACCCGGCGCATCAGGCGGCCGGCCACCATCGAGGTGACGGCGACCACCACGGGGGCCAGCACCGAGAACAACCCGGCCCGCACCACGCCGTACCGCCACACGGTGCGCAGGAACAGCACGTTGTTCAACAGGTTGGCCGAGAAGGCGATGCCGAAGACCACGGTGGCCACGTTGGCCGCAGTGGCCGTGCGCCGGGTGAACAGCGACGGCGGCAGCAGCGGCCGGGGGTGGCGGCGGGAGCGCTGCACCACCACGGCGCCCAGGGCCACCGCGAGGGCCAGGAGCCCGAGCACGGTCTGGTCGGACCATCCGAGCGTCTCGGCCCGGGAGATGGCCCACACCAGCGAGGCGACGGAGACCGTGAGCACCACCGAGGCGGCCACGTCGGGCCGGGGGCCGGTGCTGCGGGGCGATTCCGGCACCACCCGCCAGGCCATCACGGCCACCAGGAGGCAGATCGGCACGTTGATCCAGAAGGCGGAGCGCCAGCCGAAGGCGGCCACGCACAGGGCGCCGAGGGTGGGGCCGGAGGCGACGCCGAGGGCACCCACGGCCCCGTTCCAGGCGACGGCCTGGCTGCGGCGGCTGTCGGGGAAGGCGGCCAGCAGGAGGCCGAGGGAGGCGGGCACGAGCAGGGCGCCGCCCACCCCCTGCACGGCCCGACCGGCCACCAGGAAGCCCAGACCGGGCGAGACGGCGCAGGCCAGCGAGCCGACGAGGAACAGTGCGGTGCCGATCAGCAGGAGGCGGCGGCGGCCCACCCGGTCGGCCAGGCGGCCCGAGACCACCAGCAGGGAGCCGAACAGGATCGAGTAGGCGGTGACGACCCAGGAGATCGTGCCCCGGGTGGAGCCGGGGAAGGACCGGGCGATCTCGGCGAAGGCCACGTTGACGATCGACATGTCGAGCGTGGCGATGTACGCCGCGATGGCGCACACGGCGAACGTCGGCCAGGGGCTGCCGGGCCGCTCGGCCCCGGTTAGTTCTGTCATAGAACTGACCCTACTGGCTAGTAGTTCCGTGAAGCAACCCACTAGGCCAACCCACTATGATGGTGACATGAGCCGCACCGACACATCCGGTTGGCCCTGCACCATCGCCCGCAGCGCCGACGTGCTGGGCGACGGCTGGACCCTGCTGATCATCCGCCAGGCCTGCCTGGGCAACCGGCGGTTCGAGGAGTTCCAGACCGCCCTCGGCATCGGGCGCAACATCCTCACCACCCACCTCACCCGGCTGGTGGACGAGGGAATGCTGGCCAAGGTGCCCTACCAGGAGCGGCCCCTGCGCCACGAGTACCGGCTCACCGAGAAGGGGCGCGACGTGTTTCCCGTCCTGGCCGCCATGGCCGCCTGGGGCGACAAGTGGTTGACCGGGCCCGAGGGCACGCCGCTGGTGTTCCACCACACTGTGTGCGACCACGACATGCACGCCGAGGTGGTGTGCAGCGAGTGCGGCGAGGCGATCGACGTGCGCCGGATGCACCCCCGCCGGGGCCCCGGGCATCCCGAGTACACCCCACCCACCGGCGCCGAGGCCGCAGCGGCCGAGACGGGGAAGGCGGCCCGGCGATGACGGCGGCCCGCCGGGTGGTGGTGGCCATGATGGAGCACGAGACGAACACATTCTCACCCGTGCCCACGCCATTGGCCCGGTTCGCCCGGGGCGGGGGCGAGCTGCCGACGGGGGCCGAGGTGTACCGCCGGTTCTCCGGCACGGGCACCGGGATCGGCGCCTTCCTCGACGTGGCCGACGAGACCGGCATGGAGATCGTCACCCCCGTGGCGGGCAACGCCGCGCCGAGCGGGAAGGTGGAAGCCTCCGCCTACGCCTCCATGACCGATGCCATCTGCGAGGCGGTGGCCGCCGGGTGCGACGCCTGCTTCCTCGACCTGCACGGGGCGATGGTGGCCGAGACCACCGACGACGGCGAGGGCACGCTGTTGGCCCGGATCCGGTCGATCGCCCCCGGTCTGCCCATCGCCGTCAGCCTCGACCTGCACGCCAACGTCACCGAGGCCATGATCGCCAACTGCACGGTGGCCGTCGGCTACAAGACCTACCCCCACCTCGACATGTACGAGGCGGGGCGCCACGCCGGACGACTGCTGGTGGCGGCCCTCGACGGCGACGTGAACCCGGTGATGGTGTGGGGCAGCCGGCCGATCCTGGCCCAGACCTTGCGGATGGGCCACGTCGACGAGCCCATGGGGCCGTTGCTCGAGATGGCCCGACGCCACGAGGCGTCGGGACTGCTGGCGGCCTCGGTGTTCGGTGGCTTCCCCATGGCCGACATCTGGCACGCCGGGCTGTCGGTGGTGACCGTGGCCGACGGCGACCGGGCCCGGGCCGAAGCGGCCCGCGACGAGCTGCTGGATGCGGCCTGGGCCGAGCGGGCCGAGTTCGTGTTCCAGAGCCGGCCGCTGGCCGAGACGATCGCCGAGGCCAAGGCCCTCAACGGGGGCGCCGACCGGCTCGACGGGCCCGTGATCCTCCTCGACCACGCCGACAACACCGCCTCCGGCGGCACCCAGGACACCACGGCCGTGCTGGCCGAGGTGCTGGCCCAGGGCCTGGCCGACGTGGCCATGTTCGCCATCTGCGACCCCGGGGCGGTGGCCGAGATGACGGCGGCCGGCGTGGGGGCCGAGGTGACGCTGGCCCTCGGGGGCAAGATGGACATGCCGGCCATCGGGCGCCGGGGCGAGCCGCTGGTGGTGACCGGCCGGGTGCGGGCCCTCACCGACGGCGTGTTTCCGGTGACCGTGGCCATGGGCCGGGGCACCCTGATCGACATGGGCCCCACCGCCGTGCTCGAGGTGGGGGCGCTGGAGGGGAACCCTTCGGGTTCCTCGAGTACGCCTACGGCGTACACGCTCGCCTCCGGCGAGCTTCGGGCCGGGTCGGTGAAGATCGTCGTGTGCTCCCGCAACGTGGAGCCGTCGGACCCCGGGTGCTTCCGGTCGGTGGGCATCGAGCCGACAGCCATGCGGTTCCTGATCCTCAAGTCCCGCATCCACTACCGGGCCGGGTTCGCCGGTATCTCGGCCCGGGACATGCCGTGCGACGGGGTGGGGGTCACCAGCAGCGACAACTCGCTGTTCCGGTTCGAGAACGTCCGCCGACCGATCTACCCGCTCGACGAGCACACGCCGGCCACCCCCGAGTACGGGCCCCCGCCGGCCTGATCGACCAAGGGGGGCCCGCCGGCGGGCGTAGCCAGGACTCAGGGCTCGATGAAGATGCACTCCTCGGGGCAGCCCTCGGCCGCCTCGAGCACGTCTTCCAGCAGTTCCTCGGGGAACTCGACGGCCACGCCGCTCGGCGCCGGCCGGCTGTCGAGGCCCACCACGTGGGCGATGCCGTCGTCCGCCATCACGAACACCTCGGGGCAGGACTTCTCACACAGCGCCACACCCGTACACAGGTGCCCGTCGATCCATACCTTCATGGGCTTACTCCTCGCTCGAAGAACTGCCCCGACGGGTGCTCCCACGCCGCCGACCTGCTGCAATGTTTGGCTGTGCCCCAGGTCATGGATCATTGAGGATTGAACACAAGCGACATGCGGTCGCAACGTGATACCGTCAACCTCTCACAACCCAGGGCGACGCCAAGCCTCGCCCTGCCGCCGTTCAAGATCAGCCTGGTTCAAGACTGTCGTAATTCATGACAGAACGAACCTCGTTCCTGATGTCAATCGATACGCCTCCTACTGGTCTGTCCTTGAGCGCGCATTCAAGCGGAGCGATCACCAGCCCTTTACGCCGAGGAGGCCCAGTGATCGACCAGTCGAACCGAACATTGGATCGAGCAGATTACGCCGCATCGACCAGCCCGACCGTGGTGCGCATACCGCGGCGGAGGTACCTGGCCATAGACGTCAACGGAGACGTACTGTCCGACCTGGAGGAGCTGCGATCGGCAGCCGAAGCCGTGGTGGCCACGGCATGCCCGTGGAAACGGTTCAGCTACGCCGACCTGCCCCTGGAGGGCTTCTGGCATCACGCCGACCACACCGAGTTCGATCCCAGCCTGGCCGGGGTCTGGAACTGGACGGCGGGGATCTGCCTCCCCGACGACACCGACGACGAGGCACTGGGCCGGTCCCTGCTCCGCCAGCATCGCAACGAGGAGCAGTGCCGGGTGGCGGTGCGGCTGTTGGGGCACGGGTTGGTGGTGCAGGCGCTGCACCTTGGGTCGTACGACACGATCGGGTCGACGCTGGAGCGGGTGCGGGCCGCCGCCGCCGACCAGAGCCTCGAGGGCACCGGTATCTACCAGGAGATCTACCTCACCGATCCCCGGACCACGAGGCCCGACGAGCTGCGCACGATCGTGCGCCAGCCGGTGCGGCGACGCACCGGCGAGCGTCGGCCCCCGTCGATCCTGGGATCGGACGACACCGAGCTGCCCCCGGTCCGCCGCCGACACCGGCGGGGTTAGGGCTGCCCTTCATGCCGGGCCTGCCCCGTGCTCAGCCGGCGGTGGGGTCGGTGACCTGGCCCAGGAACAGGGTGGCGCCTGAGCGCTGGTCGTAGATGCGGTAGAGGAAGGGGCGGTCGAGGATCAGCGGTTGGGGCGGCTCGGCGGGGGCCGAGACAACGCCCATCAGAACGACCGTGGCCGCCGCCGCCTCGGTGCCCTCCTCGTCCACGGCCACCCAGGTCTCGTGAACGACCTTGCTGAGCACGAGCTGCTCGTCGTCGGCGACGCCGAGGAGGTGGCCGGGGCCGTAGGGGGCGGTGAGGCCGAGCGACCGGAGCGCGGGGTCGAGCTCCCGGTTGGCCCGTACCTCGAACCGGGGGACCACCAGGTCGGCGCCGCCCGTGCGGTTGGCGTCGAAGTCGGCGATGACCGGGGCCAGGTTGGCCGCAACCTCGTCGAAGCGCCCCTCGTCGGGAAGGATGAGTTGCACGGCGAGGCCGCCCACGTAGGGCTTCTCGGCCCCCCGCCACCCGTCTCCCTGCGATGAGGCGCCGCTGGCGCCATGCATCATCGGTGCGGTCACCGTGGTGCCGTCGCCCCGGGTGAAGGGCTCGTCGGCGGTGGCGGTGGTCTCGAACGGCTCCAGCCACGAGGCCTTGAGGTAGAGGGCGTTGACCAGGGCCAGCACCGTGTCGGGGGTGATCACACCATCGGCGACGAGCTGGGGGATGCGGTCGTTGGTGGCGTCGGCCACGAAGGCGTTGATGGCGTGGGCCACGGCGTCGGGGTCGGGTCGGAAGTCGACCTCGTTCAGTGCCGGGCCGTAGTTGGCCCCGATCGTCTCCAGGTAGGCGGGCTGGAAGGGGTAGCCCTGCTGGAGGTAGGCGGCGTTGGCCAGCCGGATCGTCACCTCGCCCGGGTCCTGCTTCTGATCGCCGAGGTCGCTGGTGACGGGGTCGGGGGTGCGGGCTTCCAGATCCTGTTCGAGGGCGTTCATCGATGTGTGGTAGGCGGCGGGGTCGTCGATGGCCAGCAGTTGGCGGAGCTGGGTGGCGGCCTCGCCGGTGGCGCCCGGCTCGAGCATGGCCAGGGCCACCGCCACCGAGGCGGGCGAGATCGTGAGGTTGGCGTCGGGGTCTCCCCCGGCCCGCACGGCGGCGAACAGCTCGGCCCCGAAGGTGGTGACGGCCCGCCCGGCCACGGTGGGGTCGGCCGTGGGGCCCTGGCGGACGGCCACGGCCACGGCCGAGACACCCTCCTGGTCGGAGGCAGCGACGCCGTCGCCGCCGTCTCCCGGGCCGCAGGCGGCCACGAGGGCGGAGGCGGCGCACAGAGCGGCGGCCCAGCGGGCAACGGAGGTTCGCATGGCCGTTTGGACGAACGTAGCAGGGCCCCGGTTCCCGGAGGCGCTCCGGAACGATCCGGCCTATGCGGTGGACCGGGCGAACGGGGCTCCGGGGTCAGGCGGGGCATGACCTGCGGCCAACCCCACCAGCTGGACCATCGCCGCCGCGGCGTATCAGGGCGGGATGGCTATGTCGCCACGGCGTGGGATTGACCGGGCGGGCCGGGATCGACCAGTGCTCGGACTCGTAGCCGGGATACACCTCGTTCATCCACATATTCGGGATCTCGTCGATCACATCGTCCCAGATGGCCTTGGTGACGTTCATGTCTTCGATACCGGGAAGGAAGCCGAGGATCTCGTAGCTCCCGGCGCCCCGGCCGGTACCGAACTCGAACCGGCAGGTAGGCGAGCTCCACCTCCGGGGCCGAGGTGTGGGAGTACTCGTGCAGGAAATGATGCTCCGCTATCAGGCCGTACTTGAAGCCGAGACGGTCGGCTTCGATGATGTACTTCATGTCGTTCATCAGGGCCGTGTGCTCGGGTAGACGAATCGGCGCAAGCCAATGGACAGTTGGCCTTTTCCGGGTTTCGATTGGACGGCGGACGGGGCCGGAGTGGCGGAAACCCAACAGCCCCGCCCGCCTCACGCGGTAGGCCCCCGCACGGGCAGCAGCAGCAACTGCTGGACCCGCGGGCCAGCCGCGCTTGCCGCTGATGATCTCAGTCGCGGTTTCGCCTGGCAACCTACGACGCGAATCTGCAGGTCGTGGCACCGCAGTATTGCACACTGCGGCATTACGTCAATCGATCCGAACTAGAGTCAGATTTCTGCGACAAATCGAACAGTTCGAGTGGTATTGATTTGTATCTAAGCGGCGGCGGCCGGATAGTACTTCCGCTGAGCGGCGAGCGAGACGTAGACCAGGGCCACCAGTACCGGCACCTCGATCAGGGGGCCCACCACCCCGGCCAGGGCCTGGCCCGACGACACACCGAACACGCCGATGGCCACGGCGATGGCCAGCTCGAAGTTGTTGCCAGCGGCGGTGAAGGCGATGGAGGCGTTGCGGTCGTACGGCAGGCCGAGGCGGAGGCCCAGAGCGAAGGTGCCGAACCACATGATGGCGAAGTAGACGAGGAGCGGAAGGGCGATGCGGGCCACGTCGAGCGGCTGGTTGGTGATCTTCTCGCCCTGGAGGGCGAACAGGATCACGATGGTGAACAGCAGCCCGTAGAGGGCGACGGGGCCGATACGGGGGATGAAGCGCTCCTCGTACCATTCGGTCCCCTTGGCCCGCTCCCCGAAGGTGCGGGTGAGGAACCCGGCGAGCAGCGGGATGCCCAGGAAGATCAACACGCTCTTGGCGATCTCACCCACGGTCACGTCGATGCCGTTGCTGTCGAGGCCGAGCCAGCCGGGCAGGACCTGGAGGTAGAACCAGCCGAGGATGGAGAAGGCGACGATCTGAAACATCGAGTTGAGGGCCACCAGCACGGCGGCCAGCTCCCGGTTGCCGCAGGCCAGGTCGTTCCAGATGAGGACCATGGCGATGCACCGGGCCAGGCCCACGATGATGAGGCCGGTGCGGTACTCGGGCAGGTCAGGCAGGAGCAGCCAGGCCAGGGCGAACATCACGGCCGGGCCGATCAGCCAATTGAGCACGAGCGACAGCACGAGGGACCGGCGATCGGCCACCACGTGCCCGATGCGGGTGTACTTCACCTTGGCCAGCACGGGGTACATCATCAGCAGCAGGCCGACGGCGATCGGCAGGCTGACGGTGCCGATCTTCACCTTGTCGAGGGTGTCGTTGAGCCCGGGGAAGGCCCGACCCAGGAGCAGCCCGGCGACCATGGCGATGCCGATCCACAGCGGCAGCAGCCGATCGAGGGTGGAGAGCCTGCCGGGGGTGCGGGTATCGGCTGCGGTGTCGGTCACGGGCGGTCCTGTCATGGGTCGGAAGTGAGATGCGGCTCAGCCGGTGGCGCCGGCGGGGCGACGCCACCCCGAGCCCGGCCTCCAGACTGGCGAACGGTTGGGCGGCGAGCCAAAAGCCACAGGACGTGCGCCGACTGGGCCGGGATCAGCAGCAGGTGGACTTGGTTCCCACCGAGACCGCTTCGGGAGCGGCGGTGCAGGCGCTGGATCCGTCGGGGGCGGGGGCGCAGGCCATGTCGGGAGCGTCGCCCAGCACGGTGTAGACCTCCCAGGGCTCGGCGTCGGGGCCGTGGACCCACACCTTGTCCTGCACGGCGTAGCAGCAGGCGGTCTCCTGCTGGACGGTGGTGTCGAGGCCCTCGCCCTGGAGGCGGACGATGGCGTCGTTGACCAGGGCGGAGCTCTCGACCTCGACGCCGAGGTGGTTGAGCGTGCCGCCCTGGCCCGGGTTCTCGATGAGGACGAGCTTGAGCGGCGGCTCGGCGATGGCGAAGTTGGCGTAGCCGTCGCGGATCTTGGCCGGCTCGGCGCCGAACAGCTTGGAGTAGAAGGCGATGGCGGTGTCGAGGTCGTTCACGTTGAGGGCGAGCTGGACTCGTGACATGGGTTGCTCCCTGGTGCTGGGCAGACGCTAGATTGACATCTGTCGATGTCTGCATCCTACCCATTCATCGACAGATGTCAATGTATTCATTGATACTCTTCGATGAATGGTCGGAAGGATCTGCGATGGCGAGCACGAAGATCGATCCGGTTGCCACGGTGCCGGTGACGGCGTGTTGCGCCCCGGTCGGCAGCAGCGGGTTCGACGAGGAGGCGGCGGCCGAGCTGGCCAAGGGCTTCCACGCCCTGGCCGACCCGGTGCGGCTCCATCTGTTGTCGATGATCACCGCCGCCGGGCCGGCCGGGGCCTGCGTCTGCGATCTGGTGGAGCCGGCCGGGCGGTCCCAGCCGACGGTGAGCCACCACCTCAAGATCCTCCGCCAGGCCGGGCTCGTCACCTCGGAGAAGCGGGGCACGTGGGCCTGGTATCACGTGCAGCCGGAGCGGGTGGCGGCGCTACGGGCGGCGCTGGGCTGAGGGCCCGCACCGGTGGGTCGATCGCTGTCAGCGCAGGACGTCGGTGGCGCGATGACTGGCGTCGACCCCGTCGACCACGAAGACCACGCCCTGGGCGTTGGCCGTCCGCAGGGGAACGATCGCCTGGTAGGCCGGCGACTCGTACCAGGCGGCGGCCGCCGCGGTGTCGGGGAACTCGATGACGATCAACGTGTCGTGCAGGTCGCCCTCCCGCACGTCGGGCTGACCGCCGTGGATGATGAATCGCCCGGCGAACGGAGCGAGGGTGTCGTCGATCCGTTCCAGGTAGGCGGTGATGTCGTCGTTCAGGTCGATGTCGTGCAGGAGGCCTACGGCGTAGCCGGTCATGGCGGGGTCCCTTCGGGGTCGATTGCCGTCCGGGTCGGCGGCTATCCCGATCTTGCGCCCCAAGGGTGACCAGGGCGATGACCTGTGAGGTAACGCGACCCACGCCACCCGGGCGCGGCGCGTTCCCCGTTCTAGGTACGAGCCTTCCGGTCGGACCGGCCGCCCGCCTGCTGAGCGTGGTGGCCACCGAGGTCCAGCGCCACGGCGAGCAACAGGGCGCCCGCCCAGAAGTTGACCGGATCGAACCGCAGCGCCTCCGGGGCGCCCACGTTGTTCGCGATGAGCCAGACCACGAACCAGATGATGGTCATTGCCGACACCGCCCTTCTCGTTGGGACGAAGTCACCCCCCACGACCGAGTCTGCCGGCGCGAGGGCAGAGGCGGAAGGGCCTGAAGTCACCGGCCCGTGAGCGGCTACTGGTCGGCGGTCTTCGTATTGTCGTTGATCTGGAAGGACTTGCCCTCGTAGTCGCCATCGGAACGGCTCTCGAGATCGGGCTCGGGATGTTCGGTCTTGTCGTTGATCTCGAGGGCCTTGCCCTCGTCGTCACCCTCGCTCTTGCCGCCCGTGTCGGCGTGCTCGTCTGTGTGGCCTGCCATCGTGTCTCCTGTCGTTCGCGGCCGCTCGGCCAGACGCTGCTGGTGGCGGTCATGTGACGAGCCGTTACCCGGATCCCCCCGGGCGGAACCCTGGGGAAGGGCTGTGGAGGAGCCGGGCCACGAGGACCAGGCACAGGACTACGAGCACTGCGGCGAACGCTTCGACCGCCCGGAGCAGGTCGGTGCGGGAGGCCACGAGGCCGACACCGATCACGGGGGCACCGGTGCCGATGTAGGTGAGCACGTAGAAGGTCGACATGACCTCCGCCTGGCGATCGGCCGGTGCCATGGCGCCCACCTCGGTCATGGCCCCGACGAAGGCGAGCCCCTGGCCCAGCCCGGCGATGATCGTCGCCAGCAGCAGCACCGGCAGCGACCGCGCCTCCCCGGCACCGACCAGAAGGATGAGCCCGGCCATCAGCCCGACCAGACCGGCGATCTGCCCGGCCCGAGCGGGGATGGCCCGGCTCCGGAGTTGGGCCGCCCCTGAGCCGGCGAAGAGCAGGGCGACCACGCCACCGGCGAGCGCCAGGTTGGACGAACCGGACAGGTTCAGTGCGTAGGAGGGAACCAGCGTCAGGAACAGACCGGTGACAGACCAGGCCAGGAAGCTGGCGGCGCTGGCGGAGACGAAGGGCCCGGCGATGGGGCCGGGAATCTGGGGTCGGCGGGGCTGCCAACGCCGGCGGCTGCTGGTGGGGCCGTCGACCCGGGCGATCGCCACCAGGGCCAGGGCCAGCGCCGCCATCACGACGACGAACACCAACGTTCGGGGCCAGGGTGCGTAGTGACCCAGGACGCCGGCCAGCAGCGGTCCGCCGCCGGCGCCGGCCACGATGCAGGCCGTGGCCACGAGACCGGCCCCGACGGCCGCCAGGACCAGGCCCGGTACCAGCACCCGGCGTCGCCCGACGGCATCGGACAGGGGGCCGAACACGAGCAGCGACGGGACGATCACCGCCATGTACGCCGAGAAGACGAAGGTGATCGTAAGGGGGGTGAAGCCGAAGCGCTGGCTGTACACCCGGTACAGGGGCGATGGGGCATTCGACCCGGCGAACAGCACGAGCAGGGCGTAGCCACACCCGGCGAACGCCCACCGACCCGCCGCCTGCGGGGCGTCGACCGCCGAGCGATGGGCGAGGGCCCGACTCACTGGTTCCGGCCGAACTGGTAGTCGCAACGGATCCGACCATCGCTCCCGAGGAGCAGCACCATGCGCCCGATCCAGGCCACGGCGCCGCCGCCGGCCGGCGCCATCGTCACGTCGAAGGTGACAGCGTCGTGGTGGGCCTGCACACCGTCGAAACCGTGGGCGAGGGTGAAGGCGAAGCCCTTGTCGGCGACGAGATCACAGTAGGCCGCCGCCACCCGCTCCGCGATCTCGGCGTGGCCCCGCATCTGGCGTGCCTCCAACACGTGCGTCGCGTCCTCCCCCCACAGGGCGGCCACCTGATCTCGGCGAGCGGCGTCGTCGGGTTCGCTCCACACCGCCACATAGCGGGTCACCAGGTCATCGATCGAATGCATCAGAACCTCCGGTTCACGTTGGACGTGCCGGGATCGTACGATTGGTCCCCTGACACCCAATGTCAGTGGAACGGAAGAGATCGAGATGCGAGCCAGCCGCCTGGTGGCCACACTGCTGCTGCTGCAGACCCGGGGCCGGATGACGGCCGAGGCCCTGGCCGCTGAGCTGGAGGTCTCGGTGCGGACGGTGTACCGGGACGTCGAAGCGCTCGGTGCCGCCGGGGTGCCCGTATACGGCAGCCCCGGGAAGGACGGCGGCTACGCCCTGGTCGATGGCTACCGCACCCGGCTCACCGGCCTGGCGGCGCCGGAGGCCGAGTCGCTGTTCCTGTTGGGCGTTCCCGCCGCGGCCGCCGGTCTCGGGTACGGCGAGGCGCTGGCGGCGGCCCAGCTCAAGCTGCTCGCTTCGCTGCCCGCCGGCCAGCGGGCACACGCCGAGCGGATCGCCGAACGGTTCCATCTCGATGCCCCGCCGTGGTACCACGACGGCGACAGCCCCGACCTCCTCGGTGACATCGCCGCCGCGGTGTGGGACCGGCGCCGGGTCACGATCGGCTACGAGCGCTGGGCCCGACCCCGCCGGGTCACAGTCACGCTCAACCCCTTGGGTCTGGTTCTCAAGGCCGGCCAGTGGTACCTGGTAGGCCGGGCCGATGACGAGGTGCGGATCTACCGGATCTCACGCATCAGCCGGGTGACGGTCCTCGACGAGACATTCGACCCGCCCGCCAACTTCGACCTCGCCGCCTTCTGGCGGGACCACCTGGCCGATTTCGAAGCCCGCCGGTACTCGGGCATGGCCACCCTCCGGATGTCGCCCCGGGTCTTCGACGAGCTGCCCCATCTGCTCGAGCCGACGCTGGCCCGGGCCGCAGCCGCCAGCGCGCAACCGCCCGATGCCGACGGGTGGATCCAGGTCGAGATCCCGATGGAGTCGGTCCCGTATACCAGCGGCCTGATCCTGCAGCTCGGCGCCGAGGTGGAAGCCCTGGCTCCCCCCGGTCTGCGGGCCCGGATCCGAGCCGACGTGAACCAGCTCGCCCTGCGCTACGCCTGAAGGGGGCGGCAGGAACTCGAGTTCTGGCTGGAGGACGTCATCCACCATCAGGTGACCGAGTCGGGCCACGGCGAGACGCCGAGCGGGTCAAGCGGCCACCAGCGGGCCTGAAGCTGTTGGTCAGTGACGACGGCCGGGAGATTGTCCCCGTAGCCCGGCAGCTCACGTTGGTGGAGCTGCCGGGCCGTGGGGCCGATCGGGGTCTACTGGCCTCAGGACCAGCCGTCGCTGCGCCAGGTTCGTCCTGACCAGAGTTCCGTGCGCCAGGTGCGGCCGGCCCAGAGGTCGGCTCGCCAGGTGCGACCGGACCAGGCTTCGCTGCGCCAGGTGCGACCGGACCATGTGACGCCGTCAACTGTCAGGTCTGTGTTGAACTGGCCGCCGGTCCAGATGTTGCCGTTCCATGTTCCGTTGGTCCAGGCCGTGCCCGAGGTGGACTTCGGCGCCCAGGTCGACCCGACCCAGGGTTGGCCCATGATGTCGATCTCGCCGGACAGGATGGTGCCATCGTCGGCAACGAGATGAGCGCTGCCGCGGGAGGCTTCGATGGTTCCTTTTCCGGTTGATACGGTGAACTTCTGGGTTGCGCTCTTGATCGAGGGGATTTTGGCGGCGAGAGCGTTCGTCAGGTCGATGATGCCTCCGCCCTGAGCGTTGGCCGTTGCCCCAGGGAGGGGTCGAGCGGTCGATTTGAGCAGTGCCTTGACCTGGTCCGGCGTGAGGTCGGGCTGGGCCTGGAGCAGGAGGGCGACGCTGCCCGACACGACAGCGGCGGCCTGGGATGTGCCGGAGCCCTTGGCGTAGGTCGTGCCGAGAACGTTGAACCGGGACTCTGGGTAGAGGGTGTCGATGAATCCTCCTGGGACCCGGAGGCTCGTTATCGATGTTCCGGGGGCCAGGATGTCTACTCCCCGGCTGGTGGTGCCGACAGCCGAGTAGGGCGCTACCACATCGTCGTCGGCCTTCATCGGGTCATTGATGTCGGCGGCGCCGACCGTGAGCACGAACGGATCAGTGGCAGGGTTGGTCAGGGCGGCGCCGGTGTTCCCGGCGGCGACCACCACGACGATCCCGGCCCGCCACGCCGATTCGACAGCGTGGGTCAGGGGGCTGTCCTTGTAGGACTGGGTCGAGTCCGTTCCGTAGGCCAGGGTGATGACTCGGATGTTGAACCCGGGGTCTTTGCGGTGGGTCACGATCCAGTCGATGGCAGCTATCACCTGCGACACGTCCACCGCGCCGTTGGCAGCCCCGACCTTCAGGTTGACGATCCTCGAGCCGGGGGCCATGCCGGCGTCGCGGCCGGCGACGATGCCGGCCAGGTGGGTGCCATGGCCGAATCCGTCAACTGCGGTGGCCACGCCGGCCTGACGGTCGAGGGAGAGATCGGGTCCGTTCACGAGCGCTTCGGCCGAGTCGAGGTACCGGACTGGGGCGACACCGGTGTCGATGATGGCGACATCGACGCCCTTGCCCGTGAAGCCGTTCCGGTGGGCGCCCGAAGCCCCGATCGCGTTCTTCACCTCGGTCCGCAGGATGTTACGAGTGGTGTTCCATTCGGTGAAGTCCGACCCACCGGTGGCTGCCTCCCTGTAGCTCGTGGCAAAACTGTCCGCTTCAGGGTCATAGGACGGCGCTGCGAGGCCTGCGGAGAGAGTGACCATGGCAGCCAGAGCCGTTGCGGTGACAGCGGTCCTTCGGCGCCCGGGACCCCAGCGCCAGCCTTCGGTCAGTCCTGTGATGCTCGGTTTGCGCAAGGTCCGATCCTTCGTGCCGTGGTTCCATCCCCTCAGTGGGGCACGTCTGGATCGACAATCATGTGCCCTGCCCCGAATAGGTCGATCGCCCCTTTCTGGGGAACCTTCCCGGTGGTGTTGGTGGGGGGGTTCAGATCGGGGGCCGATCGCCCGATCAAGCGTGGGCGCCGCCGTACTGCTCGTCGAACCCCTCTCTCCCTGCCGTGGACCAGACCACATGACCATCAGCCACATCGAGGAGGGAGGTCGGCATTCTGCGCCGGGCGTCGGCAGTCGTCAGGTGGTCTGGTTGTGCGCGGTGCTGATCGCGGGGCTGGCCGCAGCAACTGCCCTGACTGCTCAGCCTGTCAGCGGCGTGCGTTGGGGTGTGGCTGCCCTGGTCTTCGGGTTCTACGGTGCTGGCGAGCTTCGCTCGGTAGAGATCGAGTTCCGCAACGACACCCACGCGTTCAGCTTCACCTCCGTGCCCCTCGTCGTTGGGCTGCTGTTGCTGCCGTTCCCGGTGGTGGTGGCGGCACGCGCCGTGTCATCACTGATTGTGCTGGGCGGAGTGCACCGGCAGGAGCCACTCAAGCTCCTGGTAAACGTCACGTCGCACGCGTTCGAAGTGCTCGTCGCCGGGCAGATCATCATTTGGGTCGGTGAAACGGGGTCTCTCGGGCCCCGTGCCTGGCTGGCCACGGGGCTGGCCGTCATCGCTGCCGACGTAGTGGGCGCCCTCATCGTGACAACGGCTATCAGCCTGTTCCAACAAGCGTGGGACCGTTCGTTCCTCACCGGAATTTGGATGCCGCTGATTGCCGCTCTGGTCGATTCGTCGTTCGCCTTGATGGTAGTCAATCAGCTTCACCACGGAGCGGTGAACGTATGGCTGGCAGTCCCCACGGGAGTCTTCCTCGTCGGCCAGACCCACCGATTCGCCCGATTGAGTGCCCGATACAAGGGAATGACTCGCCTCGACAACTTCGCCCGCAACCTGGGCCGCGAGGCATTGTCCGCGGACTTCGACTCCCTTCTGCTCAGTCGAATGGCCGAAGTGATGCACGCCGAACAGGCGTGGCTGTGGCGACCCGGCGGGCCGAGACTCTCATTGGTAGGTCGAGACCCGGAAGGGTCAAAGGCAGTCGAACCGACGCCGTTCGACGTTGCCAGCCTCACCGAGCTGGGAGGGACCGCCCAACTCCTCAATCACAAGTCACCGCTGGCCTCACATCTGGGCTGGGACCTCAGCGAAGCGATTGTCTGCGTGGTAGACATTGCCGGCGGTGGCCGAGTTGTTTTGGGGGTGGGCGACCGCAGTGGTGCCATCCGAGAGTTCGACAACGAAGACGTCGTGCTGTTCGACATCCTGTGCGCTCACGCTGCTGTCTCGCTCCGCAACGTGTCCCTTGTCAACGAACTCCGAGCCGAGTCGGCCAGCCTTGAATTCCAAGCCACCCACGATCCACTCACCGGGCTGCCAAACCGCTCACTATTCATGCGCCATGTGGACCGAGCGAATCAGCAGGGCGCCCGATTCGCCGTACTCCTCCTCGACCTCGATCGATTCAAAGAGGTCAACGACACACTGGGCCACGCCTGTGGCGACAGTCTTCTCATCGAAGTCGGCCGCCGTTTGAAGCCACTCCTGCACCCAGGCGAACTACTAGCCCGCCTCGGAGGTGATGAGTTCGTCCTTTGTATCGACACTCGCAACGAGCGAACGGCCATCGAGCGCGCCCGTACTGTCCTTTCAGAGCTACGGCGGCCTTACGCAGTGACAGCAGTCGAGGTCGACGTGGACGCCAGTATCGGTGTCGCTCTGTCGTCCGATCGTTCCGTCTCCATCGACGGCGATGACCTCCTCCGGCGAGCTGACGTGGCCATGTACTCGGCCAAGACTTCTCATACCGGCGTCGAAGTCTACGCCGCCGACCGTGACAACTACAGCCCTAAACGCCTCGCCGTTGCCGGCCGCCTGCGGGCCGCGATCGAACAGGGTGCGATCAACCTCCACTATCAACCACAGATCAACCTCGCGACCGGCCAGGTTGACGCCGTCGAAGCGCTAGCCCGCTGGCACGATCCGGGCCGGGGCGATGTGCCACCGATGGAGTTCATCGAGGTAGCGGAACGAACCGATCTCATCCACCCCCTCACACGCCACGTCCTGGGAACTGCGATCGACCAAGCCAGCCGCTGGCAGCGGGCAGGCCATCCCTTGCGGATCGCGGTCAACATCTCCGCTCGAAACCTGACCGAACCGGACCTCGTCCAGTCGATCGGGAGACTCCTGGACGCCCAAGGGCTACCCCCGACTCTGCTGGAGATCGAACTCACCGAGACCACCATCATGGCCAACCCCACCCTGGCCACCTCAGTGATCGCACGCCTCCGAGATATGGGAATCCGCATCGCCATCGACGACTTCGGAACCGGCCATTCGTCTCTCGCCTACCTCACCACCCTCGCCGTTGACGAACTGAAGATCGACCGCTCATTCGTCCACACCATGACAACCGACCCAACGGCGGAAACCATCGTCAGAGCGATCGTCGACCTCGGCCGAAACCTCCACCTCGACGTTGTCGCTGAAGGGATCGAGACCACCGCCACCGAGCACGCACTCCACCAGATGGGCTGCACCTACGGGCAGGGCTATCTCTTCAGCCGCCCGGTCCCCGCCCCCGCCCTGAGCCAATGGTTGGCCGGCTATGCCCTGGAACAGGCTAGGTGAGGACACGCTGTACTCCCTGAACGCCCCTGAACGGTGGTGGTTCCTCTGAACGTTTCCCCAGGTAGCGGCCTTCGGAATGAACGATGCTGAACACCCCGGAACTACTCAGCGGAAGGTGTGGGCTTCAGAGATGGGGTTCACAGGCGTTCAGAGAGTGGCTCTGACCTGGACTTTCGTCCATAGGCGTTCACCGGTGTTCAGGGCTGATGACTCACAAGATGACTCACAAGACCTGGTAACGTCGCGGCCACGCGGGGCAAGGGCGAGGGCAGCATCTACCGGCGATCGAGCGACGGACGGTGGGTGGGCCAGGTCGAGATCGGGCACAGCCTGGACGGCAGGCGGCGGTACAGCAGGGTGGTTCGCAAGCGGCGGGCGGAGGTGGTCGAGGCCCTCGACGAGTTACGCCGGCAGGCCAAGGAAGGCGTCGTGCCGGACAAGACGACGACGGTGGCCAAGTTCCTCGACTTCTGGCTGGAGGACGTCGTCCGCCATCAGGTGGCCGAGTCGAGCCACGTCGAGTACGCCAAGCGGGTGAAGCGGATCTCGGCCCAGGTAGGCCACGTGAAGCTCGGGCGGCTGACGGTGCCGCACGTCCAGGCGTTCGCCGCCGAGCTGGGGCGCCGGTACAGCCCGAAGACGGCGAGGACGACGTTGGAGACGTTTCGCACGGCGCTGCGGTGGGCGCAGTCGGCCGACATGATCGCCCGGAACCCGGCCGAGCACGTGAGCATCGCTCGGGCGCCGACGGCGAAGGTCGATGATGCCCTCACCGCCGAGGAGGCAGCGGCGGTTCTCAAGGCGGCCGAGGGCGACGAGCTGGAGGCTCTCGTGTGGCTGGCGGTCAAGTACGGGATGCGGCTCGGCGAGCTTCTCGATCTCCGGTGGGGCGACATCGGCTTCGAGAGTGGGGAGCTTCATGTGCGGAAGTCGAAGACCCAGGCGGGTATTCAGGTCGCTGCCGCTGATCCCGGGAAGCCGCCGCCCAGCTCGAACGCCACCGCGACCGGGCCGACGCCGTGCGGCCCGACCGCTATGTGTTTCCCGCCACCAATGGCGGGCGACGTCGGCCGCAGCTGACCCGACAGCAGTGGTCCCAACTGCTGCTGCGGGCGGGCGTCGAGCACCGCTGTCGGGCCTGTGCCAGTGACGAGCCCTGCTCGTCGAGCGTCCGGCGTTTCCACGCCAGCCGGCATACGGCAGCGACGCTGCTTCTGGAGGCCGGCGTCGCCCTGGAGGTCGTCTCGGCGATCCTGGGGCACTCCTCCATTGGCGTGACGGCCAACATCTACGCCAAGGTCCGTTCGGACCTGAAACGGCGAGGCCTTCAGAGCATCGCAGGCTGATCATGTCGACGATCGCTTGCGTCGCCGTGCGGGACGAGGCGGCCTGCATGTCGCTACGGCGGCGTTCGCAGATGGGTAGAGTAGGAGGCGATGACTGCTCCCCGTTCCGATCTGACATCTCGCCCGTCGACCGGGCAGCTGCGGTGGGAGCGGATCTCCGAGGCTGAAGCTCGGGCCGCCATTGGCGACGAGGCGCTCGATGCTGCGCTCGCCGAAGTGGGCGCCAAGGGTCGAGCCTCGGCTGAGCGCTACCGGGCCGCCGGCCACTCGATTGCCGATCAGGCCTGACACAACCGGATGGCGCTGAACTGGCAGGCCCTCCGGGTCACCGGCGGGACCCGCTGGGCCATCTACGACGAGGCCTTTCCTGCTGATCTGGCCAACGCCCTCCGACCGTTCCCGGCCGAGGTGTCCACCGCGTTCGACCAGGAGGCAGCGTTGGCCGTGCTCGTCACGTTCGCCTCGCATTGGGACGACCTGCGACCGGACGGCCCTGGTCGGACGGACTTCACGGGTCTACGGCGCCACCCGAGCGCACGGGTCGAGGCGATCCTCGTGTTCTACGCGATCGAGGTGGCTGCTGGCCAGATCGTGATCACCAACGTCACAGCTCACCCCGTTGACCGTTAGCGCACCTGTCCCGCTGTGGCCGCTTGTGACTGACCGAGTGGGCCACCCCGGCCCACTCGCGGACGTTCCTCTCACTGGCGGTCGAATGACAAGGGTGTAGTCTTGACCTGTTCTGTCGCTTCGAGAAGGGGGAGGCGTCGACGGCCCGCTCGGGCCAACCCAAAACTGATGAGGCCGACCACCTGGGCCGGCCATCAGGCAACTCTGAACGGTCCTGACGGCACCCCAGGCGGTGGCTGAGGTCAACGACCTTCCGGGCCCACCGGCTGGTTCGTCGCTCCCAGCTCCAGGTCGAGGCGCCACCTGGCGGTCGCCACCGGCACCAGAACTGGCATCAGCCTGTGTACCCGCAACCATCCGATCCCGTGGATCGGCATTCGCAGCCGCCGCCTATCAGCAAACGGGTCGGCGGTACCACGAGCAGCGGAGCGGCACCCGAATGTGCGCCCTCCGCTCCGTCCGTCGTCAGACGGAGCGGTCCGCCAATCCCGCACCGACTTGTGTCGGCACCGACCGAAGAGATGGCGACGACCGCCAGAGGCCAGGGGCCGTTCACTGCGATAGCGCACAGAGGCGATCACGACGTCGCAAACCTGTTGGAGTTGCGTAGCGCCTCTCGTGCAGCGAAGGCCGAGCTGGCGGCTAGCCCGGCGATCGACTCACAACTTCGACTCACACCCAGAGTGTTTCCACTGGTCGGGGCGCATCTGAGCGGAAGGTGTGGGATTCCGCCGACCCCTCCATTGACGCTGGCTAGAGACCTCTCTGCCGGAATCTAGCGGATCTGAGAGCTATTGTGAGAGTTAAGCTGCTCCCCCACTTCCCTATCCCCGCAGGTAGCATGGGTTCTCCCCGGGGACGGTCATGAGATTCCCGCCTGAGCATCCCTGTTGGGGGTGTTCATCCCACGTGTGACAGCCCGGCAGCTCCCGTTGGTGGAGCTGCCGGGCCTGAGGACCGGTCGGGCCTACTGGGCCTCAGTACCAGCCGTCGCTGCGCCAGGTTCGTCCTGACCAGAGGTCGGTGCGCCAGGTGCGGCCGGCCCAAAGGTCGGCTCGCCAGGTGCGATCGGTCCAGGTTTCGCTGCGCCAAGTGCGGCCGGACCATGTGACGCCGTCGACTGTCAGGTCGTGTTGAACTGGCCGCCGGTCCAAATGTTGCCGTTCCATGTCCCGTTGGTCCAGGCCGTGCCCGAGGTGAACTTCGGCGCCCGCTCAAGGCGATCGACCCCTTCAGGTAAGCAGGAAAGCGCTCGATCTGCTCGATCCCGGACGGCAGCGTTAGTTCCGGAGTCCTCGGAAGGTGCGTCGTGCCCGGCTTGTCAGCTCCCGTCCGACCTGTACGGCTGAAGCCGGTTCGCCGTTGAGGCGCCGGAGGTACCGCTGGGACTCGGGGGAGTCGGCCAGTGATCCCTTGGTTCGGAACCGGTTGCTGGGCTGATTCATCGGGAGGCGTCCCATTCCTCGTTGGTGGGCGTCTCGGCGAACTCGACGACGTGGGCGCTGAGATCGACGAGGGTGTCACGGACTTGTTGAGGAGTGGCTCGGAAGAACTCCCTACGTCGATTCACTCGGTTCACCCGGGCCGCCTCGAAACGGCGGTGCAGTTCGGCTTCAAGGGTGACAGCGTCGCTGGAGAAGATGAGAGCGTGGACCGAGAATCGAAACGGAACCGAAGCGTCACCCAATTCGTTGATCCGGTCCATCGGCTCCAGACGCCGGGTCATCCCGATCTTGACCATGTCGCCCCCGAAAGCTCCCGGGTTCGAGATCACGTACACGTGCCCCGCCCGTGTATTCGCCGCCCGCATCATCACGTCAGCCTGGGCCGCCTCGACCTCGGCGATCTTCACCCGTAGGGCCTCGACCTCCTCAGGCATAGCGTCGGGATTTGCCTCCATAGCAGCGAGAGCCTGGAGGTAGAGAGTGGCCTCCTTGTCAAGTTTCTCCTGCTCACGCCGAAGCTCAGCCTCGACCTTGGCCTGCTCGCGCAACTCCTCGCGTCGAGCCCTCTCCGCTTCCTTCTCCCGAAGCTTGGCCGCCTGGAACATACCGGTCTGGCGGATCTCGTAGACGGCCAGATCGTGGTACTCCGGGTGGATCTCGATGTTCATCGACCGGCCGAGCTTGCGGATCTGATCGCGCTTCTTGCCCAGGGCGTCGATCTTTACCCCCGAGTTCGTTGCGTTCGTGGTCTTGACCAGGGCGTCCAGCTCCGAGTTGTAAGCCCGCAGCATCAACTTCGAGAACTCGTCGACCATCTTGCGGCCCTCGGTAACGGACCCGTTCACAGTCCAGCTGGTCGAGCCGAGCACCGCGTCCTTGCGCTGACCCATCGCCTTGCGTCGTGTGCGGGCCACTTCGACCGCTTGCTTGAACTCGACGGAGTCGGCGACCGGATGGTCGCCGTCGTCGAAGAACCCCATCTCCTGAAGGTCGAGACGCTCATGCCGGTCCACCAGGGCCGCCTCCACCGCCGCCACCTGCTTCTCCAAGGCCGCTCGCTCTGAATCGAACGCCTCCACCATCTCCCAGTACTCGGCCTTGGCGAACTGAAGCCAACGCTCACGCTCCAACTCGAGCTCGGCCACCGGCTCCACCGTCGAGGTGCTGGGCCCGACTACCTGCCTCGCTGCCGCGATAGACCCACGAGGGGGCGGCGGCGGTGGCGGAGGTGGGGCTGCGGGAGCGGCGGGCTGCACATGTGTCGTCCAGGTTGTGCCGTCCCACCAACGCTTCACATCCGGAGCGCTCGGATCCGGATACCACCCCGCCGGGACACTCTGCGTCGTCATCGTTGCTCCGTCAGTCAGCCGGCCCGGGACCAGAACTGAGCATAATGAGACATCGAGCATCCCCCTCGCCGTTCAACCTTGGCGCAGCGGTGGACCAACAGACACCGCCAACGGATTGCGTTCGGCTGAGCGGTGAGGCATTCACGCTTGCTTCGCTGATCACCAGGGGGAGGTGCCGAGCCACCATGAGTACAAAGTCCCACCTTTCCTAGAGCGGCACTCTGCCCACCATCATCAACGGGCACGGTACGTCGCGTCAACGGAAGACGCCTGACCCTTGGGCCGCCCTAGCTTCCGCCTCCTCGGTGTCACACCCCGTCCGCATACTTGACGTTGTGTCAACAGACGAGACCCTACTAGCGCAGAGAGTGCCACCATCTACGCCATTTCCGCGTACAGTATGTTGCATGACCGGCAAAGCCAAAGAGATGAAGGTCTACTTCTTTCTAATCCTGCCCGATAGCCCAAACCCAACATTTGAGGTCGGAAAGTACCCGCTCGACGCCGTCCTTGATGAGTTCCGTCTTGCTGATCCAGCTGCGCCCGAGTATCGAACCGAGGAGACGCTGTTTGGAGCAGAGACCTTTTGTCTCCTACATGAGAACGGGCCTCGGCCGATCGTAGGATGCTACCTTAAGGATCGTCTGCATCGGCCCCCTCGTCGAGTACAAGGGTCAGGTCGAACGTAACTGCTCAGCTGGTGGGGTGATTCGCGCGGTTGGTGTTGGTCCACCACTGGGGGCGCGTGGATTCGTATGATCTGAGGCGTGTCACCGGAGGAGCGGATCGTTGAGTTGGAGGCGATCGTGGCGGCCCAGGCTGCGGTGATCGCTGAGCTGCGGGCCGAGTTGGAGGCGTTGAAGGATCGGCTGGGTCGGGATTCGGGGAACTCGTCGTTGCCGCCGTCGCGTGATGGTAAGGATCGCCGACAGCGTCGGGCTGATGAGCGTGAAGCCCGCAAGGCGGCCCGCCGGGATGGTTCTGGTGAGTCGGGTCGTCGACCGGGCAAGCAGCCCGGTGCGCCGGGGGTGACGATGCGCCGCCGGGAACCGGAGGTGACGGTGACCCACACACCGGTGTGCTGCGACCACTGCGCCGCCGATCTCGCCGGCGCGGTAGTGGTCGGCACGGCCACTCGGCAGGTGGTCGATATCCCTGAACCGCGCCTCGTGGTCACCGATCATGTCGTGGAGAAGCGGCGATGCCTGTGCGGTTATGTCACCGTCGGAGCGTTCCCGGCGGAGGCGACCGGTCCGACGTGTTGGGGCCCAGGGGTCAAAGCAGCGGCGGTGTATCTGATGGTCCGACAGCACGTGCCGTTGGAACGGGCGCACGAGGCGATGGAGGCCCTGTTCGGCGCCCCGGTGTCGGAGGGCACTCTGGCCAACTGGACCCTGGACACCGCCGAGCGCCTGGCGCCGTTCATCGCCGAGGTGAAAGCTCTGCTCCAGGCCGCGCCGGTGGTGTGTGCTGATGAGACCCCGGTCCGGTGCGGGACGGGCTCGTCGTTCGTGCATACCGTGTCGACCGACGCCTTGACGTTGTTGGCTCATCACCCGAGCCGTGGGATCGAGGCGATCACCGCGGTCGGGGTCTTGGACAACTACCGGGGGGTGATCATGCACGACGGCCTGAACGTCTACACCGCCACCGAGCTGGCTGAGGCCGGTCACGCTCAATGCCATGCTCACCTCGACCGTCACCTCATCGATGTCGGCGCCTGGCACAAGCACACCGGTTGGGCCGAGCAGATGCGTCGAGTCCTGGTCGACGCCCAGGCCGCCACCCACCACGCCCTCGCCGCCGGCCTCGACCGTGTCCCGGCCGAGATCGCCGACCCGATCCGCCGCCGCTACGAGCAGACCCTCACCCTGGCCTTCGACACCCTCCCGGCCGGGCCGCCACCCCGACGACGCAACCGGGGTGGCTGGCTCCCCAAAGACCGCGACGCCTGGAACCTCGCCACCCGCTTCCGTCTCGAGGTCGACCAGATCCTCCGCCTCCTCGACACCACAGTGGTCCCGGCGTCGAACAACCACGCCGAGAGGTCACTGAGGATGTGCAAGATCCACGACAAGATCAGTGGCCTGTTCCGCAACCCCACCCACGCCGCCGCCTTCTGCACCATCCGGTCCTACATTCAAACCGGCCACAAACACGACCAACCCACCCTCCCCCTCCTCCAACGCCTCTACACCGGACCACCCTGGCTACCCACCAGCTGAGCAGTTACGGTCGAACCTTTGTTTCTTGAGGATGGAAAGGGCATAGTAGATGCTTCGTATGCCGCATTCTTTCCGAATGATATCGTTGGCCTTGTTCGGACGTCGAAGAAAAGTCCAGGCCACGTTCGCCTCGGTAATTGGCTCTCAGTACACACGAGACATAAACTCCATCTCGTTCCGCTAACCGATGGCTACCCTTTGGCCCAACTTGGTGATCGACGGTCGCTAATTAACCGAATCGCACTCAAGATCCGTCGCGACAAGATCGCTGAGTTCGAGTCCCTGACCTCAGGAGGCTTTGCCGCCAGTTTGCGTGCAGCAGCTGACTACAATCCTCTTGCCGCCGAAATTGGGGTAGAGTTAGGACAGCCTGAAGGCACTGAACAGCAACGAAGCTTCTCCAATAGCACGCGTGATCAACTGGAAGAGATTCTCGAGTTCTTGCCAGAGCTGGAAGTGGCAAACGTTACGGTCAGGGGGCACGGGAATATCAACCTAAGGCGAAACAGAGTGTTCGCAAAGGTCTACCTCACACTGTCTGATGATCGGAAGCTCGATGTTCCGGACTTCGCGGAGCTACTGTTCGAAGGCTACGAACAGCAGTTGGAGTCGATACGTCGCGCGATCGAAGAATGGAGATTCGGCGATGCGGAACCGGATTGAGGCTGTTGTCGAGGGCTGGATCGATCGTCAGTACCTCGACCTGCTAATCGTAGGATTTGCTGTCGCCGCCCAGTACAGATACGAGCTGCTACCGCTGGTGGGAGTCGACGAACGGGGCTCCTGGGTTCAGACTCTTGCGGCGTCGTCAGGCATCCTGTTGTCGCTCGCCACGATCGTTATTACTCTTGTTCTGTCTGTCACGCCTTCGGCTCGACTTCACTATATCATTATCAGATTTCCGAAGACGCTTCATGGGCATATAGTCATTCCGCTGGGATTCCTGGTTCTTTGTACCCTTGGCTTTACATCGCTCTATTGGCTTGATAGATCAAAACATGGAGACTTGGAGGCCAACCTTTCTGTAGCCCTAATCAGCCTCACGCTGATCAAATTTGCTCGAATCTGGTGGGTGATAAGTCAGATGATTCGAAGCTTGATCGCTTCGCAGGCAAGCCCAGATCTCGGCCAGAAAGAATCTTGGGAGCGGCCTCGACTCGCACCGGGGGACTACGCTCGACCAAGTGACCAGCGAGATTCAGATCCTAATGTTGCCTGAAGCGATCGCGTATACCCAGTTCGAGCAGTGATCGCTGACGCCCCGCAGGGAAGGCCCGCACTCTCACAAGATCAGGCGCTCTCAAACTGGATGGTCAAGTGCTACCATCGAGCATCAGCATCGCGACCATCTCGATGTGAAGCTCAACTATAGCTACCCATCTGGCCGGCAGATGCGCACTGCTTCTAGCGTCCCAGGCACTCCTCTCGATGTCATCGACCCTTCGGCGCCTAGGGCTCTCACGAGAAAGTTTCAACGCCCGGTGAGCCACCAAGGTTCGCGCACCCAGCCCGACACATCCAAGCGGCCCTCCGCCCTGGCGCTCACACTAAGCATCACCTGACCTTCGACCCGATGGAAAGCCTCGTATAGATGATCAGAGTAAGTGGGCCAGTCAAGTTCACCCGCCGCTAGGGCATCGGCCGCTTGCTTGATAGCGCGAAGTTCCTGAAGGTAGTAGAGGATCGCTTGCGTAGCGTTCTCCACGGGCAACGACACCCAGTCACTTACGAGCAAGACCGCCTCGAGGTCGTGGCTCAGCTCCAAAGCGGCCTTGCGGCGAATTTCCGTCAGGTCGCTCGTATAGAGCGCGACTATCGGACGCATTCGACCGAGCGACAGTTCCTTACCCAGCCAGACCTCTTCTCCCTTATCCACCCGGTTCAGATGACATGCCAGTGCCCAGTGAGAGGTCAACACCCAGCAGCCCTTCTCGACGAGTCGGGCGAGAGCACCAACTGAGCGGTCGGGATCAAGCTCGGCTAGTGCGAGCACAATCCCGCCCCCGAGTCGCGCATCCGCATAGACCCTATCCCGCTCCTGTTCTACGGCGAAGCGGTCCGCCGCCTTTTCCTCCCTCCGTGCGTCGATGGTCGCTTCTATGATGACCAGGAAGCAGCCAATAACGCCGCCGCCAACTAGGGCTACACCCAAGCTAGAGAGCGAAGAGTTGCTAGGCTGGTTCAGAATAAGCGCGGTTCCCAGCCCAATAGCTATTACCAGCGCTAGCACGTCAAAAAGCATGAGGTGGGTCACGATCAATGTCCATGAGGCCCTACTGAATCGGGCCGCCGGCCGAGTAATCCGCTGAAGCCACACCACGCGCTAGCGAGTGTAGCGGTCTAGTTTCGAGCCTTCACTCCCCCGTCGCGAGTGCGCCAATTGGTTTCTGCCGATGACGGTCCTGTGGGCTACAGGACTCCTCGACTGCGGCTCACCGTATGAGGCGACTAGGGGAGAGCTAGGAGCCTTTTCATCTGGATCGGCTTTCGAGAGCGCAATAGGCGATCGACCAGCTCACGGCGAATGGCGCGAAAGGGTACGGTGCACTTGGTTCGCTGGATGCCGACCAACCACCGTTTTCAACCGCAACAGCGGCAGCGCCACATCATCGTCCGGAGGCTCGAAGGTGACTTGGCGACCGAGCCGGCGGCTGAGCACCGTGGCCAGCACCTCAGGAGCAGCCCGGGAGGCGAGGAGGCCCTTCAGTTCCGGGATCACGCCGGCCTTGTCGGCGGCTGAGTACACCGGGGTGTCGGCGGCCACGTATGGCATGAACTCGCCAAGCTGGCGTTCCGCCTCGGCCTTCTCGTCGAGTTCCTTTACCCCGGCCCGCTTCAGCAGCCCGTGTGATGTGGCGAACATGCGCCGGCCCCTGACTACGGCGGCGTATTCGGCCCACAGTGCCCGGCATCGGGCCCGGACCTCGTCGGGGATCGTGGGATCGGGGTTCGCTGCGGTGGCGGCGATCTCCCACATCGACCAGGAGTCGTGGCGCCCGGTCTTGAGGGCGCCCATGGTCAGCTCAAGGCCGACCTTGGCCAGGTAGCGGCCCATGGCTGGGTCATCCGCTCGGACGAGCGTGATGCCGTGCTCCTCGGAGACGTTCCGCCCGGCCTTTCCCATCTGGGAGGACCACTCCCGCCACAGGGCGTGTTCCATCTCGTCGACCTGCGATGGTCCCCAGTCGCTGTCGGCGTCCAGGTCGAGCTTGGACCAGACGAGGATGTGGAGGTGGGGGTGGAACCCGTTGGCCAGGGACCAGGTGACTTCGACCTGGCGGCAGAACCCGCCGCCTCCGGCGGTGAGCTTGCGGAATAGGCGTGACTGCCGCAGGGCGGTCCAGGCATCCATCATGTCCTGGTAGCTCACCGCCAGGCTGTCGCTGCGGGCGTGGGAGAAGGTCGGGGTGACCATGTAGCAGTGGAACCCGAGCGCCTTCATCACGGCGGCCAGCAGCTCGATCTGGCGGGCCCTGGCGGCAGCGATCTTGATCGCACACCGAAGACACAGGTTCGCTGCCGCGCACACCACGACGCCTCGGAGCTGCCCCGCGTCGGGCCCGTCGGGGACGGTGACGTAGCCCATCTCCACCCGCCCGGAGTGCGCGAGCCCGCAGGTACCGGCCCGGTGCTTCTTCGACCACTCACCGGTCTCGTCGTCCTTCCTTGGTCCGAGGAGCTGCCGGTTCAGCCGCTGGACCTGGTCTTCCCGCACCAGCCGCTCGTGCCGCCGCTGCTCTGCGTCCTCGGTCGCCGCTAGGGCATCGAGCCAGGCGTCTCCGGTGCTGCGCCGGGCCGTGCCGGTGGCCGTCACCATCGGCCCTGCCTCGACTTACCAAGGCCTCCCGTTCGGCGCTCACACCTCGATGGGGGTGCCGGTGTCACGTTTATCCGCGATGTACGGAGATCCGCTCGGCGCTGCCGGACATCTCCAACCTCGTTCACCTCACGTCCGCAATCATGAACCTCCAACGACGATCGCTCATCGACGCAGAGGTCTCCGATGGAGCGCTCCACGTTCATCGACTTGTTGCTGATTTCGCACGTTCAGAAGACCCGCAGCTCACCGCCACCATCGCGGCAGGACTCTTGAACGTTCGGACCAAGTCATGGATGGGACTACCGAACGCCGACGCCACGTCCGAACAACTCCTGGGCGCTTCCGAGTTGGCCCTTCACGCCGGACAGCCGGAACTCGCCAGCGACATCCTCTTCTCCGACACCTGGAACCTGAGCCCCAGACTCGTGTCCAGCGGCGACCAGCGCCTCGCCTTCGCGCTCAGCCGAAAGATCGTCGCCCGCCTCGACGCCACGGTCGGTATCGATCTTGGGGCAAGATTTCTCGCCCTCAACAGGTCAGCCTGGTTTGCCTCCAAATCGGGCTACACCGAAGCTGCCTTGGCCAGCTATCAGGCAGTCATCGACGCCGACGGCGCCTCGGATCTGGCGCGCTGCAATGCCTTACTCGATCAAACGGAGCTTTTGGTTGAGCTGGGCCAGTACTCTCGCGCATCGCAACGACTAGGTCTGCCTCAATTTGACGTCCCGTCGTGCCTCGGACAGCTGAACTACCTGTACGGCGGCCGGGCTGCGCTGGTCATGGCTGGCCTCGGTGACGTCGAACGGTCCTCCCAACTCTTCTCGGAAACACAGGAGCTACTCTGCGTATCACTCAGAGACGACCCGTTTCTCGTGCTCATGTATCGGATGCACGCAGAACTCCATAGATGGCAATGCGAGTACGATCAGGCGCTCGATCTTCTCGACCAGGCCGAAGCGGTCATCTGCCGGGCACCAAGCTCTGGGCCTACGATGCTTGACTACGCCGGACACATCGCCCGTGCTCGCGCGGACATCGCCATCGCCACGGGCGACCTCGCCTTGGCTCGAGCCCTCGTCGACGACGCGCACCGGATTGCGATCAACATGAGCTACGACTGGCTCGCAGCGGAGGTCGCCGTCACCTCCGGAACGCTGCAGTACAGCGCTGGCAACCTCGAGCACGCGGCGGGATCAGCCATGCAGGCGCTGGCGATCGCTCACTCCTCGGGGTTCGTCCGCCAGCAGCTCGAGGCCCTACTGCTGCTAGCATCGGTCAGGCCTGAGCCCGTGGCCGCTCGGCACTCTTATCTCCTCGAAGGCCAAGCCATCCAGGAGCAGTCTGGGTTCGTGTGGCACCAGACGGACTTCGAAGGCTTGCTGGCCGATCTGGATGCCGGTGAACGGATATGACCTCGAACCAATCTCTCGATACTGGTCTGCGCGGTGGATCGAACTGGCCCCCGGTAGATCCATACGATCAGAGCGACCAGGAAGTAGATCCCTGGATAAAGATCGAGCATCTCGGTCGCTACCTGTTCGCTGCGGAGTTCTTTGCTATCCAAGAAGCGACGAATCTGCTTGATCTCGGGTGCGGGATCGGATACGGGATTCGTGAGCTGGCCAGAGTCCGTCGCTCTAGAATCGTAGGGGTCGACTACGACCTTGAGCCGTCCAGACGGCTCCTCGATGCTTCAAAGTCCCTCAAGCGTCGAGTCAAGCTCCGGCAAATGGACTTCGAGGCCTGCGACATTGGCGACTTACAGCCAGGAGCATTTCACGGCGCAACCTGCTTCGAGGTACTTGAGCATTTACTACATCCGGAGAGGCTTCTGGAGGTAGCTAGGCTGCTTCTTCAACCGGACGGGCTGCTTCTCGTCTCCGTACCAGACGCTTCGTCTGAGTCATTCGATATGGCGCGCCTGCCAAATAACCGAGAACACCGCCGAGCCTACACCTTTGATGACCTAGAGAAACTTCTCAACCAGACCGGGTTCTCAGTTGTGCATCGTTTGGGCCAGGGAGAGATCGGGCGGATCATGGCCCGAGACCGTAAGATCGAAGATTCAATCCTCGAGATGGAACCTTCTGAGAGAGTTACTGGTCTCCACGATCCATCTGTGGTTCGGAAGCTGGCTTTCCTTCTCGGTATGCCGAATCCCTCCGATCTCTCAGGAAGCTACTCAATCGTCCTGATCGCTCGAAGCTCCTAATTCTTCCCGGTCGAACGGAGCCTACGTTGTGGCGCGGTCGACGCTTGCTAGGTCTCCAGGAGCTGCCACTTGCCCTCCCTCTGACTTAGCTCCAGCGATAGACTCGCCCACCTGCTTGGCGGCCTCTCCAACGCCTGCGGCGGCCAGTACCACCCCCGTCCATTTGATAATCTCCGTCCGGACGTCTGTTCCTATTAAGGAAGTAGCGTTGGGCCAAGTTGCTACCCCGATGAGCAACGTGACAATTGGAACTGACGCCGCCGCACGAATCGTATCAAACCTCGTAATTCCATAAACGAGACCCGCTAGCGCGGTGCCCCCCACCCCGATGGCGAGCCGCCGAGCGTCAGTTAAATCAAGCTTGTTGCCCGTGACGATGCCTGCAATAGACAGGACAACACCGACTAGTCCAACCAGCGCGAAGAGGCCAATGTCCGTCATCTTGGACCTGAAGATTGATACCACAACGCCGCCTGCTCCAACCAGAGCTAAGGCTCCACCCACGAGCCCGATGACCCATCGCAGCCCCGTCGGCCACTCAGGACCCTCGTTCGGAATAGCCAGGACGATGACCCAATAGGCCACCACGAACCCAGCTGCTACGACGGCCTCCCAAGCCTTCAATCGAGGCATGACGTACCCCTCCCAAATCCTCGCCATTCTCAAAGCCCGTAAGCTAGGCCCCCAGAGCACCCTACATGAAAAACTCCTGGCTGGTCGAGCGATTCGCTAAAGCGATCTCGTTGCTAGGGTTCTACCCTCAAGGTAATCAACCTGGCCTGGTCGGCTGGCCAGCTCCCGCGGAGCTTTCCAACCAAACAGACCGGCCATCTGTTCTTGCGGCGCTCTCCCGCTCCAATACTCCCCATGGCCAAGCCCAGTATTCACGGCTGTTTGCCATCTTCCTCTAGGGTTTCCTCTGCGACCCACTGCCTCAGGATTCAGGCCTCCGCAGTCACCGAGTTGGCCTAGCCGGAATGGTGCACCAAGGGACTTGTCTCTGTTCGAGAATAGCACGACCTCACGATCTGCGTCTGCGGAGGGGAAGCGATCGCCGGACTCGCAACATCCAACGGGCACTGCTGCAGCCATTAGAACCATGGCCTTTAGCTCGATCTGTCTACTGCCAGTAACGCGCTGCGCCGCTAGCATCTTCAGTTCTCGGATGACCTCCAGTGTCAACCTCGCCCCAAGAGAATGTGCGACAAACGATAGCTCAAGTCTTGAATCCAAACGCGCCGCGTGCGCTACAAGATATTGTGCGAGATCGGCGGCGACTTCCTTTGCCTTTGAGATCTGAAATGTATACGCGGCGGCTGAGAGCAGCCTGGAATCAAATTGATCACCAGGCCAGGTGAAGAAGATGATCTGCTCATCCATAGTTCGACGTGAGCGACCAAAGGTCCGTGCCAAGGCCTCGAAGCAGTCCTTGTAGTACTCAAGGGCTCGCCGCCTGTCGTTGTTGAAGCCATGAATGAAAAATACCAACTGGCTCTTACCCTCAATGTACCCACCATACAAGTCAATCTTGCTGATTTGGCCAGCCTCCCAGTCGGCGCGTGCGGTCAGCTCTGTCGGCACACTTCACACCTTAGCCTTTCCAACGTTGGGGCAGTGTCCCAAGGTCGTGCATCAACCATGAGGCTGGCCCGGCAACCGCTACCCCGATAGCAACCGAGATAGCCCACCCCATAGGTGTTGGGTCGAATAGCGCAAATAGGAGTATGGTTGCAACCGCTGTAACTGCCAGAGCCCAGCCGCGGACGCATCGCTGCCAACGAGCGCTGAGCAGTACTTGTAGGTTGTCGAGGCCTTGCGTAGTGAAGTGGCTCGTCTCCCGTAGGCTGCCATCCGGGCCCGCCAGCGCGTCTATTACGTCCTGTGGCTCATCAGCGCGAGAATCTCGAAGGCGATTGAGCCAGGCGCTCTGAAGCCCCTCTCCACCGAACCCCAGAAGTAGCTCGGGATACCGCATCGGTCCAGTCACAGCATATGCCATGGCGGAGGCCAGTTGGGCGGTGTATTGCTCTAATGGAAGGTCGAAGACGGTAGCGAAACGGAGTCGAAAGCCCCGAAACCGTATCTGTGTTTCCAATCGCCCAAACGGATGAATACCGAGAAGCTCTCGAAGCTGCGGCCACGCGTCGTAAGGGCTATGATAGACCTCGTGGAGATACCCACGGGGTATATCGAGTCCTGCGAATAGAAGGTCGCCTCGCTCGATGAACTTCGCCGTGTGACGAATATGAAACCTGCTTCTGAATCCGAAGAATACCTTCCCTACCTCAACAATTGACGAGCCGGCGAGGGCTCCGAGTAGAAGCCCCAAGATTAGTTCGCCTCCAGTGATCCCGACATCCATCGCCGCTGCACGCCCCCATCTCTCTTCCTCAGACTGCCCAACCTACGTCGTCGATCCCCATCCCGCCACATGACACGGCGCCGATCAAGATACATACTTCGGCTCGGGACTGTCAGCCGTTCGGATCAGCGGTGTAGCTGGCCTGGCCCGACTAGCCGGGCTGATGCCGAGGTAGTGAAGTTGACCTTTCACACCGGTAGTGGTTCGATGCGGATGAGGATGTTGATGTGGTTGCTAGCCGGCATCCCACACCGACCCCGTTAGCCTGGTAGCCCTCGTGTCTCAGCCTGCGAGACGCTGCAGCTGCTTACGAGCGCCAACCCGGTGGCGTGATGTGCCGGCGAGTCGCGATCAACCGTTTGGGTAGCTGGAAACGATTGCGGAGATAGAAGCGGTGTCGCAGCTGAACGCTGTAACTCTCACGTTAGCTCTCAGTCACTGGTGAACGCCACTGGATCGATGTCTGACCACGGATTATGTCACTGTGAGCGGAATCCCACCTCATCGAGATCTTCCTACTGGACAGGAAACCGAGCCGGCGATCAATCGTTCGTCTGCGGTGGATCGAGATACTCCAGTGCTCTCTGGCTCACAAGTAGAGGACGATCGCCCTCGTGCTGGACGTAGCCCCTCGTCGTCGCCACGTCGGAGTGGCCCACGAAACTGGCCACGTCGGAGAGATCCAAGGACCCCGAGGCATAGAGGTTGGTGACCACTGATCGCCGGCCGGCGTGGGTCCCAAGCTGAGTCGGGTCGAGCCCAGCGTCGAGAGCAGCCCGTCGAATGGCTCGATCCACGTGCTGACGGAGCATTGGGCTGCCAGCCGTGGTCGTGAACACGAGGTCAACGGCTTGCCCCTCATAGGAGTACTCCGGCCACGCCGCACCAATCTGAGCGCGGTCGGCCGTCTGACGAGACCGATGGGCGAGAAGCAGTTCTACGACCGTCGGTCCAAGAAGATGTCGACCAGCCGTTCGAACCGTCTTCGTAGGGCCGAGCACCATACCTGTCCCATCGAGATACGTCGCGGCACGCCGGACGATCACCGTTCGTTGCTCCAGATCGACGTCATCCCATCCCAGCCCGAGCGCCTCGCTAACTCGCCAGCCATGTACGAAGCAAAGCGCTACGGCGGCCACGAAGCGCTCATCGCACGCATGGAGTAGCCGAGCGATCTCGGCCGGCGTAAGCGTCCGCCGCTGGACTCGCGCAACCCGTGGTGGCCTGGTCCGTTTGGCCACGTTCTCCTCGGCCAGCCCCACGGTAACTGCCTCGTCGAGGACCTGGACGAGCAAGGAACGAATGTTCCGGGCCCTCGACGGCGAGTAGGCATCCACGAGATCCGAGACGAACGACGCTGCCTGCTCGGGGCGTAGTCGACGTACCTGGAACTGGCCGAGGTGGTCCTTGATCACTCTCATCTGCTTCGAGTAGGTACGGAGCGACGTCGAGCGCACACGGTGCCGAGCGACGTTTTCTGAACCACCAGTCCCCCAGTTCGGCCACCGTCGCCTCGGCCGTGAAACCGCCAGCGAGGGGAGCGAACCGCTCAGCTTCGGCCGCTTGGGCGATGTGACGATCCCGAGATGCAGTCGCTAGTGCGCGGGTCTTGCCGGTCGGTCGCCCACCCTGCCGTCGGGCTTTCGCCAGGGTGCTACCCAAACCCCCCGGACCTTGTCGAAGTAGGGTTCGGGCTGGCCGTTCGGTGCTCGACCGACGACGACAAACGAGCCTGTCTCCGGATCGACAACCCGCTTACCTCGGGGTGCACGTGGCATGGCCGCCTCCTCGTCCGAGGCCAGCCTAGTCGCTCAGAGAGTTAAGTAGAGAGTTGTACTCCCTGAACGTCCCTGAACGGGATTGGACCTCCTGAACGTTTCCGCAGGTGGCAGGCTTCGGGATGAACGACCCTGAACGTCTGAGAACCACTCAGCGGAAGGTGTGGGATTCGAACCCACGGTGACCCGGAGGCCACAACGGCTTTCGAGGCCGCCCCATTCGTCCGCTCTGGCAACCTTCCGGGGTCGAGACTAGCGGCCCCGGCCCCGATCCACGACGACTTTCGCCGACCCGGGGCCTGTCGCCGGCTCGCCCGTTTGCCCGGCGGCTGCGAGCTCTGACCGGGGAGGCCGCAATGCGGTTCCTGACGTCAGAGATCCGAGCGGCCCGGACGCCGGGGGCCGAACTCTGACGGGGCGTTGCGCTGGGCGGTATCCCGTGTCAGAGATGGCCGGCCGCCCCACCCGCCCAGCGCCCAAAACCACCCGCCCAGCGCCCGGCCCGCTCAGCGGGCGGCGGCGAAGACGGCGTCGATCACCCGCATGTTGCCCACCGAGTCCTCCAGACTCACATGGGGCGGGGCGCCGTCGAGCACGTGGGCGGCGAAGGCGTCGGCCTGGGTGGCGTACTCGTCGACCGCCCGGAACTCCACCCGGCGCACCGCCGGCTCCTCCGGCGGCGCCCCACCCTGGGTCACCGTGATCCACGTTGGCCGCTCCAGGGGGATGTTGAACGGGATCCACAGCTCGATCCGCCCCGCCTCCCCCATGATGTGGCACCACTGCCCGTGCTCCATCACCGTCGAGCAGGCGAACGTGGCCGTCCCGTTGGGGAACCGCAGCAGCCCGGCCGTCACCGTGTCGGTCCCGAAGCTGGCCCCACCCGAGTGGTCCCGATCGATCGTGGCCCCCACCACCTCGGGCTCGGTGCCGAACAGCCACCGGGCCGAATTGATGGCGTAGCACCCCACGTCGTACAGCGCCCCGCCGCCGGCCTCCACGATGTTGCGGATGTTGCCCCCGTCGGTGTTGCGGTACCCGAAGAACGTCTGGATGTGGCGCACCGGCCCGATCGCCCCCTCGTTCACCAGGCGCTTCACCTCCAGCCACGTCGGATGCGTCCGGTACATGAACGCCTCCACCACCTTCACCCCCGCCGCCTCGGCCGCCGCCCGCACCTGCTCGGCCTCCGCCGCGTTCATGGCCAGCGGCTTCTCGGCCAGCACGTGCTTGCCGGCGGCGATCGCCTTGAGGTTCCACTCGGTGTGCAGGTGGTTGGGCAGAGGGTTGTAGACGGCGTCGATCCCGGGGTCGGCCAGCAGTTCCTCGTAACTCCCGTAGGCCCGCTCGATTCCCTGCTCCCGGGCCACCACCCGCGCCCCTTCCAACGACCGTGACCCGATGGCGTCCACCCGGCACCGCCCGCTCTTGACGATCCCGGGGATCACCTTCTCGGTCCCGATGAAGGCGGTGGAGATGACACCGAGGCGCAGCACAGGTTCGCTCATGGCCGAGTTCTACCACCCCGGAGCCCCGGGAACGCCTGATCCCGCCGCTTCCCCTTGTGCTACACCGGAGCGGTGGCCGCCCTCCCCTCGCCCGCCGACAGAATCGCGGACCTGGTGGCCGGCCTCCGGGCCGCCCTCGAAGCAGCCGCCGTGCCCGGCCAGGCCGAGCCGATGACGGCCTACATGAAGCATCAGTTCACCTTTCTCGGCGTTCCCGCCCCCGCCCGCCGGGCCGCCCAGAAGCCCACGCTCGACGCCCTGGCCTCCGCCACCGGCGACGAGCTGGTCGCCTTCGCCCGGGCCTGCTGGGCCGACCCCGCCCGGGAACTCCAGTACACCGCCGCCGACGCCCTCCGCCGCCACCACAGGGCCCTGGCTGCCGCCCACCTCCCCGCCCTGGCCGAGCTGATCACCACCCGCCCGTGGTGGGACACGGTGGACGCCCTGGCCACCCACGCCGTCGGGCCCCTGGTCGCCCGCCACCCCGAGCTGTCGGCCGTCATGGACGCCTGGGTGGACGGCGACGACCTGTGGCTGGCCCGCACCGCCATCCTCCACCAGCTCCTCTGGAAGGACCGGACCGACGCCGAACGCCTCTTCGCCTACGCCGACCGCCGGGCCACCGACACCGACTTCTTCATCCGCAAAGCCCTGGGCTGGGCCCTCCGCCAGTACGCCCGCACCGACCCCGACGCCGTCCGAACCTACGTCGAGTCCCGGGCCGACCGCCTCTCCCCCCTCACCCGCCGCGAAGCCCTCAAGCGAATCTGACCGATGGGCCGACCCGAACCGACCGGCCGACCCGAACCGACCGGGTGAAACCGAACCGACGGCGCGAAAACTCCGCAATCCGTCGAAAACGTGACGCAGTTCGCCGGCGGGGCGCGAATTCCGTGACGCAGAACGGCGGCCGAGCCCAACGCCCCGCGGGCGCCCGAGCCGCCGCCCCCGTAGTGTGCGGACCATGAGCCTTGTCCTGTACGAGCGGGTGGATCACGTGGCCACCATCACCCTCAACCGCCCCGAGGCCCGCAACGCCATCAACGGCGCCGTCCGGGAGGAGCTCAACGCCGCCTGGGCCGCCTTCCGGGACGACGAGGACGCCTGGGTGGGCATCCTCACCGCCAACGGCCCCGTGTTCTCCGCCGGCGCCGACCTGAAGGACTCCACCGGCTCGGTGGGCACCTTCGGCGGCACGTTCTGGGAGAAGCCGACGATCAACTCGTTCGAGAGCGGCATGGAGCTGTTCAAGCCCACGATCGCCGCCGTCAACGGCCCGTGCATCGGCTACGGCCTCACCGGGGTGCTGTTCTGCGACTTCGTGATCGCCGGCACCGGCGCCACCTTCTCCTTCCCCGAGGTCTCGATCGGCGTCCCCACCATCGTGGGCGCCATCCGCCTCCCCAAACGCCTCCGCTGGGCCGACGCCATGGAGCTCGTCCTCACCGGCAAGCCGATGACGGCCGAGCGGGCCAAGGAGGTGGGCCTGGTGTGGCGCCTCGTGGAGCCCGACCGGGTGCTGGCTGAGGCCCAGGCCTGGGCCGCCACCCTGACCGAGGCCGCTCCCCTGGCCCAGCGGGCCACCAAGGAGGTGGCGTGGCGCTCGGCCGAGATGGGCTGGATCGAGGCCGTCCGCTTCGGCGAGACGATGCGCAAGGTGGCCGGCGCCACCGACGACGTGGCCGAAGGCCGCCGGGCCTGGGCCGAGAAGCGCAAGCCCAGCTGGCAGGGACGCTGACCCGCTCCCTGTCCCCACCGCCCACCCGCTAGCGTCTCCCCCTGACCAGTCCCCCGCTGCCGAGAGAGGTCCCCCCCATGTCAGCGCTGCTCATCGTCGACACCAAGATCAACGATCCCGAGTCCTACGAGGAGTACAAGGCGTTGGCCAAGCCGCTGGCCGAGAAGTTCGGCGGCGTCTACCGGGCCCGGGGCGACCGGATGGACGTGATCGAGACCCAGCTGTGGGAACCTACCCGCCTGGTGCTGATCGAGTTCCCCACCTTCGAAGACGCCCACGCCTTCCTCGAATCCGACGAGTACGCACCGGTCAAGGCGCTGCGCCACCGCTACGCCGAGTCGACGGCGGTGGTGGTCCAGTTCACATGACCGCCGCCGCCCAGCCCCGCCTGCGGAGCCGGCCGCGGCTGACGGCCTCCGCCCTCGCCTCGGCGGCGCTGGCTCTCGCTCTGGCCGGATGCGCCAGCACCGACAGCGATACCGCCACCGGCGGCAGCTCGAGCTCGGCCACCGCCGCCCCGGCGGGAAGCGGCAACACCGCGCCGGGTGGCGCCGGCGGGGCGGGCCAGGCCGGCAGCGCCGACGGCGGCCGGCCCACGTCGTCCACGGCCTCCACCGCCGCCGGGGCGGGCGCCAACGGATCGGCCACCACCAGCGCCCCGGCCACCACGGCCGCCGCCAAGACCACTCGGGACCCGGTCAACCCGATCACGATCCCCGACGAGTCGGCCTGCGCCCCCGGCCCCGGCGCCCTGCCCGACGGGCTGTACTTCGGCTTCATGGGGGGCGCCTCCACCGATGCCTTCGAGTTCGACCTGGCCTGCTGGTTCAGCGGCGAGCCGGCCAACGCCGCGGCCACGGCCGACGGCGAGGAATCGCCCCCGCCCAACGACTACTACATCCGCAACACCAACGAGACCCTGCGCCGCGAGCCGGTGGCCTCGGGCTCGATCTCGGTGGCCTGGATCCCCGACTTCGGCACCCCCGCCACGAAGGACATCACCTACACCCAGTGGCTGTCGGAGCGGGACTTCGGGCAGACCTACGTGCCGCCGGTGTGGATCACGGTGAAGAACGGGGCCGTGGTCGACATCGTGGAGCAGTGGCTGCCCTGATCGCCCCCGCCGACGACTAACTGCGTCGGGCCTGGAAGAAGTCGGTGAGCAGGGCGGCACAGGTGACGGCCTCCACCCCGGCCACCACCTCGAGGCGGTGGTTGAGACGGGGGTCGTCGCACACGTTGTAGAGGCTGAGGCAGGCCCCGGCCCCCAGGTCGGGCGCTCCGTAGACAAGCCGCCCCATCCGGGCGTTGACCAGGGCCCCGCCGCACATCACGCACGGCTCCAGGGTCACCACCATGGTGCAGCCGTCGAGCCGCCAGGAGCCGACGGCGGTCGCTGCGTCCCGCAACGCCAGCACCTCGGCGTGGGCCGTGGGGTCGCCGGTGAGCTCCCGCTCGTTGTGACGGCTGGCCAGCACCTGGCCGTCGCGCACCACGAGGGCCCCCACCGGCACGTCGTGGTGGCCGAGGGCCCGGCGGGCCTCCTCGATCGCCATCGCCATCAACGTCGCATCGTCCACGGGAACGGAGCCTACGCCGTGGCGGCCCGCACCCGCACGGCCGTCGCCCTCGGGCACACTGTGCCCATGACGAGGCGGAGGCCCACGATCATGCGAAGGCCCATGATGCGGCGAATGGCGAGGGGTTGTCGGGCGGTGGCGTTGAGCGCCGCCTTCCTGTCCCCGCTGACGACGGCGTGCTCGAGCGGGGGCGACGACGGCGGGACCACGGTCACCGAAGCGGTGACGGCCGAGTCGGTGCTGGACAACGCGGCCGGCGCCATGGCCACCGTCGACACCGTCTCGTTCCACCTGGAGCGCACCGGCGCCCCCGTCTACCTCGACAGCGGGGGCTCGTTCGCCTTCGAGGAGGGCGACGGGCGGGTGTCGAACACGGCATCCTCGGCCGACGCGGTGGTGAAGGTGAAGGCCCTCGGAATCGACGCCAACGTGGGGGCGGTCTCGATCGACGGCCAGCTGTGGCTGTCGAACCCGCTCACCGGCGCCTGGGAGCCCGCCCCCGACAGCATCACGTTCGACCCCGTCTCTCTGTTCGATCCCGAGACCGGCTGGACCCCCCTCCTGCGCGACGATCTCACCGGGGCCCAGCTGATCGACGACGCCCCCGACGGCCAGTGGCACGTGAAGGGCCAGGCCGCCGGCGCCCGGCTGGCTGCCATCACCGGTGGCCTGGTCAGCGCCGACGCCCCCATGGACGTCTGGATCGACCAGGCCAGCGGCCACGTGGTGACGGCTGAGTTCGCCACCGTGTCCGACGAGGGCGACACGAGCTGGCACATGGACCTCAGCGACTACGGCGTGGACGTCACCATCACCCGGCCCGCCAGCGTCGGCGGTGCCGGGGTCGGCGGCAGCTGACCGTGGCGCCCCGCCGGCCGGGGTGGGTGCTGGCGGTGGTGGGGTTCGGCGCCTTCGTGGCCGCCGACGACCTCACGGTGGTCAGCACCATGCTCCGCCCCATCATCAGCGACCTGGGGATCGTGCTCCCCGACGGGCTCGACGACGCGGCCTGGATCGTCAACGCCTACCTGATCGCCTTCGTGGCCACCATGCCCCTGGCCGGCAAGCTGAGCGATGTGATCGGGCGCCGGCTGGCGTTCGTGTCGGCCCTCGGCATCTTCGCCGTGGGCTCGGCCCTCATCCCGTCGGCCAATTCCTTCGGGCCGTTCCTGGTGGGCCGGGTGTTTACCGCCATCGGCGGCGGGGCACTGGTGCCGGTGGGCATGGCCGTGGTGGGCGACGTGTACGCCGAGCGGGCCCGGGCCCGAGCCCTGGGCACGTTGGGGGCGATCGAGACCATGGGCTGGGTGTGGGGCCCGATCTACGGGGCCGTTCTGGTGCGGTTCCTCACCTGGCAGTGGCAGTTCTGGCTCAACGTGCCCCTGGCCGCCGCCGGCATGGTGGCCGGGTGGCTCGTGCTGGCCCCCGGCGGCGTGGTGACATCAGCATCAGCATCGGCATCAGCCTCAACGACCCCGGAGGCCGGGACGGCCGACCGGCCGTCGCTGGCGCCGGCCCGCCGGGTGCGGACCGACTGGCTGGGGGCGGTGGCGCTGGTGGTAGGGCTGGTGGCGGTCAACATCGCCCTGCTGGGCCGGGCCCAGATCCAGAGCGTGTCCGGGCTCGACCAGCTCACCGGCTCGGGCGGTGTGGGCGGCCCGTGGCTGTACGCCGTGGCCGCCGTCGCCTTCGCCCTGTTCGTGGTGCGGGAGCGGCGCTCGGCCAGCCCGATCGTCGACGCCTCGTTGTTCCGGGGCCGGAACCTGCGGGCCGCCATGGCGGTCAACTTCCTGGTGGGCGGGGCCCTGGTGATCGCCATGGTGCAGGTGCCGCTGTGGGTCAACGTGATCGAGCTCGACACCGGCCGCAGCGCGGTGCGGGCCGCCCAGGTGCTCACGGGGCTGACGGCGGCCATGGCCGTCGCCTCCTACGCCGGGGGCCGCCTGACGGCCCGGTGGTGGTACCGGCCGCCGATCCTGGTGGGGCTGGTGGCCGGTCTCGCCGGGTTCGCCCTGATGGGCACGGTGTGGGACGTGTCGACCTCGTACGTGGCCATGGCCGCCACCCTGGCCCTGGTGGGGGCCGGGCTGGGTTTGGTGATCGCCCCCACCAGCGCCGCCGTGGTCGACCACGCCCCGCCCGACCAGCGGGGGTCCGCCGCTGGCCTGGTGATGCTGTTCCGGCTGATGGGGTTGTCGGTGGGGTTGTCGAGCCTCACCGCCTGGGGTCTGCACCGCTTCAACGAGCTGCGCCGGGGCCTGACCCTACCCCCGCTGACCGACCCCGGATTCAAAGCGGCGGTGGAGCAGGCCCAGGCGTCGATCACCACCGCCGCCATCGGCGAGATGTTCGCCGCCACCACGGTGGTGATGGCGGTGGCCCTGGCCGTGGCCCTGACTATGCGCCGTTCCTCGGACAGCAGTACGGGCCGAGCCCCTTCTGGTCAGCCGGCGTCGGTGGCGGTCGGCTCGGCCGCGGCGTCGGCGCAGGCGGTGGGATGGGCGGCGGCCCAGGCCCGGATCTCGTCGGCCGGGCTGGTGTTGCGGGCGTTCCGCCAGTCGTCCAGGTAGGGGGCGGGCCAGATCACACCCCGCCGCACCGACCATTCCCGGGCCGGGCAATCGGGCGACAGGCCGAAGTGGATGTGGCAGTCGACCTTCTCGGCGTTGCCCGAGCGGCCCACCGCCGCCAGCCGGTCACCGGCGTCCACCCGGCTGCCGACGCCGAGCCCGGGCTCCATCGACTCGAAGTGGGAGAGGTAGTACCGCACCCCGTCGTCGCCCAGGATCGCCGCCGACCGTCCGCCCCGGTAGGCGGGGTTGTCGGCGGCGGCCTCGTAGGGGTCGTCCGCCCGCCAGTGCACGATCACCCCGTCCACCGGCGACACGGCGGCCGAGCCACAGGCGGCGAAGATGTCGGTGGCCGGATAGTCGTGGTGGTCGGTGCCGTAGGAGGCGGGCTTGCCGGCGGCCGGGAACACGTGGCGCACGGTGTCGGCCACAGTGGCCGCCGATGGCGACGTGACCGTCGAGGAGCTCTCCGCCGATGTCGCAGCGGTGGTGGGCACCGGCGTACCCGGGGCGGTGGGCGCGGCGGCCGACGACGGTGGGGCCACGGCCGAGGTCGGGGCGATCGAAACCGATGCCCCGCTCGCCGTCCCGGCCGACCCGGCCGACGGCGACGACGACGACACCGCACCCGGCCAGCACGGCCGGCGTGAGCGTCAGCGTGAGCACGGCCGCAGCAGCCGCCGACGGGCCGATGGCCACCGATGCGGCCTGGCGGGTTCCTCGTTCACCGTCGCCTCACGGTAGTGGACGACGGCGGCTTCGGGCCGCCGCCCGCCGGGCAGGACCGAAAGCCATCAGCTCTCCTGCGGCGGCGGCGTGTCGCTAGCCTGCCTATCCATAACGGATCTATCACTGGCCGCGGCTCACGATCGCCGATTGCCCCGACTGGTGACGAGTATTCGCTCAATACTGCTTCGCCACACACCGTCAAAGTTCCTTGATGTTGTGGTAGCGATGGCTCTGTTGACCATCCTCTTTCTCGTCCTGCAGCCCGAAACCTACGGGCTGACCCCCAACGGGACCGATCCGATCTTCTACAGCGCCCTGGGGATCAACTTCGACGACGCCTCGAGGATCGGCGCCTCCCACTACGCCATCAGCCGCTGGTCCTCGTGGTACCCGCTCTACGTGGCCAACGCCGTGGCCGGCCCCACGATCGGCCGGCTGGCACTCCGCCTGATCAGCGTGTCTTCCCTGGTTGGGGGCCTGTGGGGTGTACGGCGGGAGTGGTCGTGGACACAGCGGGTGGCGGCGGCCACCACCTTCGCCGCCATGCCGATGTTCATCCGGCCCCTCATGACCGACTACGTGGAGTCGACGGTGGTGACGCTGGGTACCGCCCTGGTCCTCCTGTCGCTACGGCAGCGGCAGTCGGTGCCCACCGCCACCCTGATCGGCGCGGTGACGGCACTGCTCATCATCGCCAATCCCTTCGCTCTCACGGCAGCTGTCACCCCCTTGCTCATCGTCGGCATCACCGGATCAGCCACGTGGCTGGGCCGGATGAAGATCACACTGTCGGTGGCCGTCGCCGGTAGTGCGGTGACCCTTCTTGGACTGTTCTATTTCCGCTCTTTCTACGGGATTCCGAACATCTATCAGCCCACGATCGACTTCCTGCGGGCCGGTGTCGGCCCCGATCCGCTCAAGTCGCCGCGGTTGGAGTGGCTGGGCCGCTTCACCTGGCTCTACGTCACGCCGGTGATGCTGGCGGCGTGGGCTGCGCTCGCCCTCAGGGCCCGTCCCGGTCGCCTCGATCGGGTGGAGGCGAGAGCGGCGGTGGCCGCCGCCGCCCAGTACGGGCTGCACTGGGCCGACCAGTTCGGGCGGGGCGGGGGCGGCCTGGAGATCCCGTACTACTGGTCGATGACCTACTGCACGCTGGGGGTGAGCCTGGCGCTGCTGGTGGGCCGCCTCACCCGGGGTCGCCGGCCGATCGAGCTCGTGATCGCGGTGGCGGCCGGGCTCAACCTGCTGCTGATCGGCGTGCCCGACCGGCTCCGCCTGCCGGCCGGGCCGGCGTTCTTCACCGTGGCGGCGGCGGTGGCGGTCGCTCTGGGGGCGCTGGTCGTGCGGCGGCATCCGGCCAGCGCCGCCGCCCTCGTCGTCACGTTCACCGTGTGGGCCCAGATCGGTGCCCCGCCCTACGATCCGACCGCCTACCACCCGTTCAATCTGACCCCCCACTACGACCACCTGTTCTGGGAGTACGGGGAGAACTCGGAGACCGCCTACCGGGAGGGGATCTGGTTCCTGTCGGTGATGGATCAGATCGACCACCAGGACCAGGCGCTGTTCCTGCCGGTCAGCGCCTGGGCCGGCCCCCTCGTCGGCCTCTATCAGGCCCAGCTGGGGCGACGGGTGATCTCCCCCGACGCGGTGCACGTCGACGATCCGAGCCAGCGCTACTGGATGCTGTCGGACCCCCACCGCTGGCTCGTGATCTTCGGGCTGCCCGAGGTGGTCGGGGAGCAGATCGCGCAGGCTCAGGCGCTGGGGCTCGCCCCGCCCGTCGTCGACGTGACCCATGACCGGGACGTGGGCTACCGGGTGGCGATCATGGCCCTGGGCCAGCCCCACCTCCCGCTGTCGTTCCGGGCCGATCAGCTCTCGGTGGGCCAGGGGGCCACGGTGGGCACCCGCGTGGTGCACGACGGCGAGGGTGACGGGTTCGTCACCTACGGGCCGTACGTACCGCTCCGGCCCGGCCGGTACCGGGCGCAGCTGCGCTATCGGTCCCGGGCGTCGAGCGACCAGGTGGTCGGCACCTTCGACGCCTTCGGCACCGACGAGAAGTCCGTGGCCGCCGTCGACCTCCCGGGCACCGACGGCCGGCAGCGCACGCTGGACCTCGAGTTCGACGTGAACGGCGACGGCCAGCGGTGGGAGCTCAGAACGGTGGCCACCGGGGGGCTCGACCTCACCATCGACGGGATCACGTTGGACGCCGGCGACTGATCCCGGCTACCAACGGCGACAGACACCAGACGACCAGGGGGTTGCCCACGTGCTGTCATCCATCCGGGTGCTCGATCTCACCGACCCGCAGTGTCGGCTGGCGGGGCACCTGCTGGCCCAGCATGGGGCCGACGTGGTGCTGGTGGAGACGCTGGAGCCATCGACCGGGCACGGCTCAGAGTCAGGCTCGCCTCTCGACGGGGCCGGGCGCACGGCCTTCGCTCGGGGCGTACGGTCGGTGGTTCTCGACCCGGACGACCCGGATGATGCCCACCGGTTCCGGGAGCTGTTGCGCCAGGCCGACGTGCTCCTCGAGTCGTTCACCCCCGGGGAGCGGGCGACCCTGGGGTTGAGCCCGGACGAGACGGCGGCCCTCAATCCCCGCCTGGTCCACGCCAGCATCACGCCCTACGGGATCGACGGGCCCCGGGCCGGGTGGATGGCGACGGACCTGACGGTGATGGCCTCGGCCTCACCGCTGGCCGTGACCGGCGACCGGGATCGGCCGCCGGTTCGGATGTCGGTGCCCCAGGCATTCAGCTTCGGGGCGGCGGCGGCCGCCGGGGCGGTGCTGATCGCCCTGTTCGAACGGGAGCGGTCGGGGCGGGGGCAGCACGTCGATGCGTCGGCCCAGACGGCGGCGGCGCTGGCCACCCAGACCGGGTTGCTGGCCGAGGCGGTGGGGGCGCCGGCGTCGATCCGGTCGGCGGGTGGAGCGTCGATGGGCAAGATGAGCCTGCGGTTCCTCTATCCGGCGGCCGACGGGCACGTGTCGATCACCCACGTGTTCGGCGAGATCGGCGGGCCGGCCACGGCCCGGCTGATGGCGTGGGTGCACGAGGCCGGGTTCTGCACCGACGCCGTGCGGGACAAGGACTGGGTGCGCTACGCCGTGCTCGTGGACTCGGGCGAGGAATCGGTTGAGGAATGGGAGGAGATCAAGGCGGCCGTCGCCGCCTTCACCGGCTCGAAGACGAAGGCCGAGCTCCTGGCCGGGGCGATCGAGCGGAAGCTGCTGATGGCGCCGGTGTCGAGCATGGTCGACGTGCTCGCCAGCTCCCACTTCGCCGCCCGGCGCTTCTGGGTGGAGGCCACCGGCGGGGTGTCGGCCCACGATGGTGGACCGGTGGCCGCTCCCGGCCGCTACGCCCGCTTCTCCCGGTGGCGACCCGAGCCGCAGACCGTCGTGCCCGCCCTGGGCGGCGACACCGGGCAGGTGCTGGCACAGTGGGTCGCCCGGCCCGAGCCCAGGCGCCGGTCGGGGCCGGCTCCGGGTGCGGGCGCGGGTGCGGGTGCGCTGAGCGGGCTGAAGGTGGTGGACCTCACGTGGTCGGTGGCGGGGCCGGCCATGTGCCGGGTGCTGGCCGACCACGGGGCGACGGTGGTGAAGGTGGAGTCGGTGCGGCGGCTCGACGCGGCCCGGACGTTCATCCCCTTCTGGAACAACGAAGCGGGGGTGGAGAACTCGGCCCTGTTCGACAACCTCAACGCCGGCAAGCTGAGTATCGGTTTGAACATCGCCACCGCCGAGGGCCGGGCCGTGCTCGACGACCTGTTGCGCTGGGCCGATGTGGTGGTCGACTCGTTCTCGCCCCGGGGCCGGATGGCCGTTGGGTTGGGCGACGACCAGGTGCGGGCGTTGAACCCGAACGTGGTGATGATGTCGGTGAGCCTGTTCGGGCTCGACGGGCCGCTGGCCGAGCTGGCCGGCTACGGGAATCTGGGCGGAGCGCTGGCCGGGTGCTACGAGCTGACCGGGTGGCCCGATCGGGCGCCGGCCGGGCCGTATCTGGCCTACACCGACTACACGTCGGGGCATCTGATGCTGGTGACGGTGATGGCGGCCGTGCTGCACCGGGAGCAGGGCGGGCCGGGGCAGTTCGTGGAGCTGAGCCAGGCCGAGACGGCGCTGCAGTTCGTGGCCCCGGCGCTGATCGCCACCGCCGCCACTGGCGAGCCGTTCAGCCGCATGGGCAACGACGACCTGTCCATGGCCCCCCACGGCGTGTACCCGTGCCGGGGGGACGACCGGTGGGTGGCTCTGGCCTGCCCGGACGACGAACGATGGCTGGCCCTGGGCCAGCTGATCGGCCGGGCCGATCTCGCCGCCGAACCCTCGCTGCGGGGTGTTGCCGGCCGGTTGGCGGCCCGCCGGCGGCTCGACGACGCGGTGGCGGCATGGACGGCTGGGCTCGATCCCGAGAGCGCAGCAGCCCAGTGCCAGGCGGTGGGGGTGGCCGCCTACACCGTGCAGAACAGCGCCGAATGCCTGGCCGATCCCCAGCTGGCCCATCGGGGGCACGTGGTGGAGCTCGACCGGTCAGGGCGGCGATGCATCGTGGAGGCCACCCGGTTCCGCCTGTCGCGAACGCCGGGTAGGCCTCAACGTCACGCCCCGCTCCTCGGTGAGCACACGTTCGATGTGCTCACCGGGATGCTGGGCTACGACGCCGATCGGGTCGCCGACCTCGCCGCCGCCGAGGTGCTCGAGTAGGCCGGCCCGAGGCGCCTCGGGCCGGCGGCGGTACCCCGACCGTCGCCGGGCGTCAGAAGCCGGCGCCGCCCGACTGGGGGGCCGAGGTGCCGCCGTTACCGGCGTCGACCGTGGTCGGTGAGTCCTTCGTGTCGGTGCTGCTGCTGTTCGAACCGCAGCCGGCGGCGGCGAGCGATACCAGCACGGCGCAGACGAGAGGGGCGGTTCGGCGCAGGATCTTCCGGTTGGGGCTCAGCCCGGGTCGGTTCACAGGGTCCTCCTGATGGGGTGGGGCGATGGTGTGGGGTCGTCGGTGGCGGGCGCTGCGGCCTGAGCCGGGCGGAACGGCCCGACCAGTTGGGCGGCGAAGACCCGGAGATGGTGGGGCCGCTCGCCGGCCTGCTCCACGGCGAGCGGGCGGCCGGGGAGGCCGGTGTCGGTTCGGATCGTGTCGGCGGTGGGGAACACGGCGAGGCCGGCCAGCTGATCCCAGATGGTGAGGGTGAAGCCGAGGTTGACGTCGTGGGGGCCGTCGAGCTTGTGGTGGATGCGGTGGAAGTTGGGGCTGACGAAGATCCGCTCCAGGGGCCCGAAGCCGAGGTTCGTGTTGGAGTGGGCGAAAGCCACCGTGGCGGCGTAGAGCACGAGGATGGTGGTGGTCAGCGTGCCGTTGGCCAGGAGCACGATCGCCGGAACCAGGGCGATCAGGTACGAGACGTGGATGAGGGGGTGGGTGCGGAACACGGTGAGGACGTTCATGTCCTCCTGGGAGTGGTGGAGCTCATGGAAGCGGTAGAGGACGTTGTTGCGGTGGTTGGCCAAGTGGGCCAGCCAGTTGCAGGCGTCCATGGCCACGACCACGAGGGCGGTGGCCAGCCAGCGGGGCACCGTGCTGCTGGCCGGGAGCACGAGCCAGGGCATGGCCCGGATGACGACGGTGGAGAAGGCCAGGCCGAGCACGGCGGTGAACGGGAGTACGACGGCCACGTTGAACAGCGTGAAGAGGAGGTCCTGGCGGTGACCCCGGGCGATCAGGGGGCGACGTTGGGCCGGCCGCACCCGTTCCGCCACCAGAAATACGGCCAGGAAGGCGAGGCTGAGGGGGCCGGCGATCACGAGGCGGAGGTCGGACACGGCGAGACCGGGGTCGGCACCGCCGAAGCCGATCCACCAACCGAGGGCGAGCACCACGATGGCCGCCGCCACGATGGAGAACGCCGGAAGATAGAGGCGAGCCGCCACCGGACGAACGCTCAGATCCCGGGGCAGGGTGATGGAATTCCCGCCGGGCATCAGTGAACCACGCTCACGCGTCCCCCTCCAGAGCACGCCGAGGAGCGTACCACGAGGTCGGAAGCAGGGTCGCTGGGTTCCGGGCCGACGGCGGATCGACGGTGGGCCGCCGGGATCTGTCAGCCGCTGGTCACCCGGGTGGAGCGGCGGGCGCTGTCGATCAGCCGACTGGCCATCCCGAGCAGCACCACCGCCGCCCCCAGCCCGACGACCGGCAAGGCCGCCACCGGCCACAGCAGGGCGACGACGAAGCCGACGAGGGCCACGAGGCCCAGCTCGCCGGCCAGGCGGTGATAGAGGGGCTGGCCGAAGACCGGCGCCAGGGGGACGAAGTGCAGCGCGACGATCAGGCAGACCGCAGGGGGGATGAAGCGCTCGATCCCGGTGGCGATGAAAACGCCGACCACCGCGGCGATGGCCACCGCCTGGGCCAGGTTGACGGCGCCGAAGCGACGCATGGCCTCGGGGGGCGGATCGTCACCGTCGGGGGCGGTGCGCAGGGCGGCCCGGCCGACCAGCAACGCCGTCACGGCGGCGACCGCGATCACCGTCCAGCCGAGGGCCGCCCCCGGCAGGGCCGAGCCGGCGACCAGCGCCCAGACGAAGGCGAAGGCCGTCAGCGTCACGGCGCCTCGGCGATCGGATGGGGGATACAGGGAGACGATCGCTCTCCCCTATCCCTCCGGGCGGAGGCCCCAAACCTCGTGCGTCCCCCTGGGGGACCTGGGAACTGTCCCGCTCGTGCGCGGAGTCGGTCGATCTCCTTCGAGGCCTCCGCCTTGCTCAGGTCCGAGTCGACCTCCTCACCCCCCACTCCCCGCCGACCACTACGAACGAACGTTCTCAGGAGCGGACCCAGCCGAGCGTCCGGCGACCGCGCACCTCCTGGGCCAGCCGGGCCCGGAGGCGGGCGTCGGCGGCGACCAGGCGGGGGGTGATCCGGCTCGACAGCGCCAGGCCGGTCAGTGCCACCGCTGCGCCGGCCATGCCGTCGACGACGTAGTGGTTGGCCGTGACGACCACAGCGATGGCCATGAGCACCGGGCCGGCCACGGCCAGAGCCCGGAGGATGCGGTTCCGGCTGGCCCGCCACAGGGCGATGCCGATCAGCAGGTTCCAGCCGACGTGGAGGCTGGGCACGGCGGCGTACTTGTTGACCAGGGCCGGCGGCTGAAGCACCCGGTAGCTGTGTGATTGCTCGGTGACGGTGTCGATCAGCCCCAGGGGCATCAGGCGGGGCGGGGCGACGGCGTAGGAGGCGAAGATCACCAGGCCGATGGCGCCGGAGAGGCACAGGGCGTTGCGGAGCACGAGGTAGGCCCGCCGATCGGAACGGTGGAGCCAGATCAGGGTGGCGACGATCACCGGCCAGTGGCCCCAGATGTAGACCCAGTTCCACATCGTCGCCAGGTGGGGCCGCCCGACGATCAGGCCCTGGGCCCAGTGCTCCCGGTCGAGCCCGACACGGCGTTCGAAGGCGAGGACGTCGAAACCGTGGCCGATGGCGGTGCCGATGTCGCTCTGGGTCAGGCCCCGCACACCGAAGTACAGCAGCACGGCGATGCCGACGAAGGTGACCTGGCGGACCAGCTCCAGCATCGGGGCGAGGCCTGCGGATGGGCGATCGGGGACGGAGGCCGACGCTTGCCAACGGGTCGGCGAGTTCTGCGCAGGATGGCGGACGACGGTCATGGATCGACCGTAGGACGATGCTCACCGTCGGCCCATCGGGCCTTCCACCGATTCGACCCTGAGGCCGACCCCTGAACGCTCTAGGGGTTCTCCCCCAGGGGAAAGGGGGGCGGAGCCGGGCTGAAGCTCCCGCCGCACGACTTCGCCCCGGCGGTCAGCGCAAGGTTGCGTCGAGGAAGTCGATGACCCGCCGCTGCCATTCGTCGGGCCGTGTTTCGTACCCGCCTGTGTGGTCGGCACCTTCGACGTTCCAGACGCTCACCCGGTCGGGGGCCCCTGTTCTGATGTACGCCGCAGCGTGAGCCTCGTCGTCGACGTTGCCGGCGGTGATCAGCAGGACGCGGGCTTGCCCGGCACCGGCGACGGCCGATCGCAACGAGACCGGGGCTGAGGCGTCGGTCAGGTAGTCGGTGATGGCGTACCGGACCTTCTCGAGTTGCTCCTGGAGCCAGCCACGCCAGCCGTAGATGTCGGACAGCCAGGCCTTGTCATGCGCCTGTCGGGCCGTGGCCCCTTCAGCCACGACAGCGTGGATCCGGTGATCGGAGGCAGCGGCCCCCAGTGCCTCCTCACCGCCCATCGAGAACCCGACGACGCCTATACGACCGGGGTCGACCTCCTCCCGAGATGCCAGGAACCGGGTACCGGCTGCCCCCGCTGCCACCGCCAGCGCAGTCAGGCGATGCCGGTGTTGATCAGATGCGGCAGCAGGCCGATCCCGACGGCAGCGAAGACGGAGCCGAGGGCGGCGAACAGCGCGCCGCGCCGGTGAACGCCCAGATGGACGCGATGGGAGGTAGCAATGAGGACGGCGCCAACAGCGAGGCACACCGGCTGGAACCCTGAGAACGACCGAATCACGGCCACTTGACCGACGATCCACCCCACGAGCATCAGACCGGCGACGAACGACAGTTCCTCCGTGCTCGGCCGCCCGTTCCAGGCCGCCCAGGCCAACAGGGTGAGCGGCGCTGCCACGAGGGTGGCCAGAGCCAGCCCAGCGAGAACCAGGCTGTCGAAGGGCAGCCGATGGTTGATGCGGTCACCGAAGTCGAGGGTGCCCGTGATCAGACCTGCGGCGCCGCCCCAAGCCGCCAAGGCGTTGAGGGCGGCGAAGCCGGCCAGCACCAGCCGGCGGGCCGGCGAGGGGAATGAGGCGACGGACGACTCGCTCATGCCATCAGTGTGAGAGGCGACGCTGCTCCGGTAGGGCCATCGGTCGCACGGAGATCGCACTCGGTCAACCGGAAGGTGGACTCCCCGCCGAGTTCTCCGGCCGCTCGCCAGGGGCGACACGGCTGAACGCAGTCGGCTCGGTCGCCCGCCGCTACCCAGCCGTCGATCTCGACGGGCCGACCTGGTAGTTGGGATCACCGGCTGCGCTGGCGGCCGTGTAGAGGTAGCGATCGAGTGCCTCGCCGGGGCCGGCGGAGCCGCCCGGGCGATCGAGGGCGATGACGACGGCGAATCGCTCCGGCGATCCGGACGCCACCGGCTGGACGCTGTGCAGGCAACGGCGCCCCTGCATCATGACCATACGGCCCGGCCGTGGCTCGATCGTCACCGCATGGCCGGCGAGCCGTCGCAGGTGTCGCGTTTCGAGAACGCGGTCGACCGCCCGCTGGGCTCGTGACGTCGCCCGGCCCGCCGGCAGCAGGATGCGGTAGCCGGGGCACAGCTCGATGGCGCCGCCGATGACGGCGTTCAGGTACAGGATCAAGGTGACGGCGTTGCGGTCGTAGTGCCACCGGTAGGTTCCACCGGCCGGCGTCACGTTGACGTTGACGGCGACGGCCGAGTTCGCCAGCGGCTCGAGCGGAGCGCCGTACCAGCGCTGGGCCGGGCCGAGGAAGCGCTGGGCCAGCGAGCCGACCTCGGGAAGGTCGCGTGCCACCCGGTCGCCGTCGATCACCCGGTAGTGCAAGGGCCGGTCGCTGTGCTCCCGGTGGATGGTGCTGGGTTCGGCACGCTCGCACACGGCACAGATCCGGCGGAGCAGGCGGGTGGCATCGGTGGGCGGGAGCGCATCGTCCATCACGCAGTACTGCCGGTGGGCGCTCATGGCGGGGCGACCTCCGCCACCCCGGCCCGGACCCCGGCTTCGAACCGCTCCCAGGTCTGGTGCCGTCCCGCCGCTTCGGTGATCGCGGCGCGGCGGGCTTCGTACTCCTGGTCGGACCAGGCGAGCGCGGCCCGGATGGCCGCCCGCTGGCCGTCGTGGTCGAGCGGCTCGACGACGACGCAGTGGGCCAGCACTGCGTCGTCGAGACCAGAGGCGGGGGTGGTGATCGGCACGCAGCCGGCGTGGATCGCCTCCAGCAAGGTGCCCATCTGTCCCTCCGAGTAGGTCGGGATGTAGGCGAAGCGACAGCGCTGGAGCAGTTGCACGTAGGCGTCACTGTTCGACTCCACCCACCCGTGGACGGTCACGCTGCCCGTGTTGACTCGGGCCAGCATGGTGTCGAAAGGTGGGTCGAGGTGGCCGACCACATGCAGCCGCGCCTCGTCGGGCCCGATCTCCGCCCAGGTGGCGACCACGTCGGGGAAGCCTTTGCGTAGCCCGCAGTAGGTGGCCACGTAGCACAGGTCGCGGCCTCGGGTGACCCCGTGTGGTCGCTCGTACAGGGTCCGATCGACGCTGTAGCTCAGCATCCGGATCTTCGGGTGCCAGCGCTCCGGGAACGTGGACAGCGTGTAGGCGTTGCCGACGGCGAACACCAGGTCGGCTGCCTCCATCGTGGCCTCGTGGTCGAACGAGGCGGGCGGCAGATCCCAGTCGGGAACGGGCACGTCGAACCGTGCCGCCAACTCCACCATGAGGTGCCTCGTCCGGATGGGATCGGAGACCGAGTAGAAGGCGATCGACACATCGAAATCGTTGGCCGTCGCCACCTCGTGAAAGCCCCAGAAGTGGCCGATGAAGAGGGGTGCCCGCAGCCCCCGGGGGCGATCCCGGCTTCCGAGATAGGTGACGGCACCACGCTCGGCCAGCAGGTCGTAGAGGTGCGCCGCGATCTGGCCCGTGGAGTGGTTTCGCCGCGGCGCGTCGCCGCCGGGATCGAAGTATGAGCGGAAATACGACAGCACGGAGCTGGCCGTTTCCGTCCCCCTGTCAGGTTCAAGCATCGTCGCTTAGACTCCCCCGGACCGGGTGGTAGACCCGTCCCATGGGCTCCTACGCCTCCGGTCGCCCGAGCTCTCGGGCGGACCGTAAAGCGAGTATGCCAGACCATCGCTCCCCGCGCCGGGGTGTTGTCGGCGACCCCCGCCGGTTCTGGTCGCGACCTTCGATTCAGCTGCCGAGATGCTGCCGGAACCAGTTCGCTGCGGCCGGACAGGCCTGGGCGAAGCCGTCGCCGTGGTAGACGTCGAAGTGGGGTCCGTCCACGACCGAAAGCTGTTTCGGCTCCCCGGCCCGATCGAAGGCCGCCGTGGCCAGGGGGGCGGGAACGACCTGATCGTCACGGGCCACGATCATCAGCAGCGGCGTGGGTGAGATGTGGTCTATATGGGCGGTCGGGCTGTATTCGAGGGTCAGCTCCATCGAGGCCAGGCTCACCCTGTTCTCCCAGGCGGGACAGTCGCTACCGAGCTTGGTGAACCACTCGAAGGAGTCGGGAGTGGGTAGCGCGCAGACCTCGCCTTCGGGGGCGACCACCGGCAGGTAGGCGACCTCGCTGGTCTCGAATCGGGCGGAGCGGGCCTGACCCAACATGGCCTGGGTGGCGGCCAGGGCTTCCGCCCCACCGACCAGCAGTTCCAGGGTGGACACGCCGTCGACGAACGGAGCCTGGGCCACGACCGCTTTGACGCGACGGTGGTCCCCCTTCTACCGATCTGTTCGTTCTAGCAGAACTCCATCGGCGCCGTCGGGCGCCCGGGATGTCCACCGGAGAGGTTGGCGAACCGACCTGGTGGCGATGGTTCGAGCGGGGGGCGCCGGGGTAGCGGGAGATCGGGCGCGTCGGGACGGGTCGTCCCGGCTCGGTGCGAGCGTCCGAATGCGCTCCTGCTCGCTCGTTCACGATGACTCGCCCAGTTTGGAGGATGCCGTCGATGAGCGACCGTGATGACGTCATCGCCGGACGCTACCGGCTGCTCGACAGGGTGGGCAGCGGGGGTATGGGAGCCGTGTGGCGGGCCAGCGACGAGATCCTGGAGCGCGACGTGGCCGTGAAGCAACTCCACGTCGAGTTGGGGCCGGCGGCAGCAGAGAAGGCGGAGATCCGGCACCAGCGGGCCATGCGGGAGGCTCGGATCGCCGCCCGGCTACACCATCCCCACGCCGTTCCGGTGTTCGATGCGGTCGAGCACCTCGGCCAGCCATATCTCGTGATGCAGTACCTCCCCTCGCAGAGCCTGCAGGAGGTCCTCGCCGAACACTCGGCCCTGGCGCCGCCGGTGGTGGCTCAGATCGGCGCAGATGTGGCCTCGGCGCTGGCGGCGGCCCACCGGCTCGGGATCATCCACCGCGACGTCAAGCCGGGCAACGTGCTCATCGCCGCCGACGGCACCTCGAAGATCACGGACTTCGGCATCGCCCACCTGGCCGGCGACGACATCCTCACCTCCCGCGGCGTCATCACCGGCACACCGGCGTTCCTGGCGCCGGAGGTGGCCAAAGGCGAGTCGTCGAGCGAGGCCTCCGACGTGTTCTCGCTCGGCGCCACCTTGTACCGGGCGCTCGAAGGCCATCCACCCTTTCCCAGCCAGGACAACCCGCTGGCACTCCTCCATGTGATCGCTTCGGGCGTCATCACACCTCCGGAGCACTCGAGCCACCTCACTCCTCTCCTGCTCCGCATGCTCGCCGTCGACCCTCCGGACCGACCCTCGATGGACGAGGTCGCCGCCCTCCTGCGCCAGCCGGGCGAGCGGCTGATCGTTACGCCCGCGATAACGTCTCAGTCCTCGCCCGACATCGACCCGACGGTCGCTTCCCCCGGCGCCCCTGCCTCCGAGGAAGCCGCTGCGGTCAGGACGCTCACCCTGGCCAGGACCGCAGCCCCGTCCGACCCGACGCTCCGGGGAACGGCGCCGGCCGAGCCCTCGGAGGATCGGGAAGAGCGACCTGATGTGCAGCCGCCGTTCACCACCGTGGGCGGGTATCCGCCATCCAGAGATCCATCCGCCGACCCCCCGGAGCGGCGCCGGCGCGCCACGGCGGTCCTCGTCATCGCCCTCGCTGCGGCCCTGGCCCTGATCCTGGCCACCACGGTCCTGATCGTCGGTCGGCGGTCTCAGCAGGATGCCGCTCGGGCCACTGACAATTCCGCGGCGCTGGGCAACGAGGCGGATCCTTCTGGCGAGCCCGACCCGGCGACGACCACGTCTCAATCGGGCGAGCCGAGCACGTCGGCGCCGGGCCCGACCGATCCCACTCCTTCGACCGGCACTACCGCTGCGTCCCAATCCCCCGCCCCCACCACGGTTGACGCTGGAGGCACGACGTCCGCCCCCGTCTCGAGCGCACCGTCGGGCTCGAGGGCGGGGTCTGGCCCGGGGTCGGCGACGGCCGATCCGGTCACCACGACCCACACGACGACACAGGCCGAGGTGGCGATCAGGCACTACTACGACCTGCTGCCCGAGGACCCCGATGCCGGTTGGGAGCTGCTCACCGACCACTACCGCCGTACCACGGCCAAGAGCCGGGCCGTCTACGGGTCATTCTGGGCTGCGATCGACAAGGTGACGGTGGCGGACGCCCAGGGGTCAGACTCGGGCTCGATGACGGCAACGATCACCTATCAGTTCACCGACGGCCGAACCTACGTGGAGCGGACTCAATACCAGCTCGTACGGGACGGCACCGTGCTCAAGATCGACCAGTCCGACGTCCTCAGCAGCAGCCAGCAATGAGATCCGCGCGCCGACGCTTGCCCAGCGAAGGAGATGGATTCGCAGCACGCGGCGGGACTTTGCTTTCGATTGCCCCGGCAAGGGCGCGGCATGGTGAGTCATTCCATTATCGAGGGCAGGTAGACGCAGTCGATATCTACCGAGACCCACCGTGAAGGCAGCCCGGGGTCGAGAGGATCGATCTCGATCCCTCCACTTAGCACTGTTCGATCCGTACAAGTAACTTCAACGAGGATCTGAGCAGTTTCTCCCGGTGGGAGCAGCCCGCTGTGATTGTCGATAGCGGACAGGTTCTCACTCGCCTTGATCTCATACGCCACAGGAGCGCTGCCCACACTTGAGATCTCGACGATGAGAGTGACCTGCCCTCCTACAAACGCCTCAGCCTCCAGCCGGTCTGGCACCGGCGCGCCGAGAATCGGCACCGGAGGCGGGTCTTCCCAAAGCGAGCAGGATGCCGCAGCGGCTGCTAGCGATGACAGCACTAGCTTCGACGCAAGGGTCAACTCGATCGGCTCCTGCCTCAACGGGCCGGACCCTGGTGAACGGTAGACGGTCCTGAACCTCCCAGCGACGGAGTTGGGATTCGAACCCACCGAGGGTTGCCCCTCACACTTTCCAAGCGATGGCGATCGTGCCGACGAGCGCCGTCAGAATTGGCGCCCGGCACTCCCGCCTGACGGGCTCCGCCAAAGCCGGCCCCCGAGCTTTGGACCCTCAACCGGCTTCTCCGCGCAGAGAAGCGACGAGTCTCGGTACGGCGTCAACGGCGATGACCCAGACCTGAGCAGCGTCGACCCGGTGGTAGTGGTGAGCCAACACGATTCGGAGCCTGGTGACGTCGCGCCAAGGTACATCGGGGTATCGCTCACGGGTCTCGACCGTCAAGGAGTTGGCTGCCTCCCCGATGATCTCGAGCAGCCGCTCCGCGGCGCGCCGGAGGATCGGATCAGCATCAAAGGCGTCACGACCTCGATCCACGATCGCGCTCAGCTCAGCTGCAGCATCGACGATGTCGGCCACCCGCTGACCATCGCGCCGGCTCACAACAGCACGGCCTCACGGAGGAGGTCATCGTCCCGAGCCTTTAGGCCACCGGTTGACACAACATCAACCTGACAACCCAGCAGTGCCTCCAGGTCATCCTGGAGATGAAGAAGATCGAACAAGGAGCTACCCGGCTCGAACTCGACGAGGAGATCGATGTCGCTCCCCGGCAGATCATCACCCCGAGCTGCGGACCCGAACAGCGCGACCGACCGACCCCGATGAGCGCGAACCATCTCCGTGATCGCAACCCGGTGACGTTCGACAAGATCCCGACGCGACCCCACAGCCCCAAACTACTTCCTCACGCCTACCCGCACGTGGCCAGAGCCACCATCTGCCCAGAGCGGAGGGAGATAGAGGTTCCGTGTCACCACGCAGACAACAGCCCGGTCGTCATCACCGCCGTCGGGTCGCACGCCCAGTCCAGGGCTATCACGGGGTCCGAGCTGGCTAGCAGTTGGCTTCGCCGGCCTCACACAGACGTGTCGGAGTTGGCCCCAGGACCAGGGGAAACTCAGCGGAGGAGGTGGGATTCGAACCCACGGAGGGTTGCCCCTCACACGCTTTCCAAGCGTGCCGATTCGGCCGCTCTCGCACTCCTCCCGGATGTGGCGACCCTGGGCCACCGGCCCTGGGTCCCCTCCCGACCGGCCGTGAAAGCCGAACGGAGTCGCTAGGATAGCGAGCCTCCCCTCTGTTCTGGCAGGTGGTGGTCGGGCCCTGTGCAACTGCGGCTCGTGAACCGAGTCAGGGCCGGAAGGCAGCAGCTCTCAGCGGAACCCTCAGTGTGCCGCAGGTAGCCTGGCCATCACCTCCGAGGACAGAGGGGAGCTACACCGCCCGCCCCCGGAGCCGCTCGAAACGCGACATGTTCGGAAGCGGTGACGCGATTGGTGCGCTGGGCGCTCAAACCGTGACACGGCTCGGGACGCTGGCGACGGACCGCTAGCGGGTGGCGTAGAAGTTCTGGGTGGCCCACGTACGGGACGAGCCCTTGTAGACGCCCACGCCGAAGCTGGTGTACCCGGCCGACATCATGTTGCAGTAGTGGCCGTCGCTCTCCCGCCACCCCTCGAACAGCACCTGGGCCGCCTGGGCATCGCCGTAACCCTGGAACCAGGCGACGTTCTCCCCGAAGGCCCGGGGCGAGATCCCGAGCTGGGTGTAGATCGCCGTTGCTGACTCCTGCGACCGGTGGTCCATCGTGTTCCGGCCGTTCATGTCGACCGACCACGGCCGGGACATATTCACCGCCACCGGCTCACTCACCGTCAGGGCCGGCACCGCCGGCACCTTGCCGTTCGAATCGAGCTTGATACACGACGGCGCCGACTTCTTCCGGGCCAGCGGCCCGTTCGGGTTCGTCCGCAGCTCGTTGGTCATCCGGGCGATCTCCAGCTCCACCGCCGTCATCCCACCGGTGGCCGGGGGCGGCTGGGTGGCCGCCGTGGTGCTGGTGGTGACGATCGTCGTGGTGGTCGGCTTGGCCGTCGTGGTGCTGCTGGGCACCGTGGTCGACGACACCACCGACGCCTTGGGCTGGGTCACCGACACCGAACTGGGCGACGACGCCACCGGCGGGTTCGTCACCCGCATCGTCGATCCCGGCTTGGCGCTCGTGGCCGTGATGGCCGGTGACGAGGCGCCTCCCCCGGGACCCGCCGCCACCGGCAGCTTGACGACCGTGGTGGACGTCTTCTTCGCTCCCGCCACCACCGTGGTGCTGGCCGCTGATGACGTGGCCGACGTACCCTGACCCTCAGCGGACGGGACCGGCGCCGTGGTGGCCTGTGACCCCTGGGAACCCGGCGACCGCAGGCTGGCGACATCGACCTGGAGATTGGCCGCCGCCACCGAGGGCGGCGTGCTCACGCTGGTCCCGGTGGCCGCCGTATCTCCGCTGTTACCGCTCAACACGCTGCTCAGCACGGCAGCCACGGCGAGCAGGGTAACGAGAGCAGCCAGAGCCGCGATGGCCCGGGAACGTTGGGTAGAGCTCATGAATCCGCCTCTGTCAGCGCGGAGCCCGACCCCCAAGGGGCCGAGGATCCAACGCCGATCGACTCTTGCCCCGCCGCTTTTGTAGCAGGTTTGTCACGGCATCGAAACCCTTCCGGCCGCGGCGCCGCCCTGTCGCCGCCCCGTTCCCCGGGCTCCAGGGACCCCCTCACCAACCCCTCCGGGAGCCCCCACCCGGCCCGCCGCCCGCTCACTGTCACACCCCACCGGTAGGCTCGAAACGTGGCCCACCAGTCTCTCTACCGGCGGTACCGCTCCCAGCGGTTCAGCGAGATCCTCGGCCAGCCCCACGTCACCACCGGCCTCCAATCGGCCGTGGCCGAGGGTCGCGAGAGCCATGCCTACCTGTTCAGCGGCCCCCGGGGCACGGGCAAGACGTCAACCGCCCGCGTCCTGGCCAAAGCCCTCAACTGCGAGAACCTCAAAGACGGCGAGCCCTGCTGCGAGTGCACGAGCTGCAAGTCGATCGAGTCGGGCAACTCGTTCGACATCCACGAGCTCGACGCCGCCAGTCACAACAAGGTCGACGACATACGGGAGCTGATCGGCAAGGTCCACCTCGGCACCCCCGGTCGCACCAAGGTCTACATCCTCGACGAGGTCCACATGCTGTCCAGCGGGGCGGAGAACGCCCTGCTCAAGACGCTGGAGGAACCACCTGAGCACGTGGTGTTCGTGCTCGCCACCACCGAGCCCCAGAAGGTCGTCTCCACCATCCGGAGCCGCACCCAGCACTTCCAGTTCCACCTCCTGCCCTCCGATGTCCTGGCCGAGCACCTCCGGTGGGTCATCGCCGACGCCGGGCTCGACGTCACCGACGAAGGCATCGAGTTCGCCCTCCGCCAGGGCGGAGGCTCCGCCCGTGACACCCTGTCCGCCCTCGACCTCGTGGTGGCCGCCGGTGGCGTCCCCGGTGGGGGCGAAGTGGCCGAGCTGCTGGTGCGAGCCATCGGAGACCACGACCCGGCCCGGGCCATGGCCAGCATCCAGGAGGGCCTGGAGTTCGGCCGCGAGCCCCGCACGATCGGCGAGGACGCCCTCGACCTCCTACGCAACGCCTTTCTCTCCGCCATGGGCGCCCCCCTGGCCCACCTGAGCGACCGCCAGCAGGAGACGGCCGCCGAGGTCGGTGCCGCCATCGGTGCCGCCGGCCTCACCCGGGCCCTCGAATCCATCGGCCAGGCCCTCGTCGAAATGCGCCAGGCGCCCGACCCCCGGGTCCCGCTCGAGGTCACGGTCCTCCGACTGGCCCGCACCGGTGCCAGCTCGGGAGGACCGGTGGCCGACACCGAAGACAGCACCGGCCTCCAGGCCCGCATCGCCTCCCTCGAAGCCCGGATCGCCGACCTGGAGGCCCGGCTCGCCGCCGGGGCCCAACCGGCCGTCGGCGCCACCCCATCGGCTGCGCCGGCCGCCGCCCCAGCCGCCCCCGCCGGCCGGCCCACGATCCCCCGCCCCGGCGAGGCCACCGCCTCCCCCGGCGGCGCCCTGGCCCGCCCGCCCCGCCCCCCGAGGCCCGACGGTGGCGCGCCCCGCTCGCCCCGCGCCGGCGCCACCCCTCCGCCGCCGCGGGCCCCCCGCCCGGGCGAACCCGCCGCCACCTCCGGCGAACCAGCATCGTCGGGCGCCACCGACACGACCCCGCCGCCCACCGCCGAGCAGGGCGCGGCCGCCTCACCAGCCGACGCCCCGGCGGCACCCGCTGCCGCCGCTCCCGAGCCCGCCGGCGGGGGCTCGCTCTCGGTGGCCGCCATCACCAGCGCCTGGGGCCCCCTGCTCGACTCGCTGAGCCAGAAGGTCCGGGCCCGCTTCAAGGGCGGCCGGATCACCGCGGTCGACAGCGGCTCCGTCACCTTCGGCGTCCCCAACGCCATCGCCCGCGACCGGTGCCTCCAGGTGTCGGCCGATCTCGAGGCGGCGCTGGCCCAGCACTTCGGCCAGGCCGTCCAGGTCCACGTGGTCCTCGACGACCAAGCGGCGGCCCCGATCGACGTGGCCCGGATCGAACCCCGCCCGGCGGCCAACACCCCGAGCGACCTCGACGAAGACATCGGCCCCGTGTCCGAGTTGGTCGACGCCACCGACCAATCGGCCAACGGCATAGACCGCCTCACCAAGGCCTTCCCCGGCTCCGAGGTCATCGATGCCTGAGCGCCACCGCCGCCCCGCCCACCCCACCAGCACAGGAGCCACCCGATGAGCAACGACGGAGGGTTCGACATCTCCAGCCTCCTGGAGCAGGCCCAGGCCGTCCAGCAGCAGCTGGTGGCAGCCCAGGAGGCCCAGGCGGCCACCGTCGTCACCGGCTCGGCCGGCGGGGGCAAGGTGACGGTGGAGGCCACCGGCGGCGGCGAGTTCCGCCGGGTCACGATCGCCCCCGAGGTGGTCGACGCCAGCGAGGTGGAGCTGCTGGAAGAGCTGGTGCTGGCCGCCATCCGTGACGTCACCGCTCAGATCGCCGAGCTCCAGAACGGCGCCATGGGTAACCTCCAGCTGCCCGACATGGGCGGCATCGGCAAGCTGCTCGGCGGCGGCGCCCCCGCGTGAGCGCCTACGCCCGGCCGGTCGAGGTACTGATCGACGAGCTGGGCCGTCTCCCCGGCATCGGCCCCAAGTCGGCCCAGCGCATCGCCTTCCACCTGCTCAAGGTCGACACGGTCGACGCCCGCCGCTTGGCCGACGCCATCGTGGCCATGAAGGAGAACGTCACCTTCTGCGAGCGCTGCTACAACGTGGCCGAAGGCACCAACTGCGCCATCTGCACCGACCCGGCGCGGGACCAGTCGATCTTGTGCGTGGTGGAGGAACCGAAGGACATCGCCGCCCTGGAGAAGACCGGCGTGTTCAAGGGCGTCTACCACGTGCTCCTGGGCGTGATGAACCCGCTGGAGGGCATCGGCCCCGAGAACCTCAAGATCCGGGAGCTGGCCCTGCGGGTGGCGGCCGAAGACATCACCGAGGTCATCCTGTGCACCAACCCCAACCTGGAGGGGGAGATGACGGCGGCCTTCATCGCCTCCAAGGTGCTGGCCCCGTTCGAGGTCAAGGTGAGCCGCCTGGCCTCCGGCCTCCCGGTGGGCGGCGACCTCGAATACGCCGACGAGCTCACCCTGGGCCGGGCCCTCGAAGGCCGGCACGGCTTCAGCTAGGCCGCGCTAGATCTCGGTGTTGCCGGCGTAGGAGCGGCCCATGAAGGCCGTCAGGTAGTCGCGGTAGGTGATCGACTCGTGGCGGGCCCCCGCCTCGGGGTCGACGCACGACGGCAGGCACTCGATCACCGTGTCGACCCGGGGATCGAAGAAGTACGGGATGGCGTAGCGGTCCGTGCCCGAGGAGTTGCGCACCCGGTGCACGGTGGACAGGAACGTGTCGTTGCTCCATCGCCGCAGCATGTCGCCCGAGTTGACCACGAACGACCGGGGCTCCTGGGCCGCCTCGAACCAGGTGCCGTCGGGCCGGCGGATCATCAGCCCGCCCACCGGGTTCGACGGCAGCATCGTCATGAACCCGGCGTCGGAGTGGGGGTCTATCCCCCACTGATCGTCCGCCGCCGGCAGCGGCGGGTAGTGCGTCATCCGCAGGGTGGCCAGTGCCGGATCGAACCATTGGTCGAACCAGTCGGCCGGCATCCCGAGCGCCACCGCGTAGAGCGGAAGCAGCTCGTGGCCGAGCTGGTCCATCCGGTCGTAGTACGAAGTCACGGCAGCGGCGAAGCCGGGGATGGCCGCCTCGTCGGGCATCTGATTGCGGGACGACCCCGGCCGGGCCATGAAGAAGGCGGCGTTGAGCGACGGCGGCCGCCCCGGGTCCTGCGCCCCACCCAGCCGGCTGTAGCCCATCTTCGTGGCCGAGAACGCCCCCGCCGCCTTGGCCCCGGCCGGCAGGGCGTGGTAGCGGGCCGCCTCGCCGTAGATCCCCTTCACCTGGTCCCACGGCACGCCGTGGTTCACCACCGACAGGAACCCCAGCGTGGTCAGCGCCTCCCGCAGCTCGGCCGCTGCCGCCTCCAGCGCCCCCGGCACCCCGGCCCGGTAATCGCCCAGGTCGATCACCGGCAGCAGGCCCGGCTCCACCAACCCCGCCGCCGCTCCTGATCCGGTCGTTCCCGTCACCGTCATGCCGAAAACGCTAGCCGGCCCGCCCACCCCCGGTCATGCCCGGGCCGCCACCGGCCCGGGCCCGAGCCGATCAGCGGGGGGTGTGGTCGCCGCCGGAGTGGTCGAAGCGGTCGTGGTGCTGGCGGAGGAGGTCGACGCCGTAGTCGCCGCCATTGGGGGTGCGGACGACGGTGTGGATGTGGTTCCGGGACGGCACCGGGTTGTCGAACACCACGCCGGGATGATGGTCGAACTCGATCAGCACCACCGGGCTGTGGACCCGGTAGTAGAACGGCCCCTCGTCGCCGGTGGCCCCCATCCACGAGAACCAGGTCTCGTGGAGGTGGGCCTCCACTTCGTTCATCTTCACCGCGGCGTGCCCGTCCCGGGTCCAGCCCACGTAGGTGGACACGAGCGACGTGAGCAGCCGACGCTGGGCGTCGCTCAGATCAGCCGCGCTCACCCCTTCGTAGGCAACGACGGCGTTGTCGTGGAACGCCCCCGCCACCATCCGCCCGTCGAACGGGTGCTGCAGGTTCTCCGGCAGGTCGTCGGGATGGATCGAGGGCCGGAGGACGGCCTTGGCCGCCTGCTCGGCGCTGAGCGACCGGATCAGGTCGAGCCCGCCCCGTTCCTCGGGCACGAACAGGTTCACCCCGGCCAGCGGCCCCTCGGTGAAGTGGCACGGCTCGGCCCCCATGAACGTGGGGGTGGTGGCCAGGTAGTCGCCCACCACGAAGGTGTTCATCACCAGGTGGTGGCCGTCGATCTGCCACCCCCAGGCCTCGTCGCCCGGCTGGCCGAAGATCGTGACGAAGTAGGGCCACTCGCCGTACTCGTCGGGGCTGCCCGTGATCTCCCCCAGGAGCTCGTTGACCCGCATGATGTCGCGGGCCTGGGCGAACCCTCGGGCCGACAGCGTGGCCCGCAGCAGATCCAGGCCCAGCTCCCGGGTGGCGGGCGGCAGGTCCTCCAGCATCACCCCGTGGCGGAAGAAGTTCATGTGGACGTTGATCCACGTCCGCCGCTCCTCGGCCTCCAGCGGCAGCTGGGCCGCCTGGCGCTGGGCCGGGGCGAGGGCGGCCAGGAAGGCCTGGGCCGCCTCGGCGATGGGGGCCACGCTCACCCCGGTGGGGGCCAGAGGCACCAGACCGGACCGGGAAGTGCCATCGGTGGAGATCCCAGCCAGCGGGGCCGACAACAGGGCCACCCGCTCGTCGACCTTCTCCTTGATGAAGGGCGGCATGTCCACCACGACCGACCGGGCCGACATCGGCGGCATGTGCCGCACCCCGAGCTCCGTCCAATGCGCCGTCACTGCCGCTCCCTTCGGCCCGGCGAAGGGCGCCGGGCGAGCCGAACCTCGCTGTGGGCCCGACCTTAGCGGCCGTCGGCGGCCGACGTGACGGCACTCAGATTTTGATCCTCCGGCCGGAGCGGGAGCCCGGCCCACCCGGTGTCAGGCCGTGGGCAGGGGCTCGGGCATCGGGTACTCGGCGGCGTTGAGCACCCAGCCGGGCTGGTTGGAGAAGTCGAACCGGGGCGGGCCGAAGATGTCGATCATGTGGTGGGTCCCTTCCCCCACCCCCTGGGTGGTGTGGACCGACGGCGGCGGGATCACGGTGAGCGACGGGCTGAGGCACAGCTGGTGCTCGTCCTCCCGCCACTGGCCCATGTCGGGCACCCACGGGGTGCGGATGTGGTGCACGTAGTCCCCCACCAGGCACAGCGAGAGCTGCTCGAAGTCGTCGTGGTGGTGGGGCGAGAGCTTGGCCGGGTCCCGAGGCCCGGGATCGGGGTAGAAGTAGTTGACCATCAACGTGCTGCAGCGGAACAGACGCCCGAAGCGGCCCGGATCCTTGGGGTACTCGTCGAGCGGGTAGACCCGGATCCGGTGCCCGTCGGGCGGGTCGGGCCAGGGGGCGAACGGGGCCACATTGGGGTCGGGCTCGGCGTAGAAGCCGGCGTTGATGCACAGCGCAGCCAGATCGTCCGATTGCGGGGAGAAGAGGCGCACCACCACGGCCGCCGTCTCGGCCCGCACCACCGAGTCGCCCGGGGGCACGACCACCACGGCCGAGCCCTCGGCCCGCACCGCCTCGCCGCCGTTCCACGACAAGGTGAGGGCCCCAGCGGCGTCGGGGGCCAGGATCATGTACTCGTCGAGCTGCCCCCGGCGCACCAGCTCGTCACCCGCCGCCAGCTGGGCGTAGCTCACGATGCAGGTTTGGCTCCGGGCCCACCACAGCGTTCCCCCGCCGGGCGTGGTCTCGGACGGGTCGGTGCTCCCGTATTCGACGTACTGGGGGGCGACGTTGGCGCCGGCGGCCCGGGGGGCGGTGGCCAGCTGGGACCGGATGTCGGTGGGATCGTACGGCATGGCCCCGATTCTGGAGGGCCGTCCTTCTTCGGTCAACGGTGTCGGGCCCCGTGAACGGCGAAGGCCCCCTCACCAGGGAGGGGGCCTTCGTTCACTTCTGTTTGCGGAGTGGTGCCGGAAGCGAAGATTCCGCTTCGGACGCGACGACCGGGTCGGCGGGGAGAGGAGTCACCGACCCGGACGTTACTCCGCTACGACGCCCCAGTGACCGTGGCGCGGGCGGTATGGGTAAACCGGCCACTGGGACGTCGTAACGATGTTGACATCATATTACGGCGACGAGGGCCGCCTGACAAGAGGAAATTCGAGATTTTTCCGGAGAAACCCGGGAAAACAGCCGAAGAACCAGGTCGCAGAGCGTTTGACGCTTCGGCCAATCCTGTCATTGCTTCGACATACATCTGCAACAATCCTCCAGGCGCGCCGAGGCAGAGCCCAAGCGGGGGCGGCGGGAGCCGTCAGCGGAACGGCCCCTGAACGCTAACAGACAGAACGGCCGGGTGCACGTGCTGACTCGCACGACACCCCGTCTGTCCATCGGTAGATATGCCCACCCCAGCAGGGTGATGCTTGTGGCTACAGGATCAGCCCTGTTCGCTGCCCTTGGCGCTCTCCACCGCCCGCTGCATGGCCTCCCGCACCAGGCGGGACAGGGCGTCCTCGTCCTGCGGTTCGATGGCCGGCTCAGCCAGCACCTGCTCGATCGTGGCCACCTCGGTGGCCATCTTGGTGCTGACGCCGGCGGCCGCCACACCCACCGGGGTGGGGTCGACGTCGAGGTCGATGACGTCTTCCTCGTCGATCCGGCTGGTGACGGCGGCGATCTCGGTGGGCCGGGACGCCGACAGCACCCGCTGCTCGGCCTCGGCGATGACCAGATCGTCGGTGCCCTCGCCCAGCTCGTGGGTGGGCTCGGCGTCGAGCCGGCTGATGGCGCTCTGCAGCTCGCTCTGGGCGGCGATGATCCGCTCCCGGGACGCCTGCTCGGTGATTCGCAGGCGGGAGATACGGCGCTCGGCGGCGTCGATGTTGGCCCGCACCTTGGCCCGGATGATGTCCTCCGCCTCCTGGCGGATGAACTCGCTCTGGGCCCGGGCCTGTTCCAGCAGGGCGGCCACCTGGGCCCGGGCGTCGGCGATGCCGGCCAGAGCCCGGTCCCGCTCGGCCTCGGCCTCGGCGGCGTTCTTGTAGACCTCGCCCTGGCGGGCGGCCACGTAGTCGTCGGCCTCCTGGTGGCGGGCGGCCACGTAGTCGTGGGCCTCCTGCTCCTTGCCCGCGTAGTGGGCCTCCGCCTCGCCGTGACGGGTCTGGACGAAGGCGTCGGCGTCGCCCCGCATCCGGTCGGCGTCGGCCATGCCCTCGGCCCGGATCCGCTCGGCCTCGGCGTGGGCGTCCTCGTTGACCTTCTGGGCGTCGGCCTGGGCCGCGGCCAGCACGTCGGCCGCCTCGGTGCGGTGGTCGGCCAGCACCCGGGCCGCCTCGTCCCGCATCGACTGGGCATCGGCCACTGCGTCGGCCCGGATCTGGGTGACCTCGGTGTTGGTGGTGTCCTTGAGGAGCGTGACCTCGCTGTCGGTGCGGCTCTTGAGCTCGCTGACCTCGGCGTTCACGGTCTCCCGAAGCGACGCCATCTCCCGCTCCGCCGTCTCGCGGTGGTGGGTGGCATCGGCGATCGCCGTCTCCCGGATCTGGTCGGCCTCGATCCGGCCGTCCTCCCGGAGCTTGAACGCCTCGGCCTCGGCCGAGGCCCACAGCTCGTCGGCCCGGGTCTGGGCGTCGGTGAGGAGGTTGGTGGCCTGCTGGCGCATGTCGGCCGCTTCGGCCTCGGCGTCGGCCAGGAGGCGCTCGGCCTCGGCCCCGGCCGTGGCCCGCAGGTTCTCGGCCTCGGCCCGGGCGGCGTTGCGCACCGAGTCGGCCTCGGCCTCGGCCGTGGTGAGCAGGGTCTCGGACTCGAGGCGGGACTCGACCAGCAGGTTCTCGGCCTCGGTGCGGGCGTCGCCCACCATCGTGTCGGCCTGGGTGCGGGCCGAGAGCAGCGTGGCCTCGGCCTCGGTGGTCATCCGCTCCGCCTCCAGGCGGGAGCGGCGCAGCAGGTCCTCGGAGTCGGCCTCGGCCTTGGCCCGCAGCTCGGCCGCGGAGTCGTGGCCGATGCGCAGCAGCTCGGCCACCCGCTCGCCGATGGCCCCGAAACGATCAGGCTCGATGTCGACCACGGGGGCGGGAGCGATCGCACCGGGCTCGGAGGCCCGACGCTGGACCTCCGACACCTCGTCTTGCAAGTCGCGCACCGTCTGACCGACAATCTTGAGGAAGTTCCGCACCTCGTCGCGGTCGTAGCCGCGCAGGGTCGAGGCGAATTCCCGCCGCTCGATCTCTTCAGGGGAAAGTCCCACCGGGAACTCCTGTCCAGCCGCGCACGGCCTCGAACCATCTGTGTTGGTGCCCGCCCACCCCCAACCATGTCGGGAAGTGGCTCACGAACAACGACGATAGCCGTTGATCCAGGGCGAATCCTAGGTGAGTCTCACCCGGGGGCGATACCCATACACGGCTCGTTCGGCCTATGGCGCCCCTGTTACCGTTGTTCCATGCAGGACTTTCTGGACGCCATTGTCAACGGGGCCACGGCGGAGGAATTGTCAGCCCTGCCCGTCCCCGACCACTACCGGGCCGCCTACGTGCGGCGCTCGGATGCCAGGATGTTCGAGGGCGTGCCTTCGAACTCGAAGGACCCCCGCCTGTCCATCCAGGTGGGCGACGTCCCCACGCCCGAGTTGGCGCCCGACGAGGCGTACGTGGCCGTCATGGCCAGCTCGATCAACTTCAACACCGTCTGGACCTCGATCTTCGAGCCGCTCTCGACGTTCGGGTTCCTGGATCGGCTGGGACGGGAGAGCCGGTGGGGGGCCCGGCACAACCTGGACCACCACGTGATCGGCTCCGACGGCGCCGGCGTGGTCATCCAGGTCGGCTCGGCCGTGCGCAACTGGAAGGTGGGCGACCAGGTGGTCATCCACTGCAACTACGTTGACGACCAGGACCCGTCCTCCCACAACGACTCCATGAAGGCCGCCAACCAGCGGATCTGGGGCTACGAGACCAACTTCGGCGGCCTGGCCGACCTCACCGTGGTCAAGGCCAACCAGCTGATGCCCAAGCCCACCCATCTGACCTGGGAGGAGTCGGCGGTCAACGCCCTGTGCGCCTCCACCAGCTACCGGATGCTGGTGTCGAACAACGCCGCCACCATGAAACAGGGCGACATCGTGCTGATCTGGGGCGCCACCGGCGGCCTCGGCTCCTACGCCGTGCAGCTCGTGCTCAACGGGGGCGGCATCCCGGTTGGTGTTGTCTCCTCCGCCGACAAGGTGCAGCTCCTCAAGGAGATGGGCTGCGAGGCCGTGATCGACCGCCGGGCCGAGGACTTCCGGTTCTGGGCCGACGAGCACACCCAGGACGAGGCGGAGTGGCGGCGGTTCGGCACGTGCATCCGTGACCTGGTGGGCGAGGATCCCGACATCGTGTTCGAGCACCCCGGACGCCAGACCATGGGGGCCTCGGTGTTCGCCGCCAAGCGGGGCGGCACGATCGTCACCTGCGCCGCCACCTCGGGCTACATGATCGAGTACGACAACCGGCACCTGTGGATGAAGCTGAAGCAGATCGTGTCGAGCCACTTCGCCAACTACGGCGAGGCCTGGCTGATGAACCGGCTGATCGACCGGGGGGCCATCCAGCCCACTCTGTCGGCCAGCTTCGACCTGGACCAGGTGGCCGACGCCACCCGGCTCGTCCACCACAACGAGCACGAGGGCAAGCTCTCGATCCGCTGCCTGTCGCCGGCACCCGGCCTGGGCATCACCGACCCCGAGAAGCGGGACCGCATCGGGGAAGACCGCATCACCCTGTTCCAACGCCACCAGGCTGTGTGATCAGGGCGGTGTGATCAGGGCGGTGTGATCACTGGCGCGGTGCGGCGGGTTGGGGAAGACTCCTGGCCATGACCGCACCGCGCCCCACCGCACCCCGGATCGAGCCGCTGACCGAGCTGACCGGCGACGCCGAAGAACTCCAGGGGACCCTGATCACCAACGCCGACGGGGTGCCGATCAACATCTTCGCCACCCTGGCCAAGCACCCCAAGATGGCCAAGCGGTTCAACCTGTTCGGCGGGTTCCTGCTCAACAAGGGCCTGGTACCGGCCCGGGAGCGGGAGATCGTGATCCTGCGGGTGGGTTGGAACGCCAAATCGGTCTACGAGTTCGGCCAGCACACCGTGATCGGGCGCAACTGCGGGCTGAGCGACGCCGAGATCAAGGCCCTCGCCACCGACGATCCCTCGGCCGGGAGCTGGACGGCCGACGACCGGGCGCTGATCGACCTGGCCGACGACCTGTGCCGCGACGACTGCGTGAGCGACGACACCTTCGCCCGGGTCCGCTCCCGCTGGAGCGAGGCCGAGACCATGGAGCTGATCGTGGTGGCCGGCTTCTACCGGCTCGTCTCCGGCTTCCTCAACTCCGCCGGCGTCCAGCTCGACTCAGGTGTCCCCTCCTGGCCGGCGTAGAGCGCTACGCGCCGTCGGCGTCACCGCTTGAGTCCACGTCGGGGTTGGCCAGGTAGCGCTTGACCCAGAGGGTGACGGCGGTGTCGAGGTCGACCGGTGGGCTGAGCACGTAGCCCTGGGCGTAGTGGCAACCCATCTCGTCCAGCTGGACCAGCTGGTCGACGGTCTCGACGCCTTCGGCCACCACCCGCATCTTGAGCGACTCGGCCAGGGCCAGGGAGGCGTGCACGATCGCCGTGTCCTCCTTGGACCGGCCGAGCCCGGCTACGAACGACCGGTCGATCTTGATGATGTCGGCCATAGAGAAGTGGCGCAGGTAGTCGAGGGTGGCGTACCCGATCCCGAAGTCGTCCACCGCGATCCGGCACCCCAGGCCCGACAGGGCCCGCAGGGTGGCCGCCGCCACCTCGGGGTCGTCGATCCGCATCGACTCGGTCACCTCGAACCCCAGCGACTCGGGGGCCAGGTCGTGGCGGCGCAGGGCGTCGACCACATGGGGCACCAGAGTCTCCTCTTCGGCCAGCTGGCGGGCCGACAGGTTGATCGAGATCACGGGCACGTCGTCGAGCTTCGGCTCCTCGCCCCGGTCGTCGGCCCGGCCGCGCCCGCGGCCCTTCCCGAACCGGACCCCGAGCACCACCGCCAGCTCGGCGTCGGCATCGTCGTCGGCATCGCTGTCGGCCCGGGCCGAGGCCTCGGCGTCCGACACGGCACTCCTCACCAGGTCGAGCACCGGATCGGGGGCGTGATCGGACAGGTCGACCACCGCTGCCCCGACCCCGCTGTCCTCGTCGTCCTCCTCGGCCCCGGCCACCGGTACCACCCGGCCGGCGGCCCGCTCGGCCATCCGGGGCCAGGCGGCCACGTGGCGGGCCACCTCGTCGATCAGCCAGGCCCCGATGGGGACGATCAGGCCCGTCTCCTCGGCCACGTCGATGAACTCGCCCGGGCTCACCAGACCGTGGCCGGGGCGGTTCCACCGCACCAGCGCCTCGGCCCCGACCATCCGGCCGGTCGAGATCTCGCACACCGGCTGGTAGTGGACTTCCAGCTCGCCGCCGGTGATGGCGGCGGCCAGGGCCTGCTCGAAGGCCTGGCGGGTCTTGGCCACCCGCTGGCGCCCGGGGTCGTAGAGGGCGAAACGGCCCCGGCCCCCCTCGGTCGCCGCCGCCAGGGCGGACTCGGCGTTGGAGATGATGGCGGTGGGCGACACCCCACCCTGCTCCACCACCACGACCCCCACCGAGGCCGTGATCCGCAGCTCCTCGCCGTCGGGCAGGCGGATCGGCTCCTGGAGCGAGCGGATCACCCGCCGGGCCACCACCGAGGGATCGAAGTCGTGGGCCGCCATGCAGATCATGAGGAACTGGTCGCTCGAGATGCGGCCCACGGTGTCGCCCAGGCGCACCACAGCCAGCAGCCGCCCGGCCACCTCGGTGAGCACCCGATCGCCCACCTCGGGGCCCCAGGTGTCGTTGACCGAGCGGAACCGGTCGATGTCGACGAGCAGCACGGCCAGCGACGACGACTCCCGGTCGAGGCGGGCCATGGCCTGCTCCAGGCGGTCGACGATCAGCACCCGGTTGGGCAGCCGGGTCAGCGGGTCGTGGAGGGCCCGCTGGGCCAGGCCGGCCTCGATGGCGGCCCGCTCGATACCCTGGGCGATCGTGGTGGCCAGCTGGTCGAGCAGGCGGACCTCGTCCTGCGTGGGCATCTCGTCGGCGGCGTGGGCCACCACCAGGGCCCCCCGCTGCTGGTTGTTGCGGTCGAGGGCGGGGAAGGCCCACAGGCCCAGCACATCGGCGGCCCGCAGGGGTTCGGCCAGCTCCGGCGGCAGGTGCTCCACCAGCACGCAGCGGGCGCTCGTGGGATCGCCCGAGCCCATCACCAGGCGGACCACGTGGCCCACCACCTCCGGGTCGTGCCCGGCGGTGATCACCGGCTCCAGCCGATCGTTACCGTCGCTCACCCCGATCCAGCACCGGGCCAGGCCCTGCAAGTCGGCCTCCACCTGGCAGGCCACGTCGTGGCACAGCGAGCCCAGGTCCTGGCCCCGGGCCAGGGAGGCCAGGGCCTGCTCCTGCTCGGCCAGCATCTCGTCGGTGGCCCGGCGGGTGAGGTCCCGGAACAGGATCAGGCGGTAGCGGCCGGAGGGGTGCACGGCCGGCAACGGGGTGTGGGTGGCATGGACGGCCACCGCGCTGCCCGAGCGGTGCCGCAGCACGTGCGACGCCTCCACCTGGCAGCCCTCGGCCAGACGCTGGTCGATCAGGCCCAGCTGATCGCGGGGCGGGTCGTCGCCGAAGAGCACGACGAAGGCCCGACCCAGCAGGTGCTCGGGGTCGTAGCCCAGGGTGGTGGCCAGGTTGGCGCTCACATACATGATGTGGTGCCAGCCGGTGGCCGGATCGGGCAGGGTCACCACCACCCCGTCGTAGGCCGATCGGGCCGAGGCCACCAGATCGAGGCGCTCCGGGTCTTCGGCCGTGGCCGAGGCGGCCGAGGCGGCGGAGGCTGCGATCGACGGTGTGGCTGCCGCCGCCCGTCGCTCGGGCTGGCCACCGCCGCCCAACGACGGGAACGGCGCAGTGGGGTCGGGCCCGGTCAGGGCCGTGCGATCGGGCCCAGTGAAGGCCGTGGGAGCGAACGCGCTGGCCAGCGCCTCACCTATCGACGCCAGGCTTCGATCGGTCACGGGTCGCTCTCGTAAGGTCAGCCCGCCGGCGGTCAGGAACCCGGCCACCCTACCACCGCACCCCGGGGCAACCACGCAACGTGTCCGAACCCTCCGGGCCCACGCCAGTCGAGCGGAGACAACTACCGGCTAACGTGTTGGAGTGACCGATACGTTCACGGTGCGCGAGCTTTGCACCGCGCTCGAGTGCCGCCGTCACCTCGGCCTTCCCCGACGAGGTCTGGGTGCAGGGGTCGATCTCCAGCCTCACCCGGGCGGCCAACGGCCACGTCTACTTCGACCTGGTGGATCCGGCCGACGATCTGGGCTCGGCCACCCCCGGCGTCGTGCCGGTGACCCTGTTCGCCACCGATCGCCAGCGGGTCAACGCCATCCTGCGCAAGGCCGGCAACATCCGCATGTCGGACGGGGTGGAGATCCGCATCCGGGGCCGGGTGGCCTACTACCCGCCCCAGGGCCGGGTGCAGCTCCGCATGAGCCTGATCGATCCCGCCTACACCGTGGGCCAGATGGCGGCGGCCCGCCAGGCCCTGCTCGACACCCTGGCCGCCGAGGGCCTGCTCAACGCCCAGCGGGGCCTGGAGCTGGCGGTGCCGCCCCTGCGGGTCGCCCTGCTCACCAGTGCCGGCAGTGCCGCCCATGCCGACTTCGTCCACGAGCTGGCCCAGAGCGGCTACCCGTTCGAGATCACGCTGTTCGACTGCCGGGTGCAGGGGATCGACGCCGTGGCCTCGATCGTGGAGGCCCTCCGGCTGGCCGCCACCGGGTATCAGGGGGGCTACGCCCCCCGCCGACGCCGTGGTGCTGGTGCGGGGCGGCGGGGCCCGGACCGACCTGGCCGCCTTCGACCACGAGCGGGTGGCCCGGGCCATCGCCACCTGCCCCCTGCCGGTCCTGGTGGGGGTGGGCCACGAGATCGACCGGTCGGTGGCCGACGAGGTGGCGCACCTGTCGGCCAAGACCCCCACCGCCACCGCCGCGGTGCTGGTGGAGGCGGTCCGGGCCTTCCACCGGGAGGTGGAGCAGGCGGCGGCCCGGCTGGCCGGCCTGGCCGGGGCCCGCCTCGACGCCGTGGCCGGGCGCCTGTCGGCCTCCGGCGGGCGGCTGGTGGCGGCGGCCAACGGGCTGGTAACGGGCCACCACACCCAGCTCGACCGGCACCGCACCCAGCTCCGCTACCTGGCCGAGCGGTGCTGCGAGCGGTCGGCCACCCGGCTCGACCAGGCCGAGCTGCACCTGCGGGCCCACGACCCGGCGGCCACCCTGGCCCGAGGATGGTCGATCACCCACACCGCCGCCGGCGAGCTGGTCCGCGACGCCGCCGCCGTGGCGCCCGGTACCGTGCTGGTTACCACGGTCGCCGCCGGAGCACTGACCAGCACGGCGACCGGGGTGATGACCGGCGGGAAGCCCGGGAGCGGCCCAGGCGACGACCCCCCTCCCACCCACGCACCGGACGAGACCCCATGACTGACCAACCCGAGGATCTCGGCCTCACCTATGCCGAGGCACTGGCCGAGCTCGACGAGATCCTCGGTCAGCTCGAGTCGAGCACGGTGGATGTCGACGTGCTGGCCGAACGGGTGGCCCGGGGGGCCCAGCTCGTCCGGTTCTGCCGCCAGCGACTCCAGGTGGTCCGGGTGGACGTGGACACCGTGGTGGAACAGCTGCTGGACGACACCGCCGGCGGCCGCAATGGCAGCTGACGGGCCGCCGGCCGAGCTGACCCGGGTGGCGGCCGAGGTCGACACGAGGCTCCGCCAGCTGTTCGACGACGAGCTGGCCCGCTGGAAGGAGCTCGATCCCCGTTTGGCCGAGGCCATCGAGGAGCTGGCCCTGGTGGTCAACAGCGGGGGCAAGCGACTCCGGGCCGCCTTCGTGTACTGGGCCTGGCGGGGCCGGGTGGGCTACCCCGACGGGCCGAACGAAGAAGAGGCCGACGCCCCCACCGCCGACCAGGGGCACCCTCACGTGATCGACGTCGGCGCCGCGTTCGAGTTGCTCCAGGCGTTCGCCCTGGTGCACGACGACATCATGGACGACTCGGCCACCCGCCGGGGCCGCCCCACGGTGCACGTGGCCCAGGCCGCCCGATTGACGGCCGAGGGCTGGAAGGGTGAACCCCGCCGCTTCGGCGAGGGGGTGGCGATCCTCGTGGGCGACCTGAGCCACGCCTACGCCGACGCCCTGATGGCCGAGGCCAACCCGGCCGCCCGGCGCATCTGGGACGATCTGCGGATCGAGCTGAGCCTGGGCCAGTACCTCGACCTCCGGTCGGCCGCCTCGGGCCAGATGGACTGGGAGACGGCTCGCCAGGTGTCGACGTTCAAGTCGGCCCTGTACACCATCGTCCGCCCGCTCCAGCTGGGGGCCAGCCTGGCCTCGCCGGCCGATCCGGCCCTGCTGGCGGCCCTGGAGGCCTATGGACGGCCGCTGGGCCGGGCCTTCCAACTCAAGGACGACCTGCTGGGCGTGCTGGGGAACGAGAGCCAGGTGGGCAAGCCGGTGGGCGACGACCTCCGGGAGGGCAAGCCCACGGAGCTGGCCGCCATCGCCTTCGAACGGGCCCGGGGCGACCAGCAGGCGATCCTGGCCGGGATCGGCCGCCGTGACCTGGACGCCAGCCAGGTGGAGGCCATCGTCGAGGTGTTCCGCACCACCGGCGCCGTCCACGCGATCGAGGATCGAATCGGAGATCTCGTGATTGAAGCCGTGGCCGCGATCGACCCGCTTCCCTTCTGTGACCAGGCAAAAGAAGCGCTGGGGTCGTTGGCCGACTACGTTGCAGCCAGGAACAGCTGATGGAGAACGGCTGGTGGAGCAGGTAGCGTCATCCCTCGCGGGCTTCTGAAACCTCGTCGACCTCGCGCCGATGGGGGTGTGAATGGTGACCGCACAACAACCCACCGCCATGGCTGCCGATATAACGACCGCGCCAGCAGACCTCATCAGCATCCCCATCCCCGCGTCCGACGTGGCGGTGGACGAGCGACCTAGCGCCGCGGTCCGACTACGGGCGGCGCTCCGGCCCACGTCCTCCAAGGCCCGGCTGCTCAGCCCGAGCGCCATGGCCTCCCTCACCGCCGTGATCGCCGCCCTGCGGTGGGGGGCGGTGATGATCGGGCTCGTCTGGGCCGTCCCCGGCGCCACCGACAAGGCGTCGCCCGACAACCTCTCGGTGGTGATCACGATCACCATCGCCATCTTCGTCACCTCGTGGCGCACGATCGTGCCCATCCGCTTCGGAGAGCCCGGCGTCTGGCCGTTGGGCAAGGCCTGGATCGACGTGGCCGTGCTCGGCATCGCCGTCGGCATCAGCGACGGCCTCTCCGGCCCATTCACCGGCTGCCTCATCGTGGCCGTGGCTGTGGCCGGCTTCGGCTGGGGACTGGGCGCCGGGATGTTCGGCGGCGCCCTCGGGGTTTCCCTGGCCGCCCTCAGCGCCCTGTTGGTCACCCTGTTGTTCGATATCACCGGCCCCACCACCACCGACCAGTTCCCCGGGCCCATCGTGGTGGGCGCCCTGATGGGGGCGGCCATCCTGCCCGGTCTGGCCCTGGAGCGGGTGACCGAGGTGGAGCTGCGGCGCAAGGAGATGGCCGACCAGCGTGACCGGCTGGCCGAGGCCAACGACCTGCTGTCGATGCTGAGCGACCTGGCACGCACCCTGCCCTCGTCGCTCGACATGAACGACGTGCTGGCCGCCACCCGCCAGCAGCTGGTCGACACGTTCGGCGCCCAGCGCCTGGCCATCCTGTCCTACGAGGAGGGCTACTGGTCGCCCAGCTTCCAGGACGGGTTCGACATACCGCCCCAGGCCCGCACCCCCGAGCTGCCCAGCCCTCTGCACCTGGCCTCGGTGTCGGGTGACGTGGTGCTGGTGGAAGACCTGGCCACGGTGGGCCGGGAGGGCAGCGGCATCTACTCCCGGCTCGTGGTCAACGGGGTCGACATCGGCCTGGTGGCCCTGGAGCACCGGGTGGCCCGCCGCTACGAGGCGGCCGACGCCGACCTGCTGCGCTCCATGGCCGATGTGCTGGCCCTGACCCTGGCCAACGCCCGCTCGTTCCGGCGCCTCCGGAGCCTGGCGGCGGCCGAGGAACGGAGCCGCATCGCCCGCGACCTGCACGACCGGCTGGGCCAGTACCTGACCTACATCGCCCTCGAGCTGGAGCGGATCAACAGCGAGCGCGACGAACCCTCATCCGAGCTGAAGAAGCTGCACGAGGATGTGCAGGGCGCCATCGGGGAGTTCCGCGACACGCTGATCGAGCTGCGGACGTCGGTGAGCGCCGAGCGCCCGCTGACCGTGGTGCTGGCCGAGGTGGTCGACCGGTTCCGGCGCCGCTCCGCCGTCGATTGTGCCCTGAGCGTGCGCAGCACCCCCGAGCGACTGCCCGCCATCATCGAGAACGAGCTCCTGCGGATCGCCCAGGAAGCGCTGGTCAACATCCAGAAGCACGCCGGAGCCACCCGGGTGCACGTACGCTGGTCCGTCTCCGACGGGCGAGGGGTGCTGGTGATCGAAGACGACGGCCGGGGCTTCGATCCCGGTAAGGGGATTCGGGGATCGGCATACGGCCTGGTGGGGATGCGTGAGCGGGCGGCCTCGGTGGGTGCGATGCTGGATATCTCCAGTGCGCTGGGCCACGGTACGACCATTACCGTGCAGACGAGTCAAACATCGGAACAGGTGAAGAAACCATGATCAGAATCCTGCTGGCCGACGACCACGCCCTGCTACGCGAAGGCTTGAAGAAGTCATTCGAGTCGGCGGGCGACGAGGTTGTCGGTGAAGCATCCAACGGCGAAGAGGCCGTGGCCATGGCGGCCGAGCTGTCGCCCCAGGTGGTCCTGATGGACCTGTCGATGCCGGTCATGGACGGCATCGAAGCCACCCGCCGCATCCGCGAGGCCCAGCCCGGCGTCCGGGTGGCCGTGCTCACCATGCACGACGACATCGACAAGACCCGCGACGCCATCAGCGCCGGCGCCAGCGCCTACCTGAGCAAGGGCACCTCGTTCGCCGAGGTGCGGGAGACCGTGGTGCGGGTGGCCGAGGGCGACACCGTGCTGTCGCCGGCCATCGCCGGGGCCATGCTCACCACCATCCACGACACGGCCGACAAGGACGATCTCCTGTCGGACCGTCAGATCGAGATCCTGCAGGCCATCGCCGACGGGATGAGCACCAAGCAGGCCGGCCGGTACCTGGGGATCACCACCAAGACCGTCCACAACCACCTGAACGCCATCTATCGCAAGCTCGACGCCCAGTCGCTCACCCACGCCGTGCTGAGCGCGGTGCGCATGGGCATCATCAACCTCGACTCCAACGAGACCGAAACGGTCTGAGGCAGCCCTGCGGGCTGCTTGGAGATCCGCCAAGGCGGACTCTGAGTCAACGGTCCGGGTGACGGCAACCCCCGGTCGAGCTCTGTGGAGCTCCGGTCCCCTCAGAGGCCGGAGCCCCACAGGGCTCGCTCCATCGGTTCAGCCCGTCGCCCGAGCCCTCAGTGTTCGATGTCGGCCCGCCACAGGTGGCCGACGGTGGCCTTGTCGGCCATGGCGGCGAACAGGTCGGCCCCCGGGGCCAGCGCCTCGATGCCGACCACCCACAGCGTGGCGCCGTCGGGGCTGACAGCGCAGGCGATGGCCCGGCCCTCACCCCCGCCGGGCAGCACCAGCTCCACCTCGTCGGTCGGGCGCCCGGCCGGGTCGTAGCGGACGACGAGGGCCTTGCCCGGGTGACACACCCACACCCCACCACCGGCGGACGCCGCTTCCAGGGCGAGGCCATCGGGGGTCTGGCGGGCGTAGGGGCGGGGCTCCCCGATCGAGCCGTCGGCCCACAGCCGCATCTGCACCACCTGGCGGGCGCCGCTCAGGCCGAGGTAGAGCATCTGTCCGTCGGGGTCGACCCCGATCCCGTTGGGGAACGACAGCCCGTCGGCCAGGACCTGATGGTGACCCGGCCCGTCGACCCGGATCAGGCGGCCGCAGGCCGAGATCGGCTCGCCGTGGAGCACCCGGGCCCCGGTGTCGTCGACGTAGACGCGGTCAGCGGCGTCGACCGCGAGGTCGCCCAGGTAGCCGGTGGCGACGCCCGACAGGTCGGCATAGGGCTCCAGCGGGCTGGCCGGATCGGCGTTCGCCGTGACCAGGAGGCGGCAGTCGAGCATGGAGGCGACGACCAGGCGGCCGTCGCTCAGCAGGCCCAGCCCGTTGGGCTGACCGGGCACCTCGTGGAGCGGGGTGAGCTCGCCGGAGTCGGGGTCGGCGGCCAGCACCCGGCAGCCGATCATGTCGGAGAACACGAGACGGCCGTCGAGGAGCAGCCGCAGGCCCTCGCCGAACAGGAATCGGGCCGGCTCCAGCACCCGGGCCCGATGGCGGCGGATCGTGCTCCCGGGCACGGCCCGGCCGGTGACCACGTCCCACACCCGGGCCGCCTCGGCGTCGTCGGGTGCGGCTCCGGTTCCGGCCCGGGCCCGCCAGGCCACGTGCTGGTCGGGCCGAACCAGCGTGAGCGTTCCCGCCCCGTATCGGGCCAACCCGTCGGGCTCGTCGACGTCGAGCACCACCAGGCTCATCTCCCGGCGGGCCGCTTCGGCCACCATCGACGCACCGTCCGGGCCTGATCCCGTGCGGATCAGGGTGAACATCGGGCCGAGCTGGTCGAAGATCGACTCGCCCGACGAACGCCAGATGTGGGGCAGGCGGGCCCCCGGCCAGGTCGACTCCTCGTAGTACTCCAGGGTGGAGGCCGGTGGGTCGCCGGCCTCGTGGCAGATGACGGGCGAGTCGGTGTAGACGTAGCCCAGCTGGAACCCGGGGCACTCGAACTCGCCCAGGTTGGTCTCCCGGATCCGTGCCCCCAGATCGGCCCGGGCCTCGGGGCTGGCCTCCAACTCGGCCGCCACCTCCGGGGTCCAGCGGGTGAGGGCGCCCAGCTCCCGCCCCCAGCGGGCGGCCTGGGCGGCCACCCGGGACCCGATGGGGGCCCGCTCGGTCTCGTAGGAGTCGAGGACCGCCTCGTCGAGCGAGCCGCCGAGCACGCCGGCCAGGCGCCAGCTGAGCGACACGGCGTCGGCGATGCCGGCGTTCATGCCGAAGCCGCCCATGGGGATCCACAGGTGGGCGGCGTCGCCGGCCAGGAAGACCCGGCCCTCCCGGAACTTCGTCGACACCAGGGCCCGGGGCGTCCACCGGGCCCGTCCCAGCACCTCGTAGCCGATGGGCTGGCCGATGGCCCGGAAGATGGCGGGCTCGGGGTCGTAGCCCTCCCGGGTCTCCCCGGGCGGCACCGGGGTGTGGATCAGCCACTCGTCGTGGCCGTCGATGGCGATGAGCGTGATCCCGCCCAGGAACCGCAGCATCCAGCCCGGGGTGCGGGCCACCAGGGGGGCGATGTCGGGGGATCGGAAGAAGGTCGACACGGTGTCGCCCAGGCGGGGCACGCCCACCAGGCGGGCCCCGATGGCGGCCCGGACGATCGAGTTGGACCCGTCGGTGCCCACCAGGTAGCGGGCCCCGATCTCGTGGACGGTGCCGTCGGCCAGGTCGCGGGCCGCCACGGTCACCCCGCCGGCGGGCCCCGGGTCGTGGCCGGTCACTCCCTCGAAGTCCCATCCCACCCGCAGGTCGACACCCCACCGCTCGGCGGCGTGGCGGCGCAGCACCGGCTCGAGGTAGAGCTGCGACAGGTAGTGCTGGGGTTCGGGCGTCGGCCAGTTCGCCGCCACCAGGTCGTCGGGTTCCCGCCAGCCCGAGGCCCGGAGCGGCTGGCCGGCCAGGACGGCCCCGGTGGTGGAGCGGCGGTACCGGGTGAGCTCGTGGCCGTTGAGGGCGGTGAGGTAGACGATGTCGGTGGAGTGGTCGGGCGGGAGGCCGGCCCGGCGGACGTCGTCGGCGCAGCCCAGGCGGCGCAGCAGCTCCATGGAGCGGGCGTTGGTGGTGTTGCACCGGGGGTTGGGGGGCTGGGTGTGGCGCCGCTCCAGCACGATCGACCGCACCCCGAGCCGGGCCAGGTCCATGGCCAGGGTGAGCCCCACCGGACCACCCCCGGCGATCACCACCGGGGACATCGAGGGCTCCCGGCCATCCCCGTCACCAGCGTGCGTCACGCTTCACCTCCTCGTCCGGATCCCCACAGTGTGGCCGTTCCGCTGCCCCGACCCCAGCCGGTCGGGGTTGCACCCCGGACCCGGCCCCCTATATTCCGTGCGTGCTCATGGCCGGTCGTGTCGAACTGCCGGGAGCCGAGGAGGGGAGACCATGAACAAGATCCCGGAGGCCATCCGGTGGGTCCGGGAGGGCCGGCCCGCCGGCCTGCTGATCATCGTCATCCTGGGTGCCGGGGTAGGCGTCGGGCTTTGGTTCACGGTCCAGGACAGCCGGGGCGAGCTCGAGATCACGGCCGACGTGCTGGCGGCTGATCGCCCGTGGCGGCTGGAGGAGACCCGGGGAGCCGTCGTCGAAGGGACGGTGACCGATCTCCATCTGGACGGCATCATCGAGGCCGCCTACCGCGGCAACCCCGCCGTGACAGGTCCGTTCGGGCTGATCGACCTGGATGGTCGATCGGCGATCGTGGCCAGCCGCGAGGCCCTGCCGATCGGGACCGGTCGGTACCACGGCACGATCAAGGGCCTCCACTCCGACAGCGACCAGGTTCTCCTGGAGACGATCCGGACCCGGCGGGGCGACCCGGAGGTCCCGCCGATCTTCGTCGACCTGGACGAAAAGGTGACGCCGGCCGATCGGTGGCTCCGGGTGCTGATGACCGGGTTGCTCATCGTCGGCTTCGCCGCCACCACCCGGGTCTACCTCCGGGCCTGGCGGCGACGCCGCCTGGGCCCACCACCACCCCTGCCCCCGCCAGGCCACCCCCCGCCCCCCACGGGCCCACCGGCCGGCCCGGTACCGTGGAACGGGTGAACGACCCACGGGAGCAGGCGGCCCGGCGCCGCACATTCGCCATCATCTCCCACCCGGACGCGGGCAAGACCACGCTGACCGAGAAGTTCCTGCTCTACGGCGGGGCCCTCGGCGTGGAGGCGGGAGCGGTCAAGGCCCGGGAGGGTCGCCGGTCGGCCACGTCGGACTGGATGGACCTGGAGCAGCAACGGGGCATCTCGATCACGTCCACCGTGCTCCAGTTCCCCTACCGCGACAAGATCCTCAACCTGCTCGACACCCCCGGGCACCGCGACTTCTCGGAGGACACCTACCGGGTACTGGCGGCGGCCGACGCCGCGGTGATGGTGCTCGACGCGGCCAAGGGCATCGAGCCCCAGACCCTGAAGCTGTTCGAGGTGTGCCGGGAGCGGGAGATCCCGTTCCTCACGTTCATCAACAAGTGGGACCGGCCCGGTCGCTCGGCCCTGGAGCTGCTCGACGAGATCGAGGAGCGCCTGGTGGTGGAGCCCACGCCGATGACGTGGCCGGTGGGGATCCCCGGGGACTTCCGGGGCGTCATCCACCGGGGCACCGGCGCCTACACCCGCTTCGAGCGCACGGCCCGGGGCTCCACCATCGCCCCCGAGGAGGATGTCGATCCCGAGCGGGCGGCGGCCGAGGAGGGTCCGTCGTGGGCCGAGGCCCGGGACGAGGTGGACCTGCTCGACTCGCTGGGCCGGGTGGTCGACGCCAAGACGTTCCTGGCCGGGGAGTCCACCCCGGTGTTCTTCGGCTCGGCCCTCACCAACTTCGGGGTCCGGTTCCTGCTCGACGGCGTGGTGGATCTCGTGCCCTCCCCCTCGCCCCGGCTCCTGGCCGACGGCGGCCGCCGGGCCCTCGACGCACCCTTCGCCGCCTTCGCCTTCAAGGTGCAGGCCGGCATGGACAAGTCCCACCGGGACCGGGTGGCGTTCGTGCGGGTCTGCTCCGGACGCTTCGAGCGGGGGATGGTCGTGACGGCCGAGCGCAGCGGCCGCCAGTTCTCCACCAAGTACGCCCAGACCATGTTCGGGCAGGACCGCGAGACGGTGGAAGAGGCCTACCCGGGCGACGTGATCGGCCTGGTCAACGCGAACGACCTGCGGGTGGGCGACGCCATCTACGCCGCCGAGCCGTGCCGCTTCCCACCCCTGCCGGCCTTCGCCCCCGAGCACTTCATGCGGGTGCGGGTGAAGGACGTGTCGAAGTTCAAGCAGTTCCGCAAGGGGATCACGCAGCTCGACGAGGAGGGGGCGATCCAGGTGCTGCGAGACGCCGACCAGGGCGAGACGGCCCCCATCCTGGGGGCGGTGGGCCCGATGCAGTTCGAGGTGGCCAGCTACCGATTGGAGAACGAGTTCGGGGCTCCGGCCCTGCTGTCGGCCACCAGCTACACCATCGCCCGCCGCACCGACGCTGCCAGCCGCGACCGGCTCCGCTCCATGCAGGGCGTCGACGTGCTGGCGCGAGACGACGGCACCCTGCTGGCGTTGTTCGAGTCGAAGTACTGGATGGACCGGGTGATCGCCGACTACCCCGAGCTCACCCTGGAGCGCATGGTGGCCGAGGGCGGCCTGTAGGCGGCGCTGTCATGTCTCGTCGGCGGCGAGTTTCTCGGCGAACCAGTCGAGGATGATCTCGGCCCGCATGCGGCGGTGGACGGGGGACCCGCTGCGGCTCAGCTCATGGGTCTCGCCCGGGAACCGGTAGAAGGTGACATCCCGCCCTAGTAGGCGCAGGGCCACGAACAGCTCCTCGGCCTGGCCGATCGGGCACCGCAGATCGTCCTCGGAATGGATGATCAGGATGGGGCAGGTTATGTCGGCCACCCGGGTGATCGGTGAGTGCCGGAGGTAGAGCTCGGGGTCGTCGAGGTGGCTGGGCCCGAACTCCACCCGGAACATGGTGGCGGCGTCGCTCGTCTGTTCCATCGTGAGCAGATTGTTCGCCGCCCGCTCGGTGCAGATGCCCTTGAACCGGGAACTGAACCGCCCGCCCAGTTCGGTGGCCATCCAACCGCCGTAGCTGCCCCCCAGCATGCCCACCCGCTCTGGGTCGCAGAACGGGTAGCGCTGCAGGGCGGCGTCGAGCACGGCCATCACGTCGTCGACGTCCACCCCGCCCCAGCCGGTGCCGGGAGCCCGGGGATGGGTGGGGCCGATGATGGCCTGCCCCCAGCGCTCCTCCCGGCCGCTGCCGCCTCGGGGGTTGCTCATCAACACCACGAACCCGGCGGCGGCCTGCATCTGGGCTTCGTCGAAGAACGTCTCCCCGTACTGGGTGTGGGGGCCGCCGTGGACGTTGAGCAGCACCGGGTACCGGCCGCCGGGGTCGAACCCGGTGGGTCGCATGATCCAGGCGTCGATCTCGGCCGACCCGTCCGTGCAGGGCACAGCGAACCGCTCCCAGCCCAGCGGCCGGGCCGCCTCCCGGTACCGGTCGGCGAAGGCCGTGAGGCGGCGGCCCCCGCCGGGGGCGGCAGAGTCGAGCACGAAGGCGTCGGCCACGTCGCTCACGGTGGAGGCGGCGTAGGCCACGGTGCCGTCACCGGCCCCGTAGCCCCGGACGGTGACATCGCCGGTCGTGACCGGCACCGGGTCGGCGGCCCCGTCGAGCGCCACCCGGTAGAGGTGGATGGCACCCCGGTCTTCGGCCATCGCCAGCAGGGCGCCGTGGTGCCACGCCGGGGCCCGGAAGGGGGCAGTGCACTCGAAGGTGCGGTCGAGGCCCGCTGACAACCAGCTGACGGCGCCGCCGTCGGCCGGCACCAGGCCCACTTTGGCGTTCTGGGGGAACGTGCCGGGGTCGTCGTAGCCGATGCACGCCACGCCGGCTGGGCCCTCGCTCGGCATCGTGTAGTAACCGCCGCCGGGCGTGAGGCGGGTGACGGTGCCGTCGAGCCCGACCCGATAGAGGTCGACGGCCAGGTCGAGGTCCCAGGTGTCGTGGCGGGCGGCGCTCACCACCAGGCTGGCCGAGTCGGGCGCCCAGCTCGGGCCGTCGTGCTGGTGGTCGCCGGGGGTGAGGTTGCGGGGGGCGGCGGTGCCGTCGAGGGGGACGATGTAGACGTGCTGGGGCCGGTCGAACACCCAGCCCTCCCCGTTCAGCCGGGTGAAGAAGCGCTCGATCCTACGGGGCGACTGCCAGCTGGTGTCGCCGTCGGCCGCCCCCTCGGCCCGGTAGCGCTCGTGCTGCGTGCGGCTGGTGAACGCCACCCACCGACCGTCGGGGCTGACGGCCGGATCGCCAACACCGTCGGGCATCGAGGCCAGCGTGCGGGTCTCACCCGGCGAGTCGACGGCCAGGGCGTGGAGCGTGGCCTCGCCCTTGGTCGAGCTGCGGCGGCTGGTGAACACGAGGGTTCGGCTGTCGGGGCTGAAGGCGGGGCTGCCGTCGTGCTCGCCGCCGGTGACGGGCCGGGGCGGGCTGGAACCGTCGGCGGCGGCCAGCCACACCTGGGTGACGGTGGTGTTGTGCTCCAGGTCGACGCGGGCCACGGCGAAGGCCACCCAGTGGCCATTGGGGCTGACCGCCGGCATACCGGCCACCTGGACCTGGTGGCCGATGATCCGCTCGGCGATGGCGGTGTGGGTCTCCGGAGGGGCCGTCATACGGCGGTCACCTGGAAGATGGCCTCGATCTCCACCGGAATGTCGAACGGCAGCTCGGCCATGCCCACGGCGGAGCGGGTGTGGCGGCCGGCGTCGCCGAACACCTCGTGGAACAGCTCGGAGCAGCCGTCGATCACGGCCGGGGTCTGGTTGAAGCCGGGGGCGCAGTTGACCATCCCCAAGACCTTTACCACGCGCTCCACCCGGTCAAGCGTGCCCAGGGTGAGGCGGACCGAGGTGAGGATCTGGAGGCCGGTGAGGCGGGCGGCCAGGCGGGCCTGCTCCAGGGGCACGGCGCCGGTGGGGCCGACCTTGCCGGAGATCCGCTCGGCTGGGTCATCGGTGACCGGGCCGTGACCGCCGACGTACAGCAGGTCACCCACCAGCACCGCCTTCTCGTAGAGGCCGGCCGACGGGTAGGGGCGGGGGAGGACGATCCCGGCTGCGATGAGACGTGCTTCGTGGCTCATGGCCGCAGCGTAGCTGCCGGCCGGGTTGGGCCCCGGCCGAGATGGGGCCCGGGGGCGCAGCCCCCGCAACAACCCAGTGGTAGTGGGATGGCGCCGGACGGGGGGCAATTTCTCCCGCCAACCGCTAGGGTTCGGAGCTGTTCGAGTGGTGCCGGGCGGTGGAGGGACGACGTCGTTCGTGCTGCCACGAGCTTCCTTGTTGAAGACTTGCCAACCTGTACGTCCGATCACCAGGCAGAATGTCCCGGTGCGTCGTCGCCGTCGCCGCTCTCTGGTGCCCTCGTGGCTCCTGCCTGCCCTGCTGTGCACATCCGCCGTGGGTTCCGCCGGCGCGCTCAAGGTCCATTTCGACGAGCTGCTGATCGCGGCCGAGGCGGCCGGACCGGACGCGGCGGCCGGCCCCACGATGGCCGGGCCGGGGGCGGGCGGCTCGGGTGGGTACGGCGCCAGCCGTACCCCCGACACAGCCCCTCGATCCGACGATGTGGAGGGCAACAGCCTGGAGAGCGAGCTGCTCGCCGGTGGCCCGGCCGGTGACCCCGGCGCGAGCGGGGGCTGACGCCCGGCGGCCGCCCCCCGCTCCAGTCGGGCATCGCCGACCCCGGCCAGCTGGCCTCGGCCGTGGGGCTCGGGGCCGGGGCGAACCTCGACCTTTCGGCCACGCCGTCGGGGCCTGGTACCACCGGGTCGACCATCCGGCCCACGGCCGGTTCGGGGGCCGACGGTGAGGGTCGCACGGTGGACCTGGTGCGGGCCCAGCTCGGCACCGACTCCCGCCAGTGGGTGGATCCCCGGTCGTCGCAGCGGCCGTGGAGCGACCTGGGGGCGGTGGAGGGGCTACTGACGTTCCGGGGCAACCCCACCCGCTCGTGGTACGGGAAGGGGCCGGTGCCCGATCAGCCGGCGGTGCAGTGGTCGGTCGACATCGGGTGTTCCCAGTCGGCCGTGGGCAGCGAGTCCAAGGTGTGGTGCGGCACCGGGTGGACGGGCCAGCCGGCGGTGTTCCGCTCCCCCGTCACCAACCAGTGGACCCTGGCCTTCGGGGCCTACAACCGGGCCGTCAACTTCCTCGACCCGGCCACCGGGGCCGCGGCCATGAGCCCGTTCCCCACCGGCGACATCATCAAGGGGTCGGTGACCGTCGATCCCGACGGCTATCCCCTGCTCTACACCGGCAGCCGCGACAACTTCTTCCACGTGGTGGCGCTGGACCGGGAGCAACCGACCGAGCTGTGGAACCTGTCGGCCTACGCCGTGCAGCCGACGCTGTGGAACAACGACTGGGACGGGTCGGCCCTGGTGATCGACGACTACCTGTTCGAGGGGGGCGAGAACGGCCGGTTCTTCGTGGTGAAGCTGAACCGGGGGTACGGGGCCGACGGCAAGGTGACGGTGGCCCCCCAGATCGTGTTCACCACCGAGACGTGGGACGCCGAACTGCTGAACGCCCTGGGCGACCTCGACGTGTCGGTGGAGAACTCGGTGGCCATCAGCGGCAACACGGTCTACTTCGCCAACTCCGGCGGATTGGTACAGGGGTGGGACATCAGCGGGTTGAAGGCCGGCCTGGCCCCCACCCGGGTGCTGCGGTTCTGGACCGGCGACGATACCGACGCCTCGCTGGTGGTCGACGGTCAGGGGATGCTGTACGCCGTCAGCGAGTACGAGCGGGGCAACGCCCAGAGCCAGGCCGTGGGCCAGATCATGAAGCTCGACCCGTCCCGGCCCGATGATCCGCTGGTGTGGAGCCTGCAGGCCCACGCCGGGTTGGAGTCGGGTGTCTGGGCCACGCCGGCGCTGTACACCGAGCCGGGGGGCCGGGAGACGACGCTGATCGTGCCCACCAACGAGGGGTCGGTGCTGGCGCTCGACACGGCCACGGGGGCCGAGCGGTGGCGCCTGGCGCTGCAGGGGCCGCTGTGGAGCAGCCCGGTGGTGGTGGACGGCACGCTCATCCAGGGCGACTGCGCCGGCTCGTTGCACGCCTTCGATCTGGCCGGGCGGCCGGCCGGCGTCGGCTCGGCTCCGGCTGAGGAATGGTCGGCCTACCTGGGGGGCTGCATCGAGTCGACCCCCGCCGTGTGGGACGGCCAGATCTTCGTCGGTACCCGGGTGGGCCGGTTCTTCGCCCTGTCCGATCCGGTGGCGTCAGGCTGATCAGTCGGCGGTGGCGATCAGCTGGCCGCCGGCACCGGCCGGCAACAGGCGGTCGGTGGAAGCGGCGGCCGGAGCGGGGGTGCGGGCCACCACCGGGGTGTTGCCCCACAGGTGGAGGGGGCCGGTGATGGGCCCGGCGGCGAGGAAGGCGAGGAAGCCGAGCAGGCTGCCGATGGCGGCCACCACGAAGGCCACGGTGTAGCTGGCGCCGTCGTGCACGAAGCCGAGCACGAACGGGCCGCTGGCCACCCCGATGGTGCCGATCAGCTGGTTGAAGCCGTAGATCTGGGCGTACTCCCGCACCCCGTAGGCCTCGGCCAGTAGGAGGGGCTGGAGCATCAGCAGGTTGCCCACGCTCACCCCGAGGAACACGGCGCTGGCCACGATGGCGGCGGTGCTGTGGGCCATGGAGATGCAGAGCAGGGCGGCGGCCTGGAGGACGACCAGGAACATGGAGAACACCTTGGTGGGCACCCGCAGCACGATCAGGCCGCCCAGCAGCCGGCCGACCACGCTGGTGCCGGCGAGGAGAGCGAGGGCCAGCGAGCCGGCCCGGTCGCCGGACCGCTCCTTGGCCAGGTTGAACAGGTGGGCCAGGCCGCCGACCTGGGAGAAGAAGATGAGGGCGTAGGCCAGGCACAGCAGGAGGAAGAAGCGGTTTCGGCGGGCGTCGACGAACGTGGCGCCGGCCAGCTGGACCGGCGCCGAGGGCCGGCCGGCGGTCGCCGCGGCCAGGGGCACACCGTCGGGGCCGACGCCCTTCTCGAAGGGGAAGGAGCGGATCAGCAGGATGCCGAGGGGGACGATGCCGACGACCCAGATCACGGCCATGATCGGGCCGGCCCCGGCCAGCTGATGGGTCTTGATGAGGTTCTTGGCCACCGGGGTGAGCACGATGCCGCCCAGCGAAAGGCCGGTGGAGGTGATCGAGATGGCCGTCTTGCGGCGGACCTCGAACCAGCGGGTGACGAGGGTGATGCTGGGCACGAGGCCGCAGACCGAGAAGGCCACGCCGAACAGGGCGAAGAACAGGTAGTAGGTGAGGATGCTGTCGACCCAGCGCAGCCCGTACAGGGCGAGGGCGCCGAGGACGCCGCCGGCCAGGTAGAACCAGCGGAGGTCGACCTTGTCCATGCGGCGGGCCAGGAGGAAGCCGACGATGCCGCTGATGCCGAAGAACGTGGCGGGGCCGCCGGAGACGGCGCCCAGGGAGGCACCCAGCTCGTCGTGGGCGAAGCTCAGGATCACCGAGGCGTTGTAGAAGCCGAGGCCGGACCCGACCATCAGGATGATGAAGACGGCGCCGACGATCACCCAGCCGTAGAAGAGGCCGCCCGACGCGGCCGGCGCAGCGGGGGCGGCCTGGGCGAGGTCGTCACGGTCGTCGACCCCGGTGGGGTCGGCGGGGGCGGTGGCCAGGGCGGGAGCGGCCACCACGGCGGCGACGGCGGTGTCGGCCGGGAGGTCGGCGGTGGTGGTGGCGCCGAAGGGGAGGTCGGTGCCGTGCTGCATGGTGCCCGGGCCGGCGGAGACGCCCGGGGTGGCGGCCGGGAAGATCATCACGCCGTCGACGGCCGGGGCCGCACCGTTGCCGGGGGCGAGCGACGTGTCGGGGTTGGCGATGAAGGCGGCGGCGGTGCCATCGGCCGGGGCGCGGCTGGGAGCGACGAGCGCCCCGTTGCCGGCGACGGCGGTGCCGGGGGGCGGGGAGTCGAGGATCTCGTCGAGCAGGTCGTCGATGATCGACGGCGGCTTCACCGGCTCGGCGCCGCCGCCCGTCATCCCGGTGGCGGGGACGGTGACGGCCGTGGCGACGGCCGTGGGGGCATCGGGATCGCCGGAGCCGCGCTCATCGGAGGTGGGGGCGTCGACGGTCGGATCCGGGACGGCCGGCACCTCGGCGGTCGGAGGGCCGGTGACGAGGCCCAGCTCGGCGTCGGGGCCGATGGGCCCGTCGGAGTCGAGCAGGGACGGGGGCTTGACCGGCTCGGCGGGGCGATGCTCGTCGAGCAGGGACGGGGGCTTCACCGGCTCGATGTGGCCGGGGGCCAGGTAGTACCCGGCGGCGGGGGCGCCGTTGGCGCCGCCGTCGAGGATCGAGGGCGGCTTCTCGCTGGTGGGGGTGCCCTCGCGGGCGCGGGCCTGGTCGAGGAGGGAGGGGGGCTTGGTCTCGCGGGTCTCGGGCCGGACGGGGGCGGAGGCGGCCAGGGAGGGGGAGGTCTCGGTGGCGGGGATGGGGGTGGCGGCCTTGCCCCGCATGCGGCCGACGGTGCGCTCGAACCAGGTCTGGGAGACCTCGGCCTCGGCCACCGGATCGGGCTGGCGGCGGCCACCGTCGACGATCTCGGCGATGCGCTCGGGACGGATCCGGACCTCGACTCCGGTGCGCTCCTCCTGGAGGAGCATGGCGGAGCGGGAGTCCCGTTTGGCCCAGCCCCGGTTCATGGCCTCCGTCATCTCCATGAGGGTGAGGTTGGCCAGCCGCATGGGGACGTCGTACTCCCGGGCCAGCTCCACGGCGAGGGCCACGTCCTTGCGGGCCAACTCGAGGGCGAAGTCGGGCGGATCGAAGCGGCCGGGGAGGAAGTTGCGGGACAGGGTGTCGAAGGTGCGGCGGCGGCCGAGGGCGCCCATACGGACGGCTTCCCACAGGGCTTCGGGGTCGACGCCGGCCTTGACGCCGAGGGTGAACGTCTCGGCGAGGGCGGTCTGGAGGATGTAGCCCGAACAGTTGTGGACGAGCTTGGCGATCGAGCCGGCCCCGATCGGGCCCACCAGGTGGGGGGCGTCGGAGAAGGCGCGGAGGACGGGGAGGAAGGCCTCGAACGCTTCGGGGTCGCCGCCGGCCCAGATGGCGAGGCGGCCGGAGGCGGCGCCGTCGGGGCCGCCGGAGACGGGGGCGTCGAACACGTGGACGCCCCGGGGGGTGAACTCGGCGTGGATGCGGCGCATCACGGTGGGCGAGTTGGTGGAGAGGTCGAAGTAGGCGAGGCCGGGGAGGGCGCCGCCGATGATGCCGTTGAGGGACAGTGCGACCGCTTCGACCTGGGGCGGGCCGGGGAGCGAGGTGAAGACCACGTCGACCTGGCCGGCCACGGCGGCCGGCGACACGGCCCAGGACGCGCCCCGCTCCAGGAGGGGCTCGCCGGCGGAGGGGTTGATGTCGTGCACGACGAGTTGGTGGCCGGCGGCCAGGATGTTGCCGGCCATGCGGGAACCCATGGTGCCCAGGCCGATGAATCCGACTCTCATTCGCTGCGTTCCTTCGGGTCGGTGGGACCGAACACGTCCAGCGCGACTCGTCCGGCGTTCACCGCGGTGGGCCAGCCGGCATAGAAGGCGATGTGCGTGATCAGGCCTTTGAGCTCCTCTTCGGTGACCCCGTTGTCGAGGGCTCGGCGCATGTGGCCCTTCAGCTCGTCGGTGCGGTAGAGGGCGGCCAGGACGGCGACGGTGACGAGGGATCGATCCCGCTTGGTGAGGTCGGTCCCCTCCCAGACGTCACCGAAGAGCACCTCGTCCCGCAGCCGCCCCAGGTTCGGGATGAACTCGTAGACAGGCGAAACGGGCTGGCGCTCCTGGTCGGTCACAACCGAAGCGTAATCTTGCCGGGGTGCCTTGCCCAAAGCTGTCGCAGCAGCGTAACGATCCCCTGGTGGGGGTGGGTGGCCGAGGTGACGAGCCGGGCGGGGGCGGATGGGCGCGGTCCGGGCAGCTCCGGACGGTCCGGGCGGTTCCGGGCGGTCCGCGCGGCTCCGGCGGTTCCGGCCGCCCCCCGGCGGCCAGCTCCGCCGTGGGGTGGTCAACGCAGCGCGGGCACCTCGACGACGATGAACTCGTTGTCGTCGGCCCGGCCGGCGTTGGGGAGGTTGTTGTCACAGCCCAGGAGCAGGCGGTCACGGCCTACGAGGTGGACGGCCTCGATCGACTCGCAGACCACGCCGAACGGATCACCGAGCCGGATGTCACCGTCGTGGAGGGGCGGGAGAGACACCAGGGCCGGGTCGGCGATGGCGGCCAGGTCGAACAGCACGGTGGAGCGGACGTAGCCGTCGGCGTCGGTTCGGCGCAGGTCGATCAGGTTGACCTTGCGATCGAGGGCGGTGAGCCCCAGACCGCCGTCGGGGCCCGGATGAGGAAGTCCTTGGAGTTGGTCTTGCCCCCGAAGCCGTTGTCGGGCATGGCCAGGTAGCGGCCATGACGGCCGCCGTCGATGATGGCCGAGAAACCCTCCTCCGGCTGGGTCGGGGTGGGGAAGATGTAGCCGTTGACCGAGGTCGCGGCGGCGCCGGCCGGCGGGCCGGGGGCGTAGGTGTCCACCGGCAGGACGGCCCGGCCCACCAGGGTGGGCGCATTGGCGGGGCGACGCCCGGAATCGGCTGTCGCCGCCGGCACGGCCGTCAGGACCGCCGCGGCGGTGGCGACGATCGCGCCCAACAATCGTGAAGCACGCATCGGCTGTCCCCTACTCAGGTCGTGCCCACCCGTGTGAGGTTCTGCGTCTGATCATCCTGGACGAGACGGCGAGGGCCCAGGGCCGCTCGGCCTTCGCCGGCCAGGCGCACCATGGGTCCGGCACTAGGCAGGCCCGGCCGGGGCGGAGGCAGCTCTCAGGCGAGCCCGACCCCGCTAGCCTGGGTTCCCTCGGGGCTGTAGCTCAGTTGGCTAGAGCACCTGCTTTGCAAGCAGGGGGTCGTGGGTTCGATTCCCATCAGCTCCACCACATTTCCGCAGGTCAGGACCGTGCAATCAGGTGGTCCGGTTGCCGGACGGGTCCCCCTGGGAGCCAACCTGGGAGCCAATTGCAGTGCAAGACACAGCGCATGTCGGGACTAAGGTACTCAGGCCTTACCCGACCTCGCTGCTGGTCTGCCCCGTCCAACCGAACGCTCGTCGAACATGACGGCTGCGATGTCGCCGTAGGTGTACCGGTGGAAGCTTGCTCGTCGCACTCCGGAGTAGCCGTCCGTGTAGGCGAGCCAGAGGCGTAGTTCCGGCTCGTCCTCCGCCGGCGTTGTGTTCGCTCGTCCGGCCAGGAGCGCAGCTCGGAGAAGGTCCTCCACCGTCACGTCGGCACCAGCGACGGCAAGATCCTCAATCGCCGGTGAGCGATCTGGGTTCACACTCAACCGGACGACCTTGCGATGTCCGGGGCGCAGCCCGATGAACTCTTCCCCGTCGATGTCGACCGGAATCAGCTCGTTGCTGGTAGGCCGCCGGTACCCAGGAAGCCAGACGTACGCTTCCAGCCTGAGGTCGACCGCCGATCTCCAACGGCGACCGTTCTGCAGCTTGATACGAAACTCCAGCTCATCGTCCTGGTCATAAGACCTGCTGATGAAGTTGGACACTCGAATCTTCGGCCTGAGGGCGTGAACGATCATCAGCCACGACACGATCGACGTTGCAATTCCGACGAGCGCACCGACGATCAAATCCCCCACGAGGCGGACATTACACTTGTGTCGCTACTCCCGTTGAGCGACGACGCCTATGCGGATAGCTCCTCAGATCGACGGTCCCAGCGGCGATACGGCCTGGAGGCGGTGCCGGTAGACGTCGGTGATCATGCGCTCCGAGGTGCCAGCCCAGTCGGCAATCTGCCAAGCGGCGTGGCCGGCCTCAGCCTGGAGCGAGATGGCGGTGTGGCGCAGCTCGTAGGCGGAGATCGGCGGATCGATCCCGGCCCGCTCGCACAAGGTGGTGAGCGAGCGATGGAAGTTGCGGTGACCGATCGGCCGGCCGGAGCGGGTCGTCGCAACGAGGTCTGACGATTCCCAAGCCGGGCCGGCGGCCATGCGGTGAGTCGCTTGCCGATCGGCCCAGCCATGCAGGCGATCGACAGTCTCGGCATCGATCCTGATGGTTCGGCCCGCCTTCTTCGTCTTCGGTGCCACCCGCTGATGCCGGCGGTTCATCTGGGCATTGACGGTGAGCGTGCCGGCCTGGAGGTCGACTGCCGACCATTCGACTGCCCTGGCCTCAGCCGGCCGGAGCCCGTGGCGCCCGGAGAGATCCACCAGCACCGCAGTTGCCCCTGTACAGATGGTCAGGATCGAACGCAGCTCGGGGGCGGTGAGCGCCCGTCGGCCCCGTCCCCCTGTCTGATCGCCGGGCATGACCGCCAGCTCGGCCACGTTCCGGGGAACCAGGCCCCGTCGGACGTCGTTGCGGATCACGTTGATGAGCGTCGAGCGAATGCGGGTGAGCGCAGAACGGCCGATGCGGTCGCCGTAGGTCCCGATCGCCGCCGCTTCGAGGAAGCGATCACAGTCGACCACCGTCACGGCGTCGAGGCGCTTGCTTCCGAGCCCCTGGTCGATGACCCGAAGCATCCACTGGTCGAGCTCGATCGTCCGCTCGGAACGGCCCGACGACCGCCGAACCTTCAGATAGTCAGCCAACGAGTCGCTGACCCGCCGCTGGCCATCGCCTACGTCCCCGTGGGCGCCCACGTCGGCCCGCATCTGACGAAGGAGCGCCATCGCTTCGGTCTTGGTCCGGGCCCGCCGCTTGCGACGAACTCGAGGCCGGTCCCCGGTCGTCGGCAGGTCGATCGAGGCGATCCACCCCGAGCCGTCCGGCGACCGGTAGACCGACCCGTCACCCCATGAACGCCGGGACATCAGGCCGCCGACTCACGAGACCGCAGCCTGGCGATGTAGTCGTCCAGGTCGGCCCTGGCCACCAGCCGCCGATGGCCGATCTTCAACGTGCGCAGCTCGCCCGATCGGATGAGGCAGTAGGCGAGCGTCCGCCCGATGCTCGAGCAGCTCGGCTGCTTCGTTGACGCTGTAGACGAGTTTGTCAGTCTCGCCCATGGTGGTCGTCCTCCTGGTGGTGTCCGTTGCAGTGGGGGCAGTTGTCGGTCATGAGGTGGATGAGGTCGACGAGGGTTTGGTCGGCGGTGGGGTCGTTGAGGTCGATGATGGTTTCGATCTCGTTGCCGTCGGGGTCGTACCAGCCGATGACGTAGAGCGGCGGCGGGTTGTCGTCGCCGGGGTGGGGTCGGTGGCGGTTGCTGGGTGGGGTGTAGCGGCTGCGGCGTCGGCGGTTGCTGGTCATTCCGGGTTCTCCGTGTCGGTGGGGTGGTTATCGATGAGGTGGACGGCGACCTGGTGGGCGGTGCCGATGAGGGCGCCAAGTCGGCTGGCGATGGTGGCGGCCTGGTCGAGGGCGTCGACGGCGGCGGCCACGGCGGTGGCGGGGTCGGGCCAGCGGGTTCGGCCGTCGTGGTCGAGCCGGTAGCCGGGCCCGGTGAGCCGGTGGTGGAGACCTCGGCCGAGTTGGCTGGCGAGTTGGTCGAGCCGGTGGGCGAGAGAGGCCAGCTCTCCGAGCACGGCGTATGCCTGGTCGATCGGCAGGGTGTCCCCGATGGTGCGGTGGTTGAGCGCTCGCACGGCTTCGGCGGCTTGCTCGGCCAGGGCTGGGGCGGTCAGGCGGGTTGGGGTCATGGTGTGTCCTTCGGATGGTCGATTGCGGGCGTGGGGCGTGACCGGGCCGCCTGTGGGGCTGGTGGTCGTCGTCGATCGAGTCGTGGTCCAGGGGCTGGAGGCGCCCAGAGGGAGGGGGTGGGCGGTTGGCGGGGTGGGGTTGCCATCTCCCGGGCCCGGGGCGGGGCACGCGCTCACGGAACGATGCGGACCGCTCCGTCTGACGACGGACGAAGCGGAGGGCGCACACTCCCTCGCCTGGTCGGGTCTGCTGGTACCGCCGGCCGTTGTGGTGTGCACTACAAGGGCGGTCATGGGAGCGGCCTCGGTTGGCCTTTTGGCCACGGGGGCGGGTCGGCCAGGGCGAGAGTGCGGGCGACGTCGAAGGCGAGGCGGGCGCCGTCGGCGGTGAGGTAGCTGAACCCGCTGTCGGTCCCTTTGAGGGTGGGGAGGCTGTAGCGGCGGTGGATCCACCGTTTGCGGAGTCCGTTGGGCCCGTGACCGGTGCGGGAGTAGCGGGTCCGTCGGGTGCGGGGCCGGCGGTCGGGGGTGCGGGCGACGCTGCGGAGCACACCCCGGAGGAGGCGTTCAATGGTGACGGCGTCGGCTCGGGTGACAGGGATCTCGGCCAGGACGGTATCGAGGCCGACCCTGCCCCAGTAGCGGCCGACGGAGCCGTTGTCGTTGGCCCAGCCTTCGGGGGCTTCGTTCTGGTACTCCTTGGAGCCCTTCGAGCAGGCGTAGCCGGAGAAGTAGAACGCCACCCGCAGGGGGTTGCTCATGTCGAAGCTCTGGCGGTAGTCGACCCCGGTGCCGGCGTTGAGGTGTTCCCGTAGGCCGGTGCCGACGACGTCGTACCAGGTGTGGGACACCCAGGCGATGAGGTACAAGTCGCCGATGCGGCGGGGCCACCACCCGTACAGGTGCAAGTGGGGGGCGCCCCGTTCTTGGAACTCCCGTTTCCAGATGTGGGCGAGGGGGTGGCCGGTGGCACGCTGGAACCGTTTGAGGAACGCTTTGCGGTGCCGGTTGACCACAGCGGGCGTGGGGGCGGCGGTGCGCCAGTCGCCGGGGTAGGTGAGGGTGACCATGAGCATGTGGAGGCCCGGTCGCCAGGCGGCGTGCCAGTCCAGCGAGGCGGCCATGGTGCGCAGCCGGTTCCGGGATCGGCGGGAGAACCCGGTCACCACGTCCCGCTGCCGGTCCTCGTTGCTCTGTCGAGGCCGGAGGGTTCCCAGTCGTCGGTGTCGAGCAGGTCGTCGGAGTCGTCGACGGGGGTGCGGCCGTGGACGACCCGGATGCGCATCAGGCCGCCGGAGATCCCGAGGCGCCATTGCAGCTCCGGGGGGATGATCTCACCCGTGGCGGGGTCGACCCGGCGGCCTGTTCCGTCGCCCAACGGGTCATCCTCGACGCCGAGGCGGGGGAAGGCCGAGGCGGCCATCTCGACGGCGTCCCGGGGGCGGAACCCGACCAGGTCGAGATCGTCGGTCTCGTACCCGAACCACTGGACCGGTCTAGGTAGTTCGGTTACCTGCGCCTGTTTCGGCTCACCTACATGTTGCGGCCATTTATGGACTAATAACAAGCCCGGGGCTCCGGCCGGTCCCCTGGACCGGTGGGGGAACTACGGACAACGGAGAGGGAGGGAGAATTGTTTCCTTCCACCCCCCGGACAGGGGGCGGCCGTCGTCCGGGGCGTTCCGCCCCGTCCTCGTCCGCCCCCTCAGGGTCGAGCTGACGGGCCGACGTTCCGTCTACCTCCCTGTCACCGTTGCATCCGGATGGGTCCGACCTCGACCAGTCCGTAGGCGCACCCGCAGATGTCGAACTCACGGACGCCCTGGCCGTCACACTCGTCACAGGTGCCCAAGGTCGACCGGGCGTGCCGGTCCAGGCACTTGACCGAGGTGCACCACTGCTCCCCGCTGCTGGTCGCGGGCGCGTCTGTTTGACCTGGTGTGGCTGCCATGTCGTTGGTTCCCCCTGAGGACGGATCCCCGAGAAGTTGCGTGGCCGACGGCGGCCGTCCCCGGATAACAGGAACCTACAGGCAGGTTCGCTGCTAAGTCAACCGCTAGGAAGATATTCTGGCTTCACAGTTATCTCTGACCAGAGGATGTGAAGTTCACTCCTGAGTAGTGACTTTGCTGTTAGGCCGGCTTAAGGTGATCGGCATGGCCACACCCCGACCGATGTACCAGGCCCTCGCCGACCAACTCGCAGCCCAGATCGCAGACGGCACACTCCCCCCAGGCACACCACTTCCCAGCGTCCCCGAACTAGCCCGCCAACGAGGCATGTCCCAGACCAACGTCCGTTCCGCCTTCCGTGTCCTCCAAGACGCCGGCCTCGTCAGCACCTACCAAGGCCGAGGCACCTTCGTCCGAGTCCCCGCCGCAAGATCCGGTGGAACGCCACCGAGCGCTACAACTCGGAGAAGCGCCAGGCCGCCACGAGCGACAAGCGAACCGGCTCGGCAGCCTACAAAGACGGAATCCACCCGGACGAGATCGAGTTCTCAGCCGAGTACGTACAGATCGAAGCCGACCCCGAACTCGCCGCCCGCTTCCGGATCGTGGCCGGCACCCCCGTCCTGCACAGGATCTACCGGACCGGAGCCCGGCAAGAAGAGGCAAGCCTCCTGCTCAACCAGTCCTACGTACCCCTGGAACTGATCGCCAGCAACCCGGACCTCCTGGACCCCGCCAACGAGCCGTGGCCGGTGGCACCATCCACCAGTTGCGCACCGTCGGCATCGAGGTGGCCCAGATCATCGACGAAGTCACTGCCCGCCCACCATCACCCGACGAAGCCCGAGCCCTCGGCATCGAGCCCGGCATCTCCGTGCTGGTCATCACCAAGACCTCAATCGACACCGAGGGCCGAGTCGTCGAGATCGCCAGCACCGTCCTGGCCGGCGACCGTACCGAACTCGCCTACACCACCGACCTCGAACCCTGGGACTGACCCTCACGCCAGCGAGGGACATATCGCCAAGCTCGACGCTTGAGTCGGATCGCTTGCGGAGTTACCCGAACGACGTGGCCACTGCCATCCACCCCGGTCGACGAGTACGGCATCCCACCGACGGGACACGAAGCCTCCACCAGCTGCGCACCGTCAGCATCGAGGTCGCCCAGATCATCGAAGATCACCCAGCGCCCACCACCACCCGACGAAGCCCGGGCCCTCGGCATCGAGCCGGGCATCTCCGTGCTGGCCCGTCATTTGCGCGGACAGCACTTGTGATGCCGTTCCTGCTCGGCGTGCGGGGGCCGCGTCTTCCCGTGCATCGTGGACTGGCGCCGAGACTGCCGGGGACCTGGACCAGTTCACGAGTGGTGGTCGGAGCGAGCCACGGCGAGCATCGATGGAGCGACGTCGTGGACCACGTGCCGTTCTCGACGCGGCGAGCCGGACCCCCAATCGCCTCATGTCGCTGCCGGTTCGTCGATAGCACTGAATGCGCCTGGTGCGAATCGCTACCCTCGTGAGCGGCTGCGCTGCTGTCGGCCAGCCTGGTGCTGGCCGAACCGAGTCGTGGGCCGACTACCGGACTGACCTGGCTCACCGACTGGAAACTGAGGCGGCTGGGGAGAGCGCACGCCTCAATGAGTACTTCGAGTGGTCGGCCTTGATCGTCGTCAGCTGTCGGGAATCCGGCCTTCCGATCCTACTACGATCGCTCTGGCCGTCCCCCAGAGATGCTCGACGAGGGCGAGGTGATCGTCGAGGCCAATCGAGCGCTGGGATCCTTGAGCAGCTCTACCCCGAGCATCGGAGAAGCTGCTTCATCCACGCAGCCAGCGAAGATCGAACGGGTGGTCGAGGGGTGGTGGCGATACCGTCCGAGTTGACATCCAACGAGCGCGACTCCCTTCTTCGCCCCACGTTCCACCTCCAGTTCGGCCAGGTCTATCAGACCGAGCCGTACGTGTCACCCGACACCGAGGAATTGGTTGTCGCTAATGCCACGCCTCGGCGCCCTTGATGAAGGACGCCGCCGTGCGATCGTCCACTTCGAGGTGACGATCGACAGCTTCCGCCGTCTCGACACCCACGAAGGCGTGAAGCTCAGGATCATCATCGACTCGCAACGTGATCGTCGACTCCATCGTCCCGAGGAGCTCGGTGCCGCACTCGGCTGGCCCGAAGACCGGCAACTCCATCGGCTGGCGGCTGATGGCCAACTTCCGGTTGATCCCGAGCAGGATGCTGTCGTGACCCGGTAGCGACCTTGTCGGTTCGTCGGCTCGACCTGCGCCGTCACGCCTAACGAGTCGTACCTGGTGGCATCGGCACCAGCGGCTCCAGCTGGTTCCCGTCGACGCCGACGAACGGCCCCGTGGTCCTGGTCGCGCCATCGCCGGCTTCGGTATGGCCGTTGGTTCCATGTTCATCCAAGAAAGGAAGCTGCGGAGTCAGGCCACCACTCACTCGCTCACCGCCCTCCCTAACCGCAGCCTTTTCGCCGATCGGGCCGCGTGGCGCTGAGGATGGCCCAACGGAACGGCTCCAGGCCGCCGTGCTGCTGCTGGACCTGAATCGGTTCGAGGAGGTCAACGACACGCCGGGCATCACCGCGGCGACGAGCTGTTACGAGATCTCGCCGGCCGCCTCAACCACTGTTCGCTCCAGCGCACCGTTGCCGTCTTGGTGGGGACGGGTTCGCGGTACCCCTTCCCGAGACCGCCGGCACCGTGGGCGCCATCGAGACAGCCGAGCGGATTAAGGAGAAGCTCAGTGAGGAGACGCAGATCGGAGGCGTGCCGTTGCACGTCGAGGCGAGCATCGGAATAGCGCTCTATCCGCCGACGGCCGCGAGTAGCGGACTTACTCCAACATGCCGATGTCGCCATGTACCGGGCGAAACATGCCGGGGTCGACTACGCCGTCTACTCGACCGATGCAGATCCGCACGCGCCGAGCGCCTGTCGCTCATTGCCGAGTTGCGCTCGGCCATCGATCGCGGCGAGCTCGTGAACCACTATCAGCCGAAGTTCGACCTCGGTCCGATGGCGTCACCGGCATGGAGGCGCTGGTCCGGTGGCAGCATCCCCAACGCGGCACGATTCCTCCTAACGACTTCGTACCCCTGGCCGAGATCTCCGGGCTCCTCCAACCACTGACCAATGCTGTGATGGTCGCCGCCTTCCGGCAGGCCGTCGAATGGAACAATGCGGGCTGGATGCTGTCGGTGGCGATCAACATTTCACCACGGAGTCTGGCCGATCTCACCTTCTTGTCCGATGTCGAGCGAGCGGTAGACGAAACCGGAGTCCGGCCCGAGCAGATCGTCATCGAGATCACCGAGAACTCACTGATGAACGACCCAGACGCCTGCCGTCACGCGTTGAACGAGCTACGGCGCCAAGGTTTCCAGATATCGATCGACGATTTGGAACGGGCTATTCGTCGCTTAACTACCTTCGGGCGCTACCCATCGACGAGTTGAAGATCGACCGGTGCTTCATCGGCGACATGGAGAGCAACGCTTCTAGCAGGGCAATTGTCGAGTCGACGATCGCCCTGGCCCACAACCTGGGGTACCGGGTGGTGGCCGAAGGGATCGAGACCGAA
>CAVTAP010000006.1:0-25271 GCA_963732695.1 uncultured Actinomycetota bacterium | reverse complement strand
AGCTACACGGTGACCGGCAACGACATCTGCGGCAACTTCTCGGCCGAGTACGGCGGTGGTCTCACCGTCTATGGCCTGAGCGGGGGCACCAACACCATCGACCACAACCGCATCTGGTTCAACAACTCATACGACGAGGCAGGCGGCGTGATGATCGCCGGCGAGCTGCCGGCGAACCCCGGAACCCTCTCGCCCGGTAGCGGCCCGGTCGCCATCCACCACAACCTCATCCAGGAGAACCTCGGCAACGACGACGGCGGCGGCCTTCGCTTCCTGATGGCGGGGAACTTCCCGATGGACGTGAACAACAACATCATCGTGAACAACGTGACGACCCACGAGGGTGGTGGCGTCTCCATCAACGACGCCCCCGCCGTGCAGTTCGTGAACAACACGGTGATGGGCAACCTGGCCACGGCCACCGCCGCCACCAGCGACGGCCAACCGGCGGCCGCCGGGCTGTCGTTCACCAAGAACAGCCAGCCCCTCCAGGCGTCGCTCGGCGGCAATCCCGAGACGAGCCCACCGGTGTTGCGCAACAACATCTTCTGGGACAACCGGACCGGCACCAAGCAGGGGCCGGGGCAGCAGGGCCCGCTGGTGACCGGTCTGGGCCAGACCCAGTCGGGCGACACCACGATCGACCTCTGGCAGATCGGCTCGATCGACGGGGCCGCTCCGGCCGCGCCGACCGACTCGGTGATCCAGCCCGACTCGCCGGGCCACACCGGTACCTACACCGACAGCCTCTCCAACAGCCATGCTGATCCGCTGGTGGAGTCGGCATACGAAACCAAGGTGTCGTTCGACGCCTGGCGGACCAACCCCAACTTCGTGGGGGCTCTGCTGGCCACTCTGTCGCCGGGGGCCACCCGCCAGGGTGACTACCACATCAAGGCCGGCTCGCCGGCCGTCGAGAAGGGATCCCTGCCCGGGCCGACCTCCGACTACGACGACGCTCTGCGGAGCGGCAACCCCGACGCCGGGGCCGACGAGCGGGCCATCCCGTCGACCGGCATCGGGTCGGTGTCGCCGACGACCGTCGCCTTCGGGAACCGTTTCGTCGGCTCCACCAGCCTGGTCCAGATGGTCACCGTGACCAACTCGGGCACCGGCCCCCTCCAGGGGATCACCGTCACCGCCAGCGCCGGGTTCGCCCGGTCGGGCGGCACCTGCAGCTCGACCCTCGGTAACGGGGCGAGCTGCACGATAGGCGTGACGTTCAGCCCGTCGGCCACCGGGCCGGTCAACGGCACGCTGGCGATCACGGCCGACGTGGCGATCACCGGTTCACCGGTGACGCTCACCGGTACCGGCCTCGCCGTCCCCACGCCCACCGTGCTCGACACCTTCAACCGGGGCAATGCCAACACGCTGGGCACCGGCTGGAACCAGCTGGTGGTCAGTGGCAGCGCCGGCATCCGGGTGAACGGCAACCAGGCGAACTGCACCGGCACGATCCTCTGCTCCAACGCCGTGGGGTCGAACGCCTACCGGACCACGAGCTTCGGCGCCAACCAGGCGGCGGCATTCACCTTCGCCAACACCACGGTGAACGGCAACTGGCTGTGGCTCAAGGCTGGCGGTGGCCAGCTCCTCAACACCTACCTCAACGGCATCCGGGTGGCCTACGACAACGGATTGGTGACGGTGTCCACCGTCACCAATGGCACCGCCACCTCCGTCGGCACCTTCAGTGCCGGGTTCGCCAGCGGTGACCGGCTGCTGGCGGTGGCCGACTCCTCCGGAACCGTCACCGTCTGGAAGATCAGCGGTACCACGACCACCTTCGTCGGTTCGGCTTCGGCCGGCTCCGGCTTCACCGGTGGTGGCTTCATCGGCATGCACCTGTCCTCGGGTGCCCGGGTCGACGACTTCGCCGGCGGCAACCTCTGATGCGCCGCCGACCGGTCACTCCGTCAGCACAGCACCGCACGTCATCGCCTGAACGGGAACAGGGAGACACGATGGGTTCCAACGAACCGAACGCCGGCAGGATGAGCCGGCGCCAGCTCCTCCGCTACGGCGGCATGGCGGCCGTCACGGCCGCCGCCGCCGGGAGCGGGATGAAGCTGCTCCAGCCGGCGGCGGCCGGGCCGGTCACGCTTCAGGCGGGCCAGACCCACATGGCGAAGGCCACGGCCGACCTGTTCCTCGGGGGCACCGACGGCTGGGTCCACCTGCCGCCGACGCCGCAGATGGGTGTCTACCATCCCGACAACCTGGCGCCGGCGCCGATGACCACCTACGTCTTCGGTTTCCGCAACATCACCGACCTCACCCCGACCCAGCGGCTGGCGCAGAAGAACCACGCTCAGCACCACGCCCCGCTGTTCTGGGTGAAGGAGTACAACCCAGCCGACGTGACCACCGAGTTCGTGGTCGACATCACGAACCTCGGCCTGGCCCAGCGGCCCGACCTGTTCGACGCCCACACCCTGCACTGGCACGGGTTCCGCAACGCCATCCCGTTCTTCGACGGCGAGCCCACCGGCTCGGTGTCGGTGCCGGCGGGCACCGTGTTCCGCTACGTGTACCGGCCCCGGGACCCCGGGACCTACATGTACCACTGCCACGTGGAGGACACCGAGCACGTCCACATGGGCATGGTCGGGCTGGTGTTCGTCCGCCCTGCGCAGGACGGCCAGAGCATCGGCGGTTTCACCAGGTTCCTCTACAACGACGGCGACGGCTCCACCGGGTACCACCGGGAGTACAGCATGCTGCTCACCGAGGTGTGGAACGAGTCCCACTGGGCCGACGCCCACATCCAGTTGCCGGAGTGGAGCGACTACCGGGTCGACTTCGCCCTCCTCAACGGGCGGGTCTACCCCGACACGATCCTCCCCGGCGCCCCCTACCCGGCCACCATGCCCGACGGGCAGACACCGTTCGATGCCGCTGCCTGGGCCGCCACCAAGCCCTACATGCCGGCTGCCACCGACGCCGGCGGCGACCTGGTGGGACCGACGGGTGAGGAGCAGCTCCGCTACCAGCCGATCTCGTCGCTTGTGGAATGCAACCAGGGGGAGCGGCTGGCCTTTCGCTTCGCCAACCTCGGGTTCCGGGAAGCGGCCATGACGATCGACGGCGGCCTGTCGATGCGGGTGGTCGGCCGGGACGCCACGCCCATGCGGGGCCGGGGCTCGGGCGGCGTCCGCAACGGGGTCGACACCAGCTACTCCACCACCACCCTCAACATCGGGCCGGGCCAGAGCTACGACGTGATCGTGGAGGTTCCCATCGACCAGCCGGTCGGCACCTACATGCTCTACAACCGCTCGTTCAAACGATCCGACAACCAGTCGAGCGACTCCATCGGCGGCCAGGCCACCGAGATCCGGGTGTCGAGCGGCGTCCCCGCCCAGATCCTGCCCAACACCTGATGCGACGGAACGAGAGAGGAACGACGATGCACCACCACGCTCCCCGCCGCCGCAGGAAGGCGGCGGCCCTGGCCGCCTTCGCCGGGCTCGGGCTCACCCTGGCGGCCCAGACCGGCAGTCCGGCCTCGGCCGCCAGCACCGCCACCAACCCCATCGGGGTGGTGTGCACCACCGACACCGCCATCGCCGGCCAGGCCAACTTCGTCATGGAGACGTCGTCCGGCTACATAAACCTGCCCGACGGCAACACCACCTACATGTACGGCTACAACCTGGTGGGGCAGGGCTTCCAGCACCCCGCCCCAGTGCTGTGCGTCAACGAGGGCGACCAGGTGACGGTCACCGTCCAGAACAACCTCCGGCGCGACACCTCGATCATGTTCCCTGGCCAGGAGAGCGTACAGGCCAACGGCCAGCCGGCCCAGCCGGTGATCACCGGGTCGGAAGTGACCTCGCTCACCAACGTGGCGCCGGCCGACGGCGGCACCGTCACCTACAGCTTCACCGCCGACCACCCGGGCACCTTCCTCTACGAGTCGGGAACCGACCCCGACATCCAGGTCCACATGGGCCTGTTCGGGGCCCTGATCGTGCGGCCGTCGTCAGCGCCGTCGAGCCCGGACAACCTGCGGGCCTACAACCGGGCCGACTCGGAGTTCCTAGAGCGCAACGAGTTCATGGTGCTGTTGTCGGAGATCGACCCCTACCTCAACCAGTCGATCGAGAACGGCGACTCGAAGGCCGTTCTCACCCAGGGCACGAAGTTCAACATGAGCAACTTCAAGCCCCGGTACTGGCTGATCAACGGCCGGGGCTTTCCCGACTCGATAGCCGACAATGGGGCCAGCTGGCTGCCGACCCAGCCCTACGGTGCCCTGGCCCGGGTCAAGCCCCAAGAGCAGGCCCTCACCCACTACCTCAACGTGGGCACCGAGGACTTCCCGTTCCACCCCCATGCCAACAACGGCACGGTGATCGGGCGTGACGGCCACCCGCTGGCCGACGGCGCCGGCAACGACACCTCCTATGAGGGGTTCGTGGTGAACATCGGCCCCGGCCAGACCTACGACGTGCTGTTCAGCTGGTACGACGCCGAGGACTACCACCCCTCCACCAACCCGGTTCCTGTGACGGTGCCCCAGGTGGCCAACCAGGTGTTCGGCGTGTTCTACAGCGGCAGCCCCTACCTCGGGGTGGTGGGCGACCAGCCGCCGGGCAACCAGTCGCTGAACCAGTGCGGCGAGTACTACATCATCTCCCACAACCACGCCCTCTATCAGCTCACGTCGTGGGGCGTGAACATGACCGGCCCTGCCACCTACATGCGTATCGACCCGGCCACGCCGGCGCCCGGTACCACCTGCCCGTGAGCGACCGAGCGACCGAGACGGAACGAGCCATGAACAACGCAAACAGCATCTCGTCACTCGCCCGCAAGCTGGCGGCGGCCGGCGTCGCCGTGGCGCTGGGCACCCTGTCCCTCGCCGGGCTGGGCCCGATCGGGGCGGCCGGGGCGGCCACGGTGGCCTTCGACCTGTGCGCCACCACCGGCGGCGCCAACTTCCCCAGCGGCACCGCCTCGACCACGGCCGTGACCTTCTGGGGCTACGCCCCGGTCGACTCGGCCGGCTGTGGCGCCGCCACCGTGACCCACCCCGGAGGCCCGACGCTGTTCGTCAACCAGGGCGATTCGGTGACGATCAACCTCCACAACAACCTGGCCGAGCCGACCTCGCTCGACATCGGCGGCCAGGCCCTGGAGTCCGACCTCGGCGGTACCGGCCAGGCGACGACGAAGAGCTACACCTTCACGGCCAGCGCGCCAGGTACGTTCCTCTACCAGGCCGGCCTCACCGCCAACGCCCCCCAGGAGGTGGCGCTCGGCCTGTACGGCGCCCTGGTGGTGCGCCCGGCCACGGCGGCGGGCCAGGCCTACGCCGACCCCGGCTCGGCCTACGACGTGGAGGGCGTGCTGGTGTTGGGTGAGCTCGACCCGGCGCTCACCCCGGCCAACTACGCCGGTTTCGACATGCGCAACTACACCCCCAAGTGGGGCCTGATCAACGGCCTGCCCTACCCGTCGACCACGCCGATAGCGGCCGTCGCCGACGACACCGTGCTGCTGCGCTACCTCAACGCCGGCAGCTTCGGGCACTCCATGAGCGTCCTGGGGGCCAACCAGACGCAGCTGGCCACCGACGGCCACCGTTTCCGGGCGGACCGCCGCTTCGTGGCCGAGACCTTCGGGCCCGGTGAGACGGCCGACGTGCTGGTCCACGTGCCGACGACGTCGGCCGCCGGCACCAAGCTGACCGTCTTCGACGGCGGGATCAGCCTGTTCAACAACGGCAAGAAGACCAACCTGGCTACGGCTCGGCCCTTCGGCGGCATGATGACGTTCATCGAGGTGGGCACGTCCACCGGTACGCCGGGCGGGCCGTTCACCAACTCCATGGCCTTCACCGGCGACATCCTCACCGCCGTCATCGACGAGACCGACACCGGGGGCGACAACGTGGCCGCCGCCGAGTACTTCGTCGACACGCTGGGGGCCAACGGCTCCGGGACGCCGCTGGACGCCGTCGACGCCACCTTCAACGACGCCGTGACCGAGCCCGTGACCTCGACGACGCCGCTCGCCCTGGCCCTCGGCGCCCACACGCTGTACGTCCACGGTCAGGACAGCGTCGGCAACTGGGGGCCGTTGGCCGCCCTGGTGGTCACGGTGACCGCGGCCGACACCGCCGGCCCGGTCGCTTCGGCCGCCACCGCCACCCCGGCTGCCACCAACCACACACCCAACACGGTCACGGTGGCGGTGGCCGCCACGGTCGATGACACCGCCAACGGCGGCAGCGTGGTGACCGGGGCCGAGTACTTCGTCGACACCGCCGGGGCCGACGGCACGGGTACGGCGATGGCGGTGAGCCCGGCAAACGCCGTGGTCGTCAGCGCCACCGGCACCGTCGACAACGCCACGCTGGCCGGCCTGGCCGAGGGCGCCCACACGGTGCTCGTCCACGGCCAGGACCTCACCGGCAACTGGGGCGCCACCACCTCGGCGGCACTGGTGATCGACCGGACCGGCCCCTCGGCCACCGGCGTCAGCGCCAGCCCCAACCCCAACAACGGCACGGTGCCGGTCAACACCAGCACCGCCGCCGTCCGGGTCACCGGTATCGCCTCCGACGTCGCCGCCAACGGCAGCACCGTGGTGGCCGCCGAGCTGTTCCTCTGCACCGCCCTCGACAGCGGGGCCAACCCCGGCTGCCAGCCGGGAGCCACCGGCACCGGCGTGGCGATGCTGGTGAGCGACGGGGCGTGGGATGAGGCCTCGGAGTCGGTCTACGGCGACATCCCGCTGACCACGGTCAACACCCTCAGCGTAGGTAGCCACACCGTCTGGGCGCGGGCCAGGGACGCCGCCGGCAACTGGGGCTCCGCCGTCGCCACCACCCTGGTGATCGACAAGACGGCCCCCACGTTCACCGGGATCGCGGTCAGCCCGACCCAGGTGCTGTCGCCTCCTGCGACCACCACGCTGACGCTCAGCGGTGCCACCGACGGGGCCAACGGCACCGGTGTGGCCGGTGGCGAGTACTGGTTCACCGCTGCGGCCCCGGCCGTGGGCGCCGGTACCCCGTTCACCGGCACCGCCCCGGTGCTGAACCTGTCGTCGCTGGCGCCGGGCACCTACACCATCCGGGTCCGGATCCGGGACGCCGCCTTCAACTGGAGCACCGGCACCGGTGGCATCCGCACCGCCACGCTGACTGTGGCGCCAGACGCCATCTTCGCCAACGGCTTCGACACCGGGAACCGCCCGTGGGGGTGGACCAGCGCCTCCACCAACACCATCGCCCGGCTCAACGTGACGACCACGTCGCCGCTGGTCGGCACCCGCAGCCTGCAGGCCCAGGGGAACAACACGAACTACGTCCAGTACAACTACGGCGGCGCCGCCAACCCGGCGTGGGCCACGTTCGACGGGGCGTTCTCGTTCAACCCCAACGGCAACGCCAGCACGGGCAAGGACATCCTGGCCGTGTCGTCGAACACCAATTTCAACAACACCCTGTTCCGGGTTCGGTACCGCACCACCGCCGGCCAGGCCCAGGTGCAGGCCCAGATCGGCAACGCGGCCAACACGGCCTGGGTCAACATCTCCAACGCCGCCCACCGCATCGAGGTGACGTGGCAGGCGGGGCAGCTGACGCTGTACGTCGACGGCGTCCAGTCGCAGACGCTCGCCGGGACGGCGGCCAACGTCTCCGCCGTCCGCCTGGGCTCGGTGACCGCTACAGGGGCCAACACGCTGATGTACTTCGACGCCTTCTCGGCCAAGCGGTCGACGTCGACCCTGATCGGCCCGGCATGAGCGTCATCGACCTTCCCGAGACCGGTCCGCAGCCGGAGGCGGCGCCCGACGAGGCGCCGGCCACCGGCCGGACCGGCCGCTCCCCCCAGCTCGGCCGCCGTCGCCTGGCGGCGGTCGGGCTGGCCGCCCTCGCCCTCCTGGGTGGGCTGTGGGCCTGGCGGTCCCGGCCGCCCATCAACCCGGCCATCGACGGCACCACCAATGTGAGCGTCGAAGAGCTGGAGTCGGTCTACGGGGCCAAGGTGGACCTGGTGGCCCTGCTGGCTAACGGCGGTCTGATCGAGCTGCGGTTCCAGGTGATCGACAAGGACAAGGCCCGCGCCCTGTTCGGAGACGTGGAGGACATGCCCAAGCTGGCGCTGGAGGACAGCGACATCGTCCTCCAGTCGGCCCGTGGCATGGGCCACAAGTTCGAGCTGGTCAACGGCGGCTCCTATTTCATCCTGTACCCGAACCCCGCCGACGCGGTCCACAAGGGGACCGAGGTGTCGTTCGTGATGAACGGCTACCGCGTGCCCCATCTCGTGGTCCAGAAGTAGCCGGCCCAACGGCTCGTAATTGACGGTTCGGTTCTAGGAGGTTTCGTGTCCCGGCGGTTCGGTTCATCTCTGGTCATGGCAGCGGCGCTGGCCGCGGCATCGCTGGCCCCGGCGGCTGGTGCGGCGGCGGCCACCCCGGTTCCGGCCACGGCGCCGGCTCGACCGGTGCTGTCCACCGACACCCGGCAGCTGCTGGCCGGTGCGACGGACGAAGCCAGCATCACCGTGGTGGTGGAGCTGGCCGACCAGCCGGCGCTGCCCGACGGGCGGGGCCGGACCAAGGGCCAGCGCCAGCGCGACGTCGTCCAGTCGCTGCAGGGCCACGCCGGTCGCACCCAGGCGCCGCTGCGCACCCAGCTGATCCGGCGTAGGGCCCAGGGGACGGTCGACGCCATCCTGCCGCTGTGGATCTCGAACGCCATCGTGGTGACGGCCCGCCCCTCGGTGATCGAGTGGCTGGCCACTCGGCCCGAGGTGGCCGCAATCATCCCCAACGAGGTCGACATCGTCGCCACCTCGGTGGCCGCCCCGGCCGCGCCGGCGGGCCCCACAACCGCCGGCGCGGTCGGAGCTGTCCCGACGGGGCCGGCCGAGCCGAACGTGGCCGCCATCGGCGCTCCCACCGTGTGGGCCGGGGGAGCCACCGGCCAGGGCGTGGTGGTGGCCAGCCTCGACTCGGGCGTGGACCTCAACCATCCCGACCTGGCCGCAAAGTGGAAGGGCGGGGCCGGCGCCTGGTTCGACCCCTACGGCCAGAAGGCGGCCCCAGCCGACACCACCGGCCACGGCACCCAGACCCTCGGCGTCATCCTCGGTGGGGAGACCGGCGGCACCACCATCGGGGTCGCCCCCGACGCCCGCTTCATCGCCGGCCGGGTGTTCGACAACGCCGGCAACGCCACGGTGGCCGCCATCCACCAGGCGTTCCAGTGGGCCCTCAACCCCGACGGCGACACCAACACCGCCGACGCCCCCGCCGTCGTCAACAACTCGTGGGCCTTCGGCGCCGCCGGTTGCAACCTCGAGTTCCAGCCCGACGTCCAGGCCCTCCGGGCCGCCGGCATCATCCCCGTGTTCGCCGCCGGCAACGCCGGGCCCGGCGCCGGCTCCACCGTGAGCCCGGCCAACTATCCCGAGTCGCTGGCGGTGGGCGCCGTCACCGCCACCAGCTCGGCCTACAGCTCCAGCAGCCGGGGCCCGTCGGCCTGCGGCGAGGCGTCCACCACCTACCCCGAGCTCGTCGCCCCCGGCGTCGATATCTGGACCACCGACCTCAGCGGGCTGTGGTCGTACCGCAGCGGCACCTCCCTGTCGGCCCCCGCCGTCACCGGTGCCCTGGCCCTCCTGCTCAGCACGAGCACCGCCCCCACCCCGACGGCGGCCGAGGCGGCATTGCGGGCCACCGCCGTCGACCTGGGCCCGGCCGGCCCCGACAACACCTACGGGCTGGGCCGGATCAACGTGGCGGCGGCCGCCGCCTCCCTGGCCTCGGCCGACACCACCACGACCACCACCCAGCCGACCACCACCTCGACCACCGCTTCCGAGACCACGACCACGGTGCCCGAGACCACGACGACCACCGAGGCCAGCACCACCGTGCCGGTCGGCACCACCACCAGCACCACCGAGGCCACGACCACGACCACCGAGGCCACGACCACCTCGACCACGGCGTCGACCACCTCCACGACGCAACCCACGACCACCACGACCCAGCCGACTACCACGACCCAGCCGACCACCACGACGACCCAGCCCACGACCACCACGACCCAGCCGGGTCCGGCCGACCTGGTGTTCGGCGACGGCTTCGAGTCGGGCACGTGGGCGACCTGGACGTCGGCCGCCACCAACGGCGGGCGCCTGTCGGTCACCACCGCCGCCGCCCTCGGCGGCACCCGGGGCCTCCAGGCCGTGATCGCCAACCGCAACGACGAGTACGTGAGCGATGCCACCCCGACCAACCTGGCCAGCTATCACGCAAGATTCCGGTTCGACCCCAACGGCGCCACGATCGGATCGGGCAAGAGCCACCAGCTGTTCACCGCCCGCAACGCCAGCGGAGCCACCACCCTGGTGGTCGAGGTCCGCAGGGGCTCCGGCTCCCGCTACGAGGTGCGGGCCGGGTCGCTGCTCAGCGGCGGCACCATGGGCTGGACCGGCTGGACCTCGTTCACCGACGACCGTCACACGATCGAGGTCGGCTTCGCCGCCGCCACCACCGCCTCCGGCGCCAACGGGTCGGTCACGCTGTGGGTAGACGGCACGTCGGCCGCCTCGGTCACCAGGCTCAAAAACGGCACCCAGCGGATCGACGCCGTGCGGCTCGGCCCCCAGGCCGTTCCCACCGGTGTCAGTGGGACCGAGTACCTCGACGACTTCGTATCCACCGTCAGCTCCACCATCGGCGTGTGATGCCCCGCCCGGTGACCCACCAGCCGCCGCAGCAGCGCTGCTACCGGCCCGGGTCGGTTCGGGCTGCCCTCGCCCGGGCGGCCCGGGCCGGCGTGGCCCTTCTCGGTGTGCTGCTGCTCGGCGGCCCACTGGGATTGGCGACGATCATGGCCTCCGCCGGCCCGGCGTCAGCCCACGCCATCGTGCAGGAGGTGGTCCCGGCCGACGGCTCGGCTCTCGACGACCCGCCGGCCCAGGTCACGTTCCGGTTCAGCGAGGCCATCCTCGACGACGACCTGGCCATCGACATCGTGGCCAGCCCGGCGGTGCCAGTGGCGCCCCGCTCGGTGGCGCTCGACCCGGCCGACCCGACCCGGGTGGTGATCGGGCTCGACCAGTTGGCCAGGGGCACCTACCAGATCCGGCTCACCGCCCGCGATCGGGAGGACCTGCACCAGGTCGTGGCCCGCACCAGCTTCGCCGTGGGCGAGGCGGCTCCCCCACCGAGCCCGCCCGTGATCGCCGCCCCTGAGCCGGTGGAGACGGCCGCCCGCTGGCTGTTCGCCGCCGGCCTGGTCGCCGTGGGCGGAGCCCTGACGATCCAGGGTGCCGGCTCCGGCGTCGCCGTGGCCCGGCCCCGATGGGTGACCACGATGGCGATGGCCGGAGGCGGGGCGGCGGTTGCCGGCCGCCTCGGTGTGCTGGCGGCCCGGGTGATCACGTTCGACGGGAACCGTCTGACCGGCCTGCGCACGGTGGCCGCCCTCGACGACACCCGACGCCTGGCCGTGGTGGTGGGCGGGGCCGCCCTGGTGGCGGCCGGTGAACGGCAGCGGGCGGCGGCCCGCGCCCGGGGCCTGGGCCCCGATCATCCCCTGGTGCGCCGGTCGTGGCTGGGCTGGCTGGGCCTGGTCTCGTTGGCCTGGGTGGCCGGCTTCGGCGGCCACAGCGTGCTCGGCGGACTGCCCGAGGTGGCGCTGGCCACGGTGAAGGCGGCCCATCTGGCCGGCCTGGCCCTGTGGCTGGGGCCGCTGGTCGCCGTCGTCGTCACCGTGCGGGGTGGCGGCACCGACCGACGGGCAGCGCTGAAGGCCGTGCAGCCGGTGGCCCTGGCCGGCGCCGTCCTCACCGTGATCTCGGGGCTGGCTCTGGCCAGCCGGCTGGTGGTGTCGGCCACCGCCGCCCTGTCGACCCCCTACGGCCAGGCCCTGGTGGTCAAGGTGGCGCTGGGCTCGCTGGCCGCCGCCCTGGGCCTGGCCACGGCCCGGGGCCGGGCCGTGCGGTGGGCCACGGTGGAGGCCGGTCTGCTGGGCCTGGTGGTGTTGGCCGGCGCGGCCATGGCCACTGCCACCCCCGCCCTCGACCCCGGCTTCCTCCCCGCCCAGCGGGAACCGTTGGCCCCGCCGGCCACGGCCGCCGACGATCTGCTCGTCCAGCTCCGGGCCATTCCCGGCCGACCCGGCGACAACACGGTGGAGCTCCGGGTGGCCAGCACCCGCCGGCCCGACCCGGGGCCGATCAGCGAGGTCACGCTCACCATCGGGGCCACCGAGGTGACGGCCGTGCCCGACGCCGAAGGTCTGGCTCTGATCCCCGGGATCCACCTGGGCGAGGGCGAGACGCCGGTGGCCGTTGTGGCCCACCGCCCGACGTGGACCGACACCTCCATCGACCTGACGCTGCGGGCCACCACGCCTCGCTACACGTTCCCCGTCCGCATCAGCTCGGCCCCGCTCCGGACACCCCTGACCGGAGCGGCCGGCCTGGGCGTCGTCGCCGTCGCCCTGGCCGGCGCCGTGGCCCACCGGCAGCGGACGGACCGTGGCGCCACCACCGTCCCTGCGACCGCGACCGTCGAGCCGACAGGCCCCAGCCAGCCGAGCGTCGCCCCGGCACCCGAGCCACGGGATCGCCGGCCGCCGGCCTCAGGTGTTGGCCGCCGGCCAGTCGCCTCAGTCGTCGCCGAAGACGCGGGGGTCGTCGGAGAAGTAGGTGAGGCGGGCCGTCTTCGAGCTCTCGCTCTTGCCCATGTAGCCGGCGGTGACGTGGTCGAGGTGCTGGATGGCCCGGCCCAGGGCCATGGCCTGGGCGTTGATCGAGGCCTTTGACACCGTGACCGGCACCGGGGGCTGGCGCACCACCTCGGCCGCCAGCCGCTCGCACGCCGGCACCAGCTCGGCCTCGTCGGCCACCGTCTCGGTGAAGAAGCCCATCGAGTCGAGCTGCTCCAGGCCGTAGGTGCGGCCCAGGATCAGCATCTCCTTGGCCTTGTGCGGGCCCACCAGGTTCACCAGGGCCGGGATCGAGTGCCAGGTGAGGTTGAAGCCGATGCTCACCTCGTTGAGGGTCAGGCTGATCGACGGGGCGCCGATGCGGAAGTCGCAGGCGGCGGGGAGCACGGCACCGCCCCCGATCATGTAGCCGTGGCAGGCGATGATCGTCACCGCGTTCAGGTTGAGCAGGGTGTCGTACATGCGGGCCCCGTTCTTGGAGCCGAGCATGGCGTCGAGGGGGGTGGCCCGGGGCGCCTTCAGGTCGGCCCCCGAGCACAGGCTCCTGCCCTCGCCCCGGAAGATCACCGCCCGGATCGACGAGTCGTGGTCGATGGCCAGCAGGGCCTGGTGGACGTCGGCCACCAGCTGGGGATTGACCGCGTTGTGGACCTGGGGCCGGTTGAGGACCAGGTGGCGGACGGGGCCGTCGCCGTCCACCCGGACCGTCTCCAGCTGCATGGGTTCGAGGTGCATCCGCCGAGTCTCGCCCGGTGCCCGCCCGCCGGGCAATCACGGGCCGGCGGCGGGTGGGGCGCCGGGTAATACTGTCGCATGATCGAACGCGAGCTGGACGTGACGACGCCCGAGGGGCAGATGAAGACCTTCGTCTACCACCCCACCCACGACGGCCCCCACCCGGTGGTGCTGTACCTCATGGACGCCCCGTCGATCCGCCCGGCGCTCAAGGACATGGCCATGCGGCTGTCGTCGGCCGGATACTACGTACTGTTGCCCTACCTCTTCTACCGGGGTGGCCCGTTCCGGGAGTTCGGGCTGTCCGACGAGGACATGCACGCCAGGCGGGAGCTGATGGGAGCCGTGACCCCCACCAACATCGTGAGCGACTGCCGGGCCATGCTCGACTTCGCCGCCACCGACCCGGCAGCCCAGGTGGGGGGCAAGGTGGGCGCCGTGGGCTTCTGCATGAGCGGTGGGCTGGCCATCTCGGTGGCCCGGGCCCTGCCCGAGCGGGTGGCGGCGGTGGCCTCGATCCACGGAGCGTGGCTGGTGCGCGACACGGAGGACTCGCCCCACCAGGGGCTGGGGACGGTGAAGGCCGAGGTCTACCTGGGCTGGTGCGCCGGGGACGCCACGGCCCCGGAGGAGCACGTGCCGGTGATGCGCAAGGCGCTGGAGGAAGCCGGTGTCACCCACACCCTCGACTGGTTCACCGACGCCGTGCACGGCTACGCCCCTCCCGGCACCGAGCGCTACAACCGGGACGCCTCCGAGCTCCACTGGGAGCGCGTCCACAGCCTGTTCCGCCGCCACCTCTGGTAGCGGCGGAAGGTCAGCCGCGCACTGCGCCGATCAAGATGGCGAGCAACCCGAGACCGATCATCACGGCCCAGAAGGCCATCAGCATCTTGGCCCGGCGCCGGGCCCTAGGCGATCCGTGGTTGATGGCGTCGGCCAGGGTATGGGCCGACGCCAGCCCCGGGGCCGTGTACCGGTAGCTGGGGTCGTTGTCGCTGTCGTTGCTCATCGGGCACCTCCGCCTCTACAACCGCCGGTCTAGCACCATCGGCTCACGGGCAATCCCGATTTTCCTGGCCCCGATCTCCTTGCTCAGAGGGGCCAGCGGGCGTGGACGAAGAACTCGACAGCACCCCGGTGGCCCCGCATGGGCGACTCCATCGAGCCCAGATGCTCCCAGCCGGCATCCACCAGGCCGTCCTCGGCCAGCAGGAGGGCCCGGGCCAGCTCCTCACCCTCGGGCAGCTCGCCGATGCCCAGCTCGAACAACGGCTTGACCAGGCCCACCAGCTCGGTGCCGGGCCCGGGCACGTCGTGGTCGGCCAGCTGGCGGACCACCTCCCGCAGCGACAGCTTGGTCACGTCGACCACCACCACCCCGGGGCGGGTGCCGAGCAGCTCGGGAGTCACATCGGCCACGTTGGTGCGTTCCAGCGACACCACCCGCGTGTCCTGGCGCAGCGAGCCGAGCAGTTGGCCGTAACCCACGTCCACTGCGAACACCCGGGTGGCGCCCCGGTCGAGCAGGGCCTGGGTGAACCCGCCGGTGCAGGCCCCCAGGTCGAGGCCGATCCGGCCGGCCACCGCCACGTCGAACCGATCGAGGGCGGCACCCAACTTGTCGGTGCCTCGGGGCCGGCGGGGCGGCTTCACCACCACCCTGGCCGACGGCAGCACCTGCGACGCCGGGTTCGTCACCACCGCGCCGTCCACCAGCACCCGGTGGTCGGCCAGTGCACCCTGGGGGTCGTCCACCGCCGGGTCCATGTCGGCCAGCAGCTTCACGATCGCCACCCGTCGGGCCATCCCCAGACCCTATCGCCCGGCTCGTGATTGGGCCGGCCGGCCGAGGCCCTGGTGTGCCAGACTTACAGTGTGAGCACGACGAGCGACGACCGGCCCGCCATCGACTGGGCCACCGAGTTCGACCATACGAACCCGGCCTACAACGAGAACGCCCACGCCATCTGGAGCGACCTGCGCCAGCGGTGCCCGGTGGCCCACACCGACCGGTTCGGCGGAACGTGGCTGCCGGTGCGCCACGCCGACGTGTCGGCCATCGCCCACGACACCGAGACCTACACCTCGCAGGGCGTGGTGGTGTCGCCCCACAAGCCCGAGGCGGCCCGTCCCTGGGGCGGGGCACCGCCGATCACGTCGGATCCGCCGGTGCACGCCGAGGCCCGCCGCCTGCTGCTCCCGCCGTTCGCCCCCAAGGTCATCGAAGGCTGGGAGGACACCACCCGGACCCTGTGCCGGGACCTGATGGCCAACCTGCCGGTGGTCGACGGCGTGGTCGACGCCGCCGCCCACTACAGCCAGCACATCCCGGTGAAGGTGATCGCCGCCATGCTCGGGGTGCCGGAGAGCGACGGCGACCTGTTCCGCCAGTTCATCTACCGCATCCTCGAGCACCCGGGCGAGGAGTTCGACCTGGACCCGGAGGAGACGCTGGAGTACTACATGGACCAGCGGATCGCCGAGCACGAGGCCGAACCCCGCGACGACCTCATCTCGTATCTCATGAACGTGGAGATGAACGGTCAGAAGCTGAGCCGGGAGCACGTGCGGGGCTCGGTGCTGCTGATCCTGCTGGCTGGGATCGACACCACCTGGTCGGCCATCGGCTCGGCCCTGTGGCACCTGGCCACCCACCCCGAGGACCGGCGCCGGCTGGTGGCCGAGCCCGAGCTGATGCCCACGGCCATCGAGGAGTTCCTGCGGGCCTACGCCCCGGTCACGATGGCCCGCATCGCCGCCACGGACCACGAGCTGGGCGGCTGTCCGGTGAAGGAAGGCGACTGGGTGCTGCTGCCGTTCCCGGCGGCCAACCGTGATCCCGAGGTGTTCGAGCAGGCCGAGGACGTGATCATCGACCGGGCCCGCAACCGCCACGCCGCCTTCGGCCTCGGCATTCACCGCTGCCTGGGCTCCAATCTGGCCCGTCTGGAGCTGCGGGTGGCGCTGGAGGAGTGGCTGGCCGCCGTGCCCGAGTTCTCGCTCGCTCCCGGAGGAGCGGTGCGCTGGTCGACGGGCCAGATCCGTGGTCCCCGGGCCCTGCCCCTGGCCATCGGGGGCTGATCGCCGTGGCGAGTTCGACGGCGGCATCGGTGGTGGCGGCCGCGGCCGGCTCCAGCTCCGGCCCGGCCCCGGCCGAGGCGGCCCCACGGTGGGAGCCGGGCTACAAGGTCCGTATCGGGGTGGCGGCCGGCGCCGGGGTGATCGACGACCCGGCGGGCTACCTGCGCCTGGTCGACGCCCTCGACGACCTGGGCTTCGACTCGGTCTGGGTGCCCGACGTGGTCACCGGCGCCGTGTTCGACCCGGTGGCCGCTCTGGGCGTGGCCGCCGGGCGGCGGGCCCGGCTCAAGATCGGCAGCCACCTGATCCTGCCGGGGCGGGATCCGGTGTGGCTGGCCAAGCAGCTGGCCACGCTCGACCAGCTCTCGGCCGGGCGGCTCCTGCTGCTGGCCGTGATCGGCCTGAACCAGCCAGACGAGCTCGACGCCCAAGGCGTGGTGGCCTCCGAACGCACGGCCATGCTGGAGGAGTCGCTGGAGGTCATGCGGGCCCTGTGGGCGGGCGGGACCGTGCACCGCGACGGGGCCCACGGCCGCCGTTACGAGGCGGTGCGGCTCACCGTCCGGCCGGTGCAGGACCCGCTGGAGGTGTGGCTGGGAGGCCAGGTTCCGGCCGCCCTGCGTCGCTGCGGCCGGGTGGGCGACGGCTGGATGCCCGGCCTGTGCACCCCGGAGGAAGCCGGGGCCGCCGTGCTGCGGATCCAGGCCGAGGCCGAGGCCAACGGTCGGGCGATCGACCGGGAGCATTTCGGGATGAACCTGTCGTGGGTGCCGGAGCGGATCACCGACGAGGTCCGGGCCGGTATCGAGGCTCGCCGCCCGGGGTTCGACCCGGGGATCACGGTGGGGGTCGGGGCCACCGGCCTGGCCGAGCGGATCGAGGCCTTCATCGACGCCGGCGTGTCCAAGTTCGTGATCCGTCCCGCCGTCAACCCGCCGTCGTGGGCCCAGGCGGTGGAGACGGTGGCTCCGGTGCTGGCCCTGCAGACCTGAGCCCGACAGACCTGAGCCCAGCCGGCAGGCCCGTAACGTGGGGGCGTGCGACGGTTCGATCATGCAGAACGGCGGCAAAGGCTGGCCCGCCGCCACCGGCTCGGCCCCTGGGCCGCCCCGTCGGTGGAGGAGGCGACGGCGGCGATGGTGGTGCTCCACGCCACCGATCCGGCCACAGTCCACCTGTCGGCCCTGGCCCGGATGGCCGAGCCGTCGCTGGCGGCGGTGGACCGGGCCCTGCACGACGAGCGCTCGGTGGTACGGGTGCTGGCCATGCGCCGCACCCTGTTCGTGGTGCCGGCCCCGTACCTGGCCACGGTGGAGCTGTCGTCGGCGGTGACGGTGGCGGCCAACGAGCGGCGCCGGCTGATCGGCTACCTGGCCGAGGCCGGGCTCGCCGACCCGGTGGCCTGGCTGGTGGGGGCGGCGGCCGAGATCGAGGAGGCCCTGGCCGGGGCGGGCGACGGGGGCCTGTCGGCCCGTGAGATCACGGCCCGGGTGCCCCGGCTGACGGCCCGGATGACTATCGGGGCGGGAAGCCGCAACGAGGTCACCACCGGGGCCACGTCGCGGGTGTTGGGGGTGCTGGCGGCCGAGGGACGGCTGGTACGGGGGCGGACCGCGGGCGGGTGGACCACCCGGCGCTACCAATGGCATCTCCGCCGGCAGTGGCTCGGGCCGGACGCACCACCGGCGCCCGTCGACGTGGCGGCTTCCGGGCCGGCCGGCGAGGAGGCCGCCCGGGCTGCGTCGGCCGAGCTGGTGGGGCGATGGCTGCGGGCCTTCGGGCCGGCTCCGTTCGACGATCTCAAATGGTGGACGGGCTGGACCGTGCGCCAGCTGAAGGCGGCCCTGACCAGCCTGGACGTGAGCGAGGTGGGCCTCGACGACGGTGTAGTGGGCCTGGCCCTGGCCGACGATCTCGAGCCGGTCGGCGATGGCGGCGGCGATGAGCCGTGGGTGGCCCTCCTGCCGGCGCTCGATCCCACGCCGATGGGGTGGAAGGAGCGGGGCTGGTATCTGGGGGCCCACCGGGAGCCGCTGTTCGACCGCTCGGGCAACATCGGCCCCACGGTGTGGGCCGACGGGAGGATCGTGGGGGGCTGGGGTCAGCGCCCGGGCGGCGAGATCGCCGTGGCCCTCCTGGAAGACGTCGGCGCCGAGCGCGAGGCCATGATCGCGGCCGAGGCCGAGCGGCTGGCCCGGCTGGTGGGCGCTACGCCCATCCGCCCCGCCTTTCCCACCCCGCTGCAGAAGAGGCTGTCGACCTAGGTCGAGGCCCGACGGCATCGGGAACGCGCCGCCGTCCCCCGCCCCCGCTCAGCGGGTTTGGGGACCAGCGGATCGGGGGCGGCAGGACTGCTTGCCGACTAACCCGGGGGAGATGGGCGGTGGACAGCTCAGGCGGCGGGGTGCTGAGCTGTTCACCGACCATCAGTCAAAGGCATGTCTAATCGATGTAACCTGCCGGCGCAGCGCCGATGCGTCAAATCGTGGACAGCTAGTGATGTGCCCAGGGTCGAGCCGAATCAGCGACGAAGCGTCGGCCTCACGGGTGGCAGTGATCGACTGGGGGCGGGGCCAGGTTGATGGCCGGGTTGTGATCGAAGAACCCGAATGGCTTGAGGGTGAAGCCGAGATAGTCGACGGGCATAACCGGCCAGTCTTCGGGTCGGCTGAAGTGGGTGGAACCGAGGGTGTACCAAAGCACGACATCGGCGTCGGTGAGGGGTCGATCGGCTGCCACCCAGGCGGGCAGCCCGTCGCCTCCGGGATGCTGGTTCGGGAAGTCGCCCGCGGCCCGCCGCTCCTCCGGATCGAAGGCTGTCACCCACAGGTGCTTTGTTCCGAATCCGGCTCGGGCTGTGATGGCGGCGCTGGGGTCGGCCAGCAAGGGAGCGCCGACGTGCATCGGCATCAGCTTGTAGGCCACCGGTTCACCACAGGCGTTGAGCGACGAGTTGTTGGAGATCCGCCAGTAGCGCGACCGTTCCGGTGCCGCCATCCGGCCACCAACCGCTTCGCGGTCGATCGCCGTCGCCCGGGCCCTGAAGGCGTTGCCGTAGGGGTTGTCCGGGCCGAGCGGCTCGGTGACTGCGTCGACCTCGTGGACGGTGTTGGCGGGCCCGTCCACGCACATGTCGAGCCGGAAGTTGAACAGGTGCTGATGATGGGGCCCGGCCAGCTCCGGGGTCACCGGATTGGCGTAGGGGTCACGCTCGCCGGGGCGCACGGCCTGGGTCTGGATGATCCCGGTGAGCTTCACCTCGGCCTGGATGGTGCCATCCATGTAGAAGTACCAGAAGAATCCGTACTCGTAGTTGCCGACGGTGGCGATGAACGACACCACCAGCCGCCTCGACCGTCGGACCTCGGTGGCCTCGGTCAGGATGTCGAAGTGCTTCCAGAGGATGCCGTAGTCCTCCTCGTGGAGGCACATGGCCTGGGGGATCTCCATCGGTTGGCCGTCCTCATTGGCCATGACGGCGTCGAGATAGACGATCTCACCCACGCAGTCGCAGCCCAGAGCGAGCGAGTTGGCCATTCGGCCCATACCGACGTCACCGGCATCGAAGGCGTTCTTCCACCAATGGTTCAAGGCGGTGGACCCGTAGGGCACCACCATCTCCGACAGGCTGGCCCGGTAGATGATGGGCCGAAGGCGGTCACCGTCCATCCAGCCGATCTCATGCAGGACCATGCCCTCGATCGGATGCATCGAGACCCGCATGCGCCACGGCCCCCATTGGAGGTGGCCGTCGTCGACGGTGAAGCCCGGGCCTTCGGCCTGGGTGATCGTGAGGGGTTTGAGCTCCCGCACCTCGCCTACGCTCTCGGCGTCGTAGCGGCCCGGGGTGGTCGGAATCTCGATCGGGTCGCCCTCGAGCAGCTCCACCACCTCGTGGGTGTTGCGGTCGACGATGATCACCAGGTTCTCCACCGGGTGGGCGTAACCGTTGTCGCCATGGAAGTCCCGCACATAGGCCACGGCCCGGCACAGCCGGCGGCCGGTGCCGTCGACCTCGAGGCCGAAGTTGCTGGCCGGCCAGGGGTCGATCTGGACCAGGGACAGATCGTCGATCCCCCGTTTGCGCATGGCCTGCTGGAACCCGGGGTCGGCTCGCACGGCGTCGCCGTCCCCGAACCACTCCTCCATCATGATCTGTGGTTGGGATCCGGGCCGGTCGACCACCTTGACCACGGTGGCCGTTTTCAGCGAGGCGGTGACCATCTGGGTGAGACGTCGGGCGCGGTCGTAGACCACACACAGCACGCACCGGTCGACATCCGTCGAGTCATCCCAGGCGAGCACGGCTCCCTTGTCGGGCTCGGCCAACGTGCAGTAGACGACGCGGACTCCGGGGTCGACCGCCCCCGATTCCTTCACGATGCGACAGCCTTCGGCCAGTTCGGCGGCGGTCAGCGGTGCCAACGGATGACGTAGGCCGGCGGAGGGCTTCTGGGTGAGGGTCATGGTGTGTTCTCCGGGTCAGGCTTTCGGTATGTCGGCTTGGGCCAATTGCGCCAGGTGGAGGAGGCGTTCTTCCTCGCTGCCGCCGCTGGCCGAGCGTCTGCCGGTCACGTAGATCAGGGCCGCCGCCACCAGCACGCCCGCGGTGATCGAGCCCACGTTCAACATCCAGGTGCGCTTGGGAATGTCGGGGCTGAAGGGGAGGGTGAAGGTGTAATAGATTCCCACCACGGTTCCCGCCATCCCCACGAATGACACCGCCGCGGCCGCACCCCGACCGCCCGGGATCCGCCAGAAGGTCTCGTTCTCGTACCGGTCGGCGTAGCGGTAACGGGCGACGATCAGGGGAATCAAAAAGAAGAAGCCGGAGGCCAGCCACAGGACGGTCAACGCCCCTTGGAGCGACAGGAAGATCGTGGTGAGCGACTGCTGCGAGTAGAGGATCACGATCAGCACCGAGGAGATGGCGCCTTGGAGCAGCAGCGCGGTGATCGGGTTGCGGGTGCGGGGGTTGAGGTGGGTGAAGAGCCGGGGTAGGTGGCGTTCCAGGCCCGACACGAACACGAGCCGGGAGTAGGCCGACTGATAGATGGTGTAGGCCATCAATGAGATCAGCGCTACACCGATGGCGGCCGTCGGGCCGGCGCCGCTCACGTTCAGGTAATCGAAGACCCGGGGCACGCCGGTGATGGCGTTGAGCTCGTCGGCGGGGGTGGAGAGCAGGATGCCGATCGTGCCGAACAGGTAGCCGACGGCCAGCACGACCGAGCCCAGGAGCACCATCTTGACCGCATTGCGGGGCTGAACGAACTCGGCCCCCATGTTGTAGGGCGTCTCGACTCCAAGCAGGTAGAGCAGGACCACACCGAAGACCCAGCCCGACTTGCCGAAGTTGAAGGAGAAGGCGTCGCCGGTTCGGAAGGGCACGACAGCGCCGCCGTTGCGGGAGGCCACGACGATGCCGGCGATCAGCACGGCCACAACCAACAGGGAGTAGAAGATCAGCACCGAGCGGGCCACCTTCTGCGTGAGCGTCAGCTTCCGCATGGCGAAACCCACGCACCCCCACAACAGCACGAGCTGCAGCACGATGTTGAGGGTGAGGCCGGGTTCCCAGTCGAAGGCGTAGGAGAAGCCGGTCACGGCGGCGGCCGGGATCAGAACCCCATTGAGGATCACCGGTATCCACGACAGGAAGCCGCCGAGGAAGGCCAGCGGCTCAGACATGGTGTGGTAGGCCCAGATGTAGACCCCGCCCTGCGAGGGCCACAGACCTCCGAGCTCGGCTACCGCCGCCCCCGCCGGGATCAGGAAGACCAGGAACCCGGCCAGCCACATCGAGATCGAGTCCCAACCACCACCGGCGATGATCGACGAGCCGGCGATGAAGAAGATGATGAAGATGTACACCGCGACCAGATCGAAGGTGCCCAACACCTTCGGTAGGACCTGATCGGGCACGACTTCAGAGACCAGCTTTCGACTGGTTGAAGTGGCGGAAACATGGGCGGCCATCAACACGCTCCTTGTCGGGTTTGGGTCGGTTATCTGCTTGCCTGAAATCGGTTGTCAGCCGAACTGGAGGAAGAGGGTGTGGACGGGTCAGGCCGCCGGATCGAGGATGCGGCCGTCGGCCATGCGCAGGACCCGGGAGGCCCGCTCGGCTACCGACGGGTCGTGGGTGGAGGCCACCACGCTCACGCCGAGGCGGCCGCACAGGTCGTGGAGGAGGTCCACGATGGTGGTGCCGCTCTTCTGGTCGAGGTTGGCCGTCGGCTCGTCGGCCAGGATCAGGGAGGGTGAGCCGATCAGGGCCCGGGCGATCGCGGTTCGCTGTTGCTCACCGCCCGACATGCGGGAAGGGCGGTGGTTGAGGCGGTGCCCGAGGCCCACCAGTTCCAGTAGCTCGGTGGCCCGTTGCCGGACCGACTGGCGGTCGACCGGTTCGAAGAGGAGCGGCAGTTCCACGTTTTCCATGGCACTGAGGAATGGGATCAGGTTGTAGCTCTGGAAGATGAAACCGACGGTCGAGCGCCGCAACGTGGAGAACTGGCTCTCGGTGAGGCCCGACGTGGTCTGCCCCTTGATCAGGATCTCGCCCTTCGTCGGGCGGTCGAGGCCGCCCAGGAGGTGGAGCACCGTGGACTTGCCGCTCCCGCTCGGGCCCATCAGGCACAGGAACTCGCCGGGGGCGGCGGTGAAGCTCACGTCGACCAGGGCCTGCACCACCTCGTCTCCCATGGCGAACAGCTTCCAGACGCCCTCCACCGACACGATCGGCCCGGTAGCGGTGGGTTCGGTACCGTTGAGCTCCATCTCGGTTGCCATTGCTGCTCCTCTCAACCTCAATGGGCCAGCGACGCGAGCGGGGGGCGACGGACCGCTCGTACCGTGGGTACGGCGCTGGCGGTGGCGGCCGCCACCACCGACACCCCGATGGCCAAGGCGACCCCAAGGGCCACATCCCCGGCGGCCACCGCTTCGTCGACCATGCCGATCGAGGAGGCCACCAGGCTGAACAGGGCACCGATGAGGGCTCCGATCACGCCGCCGGCGGCGGCGGTGGCGACCGGTTCCACCATCAAGGCAACCAGGGTGCATCGACTGGCCACACCGAAGGTGGAAAGGACACCGATCTCCGATGCCCGCTGGGTGACGGAGCGGGTGGCGGCGATGGCCACCTCCACGGCTCCCACCAGCAGTACCACCACGGCGATGGCCAGCGCAGCCCGGCCGACACCGCTCGCATCGCCCAGCGTCGCCCCTTGACGGCGGACCGCCGGCATCGAGGCCATCACCAGCACCACCAGGAAGGCGCCGGTGGCCACGGTCACCAACGGCAGCAGCAGCAGGCGACGACGACGCCAGGCCGCCGTGGCTCCATAGGAGCCGGCCAGGCGGAGGGATCCGGCCCCGTTCACGGATGCTCCGCCAGCAGGTCGACCGGACGTTGCTGCAGCAGCCGATGGACGGGGATCAGCGCCGCCACGATGCCCAGGGCGGGCAGATACATCGCCACCAGGCCGGCCGCTTCCAGCCAAGCCCGCAGGGTGAAGAAGGCGGGGGCGGCGACGCCAACGATCATCCCGCCGAGCAAGGTGCCCACCACGTAGGAGACGGCGAACAGGACCAACGACTCCGCCAGGAAGAAGTAGAGGACCTCGTCGGTGAGGCCGATGCTGGCCATGATCCCGAACTCCCGCCGCCGTTCCTGGACCGAGGCCACGAACGTCGACACGGCGATGACGAAACCGAGCAGGAGGGCCACGGTGGAGATGACACCCAGCACCGAGGAGCTGACCCTGGATCCGAGCAGCGCCGCGAACGTCTGATTGAACGAGACGAAGCCCAGACGATTGGTGCTGCGCTGGGTTGAGTAGACGAGGCCGGCCAATCCCGGCTCCGGCACAACGGCCGGGTCACTGGTCACCACCAGGCCGGTGGCCGCCGCCACCGTGTCGGGGGCGGCGGCATCCCCCGGAGGGGCCCGGAGGGTGAGCCAACCGTTGGTGGCTCCAGCCGTGTCGGCCACGTCCAGAGACACCGTGACCCGCGATCCGGATTCCGTGGAACGATGCACCGGGAGGGACTGGCCGCCGATGACGATGGTCGCTCCGTCACTCAGGTCGAGGCGACGGAGGGCCTCGTCGCTGACCTGCGCGATGGCCGCCGGGGCGGTGCTGCGACCGACGAGTGCCACGTCGTCGTGGCCTGGAAGAAAACCGGCCACCGTACGATCACTTGTCCACCCCGTCGGGGCGTTGACGGTGGGGGGTGGGGCGTCGGCCAGGATCACGCCGGTGTTGGGATCAACCCGGATCCCGCCTTCCGGGACAACCCAGTAGGGGGCGTCGCCGACAGCATCGCTCACGGCGTCCACGCCGAGTACTTGATAGCTGGAGGCGATCGTGCGCATCACCACGGCGGCCGAGATGGCAAGGGCGATGCCGGCCACGGCGAGCACCGTGCGCTCGGGGCGGCGCCGGATGTTGGCCAGAGCGAAACCGAAAAGCCGGCGGGACGATCCGGCCACCACCGATTCGGGGGCCGACTCCGACCCGGCGTGGTCGGCGTTGTCGGGCCCTTGCGTCGCGGGCGCGACAGGCAGATCCGATTCGAGTGATTGCGTCAGCTCGGTGGCCTCGGTCGACATGCCCCCCCCGGGAGTCGGACCCGATCCTACATCTGCATGTTGATCGAAATGCAAGCAGGTCTGGTCTTCACCGCTGGCGGGCGACGTCAGAGCTACCGCAGGTCAGGTTCGGAGATGCGGGCT
>CAVTAP010000005.1:0-455373 GCA_963732695.1 uncultured Actinomycetota bacterium | reverse complement strand
CGCCCGTTTGTGCTGGTGGGGCGGGGTGGCGTTCGGTGCTGGCGGAGAGGGTGGGATTTGAACCCACGGGGGACTTAACATCCCCACCTTCTTAGCAGGAAGGCACAATCGACCGTACTCTGTCACCTCTCCAGGGTGATCCGAGTGTAGCGGGCCGCTGTCCGGCTCCGCAGCGCGTTCCGGGGGGCAGACTGGGCCATGGCCAACCCGATGCTTCCCACCTACGCCGACGTCCAGGCGGCGGCGGAGCGCCTCGACGGCGTGGTGGCCGCCACCCCGGTGCTCACCGTCGACGCCGTCGATACCGCCGCCGGGGCCAACGTCTTCCTGAAGGCCGAGATCCACCAGGTCACGGGCTCGTTCAAGTTCCGGGGCGCCTCCAACGCCGTGGCCCTCCTCACCGACGCCGAGCGCCGGGCCGGAGTGGTCGCCTTCTCCTCTGGCAACCACGCCCAGGCCGTGGCCCGGGCCGCCGCCCAGGCCGGCTCCACCTCCGTCATCGTGATGCCCCACGACGCCCCCGCCCGCAAACGGGCCGCCACCGAGGCCGCCGGGGCCCGCATCGTCGGCTACGACCGCTACACCGAGGACCGCCTGGCCATCGCCCGCCGCATCGCCGCCGACGAGGGCCGGGCCCTCATCCCGCCCTTCGACCATCCGCCCGTGATCGCCGGCCAGGGCACGGCCGCCGCCGAGCTGCACCGGCAACAGCCGGGCCTCGACGCCCTGTTCGTCCCCGTCGGCGGGGGCGGCCTCCTGGCCGGCTCCTGTCTGGCCACCGAGGCCCTCGCCCCGGGCTGCGCCGTCTACGGCGTGGAACCGGAGGCGGGCGACGACCATCGCCGGTCCCGGGCCGCCGGCCACCGGGTCGACATCGGCGTGCCCGACACCATCGCCGACGGCCAGCAGGTCGCCACCCCGGGCGAGCTCACCTGGGCCATCACCAATCGCCTGGCTGCCGGCTTCGTCACCGCCACCGACGCCCAGATCGTCGACGCCATGCGCCTCCTGTTCGACGCCGCCGGTCTCGTGGTCGAACCGAGCGGCGCCTGCGCCCTGGCCGCCGTGCTCCGGGCCGACCTCCGTGACGAGTTGGGCCTCGCCAACCGCCGCATCGGCGTGATCCTGTCGGGTGGCAACGTCGACCCCGACCGGTTCGAGGCTCTCACCGGCCGTTCGGTCCCGCCGGCGCAGGCGTAGCGGCGCAGGCCGATCGGCGGAGGGCTTAGCGGCGCAGGTACGTGAGCACCGCCATCACCCGGCGGTGGTCGGTGTCGCTCGGCTCCAGGTTGAGCTTGGAGAAGATCGACGAGATGTGCTTCTCCACCGCCCCCTCGCCCACCACCAGGGCGGCGGCGATGGCGGCGTTCGACCGGCCCTCGGCCATGAGGCCCAGCGTCTCGGTCTCCCGCGGCGTCAACCCGGCCAGCGGGTCCTTGCGGGCCCGGACCAGCAGCTGCGACACCACCTCGGGGTCGATCGCCGTCCCGCCCCCGGCCACCCGCTCCACCGCCTCCACGAACGACCGCACGTCGGCCACCCGTTCCTTCAACAGGTACCCGAGGCCGCCGGCGTCGGCCGCGATCAGCTCGGTGGCGTAGCGCTCCTCCACGTACTGCGACAGCAGCACCACCGGGAAGCCGGTCCGCTCCGCCCGAAGGTCGATGGCGGCCCGCACCCCCTCGTCGCGGTTGGTGGGGGGCATGCGCACGTCGGTCACCACCACGTCGGGCGAGTGCTCGTTGACCGTGGGCAGCAGCTCGGTGGCGTCGGGCAGGGCCGCCACCACCTCGTGGCCGAACTCGGTCAGCAGCCGGGTGAGCCCCTCCCGCAACAGCACCGAGTCTTCGGCGATCACGACCCGCATGGCAGCTCCGCTCGGATGACGGTCGGCCCCCCGGGCGGGGAGTCGACGGTGAGAGTACCTTCCACCGACCGGGCCCGGTCCCGCATCCCGCCCAGGCCACCCACCGGCGAGATCACGGCCCCGCCCCGTCCGTTGTCGGTGACGGTGAGGCGGAGCTGGTCGAAGGCGGCCAGCTGGCCGCCCCCCCGCTGGTCGGGCGACGACACACGGGGGACGCGCCGCACGTCGACCCACAGCCGGGTGGCCCCCGAGTGCTTGGCCGCGTTGGTGAGGGCTTCGGCCACGATGAAGTAGGCGGCGGCCTCCACCGGGGGCAGGGGCCGGAACGGCACATCCACCACCACGTCCACCGGGATGGGGGAGCGGACGGCGAGGCCCGACAGGGCGGCGTCGAGGCCCCGGTCGGCCAGCACGCCGGGCTGCACCCCCCGCACCAGCTCCCGCAGCTCGGCGATGGCGGCCTTCGACGAGTCGTGGGCGGCGGTGACGAGCGGCAGCACCCGGTCGGGCGGCTCGCCCGACGCCAGCCGCTCCTTGGCCACTCCCAGCTCCATGGCCAAGCTCACCAGGCGCTGCTGGGTGCCGTCGTGGAGGTCACGCTCCAGGCGGGCCAGCTCGGTGGCCGCCCCCGACAGCGAGGCGTCACGGCTCTCGGTCAGCACCTCCACCCGTTGCTCCAGCTCGGCCACCCGGTTGTTGCCCAGCAGGCCCGACACCAGGGCCCGGTCCACCATCGACAAGCCGTGCATGATCGCCGGGGTCACGATCAGCAGGCCGACGCCGGCCAGGGTGGCCACGGCGGCGATGGCGATGCGGGGCACGGCGTCCATCGGCTGGCCCTCGTTCACCAGGTAGTTGGCGGGGAACACGACGGCCAGCACCACCGACGGGATCAGGGACAGGGCCACCGTCCACACCACCACGCACAGGGTGAAGGCGATGACGCCCCACGGCAGCAGGATCAAGGAGTAGGCGATGGCCTTCCACCCGGTGCCGTCGCCCAGCGTGCGCCGCAGGAGGGCGACGGTGTCGCCGGCCAGCGAGTTGTCGAACTTGGAGGCGACGGCCGGGTCGGGCCGGCGGGCGGTGGACGACCACGGCGCAGGGGCCTCGGTGCGCTGGCCCAACAGGAGCTGGGCCCGGACCCGCTCGATCGCCCCGACGAGACGGAAGCCCACCACGGTGACGCCGAGGAGGGGGATGCCGATCAGAGTGACCGACATCCCGGCCGAGAAGCTGAGCATGGTCACGGCGAGAGTGAACCAGGCGATTCCGGCGCCCAGGTCCAACAGGAGGTGGAGCGACTCCAGGTAGGGGGCGGGAGTGACCAGGCGTCGGGCCATGGTGACGATGGCGTTCATCGCCGGGCCGCCTTCCGGGCGGCGACGTCGGCCACCAGCACCAGGGCCACGGCGACCCCGAGGATGCGCAGCGCCCGCAGCTCGACGACCACCACGTCGGCCACGAGGGCGATGAGGTGGAGGAGGAGCGAGCTCATGGCTGGCCCGCCTCGACGTAGACCGCGACCGGCTCTCTATCGGCGGGGTGGCCGTGGTTGACGGCCGGACCGTGGCCGGGGAGGATCCGGGCCAGCCAATGGGGGGCCCACCAGTTGCGGCTGCCCAGCAGCTCCATGGTCGCCGGCACCAACACGAGGCGGACGATGGTGGCGTCGATCAGGACGGCCGCCGCGGTACCGAAGCCGAACAGGCGCAGAGGGCGCAGGTCGGATACCACGAAGCTGCCGAACACGCAGACCATGATGGCAGCCGCCGCGGTGATCACGCGGGCTGTGGCCGCCAGGCCGTCGGCCACCGAGCCCGAGGCCTCGCCGGTGCGGTCGAACCGCTCCTTCACCGCTGTGAGCAGGAACACCTCGTAGTCCATGGAGAGGCCGAACACGATGGCGAAGAGCAGCATCGGAGCCCACGGTTCGATCGGGCCGGGGGTGGCCAGGCCGAACCAGCCCCACTGGAAGATGGCGACCAGGACGCCGTAGGCGGCAGCGATCGACGCCAGATTCAGGATCACCGCCTTCAGCGGCACGAGCAGGGAGCGGAACTCGATCATGAGGAGGAGGAAGCTGGCGGCCAGCACGGCGCCCATGAACCAGGGGAGGCGGGAAGCCATGATGTCGGCGAAGTCGACGTCGAGGGCGGTGGTGCCGCCCACGTGGGCGTCGAGGCCGCTGGCCGGGATCACGTCGTGGCGGAGGCGGTGGACGAGGTCGGTGGTGGCGGCGTCCTGAGGGCCGGTGGTGGGAATGAGGGTGAGGGCCGTGGTGCCGTTGGGAGCGGTGGCCTGGTTGGCCACGGCGGCCACACCGTCGAGGTTGGTGGCGGTGTCCACCAGTTCGGCGACGGCGGCCTGATCGTCGGTGGGGGGGATGGCGATGACCAGGGGGCCGTTGACGCCGGGGCCGTAGTGCTCGGCGATCAGGTCGTAGGCGGTGCGGGTGGTGGTGCCGACGGGGTCGTTGCCGGCGTCCGACGAGGCCAGGCGGAGCACGGCCACCGGAGCGGCCAGGGTGACCAGCACGACGGCGCCGGCGGCGAGGGCGAGGGCCGGATGGCGCTGAACCGACCGGCTCCACCCGTACCAGATGCCGGTGGTGGCGTCGCCGGAAGCGGGGTGGGGGGCTGAGTGGGTGGCGGCGGGGCGGCCGTCGGCGTTCTCGGTGCGCAGGGCACCGTCGGCGGCGTGTGACGCACCGAGAAGTTCGGTGGTCCGGTTCTTGGTGCGCAGGGCACCGCCAGTGGCGTGTGGTGCACCGAGATAGGTGGCGGCGCTGGTCGTGGCGGCCGTGGCCGTCGTCGTCGTCGCCATCGCCGTCGCCGTGGCCGTGGTGGCCGGGCGGCGGGGCCGGCGGCGGCGGTGGACGGCCAGGGCGTCGATCCGGTGGCCGACGAGGGCGAGCACGGCGGGGAGCAGGGTGACGGCGGCGGCCACGGCCACCACCACGGCGCTGGCGGCGGTGACGCCGGCACCCTGCAGGATGTCGAGGCCGATGACGAGCATGCCGAGGAGGCTGACCACCACGGTGGAGCCGGCGAGGACGACGGCCCGGCCGGCGGTGCCCATGGCCTCGACCACGGCGTCGTGGTGGGTGCGGCCGGCGGCCAGCTCCCGGCGGTAGCGGGTGACGATGAGCAGGGCGTAGTCGATGCCGACGCCGAGGCCGATCATGGCCGCCATCTGGGTGGCGAAGTCGGGTGTGGGGAGGACGTTGGCCCACAGCCCGACGAGGCCGAGCGTGCCGGCCAGGCCGAGGAGGGCGGTGAGGAGGGGGACGCCCATGGCCACGACGGAGCCGAAGGCGATGAGGAGGATGATGGCGGCGGCGGCGATGCCGTAGAGCTCGGAGGCGGGCATGGTGACGTCGCTGAACCACCAGCCGGCCAGCTCGGCCTGGGTGCCGTCGGCGGCGATGGTGTCCCGGGTGTGGCGGACGGCGTCGAGGGCGGCGTCGGTGGGGTTGTCGTCGGTGCCGGTGGTGGCCATGTCGACCGAGACGAGCGTGGTGGTGCCGTCGGGGGAGTCGGCACCGGTGGTGACGGCGACGATGTCCGTCTCGTGGCGGAGGGTCTCGGCTGCTGCCTCGATGGCGGGGGCGTGGGGGGCGACGCCGGCGGGGTCGTGCACCACGATCTGGGCCGTGGCGTCGCCGGTGGCGCCGAAGCCGTCCTGGAGGAGGGTGTAGGCCTGGCCGGCGTCGGAGGCGTCGATGGAGCCGCCGGAGATGGGCCCGGCGAAGGCGGCGCCGGCGGCGAAGGTGCCGAAGGCGACGGCCAGCCAGGCGACGAGGGCCAGGAGGCGGTGGCGGAACGACCAGGAGGCCAGGGATCGCAGCATGGCTCTGATCGTGAGCGTTGGGGGCGCCCCGCCCCATCCCGCCCGCCCACGACTGGGGGGTGGGGCTAACCCCCGGGCCCGGTCTGTGGGCTGGGCCGCCCGGCCCGCCGAAATTAGGAGCCGGAGCAGCGTTCAGCGCCGCTCAGGCTCCTCAGAATGGGCGGATGTAAGGTTGGCCGACCCGCCCATCTAGATTTTTCGGGCATGAGCGACGTCCAGGTCGAGATCGCCGACAACCCCGAGGCCGGGCGGTGGGAGCTCCTGCACGACCGCGAGCTGGTCGGCGTCGTCGACTACTACCCGGCGACAGAGGACGGGGTGGTGGTGATCCCCCACGTCGAGGTGCTGCCGAGGCTGCGGGGCCACGGCCACTCCGAACCGTTCCTCGACCACGTGCTCCATCAGATGGACGAACAGGGCCTCAAGGTGATCCCCACGTGCGGCTACGCCCGGGGCCATTTCCGGGCCCACCCCGAGCTGAACCACCTGCTGGCCAGAGGCTGAGCCGCTACCCTGACCAACGGAGAGATGGCAGAGTGGACGATTGCGCCGGTCTTGAAAACCGTTGAACCCGCGAGGGTTCCGGGGGTTCGAATCCCCCTCTCTCCGCTGCGCCGCACGTAGATGTGATTCGTTCGAACCCGTGGTTGGTTCGCAGCCAGACAGAGCAACTTCCCGACACTACGAGTCAGGCACCCTTCGGTGTCGCCCGGTCAGGGATGGATGAGTCGGATGCTCGGGAAGTAGCTGGAGTAGCGCCGGTGGTCGCGCGTCAGCAGAGCGAGCGAGGCGACCGCGGCGTGGGCGCCGATGAAGAAGTCCGGGAGTGGGGAGCGTTTCGTGCCCGTGCTGCGCCGGTACTGGAGGAACGCCTTCCCGGCCAAGAACGCTGATTCCCACGGCAGTTGAAGACGGCGAAAGTCGGTTGGAGGCAGCGCGGCCTCGAGGCCTTCGATCGTGGTGAAGCGGATGGACACCTCGGCGTAGATGATGGTGTTGATGTAGAGGGGTCCGCTCTCGGCGGCAGCGGCCAGAGCTTCCGATGACCAACCGAACCAGGTCGGGTCGTCGGTGAGTATGTCGAGCAGGACGTTGCTGTCAACGAGTGTGCCTGGCTCGACGGGATCGTTAGGCATCAGACCTGGTGAGTGCCATGATCTCGTCGGTTGTCATCTTCACGTCCCCTCGACCTCGTAGCCGCTCGACGAGGCTCTGCCCGCGACTGGTTCTCTCGCTTGAAACCTTCCGCACCACCAAGGTGGAACCGTCCCGGGTGAACTCGATCTCCGATCCGGCTCCGATCCCGAGCGCATCTCGAAGGTCCTTCGGGATCGTGACCTGACCTTTCTCCGTAACTCGCATGGTAAGAATCCTACCAGTACTACCTACCCTCTGCCGGGCGGGTTCGAACTTGGTCGCATCAGGACCGCCAAGTTTCCGCAGGTCGGTCCAGCCGCCTCTCCTCTCGGACGTCTCCGGGACGGCTCGCCGTGAGCCCCAGTAGAGGGCGTTGAACACACGATGAACACTGACGGACGGCTGTACCTTTCCAGGCCGCCCACTGGCACTCGGAGGCTTCACGAGCTGGCTGTATTCGTCCCCCCGCCACCTTCCCCTCACCCCAGACTGCTGTCGAAACGGGATCCCGGATCCCGCTCACTGTCGGAGGACAGCTTTACTCAGTAGACACGAACGCTGGCGCACGCCAAGGTGATGCATGTTTTTCGGTGCCGGGTCCCGGCTATTGCGTTGCGCTCTGTTGACGACGGCGCTGATTGCAGGATGCAGTAGCGGTGGAAGCGGTGAGGCCACAGGATCGGCTGACGTATCAGGGGTGGGGACATTCCCCTCTGAGGTCGACACAGTCGTAACCGAAAGTGGAACTGACGTCAGTTCATCCACAGCGGGGACCAGTGATGAGGACGAGCCCATACTCGCTCCTGGCCAGACTGCAGGCCAGGATGATTACAACGACGATGGGCGGCCAGATCCGACATGTGGCGAGCAAGACTTTGGTGGCGGCCTGGTCATCCGTATCCTTTGTGACCTCGAGGGCCGCAACAGTGCGCCCCCGGACGGAGTCACATTGGTCGAGAATTCACTCTTCCGTTTACCGACCGACTCCGACGTCGATTTGACGGGTATCTCGGGGAGCGCAGTTTATGGTCGGGATAAGGATGGAGGACGAGTCTATGTCATCGTGTTCAGTTCCGACGCATTGTTTGAAACTGGGAGTGCTGACATTGCAGGCTCGGACACGTTCGACAACCTGGCACGACTTATCAATCGCGATTTTCCTGGCAGCACTCTCCAGGTTCGTGGCCACACGGACAGCACTGGAAGCGACGAAGCGAACCTCAAGTTGTCGGAAGCGCGAGCTGCGGCGGCGGCCTCATATCTCAAAGGTCATAACGTTGATGTTCAAGACATCACGTCAATAGGATTCGGCGAGGCGCAGCCCCTCTCACTTGAGGATAACGAAGAAGGCCTTAAATTCAATCGACGTGTTGAGATCGTTATCCGGCCTGTCGCTTAGATCTAAACACAGGTGCCAGAAAACTAAGATGTCATTGAGCCGCAAGCTTTTTGAGAGTATATGACCCGTCCCCATAGTTGCGAGAGGTCAAGCTAGGCAACCGATACGGCGGGCGTCTCCTACTTAGTCGCATACGATCGCCCGGCGAGCACGCTATCAACCCGGGTCCGCTTCGTCTGTCACTGAGGTCCTCGGAGAGCCCGTACCAGCTGCCCCCGTCCGCCGATGCACCCGGCAAAGCCGATGCTTACCATCACTGGGCTATCATCTCACGAGGGGGACGTCAGTCTTGTTCTTGAGCAGGCGTTCCCGGAGCTGCTGGAATAAGGGCGCGGGGCGTAGGCTCGGCCCCTCGAATACCGCACACCCTCGAGCAGTTCGGGTTGTTCTGTTGCGAAATGGTAGGCCGACGTTCCTATCGGCTGACTTGAACCGATGAGGCGAGAGCCTCGAGGCGGTTCGAATCCCCTTCTCTCCTCTGAGCTTCCGCAGGTCAGCGGCTAGCAGGCGGTCGGTAGCGGCCTTCGTCCATTCGCAGCCGCTCTTCATTCGCATCGCTGTCGGTACGCTGTGACGGCTGCATTGATGGTCGGAAAGATTCGTAGTGGCCCGGCCGGTTCCAGAAGCTCGGCCCGCGTCAGGCGGGCGACTACCCAGTCGTTCGCACGGGTCACTCCCACTACTCGCACCCCGAGTTCCTCGGCTGACGCGGCGACTTCCGCCAAGACGTCTAGGGCGGTTGCGTCGAGAGCACCCACGCCTTCGAAGTCGAGCACCAGCCACTCCTCCTCACCAGGGTTATCCACCAGGACTTGTTCGACGCGGTCGCGGAAGCGGTCGGCGTTGACGAAGAACAGCGGGGCGTCGAACCGAAACACGACGAGCCCAGGCTCGGTGACAGCTTCGGGGTAGGCGTCGGTATCGACCCAGCCGTCGGTTTCGGGGTGGTCGCCGAGGACAGCGTCGTGCGGTTTCGCGATCCGGTACAGCGCCACGATGACTGCGAGGATCACGGCGACGAGCACCCCGGCTAGCACTCCGAGGACGATCACCCCGAGCGCGGCAACGACGGCGAGGACGAACTCCTCCCGGCTCACCTGCCATAGGCTCCGATAGGCGGCCACGTCGATGATGGCGATCGCGGCGGACACGATCACGGCGGCGAGCGCTGCCCGTGGAATCTCGGCCAACAGCGGGCGCATTGCCAGCAGAGCGAGGACGACGAACGCTGCACCGATCAGCGACACCAGCTGCGTCTTGCTCCCGAGGGAGGCGGGCACAGCCGTCCTGCTGGCACTCGATGAGACCGGGAAGCCGTGCGACAGCCCGGACGACAGGTTCGTCATACCGAGCGCCAACAGCTCCTGGTTGGCATCGATCCGGTAGCCGCGGCCGGCCGCAATGGCGCGAGCAGTGAGCACGTTGTCGCTGAAGCCGACCAACGCGATCCCAGCCGCGACCGGAAGCAGTTGAGCGAGATCGCCGAATGAAACGTCGGGAAGGCCGGGGATCGGAAGGCCGGGCGGGATCTGGCCGACGACGGCGACTCCGCGCTCGTCGAGCGCGAAGAGGGCCACGATCGTCGTGGCCGACACGACGGCCAACAGCGCGCCCGGCAATCGAGGTGACGCCTGCTTGAGCACGAGGATCAGCGTCAGCGTTCCGACTGCCAGAGCCAACGTCGCCCCGTCGACGTCGCCGAGACTGGTGAGCAGATCGCCGAATCGTGGGAAGAACGTGTCGCTCGTGGTGGAGATGCCTGTGAAACCGGTGATCTGGCTGCTCAACAGCGTGAGACCGACGCCGGTGATATAGCCGACGAGCACCGGCTTCGACAGAAGCGACGCGAGGAAGCCCAGCCGGGCCCCCGCTCCGACGATGCAGATTCCAGCCACCACGAGTGCCAGAGCGGCCATCAGGGCGATGTAGCGCTTCGGGTCCCCGCCAGCCAGCGGGCCGACTCCCGTCGCAGCCAGGATCGCCGTACCCGGCTCCGGCCCGACACCGAGATGCCGGCTCGTTCCCACGAGCGCGTAGACGACCAGCGCGCCGATCACCGCATAGAACCCGAACTGCGGTGCCAGACCCGCCAGTTCGGCGTACGCCATCGACTGCGGGATCAACATTGCTCCCACCGTCAACCCGGCCACCAAGTCGACGCGCAGCCACTGAGACTGGTATCGCCGCAGCACGGCGAGCCCAGGGAGAAGTTCGATCATCATCATGCCGGGAGGAGCGTAGGTTCGCCAGGGTGGCCAACATGCCATTCCCCCCGATACCTGATTTGATCGGCTGACCACTCGCACGCAGATGCGGTCCGGTCGTCATCGACCACGGACAACCGGCCTTCCATCGTCAGTGCGGTGATCTTCGCGGGTGCTGGGGCGGGGAGTGAACTCGACGCTGCGAGGTGCCCCAGAAGTTGGCGCTGGCCGTCGCATGTCTATCACCCTGACAGGGAGTCGCCGGGATTCGGCCTTTGGGCCCTGCGAATCGTGTGTTTGAGGTACCCGTTCAACGGTTTCGATAGACCTGCGAGCGGTGGTCGATCCTCAAGACTACGACTGCATGTTCGTCCTCATGAATCTCGTAGACGACTCGGTAGGCGCCGCGTCGGACCGAGAGCAGTTCGGCGACTCAGGAAAGCAGCTCGCAGGCGATCAGGTCCGAGTCCTGATCAAGCATCGCGATATCCCCGAAATGGGGGTAGAAATGATTGAACCATGCCTGGGCTGCAGCCTGGGTGGCGAAATCGGAGCAGTTCTTCGAGTCGCCCGGATTCAGCGGTGACAGAGCGTTGAACGGGTACCGGTTGATGAACTCGGGATTGGCCACGATCCAACGGACCACTCCGTGCTGGGAAAGCCCGCGATTCATTTGGTCGAGCCAGTAGTCGAAACCACCCTGATCCGGTGTTCGGCTGAGCACGTTGCTGTAGATCACCACGAGGAAATCCGTATTGCTCAGCGGCCCGTAGGTGGCGATGAACTCGATGGACTGCGCGAATCCGTAGGCCAGATCATCCGGGTTCGCTCCCATTCGCGACTGGCTGATCCAGTAGATCGCTCCAGCCACGTCAGGGTCACGGTTCAAGAAGGCCCGGTAGAGTCGGAGTGTGTCACCATCCGGGGTTGGCCGGTAGTCAACGGCGCGGAGGATATCGTCGATCGACTGCGCTTCATTGACATAATCGGCACTTGCCGGTAGCGGCGTCGCCAGTATTGAGAGAGCCACGATGGCCGCTCCTGCGACCGCGACCGCTAGCTTTCGAGTTCCCATTCGAATCCCCTCATTCGATCTCGCCCGCATGCTTGTTGATGGAAGGCTATGGGTCGGTGCGCCGTGAGTGTTGACTACGGTCGTTCTCAGTTCGCCTGCTGGGCGATTTGTCTCACCGGTTGTCTCGCTGATTCACGGCTCTGGTGCCGTCGCCTCGGGGGTCATGGGGTGATGGTGGGGAGTAGGCTCCTGTTGGGTCGCGTCGCTTGGGTCGGCCCGTCGGAGTAGCGGCAGCGATGTCGGGCCAGGATCTGGTGCCGCCACCGGCGGATCGTCCGTCCCAGCTGCCGGATTTCAAGGGGCATGTCCCGACCACAGAAGTCGGCCGATCTCGTCCACCTACTGCTCGGCCGGGGCTGGGTCGCTGATGCGTAGATGCCCCGCATGGTCTCTTTGGCGTGCCAGGCCAGGCGGACTTCGCCCTTCGGGTCGCCAGCAGCCAGCAAGCCAACGAGGCGGCCGGTGCCGGTCTCGTTGAGGCGTTCAGCGGCCATGGACAGCCGGCGACGCACTCGGTAGAGCGGGTCACCTTTGTGGCCCCGATGGCCGAGGGTGTCGTTCTGGACTCGCCGGCGGCACTCGTCTATGACCTGGTTGGCCAGGGGGATCACGTGAGATGGGTCGGCGACCTGGGTGGCCCAGGGCAGGACCCGGTCGAAGGTGGCCCGGTAGGAGCCGGACAGATCCAGGCACGCCCACCGAACCCGAGCCAGCCACTCTTCGCCTCGTGCCAGAAGCCGTCCGGCGGCGGCGTGTTGATCCCGGCCGGGGACCAGGTCGAGGAGTTGGTGGCCGGTGACATCGACGATGGCGGTGACCCAATGCTGCGTTCGCCACCCGCCCCGGCGGACCAGGAGCATCTCGTCCAGCCCCGATCGCCTCCGGTCGTGTTGACCGGCTCGGGTCGTCGACCAGCGGCTGGCCGAGCTCGGCTGCGCCTGGCACACCGCCCAGGCTGATGTGAGTCGGTAGTGTGGCCCGCGTGCGGGAGACCGGGCAAGGGAGGGCGGCAGTAGTCGTTCTTCCCGATCGGGGCCGAGGCTGGGGCGTCGTCGTGGCCCTGTTCGTGGTGGCGATATTCGCCTGGGGTCTGGCGTTCTACGGGCTCGGCCTCTACCTGCGGGACCTCAGTTCGCAGTTCGGCTGGTCGGTGACGGCCGTCTCCCTCGTCACGTTCTCGTTCCACCTCACCGCCACCGTGCTCACCTTCGTCGTGAGCCGCCAACTCGCCCGCCGGGGTCCCCGCCTGGTGTTCCTGGTCGGTGCCGTTGCCTTACCAGTGGGCGTGGCGGGGGTGGGCCTGGTCGGTTCGCTCTGGCAACTCGTGCCGGCCTACATGGTGCTGGCTGTCGGCTGGGCCTGCTGCAACTCGAACCCGATCTCGGCGACGGTGCTCGCTTGGTTCCCGGAACGCTCGGGCGCTCCGTTGAGCGTTGCCCTGACCGGAGCGTCAGTCGGCGGGATCGCGCTCATCCCGGCCCTCGATGCAGCGGTGCGCGCCTACGGGCTGCGGACAGCGCTGGCCTCGACCGCCGGGGTCACCGCCTGCGTACTCCTGCCGCTGGCCGGGGCGGTGATCCGCTCGCCCCACGCAGGTGCTCGACCATCAGCCACCATGGAGCGGCGGCCGCCGTTTCGACCGTTTCGCAGTGCTCGATTCTGGTCGCTGTCGCTGGGCCTCGCTCTGGCCATCGCCGCTCAGGTCGGTCTACTGGTACACCAGCTGAAGTACCTGGACGAAGGTTTCAGCGCCGGGTCGGGCGCCCGCCTGGTTGCCATCACCACCGCCGCCGCACTCGTTGGCAGGCTGATCTTCGTGGCCCTCGTCGACCGGTGGGCATCGACCACGGTACTCGGGTGCTGCTTCCTGGCGGCCCAGGCCATCGCTCTGGCGATGCTCGCTGCGAGCCAATCGACAACCACCGTCACCGTGGCCTGTAGCCTGTTCGGGCTCGGCGTCGGGGTCCTCATCACGATTCCGCCACTCCTGGTTCGCCGGTCATACCCGCAGGTGCCATTCACAACGGCCTTCCCGGTGGTAAACGTCGGTTACCAGCTCGCCATAGCCGCTGGACCCCTTCTGGTAGCTGTCGCACGCGACTGGTTGAACGGCTACCAGCCGACCTTCACCGCTCTGGCCTTCGCCGATGTCACCGCAGTGGCCCTCCTCATTTGGAGCGGACGACTCGGCCCGGAGATGGACGCTCCCGGTACTGCACATCGGCGATGAGGCGATGCCCGGCGACGGCAACGCCGCGCGGTGCAGCGCGAAACTGGTTGACGGTGTGACGATCTGCTATCTAGGTTGATCCCGGGCAGGCGGCTCGGAAAGAGGGGGCTCCGGTGGGGCGTCGCATCGCATTGTTCCTATCCCTGGCGCTGGGAGCCGTCACGGCACCCACCGTGGCCTCGGCCCAGAGCGCTCCCGGCAGCGCCACCTACACCCCCGGTGCACCGTCGGTCGGTGACCCCTACTACCCGGCCGACGGCAACGGCGGCTATGACGTCGACGACTACGACCTCGAGTTGCGCTACGACCCGGCCACCGACGTCCTCACCGGCACCGCCGAGATCACGGCCCGGGCCACCCAGAACCTCTCGGCCTTCAACCTCGACCTGGTGGGGCTCACCGTCCGATCCGTCACCGTGGGCGGCCGCCCCGCCACCTGGTCCCGCAGTGGCCAGGAGCTCACGATCACCCCTTCCCGGGGCATCGCCAACCGCAGCCGGTTCGAGGTGGTCATCCGCTACGACGGCATTCCCCAGCCCGTGATAGAGGGCCTAGGCGTCTCCGGCTTCGTCGCCACCGACGACGGCAACATCGTGGCCGGCCAACCCCACGGCGCCGCCTACTGGTTCCCGGCCAACGACCATCCGATCGACCGGGCCTCCATCGAGATGGAGGTGACGGTCCCGGCCGGCCTCGAGGTGGTGGCCAACGGCCGGCTCAAGGGCCAGACCACCCGCAGGGGGTGGACCACCTGGGAGTGGGAGGCCAAGGAACCGATGGCCCCCTATCTGGCGACGATGAACATCGGCCAGTTCGACATCAGGTCCTACCGCAGCGGCCGCATCCAGTTCTGGGACGCCATCGACCCCGACCTGCTGAAGCCGGTGGCGTCGCCCACCACCGGCACTGCGTTCCTCCTCTCCGGTCCCCCCGCCGACTCCTCCTACAAGCGCCTCGTCCGCACTATCAGCGTGCCCGCCGGCGGCGCCACCGTCGGGTTCACCGTCACCCGTGACACCGAAGCGGACTGGGACTTCTTCTTCGTCGAGGCCCACACCGTGGGCCAGGACGATTGGACCACCCTCGAGGACGTCAATGGCCATACCAGCGACAACGCCGGCTTCTCCTGCTCCGGCTGGCAGGCCATCCACCCCTTCATCGGCCACTACCAGACGGTGAGCGCCGACGGCACCTGCAGCCCTGAGGGCAGCAGTGGCCCGTGGTGGGCCGCCACCGGCAGGAGCGACGGACCCGAGACCTGGCAGGTGGCACTGCCGCCCGGCCCGGCCCGTGACGTGGAGATCTCGCTCAGCTACGCCAGCGACGACGTCGTCCAGGGCCCCGGCGTCTTCATCGACGACATCGTGGTGTCCACCGGGCCCGGCACCACCTCGTTCGAGGCGGACGGCGTCCCGCTCGACGGCTGGACCCTCCCCGGCCCGCCCCCGGGCAGCCCGGGCAACGCCACCGACTGGATCGTCGGCACCACGGCCGACCTTCCCCCGCCGGTGGGCGAGGTCGCACGCAACTCGTTCAAGCGCCAACCCGAGATCCTGGACTTCCTGGCCCGGACCTTCGGCCCCTACCCCTTCACCACGGCCGGCGGCATCGTCGACGACGTGCCCCTCGGGTTCGCCCTGGAAACCCAGACCCGCCCGATCTACTCCTCGGGGTTCTTCGGCGACCCGGTTTCCGCCGACAGCGTGGTGGTGCACGAGAACGCCCACCAGTGGTACGGCGACAACCTGGCGCTGGAGCGCTGGCAGCACATCTGGCTCAACGAGGGGTTCGCCACCTACGCCGAATGGCTGTGGAGCGACCGCGAAGGGCTCGGCACCGCCCAGGAGACGTTCGACTTCCTCTACAACGTCGTCTTCCCCGAGGGCGATCCCTTCTGGACCATCCCCATCGGCGACCCCGGGCCGGAGAACCAGTTCGACTTCGCCGTGTACGCCCGGGGCGCCATGACCCTTCACACCCTGCGTCTCACCGTGGGCGAGGACGCCTTCTTCCGCATCCTGCGCCAGTGGGCCAAGGAACAGGCCGGGGGCACGGTCACCACCGCCGAGTTCATCGCCCTGGCCGAGCGGGTGTCGGGCCAGCAGCTCGACGCCCTGTTCGACACCTGGCTCAACACCACCACCCGGCCGCCGGCCCCGGCGGCGGCTACAACGGCCCGGTCGGTCGGGACCCGGTACCGGGCCACGGTGGCGGCCCGCAGCCTCCTGCACCGCCTCGGCATCGAGGGCTGATCGTCTCCCCCCGCTCGTCCAGCCCGGCCGATCCTCGGTCGGGCTGGACGGGCGCGCCCCGGTGGAGGAACCTGGAATGACACTGCGCTCGGCGGGGGGCCGCCGGCGATCCAGGGGGAAACCAGCATGACCACCGACTACGACTACGACATCCACATCAAGGGCGGCACCGTCGTCGACGGCACCCGCGTGCCCCGGTACACCGCCGACGTGTGGATCCGGGACGGCAAGATCGTCCAGATCGGCGGCCGGGCCACCGGCACGGCCAAGCAGGTCATCGACGCCGAGGGCGCCATCGTGTGCCCGGGCTTCATCGACCTCCACACCCACTACGACGCCCAGATCCGCTGGGACCCGTGGTGCACGATCTCCGGCTGGCACGGCGTCACCTCGGTGGTGCTGGGCAACTGCGGGTTCGGCTTCGCCCCGGTGAAGCCCGACTTCCGTGAGCGCTCGATGCTCACCATGGTGCGCACCGAGGCCATCCCGATGGAGTCGATGCGGGAGGGCTTCCTGCCCCACTGGGACTGGGAGACCATCCCCGAATACCTCGACTCGCTCGACCAGGCGCCCAAGGGCGTCAACTGCATCCAGTACATGCCCACCGCCTCGCTCATGATCTACGTGATGGGTCTCGAAGCGGCCAAGAGCCGCCAGGCCAACGCCGCCGAGCGCAAGGAGATGCAGCGCCTGCTGCACGAGGGCATGGACGCCGGCCTGTGCGGCTTCTCCATCCAGCGCCTCGGCCCCGACTCGGTGCAGTCCGACTTCGACGGGTCGCCCATGGTCACCGACACCATGTCCGACGACGACATCTTCAACCTGGCCGAGGTCCTCCGGGAGCGCGACGAGGGCTTCATCCAGATCACCCAGGCCGCCGGCGGCCTCAAGGGCGACGCCGACGACCTCGAGTTCCAGGCCCGCCTGGCCGAGGTGGCCCAGCGCCCCATCCTCCACAACGCGGTGGTGGCCAGCCCCGTCGATCCCACCATCCACCGCCGTCGCCTCGAATGGCTGGCCAAGTGCAACGCCGAGGGCCTGCCGGTGTTCGGCCAGGGCGGCACGATCCGCACCGGGTTCACCTTCAGCCTCGACAACTGGAACCTCTACGACGCCAGCCCGGCCTGGCGGGAGGTCACCGTCGGCGACCGCGAGACCCGTATGGCCAAGATGCGCGACCCCGAGCTGCGCCAGCGCATCAAGGAGCAGACCGAGGACGCCTCGGCCCTGTTCAGCCAGATCCAGGGCGGCGTCGGCGGCGCCCCCCGCCGCCTCATGGTGTGGGACGTGAACGGCAACGAGAAGTACCAGCACTACGTCGGCCGCCAGCTGAAGGACATCGCCGCCGACGAGGGTCGCCACTACATCGACGTCATGCTCGACCTGTCGCTCGACACCGATCTCCGGGCTGTGTTCCAGGGCCCGGAGCGGGAGGACGACGGCGCCAACATGGCCGAGATGATCAACGGCTCCCCCTACACCTTCCCCGGCGTGTCCGACGGCGGCGCCCACATGAAGTTCTTCAACGGCGGCGCCTTCACCACCGACTTCCTGATCTGGCTGGTGCGCGACACCGGCCGCATCACCCTGGAAGAGGCCCACTACCGGCTCTCCGCCCTCCCGGCCCACGCCGCCGGGTTCCGCGACCGGGGTGTGCTGCGGGAGGGAGCGGCGGCCGACGTGGTGGTCTACCGCCTCGACGAGTTGGAGATCGAGCCCCGCTGGGTGGGTGACATCGTCCACGACCTGCCGGGCGACGAATGGCGCCGGGTCCAGCGGGCCAAGGGCTACCAGTCGATCATCGTGAACGGCGTCGAGACGTTCGCCGACGGCGAGTGCACCGGCGCCACCTCGGGTCAGCTGCTGCGCCACGGGCGGGGTTGAATGGGCGGATGCCCAGCAGCCCCACCACCGACCCGGTGATCCGGTCGGTCACCGCCACTCCCGACCCACCTCCGGTGGGCATACCCAACCCGATCCACGCCGAGGACGGCGCCTCCGGGGCCGGCTACGCCGGCGCCCTGGTGGCCGGCGTCCGCACCTACGGTTGGGTGGCCGAGGCCGTGATCGAGGCCCTGGGCGAGGAGTGGCTGACCAGCGGCTGGGCCGACGTCACCCTGCGCCGCCCCCTGTACTCCGGTGAGGTGGTGACGATCACGATCGGCGCCATCCCCGGGGCAGGGGCAGGGGCCGGAGCCGGGGACGGCGAGGGCCGCCCGGTGAGCGCCGCCGTCGGTGACCGGATCGTCCTCGACGGCACCGTCGGGGCCGGCACCGCCTCCTGGGCCGACAGCATCGATCCCCCACCCCCGGCGCCGGCGCTCGACCCCCCTCCGCTGCGCCCCACCTACACCCTCGACACGGCCCCGGTTGGCGAGCCGTTCCGGCCGCTGGGGGCGTACCTGTCGGCCAACGGCGCCCGCAAGCTCACCTACGACGACCTGGGCCAGACCGCGAGCCGCGTGCCCGACGGTCACCTCCACCCCTGGTTCCTGGCCGCCCGCATGGCCCCGCTCACCCGTCACAACTTCACCTACGGGCCCACCATCCACGTCCGCACCCAGATCCAGCACAGGGGCCCGGCCACGGCCGAGCAGGAGGTCGTGGTGGGGGCGAAGATCGTGGAGGTCTACGACCGCAAGGACCACTGGTACCAGGTGCTCGACGGCCTCGTGGTGGGGGCCGGTGCCGCCCCCGGCAGCCCCGAGCTGGCCCGCATCCGCCACCACACGATCTTCCGTCCCCGGGGCACCACGATGCCTCCGCCCATCACCGGCCACCCCGTCGGCCACTAGGGGCCCGGGGCCGGCCCGCTCCACATGCACCCCGCACCGGGGTGTGAAAGGCTGAGCCGCATGGAGCTGCACGAGTACAAAGATCGGTGGACGACGGCTGACGTGAGCCGGGACGACGCCGGGGTGCTGACGATCCGGATGCACTGGCGGGGGAAGTCGCTCATGTGGGGCGGGCCGCCCCACCAGGAGCTCCCCGAGCTGTTCAACGCCATCGCCTCGGACCGGGAGAACCGGGTGGTTATCATCACCGGCACCGGCGACACCTTCATCGGGTTGGGCGACGGCCCCAACCCCCTGGCCGAGGGTCGGGCCAACGCCACCGTGTGGGACCGGATCATCTGGGAGGGCAACCGCCTGGTCGACCAGATGCTGGCCATCGAGGTGCCGGTGATCGCCGCCGTCAACGGGCCGGTGTCGGTCCACTCCGAGCTGGCCGTGCTGTGCGACGTGGTGCTGGCCGCCGAGCACACCTACTTCCAGGACGCCCCCCACTTCCCGGGCGGCCTGGTGCCGGGCGACTCGATGCAGATCGTGTGGCCTCTCCTGCTCGGCCCCAACCGGGGCCGCTACTTCCTGCTCACCGGGCAGAAGATCCACGCCGAAGAAGCCCTGCAGCTCGGCATCGTGGGTGAGGTGCTCCCCGCCGACCAGGTGCTGAACCGGGCCAACGAGATCGCCGCCGACCTGGCCAAGCTCAACCCGATCCTGCTCCGCAACACCCGCCACGCCCTGGTCCGCCCGATCCGGCGGGCCATGGCCGACGACCTCCACACCGGCCTGGCCCTGGAGGCGATCGCCTCCATGTCGGCCCGGGAGTGGAACAAGGCCCAAGAGGGCCAGAAGTAGTCGGAGGAACGCGATGGCAACCTACGACACCGTCACCTACGAGACCGAGGGCCGGGTGGCCACCGTCACCCTCAACCGGCCGGAGAAGCTCAACGCCATCTCGGCCCAGCTCCAGGCCGAGCTGATCGCCGCCCTGGAGGAGGCCGAAGCCGACCCCGGCATCCACGTGGCCGTGGTCCAGGGGGCGGGCCGGGCCTTCTGCACCGGCTACGACATCACCGCCGGCGGCACCGGCGGGGGTGGCGTGACCGGCGACCGCGACGGCCTGGAGCGCATCATGCGGGGCTGGCTACGCATCTGGGACATGCGCCTCGCCGTGGTGGCCAAGGTCCACGGCTACTGCCTGGCCGGCGGCACCCAGCTGGCCACGATCTGCGACGTCACCTTCGTGTCCAACGAGTGCAAGGTGGGCACGCCCCAGCTGCCGCTGGGCGCCGGCTACGTGGCGTCGAGCTGGACATGGCTGGTGGGCCCGAAGAAGGCCAAGGAGATGTTCTTCCCCACCGGGGAGATGATCACGGGGGCCGAGGCGGCCGAGTGGGGCCTGTTCAACCGGGCCGTCCCGGCCGAGGAGCTCGACGAGACGGTGGCCGCCTACGTGGCCAAGGTGGCCCGCACCCCGAAAGACATCATCGCCCTGCAGAAGCAGTCGGCCAACCGGATCCAGGAGATCCAGGGCTTCCGGGAGGCGATGCTGCAGGCGGTGGAGGTCGACGCCATCGCCCACGCCTCGCCCGCCGTCAAGGCCATCAACGCCCACATCAAGTCCCACGGCCTGCAGGACTCGCTTCGGGCGTTCCAGGCCGGCGAGATTCCGTAACTCTGGCTCGTCGCCCCGAGGGGCTCAACGTCGGTCGCTCAGTCTCGCGATTTCCTTCCGCCGTGCTCAACTTCGGCCGCTGCGCCGGCCGAAGCGATCCTGGGTGGTGGCGAGGTCGACGCCGGCCGCTTCGGCGGCGGCGGCCAGCTCGGCGATCGGGAGGGGGGCGGCCGGCGGCAGGGGCAGATCCAACGCCAGCCGCTCCTCGATGGGGGCCAGGCCGCCGGGAGCGAGGGTGAAGCCGTCGGGGGTCACGCCGTCGAGCTCGTCCCAGGCGATCGGTACGGCCACCGGGGCGCCGGGGCGGGGCCGCAGCGACCACGGCACCACCGAGGTGGCGATGGGACCGTTGCGGAGCCAGTCGACGAACACCCGGCCGCCCCGCTCCCGCTTCAGGAACTCCACCGTGGCCAGCCCGGGATCGGCCGCCGCCACCAGCCCGGCGGCGGCCCGGCCGGCGAGATCGACCTCGTCGTGGCTGGGGCCGGGCTCGATGCGGGCCCGCACGTGGAAGCCCTTCGATCCGGTGGCCACCACCATCGACTCCAGCCCGAACCGGCGCAACACGTCGCCGGCCAGACGGGTGGCCCGGCGGGCGGCGTCGACCCGCTCCTCCGGCGCTGCCCCCTCGTCGGGGTCGAGATCGAGGAGGAACCAGTCGGGCTGGTCGGGGCGGGTGGTGGTGGCCGTCCAGGTGTGGAAGGTGATCGTGTTCTGGTTGGCCAGATACACCACGTCGTCGGGGGTGGTCAGCACCGGGTAGACGGTGTCGCCGCCCTCCCGCTTGGGCACGGTGTAGCGCTCGATCGTGGCCGGGTAATGGTCGGCCGCGTTCTTCTGCATGAACCCCTGGGCCGTGATCCCCCGGGGGAAGCGCTGCACGGTGACCGGCCGCCCCTCCACCCACGGGAACAGGGCCGGCGCCACCGTGCGGTAGTGCTCCACCACCTGTGCCTTGGTGATCCCGTCGTCGGGGTAGAGCAGCTTGTCGGGGCTGGAGACCTTCACCACCCTGCCATCATGCCCGAACGGCGGCGGCGGTAACGTAGGGCCGTGCCCACCACGGTGCTCGTCGTGGAGGACGACGCCCTCATCGCGTCGAGCCTGCAACGGGCCCTGGCGGCCCACGGTTACGAGGCGGCGGTTTGCGCCCACGTAGCCGAGGCCCGCGTCCTGATCGACGGCCACCCGCCCGACCTCGTGCTGCTCGACCTGGGCCTCCCCGACGGCGACGGCTCCGAGGTGGCGGCCCACGTGGCCCGCCACCACCCCACGATCCCGGTGATCGTGCTCACCGCCCGGGCGACCGAGATCGACGTGGTGCTGGGGCTCGAGTCGGGCGCCGTCGACTACGTGGTCAAGCCCTTCCGCCTGGCCGAGCTGCTGGCCCGCATCGCCTCCCACCTCCGCCTCCGCGACGCCCTCAGCGGCGGCGCCGCCCCCACCCCGGGCTCGGGCCGCGACCCCGGCCGGGTGCTGGCGGTGGGCGACCTGGCCGTCGACCGGGGGTCGCGCACCGTCACCGTGACCGGCGAGCCGGTGGCCCTGCGGCCCAAGGAGTTCGACCTGCTGGAGCGCCTGGCCCGTGACGCCGGCACCGTCATCACCCGGGAGCAGCTGATCACCGAGGTGTGGGACGAGCACTGGTGGGGCTCGACCAAGACCCTCGACGTCCACGTGAACTCGATCCGGCGCAAGCTGGGCGAGCAGGCCGGGCAGCCCAGCCGGATCTCCACCGTGCGGGGCGTCGGCTACCGCCTCGAGCTGGCTCCGGTCCCCGCCCCCACGCCCACCCCCGCCCCCAGCCTGACGGCCGACCCGTGAGCCGGCGGGTGCTGGCGGTGGTGCTCACCGTCACCATCCTCGCCGTCACCGCCTTCTTCGTGCCGGCCGCCCTGGCCATCTGGAACGCCCAGCAGCGGGGCGAGCTGCTGGCCCTCCAGCGGGAGGCGTCGATCGCCGCCAGCCGGGTGCCGCCCACCGGCGACCCCCTGGTCGCTGGTGCCCTCGTCCCCGTCGACGGCTCGGGCCACCGCCTCGCCCTCTACCGGCCCGACGGCGCCCTGCTGGCCGGCGACGGCCCGGCCCGACCCGACCCGGTGGTGGTCACCGCCCTCGCCGGCGACTTCGCCGAGGGCTACGTCGAGGGTGATCTGGTGGCGGCGGCCCCGGTGCGCCGTCAGCCCGACGGCTCGGCCTACGTGGTGCGCATCGACGCCTCCCGGGCCGAGAGCCGCGTCAAGTTTCTCGGCTCCCTGGCCGAGCTGGCCGGCGCCGGCGTGGCCGTGGTGGCGGTGGCCGGCCTGCTCGGCCTCCGGCTCACCCGCCGCCTCAACCGGCCCATCGAGGACCTGCGGGCCTGGGCCAGCGCCGCCGACCTGGCCCCGCCGCCCCCTACCGGGATCGCCGAGCTCGACGGTCTGCGCCGGGTCCTGGTCGGCAGCCGCAACCGGATCGCTGAGCTGCTCACCCGGGAGCGGTCGTTCTCGTCGCAGGTGTCGCACCAGCTGCTCACTCCGGTGGCGGCCATGCGGGTGGCCATCGAGGCCGAGCGGGATGCGCCCCGTCCCGACCGCACCGCCATCCTCGACGAGAGCCTCACCCAGCTCGACCGGCTGCAGAGCACGATCACCTCGATGCTGGCCCTGGCCCGCCACGTCTACCGCCCGGCTCTCCCGGTGGACCTGGCCGCCCTGGCCGCCGAACGGGCCTCGGTGTTCACCGCCCTGGCCGCCGAGGAGGGCCGGGAGCTGGAGGTGGTGGGCCCACCCACCCTGGTGCTGGGCGACGCCGACGCCATCGGCCACATCGTCGACGTCCTCGTCCACAACGCCCTCCGCCACGGTCGGGGCCGGGTGACGGTGCGGGTGGGCGGCCCGGCCGATTCCTCGGCCGACGCCCCGGCCGACGATGCCCCGGCCGACGATGGCCTGGCCGAGGATGGAATGGCCACGGTGGAGGTGGCCGACGAGGGCCCCACCCCCACCGGGCACGATCCCTTCGCCGAGCGGGGGGCCGACACCTCCCACGGCATCGGCCTCCGCCTGGCCCGCAGCTTGGCCGAGTCGGCGGCCGAGGGCGGCGTGGGCCGCCTCGAGCTGCTCGACGGGCCCACCACCGTCTTCCGCCTCACCGTCCCCGCCGACGCCGGGCCGCGGATGGCCTGAGTTTTAACCGGGCGCTGTTCTTCGTTTCATCGGGCGCTCACCGACGCCCGGGCAGGGTGGGACCGTGCGAAGCCATCGTCCGCCATCGCCACCCGCCCGTCTCATCCGGGTGGCGGTGGCGGCACTGACGCTGGCCGGCCTCGGCGTCCTCTTCACGCCACCGACGATCGCCGGGGCCGACCAGTCGCTCGTGCTCACCACCCCCTACCCCTCGATCGAGACCCAGCCCGGGTCGATCGTGAAGCTCGACATCACGGTCACCGCCGGGCGCCCGGAGCCGGTGGACCTGGCCGTCGACGGGCTCCCCGCCGGCTGGCAGGCCACGCTGCGGGGCGGCGGGTTCGTGATCCACTCCATCACCTCGTCCACCGCCGGCTCCAAGGCGTCGTTGGAGATCGCCGTGGCCTCCGACGCCCAGGCCGCCAGCTACCCCATGACGGTCACCGCCACCGACGCCACCGGCGGCCGCTCGTCCACCCCGGTCACGATGGTGATCGCCCCCGAGGTCAACAGCGGCATCCGGCTCACCACCGACTTCCCGTCGCTCACCGGCGACCCGGGCGGCGCGTTCGCCTACAACCTCACGGTCACCAACGACACGCCGGCCCAGCAGACGTTCACCTTCGAGCCGTCGGGCCCCGAGGGCTGGACGGTGTCGGCCTCGCCCTCGGCCGAGGCCCGGGCCCAGACGGTGACGGTGGAAGCGGGCTCCGCCTCCAGCGTGAAGGTCACGGCCACCGCCCCCGAGTCGGTGGAGCAGGGCGCGTACCCGATCGACGTGAAGGTCACCGGCGACAACGGGGCCCAGGGCTCGATCAAGCTGGAGGCCGACGTCACCGGCACCCCCAAGCTCGTGATCTCCACCCCCGACTCGCGGCTCGACGTGAGCGGCAAGGCCAACTCGGTGGCCCGCATCCCGCTGGTGGTGGCGAACACCGGCACCGCCCCCCTCGACGGAGTGAAGCTGGCCGGGTCGGCCCCGAGTGGGTGGGAGATCTCGTTCGAGCCGGCCCAGGTCGACTCGGTGCTGCCGGGGGAGACGGCGCAGGTGACGGCGGTGGTGAAGCCGGCGTCGAAGGCGGTGGCCGGCGACTACCAGGTGTCGGTGCGCTCCAGCGCCGGGAGCCTGTCGTCGAACGTGGACCTCCGCTTCGCCCTGTCGGGCAGCCGCACGCTCGGGATCCTGGCCGTGCTGGTGATCGCCGCCGCCTTCGCCGGCCTGGCCGGGGTGTTCGTCAAGTACGGGCGGCGTTAGAGCGATGGACGGCCCGGCGATCGAGGCCCGGTGGCTGACCAAGCGGTACGGCGACACCACGGCCGTCGATCGGCTCAGCATCGAGGTGCAGCGGGGGGAGGTGTTCGGGTTGCTGGGCCCCAACGGGGCAGGTAAGACCACCACCATCCTGATGCTGCTCGGCCTCACCGAGCCCACCAGCGGGCTGGCCCGGGTCGACGGGCTCGACCCCACCCGCTCACCCCTGCTGGTCAAGAGCCGGGTCGGGTACCTGCCCGACGAGGTCGGCTTCTACGAGGACCTGACCGCCGTCCAGAACCTCCGCTACACGGCCGAGCTGAACCGCCTGTCGAAGGCGGTGGCGGCCGAGCGGATCGAGCGGGTGCTCGACGACGTGGGCCTCACCGACGCCGCCACCACCAAGGTGGGGGCGTTCTCCCGGGGCATGCGCCAGCGCCTCGGCGTGGCCGACGCCCTGGTCAAGCAGCCCTCGATCCTGATCCTCGACGAACCCACGGTCAACATCGATCCCGAGGGCGTGCGGGAGCTGCTGCTGCTGATCGAGCGGCTGCGGACCGAGCAGGTGGTGACCGTGCTGTTGTCGTCGCATCTCCTGCACCAGGTGCAGCAGGTGTGCGACCGGATCGGGATCTTCGTGCGGGGCCAGCTCCGGGCCTGCGGCACGATCGACGCCCTGGCCGACGAGGTCGGCGACCGGTGGACCTTCACCGTCGGGATCGATGGGCCGGGCTCCTGGGAGGACCTCCTGGCCCGGGTGCCGGGGGTGACGGCTGTGACCCGCCACGAGGGGCGGTGGCGGGTCCATGCCGACGGCGACGTGCGCTCCGCCATCAACGACGCCGTGGCGGCCGCCGGCGGCCGCTTCACCCACCTCAGCCGCGAGGTGGCCGACCTCGATGTGATCTACCACCGGTACTTCCGTGACACCGACACCGACAGCGACAGCGCAGCTTGAGGTCGCGGCACCCGAGCCCCGGTTCCGGGGCGGGTGGCTGATCGTGGCCCGCAAGGAGCTGGCCGACCACGTGCAGTCGGTCCGGTTCCTGGTGCTGGTTATCCTGCTGGCCCTGGCCGGGCTGGCCGCCGTCCACTCGGCCTCGGGCCCGATCCGCTCGGCCGCCGACTCCGCCTCCCAGGTCCCGTCGATCTTCCTCTACCTGTTCACCCTGTCGCCCGACCGGGTGCCGGCCTTCCACGAGTTCCTCGGCATCCTCGGACCCCTGCTCGGCATCGGTTTCGGGTTCGACGCCGTGAACGGCGAGCGGGCCCAGGGCACGCTGGCCCGCCTCGTGTCCCAGCCCATCCACCGAGACGAGATCATCAACGGCAAGTTCGTGGCCGGGCTCACCGCCATCGCCCTGGCCCTGGCGGCGGTGATGGCCATCGTGGGCGGCTACGGGGCGCTGCGCCTCGGCGTCGGCCCCACCTGGAGCGACCTGGCCCGGGTGGTGGCCTTCTATCTGGTGGCGGTGGCCTACATCGCCCTGTGGCTGGCCCTGGCCATCCTGCTGTCGGTCCTCAGCCGCCGGGCCGCCACCGCCGCCCTCACCGCCATTGCCGTCTGGCTGCTGTTCACCCTGTTCGGCGGGCTCATCGCCGGCATCGTGGCCGACGCCGTGCACAAGGTCGACGCCAACGCCACCTCCGAAGCGGTGCTGGCCAACGCCCGCCTGGAGCTGAGCCTGCGCCGCCTGGGCCCCGACCAGCTCTATCGCGACGCCACCGGGGTGCTGCTCAACCCGTCGCGCCAGTCGACCGGGATCCTGGTGAACGACACCGCCTCGGGGGCGCTGCCCAGCAACCTGCCCCTGGCCGACAGCCTCCAGCTGGCCTGGTGGCAGCTGGTGGCGATCGTGGGCGGCGCCGTCGCCCTGTTCGCCGGGGCCTACATCGCCTTCATGCGCCAGGAGGTCCGGGCCTGACCGCCCGGTGACGGCGCCCGCTCGGGGTGTGACGGTGGCCGTCACCGTCACACCCTGTGGCCCGGGTCGGGGCGGCACACGGCACTTCCCCTGCCGGCCCCCTGGCCCGGGCCCCTGTCCTGCCGTCGGCCGTTGCTCAGCGGCCGGTCCAGGTAGGGGTGCGCTTCTCCAGGAAAGCGGCCACCCCTTCGGCCGAGTCGGCCGAGGCGAAGTTGGTGCGAACCGAGTCTGCCGTGGCGGCCCAGCCGAAGTCGTCGCTCTCGCCCACGATCCGCTCGACGGCCCGAAGGGTCTGTTGGACAGCGGTAGGGGAGTTGACGCACATCTCCCGAGCCATGGCCAGAGCGCCGGCCAGCGCCCCGCCCGGTTCGGTGATCCGGTTGACCACGCCGAGGCGCTCGAGCCGATCGGTTGAGGTCTCGGCCCCGGTGAGCAGCAACTCCTTGGCCACGTGGAGGGGAAGGGAGCGGGGGGCCCGGAACAGGGCGCCGCTGGAGGCCACCACGCCCCGGCGAACCTCGGGAAAGCCCCAGCGGGCGTTCGAGGCGGCCACGATCACGTCGCAGGCGATGGCGATCTCGAATCCGCCGCCCAGGGCCAGGCCCTCCACGGCGGCGATCAGGGGCTTGGCCCGGCGGCGGCGGATGATCCCGTACTCCCCGCCCCGCACGGTGGGCTTGCCCGAGCGCTCCTTCAGGTCGGTGCCGGCCGAGAAGACCTGGGTGCCGCCGGTGAGCACGCCCACCCACAGGTCGGGGTCGTCGTCGAGCTCGTTGAGGGCGGCGTCGATGGCCGCCGTCATCTCCGGGTTGATGGCGTTGCGCTTCTCCACCCGTTCCATGGTCATCACCAGGATGCGGTCGTGGCGTTCGGTTGTCAGTACGGACACGCCCGGCAGCGTAGGCGCCCGGGGCGGGCCGACGACAGCTCACGCGACGGGCCCTCATTCGATCTCGGTGCCGTCGGGGCGGTAGGTGCGCCACCTCCCGGTGTCGGGGTCTCGTTGGGTGGTGTAGCTCTTCTGTTTCCAGCGGTTATGTCTCCCGCAGAGGGGGATCCCGTTCTCGGGCTCGGTCCTTCCTCCGACCGCGTGCGCACGGGCGTGGTCGACTTCGCACACCGAGGTGGGGACCCAACACCCGGGCCATATGCAGGTGGGGCTCTTCAGCTTCACGGCGAGGCGGTTGAGGCCGGTGAACAGCCGGCGGCGGGACCCGACGGCGGTGGGTTGCCCACCGCTGACGAGCACGACCCGGACATGGTGGTGGAAGCTGTCGAGCACGGCCTCCACCGGCTCCAGAGGCTTGCCGTCGAGTGTTTCGCAGCGGTAGGTGGCTGGGTCGTACCACTTGTTCGAGCTGTGGGCTTCGGCGTCGCAGGCCGGGTCGGTGCAGGTGACCCGGTGCACGGTCGACAGGTAGGTGTCGGCATCCCACACCACGACGTGGTCGGTGCCCGGGCCCTTGGCATCCGGGTCGGCGGTGGCAGCCAGGGCGGCCATGCGGACGAAGGCATCGGCCCACCGTTGGTTTTCGGTGCGGGCCAGGTCGGCGGCGCTGGTGCTGTCGCCCTGCTGGGTCTTGGCCTTGTCCCAGTCGATCTGGCGTTCCTGGTCGACCAGGCGGCGGAGGATCTCGTGGACCTTGGCCCCGTGCAGGGAGTCCAGCGAGCCCTTGATCTTCCAGGCCAGGGTCTCGGGGTCTTGCGACAGCGAAAGGTTGCGGTTCTGGTGGGCCTTGTCGGCCTTGGGTTCCGGGCCGTCGGTGTCGGCGAGGCGTTCCCAGTGACGGACCGCGTTCTCGAACACGGGGTAGTCACACTCGGCGGCCAGGACCAGCAGGTCGGGCTGGAACTCGATCAGGGCCTCACGGACCCGGTCGTTGAGAACGTAGATCTTGGCCACCAGGTCGACCTGTTCGGTGCCGATCGTCCCGGCCCGGTAGGCATCAGCCACCAGCGGCAGATCACGCAAGGCCGTCTCCTGACGTTCCCGACGCAACGCCTCCGAACCCGACAACCGGCAGATGTGGCGGACCATGACCTTGGCCGAGGCGTGCCCGTCGACGTGATGCAGGCCGGACCGCTGGACCTGCCCCACTACCGTGACCCGGGCGGCGTCGATCCGGCGGACCCCGACCTCCAGACCGGTGAGCAGTTCCCGGGTCTCGTGATCCCACAGATCACCATCCGCCAACGCAGCGACCCGATCCAACACGACGGCGAGATCAGCCAGCGCAGCAGCCGGGGTGTCACCCCCGAACCCACCATCCAACTGCTCAGATCCCGCCGAATCCATGCGCCAACACTACGCAGGGGGTGTGACAGCGAACCCCGAATCCAGGCCCCTACGACGAAGAAATCCGGAAAAAGGGGAAACGCGACGCAGAATGGCAGGGCGTTACGACCGGCACGAACCTCGACGGTTCTGGCTGCACAGCCGGGGTCCGTGGCCGCTTGACTCTCACCCGCGACAGGCCTGCAGACTGGGCGGGTGAGCGATCATCGTGACCGCCTCCAGATCGGTGCCTTCGCCGAGCTGGTGGGCCTGAGCATCCCGCAATTGCGCCGCTACGACCGGTTGAGCCTGCTCGCCCCGGCTGGGCGGTCGTCGGCCGGATACCGCTACTACACCACCGGCCAGACCGGGGCCGCTCGGGTCATCGCCCTCCTTCGTTCGATCGACATGCCGATCGCCGACGTGCGACGCGTCCTCCAGGGCGCCGACGACGCCGAGCGCCAGCAGATCCTCCTCGACCACCGGGCCCGGCTCGAGGCCCGTCTCAACGAAGTCCGCTGCCTCCTCGATGCAGTGGACGCCATCAGCCAGGAGCCAGCAGTGAACCCACCGACGGATCTCTCCACGTGGCTGCACGTGATGCCCCGGGTTCCGGTGAGCGATCTCGAACGGTCGATTCGCTACTACCAGGAGGCGCTCGGTCTCAACCTCGCCTGGCGCACCGAAGACGGACAGCTCGCCGCCATCGCAACCGGCACGATCGAGATACTGCTCCTCGTGCCCTGGACCGGTGAGGGCCTACCGCCACCCCAGTCGTTCTACGTCTACGTCGACGACCCCGAGGCCCTGTGCGCCGAGATCGAACAGGCCGGCGGCGACATCGTCGACCCCGTCGCGCTACGGCCGTACGGCATGGTGGACTTCGTGGTAGGTGACCCTGACGGACACCGGTTCACCCTGGGCCGCGGCGACGAGGCGCTGCGGGACGTCGCCGACCACTACGGTCTCGACCGTGACGAGATCACCGTCGACCCGGCATGGCTCCGCCGATGACGATACGGGCCGGCACTCACAGGAACATCGCACTCACATGAACATCACCGCGTGGTCGAACTCCTCGAACGTGAAGCGGCGACCCTCCGGACCGTCCCGATAGAACCAGTAGTCGAGCACGAGCCATCGGGGCGCGTCGGCGGGCAGGGTGAACGACCCGTCGAGCTCAACCCCGGTGTCGCTTCGGGCCGAGACCTGGTGCTCGCCGGGAGCCAGGCCCCTGAGGTAAAAGCCGACCCAGTTGTGCTGGCTCTCCACCTTGAACTCGTCGGCCACCGCCGGCTGCCCGTCGACGGTGATGGTCACGCTCACCGAGTCGTCCTCGAAGCTCTGGTTCGACACCCACAGCAGTACCTCGCCCGGGGCCGGATCGCTGCGACCAGTCTGTCCTCTGGCTTCGACGGTCAGCGCCGGCCGGACCGGAGGCTCGGTCGAAGGGGCGATGACCGGGGTGGTTGTCGGGGGGTCGTCGGCCGGCTGGCCGGCGCTGGCCACCGTGTCATTGGAGACCGTTGCCGTGGTCTCCGTGACCGTCACCGACCCCGTACCCGCTACTGGGTCGGTGGCGTCGGAAACCTCGGGCGCGACCGCGGCCGGTTCCGGATCGCGGCCGCAGCCGGCCACGACGAGAGCTGCGCCCAGGAGCAGGGCAATCGAACGACGCATGCCCCTTCGACGCTCCCCGCCTCCCTCCGGTTCCCGAGGGCCGTCGCCCCGCTGCTCAACCCACCGTCGGGTCGTCGCTGACCTGGACGAGGCGCTTGCCGATGTTGTCGCCCCGCAGCATCCCAACGAACGCCTCGGGCACGGCCTCGATCCCGTGGTGTATGTCCTCGGCGTACACCACCGCACCGTCACGCAACCACCGGCTCATCCGGGGCAGGAACGCCGGCAGCTCGTGGACGTGGTCGTAGATCGAGAAGCCGGTCATCGTGGCCCGCTGGCGCAGCATGGCGCCGATGTTGCGCAAACCGTCCCCCGCCTGCTCGTAGGTGGCGATCTGGCCGCACACCGGGATCCGGGCCCCCGGCCGCAGCCGGGCCAGCACGGCGTCCAGCGTCTCGCCGCCCACATTGTCGAAGTAGACGTCGATCCCATGGGGGCAGTGCTCGTCGAGCGCGGCGCCGATGGAGGGCACCGCTCGGTGGTCGAAGCAGGCATCGAACCCCAGCACGTCGACCACGTGGGCGCACTTGGCCGCCGACCCGGCGCTGCCCACCACCCGGGCCCCGGCCAGCCGGGCCACTTGCCCCGCCACCGAACCCACCGCCCCCGCCGCCGACGAGACGTAGAACGTCTCCCCCGGCGTCGGTCGCCCCAACTCGATCGCCCCCACGTACGCCGTGAGGCCCGGCATCCCCAGCACCGAGATGGCGTGCGAGATCGGCCCCAGCGACGGGTCCACCGCCGTGAGCCCCCGCCCGCCGGGCACCAGCGTGTACTCCTCCCAGGCCAGGAAGCCCCACACGATCGCCCCCTCGCGCCAGGCCGGGTTGGCCGACCGGTGGACAACGCCCACCACCCGCACCGCCACCGGCTCGCCCACCGGGAACACGCTCTGGATCCGCCCCACCAGGTAGGGATCGCACGACAGGTAGACGTTGCGCACCACCACGTCGCCCGGACCCGGCTCGGGCACCGGCACCTGGTCGATGCGGAACAGGTCGGCCGTCACGGGGCCGTCGGGCCGGCGGTCGAGCAGCACACGGGTGTTCGGCGGAGACGAGGGCGTCATGGCGCCATCATGGGCCGCCGGCCGGCCCCCGGAGAACTCTCGCAGGGAACTCTCGCAGAGAACTCTGGCCGGGTTCCCAGCCAACTCACAGCAAACCGTGCGACGCTGAGACCATGGCCGGAGAGCATCTACTGATCGTCGACGACGAGGGCAACCTCCGCTCCATGCTGAGCGCCGCCCTCCGCCACCACGGCTTCACCGTCACCGAGGCCGAGAACGGCCGCCAGGCCCTGGACCAGGTGGCCAAGGAGCACCCCGACCTGCTCGTGCTCGACGTGATGCTCCCCGAGCTCGACGGCTTCGAGGTGTGCCGCCGCCTCCGCTCCGACGGCGACCACACCCCCGTTTTGTTCCTCACCGCCCGCGACGGCACCGAAGACAAGGTGCGGGGCCTCACCCTGGGCGGCGACGACTACCTCCAGAAGCCGTTCAGCCTCGACGAGCTGGTGGCCCGGGCCCAGGCCGTGCTCCGCCGCACCAAGACCGACGCCAACGCCACCCCCGTGTTGGAGCTGGCCGATCTCCGCATGGACGACGACGCCCATCGGGTCACGCGGGCCGGCACCGAGGTCTCGCTCTCGCCCACCGAGTACAAGCTGCTGCGGTACCTCCTGATCAACCAGGGCCGGGTGATGTCCAAGGCCCAGATCCTCGACCACGTGTGGGACTACGACTTCGGCGGCGACGGCGGGGTGGTGGAGACCTACGTCGGCTATCTACGCCGCAAGGTCGACAACCGTGAACCCAAGCTGATCCAGACGATCCGGGGCGTCGGCTACACCCTCCGGTTGCCATGAGATCCGGGGTGGGGGCGCTGTCCCTCCAGGCCCGCCTCATCGCTGGAGTGACGGCGGTGGCCCTGGTGCTGGCCACGGTGGCGCTGTCGATCACGCTCTACACCCGGGGCTACCTGCTCGACCAGGTGGACCAGCGGCTGGAGGCGGCGGCCGTGGTCCCTGGCGAGCGGAACCGGCCCGGGAACGACGGCCCAGGCGACTTCCAGCCACCGGTGTTCGACCCCGACGGCGACAGCCGCTTCTTTCCACTACCTGACATGTACGTCGGCGGCTGCCCGGTGGGAGCCACCGCGCTCGACGGCATCGCCCCCTACGCCAGTGACATCGGCCTCCCGGTGGCCGACTGCGCCGTCCTCCGGGCCGAAGGTGAGACCTCTGGTTACCCCCTTCACCTGACCGTCGAGTCCGACAGCGGCGGCGCCAACTACCGGCTCATCGTGAAGGAAGACGACGGTCTGCTCCGGGTCTGGGGCGTTCCCCTGGGCGACCTGGAGGCGGCCGTCAACCGCCTGATCCTGCTGGAGCTGGTGGGCCTGGCCGCCGCCCTGGCCGTGCTGGGGGCCGTGGCCTTCTGGGTCATCCGCCTCGGTATCCGGCCCATCAAGCAGATGACGGCCACCGCGTCGGAGATCTCCGCCGCCTCGGCCACCGAGATGGCCCGCCGGGTGCCGGTGGCCCCGCCCCACACCGAGGCCGGCGCGCTGGCCGTGGCCGTCAACAGCATGCTCGACCGGATCGAGACGGCGGTCGGTGAGCGGGCCCGGTCCGAAGGCCGCCTCCGTCAGTTCGTGGCCGACGCCTCCCACGAGCTGCGCACCCCGCTCACCACCATCCGGGGCTACGCCGAGCTCTACCGCCACGGCGGCCTGGCCCAGCCCGACGACCTCTCCGATGCCATGCGCCGCACCGAGCAGGAGGCCCAGCGCATGGGCCGCCTGGTGGAGGACATGCTGACCCTGGCCAAGCTCGACCAGCACCGACCCCTCGAACGGGTGGCGGTGGACCTGGGGGCGCTGGCCACCGACGCCGGCCGGGATGCGGCGGCGGCCGCCCCCGAGCGCTCGGTGACCACCACCGTGGAGCCCGGCGTGGACCTCACGATCACGGGCGACACCGATCGCCTACGACAGGTCCTGGCCAACGTGATCGGCAACGCCCTCACCCACACCCCGGCCGGCAGCGCCATCACCATCGTCGCCGGTCGCCTTGCCGGCGACCGGGTCATGCTCACTGTGGCCGACGAGGGCCCCGGGATGCCGCCCGACGTGGCGGCCCGGGTGACCGAGCGGTTCTACCGGGCCGATCCGGCCCGGGCCCGAAGCAACGGCGGCAGCGGCCTGGGCATGGCGATCGTGGAGGGCATCGTGGCCGCCCATGCCGGCTCCGTGGCCATCGACTCGGCCCCCGAGCGGGGCACCACCGTGTCGATCACGCTGCCGGTCACGGGCACGGCCACGCCCCCGGCCGCCACGCCGGCTCCGGCTGTCGCTGCGTCCACACCGGCTCTCAGCAACTTCTGAGCTGGACCCCAGGGCCCTCGGAGGTGGGTGGTCGACAGTGAGGCTATGTCCACAGTCCTCGCTGATCAGCCGGCCCTCACCGAACCGGCCCCCACCGGCCCGGTGCTGGACGTGGTGGTGCCGGTCTACAACGAGCAGACCGACCTCGGTCCCTCGGTCGAGCGCCTCCACGCCTACCTGACCCGCCGGTTCCCCTACCCGTTCCGGATCACGATCGCCGACAACGCCAGCACCGACGCCACCCCCCGGGTGGCCGAGCGGCTGGTGGAGCGGCTCGACCACGTCACCTACCGGCGCCTGGAGCAGAAGGGGCGGGGCCGGGCCCTGGCCGCCACCTGGCTGGCGTCCGACGCCCGGGTGCTGGCCTACATGGACGTCGACCTGTCGACCGACCTCGACGCCCTCCTCCCCCTGGTGGCCCCCCTGATCTCGGGCCACTCCCACCTCGCCATCGGCAGCCGCCTGGCCCGGGGGGCCCGGGTGGTGCGGGGGCCCAAGCGGGAGGCCATCTCCCGCTGCTACAACCTCATCCTCAAGGGCACCCTGGCCGCCCGCTTCAGCGACGCCCAGTGCGGGTTCAAGGCCATCCGGGCCGACGTGGCCCGCGAGCTGGTGCCCCTGGTGCAGGACACCGGCTGGTTCTTCGACACCGAGCTGCTGGTGCTGGCCGAGCGGAGCGGGCTGCGGGTCCACGAGGTGCCGGTGGACTGGGTGGACGACCCCGATTCCCGGGTCGACATCGTGGCCACCGCCACCGCCGACCTGAAGGGTGTGGCCCGCCTGCTGCGGGACCTGTCCCGGGGCCGCATCCCCACGGCCGAGATCCGCCGCCGGCTCGTGGTGGACGTACGGGCTGGAGCCCTCGCCGGCGCCGCTGGACGTGGCGCCGACCAAGGGGGAGGCCAGCCGGTGCCGTTCGCCGCCCAGGTGGCCCGCTTCGCCGCCATCGGGGTGGCCTCCACGCTGGCCTATCTCCTCCTCTACCTGGGCCTGCGGACGGGGCTGTCGTCGCAGGCGTCGAACCTGGTGGCGCTGGCCGTCACCGCCGTGGGCAACACGGCCGCCAACCGACGTTTCACCTTCGGGGTGCGGGGCCGGGAGGGACTGGGCCGCCACCACCTGCAGGGCTTCGCCGTGTTCGGCCTCGGCCTCGGCCTCACCGCCGGGTCGCTGGCCACCCTCCACCGCCTGGCCCCTGGCGCCGCCCGGCCGGTGGAGGTGGCGGTGCTGGTGGCGGCGAACGTGGCCGCCACCGTCGTCCGCTTCGTGGCCCTCCGGGTGTGGGTGTTCGCCCGCCACCGGGCCGCCCCGGTGGCCGCCCCCGCCCCCTCCGCCCCGCTGACCGTCCCCGCCCCGCTGACCGACCCCTCCCCGAACGGAGCCACCCGATGACCACCCTCACCGACGACACCGACCTGTTCGGGCCGGCGCCCGCCGGCCCGCCCACCTCCCTGCCGACGAGCGCAGCGGCCTCACCGGCGGTGGAGATCGGCGACGACACGGCCCCCGCCGTCGCCGCCCGGGCCCCGTGGGAGCGGCCGGCCCTGGCCGCTGTGCTGGTGTCCACCGCCGTGCTCTACCTGTGGGGCCTCGGCGCCTCGGGTTGGGCCAACAGCTTCTACTCGGCCGCCGTCCAGGCCGGGTCGGTGAGCTGGAAGGCGTTCCTGTTCGGCTCGTCCGACGCCGCCAACTCGATCACGGTCGACAAGCCCCCCGCCTCGCTGTGGGTGATGGCCCTCTCGGTGCGGCTGTTCGGGCTCAACTCGTGGTCGATCCTGGTGCCCCAGGCCCTCATGGGCGTGGGCACGGTGGCCGCCGTCTGGTACGCCGTGCGCCGCTGGTTCTCAGCCGGGGCCGCCCTGTTCGCCGCGATCGCCATGGCCGTCACCCCGGTGGCGGTGCTGATGTTCCGGTTCAACAACCCCGACGCCCTGCTGGTGCTGCTGATGACGCTGGCCGCCATCACCACCCTGCGGGGCATCGAGGACGGCCGCCGCCGCTGGGCCCTGGCCACCGGGGCCCTGGTGGGCTTCGGCTTCCTGACCAAGCAGCTCCAGGTCATGCTGATCGTGCCCCCGTTCGCCCTGGCCCACCTGTGGGCGGCCCGGGGCTCGATCGGGCGCCGGGTGACCGACCTGCTGGTCGCCGGGGCGGCCATGGTCGCCTCCGCCGGCTGGTGGGTGGCGCTGGTGGAGCTGTGGCCGGCGTCGTCCCGCCCCTGGATCGGCGGGTCGCAGACCAACAGCATCCTGGAGCTGACCCTCGGCTACAACGGCCTGGGCCGGATCACGGGCGACGAGGTGGGCAGCGTCACCGGCGGCGGTGCCGGCGGTGGGCCGGGCGGGGCCAACGGGGGCGGCATGTGGGGCGCCACCGGGATCACCCGCATGATCGACGGGGCCATGGGCGGCCAGATCGCCTGGCTGCTGCCGGCCGCCCTGGCCGCCCTGGTGGCCGGGCTCTGGTTCACCCGCCGGGCCCCCCGCACCGACCTGCGCCGGGCCAGCCTGCTGGTGTGGGGCGGCTGGCTGCTGGTGACGACCCTCGTGTTCAGCTTCATGGCCGGCATCTTCCACGAGTACTACACGGTGGCCCTGGCCCCGGCGATCGCCGCCCTGGTCGGCATCGGAGCCGATCTGGCCTGGCGCCACCGCCACCAGATCGCGGTCCGCCTGGTCACCGGGCTCGTGGTGGTCGGTTCCGCCCTGTGGGCGGCCGACCTCCTGGGCCGGGCCACCGACTGGAACGGCTGGCTCCGGCCGCTGGTGCTGGTGGGCGGGCTCGTGGCGGCGGCCACCCTGGTCGCCCTGTGGCACCGCCGGTCGGCCCTGGCCCTGACGGCGTCGCTTCTGGGCGGGGCCGTGCTCCTCACCGGCCCCGCCGCCTGGTCGCTGCAGACGGCGGCCACCGCCCACACCGGCTCCATCGTCACCGCCGGCCCCGCTGTGGTCGGCGCCCGGGGCGGCCCCGGTGGCGCCCCCGGTCAGTTCGGCGGCCCCGGCGGTGGCCGGGGCGGCTTCCCCGGCGGTGGCCCCGGCGGTCGGGGCACCTTCCCCGGCCCGCCCCCCGGCGGCACCGCTGGCAACGGCACCACCGGCAACGGCACCAGGCCGGCAAGAACGGGGCCCAGCAGGGCTTCCCGGCCGGTGGCCCCGGCGGCGGAATGGGCGGGCTGCTGGGCAGTACCGAGCCCAGCGCCGAGCTGACGGCCACGCTGCTGGAGGACGCCGACAAGTTCACCTGGGTGGCAGCCACCGTCGGCGCCAACAACGCCGCCGGCTACCAGCTGGCCACGGAGGAGCCGGTGATGCCGCTGGGCGGCTTCAACGGCAGCGACCCGTCACCCACGCTCGAGGAGTTCCAGGCCACGGTGGCGGCGGGCGAGGTCCACTGGTTCATCGAGGGCGGCGGCATCGGCCCCAGCAACGGCGGCAGCGACGGCCCGGCCGCCATCGCCGAGTGGGTGGCGGCCAACTTCGCATCCGTCGACGTCGACGGCACCACGCTCTACGACCTCACCCAGCCCCTGGCCTGAGCACCCCGCACGAATCGCGGCACGGTTCCAACCGTGTCGCGATTCGTGCGTTCAGCGCTCCTATCGCGTACACAGTTGGAACCGTGTCGCGGTAGGTGCGGCGCGCGACAGGAGGACGGGATGGCACAGGAATCGGGTGGGCCGACGGCGGCGCTGGAGGCCCTGGGGGCCGTCCCCCACGGGCAGGAGGACCGCTACCGGAGCCACGGCTGGTGGCGTGACACCACCTACATCGACGACTTCCTGGCCGTGGTGGCGGCCCAGCCCGACAAGGTGGCCATCGTCGGCCACCGGGCCGACCCCGCCCCTGGAGTCACCACCCTCAGCTACCGCCAGTTGGGCCAGCTCGTCGACCGGTTCGCCGGGGCCCTGCTCGACCTGGGCGTGGCCCCGGGCGAGATCGTGTCGATCCAGCTCCCCAACGACTGGGTGTTCGCCGCTCTGGTGCTGGCCTGCGGCCGCATCGGGGCTGTGGCCAACCCGCTGGTCCCCATCCTGCGGGAGCGGGAGATCACCTTCATGCTGGGCCGCACCGCCTCGCCCGTGGTGATCGTGGCCGACCGCTACCGGGGCTACGACCACGCCGCCATGCTCGACCGGGTGCTCACCGGCATCGCCGATCAGGCCACCGCCGACCAGCCCGGCCCGACGATCCGCGGCTTCGCCGTCGGCCTCGACGCCCCGGTGGGCCGGGTGGAACCGTTCGGCTCCCACTTCATCGACCATCGCTGGGAGGACACGCTCGACCGGGCCGCTCTGGCCGCCCGGGCCCTCGGCCCCGACGACCTGGCCGAGCTCCAGTTCACGTCGGGCACCACCGGCGAGCCCAAGGGCGTCATGCACACCCCCAACACGATCTACGCCGGCACCCGGGCCTTCGCCGAGATCGGCGGGCTCACCGGCGACGACTCGGTGCTCATGCCCTCCACCCTGGCCCACCAGACGGGCTTCCTCATCGGGATCGTGATGCCGCTGTCGACCGGGATGAAGGTCGTCTACCAGGACCTGTGGGACCCCGAGCTGTTCTGCCGCCTGGCCGACGACGAGCAGGTGACGTTCAGCGCCGGCGCCACCCCGTTCCTCACCGACATCGTGGCCGAGTGCCAGCGGCGGGGGCGGCGCCTGCAATCGATGATGAGCTACGTGTGCGCCGGGGCCCCGATCCCGTCGCCCCTGGTGGAGGCGACCAAGGCCGACGCCCTGGGCGAGCTGATCGCGGTGTGGGGCATGACCGAGAACGGCGGCGTGACCTCCACCGTGCCGGGCAGCCCGACCGAGGTGGTGGCCGACTCCGACGGCCTGCCCGTGCCGTGGATGGAGGCCCGCATCGTGGCCCAGGACAACCCCGGCACGGAGGTGCCGGTGGGTGGCGTGGGCCGTCTGCTGGTGCGGGGGGCCAGCCAGACCGCCGGCTACTTCAAGCGCCCCGATCTGTACCAGGCCCAGCTCAGTGGGGGCGACGACGGGCTCGGCCCCTGGTTCGACACCGGCGACCTGGCCCGCCGCCGGGCCGACGGCGGCATCCGCATCGCCGGGCGCACCAAGGACCTCGTGATCCGGGGTGGAGAGAACGTGCCGGTGGTGGAGGTGGAGGCCGTGCTGTTCGGCCACCCCCGGGTGAAGGAGGTGGCCGTCATCGGCTACCCCGACGACCGTCTGGGGGAGCGGGCCTGCGCCGTGGTGGTGCCCGAGGGCGAGGCGCCCACCCTGGCCGACCTCACCGCCTTCCTCGACGAGGCCGGCATGGCCAAGCAGTTCTGGCCGGAGCGCCTGGAGGTGGTGACCGAGATGCCCAAGACCCCGTCGGGCAAGATCCAGAAGTTCCACCTGCGCGACCAGTTCAGCGGCTGACCAGGCGGAGCGGCTCAGTTCAACGGGAGAGCAATCCGGGCACACCAGGGGCCGTGTCACGGGTCGCCGACCAGCTGGCCACCCTGTGGCCGGCCCTTGCCTTCCTCCTGGCGGGGGTGCCGCTGGCCGCCCTGCTCGACCGGCTGGGCTTCTTCCGGGCCGCGGCCGACGCGCTGGCCGGCCGGCCCGGCCCGGTTCCGGTGGGGGCCCTGTGGGCCCTGGCCGCCCTCACCACCGTGGTCCTCAACCTCGACACCACGGTGGTCCTGCTCACTCCGCTGTATCTGGAGCTGGCCCGCCGGGCCGAGGTCGATCCGGTGCCGCTGGCCCTGATCCCGTTGCTGCTGGCCAGCCTGGCGTCGTCGGTGCTGCCCGTGTCGAACCTGACCACGCTGCTGGCGGCCGAGCACTTCGGTCTCGGCGTGGCCGACGTGGCCGGCCACCTGGCTCTGCCCGGGCTGGCCGCCACCGGCGTGGGGTGGCTGGCCTACCGCCGTCGGTATCCCACCGTGCTGGCGGCCGAGCCGGCGGGCCCGCCCGACCGGCGGGCCCTGACCGTGGGCGGGCTGGTGGTGGCGGGGTTGCTGGTGGGGTTCGTGGCCGGTCCCGATGTCGGGGTGGCGCCCTGGGTCACGGCCCTGGTGGCCGACGGGGTGCTGATGGCCGTGACCCGGTATGCGCCGTGGCGGCACGTGCCGTTGACCACCGCCGCCGGGGTGGCGGCGATGGCGTCGATCCTGGCGCTGGTGCCGGCCCTGCCGGTGGGGCGGGCACCGGGGGCCGGCACCGTCGCCGGCGTCGGAGCCACGGTGGTGGCGGGGGCGGTGGCGGCCAATGCCGTCAACAACCTGCCCGGCCTGCTCCTGGTGCTCGACGCTGAGCCCCGGATCAGCTGGCCGGTGTGGTCGTGGCTGCTGGGCGTCACCACGGGGGCGGCGTTGCTCCCGATCGGTGCCCTGGCCAACCTGCTGTGGCTCCGGATCCTGCGGGCCGAGGGCCTGGCCCCGGGGTGGCGGCGCTACATCGCGCTCACCCTGCCGGTGGCCGGCCCGGCCCTGCTGGCCGCCGCGCTCACCCTGGCCGGGGAGCGGGCGGTGTTCGGTTGACGGGCCGGGTCAGGACCAGGGCAGGAAATCGGGCCAGACGAGCGCGCCCCACTTCACCGGGGCTCCCATGGCCACGATCAGACCGCTGAAGGTCACGAGGGTGGACGCGGCGTACAACTTGGTCTTGATGGTGCTCATCCAGGCTCCATTCACATTCGTCGGTAACCGGCCACACGGCTGGTCAAGCTTGTATCGACGGGCTGGCCTCGGCGCTGTATGGGCCGTTCGACTCTGCCGTTCCCGCCGCCGTCCCCCGTCTCAACTCCCGGGGGGCTGCGGCCGACAGGACGGCGATCGATCGGAGGAACGATGGCTGAACCGGAGCCCGTCAACGGTACCGACGCGTTCGGATTGGAGGAGCTGTTCTTCTCCACCACCGACGAGCGGGGGTTCATCCGCTCCAGCAACGACGTCTTCGTGCGGGTGAGCCGGTACGGGCAGGACGAGCTGCTGGGCCAGCCCCACAACATCGTCCGCAATCCCGCCATGCCCCGGGTGGTGTTCCGCGAGCTGTGGGACCACCTCCAGGCCGGAGAGGGGATCGGCGCCTACGTGCTCAACCGGGCCAAGGACGGCAGCCCCTACTGGGTGTTCGCCGTGGCCCGCCCGGTGGCCGGGGGCCACCTGTCGGTGCGGCTGAAGCCCACCACCCCGCTGTTCGGTGTGGTGGCCTCGCTCTACGAGGAGTTGCGGTCGGTCGAGGCCGGGGTGGAGCAGGGCGGCCGCCAGCACACCGAGGCCATGGACGCCTCGGCCGAGGTGCTGGGGCGGCGGCTGGCCGAGGCCGGCTTCGACAGCTACGACACGTTCATGCGAGTGGCCACGGTGGCCGAGGTGACGGCCCGCCGCACCGAGCTGGGAAACGCCGACGGTCACGTCGGGGGCCATCCCGGCCTGGCCGCCTTCCTCGACGGCGAGCTGGGGTCCATCGAGGCCTACCTGGCCCTCAACCGCCAGCTCACCGAGCGGAGCGCCAACCTGGTCACGCTCACCGGCGAGGCGTCGCTGCTGGGGTTCAACGTGAAGGTGGCGGCCAGCCGGCTGGGTAGCGACGGTGCTCCCCTCCAGGCGTTGGCCGGTATCATGCAGGAGGTGGGGCTGGAGCTCGTCGAGTGCTCCCGGGCGCTGGGGGTGCGGCTCGACTCCACCCGGTCGGCCCTGGAGCGGGTCGGCTTCTCGATCGCCGTGGCCTCGCTGCAGAACGACATGGCCAGCATCTTCGCCGCCGAGTCGACCGACGACCACCCCCAGGCCCGGGAGAGCGGGGCCCTGATGGCCGAATGCCTGCGGGCCGACCTCGACACCGTGGTCGACGCCCTCCAGGGCATCGACGCCAACCTCACGGTGGCCGGCGAGCTGGTGGCCGACCTGACCCGCAGCCTGCAGACGCTCTACGCCGTGATCGGCAGCAGCCGGGTGGAGGCCACCCGCACCACCGGGGCCGGGTTCTTCGTGGCCCTGTTCGAACGGGCCGAGGCCATCGTGGGCTCGGGCCTCGACGACGCCCGCTCGATCAGCGCCGCGGTGGCCGGCTTCAGCCGCCACCGCCCGACGTTCGACCGGGCCGCCATGCGGCGCGAGCTCGACACCCCGGTCACTGTGTAGTCAGTCCCTGGTGATCAGTCGCTGATGGTCAGTCGCCGGTGATGAACGGCTCCATGGCCTCGATGAAGTCGGGGGTGTTCTGGCCGTGCACGTTGTGGCCGCAGCGGGGCACGGTGACGAGGCGACCGTCGGGCACGGCGTCGGCGAAGCGCTGGGCCGCCTCGGCGGTGAAGATCTGGGAGTCGGCGCCCCGGATGAGCAGGAGCGGCATCGGCAGGTGGCGCACGTCGTCGAGGGTGAAGCGGTCGCCCCGGCTGCGGTGCTCGCCGGTGGCGGCCAGCCGGGGACCGTGGTCGTGCTTGGAGATGTACTTGCCGTCGGCCCGCTGCAGCAGGTTGTAGCGGACGGTGCGCTCGATGTGCTCCCGGCTGCGGTACGGGTCGTACTCCTGCACCCGGGTGACGAAGTGGTCGATGTCGTCGAACTCCCGGGTCTCGGTGACGAAGCGGCGGATCACCTGGGCTCCCTCCTGCGACACCTCGGGCCCGATGTCCACCAGCACCAGCTTGCGCACCCGCTCGGGGTGGCTGAGCGAGAGGCGCATGGCGTTCTGGCCCCCCATCGAGTGGCCGATCACGATCAGGTGGTCGAGGCCCATGGCGTCTATGAAGGCGGCGGCGTCGAGGCCCATGGCGGCCGACGAGTAGTCGCTGTCCTTGGCCCACTCGCTGTCGCCGTGGCCCCGCTGGTCGAGGGCGTAGATGTGGAACCGGTCGGCCAGGTGGAGGGCCACGAGGTCGAAGGAGTGGGCCGACTGGTTCGACCCGTGGAGGAACAGCAACTCGGGCGTGCCCGGCTCACCCCACTCCAGGTAGTGGAAGCGCTGGTGGCGCATCACCACGTTGTTCGACCGGTAGCGGACCGCCGGGGGGTGCGCGATGCCGAGGTCGGCCGCGCTGGCCATGAGGCTCGCCAGCTCGGCGCTGCGAGACATGTCGAGGGGAGCCCCTGTCTCGGCGAACTCGTTGAGGTGCATGAGCCGCACGCTAATGGGGATCGGGCTCCCGTGTCCCGTTGAGGTACTCTCCCCGCTCATGCCTCACGTGGCCCCTTCGTCGTCCTCCCGGGAGCGGATAGCGGCGGCGGCCGCCGCCCAGCTGGTGGACGACACGTTCGTGAACGTCGGCATCGGCATACCGGGGCTGGTGCCCCACCACGTGCCCGACGAGCGGGGTGTGGTGTTCCACGCCGAGCACGGGGTGATCGGGTTCGGGTCCGACCGGTTCGGCCCCACCGACGGCGCTCTCCTCGCCTTCTTCGGCACCACCTACCGCCTCCGCCCCGGCGGCTTCTGCTGCGACCACTCCCGGTCGTTCGCCCTGATCCGCTCGGGCCGGATCCACACCACGGTGCTGGGGGCGTTCCAGGTGGCGGCCGACGGTCGGTTCGTCAGCCACGCCAGCGAGGCCATGGCGTCGGGCTGCCCCGGCGGGTCGCCCGAGCTCACCGGGGCCGCCGGTCGGGTGGTGATCGCCACCGAGCACACCGACCCCGAGGGCCGGCCCAAGCTGGTGGCGTCGCTCACCCTGCCCCTGGGGGTCGACCGCCCGGCCGACGTGATCGTCACCGAGTTGGGCACGTTCGTACCGACCGGCACCGGATTCCGCATCGTGGAGCTGGCCGACGGGGTGAGCGTGGCCGACGTCGAGGCCGCCACCGATGCGCCGGTGGAGCCGGCCGTCGCCGATCTGACGGCGGGGGGTGCCCGGTCGTGATCGGGCGGTCGAAGCTGGTGGACGTGGACGAGGCGGTCGACGGGATCGTCGACGGCATGACCGTGATGCTCGGCGGCTGGGGGGTGTGCGGCACACCGGCCAGCCTGATCGGGGCGTTGGCCGCCCGGGGCCTGCGGGACCTCACGGTGATCATGCTCGGCAGCCAGGGGTCGGACCCGTTGCACCGGGCGGGGGCAGTACGCCGCATGATCACGTCGTTCGGGTCGTACCCGGGGCGGTTCGGCCAGCAGCTCGCCCTGGAGCAGCGGACCCGGGCCGGTGAGGTGGAGGTGGAGCTGTGCTCCCAGGGGGTGCTGGCCGAGCGGATCCGGGCCGGCGGGGCCGGCATCCCGGCGTTCTACGTGGAGGAGCGGATGGTGGGCCCGTTCCGCTCCAACGACGAGCCGGCCCGGGAGATCGACGGGAAGCGGTGCGTGCTGGAGACGGCGCTGCGGGCCGACGTGGCCCTGCTCGGCGCCACCGTGGCCGACCTGGCCGGCAACCTGACGTGGCGCGACGGTGAGCGCAACGCCAACGAGGTGATGGCCTACGCCGCCGACCTCGTGGTGGTGGAGGCCGACGAGATCTACGAGGTCGGCTGGATCGCCCCCGAGCACGTCATGGTGCCCGGCCTCGTCGTCGACCGCCTCGTCGCCAGCCCCGGCAGCTGATTGGTTGGGCCGGGCCGCCCGGGATCGCCGCCATCCACGGGCCACAGGACCGGGCCAGCGCCGGTGAGTACTGACAGCTGCGACATACCGCCCCCAGTTCGTTCCGTGTCGCGGTATGTACCTCTCACGGGTACATGTCGGTACACGGTTCGAACTGAGGTCCCGATGTCGCGCGGTCCCGGGGCGGGCCGGCGCGGGGGCGGACCTACTTGAGCAGGGGGTCGGTCCAGCCGTCGAGGTCGTAGCCGGCCAGGCAGTCGTCGACCAGGCCCTTGAACCGGTCGAGGTCGCCCCTTGTGGCGGCCCAGTTGAGGGGGTCGATGCGCTGCTGGTCCTGGTTGCCGGCGTAGTTGCGCTCGTACAGGGCGTGGCGGCCGGCGAATTCGCTGTAGAGCGCGTCCCAGCACAGCTTGAACAGCTTGACCCGGTCCAGCGCATCGAGGCCCGAGCCCCGGTAGTAGCGGTCGATGATCGGGCGCAGCTCGGGCGACGCCAGATCGGCCGGGCTCGACACGGTGTAGATCGGGGCCCCGGCCAGTTGGGTCTCGAACAGCTCCCGTACCCGGCTCCAGGCGTTGGTGGCGTAGAGCCGGGCGGCGGCCGCCGTCTGCAGCCGGGGCACCACCGTGCCGCCGATGCCGGCCTCGGGCTCGGCCACCATGGCCACGGTCAGCGACCACAGCAGCTCCCGCATGGCGATGATCTCGCCCACCGCCGCCTGCACCCCCCGGAACTCATGGGTGCCGGCGGCCTCGGCGCACTTGGCCAGCAGACCGGCGGCGAACTCCAGCTTGATGGCCAGGCGGGTGGTGGAGTGCAGGTTGTAGCGGTTGAAGAAGCCCGACTCGGCGTAGAACCCCTTGGCCCGGGCCACGTCGCGGTAGACGAACACGTTCTCCCAGGGCACGAAGGCGTCGTCGAACACCACCACGGCGTCGTTCTCGTCGAACCGGGCGGCCAGCGGGGCCTCGAACGGGTGGCGGGCCGCCGCCTCGTACGACGGCCGGCAGATCAGCTTGAGCCCGGGGGTGGCCATGTCGACCATGAACACCAGAGCCATGTGATCGTCCCGCCCCGGCTCCATGCGGGCGGCGGTGCCGGAGTTGACGGCCACGAACGTGCCGTGGGTGAGGGCCGAGCCGGTGGCCACCATCTTGGCCCCGCTCACCCGGATGCCGTTGTCGTCTTCGCCGGTGACGGTGACGAACACGTCGGTGACGTCGGACCGCAGACGGTGCCGGTCCACCGGGGGGTCGATCAGTACGTGGTTGAGGTAGAGGACCTGGCGGGCGCAGCGGTGATACCACTCGAGGGCGTTGGCCCCGTAGTCGCCGTAGTAGGCGTGGCCCTCGGCCAGCTGGGCCATGAAGGCCGCTTTGTAGTCGGGGGTGCGGCCCATCCAGCCGTAGGTCATGCGCTGCCACACGGCTATGGCGTCGCGCCCGCCCCGCAACTCGTCGGCCGAGTAGGCGGGGGCGAAGAAGCGGTGGGTGCGGTGGCCGAACCGGTCGACGGTGGTGAGGGCGTCGGCCGTGGCCGGGTCGTGGAGGGCGTCGTACAGCGAGGCGATCACCCGGGCCCCGGTGCGGAACGCCCGGTGCCCGGTCACCCGCCCCACCCGCTCCCCGTCGTACCAGACCTCCCGCCCGTCATCCAGGCTGGCCAGGAAGGCCTCCCCGGTCAGCATCTCGTTCGTCTGAGCCGTCGCGGCCGTCGTCGTCCCACTCACGGGCTCCGACGGTAGCTCACCGTCACAACCGGCCTTCAACGGGTCGGTTTGACGGTGGGCAGCTCACCCTCGTGGCGGGCCCGCACCACCGTGGTCAGATTGCGGCGCATCGCCTCCACCGCCCGGACCCCGATCAGCTCGGCCCAGCCCGCCTCCAGCTCGACGTAGATGGCCTCCACCGCCCTCAGCAGCTCGTGACCCCGGGCCGACAGCTCGACGCCCTTCACTCGGGAGTCGCCGTGGTCCGCCACGTAGGCCAGGTACCCGCTGGCCACCATGGACTCCACCAGCTTGGACGCAGCCTGCTTGCTGACCTCGAGGCGGGATGCCAGCGCCGTGACCGACTGCGACCCGGCCCGGGTGGCCAGCAGCACGAACCCGTAGGCCGGGCGGACGTCGCTCCACCCGTCGGCCCGGAGGCGTTCGTGCAGCTGGTCGATCAGGTCGCCGTAGGCGATGGCCAGCAGGCGGGCCAGCGGAACGGTGCCCTCGTCGTCGCTCATGCCGCCCATGGTGGGGTGAAGGTGGCGTCGCCCACACAGGCCTGACCGCCGATGGGCAGGCAGCAGACCATGCGGAGCCGGGTGCGCCCGAGACAGGCGATCTCGAAGCTGACGTCGGGCGGCACCACCACGGTGTCGCCGGCCGACGCCGAGCCCGTCACCTCGCCCACCCGCACCGAGGCGGCACCGTCGAGCACGACGAAGATCTCCTCCCGGGTCAGGCGGTGGGGGGCGGGCGGGGCGCCGGGGTCGATTTCGACGATCCAGACCGAGGTCTCGCTCGATCCCCGGCTGGGTGAGGCCAGGGCGGTGAACCGTGTGTCGCCCAGATCATGGGTGGGGGAGGCGGGGGCGGGGATGATCGGCATGTCAGCTCCATTCGTCAATGTAGTTGACGACTCTAGGCCCGGACCTTCCACTCGTCAACCATATTGACGAACTCTAGTAGGCGGCCGCGCCGCCTTCGGCCGGGATGACGGCGCCGTTGACCATGCGGCTCTCGTCGCTGGCCAGGAACAGCACCACGTTGGCGATGTCCTCGGGCACGCCGACGCCGAACGGGTGGCGCTGGTCCACCAAGCGGGCGTTCATCTCCAGCGCCGTGCGCACGGCGTCCTCGGCCGGCACGTCGGCGCCCAGCCCGATCCGGTCCCGCACCCGCTCGGTGAGGATCACGCCGGGGGCGATGCAGTTGGCCCGGATGTTGTCCCGCCAGTAGCGCCCGGCCAGGGCCTGGGTGAGGGAGATGATCCCGCCCTTGGCCGCCGTGTACACGTGGCCCTTGAAGTTGCCCTGCAGGGCCACCACCGAGGTGAAGTTCACGATCGACCCGCCCCCGGCGGCGGTGATGTGGGGGATGGCGGTGCGGCAGGCCAGGAACGTGCCCCGCAGGTCGAGGTTGATCGTGTGGTCCCACACGTCCATGTCGACCTTGGTGACGGAGTCGTCGGCGGCGATCGACCCCCCGGCGCAGTTCACCAGGTTGGTCAGGCTGCCGTGCTGGTCGACGGCGGCCGCCACCGCCTCGGCCAGCTGGGCCTCGTCGGTCACGTCCACCGCCAGGCCCAGGCACCGGCCCCCGGCGGCGGTGACGGCCTCGGCCGTGGCCCGGGCCAGGTCGCCGTTGATGTCGGCCACCGTGATCGCCGCGCCCTCGGCGGCGCACCGCAGGGCGCTCGCCCGCCCGATGCCACTCCCCGCCCCGGTGATGAAGACCGACTTGCCGTCCATGCGTCCCATGGGGGATGTCTACCGTCCGGCCCGGACCTTGTCGAGCCTACGGCGCCTCGCCGCAGGCTCGACGAAGTTGGGGATTCTCAGGCCTGGCGGCCCGCCCCCGACGACAACAGGGCCTCGATCCGGGCCTGGTCCCAGCCGGCTTCGGCCAGCACCTCCCGGGTGTGCTCGCCCAGCCGGGGGGCGTGGCGGTGCAGGCCCATCGGGGTGCGGCTGAAGCGGGGACCGTCCTTCACGTGGCGGTAGGCCCCCTCGGTCGGGTGGTCCAGCACCTCGACCATGCCCACGGCCCCCAGGTGGGGATCCTCGGCGATGTGGGCCGGGTCGAGCACGGCCGAGCACGGGATCGACCGTTCCTCGCACGCTTCCAGCCACTCGGCCGTGGTGCGGCCCGGGGCCGCTTCGGCGATCACCCGGTAGGCATCGTCCACGTTGCGGATCCGGTCGTTGTGGGTGGCGAACCGGGGATCCTGCAGCCGCTCGGGCTGTCCGATCAGGGCGAAGAACTCCCGCCAGTGACGGTCGTCGTAGGGGAGGATGGCCACCCATCCGTCGGCGCTGCGGTACGGCCGCCGCTCGGGGCTGAACAGCCGGGGGTAGCCGAACGGGTCCACCGGCGGCTCGAACACGTGGCCCCGCTGGTGCTCGATCAGGTTGAAGGCCACCATCGTCTCCAGCATCGGTACTTCGATCTCCTGCCCCTGGCCGGTGCGGCCCTTGTGGACCAGGGCGGCCAGCACCGACTGGGCGATCGTCATGCCACAGATCTTGTCGGCCATGATGGCCGGCACGTAGGCCGGCTCGGCCCCGGGCCGGGCCTGGCCCACGATCCAGGCCAGGCCGGAGCCGGCCTGGATGGCGTCGTCGTAGGCCGCCTTGGCCCCGTACGGCCCGTCCGATCCGTAGCCGTTGCCCACGCACACGATCAGCCCCGGGTCACGCCGGCACAGCTCGCTCGGATCGAGGCCGAGGCGGACCAGGGCCGAGCGCCGCATGTTGGTGACCACCACGTCGGCGGTGGCGATGATGTCGAGGGCGGCGGCCAGGCCCTCCTGTGACTTGAGGTCGAGCGAGATGCTCCGCTTGTTGCGCTGCACCAGCAGGCTGAGCGAGCTCATGGCCGGGCTCCGGGCCGGGAGGCTGTTGCGGCTGGAGTCTCCGGTGAGCGACTCGATGCGGATCACGTCGGCCCCGTGGTCGCCCAGGATGCGGGCCGAGTAGGGGCCCATCAGGATCGTGGCCAGCTCCACCACCCGGATGCCGGCCAGGGCGCCGGGCGCCGCCGCTGCGACCGGCGCTGGCACGGGGGTGGACGGTTCTGCGGTGTCGGACATGAGGGCCTCCCGAGGCGCCAGCGTACGGCGCCCGGGGACCCAGCGGCAGTGGCTGGCCTCAGTGGCAGTGGCTGGCCGGGGGGATGTCCATGGCCGGCGACTGGTCGAAGAAGCCCGATGGCTTGAGGGTGAAGCCGATGTGGGCCACCGGCATCACCGGCCAGTCCTCCAGGCTGGGCACGTGGGTGTGGCCCATCACGTACCACAGCACCACGTCGGTGTTCTCGATCGGCCGGTCGGCCGCCGTCCACGCCGGCAGCCCGTCGCCTCCGGCGTGCTGGTTGGGGTAGGTGCCGGCCGGCCACCGCTCGTCGGGCACGTAGGGCGTCACCCACAGGTGGTTCCACATGTACCCCGCCCGCTGACGGATCGACGACCACTCGGTGGCGTACGGCACGGCGTTCTCCCCGGCCAGCAGCTTGTAGCCGGTGGGGGTGCCGGTGGCGTTGGTGCGGTGGCCGCTGACCACCTTCCAGTACCGGCTGGTCTCGGTGTTCACCCGACGTTGGGCCGCCTGCTCGGTGGCCAGCACCGTCGCCTCGGCCCGGAAGGCGTTGCCCCACGGGTTCTCCTCCTGCGGGGCGGGCACGGCGTTCACCTCCACCACCGTGTTGTCGGTGCCGTCGATCATCAGGTCGAGCCGGGTGCAGAAGAAGTGCTGGTGGTTGGGTCCGTACAGGTTGGGGGCCAGCACGGTGCCGTAGGCCGTGGTCTCGCCGTCGTCGAGCCCGGCGGTGGACAGGATGCCGGTGAGCTTGATCTCGTTCTCGATCCGACCATCGGTGTAGAAGTACCAGTAGATGCCGTACTCGTAGTTGCCGACGGTGGCGATGAACGACACCACCAGGCGCCGCAGCCGGCGCACCTCGGTGGCCTCGGTGCGGAAGTCGGTGTGCTTCCACGAGATACCGAAATCCTCCTCGTGGATGCAGATGGCCTGGGGGATGCGCACCACCTCGCCGGCCGCGTTGCACACGTGGGCGTCGAGGTAGTGGATCTCGCCCAGGCAGTCGCAGCCGAGGATGAGGGAGTTGGCCAGCATGCCGAGGCCGTACTCGCCGGCGTCGAAGGCGTTCTTGCGGGCCTGGGTGCTCGACGGGTCGCCGTAGGGCACGGTCATCTCGGCCAGCGACGCCCGGAACAGCACCGGCCGCACCTCGTCGCCGTCGGCGTAGGTGACGGTGTTGATCACCAGGCCCTCCCGGCTGGTCCACCCCACCCGCAGGTCCCACTTCTGCCAGCTCAGGCGGTCGCCCACCACGGTGAAGCTCGGCCCCTCGGGCTGCACGATCTCCAGCGGCTTCACGCCGGTCCGCTGGTGGTCGACGAAGGCCCGCGACCACTCGGCCGACTGGGGCGGCACCGGCAGCACCCGCTCGTCGTCGACCCGCACCACCTTTCCCTGGGCCAGGTCCACGATCACCATCAGGCCGTCGACCGGGCGGGCGTACTGGTTGTCGCCCGGCTGGTCGTGCACCCACACCAGGGCCCGCAGCACCCGGGCGCCGTTCTCCTCGGGGTCGCCGTAGTTCCCGGCCGACCAGGGGTCCACCGTGACCAGCGACATGTCGGTGATGCCCCGCTTGGCCAGTGCCGCCTGGAACCCGGGGTCGGCCTGGATCACGGCTTCGGCCTCGAAGAACTCGTCGAGCATGACCGACGCCTGCACGCCTTCCAGCCGCTCCCAGGCCGTGACCCCGCCGGCGGTGATGGAGGCCGTGACCTCGTGGGTCGAGCCGTCGCCGATGTCGACCAGCACCACGTCGGCCGCCCGCTCCACCGGTGAGCCAGGTATGAAACCGATGACCTCCTCCTTCGGCGGGAGGTGGAGGTTGACGCTGCCGAAGCGCATCGCGGGCCGGTATCGGCTGTCGGCCTTGACCAGGGCCACCGCCGCCACCGACTCGTCCTCGGTGAGCCGGTCGAGGGGATGGGCGGTGGACAGGTTGGTCAGCATCTCGGTCATGGGTCGGGCACCTCCGTCGTCGATGATGAAGGTAATTGTGGCATCACCCCGGCCCGGGACCCGCAAGCCGCCCTTCACCCAGGCTTCACACAGGCCGTCGGTGGCGCCCGGCCGCTCCCGCGGTCAAGATGACGGCCATGAGCACCGACGGCCCGATCTTCAGCCACTCCGACTCGATCCACATCGACGCCCCGCCGTCGAAGGTGTGGGCCATGGTGACGGCCATGGAGCGCTACGGCGAGTGGAGCCCGGAGAACACCGGGGGGTACTGGCGCAAGAAGCCCGACGGCTCGGTGGGTACCGGCCTGGTGGGCGACGAGTTCGTGGGCGTCAACCGCCGCGACGGCCAGGAATGGAAGGGCCTGGTGGAGATCGTGGAGCGGGACGAGGAGCAGGCGTTCACCTTCATCACCGGCGGCTCGGCCCTCAACTTCGTGCAGTGGGGTTACCGGCTGGAGCCCGAGGGTGCCGGCACCAAGCTCACCCAGCACTGGGAGCTGCGGAACCTGTCGCCGGTCATGATCGAGAACGGCGACGAGGAGGTCCAGCGCCGCCGCCGCAACGCCATCGACTCCATCGAGAAGACCCTCCCGGCCATGAAGGCCGCCGCCGAGGCGTCAAGCTGAGCGCAGCTCGGCCAGCAGGGGGGCGAAGCGGCCGAGCTGGGCGGCGGCGTCGGCGCAGCCGAAGCGGATGCAGAGGTGCTCGGCGCCGGCGTCGATGAAGGCCCGGAGCCAGGCCACCACCTGCTCCTCCGTGCCGGCCACCGAGCCCTGCTGGCGGGCGATCACCTCGTGGGGCACGCCGTAGTAGAGCCGTGAGTGCTCGTCCAGCTCGGCCTGGGCCGCCGCCGGCTCGCCCAGCACCACCGTGGCGTACAGGTTGGCCGACACCTCACCGTGCGGCCGCCCGGCGGCCGCCTCGGCCGCCCGCACCCGCTGGAGCCCGGCGGTGAAGGCGTCGACGGTGGGCACGATGGGGAACCAGCCGTCGAGCACCTGGCCGGTGCGCTGGAGCGCCTTGGGCCCCGAGCCGCCGTACCAGATCGGCGGGCCCCCGAACCGGCCGGGGAGAGGAAACATCTGGTCGCCGCCGTCGCCCTCGTCGCCGTCGCCCCGCCACAGGGAGCGGACCCGTTCGGCGGCGGTGAAGGCCCGGCTGGATCGGCGGGGGAAGTCCGCGCCCACCAGGGCGAAGTCGGCCCGCACGCCGGGGGTGTCGGGCCCGGCGCCCAGGCCCAGGATGAAGCGGCCGCTGGAGACGGCGTCGAGGGTGGCCGTGGCCTGGGCCAGTTGCTCCGGGTTCCGCATCGAAGCCAGGAGCACGGCGGTGCCCAGCTCCAACCGGGTGGTGCGGGTGGCCACCGCCGCCAGCAGGGTGAGGGGCTCGGCCCGGGGCCGGGCCAGCAGCGAGTCGCCGGCCCACACCGAGTCGAACCCGGCTTCCTCGGCCGCCACCGCCAGCTCCACCAGGGGCCGCGGGTCGCCGGTGCGCTCGCCGTAGATCACGGCCTCCCGGGTGGGTAGCAGCACCCCGATCTTGGTCACGGACATCCTCCAAACGGTCGTGGGCGCCGCCGGCGTGGCGGGCCCTTGGGCTCTGGGCCGGCGGTTCCCCCGGGCCACAGTGGGCAGGCTGGCATCATTCCACACGTGCCGCTCCGGGAGGCAGGCGAGCACGAGGCCGGTGGTGGCGGCTGACCGGCGGCTGATGTGGGTTCAGATGGCGGGGAGGGAGGCGAGAAAGTCGACGGTGTTGTCGGTCCAGGCCTGGAACTCGTCCCAGGTGGAGGCGAGGTGGAGCTGGGCCTGGGGCAGCAGCTCGGCCAGTTGCTCGGCCGTCGACTGGGGATGACCGGGGTCGCCGGTCCAGGCCAGGATCAGGGTGGGAACGCCGAGGGTGGCGACCGCCTCCCGGGGTGGCAGGTCGGCGTGGCCGGCGCCGCGGAACAGGCCGGCCAGGCGGACCGGATCGGTGCGGCGGGCGTTGGCCGCCATGTTGTCGTCCCACTCGGGGCGGCCGGCGAGGGGGTCGGGCTTGGGCATGGCCGCCATACCGGCGATGAACCCCTCGGCCCCCTTGGCCTCGATGACCTGCGCCACCTGCTCCCAGACCTCCACCCGCTCGGCCCGGGTCTCCCACGCCGTGGGCGGGATGACCAGCACCAGGGCGCCGATGCGGTCCGGCGCCAGGACGGCGGCGTGCAGTGCCGTACCGCACCCCATCGACGCCCCGGCCGCCACATAGCGACCGATGCCGAGCTGTTCGGTCAGCGCCAGCTGGTCCCGGCCCAGCTCGTCCCAGGAGTAGGCCGTGGGCTCGGCGGTGAAGCCCGAGGCGCCGTGGCCTCGGGCGTCATAGCGCAGCAGCCGGCAGGCGCCGGCCAGCCGGTCGAAGTCGAGCAGCCCGAACCCGTCCTCGCTCTGCTGGTTGGAGCTGAGCCCGTGGCCCCACACCACCTCCGGGCCGTCGCTGCCGCTCCGGCTGTGATCCAGCTCCACCCCGCGCACCATCGCCTTGGCCATGCTCGGATACTGCCACCCTTCTCGTCGCGCTGCAGCCTGGTGCGGTCTGCACTGCTCAGCGGCGTCGACGGGGCCGAGCGTCTGCGTGTCGTGGAAGTCGAGGGGTCGAGGAGCCGCCGCCGAGATACGTCCGGAGCTCAGGGCGCCGACGAGGAGGAAGCGACGTCGCCGGGGAGGGCGACGGTGAGGCCCTCGTGGAGACCGTCGCCGGTGGCCGCCACCTTGCCGTCGCCCACGCCGTGGACCTCGATCGGTACCCAGGTGCCGGCGACGCCCGACTCGTCAACGGCCAGCACGGCGTAGGAGCCGTCGATGCGGGACGTGACGGCGTCGACCGGCACCAGGAGCACGTCGGCGGCATCGGTGACCGTGAACCGGGCCGACACGGTCGACCCGTCGGCCGCCGTGATCGGCCCGCTGGGCGTGATGTAGGCCACCACATCCACCGTTCCGTCGGAGCCAGTGGCCGAGCCCAGTCGGGTGACGGTGGCGGCCACCCCGCTCACCTCCACCGACAGCCCGGGGGCCACGACCGGACGGAGCTCGGCCGGCACGGTCGCCACCACCTCCTGCGACGGGGTGGCCAGGCGGAGCACGGCGTCGCCGTCGGCCAGCTTCTGGCCCACGGCGGCGTTCACCGCCGTGACCGTGGTGTCGGCCGGCACGAACACCACATAGCCCAGCGGCACCTCGCCGGTGGCCTCCAGGCCCAGGCCGGTCTGCCACGCCTTCACCGCCGCCGTGGTGTGGCCGTCCCACGCCTCGTCGACGGTGAGGGCGCCGTCGTCGCTGTATCCGAGGGCTGTCAGGGCCGCTTCCAGCTGGACGATGTCGGCCCCGTCGTCGATGCCCGACGCCAGGTCCCGCCAGGCCGGCACGGCGCCGGCGAGGGCCACCACCGGGCGGCCCTCCACCGAGTAGACCACGTCGCCCGAGTGCACGGCGGTGCCGGCGGCGAGGAGGGAGGTGACCATCTCGGTCGGCGTGGCGGCCTGGGCCGACGCCGCCCCCGACGAACCCGAACCGGTCCCGCCGCCGGCGCCGGCACCGCCCCCGAGGCCGCGCGCCGGCAACGCTCCGCCGGTGGGGAGCCCGCCGGCCGGTGTGCCGGCGCCGGGTGCACCGCTGGACGACGGGGTGGGAGCGGAGGTGGAGGTGGGGGCCGGGCCGCAGGGATCACCGTCCGGGGCGGCAGTGGTCGTGGGCCCGGGACCGACGGTGACCGACGGGTCGGTGGACAGCGGATCGGTGGTGGTGGACGACGGAGGATCGGTGGGCGAGGTGGTCGATGCCCAGGCCGACGAGGTGGTGGTGGTCGGCGGGTCGCTCGCCGCCGTGGTGGTGCTCCCGCAGACCAGCGCGCCGCCCTGCGCGCCCGTATCCTGCGCCCCCGGATCCTGCAGCACGAGGGCGGGGCGGAACCAGGCGGTGAGGCCGGCGCCGCCGGCGCCGGAGGGGGCGGCCCCACTGGCGGCGGCGCCGGTGCCGAGCCCGGAACCGTTCGAGTTGCCAACGCTGCCGGTGCCCGGGGTGACGCCGGAGATCCGGTGGACCACCACCAGCTCCGAGGTTCGCTGCAGCGTGCCCTCCAACCGGTCGCTCACGGCCAGGTCGCCGGTGGTGACGGTGCCTGTCTTCAAGGGCTCGGCGGTGAGGTCGGTTGCGGTGTCGGCGGCGTCGGGCCCCAGGCCGGACACCCCCACGGCCACACCGGCCACCACCAGCACGGCCACGGCCGCCGCCCCGAGCCGTCGCCGGTTCACCGTGGCCCGCGGTTCGACGGCTTCGTCTCCACTCATGATCGCAGGGCCTCGGTGGGAGCCAGGCGGGCGGCCCGGGTGGCGGGGTACAGGCCGGCGATGGCCCCGATGATCACGGCGGCGGCCAACCCGCCCACCACGGCGACCGGCGGCACCACCACCGTCCACCCTCGGATCCGGGCGTAGAGGGCGGTCACCGCCGCCCCGATGAGCACGCCGGCCAGACCGCCGGCGAACGCCAGCAGCAGGGCCTCGGTGAGGAACTGGCGGCGGATGTGGGCCCGGGTGGCCCCCAGGGCCCGCCGGAGCCCGATCTCGGAGCGCCGTTCGATCACGGCGATCACCATCACGTTGGCGATGCCGATCCCGCCCACCAGCAGGGCCACGGCCCCCAGGCCGAGGAACAGGGAGGTGAAGGCGGTGTTGGCCGCCTCCTGGGCCGCCAGCACGTCCGACGGGCGGCTCACCTCCACCTCCTCCGGCGTCTCGGGGTTGATCGTGGCCGGCAGCACGTTGCGCACGGCGTCGATCCCGTCGTCGGTGGTGCGGACGTAGACGGTGCCCGGCGACAGGGTGTCGTCGGCCAGCCACGCCTCGGCCGCCGTCGTGCCCACCAGGGCAGCCCGATCCAGCCCGGAGGCGGCGCCCACCGGGTCGAGGATGCCGATCACCGCGAACCACTGGCCGCCGATGTAGACGCGCTGGCCGTCGGCCACGTCCCGCACCCCGAGCTGGCGGGCGGCGGTGGAGCCCAGCACGGTGGTGGGGTAGGCGCTGGTGGCGTCGTCGAGCCACCGGCCGTCGGCCAGGGTGGCGTGGAGCGTGTCGAGGAGGCCGGTGTCGGCGGCGAACACGGAGATGCCGCCGGTGATCCCCTCCGACACCAGATCGGTTCGGCGCACGGTGGCGTCGACCGTGGTGAGCGAGCTGACGCCCGTCACCGGCCCGATGCGGGAGGTCATGGCCACCGACGTGGTGGGCAGCGTGCCCGACCCCCGACCGAAGCCCTGCCCCGCCTCCACCTGCAGCAGGTTGGTGCCCAGGGCCCGGATCTGGCGCTGCAGGTCTTCCCGGGACGACGCCGACAGACCCAGTACACCGACCATGGCGGCGATCCCGATCGCCACCCCCACGGTCGACAGGGCGGTGCGCAGGCGCCGGGTCCGCAGCCCGATCGACCCCACCCGCAGCACGTCGTCGATCCGCAGGCGGGACGGTCGCAGCGTCGACGCGGTCATCGTTGGCCGACCCCGAAACGGTCCCGGGCACCGGTGTCGGACTGGATGCTGCCGTCCCGGATCTCGATCCGGCGGGGGAGGGAGGCGGCCAGATCCCGGTCGTGGGTGATCAGCAGGATCGTGCGGCCCTCGGCGTTCAGGTCGCGCAGCAGTTGGAGCACGGCGTGGCCGGAGCGGGAGTCGAGGTTGCCGGTGGGCTCGTCGGCCAGCACGATCGCCGGGCGGTGGACGATGGCCCGGGCGATCGCCACCCGCTGCCGCTCCCCGCCCGACAGCCGGCTGGGGATGTGGTTCACCCGGTTCGCCAGGCCCACCTGCTCCAGTGCCTCCTGGGCCCGGTGGCGCCGCTCCGGTTGCGGGATGCCCTGGTAGAGCAGCCCGTTCGCCACGTTGTCGAGCGCCGTCATGCCATCGAGCAGGAAGAACTGCTGGAACACGAACCCGATGAGCTGCGATCGCACGGCCGAGAGCTGGCGGTCGCTCAGCTCGCTGGTGTCGATGCCGTCGATGCGGACCTCACCGTCCGTCGGGCGGTCGAGGGTGCCCATGATGTGGAGCAGGGTGGACTTGCCCGATCCCGAGGGACCGACGATGGCGGCCAGGTCGCCGGCGGCGATCGTGAGATCCACGTGACGCAGGGCATCGACCGGCGGGTGGCCGGGATACCGCTTGCCCACGTCGAGCAGCTCCAGGGCGGCCGGCGGCTCGGACCCGGCGGCCACCGGGCCGGCGGTCATGAGGGCACCACCACGTCGAGCCCCTCGGTCAGGTCGGCCCCGGTGACCTCCACGAACCCGTCGGCAAAGGAGCCGGTCTCCACCCCGATCAGGTGGGTGGTCCCGGCACCGTCGGCCACCTCCAGGGCGTAGCCGCCCTCGGCCAGGGCCACCAGGGCGCTGGTGGGCACGACGAAGGCGTTCTCGATGGCCTCCGTCACCACCCGCAGGGTCACCGGGATCTCCACGAAGCCGGCCACCGACGGGGGCACCTCGCCCACCCGGATCGTGATCGGCACCGTGGCCTGGCCCCCGGGCTGGCCGGTCGAGTTCGTGGCCACCGTGCCCACCGATGCGACGGTGCCGTCGGTGGTGGTGCCGTCGGGGTACACGACGGTGACGGTGGCACCCACGGCGAAGGTGTCGTCGCCCAGCGGCGCCGACGTGGTCACCGCCCGGGCGGGGGCGGTGAGCGACACCACAGGCGTTTCCCGGCCCGGGTCGGTACCGTCGGCCACGCTGGCCGTTCCGACCTGGAGGCCGGCCGGCACCACCACGAACCCGCCGGCGGGGAGCCGGCCGGCGTCGGCCGGGGTCAGGCCGAGGCCGGCGTACCAGGCGGCCAGCGCGGCGGCGGTGGAGGCGTCGAACGTGTCGTCGACGGTGAGGGCGCCGCCGTCGTCGAAGCCGAGCTGGGCCAGCATCTGCTCGGCCAGCTTCACATCGGCGCCGGCGCTCACGCCGCCCTCCAGGTCCCGGTCGAGGCGGGGGAGGGTGGCGGCGTCGCCCTCGACGGTCACCACCGGGTAGCCGCCCTGGGTGAACAGCACGGTGCCCGTGGTCACCGCTGTGCCGGGGGCGGCCACCGCAGTGACGGCCCCGCCGTCGGGCCGGGAGGGTACAGCCAGCGTTCGCTCCACCAGTCGTCCCGAGGCCAGGGTTCCGCCGGCCGCCACACCGCCTCCCACCGTGGCCGTGGCGTCGTCGATCAGGACCTGGCCCGGCACGTAGGTGATCAGGCTCTGGGGCACGTCACCGGTGGCGTCGATGCCGAGGGTGTCCTGCCACCGCTCCACGGCGGCGGTGGTGGCCGAGTCGTAGCTCTCGTCGATGGCGATGGCGCCGTCGGGATCGAACCCCAGGGCCACGAGGTTCAGCTCGAGCTGGTAGATGTCGGCCCCGTCGGTCGACGACGAGCTGAGGTCCCGGTACGGGGGCAGGTCGCCGTAGAGGGCCACGAGGGGCGCGCCGTCGATCATGGCCACGACGGTGCCGGCCGACACCACGTCGCCCTCGGCCACGAGCCGGGTGACGGTGCCGGCGACCGGGGCCGACACGGTGGCCGACGAGACGAAGGTGAGGGTGGCCGTGGTGTCGTCGGTGAGGTCGAGCGTGCGCCGGGCGACCTTGGCCGTGGTGGTGGTGGCGGCCACCGTGTCGGCCTCCTCGCTGTCGCCCCGCCGGTCGGCCCACCGCACAGCGGCACCCGATACGCCGGCGGCCACCACCGCCGTGGCGGCCAACGCCGCGATCGTCCGGGCCCGCGAGCCCCGTTGCCCGCCGCTCATGGGTGACAGCCCCCTATGCCTTGGCCGCGGTGGTGGTGGTCGAGCCGCCCGGGTTGGCGAACGCCTGCTGCAGCACCGGCTGGCAGGCCTCGATGGCGGCGGTCACCGCCGGGTCGGTGTCGTCCAGGCCGAGCTGCTCGATGATCCGGCTGGTGGGGTCGAAGCCGTCGGCCGGCGGGCCGCCGGTGCCATCACCGCCGGGGGCCCCGGGTGGGGGTCCGCCGGTGAAGCCGCCCTGGCCTCCGGTCCCCGGACCGGCCGTCGCCCCGCCATCGCTCACGGGCGGCCCGCCGGGACCGCCGGCGCCGGGGCCGTCGCCCAGCGTGATGTCGTCGACCTGGACGCCCTGGTCTCGCAGGCAGGCGGTGAAGCTGTTGAAAGCGTCCTGGATGGCGGTGCGGTCGAAGCCGCCGGGGCCGCCCGGGCCTCCGAACTGGACGCCGGCCAGCGTGTCGCCGCAGGCCTCCTGGGCCGTCTGGAAGGCCTCCGAGCGGGGGTCGAAGGAGGCGTCGTCGGGGCGGAAGCCACCCTGGACGTTGCCGTCGGCATCGAAGGTGGGGTCGGCCATGTCGATGCCGTTGTCGCGCATGCAGGCTGCATAGTCGAGCATGGCCTGCTGGGTATCGGCCTGGGTCAGGGTGGTGGACGTGGTGTCACCGGTGGCGGCCGACCCCCCGGCCAGCGACGCCACCTGGGCATCGTCGGCCGACGAGCCACAGGCCGCCAGCAGGAGGGCGGCGGCCGTGACACAGGGGAGCACGGTGCCGGAAAGCACCAGCGCCCGCCGGCGGCGCAGGGGGAGAGGGAGGGAGAGGCGCGCTGGCCGGCGGGCGGAGGACTGCAGAGTTCCCATGGCTGCGGACGATAAGGACGCCAGATGAGACAGAGCCGTCAGCAAGCTGTGAATTGGCTGAGAGCGTTGCCGGGCCTCGGCCGGGTGAATGACCAACGTCCCTTTCCGTGGGCCGGCCCTGGCGCCTACCGTCGAAGGTGGAACGGGTTCCGTCCGCCCCGTTCAGAACCCCAGCGTTGGGCCCAGTTCCGAGGAGGTTGACGATGCTGATCATGGTCGGCGCCGACGAGTCGGAGGCGGGGCGCCACGCCCTGCGGTGGGCCGTGGGCATCGGCAGCCGGGCCGGCGCCCGGATCGAGGCCGTGCGCTCCTGGACCTACACCCCCACGCTCCTGCGCCAGCTGGCGTCACACGAGGCGATGGACCGTCACACCGCGGCTGAGTTGCGGGAGATGGTGGCCGAGGAGGCGGGCGCAGCCAACGAGGTGCGCAAGACGGTGCTGCGGGGGCCGGCCCACTACGCCCTGCTCGCGCTCATCCATCGCCGTCGCCCGTTCTTCGTGGTGGTGGGTCGCCGGGGCGACGAGCGGATCACGCCGAGGGTGATGGGATCGGTGAGCCGCCGGCTGGTGGCCACCGCCCCCTGCCCCCTGGTGGTGGTGTCGAGCGAGGACGTGCCCACCCGGCCCGACAGCTTCGACGAACCCGTCATCCTGGTGGGCTACGACGGCTCGGCCCACGCCGAGCGGGCGCTCGAGTGGGCCACCGAGCTGGCGGCCGAGACCGGGGGCCGGCTGCTGGTGGCCCGGGTGCTGGGCTTCGCCGCCATGGACGCCGCCGTCAACCGGCACGACGAGGCCGAGAAGGAGCTGGCCGATCTGGCCTTCCGGGTGACCGACAAGGGCGTGCCGTGCGACGGGGTGGTGGCCTGGGGCGATCCCCGCCAGGAGCTGGAGCGGATCGCCGACGAGCACCAGGTGGACCTGCTGGTGATCGGCCCTCGGGGCGAGGGCGCCCTCACCAAGATCGTGCTGGGCACGGTGGCCTCCTATCTCACCGAGCACGCCGACCGTCCTGTGGCCATCGTTCCCCCCGCCGTCGAGGAGTAGCGCCCGGCTGGGAGCCTGTCACACCCCCGTCGTAGGATCGTGGCACCGCCACCGCGGCACTGTGATCTCTCGGGGGGAATACCCAACATGAACTACGACATCGTCATCAAGGGCGGCACTGTGATCGACGGCACCGGGGTGGCGTCCCGGGTGGCCGACGTGGGCATCGTGGGCGATCGCATCGTCACCGTGGGCACCTGCGACGGCGAGGCGGCCCGGGTGGTCGACGCCACCGGCAAGCTGGTCACACCGGGCTTCGTCGACATCCACACCCACCTCGACGCCCAGCTGGCCTGGGACCCGGTGGGCACCGTGTCGTGCTGGCACGGCGTCACCACCGCCGTGATGGGCAACTGCGGCGTCACCTTCGCCCCCTGCAAGCCGGAAGACCGCCAGCAGCTGGCCGAGATGATGGAGTCGGTGGAGGACATCCCGGCCGATGCGATCCTCACCGGCCTGCCGTGGGACTGGGAGAGCTTCGGCGAATACCTCGATTCCTACGAGCGGATGCCCAAGGGCATCAACGTGGGCGGCATGGTGGGCCACTGCTCGGTGCGGGTGGCGGCCATGGGAGACCGGGCCATCGACCAGCACCACGCCTCGGCCGACGACATCAAGAAGATGTGCGAGCTGGTGGAGGAGGCGCTGCAGGGCGGTGCCCTCGGTTTCTCCACCTCCCGCACCTACCTCCACGTGGTGCCCGACGGGCGGGAGGTGCCCGGCACCTGGGCCCTGCCCGAGGAGCTGTACGCCATCGGTGAGGTGATGGGCCGCCTGGGCAAGGGCATCTTCGAGTGCGCGGTCGACAACGACCGCCAGGTCCACGGCATGGTGGGCACGCCCGACCGCTCGGTCATCGAGCGGGAGGTGGCGTGGATGAAGGAGCTGTCGATCCGCACCGGCCGGCCGGTGTCGTTCGGGTTCGTGCAGAACCGGTCGGACCCCACGGCCTGGCAGTACTGGCTGGAGCTGGTGTCGAAGGCCAACGCCGAGGGGGCGAAGATCTTCCCCCAGACCACGAGCCGGGGCATCGGCGTGCTGTTCGGCATCGCCAACCGCACCCCGTTCGACAACTGCTCGCGTGACTGGCGTTCCCTGCGGGACCAGCACGTCACCGACAAGCTGGCCAAGCTGCGTGACCCGGCGTTCCGGGCCCAGCTGATCGCCGACGTGGCCGCCACCCCCACCAAGCTCGACGTGTCGGCCATCTACCGGCTCGACGACAGCCGGGTCGACTACGAGCGGGATCCGGCCGAGTCGCTCACCGCCCACGCCGAGCGGCGGGGGGTGTCGCCGGCCGAGGCCTTCATCGACATGGCGCTGGAGAGCGACGGCAAGGGCCTGTGGAACTACCCCTTCCTCAACTGGGACTTCGACGCCATAGAGGCCAAGCTCCGCCACCCCGACGTGGTGCTCGGCATCGGCGACGCCGGGGCCCATGTGGGCCAGATCCAGGACGCCAGCCAGACCACCTACTTCCTCACCCGTTGGGTGCGTGACTCGGGCGCATGGACGGTGGAGGAGGGGATCAAGATGATGACCTCCGAAGGGGCCGACCTGTTCGGCCTCGAGGGCCGGGGCCGCCTGGTGGAGGGGGCCTACGCCGACGTCAACGTGATCGACTTCGACGCCCTGGCGCTCGACGCCCCGGAGTACGTCCACGACTTCCCCAACGGCGCCGGCCGCTACATCCAGAAGGCCTCGGGCTACGAGCTCACCCTGGTCAACGGCCAGGTGTTCATGGAGGGCGGCGAGCACCAGGGGGCCCTGGTGGGCCGCGTGATCCGGAGCTGAACGGTTGAAGCCCCGGGCCCGGACGTGTCCTCCGGGCCGGGGCGAAACTACGCTGCTGCGACGTGACCGACAGCGCGACCGACACCGCCAGCACCACTGATCCCGACCAGCCCTACGGCTCCGCCGACGTGGTGGTGGTGGGGGCCGGCAACGCCGCCGCATGCGCCGCCCTGGCCGCCCGGGAGAGCGGCGCTTCGGTGATCATGCTGGAGGCGGCTCCCGAGCGCGATTGCGGGGGCAACTCCCGCTACACCGCCGGGGCCATGCGGGTGGTGTTCAACAGCGTCGACGACCTGGTGCAACTCCTGCCCGACCTCACCGACGACGAGCGCACCAACGTCGACTTCGGCTCCTACACCCGCCAGCAGTACTTCGACGACCTGGGCCGCATCACCCAGTACCGCACCCACCCCGAGCTGGCCGAGCTCCTGGTCGACCGCAGCTTCCCCACCATGGTGTGGATGCGGGAGAAGGGCGTCCGCTTCCAGCCCAGCTACGGCCGCCAGGCGTTCAAGGTCGACGGCACGTTCAAGTTCTGGGGTGGCCTGGCCGTGGAGACCTGGGGCGGGGGCGAGGGCCTGGTGGAGCTGGAGCACAAGGCCTGCCGCCGCGACGGCGTGCAGCTGTTCTACGAAGCCCCGGCCCACGCCCTCATGGTCGACCCTGATGGCCGGGTGATCGGCGTCCGGGCCCGCCACGCTGGCCGCCTGGTGGACGTGCCGGCCAAAGCCGTGGTGCTGGCCGCCGGCGGGTTCGAGTCGAACGCCGAGTGGCGGGCCCGCTATCTGGGCCCCAACTGGGACCTGGCCAAGGTCCGGGGCACCCGCTTCAACACCGGCGCCGGCATCCGCATGGCCCTCGACATCGGGGCCATGCCCTACGGCCACTGGTCGGGCAGCCACGCCGTGGCCTGGGACCTCAACGCCCCCGAGTTCGGCGACCTCAAGGTGGGCGACGGCTTCCAGAAGCACTCCTACCCCCTGGGCGTGATGGTCAACGCCAAGGGCGAGCGCTTCGTGGACGAAGGGGCGGACTTCCGGAACTACACCTACGCCAAGTACGGCTCGGTGATCATGGACCAGCCCGACATGTTCTGCTGGCAGATCTTCGACGCCAAGGTGCTCGACATGCTGCGCGACGAGTACCGCATCCGGGAGGTGACCAAGGTCTCGGCCAGCACGCTGGAGGAGCTGGTCACCAAGCTGGAGGGCGTCGATCCCAACCGGGCGCTGGAGACACTCCGCACCTACAACGCGGCGGTCCAGACCGACATCACGTTCAACCCCGCCGTGCTCGACGGCCGCCGCACGGCCGGTCTCCCGGTGGACAAGACGAACTGGGCCAACGTGCTCGACACGCCGCCGTTCGAGGCCTACGCCGTCACCTGCGGGGTCACGTTCACCTTCGGCGGGCTCAAGGTCACCAACGACTGTGAGGTGGAGGACACCGCCGGCACCCCCATCCGCGGGTTGTTCGCCGCCGGGGAGTTGGTGGGCGGGCTGTTCTACCACAACTACCCCGGCGGCACCGGCCTCACCTCCGGCGCCGTGTTCGGCCGTATCGCTGGAACTACGGCCGGGCACTACGTGACCGGCCCCTGATACAGCCGGTCAGTACGTCGCGGGATGACCGCGGGCGCCCCGGTGTGACCGATACCGTTCACGCCCCGGGACGAAGGTCCCTGGCGGCTGATGTCGCCTGAATAGAATCATCGGAACTGCCGGTCGCAGGTTCACGCAGTTCGCGACCGCGTCGGTGAGGGCCTTCAGCTCCGCCGCGTCAACTGATACCGGGAGAACATTCAACAATGACCGACACCGCTACCCGTGCGGGCTCTCCTGCCGCGCCCGGGCAACCGCCACCTTCCATCCCGCCCGACGGGGTGGGCGACGGCCGATGGTTCATCGCCATGTTCCTGGGCGCGGCTGCGCTGGTGGCCCTGCTGTTCTTCGGCTTCATCGCCGTGGCCCTGGCCGTCAGCGATCCCGCCGCTCCGGCTGCCGCCACCACGGTGGACCTGACGCTGAGCGAGTTCGCCATCGAGGGCAACCTCACGGCCCCGGCCGGTGACGTGAACCTGAACATCACGAACATCGGCAGCGCCACCCACAACATCGTGCTGCGGGATCTGGCGCTCACCTCGGGCGACATCGCCTCCGGGGGCAACGGCAGCCTGGCCCTGGGCAAGCTCGACGCCGGCACCTACCAGGTCTTCTGCAGCATCCCCGGCCATGAGGCATCGGGCATGGTGGCCGATCTGGTGATCACCGCCGACGGTGCCGCAGCCCCCGCGGCGGCTGCCGGTACCGGCCACAGCGCCACCGCCGCCGGCGGCACCTCGGCCGAGGAGTACGCCAAGATGGACGCCGACATGATGGCGACCATCGCCGCCTTCCCGGCCAAGACCGAGGGCAAGGGCAACTCGATCCTGCAGCCCACCGAGGTCCAGGCCGACGGCACCAAGGTGTTCGACCTGACGGCCTCGATCATCGACTGGGAGGTCGAGCCGGGCAAGATCGTGAAGGCCTGGGCCTACAACAACCAGGTTCCCGGCCCCCAGATCCTGCTCGACCGGGGTGACAAGGTGAAGGTGCGGGTGGTCAACAACCTGCCGATGGCCACCGACATCCACTGGCACGGATTGCGTACCGCCAACGACCAGGACGGCGTGGCCCCCGTCACCCAGGACCCGATCGCTCCCAACGGCGGCACGTTCGAGTACCACTTCGAGGCCACCGACGACGCCATCGCCATGTACCACGCCCACATGCACGGCGAGACCGAGGTCACCAACGGCCTGTTCGGCACCGTCCGCATCGGCGACAACCCCGTCCCCCGGGGTCAGACGATCAGCGGGGTCACCATCCCGACCGATCTCAAGCTGACCCAGGACTTCCCCATGGTGCTGAACGACGCCGGCGTGATCGGCCTCAGCCTCAACGGCAAGGGCTTCCCCGCCACCGAGCCGATCGTGGCCAACCAGGGCGACTGGATCAGCATCACCTACTTCAACGAGGGCCTGCTGATCCATCCCATGCACCTGCACCAGTTCCCCCAGCTGGTGTACGCCAAGGACGGGATCCCGCTCGACCACCCGTACTGGACCGACACCCTGGCCGTCGCCCCCGGCGAGCGCTACACGGTGCTGTTCAAGACCGATGAGCCTGGCACCTGGGTCTGGCACTGCCACATCCTGAACCACGTGGAGCGGGAGGCCGGCATGTTCGGCATGGTGACCGCCGTGGTGGTCAAGGAGACGCCGGGCTTCGACCGGGCCACCCGGGTGACGCCGTCGAACTTCGAATGGACCCCGATGGACGCCACATCGGACAAGGCGGCGGCCGCCGTCGGCCAGACCGGCACGAAGTCAGGCAGCTAGTGTCCCTTCGGGACCTCGCGTTCCGCCTGCGGCGAAACGTCTTAGGGAAACTCACCCGCCCCGGCCTCGGGGCGGCAACCCCAGCAAGACGCCGGTTGGCGTCACAGACCTGGTGAAACAGGCCCGGCCGCCATGGCCGGGCCTGTTTCTTTGGTTCCGTCACCTACCACAGTTCACGCCGGTTGTGGTGGATAGCGGTAGGCGGGGAGAGCAGATCGTGCTACGTTCACCAGGTTCCCGCCGGGCAGCCAGCCCCTTCGATTTCTGAGCTTGCTCAGGAATCCGCTACGTTGTGCGGTCAGGGAGGCAGACGAACGGCAAGGGCGCCGTTCGTCAGAGGGGAAGAAGCGACGTCATGGCAGAGTTCAACGGCACACCTGAAGGTTCGATGGCAGCGTCGCAGCTGCTGCACCCGTCCGGGGTCATGCTCACGTCGAGCACGTACACCCAGGGCGACGGCATCGAAGCGCCCCTGCTGGCCCAGATCGCCTGCGGTCTCGCCGCTTCCGTCGATCCGGCCGCTCCGGCCGGCGAGCGCACCGTGCTGGCGGTCACCGCCGGCTTCGAGGCGGCGCTGGAGTGGGTTGCCGGCGACGACGCCTGCATCGTGGGCGCCGTGGAGAGCCAGCCGGTCGCCTTCGCCGTGGTCAGTGGCCAACTCCTGGTGTGGACGGCCGACGACGGCTCCCACGTGCTGGGCCCCGCCGGCTCGTGCGCCGTCGGCCCGGCCGAGCGGGTCCAGGTGGTCAACTGCACCGGCGAGCCCGCTCAGATCGTGAGCGTGCGGGCCCTGGCCGGCGCCCGCACACCCCACACCGCCCGTCGCCGCTGAGCCTCGCCTCGAGCCCGCAGGGTAGGGTCGCCGGATGCGGCTCGGTCTGTTGTTGGGGTTCGAAGATTCGTTGGCGACGGTGGTGGAGCTGGCCCGGCGGGCCGAGTCCGCCGGATTCGGCGGCGTGCACCTGGTCGAGGCGACGCGCAGCGCACTGGTGCCGGCCACCGCGGTGGCGCTCGCCACCGAGCGGGTGCTGGTCGGTACCTACATCGTGAACGCCTACGCCCGGGACCCATGGGTCACCGGCCTCGCCGCCCGCGATCTCGACGAGTTGAGCGGCGGACGCCTCGTGCTCGGCGTCGGCACCGGGAACCGGCACATGAACGAATGGTACATGGGGGTCGACACCGCCCGACCGTTGGCCAAGCTGCGCGACTACGTGACGATTCTCCGCTCGATCGTCGCCGCCCGGGCCGGTGAGTCGGTGCGTCACGACGGCCCGGTGCACCGCACCCGGTGGCGGTCGGCGTTCGATCCGGTGCGCCCGTCGATACCGGTCCACCTGTCGGCCTCGGGGCCCAGGATGGTGCGGCTCGCCGGCGAGGTGGCCGACGGGGTGGCCGTCGGCATCATGACCTCGCCCCATTTCCTGGCCGATGTGGTGAGACCCAACGCCCAGGCTGGTGCGGCGGCCGCCGGGCGGGACCCGGCGTCGCTGGCCTTCCCCGTCGGGGCCCAGGTCAGCGTCAACCAGGACGAGGAACTGGCCCGCCAGGCGACCCGGCTGGCCATCTGCGGGCTCTTCCACCCGGTGCCGCACCCCTACTACGAAAGTCAGCTCCGTCAGCTCGGCTTCGGGGAGTTCGCCGATGCGGCGGCGGCGTTGATGCCCGCCGGTCGAACCAGAGAGGCCATGGCGCTGGTCCCCGACGAGGTGATCGACACCATGACCATCACCGGCACACCGCAGCAGTGCGCGGCCCGGGTCGCCGCCTATGAAGGGCTGGCCGACGAGATCATCGTGCTGCGGATCGCCCAGCGCGGTGAGCCGGCGGGGCTCGCCGCCTACGAGGATCTGTGGGCGCTGGCGTCGACCACGAGTGGGGGGATCACGAACGGGGCGTGACCCCGGCTCACAGCGCCCACAGGTGGCGGAGCTGATGGGCCGACAGCGCCGCCATCCCCGCCTCCAGGCAGAAGGCGGCCAGCCCCAGAGGCTCGGTCCAGCGGCCGATGTCGTCGATGGCACCGGGGTAGCCCACGGTGCGGCCGGCCACCCAGGCCAGGGCGGCGGCCAGGCAGGTCAGCCCGCCGAGGAGCCATCCCCGGGGATCGCTCCGGACCAGTAGCCACCCCGCCCCGGCGGCGGCCGTGACGAACAGGATCGACGCCACCCCGATCCAGGGGGCGAGCCCGAACCGGTGGGCCAGGTTCTGGAGGTGGATGGCGACGACGGCGGCCAGGGCCACCGTGCCGGCCAGCTCGGCCGAACGGTGGCGGGCCCGGGGCGAGAGGTGGAGCTGATGATGGGCCATGGTGCCAGCATCGGGCCCGCCGGCTGCAGCCGGCCTGAAGCCACCTGAAGCCGTCTTCAGCGCGGCCCGGGGTCGGGCACCCGTCGGGTGCCGCCCGGTGCCACACTGGCTGTCATGCGTGTGCTCGTGGTGGAGGACGAGGTCCGCCAGGCGGCCGCTCTCAAGAGGGGCCTGGAAGCCGAGGGGTTCGCGGTGGACGTGGCGTCGACCGGCACCGACGGCCTCTGGCTGGCCTCCGAGCAGCCCTACGACGTGATCGTGCTCGACGTGATGCTCCCCGGCCTCAACGGCTTCAAGGTGTGCGCCGAGCTGCGGGCCCGCCAGATCTGGACACCGGTGCTGATGCTCACGGCCAAGGACGGCGAGCTCGACGAGGCCGAGGCCCTCGACACCGGTGCCGACGACTTCCTGTCGAAGCCGTTCTCCTATGTGGTGCTGGTGGCCCGCCTCCGGGCTCTGTTGCGGCGGGGTGCCGGGGCCCGACCGGTGGTGCTGCGGGTGGGCGAGGTGGAGCTCGACGTCAACTCGAGGACCTGCCACCGGGCCGGTCAGCCGGTCGAGCTCACCCCCCGGGAGCTGGCCGTGCTCGAGTACCTGATGCGGCGCCACGGCGAGGTGGTGCCGAAGGCCGAGATCCTGGGCCACGTGTGGGACTTCGCATTCGAAGGGGGCGAGAACGTGGTGGAGGTCCACGTGTCGGCTCTGCGCCGCAAGCTCGGACCCGACGTGATCGAAACCGTCCGGGGCGGCGGCTACCGGGTGGGGGGGCATGGCCGGCGCTGACTGGCGGCCGTCGGTCCGTACGCAGGTGACGGTGGTGGCCGCCGTGGTGGTGGCGGTGGCCCTGGTGGTGGGGGCGGGGGTGGTGGCCGTGCTCACCCGGCGGAGCCAGGTGGCCGACGCCCAGGGTCAGCTGGTGGACCGGATCGACGAGATCGTCGAGCTGATCGACGACGGCCTGCTGGTGCCGATCCTGCCGCCCACCGGTAAGGAGATCGGCCAGGTCCAGGTGATCGACGCCGCCGGCGAGGTGGTGGCGGCCACCCCGGGCCTGGCCCTGGGGACCCGGCTCGACGTGGTGGAGCCGCCGGGGCGGGGCGGGGAGCGCAGGGTGACGGTTCCGGGCGACGACATCGGGGCCCGCAGCGGCGAGCACTATCTGGTGGTGGTGCGCACGGTCGATTCTCCGGCCGGCCCGGTGGCCGTCTACGCCGTCACGTCGCTCCATGCCGCCGAGACGGCGGAGGCGCGGCTGCGGGACTCGCTGCTCGTGCTGGTCCCGGTGCTGGTGTTGGTGGCCGCCCTGCTCACCTACCGGGTGGTGGGCCGGGCTCTGGCTCCGGTGGAGGCCATGCGTCGCGCCGTCGACCGGATCGAGGCCACCGACCTGTCGGGGCGGGTGACGGCGGCCGCCACCGACGACGAGATCGCCCGCCTGGGCGAGACCCTCAACCGGATGCTGGCCCGGTTGGAGGAGTCGGCCACCCGGCAGAAGCTGTTCGCTGCCGCCGCCTCGCACGAGCTGCGAAGCCCGCTGTCGGCCATCCGCACCGAGCTGGAGGTCGGCCTGGCCTACCCCGACCGGACCGACTGGCCCCAGGTGGCGGGTGACGTGCTGGTGGAGGTTAACCGGTTGGAGGAGCTGTCTCGTGACCTGCGGCTGCTGACGGCGGCCCGGACGGTGCCCGCTGGCGCCCTGGCTCCGGTCGACCTGGCGGCCCTGGTGGGTGGTGAGATCGACCGCCGAGCCCCCGGCCGGGCCGTTGCGGTCGACCGGTGCCTGGAGCCGGTGACGGTGTCGGCCGATGTCGACGGCCTCACCCGGGTGGTGCGTAACCTGCTCGACAACGCCGAGCGCCACACCCGATCCACGATCGAGGTGGCCACCGGCACCGACGACGACGGCTCCCCGTGGCTGGCCGTGGCCAACGACGGGGAGCCGGTGCCCGAGAGCGAGCGGGAGCGGATCTTCGAGCCCTTCTGGCGCCTCGACGAGGCCCGCACGCTCGACGCCGGCGGCAGCGGCCTGGGCCTCGCCATCGCCCGCTCGGTCATGGTCTCCCACGGCGGGTCCCTCACCGTCGACCACGGCGGCGCCCGGTTCGTCGCCCGCTTCCCGGTCAGGCTGCGTGTGAGCTGAGGGTGGCGTCGATGGCCATCGCCTGGCCCGACCGGTTGACCTGCAGATGGACGAGATGGCCGGGTCCGGCGGTGTGGATGGCGTCGGCCAGGGCCTGGGGGTCGTCGGTGGTGGTGCCGTCGAGCGACACGATCACGTCACCGGGCTGGAGGCCGGCGGCCGAGGCGGCGGAGTTGGCGGCCACGTCGGCCACCAGCACCCCGTGGTCCACCTTCAGGCCGAACTGGGCCGCCACCGAGGGGTCGACGGCGGCCGTGCTCACCCCCAGGTAGCCGGTGGCGACGGTCTTGCCCGCCTCCAGCTGCTCCACGATGGGGCGGGCGGTGTCGATGGCGATAGCGAAGCCGATGTTCTGGGCCGACACCGAGGCGGCGGAGTTGATGCCCACCACCTTGCCGTCGAGGGTGAGCAGCGGGCCGCCCGAGTTGCCGGGGTTGATGGCGGCGTCGATCTGGATCAGGTGCGACAGCGACCCGCCCTCGTCGGTGGTGATGTGGCGGTCCAGCGCCGACACGATCCCCTCGGTGGCGGTGGGGCCGCCGGTCAGATCGAGGGCGTTGCCGATGGCCACCACCGGCTCGCCCATCTTGAGGTCGGCCGACGTGCCGAGGGGGAGCGGAGCGAGGCCGGTGCGGTCGACCTTGATCACGGCCAGGTCGTCGGTCCGGTCGACGCCCACCACGGTGGCGGGTGCTGTGGTGCCGTCGTGGAACGCCACTTCGATGGTGCCGGCGTCGGCCACGACGTGGGCGTTGGTGGCGATCCGGCCGTCGTCCGAGACGACGAACCCGGTGCCCGCTCCCCGCCCCTGGGGCAGGCTGACGGTGATGCTGACCACGCTGGGCAGGGCGCCGTCGATCAGGCCCGACACGTCGGCCCGGGCCCCGGCCACGGCGGCGGTGCTACCGCCGCTGCTGCCCTCGCGGGTGGAGCTGGCGGTGGAGCTGGGGGAGGCGGCGATGGATACGGAGGTGGGCGACGTGGCGGTGTCGGCCTCATGGCGGCCGGCCACCGCCCCGCCCACGGCGCCGCCCACCGTGCCTCCGGCGATGGCCACGGCGGCCACCGCCGCCAGCAGTCGCCGGGGTACCCGACCGGGCCGGCCGGAGGTGCCGGCGGGCGGGGCGGCGGGCGGTGGCGGCGTGCTGACCGGCGGGGCGTAGGGGGTGGTGGGGGAGGGCGGCGTCGTCCATTCGGAGGTGGGGCCCCCGTCGGCGGCGTCGGGGTCGGTCGTCAGGCCTCCGGGTTCGGTGGTGATCGTCATCGGGGTGCTGCTCCTTCGTGGTGGTGGGACCATCGTGCGCCCCCGGTCCTGTGCCGATCCTGAAGTCGCCTGAGCCCGCCCTCAGCCAGCTAAGGACCACCTAAAACGGCGATCCGGGCCCGGACGCGAACGTTCCGGCCACGGGGAGAGGAGGCCGTGACCGGAACGTCGGAGACGTCCGGAGGGGAAGAGGACGTCGATCAGCCGTCCCGGCCCGAGGGAGAGGAGGTCGGGCCGGGACGCGGAGCTGGGCCGCTCAGGCGGCGATCGGGGTGCCGGCGGGCGACACGGCGTACCACACGGAGTCAACCCCCTCGCCGGTGGTGTCACCAGCGTTCTTGTCGCCGCCGTAGCGGTAGAGGGGCCAGCCGTCATAGGCCACCTGCTCGGTGGCGTCGGCCCGCTTGACCGTGGTGAGCTTTGTGGCGTCGATCCCGGTGCCGGCGGTTGGCTTGTCCTTCGCCTCCACCGGGGGCCAGGTGACGGCGCACGAGCCGTCGCAGGTGCTGGCCTTGCCCTGGGTGTCCTTCTTGTAGAGGTAGAGCGTGCGGCCCTCGGCGTCCACCAGCACCTGCCCCAGGGCGGTCTTGGCCACCTCGACCTTGGCCGCGCCCACCGCTCCCTCGGTTCCGGCCTTGGCCGTGGTCGACGAGGCCGATCCGGCCTTGGCCGTGCTGGTCGAACCCGAGGCGGCGGCCCCCTTGGCCCCAGTGGTGGAGGTGGTGCCGAGGGTGTTGACGGCGTGGGACGAGCCGCAGGCGGCCAGCAGGCAGGAAGCGACGACGGCACCGGCGAGGACGGATCGGGTTCTCATGACCCGCATCCTGTCCTCCCGTTCCTGGCTTCCGGCTGAAGGACCCTGAAGCCGGCTTCAGCCGGCCAGATTCGACGGTGCGTCGAGCCCGTAGAACTTCATGGCGTTGAGGCCCAGCACCTTGGCCTGGTCGTCGATCGCCAGCGAGGCGATGCGGGAGCGGATCTCGCCCACCACGCCGAAGCTGGCGTCGATGTGGGGGTAGTCCGAGGCCCACACGAAGTAGTCGGCCCCCACCGATTCCACGATGGGGGCGATCACCGTCTCGTCGGGATCGGCCGACACGAGGCACTGGCGGTAGAAGTACTCGCTGGGCTTGAGCTCGGTGGGGGTGATGTTGCGCATCACCTCGTACTTGTGGTCCATCCGGTCGAGCCAGGCGGCGATCCAGGTGGCCCCCGACTCGAGCACCGTGCACCGCAGCCCGGGGTGCTTCTCGAACACGCCGCCGGCCAGCATCTGGGTGAAGGCGGCCATCACGTCGATGGCGAGGAAGGCGAAGAAGAACAGCCCGCTGCCGGTGTCCCGACCCGGCATCCAAGGCCGGAAGAACGGCTTGTCCCGCACCACCACGTGGAACCCCACCGGCATGTCCAACTCGGAGGCGGTGGCCCAGAACGGGTCGAACAAGGGGTCCATCAGGTGCCGGCCGCCCCGGGAGTCGAGATCGGGCGACAGGTAGATGGCCTTGCACCCGGCCTCCCGGGCCCGGCGGGTCTCCTCCACGGCGAACTCGGGATCGAGGAGCGAGATGTGGGCCACCGGCACCAGGCGGGTCGGGTCGTGGGCGCAGAAGTCGACGATGTAGCGGTTGTAGGCCCGGCTGTAGGCGTTGGCCAGACCGGGGTCGGTCACCGCCCCCTCCCAGCAGATCCCGATCGTGGGGTAGAGCAGGGCGACGTCGATCTCCTCGGCGTCCATCACCTTGAGGCGGGCCGCCGGGTCGTAGCCGCCGGGCGGGCAGCCGTCCTCGTAGGTGAGGCGGCTCTTGGGGTTGATGGCCACCGCCGGGTCGAGTTCGATGCCGCCCAGGGCGGCCAGGGAGTTGCGCAGCCCCTCCAGGGGTCGGCCATCGATCAGCAGCACCTCGTCGCCCTGGTCGTCGTTGGTGATGCGGATGGCCCGGTCCCGGTAAGCGGGGTCGATGTAGGTGAGCCAGGTGTCGCGGGGCTCGAGCACGTGCCCGTCGGCGTCGACGGTGAGAAGGTGATCGGTGGGTCGAGTCATGACCGACCCTACCCCACGCTCCTTCAGGCGATCACATGAGCGGCCCGCAGCGCCGCCCGCTCGGCGGCGTCGACCCCCACCGTGTCCAGCACCTCGTCGGTGTGCTGGCCCAGCAGCGGGGGCGGGGTGCGGACCGACGCCGGGCTGGCATCCATCCGGGCCACCGGGCGCAGGGTGCGGACCGGACCCGCCGTCGGGTGCTCGATCTCGGTGGTCACCTCGAGCGCCCGGATCTGGGGGTGCTCGAACAGCGACGGGTAGTCGTTGAACCCCACGGCGTCGCCCCCGGCCGATTGGATCAGCGTGCGCAGCTCCTCCACCGGACGCTGGCGGAACGCCTCCTCCCACACCTCCCGGGCCTCCTCCACGTACCGGCCAAGGGGGGCGGCGTCGCGCCCGAAGTTGCCGAAGCGGTCGTCGGCGATGTGGTCGACCAGGCCGAGGTCGATCATCAGCCGGTCGAAGTCCTCGCTCGACGCCCGCCGCAGGCCGAAGAACAGGCGCCCGTCGGCCGCCTCGTAGCCGTGCTCGGGCGGGTTGACGTAGTGGTCGAGGTGGAAGCCACCCCAGAAGTCGGGGTCGGACCGGGCGGCCCACATGATGCCCCGCATGTGCAGCAGCACCCGCAGCATCGACACCGACACCCGCTGGCCCTTGCCCGTACGGAGCCGGTGGAACAGGGCGGCCGTCACCGCCTGGGAGGCGAAGATGGCGGTGTTGAGGTTGGCCACGTCGGCCCCGAGGCGGATCGGGGCGTCGCCGATGCGGCCCAGGCTGCGGGTGTACTCGGCCATGGCCTGCACCACCAGCTCGGCCCCCGGCATGTCACGCATCGGGCCCTGCTCCCCCCAGGCGCTGATCGAGCAGGTGATCAGGTCGGGGTTGTCGGCCTTGAGCCGGCTGTGGCCCAGCCCGAGCTTCTCGGCCCGACCGGGGCCCAGGTCTTCCAGCACCACGTCGGCGTCGGCCGCCAGCCGCCGCACCAGGTAGCGGCCGGTGTGGGTGTCGAGGTCCACCGCCACCGACCGCTTGTTGCGGTTCAGGGCCAGGAAGAGAGCGCTCTCGCCCGCCTCGCCGCCGCCGTCCTGGTCGCTGTCGGCCGAGGGAGCGGTGACGAACGGGGGCAGGCCCCGGGCGCAGTCGCCCACCCCGGGCGGCTCCACCTTGATCACGTCGGCCCCGGCGTCGGCCAGCCGCATGGAGGCGTAGGGCCCGCACAGGCCCTGGGTCAGGTCGAGCACGGTGAACCCGGTGAGGGCCCCCGGCGCCGGTCCGCTCACGTCGCCGGCCCCTCGTCGTCCAGCCCGAGCTCGGCCCGGATCTCGGCCGAGTGCTCGCCCTGGAGGCCCCCGGCCGCCACGGGACCGGCGGGGGTGGCCGAGAAGTCCCACGGCACCTGGTCCACGGTCAGCGTGCCGAAGTGGAGGGTCTCGATCTCCACCAGGTGCTGGTTCGCCGTGACCTGGGGGTGGTGGCGCAAGGTGTCGAAGTCCTGCACCCGGCTGTTGGCCACCCCGGCCTGGGTGAGGCGGTGGGCCCACCAGGCGGCGGGCTTGGTGGCGAAGCGGGCGGCCAGGGTGGAGGCCAGCTCGGTGCGGGCCGTCACCCGGTCGGCGTTGGTCTCGTAGCGGGGGTCCTGGGCCAGGTCGTCGAGCTGGAGGGCCCGGCAGAACGCCGGCCACTCCTCGTCCCGGGTGACGCCCACCGTCAGCCACTCCCGGTCCTGGCACTGGAACGCCTGATGGGGGGCGGTGATGGTGGAGGCGCTACCCAGCGGTGGGGGCTGGGCGCCGGTGGCGAAGAACTCGGCCAGCTTGGTGTGCTGGAGGGCCAGGGCGGCGGTGACCATCTCGATCTCGATGTGTTGTCCCTGGCCGGTGCGCTCGCGGTGGATCAGGGCCTGGAGCACTGCCTCCACGATGTTGGAGCTGGTGGTGATGTCGAGGTGGGCCAGATGGCGGAACATCTCGCCGTCGGAGCCCTCGGGCCCGTTGACGCTGGTGAAGCCGCTGAACGCCTGCAGTAGGGGATCGACGCCGCCGTCGCTGGCCATCGGCCCCACCCGCCCGTAGGCGGTGGACGTCACGTAGATCACGTCGGGCCGCACGGCCATGATGTCGTCGTAGCCGAAGCCGAGCTTCTCGGCCGCCCCGGTGCGCATGTTCTGGATGAACACGTCGCAGTGGCTGGCCAGGCGGTAGGCCTTGGCCTTGTCGGCCTCGTTCTTCAGGTCGAGCACGATCTGGCGCTTGTTGAAGTTGGCCGAGATGTACAGCACCCCGGTGCCCTTCACCTTCGGCGGGATCTGGTGCGACATCTCCGGCTCGGGGGCCTCGACCTTGATCACGTCGGCCCCGAGCTGGCCCAGCAGCTTGGACGCCCAGGGGCCGACGGCGGCCAGCGTCATGTCGAACACCCGGATGCCGGCCAGGATCCCGGTCATGGCATGGCCTCCGAGTCCGTCCCATCCTCGGGTGAGAGCCACCCGGCGATCGGGGCGAACTTGGCCAGCGTGATCTCGTCGGTCACGGCGTCGAACACCACCTGCACCGGCATGTCGACCCGGATGTCGTCGTTGTCGATACCGACGAGGTTGGTCATCAGCCGGGGGCCCTCGTCCAGCGTCACCTCGGCCACGTTGAACGGCACCTCGTTGTCGTAGCCCTTGAGGTAGGCCTGGTGGAACACCACCCAGGAGTTCACCGTGCCCCGGCCCGACAGCGCCGCCCACGTGAGGTCCCGGCTCCAGCACCCCGGGCACAGGGGCGCCGGCGGGTAGAAGATGAGGCCGCAGGCCTGGCACTGCGGCATCCGCAGCACGCCCTCCCGGAGGCTCTCCCAGTAGGGCCTGCTCAGGTTGGTGATCGGGGGGAGGGGCTTGAGGTAGTCGCTCATCGTCGGTTCCTCCCGCTCACCGGTGGTAGATCAGGGAGTCGCCGTACACGTTGCCCCATTGGATCACCTCGGCCCCCGCCACCTGGCGCGCCCCGCACTGGCCCCGGAGCTGGCGCACGATCTCCACCTGGTGGTTCCAGGCCATGATGTGGGCCTCCGACAGCAGGCCGCCGTTGGTGTTCACCGGCAGCTCGCCCCCCACCTCGATCCGCCCACCCTTGGCGAACTCCCAGGCTTCGCCGATTCCGCAGAAGCCCCAGCGCTCCAGGGCCAGCCACACCAGGGGGGAGAAGGCGTCGTAGGTGAAGAAGGCGTCGACGTCGGCCGGGGTGACGCCGGCCATCTGGTGCACCGGCTGGGGGCCGGGGGTCCAGCTGGTGTCGGTCTGCTGGGCCGTACCGAACCCGGGGTAGGCCCAGATGAACTCGTGGCGCCCGGCCGGCAGGCCCTGCATCCCGCCCAGGTAGACGGGGGGCTGGGCCAGGTCGGCCGCCCGCTCGGGGGTGGTGACGAGCAGGCAGGCGGCGCCGTCGTTGACCTGGCAGTAGTCGAAGATGCGGAGGGGCTCGGCCACGTACCGGGCGCCGAGGTACGCCTCCAACGTCAGCGGCTCGGAATACATGGCCAGCGGGTTGAGGGTGGCGTTGTGGCGCAGCGCCATCGGCACGGCGGCCAGGTCTTCGGCCGTGGCCCCGTGGCGGGCCATGTACTTGCGGGCCATGAGGGCGGCCCCGGCCCCGGGCGACGTCATCCCGTACACGGGGTCCTCGCCGTGGCCCCCGCCGCCCTCCCGGGCCCCTTCCCGGTCGCCCCCGCCCCCCACCCGCAGCCGGCGCACGCCGGTGAACGACACGGCGGCCAGGCAGGCCACCACGTCGGCCAGCCCGGCGGCCACCGTCATGGCCGCCCACTGGAGGGCGGTGCCGGTGAAGCGGCCGTGGGCCCAGGTCTGGTTGTAGGCCTTCAGCTCGAGGCCGAGGGCGAAGGCCAGGGTGTCGGCGTCGGCCCCCAGGGGGGAGCCGAAGGTGACGGCCATGCCGTCGATGTCGCCCTTGGTGAGGCCGGCGTCGGCCACCGCGGCCTGGATGGCGTCGGCGGCCAGGTCGATGGCGCTGCGGCCCAGGCGCCGGCCGTACACCGACTCGCCGACCCCGCACACCACGGCCTGGTCGGCCAGGCGTCGGAGGCGATCAGTGTCTCCAGCCACGAGCCCGACACTAACCGCCCCCCGGCCAGCGGGCCACCGCACGCCGAGTTGGTTCCCGGTGCGTTTTTGGTCAACGCTCATCGTCATGGAACAGCCGTTCATCGTCGACGACCCGTCGACCAACACGTTCCGGATCAACCGGCGGTCCATGGTCGATCCCGAGGTGTTGGCGGCCGAGCGGGCCAACATCTTCGACCGCACCTGGCTCTACCTGGGCCATGACAGCGAGGTGGCCCAGCCCGGCGACTATGTGAGCCGCACGGTGGGGGGTCGGGCGCTGGTGCTGTGCCGGGATCTCGACGGCACGGTGCGGGTGTGGCTCAACACCTGCACCCACCGGGGGGCCACCGTGTGCCGGGAGACCAAGGGCCACGGCCGGTTCCTCACCTGCTTCTACCACGCCTGGTCGTTCGACCTGGCCGGCAACCTGACCACCCTGCCCGACGCCGAGGCCTACGGGCCGGGCTTCGACAAGGCGGCGCTGGCCCTCAAGCCCCCGCCCCGGGTCGACACCTACCGGGGGTTCGTGTTCGTGTCGTACAACCCGGCGGTGATCCCGCTGGTGGACCACCTGGCCGGCGCCCGCGACTACCTCGACCTGGTGTGCGAGCAGAGCGACACCACGATGGCGATCCTGCCCGGCACCCAGGAGTACTCGATCGAGGCCAACTGGAAGCTGCTGGTGGAGAACTCGATCGACGGCTATCACGCCATGAGCACCCACGCCACGTACATGGACTACCTGATCACCGCCATGCGCAAGGCGGCCGAGGCCATGGGGGAGAAGCTGGCCCCGCCCTCGCTCGACGGCCACGCCCACGACCTGGGCAACGGCCACGCCGTGATCGAGTACACCGCGCCCTGGGCCCGGCCCACGGCCCGGTGGGCCGGGCCGCTCGACCCGGCCCTGCGGGAGCCGCTGGCCGCCCGCCGGGCCGAGCTGGCCGAGCGCCACGGGGAGGAGCGGGCCCGGCGGATCTGCGAGACCAGCCGCAACCTGTTCATCTTCCCCAACCTGATCGTCAACGACATCATGGCCGTGACCGTGCGGGCCTTCGAGCCGGTGACGCCGGGCCTGATGCACGTCCGGGCCTGGGAGCTGGCCCCGGTGGGTGAGCCGCCGGCGCTGCACGAGGTGCGGCTCGACAACTTCCTCACGTTCCTCGGCCCCGGTGGGCTGGCCACGCCCGACGACGTGGAAGCGTTGGAGTGCTGCCAGCGGGGATTCACCAGCTGGCGGGAGCTGCCGTGGTCCGACATCTCCCGGGGCATGGCCCAGGAGCGGCCGGGGATCACCGACGAGCTGCAGATGCGGGTGTTCTGGCGGCAATGGAACCAGATGATCGGAGCTTGCTGAGATGGGCCTGGAGCTGACCCGCACCGAGGCCGAGGACTTCCTCTACGACGAGGCCGACCTGCTCGACGGCTGGGACCTGGAGGCGTGGCTGGCGCTGTGCACCGACGACGTGGTGTACGAGGTGCCCGCCACCGGGCTGCCCGATGGCTCGCCGGCCACCAGCCTGTTCCTCGTCCACGACGACCGATTCATGCTGGAGAGCCGGATCAAGCGGCTGCTGTCCCGCAACGCCCACGCCGAGAACCCCCGCAGCCGCACCCGCCGGCTGATCACCAACGTGCGGGTGGCGCCGGCCGCAGGGGCCGACGGCAACGGTGTCGGCACCGAGGTGAGCACCGAGGTGACGGTGCAGGCCTCGTTCCACGTGATCCGCTTTCGGAATGACGCCATGCACCACTACGTCGGGCGGTACACCTACCGGCTCCGGTCGGTCGACGGCCGGCTCCGTATCGCCCACCGCCGGGCCGCCCTCGACGCCGACTCGCTGCGCCACAGCGGCGGCAAGGTGTCGATCCTGCTCTGAACACGCTCTCACCAGGCCATTTGTCGCCCCCTGGGGGGTGTTCTCTACCATGCGGTGTCATGGAATACGAGGAGCTGGTTCGGGATCGGCGCAGTATCCGGGGCTACAAGAAGGACCCGGTGCCCAAGGAGCTGATCATGGAGATCATCGAGGTGGCATCGGGGGCGCCGTCGTCGATGAACACCCAGCCGTGGCACTTCCACGTGGTGGCCGGCGACCCCCTCGACCGGATCCGGGCCGGGAACACCGAGCGCATGATGGCGGGGGCCAAGCCCCAGCGGGAGATCCCGGTGGAGGGCTCGTACAAGGGGCGACACCGCGACCGCCAGGTCGGCATCGCCTACCAGCTCTTCGAGGCCATGGGCATCAGCGACGACAAGGAACGCCGCCGGGACTGGATGATGCGGGGCTTCCGCCAGTTCGACGCCCCGGTGTCGATCGTGGTCACCTACGACCGCGACCTGGAGCTGGCCACCGTGGGCCACTTCGATCTTGGTGCCGTGGTCTACGGGCTCGTGCTGGCGGCCTGGGACCGGGGCCTGGGCACGGTGATCAACGGCCAAGGGATCATGCAGTCCGATGTCGTGCGGGCCCACGCCAACATCCCGGAGGACGAGGTCATCATGACCTGCGTGGCCATGGGCTGGCCGGCCGACGACTTCGTGGCCAACGACGTCAAAGCCCCCCGGGTCCCGGCTGAGGAGATCGTCACCTTCGTCGGATTCGACGAGTAGCCAGCGACACCGCTCCGTATGGCCGGGCCCCGGGGGGCCGTTCTGTTCCCGCTACCAGCTACCAGCTGTACGGGTCGTAGTAGTCCCGGTTCACATCCCGGTTCCAGGTGGGCGACGTCCGGTTGGTCGTCTCGTCCAGGTCGGGCGCGCTCTTGATCTGGTCCTTGGTCATGGTGACGTAGACCTTGCTGTCGTCGTAGTCGATGCGTTCGACCACGCCGGCCGGGATCAACCGCTTCTTGCCGAAGATCCAGAACCCGGTGTCGACCACCAGGTAGCCGTCTCCGCCGCCATTGGCCGACTCGTCGATCGAGCCGATCTTGCCGTCCTGAGCTTCGACGTCGAAGCCGTCGAGGGTGCCACCACTGCGGTACGTGTCGTCGCGGTACGTCCAGATGTTGGTCATCGGTTTGACTCCTCTCCCGGCGCCGTTGCCGGGTCCGTTGTCTCGATGATCCGCGGGTACCCGGCCGATCGAGGGTCGAAACGGATTGACTGGGAACATGGAGCCTTTCGCCGCCAGTCGGCCGGCTGAATCACCGACGGCCAGTAGGCCGTACATGCCGGGGTACGGGGTGGTAGCGGCGGGCGAGGGTCGGGGGCTGCTCAGCTGGGACTGGGCCGAACGTCGCCTGGTCGGGGCCCACGACTACTGGCTGGCCACCGTCCGCCCCGACCGGCTGGCCCCGCACGTCATGCCGGTGTGGGGCGTGTGGCTGGACGGGCGGCTCTGGTTGTCGACCAGCCCCGGTTCCCGCAAGGCACTGAACGTCGCCGCCAACCCGGCGGTCGCCGTCACCACCGGCGATCCGATCGAGCCGGTGGTGATGGAGGGCGCGGCCGCCGTGGTGGCCGACCCCGGCCAGGTCGCAGCGTTCGCCGAGGCCATGGACGCCAAGTACGAGACCGACTACGGGCCGGACTTCTACATCGCCAACGTCACGGTGGTTGTGAGCCCGGTCACCGTGTTCGCTCTCGACAGCGACGACTTCACCGGCACACCGACCCGCTGGCGGTTCACGGCGGGCTGAAGGCGGCCGCGCTGCTGCTCTAGCCCTCGGCCACTGCTACTTCTTGCGGTCTTCCTTCGGCTTGGGGAACAGCAGGCGCCCGATCGACTGGACGGCGATGTCGTGGGCCAGGCCCATCACCATGCCGGCCCGGGCGTCGCGGAAGTAGCGCTCGAACGGCAGATGCTTGGCGAACGCCGCCCCGCCCCCCAGCGTCATGGCCTCAGCCGTCACGAACGTGGCCAGCTGGTCGCTCGCCACCTTGGCCTCGTAGAACGGCTGAGGCCCGCCGTGGCGGCCGTCGTCGAAGGCGGCGCACGTGGCGTAGAGCAGAGCCCGGCTCCGTTCGATCTCCACCTTGCAGTGGGCGATCCGGCCCCGGATCGTCTCCACGTCGCCCATGCGGCGGCCGTCGGCCAGGGTGGCCCCGGCCACGTGGGCGTGGAGGCGGTCGTAGCATCCGGCGGCGATTCCCAGGTAGGTGGCCGCATAGGTGCCGAGCACGACGGGGAAGAAGTCGACCGGCTGGTTGTCGGGGTTGATCAGCCGGTTGTCGGGGATGCGGCCGTTGAATGTCATGGGTGAGCTGCCGTTGCCCCGCATGCCGAGGCCGTCCCATGGCTCGTCCACCGTCCAGTCGAGATCGTCGCTCAGGATCTGGAACATCAACTGCTTCGGCCGTTGCTCGGGCCGTTCCAGCGAGCACATGAAGAAGTAGGAATCGGCCTTGCCGGCGGCGGTGACGAACGACTTGGCGATGTTGGCCACCTCGTAGCCACCGTCCATCTGGGCCACCGAGGCCTTGGGGGCGTCGGCCCAGGCCCCACCCTTGTGTCCCGCCTCGCTGCCGGCCACGGTGGAGAGCCACTCGCCGGCCACCAGCTTGGGCACCACGTTGGCCGACTGCTCGGCGGTGGGGGCCCGGCAGACCATCTCGATCGACTCCAGGTGCATCTTGTAGATCAGCGCCGTGGAGGGGCACTCCTTGGCCAGGGCTTCGGTGACCAGGCAGGTGGTGAGCAGGCCCTCACCCTCGCCGCCGTGGTCGGGGTCGCCCCGCAGGCCCATCAGGCCCACCGAGCGGAGCGCGGCCAGTTGCTCGGCCGGGAACGTGGCCGTGCGATCGGTGTCGGCGGCCCGGGGGGCCAGCGTCTCGCGGCCGACGGTCTCGGCCACCTCCAGCCAGTGGCGCTGGGCGTCGGTGAGTGGGAAATAGGTCATGGCGCGTCGGTCCTCCCCAGGATTGTCCGGCCATCCTGACACGGCCGCTGGGACGGCTCCAGCCGGTCGGGCTAGCGTCTGGGGCGGGGGCATCACACCTATGACCGACAGGGGACACCGGCAATGACCGACGCATCGACCACCACCTCCGGCCGCGTACCGCGACTCGACGAGGAGCCGGAGAAGGTCAAGTTCGTCCGCACCGACGCAGTGCAGTGGGAGGGCCCGTGGGATCCCGACGCCTACGATCCCGACGCCGCCCGGGCCACCACGGAGAGCTACCTCGACGATGCCGTCGAGGCGGAACGGCTGGGCCTCGACGGCCAGCTGATGACCGAGCACCACTTCGACGGCTGGACGATGGCGCCGTCGCCCAACCTGTTCCTGGCTGCCCTGGCCATGCGCACTACCCGGCTCCGGTTGGGTCAGGCCGTGCACGTGCTGCCCATCCACAACCCGTGGCGGCTGGCCGAGGAGTGTGGGCAGCTCGACGTGCTGAGCAACGGCCGGGCCGAGATCGGCGTGGGCAAGGGCAACTTCTCGGTGGAGCGGGCGCGCTACACCCCGCCCGGCGACGAGTTCGACGAGCGCTTCGTAGAGGGTCTGGATCTGCTGACCCGGGCCATGCGGGAGTCGAACGTGACCTTCGACGGCCGCTACACCCAGATCCCCATCCCGGCCACCGTGTACCCGCGTCCCTACGAGCCGGAGAACCTGCGGGTGTGGTGCGCCGGCCTGCGGCCCGAGTCGATCGCCCATATCGGCCGCACCGGCAACAACCTGTACGGCTTCCTCACCCCCGATGCCGCCGACAACTTCAAGATCTACCAGGACGCCGCCGGCGAGGCCGGCCACGACCGCACCGGCGCCAACTTCATGGTGATCGTGTCGCTGATCATCGCCCCCACCGACGCCGAGGCCCAGCGCTACCAGGAGCAGGCGCTCGAGGTGGCGTGGGACACGATGACGGCCCGCAACTTCCCCCAGGAGGAGAAGGAGTTCTACCACCCGGTGTTCGGCGGGGCCATCGTCGGCTCGCCCCAGACCGTGCTCGACCAGCTCGCCCCGGCGTTCGAGGCCACCCGGTCCCGCCGGCTCAACCTGGTGTGGCGCCTGCGATCGATGCCGTTCGACGTGGCCCGCCAGACCCAGCACCTCTTCTGCACCGAGATCATGCCCGAGCTCCAGCGCCTCCCGGTGGCCAGCTAGGCCGGGGCCGCCGCCGGTCGGCTCTCGTGCCGGTTCTGGTGCCGGCCGAGGCCGACGGCACAGGCGACGCCGCCACAGGCCACGACCGAGGCGATCACGAACGGGATCACGAAGTTGCCCGACTGCTCGGCCATCACGCCGGCGAAGGGCGGTCCGGCCACCTGAGCCACACCGAAGGTGAGGGTGAGGGACCCGAAGGCGGCCCCGAACGCCCGGCCCTGGAGGCTGTCGGCCACCACGGCTCCGATGGCCGTGGGCGTGCCGGCCACCGACAGCCCGAAGGCGATGGCGGCCGCCACCACCAGCGGCGCGGTGCCGCTGAGGGTCACCACCGGGGCGGCGGCCAGCAGGCAGAACCCCACGCCGATGGCCCGGGGCCGGCCGAACCGGTCCGACAGGCGCCCGAAGATCATCCCGCCGGCCGCACTGGCCACGCCGACCAGGGCGAACACCAGGGAGCGGGCCGAGGGCGACCAGCCGTCCTCTTTGAGCTGGGCCACCAGGAAGTAGAAGTAGAGCGAGTACGACACTCCGAACACGGCGAAGGCGGCCACCAGCCAGCCCCAGCCGGGCACCCCGGTCAGGGCCGACACCTGCACCCGGGCCGCCGTCTGGTGCACCGGGGGCAATCGCACCAGCCCCAGCACCCCCACCAGCACCAGGGCCGCCACCGCTGCCTCGACGGCGTAGACCGGGCGCCAGGCTCCGTCGTCGCCGCTGATCGACCGCACGGCGTTGGTGAGCGGCCCGGCCACCACGATCCCCAGCCCGATACCCGAGCCGACCAGGCCGATGGCCAGGCCCGACCGCTCCTGGCCCACGGCGGCGGCGGCGATGCCGGGGGCCGGCACCCACACCCCGGCGCCGCCCAACCCGGCCAGGGCCAGGCCAAGGGCGAGCACGGCGAATCCGGGGGCGATCACCAACAGCCCGATGCCGGCCGCCGACAGCACGAGCCCGATCCGCACCAGGGCGATCGGTTCGAACCGGGTGGAGGCCACCGACACAACCGCCGTGCCCACCAGGTAGGCGGCGAGGCTCACCGTGCCCAGCAGCCCGGCCCGGGTGTAGCTGTGGAGCAGGTCGTCGTCGATGGCGTCGAGCAGGACGGGGTAGGTGAAGCGGCCGAATCCCTGGGCCACCATCGAGGCTGCGGTGACCATCACCAGCGATACGATCGCCCGTCCCCCGAGCCCTCCGGCAGCCACGGCCGCCAGCATGGCACGCCGGTCTGGGACCGGCGAATGGGGGCGAGCCGGGCGCTGTGGGCCATCGACTACGAAGCCAACGTCGACGCCGCCCCCCGGCCGTGAGAGACTCGCCGGGCCGCCCGTTCGCCCGGGCCGCCGCCGGAAGGGAGGACACCTGATGAAGATTCGTATCGCCGTTGCCAGCACCAACACCCCCTGTGATCTCGATGGCCTGACCGACCTGGTCGAGGGCATGGAGAAGCGGGGGTTCGACACCCTGTGGCTGTCCGACACCCCGATGACCGACAACGTGGAGCCGATCCTGGCCCTCACCGTCGCCTCCCAGCGCACCCGTCGGCTCAAGCTCGGCACCAACGTGGTCATCCCGGGCCGCAACCCGCTGCACCTGGCCAAGGAGATGGCTCACCTCGACCGCCTCAGCGGCGGCCGGCTGCTGCTGGCCTTCATGCCCGGTATCGGCTCCCCCATCGAGCGGGCCGCCCTCGGGGTGGAGGGGGTCGACCGCAACGCTCGCATCGCCCGGGTGATCGAGCTGTGCCGGGCCTGGTGGGCGGGGGAGGCGGTGACGGCGGAGTACGCCGGCTTCCGCTACGACGGGGTGCTGGTTGGCCCGCCGCCGCTTCAGAGCCCGTTGGAGATCTGGCTCGGCGGCAACGGCCCCAAGAGCATCGAGCTCACCGGTACCCACGCCGACGGCTGGTTGGCGGCCCGGGCCTCACCCGCCCTGGCCGAGCAGTGCCGCCAGGGCATCGAGGCGGCGGCCATCAAGGCCGGCCGGGTGATGGATGCCGAGCATTTCGGTATCTCGATCCCCTACGAGCGCACTGCGCTCGACGACGCCACGGCGGCGGCCGTGATGCGGCGGGCCGAGGAGGGGGGCAAGATGCCGGCCCGGGCCGACATCCTCCCCGTCGGACCCGACGAGATCCGCAACCTCCTCCGCCGCCACGTCGACGTCGGCCTGTCGAAATTCGTGCTCCGCCCCATGTCATTGCACGACGGTTGGGACGCCGAGCTCGACTTCCTGGCTGAGCATGTTCTGCCGATGCAGACCTGAGCTACGTGAGCTGACGGTCGAAGATGGCCAGTGCCGCCTCGTACGAGGGGTCGGCAGCCGACGGGAGATAGGCACTGCCGGGCACGGCGAAGCCGTGATCGGCCCCGGGGTGGATCACGTACTGGCCCCGGTCGCCCAACTGGGCCACGGCCTCGCCCAGCGGGGCGCAGCTCTCCGGCGACTGCATCCTGTCCTCGGCCCCCACACCGATGTACATCTCGCCGGCGAACGATGGGACGGCCAGGTGGGGAGAGTCGGCGTCCTCGGTGGCGCAGAACGACGGATGGAGGCCCACCGCGGCCCGGAACCGGTCGGGGTGGGCGGCGATGGCCCGCAGCACCGAGCGGGCCCCGATGCAGTACCCGATCACACCCATGGGCGAGCTCGTGGCCGCGGGGTCGGCGTCGAGGTGGGCCAGCAGGGCGTCGAGGTCGGCCGACACCATCTCGTCGGTGGTGCCCATCAACAGCTTGAAGAAGTCCTTGAACACCTCGGAGTCGGGGCCCTGGGCGAACAGGTCCTCGGGCTCGATGTGGAAGAACTGCTCGCGCCGGTAGTAGCGGTCGGGTACGGCCACCAGGTAGCCGCCCTCGGCCACCCGCCGGGCGACCTCGTGGGTGGAGGGCCGCACACCGGGGCCGTCGTGGAACATGACGACCACAGGGAACGGGCCCTCGCCGTCGGGCCGCTTGACCAGCACGCTCTGGGTGCCGTCGGCGGTGGTGATGGATCGGATCTCTTCGTGCATTCCGGGGAACCTAACGGGTGCCCTGCCCGTCGTCGACCTTCACGATGGTGCCGGTGACGAACTCCGACGACGGGGCACACAGGAACAGCAGGGTGGAGTCGAGCTGGGCCGGGTCGCCCATGCGGCCCCGGGCCGTGTCGGCCACGAAGTTCCCGAGCCGGGCCACCATCCCATCCATCATCTCCGACGAGAAGGCCCCGGGAGCGATGCCGTTGACGTTGATCCCGAACCGGGCCCACTCCACGGCCAGGGCCTCGGTCATCCGGTTCACCGAGGCCTTGGTGATCGAGTAGAGGGCGGCCCCGAGGCCGTTGTAGTTGAACGCCCCCATCGACGAGATGTTGACCATGCGGCCGGGGAGCTTGGCGTCGATCAGACGGCGGGCCACCTCGGTCGACAGCAGGTAGGGGCCGCGCAGGTTCGTGTCGAGCACGGCGTCGATCAACTCCACCGACATCTTGTGGGCCCGCTGGGCGTCGGGCAGGCCGGCGTTGTTGACCAGGATGGTGACGGTCCCGAAGGCGGCCTCGGCGGCGTCGACGGCGGCCACGATGGAGTCGGCGTCGGTGACGTCGAGCTGAACCGGCACGCAGGTTCCGCCGTCGGCCGTGATCTGGGCGGCCAGGGCCTCCAGCTTGTCGACCCGGCGGGCGCTGGCCGCCACGTTCGCTCCGGCGGCGGCCAGGGTGCGGGCGAAGCGGTAGCCGAGACCCGACGAGGCGCCGGTGACCAGCGCCACCTGGCCGGTCAGGTCGAGCGAGGCGTTGGGCAGGGGGAAGGAGATCGGAGCGTCGTCGGTCATGCGCCCGGTTGTAATCGGCGGTCCGGACCGGCGTCCACTATCTTGCCCCGCCATGACCAACGGCCGGGCACTCATCATCGGCGGCACCGGGCCCACCGGGCCCTATCTCGTCAACGGCCTCCTCGACCGGGGCTACGAGGTGACCATGCTGACCCGGGGCACACATGACTCGCCCCTGATCCCTCCCTCGGTGGAACGGCTGGTGGGCGACCCCCACTTCCGGGAGACCCTGGCCGACGCCCTCGGCGACCGGACGTTCGACCTGGTGCTGGCCACCTACGGCCGCATCCGGTACATCGCCGAGGAGATGGTGGGGCGCACCGGTCGGTTCATCGCCGTTGGCGGGCCGCCCAGCTACCGGGGGATGTTCGCCACCGAGGCGGCGTATCCGAAGGGAATGGTGATCCCCACGCCGGAGGACGCGCCCCGGGTGGAGAGCGAGGAGGAGTTCCGCTTCGGCTACCTGATCCGGCTGACCGAGGACGCCGTGCTCGGGGCCCACGCCGACGGCCACTACAACGCCACCATGTTCCGCTACCCGTGGGTGTACGGGATGGGCCAGCTCGGCTCGGCCGTGTGGGACGTGATCACAAGGGTGCTCGACCGCCGGCCCCATATCGTGCTGCCCGACGGGGGTATGGCCGTGGTGTCCCGGGGCTACACCCGCAACGTGGCCCAGGCCGTGCTGTTGTCGGTCGACCAGCCCGACGCATCGGCCGGCAAGATCTACAACTGCGGCGACGAGCAGCAGTTCACGATCGCCCAGTGGGTGAGCCTGATCGCCGACGTCCTGGGCCACGAGATGGAGGTGGTGGGGGTGCCGGCCGACGTGGCCTGGTCGGCCGCCGACCTTCTGCCCCTGCAGAGCGCTCCGGTCCACCAGCTGCTCGACCTCCACGCCCTACGGGCCGATCTCGGCTACCGCGACGTGGTGCCGGCGCTGGAGGCGATCCCCGAGGTTGTGCGGTGGTGCGTGGATCATCCGCCGGAGCACGCCCCCGGCCCCGACGAGCGGGCGGCGCGCTACAACTACGCCGCCGAGGACGCCCAGGTCGCCATCATGGCCGACGCTCACCGCCGGCTGGCCGCCGTCGAGCACACCAGCCGCGAGGTCCACCACCCCTACCCCCACCCCAGGGAGCCCGGCCTCCAGCGCGACCACCAACGCCGGTAGCCCTCCGCTCTCGTCATCGCGAGGCGTCGGGAGCCCGCCGGCCCTCCACGAAGCGGGCCAGGTTGGCCAGGGACGAGGTCATGCCCTCGGCATGGTCGGCGGCCGAGATGCCGTCGGGCACACCCTCGGCCCGGATCTCGACCCGGCTGCCGCCGGCCGCCGCCGCCACCTCCCAGGTCATCGTCATCGTGCCGGTGAACGCCGGGTCGTCGGACACGAAGTCGACCTCCTGCACCACCCGCATCCCGGGCTCGATGTCCACGAAGCGGGCTTCCACCACGTCATCGGAGCCGCCGCTCTTGCCGGCGACGGCCGGGTCGTCGTAGGTGAGCACCATCCGGTAGGTCCCTCCGGGCCGGGCGTCGAAGTGATCGAATCGACCCGTCATCCCCGCCGGTGGCAACCACCGGGCCAAGGCCGCCGGATCCACGAGGGCGGCGAACACCTCGTCCGGCGGAGCCCCTATGTCACGCCGTGCCGTGTCCGTCCTCGGCATGAGGTGAGCCTAGACGGACCGGGGCTGGGGGGCCGTTCACTGTCACACGCCCCGGGGACAATGGACAGCGTGTCGCTGTTCTCGTCTCCTCCCGCCGAACTGTTCACCGCCACCGCTCCGGTGGTGACAGACCCGGCCGACCACCCACCCCTACGAGGCCGGGGCCTGCGGTGGGTCCTCCTCGACGAGCTCAAACGCCACACCCAACTCACCGTGGCCGCCATGGCCCGCATCCTCGCTGATCATGGGTTCCACCTGGGCCCGGGCCGGGCCTCGAAACTGATCTCCGATGCTCTGCGCTGGGAAGTCCGCCGGGGCCGGATCGCCCGCCCCGCTAGGGGTGTGTACCGGTGGGTCAGCGCAACCCAGGCCACGTCCCGGCGGATCACGATCCTGGCCCGCCGATCCCGGGAGTGGATCACCGCCGTCCGCTCACAACGGACACCAACCCCGTTCCCCCAAACCTGGCGCCAACGCAAACACGACGGCATCCCCATCCCACCCACCAGCCCACCCTGGTACGTCTACGGCTGGCTCTGGAACACCTGAGCTGGCCGACCCCCGGAGCTACAGGCGCTCGACGATGAAGTCGTCCTCATGGAGGTCGGCCAGTTCCCGCCGCATCCGGCCGACGGTGCCGGGGTGGAAGGCCACCACCCGGCCCGCGGCATCGCGGTAGAAGTTGGAGCACGCCCCGGTCCAGCTCATCTGCGACAGCTCGCCCTGGATGGCTTCGTTGTAGGCCTCGGTGGACTCCTCCCGGGCCTCCACCGACTTGAAACCCTCATCCGTCATCCGCTGCACCCAGCGGGCGATGTACGCCGTCTCCACCTCGGCCGACAGGATCAGCGATCCGTAGGCCACGGTGCCGTTGATCCCGCACACCGTGAACCAGTTGGGGAACCCGGGCACCGCCACCCCCCGGTAGGCCATCGTCCGGCGCGAGATCCGGTTGCGGAGCGTCTCCCCGTCCCGGCCGTACACGTCGAGGGCGGCCGCGCCGTCGGCCCGGCCCCCGAGCCGGTACCCGGTGCAGTAGATCACCACGTCCACCTCGGTCTCCGAACCGTCGGCCGCCACCACCGCCTCCGCGGTCAGCGCCGTCACCCCGTGGGGTACGAGCCGAACGTGGGGCTGGGCCAGCGCCCGGTAGTAGTCGTCGGACAGCAGCAACCGGTTGCATCCCGGCGCGTACGACGGTGTGAGCGCATCGATCAGGGCCGGGTCGCTGATCGAGGCCCGCATGTGGTCGAGGCACGTCTGGCGCATGGCCTGCAGTGTGGCCTCGTGGCGGCGGAAGGCCAGCCACCACCACATGGAGTCCTTGTACTGACCCCGTCGCAGCCGCTGCATCTCGTCGGCATGACGCAGCGCTGCCCGCTCCTCGTCGGTGTACTGACGGTTGTTGCGCGGGAACACCCAGTTCGGGCTGCGGGAGAACACGGTCACCTCGGCAGCCACCTTGGCCACCTCGGGCACCACCTGCACGGCGCTGGCGGCGCTGCCCACCACTGCCACCCGCTGGCCCTCCAGGCTCACGTCGTGACGCCATGCCGCCGAATGCCACGACGCGCCGGCGAACTCATCGCGCCCCGGGACCTTGGGGAGGTTGGGGGCGGTCAACCCGCCGGTGGCCGACACCAACACCCGGTGCGGCACCTCGGCCCCGCCGCCGTCCATGGTCAGCCACCACAGCCCCTCGGCCTCGTCGAACCGGGCCGACAGCACCCGGGTGGCGAAGCGGATGTGACTGATCAGGTCCCACTTCTCGGCCACCGACCGGATGTAGGCCTGGATCTCGGCCCGGGGGGCGAAGACCATCGACCAGTCCGGGTTGGGCTCGTCGGTATAGCAGTACAGGTGCGACGGGATGTCGCAGTGCAGGCCGGGGTACGTGTTGCGGTACCAGGTGCCGCCCACGTCGGGCTGCTCCTCGTAGAGCACGAAGTCGTTGAACCCGGCCCGCCGCAGCTGCAGGGCCATGGCGATGCCGCTCAGGCCGGCTCCCAGGATCCCGACGGTGGTCACGCTGTCATCACGGGCTCGCTGCACGCCCGCCAGCATGCAGATCGACCACCGGAGGCACAAGTCGAGGTCACCGGGGTGAAGCGCCGAACGACTCGGGGTGGACCGCTGCCGTCCACCCGACCGGACGGCCTGTTCGGCTACCGTTCGGGCGAACCGGCGAGAGGAGGCCACGATGGCCACCGTGGACATCCCCGTCACCCACGTGGGCAGCCTGGTGCGCCCCGAGCCACTGCTCGACCTGTTGAGGGCCAAGCGGGCGGGCGCAGTCCCCGACCCGATCGAGCTGGCGACCTGCCTGGAAACATCGGTGTCCGACGTGGTGGCCCGCCAGGTCGAGGCGGGGATCACGATCGTCAGCGACGGCGAGTTCGGCAAGGACCTGAGCTGGTCGCAGTACGTGATGGAGCGCCTCGGCGGGTTCGAGTTCCGCCCCCGGGAGGTGGCCAGCGCGGCCAAAGCCATCGGGGGCAGGGACCGGCGCGAGTTCGCCGAGTTCTACGACGAGTACGAGGGCGCCTTCGGGGTGGCCGGCATCGGCAAGGGGGCGATGCCCCAGGGCGACTGGGTGATCACCGGCCCCGTCACCTACACCGGAAGGAGCGTGGTGCAGGCCGATATCGCCCGTCTCCAGCGGGCCCTGGCCGCCAACGGGGTGACGGGCGCGGCGGGTTTCCTTCCGGTGGTATCGCCCACCAGCGTGGTGCCGGCCCGGCTCGACGAGCACTACGCCAGCCCGGAGGACGCCCTGTTCGCCATCGCCGAGGCCATGAACCACGAGTACCGGGCCATCGTCGACGCCGGCCTGATCCTCCAGGTCGACGACGCCTACCTGGCCTCCACCTACGACGTCATGGTTCCCCCGGGGACGATGACCGATTTCCGCCTGTGGGCCGAGACACGGGTGGAGGCGGTGAACGTGGCCCTGGCCGGGCTGCCGCCGGAGCGGGTGCGCTACCACGTGTGCTGGGGATCGTGGAACGGCCCCCACACCAACGATGTGGGCCTGGGCGACATCGTGGACCTGGTGCTGCGGGTCAACGCCGGCGGCTACCTGCTCGAGATGTCGAACCCCCGTCACGCCCACGAGTGGAAGGTGTGGGCCGACGTCGAGTTGCCTCCGGGCAAGGTGCTGCTGCCCGGTCTGGTCAGCCACTCCACCAACGTGGTGGAGCACCCGGAATGGGTGGCCGAGCGCCTCGTGCGACTGGCCGGCCTGGTGGGCCCGGACCGCCTGATCGCCAGCACCGACTGCGGCTTCGCCCAGGGCCCGTTCGCCCGCCGGGTCCACCCGTCGATCCAGTGGGCCAAGCTGAAGTCGCTGGCCGAGGGGGCGGCGTTGGCCAGCCGGATCCTGTCCACCTAGCGTTTGGTGGGAAGGGGGATTCCACCATGTTGACGGCGGCCGATCTCGACACGATCGACATCCATTCGCTCGACCTCTACGCCACCCGGGGCTTCCCGTGGGCCGAGTGGGACCTGCTGCGGCGGGAGGCGCCGGTCTTCTGGTACGACCGGCCCGGCATCGAGCCCTTCTGGGCCATCACCCGCTACGACGACGTGCACGCCATCGGCCGCGACGCCGCCACCTTCGTCAACTCCGGCCGCCGGCTCCGTCTCCACTCCATCGAGCACGAAGACGCCATGTGGGCCTCGAAGGCCCGGCGGGACGAGCTCTACGGCTGGGATCAGGGCGAGCCGCTCGACATGGTGTTCATGGACGCCCCCCGCCACACCGCCTTCCGCGTCCTCACCGCCAGGGCCTTCACCCCCGCCCGGTGCCGGGCCATGGCCGCCTCGCTGGCGTCGCTGGCGGCCCGTTTCGTCGACGAGTTCGAGGCCGTCCTCGACGCGTCGGGCGGCGAGCCGATCGACCTCGTGCGGGAGTTGTCGCTCAAGCTGCCCCTGGCCGCCATATGCGATCTGATGGGCCTGCCCATCGAGGACTGGCACGACATCTGGCGCTGGACCGACTCGGTGTTCGACACGTCTTCCACCGAGTGGGCGCTGCCGGGCGAGAGCCGCCGCGACATGCGCCGCCGCCTCCGGGTGGAGTACTTCGACTACTACGAGCAGCTGATCTCGGCCAAGCGGGCCCAGCCGGCCGACGACGTGATCAGCCACCTCGTCAACGGGGAGGTCGATGGGCAGCGCCTCACCCAGCAGCAGCTCCACGGCTACCTCAACCTGCTGATCCTGGCCGGTAACGAGACCACCCGCAATGCCACCACCAAGGGCGTGCTGGCCCTGCTCGACAACCCGGCGGAGCGGGAGCGGCTCGAAGCCGTCCCCGACCGTTGGATCGAGCCGGCGGTGGAAGAGATCCTGCGCTGGACGTCGCCCGTGATCCAGTTCGCCCGCACCGCGGTGCGGGACATCGAGGTGCGGGGGGTGACGATCCGGGCCGGCGACACCGTGGGCATCTGGTACCCGTCGGCGAACCGGGATCCCGACGCCTTCGCCCGCCCCGACACGTTCGACATCACCCGGGAGCCGAACTACCACCTGGCCTTCGGCCACGGTCCCCACTTCTGCCTGGGGGCCAATCTGGCCCGCTGGGAGCTGCGGGCCCTGTTCCGGGAGTTGGCCCGCCGGGGCACCCTGCGCCGGCTGGAGGCCCTGGGGTCGCCCGTCATCACCCAGGACCTCCACGTCAGCGTGGTCAAGCGCCAGCTCGTGCGTTCAAACTGAGCCGATGCTCCCCCTCGACCATCTCCTCGTTCTCGACCTGACCGCCTTCCGGGCCGGGCCCACCGCCGTCCGCCAGCTGGCCGACTGGGGGGCGAGGGTGATCACGATCGAGCGCCCGGCGGCCGACGGCGGCGAGGGTCTGCTGGGGGCCCGCCTCGGCTCCGACTTCCAGAACCTGCGGCGCAACAACGAGTCGCTGACCCTCGACCTCAAGCACCCCGATGGCAAGGCCGTGTTCCTCGATCTGGTGCGCCGGGCCGACGTGGTGGTGGAGAACTTCGCCCCCGGGGTCACCGCCCGCCTCGGGCTCGACTGGCCGGCGCTCCAGGCCGTCAACCCCCGCCTGGTCTACGGCAGCATCTCGGGCTACGGCCAGGAGGGGCCGTGGTCGCAGCGCCCGGGGTACGACCAGGTGGCCCAGGGGATGTCGGGCCTGATGTCGGTGACAGGGCTGCCGGGCCAGGGTCCGGTGCGGTCGGGGCATGCCGTGGCCGACAGCTCGTCGGGCGTGTATCTGGCCTTCGGGATCCTGCTGGCCGTCATCCGCCGGGACCGCACGGGGGAGGGGAGCTGGGTGCGGACCTCGCTGCTCGAGTCGCTGATCGCCATGCTCGACTTCCAGGCGGCTCGGGTGCTGATCGAGCACGAGGTGCCGGGCCAGCAGGGCAACCACCACCCGACGGGGGTGCCGATGGGCACCTTCCCGGCGTCGGACGGCGTGTTCAACCTGGCGCCCGGCACCGAGGCCCACTGGCGGGCGGTGTGCGGGGTGCTGGGCCATCCCGAGTGGGCCGACGACGAGCGCTACGCCAGGCCCGGCTCCCGGCGCAAGCGGCGCGACGAGGTGAACGCCATGATCGCCGAGGTGACGGCCACCCAGCCGGCCGAGCACTGGATCGAGGCCCTCTTGGCGGTGGGGGTGCCGGCCGGGCCGGTGCTCGACCTGGGCCAGATGTTCGCCCACCCTCAGGTGCAGGCCCTGGGCCTGGCCCAACCGGTGGAGCATCCGACGGTCGACGATGCCGCCGTGGTCGGCCAGCCCCTCACGTTCGGCGACGGGCTGGGCGGCCGGGGCGTACGCCGGGCCGCCCCCGCCCTCGGGGAGCAGACCGACGCCATACTGACCGAGCTGGGCCGCACCGAGGCCGACGTCGCCGCCCTCCGGGCCGCCGGGGTGATCTGAGCAGGGAACGGCCGGGCCCCCGGCCGGCGGGCGGGCGGCCCGGGGCGGCACCGTGACAAGCTCTGGCATGGACGAACCAGTCGACTACGCCGTGGCCGCCGGGGTGGCCACCATCACCCTCAACGCCCCGGCCAAGCGCAACGCCTTCAGCCAGAACCTGGTGCAGGGCCTGATGGCCGGCATCCGCTCAGCCCGGGCCGACGACGCGGTGCGGGTGATCGTGATCACCAACACCGGCACCACGTTCTCGGCCGGCGCCGACCTGAAGGAGGACCGGGCCTCGCTCGGGCCCGACGCCATCACCTTCGTCGACATCGTGAAGGCCATCGACGCCTGCCCCAAGCCGGTGGTGGCCCGGGTGGCGGGCCACGCCGCCGGCGGGGGTGCCGCGCTGGTCGTGTGTTGCGACCTGGCCATCGCAGCCGACACCGCCCGCATCGGCATCACCGAGGTCCGCATCGGGATCCCGCCGGCGGGGGTGGCGGCCCTCCTGGTCCACCGGATGGGCCCCCGCGAGCTGGCCGAGGCGTTCCTGGTGGGCGACATGATGCCGGCGGCCCGGGCCGCCGAGCTGGGCATGGTCAACCTGGTGGTGGCGGCCGACGAGCTCGACGCCACCGTGGCCCGCTATGTCGACGGGCTGGTGCGGGGCGGCCCCCGGTCGCTGGGGATCACCAAGCGGCTGCTGCAGGCCATGGCCCACCTCACCCCCGAGCAGGCCGAGGTGCTGAGCGCCGAAGCGTCCCGCGGCGCCTTCGAGAGCTCGGAGGCACGCGAAGGCGTCGCCTCGTTCCTGGAGAAGCGTCCCGCCGCCTGGATCCCGTAACGGGGCCCCAACCCCGCCGGGGCGTTCGCCCGGTAACGGGACCGGTGACAGGATGGGGGCCAGATCGCGTCATACAGATGGCACTGCACAGGGGAGGAACCGTCATGGCTGGACCGTTGGAGGGGATCAGGGTCGTCGAGTGCAACCGGGTGGCACCGGGCTCGCTGGCCACCGTGCTGCTGGCCGACATGGGGGCCGACGTCATCCGTGTCGTCGAGCCGGGCGCGCCCGAGCCGGCCGACGAGGCCGCCGCCAACCGCCAACAACAGCGTCGGGCCGGCCAGTGGGTCGACCGCAACAAGCGCAGCCTCAGCCTCGACCTGAAGAAGCCCGAGGCCCAGCAGATCCTGCAGAAGCTCGCCTCCACCTGCGACGTGTTCCTCGAGGGCTTCCGCCCCGGCGTCACCAAGCGCCTGGGGGCCGATTACGAGACCCTGTCGAAGCTCAACCCCCGGCTCGTCTACTGCTCGCTGTCGGGCTTCGGCCAGGACGGCCCCTACCGGGACTTCCCGGCCCACGACATCAACTACCTGTCGCTGGCCGGCGTGCTCAACCAGCTGGGCGCCCCCGACGCCGAGCCCACCATCCCTCTCAACCTGGTGGCCGACTACGCCGGGGCCTCCATGCACGGGGCGCTGGGCGTGATGTTCGCCCTGTTCGCCCGGGAGCGGACGGGCAAGGGCCAGCTGGTCGACGTGTCCTACCTCGACGCCACGATCTCGCTGCTGTGCGCCGTGCCGTCGTTCATGGCCTTCCTGGCCGGCGGGCCCGAGCCCAAGCGGGGCCTCGGCACCTTCGACGGCACCCGGCCGTTCTACACCACCTACACCTGCGGCGACGGCAAGCTCCTGTCGATCGGGTCCACCGAGCCCCACCTGTGGCACAACTTCTGCGACGCCGTGGACCGGCCCGATCTCAAGGCGGCCGAGCTCCAGCCGGGTGAGGCCATCCGCGGCCCCCGCCCCGAGCAGGTGACGGCGAAGCAGGAGGTGGCCAAGCTCCTGGCCACCAAGAGCCGGGACGAGTGGTACGAGATCCTGACCAAGGCCGACGTGTGCGTGGGCAAGGTCTACGACCCCCACGAGGTGTTCGAAGACCCCCAGGTGAGGCACCGGGGCATGGCGGTTGACCTGCCGATCGGGGGCGGCTCGGTGCTCAACCCCGGCGTGGCCATCAAGCTGTCGGACACGCCGGGCGAGATCCGGTTCCCCACCCCGCTCCAGGGGGCCCACACCGACGAGATCCTGGCCGAGCTCGGCTACGGCGACGGCGACATCGCCGCCTTCCGCTCCGCCGGCGCGGTCTAAGGCTCAGTAGGGCGGCAGGGGGAACGAGGGGTCGATCGGGCTGAGGTCGACGCCGAGCGAGGCCAGGGTGGCCAGCGCCCGGGGCACGGCGGGGTGCAGGGCGTAGGGGCCGCCCAGCGACACCTCGGCCCGGATCGGGATCCGGAGTCCTGACGCCTCGCACAACAGCGACAGCACGAGGTTGTCGCTGTGGCCGTCGGCCCATTTGGTGAGCGAGTTGAGGGTGAGGGGCGACACCAGCACCCGGCAGGCCAACGGCTCGAAGATCGGCACCAGCGGCCCCGGCATGGCCGACCGTAGCGGCCAGCCGGTGAGGGCCTCGATCTCGGCCGGGTCGAACCACTCGGCCGCTGTGGGGGTGGCGATCACGTGGACCCGACGGCCCAGCGCCTGCTCGGCCCGGATGCGGTGGTCGGTGTCGACCGCCCGCCCGCCCCCGCAGACCATGAGGAACGTGACCCCGTTGTCGTCGAAGGTGAACGACGGCCCACCCGGAGCCCGCCTCGGTTCGTCGCTGAACGGCATCGGGCCAGGTTAGGACCGGAGCCCGAGGCGCTCCCGTTCCAAGGCCACGATGCGCTGCTCGGTCGAGCCCACGACCCCCTCGGCCACGGCGTCGACGAAGTCGGCGCCGCCAGCGAGCACGGCGTCGACCGCCGCCAGCGAGCACGGCGTCGACCGCCGCCAGATCGCTCACGTCGACCGCTTCGGGTGACGCCTCCTTCATCTCGCTCTGGCGAACGTACTCGGCGAACAGGGCCGACTTGGTGGCCAGCACGGCCAGCATCCGCTCGTCGACCGAACCCTCGGCCAGCAGCCGATGCACCTCCACCGGCCGCACCTGGCCCATCCGGTGGCAGCGGGCGATGGCCTGCTCCTCCACCGTCGGCTTCCACTGGGGCTCGGTGAGGATCACCACCGACGCCGCCTGGATGTTCAGCCCCACCCCGCCGGCCTCTATCTGGCTCACCAGCACGGCCGGCTCGGGGGCGGCGGTGAAGGCGTCGACCAGGGCCTGGCGGTCGTCGGGGGCCACGTCGCCGGTGAGGGGCCCCACGGCCAGCGGCCCCAACTCGGCACACACCCGGTCGATCACGTCGCGGAAGAACGAGAACACCACCACCTTGCGGTTGTTGGCCATGGCCTCGTCGACGATCTCCCGCAGGCGCACCAGCTTGGGCGACTCCTCCGGGTGCTCGGTGAGGAACGCCGCCCGGCGCATGGCCATGAAGCTCCCGGCGGCCACCGCCCGGCGGTAGACGTCGGCCACCGGGCCGTCGAGGCGCACCCAGTCGGCGATCTCGATCCGGGGCGGCAGCTCGGCCAGCACGTCGACCTGGTTGCGGCGCAGGTACACCGGCGCCACCGCCCGGCGGAAGGCGTCGGCCCCGGCCACGGCGTCGGTGCCGTCGATGGCGTCGGCCAGGTCGGGCCGCACGTGGCCCACCAGCACCCGGAACTCGTCGACCCGGTTCTCCATCGGGGTGCCGGTGAGCAGCAGCCGGTGGCCGGCCCGGGTCAGCCAGGCGCGCACCGCCCGGGTGCGCTGGGCCTCGGGGTTCTTGGTGAAGTGGGCCTCGTCCACCACCATGGCCGTCAGCTCCACCGGCGGCGGGGGTAGGAGGCGCAGGGTGTCGAAGGTGGTGAGGGCGATGCCGCCCCCGGTCACCCACTGGTCCAGGTCCTCGTGGCGGTCGGCGCCGTGGAGGCGGATCACCCGGTCGAGCTCGGTGTGGCGCCGGATCTCGTGCTCCCAGTTGGCCAGCACGCTGGCCGGGCAGACGATGGCGAAGTGAGTGCCGCCGGCCGACCGCAGATGGCACAGCACGGCCAGCGCCTCCAGCGTCTTGCCCAGGCCCATGTCGTCGCCCAGGATCGTGCGCCGCTGCACCAGGGCGAAGCGGGCGCCGAACGACTGGTAGCCTCGCAGCGACGTCACCAGCAGCGCCGTGTCCAGCTCCAGCTTCCCGATCTCGGCCACGATCTCGGCCGGGGCGAATCCCTGGATCGCCACCTCGTCGGGGCCGAGGCCGGTGGCGTCGGCCAGTAGCCCGTTGTAGTGCACGGGGCGGGCCAGGTAGTCGTCCCACGGGTCGGCCGGCTCCCAGCGGGGGTCGGCCAGGCGGCCCCGGGCCGCCTCCACCCGGGCCTCCAGATCGGCGGTGGCCGGGGCCGCCAGGTGCTGGCGCACCCGATCCAGCGCGGCCTCGGCGTCGTCCCGCCGGTGGCGGCCGGCGAACAGCCGGCGCAGGCGCTTCGTGGCCAGCCGGGCCGCCGCGTTCTCCGGCGGCAGCGTGGTCACCGCCCACTCCAGCCCGGCCCGCAACGGCTCGATCAGCTCGTGGGCCAGATCCAGGTCCCGCAGGGCCACCAGCAGGTCGGTGTGCGCCGGGGGTCGGGCCTCCACGTCGAGCTGGGCCCGGGTGGCCCGCCGCACGGCCTCGCGCACCTGCTGGGCCGCCGCCACCAGCTGGACCGCGCTCTGGGGGCCGATCCCGTCGACCCGGTCGAGGTCGGTCTCGGCCGCCGTCGCCACCTGGGCCACGGTGGTGAACCCGGCCGCCTCCAGGGGAGCCAGCCGTATACGGTCGCCGGTGGCCTCCCGTAGCGCGTCGAGGCCCAGCGACGCCAACGTGGCCGCCACCGCCCGTTGGCGGGCGATGTCGTGGCGCCGCTCGACCTCGCCCCAGGCCCGCTGGTGTTCGTCGAGCAGCGCCTGGGCGTCGGAGGCCAGCCGGGCTGCCCGCACCACGATGTCGGACGGCGACGCCGGCTCGCTGCTCATCGCCCCCTATCTTGTCGGCCCGGCGGCCTGATCAGCTCTTGACCATGCCGAAGATCTTGGCCGCCTTGAACGAGTCGACGTACTCGTCGAGATGGCTGATCTTGCCGTCCCGGCAGGTGTACACCCACACGTAGTCGTTCTCGTAGGGCACGCCCTTGGTGGTGGTGGCGGTGAGCCGCTGGAGAGCCACGGCGGTGTCGCCCTCCACGATCAGCTTGCGGACCTCGCGCTTCAGCGTCGACAGGTCGAAGATCCGCCCGACGGCACCGCCGGTGAGGGCCTTCACCACCGTCTCCCGGCCGGTGAAGGGGCCGATGCCCATCGAGGGCGGTGGCTGCCAGGTGGCGTCGTCGGCGAGCAGGGTGTCGATGGTGGCGGCGTCGTTGGCGGCCCGGGCGTCGAGGAAGCGCTGTACCAGCGCCCGCGTGGCTTCGGTTTCCATCAACCGGTTCTAGCCCATTTCGACCCCGCCCGTCTTCTCGTGGACCGGACTATTGTACGGACATCCGGAGTTATGTAGTATGTCCAGTGATACCAAGGAGCGCACGATGTTCTTCCGCCAGTACTACCTCGGATGCCTTTCCCACGCGAGCTACCTGATCGGCGACACCACCACCGGCCAGGCCGTGGTGGTCGACCCCCAGCGCGACGTGGGCGAGTACCTGGCCGACGCCGAGGCCAACGGCCTGCACATCGTCAAGGTGCTGGAGACCCACTTCCATGCCGACTTCCTGTCGGGGCACCTCGAGCTGGCCAACCGCACCGGGGCCGCCATCGGCTTCGGCGCCGCCGCCGAGGGCCGGGCCGAGTTCCCCATCGAGACCTTCGCCGACGGCGCCCGCATCAGCCTGGGCCAGGTGGAGCTGGTGGTGCGGGAGACCCCCGGACACACCCCCGAGTCGATCAGCATCGTCATCTACCCCGACGGGGCCGACGGCGCCCCCTACGGCGTCCTCACCGGTGACACCCTGTTCATCGGCGACGTGGGCCGCCCCGACCTGCTGGCCTCCTTCGGCGTCACCGCCGACGAGCTGGGCCGCATGCTCTACCACTCGCTGCACACCAAGCTGATGGTCCTGCCCGACGAGACCAGGGTCTTCCCCGCCCACGGCGCCGGCTCGGCCTGCGGCAAGAACCTGTCGACCGAGACGGTGTCGACCATCGGCGAGCAGCGCCGCACCAACTACGCCCTGGCCCCCATGACCGAGGACGAGTTCGTGGCCGTGGTCACCCAGGGCCAGCCGGTGGCGCCGCTCTACTTCCCCTTCGCCGCCGTGCTGAACCGCAAGGATCGGGAGCTGCTGCACGACGAGGAGCGGGTGCCCGCCCTCACCATCGACGAGGTGCTGGTTCACCAGCACGCCGGTGCCGTGGTGATCGACGCCCGGGACGACGCCGCCTTCTCGACCGCCCATCTCCGGGGTTCGGTGAATGTGGGCCTCGGCGGCCGCTTCGCCGAGTACGCCGGGGAGGTGATGAGGCCCGAGACCCCGATCGTGCTGGTGACGCCCCCGGGCCACGAGATGGAGGCCAAGATCCGGCTGGCCCGCATCGGCTTCGACAACGTGGTCGGCGCCCTCGACGACCCCACCGAGGCCTTCGTCACCCGCCCCGAGCTGGTGGAGCCGGCGTCCCGACTGTCGGTGGAGGCGCTGCGGGACCGTATGTCCACCGTCCCCGAGCTGGTTCTGCTCGACGTGCGCAATCCGGGCGAGGTGGCTCTCGGCATCCTGCCCGGTGCCGTCCCCATCAGCCTCCCGGCCCTGCTGAACCGCCTCGACGAGCTCGATCCGGCCACGCCCACCGTCGTGTACTGCGCCGGCGGCTACCGCTCGTCGATCGCCGCCAGCCTCCTGCGGTCGCACGGGTTCGCCGACGTGAGCGACCTGCTCGGCGGCTACACGGCCTGGTTGGCGGCCCAGGGACCCGACGCATTGCCGCTGTCGGGCGCCGGCGCCGGCGCCGGCGCCTGAGGTCGCGATGCGCAGCCTGTTCGCTTCTCCCCTGGGGTTCCTGATCGGTTTGTCGCTCGGTGCCCTGGGCGGCGGCGGTTCCATCCTGGCCGTTCCCGCCCTGGTCTACGCCGCCGGTCAGACCCCCAAGCACGCCACCACCACCTCGCTGGTGCTGGTGGCGATCACCTCGGTGATCGGGATCCTGCCCCACTGGAAGGCGGGCCGGGTCCGGTTCGCCTCGGGCACGATCTTCGGGCTGGCCGGGGTGGGCGGCTCGCTGCTCGGGTCCCACTGGAACAAGGCGGTCGACCCCGATGCCCTCCTGCTCGCCTTCTCCGGTGTGATGCTGGTGGCGGCGGTGGCGATGTGGCGCCGGACCCGGGCCATGGCCCGGCCCGTACCGGCCGGGGCCGGCACCGGGGTGGCCCTCAGCTCGTTGGGGGCGGCGGCCTCGGCCGTCGACCCGCTCGACGTGCTGGCCGACGGCGGCCCTGCTGCCGGCGCCCCCCGCCGGTTCGACGCCGCCACCGTGGCCAAGGTGCTGGTCGCCGGCACGATCGTCGGGCTCCTCACCGGGTTCTTCGGTGTCGGTGGCGGATTCGTCATCGTGCCGGCGCTGGTGCTGGCCCTCCGCTTCGACATGCCCGAAGCGATCGGTACGTCGCTGCTGGTGATCACGATCAACTCGGCGGTGGCGCTGGCCACCCGCCTCCAGGCCGGCGCCATCGAATGGGGCACAGTGGTGCCGTTCACCATTGCCAGCCTGATCGGCGTGGTGGTGGGCACCCGGCTGGCCGCCACCCGCAACCCCCGCTCCCTCCAGCAGTGGTTCGTCGGCCTCCTCGTGGTGGTGGCCGTCTACACCGCCGTCCGCTCTGGCCTGGCGCTGACGTAGGCGGTCCCGTTCCAGCCGGCGGGCTCAGCAACCCCCGCCCGGGGGTCGGGGCACCGACGGGTCGACCACCTCGAGGTGCACATGGGGCCAGGCGGTGGTGGCCACGGTCAGCTCGTCGATCTGGGAGGTGAAGGGGAACTTGTTGGCCCGGCCGGCCACCTTGTCGCCCGCCTTCACCCGCTGTCCGGCCTTCACCGTCAGGTCCCGCAGATGGAGGATCTTGACCTCCAGCTCGGGCCGGGCATCGGGGGCGATCACCACGTAGCTGTCGCTGTACTTGCAGTAGAGCGTGTAGGGGCCGGCCCGGATCACGGTGCCGGCGATCGGCGCCGTGATCTTCGTCGACGGCTCCACCGCCACGTCCACCGCGCTCCGCCCGTTCGTGCCCCGTTCCCGGGACTCCATGGTGGAGATCCGCACCGGGGCCGGGGCCGTCGCCGTCATCTCCTGGGCCCCGGGGTGCGACGACTGGTGGAAGCCGGCCCGCTCGACGATCGACGCCGGGGCGGCCAGGGTCAGCCCGGCCACGGTCACCAGCGCCGGCGGGGGCGAGGCGGTGAGGACGTCGACGCCCCGCCCGGTGGCCCGGCCGTCGGGGCTGAGGCAGCTCCGGGCGTGGACGCCGTCGGACGGATAGGGGTGGCGGGCCGTCAGCTCGCCCGACAGCGACACGTACAGCACCACCCCGCCCCGGCTGAGCCGCCCGGCGGCCAACTCGTTGCGCCAGTAGGCGGTGCCGTCGGGGTCGCCCGTCCGGCCCAGCACGTTGGCGTAGATCTGGTCGACGAAGGCGGCGGTGTCGAGCGGGCCGTAGCGGGCGGTGAACTCGGGGCCGGCGGCGAAGCTGTCGGCGATCGTGGTGAGGGCGGCGCAGCGGTCGCGCTGGGCGATCCAGTACAGGGCGCCGTCGGGGTCGGGCGAGCGACCGAAGAAGGCCCAGTAGAGGCGGAACACCCGGGCGTGGTCGTCGGTCAGCTCCGGGTTCGCCGCGATCTGCTCGAACGTCTGGCTCGTGCCGGCCACTGCGGCGGGCGCCGTCGGAGCGGCCGGAGCGGCCTCGGCGACCTCCGGCTGGGCCACACCGAGCAGGGCGACGAGCGCCACTGGCCAGCACTGCCGCCAACTTCGTACGGAGGCCACCGCCGGCGACGTTCCTGGTCCGATGTTGCCGGCGGCGGTGACGCTCCCCGTTCTCAGAACGGGCACCACCGCCGATGGCGCCCCCCGTGAAAAGTTGGTGGAGCAGGCGGGAACTGGCGGCGGGAACCTCGTCCATCGTCACCATTCTGTCATGAACGGTGCCGGCGGCGGCCGCGCCGCCGTGGGCTATGTGCCCGACAGGTGGACGGCCAACGCCTCCCGTGTGGCGGCGGCGGCATCGGGGGTGTGGGCGGCGATGCCGAGGCGGAGGTCGGTGGTGCCGGCCTCGCCGTAGGCGGCCAGGCCCTCCAGAACCTGGTCCCACGACCCGATCAGGTGCAGGTCGGCCGGGGCGGCCAGCCCCTCCATGGCGATCACGTGGGCGTACGACGGGATGGCGGCGTAGAAGGCCGAGACCTGCTCCGCCAGGCGGTAGGCGCCGGCGTGGTCGTCGGTCACACAGATCCGCACCAGGGCCATGATCCGGGGCTCGGGCCGGCCCGCCTTCTCCGCCGCCTCCCGGATGGTGGGGGCCACGTAGGAGGCGATCGTCTTCGGGCCGCACTGGCCGAGCGAGGTGCCGGCGGTGCGGGCCCCGGCCAGGGCCAGCATCTTGGGGCCGAGGGCGGCGATCAGGATCGGGGTGTCGGGGGCGTCGATCCCCAGCTCCACCCGGGCCGTGATCTGGCGGCCCTCCACGTTCGACGGCTCCCCGGCCAGCAGGGGCACGAGGGCGTCGAGGAACTCGCGGGTGTAGCCGAGGGGGTTGTCCCACCCCGTGCCGAACCGCTCGGCCACCACCCCGGCCGAGGAGGCCCCGACCCCGAAGGTGAAGCGGCCGCCCAGGGCGCTCTGGGCCGACCGCACGAGCTGGCCCACGGCGATCGGGTGCCGCCCGTAGAGGGGGGTCACCGACGTGCCGACCTCGGTGAGGTGGGGCACGTCGTCGGCCACGCAGGCGGCGGCCAGCACCGGGTCGACCCCGTTGGCATGGGAGATCCAGAGGCCGTCGAACCCGGCGCCGTCGGCCCACCGGGCCGCCTCCCGGGCCTCGGCCACCGAGCGGAGATCGGTCCCCGCCCCGAAGCCCCACCGCATCCCGAACCGATCACCGCCAGCGCTCGTCGTCATAGGCCGACACCCTAACGGGGCATGCGGTCCCGGGCCCGCCGGTGCGCTAGAACCACGTGATGGCCATGGTGTTCGACGCCGACACGATCGAAGCGATCCTCCCGCCTCGGCGGGAACGGCCGGCGGGGCGCACGTTCGCCACGGTGGACGAGGCGCTGGCCGCCATCCCCGACGGCGGCCGGGTGTTCATCGGGGGCGGGGCCACCGTGCCGCTCGCCCTGGTGAGGGCCATGGCCGAGCAGCGCCACCGCTGGACCCGTCTCGAGCTGGTGATGCCCATGCTCCAGCAGCGCCTGCCCGTGTTCGAGTTCCCCGGCGAGCCGTTCCACTTCGTGTCCACCCAGGCCTCGCCGGCCTTCAAGTACCTGTGGGGCAACCCGGCGCTGCGTATCCTGCCCACCCGCTACAGCGACATGTCCCGCCTGTTCGCCCCCGACGGTCCGCTGCCGTGCGACGCCGCCCTCATCACCGTCTGCCCGCCCGAGGGGGGCCGGGTGAGCACCGGGCTGTCGGTCGGCTCGGTCTGTATCCCGGCCCGCACCTCGCCCATCGTGCTGGGCCAGATCAACACCGAGATTCCTTACACCTTCGGCGCCGGCGAGCTTCCACTCGATCACTTCGACCTCCTCGTCGAAGCCGACGAAGAGGTGCGCGACGCCCGGGCCCGGGCCGAGAACGACCCCACCGCCACGCCCATCGCCGAGCGGGCGGCGACCCTGATCGCCGACGGCTCCACCATCCAGTTCGGGGTGGGGTCGATCCCCGACGCCATCCTCGACCAGCTGATCGCCAAGAAGGGCCTCCGGGTCCATTCGGGGCTCGTGTCGGAGGCGTGCATGCGGCTCCACCGGGCCGGCGTGGTGGAAGGCACCATGGTGGCGGCGGAGGTGGTCAACACGCCCACCATGCGGGCCTGGCTCCACCGCAACCCGGCGGTGCTGATGGCGCCACCCCAGGTCACCCACGGGGCGGCGGTGCTGGCCGGCATCGAACAGTTCGTGGCCATCAACTCGGCGGTGGAGATCGCCCTCGACGGATCGGTCAACTCCGAGATGGCGGGCGACGAGATCATCTCCGGCCCCGGCGGCGCCCCCGACTTCGCCTTCGGCGCCTCGGTAAGCAACGGCGGCCGGCACCTGACGGCGCTCAAGTCGGCGGCGTCGGGCGGGCGGATCTCCCGCATCGTGCCCCGGATCGAGCCGCCCCACCCGGTGACCCTGCCCAACTACCTGGCCGACGCCGTGATCACCGAGTTCGGGCTGGCCGAGATCCGGCCCCTGGCCGGCCCCGACCGCTTCCTGGCCATGGCCGCCATCGCCCATCCCGACCACCGGGCCGCCCTGGAAGCCGCCGCCCGGGCCGTGTAACCGCTGCCTCCACCCAATCTCCTCATGGAGGGTCTCACCGGTGAGACCGTGCATGAGGAGAACGCCGGAGGGGACCTCCGGCCCTGTCGACCATGCCGGGCCCTGCTTAGCGTCGGAATCGTGCCCCGAAAGGGACACCCGATAGTGAGGAGGGATCCATGGTCGCAGCGGCGATGGAACGGGTGCTGGTGGGGACCGACGGATCGCCGGCCGCGGCCCGCGGTGTGGGTTGGGCCGCCGGCCTGGCCCGGGCTCTGGGAGCCGAGCTGGTGGTGACGTCCGTGGTCGACACCCGCAGCTTCGTGGGCGACCTGGGGGCCGAGCGGTCCCGGGTGGCGGTGGCGATCGACGAGGACTGGAGCGAGCCGGCGGGCGACGACCTGGGGTCCCACCTGTCCACCCTGGTGCTGGAGGGCGACCCCCGCACCGTGCTGCCCAGCGAGGCCGTCACCCAGAACGCCGACGTGCTCGTGCTGGGTTCGGCCGGCGTGGGCTGGTATCCGGCCATGCACCTGGGGCACGTGGCCCACGCCGTGGCCCACCACTGCCCGGTGCCGGTGGTGATCGTGCCGCCGGGGGCGGCGCCCCGGGCCCCCGAGGTGATCCTGCTCGGGATCGACGGATCACCGGGCAGCGCCAGCGCCACGGCCTGGACGGCCCGGCTGGCCCGCACCGTGGGGGCCGAGGTGGTGGCCGTGCATGTGCAGATCGCCGGCGACGGCGCCGAGCACCCCGCCGCCGACCCGGCGTGCAAGGAGTGGGTGGCCCCGCTGCTCGACGCCGGCGTGCCCACCCGCGTGGTGGGGCGCACCGGCTGGCCGGCCACGGCGTTGATGGAGTTGGCGGCCTCGGAGGCGCCCGACCTCGTGATCCTGGGGGCCCGGGGGGCCGGCGGCTACAAGGGCCTCCAGCTCGGCAGCGTGGCCCTCGGCGTGTTGCAGCGCAGCTTCGTCCCCGTCGCCATAGTCCCGGTCTGAGCCGATCCGCACCCGGCTCCCGCCCCGCTCCCCGGCCCGTTGTCAGCGGCGGGGGGCGGGGAGGTCGCGCTCGGGATAGCTGCCGTCGGGAAGGGCGTTCTGGAGGCCGACGTTGATCAGGCCGCCGTCGACGTAGAGGAGCTGGCCGGTGACGAAGGCGGCGGCCGGCGAGACGAGGAAGGTCACGGCGTTGCCCAGGTCGAACACGGTGCCCTCGAACCCGAGGGGCTGGTCGCCCACGCCGGAGCCGACGCCCTCGTCGTAGGTCTCGTCCCACCCGGTGGTGCGGACCTGGCCCGGAGCCACGCAGTTGATCCGCACCTTCGGGCCCCACTCCCACGACAGCGTGCGGGTCAGCTCCACCACGCCGGCCCGGGCCGCCGCGCTGTGGGCCAGGCCCGGCAGGCCCCGGCCCACGGTCATCACGATGTTGCAGATGGTGCCCCCGCCGTCGGCGGCCAGCATGCGGCGGCCGAACGTCTGGATCATGTTCCATGTGCCGTGGAGGTTGAGGTCCACCACCGTGCGCCAGCCGTTCGGGCTGAAGTCGAGGGCCTTCTGGGCGAAGTGGCCGCCGGCGTTGTTGACGAGGATGTCGACGTCGGGTTGGCGTTCGGCCAGGGCGGTCACGGTGTCGAGGTCGCGGATGTTGACCTCGTCGACGTCGACCCGGCCCCCGGTGGCGGCGCGGAGGTCGGCGGCCGTCGCCTCCAGCACGTCGCGCCGCCGGGCCGCCAGCACCACGTCGGCTCCGGACTGGAGCAGGGTGTGGGCGATGCCCCGGCCGATGCCGGTGCCGCCTCCGGTCACCAGCGCCCTCCGCCCGGCCAGGAGGTCGGGGGCGAACATCGGTTGTGGCCGCTCGGTCCTACCGTCGTCGCTCGCCATGTCCGGACCCTAGCGCCCCCGCCCCGACCCCCTGCGGCCTGAGACGCCGGCCCCTCGTGTCCGGCCCTTCGTGCCAAGCGGTGGTGCCCCACGCACCCGGTGCACACGGCGCCACCGGCGGCCCGGTGCACACTCGGTGCGCGGAGCACCACCGTCCTTGTGCACAGGCCGCCACCGCTGTGTTGCGCACTGGGTGCGTGGGGCGGCACGGGTGGTGTCTGGTGCACCGGGTGCGTGGGGCACCGCAGTCTCGGTGCACGGGGCGTCACGGGCGGTGCCTGATGCACCGGGGGAGATACCGCCGACTGCACCGGTCGACGGGGCCGGGGGCGGGCACTAGCGTGCCGACTATGGCAGCTCGAACGCCGGGGGAGCAGGCCGAGTGGCGGGGGCGGACGGCCGAAGAGGCCCTGGAGCCCGACCTGCCCATCGTCGACCCTCACCATCACCTGTGGACCCACGTGGACCCGCCCTATCTGCTCGACGACCTCCTGGCCGACACCGGCTCAGGCCACAGGGTGACCGACACCGTCTTCATCGAGTGCGGCTGGGCCTGGGACCGCGACGCCGCCGACCCGGTGATGATCCCGGTGCCGGAGACGGCCCGGGTGGCCGAGCTGGCGGCCGAGAGCGATCGGCGGGCGGCGGCCGCCACCGCCGCCAGGACCACGACCAGCGCCCGGATCGCCGGCATCGTGGGCCATGCCGACCTGCGCCACGGCGCGGCTGCCGGCGGGGCCCTCGACGCCCTGGCTGAGGCCGGGGCCGGCCGCTTCGTCGGTATCCGCCACGCCACCGCTTGGGACGCCGACCCCGGCATCGAGAACCACCGCACCCACCCCGACGCCGGCCTGATGGGCGATCCCACGTGGCGGGCGGGGTTCGCCGAGCTGGCCCGCCGGGGCCTCACCTACGACGCCTGGCTCTACCACCCCCAGATCCCTGAGCTGACCGCTCTGGCCCGGAGCTTCCCCGACGTCCGCATCATCTGCGACCACCTGGGTGGTCCGCTCGGCGTGAAGTCCTACGCCGGCCGTAGCGACGAGGTGCTAAACGCCACCAAGGCGGCGCTGGCCGAGCTCGCCACCTGCCCCAACGTGGCCCTCAAGCTGGGCGGGATCGGTATGCCGATCATGGGTGGGGGCTGGCACCGGCGGGAGGCGCCCCCGTCGTCGGCCGAGCTGGCCGAGGCCTGGGGCCCGTTCGTGCGCTGGTGCATCGAGACCTTCGGGACCGGTCGCTGCATGTTCGAGTCGAACTTCCCGGTGGACGGGGCGTCGTGTTCATACGCCGTGCTGTGGAACGCCTTCAAGCGGATGGCGGCCGACGCCTCGCCCTCGGAGAAGGCCGACCTGTTCGCCGGCACCGCCCGCCGGGTCTACGGCCTGCCCGCGGGCCCGGGAACGGCACCATCATGAGCGACACCGGCTCGCCCCTCACCGCCATCGAGCCGGAGCGGTTCGACTGGCTGGAGGCGTCGCGCTACTCGTTCTCGCTCGGGGTGGACGCTGCCGGGGCGTCGTGGCTGGCCGGCCATACCGCCTCCACCTTCGACCCCGCCACCGGCCGGGTGGGGGTGACCGGCGACGGCGGAGCCCAGGCCGAGGTGTGCTGGGCCAAGGTGGGCCGGGTGCTGGAGGCGGCAGGCCGCACCCCGGCCGACGTCACGGAGCTGGTGGAGTACGTGACCGTCGACGGGCTGGCCCAGCTCGAGCGGATCCGGGCCGCTCGACCACCAGGCCTCAGCGTCGATGTCGGGTCGGTGGCCGTGGTCGAGTCGCTGGTGCGGCCTACGGCAGTGCTGGAGGTGGAGGTGGTGGCCGGCGGCCCAGCCGACCTCGTCCGCCTGCCTCAGATCCTGCCGCTCGACAACGGCGGCCGGGTGGTGGCGCCCGGTGACTTCGTGGGCCAGTGTCGCTGGGTGTTGGAGGAGGCCGGCCGCCGGCTGGCCGCCCACGGGCTCGGCCTGGAGCACGTGGTGCGCACCGTGCAGCACAGCACCACCGCCACACGCACCGAGTACGGGGCAACGGCGGCTGATCGGCGCCGGCTCCTGGGGCCTGTGTTCCCCGCCTCCACCGGCGTGCTCACCCCGGCCCTGCCCCACCCCGGGGCGCTGGTGGCCATCGACGTGTGGGCCTCGCGGCTGGCGAAACGGGCCGTGGACCACCGGCCTGATGCCTACGCCCCGCTCACGTTCGCCCCGGCGGTGGCGGCCGGTGATCTGCTGTTCATCTCCGGAACGACGGCCTGGGATCCCAACACCGGGGGAACCGTCGGCGGCGACGACATCGCCGCCCAGGCCGCCTTCGTCTACGACGAGATCGCCACCGTGTGCGCCGCCGCCGGCACCTCGATCGACCGGGTGGTGAAGACGATCGAGTACATCACTCCGGCCGGCGTGCCCCGGTACCGGGATGTGGCGGCCGTTCGGGAGGGGATCCTCGGTCGCCCGCGGCCGGCGTCCACCGGCGTGGTGGTGTCGGCCCTGCTCGGCCGGCAGTGGCAGATCGAGATCGAGGCGGTGGCCGTGGTGTGAGGCCGGCGCGGTGAGGAGAGATCGGTGGCGGACGGCCTGCTGACCGACGAGCTGCGGGGCTGCGTGGGCCGCGCCGTGAGCTACACGGCGCCCGAGCCGCTGGGGGCGGGGTCGCTGCGCTACTACGCCCTTGCCGTCGGGGCCGACCCCGGGCGGTGGGTCGACGAGGCTCCGCCCACGCTGATCTTCGACACCTGCCAGCTCACCGGCCGGACCGAACCCGACGGTGCCGGCTACCTGGGCCACGCCTGGGATCTTCCCCTGCCCGTGCCGTGCGCCCTGATCCGGGGCGGCAACGACTACGAGCTGCATCGGCCCGCCCGGGCCGGCGATGTGATCAACACCGGCTGGACGCTGTCTTCGATCGAGGAGCGCACAGGCGGCGACGGCTCGCCCTTCCTCGTGGTCACGGCCGAGGCCCGCTACGCCGGCGCCGATGGCGACCCGATCGCCACCAACACCGAGAACAACATCCTCCGCCCGCTCCGGCGGGAGGCGGGCAACGCCGCCCCCGCCGCTGATCGCCACCGGGCGGCTCCCACCGGGCGGCCGAGCACCGTGCCGCTGGCCCATCCCGATGTGGCCGACCGGGTACGGCCCATCACCCAACTCGACATGGTGGCCTACGGCGGCGCCACCTGGGACTGGCATCGGCTCCACCACGACGCCGCCTACGCCCGCCGGGCCGGGATGGCCGGGCCCGTGGTCGACGGCCAGATGCTGGGCGCCCTCCTGGCCGACCACGCCCTTGCCGCAGTCGAGACCGCGGCCCCCGGCACCACGGCCCGCCTCACCCGGCTGTGGTACCGGAACCGGGCTCCGGTGCTGGCCGGCGACACCGTGACCTGCCGGGTGGTGGGCGTCGAGCGCGAGACCGGCGGCACGGTCCACTTCGACCAGGTCGTCCTGGTGGGCGATCGGGTGGTGGTGGGCCCAGCCGGCGCCGAGGTGCAGCTCCACGCCTGAGCGAGCATCCACCCCCAGCCGCCCCGAGCCTGGAAAACTCGGGCCCCAGGGAGGCGGAGCTGATGGCGCAACTGGCGGCGAAGGACAGGAACATCTTCCGGGTGCTGGTGGCATTCGCCGTGTTCTTCGTCCTGACGGCTCCGGCCGCGGCCGGTACCCAGACCCGGGCCTTCCTCGGGTTCCTCGGCGACGGCTGGGACTCCTTCCAGACCTACCTCGACGGCGTCTTCGACGACGGTGCCACCACTGGCGTCACCACCGGCTCCACCACCGTCACCGTCGTCGTGCCCGCCGCCCCGGGCACGACCACCGCCTGACCGGGCCCGGACTGCCACCCCACCAGCGGCGATTGCAGCCGGCCGCCCTCCGCTCGCTACTGTGAGTGGGTTCAGTGTGGCCACGGCGCGCCCGGCCTACCAGCCGGGACACGACCCACCGCAGCCACCGCCCAAACGTGTAGGGGAAGACGAGATGACAGACCTCCGGCCCGCTGAGTTCGACCTCGACGCCAAGTACAAGGAGGAGTACGGCTCGTTCTTCTTCACCGGCGTCCATGCCCTGGTCCGTGTCCCGATCGACCAGATGCTGTCCGACAAGCGGGCCGGCCTCAACACCGCCGCCTTCATCTCCGGCTACCAGGGCTCCCCCCTGGGCGGCTTCGACCGGGAGATCATCAGCCACCGCAAGCTCATGGACGAGCTCCACATCGTCCACAAGTCGGGCCTCAACGAGGAGCTCGGGGCCACCGCCGTCATGGGGTCGCAGGCGTCGGCCACGTTCCCCCAGCAGCGCTTCGACGGTGTGCTCGGCGTCTGGTACGGCAAGGCCCCCGGGCTCGACCGGGCCGGCGACGCCATCCGCCACGCCCAGTACGCCGGCACCAGCCCCCACGGCGGTGTGCTGTGCCTCGTGGGTGACGACCCGGCCAACAAGTCGTCCACCCTCCCCTCGGGGTCGGAGAGCACGATCGCCGACCTCCACATGCCGATCCTCCATCCCGGCAACGTGCAGGAGGTGCTCGACCTGGGTCGCCACGGCGTGCACCTGTCCCGCACCGCCGGCCTGTGGACCGCCATCAAGATCGTCACCTCGGTGGCCGACGGCTCGGGCACGGCCGAGATCGGCGCCGACCGGGTGAAGCCCCTCATCCCCGAGTTCGAGTGGAAGGGCAAGCCCTACCGTCCCCGGGCCAACGGCCGCCTGGGTGGGGCCCCGGCCAACTCGATCGAGGAGGAGATCTACGAAGCCCGCCTGCCCCTGGCCCTCAAGTACGGGGCCGACAACGACCTCAACCGCATCACGATCAACCCGCGCGACGCATGGTTCGGCATCCTGGCCTCGGGCCGGGTGTACCACGAGATCCTGTCGGCGGCCCAGGAGCTGGGCCTGTCGCCCCGGGACCTGCACGAGCACGGCGTCCGGGTGCTGCAGATGTCGATGCCGTTCCCGTTCGACAAGGCCATCGTCCGCCACTTCGCCCAGGGTCTCCAGGAGATCATGGTCGTCGAGGAGAAGCGGCCGTTCATGGAGAACATGGTGCGGGAGGCCCTCTACGGCATGCCCAACCAGCCGCTGGTCACCGGCAAGCGAGACCCCGCTGACGCGGTGCTGGTCAAGAGCTACGGCTCGCTCGACACCGACGCCCTGGTGGAGCCGCTGCGGCGCCGCCTCACCACCCGGATCGACGCCGCCCGCCTCCGCCCGCCGCCCCAGACCCCGTCGCTCGACCCGGCCAAGAGCCGCCGCCTGATCGAGCTGATCCCGGCCCGCACCCCGTACTACTGCTCGGGCTGCCCTCACTCCACCGGCACCAAGGCCCCGGCCGACGCCCTCGTCGGTGGCGGCATCGGCTGCCACGGCCTGGTGGGCCTCATGTCGCCGGAGCGGGTGGGCCACGTGATGGGCAACACCCAGATGGGGGGCGAGGGCGTCCACTGGATCGGCATCGAACCCTTCGTCGAGGTCGACCACTTCATCCAGAACCTGGGCGACGGCACGTTCGCCCACTCCGGCTCGCTGGCCATCCGGGCCGCGGTGGCGGCCGGGAGCAACATCACGTTCAAGGTCCTCTACAACGGGGCCGTGGCCATGACCGGCGGGCAGGACGCCGCCGGGGCCATGACCGTGCCCAACATGGCCCAGGCCCTGCAGGCCGAGGGCGTGAGCCGCATCATCGTCACGACGGATGACATCGAGAAGTACAAGGGCGTCGAGATGCCCAAGGGTGTCGAGGTGTGGGACCGGGAGCGGATCATCGAGGCCCAGGAGACGCTGGCCAAGGTGAAGGGCTGCACCGTCCTCATCCACGACCAGCAGTGCGCAGCCGAGAAGCGCCGGGACCGCAAGCGGGGTCTCGTGTTCGACCCGCCGGAGCGGCTGGTGATCAACGAGCGGGTGTGCGAGGGCTGCGGCGACTGCGGCGTGGCCTCCAACTGCCTGTCGGTGCAGCCGATCGAGACCGAGTTCGGGCGCAAGACCCAGATCCACCAGTCGTCGTGCAACAAGGACTACTCCTGCCTGGCCGGCGACTGCCCCTCCTTCCTCACCGTGGTGCCCAAGAAGTCGGCGGGCAAGGCCAGCCGGGAAAAGGGCGGCGCCCGCCGCATCCCCAAGCTCGACGTGGCGAAGCTCCCGCTGCCCACGATGATCGTGCCGACGAACGACTGCACGATCCGCATGCCCGGCGTCGGCGGCACCGGCGTGGTCACCACCAGCCAGGTGCTGGGCACGGCGGCCACGCTGGACGGCAAGTACGTGGGCGGGCTCGACCAGACCGGCCTGTCGCAGAAGGCGGGGCCGGTGGTGTCGGACCTGCGGATCACCGTCGAGCCCCAGGAGGGCACGAACAAGCTGACCGCCGGATCGGCCGACCTCTATCTGGTGTTCGACCTGCTGGTGGGTCTGAGCCCCCAGAACCTGGTGGGCGTGTCGGCCGAGCGCACGGTGGCCGTGGTGTCCACGTCGAAGACACCGACCGGGGAGATGGTGCGCGACGTCCACGCCAAGTTCCCCGACATCGCCCTGCTCCAGGAGCAGCTCGACGAGGTGACCCGGGGTGGGCAGAACGTCTACATCGACGCCATCGCCGTGACCGAGGGCCTCTTCGGCGAGTCGACCACGGCCAACACCTTCATGCTCGGTCTGGCCTTCCAGCAGGGCACGATCCCGATCTCGCTGGAGGCCATCGAGGAGGCGATCGAGCTCAACGGGGCGTCGGTGGAGGCCAACAAGTCGGCGTTCCACTGGGGTCGCCAGTGGGTGCTCGACCCGGCCAAGGTGCGGGCGGCGTCGGTGACGCCGGAAGACCACCTGCCCAAGCCGTCGAAGGGCCTGGAGAAGGCGATCGTGGCGGCCGGGCTGGGCGACGGCGAGCTGGGCCGGCTGGTCCGGATGCGGGCCGCCGACCTCGTCGGCTACCAGAACGAGGCCTACGCCAAGGAGTACCTGGAGGTCGTGAAGTCGGCGGCCGCCTCGGGGCACACGGCGTTCGCCGAAGCGGTGGCCCGGTACGCCTACAAGCTCATGGCCTACAAGGACGAGTACGAGGTGGCCCGGCTCCTGCTGGAGGAGGCGGCCAAGCTGACCGTGTCGAACCAGGTGGGCGAGGACGTGGAGGTGAAATGGAACCTCCATCCGCCGATGCTGCGGGCCCTGGGCATGAAACACAAGATGCAGCTCGGCTCGTGGGCCAAGCCGGGCCTCATGGCCCTGCGGGCCGGCAAGCGGGTGCGGGGCACCTCGGCCGACGTGTTCGGCCGGGCCAAGGTGCGCCAGGTGGAGCGGCAGCTGGCCGAGGAGTACAAGAGCCTGATCACGGCGCTGGCCCCCAAGGTCGACGCCGGCAACGTCGACAAGGCGGTTGAGCTGGCCAGCCTGCCCGACGGGGTGCGGGGCTACGAGGACGTGAAGCTCCGCAACGTGGAGCACTATCACTCCGAGCTGGCCCGTCTCCGCTCCCAGTTCGACATCTGATCCGGCCGACCCAGCTGAAATTGTGCGAGTAAACAGCGCTCAGCGCTGTTTACTCGCACCAGAAGGGGCCGGGCCGGTTCAGCCGGATCGGGGCGCGCTGGTAGCCGAGGCCAGGTCGGGATCGCCGGTGAAACCGAGCAGCGGCGCGACATCGGGACCTCAGTTTCGAACCGTGTAGCGGGATGTCCCGGGATTCGGCGAACCTGGCGAAAACGACAGCGGGAGGCCGACCTGTCAGACTGGTTAGCGACCTGAACTATCTGCCGAACCCCCGGGGGAACCGACCCATGGCAACCACCGACGCCGACCTCATCATCCGCAACGGCACCCTGCACGACGGCACGGGTGCCCCTGGCCGCCGGGCCGACGTGGCCGTCAAGGGCGACCGCATCGTCGAGGTGGCCGAGCGCATCGACGGCTCCGCCCACCGCGAGATCGACGCCTCCGGCAAGCTGGTCACCCCCGGCTTCGTCGACGTCCACACCCACCTCGACGCCCAGCTGGCCTGGGATCCGCTGCCCACCTCGTCGTGTTGGCACGGGATCACCTCGGCCGTGCTGGGCAACTGCGGCGTCACCTTCGCCCCGGTCCAGCCGGGCCAGAAGGAGTTCCTGGCCGAGATGATGGAGTCGGTGGAGGACATCCCCCGGGACGCCATCCTCGAGGGCCTCCCCTGGGACTGGACCACCTACGGCGACTACCTGGGCTGGCTCGACCGCACCCCCAAGGGCATCAACGTTGGCGGCCTCGTGGGCCACTGCGCCCTGCGGGTGGCGGCCATGGGCGACCGGTGCATGATCGAGGGGTCGGGCACGGCCGACGACATCGCCAAGATGGCCGAGATGGCCGAGGAGGCCATGCGCTCCGGCGCCCTCGGCATCTCCACCAGCCGCACCCTGGGTCACAAGGTGCCCGACGGCCGCCCCGTGCCCGGCACCTGGGCCGGAGCCGACGAGCTGCTGGCCTTCGGCGAGGTGCTGCGCACCGTGGGCTACGGCCTGTTCGAGGGGGCCATGCGCCTCGGCGAGCGCGACGATGCCGAGCTCACCAACACGCGGGCCGAGCTGGCCGTGATGGGCGAGATCAGCCGCCGCTCGGGCCGGCCCCTCAGCTACGGCCTCGTCCAGAGCGACCGCCGCCCCGACCTCTACTCCAAGGTCATCGAGTTCAACGTGGAGGAGAACGCCAAGGGCGCCAACCTCCGGCCCCAGACCACGGCCCGGGGCATCGGCATGATCTACCACCTGTTCAACCGCACCCCGTGGGACCGCTCCGGCGCCTGGCGGGAGCTGCGGCCCCTGAGCCGGGAGGAGCGCCTGGCCGCCCTGCGCGACCCCGAGCGCCGGGCCCGCCTGGTGGCCGACGCCGAGACGGCCAAGATGTACATGGGCTACGACCAGCTGTTCGTGCTGCCCGATGGCCCGGCCCGCTACGACTGCAAGCCGGAAGACTCGCTGGCCGCCCACGCCGCCCGCAGGGGCAAGTCGCCGGCCGAGACGTTCATCGAGCTGTGCCTGGAGCGCAACGGCGACCTCAACGTCAACTACCCCATCCTCAACCACCAGCTCTCGGCGGTGGAGGAGATGCTCGACATGGACCTGATCACGCTGGGCCTGGCCGACGCCGGCGCCCACGTGGGCCAGATCATGGACACCAGCCAGCCCACGTTCCTGCTCACCTACTGGGTGCGGGAGCGGCAGCGCTGGACGCTGGAGCAGGCCATCCGCCGCCTCACGTCCGACACGGCCGACCTGTTCGGGTTCAAGGGCCGAGGCCGCGTGCAGGCCGGCAACTACGCCGACCTCAACGTGATCGACTTCGAGGGCCTCACCCTGCCCCAGCCCGTGTTCGTCAACGACCTGCCCAACGGGGCCGGGCGCTACGTCCAGGGCTCCACCGGCTACGACTACACGATCGTGAACGGCGAGGTCTTCATGGACCACGGCGAGCACGTCGGCGCCCTCCCCGGCCGCGTCGTCCGCTCCACCGACAGCTAGCAGTTGGTGACCACCGCCGGGTCGGAGACGTTGTACCAGGCGGGGTTGGCCTGCAGCTCGGAGTACAAGGTGTAGCTGAGCGTGCCGGTGGCGAGCGACGCCACCGGCACGCTGTCGGCCAGGATTCCGGCGCCCGTCACCGGGCCGGCCACGGTCACCGTGCTGGCCCCGATCGAGCGCAGGACGTAGAACGCGGTGCCCGACGGGGCCGGCCCGCTCCAGGTGACGGTCACGTCGCAGAACGAGCCCTGGATGCCGCTGGCCGTGATCACCGGGTCGGCCGGTAGGGGCACGCCGGCGGCCCTGGCCGCCCCGGTGCCCGACGCCCCGACGGTGAACGCGGCCAGCGCCGGGCTGGCCGGCCCCGGCCGCACCGCCGGGGCGGTAACCAGAGTCGTCAGCCCGGCGGCGAGCAGCAGCACGGCGGGTGCCGTCCTCACGTCGGTCCCATCGGGCCGCCCGGCGGGCCGGAGGCCTACACCTGGGCGCCGGTGAGGGTGATGGCGACGGTGAAGGTCACGCCCTGGCAGCCGTCGGGTGCGTTGGTGTCGAGCGTGATGGCGTCGGCGATCGTGGCCGGTGTGTTCACCGCGTTGGCGTTGAGGGCGATCGGGCTGGCCAGATTGCCGTCGGCGGCGGTGGTGAGGTTGGCGGCCGGGCAGTTGACCTGGTCGCTCGACGTGACGGCCCCGTAGTCGACGGCGGTGAGGCTGATCGGGTAGGGGTTGGGGTTGGTCACCGTGAACTGCAGATCGCCCGAGGCCCCGGGGAACAGGTCGGCGGTGGGAGTGCTGGCGGCGGTGACGGTGAGCGCCTGGGCCGTCAGCGCCTTGGCCCCGCCGTTGCCCGTGCCCGAGGCCGACCACAGGGCGACGGCCACGCCGGCGGTGGAGACGAAGGTGATCAATCCCACCACCACCATCACGAGCGGACGGCGGCGGCGGAGCCGCTCCAGCAGCGGCATCGGGTTCAGGTTGGGATCGGCCATGGTGGCCTCCGTTCGACGGGTACCTTGAGGTACCGGCGTTGTCGCCGCCGGCCCACCTCCATCGGCCCACACCCCACCGATGTGAGATGTGGCACAGGCGCCGCCGCCGGCCGGACCTGCGGGTTTGCCCTCGACCGCCCCGGGGCGGGATCCTCGATACGGCGGCGGCGAGGCCCGCCACCACACGGGGACCGACACGGGGGGAACCAGGTCAATGACCGCCAACGATCCGGCCAGGCTGCTCGACGGGGTGCGCGTGCTCGACTTCACCCAGTACCTGGCGGGTCCGTCGTGCACCCGCCTGCTGGCCGAGCTGGGGGCCGAGGTGATCAAGGTGGAGCTGCCCAGCGGCGACCCCACCAGGGTGCTCGTGCCCCAGCGGGGCGGGGTGTCGTCGGTGTTCGTGCAGCAGAACCGGGGCAAGCGCAGCGTCTGCATCGACCTGGGCCGGCCCGAGGCGGCCGACGTGGTGCGCCGCATCGTGCCCCACGTCGATGTGGTGGTTGAGAACTCCACCCCCGGGATCATGGCCAAGCGCGGTCTTGGCTACGACGACCTGTCGGCCATCAACCCCCGGCTGATCATGGCGTCGGTGTCGGGCTTCGGCCAGACCGGTCCGTGGCGCACCAAGGGCTGCTACGACTTCATCGCCCAGGGCATGGCCGGGCTCATGCACATGACGGGCGAGCCCGACGGCCCGCCCTACTTCGTGGGCATCGGGGTGGGCGACACCAACGCCGGCGTCCACGCCTTCGCCGGCATCGGCTACGCCCTCTACCAGCGTGACCGCACCGGCCGGGGCTGCCATCTCGACGTCTCGATGGTCGATGCCCTGTTCCACATGCAGGAGTACGCGGTGGGTGCGGCGTCGATGTCGGGCCGGGAGTTCCAACCCATCCGCCAGGGCCTCCACTACCAGCCGGTGGCGCCCGCCGGCACCTTCCGCGGTCCCCAGGGCTGGATCGTGATCCTGTGCATGCCAAACCAGCTCCCCAACCTGTGGTCGGCCATGGGCCGTCCCGAGCTGGGCGACGATCCCCGCTTCGCCGACCAGGAGCAGCGCACCGGCAACCGGGCCGAGATGACGGCCCTGATCGAGGCCTGGCTGGCCACGTTCCCCACCGATGCCGACGCCCTGGCCTGCCTGGAGGACTTCCGGGTGCCGGCCGGCCCCGTGCTCGATCCGGCCGACGCCATCGACCACCCCTGGTTCGTGGCTCAGGGCACGGTGCGGGAGATCCACGACGTGGAAGGCGGGAGATTCACCGCCCCCGGCTTCCCCTTCCGGTTCGACGGGGTGAAGCCGGCGGCCGACCTCCGGGCGCCCCTCCTGGGGCAGCACACGTGGGAGGTCCTGGCCGAGGCCGGCTACGACGATGGGGCCATCGCGGGCCTGGCCGAAGCCGGTGTGCTGGTGCTCGCCGCCGGGCCTGAGCCGGCCGGCGAGGCTCCTCCCGCCCGCTCGGGGAACTGATCGGGCTCACCCCGACCTGGGCGATCATGCCCAAAAGGGCCCCGAAACCGGCGTTCGCCCTGGTCTCGGCCTTATCAGTGATCGACGTCACAAGCAGGTCGTTGGTACGGTTTGTCGACCCTTGTCGACGTGGCCGACCCGGCCATGCTGCTGTTCGAGGAGGAACACGGCCGTGCTGGTCCGGCGATCGATCCCCGTGAAACTAGCTCTGGCCGTCGGCATTCCGGTGGTGGCGTCGCTGCTGTTCGCCCTGCTGGCCCTGCGGACCCTGGAACAGGTCCGCATCGGCGGGGCCCAATACGACGAAGTGGCCGAGAGCAACGACCTGCGGGCCGACATCCTTCCTCCGCCGTACTACATCGTGGAGTCGTACCTCACGGCCCAGCTGTTGGCGGAGACCACCGACGACGCCACCTACCAGGATCTGCGCCAGCAGATGACCCAGCACGAGCAGGACTACGTGGCGGCTCACGACCGGTGGGTCACCGGCCTCGACCTGAACGACCCGGCCCAGGCCGAGATCGCCCGGCTCCTCAACGACGACGCCTTCAAGAGCGCCACCGACTTCTACGCCAAGGTCAGGAGCGACTTCTACCCGGCGGTGGAGTCCGACATCCGGGGCGACAGCACCGAGGCCGGCCACGACGTGCTGGAAGAGGTCCTGCTCCCCATCTACCTCCAGCACCGGGGCAGCGTGGTGACGGCCGTGCCGCTGGTGGAGCGGCAGACGGCGACCCTCGAGCGTGGTGCCACCCGCAGCGCCCAGCAGGGCTACAGCCTTCTGCTGCTGGCGTTGGTGGCGCTCACGCTGATCGCGCTGGTGCTGGCGGCCTTCGTGGTGCGGGCCATCGTGCGCCCGATCAACCGGCTCACCCGGGCGGCCGACGAGGTGGCCCGCACGCTGGAGGGCGCCGACCTGGAGCAGGAGGCCCCCGCGCTGCCGCCGATCGAGCTCGATGCCTCCCGCGAGCTCAACCTGGCCGCCGACTCGTTCAACACCCTGATCGACACCACCACCGACCTGCTCGACCGCCACGCCCGCACCCGACGCAACCTGGGCGAGATCTTCCAGAACCTGGGCCGCCGCAATCACGGCCTGCTCACCCGCTCGCTTCAGGTCATCACCGAGCTGGAGCAGACCGAGACCGATTCCGAGACCCTCGACCGGCTGTTCCGCCTCGACCACCTGGCCACCCGCATGCGGCGCAACGCCGAGAACCTGCTCGTGCTGGCCGGCTCCCAGAGTGCCCGCCCGGTGGAGCGTCAGAGCACGATGCACGACATCATCCGCTCCGCTCTGTCGGAGATCGAGGCCTACACCCGGGTCGATCGGCCCGAGCTGGCGCCGGTGGCGGTCAAGGCCGGGGCGGTGGCCGACGTCACCCACCTGCTGGCCGAGCTGATGGAGAACGCCACGAACTTCTCGCCCCCCGACACCCGGGTCCGGGTGCTGGGCGACTTCGTGGACGACGGCTACGCCGTCACCGTGGTCGACGAGGGCCTGGGGATGCGGGACGACGCCATCGCCGAGGCCAACCAGCGGATCCAGCGTCTCGCCAGCCTGGACCTGACGCCCACCCGCACACTCGGGCTGTACGTGGTGGGCCGCCTGGCCCATCGCCACGGCATCCGGGTGCGGCTGCTGGAGGGCACGTTGCGGGGCACGGTGGCCAAGGTCGTGCTGCCGATGAGCCTGCTGGCCGAAGCCGACCCGTCGCCGGCCGAGCTGGAGCTCCAGCGGGCCCGCTACGAGCGGGTGCTGGAGTCGGCCATCCCGGGCAGCAGCGGTCGGACCCGACGGGGCACGCCGATGGCGGGCCCGGTGCCGGCCGGTGCTGCCGTGGTCGGCCCGGCTCCGAACCCGGTGGCGCCGGTGCCGGCGCCATTCAGCCCACCGGCGCCGACGGCCGTGCCGGTGGCCGGCATCGACGACCGGTTCGACGACGGCGGTCCGGCCGGGGGCTTCGCCCACCGGGGCCCGTTGCGGCCGGTGGCCGACGACGGCGACCAGCTCGACGGGTCGCCGTCGCGGACGGTGAACCGGCCCCCGTCGGTGGTGGCGCCGCCCACCCGCCCGTCGCCCCCGTCGTTCTCCCGACCCCCGGCGGCCGCCCCTTCGGTGCTGCCGCCGGCGCCGTCGCCCACCCCGCAGCCGAACGCCGGGTCGGCGCCACCTCCGGCCGGTGACCGGCGGGCCGAGCGCCCGCCGGTGTCGGCTCCGCCGCCCATCCCGCCGTCGAGCCTGCTGGCCGGCACCGGTTCTGCCCCCGCGTGCCGTCGGCCTCGCCGCCTGTCACCCCGGTCAATGGTGTCAGCGGCAACGGCAGCGGCTACACCGAGGCCCCCGGCGGCCCCGATGACGGCACCGGGGTCAACGGCACCGTCGACACCAACGGCACCGCCTTCGGCAGCGGCACCATCGACACCAACGACACCGCCTTCGGCCGCGGTGCCCCGGGCGGCAGCGCCTACGCCGGCAGCACCTATGACGGGGAGCCCGGCAACGGTCACGGTGGCAATGGCAACGGCCACCCCGGAAACGGTCAGGCCGGCTACAGCGACCCTCACGCCGGTAACGGTCAGGCGGGCAATGGGCAGGGGCTCGCCGGCCAGCCGGGGGAGGTCACGGCTCCCGGTGAGGAGACCCGGGGTGGGATGCGGCGCCGGGTCCGGGGGGCGCAGATGCCGGAGACCAGCCTCACCGCCGGTCTGGGCCCGAACCCCGATCAGCCCGATGAGGGGCCCCGGGGGGAGCAGCTCGACCGCCAGCGCGACAGCCTCCGGGCCTTCCAGCACGGTGTCGACCAGGGCGCCCGGGACGGTCGCCAGGTCGACGACGAAGGAGACCACCAGCCATGACGAACATCGGGGCTCCGCTCAGCGGGCGGGCCGCCAACACCAACTGGCTGCTGCAGCGCTTCGTCCGGGAAACGGCCGGCGTACAGCACGCCTTCGCCGTGTCGTCCGACGGGTTGCTGATCACGTTCTCGTCGAACCTCACCCGGCAGGCGGCCGACAAGATGGCGGCCGTCATCACCGGTATCCAGAGCCTGGCCGAGGGGGCATCGACCCTGCTCGAATGCCCCGGGCTGAAGATCGTGATCCTCGACCTCCACGAGCGCTACCTGCTCGTGTCGTCGATCAGCCAGACCGCCGTGCTCGGTGTGGTGGCCGCCCACTCCTGTGACCTGGGCCAGGTCGGCTACGAGATGGCCTTCCTCAGCGAACAGATAGGCCGGGTGCTCACCCCCGACCTGATCACCGAGCTCAGGAACAGCATCCTCGAATGACCGCCGGGGGCGACACCGGACGACCGGGCCAGCCGGAGGGCGGCGATCGCCGATCCCCGGCCGAGGCCTGGTCCGACGACGCCCCGCGCCCCTTTCTCGACCGCCACCTGTCTCCGCCGCCCGGCGGGTCCGAGCGGCCGTCCTCCGATCCCGGTGGCGTCCGCCCGTACCTGCTCACCGGAGGTCGCACCACGATCCGGCCCGACGTCAATGTCGAGACGATCGTGAGCGCCACCGGCACAACGCCCACCCGCCCGCTGGATGACGAGCATCTCCGCCTGCTCCGCCTGCTCCGTCTGGCCGGGGAGCCGCAGGCCGTGGCCGAGCTGTCGGCCCACCTCGGTATCCCCATCGGCGTCGCCATGATCCTCGCCGGGGATCTGGCCGAGGCCGGCGTCGTACGCCTCAACGATGCGTCGGGTGACGGCTCGGGGGAGCCGGCCCACGACGCGGCGCTGCTCAGGAAGGTCGTGAACGGTGTCCTCAAGCTCCGAGAAGCAGAATCGCGCTGACCGTCCGCTGGGCGGCGGATCGGCGGGGGGTCCTCCCACCCCGGTGAAGGTGGTGATCGCCGGCGGCTTCGGCGTGGGCAAGACCACGCTGGTGGCGTCGATCTCCGACATCCCACCCCTCACCACCGAGGGGCACATGACCACGATGGCGGCCGGTCTGGACGACCGCACCGCCGTGCAGTCGAAGACCAGCACCACGGTGGCGATGGACTTCGGTCGGGCCCGGCTCGACGGCGACATCATCCTCTACCTGTTCGGCACGCCCGGCCAGGACCGGTTCGGCTTCATGTGGGACAACCTGGTGAAGGGGGCCCTGGGGGCGATCGTGCTGGTCGACACCCGCCGCATCGACGACTGCTATCCGGCGGTGGACTTCTTCGAGCACCGCCAGGTGCCGTTCATCGTGGGCGTCAACCAGTTCGAGGGCCAGGACCTGCCCCCGCTGGACGACGTGCGCTGGGCGCTCGACCTGGGCCCGACGACTCCCATCGTGGTGGTCGACGCCCGCAGCCGGCTCTCGGCCCTCGATGCCCTGCTCACGCTGCTGATGCACAACATGTCCCGGCTCGAGGCGCGCCTGGCCGAGATCGGCCCGGCGCCGGCGCCCACCCGATCCCGCCTGATCGGGCCGGCTCCGGGCTGGGACCGGTCACCCACCGGCCTCTAGGGTGAAGCCTGTGACCCTGTCCGGGGGATGGACGGGGGAAGGAGTCACCGACATGGCCACGCCACTCACCGCCGAATCGTTCGCCGAGCTCAAGGTGATCGACAGCGACACCCACTGGTCGGAGCCGGAGGACCTGTGGACCTCCCGGGCCCCGGCCGCCTATCGAGACCTGGTGCCCCAGGTGAAGGTGGTGAACGGCAAGCGCCGCTGGGTGGTCAACGGCGACACCGCCATCGGGCCGGCCCACGCCACCAGCGCCATCGCCCCCGACGGGGGCAAGATCTACGGCACGGACTTCCTCGGGTACACCAACGCCGACGTGCACCGGGCCTGCCTCGACGTCGACGCCCGGCTGGCCATGATGGACTCGCTCGGCATCCACGCCGCCACCGTGTATCCCAACGTGGCCGGGTTCGGCAGCCAGAACTTCATGAAGGTGACCGACGAGGGCCTGCGGGTGGCCTGCGTGGAGATCTACAACGACTACATGGCCGAGATCCAGGAGGCGTCGGGCAACCGGCTGCTGCCCATGGCCATGGTGCCGTGGTGGGACGCCCAGGGCACGGCCCGGGAGATGGAGCGGGCCAAGGGGCTGGGGCTGCGGGGGATCGTCACCTGCTCCAACCCGCACGACTCCGGCTTTCCCGACTACGCCCAGCCGGTGTGGGAGCCGGTGTGGGAGACGGCCGAGGGGCTCGACCTGCCGGTCAACTTCCACATCGGGGCCAGCCAGGGTGACCTCGACTGGTTCGGCCGGGTGCCGTACCCGACGTGGCCGGGTGAGCTGAAGATCACAATAGGCGGCACCAGCCTGTTCCTCGGCAACGCCCGATGGATGGCCAACCTGCTGTTCACCGACATCTTCGAGCGGCACCCGGGGCTGCGGATCGTGTCGGTGGAGTCGGGGGTTGGGTGGATCCCGTTCTTCCTCGAATCGCTCGACTACCAGGCCGGCGAGACGGCGCCCGAGCACCTGAAGAAGCTGCCGCTCAAGCCGTCGGAATACTTCAGGCGGCAGATCTACGCCACCTTCTGGTTCGAGTCGGCCATGCTGGCGCCGGCCATCGAGTACCTGGGGGCCGACCGGGTGATGTGGGAGACCGACTTCCCCCACCCCACCTGCCTCTATCCCGACAGCGGGGAACGCGCCCGGGCCCAGCTGGGCGGCCTGTCGGAGGACGTGCAGCGCAAGATCCTCCACAGCAACGCCGCCGAGCTCTACAAGATCGCCTGAGCCGGCCGGCCGGCCGGCCGGCCGCCCGGTCGGCTGCGTCCGGATGAGGTCGGCGGCGGTGCGTTGACTTCACGCGCTCCGGCCGTTACTGTCACAGTTATTGTGACAGTAATGGACGAGCGCTACACGCTGGATGAGTTGGTGCGGCGGGTGATCGACGAGGTCACGCGCCTCGGCCTCCCGCAGCCCAACGGTCAGGTGTCGGCCGTGCCCGACGGTCGCACCCTGCGCTACTACGGCACCCTCGGCCTGCTCGACCGGCCGGCCGAGGTGCGGGGGCGGCGGGCCTACTACGGCCCCCGCCACCTGCTGCAGGCCGTGGCCGTCAAGGCCCTGCAGGCCGAGGGTCTGCCGCTGCAGGAGATCCAGCACCGCCTGGCCGGCCGGAGTGACGAGGAGCTGCGTCAGCTCACCGCCCGCCCCTCCGCCACCCGCTTCTGGCGAACCGGCCCGGCTGCGGCCCCGGCCCCGAGCGCTCCGGCGGTTGCGCCGAGCGCTCCGGCGGTTGCGCCGAGCGCTCCGATCCCGGCCGACGATCCGTCCCCGCCGACATCGGTGCCGGAGCCGGTGGCGGTACGGCTGGCACCCGGCCTCACGCTGGTGATCGACCCCCTGCGGGCCCCCGCCCCCGCCGAGCTCGACGCCCTCCGTACCGCCGCCGATGCCCTGGTGGCGGCTTCCCGCCGCCTGGGCCTCGTCCCCACCGAACAGGAGTTGCCATGACCACCGTCGAACTCATCCCCGCCGGCGGGCCCGACCACCTCGACCCCGACGCCGCCAGCCCCGGCCGGGGCGTTCTGGTGTGCGATCAGGGCTGGTTGCCGCTGCGGGCCCTGTCGGTCACGGCCGAGGTGGCGGGGGCCGACGCCGCCGTCACCGTGCGCCAGCAGTTCGCCAACCCGACCACCGACGTCATCGAGGCCGTCTACATCCACCCCCTGCCCGATCGGGCGGCCGTGGTCGCCTTCGCCGTCACCATCGGCGACCGCCGCATCGAGGGCCGGCTCAAGGAGCGGGGCGAGGCCCGGGCGGAGTACGACCAGGCGTTGGCCACCGGCCACCGGGCCGCCATCACCGAGGAGGACCGGCCCGACGTGTTCACCACCCGGGTGGGCAACCTGGCGCCGGGCGACGTGGCCGAGGTGGAGCTGACGCTCGTGCAACCGCTTCCCGAGGAGGACGGCCAGCTGTCGTTCCGCTTCCCCCTGGTGGTGGCCCCCCGCTACATCCCGGGTTCTCCTCTGGGCGACGGGCTGGCGGCGGGGGAGGGCACGGCCGTCGACACCGACGCCGTGCCCGATGCCTCCCGCATCACCCCACCGGTGCTCCTGCCCGGTGTGCCCAACCCGGTGCGCCTCGACCTGCAGGCCGTGTTCGCCGGCGGGGTACCGGCCGGCCTGGCCTCCTCGCTCCACGCCCTCGCCACCGGCGCCGGTGCCAGTACCGGCGCTGAGGGCGTGGTGGCCCTGCGGCCCGGGGAACGGCTGAACCGGGACGTGATCCTCCGCTGGCCGTCGCCGGCGGGGGTCGACAGCGGGGGCGGCGATCCGGCCGCCGCCCGGGCCACCCTCGACGTGACGCCCGACGGTCCCGACGGCGCCGCCCCCGGGCTGGCCGGCGACGGCACGTTCACCTTCCGCCTCACCGCCCCGCCCTACGCCGACACCGAGCCGCCGGCGCCCCGGGACGTGGTCGTCCTCCTCGACCGGTCGGGCAGCATGGGCGGCTGGAAGATGGCGGCGGCCCGGCGGGCGGCGGCCCGCATCGTCGACTCGTTGGGCCCGGCCGACCGTTTCACCGTGCTCGCCTTCGATCACACCATCGAACGGCCCAAGCACCTGCCCGAGACGTTGCTCGAGGCCACCGACCGCAACCGCTGGCTGGCGGTGGAGTGGTTGGCCGGGGTGGAAGCCGAGGGCGGCACCGAGTTGTGGCCGGCGCTGGCCGAGGCCTTCCGCCTGCTGGCCGCGCCGCCCCCCGTTCTCGAGGCGCCGGACCGGCCGGCCGCCGACGGGCTCCCGCCCCCGCTCTGGTACCGGCCGCCGGCCGAGGCCGCCCCGGACGCCCGCCGGGCCACCTGCCTACTCGTGACCGACGGTCAGGTCGGCAACGAGGACCAGATCCTGGGCGAGGTGGGGCGGACCCTGGGTCGGGCCCGGGTGTTCACGGTCGGGATCGACCAGGCGGTCAACGCCGGATTCCTGCGCCGCCTGGCCGCCGCCGGTGGGGGCCGGTGCGAGCTGGTCGAGTCGGAGGACCGGCTCGACGAGGCGATGGGGGCCATCCACCGCCGCATCGCCGATGCCCCGCTGCGCTCGGTCACCGTGCAGGCCGACGCCGGCACCGAGATTCTCCAGCTGGCCCCGGCCGGACCGGTCGACTGCTTCGCCGGGGTGCCCCTGGTGCTGCGGGGCCGGTACCGGGGAGCGGCACCCACCATCCGCTGGTCGGCCACCGGTCCCGACGGCGCTCCCTGCGGTGGGGTGGTGGTGGCCGCCTCTCCTGCGTTTGCGCCCGCCCCTGCTTCTGCCCCTGCTTCGGTACAAGGCCCCCACCGGGCCGCCCGACCGCTGTGGGCCCGGGCCCGGATCCGGGACCTGGAGGATCACCTGGCCCGCCACCGCTTCGGCGGAGCACGGCTGCCAGCCGGTCAGGCCGACGAGATCGTGGCCTTGTCGCTGGCCACCGGCGTGCTCAGCCGGTACACGGCCTTCGTGGCTGTCGACCTGAGCGAGACGGTCGACAGCACCTCGCCCCGCCCGGTGCTGCAGCCGGTGGAGCGTCCGGCCGGCTGGGCGGCGGCCATGCCGCCGGTGGGCGCCAGGAGCCTCCACGCCGGTGCCGCACCCCCGGCGCCCCCGCCCGGTGCTGGTCCCCTCCCGGTCCGGGCCGCCGCCCCGTCCCGCGCCATGCCCGCGCCGGCGTGGCCTGCTCCGCCGATGGCGGCGCCAGCCGCGCTTCCCGCCCCGGCGGTGGGTGGTGACAAGCCGGGGGTCCGCCGGCTCGCCGACCGGCTGCGCCGCAACGTCGCCGGCGGACGGGTGCCCCCGGCACCCGCTCCCGCGCCGCCGGCAGCGGGCCTCAAGCCTCCGCCCGCTCCCCCCAGCGTGGCGGCGCCCCCCGGGCTCGATCTGGGACGGTACGCCGCCCGGTTGGAGGAGTTGGTGGCCCGCATCGAGGCCGGCCAGCGTGGGTGGCGGCTCGTCGTCGACTTCGACGAGCTGATCGACGACCTGGCCTCTATCGGCGCCCCGTCGGTCGTCGTCGACGCCGTCCGGTCGCTCCGGGATGCGGTGACCGGCGGCGCCGGGTCGCTGGCCGATGCCCTCGCCGCCGCCCGGGACGCGCTGGCCGGCGGCGGCGGCGCTGCCGGCGGCGGCTCCGCCCCGGTTCCGGCGCCGGCCACCCCGCCGGTGGCGCCCCGCCCCGACTTCTGGCGCTGACGGCGCCGCCGTGTCGCGGTATGCACCGAGAGGCAAGTGGTTCATGGACGAAGTGCTCTGACCCGAGGGGTCGAGCGGTGGCATGCTCGGGGTGAGGGACGCCCCTCCCGCCGGCGACCCTTGGAGGCAACCACCGATGTTTCCCTCGATCCCCCGCCCGGTCGCGCCCCTCCGCGGTGCCGCGCCCCTCTCCGCCCGGCGCCTCCTGGCGGGTCTGCTGCTGCTCGGGGCGGCCTGTGGGGGGAGCGGGCCGACGGGCACGGCCGAGTCGGCGGCGGCGCCCGCCGGTGGCACGCAGCCGACCACGGCGGCCTCCGCCACCGACGCCGGGTCCGGTGCCACCACACCGGCGGTGAGCGGCAGCGACGCCGGGCCTGCCGTCACCCCTGTGGCCGAGGGTGGGCTGCCGGGTGAGCCGTTCGACTTCGAGATCCCGAGGAGCGGAGACCGGTTGGCGGTGGTCGGGGTGGCGCACGACGACGTGCTGAACGTGCGGATTCTCCCCGGGGCCGACCAGCCGATCGTCGAGAAGCTGGCCCCGATGGCCGACGACGTGGTGGCCACCGGCCGCAAGCGCCGCCTGCCCGACGAGGGGAGCATCTGGGCCGAGGTGACCCAGGGGGTCGAGCTCGGCTGGGTGAACGCCTCCTACCTGGGCTACCTGGGCGTGGTCGACGACTGGACGAGCCAGGTGGTCGAGGCCAACGGGGGCCGGGTGCCGGCCGGGGCGTCGATGGAGGCGTTGGGCCGGACGGTGGTCGAGGTCTTCGTCCACACCGATCCGGCGGCCAACACCCGGGTCGTCCAGGTGGGTCCGGCCACGGCGGGTGACCTCGGGGAGATCACCTACGACGTCGTCGGCTTCCTCGACGACTCCCAGCTCGGGGTGCGGCTCCACCTGTTCGGCGCCCCGAGCGAGGACGGTGGGTTCCACCTGGCCTCGGTCGAGGCCACCGTGCTGTGCAGCCGGGGCGCCACCGACGCCGGCGCCTGCCTCTGAGCCCGGTGGATCTCAGGGCTGGTCGAAGGTGAAGCGGACGGCGGGGCTGAGGTAGCCGCCGGCCTCGACGATCGTTCGGCCCCACGGTTGGAGCGTGGCGACGATCCCGTCGAGCCGGTCGCCTATCGCGGCCACCGCCGCCGCCACCAGCTCGTCGGTCCGCTGCTCCACCCGGTCCCGCAGGGCGAAACCGGCGGGGGTGAGCGTGTCGTCCCCCTCGAGCAGTCCCCGGGACCGCAGCCGTTCCTCGCCGGCCGCCAGCTGGTCGGCGGTCCAGCCCCGCCCGCCGGTGTGGGCCCGGGGCGGCAGACCCCAGTACAGGTCGCCCAGCAGACCGACCTCCACCGGGTCGAGGCCCTCGGCGGCCCAGGCGATGATGTGGGAGTCGCCCCGGTACTCCCGTAGCCCGTCGGTGGCCCGCCACAGCCGGGCCACCGGGTCGGTGGGGATGTCGAGGGCCCGCTGGCCGGCGAACAGGGCCCGGCCGGCCAGGGGCAAGGGCTCGGCCGCCGCCAGCAGCACGTCGGCCAGGGCCACTGCGCCCGGCGGGTCGTCGCCCAGTAGGCGGCGGAGGTGGGCCACGGCCCCGGCTTCCCGGGCGGTCCAGATGGTGGCGGCGTCGGTGCGCTGCCAGCCCTCGGCCACCAGCGGCACCACCACGTCGGGGTTGAACACGGCGAAGGCGGCGGCCACCACCGTGCCCGGCACCTGGCCCAGCACGGAGCCCCGAGCGGTGAAGTAGGCGCTTCGGTCGGGCAACTCGGTGCGGCCCACAGTTCCCGAGCTGGGTCCGAAGCCGAGGGCGGCATAGTTGGCGTGGCATTCGGGGGCGAACTGGGCCTGGCCGGCCACGGGTTCGATGGCGGCCGCCAGCCGCCGGGCCGGGCTGAGGGTGGGGGTCGGCATGTCGGGACCTTACAGCGCCGGTCAGCCCGCCGGCATCAGGCCCGGCCGACCCCAGGGCGTCTTCTCGCCCGGCTGTGCACGGTGAGCTACCGTCGTCGGCGTGGATCTGCGTCTGGATGGAAAAGTTGCACTGGTGACCGGTGGGTCGGCCGGGATCGGTCTCGGCATCGCCAAGGCCTTCGCCGACGCCGGGGCGTCGGTCATGATCACGAGCCGCAAGGCCGACAAGTGCGAGCAGGCGGTGGCCGACATCGGGGGCGACGTTGACTGGCGGGTCAGCCACGTTGGCGACCCCGAGCAGGGCGAGCGCTGCATCGCCGAGACCATCGAGCGCTTCGGGGCGGTCGACATCCTGGTCAACAACGCCGCCACCAACCCCCACGCCGGGCTGGTGATCGACTGCGAGCTGTCCAAGCTCGACAAGACCTACGAGGTCAACCTCCGGGGCCCGCTGGCCTGGACCCAGATCGCCTGGAACCAGTGGATGAAGGAGCACGGCGGCTGCATCATCAACACCGTGTCGGTCGGGGCCTTCAAGACCAGCCGGGAGCTGGGCGTCTACGGCATGTTCAAGGCCGCCTTCGTGTACCTCACCCAGCAGCTGGCAGCCGAGCTCGGCCCCCAGGTGCGGGTGAACGCCATCGCCCCGTCGGTGATCAAGACCGACTTCGCCCGCATCCTGTGGGAGGGCGAGCGGGGCTCGGCCGTGGCCGACACCTATCCGATGCGCCGGCTGGGTGAGCCGGCCGACATCGGCGAGTGCGCCCTGTGGTTGGCCGCCGGGGCCAGCTGGCTGACGGGCCACACGATCATCCTCGACGGCGGCTCCATGGTGCAGCTCCCGCCCATGCCGTCCGACCTGGTCGGCGGGCACTAGCCCGCACCGGGCCGGCCCGAACCGGCGGGCCCGGTGACACCCAACCTCGACCGACATGCCGCCTGGGTGGATCAGCCTGTACCCACCAGCAGAGCGTTACGTCTCGGTCGTAGATCGGTACGCTCCGCTCCGAAGCGCCGGGGGGAGGAGCTGCCATGGACGGAACCACAGGGCGCAATGCGGCCTGCGACGCGGTGGTTGTCGTGGGCGGTGGTCGCTGGGCCGATATCTGGTGCCGGGTCGTGTCCGGGGCCGCACCCGACGCCCAGATCCATCAGATCTCGCCATCACTTCACCGGCGGATGGCGATCTCGAACGGCCGCCCCGCCAGCGTCGCTGGCCCGCCCCACCGGCTGCTGTGGCCCACCGTGGCCTCGGCGCTCGCTACCAGCGACATCTCCCGCCGGCCGCCGGGATCGCTGGTGGCCGTGGTGGCCAATGCCCCAGCCGACCACGGCACGGTGGCCCGCAGCCTCATCGAAGCCGGTGTGCCGACCCTGGTGGAGAAGCCCTTCACGCTGGATCTAACTGAGGCGGAGAAGCTGGTCGATCTGGCCGCCGCCCGCGAGGTGCCCCTCCTCGTGGATCACGAGCTGCTGCTGGCCTCCTATCTCCATCAGGTCCGCACCATCCGAGGCGTGGGTGCCGTCGATGCGGACTGGGTGGAGGTCGAATGGCACGACGTCGAGCGGGAGGTCCGTCACGGGACGCTGAAGGCGCCGGATCCGTCGATCAGCGTCGTCGCCGATCTGTTGCCCCATGTGCTCAGCATGGCCCGGGTGGCGCTGGGCTCCGGCCGGCTCGAGCTGAATGCCGTGTCCAGCGACGACGGCGGGCGCCGGGCCCGCGTCGACCTCCGGTGCGGGCCAACTCCGATCATCGTGAGCCTCGACCGGCGGGCTCCGACCGCGAGCCGCCGCCTCGTCGTCCGGTCGGGGGCCGACCGGATCGAGCTCGACTTCACCGGGGAACCGGGAGCCATCGAGGTGAACGGCCGCCCGGTGGCGCCCGACGGGCGCTGGGACCAGGAGCCCCGTCCTCTCACCGCCGCGTTCCACCTGCTGGGCGCGGCCGCTGCCGTCGGGCCCCGGTCGCCTCTCGACGCCGCCGCCAACCTCGACGTGCTGGCGACCACCCTCGAGGCCGAGCGGCAGCTCGGAGACCAGGCGTTCGCCCATCTGGCCAGGGCGATCACCCTGGGGCACGAGCCCGGCGCTCACCGCCACGCCCTCACCCGGGACCTGGCTCGGGACCTGATCAATTCGGGAGCGGTGGACGGGCCGGGAGACGGCCCGGGCCTCGAACGCCTGAGCGCCGCCGCCTACGACCTGGTGGCGACGCAGGCCAACGACCCGTTCGTCACGCAGGAGGTTCTCTTGGCCGACCGCGGTCTGGATGGGGTTTCGGCCCGGATCCTGGGCGCGGGCATCCGGCGGAGCCCGCTGTGCCAGCGGCTCCTCACCTCGGGCGGGCGGGGCCGGAAGTACACGGCCAATACCATTCTGCCGGCGTTGCGGTCGGGGGCGATCGACGCCGTCGTGCAGGGGCGGGTGGTGCTGCCGTTCCGAATCGGCCTCTACCCGGGCCAATCGTGCATGTTCAACTGCACGTTCTGCGGACGCAACCCGACCGCCTCGTACCGCAGCTATTCGGTCGATCCGGGCACGCAGCGGTTCGAGCAACTCCTGCGCCAGGTCGACGCCGGTGACGATCCCCACCGGTTCTACCTGTCGGGAGGGCTCGAGCCCCTCACCAACCGGTTCGTCGGGCGGCTGGCGGAGGCCGGCGCCGAAGCCGGTCATGCGTTGTCGCTCTACACGAACGGCTTCATGCTCACGCCCGCACTGCTTCGTCGTCAGCCGGGCCTGTGGCGCCTCCGGTCGCTGAGGATTTCGCTCTACGGTGTCGACCAGGTGACCAGCGCCGAGGTGACGGGGCGTCCCAGTAGCTTCCCCCGGGTACGGGGCAACGCCGTCGACCTGCTGCGGGCCCGGGAGGAGAACGGGAGCGATCTCCAGGTCGGGTTCAACTTCGTGGTGCTGCCCAATCGGGTGGACCAGGTGTTGCGCCTTGTGGAGTTGATCGGCGAGATGAACGCCGAGAGCGGCGGTCGTCCGGTCGACTTCCTCACGTTGCGGGAGGACTTCAGCGCCTTCGGTCCCGACCAGGGACTCAGCCCAGCCGACCGCGAGGAGCTGAGGGATGCCTTCGATTTGGTGGAGGAACGCTGCGCCGAATCGGACCTCGCCGGTCTGAAGATCGACTACGGCTACGGCCTCGACGCACTGCGCCGCGGTGTGGCCGGCGAGCACCTGCGCATGGTGACGGCCGGATCGCTGCGGCCACACGCCCACCCCCAGGTCTCCGTGGTGATCGACCTGCTGGGCGATGTCTACGCCTATCGGGAGGCCGGCTTCCTCGATCGGCCGGGCGCCGATCGGTACCGGCTCGGCCGCATCGACGACGACCACTCGCTCACCGATGTCATCAGGGAGTGGCTGGCCGGTCCGGGGGTGGAGCCCCGAGCCGGCGATGAGCGCTATCTCGACATCTTCGATCACGTGATCGCCCTGAGCCTCGCCCAGGCCGACCACGATGTGCGCATCGGTTCGCCCCTAGGGCGCAGCCTGGTCGCGCCCTACGGCCCGGCCGAGCAGCCGTCCGTCCACTTCGAGAACGCCCATTTCGCCGAGCTCATCGAGGTCGCCTCCCCATGACCGTCACCCCCACCTCCTCCTCAATCACCCGCGCCTCAACCACCTGCGACACAGCGTCGTCCGTTGTCATCGACCTCCGGGATCCGGCGCCCGACGTTGTGCAGCGGGTGGAGGCCAATCGCCGGTGCCGCCGGAAACGGATGCTGGACCTCATGCTCACCGTCCCCCTCGTGGTCGCCTCGGCCCCGCTGGCGGTGGCCGTGGCATTGGCCATCAAGATCGTGGACCGGGGTCCGGCGCTCTTCGTCCAGGAACGGGAAGGGATCGACGGTGCACCGTTCCCCTTCTTCAAGTTCCGGACGATGTACCTCGATGCTGATCGCCGGTTGCAGGAGCATCTGGCCGCCGATCCCAGCCGAAGAGTCGAGTGGGAGACCGTGTTCAAGTTGGAGAACGATCCTCGCGTGCTGCCCGGGATCGGCCGGTTCCTGCGGGTCAGCAGCCTCGACGAGCTACCGAACCTGTGGAACATCCTCCGAGGCGACATGAGCCTCGTCGGTCCCCGGCCGTTCCCCACCTACCACCTCGAGCGGTTCGAACCGGGGTTCCGTCGGCTGCGGTGCTCGGTCCGCCCCGGCCTCACCGGCCTCTGGCAGATCGGCCGCGGCGGGCTGCAGGACCAGCAGCAGTGGGACGAGCGGTACATCGCCGAGTGGTCGCTCGGCAACGATGTCAGGATCCTCCTGCGCACCGTTCCGGTGGTTCTCCTCGCACGCAAAGCGCACTACTGATCAGGCCATGATCGACGAGGGCCGTCATCGGGTGATCGCCGCCGGTGTGGACGCCGTGGACTACGAGGCGGCGGTCGCCCGCGTGATGGCCGCCGCCCGGGATGGTCGGGGCTTCAGCGTGTCGGCCTTGGCCGTACACGGGGTGATGACCGCCGTGCTCGATCGGAGCCAGCGGTCCCGGGTGGCCCGGCTCGATCTCGTCACCCCTGATGGTCAGGGCGTGCGCTGGGCCCTGAACCTCCTGTACAGCACCCGCCTACGGGACCGGGTCTACGGCCCTCGGCTCATGGAGGAGGTGTGCCGGGCCTGTGCCGGAGAGGGACGGTCGATCTTCCTCTACGGCAGCACGGCCTACACCCTCGACCGGCTGGCGGCCAACCTCGTCGCCAAGCTGCCGGGGCTGGTGATCGCCGGGACCCGGCCGTCCCGGTTCGGTACCACCACCGCCGCCGAGCAGCAGGAGATAGCAGGGCTGATCGTGGACAGCGGAGCCGACGTGGTGTTCGTCGGCCTGGGGTGTCCTCGTCAGGAGGTCTTCTGCTTCGAATACCGGGATCTGCTGGCTCGCCCCTGCCTGGCCGTGGGCGCGGCGTTCGACTATCACGCCGGAACGCTCCAGGAGCCACCGGCCTGGGTCCAGCGCCGCGGGCTCCACGGCCTGTACCGGGCGGTGCAGGAGCCGCGGCGGCTGTGGAAACGGTTCCTGCTGCTTCCACCCCTGTTCTGCACCCTGGTGGCCGCTCAGCGCCTGGGTTTCCCCGGCTTCGCCCCGCCGGCGGCCGAGCCACCCCCGATCCGACACGCCTGATCCTCCCGGCCGGATCCCGGCCGGGTCGGTCCCGAGCTCCCCGCTGTGATAGATGTCGGAGCAGTAGGTCCGAGGGGGAAAGTGCTCACCATGGGAACCGCAACCGATGTGATCCTGCAGAGCGGGGTGGCGGCGTCGAGCCTGGGGCTGGCGCCCGGGGTGACGGTGCGCCCGGCCGAGGGGCCGGGCCCGCTGGGCGTGATCGTCGAGGGGATCGACCTGTCGGCCGACCTCACCGGCGACCAGATCCGCTCGCTGATCACCGTGTGGAGCAACGCCGGCCTGATGGTCGTGCCCGGCCAGAGCGGGCTCACCGCGGCCCGTCAGGCGGTGGTGGTGGAGTGGTTCGGTCGCCGGTTCCACCGGGGAGACGGTGCTGCGGCCATCGACCAGCTGCCGATGGTGGGCGAGCTGCCGGTCCAGCTGCTGTCGAACCGTGACCGGCGCCAACCGGGCGACGCCGTGATCACCGGGCCGAAGATGGCTGCCGCCACCCAGGAGCTGAAGATGCACAGCGACGTGCAGGACTACTCGTCGCCGCCCGATCTCACCACCCTGCACGGCATCCACATCCCGCCGCCCGAGGCCGGTGGGCGCACCCATTTCTGGGATCTGTTCGCCGCCTACGACGCCCTCGACGAGGCGACCCGGGCCCGGCTGGTCGGCCTGCGGTGGCGGCCCCACAGCACCTACAAGACGATGAAGGGGGTCAACCAGCCCCGGGCGCTGGCCAACGACGCCCCCGACCAGGCGTCGGTCGTCACCCACCCGGTGGTGCGGACCCACCCGGTCAGCGGCCGCCGGGCGCTGTGGGTGTCGACGTTCACCGAGGAGCTGCTCGGGTTCGACGACACCGACGAGGAGCGGGCCCTGCGCCGCCGGCTGCTGGCCCACATCGGCCAGGACCGGTTCCGGTACACCCACACCTGGACCGCCCACGACGTGCTGTTCTGGGACAACCGCAGCGTCAACCACGCCCGGGACTCCTGGGACGGCCGCTACCTACGGGAGATGCACCGGGCCCAGGCCGGGGGCTCCGTCCCCTTCTAGGCGACCGGCCGGGCCGCGGCGGCTGCGGCCGGCGTCGCCCTCAGCGGATCCCGCTGTCGCACAGGATGTCGGCCCGTGTGTCGCCCGCCGCCGGTATGTCGACGGTGAACTGGGGGCACGAGGGGAACATGGTGCCGGAGCTGGCGGTGAGCACGTAGCGGCCGGGGGCCAGGACGAGGAGGAAACGACCCTCGCCGTCGGTGTCGACGGTGGTCACCCGATGCTCGCCCCGGTCGAAGACCTCGATACGGGCGCCGGTCACGGGGCTGGGTGGGCAGGGCTGATCGGGTCGTTCCACCGGGCAGGTGGGAGAGGCCATGACCGTGCCGGCCAGACGCTGGCCGGTGGTTTGACCCGAAGACGCTGTCATGAGCGTGGTGGCCGTGGTGCCCGTGGTGGAAGGGGGCCGGGCGGTGGAGGTGGGCCGGGCGGTGGTGGGCGGCACCGTCACGATGGTGAGCGCCGTGGTGGGGGCCAGGGGGGTGGGGGTGGCGAGGGCGCCGGTGGGTGTGCTGGGGAGGGTCGCCTCGGACCGGTCGGCCGCGGCGGCGACCGCCACGGTGACGTCAGGGCCGTCGGTGACGTCCGGGCCGGCGGGGCCGTCGGTGGCAGCGGGGATCGTCGTCGGGGCGGCGGCGGCATCGTCGCCGCTTCCACAACCGACGGCGGCCAGGGCCAGGATCAGGAGCGCCAGGGCCGGAGCCGAGCGGAGGGCGGGTGTCGAGCGGGTCATCGAGCCTTGGACGTTTGTGCCGGCCCCGCTGGTTCCCACTTCCGACCTCAGGGTCGGCGTGGGTTATCGTGAGCGGGCCCCGAGGCGGGGCAGGCGGCCGCGGCGGCCTGAGATCAGACACCAGGAGGACAGGACCATGGCCGGCATTCAGCTGCGTCGTTACCAGCTCGTGGAGGGGGCCATGGACGGGTTCCTGGCCTGGTTCCCCACCATCAGGGCCGCCCGGGAGCAGTACGGGTTCAAGGTGGAGTTCCTCCTGGCCGACCGGGAGAACAACCAGATCGTGTGGGCCGTCAGCCACCCCGGCGACTTCGAGGCCGCGTTCGAGACGTTCGCCGCCTCGCCCGAGCGGGCCGCCGCCTTCGAGGGCCAGCCCAAGCGGGTGGAGGAGATGACGGTGTCGATGGTCGACCCGTTCATCGCCCCCGGTAGCTGACCCGGTCGTCGCCGTCCGCGCCGCCCTCCGTCCGGAGGGGTCGAGGCCTATCATGCGCACCGGTCGCGGTGCCCCACCGTCCGGCCGGGAGGACCCCGTGAGCGAGCCAGTCGACAGCGCCATCACCACGACCGACGCTGCCGCTCCCGACGGGGCCGACGCCGAACCGGCGGAGCTGCTCGACCCGATCACCAGCCGGCTCCAGGGCGTCACCGTCCACGGCGAGCTGTTCTTCGACGTACCCATCATGACCTGGATCGAGGGCGACCTGTGGCAGGGGGCGTGCGGGCCCGACCTCCTGCTCCCCGAGCCCGTCGTGCACCTCGTGTCGCTGTTCGCCGAGGATCGCTACGTCGTCCGCCACCGGCTGCACACCCAGCTCACGATCACCATGGCCGACGCCGTGGGGGAGGTCGACGGCAACCAGATCGTGGCTATCGCCACCTGGGTCAACGCCTGCCGGGCGTCGGGGCCCACGCTGGTGCACTGCCAGGCCGGGCTCAACCGGTCGAGCCTGGTGATCGCCACCGCCCTGATGTTGGAGGGCATGGCCGCCGCCGACGCCATCGCCCTGCTCCGGCGGCGGCGATCGCCCGCCGCCCTGTGTAACCCGTCGTTCGAGGCCTGGTTGCTGGCCTTCGAGCCGGAACCGCGAATGCCGACGGCTCCCGGCGGGTTGGACACGGAGTAACGACCCGATCAGGCAAGCCGAGGAGCAGCGTCATGACAATGCAGGCGATCTGGAACGGCACGATCATCGCCGAGAGCGACGACACGGTGGTGGTGGAGGGGAACCACTACTTCCCCCGCGACAGCGTCGACGCCCAGCTGCTGCGCCCGTCGCCCACCACCACGGTGTGCCCGTGGAAAGGGACGGCCAGCTACCACACCCTGGTGGTGGATGACGCCGAGAACGCCGACGCCGTCTGGTACTACCCCACACCCAAGTCGGCGGCGGAGCAGATCACCGACCGGGTGGCCTTCTGGAAGGGCGTGGAGGTGAAGGAGAAGCCCTGACCCGGGCCGCTCCCGCCGCTGACCAGCCTCAGAAAAGGTGCCCCCGGCCGAGCATGCCGGGGGGCCTGCTGGTACTCTCCGCCAATCGTGCCGTCCGTCACAGACGTGGCGAAGCGGCAGCTCAGCGCAGCAGTCAAGGGGTAGCAGTGACAACGGTCGACGACATCCGTTTCCCGACACCGGACGAGATCGAGGGGTTCTGGGCCTTCGACAAGATGCACGCCCCGCGGCCGTTGCATCCGCTCTCGCAGGACCTGGTGATGACCACGATCTCCCGGGGCTTCACCCAGGCCCAGGCCGAGTACGGGTGCCCGATGATGGCGGCGAGCCGGGCCATCAACCACTACTTCTACATGACCTTCCACCCGGTGCCCGACGAGGCCGAGGTGGCCGACCGGATGAGTCGGTACATGGGGCTGGTGGAACGCACCGTGCCCCTCGTCGGCACCCGGTGGGAGAACGAGTGGCTGCCTCTGATCAAGGCCCGCAACGAGGCCGAGCGGGATGTCGACTACTCGGCCATGACCGACGAGGCCCTGTTCGCCCGCTACCACGAGATGACGCGGTGGATGGAGCAGATGTGGTATATCCACGGCCACGTCAACTTCGCCCTGGTGTCGGGGGCCAAGCTGTCGGACTTCTACGACGAGGTGATGCAGCCGGCCGATCCCACCGAGTCGTACCAGATCCTGCAGGGCTACCACACCCGGCCGGTCGACGCCGCCCACGGGCTGTGGGACCTGTCCCGCAAGGTGAAGGCCAGCCCTGCCCTCACCCGGGTGTTCGACGAGAACCCGCCCCGTGAGCTGAAGCGCACGCTGGAGCAGAGCGACGAGGGCCGGGCGTTCCTGGCCGAGCTCGACGCCTACCTGTACGACTTCGGGTGGCGGTCCGACGCCGTGTACGACCTGGCCGACATCCCGTGGCGGGAAGATCCGACCATTCCCCTCGGCAACATCGCCCGGTTCGTGCCCATGTCCGACGCCGACAACCCGATGATCAAGTTCGACGAGGCGGTCAAGCGGCGGGAGGAGCTGACAGCCCGCATCCGGGCCGAGCTGGCCGGCGATCCCGAGAAGCTGGCCCACTTCGAGAAGCTGTTCGAGGCGGCCAAGTACTCCTACCCGCTCACCGAGGACCATGCCTTCTACATCGACCAGATGGGCGTGGTGCTGTTCCGCCGGTTCGTGTCGGCAGTGGGGGAGCGGCTGGCCCGGCGGGGCTGCTTCGCCGACGGTGAAGACGTCTACTTCCTGTACGACCGCGAGGTCTGCAACGCCATGGCCAACGACACCGACTACCACGCCCTGGTGGCGGAGCGGAAGGCGGAGTACGAGGTGTGCGCCCAGGCCTCGCCGCCCGACATCCTGGGCACGCCGCCGCCCCCGCCTCAGCCCGGCGACTTCGTCGATCCCATGCTCGACGCCGTGGGCAGCCGCCTGCTCGGCATCAAGCCGCCGCCCGAGGGCGAGCAGGACCCCGACATGATCGACGGGGTGGCCGGCTCGCCCGGCACCTACACCGGCGTGGCCCGGGTGGTGCGGTCGCTGGAGGAGGCGGGAGCGCTCCAGGACGGCGAGGTGATGGTGTGCGAGATGACACTCCCGCCGTGGGTGCCGATGTTCGCCATCGCCGGGGCGGTGGTATCCGACGTGGGTGGGGTGATGAGCCATTGCGCCATCGTGGCCCGGGAGTTCGCCATCCCGGCCGTGGTGGGGTCGGTGAGCGGAACCAGCCGGATCCAGACCGGCCAGACCGTCACCGTCGACGGCACCAGCGGCAACGTCTGGCTCGACGGCCGTTCACTCTGATTCCTGGGGAATTCTGACGCCCGGTCCCTCCTAGGCGGCCCGGGCGTCAGAGTCTCATCTACTTTGGCGGTCCGGGTCAGCTGCCGGCGTCGGCATCGCCCTTGTTCAGGTCGACCGACCCGGGGTCGACGTCGACGTTGGGGGTATTCACGCTCACGTCGGGCGTGTCGACGTCCACGTCGACCGAGGGGGCCTCGATGTTTCCGCCGTCGGTGTCGACGTCCACGTCGCCGCCGAGGAGGAAGAACCCGCCGACGGCGAGGGCGGCGATCACCAGCAGTATCAGGAGCCAGCGCAGGGGCCTGCGCCGCCGCCGGCGGGAGCGCACGTCTCGGGCGTCGTCGTGACGGATGGAGCGCTCCTGGTCGTCCATATCCCGGCGGACGGCCCGGTCCCGGTCGTCGAGATCCTGGCGGACGGCTCGGTCCCGGTCGTCGAGATCCGGGCGGATCTCGCCCGTGTCCCGGGGATCGGCGTCCATCCGGCGCTCGGCTTCGAGGCGGCGACGAGTGTCGTCATCGAGGTCAGACATGTCTCATCTCTCCTGATTCCGTCGCCCGTCACGTTGTGTACGGTCGACTACCCCTGCAGCCCTGGACCGAACCGTAGGAGCGGCGGCCCTGGGTTGCCCCGGCTGGGGGCCGGCTCCTGAACGGGCGCCGGGATGGCACTAGGCTCGCCGGATGGAGGTGCTCACGGTGTGCGGCAGCCTGCGGCCGCTGTCGGCCAACGGTGTGGTGTTGGCGGTGGTGGAGGCGGCGCTGGTGGTGGCCGGGGTGAGCTGGCGTCGGTTCGACGGGTTGGCGGCGGTGGCCCCGTTCGACCCCGAGCTGGCCGACGACGCGCCCGGGCCGACCCAGCGGTGGCTCGACGATGTGGACGGGGCGGCGGCGCTGGTGGTGGCGGCGCCGGAGTATGCCGGGTCGCTGGCCGGGGTGACCAAGAATGCGCTCGACTGGCTGGTGGGGACGGCGGGGGTCTACGAGAAACCGGTGCTGATCGTGAGCGCCGGGACCACCGGTGGCCGGTATGCCCGGGAGGATCTGTTGCGGACGTTGACGTGGCAGGGGGCGTTCGTGGTGGCCGAGGTGGGCGTGCCGGCCGGGGGGCTGAAGACCGACACCGAGGGCCGGCTCACCGATCCCGAGACGGTGGAGGCGCTGCGGGCCGCGGCCGGCGCGCTCGTGGCCGCATTGAGTGAACCGAACGAGCGGCGGGCCGAGCGCCGTGAGGCGGTGCAGGCCCGCCTGGCTCGGGGACTCGCCAGGGGCTGAGCTACCGCCCGGTTGGCAGGGCAGCGCCCCGGTGCCGTGCTCAACGGGAGATCCACTGGGTGACCAGTAGACCCGCTACCCGGAAGCGAAACGTCACGGACTCGGATCTCGCCACGAAGCGGCCGATCTCGTCGACCGGAAAGGCCATCGGTGCTGCCCCGGTCGCCTCCAGGAGCACCTCCTGGGTGACGGGTGGAGAGATCTCGCCCACGATTGACCGACCGTCAGACAGCAACGACAGGTCGATGGTGATGTTCTCGTTGGCGAAAGAGAGGAACCGTGCCTCCATCTCCTGCTCACTGCGCATCGGTTGAGTGTCGGCGAGCGAGTCGAAGACGAGCTCGGCCAGCTCGGCCTCCACCGCCGTCATGTCCCGGGCGTTGTAGGCCAGGTCGAGCAGGTGGGGCGGAATCGGCTCGACGAGGTCGAGGCCGTCGCCCAACAACCGAAGAATGTCGAGGTGCTCGGCCAGATCGGGGTCGTTGATGCTGGAGTGGTCGTCGGTCATGGGGCTGTTTCCGAATCGTAGGCGCTGAGCAACCGTCGGAGTTGGCTCAGGTTGCGACCCGCGGTCGGGCCGATAGAGCCCCGAGGGATACCGAGGATCTCGGCGATCTCCTTGTAGGACAGGGGAGGTACGGCGGTGAGAAGGCGCAGGAGGGTCTGCGCCTTGGGCGGGAGCGTCTTGAACGCGGTCAGGGCGGCGCGGATCAGCTCATCGTCCAGGAGGCTCTCGTCGATGGCGTCGAACCGGAGCTCGCGTAGCGGTAGCACGGCGACGGGGATCGTCCTTTGGCGGGCCCGCCAAAGGGCGCGGGCCTCGTTGCGGGCGGTCGTGGCCACCCAGCCCGGGAGCCGGTCGGGTTGTTCGATGGTGGACAGCCGGCTGTAGAGGCGGAAGAAGGTGGAGGCGAACGCGTCGTCCCGGTCGGCGTCTTCGAGGGCGAAGCTGTTGAGCACCTTCCACACGACGCCCGACAGCCGGTCCACCAGGGTCCGCCAGGCCCGCTCGTTGCCGGCCAGCGCCTGCTGCACGAGCTCGCCCCAGTCGCTGTGGTGGAACGGTGGGGGCTGCGGAGGCTGCGGGGCGGTCACAACTCGCCGATCGACGGGGGCGGGTTGATCACCGTGCCGTAGCACGCCATCCGGTGGAGTCGGGGGTGGTCGATGACGCGGGCCACCACGCGGCGGACGATCTTGTGACGGTCGTTATCCTCCTTGGCTTCCCGTTCCTCCCGTTGCTTTTCGGTCTCACCGGCGGGGGGCGCCGGGGGCACGCGACCGGCGACGAGGGGCTGAATCTCCCGGGCCAACGCGGCGGCCACGATCGGGGCGGCGAACGAAGTGCCCGACCATAGGGCCCATCCCTCGTACCGGTCGGCATCGGCGCCGCCCCTCCGCTCCGTCTTGCCGTCGAAGATCCAGAAGGTTGAGGCGACGTCGACCCCGGGGGCGCAAGCCCGGACCCAGTGACCCCAGTTGGAGAAGGGGGCCGGGCCGTCGTTACCCAGCGCCGCCACCGACACCACGCCGGGGTAGGCCGCCGGGTACTGGGGGCGGGAGGTGCCATCGTTGCCAGCGGAGGCGACGACGATGATCCCGGCGGCTATGGCGCGCTTTGATGGAGCGGGCCATCCGTTGCGGGGCCTCGGGGGCGTAGGTACCGAACGACAGGTTCAGGACGTCGGGTCGTTCGTCGCGGCAGTCGACCAGCGCATCGATCAACTTGCAGATGCGTCTCCTCGTTGCCGTCTCCGTAGGTGGACAGGCCACGCGCCACCTTCACGCAGGCCCCGGGAGCGTACTGGAGGATGAGGCCGGCGATGAACATGCCATGGCCGGCAACCGGATCCAGGTACTCGTCCCCCTCCGTATCCGGCTCGTCTTGCCGCGTCATGCTCATTGCCCGTCTAGCTCGTACCACCGGAGGGATCATCGGCGTTGGCCGTCGGCGTCCGCCCTCTTCTTGGCCAAGTCGCTTGCGGGGTGTCGGCCAGCCCGTGTCGATGATCGCCACCCGGACGGCGCCCGGGGTCTCCCATTCCTGGTTGTCGAAGTCCGGAGCGAGGGTGGGGTAGAGCGGCAGCGCGTTGCTGGGGCGGACGCCCGTTGAGCTCGTAGCGCAGGCCGTGGGCGTCGGAGAAGACCGCCCGGGCGTACATCGGGCTTGGGATACACGAGGCTCGCCGCTGTCCCGGGGCCGCTCGCAGAGGCAGGGGTTGCTGTCGCAGCAGGCCGCCGCCTGGCACACGGCCGCCTCGAAGGCAGCGGCCGGCGCTGAAGCCCCTGTCCCCTGGTTGCCTTGCCCGTACGCCGGATGCCCATAGACCGGGTGACCGTAGACCGGGTGACCGTAGACCGGGTGCCCGTAGACCGGGTGACCGTAGACCGGGTGCCCGTAGACGGGGTCGGCCTGCACCCCCGACCACGGGCCAGGCCCGGCGTCGGCGAAGAACACGTGATTGGGCTGGGCCTCGAGGCCCGCACCCCGCAGCAGCCGCACCGTGCCCAGGGTGGCGCCGTGCTTCAACTGCACAAGCACGTAGCCGGCGGGATCCGGCCTTGAGGTAGCGCGAGCAGTCGCGAGGGCTGTTCGACGCCGTCGCCCGCTGATCACCTCGCCCAGGATCTTGGTCGCCAGTTCCCGGTCGAGCCGGGTTGTCCACATTCACCAGGACCTCGCCCGGTACATAGGCCAACCCGTTGGCCCCCGGAACGACCGCCACCCGGCCCGCCCATCCTTTCGCCATGCTCGTCTCCTCCGTCCGTCGGACCACAGAGGCACGGGGTGGTGTCCTGGATACACGGCGGCCCAATCAATGCTGTTCGCGTGATGCTATGACAAAATCGACGTGGCGGGGGCAACCTTGGATACGGAGGGTCAATGACGGAATCGTCGTCTGATGATGCGCCGCCCGCTGGACCGGCTGGCCGCCGAACGCCACGGCGATCCCGTCCGGGCGCTGGCCGAGGTTGACCGGCTCGTTGCCGCCGTGAGCGACGACGTCGACGCCATCGGACGGCTCCGGTGGATCAGGGCGCTGCTGCTGCACGAGCTGGTGCGGTGGGATGAGGCGGTGGAGGAGTACGGGCGGCGCCGTGGACGTGGGCGGTGGAGCACCACCTGGCCGATGTGGAGACGAGGGCCCGGGGCAACCTGGCCGTGCTGCTGACCCAGCTCGGCCGTCCGGCGGAGGGGGCGGCGCAGTTGGAGGCGGCGACGCGAGTGGCACCGCCCGGGGCGCAGGGCCTCGTGGTGTACCTGTCGGCACTGGCCCTCCAGCGGCAGGGCCGGCACCGGGAAGCCATCGCCCGTTACAACCGGGCCGAGCCGCAGCTGGCGGCGGCCGGGGACGAGGTGACCGTGGGCGTGCTGCGTCTCAACCGGGGGGTGGCCCACATCTACCTGGGCGAGATGGACCAGGCGCGGCGGGAACTGGCGGCGGCGGAGATGGCGGCCCAGGCGTTCGATCTCACGATCCTTGCCGCCATGGCCGCTCACGACCTGGGGTTCCTGGAGGGCCGGCGGGGCTACCTGGCGGCGGCCCTGGCTGCGTTCGATCGGGCCGAAGCCCGGTACCGGGGCTTGAGCGGACGGCCCCGTCAGATGCCCGTTCTGCACAGTGATCGAGCCGAGGTGCTGCTCCAGGCCGGGCTGGCGGTCGACGCCCGGCGATCGGCGATGCAGGCCATCGACGAGCTGGCGGCCGACGGGAACGTGGCCGATCTCGACGAGGCCCGGCTCCTGCTGGCCCGGGCCTGTCTGGCCGACGGTGACCAGGTGGAGGCAGAGCGGGTGGCCCTGGCGGCGGCGCGGGGGTTCCGGGTGGCCCGCCGGCCGGCGTGGGTGCTCCTGGCTTGTTACGTCGGCCGCCAGGCGCAGCTGGAACGATGGCAGGCCGCCCGGGGCGCCGACCAGGGACAGCCGGCCCGCCTCGTGGCCCGGTTCGAGCGGCTGGCCAGGAAGCTGACGAGCCAGGGGTGGCCGGTAGAGGGTCGCGATGCCCTGGTGTCGGCGGCGCTGAGCGAGCTGGGCGGTGGCGATCATCGCCGTGCGGCAGCGCTCCTGGAGCGGACCGGCCGGCTGTCGGGGCGGGGGGCGGTGGCTCATCGGGCCCGGCGGCATCTGGCCCGGGCGCTCGCGCAGCGGGCGGCGCAGGAGCCGGGGCGGGCGGCGGCGATCGTCAGGCACGGGGTGCGTGACGCGTCGGAGGTTCTGGCCACCACCGGTTCGATCGAGGTGCGCCTGGAGGCGTTGAGATTCGCCGGTGAACTGGCCGCGCTGGGTACGGAGATCGCCATCGAGCGGAGCGATCCGGTGGGGGCGCTGCGAGCGGTGGAGCGGCAGCGGTCACTGGCGTCGGTGCTGAGCCCGGATCCATCGGGGGTGGACGACGGAGAACACCCGTCGTGGGCCGTCGACCGGCCGGTGCCGCCGCCGGGGGACCCCGTCGTCGGGATGGGTCGGGCGGCAGTCGAGGTGTCGGCTGAGGAGACGCGACTCGAGCGCGGGATCCGGGACCGTTCGCTCCGTCGCCCGGCGACCGACGCCGTGGGGCCGCGACAGGTACGGTGGCCGCTTTTGCGGGCGGAGTCGTCGGCGGGGAGTGTGGTGTACTTCGCTGACGTGGGCGGCACAGTCCGGGCTGTGGTGGTGCGGGGTCGTTCGACGCGGCTCGTCACCTTGGCGTCGACCGAGGAGGTGGAGCGGGAGGCTCAGTTCCATCACCTGGCGGTGATGAAGGGCGCGGCGGTGAGGTCGTCGGCCGGGCGGATGGACACGGCGGCGGAGCGGGTCGACCGGCTGCTGATCGGTCCGCTGCGCCTGCAGGACGGGCCGGTTGTGCTGGTGCCGAGCCCGTCGAGTCTGGGGGTGATGTGGATGCTCTTCCCATCCCTGGCCGAACGGGAGGTGACGATCGCGGCGTCGGGGTTTGACTGGACCGAGGCCCGGGGCCGGCCGGCGCTGGCGCCGCAGCCCCGGGTTCTGCTGGTCAGCGGCCCACGGGTGGCGTCGAGCGACCAGGAGGTGGAAGCGATCGCCCGGTTGCATCCGGGGGCGACCGTGTTGTCGGGCGGCGCGGCCACGGTGGGGCGGGTACTCGAGGAGTTCGGCCGCGTTGACGTGGTGCACATCGCGGCACACGGCCAGCTCCGGGAGGACAACCCGATGTTCTCCCGGGTGGAGCTGGCCGATGGGCCGCTGACGATCCACCACCTCGAGCGCTTGCATGCAGTGCCGTCGCTGGTGGTGCTGTCGGCCTGTGAGGCGGCCGCGAGCCGACACTACCGCTCGGGCGGGGCGTTGGGGCCGGCGTCGGCCCTGACGGCGCTGGGGGTGAGGTCGGTCCTGGCCCCCGTGCGGCCGGTGGCCGACGGGGTGACCTGTGAGCTGATGGTCCGGTTCCACCGTCACCTGGCGGCGGGGAAGTCACCGTCGGCTGCTCTGCGGTCCACCGTGGCCGAGGCGGTGGCCGGCGGCAACCCGGCCGAGTTGCTGACCGTCGGTCAGTTCATGGTGATCGGCGCCGGTTGGTGAGCACGGCTCCACGCTAGGCGGAGGGGGCCTCAGATCGTGGTGGCCCGAAGCGGGCGGAGCGGGTGAGGGGAATCGAACTCCCGAATACAGCTTGGGGCCACGCCCGCTGATCGACGTTGCCGTTGGCAAGCAGCTCGGCGACGACCGATGGAGCTCATTCGACCGGTGCTGTGCCGGGGTGGGCAGTCACGATCGACGGCGTTCGCCAGGCCGGCGCCGGGATCGAAGCGCTGTCGGGATGTTCGCAACCGAAATGCCACTCCCGGATCTCCCTACTGGTTTCCGGTGCCTGCTGTTCGAGCCAGATCCGCCGCCAACCGAGGGCGGGGAAGTCGACTTCACGACCTTGCAGGTCCTCGTCGAAGAGACGCCAGCTCCAGTCAGAGACGAGTATTCGAGTGCTCGACCGCCGGGCGGCGGGCAGTTCAGCGTCGGACATCAGCCCTCCCGTGATGTGTGAGCGCCATACGACCCTCGTCGATCACCTACGTCCCAACGCCGCCAGGCGTCCACGCTTTGTCGATCAGCGAGGCGGGGACGCTTCGAGGAACTGGAGCCGAACCGCATGCTCGGCGCGCTCCTCCAGTTGGCGGGCGAGCCCTTCCTCGTACGTGGTGACGAGGATCTGAGCGAACCCATCGGCCGCCGGCAGGAGGCAGAGTGTCTCGGCGACGTACGAGCGAGCGGTGGGATCCAGGTGCTCGAGCGGTTCGTCGATCCAGATGAACGGGATGCTGGTGGTGGCGGAGATCGTGGTCAGGCGCATGAGGATGTTGGCGATGACCTTTTCGCCTGAGCTGAAGGCCGTCGAAGGCAGGTCGCCGCCGTCGTCGTCGAAGGTTCGTCGAATCCTGCCCTGAGCATCGAGGCGAAGCCCGGGCCGGTCGGGAAACAGCGCTTCCCACCTCCTGTTGACCTGGTCGCTGAGGGGACCGAGCTGTGTTTCGAGTACCTCGTTGATGGTGGCCGCGAGAGCTGAGTCGGCCGCTTCGAGCAGGGCGACCTGTTGATAGATCGCACGCAGTTCGGACCCGTCTCGCGCACTCACCAGTTCGTCGACGAGCGCCTGGGCATCTTCCGCCTTCGATGCGGCCACCGCCGCCGCGGCACGTGCGTTGACCCAGTCGCGCTCGGCCGCCGCGGCTGCGTTGCGTGCCCCCTCCACATCGTCGACCGGCGTCTCCGGGGATGGCGGTTGCGGACCGAGCTGCACCAGTCGACGGCGCAGAGCCCCAAGGTCGTCGACGACGCTGGAAGGGAGCTCGGGTTCGTCGATCGCCAGCTGGCGAATGACGTCGGCTATGTCCTGTTCGTGAGCGTGCGCCGCATGGTTGCGACCCTTGGCGCTGAGGGCTCGTCGGCAGACCGGGCACTCGCCCTCGGCATCATGGAGCCGTTGCAGTGACGTCTGGAGGAGGGTGAGGCGCTCCGTCAACCCGGCACGTCGTTCGATGTCACGTTGCAGCTGGGCCATTGCCCCCGCCTCGGCCGTAGGCAGCAGTTGGGCCAGGTCGGCTCCGGCCGCTACGGGACCGAGGACGGCCTCGACGTCGACCCTGAGCGTGGCCATGTCGGCGGCCCATCGCTCCGCCCGGCGTGCCGCTTTGGCTGCCCGCTCGCATGCCTCCATGGTGGATCGGGCGGTTGACAGCTCATCCCGGCGGGAGGCGACCAGCCCCACGGCGGCGTTGGCCACACGCGCCGCCAGATCGGCGGCGGCTGTGGCTTGCGCCAGCTCTGCGGCCCCAGCCTTGGCGCCCCGCTTCAGTGCTCGTGCCTGGTCCTCGAGCGCCTTGACGACCGGGCGGATCTCCATCTGAGCCTTCTGGAGATTGTCGAGCGAGTAGAGGCGGATCAGCTGCTCTTCGAGTTGCGGCTCCTTGTCGGCGATCAACGCCTTGTCGATCAGGAAACCGGCACGATGGATCAGCGCCGCATCGGCGCGCCATTCGCCGGCGATGTGACCCAGGGCTTCGTCCACGGGAACGGGGACTCCGTCGATGGTGGCGCTGCTCGTGGCGGTCGGCGTTGCCAGGGCGCTCCTGCGTGTCAGCGTTCGCTCCACGACGACCTCGGTCGTCCCGACCTGGAGCTCGACATGGACCGTCGTGTCGAGAGCACGGCGACGCATCACGTGGTCGCCCGGCCGGCCACCAGGGTCGAGCGCCCACCGGACCGCCTCGATGAAGGAGCTCTTGCCGACGCCATTGGCGGCCACCACGAAGGTGGTGCCCTCTCCGATCGGGAGGTCCAGCTTTTCGTAGGCTCTCCAGTTCGTCAGGCGGACGCGGGTGATCATTCCGGCTGCCGGTCGGCCAGAGCTTGAATGTCTTCCGGAGCCAGGGTGCCGGCCAAGGCTCGCTGCAGGATGGCAGCGAGCTCGTCGCTTTGCGTCGAGGCCCGCTTGTACGCCTCCCGTTTGCCAGCACCACGGACGCTTCTCTTGGCCAGGTCGGCGGCGGCGGCGCGACTGTTTCGCTCGAGCAGTTCGGACACATCGACGCTCGGCACGGGTCGGGTCTCCGATGCAGCAGGGACGTGCCACAGCGGGTGGAGGTCGAAGAACTTCCCGACACTGTCGATCAGATCGAGCCCACTCACCGTGGGCTCGGGAGATCGATGACCGAGAGGAACCTGCATGGCGTCGTAGAGGCCCTTGGGGGTGTACAGATCGACAGTTCCAGCTCCCGGCGAACAGACGACCAACGCCGAGGCGTGCCACCGCACAGCGACGCCTCGCGCTGCGACATAGTCGGACTCCGTGGTCAAGCCGGCCGGTGTCCCGATCACGAGGATGCTGAGGTGACGCTCGATGACCCGACCCAGACCAAGCCAACCGTCAGGACATCCAGCCGGCGTGGCGAACGGTTCCACGGTCGAGCCGCTTCGCCGCAGATGCTGCAGCTGGGAGCGAACCACGCCGAAGCCGTCGACCTCGATGGTCTCATCGGGAAGTGTGGCTTCGCCGTCGGCCGGTGACAGGTCCAGAAGCCGGTCGGCGATGCGCTGCCGCACTTCGTGGCGAGGGTCGGCCGGACCCTCCAGGGATCTCCCGCGACTCACGCCCGGCTCGCCCACCGTCACGGCCAACAGATCAACAGCACGGGCCGGTACCACTCGGCTGCGCAACACGTTGAGCGGGAGGCGCAACGGCATCCCGTCGTAGATCGCAAGCGGCACGCCCAGTGGGGAGGCATCGGCATCGAGGACGACGGTTCCACTGTCGGCAGCTTCGACATCGAAGGTGACGGGCACGACGAGGCTCTGCGACTCGTGAAGAACCTGGCGTAGCAACACCATCACCGCCTCGTCGCCCCCGGTCAGCCACAGCTCGCCCGGCACCGCCGTCACCGGCGATGCATCCACGCTGTCGATGGGGCGAAACCGTGGGATGTCCGAATCACCCAGGTCGACGACGTCGGTCGGTGGTTCGCTCATGAGGCGTTGGTGCTTGATCCGGCACAGGACGCAACCGGCGAGGTGAGCGTCGACGGCGAGGGCGGCCTCCAGGGGAAGGCTCCCTTCGACGAGATCCAGCAGGTCGGCGTCAAGCGGGTGGTGGGCAGAGGCGGACATGGAGATCACCCCTCAGTACGTTGCAGTGGTTGTTGTCATCCAGAACTCCGTCCAGGTGCGTGCACGTTCCAGCACTGCGTCGGCGACATCTTGACCGTCCTCCTCGTCCTCGAGTTCTTCCCGGAGGATCGCCACCGCTCGCTTCCGGACCACCGCAGCCGAGGAGCCACTCAGCCCCAGAACCGGACCGAGCTTCGCCACCGGCAGTGCCGGTAGACCCAGTGTCAGGCGTTCGTGGTCGTTCAGCCGTTCGAAGACCTCCGCCGCTCGCAGGTCCATCAGCGCCCGGCTGCCGGTCGTGTCCGCCGAGGGGTTGGAGCGCTCCGGTGGGTCGAAGGCCGTGGCCTCGATCGACAGCGGAGCACCACCGATTCCGAGGCGGCGGGCCGTGACTTGCGCCAGCACCCCGACGCTCAGCGGACCTCCCGCCGCGTCGAGCAGGGCCTCAGCCACCTTGACGAGAGAAGAAGCGTCGATGTCCGGGCCTTGTCTCGTGCCCGTCACCCACGCTGCGGGAACGACGATCTCGACAGTGGCCGACGCAGCGACCAGGGCGTCGATGTCGACGGCGGCCGCCGTGTCACTCCTGCCAGCGATGGCCCAGCTGCGGTCCCGGCGCTCGAAGCGATCGTCGTTCGAGAGCACCTCGTTGAGACGAAGCACGAGTCGCCCGACGGGGGTGCGGCGACCGCCGTCGGCCAGGAAGTTTCGCACCGTCGCCTGCAACCGGCGACGCAGTGCATCGTCGGATCGGCAGTGTGTGGCCAGGTCCGTCAGACGACGGGACGCAGCAGGATGGGTCAGGAAGTCGGCCGCCGTCTGAGCGACCGCCGCTTCGTCCCAACGATCCCGATCCTCAGGGGCCGGGAAGTTGCGGGCAACGGCGATGGCGCGGATGGTGCGCTGGAGAAGCCGCAGGAAGCCGTCACCAATCTCGCCCGAGCGCAGCTCGTCTAGCGCTGTCACGGCTGGGTTTCCATCATCTTGCCGGGTCCTCGGCGGGTGAACTGTGCCCGGTTCACCCGACGGTTCTGAGGAGGCTCCGTTGCTCCCCGCTCCCGTTCGGGACTTCGCTGAACCGGTAGCGGTCGAGATCGTACTCCGGTTGGAGGAGGCAGTAGCCAATCGAGGCTGACCCACGTACCACGCCACGTTCGTTCGGCCGGTCCTCATCAGGAAGCGCGATCTCGATCGACGGCCGCCGCGGAGAGAAGGTGCAACAGCGGGCAGTAGCAGCACAGCCATCTGCCCGCGCCGTCGACTGGCACCAATCCTTGGATCATTGATGGACCTCTACGTCGGAACGAAGCCGGCCGTCCAGAATCCGCAGTTCGCTCGCCGAGCACTCGGATCCGAGCGGCTCAGGTTCCGGCCCCGGCGCTGCGCTTGGCCCGGATCGGCTGCGATCTGTTGCCGGAGTAGCGGAGCGGTTTCAAGCTTGGCGTAGGGGTTTGCTACCACCGCGGTGCGTAGCCAGCGTTTCCCCTGGTCAGGCCGAAGTGGGATGAACCAACGTGACCGCTGTTTGCCGCTCGACGCCGGGCCCAGCCGCGACCAGTGTCGAGACAGTGCGTGGCCGGGTTACGCCATGTCGTCTCGCCCTGCAACCGAGAGGAACACGCCGGTGGAACCTGCCAGTCGGGCGGCTTGGTGGTCGGCGTAGTCAGGATCGGACAGGAACGCCTGCTCAGCGTCTTTCGACGGCCATTCGAGGATCACGACCAGGGCCTCGGTGGGACCTTCCGTTTCAAGGCGTTCGTGATCGGTTGTCCGGGCGAGGTACTTTCCTCCATGCTTCTCGACGAGCGGTCCCACGGCTGCAAGGTACGACGGAATCCACGCGTCGTCGGTAGGCGTCAGTTGGACGACTGAGTAGTGAGTCATGAGATGGACCGCCTTCCGACAGAGCGCTTCGCTTCAGGTTCCCGCCCACAGTAGTTGGGCCACAGGGTCCGCGCCGCTGGAACGATGGCTCAGTCGGGCTAGTTGGTGGAGTCTCCGGTTCGACCCGCTGGCGACCGTTGATCTCCTTGCTCCAGGGCACGCCGTAGGCACGGACCGGCCGTGTGGGGTATTCGCTCCAGGCGCCGGCGTGCGGCTCTCAGCATGGATGATGAGGGTCCCGAGCTTGAAGTCGCCGAGCCGGAACCGCCCTGCAATCCATGTTGCTATCGGGTGTTGTCAGGTTGAGGGCCGGAGGAGGGCGATGCGGCGTTCGTAGTCGTTGGCGAGGTCGAGCAGTGCGGTGTGGCAGTCGCCGGTGAATGCTGAGCCGTGCATTGGTGCGAGGGTTTCGATGTCGAGTTGCGCGAGCCGACGCAGGGTGTTGGCGCTCGACGGGTGCAACGACAGTGATCCTGGCTGATCGTCTTCGGCCTGCACGGCAGGGCCGACGATGTCGTCAGACGTTGAGGGCTCATACTCACCGAACCGGGTGAAGAGGTCCCCGCATAGCAGCGTTTTGGTCGTTGCGTCGTACAGCACGCCCGCCTCCCACGCGTGGGGTACGTGTGGCGTGTCGAACCACTGGACAGTGTGGTTGCCGATGTCGAGCTTCTCGGAGTCAGCCAGGGCTCGTGGTGGGCGGTCGGCCAGGTCGCCGAGCGACACCATGCAACCGATCTCGCTGTGTGCGACCGTGGCGTGCGGCGCCGCAGCGAGCCAGGCGTTCATCGAGCCGCATTCGTCGGCTTCGACGTGACCGAAGCTGAGCCATCGCAGTGTCTCAGGTGGAACGATCTTCGACACTGCGGCGGAGACGAGGGGGAACATTTGGCGCATGCCGGTGTGGAAGAGCAGTGGCTCGTCGGCGACGATGAGGTACTGGTTGAAGCCGACTGGCGCGCCGACGAAGGTGGAGAGTTGGTGGACGCCGTCGGCGACCTCGGTTACGCGGGTTTCCATCAGAACGGAACCTCCTGGGTGAGTAGGCCGGTGCCCGTTGCCCGGCCCGAGAGGGTGCGGCAGAACTCGACTGTGTCGATGGTGATCTGCTCGCCGTCGTCGCCGAGTTCATAGGTGCCTCCAGCGGGCCCGGTGAGCGTGAGGACGAACGGCGCTCCGTGCCGGCGGGCCCACTCGGCGACGACATCGGCGATGATTCGCCCGTCATGCTCGGGGGTCAACTCCATCTCGCGTCCGGTGGCCCGGGCGATATCGACGCGATGCATCCACGGGTCGCGGGTGAGGATGACGTCGAGCAGGTAGCCCATGCGCCATGTCTCCTGCTTGCCGCCGACCTCCTCCTTCATCGGCATCCGGCGGAACAAGGTCGGCCTGGTCGCCCGCCACCGAGCGGCTCGCGGGCCCACCTGATCGACCTTGGCGACAAGGTCCACCGTGGACAGGCCTGCGTTGTCGGCGACCTGCTTCGCCGTGAGCGCGTCGATCATCGGAGCCCCCGTCCGCTTCGCGGTCGTGGTCGCCGTCCTCATCTCGCCCATCAGGGTCCGGTAGCCCGTGAACGTCGCCAGCATCCCGGCGCTGTGGCCCGCCGTGGCCCGCACGTCCCAGAGCGGGCAGTCGGTCGGCTGTGACCAGTCGTCGGCGCCGAGTGATCGGAGCTGGTCCGCCACTCGGGCGTATTCCGTTGTCGCCAATGCCTCGACTTCTGCCGCCGTTATCGGCGGGATCGTCTCCACCCGTGTTGCAATCATCGCCTTGTTCGCCTTTCCTTCGCGGACTGTTTCGCCTTCTTCGTGATGTGCCCGTAGAACATCTCGATTGTCTCGTCGATCAGGCGGATCCAGCGATCGCCGCCGGGATCGTTGGAGAGTTGCTGGTCAGCCAGACCCGTTCCGAGAGCGGTGAACAGGTCCAGCATCTCGGGATCGCCTACCCCGCACCGCGCCAGTAGGTCACCAACCTCAGCCAGGTTGTCCTGGGAGATCCTGAACGACTCCGGTGAGGGCTCGAACCCGGGGATCGTGCGCTGGAACAGCAGTTGGTAGCGGGCGAAATCAGCGGCGCAGAACTCGACGAAGAAGTGGACCACAGCCTTGAGCGCCTCGAGCGGATCGTCGGGCGTTGGCATCGACGCTCGTTGCTCGTCGACGAACTGCTGCGCGCCCTGGGCGTACATGGCGTCGTAGATGGCGTTCTTCGATTCGAAGTAGCTGTAGAGCGACGGGGGCTGCATCCCGACGTTGCGAGCCAGGTCACGCAGTGACAAAGCCGCCAGGCCACTCGCTCGCACCTGCGCCCAGGCCGCTTCCAGAATCTCAGCCCGTGTTGCCGCATGTCGTTCGGCTCGTCGATCTCTGACCGGTTTACCTAACATCATTCGGATATTCACATGATGTGAGCCATGTGTCAAGGCTTTAGAGCGATGCCCGTCTGCGATCGGGAGCCAGCCAGGGGGACGGGCCGGTCGAGTACGGACTCACGCGTCACGGTCGGTCCGATTGTTCGGGGCACTGCTTGCTCTCACCGCCAGCGCGTCAGGTTTGCTGGCTCGCTCAGCCGCCGCAGTTGGAAGCCGCCCGGTAGTCACACAACAACGGCTGGTCGACGGTCAAAGCGGGTCGACCTTCGTCTGCTTGGACTCCACAGGACACGGGTAGCAGACGCCGGCCCTGACAATCGCCGGCCGATGCGGCACACACCACGGCACCTACCGCATGGGATCGATGGGCGGTCGGGACGTGAGCGATCCCGCGCTCGGCTGGAGCTCTGCACTGAGGCCGGTAGTCGGGTGCCGACGTCTGCTCGGTGCCGGAGCGGTGTCGTGCTCCTATGGCGCAGGGGGACGCTCCTTCGTGCCCTCGTTCAGGAGCCGCACCACTTCGGCGATGCGCTCAGCACGCTGGTCAGGCCGGCGCTTGGTGGCGTCGATCCATCGCAGGTAGCCCTTCCGATAGAACTGGGCGAGGGTGTCGAAGAACTCCCCGGCTGCCGGGTTGGCCTCGAGGGCTGCGGCCAGATCTGGTGCCAGGTCGCTGCGCTGAGGGCCTTCCGGAGCGATGATCACCTCCACGAGGTGCCCGACACCCACCGGGCAATCTCTCAGCCACGCCGGTCCGAGCGAGAAGCTCCACCCGGACGCGTCGCTGACGATCGTGCCGCGTACGGCCATCCCGGCGATCGTGCCGCCGACGTGGTGCTCACGCTTGGTGCCCCAGACCTGGTTCGGGTCGAACGGCACCGGGACTCGGGCCTTGCCTTTGGGTAGGGCCTCGAGCGTGGTGGTGAACGCCCGGCTGCGGATGGGCGAGGACATGCGATCATTGTGTCGCGTGCTCAGGCAGGACGTGGCCATTGCGGCCGATCCCGGTGCGCCGCCCGTGCCTACAGGCCCGTGGACTTGCGAACCGATAGAGTCGCGGGCATGGTCGCCGAGCGAGACCTGATACGGCTCATTCGTGCTGTGACGTGGGAAGGCGCCGCCGTTGCCGGGCAACTCTTGGCGGAATCCCCCGAGTTGGCTCGTGACCGGCTTGAGCGCTCGGAAGAGTTCTTCCTCGCCGAGTGCCACGCTCAGCTGTACGCCGGCGACACCGCTCTGCACGCCGCCGCCTTTTCCTACAACACCGAACTGGCCCGTCAACTGCTAGGAATGGGCGCCGACATCCGGGCCAGGAACCGGCGAGGGGCCGAGCCGATCCACGCTGCGGTCATCGGAAGCCCAGGTTCGAGCAACTGGGATCCGCAACGGCAACGCGACGTGATTGCCTGCCTGATCGACGCCGGGGCCGACCCCAACGCCACGGCTGCAGGCGGGGTCACGCCTCTCCACCGCGCGGTCCGCAATCGATGCTCGACCGCCGTCGGCGCGCTCCTGGCGGCAGGGGCCGACCCGCGCCTGACCAACGACAGCCACTCGACCGCGCTCACATTGGCCCAGTGGTCCACGGGACGCAGCGGAAGCGGCTCACCGGCAGCCAAGGCAGAGCAAGCCAAGATCATACGACTGCTCTCCGAGCACCAGTGAGTAGCCGTTTGTCCGCTGGATAGGGCACCGGTATCGAAGGAAACGTCGCCGACGCACGGACCGTGGCAATTGTTTCGCGTTTCGTAAGGGAGATAGGGGATTGGACCGACCGGGTCGCGACGTTTCCCTCCACGTGATCATCGATACTCCGACGCCTTCCACAACCGGCAACGACGGCGGCGCACCTCCTGACTTGGCTGCACAGACGCTGATCGGTCGTATCGCACGCTTCGAGCTCATGGTCGGAGCGTTGATTGCCGCAATCATGCTCGTGTTGTTGGTCATCGAGCCGAACATCCTGGAGGCACCATTCGAGAACGAGCGGACCATGCTGTTCACCTTCGGCGGGACAGTCCTCGCCGCACTGGCGTTCGTCGCGATGCTTTGGCTCCGCGTGCCTCCGGTCTTCAGGGTGATCGTGCTGGCGGTGCCGTTCGTGATCGTGAACTGGTGGTTGATCTCACCGTATTTCACCGACGACGTTGTCGAGGAGAGCTTCTCGACGTCGATCTCCGAGCAGCTCGCCACCGCCGCTGACGCTCCTGCTCCCGCCACGCCAGAGGCCACCCCTGACGACCCGGCCACCATTCCGAGTGAGCCGGCCGTGATCGACGAATCCGCGCAGGAGCAGTCACCTGCGGCCGCGGCGCCGACCGGGGTCGAACCGTCGCGGCCCGGCGGACCTGTGCTGCTTGGAGCAGGTCAGTTTGTCGGCCTCGCCGGCCACTCCGGATCCGGTGATGCCGGGGTCTTCCAGAACCCCGACGGGTCACTGGTGCTCCGCTTCGAGAACGTGGACATCGAGAATGGTCCCGACCTCGAGGTGTACCTCGTGCCTGGGCCCGACCGGACCTCCCTCCCTGCGAGCTCGATCCATCTCGGGCCGCTGAAGGGCAACATCGGCGACCAGAACTACGAGCTGCCGGTAGGCACCGAACTCGCTCCCGGCGCCTATACGGCGCTCGTGTGGTGCGAGGCGTTCGGCGTCGAGTTCGTCGGCGCCACTATCGCCGTCTGAGGCGCCGCTGTTGTGTCAGTGCGGGGGGCTCGACGTCGGGTGCCGGTAGATCTGCTCGATCATCCGTTGCGAGGTACCTACCCCGGCGGCCACCACCCAGTCCACGTCGCCGGCGTCGAGCAGACCGGCAACTAGTTCCTCGACTCATCGGCGAGCCATCAGCGTTTGGGGCGGGCCCTGGCCGTTGTTGCCGGCGCTTCGAAGGTGCGGAGGTAGGTCACGGCGGCGGCGAGGGCGATGCGCAGCGGGCGGACCGACCGGGTGGCCTTGGCCAGCAGGAGACCGCCCTGGAGCGATGCCATGGTGGCGGTGGCCAGCACGTCGACATCGGCTGTGGGCTGGAGTGTCCCGTTCCGGCGCATGGCGCCGAGGCCATCGCGGAGGTGGGCTTCCCAGTGGTCGTAGGCCTGGGCCAGCAGGGCTCGGGCGGCTTCGTCGGTGGCGGCGAGTTCGGAGGTGAGCGTGCCTAGCGGGCAGCCCAGGGAGCAGCCGTTCCGTTCCTTGAGGCCGACGATGTGGTTGCACCAGGCTTCGATCGCGTCCCAGCTGTCGAGGGTGGCAAGGTGTGGTTCCTGAGCGGCGAACACCGAAGCGCTTGCCGCCTCGATGACCGCCTGTACCAGATCGTGCTTACCGTCGAAGTAGTGATAGAGCTGGCTCTTGGAGGCTCCGGCCGCCTCCAGGACGTCCTCGACGCTGGTTGCGCTCACGCCCCGTTCCAGCATCAGTTTGGTGGCGGCCTGGACGATCCGGGCCCGGCTGGCCCGGCCCCTGGCGGTCAGTTCGGGGACCGGCGTCGGACTATCCTCCACGACACTGGACTATACCGTCCAAGTGGATGTACCGTTCAGTCCAGTCGACTGGACTGAACGGTCCACACCGCGAGGGAGTGGGGCCAACGGCGTTCCAGACCGCCATGAAAGCATCGCACTGATCTCACCCAAAGGACCCGCCATGACCGACCACTCGAGCACTACCGGGAGCGCAGGGTCGAGCGCCTCAACCGACGAGCAGTACGACATCGAGTTCTTCTGGGACCCCGTCTGTCCCTTCGCCTGGATCACATCCCGGTGGGTGGCGAAGGTGGCGGAGCAATCGGACTATTCGGTCGACTGGCGGTTCATCTCGCTCCGTCTGCTCAACAAACACAAGGACTACGCCACGGAGTTCCCGCCGGAGTACGAAGCGGGTCATACCGCCGGACTGCGCATGCTGCGGGTGGCGGCTGCGGTGCGGGCCGAGCTGGGCCGGGCGCCGCTCGACGCCCTCGTCGCCGCCTACGGTCACAGCTATTGGGATCAGCCCAAGGGCTCCGGCATGCGGTCACGGCTCAGCACCACCGAGCACGTGTCCGAGGTCCTCACCGCCGCCGGCCTGTCCACCAGCTACGCCAGCGCACTCGACGACACCTCGTGGGATCAGCTGCTCGACGACGAGACCGAGCTCGCCCTGTCCCGAACAGGCCGGGACGTCGGCACACCGATCATCACCTTCAATCCCCCTTCCGGCAATCCCCCTTCCGGCGTGTCGTTCTTCGGACCGGTCATCTCGCGGGTTCCCGACGACGCCGAGGCGCTGCCCCTGTGGAATGCCGTCGTCACGCTGGCCTCGTTCCCAGGCTTCGCCGAAATGAAGCGAAGCCTGCGGGAGGCTCCCCAGCTCACCATCATCGGCGGCCCGCCGAAGCAGGAGGACTGGGCCGGCGGTCACCGGGTCGGGCACCTGGCCGCCGACCGGGCCACGGCTACAGTCCTGCCATGACCCTCAACCTCAGGAACTTCACCCGGAGCGTCTATGGCTTCGATGCCGTCGTCCGTCGGGTACCGGCTGAGGCTTGGGCCAACTCCTCCCCGTGCGAGGGTTGGACGGCCTCCCATGTGCTCAGCCATCAGATCGGCGTGCTCGATGGTGTGGCGCGTGCAGCGCGGGGCGAAGACATCGGTCGACCGGGAGACGCCCTGGAGTTGACCGATCCGCTGGCGGCCTGGGCCGCCTGTCGTGACCCGCTGCTGGAGGCCCTGGACAAGGACGGCGCCCTGCAACGTTCGGGAACGTACTGGTTCGGCGAGATGTCGGTCGACGACCTCATAGGCATCGTGCAGTGGGACCCATTGGCCCACGCCTGGGACATCGCCCGAGCGGCCGGTCTCGCACCCATCCCCGACGCGGAACTGGCCGAGTCGAGCCTGCGGACCATCGGATCGATGGCCGACATGCTCCGCAAGTGGAAGCTGATCGGCGAACCCGTCAACGTCGCTCCCGACCAGCCCGCCATGGATCGGTTCCTGGGGCTGATCGGACGAGACCCCACCTGATCAGATCGGGACCTCACCCCATGAACGAAGTCCCAACCCCGGAAAGAGGCGAACCATGAGCAGCGATGCGATCGTGCGGAAGAACGTGAACGACCTCGACGCGTTCGATTTCGGGACCACGGCGGCGACAGTGGCCCCACCACTCGGCCAGGCCCGGGTGGCTATCGTGACCACGGCCGGGCTGCGACCGGACGGACAGGGAACCTGGAGCGACGGCCAGGGTTTCGTCACGCTCGACGCCCGCTCCCGGGAACTCACCCTGGCCCACTTCTCGATCAACTTCGACCGGTCCGGTCTCATGGCTGACCTCAACGTCGCCTACCCGGCCGACCGCCTCGACGAGCTGGCCCGTGACGGCACCATCGGCTCGGTGGCTGCCAACCACCTGTCCTTCATGGGGGCCCAGACCGACCACACACTCACCACCCTACGGTTGGACACCGGGCCGGCCGCGGCCCGCCGCCTGCTCGACGACGGGGTTGACGTCGTGCTCCTCACCCCGGTTTGACCGCTTTGCACGCGCACCGTGAGTGCGCTGGCCCACGTGTTCGAACAGGCTGGTCTGGCCACCGTCGGGATAAGCCTCGTGCGGGGCCAAGCCGAGAAGAGCCGTCCACCACGCATGCTCCACTGCAACTTCCCCCTGGGTCGGCCACTGGGCAAGCCCGGCGACGCCCGGTTCCAGCACCGGGTCCTTGCTGCCGCCTTCGGCCTGCTCGAACGGACCGACGTGCCCGTCCTGGTGGATTTCCCCCACACGATCGAGGACGAGTCCGACGCCCCGCTCGCCTGTTCGCTGCCCCCTCGCCACGACCCGACGTTGCCCCCCGCAATCGATGAGATCCGCGGGCTGCGCCCGGCCTGGGATCGCCGCCGAGCCGCAACCGGCGAGTCCGCCCTCTCCCGCATCGTGGAACTCGACGAACTTCCTGCTGCGGCGCAGGTTCTGCTCGACATCGCCAACGGCGCAGACTGGCAGCAGTCCGGGTTGACCCCAGCGGAGATCGGCCAAGCTGCGGTCGCCCTGCGGGCCTACTACGAGGAGGTCGCGATCGAACTGGCTGAGCACACCCCGGCCGCCCGCCAGAGCGAATCGTGGCTCTACCGCCAGACCGAGCTCGGTCTCGTCCTGCGCCGAGCGCAAGCCGCTCTGAAAGCGGCCGACGCACCCCGCGCTGCCTGGTTCCCCTGTGTACCGACAGGCCAACCAGCCTGAGGCCAGTCGCTATGCCGCCCACTACCCCGGCACTGTGATACCGCCTGACGATACTTGCGTCAGACCGATACCTTTTCGAAGGCAGTTCGGCCTCGATCTCACGTCGCCTCTCCCGTGATCCGGTCCTGTTGCCACGCCAGATTTCCTCGGGAGTGACTGGTGTGAGCGCCGGGGGGGGCTCGTGCAGTGGTTTGGGGCACGACCGGAGCACGAACAACATCGGCGTGCTCGCTCGCCTGTCGACAAGGTCCTGAAGATCCTGGTCAGCGGCTGGAGCGGGTGAGGAGAATCGAACACCCGTATTCAGCTTGGGAAGCCCTTCCGCTGATCACCCTCTGGGTGTCCTGATCGGCGTTTTCGCAGGTGGGAGGTGAATTCGTGCTCACGGCGGAATGCCCGGGCGGGTCCGTTGGTGACCGTTGTTCTCCCTTGCTCTAGGCACGCCGTAGGCACGGACCGGACGCTGGAGGCGATCGTTCAAGGTGGCCGCGTGAAGCAGTCGGCATGGGGGATGCTGACAGTCCCGAGTGCTGGCGATCTCCATGGGGTGGGAGGTCCGGTCTGCTGGCGGAGTCATGTGGTGGACTGGAGCCCCGCCTCGGGCGGACGGCCACGAACGGTCGCCCTCCGCGATGTGCTACCAGATGCGGCCGGCCACGGCGACCCCAGGACACTGGCTACGCGGAGATCAGGCTGGCAAGACTATTTGGGGTCAACGGGTCTGTGCGGCGATGCGATCCAGTTCGGTGAGCATCGTGGTGAGATCGCCGGGTTGTTCGACCCGTTCGACCATGGCTGCCCACCATGCCTTCTGGAGTTCGGGGGGCATCAGATCGCTGGCGCTGTATCGGGTAATGGCGGCGTCAGTGAGATGTTCTGCGATGGCCCGGGAGACTGCGTCGGGGTAGGTGTCCAGTGCGACGTCGAGGTTGGCGGATGTGAATCCGCCGAGTTCGATCCATGTCTCCTGGGCCTTGCTGTCGGCGAGGTAGGAAATGAACGACCGGCTGGCGGGCGTGTCGTTCAGTGCGACGATGAGGTCCGCACCGACGGTGACCGCTCCGGCGTATTCCGGGTCGATGTGGGGGAATCCGAAGAAGTTGTAGTCGGGTCCCGGCTCGAGGTTTGGGTACTCCTTCGCGATAAAGGCTTGAGCGAAGGACGCGAGGGAGTACATGAAAGCGCCGGGTGGGTCGGCGTACAGGGGGCTCGCGCCCTTTGCATCGGTGGTCGTCAGGACGCCGTCACTTCCGTCGAGCACGTAGCCCGGGGTGGTGATGATGGTGTCGAACAATTCGAACGACTGCGTGATGCAGTCGTTGGTCCACGGGACGGCACCCGTGACCCAGTCGTCATAGACGTCGGGCCCGCAGCGGTTCAACACGATGTTCGAAACCCAGTCCGTAAGGGCCCATCCGGCGCCTGGGCTGAACGGGGCAACAACGGAGAACGGGACCTCGCCGATCGAAACCAGTTGATCGGCGAGGTCGCGCATCTCGTCCCATGTGGCCGGGACTTCGTGGCCGCCGGCGGAGAAGGCCCTGGGGTTGTACCAAACGGTGGACTTGTCGGTCACCTTGTACGCGAGTCCGTACCACTGGCCGGCGTGGCTACCGAGCTCCAGCCACGCCGCCGAGTAGCTGTCGGCGATGTCGGCTCGCGCCATCAGGGAATCCAGCGGCACGAGTCGATCGTCCTCGGCGAGCTGATGCAGCAGTGCGGGGTTCGGCAGGATCGCGACGTCGGGCAGATCCTGGTCGATCGCGCTGGCGAGGTCGCGTACTCCTTTCCAGTCGACCACGCCTCCCGTCGACGTCTCCCAATCGGTCATGATGTGCTCGAAGCTGTCGAACTCCGGGCCGCTCCACAACCCCACGACTCGCACGTGGTCGCCCTCGACCCGGGGCGCCTCGGCGGAGGTGTCACCCGCCGGCGCATCAGTCGACGTCGAGCAGGCGGCCAGCGACATCCCCAGCACGGCGATCGCCGCGAGCATGCGTGCGGATGAGGTCGCCGGTGCCGCTCGTGGACGCGGCGGATCGGTGACCCGCGCCGTGGGTTGCCGACGTACGAGGCCGACGTGGCCCGCCTCAGTCGACTTGGGTGCCGGCCGCGTCGAGCGGCAGGTCGCGTGTCGTCGAAGCATCCCGGGTCTCTCCCTGTCGCATGGTCACATCCCGCCACTGCACTGCGAATGCCGTACCGGCGAGCCCGATGCAAGAGTACGCAGCGAGGGCGATGAGCGTTGAGGCTGGTGGGAAGTACCGCTCGCCCTCGACAGGGCCGAGGGGACGGGTGCGGTCCAGCCCCCTGGTCCGACGGCCCGTAGATGGGCAACGCCGCACCCCTCTGCTGACGCAGCATGGCATGGAGTGATCCCGTTCCAACCCGGAAGGCCCAACGTGTCAACTCGGGACCCACCACACGCCCGATCGGGCAGTGGGGCAGTAGGCCAACCACCAGAACTAGTCAGTCGGAAGCTTCCCCTGGTCAGCGGCTGGAGCGGGTGAGGAGAATCGAACTCCCGTATTCAGCTTGGGAAGCCCTTGCTCTAGGCACGCCGTAGGCACGAGCCGGCCGGTGGGGGTGTGAGCTCAGGGTGCCGCACGGCCACACGTAACAGGTACGCCACCGACCTGCGCATCTACGCCCGGTGATGCGCCGAGCTCGGGCTTCGCCGGTTCGAAGGTCAGCGCTTACACCTTGAGCTGTACGCCCGGTCGATGGAAGCCCGTGGCTTTAGATGGCCGTCCCGGGGCAGAGCCCATGACCCTTACGGGGAGAATCTCATGGCCGTCGTCAGCGACCTGGATGAACCCACCCCCTAAGCGGTGCCGGGGATTTCCCCGATCCGTAGCAACCGCGGGAGCGCGAACCTCTCTATGGGGACGACACACCGGCCAGCCGGCCCGGTCGTTTGTTGTCAACGCGCTCCGTCGTCCCGTCACACCGATCTCCAGCACAGACAGGACAAGGCAATGGCGATCATACGTGCTCCCCATGAATTCAATGAGGGTGATCTGTTTGTGGATCTCAGATCAACGGTCGGCGAGTCGCTGTTCCTCAAATGCGAGGGGTTCAACTTCGCCGGATCGATCAAGCTCAAGGCGGCCACCGAAATGGTGGACGCGGCCGAGCGGGATGGAGTGCTCACTCCGTCCTCGATCCTGATCGAGTCCTCGTCGGGCAACCTCGGGATCGCCCTCAGCCTCATCGCCGCCAGCAAGGGCTACAAGTTCGTGTGCGTGACCGACTCCCGGTGTAACACCTCGGCCCGGCTCCTGATGGAGGCCCTGGGGGCCGAGGTCCACGTGATCGACAAGCCCGCCGATGTCGGAGGTCTCCTCGGCGCCCGCATCGCCTTTCTCCGGGCCCGCCTCGATTCCGACGACCGCTATGTGTGGCTCAACCAGTACGCCAATCCGGCCAATTGGGGCGCCCACTACCGCACCACCGCTCCATCGATCGCCGCCGCCTTTCCCGAGCTCAGTGTCCTGTTCATCGGAGCCGGCACCACCGGAACGTTGATGGGCTGCGCCCGCTACTTCCGGGAGTGGCACCGCCCGGTCACGATCGTCGCCGTCGACGCCGTCGGCTCATCAACCTTCGGCACCAAGCCCGGCCGCCGGATGATTCCCGGCCTAGGGACCAGCGTCCGCCCCGACCTGCTCGACGAGTCCTATGTCGACGACATCGTGCATGTCGAAGAGATCGACACCATCCGCACCTGTCATACGATGGCGCGGGGCGGCTTCCTGTTCGGAGGCTCGACCGGGACCGTCGTGAGCGGGGCCATGGACTGGCTGGCCCGCCGTCCTGCGCCCGGGCGCACGTCGGTGGCGATCTCCCCCGATCTCGGGGAACGTTACCTGGAAACGGTCTACCGGTCGGAATGGATCGAGGAGTCCTACGGCCCCGAAGCCCTCGACCTCGTCGCCGAGACGGCACCCAAGCGCCCTGACTGGCGACAATCGAGCGTCTCGGCCCGAGGCCGGTTCTCCACCGAGGCCGCTCTGGCGCCTCCGTGGCGGTCCGTGGCCGCGAGCGACAGCGCGCTCACCGTCGACGCCCCGGACTGGCGCCGCGTCACCGCTTCGGGTGGGAGCCACGGCTCGCTCGGCCCGGCGCCGGGATTGCGGTGATCCGATGCGTTCGGTACCTCCACCGCTGCCGCCTCTGGCACCATCGCCGGCGCCCAGCGCGACGCCCCCGTGGCCGCTGGCGTCCGACACCGACCGGGGCCTCGCCATCGTCCCGACCCCCCTGTCGGTGACCACCCCGGCCCGCACCACCGCCCCCAGCCGGGCCGCGCCACCGATGCCGCCGGCTTGGACCGCGACCACTCTGCGGGCTGCCCCGGCAGCAATGTTGACCGCCATCCTCGTCGACCCGGCTCAGACACCGCCGGCGTCCATCCCACTACCCCCGCAGCGCCCGAAGGGGTCCGCTTCAGCCACTTGCCCGGCACCGGCCGGGGAGGCGCCGGAACGCTTGATTCCCGCCGGTACGGCGGCGGCGCCCGCCACCACGCCCGAGGTGCCGGCGGTGGTGGCCGACGCCGGGGGCGTTGCCTCGCCGGCCCAAACCGAGCAGGTCCTGGCCTCGGTCATGGCCGAGCTCGTGTCCCTCGACCAGGTCCCGGTCGACGGCAACTTCTTCGATGAGCTCGGTGCCGACTCGATGGTCATGGCCCGGTTCTGCGCCCGGGTCCGCAAGGTGCCCGGCCTACCCCCGGTCTCGATGAAGGACATCTACGAGAACCCGACGATCAGCGCCCTGGCTCGAGTCCTCGCCCCGCGTCCGGGCCCGGCGGCGCCACCCGAACCGACCCCCGCCCTCGCCGCCGTCACCGGCGAGATCCCTGTCCCGGCCCGGACGCGGGACCGTGTGCTGTGCGGCATCCTCCAGTTGCTCACGTTCGTCGTGTACTCCTCCCTGGCCCTCGCCGTGGCCATCCGCGGCTTCCTGTGGATCTCCCTCGGGTCCGGCGCCACGGGGATCTACCTCCGGGCGGTCGCGGTCAACGCCGCCGCTTTCGCCGTGGCCAGCGTGGTCCCGATCATGGCCAAGTGGGTCCTGATCGGCCGGTGGAAGGCTCAGCCGATCCGGATCTGGAGCTTCCGCTACTACCGGTTCTGGCTGGTCAAGATCCTGATTCGGTCCAACCCGATCGTCCGGCTCAACGGCCGTTCGGTGACGAGTTCCAGCTCCCCCATCTACACCTGGTACCTCCGGGCCCTGGGGGCCAGGATCGGGCGGGGCGTCACGATCCTGTCCGTCAACGTCCCGGTGTGCACCGACCTGCTCACCATCGGTGACAACACCGTCGTCCGCAAGGACTCTCTGATCAACTGCTACCGGGCCTGTGCCGGTGTGATCCAACCCGGTTCCGTGACCCTCGGACGCAACGTGTTCGTGGGTGAAGCCACCGTGCTCGACATCGACACCGCCGTGGGCGACGGGGGCCAGCTCGGCCACGCGTCGTCCCTCGAAGCGGGCCAGACCGTGCCGGCCCACACCTCCTACCAGGGGGCCCCGGCCCGGCCCACCGATGTGCACTACCGCACGGTCGGCCCGTGCCGGGGGGCGAGGCGACGCCGGTTCGTATTCGCCCTGCTCCAGTTGGTCGCGGCCGTGGCCCTGACCGTGCCGGTGCCGGCCACCGTCATCGTCCTGGTGGCCCGCCGGGTCCCGGTGCTGGCCACCATCGTGATCACCGAAACCCCGCCCGAGAGCTGGCGGGCCCTCGTCGTCAACGCCATGGCCGTGTCGGCCGTCGTCCTGGTGGGTGGCATCGTGGTGGGGCTGGCGGTGGTCGGCACCATCCCCCGCCTCCTCCGGCCGCTGGTCAAGCCGGGCGTCGACCATCCCCTTTACGGGATCCGCTACGTGGCCCACCGGCTCATCGCCCGCCTCACCAATATCGAGTTCTTCACCATCCTCTTCGGCGACAGCTCCTTCATCGTCCACTATCTGCGGTGGATCGGGTACGACCTGTCGCCAGTCGATCAGACCGGATCGAATTTCGGGACCCATGTGAAGCACGAGACCCCGTTCCTGGTGTCGGTGGGCACGGGGACCGTGGTCGCCGACGGCCTGTCGGCGATCAACGCCGACTTCTCCAGTAGCTCGTTCCGGCTGTCACCGGTCACGATCGGGGCCAACAACTTCCTCGGCAACTACATCGCTTACCCGTCCGGGGGCATGACCGGCGACGACTGCCTCCTGGCCACGAAGGTGGCCGTACCGATCAGCGGCGAGTGGAGGCAGGGGGTCGGCGTGCTCGGCTCGCCCAGCTTCCAGATTCCCCGCACCGTCAGCCGCGACCGGGACCTGGAGATCGTGCACAACAAGGAGCTGTTGCGCCCGCTCCTGCTCACGGCCAAGAACCGGCACAACGTCACCACCATGGGCCTCTACCTGCTGCTCCGGTGGTTGTTCGTCGCCGGGTCCGTCCTGGTGATCGCAGCCGTCCTGCACAACCACGGCACCTACGGGCCGCGGGCCACGGTGGCGGGCGGAATCGTAGGCCCGTTGTACGCCACCGGCTACTGGGTCCTGGTCCAGCGGGCCGTCAACCGGCTCCAGGCCCTGGAGCCCGACGGATGCTCCATCTACCACCGCAACTTCTGGCGTCATGAGCGCTACTGGAAGCTGCCCGCCTACGGGTACGTGCAGCTCTACAACGGCACACCGTTCAAGCCGGTGCTCTGGCGGCTCCTCGGGGTGCAGATCGGCGCCAACGTCTTCGACGACGGGTGCTTCATTGCGGAGAAGTCGTTCACCACCATCGGCGACAACTGCACGCTCAACGCCGGCAGCGCGATCCAGTGCCACTCGCAGGAGGACGGCGGCTTCAAATCGGATCGGACGACGATCGGATCCGACTGCGTGCTCGGCGTTGGTTCCTTCGTCCACTACGGGGTGACCATGGGCCGCGGCTCAACCCTCGCAACCGACTGCTTTCTCATGAAAGGCCAAGAGGTTCCACCCGGCACCAACTGGGTGGGGAATCCAGCTCAGGAGGCAAGAGAATGACCGCCGTAAATCAACACGAGGCCAGCAACGGGTCCCGGGCCGACCACGACCACTGGCACCGGATCCTGACCGCGGGCGGGGCCACGGCCATCCCGCGGTGGACCGACACCGCGGTGGCCGGAACGGCCCACCACGAGATCATCGTCCCGGCTGAGCTGGCCACCGGGATCCACTGCCTGGCCGGCGACCTGGGAGCGACGGTGGGAGCTGTCTTGCTGGCGGCTCACGCCAAGGTCCTGGCCGCCCTGTCGGGCGAAGGGGACATCGCCACCGGCTACGTGACCGACCCCGGCGGCCGGCCTCTGCCCTGCCGCCTGTCGACCGAACCCGAATCGTGGCGGGGTCTGGTGGCTGAAGCCCAGCGGGCCGACTCCGGGCAGCGGCTCCACGCCGGCTACCCGGTGTCCGACCTGGCCCGCGACCTCAACCTCGATCAACCGCCGTTCGAGACGGTGCTCGATCCGGCGACCGAGGAACCGCAGGCCCCTGAGGCCGGCGTCGTGGTCCGGGTCGGGTTCTCCCTGGCCGCCGGGCCGGGGCCCGACCGTGACGGCACCGGCCCCGGCGTGGTCCGCTCCGACCGGCGTGACCTGCTCCGCCTCGCCTACCGGACCGACGTGGTCGACGCCTCCTTCGCCGCCCGCATCGCCGCCTACCATCTCGCCGCTCTGGAGCTGATGGTCGCCGACCCCGACGCCGGGCACCGGTACCAGAGCCTGCTGTCGGCCGACGAGCTGCGGTTCCAGCTGGAGGGCCTGGCCGGGCCCCGCCGCCAGCTGCCCGACGGCCGGTTCCATGAGCTGTTCGAGCGCCGGGCACAGACCAGTCCCGACACTGTCGCCGCCGTGCACGGCGGCCGGCAGCTCACCTACGGCCAGCTCAACAGCCGGGCCAACCAACTGGCGCGGGCCCTGCGGGCCCGGGGCGTAGGAGCCGAGACCGTGGTGGCCGTGGTCACTGAGCGGAACCTCGACTGGATGGCCATCGTGCTGGCGATCTTCAAGGCCGGCGGCGTGTACCTGCCCATCGAACCCCACTTCCCCAGCGACCGGATCGCCACCACCCTGGCCCGGGCCGAGTGCCGGCTGGTGGTCACCGAGCCGGCCAGCACCGCCACCCTCCAGGGCGCCCTCGATGCACTGGACGGCGTGGAGTGCCTATTCGTCGAGACCGCCTACGACGAGGGCTACGCCGACGACGACCTCGGGATCGAGGTCGGCCCCGACCAGCTCGCCTACATCTACTTCACCTCCGGGTCCACCGGCGAACCCAAGGGGGCGATGTGCGAGCACCGGGGCATGCTCAACCACCTCTACGCCAAGATCGACGACTTCGGCGTGGGACCGGGCCAGGTGGTGGCCCAGATCGCCCCCCAGTGCTTCGACATCTCGCTGTGGCAGCTGATCTCCGCCCTCCTCGTCGGCGGGCGGACCCTTCTGGTGGAGCAGGACACCCTCCTCGACCCCGAGCAATTCGTCGACCGGATCATCGCCGAGCGGGTGGCGGTGATGCAGGTCGTGCCCTCCTACCTGGAGGTCCTGCTCACCTACCTGGAGCAGCACCCCCGCCGGTTCCCCGACCTGCACTGTGTGTCGGTAACCGGTGAGGCTCTCACCCTGGAGCTGGCCCAGCGCTGGTTCGCCGCCATCGACGGCATCAAGCTGGCCAACGCCTACGGGCTCACCGAGACCTCCGACGACACCAACCACGAGGTCATGACCGGGGCCCCGGAGGGGGGATCGGTGCCGCTCGGCCGGGCCGTCAACAACGTCGAAGTCCGGGTGGTCGACGAGAACCTGGCGCCGGTTCCGCTAGGCGCCCCGGGCGAGATCGTGTTCTCTGGCGTGTGCGTTGGTCGGGGCTACATCAACGACCCCGAGCGGACCCGGCTGGCGTTCGTGGACGACCCGCTGCGGCCGGGTACGCGCCTCTACCGCAGCGGCGATTACGGACGCTGGCGCCCCGACGGCAAGCTGGAGTTCCGGGGCCGGCGCGACGCCCAGGTCAAGATCCGGGGATTCCGGATCGAGATCGGCGAGATCGAGAACACCATCCTCGGCGTGCCCGGGATCCGCCAGGGAGCGGTCGTCGTGACTGAGCGGGCTGACCAGAGTAAGCAGCTCGTGGCCTTCTACTCCGGTGAGCGTCTCGACGCCGCAACCATCCAGGACCACCTCGGCCGGTCGCTCCCCGAGTACATGGTGCCGGCCATCATCCACTGGCGGGACAACCTGCCGCTCACCGACAACGGCAAGGTCGACAAGAAGGCCCTGCGGGCCCTGGCCGCCGAGGTCGACGCGGCCGACACCGCCGTCGACGCCCCGAGGACACCGACCGAGCAGTGGGTGGCGTCCCACTGGGCGACGGTGCTGGGGGTGCCGGTGGACCAGATCGGCCGGGAGGACAACTTCTTCGACCGGGGCGGCACATCGCTGCTGGCGGTGAAGGTAGCGATCGCCCTCGACCGCACCGTCAGCCTCAAGGACCTCACCCGCCACCCGGTTCTGGCCGATGTGGCCGCCCTCATCGACGGCAACCTCCGCCGCCCCACCGAGCTGCTCCAGCTCCTGTCGGAGCCGACCGGTGCCACCGCGGCCCTGGTGTGCTTCCCCTATGCCGGCGGCAACGCCGTGAGCTTCCAGCCCATGGCCCGGGCCCTGCGCGACCGGGGCGTCGCTGTCTACGCCGTGGAGCTTCCCGGTCACGACCTTGGGGCCGAACGCCAGCCGTTCGCCCCGATGGACGACGTGGTCAAGCAGGTGGTGGACGAGGTGACCGAGCGGGGTCTGAGCAACGTGATGCTCTGGGGTCACTCGTCGGGCACGCCTCTGGCCGTCGAGGCGGCGCGGGCCCTGGTGGCCGCCGGGGTGCCGGTGCACCGGGTGTTCGTCGGGGCCCAGCTCCCCGGCGAGGCCGGTACCCGGCGGGCGGCGATTGCCGACCTGGCCACCCGCAGCGACGCCGCCATCGCCGCCGCCCTCAGCTCCGAGAGCGGCTACCCCGGGCTGCGCGACCTCGACACCGAACAGGCCGAGCACGTGGGAGCCGCCTATCGCCACGACTGCGTGTCGGCCCACCGGTGGTTCATCGAGCTGCTGGAGCAGCCACCGACGGTGAAGCTCGCGGCCCCCGTGACCGTCGTGGCCGCCGTCAGCGATCCGTCGACCGCCCAGCACCCGAGCGGGTACGCCGCCTGGCGGCTCGTCGCCGACCAGGTCGATCTGTGCCGGCTCTTCGAGGGCGACCATTACTTTCTCCGCACCAACCCGGACAGCGCCGCCCACCTGGTCGAGCAGGCGGCTGCGGCCCTGCCCGCCTCCTGACGAGCCCCCCGTGTCCAATCCACCCCGACCGACCACGCCCCACCAACCCGAACGGAACTCGACATGTCGACACCACCCACCACCGACCCACTGGCTGTGACCCGGCAGCCGGGGGGCTTCCCGCTCGTGCAGGTCGACGCACACGCCGACACGGCCACCTGGCTGGGCCAGCACCGCGACGCGCTGCGGGCCGCCGCCACCACGCACGGCGCCGTCCTGGTCCGTGGCCTGCGGATCCGGGACCGGGCCTACGCCGCCGCCTTGTTCCGGTACCTCGCCTCCGACCTGCTGGGAGAACGGGAAGCCTTCGCCCCCCGGCAGATCCACACCGAGGGCGTGTACTCGGCGACCGCCTGGCCGGCGAACCTGCAGATGTGCATGCACCACGAGCTGAGCTACACCCTCCAGTTCCCGGGGCTGATGATGTTCGCCTGCCTCACCGCCCCCGCCTCGGGCGGCGCCACCGCCATCGCCGACGCCACCGCCGTGCTCCGCGCCCTCCCCGCCGACCTGGTGGAACGGTTCGCCCGGGATGGCTGGATCCTGACCCGCACCTACAACGAGGAGATCGGGGCGTCGGTGGCCGACGTGTTCGGCACCGACGACCGGGACGCAGTGGAGGCCTACTGCCGGGCCAACCACATCGAGTACCAGTGGCAGCCCGACGGCGGGCTCCGCACCCGCCAGCGCCGCCACGCCGTGCTCCGCCACCCGAGGACCGGCGAGCCGTGCTGGTTCAACCAGATCGCCTTCCTCAACGAGTGGACCATGGACCCCGACGTCCACGAGTTCCTCGTCGACCTCTACGGCCCAGACGGGCTGCCGTTCAACACCCGCTTCGGCAACGGCGACCCGATCGGAGCCGACCTGGTGCACCTGCTCAACGACGTCTACCAGGCCCACACCGTCCGCCAACCCTGGGAGGACGGCGATCTGATGCTCGTCGACAACATCCGCACCGCTCACAGCCGGGAAGCCTTCGACGGCCCCCGTGAGGTGGTCGTCGCCCTGGCTGACGCGGTGAACCTGGCCGATTGTGCAACCACCACGGAGGCGTCCGCCCAATGACCACAATCAGCAACCCAACCGATCCCGGAACAGGCCGCTCACCCGCTGAGCCCGGACCGATCACGGTGCCGCCGTTCTCCGTGATCCCCGGAGCCCAGGTCCAGCAGGTCCTGCAGGGCCGGGAGCGGGAGATCATCGACCTGGTCGAGGCCACCTACCGCAGCCACGGCGCCGGCGACACCGTCAACCCGCCGTCCTACTTCCTTCAGTTCCCGGACCGTCCGACTTCGAGGATCATCGCCCTGCCGGCCTCGGTCGGCGGCGCCGTGCAGGTCGATGGGGTCAAGTGGATCTCCAGCTTCCCCGGAAACGTGGCCTACGGCGTGCCCCGGGCCTCGGCCGTCCTGATCCTCAACGATCACGACACCGGCTACCCGTTCGCCTGCCTGGAGAGCTCCATCATCAGCGCCACCAGGACGGCGGCGTCGGCCGCGGCCGGGGCCGACTGGCTCAGCCGGGGCCGGCCTCGCCCGCGACGGGTCGGTTTCATCGGGCTGGGCCTCATCGCCCGCTACATCTCCACGTTCCTGGCTGCCGCCGGCTGGTCGTTCGACCAGATCGGCCTGCACGATCTGTCGGCCGATAGCGCCAACGGGTTCCGGGCGTATCTGGAGCGGTCGGGCACCGGTTGCCCGATCACCGTTCACGACGACGTCGACGACCTGATCCGGTCGAGCGACCTCGTCGTCTTCGCCACCGTCGCCGGCGAACCCCACATCGGCGACCTGGCCTTGTTCAGCCACAACCCGCTGGTGCTCCACGTGTCGCTACGGGACTTGTCGCCGGAGATCATCCTGTCGTCGACCAACGTGGTCGACGACATCGAGCACTGCCTCAAGGCCAACACCTCGCCCCACCTGGCCGAGCAACGGACCGGCAACCGGGACTTCATCCACGGCACGCTGGCCGACGTGATGGCCGACTCGGGATCGTTGCCCCGGGACCGGCCCATCGTGTTCTCACCGTTCGGTCTGGGCGTGCTCGATCTGGCGGTCGGCAAGTTCGTGTACGACGAGATCACCCGGTCCGGTCAGCTCCAGGTCATCGACGGCTTCTTCCACGAGCTCCGCCGTCACGGCTAGCACGATCATTCGGCAACCTGGCAACCTGGCAACCCGGCAAGGGCCGGCCGGCACCGGCCGACCCTTGCCCCGACCCACCTCTCCGATTCGACGAGGTGACGGGCCGCGGTCGAAAGCCATGCCTCGACAGCGCCGATGCGGCGGTGCTGAACTACGGCCGAGGCCAAGGTGACACCGGCCGTCACGAGCCCACCTGGCCCCGTGACGGAGCGACAAGGGGGGAATGCCATGGTGATGCGCACGCTGGTGGTCGGGGGGACCGGGCCGACGGGGCCGTTCATCGTGAACGGGCTGCGGGAGCGGGGCCGGGAGGTGACGATCTTCCACCGTGGCACCCATGAGGTGCCCGAGATCCCCGACGACGTCACCCATATTCACGGCGATCCCCACTTCGCCGAGACCATCGTCGAGGCCCTGGCCGGCCACACGTTCGACGAGGTGATCGCCAGCTACGGCCGGATCCGCCTAATCGCCGAGGCCCTGGCCGGCAAGGTGGGCCGCTTCGTGTCGGTCGGCGGCGTGCCCGTCTACCGGGGGTTCGGCAATCCCGACCTGCTAACCCCTCGCGGCCTCACCGCCCCGGTGGCCGAAGACGCCCCCAAGGCCCGAGACGAGGCTGGTGAGCACTTCGGAACGCTGATCCTGCAGACCGAGGAGGCAGTGTTCGAGCATCATCCCACCGCCACCGTGTTCCGCTACCCCTATGTCTATGGCCCTTATCAGCTGGTGCCCCGGGAGTGGTGTGTGGTGCGGCGCATCCTCGACGGTCGCCGCCAGATACTGCTGCCCGACGGCGGCACCCAGCTCTCGACCCACGCCTGGGCCGGCAACCTGGGCCACGCCGTGCTGGCCGCCATCGACCAGCCTGAGGCATCGGCCGGCAAGGCCTACAACTGCGGAGACGTCGATCAGCTGACGCTGACCCAGATCGTCGAAGTCATCGGGCAGGCCCTGGGGAGCGAGATCCAGCCGGTCGCTGTGCCCTGGGAGGTTGCCGGGCCGGCTAAGGCCATCACTCCCGCCGGTCGCCATCACCTACTGCTGGACCTGTCACTTCTCCGAGGAGACCTCGGCTACACCGATGCCCTGCCCGCCCCCGAGGCGCTTGCCCAGGTGGCCCGTTGGTACGTCGACCACCCACCCGACGCCTCGTTCGAGGAGCGGTTGGGCGATCCGTTCGACTATGCCTGGGAAGACCGGATGCTGGAGCAGCTCTCGTCCACGATGGCCCAGCTCCGCCGGGCCTCCCGGCGCGAGGGCGACGACGACGGCCGCGCTGTCAACGACGAGGGCGGCACGTTCCGCCCCCACCCCTACGCCCACCCCAAGGACGCCGGCCAGCTCCGCGACCAGCGGGGCCGCTGACCTGCAGCGCTGCCGTCCGGGTTGGTCGCAGACGGGGGTTCTCACGCGCGTCGGCGTCGTGTATCCGCAGATCGAGCTCGGAGGCGACCCCGGTGCAGTGAAGGCCTACGCTCAGGCCACCGGAGGATCTCGGCTACGACCACCTCTTGCTGTACGACCACGTCCTCGGGGCCTAGCACGCCGGTTGCGACGACGAGGCACTCGCAGGTGGCGAGCTGCCGTCGGCGTGATCAACTATTCGTGATCTGCGTGACCTCGGGGCGGTGCCACACCCACAGCACCAGGGTCAGCACACCGCACCCTGCGGACGTGGCCAAGGCCTGACGGGTGCCGATCCGCTCGGCCAACTCACCGAGCAGGAGCATCCCGATCGGTAGGACGCCGATGGCCATACTCAGCAGGCCCAGCGCCCGGCCGCGGATCTCTGCCGGTACGACCGTCATGACGAGGACGCCTTGCAATGCGCCGAAGAACCCGCCACCGACCGCGGCGCCGAGCAGACAGACCATTGCCAGGAGATAGGTGCCTGACGCGGCGAACGGCAAGAGCAGCAGCAGTGCGAAGAACGCACCGAGTGTGTAGACGAGGCCCCGGCGGCGAGGCCGGAACCGGGCCGTGGCGAGAGACGCGATCATCATGCCGAACCCGGTCATCGACGCGAGCAGACCGATGAGCGCCGGGCGGGCGCCGAGGTCGGTGCCGATGACCTGGACGAGGGGTGTGTAGGTGAAATAGAAGAAGTTCACGCACGCGGTGACGCCCAGGATGCTGACGAGGCGCCTTTCTGTTCGCAGCAGCCCGAACCCTTCGCTGAACGCCCCACGGGCCGAACCGCCCGGCATCGAACGCGTCGGTACCCGGATCGTGAAGAACAGGGCCAGGGAGCCGGTCAGCAGGAACCCGACGAGCCAGATCGCCGGGCCGAGACCGACCGCGTCGACGACCGCTCCTCCGGCCAACGCGCCGAACGCCAAGCCCCCGGCCATAGAGAGCGACTCCAAGGCCATCGCGTTGTCGATCCGCTCCGGGCCGACGATGTCGTACAAGATGGCTCGGCGAGTGGTCATGTCCACCACGAAACCGAACCCGGCGATCACCAGGAACGGATAGAGCATCCACAAGCGCAAGTGCCCGGTCCCGTACAGCAGCGCCATCAACATGACGAGGGGGATCATGACGATGTACTGCCCGAGCATCGTGCGTCGACGGTTCGCCCGATCCGACACGACACCGCCCGCCACCCCGCCGAGGAGCATCGGCGTCCACATCGCCACTCCGGTGAGCTGCACCAGGCGCGGGGAGTGCGACAGCTTGTTAGCCAGGAACGCGGCAAGGAACGAGATCCCCCACCGCGACAGGTTGAACAAAGCGCCACTCGCCCACAGACGCCCAAACTGAGGAATCCGGAACGCAGCGAAAGTGCTCGGCCGCCGCCCCCCTCCGGCCGCCCCAATGGTCGGCCTGGTCATGGTCATCAGACGTCCCCCCCGCCATCGCGCCCCGATGGCCAATCGCCCCCTACCGTACTCCCGCGACAGCGCTCGGGCCCTCTCGGCACTGGTCGCTGCAACCAGAGCGACCGCCACTGCCGCCGGACCCCATCCTCATCCTCCTCCGCCGACAGAAGCAGGTGGATCACTGGCCTTGGGCCGGAAGCGCACGGAGCGAAATCTCGGCCGCCGGCGCCTTTGCTGTGGACATCCTGCTGGCGTGGCTGATGACCGTCTCATCGTGGTGACCGGGATCATGGCGGCGGGCAAGTCGACGGCCGCCCAGGCGCTCGCTCAGCAATTCCCGAGAAGCGCTCATGTGCGGGGCGATCACTACCGTCGCTCCATCGTTCGTGACCGCCATGAGATATCGCCTGAACCGACCGCCGAGGCCCTCGACCAGCTCCGGCTCCGGTACCGGATGGCCGTCTCTGCTGCTGAGGCCTATCGCCAAGCGGGCTTCACCACGGTGCTGCAGGACATCATCATCGGCCCGATGCTGGCCGAGTTCATCGACCTCGTGCCCCGCCGACCGTTCTCGCTGATCGTTCTGGCCCCAAGGCCGACCGAGGTCGCCGAGCGGGAACAGCAACCGACCACGCAGACCGCGTCCGCTCATGATCTGCTGATCGACGGCTGACTGAGTGTCGCAGCGGCCGTACGGGAACGCTGTCGAGCCCACGGTCTTGGCTAGGTGTCGACGGAGCGTCGCCATTTGCCGTCACGGAAGCCGAGCAGCACCTCGTAGATCCGTTGGCCATCATCGGCGCTGAGGCCGGTGGCGCCTGTCTGCAGAAACCGGTTCAGACCCGACGGCGGTTCGATGCCATCCTTGAGGAGCTCATGGAAGCCCATCGTCCAGTCCCCGAAGTTCCGTGGATGCTCCTGATGGCGGAACAACAGCAAGGGCTCCACGTGGCGGGGATCATCGGCGATCTTGGCGTAGAGCGCCTCGACCGTTCCACGGTCACCCTCCAGAATCTGGACGAACGAGCCCTCGTGGTAGAGGAGCATCCCGGTCACCCCCAGCGCCGCGTTGTTCCGGCGAGCCTTGGACAACAGTTCGACCAGTTCTTCGGCGTCGAACGGCTTGGCGGCGGCGCTTGCGTAGCCAAGTTGAAACACCAGCTCGACACATCCGTCGAGTCCTACCTGTCTGGCCGTGTCCGTCATCGTTCACCTCCCGGTATTTTCAATCGGCCGGTCAGCGTCAGCCCTTGAGCCCCAACGACACATTGAAGGCCGGCTCACTTGCGACCCTCGATCTGGACATCGAGGGACTCGGACCGGAGGCTCACACTGGGGCAGGGGTCGTCTAGCAGTGCTGGAATGGCTCGACGTGGGTACCCACCGGGCACCAGGTGGTTCGAGGTTTCAACGGTGACCCGCAGACCTTTGGCTGAGAGCGGACGAAGTGCGTCGTCTCCCGACCAGGAGGCCTTCACCCCAGCGTTCGCATGACGTGCCAGATACAACGTCACTTCGGACACCGCCTCCGAATCGCCCTAGAACTTCCCCATACCCCCTTCGTCCGCAATCGAGCCTCAGACATGTCTTCTCTGGGCGATCGACCAGGACACTGCGGCACGAGCGTTCCGCTCGGGATCTCACGGCTCGGGCGCCCGTCGATCCCGTGCGGCCGACGTCGTCGCTACCAAGCCGACCAGCCACGCAGGCCGGGACCCGACTCGGTCTTTGACGAGGCCACGGGTACCGAAGAACGTTGGTGTCCAGTCGGTGACGATGCAGGTCCAGGCGCCAGGCTCGGTGCCACCGGTCAGGGGGGCGGTGAAGGTGTGGTCGAGCGGTCCAATGGGACCCTCGATGAAGGTGGCGTTCTTCGTGGTCACGGTTGGTCCTCGATGACGTAGAAGCGGTTGTGGTCGGGGTCGTCGAAGCTGAACATGGGGGGCATGTCGTCCCAGACGAGCAGGTCGCCGACGCTGACGCCGCGGTCTGCGAGCGTTTGGTGGGCGGCGGTGGCGTCGGTCGTGCCGAAGCGAATACCGGTGTCGACTCCGGCGGCATCGGGGTTGGCGACCAGGGAGATGGCGACGTTGCCGTCGGGTGGGGCGACGATGATCCACCGCCCGGCCGGGGTGTCACCGTCGACGTGGATCTGGAAGCCGAGCGTGTGGGTGAAGAATCTCAGGGCGGCGTCCTGGTCCCCTACGTTCACGGCAATGTTGCGGATGTCGGTGAGGGTGCTCATGGTTGGTGCTCCTGTTGGTTGGCCGGGCTGTACATCAGCGAGCCGGGGGTGGTCAGCTCGGTGCCGGTCTCCAGCCACGTCTTGAGACCGGACAGAATCATCGGCCAGCCGCCGTACAGGTCGGGCGCGGCGTCAAGTGCGAGTTCGTCGTGGGTCACGGTCAGCCGGCAGGAGTCGCCCACGGCCTCTATGTCCCAGGCGACCCGGGAGGTCCCGGCGGCGTCGGCGTCATCGCTCCAGTGGGCGTGGAAGCTCTGTACGAGCCGCCGTGGCGGGTCCACCTCCAGGTTGATGCCGTCGACCAGCGTCGCGTCCGGGTGGCCGGGGTGGGTCACGGTGTACGACGAGTCGATGGTCCATGCCGAGTCGACGGTGGCGCCGAACTGGAACCGGGCCCGCGTTGCCGGGTCGGTGATCGCGGCCCAGAGTCGCTCTGGGGTGGTGCGAATGTAGATCTCGAAGACCTTCTCCATGCGCGTGCTCTCCAGTTCGCGTTTGAGGTTGACGAGGCCGGCGGCCCACGGCTCGGTGTACTTGGTGATCCACCGATCGTGGACGAGACGGATCGGGATCGGATTGAGGTAGTGACGCTTCTCCCGCCCGTGGCGGCGGGTCACCACGACGCCCGCCTCTTCCAGGATGGCCAGGTGCTTTGCCACTGCGATACGGGTCATCCCGCGATCAGCGGTCAGCGAGCGCAGGGTCTGACCATCGTTGGCGTGAAGCGCATCGAGCAGGTCACGCCGAGTGGGATCAGCGAGTGCCCGGAAGACGTCTTTCACGAGACTCACAATAGGAAACCATATGGTTCCCTGTCAAGGGCTAGCCGGTGACAGCCGAACGCCCACCGCGACTGGTCCCCAGCGCTCGATCGAGGGCCAGGCGACCACCTCGCGAGCCACGGAACTCACGCACGACCATCGCGCTCGGGATCACTCACGGCTGGGGCGACCATTGATCCCGTGCGGGCGGCAGTGCCGTCGTTACCGAATGAGCAGACCAGGCCACTCCGCCGGTCCGAGCGGTGGTCCACTTGGAGTCCAGGGGCCGGGTGCCTGCGAGTCGAGGTGCAGTGCGCTGCAGTTCTGAGCACAGCGCCAGGCCTGGGGCGGCTTGAGGTAACGTCAGTTCGTGGGCGAGCCGAAAACCCGACCTACTGATGCAAGCGTCGCCGAGTTTCTCAGTGCGGTGGCCAACGATCAGCGGCGCGCGGATGCGCTGGAGCTGAACGAGATGATCCGGACCGCATCGGGCGAGGATCCGGTTCTGTGGGGTAGCACGATCGTTGGCTACGGCGAACTGAGCTACAGCGGATCACGCGGCAAGCAGAGGACCTGGCCGGTGATCGCCTTCTCGCCGAGGAAGGCTGAGCTCGTCCTCTACCTCAACACGGCGGTGGAAGACGCGCTCTACGAGCGACTGGGTCCGCACCGGCGTGGGGTCGGGTGTCTCTACCTGAAGAGGTTGTCCGACATTGACCAGGCTGAGCTGCAGCGACTTATCGATCGGAGCATCGAACTAGCGCTCCAGTGACCGCCGACCGTCAACCCGAGGGTCCCAGCATCGCTCACGGCAGGCCGACCGTTGATCCCGTGCGGCAGAGGACGGCCTCGCTCGGGCCGAGCGACATGGCCTCAGTGGAGTCCTGACCGGATACCCCGTCGGCGACGGATGCTTCGACATCGCCGTACGTGACGGGTATTTCAAGCCAAGCAAGCCTCGTCACGGCGGCGTCCCACGTTGGTGCGTTCTCGCCAGGATGGACGCAGCACAGCACATACATCTGGAGAATGGCCACCGCCTCTGAGGCTCCAACTGGTCGACGTCAGCTGTCAGCCCTCATGCTGTCCATCGCCGCATCTTGGGCGGTGAGTCGTTACCGGGCAATCCAGCCACGCAGAACGGTTACCGGACGGGTCCGAGCCCTCGCCGGCGGCGGTGATACCGAGCGGGCGCTGGGGCAGCCGGATCGTTTGGCGATCCCATCTGGCATCGAGTGGCTCGTTCTCCAGTTTTGCGATAGGCAGACGATGTGGTCACGGCGGTCCTGGCGAGTCGCTGTCATTTGCGGTCACGTACTTGGGAGCTTCAGAGCACCGAATGAGTATGAGAGGTTGTCCCGGTCTTCGTAGAAGTTGAGGTGTGGCGTTCTCCGCTCGATGCCTGCCAGCTGGTAGATGTCGACCGTTCCCCAAGAACACTGACAAGCGAAAGCACCACGATGAAAACAACTATCAGGACAAGACCGCGTCCGGCGGGATTGAGGAACTGGGTGTTGGCCGACACCGTGTCGCTTGCGATGCGAGAGATCGACACTGGGCTGCTATGAAGGAAGGCTGCTCGTATTGGGCTCTCGCTACCGGCCTCCAAGTGATGACCGCGATGATGGAAGAATCGTTGACGGTGTTTGGCCAGTCCGAAGGGTCGTCACGATCCGCGGCGTTGAGCGGTGCGCCACGGGACCGAGCTTGGGTTGTCGACCTGGGGTGGGCCGGCGGATCCCGGTTCGCCGGCCACGAGGATTCGAGGATCGGGCGGCAGAATAGGACGCTAAGAGCCCGCCACCGGATGGAACGAGCGGCCGGCCGACCAGGTTCCCTGGTCACCGGTTCGGTGACCGCGCAAGTAAACGCGCGGCGGGCCCTAACTCGCCTCATGATGGTCTCACAATGACTATAACTGGCTCTTCGGATTTCAGCGGGGTGTGAGGGTGGGGAGTAGGTCCCAGTTGGGGTGGCCGGCGTAGAGGAGGACTCGGATGCGGTAGTTGCGGAAGCGGCGGAGTCCGAACCCGATTCGTTTGATGCGTTTGATCAAGTTGTTGATCGCTTCGGTCGGGCCGTTGGACACCTGAGCGGTGTGCCAGGCCAGGATCTGCTCCCGCCACCGCTGGAGGGTCCCGGCCAGGGAGCGGACCTCGGGGGGCATGGTGTCGTCGGCCATGTCAGCGATGAGCTCGTCGAGGAACACAGCGGCCACCGTGGGGTCGGTGATGGCGTAGAAGTCACGGACGGTCTCTTTGGCGTGCCAGGTCATGCGGACATCGCCGTGGGGGTCGCCCGCTTCGAGGAGGCCGAGGAGCTTGTCTCGGCCGGTGTCGTCGAGGCGGTCGTGGCCCTTGGTCAACAGGCGACGGGCCCGGTAGAGGGGGTCGTCCTTGCGGCCCCGGTGGCCGACGGTTTCGTTCTGGACCCGACGCCGGCACTCGTCGAGCTTGGTGTTGGCGTGCTTGACCACATGGAACGGATCGGCGACCTGGGTCACGTGGCCGAGGCTGTCGTTGTAGACCTTGCGGTAGGGGCCCGACATGTCCAACACCCCCCAGGTGATCCCGGCCCGCCACGCCTCGAGTTGGTCGTCGAGCCAGTCGCTGACCTTGGTCGCGGTGCGGCCCTCGATGACCTCGATCAGGCGGCCGGGCTGGCCGGGGCGGCCGACGTCGACGACCGAGGTGCACCACTGCTGGAGATGCTTGGGCCCCAACCGGAAGAACAGGGTCTCGTCCAGACCGAGAGCGTCGACCGAGCCGACCCGGCCGGCGTCGGCGGCCAGGAGGGCCTCACCGTAGATGATCACGGCGTCGTTGACGGTGTGCCAGTCGCAGCCCAACTCGTTGGCCACGTCATGCGGGGGGGGGGGCGGGGCGGCCGGGGGGGCCCCCCCCCCCCCGGCCGGCCCCTCCCGGCCCGGGGGGGGGGCGGCGGGTCGTCGGCCCCGCCCCGCCCCCGCCGGCCGGGGCCGGGCCCCGCCCGGGCCCGCCCGCGCTGGCCCCCCCCCCCGGGGGGGGCGGCCGGGCGGAGCCCGGGCCATCTGGGGGGCCCCCCCCCTGCCCGTCCTCCCCCCCCGGCCCCCCACCGCCCGCCCCCCCCCCGCCCGGCGGCGGGGGGGGGCGGCCACCCCGCGCCGGCCGCCCGCCCGCCCCCCCCCCCCCCCCCGACCCCGGCCGGGCCGCCCCCCCCCCACCTCGCACATCCCCCTGGAGTCGTCTCCACAGAGGCCCCCCTACTCGAATGGCGTCAGAACCACAGATTCTTCTGAGCCCCTGTCACGCGCACACGGACCCCCAGCCCCCTACCGAACCCCGCTCAGATCCGAAGCGCCCTATAACTGAGCCGCTGGCTTGCCCTATTCGGCCTTATGGCAGACGTAATAGTTGTTCAATGGATCGCCTTCAACGTTGTGCACGTTGATATCTGTGAATCCGGCGTTTCCAAACACCTCGCGGGCCTTCTGAACGCCCCACATCGCGCCCAGACCTACACCGTCGTAGGCCAAGGAGACAGTCATACAATGCGAACATGACACCGAGTACATGAAGGTACCCAAAGGATGAGCGAGATTTTCGCCAATATAGCTCGACGCCTGGACGTCAACACATAGCCAAGTACCACCCGACGCCAAGGAGTTATAGATTCCGTTCACCATGCCTTGAGGATCCGCTTGGTCGTGCACTGCGTCAAACGTCGTGATGAAGTCAAAGACTTGGCTCCCGTCAAGTTTCGCGGCGTCTTGTGCCTGAAATGTAGCATTGGTCAGTCCCCAAGCGTCAGCTTCCGCCCGACCCACAGATAGTGCTTCGTCAGAGAAGTCCATACCCACGAATTCCGATTTGGGAAATGCCTTAGCCATAACGTTGATGGCATGCCCGCTTCCGCAACCAACATCAGCAACGCGGATTCCCTTCTGAAGACGTTCACTCGCCCCCGGCACCAACGGTAGGGTGACGTTGAGCAGGGTGGCGTCAACAATAGCCCCGCTAAACTCCGCCATCGCAGCGTGGAAGTGTGGATAGGAGCTATATGGCACCCCACCGCCGTTTCGAAATTTGTCGATCAGCTCGTCCTCAACACGGCCGCTCATGGGAATGAACTGAGTGAACATGGCAAAGTTGTTGGGACCCGCAGCCCGGGTAGTCATCGTGGCATGCTCGGGCGGCAGCAGATAAGCGCCTCTCCCTGGCTCGTAGTCGACGATGCCGGCAGTCGTCATGGCCCCCAGCCATTCACGCACGTACCGTTCGTTAAGCCCAGCGGCGTCGGCAATCTCCTGCGACGTAGCAGCCGTCCCCAGGCCAGCCATCGCGTCGAACAAACCCACCTGGTGTCCAATGCTGATCATGTTCGCGGCCATACCGCTATTCAGAATGTTCAGCATCTTCTCCCCAAATGCGGCAACCTTTCCACCATCGAGTTCAACTGTTGTTTCCATCTTTCCCCCTTTAGTCATTTGACAGCAGGCCATCAATGGCGCTGCAACTCCCAATTGACACGTCGATACCGTGCGGTCCACCCACGCGGGGACGCCGGATCCCGGATGGTGGGCTGGATCGAGCGAAAGGGTCTTAAGTTGGGGCTCCCACACCGGTGGCCGGCCACGCCGTACATGGAAGCTGAAACGCGCCACGCCGTACATGGAAGCTCAAACGCGAAGAGTCTCTTTGGCGGGTCGAGTCGCTGGGTGTCGTGAGCCGGTGCCCGTCAGCCAACGATGGCGGCTGCGCCCGCCGCGAGGTCAGCTCCCGCAGAGGCCCACCAGTTCAGCCAATCGCCATGGTGCCACAGTTCGGTCATCTTACCGTTGTCCCACTGGCAGAGGAAGACACCAAACGCTCGTGCGGTTTGCCCGGTTGGTTCACCCGGAAACACCGGTGTGGGCGTTGTCCAGGTGCCCGTTACCTGCCACTGATGAACCGACCTATTGCCGACGATAAGATCTTCTCCGATCGACACTACCCCGAAGTTCTGGATGGGACGGAGGCCTTCGCAAATACCCTTTAACTCACCTATCCCACCATCAGGAAACGGCGGCACGTGGTACACCAACTCAGGGGACGCCACCTCGTCGGCTAACTCTAGGCGCTGGGTGTTCCAGAACTCCATGAACGTCTTGAATCGCTGAGCTATCTCCTCGGACATCGATTCCCCCTAAACCTATTTTCCGTCTCGAATCGTGAGCTATGCCCACGCCTCCGAAAGAATCAAAGCCGTGGACAAGATCCTATGACACCTAGAGGAAGTGCGTACCGGTTCAATGTCCGATAGTCCGCAGTTGTGTCTCCTTTGAGCCCACCTCCACGCGAGCCCCCCCAATTGGGATAGTGCGCCGCAAGCTCGAGGATGTCAATCGCTGATCCAGGGCCGCCCCACCTCAGTGGCCATGGACGACACGCTCGCGGTCAACTCCAAGTGGCAGCTGCACTCGGGCGATCTACCGCCGTTGGGCGCCTGCTCCCCAACCGAGGAGTGAGAGATGCAAGCTTGCTTTGACACGAGCGCGAACGCAGCGACCGACCACGAAGGTCGGTACTGCGCAGAACGGCATCAGTTTCGGACGCTTCACCTCCGCCGAATCGAGGGCGCCTACGTCGGTGAGCCCGTAGACGTGAACGCCGCACGCATATCCGGCGCAGGGCGGCGGGTTCCCCATCTGGACGGACCCCGCCGGTAGATGACAGCCTGCGGCCACGGCATATCCTCACTTACATCGCGCTCGGTATCACGCCGGTCGAGAGCGGGCTCATCCGACGTTGGGTACGTCGTTGGCCGGGTAGGCGAGGGCAAGGTTGTGGAGCTCGGCGAGCTGGCGTGCGAGTTCGGCGACTGGGCGGCTGGTGTTGGTTGCCGCCGCTCGGATGAGTGCGATGGCGGCGTAGAGGGCGTATCGCCAGAAGTCGTCGTTCCAGAACCTCACCTCGTCGAGAAGGTCCGCTTCGAGCCCAGCGCGGCGGGCGGCCGTGGACAGCACAGCGAAGCGGATCTTGCGGTGCTCCTTGCCCCGGAACTCGATCTCGGGAAGGTGGTCGACCAGCAGGGTCTCGTAGATGATCGGGTCCGCCCTACCGATGCCGGCCAGCTGGAGTGCATCGATAGCGAGGTCCATGAAGTCCTCGCCCGGGAAGGTGTGATGTTGGATGTGTAGCTCGAGGGCGGCGAACGCCAACTGGTCGATGTTGGCGCTGTTGCCGACCAGCCATGCCAAGAGCAGGCGTTTGGCTTCGGCACGGTCTTGGTCGGTGACTTGCCGGCGGACCATAGGAGCCAATCTAGGTTCCTCGGCCTGACCTTCCCCCTACCTCCCCGGCCAGTCAGGGTCAGCGACCGTGGCGGCGACGTAGTCGACGTAGACGACGTAGCGGTCGAGCGAGTGGACGGCGCGCGACCACGATGCGCCACGGTCGGAATGGCCAACAGCGTTTTGGCATCCCGGAGAGCGACCCCAGCGCTGGGGGCTCCTGGTCCGTCGAGCGAGCCGTCACGGTTCTGCGGTGGGCAGACCTCGCGCTGACCTCACCCAAGGATAGGCCTGATGGTCCGGTCACCGAGGGACGCGCAGGTATCAAGTCCAGCCCTACCGCCCTCGGCGGCGTGATACCGAGCGCGAGATAAGTGAGGATATGCCCGGGGCCTGGACCGCAGGGCATGGCTGACCCGATGCCGTCTGCACCGGGCGTGGGAGTGTGCGTGCTAGCCCCGATCTTGCATAGGGCTGCCTGAGGAGGCACGCGAGAAGCCCTCCGACCTGGGAGGATTGGTGTTGCGACACATCAACCTCATCCCCGAAACGGAGGGCTTTCATGGGTCACGGTAGCAGCCTGGTACGGCCACGTGTAGTGACCGGCGACGGGGAGGGTCTGGTGTCTCACGCCGGGCTGTGGTGGCTGGCCGAGACCGCCGATCTGTCCGGGCTCACGGCCGGCCTGGCCATGGCCGGCGTGCCGGGGCGCCGTCACCGCCCGGGACGGACCCTGGCCCAGATGGTCTTGGCTCTTGCCGACGGGGCGACGTGCCTGTCGGATCTCGCCGTGCTGCGCAACCAGCCGGCGATGTTCGGCCCGGTCGCCTCGGGTCGAAGGTCCGCCACACCGTCGCCTCCGGGTCGGCCCCACCGAGTTGGCCGGCAGCCGAGTTGGCGGCCCGTGCCTTCGAGCAGGCGATCTTGTTCGGGACCGAGATGATCTACGGTCAGGCGGCAGCGGGTCTGCGAGTCGACGGCGGCCTACGGATCGTGCAACTCGACGGCGGCATCGACGTCCCGGCACGGGCCGTTGTGATCGCCACCGGGGTGTCGTACCGCACACTCGACATTCCGTCCCTCGAGGCCCTCAATGGCATCGGCGTCTACTACGGAGCGGCGATCTCTGAAGCTGCGGCCCACGCTGGCCGAGAGGTGTCCGTGGTCGGCGGCGGCAACTCCGCCGGCCAGGCTGCCGTGCACCTCGCCAAGTTCGCGTCTCGCGTGAAGATCCATGTACGCGGTGATTCGCTGGCCAAGAGTATGTCCAAGTACCTCATCGCCGAGATCGAGGCGACCCCCAACATTGAGCTCATGTACGAGGTCGAGGTCGTCGGCGGCCGAGGCCGCGGTCACCTTGAGACCATCGACGTCCGACATACACCTTCGGGAGCAATCGACAGGCTTGCCGCCTCCGCGCTCTTCATCCTCATCGGTGCCGAGCCGTTCACCCAATGGCTTCCGTCAGACATCGCACGCGATGACTGGGGCTTCGTCGTGACCGGCCCATCGGAAGAAGCTCCATCACGCCTGCCATTCGAGTCCACCCTTCCCGGCGTGTTCGCCGTCGGTGATGTGCGACGCGACTCGACCAAGCGCGTCGCGTCGGCTGTTGGTGAAGGCGCCGTGTGCGTACGGCTTGTGCACGAGTATCTCGCCGTCCAACGAGATCGTTGACGAACGGCACCGACAACAGCGACTGGCAACCGCTTAGTAGATGCAGCCGGCTGGTTGGGGCACGACTGGGGCACGGGCTCAGGGCGCTCCGCTAGCGGGTCGGTAGTCGTCGCACGGCCAGCCGCGTAGGGCTCAGGGACACCACCGATCCTTGTTCCAGGTCCTCGGCGACGGCCGGAAGATTGGTGGCCAGCAGCGAGGCATGCTGTTCGGGAGTGAGTTCGCTGACCCGGCGAAGATGGATCACGGACGGGTTCGTGGCTCGACGTAGCGCGAGGAGCATTGGGAAGTCGCTGTCTGTGGTGACCACCACGAATCCGTCGTCGACTGCTCGGTCAAAGATCTCGGTGTCCGACGCAGTCATGAGGCCAATCTCGATGACGTGCGTGCTATCTACGCCGCGCTCGCGCAGGACGGCGGCGACTCGGGGCGAGAGATTGGCGTCAATGAGAAACTTCATGCCGACCGGGCGACGGGCACCTCTCGCTCGTTAACGACCTCGGCCGCGTACTCCAAGGCAGCGATGACATCGTCACGCTCGAGGTACGGGTAGTCGCCGAGCAGTTGCTCGATGCTGCGGCCACCGGCGAGCTGGCCGAGGACCATGCTGACCGTGACTCGCAGGTCACGGATGCAGGGCACGCCACCCATGCGATCAGGGTGCGTTGTGATCCGCTCTAGGGCCATGCCTTCAGAATACGGCACTGCTTGCGTACACCGGAACCGGTATCCGAGGTGAGCTGCGAACGCCGTCGGGCACGAAACCAGCTGAGTACGTCGTTGCGTGCTCGTGCGGAGAGATGTTTCCCCAGGTCAGCGGCTTGAGCGGGTGAGGAGAATCGAACTCCCGTATTCAGCTTGGGAAGCCCTTCCGCTGATCACCGTCAGGGTGTCCTGGCCAGGATCCACCCCTGACCGAGCTACAGCGCGAGTACATCCAGAGGAGCCGCGACGGACACCGGTCCCATCTCGAACGCGAGGCCCGACAACTCACCCGTCGCATTCTCGGTCTCCCACCGGAACGGGTGGCGGTCGGTGTGATGCTCGGCATCGACGGGCCGACGGCCTACCTGCCCACGGCGGAGCTCTACGGTTCATCCTGAACGGGCTGCGGGAGCGAGGCCGGGAGGTGACGATCTGCCACCGCGGTACCCACGAGGTGCCTGAGATCCCCGACGACGTCACCCACATCCATGGCGACCCCACTTCGCCGAGGCCCTTGACAGTCACACGTTCGAGGAGGTGATCGCCAGCTACGGCCGGATCCGCCTGATCGCCGAGGCTGGCCGGCAAGGTGGACCGCTTCGTGTCGGTCGGCGGCACGCCCGTCTTCCGGGGTTTCGGCAATCCGATCTCTTGACCCTGCGCGGCCTCACCGCCCCGGTGACCGAGAGCGCCCCCAAGGCCCGGGACAAGGCCGGCGAGCGGTTCGGGACGTTGATCCATCAGACCGAGCAGGCGGTGTTCGAGCACCATCCCACCGCCACCGTGTTCCGCTACCCCTATGTCTACGGCCCCACCAGCTCGTGCCCCGGGAGTGGTGGTGTGTGGTGCGCAGCATCCTCGACGGTCGCCGCCAGATCCAGCTGCCCGACGGGGGCACCCAGCTCTCCACCCACGCCTGGGCCGGCAACCTCAGCCACGCAGTGCTGGCAGCCATCGACCAGACGGACGCGTCGGCTGGCAGGCCTACAAACTGCGGCGACCTCGATCAGCGGACCCTCGCCCAGATCGTCGAGGTCATCGGGCAGGCCCTGGGCAGCGAGATCCAGCCGGTAGCCGTGCCTGGAGGTGGCCGGGCCGGCCAAGCCGATCACCCCCGCCGGTCGCCACCACCTACTACTGGCTCTCCACCGAGCTCGGCGGGTGCGGCGTCGCACGTCACCCGCATGCGTTTCAGCCATCAGGGCTGGCGGAAGCTCGAGGGGCCGGGGGGAACTCGAGGGGCCGGCTCGGACGTCGTGCGGCGCACTTCTCGTGGACCTGCGAGTACCGTGGGCCTTTACGTTGTGCTCCAGACCTCGGCATGCGTCCACTGTCCGCTCAGTGCCGAGAGGTCTACCAGTGCTCACTGAAGCCAACGATGACCCGGCGAACGGCGCCAAGTGGGTGCGCTGGGCCGCGGGTTTCGAGCGGTCGCTGTGGCGTACTCGGCTGCTCGTGGTCGTCGCAGTGGTCGCCTTGACTGTCCTTGCCTTGGGGGCTCTTGCGCTCGGGGTGATCGACACGGTTCGGTTCGTTGGCTATCTGGGTGACTACGCGTGGGGCCGGACGAACGACGCCAGGGTCGCCGCGATCACCACGATCGTCAAGGCGTTGGACGGGTTCTTGATTGCGGCGTTGTTGATCGTGGTTGCCTTCGGGCTCTACGAGTTGTTCGTCGAGCCGATCGCGTGCGCGGACGAGTCGGCGAACGGTCGTCGGCTGCGTCAGGTCCACGACCTCGAGGGTCTCAAGCAGCGGGCCGGCAACCTGGTCGTGCTCGTGCTCATTGGCGAACTGCTGCAGGAAGCCCTTGCGCTACCGGTCCGGGAACATCTCGACCTGATGTATCTGGGAGCCGGCACCGTGCTGGTCGCGGCGGCGCTGTACGTGACGAGCCACTCCGACACACAGGAGCGTTGAGGTGCCGCGCCACCCGCCGGTGGCACTCGGGACCCTGTGCTCTGGTGGCGCCGATCGCTCCACGTCATCGTCAAGGCGAAGGCCGCGCCTGTTACCGATCCGAGCAAGGTGAGTCTGATGAGTACCGAAAGCCCGCGTCCCGAGCGTCGATGGTCGTCTGCTTCGCTTCTGCTGGCGGCAAGCCTGGTCGGACTCGCCGCCGGCGCAGGGTGCCGACTGGCAGACCTGACCTCATTGTCCACGGCGATGTGGGCGGCCACGACGATGCTCGGGGTGCTGCCGGCGGCGTGGTTCGTGATCGACGCGGCCCGGCATCACCGGGTCGGCGCCGATGTGTTGGCCCTCGCGGCGTTGATCGGTGCTCTCGCCGTCGGCGAGGTCTTCGCCGGGGCGATCATCACGGTGATGCTCGCGAGCGGGCGGGCGCTCGAGACCCGCGCTTCGAAGCGGGCGCAACGCGACCTGAGTGCCCTGGTCGGGCGCACCCCCCGCCTGGCGCACCGTTTGACCGACGGAGTCCTGGCCCAGGCGCCGGTCGAGTCGATCGTTCCCGGTGATCTGCTGTTGGTGAAGCCGGGTGAGGTCCTCGCCGTCGACGGCCGCGTCGAAGTGGCAGGGGCAGTGCTCGACGAGTCCGCACTGACCGGAGAATCCCGCCCGGTCGAACGGGGTCTGGGGGACCCGGTGCGAAGCGGTGCCGTGAACGCCGGAGGACCGTTCGAGATGCGGGCCACCACCGCGGCGGCCGATTCGACCTATGCCGGGATCGTCCGGCTGGTGCAACAGGCCGAAGCGTCCAGCGCACCGTTCGTGCGTCTGGCTGATCGCTACAGCGCGATATTCCTGGCGATGGCGGCGGTGACCGCCGGGCTGGCCTGGGCGCTATCGGGCGACCCGGTACGCGCCGTCGCGGTGTTGGTGGTCGCCACTCCGTGCCCCCTGATTCTCGCTGCGCCGGTAGCGATCGTGGCCGGACTCTCGCGTGCGGCACGGTTCGGGGTGGTGATCAAGGGCGGCGCCGCCTTGGAGCGCCTCGCGAACGGTGAGGTGCTGCTGTTCGACAAGACCGGCACCCTCACCGCTGGGCAACCGATAGTGGTCGGCATCCACGTTCCCGAGGGCATGGCCGGTCGAGACGCGCTGCGGCTCGCTGCCTGCCTCGATCAGGTCTCCCCTCATGTGTTGGCCACGGCCATCGTCAAGGCTGCCCGCCAGCAAGGCCTCGAGCTCCCGTTGCCGGCCGGCGTCTCGGAGACCGCGGGCCAAGGAATCCGTGGGACGGTCGAGGGCCACGACGTATGGGTCGGCAAGCTCGACTGGCTCGGCGAGGGGCTCGACCAACGCTTCGCTCGCGCCCAACGGCGGCGGGCTGACCGGGAGAGCCGCCTCAGCATCTTCGTACGCGTCGATGACACCATCGCTGCGGCGCTCGTGTTGGAAGACCCGATCCGACCCGACGCAGCCCGAGCGATCAGGAGCCTTCGCTCCGACGGGTTCAATCGACTCGTCATGGTCACCGGCGACCGCGACGACGTCGCCCGCAGCGTCGCCGCCGTGGTCGGGGTCGACGAAGTCCTGTCGGAGCGCAGCCCCACCGAAAAGGTCGAGGCCGTCCAGTTCGAACGCCGTCACGGATCCACGATCATGGTCGGCGACGGCCTCAATGACGCCGCCGCGATGGCCACCGCCGATGTCGGTGTCGCCATGTGCGGTCGCGGTGCCTCTGCTGCATCGGAAACCGCTGATGTCGTGATCATGGTCGATCGGATCGACCGGCTCGGTGATGCCCTGCGCACGGCTCGTCGGTCGAAGCGGATCGCCGGCCAGAGCGTGATCGCCGGGATGGCCCTCTCGGCCGCCGCGATGGGTGTCGCCGCGGTTGGGTTGCTTCCTCCGACCGGTGGGGCGCTCTTCCAAGAGCTCATCGATGTCGCCGTGATCATGAACGCCCTCCGGGCCCTGCGCGAGGGCCGCAGCCGCCGCCTCACGCTCGCCGATGACGAGATCGCGCTCACTCGCCGGTTCCGCTCCGAACACGCACAACTCCGCCCCGACATCGATCATCTGTTAGCGGTCGCCGACCAGATCGGATCGGTCGACCCGCAGACCGCCTACCGGCTCGCTTCCGGGGTCCACCGCTTCCTCATCGACGACCTGATTCCCCACGAACAGGCCGAGGACACCGAGCTCTACCCGGCCCTCGCTCGGGTGCTCGGCGGAGCCGACCCCACCGGCACCATGTCCCGTGGACATGCCGAGATCTTGCACCTCAGCCAACGCCTCGGCCGCCTCCTTGACGACGTCGACGCTGACCGTCTCGAGGCCGACGACAACAGCGACGCACGACGACTGCTCTACGGACTTCACGCCGTCCTGCGTCTCCACTTCTCCCAGGAGGACGAGGGCTACTTCTCACTCGTCGACGACGACCACGCTCCCGAAGCGGATCCCGCCACGGTGTCATGATCAGCGCCGTGTGCCCCGCAGCGCGGTTTGCGAGGTTCCTGCCTGGTTTGGCGGTGCTGCGCCACTACCAGGGGGCCTGGCTCCGACCTGATCTCGTCGCCGGCGTGACGGTGGGGGCGATGCTCATCCCGCAGTCGATGGGCTACGCCGAACTGGCCGGGATGCCACCGCAGTACGGCTTCTACGCAGTGATCGCCCCTCTGGTGGTCTACGCGCTCGTCGGGAGCAGTCGCCACCTCGGCGTCGGACCCGAGCCCGGTACTGCAATTCTCGCTGCCACTGGTGTCACTGCCATCGCCCATGGCGATCCCGGGCGCTACCTGACGTTGATGGCCGCCCTCGCCCTCGTGGTCGCTGCCGTGTGTCTGGTCGGTGCTCTGCTCCGGCTGGGGTATCTGGCCTCGATGCTGGCCAAGCCGGTTCTGGTGGGCTACATCACCGGCGTGGGGCTCACGCTCGTGAGCAGCCAGTTCGCTGGGCTGACCGGCGTTGGCGTCACTGCGGACTCGCTCATCCCGAGGAGTTGGCAACTGCTCACCGGACTCGACCAGATCCACTGGCCGACCCTCGGACTCGGCGCGGCCACGCTCGCGGTGATGCTCGGCATCAAGCGAACCGCACGAAACGTGCCAGCAGCGTTGATCGGCGTCGTCCTCGCCACCGCCCTGGCGGCCCTCTTCTCCCTCGATCTCCACGGCGTCGCGCTCATCGGGGCAATCCCCGCCGGGCTGCCACTCCCCGATGTCCCGAACGTCGATCTCCACGACCTGACCCAACTCCTCCCGGTCGCCGCCGGGATCGCACTGGTCGGGTTCTCCGACAACGTGCTGACCGCACGAGCGATCGCCGTCGACAAGGACTACCACGTCGACCCCAACCAGGAACTCCTGGCTCTCGGATTGATCAACCTGGCCGCCGGCGCCTCACAGGGGTTCCCGATCTCCTCGAGCGCGAGCCGAACCGCTGTCCCCGCATCGCTCGGCTCACGCACCCAACTGGTGTCACTGGTCGGCTCAGCGTTCGTCATCGTGACCATCGTGGCCGCCCGGCCGGTGCTCTCCGAGATCCCCCGCGCCGCGCTCGCCGCGGTGATCGTGACCGCGGCGATCGCCATCATCGATATCGCCGGGTTCCGCAGCCTCTGGCGGATCAGCCGCGAGGAATGCCTCCTCGCGGTGGTCGCCGCCATTGGGGTGGTCGTGCTCGGTGTCCTCTACGGCATCGTGGCCGCGGTGGCGATGTCGATCGGCCTCGCGCTCGCCCGCATCGCCCACCCTCACGATGCAGTGCTCGGTGATCTTCCCCAAGATGACGGCTGGGTCGACATCGCCGGGTCCCCCACAGCGGCCACCACAGCAGGGCTCGTCGTCTTCCGCTTCGACGCACCACTCATCTTCATAAACACCGACCGATTCCACGAACGGATCCGGCAGGTCCTGACCGACGCCACCGATCCGGTCGAATGGCTCGTGCTCGACTGTGAAGGCATCGGCGCGGTCGACGCGTCGGGCATCGACTGCCTACGCGACCTCGCCAAAGCCGACGCCCCGAACACGGCGAGTGTCATCGCGATAGCCCGCGCCAACCACCAGGTACTCGAACGGATCCAACGCGCCGGCCTGCTCGACCCGCCCGGAGGAATCCGAACTTTTCGGACCATCAACGCCGCCGTCCGCACGTTCCGCCAACGAGCACCATGAGGGACCGACCAACCATGCGCACCGAAGCCGACCAATTGCTCAACCGAGTTCAACGATCAGATGCCTACCACGAGGTGGTGATCACCTCGGCGAACGCGCCGATCGTGCTGTCCGTGTGGACTGGGCGCCCCGAACAGACGGCGGTCGTGTTCTTTGCCGGCACGATGACCCACCCGCTCTTCTACGAGGAGTTCCTCGACGCGCTCAACCGACGGGGACACACCGTCGTCGGCGTGCACAGCCAAGCGCACGGCAAGAGTCCCCGGGTTCGCCAACCACTCCGCTTCACCACCCTGATGGACAACGCTCGCGACGCTGTCGCATGGACACGACGGGAGTTCCCCGGCTCCCGAATTGCGATCATCGGGTCGAGCCAGGGTGGCATCCAGGCAATGGCACTCGCCGCCACCGCTGACCGGTTCGACCTGGTGATCGCCCACAACATCTTCGACCCGAGCCTCGCCGCCAGCATTGAGATCACCCGGTTCCCGAGATGGCTGCGTCACGTCTACCCGGCGCTCGTCGGTGCACTTCGAGCAGGCGGCCGACTCGCTCCCCGGATTCCGGTGCCGTTCGGCATGTACCTCGACATCAACCGAGTGTGTCGCGACCAGGCGAACGCGCAGTACTTCTCCACGGACCCGATCGGGCGGCGCACGTACCCGCTCGGCTTCCTGTCCAGCCTGTTCAGCGCCGACCTGTCTGGAATGCGCGACGGCAGCATCACCTGTCCGATCATCGTGGTCGCCGGTCGAGGCGATCCGTTGTTCCCCCTGCCGTACACCCGGCAGGTCTACGACAGCATCGTCGCACCGAACAAGGAGCTCCTCATCGTCGACTCCGACGTCCACCTCCTCTTCAACGAAGACCTCGACGCCGTCCTAACGCCACTCCTCGACCGACTCGAGCAAGCTCGCTATGCGCCGAACCCTGCGGCCCCATCGCAAGCCAACCGTGCCGATGAGGCGAGCGGGCTCGGCGCTGGCGTTGGCAAACAGCGCCGCGCCCGACCAACCGAACGAACGTCCATCGGGAGCGACGCGACTACCAGTTACGGTGCCCAGCCAGAGGGTGCATCATGAGCCAGCGGCAGCCGACAAGGGTGTCGTGGACTCCTCTGGGCATCGCATGCGGAGCAGGGATCGGAATGATCATCGGTCTGCTGATCGCAGGCGGAGTCGGCCTCGGGCTCGGTCTGGCGTTCGGAGCAGGAATCGGCGTCGCCGTCGGCGCGGCACTCGACGCCGGCCACCAGCGGCACGATCAATGACCGAGCACGATCATGGGGACGCACAAGGCGGACGTCGGTCCACGCCAACCGCGAACCGCAAGCGACGATCAGCTCGGCGGGGCCGCCCACTCGATCGCACGCCTCCGAGACATGGGAATCCGGATCGCCATCGACGACTTCGGAACCGGTCATTCGTCGCTTGCCTACCTCACCACACTCGCCGTAGATGAACTGAAGATCGACCGCTCGTTCGTCCACGCCATGACGACCGATCGAGACCACCGCCACCGAGCACGCACTCCACCAGATGGGCTGCACCTACGGCCAGGGCTACCTCTTCAGCCGCCCCGCCCCCGCTCCCGTCCTCAGCCAACGGCTAACCAGCTACACCCTGGAACAAGCCGCCCGCCAGCCCATCCCCGGCCAGCCCAGTGGACGATCAGTCCCGACTCGACAACGGCACGACCAGCTCCACCACCGTCTGCTTCCCGCCGGCGTTGTTCGTTCTCGTTCGTGGCCAAACCCTCTGCGGCTTGGCGGCGTGTAAGTACTGGTAGGGCCCCTTGGCGGGAGCCCTGAGCTAGGTGGGGGTCTGCCCGCACAGCGATCCATCACCACGTAGCCATACCTGTTGGGGGGAGGCGAGTGCGCTCCCGGTTGATGCCCCACGTATCCGGCGAGCATCGCCTCCCCCCACAAGAACCTGCCAAAGCGGGTCCGGTGGTGACGGTTGGCGACGGCGACGGGGCCCTGCAGCAATCGACCTCGTCGGTATGGAACGAATCGTTCAGTGGCCGGCCCGCTGGGGTCGAGGCTCTAGTGTGACCGGGGCATCGCTTCATCCCCGAGCGGACGCAGTGCTTGATGCGGTCGAGGCAGCGTGGTGGGCGGCTGGTGATCTTGGCGTCACCGTACGGCGGATCGTAGCCCACGGCCAAGGCATCACTACTCAGTCGATCTACACCTACTTCGGTTCCCTCGAGGTGGCCGTCCTCGCGGCCACGGACCGGGCTGTCGATGACCTCGATCGGCTCGACAACGGTCTGACTCCCGTGGAGTGGGGCCGCTACGCAGGTCACCACCCGGCTCGATGGCTCATGACTGCCCGGGGTCGTGGCCCAGGAGGACCAGCAGCTGGCCTCGATCGAAGCATCGAACGACTTCGGGCAATCCTGGGGGGACCAGTTCGGTTTGCGATGATCAACGGCATCATCGCAGCTGAACTCCATGACCAACTCGACCCCGCCGACGCCAGAACTGCTTTGACCGCAGCGGCACGAGATCCCTTCGTCCCTGACCAGCCGAACCGAGTGGGTTGACACAACCCCCTCTGTGGTAGCCCGAGCCCATGCGTGTTCGGGATCCAGGAGGCCTCGCGACCCGTGCGATCTAGCGATCGCCGATTCCGGAATAGATCCGCTGGCAAACCTCGACCATCTTCGGTGGCGTGACGTAGGTACAATCTCCCGGTCTTTCGTTCAGAGGGGCAGAACATGTGGAACGATCAGTTCGGTACTCGATCTCTGCTGTCGTCGTGGGTTGCGATGCGTTGGGCAGAATGCATGAACTATGAAAGTCTGTCCCGACTCGAACATCAGATCGCTGATCTCGATGCGACCCTGGCCCGCCTGAAGGGGCAAATCCATCAAGTTTCACCCCCTATGCCAGCTCTGGTATCGGTCGCTCGGCCCCACACCACGGCCCGATCCATGCTCGGCTTGAGGCCCGGGCTCCAGGGCCAGACGGCCTGAGGCTCCCCGATCATGACGATGGTCACTTGCCTTAGCGGTCGAGATGACCCATCCTGGTCCGAGGGTCGTGACTGCGGCTCGGGGCAACGAGAGACCAACTTGTGACGTTCCCCGACGCTGACTTCGAACTCTTCTTTGACGCCCACTACGATCAGCTCGTGCGGTCGTTGACTGCAATGACCGGCGATCGCGAGTTGGCTCGCGACAGTGTCCAAGATGCGTTCGTTAAGGCCGCTACCCGATGGAGGATGGTGCAACGGCTCGACAACCCAGTCACCTGGGTTCGGCGTGTTGCCATCAATCGGAGCCGTGACATCCACCGATCCGCACGACGCCGGCAACAACGTGAGATCCGAGACAGTGCGTCCGACCGGGTCGGCCATCTCGACCCAACAAGTGCTAGCACCGAGACAACAGGGGCACTGCAGCTACTTGATCTACTGCCAGCACAACAACGAAGCGCCGCCGTTCTTTTCTACATCGATGACTTACCAATCACTGAGATCGCCCAACACATGAATATCACGGCTGGAGCCGTGAAATATCATCTCCACCAAGCCCGGACCTCGCTGCGCGCGATGCTTCAACCTGCAAGAGCACACTTGTAATGTCGCCACGTTGGGGAATGCTCATCAGCGCATGCGGCCCCGAGGCCCAGGCGAGTTCGCCACCGACCAGTTCGACCATCACAGGTGGCGCCACAAGCGAATCGGTGTTGGAGGACTCACCGGCAGTGGCAATTGGTGCCTTTCCGATCGGGGCCAGGGTGGCAGTCGCTGACTCAGCCTCTGACGTTTCGCCGTACATCGTGAACTCACCTATCGCCGTTTCAGACCGGTCAATACATCTGGCGGCGGAAGGCCACTCCCTCGTCGTCTCGCCGTCAGCGCCAACACCGAGCCGACGGTGACGAGCGCAGCGCCGAGGGCGAGACTCTTGACGTCCAGTTGTGGGATCATGACCAGCGTCACGACGGTGGCAACGACCGGGATCACCGGTACGCGACCGATCGAGCCGGCAATCCGGAACGGTCGCTTGGCGTCAGGACGCCGGATTCGCAAGACGATCACGACGGCATTGACCGCCAGGAACACGACGTAGACGGCGACGTCGGTCGCACCGGCGATCACTGTCAGGTCCCCGACGGCGACGAAGGCGGCGGCCGCTGCCGCCACTACCATGGTCGCGATCCAGGGGGCGCGACGGCGGTTCACCCGCCCGAGAGATGACGGGACGCTGCCTCGCTCGGCCATGCCGAAGGTGAGGCGTGAAGCCGCCGTGACTGCGAGCAAGGTCGTGTTGGTCGTCGTGAGTAGTGCGACGACTGTCATTGTCCGAGCCCCAGCCGGTCCTGCGACGTGGGTCATGACATCGGCCAACGGACGGGTCGACCTGCTCACTCCTTCCGCGGACAGGACGTTCACAGCGGCGATCGAGACGAGGGCATAAAGAAGGGCAGATACACCGAGTGCCAGGAGCAGCGCCCGGGGGACCGTTCGGGTCGGGTCGCGGGTCTCCTCGGAGAGCGTGATGACCTCGTCGAATCCGATGAAGGCGAAGAAGACCAGCGCAGCGGCACCGACCACCCCGCTCACACCGTTGCCCGACACCACGTCTGCCCGCCCGAGATGCCCGAATCCCGCGACGATAACGGCGAGGAGACCGCCCACCTGCACAGCACCCAACGCCACCACGAGCCAGGAGGCTCGTCGGATCCCTGCCAGCGACACGAGCGTGACGAGCACGAGCAGTCCCCACCCCCCAAGGCGCTCGGGAACGTCCACGAACGCACGGAGGTATCTGGCAAAGCCAAGCGCAATCGTCGCGGCGGCGATCACGAGCCCGACGATCATCGTCCAGCCGACGACGAACGCGACCGGCTCAGGGGCCACCTGACGGGTGTACTCGTATTCGGCCCCTGCTCTAGGGAACATCGACGAGAGTTCGGCGTAACTCAGGCCCGTCAGCCCACAGAGCAGAGCGGCCAAGAGGAACGCGATCCACACCGCCCCGCCTGCCCGCGAGGTGGCCGGCCCCAGCAGCACGTAGATCCCGGCGCCGATGATGATGCCGACGCCGCTCGCAGTGACTTGCAGGAGTCCTAGCACCGGCTGCAGGCCGGCAGGTCGGTCGTTGTTCGATGGTGTGGTCACGGCGGGCGTTCTATACGACGCTGCCGGTGAGCCGCCCGATCCCGAGGGAGATCAGCAACGCCAGGCAGCCGCCTACGAAGACGCGCATTGCGGCGCGACCCTGTGGTGCGCCACCGAGTCGCGCCCCGAGAGACCCGAGGGCCACGAGCCCGATCAAGGTGACGATCATCGTGACGAGCACTCGTGCGGCGGCCGGGGCGACAGCGATCACGACGATCGGCAGGATGGCACCGGCGAAGAAGCTCAAAGCCGAGACGACGGAGGCCTGGACCGGGTTGGCGAGTTCGTCGGGGTTGATGCCGAGTTCGTCCCGGCCGTGAACGGCCAGCTGGTCGGCGACGGAGAGTTCGATTGCGACCTCACGGGCCAGCCGTGGGCTGAGCCCGCGTCGTTCGTAGATTGAGGCCAACTCGTTCAGTTCGGCCCCGGGGAACGCCTCGAGTTCGGAACGTTCGCGAGCGAGGTCGGCGTTCTCGGTGTCACGCTGGGAGCTGACCGACACATACTCGCCTGCAGCCATGGAGAGCGCTCCGGCTGTCAGGCCGGCGATGCCGGCCACGAGGATGGTCGAGCGAGTAGTTACGGCCGCGGCCACGCCGATCATGAGGCTGGCCGTCGAGATGAGACCGTCGTTCGCCCCGAGCACCGCGGCCCGAAGCCAAGCTGCACGTCCTCCGAGGTGTCGTTCGGCGGCGAGGTGGTCGGGAAGGCTGCGCGTCATCGCTCAGATGATCGCGCTCTGACCGAGTGGTGCACAGAGGACAAGGTCGGTGGCCGGCACGATGCCGTACTCGAGTGTTGTCCAACGGCCGATGTAGCGGACATCGGCTGCGCCGAGCGAGCGAAGGAGGTCTGCGACCAGCCGAGCGTCGTGGCGTCTCACTGAGCTGACGGCGAGCACGCGTCGCCCGGCGAGCAGCGCTTCTTCTGCGTTCGCTAGCACGAACCCGGTCCCGGTTTCGTCGAGCGCTTCGATGTGGCGGATCAGATGTCGGAGCGAACTCAACGCTCCGCCCGATCCGTGCCGGCGAAGGCTCTCGACACCGTCGCTGCCGGCCAGGATCAGCGGAGGGTCGACGTTCGGCGTCGACAGGACCAGCTCATCGCGGATCCGTTCGATGTCGGCCTGATCATCGAGGATGGCGATCAGCACTTCAGTGAGGTTGGGGCTCAGGGTCATGAGCTGACCGTACGGATCCGAAGGTGAGCGGAAGCTCAGCGTCAGCGCAGCGAGTGGTGAGAGTTTGGCCCGCATGGGCCTGCCGGGTGCTGGCCTTTACCCGGCGTTGACCTCACCACAACCTTTCGAGAACATCGGTCCCGTAGTCTCGTTGGAGATAGGTGGCTCCGGCCCGTGACGCGAGGTGGTTCGAGTGAAGGTCCTGATCGTCGAGGACGACCCAGGAATCGCTGTGTCTTTGCAGGAAGGCCTCGAACGCCTCGGCCACGTCGTCGAGCACACATCGAGCGGCACAGTCGCTGTCGATAGGGCGACATTGGCCGACCTCGTCCTGCTCGACCTTGGGCTCCCGGATCTCGACGGCAAGGACGTGTGCCGTGAGGTTCGCAAGCGGTCGGAAGTTCCGATCATCGTGCTGACGGCTCGCAGCGACGAGTTCGACCGCGTGCTGCTGCTCGAACTCGGGGCCGACGACTATCTCGTGAAGCCGTTCGGATTCCGCGAGCTGGTAGCGCGCATCGGAGCAGTGACGCGCCGAGCCGCACAACCGGGGGCAGCGTCGGCTGTGCAGCACATCGGCCTTCTCCGCATCGACCGCGACGCGCACCGCGTGACGGTCGACGGTGTCGAGGTCGAGTTGACGCCGAAGGAATACGAGTTGGTCGCGATGCTCGCAGAGCGGCCCGGTGCGGTGCGGACGCGGGAGGACATCATCGACCAGGTCTGGGATACCAACTGGTACGGCCCGACCAAGACCCTCGACGTCCACATCTCGGCCCTCCGACGCAAACTGGGCCATCCCGACTGGATCTCCACGATCCGAGGCGTCGGATACCGCCTCGACCCGCCGGCGTGAGACGCCGCCTTCTCGCGAGCTACCTGACGATCACCGTCGTCACCCTCCTCCTCCTGGTTGTCCCGTTGGGCCGCACGTTCGCTTCTCGCGAGCGCGACCGTCTCCTCCGCGACATCGAACAGGATGCGACGGTCGTCGCTGGGCTCTCCGAGGATGCCCTTGAACGCGACGCGTCTCCCGACATCGCTCCGACTCTCGCCGCCTACTCCAAGGACCCAGGCGGACGGATCGTCGTCGTCGATAGCAGCGGGTACAGCGTCGCTGACTCCGACACCGGAACACCCACGGGTACGAGCTTCCGAAATCGCCCCGAGATCATGAGCGCAATCCAAGGACAACGGGCCGAAGGACGCCGCCACTCCACGACGCTCGACGCCGATCTCCTCTATGTCGCCGTGCCGGTGGCGTCGAGCGGCGTAGTGCACGGCGCCGTGCGGATCACCTACCCGAGCTCGACCCTCGACGACCGGGTCCGTTCTGTCTGGGTAGGACTCGGAATCCTTGCGGCGGTGGTTGCCGGTGTCGTGACCGTCGTTGGCATCGGGCTGGCTGGCCTCGTCACAAGGCCCGTCAACCGTCTGAAGGAGGCGGCACGGAAGATCGCTGCCGGCGACCTCTCGGCACGAGCACCGACCGACACCGGAGCACCGGAGCTGCAAGAGCTTGCGCTCGTGTTCAATGAGACCGCGGCACGCCAGCAAGAACTCCTCGAAGCACAACGAGACTTCCTCGGCGACGCCTCTCACCAGCTCCGAACGCCCCTCGCCGCGATCCGGCTCCAGCTCGAGAACATCGAGGCCGTCGTGCCGATCGACGTGCAACCAGCCGTCGCCGCAGTCCGAGCCGAGACCGCCCGCCTCAGCCGGATCAGCGAAGGTCTCCTCGCCCTGACCAAGGCCGCAGAAGCACCGGAGACCCGGCCCACGGATCTCGGGGCGATCCTGGCCGAACGCGAGTCGATGTGGTCCCCGATCGCCGACGACACCGGCGTCCGCCTCGTCGTCACGAGTCCTCCGCTCTGGGTCGAAGCTGCTCCGGGCGCGTTGGAACAGATCCTCGACAACCTCATCGACAACGCACTCAACGTCGCACCGGCAGGCTCGGAGATTCGCGTCACTGCCGTCGCCGCAGGGAGAAGCGTCGAGCTGCACGTCGCCGATGAAGGACCAGGTCTGGACGCGCAACAGCGGCACCGGGCCTTCGACCGGTTCTGGCGTGGCCCGTCCGCCGAGCCTGGCGGCACCGGACTCGGCCTCGCCATCGTCGCCCGCCTTGCAGCCCAGTGCGGCGGAACTGCGGAGCTTTGCGCCGGGAACGGTGGTGGGCTGGACGCAGTGATCGTGTTGGCCAGCGCGCCGTCTCCGTGACGACTCGGGAGCCGAGTCGGGCGGGAATCGTTACCCTGCGCTCACCTTGCACCGACCTGACGCTTCGGGGCCGATTCGTATGGTGATCTCATCCCCCAATCACCAGGAGAGATCATGGAACGCAGCAAGGCGCTCATCGCCTCCGCCCTCGTCGCCGCCAGCCTGACCGTCGGCGCCGGCGTCTACGTCGCCGGGAGCGGTCTGCTCGCCGGCGCCGCCGACAACGTCGGCAACCTCCAACCGACCGTCGCCGACACCGCAACCCCCGCGACGCCCCAGGAGATCACCGTATACGTCGACCAAGCCACCGGCGCAGCGACCACAGTCGCCCCTCAGCCGGCGTCCGTTGAGGCGCCGCCCGCCGGAGCCACCGGACCGGCAGAGGTCGCCGTCGACGACAGCGGAACGCCCTACCAGGGCGACGACCATCAGAGCAAGGATCGGAGTGAGGACGATGACTGACCTCCCAAACGACCGGATCGCCGCACTCAAGGCTCGGCGCACTGGCGCCACGTCGGCCCAGAACAACGCAACCGCCGCCCAAACAACGTCGACCCCGGCCCGTCGGAAGCGGCGGCTGCACGCTGCCGCTGGGGGACGCATCCTGGCCACCGGCCTGAGCGTGAGCGCCGCACTCGTCATGGCCGGAGCGATGGCCTCGACACAACACCCCCAACCTGTCGCTACCCAGAGCATCGCAACGGCAGCGCCGGCGACGACACCGCCGATCGTCGTCCGGGTCGTCATGGTCCCAGCGACAGTGGCAACGGCACAGGCTCCCGTCGCGAGTCCCCCCCAGCCCGCATCCTCCCCGGCCCCGGTCGTTCGCAATGCACCGGTGAAGGCCAAGGCGGTGGCCACCAGCCGTGGAAGCTGACCGCCACTTCCGGGCAATGGGTACGACCTGCCAGATCACCCTACTCGGCGGATCGTCCACCCTGCTGGCCGACCTGGTGCGGAGCGTTCACGACCTCGAGGCTCGTTGGTCCCGCTTCAACGAGCACAGCGAGTTGTCGATTCTCAACGGCGGCACCGGCCACGGCCCCGTCGATGTCTCCGCTGAGACGTACCGGCTGATCGACACGTCGGTCAGCGCATGGCGACGCACTGCGGGACGGTTCGATCCGACGATCCTCGACGCTGTCGAGGCGAACGGCTACGACCGCACCTACGACGACATTCCCGCTCGACGAACGGGTACTGGACGCGAGCCATCACCGATCCCAGGGTGTTCGGGCATCCAGCTGGACGAGATCGAACAATCCGTGAGCCTTCCGGTCGGTGTCCGGCTCGACCCCGGCGGCATCGGCAAGGGACTCGCCGCCGACATAATCGCCGAGGAAGCACTCGCCCGCGGAGCCGCCGGGATCCTCGTCGACATCGGCGGAGACATCCGGGTCGCTGGCGCCGGTCCTGCCGACGGAGCGTGGATCGTTGACATCGACGACCCCCTCCGACTCGACGCCCCTGCGCTCCATCTGGCCGTCAACGACGTCGGGATCGCCACCAGCAGCCGGCTTCGCCGCCACTGGATGATCGACGACGAACACCGCCACCACCTTCTCGACCCCGCCACCGGGCGACCGACCGCAACTGACGTCGTCGCCGCGACCGTCATCAGCGGCTCCGGCTGGTGGTCCGAAGCCCTCACCAAGGCGTTGTTCGTCACCGGCGATCTCGGCGCCGTCCCCGGAGCGTCCGCCCTCATGATCCACACCGACGGCCACTACACCGCAACCCCCGATCTCATGGAGTTGATGTCATGAACGAGAAACTCTGGTGGTACATCGCACGGTCCACCGGCATCGTGTCTTGGGCACTCGTCGCCGCCGCAGTCATTTGGGGCCTCCTACTCAGCACCCGCCTCCTCAACGGGCGACCGGCGCCAAAGTGGCTCCTGGACCTCCACCGACACCTGGGCGGCATCGCCGTAGTGTTCACCGGGCTCCACCTCGTCGGACTCGTCGCCGACAACTACAGCCACTTCGGCCCCGCGGACCTCCTCGTCCCGTTCGCCAACACATGGAAGCCCCTCCCCGTGGCCCTCGGCGTCGTCGCCATGTATCTCCTCGTCGCGGTCGAGGGCACCTCACTGGCGATGAAGCGCATGCCTCGCCGGTGGTGGCGAGGGATCCACATGACCAGCTTCGGCGTGTTCTGGCTCGGCACCATCCACGGAATCACCGCCGGCACCGACGCAGCAAACCCTGCGCTTTGGCTCACCTACCTCGCCACCGGCGGCATCGTCCTCTTCCTCATCCTCGTGAGCATTCTCAGCGGAAAGGGCACAGCCAAGCGGGTCCGGAAGAGCACCCCTTCACCTCCAGTGCGCGCAGCCACTGAGAGAAGCGCTCACGCAATCTGAGCCCGTGACGTGAACCGAGCTTTCGCGGTTGGCCGGTCTTCCGGTCGATCCACCCGCACGACGCACGACCCGCCCGTTCCCGCTGGCAGGCGTGTCAACCCGTCACGTCGACTCCGCGCACTCGACCTACCCCACAGACTCGACGGCTGGGCTCCAACACGGATCGACGCCACACCGCCAGCAGGCCGCCAGCGCTGGCCCCAAGCCTCCGGGGCGCCGGGCGATGCTGCGCAGGGTGATCTGTGGTTCCCGCCGAAGCGGATCCCGCTCGAGGACGGCACGACCGCGTTGTTGCCGGTGCTGGTGATGGTCCCGGCTCACTCACGGTTCATCTGCGGTCGGATGATCCCGTTACGGCGGACCGAGGATCTGTTGTTGGCGTCGTGGTCGGTGATCGAGGGGTTAGGTCGGGTGCCGCGCCGGCTGATCTGGGACAACGAGACCGGCATCGGTCGGCGTGGCCGGCTCGCCACCGGTGTCGCTGAGTTCTGCGGCACGTTGGCCACCCGAGTCCGTCAACTCAAAGCCCGCGACCCGGAATCGAAGGGGGTGGTCGAGCGGCGCAACGGATTCTTCGAGACCTGCAAGACCTCGATCAAAGTCACGCGGTCCCCTTGGCCTGCATCTGCCCATGTCATGCACCCGACAGCAGCTGGATCACGGCCCATCCGTGTTGGGACCGGGTTCTCCTGACGGGCGCTGGGGGCTGGTCACGGTGTGTGCTGTTCTTGCGACAATCAGCTATTCAGGATGAACCAAGCTGATGTTCACGATCCTTGTCTACCGTCCTTAGCTATCTGGCCAGCGGATCTTCAACTGGGGAGGTGCTTCGACGTCCCCCGACCGACCTCAGACTCGAACTCTCTAGGCACATCGTAGGCACGGCCACTCTGCGTGAGTGTTTGTCCCCGGGCTCTGGAGATCTCCCACCAGGAGTTTCGCTTGAGCGGGTGAGGAGAATCGAACTCCCGTATTCAGCTTGGGAAGCCACCAGGCTGAGCACACGCGCAGTACGTTGACCAGCGTTTCCGCAGGTCGGCGGTGGTAGCGCCGTTCAACCGGCCGGGCCGGCGGACCCTTGTGGTGCCCGGTGGACACCGCTGTTCTAGGCACGCTGTAGGCACGGCTGGCTACTGGTGTTCGGGCGGAGTCAGTTGCGACGACTAACCGATGACCACAGTTGGCTCGCCAGCGGCGATTGAGTTTGGCGGCCCGACCGCCTCGGTGATCGGATCGCCGGAGCGAGCGGCCGCATACCCCCCGATGAACACCGAGGTGCTGCCATCGAGCACCAGGCCCGGGCCGTGGGGGGGTATGGGCAGTGGCACGGGACAGGTTTGAACATCCGGCGGCCCGCCGGCCACCGCGGCGAGCTGGCCGGCGGTCGACGTGATGAGGGCCGACATCGAGGTGGCGGTCGTCGTCTTCACCGTCTCTTCCGCCGCCTTGGCCGAAGCGATGGCAGCCGGGACACCACTGGCTACCGCCGATGCCGTAGCCTTCTCGGCAGCGGCGATCGCCTCGTCACCAACCTTTCGGGCCGCCCGCACCGCGCCGGCTGCGGCAGCGGCGGCCGCAGCCCCTGGAGGAGAGGCGGGCGTGATCGCCCGCCAAGCCGGACGCTTGCCGATGAGCACACTGGCGCAGCCGGCGCCGTTCAGCGGAATGCCGTGCTGGGTCGGGTCGCCGACTCGTGCCGCTGCGCCTCCCATTCCCGTGCCCTCTCTTCCTCTAGGACGGTGCTCGTGGCGCCCGGCACGACCAGGGGCCGTCAACCGGGCGGCCCTCGTCGTCCGGCGGCGTAGCTTGTGACTCGTCGGCTGGCGCGGGCTCGGTCCCCCCCTCGTCGACCTCGACATCGATCGGGGCCGCTTCCTCCTCGCTCGCGTCGGCGTACCGCCTGGTCGCTGTGGTGCCCGGGCCTGGGCCGACCGGGTCCCTGACGTGGACGGCGATAGGTCCACTGGGAGGCGCAAAAGAGTCGCCGTGTCGAGCCTCGGGGTGGAAGCCGGACAGTTGGTCGGCACCAGCAAGTTGCTCGACTCTCGCGCCCGAGTTCATCGTGATCAGCTTGGCCAGCCGTTCCTCGAGCTCATCGGTGCCAAGGCGCGCGGCGGGGCCCAACGCGGGCGCATCGGGATCAGTGGTGATCGGCTCGACGGCGGCTGTCAGCGAGGCCGCCCTGATCAGCGCGACGAGTTGGTCTCGATAGGCACTGTCGGTCGGCGGCATGGGGTCGTCATTGGGGGCGCTGACGGCGGCGGCCTGTGGGGCCCGGGGGTGAAGACCGTCGACCAGCCGCACGACGTCACGGCGGTTGGGCGAAACCGACCGTTCGATGGCTCCGACCGAGTCCAGCAGGGACAGCAGCACGTTTACCTCGGCCTCAGTCCGGCCGGCGGCCGCCGCGAGTTCGTCCGACGTTAGCCAACCGTCGGTGACCCCGTCGCCGGCGGCTCTGAATGCGGTCAGAAACCGCTCGAAGTCGACGATCCGCTCACCGAGCAGCCCGAGCAACTTGCCCGATCGGGACAGGGCCGACGGCGAGCCGGCCATCGGCCGGGCCTGCCACAGCTCTCCCCACGGAGTGAGCCGGGAGCGAACCAGTGGCGATGGCCGGACGTGTACCACTGCCCGACCCTTGCGCGGAAGGACACGGCGACGGACCCGGCCGGCGTCGATGCGACCGCCGCTCCACCAGTCATCCGTCGGACGGACCCTTCGGCGGCGGGCGGTGACCGCTCCGCGGTTCTCCACCAACCCCAAGTGCTCGGCCAGCTCGAGAGCTGAGCTGAGCACCATCCGACGGTTGCGCGCCGCTAGGCCGAGGGCCTCGCCGAGCGACGTGGCGCCTTCCGAAGCAAGGGGGAGCGCGGATCGACGGGCTCGGACACGCGTGCCCGGCCGGCGGCCCGGATGATCGTGGCCAGCGTTCCCAGGGCGGTCGCTGCGCCGGCGCCACCGGCCGGCCACGTGACGGCCCGACCCGACCACCACTGGGAGGCCACTGCCGAGACCAGCCGCCACACCCAGGCTCCCGCCACACCGCCGTACACCAGTGCCAGCGCGCGGTCGTGCGCTATGCGGAGCCCTCCCACCGTGCGCAGCGGACGTCCGCTGCGGGCGTCGGTGACCGCGCCTCCGTGGCCGGCAGCCGAGACCGAGGACGGCAGCTCCCGCTGCCGCTCGAGCCACCTCAGGCGGTGCACGGCGTTGTCGTGGAGCTGGGAGTTCCGCATCTCGTAGACGATGACGCCGGCGGTGGCCGCCACGCCGAGCACGGCCACGGCCGGCGGTAGGGTCCGAGCCACGCCGAAGGCGGTGACGATGGGCGCCAACGCCAAGAGCCGGAAGCGGGTCTCCACGAGCTGGGACCACAGCCGCTGTGTCGCCTCGTAGTCGGCCCGAAGTTCCAGGCCTGCGCCGAGCCGCTGGCCCAGGCCGTCAGGGCTGTCGACCGTCACGCCCCGACCGATTCCGTGCCGCTCAGCCCGTAGGCGAGCTGGGCCAACTCGGCCGAGGGGTCGCAGCCGAATGTCTCCTGCAGGAGGTCCTGGTACCGCTCATACTGGCGCACCGCCTGACCGATGCTGCCTTCGGCTCGGTACATCGAGATGAGGGCCTTCTGACTGCGCTCGCGGAGCGGGTCGGCGGCCACGAGGCGGAGGGCGACGTCGAGCGCCTCGGCGAACCGGCCCTGGTCGCCGAGGGCGTGGGCCATGGCCTCCAGGAAGTGCAATCGGAGCTGCGCCAGTCGCTCGCGCTCCACGATCACGAAGTCGTCGTACCAGCCGGGCAGGAGGTCGTCGAAGAACATGCGGCGGCCGCTGAGGTCGAGCTGGGTGGTCGCGTTCTGCACGAGGGACCAGCCGGCTGCTTCGACCCGTCGCACGTCGACGTCGACCTCCGGAGCGACGGCCAGGTTGCTGCCCTGGCCGGTATAGAGGGGCTGATCGTTGGGGGTCGGTAGGCGCCAGAGCGAAGAGCGGAGGTTGGCGGCAGCGCGGGCCTCGCCGCTCTCGGGCCACAGGGAAGCGGCTACCACCTGACGGGCCTGGGGCCGATCGTGGAGGGCGAGATAGACCAGTACCCGCTGGCTGCTCTCCGGCACGGAGACGGGTTGTCCCCCGATGGTCAGAGCGAAGCCACCGAGCAGTGTCAGCTCGGGGCGAGGTGTCGGTAGTGGATCCTCCGCTGCACGCCGACCTTTGCCGGCGGACTCCATGTGCGCAGTGATCGACTCACCGCTGCGGGCGCCAGACATACGTACCCCCTCGTCGTGTCCAGTCCTCGCCTCAAGCATGATGGCCCGCTGTCGCGGGCGCGTCACGCCGACGTCGAGGCAGTGTCAGGGCGCTGACGTAACACCGCCGCTCGTGTCGGCTGGACCACACGACGGGTCGGTGCCGGCGTCAGCGGCGCAGGCCGGTCGGGCCTGATCGACGATCCAGTCGATGCCGCCGTTGCGGGTCATCGCCTCCAGCTCGGCAACCGCCAGGTCGTGCGAGCGGACGAGCTCGGCCAGGGCCTCGGCGCAGGTGCTCAGCTCGTCGGACCTCTTCTTCAGGTCGCTCTGGAGCTCGTCGAGCCGGCAGGCGAGTGCTTCCTGCACGTCTGCCTTCTTCCAGTCGACGCTGTTGTACACGCTGTCGAGGTTGGCCTTGGTCACCAGGTACATGACGTAGGCCCGTACGCGATCGCCGTCGCGGTCACAGACGATCACCTCGATGGCGGCGGCGGCCGCCGTGATGGCCGCGACCCGCTGGCGAAGGCCGTCCGCCTCCGTGAGGAGCGCATCAATCGCCGCCTGCACGGCATCCCTCGCTGCCCGGGCGGCATCGCAGAGCACCTGCCGACCCGGGATTGACGTGTCGTCCTGGCAAAGGGCGAGCTTCGCCTCGTCCGTGCGCTTGGCGCCGAGCTTGGTCGGATACTCACCGAACGCCTTGCGGAGGGCATCGACGCATTCGGAGGTCAGCTTGCACTCGAGGTCCTTGCGTATCGCATCGAGACGCGAGCGCAGCTCGACGATGAGCGGGTCCATCTCCTTGCGGGCGTCGGCGTAGGAGGAGAGCGATGTGTCGAGCTGGCCGACGAGGCGGGTCAACTGGTCAGACTGGGTGCGCAGGAGCTCGGCCTGCCGGGCGGCCTGATCGGCCTCGGTCTTCCTCGTCGCCGCATCCTTGTGCAGCTTCTCGAGGCAGCTGTCCGTCCCCGATTGGGTAGTTGTTGTCATCAAGGCCTCGCTTCCGAGTGCGACCATCGTCACCACCCAGCATCACCCGGTGATATCACGATGGTGTCGCGAGGTCGTCACGCCTCAGGTGCTGTAAACAGACATCCGTCAACTTGGGTGTCCGGTATGTCCATCTCAGTCAACAGTTTGGTCCGAGTCACCGATCTTTTCCAGATGTTCGCGGCTCATAGAGACAGCATGAACATCGCGTCGTATGGATCGCCACTCGGGACCGGTGACACTGCGGACCTGTTCCTGAGTTAGTCCCTGAGCGCGTAGGGCTGCTTCGTATCGTAGAAGCGCTCCCTCTCGCCCACCCTTTACCGCGTTGGACTCACGCGACTTGATGTCGATGTTGGACTCGACATCGGGGCCACCAGCGGCGCGAGCGAAAATATGGTCTCGCACTGGATCGTCAGGGCGTAGGCCGCCTCGATACTGGCGTTTAGCTGGATCGGGAAACGACTCGCCTCTCACATCTGATGGGCTTCCGCTGCCAAGTGCCTCTATCTCATCCCTGGCCTCCTCTGCGAGTGCGCTTACTCGCTCCTCCTTTACTGGATTGATAGCTGCTTTGACAAGCCAGTCAGATCCGTCACGTTTCACCTCGACGGTCCTGAAGCCGTAGCGACGTAGAAGAATGTCGGCCTCTCGATTGACTTCCTTATGAGACATAGGGTGTCGATGAGACAGCGCCGAAAACCTTGCCAGTTCCTCGCTGCCCTCGCCGAACTTCTTGGCGGTTGAGAGATCCTTGGGAACGTTGGCTTTGTCGACAGCACCCTTGTGGTCCTTGCCTTCCTTCGTTGGACCGTCGGCGGCCTGGGCCTTTGGTCCGCCACCTGCTGGCTTCACCAGGTCGGGGGCGGCCTTGGGGTCGGGCGCGGGGACAGCCTCCGGCCCGTCCTTCCAGGCGCCGGGCTTCTCCTGATCTCCTTTGGATTTGGGCGGCACCTTGTCGTCGACCAGATCAGTCATGAAGTTCTTGGCGTCGAAGCTCACCTCGCCCGTCTTGACCTCGGGCAGGTTGGGTGAACCGATGACCCAATCGAGATCGACTCCCAGCCCGAACTGGCCGGGCAGCGGATATTCCAGCTGGCCGAGCGGCCACGTCCACTTCTTGTCCGGTGCCGGCGACCACCAGGGCGAATCGAGCTCGACGAAGAAGTCTCCACCCAGTCCGAGGAATGGTTGGGCGGCAATCTCCATGTGGCCGTTGAGGAAGAACTCCGTCTTCTTACCTTCCTTGGGGTCGCCGACCTCCCGCATCCCGATCTTCGGCGTGGCCTGGACATACCCCCGAACGCCGCCGAGGCCGTTAACGCCCACGCCCATCTTTATGTCGTGGCTCAGGATCTCGATCCCGGCACCACCCTCTCCCCGCAACCGCACGCCGGCGAAGGCCGAGATGTTCAGCGTGCCCTCGATGGAGAAGGCCTTGGCTACCTTGGGGTTGGTCGAGTACTTGCCGCTGAGCTTGATGGCGTAGAGCTTCCCGGGGCCGAACTTGGCCATGGCGTCGAGGCCTACGTTGGCGAAGACGAAGATGTTCCCCACATACGGCACGCCGTACGCCGCCCGGGCTTCGAGCTTGAAGAGGTTCCGGATGTAGTCGCGCTGCTCGAAGAGGATCACCTCGGCCGGCGGCGTGATCTCGCCCATCACCGTCAGGTGGCCTTCGTCGTCGACGATGACCTGAGCCTTGCCCGCCAACCACTCCGACACGGCGAAGTTGAGCGTCCCCCACCCGATGACCGCCATTGCCCCGGGCTTCGCCTTTGCGCTCGGCTTCTTGGCCTCGTCGGCCGCCGCCTCGACCGCCGTTACCCCGAGTTGGGCCAGCGCCGCCTCGCGTGCGGTCGCGGCGTCGGCCACCATGACGGTGATCTCACCGCCGAACTTGTCCATCTGGACCCCGAGGACACCTCGCACCTGGAACACACCGGCGGGGCCGAAGGCGGCGGTGACGTTGCCCGTCACCTTCCCGAGGGCGATCGGCACGTCGATCGATCCGCGCACGTCGCCCTTGGCGTCGCGCTCCAGCACGAGTTGGGCTGGGCCGGCCTGGCCCTTCGGCAGCGTCACCGCACCCGTAGCTCTGAACACGGGCTGGGGCCCGGTGAAGCCCACGTCGAGCGAGCCTTTCACCAGGCTGCCGATGCCGAATGCGATACCGGTGAGCTTGAAGGAGAGCTCGCCCCCGACGATCTCGGTAATGGGCTTCGGGAAGCGGGACAGATCGACGCCGACCAATCCGAGCAACGATGGGCTCTTGTCGATGGCCTCGATCAACCCGGTCGATGCCTTCGGGGCGGCGGCGGTGCTCACGTAGATGCGGCTCCGCTTGCCGTGCTCGATGACGAGACCGACGACAGGTCGAAGCGGTTCCAGTAGCCCCAGTTGGGCGTGCTGGATCGGCAGCTGCTGGACGCCGTCGGTGGAAAGGCCCGACCGGTGCTTGTGCAGCACGATCGGCCCGTGGGCGACCGAACCCAGGATGGCGTGCACCTCGGTGCCCCGGGTGCCGCCGCCGGCCACGTAGCTGTCGAGCTCGGGGCTCCCGATCTTCTCGGCAGCGAGATCGACCGTCGGCATGGGGCCCGCCACCTGGCGGGCCGACGCTGCGTTTCCGATCGGACCGGCCCCTCGCGGTGCCGGCGTCGGCGTCGAGCGGACAGGGACCGGAACGGCGGCCTGCGGCCGCTCGGCCACGGCCGGCCGGCTCGCCGTCTCCATGCCGGGGGTCATCCCCAGCCCCTCCCGGCGGAGTCGAGCGGCGCGCCGTCGGCGACGATGTCGGCCGCCAGGTTCCCGTAGGCTCCGAGATCAGCGGGAGTGAGGATGCGGCCCTCGGTGTGGTACTGGCGGACGATGCCGTGCACCACGTCGGCCATGGTGATCGTCCCGCGGTCCCGCCCGGCTGCCAGCAGAGCGGCCAGCCGGGCGGCCGATACGATCCCGGCGCCGGTCATGTCGAGCCCGGCGACTGCATCGAGATCCACCTCGACGGCCAGTGGCGCCGCCGGTGGGAAGGCCAGCGTCCACAGCCGCCGCCGTTCATTCCACTGTGGGCGGGGGAACGGCACGATGGCGTCGAATCGTCGGGCGAAGGCCGCGTCGATGTTGTCCCGGAGGTTCGAGGCCAGGATCACTACGCCGTCATGTTGCTCGAAGCGCTGCAGAAGATGGCTGACCTCGGTGTTGGCGTAGCGATCGGTGCCGTGGCGGACCTCACCTCGTTTGCCGAACAGGGCGTCCGCCTCGTCGAAGAACAGCACGCCCGCCCCTGAGGCCGCCTCCTGGAACACGAGATCGAGGTGCTTGGCGGTTTCCCCTACCCACTTGGAGACGAGCTGGGCCAGGTCGACCTTCAGAAGCTGTACGCCGAGGAGGTGGGCGATCACCTCGGCCGCCAGGGTCTTGCCCGTACCGGGATCGCCCACGAACAGGGCCTTCACTCCGCCCCCACCTGTGAGCATCCGGCCGAACCCCCAGTCGTCGACCACCAGCCGCGCCGAACGGGCGAAGGCGGCGATCTCGGTCACCTGACGGTGCACGGCCGGCGGGAGCACCAGGAGGTCCTCTCCCCGGCGGGGTTCGATCGCCGACACCAAGCGGCCGCTCGACACCGTCGACATCAGGGCGCAGGCGGCGTCCAGCTCGGCCGGCGACGGCGAGGGATCGCGGCCGGTCAGCGTGCTCGCCGTACGCGCCATCCCGGCCGCCGCCCGCAGGCCGGCCCGGCCCAACCCCCACCTGCTGGCGGCCGCATCCACCTCGGGGACCGACAGCCCGGCGAGCTCGGCCGACAGCACCGCTTCCCGGTCGGCCGCATCCAGGGGCGTCACCCACACCTCCACCGGCGCCCGCCCGGCCAGGAGCACCGCCGGCCGCCAGGGCGAGTGCCGCGAGATCACCATCGGCAGGCCGCATCCAGCCAGGACGGTGGCCGCGGCCGACTGCTCCGCGGGGGACGGGACCGCGCCTCCGACCAGGCGGAGCCAGAGCAGGCCTCCCGTCGCCCCCGCCTTGAGCGCCGCCAATCGGATCCGCGTCGGGTCGAGCGACGCGCCGGCGACGGTTGGGCCGTCGGGGCCAACGGCCGGTTCCACCGGCCGGACCGTCACCGTCACCAGGGGTCGGCCGGACAACCTGGCCAGCGCCTGCACCGCCTCGTCGGCCTCGTCGTCGTCGGACGCCCACACCCCGACGGTGTCGACCAGCCCCACCTGGAGCCCATCGGCCAGCACGTCGAGCTCGTAGGGCGAGCAGCAGGGGATCGCCGCCCCCTCGTCGGTGAGCTCCGCTTCGGCGGGGTCGGCGTCGAGCAGCAGAGCCACGTCGATCCTGGCCCCCAGGAGGTAGTCGAGCACCCCCAGTCCGAGGGAGAGGGGCCCGTGCCGCTCGATGACCGACGGGTACTCGGCCCGCACCAGACCGTGGCGTCGCAACGGGCCGAACGGGCCGAACGCCCGCCGCTGATCATGGCGGTCATCGAGCCCGGCGGCCACCGTGAGCAACGTGTCCACGCTGGCGTGACGATGATCGGGGTCGTCGGCCAGGTAGGCGTAGATCCGGCGGTAGCCACGGTCGAGCTCGGGGGCGGTCACCGCCAGCAGACCCAGCAGGTCGCCGTAGCCGAGCGAAGCGGCCGCCGCCAACTCGTCGAGCGGCAGGTGCTCGCCGGCCTGCTCGGCCAGCAGCCGCAGCTCGGCCTCGGCCCGCCGCTCCCCGGCCGACAGCAGCCCGATCGGGTCCGGCCGCACCTCGCCTAACCGGAACCCCTCTACGCGCTGCAGCAGCATCGAGACCTCCCGGTCGGTGATGCAGTATGCGGCCTGATCGCTGCGGTCCAGGAACGCCGCCTGCTCCCGTTGACGTTCCACCGCCACGGCGCAGGCCCGGTTGAGGGCCCCGAGCATCACGTCGAGGTGGGCGGCGGCCAACCGGGTCCGCACGCTTCAACCCCCCACGAGCTCGACCGGGCGACCGCCGAGCCATGGCACCTCGGGGATCGTGGCCAACAGCCCCGCGTCGCGAAGATCGCCGTGACGGCGACCGACCGGCATCGTCACCACCACCCGGTCCTGGTGGAAGTGGACGACCCCGTCGAGGTCGGCGAAGTGGGTGAGCGCCTGACCGGGGTCGGTGGGACCGAGCGGTTGGAACACCCGGTGGGCCACGTCGGCCAGGCCGAAGGCGGCCAGCGCGGCGAGGCCCGCCTCGAGCTCGGGCAGGTCGGCCCAGGCCGCCGCCGGACGGCGGGCCAGGCGCCGGTGGACCTCCGACAGTCGGCCCACCGGATCGTCGCCGGCCTCGCCCCCATCGGCCTCCGCTGCCCCGTACGGCCGGTCGTCGAAGGGGGGCCAGGTGCCCAGCACCGGGGGTTCACCGGCGCGCCGCCACCACCATGCCGCCTCGCTCCGATCGCCGCCCCAGGTCACCGGGAACAGGCCGTCCGCCTCGGCCATGACCACCCCGCCGGCGGCCGTGCCGTCGGCGACTACGAGGACAGTGCCGGCCGGCGGCCGGTCGACGAATAGCAGCTCGGCGGCCGACACCGTGACCGGCCACAGCCAGGACGAGGCCCGTCGGGCGAGGAACTCGAGTCGACCACCGTCGGGGGGGTCCGTCAACCCCGCCACCACCAGGTCCGATCGGTCAGGGGAGCCGGGGGGCGGTGGGCCGAGCACCTTGCGGGTCAGTGCCGCTACGGGGTCGGCCAGCAGGTCACCCCAGCCCTCGCCTTCCAACCGGTCAGCCAACTCGTCGAGGAGTCCGTGCTGGGAGAGCGATCCGAGCACGAGGTAGGGGAGCACCGAACGTACGGTGGCCTCGCCCCGGGTCCCCCACCGTCGGTCGTCGTGGCTGCCCCCCGTACGGGTCGCAGGCCGCCTGTCGGTGGTGCGCTGATCGGGGCCGTAGTCGGACCGGGGGCGGTGCGAGGCATCGGCGGGGTCGACACCGACCGGAGGGACCGCCGGCGCCGTCTGTAGGGGAGTCGCATCGGATGGGACGAAATCGTCCACAACTGTGCCGGGGGGCGGGCTGTCCGGCGACCGGGCGGGAGGCGGCGCCGGTGGAGCGGCCGATCGATCGGGTGCCGACCGGCGGCGGGGCCCGGCGGGACCCGGGGGGTGGGCCACCTCGCCGTCTGCGATCGTGCTCGCCGACGCTCGAGCCACCGGCCCAGCCGCAAGCCGGGCGCTAACCAACGGGTGCAGTGAACCGAAAGCCGTTGGGCCCTGAGGCCGGCGGACCACCGACGGAGCGGTCACCGGGCCCAGCCACAGCGCCGCGACGACCTCGGCCTGCTGACCGTCGGGGCCGGTATCGGCATCGACGTCGACGAGCTCGACAGCGACGCCGAGGCCGGCCACGGCCGAGTCGAGCGCGTCGACCAGCCGGTGCACGAGCACCGCCGACGGCGGCCCGTCGCCGGCCAGTGCCATCAGGTCGGCGCCGTCGCAGCGGAGCTGCACGTGCAGCGAGGCCCGGTCCAGCCGTACCGCCCTTCGCTCGCTGCGGTCCAGCAGGCCGGCGACAAGCTGCTCGGCGACGAGCCGGCTCACGGCCCGGGCGGCGGCTACCCGGTCGATCACGACCCAGGGGCACCGGTTCACCACCCGGACCCGGCACCGCTCCACCACGACGACACTCATTCGCCGCCGCCTCCCGCCACCGCTCTCGGTTGGAAGCCGGGGGCCAGGACCACGATGGGCAGGGTCGCTCCGGTGATCAACAGCTTGACCGACTGCCCCTTCGGGACGTTGCCCGGGCGATGCACCTGCTGGCCGGTGCCGTACATCACGGTGAGTCCATCGGCGTCGCTCGACACACCGACCGTCAGCGTCTCCTCGGAGTCGTCCCAGGTGACTTCGGTGAAACTGCTGACCGCGGGGCTGAGCACCGTCGAGGCGCCGTCGCGCTTGGCTTCCTTGCCGGCGCACTGACGGATGTCGGTCTCCGTCGCGGTGACCTCGGCCACCTCGAGGGATGCGGCCGGCACGGCGCTGAACAGCGTCTCGTCCACCGTGACATCGAAGGCGTCGCCGGTCAGCTCACGCACCGGCGGCACCGGCCCGCCGGCGTTGCGGGTGAGCCCGGCCAGCACGGTCCGGGAGTGGCGTTCGATCACCACCAGGGCTGAGGGGCCGCTGCTCATGACCCGCTCCCACTGGGCGACACTGAGGCGATGGCGAGGTACCGACACGACCCATCCACCAGCTCGCCGGCCCCGCTCAGCGGGAGCCGGAGGAACCGGCAGGTGACCCGGCGGTCGGCGCTGACGTCGCAGACCGTGGGCACCAGGTGGCCCGACCCTGCGACCGGAGGAGGAAGCGGGGTGACGGACACGTGGAGCACGACCCGGCCGCTGGTCACCTCGTCGTCGGTGACGCCGGCCGGTAGCGGCACCCGCAGCCCGTGGTTGACCACCCCCGACTCCACCGCCACCTGGCCGGCAGTCCGGGTGCCGTGCAACTGGCCCTTGGCGAACACGTCGCCCTTGGCGTCGATCCAGAACAGGGGGTCGAGGTCGCCCTGGGCGCCGGCCCGCCCGAGGGTCAGCACGTTGTCGCCGCCGGAGTCCAGGGCCAGGGCCGGCATGCCGACCGTGCCGTCGGCCGAGGTCTGCACCACAACCCTGCCCTGGCGGCCGTTGACCGTGTCGGACCGCAAGCCGGCGTAGCGCCGGGCCACCGTACCGGACGCGTCGGCGTGCTCCACGTAACGCTTGAGGGTCAGGTGGAGGCGGACGAAGCCGAGGAGGACCTCCCGACCGGTCCCGGCCTCGTCGGGTCCCGCCCCGGGGGGGATCGGTGGGAGCGATCGGGGCAGCTCCTCACCCGGACGTCCCACGCGGAGCCGGTAGCCCTCGGCGACGCGGGTCGGTCCGGTAGTCGGCGAGCAGGTGATACCGACGGTCCCGCTGGTGCGTTGCGGTCGGTCCTCTGGGGCCAGGAACACCGGGTGGGGCAGGCTGCGGTCGGGATGCTCCTCGTCGGCTGTGGCCGAGCCCACGGCGGTGAGGAAGTGGTCTTCGCCGAACGGGACGTCCTCGGGCACCACCACCAGGCGGCCGAGGTCGTCGCAGGCCACGCCCCGGAGCAACCGGATCTGCTTGGTCATCACGGTGTCGCCGGTGCCGGTGGTGACCGGGACCTCGGTGGACACCAGGTTCAACCCGCTCACCACGCCGGCCGTGGTCAGCGCCCGCAGGAGCTGGGCGGCCGTACGGCGTTCGTGTTCGACGACCAGGTTGAGGTCGGCCGAACCCAGGATCTGGCGCTCGTTGAACAGCGCCCGCATCGGAACCTCAGCCATCGCCCTCCTCCTCTCCCCCGGTCTCCTCCTCCGCCGGCGCCGGTTCCCGCTCCCCGGCCGGAGGGCGGGCGCTGGCCCGACCGCTTCTAGAGCCGGCCCGTTGCGATGTCCGTGACCCGCTCGGCGCTCCCGGTGCCGGCCGCGCCGCCTCCCGGACCTCGTCGAGCCGGCGGCCGAGCTCGTCGATCTGACGTTGCAGGTGCTCGTCGGTCGACAGCCCGAAGCTGCGGGCGGCGGCGACTCCCGCGTCGACCAGCAGCTGGTCGCCGAGCGCCGCGGACAGGCGCTGGCCGATACGCCGGGCCGGCTCGCCTGCGGTGGAGAAGGCCGATCCGCAACACAGCTCCTCCAGGAGCTGGTGGAACGAGCCGAGCGGCAGCCAGTGGCCGAGGGCGGGGCCGCTGATCACCAGGTGGCGTGCCGAGTTGCAGATGTCGATCACCTCGCAGGCGTCGACGCACACCGTGGCCAGCACCACAGCCGGGTCGTCACAGGTGGCCAGCGGCGGGTTCACGGCGCGACAGACGCACTCGACCATCATCGCCTGCAGCAGCGGCACGAGACGGCCAGCCGCCTCGTTGGGGCTGTCGCCGACCCGCACCGCGGTGACGTCGCACAGCAGGGTGCAGTCGGTGAGGCCCGTGGTCTCGAGCGCCTCGATCATGGCCTGGCGGACGTCGATGACGAACTGGCGGTCGCCGACGGTGTGGTCGTCGCTGGCGGCCAGTGCCGCCAGCCGGCGCCGGCACGGCACCATGCGATCGACGGCCACCCGCAGCGAGGACAGCACCGATCTCGTGGCGGACTCGGGCGACACCGAGATGTCCGTGGCCCGCTCCCGCTCGACATCCGGCGTGCCTCGGCACAGTCGTCCCCAGCAGGCGACGATATCGTCCAGCATCCATCGCCGTTCGTCGTCGGGAGACCCGCATCGCAGGCCGATCCGGAAACCTTCGCGCACCAGGGACACCTCGCAGCGGGACCCCGACGAGGAGCCGCACGGCTCGTCATCCACCGGGTAGGCGGTGAGGATCTCGGCCGGCTCCTCGGCGTAGGAGACCACGAGCGTGTAGGTGCGGCACGGCCGGCCCCCGAGCCGTTTGGTGTCGTCGGGGGGGCACGGCTCGTCGCAGCTGGCCTTTCGGGGCATGGCTGCGATCAGCTCGTTCACGTCGACCTCCACGGCGCAGGGCACCACGATGTCCTCGCCGCAGCAGTCGAGGGCGTAGCCGGCCGCCACCCGCACCCAGCCGGGCTTCGTCGGGTGACAGCTGACCTCCAGGCCGCCGACCACTCCGGCGCCGACCAGGTACCGGTTGTGGAGGCGGGACTTCGCCGCCGTATAGGTCACGAGGGCCTCCAGGTCGTCCTCGGTCAGTAACTGGCCGGCGAAGAACCGTGGCCGGAGGAACCCGCCGCCGCCGACGGCGCCGGCCGAGGCCGCTCCCCGTCGACCGCAGCCACAGGCCCCGCCGCAGCCACAGCCTCCCGCCGTCCCCGCCGTCGTGGTGGTGCCACACCCGCAGCTCATGATCGACCCTCCTCGTCGCGTCGGACCACCTGGATCCAGCTTCGGAACGTGCCCCCCGGTGTCCCGTTGCCCGTCTCCCACGGGCCTCGCCGGAAAGGCGGGCTGGCGCAGGCCGCGGGCGCCGGGGGCAGCTGCTCGGGTGGAATGGGCTGCCAGTCCGGGTACGGCGAGCTGTCCGGTTCGTAGCTTGGTACCCGGCCACCCACGTGATCGCCGTCGACCGCCCGGCAGCAGTGGTCGAGGAGGAACTCGCAGTGGACGGCGATGCGGACCAGATCGCCCTCGCTCAGGCGATCGTAGCCCTGCACCCTGAACCACAGCTCCCGGGTCATGCCCTCGTCGTCGACCTCGCCGGGGGCGACGCGCACGGTGCGGGGGGCGAAGCTGTCGCGGCCCCCCGAGCCGCCGGTGTGCACCCCGATCTCGACCAGGTGGGGGTCGGACAGCGCGTCGGCCCGCACCGGGGCCGAGAAGCGGATGGCGATCCCTCGCTCGAGCAGGGTGTCGGCGTCGTCGAGGCGGTAGGTCGCCCCGTGGGTCCAGGAGGTGCCGGCGATCGTCGTGAGCTGGGCCAGGCCCAACGGTCGGCGCACGGTCTCGTCCGGGGTGAGGGTGACCTGGCCGCCGTCGTCCACCGCCGTGGTGATGACCGCCACCAGCACGCGGGCGTCGCCGCAACCATCACAGCAGGCGTCGCAGGCGCTCGTCTCCGGCGGGTCGAGCGAGACCTCCACCTCCGCGCACTCCCGTACCCGTGAGGGCTGATGGCGGTGGAGTGGCGTACAGGCGTCGTGACCCAGGGGTCGACAGCAGTCGCCCGCGGCCTCGGCGAATCGGAGCGAGACGTACAGCGGCGGTCGCTCCCCGTTCTCGCCGGCGGTCGCCCGCTCCCGGTCGCGCGCGGGCGAGAGCCGACCACACCGTTGCCGAGAGCGGATGGCGGACCACGACCAGGCGGCCCTCGCAGTCGACGGCGAGCCCGGGGTGGATCGTGAGCCTGGCTCGTGCCAGTGGGTCCTGGTCGGGCGGGGAACAGGCGTCGGGCGGGGTGACGGTGAGGTCGACCTCCAGCCCGCACGCCACCCCGTGGCCGATAAGGCGGGACACGATCAAAGCCAGCTTGTCGGCGAAGAAGTCGTGCTCGTCGATGAACTCCTGCGGGCCCAGCAGCTGGCCCATGTAGTAGCAGACCCGCTCGAAGTCGGGCACCGAGCGGCACCGGTCGGGGGTCGAGGGCGGATGGTGGGCTGTGTGCATAGGGTTACCCCACGGTGGTGTTCAGACCGAGACTGGAGCGGGTGCCGAGGGCGATCGGGCGTCCGGCGTGGCGGCCGCTGGCGGCGACAACCGTCGCCCGGCCCAACCGCACGGCGTGCGGGCCCGATCCGCCGAGCACCCCGGGCGGAAGGCCGCGCAGCGACGTCCCGATCCCGAGTCGAAGCGGCCCGCCGAGCAGGAACTGGCCCGGGGCGAACTGCACCGTGAGCTCGATGTGGGCTGGTGCCAAGCGGCGCACCAGCGCTTCGAGCGCCCGGCGGTGATCGGGGCGGGCCGGCGCCCCCAGCCACGGGACGGTGACCACCACCTGGTGGGCGCCGCGGCTGAACGCTCCGGCTCCGGGATCGGCGAAGGCGTCGATCGGGGCGGCGCCCAGGGCCGAAGTGTCGAGGCGGGCCGCCGCCCGGGATCGGGCCTGCAGCCGCAAGCGGCCGAGGTGGGCGCGGCCGGTGACGCCCCACGGGCGGTCGGCGCCCCGCTCCTCGACGTGGACGGTCACGCCGTAGACGGTCTCGACCGCGGCCACCAGGCCCCGTGCCGTCCCGAGGGCGGCGGTGAGCTCGGCGGCCCGGGCCAGCAGGCGGCGCCGCTGGCCGGGTCGCCAGGTGGGATCGTCGGGCAGGCCGAGGGCGTCGAGCAGTACCGGCAGGAGCTCGTCGCGGAGCTGCTCGGGATCGAACAGGGCGGAGGCGGCGCCGACGGCCCCGGCCAACTCGTCGACCACAGCGTCGAACAGCGCGGTGAAGCGCTCGGTGAAATCGGCCGCCGGCGGGTCTTCCAAGTAGACGGCGGGCAGCGTGGCGGCGGTGGAGTCCGGGTCGATGTCGAATCGAATCCCCCTCACCAGAGGAGTCTCCGCCCCGTCGCCCGCCAGGCGGAGCCGGGTCCGGAGGTAGCGGCCCGGCGGCTGGCGCTGGATCAGGGCGTCGAGTTGGCCGATCCGCTCCCAGTCGCCGGCCGCCGGAACGTCCGTGGCGTCGGATACCACACAGACCTGGAGGTCCACCGTGGTGCCCAGCGGCACCATTGCGTCGACGCTCACACGGCGCCAGCGGGCGTGATCGTGGCCACCGTCCAGAGGCCCGGTCTCCAGCCATCCCTCCCGCTGGCGGGGAGGCCCGACGGCGATCGGTCGGGGTGGCTCGCCATCGGGCGTCGCCAGTTGGCGACCGTGGTGGTCGAAGCAGCGGACCGAGCCCGCCGGGCCGAGGCACATGCCGCCCTCGACGAAGGTGACGCACGTCGTCGGATCGCAGGGGTCGAGGCAGGCGGCGCACAGAGGTGCCGCCACCGTCGGCGTCGTGCCGGGAACGGGGTCGGGCAACGGCCACACCTCACGCCATGCGCCGTTCTCGACGGCAGTCACCGCCACCAGCTGCGGCCGGCACGGCCCACGGTCCGAGGGCCCGCCCGAGTCGAGCACGCCCACGGCCACGATCTCGTCGCCGGTGACGATCACCCATCGCTGCAGCTCCCGACCGGTGAGGTCGAAAGCCACCACGGCACCCCTGTCGGGGGCGGGGCCGGGGCCGGCCACCAGGACGGTGTCGGCCATCCGTTCGCCGGTGACGAGGCCCACAGCGCTTGGCCCGGGGCCGGGCCAGGACAGGCGATGGCGGGCGATGACCCGGTGCCCATGGCCGTCGAGCACGAGGAGCGAACGGGACGTGGCATCGACGACCGCCAGCACGGGCCCGGAGGCAGCCACGGCGGCGGCGTCGATCGCGGCGACCGGGCCGGCGAGGGGTGCGAATGCGGCGTCGCACGGTCCGAGGCCGAGAACTCGGCCGTCGGCGACGAGGTACCAGCGGCCCCCGCCGTTGTGGGCCAGGTTGGACGGGAGCAGGCAGTGGGCCACCTCGCCGGGGGTCACGGCCGACAGGCGGGGACGCCGGGCGGCCAACTCCAGGCGAGCTGAAGTCTCCACCACCTGGTGGACGGCCCCGATGTCCCAGCCGCCGATCGGATCGAGGAGGCGGAAGGTCGGGCGATCGGCGGCGCACGTCACGTCAGGTACCTCCCGCCTCGGTGGTGACCGTGATCAGGTGGGCGCCGGCCAGCGGTAGGGCCTCGGGTGGCAGGGCGGCGTCAGCGCAGGCGTCGAGGCGTCGCCCGTCGAGTTCGAGCCGCAGGTCGGCTCGGACCACACCGGCAAGGGCGGAGACGGCGGCCAGGACGGCGCGGTACGTCACGGGGGCGCCGAACGGGTGACCATCGCGCCCCGTCGTCTCGTACGGGCTGAGGATGGCGTCGAGCGCAGCGCCGACGCCGCGCCTGCAGCGCCGCCGGCTCGGCCCCCTGGTCGGCCGTCACCCGGGCCTCGACCCGGACGACGGCGAAGCGGGCCGGGACCGCCGCCACCCGCACGCCCAGCGGTGCGACGTGGGCCTCGAGATGGCGGGCCACGGTGTCGAGGGCGGCCGGAGGCGGCACCGGCCGGCCGTCGGCGTCGGGCCGAACCGAGACCACGACCAGTCGCACCCAGCCCGGCCGGGGCCGGTCGTCACCGTCCCGCCCCGGTCGGGCCAGGGCCCGCGCCACGCCGCCACCAGGAGCCGCCAGCGCCTCGATCTCGTAGTCGGCGGGGGTCACGGCCCGGCGGGCCGATCGCAACGGGGCCGGCGCCCGTCGCAACGCCTCGCCCGCCGTCTCGGCCTCAGCCCCGCCCCCTCCGGCCGTCAGAGCGGCGGCCGAGGTGAGGGTGGCCACGTTGTCCCGCAGGGCCAGAGTGGTACCGGCCGGGAAATCGACCACGCCACCCCCGACCCGGTACCTCCGGGCGGTGACCCGGCGGAAGGCGCCCCGGGCCGGGCCGGGGAACTGGAGCTGTCCGGTCGTGGGGTCAACCGAGAAGACACGGTCCTCGGGCCGACGGCCGGCCAACGATGCCACCTCGTTCCACTCCGCCGATGTGGCCCGGTCGGGCTGGTCGAGCCCGAAGGGGTCGGTCGAAAGGCCGCTGTCCACCTCCAACACCACCGAGCCGGCGATGATCGGTGTCTGCCGCAACCGGTAAACGGGGCGGCCGTCGGGTTCCGTCGGGTCGATCAGCGGCTCGATCGGCTCGTCGGTTAGGGTCTGGACGCCGTCGACCCGCACCGCGTTGACCCGGACACCGGTCAGTCGCGGGGGCTGGCTGTAGCCCCCGCCCACGAGGCGGACCGACAGCCAGCGGTGGGGTTGCAGCGGACCGTCGGCTGAGGGATGCCGCTCGGCCCGCCAGGCGTCGGGCAGGCGGAGCTCGACGATGCCGGAGCGGGTGAGGCCTATCGTCTCGTCGATCATCACGGTCACCGGGCTCTCGCCCCCCTGGACCAGGGCCGTCCAGGCCACGGCGGTCAGCGCCGATGACGACGAGACGTCGGCGGCCAGCGCCAGGTGCAGCGTCAGCGTCGTGGTGTCCGGTCCCGGGGTGATGCCCAACCAGAGCCGGTTCCCGGGCGTGGGTGAGGTGCCGAACGCCGGCAGATCGAACGGGGTGATGGCGGCTTCCCCCTCGAGCACCCGCGCCGCCGTGCCCACCTGCCCGACCACGGCGCCCACCGTGGCCGGCACCACGGTGAGGGCCCGGACCGTCTCGAACACGCTGGCGCTGCCGCCGGGCCGGGGCGGGCCGAGCAGCACGGCCCGCTCGGGCAGAGCGACGGCCGCCGGGGCCGTGAGCTCGATCCCGACGACCACGATCGCCGCCGCCGACACCGCCGAGCCCAGACCCAGGCCGGCCATGGATGCCAGCCGGCGGGCCATGGCCTCCGGCAGACGGTTCACCTGGCCGGCAACCAGCGACGCCGCGGTGGCGAAGGCATGGGTCAGCACGACGCCGGGATCGCCGGCCGTCGGATGCCAGTCGGGGGTGAAGCCCCGTTGACGGCCGCTGACCTCGGCCACGACGGCGCGCGGGTCGGCCGGCACCAGCTCGGGAAGGGCCGGCCAGTGGTCGATGATCGGTCCCGGCACGGGCCGGTCCGATCCCTGCTGCCACCACGGGTCGGTCACGACGCCCTCACCTCGTGCAGGAACGGGAGGTCGATCGGGCCCAAGGGCAACGGATCGCAGTCGCCGGTCAGGTCGGGTCCGCTGCCGGGCCGGCCGGTCCCGACGGTCACGACCAACCGGGTCAGGGTGGCGGTACGGCCGGCGGCCCGCTGCGCCCGGTCCAGGAGCTGCCCAGGCACGACCGGCTGGCCGGCGGCCCAACCCCGGCCCCGTGGGCCCCCCGCTACGGGATCGAGGAATCGGCGGAGATCGCCGCGGACGCGGTCGAGGGTGCTGCGATCGATGGGGCCGGTGGCCTCCAGCGTCACGGTCACCGGGCGGTAGCACGGATCGACCAGATGCGTGTGCGTGCCGAGGAGTCGGCTGGCGTCGAGGGTCTCGCCGATCCGGTGGCGCAGGCCGGGGTCGAGCAGCGGTGTCGGCACCCGGTAGGTCGACGTCGACGTCTCTTCGGTCTCCGCGGGCCGGTCGGCCGCCGGGACGACGACGACGGCGACGGCGTCGGCCACCCTCACCGGGGCCGACGGGTCGTAGCCGGGCACCACGTGGACCCGGACGTCGGCGAGCAGGGGGTCGGCGCCGGCCACGATGTCGGCGTGGTCCTGCGCCGTGACGGCCACGGTCCGGCGTCTACCGGCCGTGCCGGCCCGTCGCTCGGCGTCGGCCGCCGACTCCGTCTCCCGCCCGCCCGAGAGGGCGGTGAGGGTCCGAGCGACGACGTCACCCGACGACCAGCCGGAGGCGGCGAGTAGCACATCGTCCGAGCCCCCGCCGACGTCGAAGCTCAGCTGGGCCGTGACCGGGCGGGCCGGCCGGGGGATGCGGCCGCGGCGGCCGTCGCCGAAGCGGATGACGTCATCCGCCCGTGAGACGACGAAGCAGCGGTCACCGGGACCGCAGTCGCCGAACGACGGCACCTCCCGCCAGTCATGGCGCCGGCCGTCGTCCTCGTCGAGCACCAGCACAGCCCGGCCGTCGTCGAGCACCCGGGTTGTGGCGGTGGCCGGCCGTCCACCGTCGATCAGGGGTCGCAGGGGCAGCTCGATCCCGGGCAGGCCGTTCCACCGGTCGCTGTCGAGCCAGGCCGGGGCGGCCGGTTCGGGGTGCGAACCGGCCGGCCGCTCGACGGGCAGCCCGGCGTCGACGGTCGTCGTGACCCGGCGTCGGTGCTGGACGGCCACCGCGTTGAGCCCCACGCCGCCCAGCAGTGGGGTCTCGATGTGGGGCGAACGGTCGACCGTGATCTCCACGTCGAGCTCGCCGCCGGGATGGTTGCGGGGCAACGGCAGGTCGACGATCCCGCTGCCCCGTAGGCCGAACGTGCCGTCCATCGGCGTCACCAGCCGGCTCGCCACCGACCAGGTGAGTTCGAACGGCGGGGGTAGGGGGGCCACCTCGTCGTAGCCGGCGACGTCGTCGGCCACCACCCGCCTCGGGAGCGGCGCCCCTGCAGTGTGCTCGTGCCAGCCCAGGTGAGGTCCAGCGGTCTCGTCGTGCTGTCCGAGCGACAGCAGCACGGAGAACGGGAGCTGCCGATCGTGGGAATAGGGCGGCAGCCACAACACCAGGCGGACCCGGCCGGCTCCCGGACGGGGGAACAGGGCCACCAGCTCTCGCTGCTGGAGCCGGGTGGACTGGTCGACTCCGGCTACCTCCAGCGCCACCAGGCGGGCCGTTGGCACCACCGTCACGGGATGGAGCGTCGACACGACCGCCTCGGAGGCGGTCTCGGAGCGGAAGGTGGTTCCCGCCGGCAGGGTGGCGACCCCCGGCCCGTCGTACGCCCCGACCACGCCGATGGCGGCCCGGGCCGGGGTCATGGGTCGTGTGCCGAGGAGCCGCAGCATCCGCCGCACGAGATCGGGATCGGTCCGGTCGAGACGATAGAGCTGGTCCTCCAACCGGGTGGCCAGCGCCTCGAGCAATGTGATCCCGGGGTCGACCGGGGCGTGTAGCGTCCAGCTGTCGGCCAACTCGGCCAGCCGGGACCGGGCGGCGTCCATCAGGTCGGCCCAGGTGATGGTGTCGAGCGGGAGCGGCGGGATCACGGGCCGACCCCGATCGACTCGACGTAGTAGGGGAAGACCAAGGTGCGCCTGGTGTTGGTGCGTCGCACCCGGTACGCCACCCGGACCTCAACGGTGGTGTCGTCGCCTGTTCGGCGGGTGGCGTTCACCGCGTCCAACTCGACCCGGGGCTCCCACTGGCGGATCGCGTCGCTCAGGGCCTCCTCGATCCGGTGCAGGTTCTGCTCGCTGCTGCCGTCGAACAACGACTGGACGGCCGTCGTGCCGAACGTGGGGCGCATGGGGCGCTCACCGGCCACCGTGGCCAGCAGCAGGTGGACCGACTGGGCCACATTCTCGTCGCCGTCGACGGCGACCAGGTTGCCGTTGGCGTCGGGCCTGATCGGGAACCGCCACCCCGAGCCGCGCAAGTCGTGCTTCGCCATCTCAGTTCAACCTGATCATGGGCGCCTCGATCGTGACCTGCTTGTCGGCTTTGATCGTTATGTCGGTCGCCTGCAGCGCCAGCTCGGTCCTGGTCATAGTGAGCGACGGGCCGCCGTCGAGGCTGACGGTGAGGCGGCCGTTCAGGTCGTCGATCTCGACCCGGTGCTTGTCCTTGGTCGTGAGCTCGATGCCGCGTCGGTCGGGCCCGTCGTCGAAGGCCAAGACGTGGCCGGCCCGGGTCTGGAAGACCTTGCGGTCGCTGCGGTCGCTGCGGACCGCCGGCGGTTTGTCCTGACCGTTGTAGAGGCAGCCGAGCACCACGGGCGAGCGCAGATCGCCGTTCTCGAACGCCACCACCACCTCGGTGTCGAGTTCCGGTGTCCACACCGCTCCGAACCCGTCGCCCCCGTAGAGGGTGGCGACCCGGGCCGGGAACCGGGTGCTGTCGTCATACCAGGGCAGGGTCACCGTCACCTCCCCCTGGTCGGAGCGGGCCTGGGGCCCGTCGCCGGACGCGTCGGACTTGACCACCAGGCCGATGTAGATGCCGAAGTAGCGGCGGTCGGCTGTGCCCTTGACGTCGGCCCGGTTCACCGATGGCCTCCCGGTTGCGCGTTCGGAGCGCCCAGAGTCGTTCCTTCCCGGCCCCGTTCGATCTCCAGCTCGGTGGTGAACCCGCCCGCTCCCAGTTGGTGCGTCACCTTGGTCACCTGGTAGCAGCCGCTGAACCGGTCGCCCACGCCGGACAGGTCGGCCAGCGCCCCCGGGCGCAGGTCGGGGAGGCCGGGCACCTTGGCCGTGCCGGTGACGAAGGCGTTCGTCCTGCGCATCAGCTCGGCCACGGCGAAGCGCCTCGCTTCCTCCGACGACTTGAACGTGCGGTCGACGATGAGGTCCTGCGAACCGGGGGTGGCCTTGGCGGCGCCGCTGTCGGGGCCCGACGACGACGCCGGGAGATCGCTCTCGGTCGCCGTCACCACGATCGCCTTCTTGGTCTGGGGATCCCAGGCCCGGACGGTCACCGACCGAACCTGGTGGGCCGTCGTCTGGCGCAGGGACAGCGACATCAGGTTGCGGCCCCACTCGAACTGGAACGTGCTGGGGCGGGGCATGGTGCTGCAGTCCTGCCGCTTGACGAAGTGGAGGAGAGGCCGGTTCGCCGCCGGATCGGGGTTGGGCGTGATGTAGACCTCGAAGTCGATCCGGGCGGCGCGCTCAACCAGGAACGAGTGGTAGTCCTGGTTCTTGATGACGATCAGGTGCTGCGTCGGGCCGCGCTTGTCGAGCTCCACGTCGAGATGGAGTTGCCCGGCGATCTCCTGTACGACCTGCCAGTCGGCGACGTTGACCCACTGCTTGCGGTCGTTGGCCGTCGGCTTGCGTTTGGCGATCTCCCACAACTTGTCCTGGCCGCCGACGGTGAGGGTGGAGGCGCCGCCGTCGGGGAAACGGACCGAGAGCGACGTGATCTCGGCCAAGAGCACCCGGACGAGCCGGTCGGCGTAGCCGAGGTCGACGGTCAGGTTGGCTCCGAGGCCGAATAGGGCGCGGGAGGAGTACTTGGTCTCTAGCTTCTCGTCGTCCCAGTCGTTGAGGTTGAGGCTGAAGCCGGACGGCTTGTCCTTCTCGAGCACGACGTTGATGTCGATGACGTCACCCTTCGTCTCGGGGCTCAGCTCCCGGCCGTCGATCATGACCTTGTAGGTGGGGGCGTAGACGGCCAGATCCTCGCGCTCGAGGCGTTCGTCGGCGCCGGCCCCGGCGATCAGCGGCGGTGTCATCGCAGCCTCGGGATGCGGAGGCGGCGGCCCGGAGCGACGTCGCTCCCGTCGAGGCCGTTAGCCGCAGCGAGCACCCGCCAGGCGGCGGGATCGCGGTAGACGCGGAAGGCGATCGACCGCAAGGTATCGCCCCGGCGGGTCACGTAGAGCTTGTCGACGTCGGGCGACGACTTCGGCTTGGTCGCCTGGTCCCGAGCCGAACGGAACCCCTTGATGGAAATGCTCATCTTGGCCCGGAGCGGGATGCCGGCCCGGTCGAACAACAGGTATGTGGTGCTCAGCCCGTCGAGCACGCCCTGGAAGGGGGAGTGGCCCCACACGAAGGCCACGATCGGTGGGGCGTGGAGCGTCGTGTCGAAATCGAGCAGGTTGCGGACGGGGCCCACGTACTCGGTGTGCACGTTGCGGCCGGTGTCGGAGGTGTCGGCCATGGCGTCGAAGCTGAGGATCTCAAGGCCGCCCCGTACCCACTGCAGCAGGGGGGCGTCGAGGCCGGGGATGCCGATCTCGGCGAAGTTCGAGGTCTTGCGTATGGTGAGTTCGGCCGGGTTGAACCGCAGCGGGATCGGGGCCAGCCCTTCGGGGCGCCTGATCTCCAGGTGGGCCTGGGTCAGCTGGAGATCGGCCGCCTGGCGGGCGGTGGTGGGGATCCCGGCCGTCACGGCGTGCCCTTCCAACCGGCGGTGCGCTCCGCCTCGGCGAAGCGGTGGTCGGCCTCGGCCTGGCGAAGGGCCTCCTGCCAGCGCCGGGCGTGCTTGGCGAAGAGCTGGGCGAAGGCGGCCTCGCCCGACGACTGGTCGAGCTCGATCGTCACCTCGAGGCTCTCGATCCGGACCTCCGGCCGGTCGGTCATGGCGTACCTCCCTGACGGGCGGCGGCCGTGGCCGTGCCGAGCGAGAGCTGGCGCAGGCCCTCGTGGGCGATCTCCAGGGCCTGCAGGGCCACGCCGCCCTCCCGGGCGTTGAGGTCGGGCCCGACCCACTTGACCGCCAGCCCGGCGGTGAACTCCCAACCGATGACGGGAATGCCGTCGGGCGACAGGAGGATGATGGCCCCATCTCGGCGGGCCCCCAAGTTGCCCTCGAGGCTGGCGCTGAACCATTCCCAGAGGTCGCCGGTGAGGGTGATCCCCTTCTTCAACGTGATGCGCCCCCAGGTGTGGCGCACCGGCAGTTGGTGCACATAGTCGTTCTGGCCGCCCTCGGGCTGGGGCATCACCTCGAGCTCACCGCTCAGGCCCGTAACGTCGCTGAAGGCGCCGGCCCCCACGATGCCGGGCAGCGCGGCGCCGGCGGCGGCCACGTAGAGGTCGGCGGGATCGAGGGAGACGAAGAAGCGGTAGTTGGGAAAGGGTCTCACAGCTCGGACACCTCCAGGTGATCGTTCCGCCCCAGGGCCAGGCCGATCGTGATGTGCTCGATCGGGTCGGCGGGGAGGAACGTCGCCGTGCAGCGGAGGCGTCCGGCCGCCACGTCGACGGCGGTGGTGGTGGTGCCGTCGCACCGCACCTCGAACGACTCCTGGGGGCTCGCTCCGGCCAGGGCCCCGCTGCGGTGGGCCTGCATCAGCACGCTGGTGACGGCCCGCCGGAGGGCGAAGCGGACCTCGTCGCCGTTGCCCTCGAACGCCAGGGGCAGGGCCGCCCGCCGGAAGGCGCGCACCAGCCGGTGCACCAGCCGGCGGTGGGCGACGAATCGGCCCGCGCCCGGATCGAGCGTCCGGCCTCCCCACACCTGCAGGCCCCGGGCCGGCACGCAGCGCAGGAGGTTGACATGGGCCTCCCACAGCGCCACCTCGTCGAGGGACCGGTGATGCACCGCCAGGTCGACGACGTCTTCCAGATCGCGGTTGGCGGGCGTCCGACCCGGCCCCACCTCGCGGTCGAGGCGGCTGGCGAGACCGGCGACGTGGCCGGTGGGCGGCACCAGCCGGCTCGGCTCGCCGGCGAGGGCGGTGTCGACCGCCAGCCAGGGCTCGTAGGCCGCCACCGAGCGGGCCGCGCCGTTCGCTGTTTGGCTGATCCACGCCGCGTCGTCCACCCGGTCGCTGGCGTGCCGTCCCGGCGGACCGAGGTCGGCCAACAGGAGGCGGTCGGTTCCGGCGTCGCAGGCGGCGGCGACCTCGGCCACGAGACGGCGGGCCTCCGGCCCGAGGTCGGCGCTGAGGTCGGGGAGCACGACGAGGGCCACCTCGACCTGGTCGAGCAGGTCGGCTGCGGCCCGGCGGTAGTCGTCGAGGCCGGGGCGCTCGCCGTCGTCTCCTCCGGCCAATCGGGTGCTCAGGCTGAGGCGCCGGGCCGAGGCCTCGTCCCAGGCTGCGACATCGGCGGGATCGAGCTGGGGACGCACATAGGCCGACACGCTGAGGCGGTCGGAGAGGTCAGCCGACGGGATCGCGGTCACCAGCTCCACCGGCTCGCCCGGGATCTCCACCCGCCACGTCCACCACCGGGTGCCCCCGGCCCGCTCTCCGGTGAGCGTGACCGAGCCGCCGTTGGCCCATCGGCCCGGGTCCCGGGCGAGGCAGAGCGGCCCTGAGCCGATCTGGAGCGCCGGGCTGTCGGTCGGCGCCCGGAGGCGTCCCCCGGCCGGGACGGCCCCCGGACCGACGACCCGCCGCACGTAGGCGATCTCGCCACCGTTGGCGAAATAGCCTCGCAGCGACCATCCGAGGAACGCCTCCCCGCCGGCTGGTCCCAGCTCGGCGATCGCCGCGTAGGGTCCCGCCAGCCGGATCACGCCGGACGTGGTGCCGCGGCGGGAGCGGCCGACGAACCCGGCGATGTCGGTCCGGAGCGGCTCCAGCGGCGGTGGCGGCGAGCCGGCGACCACTCGGAAGCCCGGGAGGGTGGTCCCCGCGCTCATTGCAGGTCGATTTCCAGGCTCTCGCACACGAGCTCGAGCGTCTCGATGGCGATCTCGTTGTTCTTGGCGTTGAGGCTGGGCCCGGTGTACTTCGTCGGCCACGCCCGCTCGAACTTCCAGCGCATGACTTCGGTCCGGTCCTCGTCGAGCAGGGCGATGTGGCCCTGCTGGCGGTCGGCGTCGCCGTCGATACCTCGCTTGATCCAGTCCCAGAACCCGTGGTGGCCGGTGACGCCGCGCTTGAGGGTGATGTTCGAGACCTTGCGCAGGCCACGGATCTTCCGGACCGTGGTGTCGTCCATGCCATCGCGGTACTCGATCGGGGTGACCTCGACCTGGAGGCCGCTGACCTCGCTGAATGCGCCGCTGACGGTTTTGCCGTCGTCCACGGTGGTGACGCTGACGACGAAGTTGTAGGCGGGATAGGGGTAACGTTCCTCGCTCTGCTGCTTGCGGGTGGTGGGTGGCATGAGGTCTCCTCTCGGTGGTCCGCTCAGGCGACCTGGTCGCGGGTCTTCTGCTGGAAGCGGAAGATGACGAATTCGGCCGGCTTGACCGGTGCGATCCCGATCTCCACTACGAGCCGGCCGGCGGCGATGTCGGCCTCGGTCATGGTGGAACGGTCACAGCGGACGAAGAACGCCTGCTGCTGGGTGGTGCCCTCCAACGCCCCGACCCGCCAGAAGACGTCGAGGAAGTCGGTAACCGACTGGCGCACCCGGGCCCACAGGTCCTCGGCGTTCGGCTCGAAGACCACCCATTGGGTGCCGCGCCGAATCGACTCCTCGATGTTGAGGAACAGCCGCCGGACGTTGACGTAGCGCCACTCAGGATCGGCCGATAGGGTCCTGGCCCCCCACACCAGGTTGCCCCGGTTGGCGAAGAAGCGCAGGGCGTTGATGCCCACCGGGTTGAGCAGATCCTGTTCGCGCTGGTTGATGTCGTCGGCCAGCCCTGAGATCCCCCGGAGGACCTCGTTGGCCGGTGCCTTGTGCACACCCCGGTCGTTGTCGACCCGGGCGTACAGGCCGGCCATGTGGCCGCTGGGGGCGACGTCGACCGGACCGTTGACGCTGTTCACGGTGAGCCAGGGGTAGTAGAGGGCGGCGTACTTGGAAGCGATCGGAGCCCGGAAGGCCATGATCTCGGTCACGGACTTGTTGGGTGGGGGGTCGAGCACGGCGAAGCGGGTGCGCATCTGGTCGCAGTGGATCAGGAGGGACTCCCGCACCTCCTGGGCCCAGATGCCGGGAGCGGCGCAGATGTTGATGTCCTCGATGTCTTCGAACGAGATGACACCGGTTCGCCGGCCCGGCCCGTTGTCGTCGCCGGCGAAGTCGTGGGGGGTGAGTGCGGGCAGGTTGTCGGCCCCTCCGACGAGCACCTCGGTGAGACGGGGCGAGCCGGGGAAGGCGCTCCAGGCCACGGCCGGGGCGCCGGTCACCTCGGCGTCGATCAGGCGCGAGTCGGCGTTGATGGTGGCGGCGAAGGGCTGGGGGGCGTCGTCGGAGTAGGCGAGGCCGACGAAGGACTCGCTGACCACCCGCCCGTCGATCAGCAGCGAGATGTCCACGGCGGCCTCGACGATGCTCAGCACGTCGCCCTCGTACACCGTCGGGGGCGGGGTGGAGAGCGGGCCGTCGGGCGTGAGGTCGATCATCGAGCCTGGCTGGGCGGCGCCGGCGCCGATGGTGAAGCGCTGCTCGGGATCGCCGGCCAGTATCAGCGCCCCGGAGTAGAACAGATCCCGGCCGTCGAGCTTCAGGCCCGCCACCTCCACCCGGAGCCGATTGCCCTGGACCGAGCTGGCCGGCCGGAGCCGTTGGACGGACGTGTTGGCCGGCGATGTCTCGGTGGGCCGGTTGGCGGCGTCGAAGGTGAGCGTGACCCGCCCGGCGCTGGGAGGGCCAAAGGTGGCGACGAGACGCTGGCGGCCGATCCGCACGGGAAACCGGCCCGGCGCCCCGGTGGCGAAGTCGGGGCCGGTGAACGTCACGTCGACCTGCGAAGCGCCGGCGGGCAGGGCCGAGGCGAGTTGCCCGACCACGGGAGTGCCGGAGCGGACCACGGCCGCCACCTGCCGGGCTCGGGCCGGCTGGAGCCGGACCGAGAGCTTGTTGTCCGACCAGCCGCCCCGGTCCTTGGCGAAGAACCGTACGCCCCAGGTGGGGCTAGGCGGGGCCCCGGTGGCGGTGAGGCTGAACCGGCCGGGCCGGTCGGGATCGGGTCCGTCGACGGCCTGGAGGGTGAACGTCTGCGACGACGAGGTGGCGGTTGCGGGCAGTACGCGTTTCACGAACAACCGGCGACCGCCGTTGTCGAAGAAGCCCCGTACCGCCAGGGAGAAGCTCCACCAGTGCCCGCCGTCGTGTTCGCTGAACGCCCAGCGGTTGTAGTCGGCACCTGTCGGCTCGGGCACCGGCCCCCCGAAGCGGTCGACGAACTCGGCGAACGACGTCACCAGGGTCGGCTTGCCGGCCGTCGGTCCCTTCTGGGTGACGCCCACCATGCCGGTGGTCGAGGTGCTGACCGCCTCGATCGGGCGTTGGCCCGCCACCTCCTCGATGTAGACGGCCGGGCTCAGGTATTCGGGCATGGGTGACTCCTTGAGGAGGCGGTGCTTAGAGCTGGATCGTGATGAGGTCGCCGGGATCGGCGGGCGGGGGCACGGTGGCCAGCACCTGTCCGGTGACGGCGTCGAGGGCGGCGATGGTGGTGGGGCGCTGACCGGAGCGGAGCCCAATACCGAAACTGAGCGGTGCGCCGGTCGTCGCTACCCGACCGGCGTAGCGATGGGACGTCAGCGTCTGCTCGGGCGAGGATTCGGGCTGGGTCCGAACGAGGATCGGTGCATCGGAGGTATGGCCCAGCACCACGCCCCGCAGCACCATGACATGGGCCGGGAACAGGTAGTCGGGAGCGGGGAGGAGCCGCACCTTCATCAACTCCGGGGCGGTCGCCGCAGTGGAGAAGTTCCGGTCCAGGTCGATCGGCAGGGGGATCAGTCCCGGGGCCGTGATGTCGAGGCGCAGCACCCAGATGACGCCTGCCGTCGGTGGCGGCACGCGACGGTCCAGGGCCGGGACCACCGTCCGCCCGCTCAACGTACGGTAGGTGCCCATCCCGGTCGGCTCGAAGTCGAACACGGGATTGCCCTGTTCGATCACCAGGTTGCCGTCCCGGTCGAGCCGGGGGTGGCGGATCAGGATCTCCACGGCGATGGCATCGGGTGGGGCGCCGGTGAAGACGTTCTCCGGTTCGATGACGAGCCCCGCCATGTGCTCCACGTGCTCGGCCGGGGCCGACCATCCGGTGATGCTGCTCACGAGGTCGCCCCTTCGGGAAGGCGGGTGTCGACGCTGCGCTGGACGACCTGACCGGCAGCGGTCGCCACGGGGGCCAGCCGGTCGATGCTGAGCACGCGCAGCTCGTACATGACCGACAGGTGGAACGGCTGTTGGATGGCCCACCAGATCCTCGACTTCTCGTCGAGGGTCAGCTGCGCCATGTGCAACGACAGCACCTCCACGTCGGCGATTGAGTCGGCCGCCCGGGGGTTGCCGGCGAGGAGTTGGCGCAAGCGGTGGCCCAGCACGGTCCGCGAGTCCTGAAGAGCGGCCACCGTGCAGCCGAGCATCTGGTGGACATCGCCAGGATCGGTGGACCAGGGCGTGAGCATGTAGCGCAGGGTGAGCGGTACGGGCGGCCGGCGGACGCGTCGGATCCCGCCCGTGTCGACCACTTCCTCCGCCGGCCGGTTGCGGACGGTGGCGTCTTCCCCGATGTCGTAGAGGAAGATGGTGAGGAGCGGCTGAGCGGTCGAGGGGGGTGGCTGCAGCATGTGGCGCTGCGCCCTGATCCCCAGGCCGGCCCGGCTCAGCTCATCGGTCAGAAGCAGCTCGAGGGCCTCGCTGACGGCGCTGACGGCCACGAAGCCCGACATCAGCGGCGACCGTTCCGGTCGTGGTGGCCCATGGAGACGGCTGGTTGTGCTGAGGTCAGGACCGAACCCAATCGACGCATGACGCCATGGTGAGCGGTGATGGTGACGGGCCCGTCGCGGGCGCGTCACCCCGGCGCCGGTGGGTCGGACCGGCCGTACCGATCCGATGGTCGCCTTACACCAGCCGGGGTTTGAACCCGGGCTGCGGTGGCTGGTCGTCGGATCGGCCGAAGCGCTCGACGATCTCCTCCACGAAGGCCACCACCTCACGACGGGACGTGGAGGTGGCCGACAGCACCTCAGGTTCGGCGTCATCGAGATCCTCGATCACCGACACCCGGGCCCGGAAGGGCGACGGGGACGACGGCTCGGTCCACAGGCGCACGACGATGAGTGCGGTACCGCCGGAATCTGAGACCATGGGTGCGCAGTGTGGCGCGGCTACATCACGTCGGCGTCGGATCAGCGTCACCGAGCCGACCGAGGAGAGCGGCCGATGGTGCGACGCCGAACGCCTCGTCGAGCAGCCGGGTGAAATGCTTGAGATGGAGACGGGCGCCAGCCATGTTGCCTTGGGCGATCAGGGCGTCCACAAGGCATCCGGTCGCCCCCTCCCGCAACGGGTCGACCTCCACCGCCATTAGGGCCACCTCCACGGCACAGGACGCTCGCCCGGCGTCGAGGAGGTTGTGGGCCAGCCGCTCGAGGGCGTGGGAGCGGAGCTGGGCGTAACGCTCGCGGTCCAGCGCCACCCAATCCTCGGACCAACCGGGTAGGAGTGGGCCGAGCGTCAGCTCGAGCGGTAGCTGGTCGGGGGCGATCACGGCGCCGGCCTCGATGGCTTGCCAGGTCTCGACCAGATCGCGCACGTCGACGTCGACGTGGGGGAGGAGGCCAACCTGCTGCCCCTCCGCTGCGACAAGACTGGGCAGACACTGACGGACGCGCCAGAGCGCGGTCCGGAGGTTGGCGATCGCGCGGGTGGTCCGTCGCCTCCGGCCATAGTGTTCCGGCCAGCCATAGGCGTAGTACAGGACGAGGCTGGAGCGCCACGCCGGCGATGACTCGCTGCAAACCAGCAGGGACGGCCACCGCTGTGCCCTCGACAAGCAAGTCGAATCGGCCCAGCAATCGGACCTGGATATTGCCGCGGCGTGTCCCGACGGATAGCGGCATCGATGTCCCTCCCCGTCAGCGGCAACCCTACATCACGAGTTGAAAGGTTGCGAAGGGGTAACGGGATGCAGCTGCAAACCGCAGCCGAGACCTTTGTCGTCTCTGCCGACAGCAACGACCGGACTCTGCTCGGACTCAGGGGGTCCATGCTCACCGTAGGTGCTCTCGTGTTGAACATCAGCTTTCGGCCTAGTGGGGAGCTTTAGCCCGGATCTTTCATGGGGCCTGGGGGCGGGGGCCAGGGTTGGTCACGGTGTGTGGCTGGAATGCTGTTCGTAGTCGGTCGATGGCGTTGAGGTGGTGGGTGGTCCAGGGCCATCTGCTGTCGAGGTGGGAGTCGGCGGCTGTGTTCGAGGTGCGTGAAGTTCTGGGTCTTTGGCTGGGGGGTGAGGGCATCCGTGCGATTGCCCGGCTGATCCGGGTGGACCGCAAGACGGTGCGCCGCTATATCGACGCGGCTATCGCGGTTGGCGTCCTCGCCGATGGTGGCCTCGTCCAGCTCACTGATGAGGTGCTGGGCGGGGTGGTGGAGATCGTTCGGCCGCACCGTACGGACGGTCACGGTGCGGCGTGGGCGGCACTGGCGGCGAAGCGCGACCTCGTTGAGGGTTGGGTGACGGCCGGGGTGGCCCGTGTGAAGATCTGCGAGCTCCACGCCCGTGACGGGCTGGTGGTGCCGGAACGGACGGTTCAACGGTTCATTGAGACCGAGTTCGGTCCGCGCCGCGGTCGGGGGCGTCACGGTGCGGGTCGCAGACGGCGAACCCGGTCACGAGTTGCAGATCGACTTCGCTCGTCTCGGCTTGCTCGACGACCCTGACAGCGGCCGGCGGCGGGTGTGCCACGCGTTGATCTTCACGGCGGTGCTCTCGCGGCACATGTTCGTGTGGTTGTCGTTCACGCAGACCACCGACGCTGTGATCGCCGGGTGTGAGGCGGCATGGCGCTTCTTCGGCGGTGTGTTCAAGGTGTTGATCCCGGCCAACCTCACGCCGGTCGTGGCGGAGGCTGACTGGCGCACCAGTGGTCCCATGCTGCAGGCGGGCGACACTGTGCTCCTCCGGTCAGCGGCTGGAGCGGGTGAGGAGAATCAAACTCCCGTCTTCAGCTTGGGAAGCCGGAGGAACGCCGAACTGGCGAGCTGGGACGGCCTGAGAGGGCTATTGCGGAGCTGACGGCTGTTCTTGTCGGTGGGCGGGGTCTGGCACGGCCCTTATACGTCGCATCGGGCAGTAAATGGGCATTGGGCCGCAGGCTGAGATGGGCTCACAGGCACCGTCAACCTGGCCCATTTGTTTCGGAGCCAAGCTCCTGATGGTGGATGTCAGCAGCGAAAGGTCGCATTGCTGACGAGGTCACCAAGTCCTGAGCGGCGGCGATCCGCCCTTTGATACTAATAGCCGTAGATCCTAATGGTCGGATTCTTTGGGCTGGTCAGGGGTCAGGCTAGGTTTCCTTGCCTGGATGGCGGGTGCGGTGCGACCACAGCGTCAGGGTCTGCTGTTGAGAAGACACGCGATCCTGTGGCGGCAGCCGCGTCAGGCTGATCACCGCCGCTGGTCCAAGCGTTGTCTCCTGCTCAATGGTCCCGGAAGATCTGGGGGGCGTCGGGCAATGAAGCGAGATCGAGTTCGAGGCGGACGGTACCGGCGTCGGTCGTGGCCCCTACCGTGAACGCTCCCCAGGTGCGCATGGCGATGTTGGCTGTGTCCTCATGGGGAGTGGCACGGCGGATGCTCGGCTCGATCCGTGGGTGGAGGTAGAACATGACGTCGCCGGTGAGGGGGTCACCACCCGTGCGGGCTACCGACAGATCAACTGTGAACCACCGGTCGATCCCCTCCACGGCCGTGACCTGAGCCAGGAGCTGCCGGCCAGCGCTGACGGCCTTGCCGCCCCACTGGCCTCTGTGGGGATCGTCGGGATCAACCGTGACACGGGGCGAGGCACGGTTGGCCAACTCGATCAGCTGATCACCTCCCCTCTTCAGCCAGGCCTTCTCGTCGTCACCGGTCAATAGCTCCTTGGGGATGTGGAGGCTGCGGTACTTCCGGAGCAGCGGAGGGACTAACGTCCGATCTTCGTATGTGATAGGGACGATTGGAAGACCGATTCTGATAGCAGCTTCGACCTCGGTCTGCTGCCACGAGCTGTCCGCGCCGCCCAGTAGCACAACCAGTCCGGTGCTCTCGGCGATCTTCCGATTAATCTCATCGGCGACATTCATGCCGAGCGGAACCTCGGCATCCCACCAGGTAGCTATCCCTTGTTGTTGAAGTCGCTCAATGAGCGCCTCGGCCACCGGTCGGTCAGCTTGCGGGTACGACACGAAGATCGGGCGTCGGGCGCCCAGGTCTGACTGCCGCGTCCGGCTGAAGCGGCGGAGCAACTGCTCGCGTCGGGACGGGGCAAGTCGGGCCGCTGGAGGCTGCGAGCACCGACCAGGCGACGGGCTAGTTCCATGTAGGGGGTGAGGATCGAGAGCGTCGACGAACCCTGCTCCACTGCCGTCGCTAGCACCTCTTCGTAGGCGAAGAAGGCCTGATAGAGGACCTCGGCCTGCGACCAGTAGATGTTGCGCTCGCCCCGCGACAGATGCCCGAGGAACCGTCCGAAAGCGCTCCGGGCCGCCTCCCGGGCCGCCTCCAGCCGCTCGTGCTCGGCCAGCTCTATCCGGCAGAGCAGAGGCCAGACGGTGATGGTGGGTTCGCCGTGGGCGCCAGTGCGGTGCCGGTGGACTGACTCCGCCACGGCAGCCGCTCCAGTGATGCTCTGGTGGTTGAGAGTGAAGCAGACTACTAACTCGTCGGGTAGCTGGACGGTGCAGATCCCCGAGGTGTCGGCCAGCCCCGTGCGGCTGTCCACTAGTACGACGTCGTAGTCCTCCCGCCACTCTCGCTTCACTGCTTCCAACAGCACCCCCCCGCCGACCTGGTAGAAGCGTTGCCAGTCGAACTGGTTCACCTTGACCGCATAGCCGGCGTCCTGCCGTCCGGCCGGGACCAGGTGGAGCAGCCCCTCCCTAGGGAACGGATAATCAATGGCCACCGTATGCGACGTCAGCGATGCCAGCGGATCCCACCACGAACCCTCGACAGGCTCGGGTTCGGCCATCACCTCAGCGGTCAGACCACTGAGGTCCCAGATCTGGACCTGGTTTCCACCCCCGGCCGTGGCCAGCTTCGTCCCATCGGGCGACCACGACAGCCCGAGCAGTTCCCCGACCCGCCCGCGGAGATCGGCCAGCAGCGGATGGTCGCGGCTCCGGCCATCGCGAACCAGCACCGCCCCGTCTTCACCGACTGAAGCTAGCAGCCGACCACCCGGCGACCAGGCGACACCCCACGCCCGCCCGGCATGCCCGCCCACGGACGACGACGATCCCGCTCCCGCCCCGGTCTCCCAGCACAGGACCTCGCCCTGCTCGGTTGACGCGGCGAGCTCACGGCCATCAGGCGACCAGGCCAAGCCGAGGAAAGCCGGCGAGCCGCCGAGGCCCGCACGCTGCGAGCCAAAGTCCTGGTCCCATAACTCGACCGTTACGCCGGTGGCGGCATCCCACAGCCGGACCGTGCTGTCGGTGCCGGCGGAGGCAAGCTGCGACCCGTCGGGTGACCAAGCGACCGTGGACACCTGGCCCTCACCGGGGCCTTCCAGCACCATCAGGGGATCGCCGTCGTTGCTCCACACGCGTACCGTGCCGTCGATCCCGGCCGAGGCGAAATGGGTACCGGCAGGAGACCAGGCCACTGAGGTCACCAATCCCGCGTGCTCGTCCAGCGACCACAACGTCGCTCCATTAGCGGCAGCTGATATACGAACGATGCCTCCACTGACTGACGCCAGGTGCGAGCCGTCGGGCGACCACGCTACCGATGTGACCACGCCGCCATTCGTTGTTGGAAGGGCGACCTCAGACGATCCACGTTGTGGATCCCAGATCCGTACCCGTCCAGATTCGGTACCCGAGGCGAGGCGGCTGTTGTCGGGCGACCAAGCGACGCACCGGACATCGTCGCCGGCGACGTGAAGCAGTGACCGCGGCTCGACTGACCGGTCGGCGGTAGCAAGGACGTCGGTGGCCCAGTCGATAAGACCAGGTGACGACGATAGCTCGGGGTCCTCGAGGAACGGGTGGAGGTAGCGATGTAGGCCTGGGGCTTCGAGGTCCCAGTCGACCAGGAGTACCCGGTAGCCGTTGGAGGCGAGCAGCCATCCGATGTTGGCCAGCGCCATGGTCCGACCTGTGCCGCCCTTGTAGGAGTAGAAGGTGACGACCTTGCCGCCGTCTCTGCTCGGGCGGTTCAGGGGCGGCGAACTCATGTGCTCCCTGGTCCCTGAAGGGCCGGCGGAGAGCCGAGACCAATGCCGCGAGCCTCGGCCTCGGCCTCCGCCTCGGCATCAACGATTCGACGGCCGCCAACCCCCTCGGCAGAATTGCCTACTCGGATTCGGGCTAGCATCTGCTCCACCAACTGGCGCATCTGCTTCGGATTCGGTGGGTTTAACGTGAACGTCAGCCAGTTGCTGTCCGGCTGGGGGCCGTCAGGCTGTGAGCCCACCACCATATAGGCCCGGTCGAGGCCGTCGATCGCCGCCATGACGCTGGCCGCGAGCGGATCGGCCCCAGTGTGGCGCTGGTCGGCGATCACGATCACCGCCGGGCGGGACCCGACGCCCGGCGCGGCCTCGTTGTTGGCCGACGACAACCGTTGGGCGTATCCCGCCCACTCGCCGGCAGTGACGACCCGCCAAGTCCACCGGTCCTTTCGGAACACCTCATCGAGCTCTTGATACAACGGGAGGCCGTAGGGGTCTACCCGCCAGCCGGCACCGAGGGGGTGGAGCGGCACCACGACGACGTCGGTGTGCTCAGAGTCGGGGTTGTCGAACGCCTCGGGCAGTTCGGCGAAGCGAGGCGGCGGCTCGAGCGGGACCAGAACCATGTTGTCGCGCAGCATTTCGAAGATCCGGTCCGCCAGAGCGTCCAGTGTCTCGGTCAGCGCCGCTCGCCGCAGCTCCTTCAGCTTGCGCAGCCCGTGCTGCTGGTACTTGTCGGGCAACGCGGCGTGTTTGCGCTGGTAGGCGTCAATGACGGCGGGCCACGGCTGTACCGGCTCCCAGATCACCGGCAGTATCCGAGCCGGGCGGGCCGCCGAGCGCTCCAGACGTTGCTGGAACACGCCAAACTCCTTGGCACAGTGAGGTCGGGCAAAGAACGTTGGGCTGCAGAAGCAGACGAGCACCTGGGCCTCGTTCACGGCGGAAGCCAGTACCTGCTCCCACACCTGGCCGGTCTGTACATTGGTCTCGTCGAAGAAACAGATAGTGCTGAGCTCCTCCTGGCTATAGCCAAGCCGTGACCTGACCCGTTCCGTTAGATCGTCAACGACCCCACGCAACAGCGCCTTCCGGCCGTTGTCGGCTCGGGCGTAACTGGTGAAGAATGCGTACGGCATAGGTCTGAATGGGCGCCCATCTAGGGAGCACGCAACAGCTTAACCCCGAAGTTCGGACCGCGCCGGTCAAGAATCGAGGTGGCACTGATCGACATCGGTCCCGGACGGGATAGGCCGCCGTAGCCGGCCGGACTCCGAGCCTTGAGGACGGCCAAGCTCGTGGACGTCAGCCCGACAGACCCTCGGGCAGCCATGGAAGCTTCTCTCGGGGCCTGACCAGCCCCCCGCCCCTGGGGCCGCCGCCACCCCGGTGGCACCCCCGGTCTGTTCAACGCGCCCACCCGCAACCCAGAAAGGAGTGCTGCCACCAAGCACCATAGATGCTACAGATCAGCAATCGGTTGATCCCTTACAGATCAATCAGAGAGGTTGACGCGGGGCCAATGGCCCCCACCCTCAACACACCACTCGCTGGGACTCGACCCAGTCGGATCCGACGTCCGACCCCGCTCACGTCAACAGACCACGCAGAGGAGTAAGGCGCTCCAACTCGTCGAGAAACTCGCCGACCATCGGATGGAGGGGATCCTCTGAGATGCTCAACTCTCCGGCACCGGTGTAGGCGGTCATGAGGCGGAGGATCTCACTGAATGTCGAGCGAAGCTCGTTCAGCAGTGCGTCGGTGGACCCGCCGGACGATGCGTATCGACGCCACCGGAGGTGGAGCGTGCAGTAGTTGAGCACGAGTTCGACAAGTGAGAACCGATCCAGGTCGACCTCCTGAAGGAAGTTGGTGCTTGGGACTTCGGGTAGCCGGGGCGGCTCTGCTCCCAGTCGGCTGGCGACAGCCTGCAGGAGACGGGACTTGTCACTGTGGCCATCCTCGCCCGTCCAGGATTCGAACCGTACGGCTTGCAGTCGGTCGAACGGTTCTAGGAGCGGGAGTCCGGTCGCCAGGATCTGGATTAGTCGGTCGGTTTCCAGCGCGATGGTCGCTTCCCGTATAACCCAGTCCGACCGCCGCGCCTCTGCGCCCCACAGCACTACCACAACCTTCGCTGCGCGGAGTTCCACCTCAATTTCCTGTGACCACGACTCGCCGACCCGAGCTTCACGGTCCATCCAGACTGTCCAGCCGCAATCCTCGAACCATCTCTTCAGGACCTCGGCTCGTGGCCTATCGGAGGTGCGGTAGCTAATGAACACGTCTGCCATGCGGATCGTCCCCTGAAAAAGCAATGAGTTCGCCTACAAGGATGCTCAAGCTCTGGCCGCGGATACACTAACTCCCCTCATTTTGTGAGAGTGGTTGCGACCTGGCCCTCGTGGGTGGGGAAGCTCCGCTGACACCGCCGCGAGCCCGCCAGTATCAGAATCGGTTGCACGAGGAGCTTCCGCAATGAGCCTAGTGGTCCGTCGCGGATTTGGTCTGGTGGGTGAGGGCGGCTCGGCCTCGTTTGACTTTGGCGATGATCTGTTTGGCGGTCTTGGCCCAGACGAAGGGTTTGGGGTCGTCGTTCCAGTGTGAGACCCAGGTGTCGATGGCTTCAGTGAGAGCGTCGACACTGTTGAACGATCCGGTCCGTAGGCGTTTGTTGGTGAGTTGAGCGAACCAGCCCTCGACCAGGTTGAGCCACGATGAGCTGGTCGGGGTGAAGTGCAGATGCCACCGCTGCTGGGCGGGCTTCGCTAGCCATTCGGTGACCTCAGCCGACTTGTGGGCGGACAGGTTGTCCAACACGACGTGGATCTCCAGATCCCGGGGTGTGTGGAGATCGATCCATTTGAAGAACGCCAACACGTCACTGCTCTTGTGGCTCTTGCGGGTCTGGTGGATCACCTCACCGGTACCGACGTTCAGCGCCGCGAACAGATCAGTGGTCCCGTTCCGTTTGTAGTCATGGGTCATCGTCCGACCCCGCCCCGGTTTCAACGGCAACGACGCCTGGGTCCGGTCCAACGCCTGGACCTGGGTTTTCTCATCGAAGCTGAACACCACCGCCCGCTCCGGCGGGTTCAGGTAAAGGCCGACGACATCGACCAGCTTCTCCTCGAACCGGGGATCGTTCGACAGTTTGAACGTGTCCACCCGCCACGGTCGAATGTTGCGGGCCCGCCAGATCCGAGCAACGGTGTCTTTACCGACACCGTGACGATCACCCATCGTCCGGGTCGACCACGCCGTCGACTCATCATCAGGCACCGTGTGCAGCGTGTCGTCCACGATGGCGTCGATCACCGCCTGAGGAATCTCGGGCTTGCGGCCCCGGCCCGGCGCGATCGACCCCACCGCCTCGACCCCGCCCTCCTCGAACTTGGCCCGCCACCGCCGCACCGTGTCCGGCGTCGTCGAACACGCCCGGGCAATCGCAGCGTTCGGCGTCCCATCAGCGGCCAACAACAACGCCGAGGCCTGCACCACACACCGATGCGGCAACGACGTCGAGCGAGCCATCCGCTCCAACTCGACCCGCTGCTTACGAGACACCCTCAACCGGGCAGCAGTCACAACTGGCATACCCCACACTAACCCACATTGCTAAATCAGCGACGGACCACTAGGGGTGCTGCCGGTTGCAGATCGTCGGCCGGATCGAGCTGTGTCTCGGTGGCGAGGACGTGAACCCCGCGCAGGATCAGCTCCACCGCCCGGTCGACCAGGCTCGTGTTCAGCAGCATGTGCACGGGATGGATATATCAGCGGTGCTCGGCTCGACGGTCGGTGCGGTGTCGATGGTTCGATCTGAACGTCGATCGGCTCGCCGGCTCGGAGAACGATCGTCCGTTAGCGTTTCGTCCGGAGGTTGCTGCTCCTCGGGAAGGACGAGGGACACGATGGCTTCGTCCACGAGGTGGCCGGTGCGGCCGAGGCATCGGTGCCCGTGGTACCTCGGTGATCACCGGGCAAACCGAGGAAGCGGCTCAGCGGGCCGTGCGCCGTGGCGGACCCATTGCGTGACGCCGCAGGAGCCGCTGCGGCGGCTGTGATTGAGGTTCGCTCTACCCGAAAGCGAAGTGGGGGCAGTGCCGCTGAGTGAGATTGTCGCCCACGATGTGGCACTCCGAGAGTTCCACAGTTCAGCTGCCGCTTAGCCAGCGCATGACGTTGCGCGTGAAGGTTCGGGTGTCGGTTGGCAGCGTGGGGTCGTCACCTGACATAAGCCAGCTACCCATAGCGATTACTTCACCGTCGCCCGTCAGGCCCCGAGGGGCAACGGTGACGACTCCGAGCCATGGATGAGCGCCGCGCAGTAGGCAGAGATCGGAAGACCCGACGAAGCGGCCGCTCTCGTAGCGAACCCGCGCTGGGTCCGGTTCAGCGATAAGGTTCGCCCCGGTGGACACGAGGATCTCCCCACCCGGTTCGACCTCGACGCTCTGGCTGTTCGTCAGGGCGATACTTTCGACCTTCGAGGTGAGAGGGTGGTTGGTTGGGGAGACGGGGTAGGGGACGGCGACGTCATAGGGTTTGGCCAGTCGACCGTCGGAAATTGCCGTCGTAGAGGGGGCCACGATGTCGGTCCGAAACCTGACTCCGAAGCGGGCTGCCAAATCATTCAGATTGCCACCATGATGGCGGTCACCGTACTCATAGCCTTGAAGTAGCAGTCGGCCGCCGTGGCGTACCCAGGCGTCGATCTCGTCGATTGTCTCTTCCGTGAGCGACGCCCGCCATGGGCTGACGACGACGAGCCCTGTCCAATCGCTGAGGTGGCCCCGGAAGAGCTGCCGAGAATCGCTGATGCCGACGAGGGCAAGTCCGTCGACGCTGCTCAGAACACTCCCGAGGCGAGCGTTGTTAGGCAGGAGTCCGAAGCCCGAGAAGACGCTCGGCTCCACCCTGGGGCCCGGCCAACGGTCCTGCTGGTGGCTCAGATCGACAAGAAATCCGGGGCTGGGGGCGCTCGGCAGTGCCCGCCCCGGTCGCACCCGGCGCCAGTCGAGGGCCGTCGTGATCTGGTCGAACAGGGCGCGGCCTCCATCGGCGAACGACCCCCCGAAGGCTTCGGCCAGTTCCTGACACCCCTCCGGACCGTCGAGCACGACGTGCTGGATCGACTGGAACTGTTCGGGGACTGCGTCAGGGCCGAGGCCGGGCAGGATGACCGGAATCACCCGTTCGGGCGCGGCCACTGTCGCAGCGCCGAACTCCATCCACACCCACTGGCTGTGAAGCGACCGGCGGCTGCATAATACGAGGCAGGCTGTCGATCTACGGAGGGCCTCGGCGATCGCCGATTCCCACCGGACTCCTCTTCTGATGTCCGTGCGAGCCACGAAGGCGTCGTGGCCCAGCTCGTTCAGTGCCGTCCGCAGGGCATCGGCTACCCCGGCCTCGACGCTGTCGTGACTGATGAAGATCTGCTCCACTGCCCCCGACCTTTCTTGTGCCTCTGCCCAGGCTGTCACGAAGACCGGGTGTCAACCAGCTCTTGAGAGGTCCGGCATGAGGCGCTCTAAACGAATCGTTCCTGCCCCAAGGCCCGAATAGCGGTGAGCGACTCGTCAGGGCGCTCAAGGGAGGCCACTCTCCAGCCCCTCGATTGGCCGACGCGCGTCCTCTGGCTCGCCGCCAGCTCACCATCCCTGCACGCCGGTCAGGTACCGGCCCAGGTTCTGGAGCAGGTCGATCAAAGCAGGGTCGTTCTGGTCGTCGGGGTTCCACAGGGACAGGTCGACGCAGAGCCGGTTGTCGGCCGGGAGGGGGGCACGGTTGACCCGCACGGTGACGGTCCGGCGTCCGAGACTGGCTGCGGTGGCCAGCTCGCTGGCCACCCAGTCTCTTTGGTTGTCGATCGGGCCGACGATGGCGAGGACTACCGTACAGTTCGGGTGGCGGAGGGCAGCGGCGATCCTGTCGCCGATGTAGTCGCCGCCCACGAGGTTGCCGTCCCACCAGTACGGGAGCTGCCAGCGGCGCAGTGCGCGTGCGAGGCCTTGGACCCATGGGGTGTCACGGCGATCGTAGGAAATGAAGGCGTAGGGGGTGGGCGGGATGCCGGTGGAGCGCAGGGCGTCGAGGGCTGACGGCAGGCCGGGGGTGGGGCGGGGTTGGGCCCGGGGCACGAAGAACAGCCCGGCCGCTTCCACCAGATCCAGGCGCCGGGAGGCCATGGGCTGGGGTCCGCCACCGGGACGGTCCGGCCGGCGGTCGACATGGAGGATCGTGAGGTTCTGCTGGTCCTGGTCGAGGTCGGACAGCGACGACGGGTCGACCGTCCGCACGTCGAGCGCCGGCTGGCTGGCGTCGCCGATCGGGTGGCGGGACCGGCAGAGCGACGTCAGGCGGTCGATGAGGCGGTCAGGTGCCGCCCCCATGCCTGCCAGCTCGATCCGGAACCGGAACGACACCGGACCGTGCAGCCGAATCAGCTCGTCGACGGCAGCCTGGGCGCCGACGGCGAATGGATCGGGGGGGATGGTGACGGCCATGCCGAGTTGCCCGGCGGCCCGGTCGTACCGGTGCGAGGCGGCCAGCCGGAGCTGCCCGGCGAGTTGGTGGAGGTCGGCCTGGTGGTTGGCGCCGGTGACCGGTTCCAGCCGCACGGCCAGGATCGCCGGGTCTGGGGACTCCCACAGAGCGGCCAGCACGCCGTGCCACTGGTCCGGGGTGGCCACGAGTCGTTCCGCCGCCCAGAGGTTCCCGGCCGGGGAGTAGGTGATGCGCCGGTGGGCCGCGACCGCCCAGTCGGGCCGGCGGGGGAGGGCCGTGAGCCATCCGGTGCGCAGCTCGTCGGGCTGGATCAGCTGGAGCTCGACGGGCTTGAAGCGGCCGAGCCGATTTGCCGCCGCGTCGGCTCGGGCCATCGCCGATCTCTGGTCGGGGTGACGGATGCGGGCAAGAAGGGCGACCCGGGGACGCTGCCGGCCGGGGTCGTGCCGGTAGCGGACCTCGAGCGCAAGGTCGCCGATCGTGGCCAGCCCGGCCAGGATGTCGGCCGTGTGGGTCTCGATGGCCGACGCCAGCTCGTCCGGCGCCACCGCACCCGAGCCCAGGTCGAGGGCCAGGTCTCGCAGCTCGACGACCTCGAGACCGATCCAGGCGATCCAGGTGGTCCCGGCGTGGTGGGTCAGCACTGCGGGTCGACCGCTCAGCGGAACTGGACCCGGGGCTGGGTCGCCGTCTGGTCGACGCCGTCGCCACCGGCGTGCCGGATGGTGGGAGCGACGCCGTCGAGCCGGCGGCCGGCGAGGGCCACCGCCTCACGGGTGGCGTTGTGGACCACGTCCCGCAGTGCCTTGGCCTCGTACGACCGCAGCTCACGGGTGAACCAGCCACGGAACCGGAACACGGTGGACAGCCAGCGGCCGAGCACGTTCCAGAACGACGGCTCGTCGGTCATTATCCAGCCCACGAACAGGTCGGTCCCGAACGGGAAGACCGAGACGTAGCAGGAGTAGGTGCCGAGTTGGATGCGGATCATCTCCTGGCCTCCCCGCTGGGCCAGCTGGCGGCGGGCCTTCGTGCCCACAAGGCGGTGGGCCAGCTCCTGGCTCAGGTGCGAGCGGGCGGCGCGGGCCTCACCGGACCGGCCGTCGATGACGACCTGCCACCCGGACACGCCGTCCTGGGCCCGTCGCATCGTCCACAGCAGGAAGCCGACGAGCCAGGCTGCGCCGGTGAATGCGAGATACGCGGGGTCGACCTCCTCGATGGTCACAGGCGGGGCCAAGGCGAGCATGATCCCGCTGAAGATGGCCTGGACGAACAGGCCGAAGGCGATGCAGGCCAGACCGGACCTGAACAGCCGGGTGAACGATCCGCCGAGCTGGAACGACTCCTCGAACCCGTAGTTGTACAAGAGCCGGGTGCCGAGATATACGTCATTGGCCCGGGGGACCGCTGGTAAGCCGACCTCGATGGCGCTCATCGGTTTCACCTCCGTTCAGGTACAGGTTGTTGGGGTCCGAGCTTAGTGACGGGTATTGGCCGTGGGCCGGCGAATAGCCGCGATGGGTTCGCTTTGAATCGCAGCGAATACTCCCCATGTCTTGGCGCTGACACAACTGCAACAGCGCGGAGAGGGCGGAACGAGCTGAGGTAGTGTCCGACCATGGATCTTGCCCGCTTCCAGCCGATCGAGGTTCGGGTTGTCTGGCACCCGAAGGACATTCCACCCGGAACTGCTGGTGCTCCTTCGTTGCCCGATCAGCTGTTCATGTTGCTCCACCTCGATCCGGCGCTGCCCTCGTCGGAGAGGTTGGGGATGCCCGTGTACCTCCACACCGGCACGCCGATCAATGACTTCACGACGGAGACACCGCCCGATGTGCCGCTCGACGCTGCGGCCGTCACGGTGGTCGTGGTGCTCGTCGGTGACAGGTTCGTCAGCGAGGACGGGTGGATCGAGTGGGGGCGGGAACTTCGGGTGCGGGCGGAGGCGGATGACTCCGTGACTTTCGTCGGTGTCGCCCTCACGGAGGTGGCGGCTCGGCACGATGTGCTCTTCGGGCGGCTGAACAGGGAACGTACTCAGGACGAAGCAGATTCGACCGGGGCCTACCGGGTCGAGGACCGTGTGGAGCGCGACCGCCACGTGCGGATCTCGGTGCTGCGGGCGCTGGCCCGGCGCCTGGGCGGTGACGAACGGGTGCGGGTGTTCGTGAGCCATGCCAAACAGGACGGTGCTCAGTTCGCTACGCAGCTCACCTATCACCTGTTGAGCTATCGCACCGATGCCTGGTTCGACGCGCACAAGATAGAGAGCGGTCGGAACTTCGAAGAGGAGCTCAGGAGAGGGTTGGACAACTCCTGCTTCGTCGCCATCGTCACCGATGTGTACGCCACGCGGGACTGGTGTCGTTGGGAGGCGCAACTGGCCAAGGAGCAGGGGTTGCCCAGCGTGGTGCTCGATCTGGTCTCGGAGGGCCAGCGACGGAGCCTTCCGTCCCTGGGGAACATGCCGGTCGTCCGTCTCAACCTGCCGGTGGATGCCGTCGATGCCGCCATCAGCCCGACGGCCAAGGTGGCCTACGGGCGGGTGACCGAGGCCTTGCTGACCGAGCTCGTATCCGCCCGATATTTCCCGATCGTGGTGGAAGCGCTTCGTCGCCACTACGGGACGATGGAACGGTGGCATCCGTTCCCCGCCCCACCAGAGCTGATGTCACTGGCGGTCAGCGCCGGCCAGCTGGCTGCCGTGGACACCGGGGTCTACCCCGATCCACCTCTTCCCCAGTTCGAGTTGAAGTTTCTGCCGCGACTTTGCCAACGGACGGGAGCTGGTGACGCCGCTGTCTCTGCTGCCGGCGGTGATAGGGACCGCTTCGGCCGCCAGCGGCTCGGCCGACTCGCGCCCGCTGAGGGTTGCGATCTCTATCTCAGACGTGGGGGTCGAGGACCTACGGCAACTGGCCATGGGCGGCTTGCATCTGAGGGCGGTGTTCTTCCAGATCTGCCGGCACGTCCTTGCCGCCGGTCATACGCTTATCTACGGCGGTGACCCGAATCTCCAAGGGTTCGTTGACGCCCTCGGTGACATCGAGCATGCCTATCGCTTCGGAGCCGAAGGGGACCGTCGCATCATCAACTATGTGGCTCACTATCTAGCCGCCGACGAGGATTTCAACACCGCCAAGCTCACCGATGCGATGCGGGTGTTGCCCGTTCCTCGGGTTCGGCCGGAGAACGAACAGAAGGAACTGCGACAGTTGCTCGACCTGACAGCCATGAGGGAGCATATGAATGAGCAGACCGATGTGCGCATTGTGCTCGGTGGCAAGCTCCTCGCCGGTGAGGTGGGTACTCGGCGGGGCCCGGGGGTGGTCGAGGAGGCGTACCTGGCCGCCACGTCACCTCGTCGGGTGCCGCTGCTGGTAGCTGGTGGCTACGGTGGTGCCGGCGCCTTCGTTGCTGCTTTGGTTGCTGGGGGGTCGCCGCCGGACGTAGACGCGGTCTCCGCCCACTACGCGCCGCTGGAGCCGTTGCTGACAGGAGCCGTCCGGGGAGCGACGTTCCGGGAAATGGTGGCGGCGATCGGTCCGGAGGCGTTGGTCGGAAACGGACTGGCGCCCGAGGAGAACGCCGCTCTGCTGCGGGCACGGGACTCCGATCTGATCGTGTCGAGCATCGTGCTGGCGCTGCATCGCCTGGCCCACGAGGAGGTGTCCGGCGACTGATGTCGACCTTCATCAGCTACAGCCAACTCGACGCAGAGGCCGCCCGGGCGATCGAGTTGGAACTGATCCGGAACGACATCAAGTTCTGGCGTGATAACGCCAAGCTGCTTCCCGGTGACCAGTTGAGCCCTCGTATCTTCGCTGCGATCGAGGCCGCCAGCAGCTACGTGATCCTGGTGTCGGCGTCGTCGCTGGCGTCCACCTGGGTGGCGCAGGAGCTGACGTTAGCGGTGGATCTGGAACGCCAGGCCCGCCTGGTGATCGTGGTAGTGCGACTTGACGACACACCGCTGCCCGTAGAGCTGGCCGACAAGCTCTACGTCGACCTCCGGGGCCCGGCCACGGCGGCGGGTCTGCGATCGTTGGTCACCGCACTGCGGGCGGTCGACGACCCGGCACCACCCGTCGGTCGGTCGGAGACCTCGCCCCGGACCTTCGTCGACCACGGCATCGAGGTGGGTCGCACGGAGAGCGGCGGGTTTCTCATGCAGCTCGATGTCGTCTCGTTCGATCTCGACGAGCAGTATACGGTGTTGTCGCAGTACGTCTTCCGGGGCGACCGCTCGTTGGGAGAGGACCACGACGACAAAGCGACGATCGACCGGGTGCTGGCGGCCTGCGCCGCCGAGTTCGTGGCAGACCCGGCCCGGGTCACGTTGAAGAGCGGCGAGGTCAAACAGTGGGCGATGACCGTGGTGGGCGACGACGGCGACGACCTGGCCGTCCAGGCCCGGGTCCGACGCCTCGGAGCGCCCACCCGGGGCACGGTCCTGTTCAACGTCGGGGCCCCCTTCGTCCACATCTGCGAGACTTATGGCCTCGACATCTCACACGGCGATCAGTAGCCAGCGGCTGACCGCTAACGCTCAGCCCCGGCTCAAGGCCCGGGCTCGTTCGAGCGCGCGGAAGCAACGGTCGATCGTGTGGCTGGCCGGGCCGATTGGCCGAGGACCTGGAGCCGGACACTCCCGCATCCCGATAACCAGAGCGGACCAACCTGCACGCCCGACGGCGGTCACTGGCTCAGACAGTCCGCCCTTCGTGTCCCACGAACAGGCTGCACTGGAGTGGCCGGACGATCGGGCGTCACGGCTCGCCCTGGAGTGAGTGGCGAGCTGGTGGCAACTGGCTTGTACACCAGCACACTTACAGCTCGTTCATGGCTCATCCCGATGAGTGAAGCGTCAATCGTATGAGTCCCCTGGCGTGGTGGGAATCGGGTCCACCACGAGGTGAGCCACCGGCGTGAAGCTCGGTGTGTACCGACCAAAGTGCACACCTAGGAGAACACGCCGATGGCTCTTGATGAGTCTGCCGTATCCGCTCTGCTCGACGCGCTCCGCGCCGGAGAGGGCACCGACCTTGTCCGCGAGCTGGCCCAGTGGGCCCTGCAGCAACTGATCGACCTGGAGGCTGCTGAGAAGATCGGCGCTGAGCGGTGGGAGCGGAGCCCGGAGCGGGTCACGCACCGCAACGGGACCCGCCCGAAGGTCCTGTCGACCAAAGCCGGGGACCTGGCGTTGGCGATCCCGAAGCTGCGCAAGGGCTCGTTCTTCCCGGAGCTCCTCGAGCCCCGCCGTCGGATCGACCAGGCCCTCTACGCCGTGGTGATGGAGGCCTACGTCAACGGGGTGTCGACCCGGTCGGTCGATGACCTGGTCGCCGCCATGGGGGTCGATACTGGGATCTCCAAGTCCGAGGTGAGCAGGATCTGCGCCCGTCTCGACGAACGCGTCGACGGCGTTCCGCAACCGGACCCTGGGCCATGTCGCGTTCCCGTACGTGTACTTGGACGCGACCTACGTCAACGTCCGAGACGACGCCCTGGGCCAGGTCGTGTCCCGGGCCGTGGTGATCGCCACCGGCATCACCGCCAACGGCGACCGGGAGGTGTTGGGTGTCGACATCGGCGACTCCGAAGACGAGACGTTCTGGACCCGGTTCCTGCGGTCGCTACGTGATCGGGGCCTGGGCGGGGTCCGCCTCGTCATCTCCGACGCCCACGCCGGGCTCAAGGCCTCGATCCGTAAGTGCTTCACTGGGTCGTCGTGGCAGCGCTGCCGGGTCCACTTCGCCCGGAACCTGCTGGCCACTGTGCCCAAGGCCCACAGCGAGTTTGTCGCTGCTGCGTTCCGGTCGATCTTCGCCCTCGGCACCCCGACAGAGGTCTCGAACCGGTGGGACGAGGTCGAAGCCACCCTCGCCGAACGGTTCCCCAAGGCCGCAGCCCTGATGCGCGACGCCAAGACCGACGTGCTCGCCTTCACAGCGTTCCCTCGGGCCCACTGGCGCAAGATCTGGTCCAACAACCCGCTGGAACGCCTCAACAAGGAGGTCAAGCGGCGCTCCAACGTCGTCGGCATCTTCCCCAACGACGCCGCCGCCATCCGCCTCATCGGAGCCGTCCTCGCCGACCAACACGACGAATGGGCCATCGCCCGCCGCTACCTCTCCGACACATCCATGGCCGAACTCAACGAACCGTGCGACACTAACCCCGACCAGCCAGCAATCGCCGGCTGAACACACCGAGCATCACACCTCGAATCCCACCACACCACGGGCCGCTGTCGGTCAATCAGGTCCAACAGTCGACCCTCAAGCTCTCCCCGTGTGCGAACCGGATAGTAGGTCAGAGCTCGCGCAGCCTTGGGAACCATCCGTGTATCGTCAACGCAAAGGATCCAAAGCCTGCAGAGCCCCTCTTCTCGGCGCTGGAGTGCGACTTCAAACTCGTCTGCCAGTTGGAGCTGTCACCGGCCATGCTGGCCGTCCGGGCCAAAGGTGAGGTGGCGATCGACCGAATCCTGCCCGTCGCTGCCGACCCGGCTGTGATCAGCGCCGCACCACCGGCGCTGCAGGCGTTCCGCTTCCTCAATCCGCCGGCCGACGCCGACCAACTGGCCCGGTTGGTCGATGAGGTGCAGGCGGCCGTACGGCGGGCCGAAGGCCCGCCGGGGGCCGCCGCCCGCCTCCAGCCGCCGGTGGTGGGGCAGCCGACCGAACCGGCCGGCCCGGTCGTCGGCCGGTTGGCCACGGCCTGCCTGATCGACGTTGGGCTGTGGCCGCTCGCCGCCCCGGCGGCCGGGTTGGACCTGGGACGATCGGTGGTGGTCCTCGAAGGCCTGGCCGGCTCGGGCAAGACCACCGTCGCCGGGCACTACGCCCGTACGTTCGGAACCGGTTTCCGGGGGGGATCGTCTGGTTGGGTCCGCCCGCGGTCACGACCCGGCCTGGGCGGCGGTGGCGGCGTTCCAGCGCCGCGCCGATCGGCTCGACCAGTTGGGCGACATCGCCGACGGCTTCGATCTCGGCGATCTCGACGAACGCTTCTGGGCCACCGCCATCGGCGCTGCGCTCGGCGGGCGCGCGCCACATGCTGTGGATTGTCGACGACCTGTCGTCGGGCTCTTCGACCAGGACGAGCTGAAGCAGTGGCCCGACCGACCCCCCACGTGCACGTGCTGGTGACCGCACGGGATGCCGGCGGCACGGGAGTAGGCCGCCATCTGCTCGTGCCCCCACTCGACGGCGGGGCCGCCCGGACCATCCTGACCCGGCGGCTGGCCCCGGTCGACGCCGTCGAGGAGGCGGCCGCCGCTGCGTTGGTGGAACGGGTCGCCCGACAACCGTTGGTGCTGGACGTCATGGGGGCCGCCGTCGCCGCCGCTGGTGGCCCCGGCTACCGGGAGCTGTTGGGCGAGGTCGACGCCGACCATGCGGCACCGCCGGTGGTCGCCGAGTTGTCGGGTCTCCTGCCCGGCGGGGCCGCTGCCCCGATCGTCGCCGCCCTGACCTTCTCGATCCGGGATCTGGCCGACGAAGGCGTCCGTACCCGGGTTGCCTCGGTTGCTAGGTTGTGGCCAGGCAGACGTGCCAAGAGGGGGGTATGGGGTAGATGAGTCAACGGTTGTTCGAAGACGACGTCATTTTCTTGCAGCGCCTGCTCAAGTCGGCGGGCCTCTACCACGACATCATCGATGGCGACTGGGGGCCCAATACCGACGAGGCCTACGAGGCCTTCACGACCGGCACATCGGCGATCGCAGATGAGCTCGGCCGCTTCGACGGACGCAGTGAGCGCTACCTCACAACGCTCCACCTGCCGGTCGAGCGGCAGGCTCGGACCTACCTCGCCGCAGCGCTGGCGGCTGGCTTTGATGCGCGCGTCATCTCAGGGACCCGAACCTACGCCGAGCAGAACGCCCTCTACAGGAAGGGTCGCTTCGGTAACCCAGGACCCATAGTGACTAATGCCCGGGGCGGGCGAAGCAACCACAATTCCGGCCTGGCGTGGGACATCGGGCTGTTCGACGGCGGCGCCTACCTCCAGTCGATCGAGCCTTACGAACAAGCAGCAACGGCGGCACTGGCCGCTGGCGCCCTCACCGATCTGGAGTGGGGAGGCAACTGGGATACGTTCAAGGACCGGCCCCACTACCAGAGGCCCACCGGACTACAGACCACCGAACTCCGACGACGGTTCGAAGCGGGAGAGCCCTATCTCTTAACGGCGTGAGCACCGAGGCAACCCTGACGATGCAGCGTAGTTGGCGACCTATCGCAGTGAACGGCCAATTTGGTGCGGCTGGCCTGAGGGAGCGGACGTGGGCCGAAGGGGAGCGGGGCAGGACCGCGACGCCCCGAGCCCTGGGTTGGTGCTGCATAACGAGCTCTACGCGACGTTGGAAAACAAATAGCCCTGCTGATGTATCCGATGAGCGCCACACCGCTCCTTGGTACACACTCAACTCCGGACCGGGAGGTAGGTCATCGTGGCGAGGCTAGTTGTGATCGATGTGGCCTGCGGCCTGGCCCGGCAGATCAGATCGTCAGGGAATGACGGAGACTTGCACATAGCGGCTCCACCTATTCCCACACCATTCCCACCCGCCAGCAACACAAAGTTAGTTAATAAGGAGTCTGGTCATGCCCTTTGAGCTCACCCCAGAGGTCGAGGTCCTTCGCGACGAGGACGGCCGAGTCGTTCAGCTAACTCACACCCGCCAGCGCTATGCCAGCTCCGGTCCGGCCACCGCCGCCCCCGGCACCGTCGCCGCAGTGGCCGCCGATTACGTCCGAGACGTGATCGGGACCTACGAGATCGAGGCCGATCAGGTGTCGGCCTTGGACGAGGCCATGCCCGAGGGACCGGTGGCCGAGTCACCCAGGCTCCGCCAGATCGATGAGAAGCACATCATTGACACCACCAGCGTTGTCACCTTCCAGCAGACGATGCGGGGATTGCCGATCTGGAACGCCAACCTAAGCGTGGTCGTCGCCGGCGGTTCGCCGGAGGTGGTCAGCTCCACCAGCACTCTCCATCACGACATCGACGTCGGCGACCAATCGCTTGATCGCCTCACTACCTTCGCCGCCTTCCAGCCTTCCTCGCTGCAGGAGGCGATCGGCATCGATGACTCGATAGGTCAGGGCTTTGCCCTGAACGGCTCCCGCTTGATGGTGTACCGTTATGACCCCGCCGAGCGCCTTGATCCGGCGGCGACCTCTGCCGGTCCCCCGGCCAACTCGGAGCAGGATGCCCCTCCGGGCGGGTTGCCCGACGCCGGGTTCGACCCAGCTCATCCTGACGGGGCGCCGGCTGGGTTCGTCGCCGACGATGGTGCACCCCTCCCCCCGAGCGACGAGCCGCTGCAGGGGCGCCCGCCTACCCTGCCTCTGCCGCCAGTCCCGGTCGAGATCGTGCCGGGCCGCCACTATGTGGTGCGCGAGGTGCTGTTCCGCCTCACTGTCGAAGGGGACGCGGAGCTGAACTGGCGGGCATTCGTCGAGCCCGATACTGGCGCCGTGCTGTACTTGCGAGCGCTCACTGCGGCCGCCACCTGCGCCGTCTTCGAGACCGACCCCATCGCCAAGGGCGGGGCTATGGTTACAGCGGCGTCGCCGGTGGCCACACTCGACAGTCTACGCACGCGCAACCTTCCAATGTTCAACCTGGGACCGGTCGGGGCCGGCAGCCAGGCCCTTACGGGAACGACAACCGCTGTGCAGGACATCGACGCCCCGGTGGTGGCCCCGCCTACCACAACCAGTCCGTTCAACTTCGAGTACTCGTCCCCGACGAACGACTTCGCCGCCGCCAGCAGCTACCACCACACCGACTGGATGTACCGGCTGGTGGAGGGGATGGGGTTCAACCGGTCGACCTACTTCGACGGCACCGTGTTCCCGGTGCCGGTCGACCACATGGGGTTCGGCAGCTCGGTAAACGCCCAAGCCCCCGGCAACGCCGCAGGCAACGGGATCGGCCGGTTCCGCTATGGCTTGATGATGGCGGGCCAGACGATGGGCATCGCCGCTCACCTCGGGGTCTGCCTCCACGAGTTCGGTCACGCCCTGCTGTGGGACCATGTCAACTCGCCCAACTTCGGCTGGTGCCACAGCGCCGGCGACACGCTGGCGATGCTGGCCATGGACCCGACCTCCAAGGCACCCGACCGGGGAGCAACGTTCCCATTCGTCACGGCCGGAACGCCGGGCATCGATCGGCGTCACGATCGGCGGGTGACCGATGGTTGGGCGTTCGGTGGCACACGCGACGACCATCAATATGGCACCGAGCAGATCTTGTCGAGCCTTATGTTCCGCGTATACCGGGTGACTGGAGGCGACGACGCCGACGTGGAGGTCAAGCGGTTCGCGGCCCGGTACCTGAGCTACCTGATCATCCGCGCCATCGGCACCCTCACCGCCACCACTACCGATCCGAGGGTGTTCGTCAACGCACTGCAGACGGCCGACGATCTGACGACCGTCTTCGAGGGGCATCCCGGCGGTGCCTGGCACAAGGTGATCCGCTGGGGGTTCGAGAAGCAGGGCCTGTTCCAGCAACCGGGTGCACCGACACCTGTTACCCAGCCAGGGGCCCCTCCAGCTGTCGACGTCTTCATCGACGACGGACGCAACGGCGAGTACGAGCCCTACCTGACCACCATCGGAAGCTCGCCCGGCGTGTGGAACCGGCTTGCTGCCGACGGCGGGACGGCCAACCAGCAGCCGGTGGCAGGCGCCGTCAACCATCTGTACGTTCGGGTCGGCAACAGGGGCCTATCTGCCGCCACCGGCGTGTCGGTCAAGTGCTACCAGGGCAAGCCCGGCACCGGGTTGACCTGGCCGGGCGACTGGGTGCCGCTCACCACCGCTAGCTTACCGTCGGCGGACATCCCGGCCGGTGGAGCCACCATCGTCGGGCCCTTCGCCTGGACACCGGTCAACAGCGGGCCCGTAAGTGTCCTAGCCAGCGCCTCAGCCACGGGTGATGCCAGCAATGCCGACACCGTTAACGGGCCGCTCCCAATCCGTCGGCTCGTGCCCAACGACAACAATCTGGCCCAGCGCGACCTGGTAGCCAGCGGGGGCACCGGTGTCAGCCTCAAGATCCACTCCGGGTCGACGGCGCCGGGCAGCACGAACTGGCAGCCCTACGGCGGCAACACCGGCGTGTTCCTCGACATCGACACCAGCGCCGCCGGCTTCCGAACGACGCCCCGCTACATCACGGCGCTCAACGGGTCATCCTCGCACTGGGCGACAACGGGTGCGACCTCGATCTACAACGCCACCCCCACCGGGTTCCGGGTCTATGTCCGCTGGTCGGACGGATCGTCGCTAACCCCCGCCCAAGCGAACAGCCTGCGGTGGCATCTCCACTGGCTCGCAGTAGAAGGCTGAACGCCCATGCCCGCCTCTGACTACGAACCTGGTGCCGGCACGGTGTGGTTCGACCTCGATTCCTTGGGGAGCCTGCGCGCCGTCGCTGGTCCACAGGGTCTGACGCCGGTCACGCACCCCTATCCCCACCTCGACAGAGTAATTGGGGACCTGGCCGACCGGGGCTATGGGCTCTGCGCCGTCTTGTCATACGGAGAGGTAGAGGAGGAGGTAGTGGTGTCGCTCGCCGACTCCGGACCGATCGCCGGGCTCGACACCGTCGCCGGCTGGCCTGAAGGCACGGCGCCGCCGCCACCCCCGGCTGGAGGTGGCCTCCTGGTGAGCGAGGACAACGCACTGCGGGGCCGGGCTCTGGCCGCCGGCTGGCAGGTGGCTCCCCACCCCCTACTGGCAAGCGCCCTCCTGGCCGGAGGTGACGCCCGGTTCGTTCGGGTCACCGCCCCCGTGGCCATGCCGGACGGTGAGTGGCGGGCACTGCTCCGGAACCAGCCGCTTGTCCCCATCGGACTGCTCGGGGCCGACGAGCGAACGGTGCTCGCTATCACCGTCGACGCCGCCATCCCGGGCCTGGCAGCGATCGGATTCGGGACCGAGCCCTTGGGCGAGCGGGGCGACCCGCTGACCTGCGACCTGTACCTGATCCGGGATAGCGCCGCCCCGGGCTCGGGTCCACCGGACGACGACCGCGTCGGCCGGCTACTGGGAACCAACGATCCCACCGATCAGGAGCTAGTCGTGGCCGAGACGACCGACGGCATCCTCGTACGCCTGCCGTTCGACCGGTCGATCGATGAATTGCACGCACCCCTGGCGTCGCACGGTCACAACCTGAAGCTGATATCGGACCTCGGGCTCCTGGCTGACCGGGAGCCCCGGCCGGCGCTCGACCCCAGGCGTTTGGTCGCGGAGCGCGACCTCTCGACCTCGGAGCGGGCGATGCTGGCCGGGATAACGGGCGCCGGGATCAAGTCGACGCTCGACCGCTACACCGGCGTAACCCCGCTGGGCGACGCGTCGGGGGCCCTCGCCCGGAGCCGGCACATCCTGCACCCCGACAATGACCGGTCCACCAATCAGCTAGTCGCCGACCTGCAGGCGATCGGGGGATCGCGGTTAGTCGTGTCAACCCACGCCTTCGTCCACAACGGTCGCACCCATCACAACGTCGAGGCCGAGTTGACCGGAACCGAGCCCGAGCTGGTGCTAGTGACCGCCCACCTTGACTCGACCGCCGCGTCCAGCCCCCCCTACAACCCACCCGGCGACGCCGCTCCCGGGGCCGACGACGACGGCAGCGGGTTGGCGGCAGTGCTGGCAGCGGCCAAGGTGATGGTAGACCTGGCGGAACGACGACAACCCCAACGGACGATTCGCTTCGTGCTGTTCAACGCCGAGGAACACGGCCTCGTGGGAAGCCAGGCCTACGCTCGCGACGCGCTGGCTGCCGGGGCCGATATCGAGGCCGTGTTCCAGATGGACATGATCGGCTACAACGTGGCCGCCCCCCGGACCTGCGAGATCCACGCCGGCTACCTCGCCTCGCCTGCAACCCAGGCCATCTCGGCCTTGGCAGCAGAACGGGTGCGTCGCATGGCCAACGCTGTCGCCCCCGGACTCAACGACATGCAGCTGTACCTAAGCCGGACCGGCGACCCTGATCCAGCCGAAGGTCGCAGCGACCACGCCCCCTTCCAGACCCGGGGGTGGGCAGCCTGCGTCGCCACCGAGGACTTCTTCGTGGGTCCCGCCCCCGCGGGTCCTGGCGAACCCAACCCGAACTACCACCGCCGGGGCGACACCCTCGTCGACCTCGACTACGCCGCCGACATCGCCCGAGCGGTGGCAGCTGCGGCCTGGATCACTGCTCAACCGATCGCGATCGAAGACCCGACAGGAGACCGACCAATGACCATTAGGATCGCATCCGGGGCGACCACGCCCGGCTCGACGAACTGGCAGCCGTACGGCGGCAACACCGGCGTCTTCCTCGATGTCGACACCACCGCCGGACGCTTCAACACCACACCTAGCTACTTCACCTCGATCGGAGGCAACTCCTCCCACTGGGCGACGACCGGTATCACGTCGATATACAGCTCGACCCGCACCGGGTTCCGGGTGTACGTGCGGTGGTCAGACGGCAGCGCCCTAACCCCAGCCCAGGCCAACTCGTTCCAGTGGCACGTCAACTGGGTGGGTGTCGAACCCTGACAACGCCCCCTACCGACGGCGCTCGAACGCCACCCCTGACGCTCCTTAGCCGCTTCCACAGTGTCGCTCGGTGGTCCGACCATCGAGAATCTTCCTGGCCTGATCGGCCAAGAGGTCAGGGGCCTCGCACCGGCGGATTCGGACAACCTGGCTCGAGATCGATTATCGATGAGCCGGGGGCGGGGTAAAGCGGCGGCAACGGCAGTGCTCGCATCCAGTGGGTGGTCGAAAGAACCGTCCGCTCATGACCAAGGCGCACGAACAGGAGAACACCATGCAGTCCGAAGACCCCTACCCCAGCCTCATTCAGGACATCGGATGTCTATGACCTCAAACACGCTCGTCCCGTTGACTCTCCCAGGTGGACTTGTCATGGTTCTCACGCGACACGCCGAACGTGTCGTCGGCGGGACCGACCCGGCGTTGTCGCAGGCTGGGCGCGCTCGAGCGAAGCTTCTCTCGAGAATGCTCAGCGACGCATCGATGAAGGGCGTCTATGTCACGGAGTTCCTTCGCTCTCGCCAGACGGGCAAGCCCACAGCGGCAGTGACGGGCGTGCCATTGACGCAGTACGACGCAGCTAACGCAACAGCTCTGGTAGCGACGATCACCGCAAGCCACACCTCCGGAACAGTGCTCGTCGTCGCCCACTCGAACACCGTCGACGAGATCGCTGCGGCCTTCGGAGCATCAGGTGTCGGCGAACTGGCCGAGGCCGAGTTCGACCGGATGTTCATTCTCGCCCGCCGATCCTGTGGCACGACGCTGCTACGCCTGCGCTTCGGCACCGAATCGCACTAACACGAAGGAATGGTGCCTGCGTTCAACCGCTCCACCTTGGTTGTGTCCGGTCATGTTCCTGGCCGCGGGCCAAATCAGTCTTGCTGCCGACACTGCCCCGGACGATGCTGCCGCTGGGTGTTCAGGTCGACGTGAACGATCGATCACCATATCGCCGTGGTCGAACCGCGATCGACCTCATCGTCTACACCGCCAGCATCGTTCCGGCGTTAAGGCGCCCTATCTCTCTATCGAGCCCGAATGTCTCCGCTGGGGCCCGAGTGTCTCCGCTGCCTTTTGATCTCGACAGCATCTTCCTACTTGTGGTAACCTATACAAAGATCTCAAGCAGAAGTCTCTGCAATAGAACCGCTGATGTGTTGACCCGCTGGGAGCATCAAACACGTTGGTGTGCAGTACGGCCTGTTGTGCCAAGAGCGCTACATGGGCCGAGATCGCCGAGGCGGGACCAGCCGCCGCGCCAGATACTTGCCAGATTCTGATCAGCAGGTTTTTAATGGTGTGCACTAGACGATATAAGTTGACGCACTAATACGACAGAGAGGTCTCAAATGGAACTCGATTTACTAACACTCGATGATTCTCAGCCTCAATCTCAAGTGGCGCTGCCCGTTGGCCTCGTTCCAACACCCACCAATGAGTATCGTCAGCACCGCAAACTGCAGAAAGCTCTAGTAGAGCCTGGGCTTCCGCTGTTGGTTAAGGAAGTGCCAATTCCAGAGGCAGAGGCTTCAGCCGTACCTGTTCCGATTCCGCCTCTTCCGCCGAATTTCTTCGGAACACGTGTTCTGATCTACAAACAAGATCCTTCTGTTGCCGAAATTGGTGTCCGCAAGTCATTCTTGCCTGGCATATGCGTCACCGGCCCAAGGGATGCACGGATTACCAATGGAAGTCCCGGTATCACTCCCGTCTCGCCTAATGCCTTTGGCGATTTCATTCAAAGCCCTGGCACTGATGCGTTCGACGCCGTCCACACCTATGCAGTTGTCCGACAAACACTCACCATGTACCAGCGAGCCCTAGCCATCGGTGGAAGCGCTGCACCGCTACCGTGGCAATGGAATTCGGCTACCAACACAGATCCATTGCAGGTCTTCCCGCACGGCCTGCCCAATGTCGTCAACGCCTTCTATAGTCGGAACCAGCGCGCACTCAAATTCGGCGACTTCATCCCTAGCGGCACGACTGCGAGAATATTTACCTGCCGCTCGTTCGACATTGTTTCCCATGAGACCGGCCATGCAATCCTCGATGGCCTCAAGCCGAATTGGATCGTAGCGGGCGGGCCACAAACGGGTGGATTGCATGAGTCCTTCGGCGACCTTACCGCGATCTTTGTAGCTCTTTCACAGCTCGATCAGGTTGAGGCCGTGATTGCCCAGACAAAGGCCAATCTACACGACAAGACCTTTCTTGCAGATCTAGCTGAGCAGTTCGGCCTCGCTCTCGGCAGGCCAAATGGCCTACGCAACGCAGATAACGACTTGAAGCTCAGTCAAACTGGCACGGAAGTTCATGCCATATCGCAGGTGTTCACAGGCGCGATCTACGACATTCTTGCCGACCTCTTCAAATTAGAACGACGAACGGCTATTAAAGATGACGCCTTCACGTTATTCGAGGTATCAAGATACCTACTGTCGTTACTCATTCGGGCTATCATCGCCGCGCCAGCGAGTAACGCTAGCTTTGCTGATGTGGCCAACAAGATGCTTTCTATTTCCGCCAGTGATGGCAAGCCAGTGGCATACCGAAACTCGATTCGAAACCATTTTACATTTCGCGAAGTAGTCGTATCACCGATCCCGCTCACGACCGACTTCAAGACCGGCAATCTGGAAGCTGGCTACCAAGATCGAGATGGGGCGATACAGAATCGACAGGGGTGTTGTGGGACTATGAACAGTCCCGAGTTCCTCGGCCTCGAGGATTATCTTGATTCAGAATGCTCAGCCTTGGCTTCGGCACTGAAAGGCTAGGGGCCCACCCCGGAACTACCTGAACAGTTGCGACGCCATAACGGTGCTCGCAGATGCGGTCTGACCCCGGCGATCGCTCAAGTAATTGCACCACGAAGCCCTACTGCCATTGTCACGAAAGTCGGTCTAAGTCGGGACCGGCACCGATAATGGCGCATACCTATAGTGAACCCCCCCCCCCCCCCCCCCCCCGACAATTCGTCCAAAGTGACTTGAGCAAAGAATCGCACTAAACATGCATGTGGTAGTTCGGAAATCTGGAGGTTATGCGGGACTCGATGAGACAGAAGTCGACATTGATACCAAGCACATGTCCGAGAGTGATCGAGTTGATCTCGAGGAACGAGTTCGGAGTTTACAGTTCTTCTCAATGCCGACTTCTGGAGTCGATGAACCAGTAGGATTTGACTTCATCCGCACATCTGTAACGATTAGCGACGGTGATAAGTCGCACACAGTCCAATACTCTGACGAGAACGTCGCGTCGTCACAGACACTCCGACATTTCGTAGCTTGGCTCATCGATCACCCTCGCTTTACGCTGGAACCATGAACATAGGGGGCCTCGTATCGGAACAGTCGCTCCGCTGGCGTTTACCACGCCCGGGTAGTTCCGGACGGAGTCCCTTAAGCTATTCAGGGACGAATAGTAGGCTGAGACGTCGAACTATCATCTCGACTTGCGGTGTCATTGATGCGTCATTCACAATTAGTGTCGCATTCTTATAATGAATCTCGTAAGTGATAAGATCCGCCCCGGTCGCTTTGGATTCATAATCAGAGGTGAAAAGCCCACTATCGTCGAGAATCTTTGATAGTTCAGTCAATTCGTCGCTCCCAACCGCCCGAGTGAATGCTCCTCTATCGGCTTTGACGTTGAGGGTTCCGTCCGCCTCAAGCTCCAGCGTGTCGTCAACCGCTGCCATGCCGCCGCTTCGATGAAACACTAAGATTGGACGGTGAGAGTTCCTTGTACTCGTGTCGATCGTCGAGACTTGCGCGGTCGACACAGAAGATGACAAAGATGGCGTCTTGCTATTAGCGTCAATCCCTTTAGACGAACATCCGATGGCACACAATACGAGGGCACCAAAGGTCGCGGTAGCTAGCAATCTGATTCGAGTGATCGGACCTGGCGATGGAACCGTAGGGTTGACATTTACTCCCATTATTCTTCCTCTAGATTTCTTGATCTACAAACCGTCGGATATGAAATAGATGGTATCTGGACACGAGCTAATCCCGTCACCCAACTCAAGACTAGCACCAACCAGAACTTCAAATACCAGAGAGATGTTGTGATGGCCAAGCTTGAACCCGTCCCACTCGAGATCGAACCTCCGGGGTTCTTCGAGGGCTCTGCCGACAAGGCTAAGAAGGCCAACAACATCAGCGGGATCTGGGTGGAGCCGGGTAAGGGCCCCCGTTGGCGAGGATTCGTCGTTTCCGATGAGGGGGTTACGATTCAGGCGTTCAGCCTCGAGACGCGTAACGACAGGCCGGTGTGTGTGCCTGGCGAGAGTCAAGTGACGGAGGCCAAGGGTGACCTCGAAGCTGTGGCCGAGCTTGATGGCGAGGTGTACGCCACCGGCTCGTGGGGCAACGATCGCAAGACCGGAGCCCAGCAGGCAGGTAACTGGAGTGTCTTGCGCCTCCGGCCCGACCACGATGGGCGGTTTACGGTGACAGCGACGGCCCAACGTGAGGAACTGATGGCCTTTTTTCGGGTCGCTGCCCCAAAGCTGGTTTGGTCGATGGGGTTGGCCCTGCAATGCGGCGGGCTCAACATCGAAGGCCTGACCGGACTGAACGGCAAACTCTATTTCGGCCTCCGAAGCCCCTCCCAGCGTGAAGCCGGGGTGGCTTACGTTATCGCAACCGATCGGCGCTCGATCTTTCCCGAACCAGGCGGTGGACCAAGAGTGGCCCCACCAAAGGTACTCAGCCTAAAGTTCAGAGACTCCAAACGCCGACCGGTTAAGGGGATCGGCATCCGGGCCCTCGACACCCTCGACAACCGGATCGTCATCTCCACCGCCGATGCCGGTGTTCCGTTCGATGACGTCAAGGGCGATGCCGCTAGTTTCCTCAGACTGTTCGACGATGCCGAGAGTAGGGGCGGTTACCTTAACCCCGACCGCGGGATCAAACGGCAGTTATGGCTGTGGGATCCGGAGACCAACCGGCCTCAATGCTTGGGCCAGCTGGCCAAGGCCTATGACCGGCAAAAAGTCGAGGGCCTCTGCGTACTGCGCTCTAGCAAGAACTCGGCCGATCTTCTACTAGCCATCGACAATCCCACCGACAACCTCTCGCCGCTGGCCATACTCCGTGATGTCGTGCTGCCCTGAGAAGGGTACGATCTGGGATTGGAGTCTGATCCCAAATCTGCAGGCCATGAACATAATAACTATCTCATACTCATGTTCGAGACAGAAAAGGGTCTCCCTACTCGGACCGTAAGCAGCATACACGGTCAGATCCCTTCGGGATGCAAGTGGACCGCTAGGTCGTGAAAAGCCGCAAGACGCCCGCTAGTACTGCCGCTTGTTAGTTCGTCGTGGTTGGGGTGAGGTAGAGGTTGGCGGCGCAGTCGAGGGCGTCTTGCGGGCTGCCAGCGGTGTCGCCGTTGGGGAGGTAGTTGTCTTGGTAGTCGTCGTGGCTGGCTCGGTAGAGGGCGAAGGCCCAGATGGTGGCGGAGGCGGCATAGGGGCACGATGTCGCCGGTGGTGAGGTGGGCGTCGATGTAGGCAAAGTTGGCCCGCCAGCGGATGTCGATGCGGTCCAGGTCAACCCACCGGTCGCGGGCGTGGTTGTTGAGGCGTTGACGGAGGCTGGTCTTGGTCGACTCTGGCACCCGGGGCATGGGTTTCATGATCGCCGATCTCACGCCGCTTGGGTGTCGGGGATGGTGAACCGCTGGCAGAACTTGGCCAGGTCGGCTCGGGTGAAGGTCCAGTCGAAGGGCCGGGCTCGGGTGTTGTAGTGCTGTTCGAAGGCTTCGAGCCGTCCAGTCAGGGCGTCGAGGTCAGCGAGGTCGACGGGTTGGATGGCCTTGCGTTGCAGGATGGAGAACACGATCTCGATCTGGTTCAACCAGGACGCGTGGATGGGGAGGTGGACCAGCCGCGCTGTGGGCCAACGCTCAGTCATCCGGTCGATGGAGCGTTGCCCGGCGTGGCTCGAGCCGTTGTCGACCACCCAGAACACCCGGCGGGCCGAGGCGTAGGGCTCGGTGGTCATGACCTTGTCGACCAGTTCGGTGAAGGGGGCGATGCCAGTGGTCGGGCCGACGGTGCCGATTAAGGTGGCCCGGTGCACGTCGTAGGCCCCCAGGTAGGCCAGGGTGTCACCCCGGCGGTACTCGAACTCGACCCGAGCTGCACGTCCTGGCCTTGGGGGCTGGGTTGGATGCCGGCGGGACAGCGCCTGGAGCTGGGATTTCTCGTCCGCGCTGATCACGTAGTCGTCCGGGCCCAACTCGGCGCCGCCCAGCGGCGCTGGTAGAGGTCCAACACCCGCCCGGCCTTGGCTGCGAAGTCCGGGTCCCGGGGAAAGATCCACGACCGGAACCGCCACGGCTTGATCGCATCGGCCGCTAACCAGCGGCGCACGGTCGAGGCTGACACCGAGGGGACCAGGCCTTCAGCGATCGCCTGGGCGGCCAGGTCGGCTGAGCTCCACCGACTCAACGGCAGATCCCGGGCTGCGGGCGGTTCACATGCCATGGCCTTGACCCCGGCTACCACCTTGGCGCCATGGACCCGTGGGCGGCCGGAGCGGTGTCGGTCGTCCAACCCGGCCAGGCCCTGCTGACAGAACCGGCTCCGCCGGCGGGCAACCACATCGACACACACCCCCAACGTGTCGGCGATGACCGAGTTGGCCTGTCCCGCTGCGGCCCCCAAGACGATCTTGGCCCGGATCACCACCCGGTACGGCTGGCTGTAACACCCAGCCCGCCGTTCCAGCTCAGCCCGATCCGAATCGGACAACACCACCACCCACACCGACGAACGAGACACCGGAACCGACCGCCAGCCCGAGACCCCCACCGTCACCACAACTTACACCGACGTAATTATCGGCGGCAGTACTAGCCTCGCTGACCCCAGACGTATCGTCCATTCCCGTGGGGGCCCCTGCGATCAAGGAGCCAGCTAGCTGACTTCGATATCGGCAGGGGCAAGGGGGGACGACGCCCGCCTCGCGACACTAACCTTAATCCAAGGACCATCGGCTCTGTTTCGGCTGGAGCTGGTCGTCTTTGATTGGTCGGTAGAAGCTATTGACGTTATGGAGGGCAAGATGGGGTGGTCACGAGAACCAGCTGTCTGGACTGGGGGAATCCTTGCGATACTTGAGACCTTGGTGGCGCTACTTGTCATCTTCAATGTGGTCAACTGGACGGATGCTCAGGTCGCAGCGGTCATAGGCTTCGGCTCTGCGATCCTTACCTTCGCCTCAGCCGTAATTGTTGTCAGACCACGGGTCACGCCAATTGCTGATCCTCGGCTGTCGACCGGACAACCCGGAAAGATCGTTGCCCGTTAGTCGAATGCCAACGGCACCAGGATCGGCGGCTCTCACCGCTATCGCAGTAAATCGCCCTTTCTCGGCGCCGACCACCCCGACACCATGGCCGACCGGGCCAACCTGGCGGCAGACCTCATCGCCCAGGGTGACGTGACAGCCGGTATCGACCTGCACCGGGACGTGCTGCGTCGCACCCAAGCCCGGCTCGGCCCGTACCACCCCGACACGATCGGTTCGATGGCGGAGCTGGCCGGCGGGCTGCTCGATCGGGGCACCGACGCCGATTGCGACGAGGCGGTGGAGCTGCTGGCCGAGGTGCTGCGCCTGCGGACCGCAAGCCTGGGGTCCGATCATCCCGACACAGCCCTCGCCCGGTCGAACCTCGGCGCCGGTCTTTTCCAGCTCGATCGGAACGAGGAGGCTCTTCCCCTGTTCGAGGCGGCGGTGACCACGTTCAGGGCCTGCTATGGCGACGGGCATCCTTCCACCCTCCAGGCCGAGGGGAACGCAGCGGCCGCCCTGGCGGCGTTGGGGCGGGTCGATGAGGCGATCGATCGTGCCCGGCGGGTGTTGACGGCCCTGGAGGCCGACCTCGGCCGTTACGTTCCGATCGTGGCGGCCACCAGCAACCTGGCCACCGCCCTTACCGCGGCCGGCCGTCACGACGAAGTGGTCGCGATCGCCTTCCGGGCGGTGGAGCGGGCCTGGCAGTGGCTTGCCGCCGGCTCGACCTCGTGGCTGTCGGTCCTGGCCCAGGCCGCCGACTCGGACCGGGAGGCCGGTCGGCCCGACGTCGCCCGGCTGCTCGACGACGAGATCGGGTCCGTCAACGGTGCATCCAGCGGTGCCAGCGGTGACGGCGGGGACGACTGATCAGGACGGCTGCTCGTCGTCGCCTACCGGCTCCGGGATGCGGCGGAGGCCCTCGATTACCAGCGCCACGGCGCGTTCCACGTCCTCGGTCTCCAGCAGCTCCCGGTTCTCCTCCTCGTCCAACCCGTTGCGCAGGGCGGTGAGATCGTTACGGGGCAGGAGGCGGGCCAGGTCGCCTTCGAGGTCGATCTGGTAGGGGGTGCCGGCCAGAGCGTCACGGAGGCGGGGCAGCAGCGGCTCGCCGTCGACCTCGGTGGCGTCCTCGTTGTTCTGCTGCCAGTGGTCGGTCAGCTCTTTCGGCAGCCCACCGGCCAGCCGTCGGGCCAGGGCTTGGGCGGCACCGCCGAAACCGCCGAGCACGAACAAGGCACCGCCGTTGTCGAGCTGGAGCAGGGCCTCCTCGATCACTCCGGGATAGCGGCCGCGGTAGCCGGTGAGCCGACCTCCCACGACCACCCGCGCCGTGCAGTTCCGACCCATCTTCTGGCGCATCGCCGTATAGGCGAGGGCGTCCCGCACGAGCGCGTCGCCTCCATCGGCCACACGCGGCGTCGGTTCGGGATCGCACGGCCACAGCCTGACCGCCTCGTCCGTCGGCCGGTCGGCCGGTGGGCCGCCGACGAGCTGCGGTGCCGCGGCGTAGTGGCGGGCCCGCATCGGTGGGTCGTCCCAGTCCGCCTCACCGTCACCGTCTCCAGCCCCGCTCTGGTCCTGAGCCTCGGCCCGGGCTGCCTCGGATGTCGTGCCCTGCGCCTTGGCCACCTCTTCGTAGAGCAGGGTGGTGAAGTCGATCTCGGGCGCATCCAGGGCCTTGAGCGCACCGCCGTAGGCCACGACCGCCCGCTCGCTCAGCAGCCGGGCCGTGAGGCTCCGGAACAGCTCGACCAGCGTGTTGCGCGTCGTCTCGGGCGTGCTCTGGGCCGGGGCGGCGGTCGACACCGACAACGCCACCTCGTGCCAGCCCAGGCCGAGTTCGTTTCGTTTGTCCATGGCCAGCCTGCCCAGACCCTTCGTCACCAGACGCACAGCGTGCTCCACCACGGTTGTACCCAGCAGCTCCCGGTTTTCATCGTGATCGAGGCCGTTGCGCAGGGCTGCGCCCAGATCCCGGGGCGCCGCCGGGAACTGGCAGAACATGGTGAACGGGCCGTCGGCCGGGCTGACGCCGGGGGTGCCGCCGAGGTGGGCCTGGGCCCAGGTGGCGAGCGGAGCGTACTCGTCGATCTCCGGGGGCGGGGACGGTGTCCGGTTCATCAGGCGGTCGGCCAGGACGGCACCGACGCCTCCGAACCCGCCGAGCACGAACAGGGGCCGACCGGCCCGGTACGCCACCTCCGCCTCTTCCAGCACGCCGGGGGCCCGCCCGACCTAACCGGTGAGCTGCCCACCGATCACGACCGTGGCCAGGCAGTTCGGCTCGCCGGCCATGGCACATCGCAGGGCGGTGATCTCCAGGGCGAGCACGGTCCGGTCCCGTCGCTCCCGCCACAAGGAGTGCTGCCGCGCGGGGTCGGCCGGGTCGTCATCCTGCGAGAACCAACTGAGGCTCTCGGTGGGGGTGGCCGCCAACTCCCGACTCTTCGTGGTCGGTTCGATCGTGCACACCTTGGCCACATTGGCGGCGTTGGCCCGGCCGACGGCACCGGTCCAGGTCAGGATGGCTTCGGTGACATAGAGCTTGGCCCGCTTGCGACGCCGGTCCGGATCGGCGATCTCTCGCCGGCCCCCGGCCGGCACCGCAGCGTCGAGCTGGGCCTGGCGGAGGAGGACGTCGCCCACGCTGCCCAACCGCGGCCCGCCGCCGTAGGTGATGCCCGGGCCGGCCGCCAGGATCTGCCGGCACACGTCGGCGATCACCAGCTCCACATGCAGCGGGCTCAAACCGAGCCGGGCCAAGGTGTCCGTCTCGGGGACCCCGGCCGCCAGCTGGACCCACCACGGGTCCCTGGTGGACGGGGGCTGGAACAGCCTGGCGTTCAACTGGGTCGGTGTCACCAGGGTGGTGCGCGCTCGACTGCGGGACGGGGCGTCACGGCTGCCGGGCGAGGGGCGGATGCTGGACAGGCGCGCGCCAGCTCACCCGGGGGTAGGGGCGGGTCGGGGTAGATGATCCGCAGCTCTTCACGCCGACATGCCGCGGCGAGGACGGCCACCGTGTGCGTGTCGGGCGGGAACGGGGTGAAGTCCCAACACTCCCGCTGGTATCGCTTGTGGAACAGGTGGACTCGGGCGATCTCCCGCAGCAGGGCGAGGACGATCGCCCGATCGTTGCTCTCGCCGTGCTCCCGCACGATCGGTACGTTGCCGAGGAACGGCAGCGACCGCGGATCGTCCTTGTCGAGGGCATCGACCACCACGATCGCCAGCCCCCGCTCCTTGGCCTGGAACGCCTCGTACCGGCACCATTCGCGCGTGCTGTAGAGGGGGGTCTGGACCACGATCACGCTGGTGTGCAGCTGGTCATCGATGTAACCGGCGAAGTCGCCGCCCTCGTGGATGTCGAAGGCGTCTAGCCAGCCTTCGAGGCGTGCGTCCGACAGGGACCGCTCCAGGCGACGGGCGATGGAGGCCCCGTCGGTCTTGGCGTGGGACAGGAAGACGCGCACGCCGCCTTCCGTGCCGAGAGCAGGCGCAGGCAGCGGGCCAGCTCCGCGATCATCGCTGCTTCGGTCTTCTGGGCCGGCTCCACGTCGAACAGGCGGACCATGCTGGCGGCTCCGACGATGTCGTCGGCCCCGAAGGCCTGGCGGGTGAACGCCAGGGGGAGCAGGAACGGGATCTTCCGGTCTGTGTCGTTGACCCGCCGCCCGCTCGCCGCCAGCGCGGTCATCGACGGGGCCAGTTGGGTCGCAAGGCGGTGGCGGAAGGCCCGGTCGCCGAGCATCTCGTCGCTGATCACGACGGCCACCACCATCTGCTGGGCCCTGTCCAGGGGCAGGGGATGGTCGCGGCTGAAGGGGAACCAGACCGGAAGGTCCACCCGGTCGGCGGTGGAAGCGGCCGGATCAGCCTGGAGCCGCCGGAACATGGAGGCCGCCAGCTCCGGGCCATCGGGGTCGGCGGGATGCCACGACAACACCACACCGATCGGTGGTCGGGGATCGATGGATCCGGTCATGGCGTCGCCGGCGGGGCGGGGAAACGGCGGCCCCACACGTAGTGGAGGTGGGGGGATCCGTCGGGATCGCTGGGCGGGAGGGGCGCCTGCCGCTGGATCTGCTTCCACCAGCTGCGGCCGATCGGGTCGATCCCCACCACGAAGGCGGTCAGGGATCCGTCCGGGTCGAGCCGGAGGCGGACGAAATGCTTGTAGCGGGGCGACGACAGCACCGAGAAGGCGAGGTTGTCGTTGAGGCGCATCCGGCGGCACAGGAACTGGACGCCGGCCACGAACAGGGCGATCAGGGCCGCTGCGGCCACGATCGAGCCGGCGCCGAGCCACGCCCACCGCCCACTGCGAACCGCGGCCACGTCGTCCACCAGGCGCTGCAGGGCGAACGAGGCGGCCACGAAGGCGACGGCCAAGCCGAAGCCGAAACCGAAGCCGTAGCGGCCGGCGGCCGCTCCCAGGGGACCCTCCCGGGCGTTGGGGGTGGAGCCCACCCGGCCGGCGACGACGGTGCCGACGATGCCGACCGCCCCCACGATCCAGGAGCCGGGTCCGCCCCACCAGGCGGTCGTGCCCCACACCAGGCCAGCCACCAGGGCGATGATCACCAGGAACGGCGAAGACAGGTAGGGGCTCAGCCCCCGGCTCAGGCTCCGGCTGTCGGATGGGCTGGGCCAGCGGGCCCGCAGCTGGAACTCGGCCCGACCCCGGTCGTAGGGAATGCGCTCGGCCAGGCTGTGGGTGGGGTGAAGGAAGGCTCCGCCACCGCCGCTGGTCACGTGCTGCTCGTTGCGGTTGAGGTCGTCGTACTGCGCGAAGTAGTGGGAGTCGCCCGACAGCAGAAGCGGAGCGGTGGCCTTCTTGTCGGCGGTTGGGCCGGTGGGCGTCCGGCCGGCCAGCCAGTTGTCGACGCGTTGACGGAACGTCCGGTACTGGTCGGGGTGCTTCTGGCGGAGCTGCCAGAGGGGTACTGGGGTGCAGATGATCACCCGGTCTTCTGCGCCCAGGGCGGCGGCGGCCGCGTCGAAGTGGTCGATCTGGGCCTGGTCGAGCTGACCGTGGAGGCCGGTGTCGAAGCCCCAGATCCACCAGCCGTGGGGTAGTGCGACCGTGAACCAGCGTCGGTCCTGACTGGCCGGTGCCCGGGGCCGGACGAACAGGTCGTCGAAGGTGGTGACGTCGCCGTAGTAGTCGTGGTTGCCGGGGATGGCGACGACGGAGTCCGAGGTCAGGTCGATCCCGGCCAGCCCGTAGGGCGTGAGGAGCTGCCGCTCGTAGTTCGCGCCGCTGGCCCAGGGGTATACCTCGTCGCCGCCCAGGATGAGGAGGTCGCCCCTACGCAGGGCGGTGCCGGGTTCGGGAAGCTCGCCGGTGAGGTCCCGGGGCAGGGTGATACGGGGACGGCCCAGCTGCCAGGCCACCGCCATCGTCGGGTCAAAGGCGTCTCCCATGTCGGCCACGTAGTCGACGACCACGTCGGCGTCGCCTTGCATCGTCAGCTGGTGGGTGGGGAAGCGCCCGGCGCCGGCGGACGGTTGGGCGGCGGGAGCCGCCGCGGCGCCGGCCGGTTGGGCGGCGGCCGGTGACGTGGGGTGGAGGCGGCGGTCGTCGGCCTTCTCGCCGGCCTGCAGCTTGCTCAGCGTCCGGATCCCGGTGACCAGGTCCCACCACCGGACCATGTGCCCCTGGGGCTGGAAGCCGCCGCTCGGGAAGCCCGGCGAACCCGGTGCCGGCGGGTCGTCGAGGGGCGCGAGGATGGCCGGGGGCAGCGGGACCACGGAATCGGCCACCGCCGGGGTGCCGGCGATCCGGCCCAGGGTGTCGATGTAGGAGCGCACCGCGGTGCGCACCTTGTTGAGGTCGGCCCGGCAGTCCTTGGCGTGGGGCCACTGGACCTCCCAGTCCCGGGCACCCACGGCCGCCGGTTTGCGGTCCTCGTGGTCCTTGAGCTTCGGGTGCCAGACCGACAGGGCGGGCCGCAGGATCTCGTTGAGCACCCGCAGGGCGATGACGCCGAGCGAGAGGTTGGCGCTACCGTGGGTCCGGCCGACCGCCGGGCCGCCGGCCCGGAGCAGCTCCCGGGTCACGCCGAACACCTGGTAGAGGCTCGACAAGGCTTCCCGGATGAGGCCGTCGTTGGCCGACAGAGGGGCCACCGTCGTCCGGGAGCCCAGCTCCACCAGCAGCTCCCAAGCGGCGAGCCGTTCGGCCCGCGTCGGTCGGAAGGAGCCTGAGATCTCCACCGGCGGGATTCCGATGGACACGTCCACCTGGTCGAGGCTCACCACGGTGTGGCCTCCGGCGGACGGCGGTAGGCAGCGGTCGGAGGCACGTCTGATACGTACGGGACGGGGCCTTGGGGTGCGCGGCCGTTGTCGATGGGCACGGACGGGATCGTAGTTGCCTCCGGCCATCCGATCGAGCCGTTCGTTATGCGCGCCGTGCTGGGCCTACCGCTGGTCCCTAGCCGCCGCCGGTCCGGCGGCAGGTGACGCCTACCTGGGCCCGGTGGTGGCGGGCTGGCGCCGGAGGAGGCTGAGGTCGCGCCCGGCCTGGTGACCGTCGGCCTCCAGGGCGGTCACGGTGCCCCGTCCGGGGCCGAACCGGGCGAACGGCCCGACGCCGCGGTCGTCGACCGTGATCACCCGGCCGGCCCGGTCGGACGGCCGGTAGACGGGGTCGTGCTGACCGGTGGCGTCGAGCACGGCGGCCCGGAAGCCCCGTGACCAGCGGCGACGCGGTCTCGCCCGCGGGCCGACAGGGCCGTTGCGGAAGCCGGCGACAGCGGGGCCGTCGGTCCGGAGGAAGGGACCGTCGACCATCTGCGGGGCGGGACGGGTCCGGATCCAGAAGCGCCGGAGCCGGCGAACTTCGATGCGCCGTCGCCGACGGCGTACGGCCCGCCGGGCGTCCTTCGCCGCCACGGCAGGACCGACGCGGTGGACGATCACGTCGCCGTTCCTGGCCGCCCGGACCAACCCGGCGAACGCCGAGGAGCCGGGCCTGGCCCGCAGGGATCGGGGAGCAGCCGAGACGCGGTGCGGACGAGAACGGGCTCGCAGGGGTTGCCGCCGGCCGACTGGAACTCGAACACGTTCTCCTGCGCACTGTTGTTCTGGCACGTCGTCGTCACAGACGAAGTCGAGGGCGGCCCGCCGCTTGGCCATGCCCCAGATCGCCCGTCCGCCCTTCACCGAGATCTCGGTGGAGACCGGCAGGTCGACGATGTAGACGCCGAGGCCGGACCAGCGGGCCAGCAGCAGCGCCAGCGGCGCCGGCCAGGGCCGACGGCCCCGGGTGCAGGCCACGCCGAGGCAGAACTCCACGTAGGTGCCGATCGATGTGCCCTGGTAGTCGACAACGGCCACCAGCAGGGCACCCCGGCCCCGCCACCGAAGGGGGTGCAGCTCCTGGCCGGGGAGGAGCTGGCCGGCGGCGTCGGCGTCGATGCCGAATACGGCGCACAGGGCGGGGCTCGGCGCGTTGGCCACCGGCATCTCAAACTCGATGCCGTCGACCGCTGCCAGGCGGCCCGCCAGCCAGCGGTCGCGGCGCCGGCCGAAACGGGCGCTCACGGCCGGCCCCCGTCGAGCTCGGCCAGCATCAGGGGGAACACGTCGGTGGCGGCCCGGGCCCCGAAGAAGAGGTCGAGGTGAGAATAGCCGGGGATCACGTGCAGGCTGTGGCGGCCCGGGAGCCACTGGTTGAACCAGGCGTGGGACCGGCGCTGGCTCTCGGGCAGGAAGCAGCGGTTGAGCTCGCCGGCGAAGAAGGCGAGGCGGGCGTCGGTCTTGGGCGCCTGGTCGGCGAAGCGGGCCGGGAGATCGGGGGTGTCCGACACGGTCACCAGCTGGCCGGTCCGGACGCAGCGGTCCATCTGGGCGAAGAAGCTGAGGGGCACCCGGGTGAACTCGCTTTGGATCCACGGGTGGTGGGTGGCCTCGTTCAGGTTCTCGTGGCGCCACAGGGCGGGGCGGCCGGCGCCGTAGGTGAAGCTCACCATCCGGCACGCCGTCACGTCGCACTCCCGGTGGGTGGCCCACACGGCGGTGGTGAGGAGATGGTTGACCCAGCCGACCGGCCGGTCACCCTGGGAGGGGTCGACGGCATCGGTGAACCGGGAGGCGGCAGGGATGGCGTAGCGGAGCTTGAACCGGGACCAGCGGGGGACTACGGGGTGGAGGGCCACGGCGCTGGACACGATCGTGTCGACCTGGGGCACGAGCCCGGCCACCGCGCGCATGGTGAAGCTGGTGGAGCCCTGGCAGTGGACGACGGCCTTCAGCGTGTCGCACCCGGTCTGCTCCTGCACGGTGCGGACGGCCTCCGGGTGGTCGTAGCGGGCCGCCTGGTCGAGGGTCCAATTGGTGTGGCGGGCGATGTCGTTGCTGGCCCGCCAGTTCTCCAGCCACACGTCGTAGCCGACGTCGACCAGGGCGTCGACGAACGTGGTCTCCACCGGAGGGCGGAACAGCGAGGCGCTCACGCCGGCCCCGTGGACCAGCAGCACCGGGCCGCGCTGACCTGTGCTGCGCACATTGACCAGGTTCAGTTCGAGGCCGTCGCCGGCGGTGAACGGGACCACTCGTTCGCTGGCAGGGTTCATGGGGTGCTCCTCGTAGTCTGGTCGGCGGTGCTGAGATCGGCGGTGGTCAGGTCGGCTGGTTCGAGATCTCCCAGCGCGAGCTCCCGGCCCTCGGCTTGCAGGAAGGCGGACCGTTCGGCCAGGGCGGCGATGGTGAGGCTGGGGTTGACGGCCAGGGCGGCCGGGATGATGGAGCCGTCGATCACCGACAGGCCGGGGTAGCCGAACACCCGGCCCCGGTCGTCGACCACGCCGTTGGTGGCGTCGGTCCCGATGGGGCAGCCGCCGAGGGGATGGGCGGTCAGCATCTTGCGGAGCGGCCACCGCCAGAGCGGGCTGGAGACGAATCGGCCGCCGGCGTGGCGGCTGACGTCGGCCATGAGGCCCTCGACTTCCCGGTACAAGGCCCGGTCGCGCCGGGGCTGCCAGCCGACCTGGAGGGCGCCGCGGCGGAGGCTCAGGCGGCCGTCGCTGTTGTCGGTGCCCATGCCGAGGAACGGCATGGCGGAGGGGGTACGGGCCCCGTCGGCGATCGCCTCAAGGTGGAGGCCCACCCGGCTGCGGCGGCTGGGCACGCCGAGCGAGCGACGGGCGTAGTCGACGGCGGTCGCGGCGAGGCGCCGGAGGCGGACCCGGGTGGGCGGGGCCATGCCGTCGAGGAACCACAGGAGCTGGTCGGGCAGGCCGAGGTCCTGGACGCTGACCTGGTGGCCGCCCCGGGAGATCTGCACCATCCGGGTGATCGGTGGACCGAGGCCGGGATCGACGGGCTGGTCGGCCCCGGCGGCGTAGGCCAGGAGCAGCTCACCGTTGATCGAGAAGCGGTGGCCGAGAGTGGGACTCAGGTCGGGCAGAGTACGGTGCTCGTCACGGCAGCGCAGCAGTAGCTCGGTGGACCCGAGCGAACCGGCCGCAACCACCACCTCCCGGCACAGGATCGAGCGTGATGCGATCGGCCCGCCGTCGGTGGGGCGCAGGGCCACGTCCACCCGGTAGCGGCCCGGGCCGATGGGGGTGATGCCTGTGGCGGTGGCCCCGGGGACCACCCGGGCGCCGAGGTGCTCGGCCCGGGCCAGGTAGTTGTGGTCGAGGGTGTTCTTCGAGCCCCGGTCACAGCCGAGCAGGCAGTTGCCGCAGTAGTTGCACGGCTCCTGGAGGCGGCCCGAGATGGGGTGGGGGCGGGCCTCGCCGGTGTGGACAGCGATCATGACCGGCTCGGGCCGGTGGCCGGCGGCCCGAGCCGCCGCCTCGAAGACCCGGGTCCGGGCCGGCAGGGCGGGGCGGCCGGCCGGGACCGCCAGCTCGGCCGAGCCGAGCATGCGTCGGGCCCGTTCGTAGTAGGGCTCGAGCACCGCCCGGGACAGGGTGGCGGGCCAGCCCGGCCGGTCGAACACGTCGGCCGGGGCCGGCACGTTCACGTTGAAGTAGTGGAGCGAACCCCCGCCCACCCCCACGCCGGTGATCACGTCGACCCGGCGGAAAGGGCGGTACTCCAGGAACCCGTCGCCGGTCCGGTCGTCCCAGAAAGCCCGGGCGAACTGGCCGATGGTGCGGGGGAAGTCGTGGGGGCCATAGCGGCGACCGCGCTCCAGCACCACCACGTCGTCGCCGTCCTCGGCCCGGCGGCAGGCGGTGACCGCCCCGCCGAAGCCGGAGCCGATCACCACCACCCCGGCCTCGGCCGGCAGCAGGTCGTGCCCAGCGGTATCAACGTCCATGTGAAGCCCCTCAGCGCTCAGCCGGTCGTGCTCCGCTAAGAGCGAGGCGGAGGCCGCTGGATACATGGAAAGGGGCGGAACACCAGGGGAGAGTCACCTCGACGGGTAGGCGCGTCTGCCTCATTGGGCTGGCCCGTCCCGGGCGGCCACACAGCCACCTCGCCGGCCACAGGCAGGGCTACGATCCGGTCGGTATGGCTATCGGGACGAACCTCCGGTGGACCGGGCACGGCGCTCATGACGCTGCGCTGGCCGGCCTGGTGGCCATCGGCTGCTCCTCGTCGACCCCATCGGGCGGGCCCCGACGCTCTGACCCCGGCGTCCGGTGTTCCGCCGGCTACCAGCGGCACGCTGGCCCGGTCGGGGGCGACAGGATCTACGGCGGCCGCCGCCGATGCCGGCTCGATCACCCTCGACGGGGGTGGGCGCCCGGCCGAGCTGATCGCCCCCCGAGCCCGTCACCGCGCCCGCCGCGCTGGTGATCGTGCTTCACGGCTTCTGCTCCCGACCGGACGAGGTAGAGCGCTTCTTCAGCGCCGGGTGGCAGGCGGTGGGCCGAACCTGTACGTCATGCTGCCGTCGGGCTCACCCGAAGAGGGCCGTCGCCTGTTCTGGGATGCCAGCACCGCCTGCTGCAACGCCAGCGGTACCCCGGTCGACAACGTCGACTATAGTCCGCGGCCTCATCGACGAGGCCCTGGCGGCGAGGCCGATTGATCCGGGCCGGGTGTACGTGCTCGGCCACTCCAGCAGGGGGTGTTCATGGCCTACCGTTTGGCCTGTGACCTGGCCGATCGGATCACCGCCGTGGTGGCCTTCGCCGGCGCCGACCCTGGTGACGGCCAGAGCTGCCAGCCGTGCCGGCCCGTGTCGAGGCCCCACGTCCACGGCCGGAGCGACTCGGCCGTGCCCTATGTCGGCGGCCGGTTCGCCGCCGTGTTCCCGGGGCGGAGCAGACCATGGCCCACCGGCCGCGCGCGACGGTTGCGGGACCAAGACGGTTAACGCTGGCACCTACGACCTCGACACCAGCGCCGCCGGCGACGAGACCGCCAGCCGATGGTATGCGGGCTGCGCCAGCGGGATCGACGTCCAGCTCGACGTGATCGCCGGCGGCCAGCACGTCCCGCCCCTCGACCCCAATGCCGTGGGTACGCACTCGACTGGCCGCTGGCCCCACTCCCGCTGACCGCCGGACGGGCCGGGGACCGGTGAGTGGCGGCCTTCGTGCACCCGAGCAGTAGCTGGCCACGCCCGAGTCGCCGATGTTGAACACACAGCCCAGCTCGGCGCCGTCCTTCTGGCAGTCGCCAGCGGTACCGGTCAGCTGCATGGGCGACATCACGTGCATTCGACACGCCGGTCGCCCCGACCGGGGGGCGCTTTCAAGAAGATCCGGACAGGAGGTCGTTTGACCGTCACGGAGGTCGACGTGGCTGGATTCACGAGGCGACTGGGCTCGTACCCAGGGATTCACGACCAGATCCTCAACCGTTGTCGAGGTGTGTCCGCGATCCGGGGGCGCTGACAGCAACGCGAGTGCTGTACTTCCGAGAAGCTCCGAACGGCTCGCAGCAGCGGGTGCACACCTCCACGCCAAGCTTGTCTGCACTGGCTCAGGGACCTTGTGTCGGGGAAGTCGTAGCCGTGGGCAGCCCCGCAGATCGCCTTTGAGTAGTAGCGGCGACCACCAACCAAGAGGAAGTAGCTGCGGCTCTGCCTGAAGCCGTAGCGCTCCGGGAACGCCGCTCGGCCAATCTCGTCGAACTCTCGAACCGCCGCCTCGACGCCAATTCGGGTGATGTCGCTCAGCATCCTTCGTCCTTTCGGCCAGGGCAGCGTGGGGCCCATACAGACGTATGGCTTTCGTAGTCTGAGGCTGTCAGCCTGACGACTGCCTGGGGCTTCGCTTGGAGCTCGGCGCTTCCTCGAGATCACGCTGCACTCGGACCCCGATCGCGTCGGCGATCTCGCCGTCGCGCCGCTCTGAAGCCTTGAGGTAGCGGAGCGAGGCGTCGGAGGTGGCGTGCCCTATCCGTGCCATTACCTCACGCAGCGATGCTCCGGCCGTCGCCGCCGACGTGCCAGCCAGGTGCCGAAGGTCGTGGAAGCGGACGGAACGGCCGAGCTTGGCGGCGCCGGTCGCCCGCTTCCAGTACGGAGCGAAGTACCGGTCGAGTAGCGGGCCGCCTCGAACCGAGGTGAACACCAGAGCTTCGGGCCGGTCGTCGACGTGAAGCGCCATGTGGGCGGCGAGCATCTCCACGGTGGACGTGGGCAAGGTGACGGTGCGGTGGGCGGCTGCTGACTTCGGGGGGCCCAGGGTGGCTCCACTGCCCCGAATGAAGGCGAGGGCCTGTTCCACCCGAAGAGTTCGGTCATCGAGGTCGACATGGCTGCGGGTGAGTCCGGTCAGCTCGCCGAACCGCAGGCCCGAGGTGGCCGCGACCCAGACGAGGGCGTGGAACCGCGGGTGGATGGAGTCGGCGATGCGCTGCACCTCGTCCCAGTCGAGCGGCGGGCGTTCGGCCATCCGCTCGACGGCTGCCCCCCTTACATGGACCGGATTGATGGCGATGAGCCCGTCGTCGACCGCTGACTCGAGGATCGTCCGGAACAGGCGGTAGATCTTGGCGACAGTGTTGGCATGGAGCCCCGAGTGGGCCAGGCGCCCGTGCCAGGCCCGCACGGCTGTCGGTGTGATGCGCCGGAGCTCGGCCCGCTCGAACTCGTTCAGGATGTGACGGAGCTGGGAGTCGTAGGTATCGCGGGTACGTGGGCGCAGGCCGCGCTGATCGAGCCGGCGTTGGGCGAAGTCGCCGAACCGCTCCCGTCCATGGCTGGGGTTGACCTGACGCCCGGCCAGGAGCCCGGCCTTGGTCATCGCAAGCCAGCGTCGGGCGTCGGCCTTCGTGGTGAACGTCGTGTCGGCCGGCACCTGCTTGCCGAGGTACCAGTAGTGCGCCTGGTAGCGCCCGCTCGGGAGCTTCCGGATGTTGCCGAACGGTCTGTTCGCGCCAACTACTGCCAACCCGTGCCCGCTGCTCTAAGCACACTCCAGGCACGATCCCTGGTTTGCTGCCACGGTTTCGGCGGCTTTGCGTTCTCTACCAGGAGTTTCGTGAAGAGCGGGTGAGGAGAATCGAACTCCCGTATTCAGCTTGGGAAGAATCGTGGCGGCCCAACGGCTGGGTGGCCGGTGGCCGGAAGACCGCTCTAGAGCTGGCATCTGGGTGCGGGCGGTGACGGTTGCTGACGGCCCTTGGCGTCTCGATCTGGCACGGGATCTGGCACGTTCGTTCGGTCTGGGAAGGCCGCTGCCGGCTCTTCCGAGCGGGGACGCTCTCGGGGCGCAGCGTCCCTACTCGGGCATGCGCTCGCGTGCGTCACGGGGCCAGCTTGCGCAGTCCGCCCGATGATACGCCGTAAATGAACGGGCCTGGGAGCTGAGCGGCGTCCTCGATTCGATCCCAGTGCCGGACGAGCAGCTGCAGCATGTCCCAACGGCTCTGGTTGCCGCTGGCCGTCAGGCAGAACGCCTTCACACCGTGCGCCATGAGGCGATCGCGCTCTGGCTTCCGATACCGGATCCGCTTGTCGCGCATCAACACGGTCCAACCGTTGGCTCCGATGATCGGCAGCCACTCCTCGTCAGCCATGCCGCGCTCGATTGGGCAGGCCCGATGGCCGGGATACACGAGGTCGTTCCGGACCGCAGCAAGCGCCTTGCCAATGGCGATCATGCTCTCGTCGACGAACCATCGCAACGAGGGTTCGGCCTCGCTGCCGCTCATGCTCAGGCGGCCGAGGAGGAAGCGGTGTCGTAGTGAGGCCGTGACGACTCGTAGCGCACCGCGGCCTCGACTCGGCTTCGGTCGAGGTCGTAGCCGTCGGCGATCTCATCGATGGGATCACCAGCAGCAAACATCTCGTACAGGACCTCGGTGCGGATGCCCTCGACGGTCGGTGCCCCGAACGAGCGCTGTGGGTCGATCACTACTTGCTGGTCTCGGCCTGCTGGCCAGTAGCGACTGGCGATGCTGTGGTCGAAGTCGACCTTTCGGACGAACTCCTGGGCCCAGGGCGTGAGGATCAGCTGACCATCGTGGAAGCGGTAGATGACCGTGTCGCCTTCCCGGGTCTCGGCGACGTCCATGAGATGACGTCCTGGCCCTGCGTACGGCTGTTGGTGGGCGAGCGGGTAGGGGACCTGCAGCTTCTCGCGCCACGTGTCGATGTAGGTGCGGATCTCCGGCAGAGGGACGCGTTGGATGCGGCGGTACTCGTTCAGGAAGCCGGCCTCGACGAACTCCCCCCATGTCAGGAGATCCGATCCAGTAGGGCGCTCACGCAGGACCGGCCGGTAGGGCTTGCCTCTGGCCGTGTAGCCGTCGAGCCAGTTTCGAAGCGTCCGTGAGTGCACGCCGAGAAGGCGAGCGGCCTCGCCCACCTCGTACATCTCGCGCTCAAGCACCGTCACGGTGGCCACGACACCCTCCTCGCAGTGCTGTCAGCGTAGCCCAGGGCTGGGACAGCGGAGAGCCCAGATCACCTCGCCCTACCTCGCACCAAGCTCGCCGAGGCGTGTGCTCACCGTCACAGTCGCTCGTCCATCCGTCGGGCGATCTCGGCCGCTCGCTCGCTGGCTGCGTGTTGGTATCTCATGGCGGCCCGGGGAGAACTGTGGCCGAGGAACTGCATGCTCTCTCTGAGGGTCGCACCGGCTTGAGCGTTGAGTGTGCCGGCCAGGTGCCGCAGGTCGTGCAGGTGGACCGACTGCATGCCCGTTGCCCTGCGTGCGGCTGTCCATGCGTCAGCCCACACCATCGATCGAACGGGTCGGCCTTTGGCGTTCGTGAACAGGAGGGCGTCGTCGTCAGGGCCGACGAACTCGACGAGATGCGCAGCGGTCAGCTCGACGAGTCGTGCCGGCATGACCACAGTCCGAACCCCGGTCACGGTCTTCGGGTCGACGAAATCGACACCGACGCCGTTGATCTCCTGCAGAGCACGCTCCACCCGCAGGGTGCCGTACGCGAGGGAGATGTGGCGCCGGGCAAGACCGAAGATCTCCCCTCGACGAAGTCCGCCCGCCGCTGCCATCCACGGCACCAGACGCAACCGGCCCGGCAGCGCCGCACTCAGCCTCTCGACATCGGCGACGGTCGGAATCACCCGTTCCGGCGACCGTTCGACACCGCCATGCTTGACCTGGCACGGGTTTTTGGCCAGCAGGCCGTCCTCCACCGCAGTGGCCAGGATCGAGCGCAGCAGCCGATACGCCTTGGCAACGCTGACGTCGCTCAGATGGCCCTTTGCCGTTGTCGCATACCACTCACGGATGTCACGAGGCTCGATCCGTGCCACTCTCGCCGACCCGAGTATCGGGAAGATGTGCAGCCGGAGCTGGCCCTCGTACAGTTCCCGGGTCCGGGGTCGAAGCTTCCGGGCCGCCACCCAAGCGTTGGCGTAGTCCTCGAACCGGTCGTCGCTTCGGATCGCCGCCACAGTCGCCGCGTTGATGGCGCCCGACTCCATCATCGCCAACCATCGGCCGGCGTCGCCCCTGGTAGCGAACGTCGATGGAGCCGGCACCATTCGACTCGTAAGTCGATCCAGGTATCGAGCCTGCCACTTGCCGCTCGGCAACTTCCGAATCGAGCCGTACTGCCGCTTCTTCGCCATCACGACGCCTCGTCGATTCGACACCGATCGAGCCAGGCGTCGAGGTCTGCTCGGTCGAAGCGAATGAACTTGCCCACCTTCAGGTACGGGATGCGCCGCTCAGCCACCAGCGTCCGCATGAACCGTACCGACACGGTGAGGTGCTCGGCCGCCCCCTCGATATCCACAAGCCGGCGAGACCCGTCATCCCCGCCGACCGTTCCCCGTGCGCTCATCGACGATCCTCTGCCCCCATAGTCACTGTTTCCTCGCTCTCTCGGGCCAACATCGCCCGCTCGATTGCTTCTTGTCCTCTCGTGTCCCACCGCAGGAGCGGCAGGGGCACGTCATCGCTCGGCGCCTCGACTAGCACCTGGCGGCCGAGTCGGCGGCTGAGCACGATGGCCAGCACCTCGGGAGCCGCCCTGGAGGCAAGCAGGCCCCGCAGCTCGGGGACTACGCCGGCCTTGTCGGTGGCCGAGTACACGGGGCCGTCAGCGGCCACGTAGGGCGTGAACTCGCCGTGCTGGCGTTCCGCTTCGTCCTGCTCATCGAGTTCGCTCACGCCGGCTCGGTTGAGCAGGCCACGGGAGCTGTCGAACATGCGCCGGCCGCCCACGACCGAGGCGTACTCGGCCCACAGCGCCCGGCAGCGGGCCCGGACCTCGTCGGTGATCTCCGGATCGGGGTCCATGGCGGTGGCGGCGATCTCCCACATCGACCACGAGTCGTGGCGGCCCGTCTTCAGTGCGCCCATGGTCAGCTCCAAGCCGACCTTGGCCAGGTAGCGGCCCATGGCCGGGTCATCCGCCCGGATGAGGCTGATCCCATGCTCCTCCGACACGTTCCGCCCAGCCTTGGCCATCTGGGCCGACCACTCCCGCCACAAGTCGTATGCCATCTCGTCGACCTGCGACGGTCCCCATATGGGGTCGGCGTCCAGGTCGAGCTTGGACCACACCAGGACGTGGAGGTGGGGGTGGAACCCGTTGGCCAGGGACCAGGTAACTTCGACCTGGCGGCAGAACCCTCCGCCTCCGGCGGTGAGCTTGCGGAACAGGCGTGACTGCCGCAGGGCGGTCCAGGCGTCCATCATGTCCTGGTAGCTGCAGGCGCCAGGCCGTCGCTGCGGGCGTGGGAGAAGGTCGGGGTGAGCATGTAGCAGTGGAACCCGAGCGCCTTCATCACGGCCGCCAGTAGCTCGATCTGGCGGGCCCGGGCCGCTGCGATCTTGATCCCGCACCGGAGGCACAGGTTCGCCGCTGCGCACACGACCACGCCTCGGAGCTGGCCGGTGTCGAGGCCGTCGGGGACGGTGACGTAGCCCATCTCCACCCGGCCCGAGTGCGCGAGCCCGCAGGTGCCGGCCCGGTGCTTCTTCGACCACTCGCCCGTGTCGAGATCCTTGCGGGGTCCGAGGAGTTGCCGGTTCAACCGTTGCACCCGGTCCTCCAGGACCAGCCGATCGTGCCGGCGCCGCTCCGCCTCCTCGGTCGCCGCCAGCGCATCGAGCCAGCCGTCTCCGGTGCTCTGCCGGGCCGTGCCGGTGGCCGTCACCATTGGCCCTGCCTCGCCTTACCAAGGCCTCCCCGTATTGGCTCATGTCCCATTGGGGGGGCCGGTGTCACGTTTATCCGCGATGTACCGAGAGAGCCGCTCTGGCCGCCCCCGTCGTCGGGGGTGGTTGAAGGAGTGAGGGGGAGAGGAGTGTTCGACTTCGTCGACCCGCCTGAGGGGCGGCCTTGCGGCTCGGCGGGACTCCGTCCCGCCGGCCGCCGGCCGCCCATGGGGTGATGAGCAGCAGCGAGTGCTTGGGTTGCCTCCCAGGGTCGGGAGACGTCGATGTCTCTGCCGGCGAGCTCGAACCCGACGGTCATGGCCACCAGGGCGAAGCTGACGATCAGGCGGGCCGTCACGCTGGCTGTTGTGGCGGCCGTGATCCCGGCAGTGACCGTCGCTCCGGTGGCTCCGAGGACCACGACGGTGACGGCTGGGTGGGCATGGCGGTGCTGGCCCCTTGGCCAACGGTGGGGTGTCCTCATGGTCTCCTCGTTCAGGGATGAATGGCGGTGCTCAGCTCAGGGGCTGGGGTGGCGTGGCCGGTCCGGCTGTGGGGTGGTGCCGGCGCTCTGGGTCGGTAGGTTTCCCACCGGTTCCGCTGCGTCAAGGGCACGGGACAAACTTCGCCCCCCACGGCCCGCAGCTCGGCAGCCGGGTGGAGGTGGTGCCGGTGTGGGTGGGATGTCGGCGAACTTTCTCCCTCTTCGGCCCTTGACCCATCGGCCCCGGCGGTTGGTTCGGCCTTCCAGTCCGAAGAACGGAGTTCTTCGGCTCGAATCGAGCCCAAGCGCAGCGAGTGTGAGCGATTCGGGCGAGCCGAAGGCGGGGCGGCCGTCACGGTTGGTGCTCGTTCCGCCCGTGGTGGAAGGCTCGGTCGTCGTCGAGCCCAGCGAGCTAGGCGGAGCTTCATCGGGGATCCATCACGCCTCCTTGCCGTCATCGGTGGCCCGCTGGCCGGTGTCGGTTTGTGGTGTGCACTGCAACGGCACGACGCTCCTGCCGGTATCGGGGCGGCGGCCAAGTTGGCCCTTGGGAGCTGCAATCCCCCAAGGCACTCCGCCTCGTCGTCAGGCTAGCCGCAGGATTTCTGCGACTCAACAGTTCTTCTACGATTTTCGTAGTAGTTGCGATTGACTGTTCCCAAGTCACAGTCCCGCTGCGAGAATGGCGGGCATGGAACAGCCACGAACGCCCACCATCCCCGGCACCCTTGCCTACGTGGTCCATCACGTCGAGGGTGAGCCCCGGACCCGGATCTTCTACGAGCTGTGTGCAGACCTGGCCGCCTTCGAGCACCACGAGACGGCTCCCCACATAATCCGCTTCGCCGCCGAGCGGTCCCAACACCTCGACAAGGTCGAGGTCGACCGACTCTCCGTCTTCGCCCATGCTGGCGTGAGCGCAGCTACTCCCGCCTGATGGCCACTCACCTGGGCGACCAGATCGCTGACGCCAGGCGCCGCAAGGGACTCTCCCAACGCGAGCTAGCCGACCTGCTCGATCGTTCCGAGAGCTGGGTGTCCCAAGTCGAGCGAGGCGTGCTGCCAGTCGAGCGGGTAGCCCTGCTGCGCCGCATCGGCGACGTACTCGAGATCGGGATCCTGGACCTCCAGCCCGAACTCGGCGAGCCTGAACAGGCAACCACCTCGCGCAACACCGCCCTCGACGGCCTCCGCCACGCCCTCACCGGCCACCCAGCACTACCGCCTCTCCTGGGCCAACCCATCGCCCCAGCCGGCTACAAGGTCCTTGCAGCTGAGGTCGATCTTGCCTGCGCCGCCGCCCTCGCGTCCGACTTCGATCTCCTGGCCGAGATCCTTCCCGAGGTCGAAGCGGCGACACGTCGAGCACGAGGTGAACACCGCAAGCGGCATCTGATACTCCTCACACGCCTCTACCAGGCCGTCTCGTTCAGCTTCGCCGCCGAAGGCGAGGCCGACGCGGCCTGGGTCGCCGCCGACCGGGCAATCGCAGCCGCAGAAGCCACGACCGACCCACTCCAGGTCATCGCCACCCACTTCCGCCTCGCCCACACCTTCATCGCCCTTGACCGGGACGACCAAGCCCGCCACCTCATCAAACGCACCATCACCGCTCTACACCCACTCACCAAGGACAACGCCGATCATCAGACCCTCGCCCTCTACGGCGCCCTCCACCTAGTCTGGGCCGTACTGGCTGGGCGCAACCAAGACCGGCAACTCGCCCGAAGTTCTCTCGACGAGGCTGAACGAATCGCCAACATCGTGGGCGATGACCGCAACGACTTCGACACCGAGTTCGGCATCACCAACGTGAAGCTCCACCGGATCGCCATCGCACTCGACCTCGGCGACGCCGGCGAAGCCCTCGACGTGGCCAGCACAACCAACCCCGAAGGACTGTCCACCGAACGACAAATGCGATACCACCTCGACATCGCCCGAGCCCACACCCAGCGCCGACACGTCGATCAAGCAGTCAACGCCCTCACCACCGCCGCGGCCATCCAGCCCGAAGCCTTCCGCTCACACAAACTCGCCCACCAAGTAATCCACGACCTCGAACCACTCGCCACCGGCCACACCAAGACCACTCTCGACAACCTCGCCCGCCCAATCAGTGCACTCAGCTAAGCCAGACGGCAACCCGGCCCCGCCCATCGGGGCGGCGGTGCAGTCGACACAGCGCGGTTCGCCACCACGAGCTTAAGCTCAAACCGCCATCCATCGAACACACGTTTGTGTGATCTCGAGCGCTCGGAAGGTGCCGTTACCGGTTGCACTTCTGCCCCAGAATCAACTCTGAATCGGTGACGGTCGTGGGACCGCTACCTGACCTGCTGCACTGCGTCAGCCGGCCCTGGAGACTTCGATGGGCATCGGGTCGACTGTGGTCTCGATGTGAAGCACACCGTCTGGGGTTTCCGAGGTCACCGTGTCGTGGCCGCCGGATGCTTGCCAGCCGGTTGGCGGGGTGAGCCCTACGACTTCGAAGGTGGTACGGGTCCCGAGAGCCGTCGGTGTCGCTGCCGAGAGCTGGAGTTTGAGGGTCCCGTTGTCCCAGCGGGCCTCGGTGAGGCCGACGGTCGGGAAGTTGACGCCTCGTACGAGGGGGGTGTCGGGTAGTCGTTGCTGGCCGAACCGGTACCAGGCGCCTTCGGATGCTGCTTCGGCGGCCAGCATGGCGGCGTTGAACTGGCCGCGTGGATACGGCTCTCCGAGGTGGAAGCCCCAGGTGAACTCTCCGGTGGCTCGGTCCCAGGTCGGTTCGAAGTGTTCGTCCACGTAGTCCTGGACGCGGGCGGCGAGGTCGGTGTCCCCGAACTCCCGGGCCAGGAACAGAGCATAGGAGGCGATCTTGGGGTGGGGCAGGTTCAGGTCCGGGTTTCGTAGGCCGGAGTCGATGGCGACCAGCTCGAAGAACCGTTGGGCGTCGGCCGGTTCCATGGCCGCGAGCCACCAGGCGGTGTAGAGGCCGTTGATCCGGAGTGGTAGGCGGTGGTGGAGGTCCAGCAGGGGGTCGTAGTAGAAGGTGTATTCGGTTGGGTCGGTGTCGCCGTCGAGGCTGAGGTAGGCGCCGTGGGCGAAGGCCCACCAGTCCTTGAAGGTCTCGATGTGCTGGGTGCCGTGGCGGAGATCGTGGAGCTTCAGACCGAAGCCCGCGCCGGTCATTCAAACGGGCCAGATCTTGGTGTTCTCACACTGGCAACCCTTGGGCCGTTGCCGCCATTGATCCTGGAGGTGCGCAACGATGGCGGAGTGGGTCCAGGTGAAGGTGTTCGCTCCGTCCCGGATCATGTCGAAGGGCTGGTTCCAGCGGTCGTCGTCGGCGATCAGGGATCGTATGCCGAGCATCACCGACAGGAACCCCTTGTAGAAGAGGTTGCCGTCGGCTCCGATCGGGTCGAGCTGCAGCCCCCACGGTTCGATGCCGTTGGCCGTCCAGCCCGGGACGTCATAGTTGCCCCACAGCTCCCGCGGGATCATGAGCCGGTAGCTCTTGGGGTAGTTGGCCCGGTCCGGGTCGGGGCCGAACTGGGTGAGCCAGTCGTTGGCCGACCACCACCCGGTGTGCCGCTCGATCAGCTGGTCGAGGATCTGGACGTAGACCTCCCGCCAGGCTGGCGTTTCCTGCACCATCAACGCCAGCGGGTAGCTGGAGTCGGTCAGGTCGAACCGCGGGAACGACGTCGTCGGCGGGTCGCTGTACTGGTCCCAATGAGGATGGGGTTGGCCGGTGCGTGACCAGTCGTCCGGTGTGTGGGCTTTGCGGTGAAGGTGGCGTAGCCAGCCCAGGGACCGTTCCGACAGCATCAGCCCTCCCCGCCAGCGCGCCCACCCGCTGCGCAGTCTCGACGGAGCGTTCTCGTGCGCCGATCTGTTCCTGGGACGAGCAGTGCCAGCATCGGGCCTGTCTACTCGGGGCACAGCTGGGGGTCAAGCATGAGCGCTCGACCCGGGCCGCCGATCGGATCGGCTTTCGGCTGGCGATTGCCATCTGTTAGACACGCTCCATGTCCAGCTCCACGCCCAGCACCGACGACCTGATCGACGCAGTGGAAGAGGTGCTCACCGCCACCCTTGAGCTGGCCCGGACGCTGACGCCGGAGCAGGGGGAGCTGCCCACCGGCTGCCCCGGGTGGAGCGTGCAGAACAACCTGGCCCACATGGTCGGCCTGGAAACGGTGGTGAGCGGCACCCCCGACCCCAAGGTGGAAGTCCCGGACTACGAGCACGTCAAGACCAGGGCCGGCCGCTACATGGAACGTCACGTGGAGTTGCGCCGGGCCCTGCCCCTGGCCGCGGTGGCCGACGAACTGGCTGGCCTGCTGCCCCGCCGCATCAACCAGCTCCGGGCCCTGGCCGCCCAGGGCGATCCCGAGGTCCCCGGCCCGTTCGGCGTGCAGGCCCTGTCCCAGTCGCTGCCGATCCGGGTGTTCGACCTGTGGGCCCACGAGCAGGACATCCGCCGAGCGGTCGGCCTGAAGCCCCGCTGCGACGGGCGGGCCGGCGCCATCGCGCTGGGCCAGGCCCTGCGAGGCTGGTCCGGAGGACTTCCCAGCGCAGTCATGGGGGCCGACGGCCAACTGGTGGTTGAGGTCACCGGGCCGGAGCCATCGTCCACCACGATCACGCTCGGCGCCGGCGGCCCGGCCATAGCCACCCTCCGGGGCGACACCGGCCAACTCACCGCCGCCTACTGCGGAAGAGGCGAACCCGACCCTAGCCTCCTCACCGGTGACCCGGCCCTGGTGGCCGCCCTGGCCCACCACCTGGCCATGACCCCCTGAGCCACAAGCCATCCGCTCCACCGAAACAACTGAGCGAAGGAACCGGCGATCCTGCGTGGCCGGAGTGCTTGGTAATGACTAGCCTCTTTGCGCGGATCAACGTGTGCTCCTGCCTTCCGACCGAGCCACCGGTCCGACAGCGGCTACCTTTCGTACTGGTGACAGCTGCACCCCCACCAGAACCACAGGGGACGATGCGAGTCGAACCCGAAGAGGCGGTCGCCGGACAGACTTGCGTGATCCACTTCGAGTCCGGAGTCCGCCGGGGCGGCTACTTCCATCTGTGCTCCTGGAACGGCGAGACATGGGAAGCGCCCACCTATGTCTTGCAGTCACGGGGTCGCGGTCCCCATATCCAGAAGGTGGGTGAGCAGGTCCTCATCCATCAGTACGCCTTGAGCGATTCGTTTCCCGACCCGGTCCGGCTCCCCGATGACCTGCAGGCTGGCTGGTGGCGATTGTGTCCGACGGATCCCCGGCTCGATTGCGGTGCACAAGTCCTCGTGCGAGAGTCGCCGCCGTCCTGACCGGCCCGAGGAACTCAAACGAAGGTGCGCAGGAACCGGCAGTGGCTCGGGCGGCCCGCTCGGTAACGACTGCCCTTCCCCGCTCCGGTTCGGCGGTCACCCAAGCCGTGAGTGATCGCGAGAGGATCGCACGAGGTCACAGCACCCGACCAAGACCGGCCCGAGCCCGAAGGTCCGGTCGGGCACTTTCCCGCACTTCGCCCCGGTCGAGCCCATCTGGCACGTATCTGGCACGAAGCGTTGGGCGGCCGGGCTACCAGGCAACTCTCCCCGAGTGTTTCCCTGGTCAGGCCTGGAGCGGGTGAGGAGAATCGAACTCCCGTATTCAGCTTGGGAAGCTGATGTTCTACCATTGAACTACACCCGCAGGTGGTACAACGGGCCCAACCCTAGCAGCTCCGCGGTCGATCTGACTCGGCGATTCGGGCCAGCGGACGACCCCGGGATCCGCTGTCACAGGGGCTGATTACCGTTGGCTCATGCATCTCCAGGCCGCGCTCGCCCTGCTCCGTGAGGCCACCAGCGACCCGCCGCCGGGTCACCCCGGCTCGCCTCCGCCGGAGCCGCCGTTGCGGGGCCGGGCCTTGCGTTTCGTGCTGCTCGACGAGATGCTCCGCCGGCACGACATGACGGTGGCCGAGATGGTCGCCGTGCTGGTGGCGGAGTACGGGTTCGATCTCGGCGGCCGGGCTTCGAAGGTCATCTCCGACGCCCTCCGCTGGGAGGTGCGTCGGGGCCGGGTGGTTCGCCTGGCCCGGGGTCGATACCGCTTCGCCCGGGCCACCCGTTCCACCGTCCGCCGGGTTCGCCTCCTCGCCGGTTACTCCCGTGCCTGGGTTGTCGCTCGAAGGCGGTCTGAGAAGGTACCCACAGCTCCCTATCCCCACCGCCCCACCCGTGATCCGCACTGGATCTACCACCCGAAGGCTGCTCCCTGGGCCGAATTGGCCTGGCTGCGTGACAGATAGAGAAGCAAGCCATCGGTATAGGGTCGGGTCCGATGGACCGGACCCAGCGGCTCACGCATCCCGCCATCGTCGGCGCGGTGGCGATCCTCGCCGTGAACGACCATGTGCTCAAGGCCCGCGGCCCCAACCTGATCACCGGCAAGCTGAGCGACATCGCCGGCTTGTTCGTGATGGCGGTGGTGGCGGCTGTGCTGGTCGGGCCCCATCGTCGTCGGCGGTCGGCGCTGGCTGTTGCCAGCATCGGCCTGGGGTTCGCGGCGTTGAAGCTGGCCCCGGCGGTCGCCCTGGCCGCGGCGCCGGTGTTGGGCGGTGTGACGACCACCGATCCGACAGACCTCGTGGCCCTCGCCGTGCTCTACCCGGCTCATCAGCTTGTCCGCTCTCAGCGGACACCTCTCGGGCCTGTCCGTTCACAACGGACACGGGCACCTGAGATCCTGGCCACGACCCTGGCCCTCACAGCGGGGACGTTCAGCGTCACGGCCACCAGCTGCCTCGAAGCGGAGCGGGTCACGGGGTTCGCCCTGGTGCCCGACGGGGTGGTGGCCGGTGTCGGTGATCCCCTTTCGCACGGCCCACCCGAGGACGGGTACCTCTCGACCGACGGCGGCGAGACCTGGACGGTCTACCAGCCGCCCGGCAACGCCGTGGCACCGGCGCTCGTGCAACGAACGGAGATCTGCCTGGCCGACACCCGTTGCTTCCGGGTGGTCGACGACAACCGGGTGGAGGAACAGGATGGCCCCAACGGGAGCTGGCACACCGCCTTCGCCTTCACCGACGAGCAGATCCGCCGCATGGAGCTCCGCAGCGACAGCTGCTCCGGCCGGGGCGACCCAGCCCAGATGTTCGCCTTCGTCACCCCCACCGGGCCCACCTCGCCCTCGGACCCGAACCGGCCCACCGTCCTGGTGGCGATGGGGAGCCAGGGCATCCTCCGGCTCGACCCCGACGACCAGACAGGCACCCGGTGGGACCGCCTCCCCGTCGGGTCGGCCGAGCCGCTCAGCCTGCGGGGCCCGGCGTGGCTGGCCGACCTCTCCAAGCTGCCCATCCTCTTCCTTCTGATCACCCCCGCCCTCTACCTCGTGCACCGAACACGCCGCCCCCGCCGGCAACGGATCGTGTTGGCCGCAGTGGCCACCGTCGTGGCCGCCGTCATCGGGCTGGCCACGCTGGGCGTGGTCATCGTCACCCTGGGCACCGCCGACTACGCCGTGTTCGGCACGTCGGTGGCCGTCCTCAGCACCGTCGCCTTCATCGTCTCCCTGGCCATCGCCCTGCGCCCGCCTCGGGGCGATGAGTACCCGAGGAACCCGAAGGGTTCCCGCTAGGGTGCGGCCTCGTGATCCTCTCCGACCGCAGCATCCGAGACGAGGTATCGGCCGGGCGCATCGTGATCGAGCCGTTCGATCCCGCCGCCGTGCAACCCTCCTCGGTGGACCTCCGACTCGATCACCGGTTCATCGTCTTCCGCAACCACTCCTTCAGCCACATCGACGTGAAGGCCAACCTCGAAGCGCTGACCACCATGGTGGAAGCGTCGGATGACCACCCCTTCATTCTCCACCCGGGCGAGTTCGTGCTCGGCTCCACGGCGGAGCGGGTGGCGATCCCGTCGGACCTGGTGGGCCGCATCGAGGGCAAGTCGAGCCTGGGTCGGCTCGGTCTTCTGATCCACACCACCGCCGGCTTCGTCGACGCCGGCTGGGACGGGCAACTCACCCTCGAGTTCTCCAATGTGGCCAGCCTCCCCATCACGCTCTACCCCGGGATGAAGATCGGCCAGATCAGCTTCATCCGCATGACCACACCAGCCGACAGCCCTTACGGAACGGGAAATCTCGGCTCGAAATACCAGGGCCAGCGGGGGCCCAGGCCATCCCGCTACTGGGAGAACTTCTGAGCTAGCATCTCGCCTCCATTTCAGACCTATTCCAAAAACCGATCGCGATGTCGGAACCACGCCTCATTGTTGGAGGATGGGGTAATGGGTCGGTCAATGGTGAATTCGGGATCTCAGCGTCAGCTTGTGCTCGCAGTGGTATGGCTGGCCGTCACGGCGCTGCTCATCGTCACCCTGCAGACCTTCGGCATCAACCAGGCCTTTGGCGACGACGGCCTCCCGGCCGGAGCCACCATCGCCGTCGAGTATCCGCTCACGCCGCCCGAGACCGAGCAGAGCGATAACCCCTCTGCCCTCTACGCCGGCCTCCGGTGGTCGGTGCTCGACACCCGGATCACGCCCGCCGACGGGTTCCTGGGCCGGGCCCGCGTCGACCTCGACCTCTCGATCACCAACACCCTCCGCCTCACCACGCTCCGGGCCTCCGAGAACGAGCTGAGCCTGACGGCGGCCGACGGCAACACGGTCACCGAGACCCACTTCCAGGACGCCCCCACCCGGCTCTCGATCGCCCCCGGCGACACAGCCCGGGTGACCATCGGCTTCGAGATCGGCTTCGCATCCAACCCCGACCCGGCCACGCTGTCGCTCCGTATCGGCGAGCCCAGCCGCACGCCGGCTCTCATTCCGCTGAGCGGCGCGGCGGCTGACGCCCTGGCGCCCGTGCTCGCCGCCGTCGACACCGAGCCGGCCGCCCTGGCCGACCCCGACCACGACGGCCGCCAGATCGTGGTCAACCCCACCGGAGCCCGCATCGACGTGAACGCCGGCCCCTTCCGGGCGCTCGACGGCCAGCGGGTGGCGGTGGTGAAGGTCAACCTCCAGCGGGCCTCGGTGCAGAACGACTCCACGTTCCTCACGCCCGACTACTGGTCGCTCCAGTCGTCGGCCGGCGCTGTGGCTCCCGTGCTGGTGGCCAAGGGCCAGGAGACGGCGGCGAACGCCAACGAGGTGACCCTGGTGTTCGCCTTCCCGGCCGACGCCACGGGCCTCAACGTGGTGGCCGCGCCTCAGGCCGAGGCCGCCCACTTCCCGCTGGTTCTTCCCGCCGGCTGAGGTCTCAGTCGACCGACGGGGCGCCTTCGATGGCGGCCCGTCGTTCGTCGGCCACGGCGGCGGCCGCCTTCTCGCCGTTCTCGATCGCCTCCAGCAGGTGCATCGAGATGTCGGCCACCTTGATCGACCCCTCCTCGACCCCGTGGCCCTTCACGCCGTCGTCCATCATCACGTAGCAGAAGGGGCAGGCGGTGGCTACCCGGCTGGCGCCGGTGGCGATCAGCTCGCGGGAACGCTCGTCGTTCACCTTGGTGCCGATCGTCTCCTCCATCCACATCCGGGCCCCACCGGCACCGCAGCACATGCCCTTGGTGCCGTTGCGTCCGGCCTCGATGATCTGGATGCCCTTGAGCGACCCGATCACCTTGCGGGGGGCGAGATAGACGTCGTTGTGGCGGCCCAGGTAGCACGAGTCGTGGTAGACGATCCGGTCCTCCAGCGTCGCCTCCGACACGTCGAGCCGGCCGGTGGCGATGAGCTCCTCCAGCAGCTGACTGTGGTGCACCACCTCGTAGTTCCCGCCGAGCTGGGGGTACTCGTTCATGAGGGTGTTGAAGCAGTGGGGGCACTGGGTGATGATCTTGCGCACCCCGAGGGTGTTCAGCGTCTCCACGTTCTGCTTGGCCAGCATCTGGAAGATGTACTCGTTGCCCGACCGCCGGGCCGGGTCGCCGGTGCACAGCTCCGACGGGCCGAGGATGGCGAAATCGATCCCGGCCCGGGCCAGCAGCTTGGCCATGGCCTGGCTTACCTTCTGGTTCTTGTCGTCGAAGCTGCCGGCGCAACCGACCCAGTAGAGGTACTCGTGGCTGAACGCCTCGGCCAGGGCGTCGCCCTCGATCACGGGCACGTCGAGGTTGCGGGCCCAGTCGGCCCGGGTGGTCTGGCTCATGGCCCACGGGTTCGACGAGTTCTCCATCGAGCGGAAGGCGTTGCCCAGCTCGTGGGGGAAGTTCGACTCCATCAGCGTGAGGTAGCGGCGCATGTCGAGGATCTTGTCGAGGATCTCGATGTTCACCGGGCAGATCTCGTCGCACGCCTTGCACGACGTGCACGCCCACACCTCCTCCGGCTGCACCCGCTCGAACACCCAGTTCGCCTTGACCTTGATCTCGGGATCGACGCCGATGGGGGGCGCCACCGCCGGCGACCCGGTGCGGGACATCACCTCGCCCGTCTTCAGCACGATCTCCCGGGGGTCGAGCGGCTTGCCCGTGGCGTGGGCCGGGCACACCGAGGTGCAGCGGCCACACATGGTGCAGGCGTCGGTGTCGAGGAGCTGCTTCCAGGTGAACGACTCCACGGTGGAGGCGCCGAACGTCTCCAGCTGGGTGGTCTCCAGGTCGGGCAGGGGCTTCATGGCCCCCTTGGGGCGCTCCCGGGCCGACAGGTACATGTTGAGCGGCGAGGTGAACATGTGGCGAAGCATCGTGCCCGGGATGATCACCAGGAAGGCGCAGAAGCTGAGGATGTGGACGGCCCACCACGCCTGGTGCCATCCGCTCAGGTGGCTGGAGCCGTCGACCAGCTGGGCGAGGGGGTAGCCGACGATCGACCACTTCTCGAATTCGGGGCTGCCGGCCAGGGCGATGCGGAACATCTCGGTGCCGAAGCCGGTGACGCCGACGGCGGTGAGCACTCCCAGGATCACGGCGTGCTCGGGCCGGGTCTTGATGGCGATGCGGTAGGGCCGCCACTTCCGGGGACCGTAGCGGCGGACGATGGCGATGACCATGCCGGCCAGGAAGCCGAGGCCGGCCAGGTCTCCGATGAGGGCGTAGACCTTGTAGACGTCGCCGTTGAGGAACTTCAGGTTCTCGGGGGCCTGGTGGTTGATCTCCAGCACCGTGGTGACGGCCAGCAGGATCAGGAAGTTGAAGTAGATCAGCGAGTGCATGATCCCGGCGCCGGGCTCCCGGAGCAGGGTCTGCATGTAGATGCCGGCCCGGAAGTTGGACATCCGCTGCTTCAGGTTCTGTGGCGTGGTCTCACGCCGGTCGGGCGCGCCCCGCTCCCAGTTCCGCACCCGGTAGCTGAGCTGGAGCGAGCCCCAGACCAGCAGCATCGGTATCACCGTGTAGAAGGCCAGCTTCCAGGCCGAGGGGATGTTGGCGAAGACGGGCCGCTGCACCTCGTCCTCGTCGTGGAACTGGAGGATGGTGGCGGCGATGCCGGAGGCCACGGTGACGGCGGCGATGGCCACCCCCACCCCGAGCCAGAGCTGGCTGGCCCGGAGCCCCCGCCGGGCTCCGGTGGCGGAATCAGCTGACAGTTCGTTCGCTGGCGCGTCCATACAGTCCGCAAACCTACTGGCCGGCGGGCCCCGTCGGCAGATTTTCACAGGTCTGGTACGGTCGATCCATGCAGCTGGTGACCGCAGTGATCAAGCCCCACATGCTCGACGCGGTGAAGGAGGCCCTGCGGGCCGTCGGCATCTCGGGCATGACGGTCAGTGAGGTGAAGGGCTTCGGTCGCCAGGGGGGCCACACCGAGACCTATCGGGGGGCGGAGTACCGTCTCGATTTCGTGCCCAAGGCCAAGATCGAGATCGTGGTCGACGACGGCGCGGCGATGAACGTGATCGAGGTGATCAGCACCACCGCCCAGACGGGCAAGATCGGCGACGGCAAGATCTGGACCACCCCGGTCGACGCCCTCGTCCGCATCCGGACCGGTGAGGTCGGCTCCGACGCGCTCTAGCTCTACCTAGGCCCGGAGGATCACGAGGCCGCCAGCTGTTGCAGAACCAACAGCTCGGCATCGGACGGGGGTCGCCCCAGCTCGGAGCGGAACGAGGCGTCGCCCACCTGCCAGGCGGCGAAGCTCTCGGCGAAATCACCGGCCCCGGTGGCGAAGTCGGCAGCCCGGTTGTCGGGCCACCAGGGGGCGGAGTCGATGCCCCGTAGGTCGAGCCAGCGGCGGCGGTCGTCGCCGTCGTTGAGCGACACGTCCACGGCGTGGCCCAGCTCGTGGGCGATCACGTGGGCCAACAGCTCGTCGGACTCGTCGGTCCGCACGTAGATGTCGATCCGGTGCTTGTCGGTGAGGGTGAGGCCGTAGGCGCCCGTGGTGGCGGTGTGGAACCGGATCTCCCAATCGGGCAACTGACGCCGCCAGTCGTAGCGGATGGTGGCGAGGGCCTCCAGGCCCCGGCGGGTGGCGTCGACGTCGGTGCCACCCACCAGCAGATCGCCGTCGGTGGCGGCCAGAGCCAGCGGAGCCACCGCCACCGCCTCCGTCGCCGCTTCCTCCTGGGCCCGGGTGCCGACGAAAAAGGTAAGGGCTCCCAACGTCAGCACCATCGTCAGGTCCGCGATCCGCACGTTCGCTCAGTCATCAGGGGGCCGCCTCGTCTCGTCGCCGGGACCACCCGAACGTACGGATCACGCCGACATGCAGGTAGAAGCGATCCCCCTCAGTCCCCGTGGGGCGGAAGGCCCACGTAGGCTTGGATCGATGGAGCTCCACCTGCAGGCCCTGCCCCACTTCACCCCCCGCCCCGGCCCCCTGCTGCTCGTCGTGGCCGACGGCGTCGGCGTCGCTCCCGACGTCGCCTCCAACGCCGTGGCCCGGGCCCACATCCCCCACCTCGACGCTCTGACCAGCTCGGATCTGGCCACCACGCTGCGGGCTCACGGCACCGCGGTCGGCCTACCGTCGGACGACGACATGGGCAACAGCGAGGTGGGCCACAACGCCATGGGGGCCGGTCGGATCTTCGCCCAGGGGGCGAAGCTGGTGAACCGGGCCCTGGCCGACGGCTCGCTGTTCGCCAGCGACGTGTGGCAGGAGGCGGTGGCCGCCGGCCGGGCCGGGGGAACCCTCCACTTCCTGGGGTTGCACAGCGATGGCAACGTGCACTCCCACATCGCCCACCTGCACCAGATGCTGGCCCGGGCGGCCGTCGAGGGGGTGGCCCGGGCCCGGGTTCACATCCTGCTCGACGGACGGGACGTGGCGGCCCGCTCCGCCCTCACCTATATAACGGCCACCGAGAAGGTGCTGGCCGATCTGCGGGCGGCCCACGGCGTCGACTACCGGATCGCCTCCGGCGGGGGTCGGATGACGATCACCATGGACCGCTACGGTGCCGACTGGGACATGGTCAAACGGGGCTACGAGTGCCACACCCACGGGGTGGGCCGGCCCTTCGCCTCGGCCGCCGGGGCGGTGCAGGCCATGTACGCCGAAACCGACGCCGGTGACCAGTACCTCGACCCCTTCGTGATCGTCGACGCCGGCGGCGCTCCCGTAGGGACGATGGCCGACGGCGACGCCGTCATCCTGTTCAACTTCCGGGGCGACCGGGCGATCGAGATCTCCCGGGCCTACGAGGAACCCGACTTCGCGGTGTTCAGCCGGGGCCGCCACCCCGAGGTGTTCTTCGCCGGCATGCTCCAGTACGACGGCGACGCCCTCGTGCCCAAGAAGTACCTGGTGGCGCCGCCCGCCATCGACCGGACGGTGAGCCAGTACCTGTGCGCCGAGGGTGTGACCAGCTTCGCTGTGAGCGAGACCCAGAAGTTCGGCCACGTCACCTACTTCTGGAACGGCAACCGCTCGGGTTACATCGATCCCTCGCTCGAGACCTACGTGGAGATCCCGTCCGACAACGTGGAGTTCAACAAGACCCCGGCCATGAAGGCCCGCGAGATCACGGCCGCCACGATCGAGCTGTTGCGCAGCGGCCGCTTCCGCTGGGGCCGGATCAACTTCCCCAACGGCGACATGGTGGGCCACACCGGTGTGTTCGACGCCACCACCGAGGCCATGGAGGCGGTCGACGAGAGCATGGCCCGCCTGGAGGCGGTGATCGACGAGTTGGGCGGCGTGCTGATCTACACCGCCGACCACGGCAACGCCGACGTGATGTTCACCGAGGCGGCCGATGGCACCCGCACGCCGGTGACGTCCCACACGCTCAACCCGGTGCCGTTCGCCATCCACGATCCGGGCTGGCACGGCGACTATCGGCTCAGCCCGGGGCCGGATGCCGGCCTGGCCAACATCGCCGCCACCCTGTGCAACCTGCTCGGCTACGAAGCCCCCGACGGCTACGAGCCGAGTCTCCTGTCGTTCACCGGTTAGGGTGTTCTACCCAGTCTCAGGCCTGATTCGCGAGGGCAGGGCCAAGTGGGTACCGGCTAGGCTCGCCCGGGCGGCGGGGCAGCCGCACCCCCAGAACCAAGACCGAGAAGCCACGCACAACGAGGTTCCGTTGGCGATCGCCCAGGTGCTCGAGGTCCTCACCGAGGCCGACACAGCACCATCCCCCGTAATCGAGCTGCCCGTACGGCGTCCAACCCCCAGCGGTTGGCGGTCGCGGTGCGTCGCCACCGTCGCCTACCTGCTGACGCTGGCTGGCCTGGTGGCCGTGGCCACCCTGGGCTCCAACGGCAACGCACCGGCCGATGGCGGCCCCCAGGTGCCGTCGGCCCCGGTCGCCACCGCCACGCCCTGACCCCACACACAGGGCGGCCGCGAGATCTGACAAGCCCCGGCAACGTCGCCGGGGCTTCGTCGCGTCCGTAGGATTGTTGTGTCATTCTCTCCAGAAAACTTGTCAATGGGACACTCAAGTAGGTAGTGTTGGCAGTGCTGAACCGGTAGAACTGGTTGCACGCACCGTCTGCGCTCGGTAGGCGGAGAACCAATCGCAGGAGCTGCACCCATGCCCAAGGCCGTCGGTATCGACCTCGGAACCACCAACTCGGTTGTGTCGGCGCTTGAAGCCGGCGAGCCGATCGTCATCCCCAACGCCGAGGGCTCCCGCACCACGCCCTCGGTCGTCGCCTTCACCAAGGACGGCGAGGTCCTGGTGGGCGAGGTGGCCAAGCGCCAGGCCATCACCAACCCCGATCGCACCATCCGGTCCGTCAAGCGCCACATGGGCACGAACTGGAAGATGGACATCGACGGCAAGAAGTACACCTCGCAGGAGGTGAGCGCCCGCACCCTGATGAAGCTGAAGCGGGACGCCGAGGCCTACCTGGGAGACACCGTCACCCAGGCCGTCATCACCGTGCCCGCCTACTTCGACGACGCCCAGCGCACGGCCACCAAGGAAGCGGGCCAGATCGCCGGCCTCGAGGTGCTGCGGATCATCAACGAGCCCACCGCCGCCGCCCTGGCCTACGGGCTCGACAAGGGCGGCTCGGCCGACCAGACGATCCTCGTGTTCGACCTCGGCGGCGGCACGTTCGACGTGTCGGTGCTGGAGATCGGCGACGGCGTGTTCGAGGTGAAGAGCACCTCGGGCGACACCAACCTCGGCGGCGACGACTGGGACCAGGCCGTCATCGACTGGCTGGTCACCCAGTTCAAGAACGCCCACGGGGTCGACCTCTCCACCGACAAGATGGCGGCCCAGCGCCTCAAGGAGGCGGCGGAGAAGGCCAAGATCGAGTTGTCGCAGGTCCAGTCGACCACGATCAACCTGCCGTTCGTCACCGCCACTCCCCAGGGCCCCCTCCACCTGGAGGAGACCCTCACGCGGGCCAAGTTCCAGGAGCTGACCGCCAGCCTGCTGGAGCGGTGCCGCAAGCCCTTCGAGGCCGCCATCAAGGACGCCGGGCTCACCCAGGCCGACATCGACCACGTGGTCCTCGTCGGCGGGTCCACCCGTATGCCGGCCGTGACGGAGCTCGTCGAGTCGATGACGGGCAAGGAGGCCAACAAGTCGGTGAACCCCGACGAGGTGGTGGCCGTGGGTGCCGCCATCCAGGCCGGTGTGCTCAAGGGCGACGTGAAGGACGTCCTCCTGCTCGACGTCACCCCCCTGTCGCTCGGCATCGAGACCAAGGGCGGCGTGATGCACAAGCTGATCGAGCGCAACACCACCATCCCCACCCGCCGCACCGAGACGTTCACCACGGCCGACGACAACCAGCCGTCGGTGGAGATCCACGTGCTTCAGGGTGAGCGGGAGATGGCGATGTACAACAAGACCCTGGGCAAGTTCCAGCTGGTCGACCTGCCGCCCGCTCCCCGGGGCATCCCCCAGATCGAGGTCACGTTCGACATCGACGCCAACGGCATCGTGCACGTCTCGGCCAAGGACCGGGCCACCAACCGTGAGCAGTCGATCACGATCACCGGCCAGTCGACCCTGTCCAAGGACCAGATCGACCAGATGGTGCGCGACGCCGAGGCCCACGCCGAGGACGACCGCCAGCGCCGGGAGGAAGCCGAGGTCCGCAACAACGCCGACTCGCTCGTCTACCAGACCGAGAAGCTCCTCAAGGACGTGGAGAACATCCCGGCCGACGAGAAGAAGGCGGTGGAGGACGCACTGGCCGATCTCCGGACGGCCAGCTCGGGCAGCGACCTGGAGGCGATCAAGGACGCCACCGAGAAGCTGATGATGGCCAGCCAGACCGTGAGCACCAAGCTCTACGAGCAGGCCAGCGCCTCCTCCTCCGCCGACGGCTCGGCCGGTGGCGGCGCCGGCCCCAACGACGACGAGGTCGTGGACGCCGAGATCGTGGACGACGAGCAGGACGGGAAGTGAGCGGCGGCCAGCAGCCCGGCGCCGCCCCCCAGCCCGGTTCGGCCGAGTACGACGCGGCCGAGGCGGCGGGCCTCGGCGGCGTGTCCTGGGCCGACGACAACGGGCCCGCTGCCGGAGATGGGCCAAACGGGTTCGGCTCCGGGGCCCCGGGCGCCGACGACGAGGGCGGTCCCGGAGCGCCGGGGCCGGCCGGCGGCAGCGACGGCCCGGCCCGTCCCGACGGGATGGAGATGACGGTGGAAGACCTGCTGCGGGACCTGGAACGGGTCACGGCCGAGAGGGATCAGTACCTCGACGCCTCCCGTCGCATTCAGGCCGAGTTCGAGAACTACCGCAAAGCGGTGGCCAAGCGCGAGGTCGAGGCTCGGGAACGGGCCAACGAGTCGCTGGTCAGCGAGATCCTGCCGGTGCTCGACGCCTGCGACGGGGCCCTCGCCTCCGGCGCCGCCGATGTGGAGCCGGTGCGGGCCAGCCTGTACGAGGCCCTGGTCAAGCAGGGTCTCGACCGGATCGACGACGCCGAGTCCCCGTTCGATCCCGAGCGGCACGATGCCGTCATGCACGAGCCGGCCGAGAGCACCGATGGCCCCGTGGTGGCCCAGGTGCTCCGGGCCGGATACAGCTGGAAGGGCCGTGTGGTCCGTCCCGCCATGGTCAAAGTCCGGGGCTGATCACGATGGTCGCCGAGGGGAGCGCGCATGGCGCAGCATGATTGGTACGACAAGGACTTCTACCAGGTGCTCGGCGTGTCGGCCGACGTGTCGGAGAAGGACCTGACGAAGGCCTACCGGAAGCTGGCCCGCAAGTACCACCCCGACGCCAACCCCGACGATCCTCAGGCCGAAGACCGCTTCAAGGCGATCTCCGAGGCCTACGACGTGTTGAGCGACCCCGCCCGACGCAAGGAGTACGACGAGATCCGGCGCCTCGGGCGCACCGGGGGCGGCTTCGCCCGCGGTCCCGGCGGCCCCGGTCCGGGCGCCGGTGGCGGGTTCGACTCCGGCGACCTGTCGGACCTGTTGGGCGGGATCTTCGGCGGCGGAGGTCGGCGCCGGGGTCCGGCCCCGGGCACGGGCCCCCGTCGGGGCGACGACCTGGAGGCCGAGCTCCACCTCAGCTTCGACGATGCCATCGAGGGCGTCACCACCGAGGTCCACCTCACCTCCGACGCCGCCTGTCATACCTGTCACGGGTCGGGGGCGGCGCCGGGCACCGTGCCCCAGACGTGCTCCCGGTGTGGGGGCCGGGGTGTCATCGACGACAACCAGGGATTCTTCTCCTTCAGCCAGCCGTGCGACCAGTGCGGTGGCCGGGGCCGGGTCATCGTCGACCCCTGTCCCACCTGTCGGGGGAGCGGGATCGAGCGCAAGCCGCGCCAGGTGAAGGTGCGGATCCCGGCCGGGGTGCGCGACGGCCAGAAGATCCGGCTCAAGGGCCGGGGCACGCCGGGCCGCAACGGCGGTCCGGCGGGCGACCTGCTGGTCACCGTGTCGGTCGCCTCCCACCGGCTCTACGGCCGCAACGGCAACCACCTCACGCTCGATCTCCCCGTCACCTTCGCCGAGGCGGCGCTGGGGGCGAACGTGAAGGTCCCGACGGTCGAGGGGTCCACGGTGACCCTGAAGGTCCCGGCCGGCACCCCCAGTGGCAAGACGTTCCGTGTCAAGGGCCGGGGCGTCCCGTCGTCGTCGGGTACCGGTGACCTGCTGGTCACCGTGGTGGTCGACGTGCCGGGCGAGCTGACGGCGGCCCAGCGGGCCGCCATCGAGGCACTGGCCGACGCCACCCCGGGTTCGCCCCGCGACCGCCTCGTCCAGGCGGCTCGGCCGTCATGAACCTGAACGACGAGCAGCACGACCGGCGCGCCGTCTACGTCATCTCGGTGGCCGCCGAGCTGGCCGGGGTGCACCCCCAGACCCTGCGCATCTACGAGCGCAAGGGCCTGGTGCTCCCGGCCCGCACCGGCGGCGGCAGCCGCCGCTACAGCGCCGCCGACATCGCCGCCCTGCAGCGGATCCAGGAGCTCACCGACGATGGCCTGAACCTGGCCGGGGTCAAGCGGGTGATCGAGCTCGAGGCCGAGCTGGCTCGGCTCCGTCTGGAGCTGGCCCAGGTGCGGGAGGCGGCGGCGAAGGCGGTGGCCGAGGCCGAGCGCCAGCACCGACGCGATCTGGTTCCGGTGAAGCAGAGCGTCACCGTATACAGGCGCCCTCAAAAAAGTTGACACTCTCATTGTCAAGTACCTGGGCGAGGCGTAGGCTGTAACCATGGCATCGGTCGATCCCAACAAATGGACCATCAAGACGCAGGAGGCCATCTCGGCCGCCATCGAACGGGCCCGGGCTGAGTCCCACCCGGAGGTCACGCCCGATCACATCCTGTCCGCCCTCCTGGGGCAGGCCGACGGCGTGGTCCTCCCCCTGCTCACCAAGGTCGAGCGGCCGGTGGCCCAGGTGCGGACCGCCACCGAGGAGGCGCTGACCAAGCTGCCCAAGGCCTACGGCACCGAGCCCCGGCTCTCCCGCCAGACCCACCGGATCCTGGCCGACGCCGATGCCGTGCGGGCCGAGCTGGGCGACGAGTACCTGTCCACCGAGCACCTGTTGCTGGCCCTGGCCAACCCCGACCCGGGTGGCGCCACCGCGGCCCGCCTCGACCTCAAGCGGGAGCAACTGCTGAAGGCCCTGCAGGAGGTGCGGGGCTCCCACCGGGTCACGTCGCAGAACCCCGAGGAGCAGTTCCAGGCACTCGAGCGCTACGGGCGTGACCTCACCGAGGCGGCCCGGGCCGGCAAACTCGACCCCGTCATCGGGCGCGACGAGGAGGTCCGCCGGGTGGTCCAGGTGCTGAGCCGGCGTACCAAGAACAACCCGGTGCTGATCGGCGAGCCCGGCGTGGGCAAGACCGCCATCGTGGAGGGCCTGGCCCAGCGCATCGTGGAGGGCGACGTGCCCGAGAGCCTGCGCAACCGGCGCCTGATCTCCCTCGACATCTCGGCCATGCTGGCCGGGGCGAAGTTCCGGGGCGAGTTCGAAGAGCGGCTCAAGGCCGTGCTCAAGGAGATCACCGACTCAGCCGGAGAGGTCATCACCTTCATCGACGAGATGCACACCGTGGTGGGCGCCGGGGCCGGCGGCGATTCCGCCATGGACGCCTCGAACATGCTCAAGCCGATGCTGGCCCGGGGCGAGCTGCGCATGATCGGCGCCACCACCCTCGACGAGTACCGCAAGTACGTGGAGAAGGACCCGGCGCTGGAGCGCCGGTTCCAGCAGGTGTTCGTGGGCGAGCCGTCGGTGGAATCGTCCATCGCCATCCTGCGGGGCCTGAAGGAGCGCTACGAGGTGCACCACGGGGTCCGCATCCAGGACTCGGCGCTGGTGGCTGCAGCCGTGTTGAGCGACCGCTACGTCACCGGCCGGTTCCTGCCCGACAAGGCGATCGACCTGATGGACGAGGCGGCCTCCAAGCTGCGCATCGAGATCGACTCGCTGCCCACCGAGATCGACGTGGTCGAGCGGCGCATCCGCCAGCTCGAGATGGAGAGCGTGGCCCTGGGCAAGGAGACCGACACCCAGTCCCGGGAGCGGCGTGACGAGCTGGAGGCCGAGCTGGCCGACCTGCGGGAGCGGTCGTCAGCCATGCGGGCCCACTGGCAGAACGAGAAGGACGCCATCTCCAAGATCCAGGTGCTCAAGGAGGAGCACGAGCGCCTCCGCCAGGCGGTGGAGCGCGAGCCCGACCTCAACCGGGCGGCCGAAATCCGCTACGGGCACCTGCCCCAGATCGAGCGGGAGATCGAGGACGCCTCGAACGCCCTGGCCGAGCTCCAGAGCACCCAGACCATGCTGAAGGAAGAGGTCGACGAGGAAGACATCGCCGAGGTCGTCAGCCGCTGGACCGGGGTCCCGGTGAGCCGGCTGATGGAAGGCGAAGCGTCCAAGCTGCTGCGCCTGGAAGACGAGCTGCACGAGCGGGTCATCGGCCAGAACGAGGCGGTGTCGGCCGTGGCCAGCGCCATCCGCCGGAGCCGGGCCGGCCTGTCCGACCCGCACCGCCCCATCGGCACCTTCCTGTTCCTCGGCCCCACCGGCGTGGGCAAGACCGAGCTGGCCCGCACCCTGGCCGACTTCATGTTCGACGACGAGCGGGCCATGATCCGCCTCGACATGTCGGAGTACATGGAGAAGCACTCGGTGTCCCGCCTGATCGGCGCCCCTCCCGGCTACGTCGGCTACGACCAGGGTGGCCAGCTGACCGAGGCCGTCCGCCGCCGGCCCTACGCCGTGGTGCTGCTCGACGAGGTGGAGAAGGCCCACCCCGACGTGTTCAACGTGCTGTTGCAGCTGATGGACGACGGCCGCCTCACCGACGGCCAGGGCCGCACGGTCGACTTCACCAACGTGGTGCTGATCATGACCTCGAACCTGCCGGGAGACCCCAAGGACTTCTTCCGGCCCGAGTTCATCAACCGGGTCGACGACATCGTGCGGTTCCACGCCCTCACCGAGGCCGACCTGGTGCGAATCGTCGACATCCAGCTGGCCAACCTGGCCAACCGCCTCGCCGACCGGCGGATCGCGCTCGACGTCACCCCGGAGGCCAAGGCCAAGCTGGCCAAGGTGGGCTACGACCCCGCCTTCGGCGCCCGGCCCCTCAAGCGGGTGATCCAGAAGCAGGTGGCCGACCACCTGGCCACGCTGATCCTGGACAACAAGCTCGACGACGGGGCCAAGGTCGTCGTCGACGTCCAGGGTGAAGAGCTGACGTTCACCACCGTGTGAGAGCATCGTCGGTATGGACGACGGCCCGCCGCCCCTCCCCCGGCTCAAGTGGCACAAGCTCCGCCACCGGGCCGACGATCCGCCGTTCCAGCGTCACAACCTTGCCGCCGCCCTGGCCGCTGGCGTGCCCTGCGAGGTCGACCTGCGGTTCACGGCCGACCACCACGCCCTGTGCATCCACGACGCCGTGCTCGACCACGAGACCACGCGCACCGGGCCGGTGGCGGGGGCCCGCCGGGTCGACATCGAGACCGGGCGCCAGCGGGCCAACCGCGGTCACCCCCTCGACACCGCCCCCCTCTTCCTCGACGAGGTGGTGGGGGAGGTCCGGGCCCACGGCCAGCGGCACGGCGCGGTGGGCGCGGGGCTCGTCCAGCTCGACGTGAAGACCCCCGTGTCCGAGCTTTCCCCCGAGGCCCTCTCCCGCTTCGGGGCCCTGCTGGGCGCCGACGCCCCGGCCTTCATCGCCAGCGGCTACCAGTGGGAGCTGATCGAGCGGCTCACCGGGGCCGCCCCCGGCCTGCGGGCCGGTTTCGACCCCCTGGCCCTGTACCGCCAGCCCCAGTCCATGCCGACGGGGCAGCTGACGGCCCTGGCCGAACGGACCAGGGCCGAGGCCCCCGGGGCCGAGATCTACTACCTGGAGGCCAACCTGGTGCTGGCCGCGCTCGACCGGGGCGTGAACCTGGTGGAGCTCGTCACCGACGGGCGCCCGGGGGTCCTGGTGGACGCCTGGACCGTCGATCCCACCCGGCCCCGGCTGCCCGCCGTCCTGGCTCGCCTGATCGGAGCGGGGGTGGGTCAGATAACCACCAACGACCCCGCCACCCTGGGCCCGCTGGTGGCCAACGCGGCGCTTCCTCCCAGGTCAGGGCGCTGGAGGCGACCCGGCTTCGGCCGCAAGGGCCGATAGGCTTCCAAGAGTGCCTGCGACGATCGTGGTTGGAACCCAGTGGGGCGACGAGGGCAAGGGGAAGTTCACCGACCTCCTGTCCAAGGAGATGTCGATGGTGGTCCGCTACCAGGGGGGCCACAACGCCGGCCACACCCTGGTGGTCGACGGTGAGACCTTCGCCCTCCAACTCGTGCCCAGCGGCATCCTGTACGACCACATCGTGCCCGTCATCGGCAACGGCGTGGTGGTCGATCCGTTCGTGCTGCTGGCCGAGATGGACAAGCTCGCTCGCCGGGGGGTCGACACGGCCCGGCTGAGGGTGTCGGGTAACGCCCACCTCATCCTGCCCTACCACCAGCAACTCGACGCCCTCCACGAGCGCCATCTGGGCAAGGCCAAGCTGGGCACCACCAAGCGGGGGATCGGCCCGGCCTACGCCGACAAGGCCATGCGCCTCGGCATCCGGGTGCAGGACCTGCTCGACGAGGACATCTTCCGCCAGAAGGTGGAAGGGTCGCTCACCCACGCCAACAAGGTGCTGACCAAGGTCTTCAACCGGCTCCCGGTGGACCCGGCCGAGTTGGCCGACAAGGTGTTGAGCGAGTGCCTGGAGCCGCTCCGGCCCCACATCTGCGACACGATCGACCTGATCCACACGGCCCTCGAGGGCGGCCAGCACGTGCTGTTCGAAGGGGCCCAAGCCACCTTCCTGGATCTCGACCACGGCACCTATCCCTTCGTCACCTCCTCCAACCCCACCGCCGGGGGGGCCTGCACCGGCGCCGGGATCGGTCCCAGGCACATCAACCGGGTGCTGGGGATCGCCAAGGCCTACACCACCCGGGTGGGGTCGGGGCCGTTCCCCACCGAGCTGTTCGACGAGGCCGGCGACACGATGGTCACCGTCGGCCGGGAGTTCGGCACCAACACCGGGCGCCGCCGCCGGCCGGGCTGGTTCGATGCCGTGATGCTGCGCCATGCGGCCCGCCTCAACAGCCTGACCGAGCTGGCCATCACGAAGCTCGACGTGCTCGACTCACTCGACACGGTCAAGATCTGTGTGGCCTACGAGATCGACGGCCAGCGGGTGGAGAAGATGCCGTACCACCAGTCGGACTTCCATCACGCCAAGCCGATCTACGAAGAGGTGCCGGGGTGGAAGACCGACCTCTCCCGGGCCACCGAACCGGGTCACCTGCCGCCCGCGGCCCAGCGCTATCTCGACCTGCTGGAAGAGCAGGTGGGCGTGCCGGTCAGCCTGGTATCGACCGGCCCCGGCCGGGACCAGTACATCCAGCGCACCGCCTGAGAGCGGTCAGGACCCCCGCTTACGCTTCGGCAGGTTGGTCCTGGCCTCCCGGGCGTCAGGGGCCATGCCCCGCAGGATCGGGGGGATCCAGTTGCCCCGGGAATCGGTGTCGGCCTTTCGGGACTTGTCCGGTGCGGCCGGAGCCGGCGACGGCTGAGCGGTGTCGAACTGCTCGACGCCGCTGAGCGCCTCGCTCACGCTCACCAGCTCGTCGTCATCGATCGCCGTGGTGGCCGCGGCCGCCGGGCGGGGTCGGGCCGGCTGGGGGGGCGGCGACTGATCGGAGCTGCGGCGGCCACCGATCGTACGGACCTCGCCCACCATGGGCGCGGTGGGCGGTCTCCCGTCGCCATCCGCCCCGTCGGGTCGACGCCGATCGGGCCGGGGGGCGGGGGCGGCTGCGTTCCGGGGCTTGGGCGGCGGCCCCGACTTGCGGGCCGGCCCGGTGTCGGCGGGCTCGTCGTGCCCGGTGAGCGGTTCGGCGTCGTCGGTGGCCGTGGGGGCCGTAGGCTCGGCCGCCGGCATCTCGGCCGCCGGCATCTCGGCCGCCGGCACCTCGGGCACCGGTGATGCCGACGGCACGTCGGGCACGGGCGACGCCGTCGGCGAGGTTCCCTGGCGCCGCAGCTCCTCGAGCCGGGCCACGGCCGGGGTCACGGTGACCAGCTCGGTCGGATCGGCGAGGTCGACTCCGTCGGACGCGCGGTCGGTGGTGCGGGTGGCTCCGTCGCCTGCGCTCGGGGAGCCGCTCTCGGCGGCCGCCGGCGCCCCGGCCCCGCCGTTGGCCGTCGCCCTGAGCTCGGCGGCGGCCGCCGCCACCTCGGCCGGCATGGGCAGCGGTGTGGCGTTGGACGTCGGCCCGTGCCCCGGCCCGGTGGGGTCTCCCTTGACCCGACGGTCCCGTCGGGGGGTCCGCCGGCCGCCCCGTCGGCCGGCGGCAGCGGCCTCGGCGTCGTCGGGCTCGGTGTCGGCGTCGAAGAAGCGGAACACCTTGTCGTCCGACGGCTGGGCGGCCGCCGCCGCCAGCTCTGCCCGGCGCTGCTTGACCGTGCGCTTCTCGCCCCGCGGTTGCACGGTGGCATGGCCCCGCACGCCGGACAGCACGAGCGTGCAATGGGTGCAGATCGGGTGCCGGCGCCCCTTGGGCAGCACCAGACAGACCTTGCAGAACTCGCCGTAGCAGCTGTCGCACACGTCGATAGCGCGATCTAGAGGGTCGGTTTCACATCGGCCGTTCATGGCTTCTTTCCGGCAGACTGGGATGGCTAGTCGATTGTCGTCCGATCGACCGGCCCCCTTGAGTTTCGGAAGGCTCCACCTGTGGTGATCAGCAATGTCCTGGCCGAGCGATACGCCAGCGCAGCGATGGCCGGTCTGTTCGATCCGGTCAACCGGGTCCGCCTGGAGCGGGAGCTCTGGCTCGCCGTCCTGAGGGCCCAGGACGACCTGGGGCTCACCGTGGCCCCCGGTGTGATCGCCGACTACGAAGCGGTGATCGACAAGGTGGATCTGGCCTCGATCGACGCCCGGGAGCGCCGCCTGCGGCACGACGTCAAGGCCCGCCTCGACGAGTTCAACGAGCTGGCCGGCCACGAGGAGCTGCACAAGGGGCTCACCAGCCGCGACGTCACCGAGAACGTGGAGCAGATGATCAGCTGGCGGGCCCTCGGCCTGGTGGAGGAGCGGACCCTGGGTCTGCTCCGGCTCCTGGCCGAGCGGGCCGCCCGCTACGGGGCCGACGTGATCGTGGCCCGCACCCACAATGTGGCGGCCCAACCCACCACGATGGGCAAGCGGTTCGCCCAGATCGGCGAGGAGCTGTTGGCGGCCTACACCGGCCTCCAGGCCCTGCGGGCCGGCTTCGCCATTCGGGGCATCAAGGGCCCGGTGGGTTCCCAGCAGGACCAGCTGGACCTGCTGGGCACGCCGGAGCGGGTGGCCGAGCTGGAGACCCGTATCGCCGCCCACCTGGGGGTGCCCCGGGTGATGGGGGCCGTCGGCCAGGTGTATCCCCGCTCCCGGGATCTGGCCGTGGTGGCCACCCTGGTGGAGCTGGGGGCCGCGCCGGCCAACCTGGCCCTCATGGTGCGCCTCATGGCCGGCCATGACCTGGCCACGGAAGGGTTTCGCGAAGGACAGGTCGGTTCGTCGGCCATGCCCCACAAGATGAACACCCGATCGTGTGAACGGATCAACGGCCTACATGTGATCTTGAAGGGTCATCTCACCATGGCCGCCGCACTCGCTGGCGATCAATGGAACGAGGGCGATGTGTCATGTTCCGTCGTACGGCGCGTGGTCCTACCCGATTCGTTCTTTGCGCTCGACGGCCTCTACGAGACGACCTTTTCCGTGCTGGGTGACTTCGGTCTCTTCCCCGGAGTGGTGAGGGCCGAGCTCGACCGCTACCTCCCCTTCCTCGCCACCACCGCGTTGCTGATGCACGCCGTGCGTAGCGGTTTGGGGCGTGAGGAGGCGCACGAGATCATCAAAGAGCACGCTGTGGCCGCCGCTCTGGGTTTGCGGGCCGGGACCAACGACGGATCAGAGCTACTACATCTTCTCGGGGAAGATCAGCGCTTTCCGGGCCAAACCGGGGAACTCGGCATCATCGCTACCCAGGCAATGGATCAGCTGGGGACGATCGATTCTCAGATCAATTCGTTCTGCGCGACGGTTGACGAGTTGATTCGGAACCGGCCGGAGTCCGCCTACGCCGGTTCCGAGATCGTCTGAACGAAGCCCGCCCCCCGGTCATGTGCTCCGGCCGGCGGGCCGGGTAGCACATGACGCGTTGAGCAGGGCGAACGGGCTCAGGCGGCCCGGCTGATGCCGGCCTTCTTGAGCACCGCGGCCGGTACGCCGATCTGGCGGAACGCGGCGTAGGAGATGCCCTTGCGGGCGGCGTAGCCCTTGGCCACACGGGTGAACTCGGCCTCGAGCTCGCTGATGTCGACACCGGTGTCCATGGTGCCCAATTCCTCGATCAGGTCGAGGCGTTCCTGAGTCAGCTGCAGCCGCTTCAGGGCGTCAGCCGCTTCCAATTCGGCGTCGATCTTGTCCAGCCGGGAGCTGATCGAGTCCTTGGTGCGCTTCCGGCCCCGCTTGGGACGGCTCGAGTCCAGGGCTTCGAGGTACGCCCGAACGGAGCGGCCCTCAGCCCGACCGACGGCCAACGCCTCCTTGTGGTCCTTGCTCATAGGGGTCTTGCTCGTAGTGGCCATACACCTAATTCTTTCACCTAGCTGGTAAGGCTCTCCAATGTAGTGATCGGCCACTTAGAATAACAATTAAGTGGCGCCACCGGTGGATCGCGAGCTCGGGAGCCACTCCATTGGGGCCAAACCGGAGAAGCAAGAAGCCTTAAGAGGCCAATCCTCGTAGCCCGGTTACACCACGGACCTGGAGAAAAGAAGAAAGACCCCTCGAGATGTGTGTCGCCTCCGGGGCGGAACACGACATCTCGGGAGCCTTGGGAGTGGTCGGGACCGGCGTCGATCCGGTGACCTACCGCTTTTCAGGCGGTCGCTCTGCCAACTGAGCTACCCGACCGCGGTCCCGACGAGATTTGAACTCGCGACCTCCGCCTTGACAGGGCGGCGTGCACTCCAGACTGCACTACGGGACCAGATTGTGATTACGGAGAGAGTGTAACTTCCTCGCTCGGCACCCCCAACGGGATTCGAACCCGTGTTGCCTGCGTGAAAGGCAGGTGTCCTAGGCCACTGAACGATGGGGGCCAACGCTGGGGACCCAGTGGGGCACGGAGCCCCTGAGGCCTGGACAATGTAGCAGAACCAGCGGCGGCCGCCACCCGGTTATCGGCGACCGGTCAGGGAAGGGTGGTGGTCAGGGCGTCGACGATCTCCGACAGCAGGTAGCCCAGCTCGCGGTAGATGAGCTGGCTCTCCAGGGACGGGTCGTCGACGTCGAGCTCGTCGTCGTCCTCGCTGACGTCGAGGCGGGTACCGAGCACGAGGCGCAGGTCGTTGACGATGCGCATCCAGGCCCCGAGCTCGTCCACGGTCATGTGGGGCTTGGCGATCGTGGTGCGCATCAGGGCGATCGCCTCCCGCCGGTCGTCGATGAGCTGCTCCCGGGCCAGGATCTGATAGCCGGCGTCCCGCTCGGGATCGTCGGGGTAGGCGGTGGGGAACAGGCGCCGGGTGTCCTCGGTGTCTTCCACCAGGAGGGCGTCCAGCTCGTCGGCCAGGCCGACCACCCAGTCCCGGGCCTCGGGAGCCAGGCGCACCTGGAAACCCTTGGAACCGGCGGGCTCGAACAATCGGGGGCGGCGGAACAGGGCCATCGGGCTACTTGTCGTGTTCCATCGTGGCCCACAACCCGTGGCCGTGGAGCCGGTGGACGTCACGTTCGGCCTCGGTGCGGGTGCCGCTCGACACCGTGGCCCGGCCCTTGTGATGGACGTCGAGCATGAGCTTCGTGGCCTTCTCCTCGCTGTAGCCGAACAGCTTGCGGAATACGAACGCGACATAGCTCATGAGGTTGATCGGGTCGTTCCACACGATCACCACCCAGGGCCGATCCTCCTCGACCACCTCATCGGTGGCGGGCTCCCGTACCTCGATCGGCGCCGTCATGCTTTCATTGTGTCCAATGCGGGGCCTGCAATCACGGCTCGCGCCGAGTTAGTTTCCGCGTCGAGGGGCCCGAGCTCCATGGGGTCGCGCTCGGGGAGGGCGAGGTGGGCGGCCAGAGCCAGGCACCAGACGACCACCGAACCCAGAACGTGGACCTCCACCAGCGCCGCCGGTACGCCCAGGGCGTACTGGGTGTAGCCCACCGCGCCTTGCGCTGTGATCGCCACCAGTAGGAAGGTGATCAGGCGGCGGGGGCCGACCCCGATCGACCGCTGGGGATCGGGGCCCAGGCGGCTCAGGCGCACGGCCAGGGCCGCGGTGACGGCCACGAACAGCCAGACCGTGGCCGAGTGGATGCGGGCCACCGTGACGAGGGCGATCTGCAACCGCTCGGCCCGGCTGTCGCCCGAGTGGGGCCCGGCGCCGGTCACGAACGTGCCGGTGATCAGCACCACGGTGGCGGCCGCCACCATCGCCCGGCTGTGGGCGACGACCGACGACGGGAACACCGGCCGGGCCGGGGCCGGGCCCGAGTTGGCCCGCACCCATAGCACCACCGAGTTCCACAGCAGCACCATCGACAACAGGAAATGGGTGGCCACCGTCAGCGGCTGCAGCTCGAGCAGCACCGACACGCCGCCCACCACGATCTGGCCCACCACGCCGGCCACCAGGCCCCAGGCCCAGAGTATGAGGTCACGGCGGCGGGGGCGGCGGCGGTAGGCGGCCAGAACGGCCCCGGCCACCGCCACCGAGACGGCGAAGGTGAGGAGCCGGTTGCCGAACTCCACCCAGGGATGCAGGCTCCAGGCCGGAACGAGCTGGTCTCCGGAGCAGGTGGGCCAGTCCGAGCAGCCGAGGCCCGACTGCGACAGCCGGACGGCGGCTCCGGTGAGCACGATGCCGGCCATGGCGGCCCCTGCCACAGCGACGGCCAGCCGGTAGGTGCGGGGGCTGACCGGGCCGCTGAGAATCCGCGACGTAGACATGAAACTGACCCTATCGAGTTCCCCTACGCCGCGTTTACCTGGGTACCCTACGGCCGTGGCTCTGACTGCGGTATCGGCACGACCCCGGGCGCTGGCCTTCGTGGCGCTCACCAAGCCGCGCATCATCGAGCTGCTCCTGGTCACCACCGTGCCCACGATGGTCCTGGCCCAGCGCGGCCTCCCGCCGTTGTCCCTCGTCGTGGCGACCGTGATCGGGGGCACGCTGGCCGCCGGTGGCGCCAACGCCTACAACATGTATCTCGACCGGGATATAGATGCCGTCATGAAGCGCACGGCCAACCGGCCGTTGGTCACCGGCGAGGTCACCCCGGCCGAGGCGCTGGTGTTCGCCACGGCGGTGGAGGCGGTGGCCTTCGTCTGGCTGTGGGTGCTGGTCAACCCCCTGTCGGCCTGGCTGGCCCTGGCCGCCTGCGCCTTCTACGTGGGGGTCTACACGATCTGGCTGAAGCGGATCACCACCCAGAACATCGTCATCGGGGGCGCCGCCGGCGCCGTGCCCGCCCTCATCGGCTGGTCCTCGGTGACCAACAGCGTCGGCCTGGCCGCCGTGCTGCTGTTCGGCGTGATCTTCTTCTGGACCCCGCCCCACTTCTGGGCCCTGGCCATCAAGTACGAGGACGACTACTCCGCCGCCTCGGTGCCGATGATGCCGGTGGTGGAGGGCCACCGCTCGACAGCCCGCCAGATGGTCGTCTACTCGGTGGTGGTGTGGGCCATCACGCTGGCCCTGTGGCTGGTGGCTCCGCTCGGGTGGCTGTATCTTGTCGTCGCCATGGTGCTGGGTCTGCTGTTCACCGGCGGGGCCGTCCAGCTCGCACGGGAAACCGACCCCGAGGCCCAGGCCCGGCGCTCGATTCGATACTTCTCTTTCTCGATAACCCATCTGACCGTTCTGTTCCTCGCCGTGGCGGTGGACCAGCTGGTCGGATGGGGAACGTGACAGGTTCGATTTCCGGCTCGGCAGGCGGTTACAGTACGTGGCCGCACGACCGGAAAAGTGGCGTCTACGCGCGCCGCCGCTGAGTTTTTCCCAATCCGCCTTCGAGGACACGATCCATGGCACTCACCGAATCCCGCACGCCGACCGATGCCCGAACGGTCGGCGCTCCGGAGACCGCGACACTGGATGGCCTGATCGGCTCCGCCGACCACAAGACGCTGGGCCGGTTCTGGATCGCCGGCGGCCTCTTCTTCCTCCTCGGCTCGCTGGTGGTGTCGGCCGCCGCCGGCCTGGAGACCATCGACCTGGGCAGCTTCACGGTGGCCTCCGACGCCGACCAGTTCGCCCAGATCTGGTCGCTGGGGCGCGAGGTCCTGCTGTTCGGCGGTCTGCTTCCGATCCTGGTGGGGCTGGCCACCTACCTCGTGCCGCTCCAGATCGGCGCCCCGGCCATCGCCTTCGCCCGGGGTGCGGCCGGTGCCTTCTGGGCCTGGCTGCTCGGCACCGTGCTGCTGATCGTGTCCTACATCTTCAACGGCGGGCCCGGTGGGGGCAAGGCCGACTTCGTCGTCCTGTGGACGGTCAGCCTGGGCCTGGTGATCCTGGCCCTGCTGTGGGCCATGGTGATCGTGGCCACCACCGCTCTGGGCGCCCGCACGATCGGGATGACGCTCGACCGGGTGCCGTTCGCCACCTGGTCCTTCCTCGTGTTCTGCCTCTACGGCATCCTCACTCTCCCGCTGGTGGTGGCCGACCTGGCCCTCACCTACGTCCGGGTGCGCCACGGCTACGTCGGCCTCGACGCCCGCCAGACGTTGGCGGGGGTCACCAACCTCTTCACCTACGCCCCCACCCTGTTCTGGCTGGCCATCCCCGCCCTGGGCATGGCCACCGACGCCGTGGGCGTCCACACCGGGCGGCCGGTGATGCTGCGCAAGCCGGTCCTGGCCGCCATCGGGGCGCTGAGCGTCACCTCCTACGGGGCCGTGTACTTCTCGTTCGGCAGCGTCCGCACGGTCGACTTCAACAACTTCATGCTGGTGGTCGACATCGCCGCCACCGTCCTGCCGATCCTGGGCGTGCTCGGTCTGGCCGGCGAGAGCATCCGCCGGGGCACCCCCCGCCTCAACGTCGCCTTCATCGGTTCGATGCTGGGCGGCCTGCTGTTCCTGCTGGCCTCGGTGGCCGCCCTGCTCGGCCTGTTCGAGCCGGTGCAGCTGTGGCTGATCGACAAGGCCGACACGGGCAACCCCGACAAGCTGCTCGTCCTCAACGGCACCACCTTCCACGACGGCCTGCGGGGCATCGTGGTGGGAGCCGCCGTGCTGTCGATCACGGGCGCTCTCCACCACTGGGCGCCGAAGATCTGGGGCCGCCGGATGGCCGAGCCGCTGGGCTTCGGGGCCGTGCTGGCCGCAGCCCTGGGCGGCGTGCTGTGGGGGCTGGGAGGGATCCTGGCCGGGGTCGACAACCAGCCCGCCTATCCCGTCTCCGCCCTGGCCGGCGGCGACAATGTTGAGCTCTACAACCTGATCGCCCTGATCGGCATCCTGGCCGTCACCGCCGGAGCGCTGCTCACCGCCCTCAATGCCGCCCAGTCGGCGGTGGGCCGCAACGCCGCTTCCGGGGCCGGGGCCGGAGCCGGGGCCGCCTGGAGCGGCCTGACCCTCGAGTGGGCGACCACGTCGCCCCCGTCGCCCGGTAACTTCGATCAGCCCCCGGTGGTCCACTCGGCCACCCCGCTGGCTGACGCTCCGGCGCAGCCCACCACCGGTACCGACGCAGGCGGGGAGGCCTGAGCACCGTGACCGACATCAGCTTGTACCAGAGGATCCCGGTCGACGTTCCCGAGAGTACGCCGGCCCGACCCCGCCTTCTCCTGATCGCCACCAGCCTGGTGGCGTCGGCCGCCGTGGTCGGCTACGTGGGCCTCACCGCTTACTACGCCCACGTGCGCCAGGGCGTGCTGGGCACCGATCAGCCCTGGCTGCCGAACGGGGTCTCGATCCCGCTCACCCAGCCCAACTTCATGCTGCTGACGATGGTGTTCTCGGCCGTCGCCATGGCCTGGGCCCTGTCGGCCGTCCGCCATGACGACCGATCGAACGCCTTCATCGCCTTCGGCCTCACGTTGATGTTCGGCTTCGCCCAGATCGCCCAGACCGCCTATCTCCTCACGCTGATGAAGATGCCGGCGGCCGGCAGCCCGGCCGCCGCCCTCATCTACACCATGGTGGGGGTGCAGCTGGCCGTCACGGCGATGGCCATGGGCTACGTCGTGGCCATCGCGCTGCGGACGCTGGGCGGGGGCTACTCGGCCCGCGACTACGAGGGCGTGCTCAGCGCCACCGTGTTCTGGTTCACCAACGTCGGCGTGTACATCATCCTCTGGTACGCCGTTTACATCACGAAGTAGGCCGAACGATGTTCACCTGGGGTTCCAAGTATCTCTTCGGAGTGGCCGGCGTCGCCCTGCTGGGGGCGATCGTCTACGGCCTCGTCACCGGCGGCGGCATCGTCGGTGTCATCAGCGTCGGCTACAAGGGCGGCGTGGGCGAGCACACCGGCTACGGCACCCTGCTCGGGGTGGCGGCCGCCGCCCTCGGGCTCGGCGTGCTCAACTTCGCCACCCGCGACGCCACCGTGCCGGCGGGTGAGGCCACCGACGACAGCGGGGGCGGGGCCCTCGCCATCCGCACCCCCCGTCGGGCCAGCTTCTGGGGCCCGATGGCCGCCTTCGGCCTGGCCAGCCTGGCCATCGGGGTCTCGGTGAGCCGGGCGTTCTTCATCCTCGGCGTGGCCGTGCTGGCCATCGTGCTTCTGGAGTGGGTCATCCTGGCCTGGTCCGATTCGGCCACCGGAGACCCGACGGTCAACTCGGCCATCCGGGAGCGGGTGATCGGCCCGCTCGAGGTGCCGCTCATGGCGTCGCTCGGCATCGCCGTGTTCATCCTCGGGGTGTCCCGGGTGCTGCTGGCCGTGCCCGAAGCGGGCTCGGTGGCGGTGGCCGCCATCGTGGCCGCCGTCATCTTCCTGAGCTGCATCGCCCTGGCCAAGACCCGGGTCTCGCGGGCCGTGATCAGCGGCGTCATCGCCCTCGGAGCCCTGGCCGTGCTGGCCGGTGGCATCGTGGGGGCGGTCGTCGGGGAACGCGAGATCGGCCACCACGAGACCGGGGAGACCGGGACCCAGGTTGAAGGAGAAGGAGAGTGACCGATGACGCTCACGGGACCCGCCAGTGGGCTTGGCGCGGCGATGCTCGCCCGGCCAGAGTGAGGAAGGTCATGCCTACCCCCCGCCTCTCCCGCCCAACCCTCTCGCTCCGGCGAGCCGGGGTCGCCGCCCTGGGCCTGCTGCTCCTCGCCGGCTGCGCGGAGGACAAGCCGCTCAACACCTTCGAGCCCCGGGGCGACCGGGCCGACGGCATCTACAACCTGATGAGCCCCATCTGGTACCTCATGGGCGTCATCTTCGTGGCCGTGATCGGTGGCACGATCGTGCTCGCCATCAAGAACCGGGTGAACGGCGACGAGCTCGATCCCGAAGATCTGCCGGCCCAGACCCACGGCAACACCCGCCTGGAGGTCGGCTGGACGATCCTCCCCGGTGTCCTGCTGGCCGCCATCTCCATCCCCGTGGTGGCCAACATCTGGCGGCTGGAGGAGAAGAACGACCCGGGCCAGCTCGACGTGTTGGCGATCGGCCAGCAGTGGACCTGGTCCTTCCGCTACGACACCGACGGTGACGGCTTCTTCGTGGACGCCAACGCCGACGGCACGGTCGACGAGGCCGACAAGAAGTTCCCGCTCGACCTGGCCCTCGACCCCGACGACGTGGTCACCCAGAACGAGATCGTGATGCCGGTGGGCGAGCAGGTCGACCTGACGATCACCTCCCGTGACGTGATCCACTCGTTCTGGATCCCCCGCCTCAACGGCAAGCGCGACGCGATGCCCGGCAAGTTCAGCACCTGGTCGCTCCAGGCCAACGAGACAGGGAAGTACACGGGCTGGTGCACCGAGTTCTGCGGCCTGTCCCACGCCCGGATGCGGATGGATGCCATCGTGCTGACCGAGGCCGACTTCGACGCCTGGCTCGAGAACCAGCAGAAGCCGGCCGAGGTGCCCGACGAGACCACCGATCCCGAGGCCTTCGCCGGGCGGCAGCTCTTCGTCAACCAGTGCGTGAGCTGCCACGTGATCCGGGAGGAGCCGGGGCCCGACGCCATCGCCTACGCCCCGGGCTTCCAGGCCAATCTGAAGTCGGGGTACGCCCCCGACCTCACCCACTTCGCCACCCGGTCGGTGTTCGCCGGCGGCATCTACAGCCAGTACGAAGGCAAGGGCACGGACGCCAACGACGACGCCCTGTCCGCCGCCGACTACGTGAAGCTGTCGGAGCTGTCGAAGGACCCTCAGGGGCGAGACGACTACCGGTGGAACACGGCCGAGCTGAAGCGCTGGATCGCCAACGCCCCCGGCCGCAAAGACATGGCCCCCGACGACCTGCGGGGCATGTTGCCCTTCCCTGCACTGACCGATCAGCAACTCGACCAGCTCAGCGCCTACCTGGCGACGCTGGACTGAGCGAGTAGGAGCGAGAGAGCCCATGGCGATCATCGACAAGCCCCTTGCGCTCCCCGCCGGGGAACCACGACGGGCCTCACGGCCCCTCGGTGTGTTCACCCGGCCCAAGGAGCAGACCGGCATCTCAGCCTGGCTGACCACCGTCGATCACAAGAAGATCGGCATCATGTACGGGTCGGCCGCCCTGTTCTTCCTGCTGATCGGCGGGGTGGCGGCGCTGGCCATCCGCATTCAGCTGGCCACGCCCAACAACACCTTCCTCTCGGGAGACGCCTACAACCGCATGTACACCATGCACGGCACGGTGATGGTGTTCCTGGTCGTGATGCCGATCGGCGCCGCCTTCGCCAACTTCCTGATGCCCCTGCAGGTGGGGGCCCGGGATGTGGCCTTCCCCCGGATCAACGCCTTCAGCTTCTGGGTCTTCTTCTTCGGAGGCCTGATGCTGAACACGAGCTGGTTCCTGGGCGGTGGCGCCGACGGCGGCTGGTTCAACTACGCCCCCAACAACGGCGTGGCCTTCTCCCCCAGCCACGGCATCGACTTCTGGAACGCCGGCCTGCTGATCGCCGGTATCGGGTCGCTGACCGGCTCGATCAACCTGATCACCACGGTGCTCAACATGCGGGCGCCCGGCATGACGCTGATGAAGATGCCGGTGTTCACCTGGATGACGCTCGTCACCCAGTTCCTGCTGCTGTTCGCCATCCCGGTCATCACCGTGGCCCAGCTGCTGCTCACCTTCGACCGGCGCTTCGGAGCCAACTTCTTCAACGTCCAGCAGGGCGCCGATCCGCTGCTGTGGCAGCACCTGTTCTGGGTCTTCGGGCACCCAGAGGTGTACCTGATGATCCTCCCCGCCTTCGGCATCGTGTCGGAGATCATCCCCACCTTCGCCCGCAAGCCGATCTTCGGCTATCCGTTCATGGTGTTCTCGGGCATCGCCATCGGCTTCATGGGCTGGGGCGTGTGGGCCCACCACATGTTCGTGTCGGGTCTGGGCCCGCTGTCGGTCACCGCCTTCAGCGTGGCCACGATGTTCATCGCCGTGCCCACCGGGGTGAAGATCCTGAACTGGATGGCCACCCTCTGGGGCGGCAAGCTGATCCTGAACACCCCGATGTTGTTCTCGATCGGCCTCATCACCCAGTTCACCGTGGGCGGCCTGTCGGGTGTGTCGCACGCGATAGCCCCCTCGGACACCCAGCAGACCGACACCTATTACATCGTGGCCCATTTCCACTACGTGCTGTTCGGCGGCGCCTTCTTCGGCTTCGTCGGCGGGGTGTACCACTGGTTCCCCAAGGCCTTCGGCTACAAGCTGAACGACACCTTCGGCAAGGTCCAGTTCTGGATGATGGTGGTGGGCTTCAACCTCACCTTCGGCCCGATGCACATCCTGGGCCTCCAGGGCATGCCCCGCCGGATGCAGACCTACGACGACGCCATGGGCTTCAACTTCTGGAACCTGGTCGCCACCATCGGGGCCTTCATCCTGGGCGTCGGCGTGATGTCGCTGCTGGCCAATGTCGCCTACTCCTACTCCCGGTGGAAGGCCGCCGGCCGGCCCAACCCCGGTCCCGACCCGTGGGATGCCCGCACCCTCGAGTGGTCGATCCCGTGCCCGGCCCCGTCGCACAACTTCGACACCGATCCGGTGGTCACGTCGCTCGACGACTTCTGGCACCGGAAGTATCAGGAAGACGAGAACGGCGTGGTTCGTCGGGTCCACACCGGCGAGGAGATCGCCCAGCCCGGTAACCCGGAGGGCGTGCACCTGCCGGCCCCGTCGTACTGGCCGATCGTGCTGGCCTTCGGCATCCCGATCATCGGCTACGGGATCATCTTCAACCTGTGGCTCTGCATCCCGGGTGCCCTCGTCGTGATCGGCGCCCTGTTCGGTTGGGCGCTGGAGCCGGCCGACGACCTCGACGCCCCCGGGCATGACCATGGCCACGACGGCCCCGGTCATGACGGGAGCGGTGACCACGCCGAGCCTGAGCTGGAGACCGTCTGATGACCGATGTCGCCATTCCGGTGGAGCATGCACCGGCCGCCGAGCACCACGAGGCCAGCCATTCGTCGAGCCTCGGCCTCTCGAACACCAAGCTGGCGTTCTGGCTGTTCCTCGGTTCCGAGTGCCTGCTGTTCGGGGCGCTGATCTCCACCTACCTGCTGTCGGTGGGGAACTTCGTGGGGCAGGTGGTGGCCGGGAATCCCCGGGTTGTCACCACCATGCCGGCCGAGATCATGGACGAGATCGCCGAGAAAGGCTCGGTGAACGGCTTCTTCGACATCCCGTTCACCTCGGCCAGCTCGTTCATCCTGCTGATGAGCTCGCTCACCATGGTGCTGGCCCACAAGGCGGTGACGGAGAGCAACTACCGGGGCAGCAAGATCTGGCTGTCGGCCACCGCGCTCCTCGGCGCCACCTTCATCTCCGGCCAGGTGTACGAGTTCACGGTCTTCTACCGGGAGGGCCTGCACTACGACGGCAACCTCTTCGGGTCGGCCTTCTACACCCTGACCGGATTCCACGGGGCCCACGTGACCATCGGCATCCTGATGCTGGTGGCACTGTTGATCATGGCCTTCAAGGGCAAGCTTCAGGCCGACCGGGCCGAGACCGTTGAGATCATCGGTCTGTACTGGCACTTCGTCGACGTGGTGTGGGTGCTCATCTTCACCGTCGTCTACCTGATTCCGTAAAGAGAGTCGGACATGGCACACACTGCGCACGACACCGATACCCACGGCCATGACCATGGGGCCCATCCCACCGAGAAGCAGTACTGGATGGTCTTCGTCATCCTGGTGCTGCTGACCGCCATCGAGGTGGCCTGGTCGTTCATGGGGGCCGAGGGACCGGCTCTCGTCATCCCCCTGCTGGTGATGATGACCGTCAAGTTCTTCCTGGTCGCGGGGGCGTTCATGCACCTCTACTTCGACCTGAAGCTCCTCAACGGCAGGCTGTTCACCTGGGCCTTCTTCGGGGCCATCCTGCTGGCCGGCGCCGTGTACGCCGCCGTCATCGCTTCGTTCCGCTTCAACATCTGATGCCGATGTCATGATCGCGGTGGAGCGCATCGGGCTGGGGGACGTCGGGTATCAGGCCCACCCCGAGGTCTGGGTGCTGATGGCCGGCATCGTGGCCATCGCCGTGTACATGAAGCGGGTGCTTGAGCCCAAGGCGGTGGCGGCCGGCCACCCGCCGATGACCCGGCGCCAGCAGGCCTGGTACCTGGCCGCCGCGCTGAGCCTGTGGGGCGTGTCGGACTGGCCGGTGCACAACGTGGCCGAGGAGTACCTCTACTCGGTTCACATGATCCAGCACATGTTCATCTCGATGCTGGTGCCGGCCATGTTCCTGCTGGCCCTGCCGCCCTGGCTGTTCCTGTTGCTGATGCCCGAGGGCTCGCTGCCTTACCGGCTGCTACGCCGGGCCTCGGCCCCCCTGGTGGCCGGCATCACGTTCAACGCGCTCACCGCCTTCCTCCACTGGACCGATGTGGTCGAGGCGTCGGCCAGGTACGGGCCGCTGCACTTCTCGCTCCACCTGATCATCTTCCTGTCGGGCCTGCTGATGTGGATGCCGGTGCTCAGCCCGGTGACGAGCTGGCGGCTCAAGCCTCTGGCCCAGTGCATCTACCTGTTCATGATGTCGATCGTGCCCACCGTGCCCGGCGGGTGGCTGGTGTTCGCCAACGACGTGGTCTACCGGCACTACGACACCCCCCAGCGGCTGTGGGGCATCGACGCCCTCAGCGATCAGCAGGCGGCCGGGGCCATCATGAAGCTGGTGGGCGGATTCCTGCTGTGGGGCATCATCCTCACCATCTTCACCAAGTGGGCCGGGGCCGAGATGCGCCGCGACGAAGAGGAGCGCAAGGCCCGCCAGAAGGCGGCCCGGGAGGCCAAGGCGGCGGCCGCCGATCAGGTGGTGCTGGCCGACGACGTGGCCCCGCTCACCTTCGAGCACGTGGCCCAGGAGTTCGCCCGCACCCCCGCCCCCACCGAACCCCGGTCCTGATGGGGCGGCCCTGATGGACCTCGCCCGGATGCGGCGGGAGTACGAGGAGCACGGCCTCACCGAAGGCGAGGCCGACCCCGATCCGCTGGTGCAGTTCACCGGTTGGCTGCGGGTGGCGGTGGAGGCCGGGATCGACGAGCCCAACGCCATGGTGTTGGCCACGGTGGACGACGACGGCCAGCCCTGGAGCCGGTTCGTGCTGTTGAAGGGGGCCACCGAGGCCGGCTTCGACTTCTACACCAACTACGGCTCGAACAAGTCGCAGCAGATGACGGCGAGGCCCAAGGCGTCGCTCACCTTCGGCTGGCTGGCCCTCAGCCGCCAGGTGATGGTGGCCGGCCCGGTGGCCAAGGTGCCGGCGGCCGAGTCCGACGCCTACTGGGATCTCCGGCCCCGGGGCTCCCAGATCGGCTCGATGGCCTCGGAGCAGAGCCGCCCGATCGACTCCCGGGCCGACCTTCTGCGCCGGTACGACGAGCTGGACGCGGCCAACCCCGGCCCGGTGCCCCGCCCCGGCAACTGGGGCGGCTGGCGCCTGGTGCCCCACACCATCGAGTTGTGGCAGGGCCGGACGAACCGCCTCCACGACCGCCTCCGCTATACCCGGCCCGGCGGCCCCGGCACGCCCTGGACCCGGAGCCGCCTCAACCCTTAATTTCGGGGCTGTCGCCCTCAGGAGCTGAGCGGGGGCACGATCCCGGCCCCGGCCAGGGCGATGTGGTCGAGGTCGCTCAGGTCGAGGACCTGGAGATAGAAGCGCTGGACTCCGGCGTCGCGGTAGCGGATGAGCTTGGCCACCACCTCGTCGACGGTGCCGGCGGCGCCGTTCTCCCGCAACTCGTTCGCCTCCCGGCCGATGGCGGCGGCCCGACGGGTCACCTCGGCCTCGTCGGCCCCCACACACAGCACCAGGGCCTGGGAGTACACGAGCTCGTCGGGGTCGCGCCCGATGCGCTCGCACGCCTCCCGCACCCGGCCGTAGGCCGAGGTCGCCGCCTCCACCGAGCAGAAGGCCGTGTTGTACTCCGAGGCGTAGCGGGCGGTGAGCGCCGGGGTGCGGTGCTTGCCCCGTCCGCCGATGATGATGGGTGGGCCCGGCCGCTGGGCCGGCTTGGGCAGAGCGGGGGAGTCGGTGAAGGTGTGGAAGCGGCCCTCGTGGGAGAACGTCTCGCCCTCGGGGGTGGCCCACAACCCGGTGATCTGCTCCAGGTACTCGGCCATCAGGTCGAAGCGCTCCTTGAGCGGGGGGAACGGCAGGCCGTAGGCCTTGTGCTCGGCCTCGTACCAACCGCTACCGAATCCGAAGTCCACCCGGCCGCCGCTCATGGCGTCGACCTGGGCCACGGTGATGGCCAGCGGGCCGGGGCGGTAGAACGTCACCGGGCTCACCAGGGTGCCGAGGCGGATGCGGGTGGTGTCGCGGGCCAGGCCGGCCAGGGTGGCCCAGGCCTCGGTGGGGCCGGGAAGGCCCGACACGCTTCCCATCTTCAGGTAATGGTCGGAGCGGAAGAACGCACTGAAGCCGTTCTGCTCGGTGGCCAGAGCGGCGGCGAGCAGTGTCTCGTAGCTGGCCCCCTGCTGGGGTTCGGTGAAGATGCGCACGTCCATCGACCGACACTACCGGGAACCCTCGAGGTTGCCCGCGGTTCTAGCCTGGCCTGATGCCCTCCGCCGACGCCCGACGAGTGCTCGGGTTCCGCTCGGCCCGGGGCGTGGCCGACGGGTTGGCCGCCGTGCTGTTGCCCGCCCATCTGGTGCTGCTCGGTTTCTCGGCCGCCCGGGTGGGGCTGGTGAGCACGCTCAGCCTGGTGGGCAGCGCAGCGGCCACGGTGAGCGTGCCCTTCCTGGCCCGCACCTGGAGCCGGCGCCGCCTCCTGATGGCGGCCTCGGTGCTGATGGCGGTCACCGGCGCCGGGTTCGGCCTGGCCACGGCGCTGCCGGTGCTGGCGGCGGTGGCCTTCATCGGCACCGCCAACCCCACCGGGGGCGATGTGAGCGTGTTCGTGCCGGTGGAGCAGGCCGTGCTGTCGCAGGCGGCGGCCGATCAGCATCGCACCGCCCTGTTCGCCCGCTACGCCCTGGTCGGCTCGCTGTCGTTGGCCGCCGGATCGGCGGCGGCCGGGCTGGTGCCGGCCCGGGCCGCCTTCGCCCTCTACGGGGCGGTGGGCCTGGTGGGCATCGCCGTCTATCACCACCTGTCGCCAGCGGCGGAGGTGGCGGCGTCGGCCCGGGCCGGGCTCGGGCCATCACGGTCGATCGTGCTGCGCCTCACCGCCCTGTTCGCCGTCGACTCGTTCGGTTCCGGGTTCGCCGGCCAGTCGATCCTGGTGCTGTGGCTGTTCGCCCGGTTCGAGCTGTCGGTGGCGGCCGCCGGCCTGATCCTGTTCTGGACCGGACTGGCCACCTCGGCGTCCATGCTGTTGTCGCCGGTGCTGGCCCGTCGCATCGGGCTGGTGCGGACCATGGCCTTCACCCACATCCCGGCGAACCTGTTCCTGGTGGCGGCGGCGCTCGTGCCCCGGGTGGAGCTGGCGGTGGCGCTCCTGCTGGCCCGGGCTCTGCTGTCCACCATGGACGTGCCCGCTCGCACCAGCTACGTGATGGCGGTGGTCACCGCCCCCGAGCGGACGGCGGCGGCCGCCGTCACCGGCGTGGCCCGCAGCCTGGCCGCTGTGCCGGGGCCACTGCTGGCCGGGCTCCTGCTCGACGCCGGGCACCAGCGTTGGCCGCTGGTGCTGGCCGGCTCGATCAAGGTGGTCTACGACCTGGCCCTGCTCGCCGTCTTTGGACGGGTCCCGGCCCCCGAGGAGGAGGTGGTGTGAGGGACCGGGACCCGTCGATCTAGCTAGCCGTGACCAGGGGCGCCGTGGCGATGGTGATCGGCGCCTTGAGCGTGATCTTCGTCGTCACCTTGGTGGAAGGGGGGATGGTCGGTGTGGTCGTGGCCGTGGTCGACGTGCTGGTCGATGTCGATGTCGATGTCGATGTCGATGAGGAGGTGGTCGACGACGAGGAGCTGGTGGTCGTCGGCCGGGTGGTCGTGGTCGACTTGGCGGTGGTGGTCGTCGCCTTCTTGGTGGTGGTCGTCTTGCCCGTCGTCGAGGTGGTAGTGGGCTTGGCCGTTGACGACGTCGTCGTCGGCTTTGCCGTGGTGGTGGTGGCCTTGGCCGTGGTCGACGTGGTCGACGGCTCCGTGGTCGACGTGGTGGTCGGCTCCTCGGTGGTGGAGGTGCTCGAGGTGGTCGACTCGACCGTGAGGGCCTCGCCGTTGGCCGTGCCCAGCGGGGCGGCGTCGGCCGGGGCGAACCGGGCGTAGCCCAGCAGGGCGGTGGCGGCGGCCAGGGCGGCCACCCCGATGATCAGCCCGTAGCGGCGGGCGGAGGCGGGGCTGTTGCTGTTGCTGTTGTCGTTGGTGTAGCTCATTGCTCCCCTCCTCAGGGTGGGCCTGCGTGCTTCGGGCATGCAAAGGGCCCCGGCCAGGCCGGGGCCCTGCATCAGGTGTTCGGTTTGTTCGTCTCGGCGGAATCACCGCCGGTGGGGATCAGTTGTCCAGGAAGGCGTCCTGATCGATGCTGTGGTCGTCGATGTCGACGTCGAAGCGATCGCCATCGTGCTCGTCGTGGCTCTCGTAGTGGTCGTCACCCTTGTAGTCCTCGGGCTCGTACTCCGTCTCGCCGTAGGCGCCGTCGTGGGTCTCGGCGATCTGGGTCTGGGTGTCGTTGTCCTGGTACTCCGAGTTGAACGAGTCGGTGGCGGTGGCCGTCTCGGTGAAGGTGTCGTGCGAGTCGTAGCTGTCGGTGGCGTCGTTGGTCACCGAGCCCTCGCCGAAGGCCTGAGCCGAGTCGTCGATGTAGGCGCCGTCCTGCGACACCTGGCCCTGGCCAACGTTGCTGGCCCAGTCGGAGCCGACGGTGTTGTTGTCACCGCTGGTCACGTTGTCGGCGGTGGCGTCGTAGCCGGCCTGCTGGCCCGAGTTGTCGCCCTGGTTCTGCACGCCGGAGTCGCCGCCGACCTGCTGGCCGTCACCGGTCTGGGTCTGGTTGCCGTAGACCTCGTCGCCGGCGATCGCACCCTCGGCCGTGGCGTTGGCCACGTTGGAGTCGTTGTCGGACACGACGTCGCCGTGGACCTCGGTGGCATCCACGTGCTGGCTCTGGTCGACGTTGGTGGCGATCTGGTTGTTGTCGATCAGGCCCTGGATGTAGTCGAGCTTGGAGTCGAAGTCGTCGGGGGCGGCGTCGTACCCGTCGGTCACCGCATCGTGGGTGTCGGCCGGGGTGACCTTCTCCAGGGCTTGCTTCACGTCGGCGTCGCTGACGTCGGCATCCCGGAGCTCCTGGACGGCGGAGACATCGCCACCGGCGATCCGCTCGATGAGCGTCTGGACGAAGTCGACCGGGTTGGCCTCGATGTTGGACATTTCGTTTCCCTCCGTTGGGTGTTGCTTTGGTTGGTTCGTTCGCTTGGGGTGTGTTCCTTGCTGAAGCTAAACCTACGCCGCCCGGGCCCGCTCCGTATCGGGGTTTCCCCCCGACCCCTGAGGTCAGAATAGGGGATGGGGGGGAGCCGTCCTAGGGGTCGCTTCAGCACCTGGGTAGGAGCATGTGCCCAGTCCGTCTCCCTTGCGTCGCGGCCGGTGAACGACCGGTAAACGAAGGGTCGGGTGATGGCGGGCGGGGATCAGCTCTCGCCGGCAGCGGCCCGGATGGTGGCGACGAGCTCGGCCCGGCTGGTGGCCCCCAGCTTCTGGCGGATCTTGGCCACGTGGTGCTCCACCGTCTTGGGCGAGATGAACAGCTGGGCCCCGATCTCCTTGTGGGTCCGCCCCTCCACCACCATGAGGGCCACCTCGGCCTCCCGGTCCGACAGGCCGAGGGCCACCAGCGCGTCGTCGCCCGACGTCTCCACCGGCTCGGTGGCCGACACCCGGGCCATCTCCAGCAGCCGGCGGGCCACCCGGGGGTCGTCCTCGTCGAGCGCGGCCTGACCGAGGAGACGGGACGCCTCCCAGCCGTCGCCAACGGCCGACATCCGCTCCGAGGCCGCCACCACCCGGGCCTCCGATGCCCGACCGGTCACGATCCCGGCCCACACGGCACCGGCCTGCACCCGGGCCAGCGACCGCTCGTCGGTGGGGGCCAGGCCGCCCAGGGCGGCGGCCGCCTCGGCCACGGCCTCGTTGTCCTCCCCGGCGATGGCCACCTGGAGCCGCAGCCACCAGCCGCCGGTGGGCCCGGGCCCGGAGGCGGGCAGGGCCAGGGCCTGGTCGGTGAGCTCGGCCACCACCGGCTCCACCCGGCGCCGATCGCCCAGGCGGGCCCCGGCCGCCAGCAGCTCGGTGAACACGTCGAGCAGGAGCCAGGTGGTCGACGGGCGGAGCAGCGCCTGCTCGGCCGCCTGCCACGAGGCCCGGAGCCGGGCGGTGTCGCCCGACCGGCGGGCGATGGCGGCCTCCAGCGCGGCCAGCACCAGCCGGTCCCGTTGGGGGAGGGCCAGGGCGTCCACCGCAGGCCCCGAGTAGTCGACCGCGGCGGCGGTGTCGGTGTCGGTGTCGCCGAAGCCGCCGGGATCGGTCACCAGGCCGGGTCGGCGATGGCGGCGGCCCAGCTCGAGGGCGGCCCGGTAGTCGCCCCGCACCAGGCGGCCATAGGCCCGGACCAGGTGGTGGAACAGATCTTCGCCCGGCCCGCCGCTGCCGTGGGCCACGGCCTGGCTGCACAGGTGCTCGACGGCCACCAGGTCGCCGGTGAGCAGGGCGGCCAGGGCCCCGACGCCATGGGGGGTGAAGCCCAGGGGGGCGGTGGGGTGGAGCCGGTCGAAGTCGTCGGCCGCCTGCACCATGCCGGCCAGGGCCGCCCGCTGGTCGCCCCGGGCCAGATCGTCGACGGCGGCCGCCACCGTGCCCAGCACCCGGCCCAGCGGAGCCGGCCGGGCCGCCGCCGCCCCGGCACCGGGGGGCACCGGCGCCCGCCCGGCCAGCACCAGGGCCACCGAGCGCAACGGTTCGGCCAGGGGGCCGGCCAGGGGCCGGGCGGCGGCCGAGGCCAGCCGCAGGTCTCGCAGATCGAGGCCATAACCGAGGGCGACCGTCCGGTCGTCGAGCGGCTGCTCGCCCCCCGAGGCGTCCTGTACCGACTCGGCCCGCTCCAGGTGGGCCAGGGCGTCGGCCGACCCGAGGTGGAAGGCACCGAGCGCCCGCAGCACGGCGGCCTCAGCCGGGGCCAGCCCCAACCGCTCGGCCCGCTCGACGAGGTCGGCGAACAACGCCGGTTCACCCCCGGCGGCGCTCAGTGCCGCCCCGGCCAGGAGGCGGGCGGCGTCGGGGATCTGGCCGTCGCCCACCAGCAGGTGCCGGGCGGCGGCGGCGGCGTCGGTGCCGGCCAGCACGGCGGCCAGCCGGTCGTGGCCCGAGCCCCGCTGGGCGCCGGTGAGGTCGGCGGCCAGCGCCGCCCGGACCACCGGGATGAGCGACCCGTCTCCGGTGAGCAGGCCCCCGGCCCGGGCGGCCCGCTCGGCTCCATCGAGCGAGGCCCCGGTGAGCGAGGGGGCGCCGCCTCCGGGACGTAGCGGTTGGCTGAGCGCCCGCAGGGCCAGGGCCAGCTCCGCCTCGGGGGCGCCCTCGGCGTCGTCGAGGTCGATCAGGGACCACAGGCGGGCCAGCTCGGCGGCCGCCGGGCCCGCCCGCCGTACCCGGCTGACCACGGCCTCCACCGTCTCCGGCCCCGGTGCCTCGGCTCCGGCCGCGGTCCACCCGGTGGCCACCAGGTCGGCGGCCAGCCCGATGGACCCGGCGGTGGCGGCGTGGAGGGCCACCAGCTCCTGGGTGTTGAGGGCAGTGTCGAGGGCTCCGGCCGAGCCCCCGGTCCGGGTGGCCCGGGCGGCCCGCAGGGCGGCCACGGCCGGGGCGAAGGCGTCGAGGTCGAGGAGGCCCACCCGGTGGGCCGGCTCGTCGCGGGTCAGTACCTCGGTCAGCAGGTCGAGGGCGTCGGGAGCGGGCTCGGTGCCGTCGGCCGGGCGGCGGCTGGCCACCACCGCCACCGGCGCCCGGTCGCCGCGGGCCGTGGCGGCCTCCACGAGCTGCACCAGAGCGTCACCGTCGAACCACTGGAGGTCGTCGGCCACCAGCATGGCGGGCTGTCCGGCCCGGGCGGCGGCCACGTCGGGGCCGCTGACGAGGCGCAGGGGGCTGCCGGTGAGCCAGATGGCGGTCCCTTCAGGGCTGGCGACGGTGGACGACGACGCCAGGCCGGCGTCGGCCACCCACGAACGCAGCAGGTGGGTCCGCCCGGTGGCTCCGGCCCCGATCACCAGTCGACTACCCCTCACCAGCTCGCATCGTAGCTGGCCGTCACGCTGCGCTGTCGGGGTTATGGGTCAAGCCGGGGTCTTAAGCGAGAGCGCTCAGGGGCCGCTTGGGGATAGTGTCGAACCGATGAGTGCCCCGGATCCAGAAGGAGACGTGCGAGCCGCGCTCGAGCTCGGCGTCAAGGCGGCCGCCGCCTACGGGCGGCCCGACCTGGTGCAGCGCATGAGCGTCACCCTGGAGCGGGTGCGTCAGCCCGACGTCCAGGTCGTCGCCATCGGCGAGTTCAAGCAGGGCAAGAGCTCGTTGGTCAACGCGATCGTGAACGTGAACATCTGCCCGGTGGACGACGACATCGCCACCGCCGTGCACACCATCGTGCGTCACGGCGAGGAGCGGCGGGCCTTCGCCCTGGTGAAGTCGGCCAGCGATCCCGATGGCGAGGGCCAGCGGATCGCCATCCCGCTCGACCAGATCCGGGCCTATGCCACCGAGCTGGGCGGGATCGACCCGTCGGTGATCGTGAAGGGGGTGGAGATAGAGGTGCCCCGCAAGCTGCTGGCCGACGGGCTGATCCTGGTCGACACGCCCGGTGTGGGCGGGCTCAGCGGGGCCCATGCCGCCGCCGGCATGGGGGCGATCTCCGTGGCCGACGCCCTGCTGTTCATCAGCGACGCCTCCCAGGAGTACACCCGGGCCGAGATGGACTACCTGGCCCAGGCCATGGAGTTGTGCCCCAGCGCCGTGTGCGTGATGACCAAGACCGACCTCTACCCCCGGTGGCGGGAGGTCATGGAGATCAACAAGGGCCACCTGGCCCGCCTCGGGCTGAACCTCCCGATCCTGGCCGTGTCGTCGATGCTGCGGATGGAGGCGATCCGCCGGGAGGACAAGGAGCTGAACGCCCAGTCGGGCTTCCCCGCCCTGATCCAGTACATCAGCAACGACCTGATCGCCGGCAAGGCCCGATCCAACCGGGTCGTCGCCCAGCGCGATCTGTACGCCGTGTGCGACCAGCTGGCCGGCCAGTTCGAGGCGGAGAAGAGCGCGCTGAGCGACCCGGCGGCCAGCGCCGCCCTGGTCTCCGGTCTGGAGGGGGCCAAGGCGCGGGCCGAGGCGCTGCGGGGTCAGGCCTCACGCTGGAGCACCACCCTCAACGACGGGGTGGGCGACCTCACCAGCGACATCGACTTCGACCTTCGGGCCCGGATGCGGGCCGTGATGGCCGAGTCCGACGCCGCCATCGAGGCCTTCGACCCGCTCGACTCGTGGGACGAGTTCGAGCCGTGGCTCACCAACGCCGTATCGCAGGCGGTCGTGGCCAACTACCGCTACCTCACGGAGCGGGCCGCCACCCTGTCCTCCGAGGTGGCCCGCCACTTCGGCCAGGAGGGCCAGGAGCTCTTCGCCGACCTGGAGATCCACAACGCGGCCAACGTCCTGTCCCGGGTCTCGATCGATCCCCACATCGAGATGGAGGGCATGGGGGCGGGAGCAAAGGGCCTCACCGCCCTGCGGGGCTCCTACTCCGGCTTCCTCATGGTGGGTCTGATGGGCAGCCTGGTGGTGCCTGGTCTCGCCCCGGTTCTGTTGCCGCTTCAGTTCGGCGCCGGCATCATCCTCGGCCGCAAGACGTTGAAGGACGAGAAGGAGCGGGCCCTGCTCCGGCGCCGGAGCGAAGCCAAGAACGCCGTGCGCCGCTACTCCGACGAGGTGCAGTTCCAGGTCGGCAAGGACAGCCGGGACACGCTGCGCCGGGTCCAGCGCCAGCTGCGCGACCACTACTCGGCCCGGGCCGAGGAGCTGAACCGCTCCACGTCCGAGGCCCTGAAGTCGGCCCAGGACGCGGTCCGGGTGGCCGAGGCCGACAGGTCGAAGCGGTTGAAGGACGTGACCGCCGAGCTGGAGCGGATCAAGAACATGCGGACCCAGGCCGAGCGGTTGACGGCCCAGCCGGCGAGCAGGCAGCCGGCATGAGCGAGCAGCTGATCACGAGCACCCACCATCTGCTCGACGGGGCCCAGCAGGCCTTCGCCGGGACCCCCGGGGCCGAGGCCCTGGCCGAAGCCCGGCACCGGCTCGACGAGCCGCTGCGGGTGGCCATCGCCGGCAAGGTCAAGGCCGGCAAGTCGACCCTGCTCAACGCCCTGGTGGGGGAGCGGCTGGCCCCCACCGACACCGGCGAGTGCACCAAGATCGTCACCTGGTACCGCGACGGGCACACCTATCAGGTCACCCTCCACCCCCGTGACGGGTCGACCCCGGTCCAGGTTCGTTTCGAGCGCGACGACGGCGCCGTGGAGGTGGACCTCGGCGGGCGCGATCCGGTGTCGGTGGACCATCTCGACATCACCTGGCCGTCGTCGAACCTGCGCAAGATCACGCTCATCGATACCCCGGGGGTCGACACGCTGAGCGAGGGGGTGGCGGAGAAGGCCTACGACTTCCTCGACCCGAAGGACACCGAGACCCCGGCCGACGCCGTCCTCTACCTGATGAAGCACATCCACGCCACCGACATGCGGCTGCTGGAGGCGTTCCACGACGAGGCGGTGTCGCAGCCCAACCCGGTGAACGCCATCGCCGTGCTTTCCCGGGCCGACGAGATCGGCGGGGGCCGGGTCGACTCGATGGCCTCGGCCCGCAAGATCGCGGCCCGGCTGGCCCGCGACAGCCGGCTGCGGCGCCTGGTCCAGGTCGTGATCCCGGTGGCGGGCCTGCTGGCCGAGTCGGCCGAGACCCTCACCGAGCGGGAGTTCAAGCTGCTCACCGAGCTGGCCACGATGAGCCGCAGCGAGCTCGAGACGTACCTGCTGTCGGCCGACCGGTTCATCCAGGGCACACCGGGGATGCCGCTCACCTCGCTGGAGCGGGAGGAGCTGCTGGGCCGCCTCGGCATCTACGGGATCCGCCAGTCGTTGGCCCTCGTGCGATCCAAGACCGTGCACTCCTCGGTGGAGCTGGCGCGCGAGCTGGTCAGCCGCTCGGGCCTGACCGACCTGCAGACGATCCTCACCACCCTGTTCGTCGACCGGGCCGCCGTGCTCAAGTGCCGTTCGGCCCTGCTGACGGTGGAGCGGTTGTGCGAGCAGAACCCGAACAACCCGGGCGCGGCCGGGTTGCTGCTCCAGATCGAGCAGATCATGGCCATGGCCCACCCGTTCAACGAGCTGGCCACCCTGGCCGCCATCCGCACCGGGCGGATCAAGGCCCGGGAGCAGGACCTGCTCGACCTGGAGCGGACCCTGGGGGCCAACGGCACCACCCCCTGGCAGCGTCTGGGCCTGAAGCAGGACACCCCGACCGACCAGATACGCACCGGCGCCTACGAGTCGATCGCCCGCTGGCAGCGCCTGGCCGAGAACCCGTTGTCACCTCACGAACTGTCGCAGGCCGCTCGCATCGGGATCCGCAGCCTCGAGGAGCTGGCCGTCTCCCTCGGTTAGCTGCGGCCCTACAGGTCGAAGGTCTACAGGTCGAAGTGGTCCGGCGAGGGATCGTGGGCCAGGTGGTCGAGCTGTACGTTCATGTCCGACATGGACGACGCCAGGTCCTCGAGACCCTCGTGCAGGGGCTCCTCGGGGGGGCCGTCGAAGTCGTCGGGGGTGTCGAGGTCGGTGGTGTCGTCGACCGGCACGAGGTGGGCGTCGTGGTCGAAGTCGTCCAGGGCGTCGAGGGCGTCGTCGACCGGGCTGCGGGTGTCGAACCCGTCGGGATCGGCGTCGTCGCCATCGAGATCGTCGTCGAGGTTGGCCGGCTGGTCGTGGCCGTCGCCGAAGCCGTCGTCCGTCTGGCTGTCGTCGTAGTCGGCGAGCCCATCGCCGCTGGTGTCGTCGTGGAGGGCGCCGGGCTCGTTGCCGTCGTGGTCGAAGTCGCCGGGATCGTGGTCGCCCAGGTGGCCGTCCAGGTCGGGCGGGGCGGTCAGGTCGACCTCGCTCAGCACGTCGAGCACGTCGCCGCCCTGGTCGATCACGTCGTCCACCGGGGACGGGGGGAGGTCGTCGGGCCCGAAGGGGACGGGGGAGAACCGGGTCACCACCGGGGCCAGGGCGTCGGCCACGTCGAGCGGGGCCCGCTCGGAGAAGTGGAGCAGAGCCGAGGACAGGGCGTCGGGCGGCAGGTCGCCCATGCCGTGCTGCTCGAGCACGGTGGCGGGGTCGATCCCTGCGCCGTGCGCCGACAGCATCGCGTCGATCATCTCTCGGAAGCTCACGTCATCACTGTAGATCCGGGCCCGGGGTCGGCCATCGGGGATTGCCCCGTGGGGCATGGGGGATCCGGATCCCGGGTCCAGCTCCGGGCGGCCTGGATGAGGCCGTCGATCAGGTGGTTGACGTGGGGGAACCGCTGGGTCTTGGGGTCGTGCGAGGGCCAGGCCAGCACCAGGGGCGTCAGCCCCCGGACCCGGGGCGGCAGTTCCAGCTGCATCCCGCCGCCGGTCGTGAGGTTGCACGGATTGTCGGGGTGGAGGCCCCGCAGGGTCTTGGGGATCCGGTCGATGTCGTCGATCGTCTCGTAGGCCGGGAGGGCGTCGCGAATGTGGCGGGCCACGTGGGCGGCCAGCGTCCGGTTGCCTCCGCCGCACAGGAGGCTGGCGAAGTGGCCCTGCAGGCCGTAGCCGTGCACCGCGATCACCCACTGGCAGTGGGCCACGAAGGCCGACAGCTTGGGTGACTGGGTGGGGTCGACGAGGGTGGAGGGGATGTGATGACGCATGCCCCGGGGCTGGATCACGCCGTAGAACGACGATCCCGACCGGGCCGCCGCCTCCGAGGCGATCTGCTCGGTGACCCGCTCCAGGTTGCCACCGTGGAAGGCGCAGAACCCCACCGGGCCCTGCAGGTCGAGGATCTCCACCACCCCGGGGCGGGCCAGCAACTCGGCGAAGCTGATCGGTGTGCGGTCGACGTCCTGCATGCCGGCTCTAGTGGGACAGGGCCAGCCCCCGGGCCCGTCTCCGGGCCACGAAGCCGGCGGCGGCGAGCCCGGCGTTGAGGGCCAGGAACCCCCAGCCCAGGATGGCCGTCCGGGCGTCGATCCAGTTGCTGACGTCGGCCTGGATCCGCTCCACGGTGTCGACGGGGCCGGCCGGGATCCCGATCGGGTCGGTCGACCAGTAGCCGTACCAGGCCACGTACAGGCCGACGACGACGAGGATGACGGCCGAGACGAGCTGGATCCGGGGAAGCAGCCGCCGGAACGCCCCCACCAGGCCTTTGCGGCCGAAGGCGACGGCCAGCGTGAGGCCGGTGGCCAGTAAACCCATACCCAGCCCGTAGGACAGGAAGGCGCCGAACCGGCGGCCGAAGGTGTCGCCGGCGGCGGCGTAGCCGATGGCGCTGAGGAAGATGCTGATGGTGCAGCTCAGCGAGGCCACGGCGTAGGACACGCCGAACAGGAACATGCTGAACGCCGACCGGCTGCCGGTCCCCCGCTCCAGCTTCGGGATCGAGAGCATGGGTTGGAAGCCGAACACCATGGCCACCCCCAGGCCCACCAGACCCAGGCCCAGCACGAGGGTGACCCAGGGTAGGTACTCCGCCACCTGGCCGATCAGCTCGGCCAGGGCCAGGCCCAGCAGGCCGAAGACGGCCAGGAACCCGGCCGAAAGTGACAGGCCCACCACCTGGGCCCGGTTCAGGGCGATGACGCGGTTGTCGCCGTCGTCGTCGCCTTCGGTGCCCACGAAGTAGCCCAGGTAGGCCGGCAGCAGGGCGAACCCGCACGGGTTGACCAGGCCCACCATGCCCAGGGCGAAGGCCCTCGTGTCGAAGAGATCGCCGACGCTCAAACCCTCACCTCAGACCTTCACCTTAGACCTTCACCTTAGACTTTGACCTCGAGGTGCTCGTCGATCAGGTCCTTCAGCTCGTCGGCGTCGATGATGCCGGAGTGCAGGTAGGCCACGGTGCCGTCGGGGTTGATGAGCACGGTGGACGGCATCCCGATCAGGCCCAGCTCGGAGAAGATGTTGTTGTCGGGCTGGAACACCGTGGGGTAGCTGACCTGGCTCTCGTCCACGAAGCTCCGCCAGGCGTCCTCGGTGAGGTCGGCGTTGACGCCGACGAAGGCCACCTTGCCCTGGGCCTGCTCGAACGTCGACTGGATGTCGGGCATCTCGGCCCGGCAGGGGGCGCACCAGGACGCGAAGAAGTTGACCACCAGGGGCTGGCCCTCGAAATCGGCGAGGGTGCCCTCGGTGCCGTCTTCGTTGGTGAAGGTGAGGGTGTTGAAACGGCTGGCGTCGAGGTTGTCGCCGCTGCCACCGGACCGGAAGACCACACCCCACAGCGCCACCGCGGCCACCGCCGCCACCACGGCCAGGAGCACCAGGGGCCGGATCCGGGAACGCTTGATCTCGGTTGTGTCGGTCATGCCAGTTCCCACGGTTTGGACCACTACCGGACCTTCTACCGGACCCTAGAGAACGGTACCCGCAAAACGAGGTCGGCCCCGCCTCCGGAGGGAAGGAGGCGGGGCCGAGATCAGGCGATCAGCCGCTGCAGGTGCTCGGGCACCGGCACCACGGGCAGCTGGTCCTCGGGCCGGGGGTGCTTGGGCGGCCGCCCCCGGCGCCGCTTGATGGTGAGGATCCGCCCGCCAGCGAAGAGCTGGCCGCCCCAGACCCCGCAGGGCTCGGACCGGCCGATTGCCCCTTCGAGGCACGGAGCGATGACGGGGCATTCGGCGCAGATGCGCTTCGCCGCGGCGATGTCCTGCAGCTCCTCGCTGAAGAACAGGTCGGAGGCGCCGGCAACCACGCGGCAGGCCGCAGCGTCCTCCCAGGTGGCCTTCAGCTCTTCGTCGATGATGGTCATGTCATTGCCTTCTCGAATGGTGGGGTCTCAAATGGTGGTGGGTTTGCTGTCGACCCGCCTAAGAGAGAGGCGGGCAGGACTTTTGATGCGTCGATTTCGTCGCAACCGTTCTGGCGGTGCCTGTGGCGGCCGGAAAAGCAGAAGAGCCGCTGGGGGCTCGTGCTCCCAGCGGCTCGGTGGCGGCTCCTGCTCTTGTCAGGAAGCTGGCCTCCAACGCTGGGAGTGATGGGCCGGGCCGAACTTGGGAGTGTGCAGCCAGGTGGCCTCGATGGCGGTACGCCGGTACTCAGCGGCGGCGGCGGCCTTCGAGACGCGGGTGTCCTGCATCATCGACGCCATGGCCGGCACCCGGAGATTGCAGCGGGCATCGATCTGGTTTACGAGGTTCAGGTTGCTCATCGCCGCACTCCTTTCCGGGGCACAGGTGCTTTCAGGTCGTTCTGAGTACGGAACTACGTATCGGCGAGACTGTCAAACGATTTATCGGGGGTAGGGTTCGGGTCCGTGGACCCAGGGTCGCTCCTCGAGTGTGAGCCCGCGGCCGGCGGCCGTCGATTCTCGGGACGGCGCCGGGTACGTCTGGGCGACGTCACGAGCGCAGGGCGGCTGCGCCTCGACGCCCTCACCCGCTACACCCAGGACGTCTCCGACGACGACACCACCGACGCCGGGCTGACCGACCCCGACAGTTTCGACGATCCGACCGGGCCGGCCGAGCCCGCCTGGGTGGTCCGACGCACGGCGGTGGCCGAGCTCCGCCCCGCCCATCTGGGGGAGGAGATCGAGATCACCACCTTCTGCTCCGGCCTGGGGCGGCGGTGGGCCGAGCGCCACCTACGGGTGGTGGGCGGCAACGGGGCCGCCTACGAGGTGTCCACGCTGTGGATCTGCATCGACGCTGTGACCGGCCGGCCCCGGGAACTGACCGAGCGGTTCCGGCGGCTGTACGGTCCGGCGGCGGGGGGACGCCAGGTGACGGCCCGCCTCAGTCATCCCCGTCCCGAGCCGGGTGCTGCCCGATTCCCGTGGCCCCTGCGGGCCGTCGACCTCGACGTGTACGGGCACGTCAACAACGCCGCCTACTGGGCCGTGGTGGAGGAGTGGCTCGACGGCCACCCGCTCGACGGGCCGTTCACGGCCGCGCTGGAGTACGCCGCCGGGTTGGACCGGGGGGCCGAGGTGGAGGTGGCCTGGGCGCCGGTGACCGGCGGCGGGGCTCAGCTCTGGTGGCTGGCGCCCGACGGCACCGTGCCGGCCTCGGCCGGGATCGGGCCGTTGGCCGACGGGGGGCCAGCCGGGCCGGCGGATTCGGGAGCCAGGAAGACCGTCTGACGGTAGAAGCGGAGCTCTTTGATGCTCTCGCTGATGTCGTCGAGCGCCCGGTGGCCGGCGTCCTTGCGGGGGGCGGAGGCCAGCACCGCCGGGTACCACCGCCGGGCCAGCTCCTTGATGGTGGACACGTCGACCGAGCGGTAGTGGAGGTACTCCTCGACCTCGGTCATGTGGAGGGCCAGGAAGCGACGGTCCATACCGATCGAGTTGCCGCACAGGGGCACCGAGCGGGGGGCCTCGATGTGCTGGCGGAGGAAGGCCATGGTCTGGGCCGCGGCCTCCTCCAGGGTGACGGTGGACGCCCGGATCTGTTCCAGCAGGCCCGACTTGGTGTGCATGTCGACCACCACGGGCTCCATGGCGGCGAGCTGTTCCTCGGTGGCGTGGATCACCAGATCCGGACCTTCGGCGACGATGTTCAGCTCGTCGTCGGTGAGGAGGGTGGCGATTTCGACGATGACGTGGCGGGCCGGATCGAGTCCGGTCATCTCAAGATCCATCCAGGCGAGCAAGGCCCCTATCCTAACGCCGTGCCTGACGTGCCCATCCTCCGCCTCGACGAGGACCGGGAGCAGCCCCTGGCGGTGCCGGCCCGGATGCGGGCGGGCGACGCCGCCGCCGACCTCCCGGCCCGCCACGACGTGACCCTCGGCCCCGGGGAGCGGCGCCTGGTGCCCACCGGGTTCGCCGTGGCCCTGCCCGAGGGCACCTGCGGGCTGCTGCTGCCCCGCTCAGGCCTGGCCCTGTCGCACGGGGTGACCCTGCTGAACTCGCCCGGCCTGATCGACTCCGGCTACCGGGGTGAGCTGCAGGTGGTGCTGTTCAACACCTCGGCCGAGCCCGTCACCCTGCACCGGGGCCAACGGATCGCCCAGCTGCTGGTGCTGGCGGTCGACGAGCTCCGCCTCGCGGAGGTGGCCGAACTGCCCCCCAGCCACGATCAGCGGGGCACGGCCGGCTTCGGCAGCTCGGGCTAGGTCGGGGTCGCTCAGGCGGCGCCGAGGCGCAGGTCGATGGCGTTGGGACCGACGTGGACCTCGTCGACGATGGCGGCCAGCGACGACGACACGGCCCGGCTGGTGGGCTCGTCGAGCATCTCGTCGGGGTTGTCGATCGTGATCATGAGCTGGTGGGGCATCCACCGGGCGCTCAGGTTGATGCGGCCCTTGCCGTGGAGGGCGGCCACCGCCTGATCGACGGCCAGGCGCAGCTTCTCCACCTCGGCGATGTCGACACCGAGGCGCAGGGCCAGGCCGGCCACGGCTACCCGCCCGATCCGGCTGAACGCCGGGGAGGCGGGGAACGACACCTTCACCTGATCCTGGGTGCCATCGTTCACCCCGTCACTATCCCACGTCCGGCGGTCGCGTAGGCAGTTCGCGGATCACCTCGTTCGGCGCCTTGTCGTCCCGGATCCCGAGGAACACGGGATGGCGGAGCAGGCCATCGTCGGCCCACGACCCGTAGCTCACTTCCACCACCACATCGGGCTCCACCCAGCTGGGCGGCTTCAGCAGCGGCGGGACCTCGACGAACGGGCTGGTGGGGCGGGCCCGGAGCCGGGGCCGCAGCAGCTGGCGGTGCTTGTCGGTCAGGCCCGAGCCCACGGCGCCGGCGAAGTGCAGCTGATCGTCGAGGTGATAGCCGACGAGGAGCGAGCCGATCTGCCCGGCCAGCGCCCCCTGGCCCGGGAGCCAGCCGCCCACCACCAGCTCCTGGTGGAGGCGGACCTTGACCTTGATCCAGTCCCGGCTGCGCCCGCCCGGCTGGTAGCGGCTGTCGAGGCGCTTGGCCACCACGCCCTCCAGGCCCCGCTGGCGGGCCAGCTCCAGCAGGGCGACCCCGTCGCCCCGGCCCCCGCCGTCGATCGAGGGCGGAACCCGCACCACCGGCCCGTCGTCCACCAGCTCCCGCAGCAGGCGCCGCCGGGTGGTGTAGGGGAGGTCCACCAGCGGGCGACCGTCCAGCTCCAGCAGGTCGAACACGAGATAGACCACGGGATGCTGGGCCATCAACCGGCTCGACGGGGCGGTCACGTGCATCCGGTTCTGGAGGCGGCCGAACGACGGCTGGCCGTCGTCGTCGAGCACCACCGCTTCGCCGTCGAGCACCGCCGGCACCCCGACGAGCGGCCCGAGCCCGGCCAGCTCGGGATAGCTGGGGGTCACGTCGCGCCCGTTGGCCGACCACAGGCGGGGCCCGGCTGCCGGATCGCAGCGGGCCACGATCCGCATCCCGTCCCATTTGAGCTCGTAGGCCCAGCCGTCGCCGGTGGGGAGATCGCCGAGCACGGCCTTCATGGGGGCGATCTCCCCCGGGGGGTGGCTGGGCCTGGTGACCATGCCTCAACAGATACCTGGTCGGGGGCACAGATACCTGGTCGGGCGCGGGATCTGCTAGCAAACACGGGATGGATCTCACCGAGCTGCTGGACGTGCTGACCGTCGAGCCCGACCCGGGGGGCGAGGCCGACGTGTTCGTGGGTCACTCCCCGGCCGACCGGGACCGGCCGGTCTACGGCGGCCAGTTCCTGGCCCAGGCCCTACGGGCGGCCGGGGCCACCGTGGAGCCAGGCCGCCGGCCGCACTCCCTCCACGCCTACTTCGTGCGCTCCGGCGCCCCCAAGACTCCCATCCGGTACGAGGTGACCCGGGTGCGGGACGGTCGCTCGTTCAGCCACCGGTCGGTGGTGGCCACCCAGGATGGCAAGGAGGTGTTCCGCCAGATCCAGTCGTTCCAGGTCCCGACCGAGGGGCTGGCCCACTCCGAGCCGTTCCCCATAGCCCCCGGCTTCGACCCGGCCGGGGAGATCGGCTACCGGGCCTGGGTGCGGGAGGCGTCGACCCATCACGACCATCCCTGGTTCGGTGAGCAGATGCCGCTCGACCTCCGGCTCGAGGCGGCCCCGCCGGCCCAACCCCGGGCCCCGCTGGGCGGTGTGCTGCGGATCTGGATGCGGATCACCGAGACCATCCCGTCTGACGATCCGACTCTCCACGCCGCCCTCCTGGCCTGGATGAGCGACAAGACGATCAGCGACGTGGTGCTCTACCCCCACGCCCGGTCCTGGACCGACGTGGGGCACGACATCTTGAGCCTCGACCACGCCATGTGGTTCTACGAACCGGCCCGGGCCGACGAGTGGGTGCTGTTCACCCACGAGACCCCGGCCACCACGGGCGGCCGAGGCCTCGCTCGGGGTGACCTGGTGACGCTGGGTGGTCACCGGGTGGGGGCGGTGGCCCAGGAGGCGTTGCTCGTCACGCCGTGACTGGCGGCCATCCGCTGTGACCAGGGAGAAACTCTCCCTACCTACCGGTAGGTAGGGAACCCGCGAACTGGGTAGGGTTGAGAGCCATGGTCATCGACAGCGATCTTGCCCTCCTGGCCGAGCTCGAGCCTGAGGCCGGCCGCCTGCTGGACAAACACCTCGCCTCCACCAAGGACTGGCATCCCCACACGATGGTGCCGTGGTCCCGGGGTCGGGACTTCGAACCGGGTTATGAGTGGAGCCCAGAGGAATGCCACCTGCCCGACGCGGTGCGCAGCGCGCTCTTCATCAACCTGCTCACCGAAGACAACCTGCCGTACTACTTCCGCGACATCGAGCGGATGTTCGGCCGGGACGGCGCCTGGGGCACCTGGGTGCGGCGGTGGACGGCGGAGGAGAACCGCCATTCCACGGTCATCCGCGACTACCTGACCGTAACCCGGGCCGTCGATCCGGCCGAGCTGGAGCGGGCCCGTATGGCCCAGATGAGCGGGGGCAAGGTGCCCGAGCCGCCGTCGGCCGCCGACGGCCTGATCTACGTGAGCCTGCAGGAGCTGGCCACCCGGATCTCGCACCGCAACACGGGCCTCGCCCTCCAGAACCACGACCGGGTGGGTTACGACATCATGCGCCAGGTGGCGATCGACGAGAACCGCCACCACATCTTCTACCGCGACCTGGCCACGGCCGTCATCGAGATCGACCCGAGCATGGGTGTGCTGGCCATGGAACGCCAGATCATCGGGTTCACCATGCCCGGCGACGGGATCCCCGGCTTCGCCCGCCACGCCAAGGCCATCGCCGCCGCCGGCATCTACGACCTGGCCGCCCACCACGAGGCGATCCTGAAACCGGTGGTGCTCAAGCACTGGGGCCTGGAATCGCTCACCGGTCTCACCCCCGAAGCGGAGGCGGCCCGGGAGCGGGTGCTGGCCCACATCGAGAAGACGGGGCGGGTGGCCCAGCGACTGTCGCAGCGCAAGCAATCGCTGGTCGACGCCTGACTCAGCCGGCGAGAAAGTCCGACACCGCCTCGGCCAGGGCGGCCGGTTGGTCGAGGTTGGCCAGGTGGCCGGCCTCGGGGATCGTCACCAGCTCGGCCTGGGCCACCGCCGCCTGCCACGCCTGCCCGTAGGGGGCGGTTATCAGGGCGTCGGCCCCGCCCAGGATCACCCGGGTGGGGGCGCTCAGCCGGTAGAGCCGCTTCGACAGCCGACGGTTGGGGATGGGGAACAGCACCTTGCCCGCCGTGCCCAGGCGCCGGGCGTTCTGCACCATGAATTGGGCCAGGCCCTCGTCGGTGCCCATGTCCTGGCCCGGGGTGAGCAGCTTGGCGGCGTTGGCCGGGTCGGCCAGCAGCAGCTCGGCCAGCTCGAAGGGGAGCACGGCGAAGATGTCGGGGATGGGGTGGTCGTCGAGCCACAGGCCGTAGGGGGCCACCAATACCAGGCGGCTCAGGTCGCGCCGGGCCAGGCAGGCCATCTCGGCCGCCACCATGGCTCCCATCGAGTGACCGATCAGGTGGGGGTGATCGAGGCCCAGGGCGTCGGCGATGTCCCATCCGAGGAGGGCGAAGTCGAGCATGTCCTCCACCGCGCCCTCGTTCTCCAGCTCGGAGTAGCCCGGCCACAGCGGGGCGTGGACCCGGAACTGCTGACCGAGGGTGTCGAGCACCTCCTCGGTGTGGGCCAGACCGGCCATCGAGTGGAACCACAGGATGTCGCCCCGGGCGGCGGCGGGATCGGCCGGCGTCCACTGGCGCACGACCACCTCGACGCCCCTTGTGGTGGTGATCGTCGTCTCCCCTGTTGTCGGAGCCATCAGTTCGCCCCCTCGGGCTTGGTGGCCACCCGCCGGGCGTTGTCGAGGCCCAGCTCCGGCACCACCCGGTCTTCCAGCGGGGTGGGCCACCACCGGGTGTCGCCGGCGTAGTCGGGCCACAGGTTCTTCAGCTGGGGCATCACCTTCTCGGCGAAGAGCTGGGTGGAGTACCGGGTCTTGTCGTCCGGCATGTTGCCCATGTGGAGCAGGGTGAAGATCGAGCCCAGGCGGAGGTTCTTGATCATGTCCTCGGTCTGTTCCCGCACCGTGTCGGGGCCGCCGGCGATCACGAACCCGCCCTCCACCAGGTCCTTCCACGTGAGGTTGGTGAAGGTCGACTGGTTCTCCTTGCGCACCTGGCTGAGGATGCCGGCCTTGATCGTCTTGATCGTGCGGTAGCCGGGGGCGTCGGCGAAGCCGGGATAGACGTGGAGGCAGCGGTTGAAGAAGTACAGGAGGTGCTCGGCGTAGAGCTTCTCGGCCTCGGCGTCGTTGTCGGCCACGCAGAAGATCTGGGCGAAGCTGGCCCGCCCCGGAGACTCGTCCTTGCCCCGCTCGGCCACCCGGTTCCAGTAGCCGTCCATCAGGAGCTTGCCCGCCTTGTGGCCCTGGAACGACAGGTAGGAGTAGTTGTAGTCGTGGTCGAGGCAGAAGTCCCAGGTCTCGATGGAGCCGCCACCGGGGACGTAGATCGGGGGATGGGGTTTCTGGATCGGCTTGGGCCAGCAGTTGACGTAGCGGAGCTGCTGGTACTTGCCGTCGAAGGCGAACGGCTCGTCTTCGGCCCAGGCCCGCATGATGAGCTCGTGGGCCTCGGCGTACTTGTCGCGCGTCAGGGCCGGGATCTGGCCGTAGGCGTAGTTGGTGTCCATCGACGTGCCCACCGGGAAGCCGGCCACCAGGCGGCCGCCCGAGATCACGTCGAGCATGGCGAACTCCTCGGCCACTCGAATGGCCGGGTTGTAGAGGGCGATCGAGTTGCCGATCACGCACAGCGCGGCCTTGGAGGTCCGGCGGGCGAGGCCGGCGGCGATGATGTTGGGCGACGGCATGATGCCGTAGCCGTTCTGGTGGTGCTCGTTGACACCGATGCCGTCGAACCCGAGCTCCTCGGCGAACTCCAGCTGGTCCATGTAGGTGTGGTAGACGGCGTTCGCCTTCACCGGGTCGAACAGCTTGGAATCGATGTCGACCCACACCGAGCGGTGCTTCTCCCGGAAGTCGTCGGGCAGGTAGGGCCACGGCATCAGGTTGAAGAACACGAAGTTGACCATCGGGAAAGTTTGGCGGTAGGCGCGGGGCCGAGCCAATCTCGGTGATGGTTGATGAACCGGCCAAGCCATCGCCCCTCGACCTGCTGGGCGTGATCTCGGCCCGCAGCGTCGCCATCGACGACAACCTCGACCATTTCGAGATCTACACCATGGAAGGGCTGCTGACCCTGCTGTGGCACGGCCCGGCCGACGCCGAACGGGTTGTGGTGTGCGTGGGCGGGGCGATGGGTGGGCTGCTGGGGCCCGACGGTGGCCTCTACCACCAGCTGGGCCGCCAGCTCCCGGCACAGGGCATCGGGGTGCTGCGCATCAGCTACCGCCGGCCCAACCACCTGGAGACATGCGTGCACGACACCCTGGCCATGATGGAGCTGGCGGCCCGGCACGGTTGCCAGCGGTTCGCCGTGCTCGGGCATTCGTTCGGTGGGGCGGTCGCCATCCAGGCCGCGGCGAAGCTGGACGCCTCATCGGCGCCGGCCGTGGTCACGTTCGCCACCCAGTCGGCCGGGTGTGAGCCGGTGGAGGACCTGGCCGATCGGAACCTGCTGTTCTTCCACGGCACCGACGATCGGATCCTGCCGCCCCAGTCGAGCGAGATGGTCCGGTTCCTGGCCGGGGCGGGCGAGTTGGTGCTGCTACCGGGGGCCGATCACGCCCTGCACCCGGCGGGCGAAGAGATCCTGGCCCGGCTGCTCACCCACCTGCCCGAGGTGTTGGGCTAAGCGGCAGCGGCCAGAGCGGTCAGCTCGACCGCTTCGGGCCGGTGGAGACCGAGCTCGATCACGAGGGCCTCCGACACCTGTTCATCGGACAGACCCTGTTGTCGCAGGTACTCCGCGGCCCGGAGGGCGAACTCGCGGTCGGTGTTGTCTGTCTCGAAGTCCGGCATCGGACGATCCTTTCGCTGGTGGCTCTGTTCTACCCCTTCGTTCCCGGCCGGCCCAGTGGATTACGGGCAAGTCAACGACCCTGTAACCGGGCGGTCACAATGTGTTGATCACGCGGTGTTGAATTGGACTTCGTATGTGACGGGCCACAGCTTGCCCGTGAGCCAGAACCGGCCGGTGCCGGCGTCGTGGGCGATGCCGTTGGCCACGGCGTTGCGATCGTCCTTGTACTGTTCGGGCACCAGCTCGGCCACGTCAGCGGTGGCGGTGACGACGCCGGTGGTGGGGTCGATGACCACGATGGTGGTGGTGAGCCAGATGTTGGCCCACACCGCTCCGTCCACGCATTCCAGCTCGTTGATGTTCTCGACCGGCTCGCCCGACAGTCGGACCGGCACCGAGCGGCGTAACTCGAAGGTGACGGGGTCTCGGAACTGGAGCTCGTCGGACCCGTTGCTCATCACCAGGTCGGTGCCGTCGTAGCACAGGCCCCAGCCCTCGCCGTCGTAGGCGTCCTGGCGTTCCTCCACCGTCGCCGGGTCGAGATCCGGCAGAGCCGAGACGAGCACGGTCTCGTTCTTCCACGTCAGCTGGACGGCCCGGCCGTCCACCACCGTGACCCCCTCGGCGTACAGGTTGCCGGCCACCGGGATCTCGTCGGTGACGGCACCGGTGGCCGGGTCGGACAACCGCAGGCTCGACTGGCCCTCCCGGCCCGTGCTCTCCAGCAGTTGCCCGTCGTGCAGCTCGAAGCCCTCGGTCCACGCCGACTCGTCGTGCGGGTAGGTGCCCAGCACCTCGATCTCGAGCGTCGTCGGTTCCGTGGCCTGCGCCGTGGCCGCCGGCTGATCGGCCTCGTCGCTACCGCACCCGGCCAGGAAGGCGATCGCCATCAGGGCGGCGAGAACAGCGCGGTGCATCCGCTCGAAGCTACCGGGGCTCATGGAATCTCGGTTCCGTCGGGGCGGTAGGTGCGCCACCGACCACCGTCGGGGTCTCGTTGTATGACAGAACCCTTTTGTTTCCATCGGTTGTGTCTCCCACAGAGTGGGGCCCCGTTGGCGGGCTGTGTCCCGCCGCCGCGGGCATGGGGGTGGACGTGGTCGGCTTCGCAGGATGAGGTGGGGACCCAGCAGCCAGGCCATATGCATGGCCGGGTCGTACCACCTGTCGGTGGTGTGGGCCTCGGCTGTGCAGCAGGGGTCGTTGCAGGTGACGCGGTGGGCGGTGGCTTCGTACGTGGCGGCGTCCCACACGATGACGTGCTCGGTGGCGGGTTCTTTGGCGTCGGGTTCGGCGCTGGCGGCCCGTTGGGCCATGGCGGCCAGGGCGTCAGCGGCGCGTTGGGCGTGGGAGCGTTCGACGTCGGCGGCGCAGGCGTTGTCGCCGTGTTGGCGGCGGGCTTCGGCCCAGTCGTCTTCCCATTCCTTGTCGGCGAAGGCGCGCAGCACGTCGTTGATCTTGGCCCCCTGCAACGCGCTGAAGGATCCCTTGAGCCTCCAGTCGAGGGACTGGGAGTCCTGGGTCATGGAGACGTGCCGGTGCCGGTGGCCGGTGTCATCCCGCGGTTTGGGGCCGTTGGCGTCAGCCAGACGTTCCCATTCCCGGAGTACGGCCTCGAAGTCCGGGTAGTCGCATTCGGTTGCCATGAGGACGAGATCAGGCTGGAACTCGATCAGGGCGTCACGCACCCGGGGATTGCAGTGGACGTTGGCGATCAGGTTCACCTGGTCGGTGCCGACCTGGCCGGCCCGGTAGGCATCGGCGACCACAGGGAGGTTGCGCAGGGTGCGGTCGAGCCGTTCCCGGCGGGCGGCCTCGGGGTTGGCGAGTCGGCAGGTGTGGCGGACCATGATCCTGGCCGAGGCGTGCCCGTCGACGTGGTGCAGGCCCGTGCGATCGATCCGGCCGAGCAGGGTGACGCGGGCGGCGTCGACCGAGCGGGCGTGCTGCTCGATACCGGTGAGCAGGGCCCGGATCTCGTGGTCGGCGAAGGTAGAGGGGTCCAGGGCCAGGTACCGCCCTATGACTGTGTGGAGGTCGGCCAGCACGGCCTCGGGGCTGTCGGATGTGCTGGCGCTTTCCATGGATATGACAGTAGACAGGGGGTGTGACAGTGAAAGGGGTGCTGGCCGAGGAAGTCGAGAGAAGTTTGCTGTCGGTTCGCGGCGAGCCGCCGCCGCTCGCCGCGAGCTAGTCTCGGGCCGGGAACCGGCGGGTGAAAGGAAGACGCCGAGATGACCACACCCGCCACCTCGAACGACGGGCCTGCCGGTGAGCGGCCCGCCCTCGATGCCGCCAGCCTGCTGAGCGATGCCCGGGACGTGCTGAGCGACATCGTGAAGCTACGGCGCCAGATCCACGCCGAGCCCGAGCTGGGGCTCGACCTGCCCCGGACCCAGGCCAAGGTGCTCGACGCCCTGGCCGAGCTCGATCTGCAGGTGCAGACGGGCGAGAGCCTGTCGTCGGTGGTGGCCACCCTCACCGGCGACGCCGAAGGGCCGACCCTGCTGCTCCGGGCCGACATGGACGCCCTGCCGTTGACCGAGGACACCGGGGCCGACTTCGCCTCCACCGTGCCGGGCCGGATGCACGCCTGCGGGCACGACGCCCACGTGGCCATGCTGGTGGGGGCGGCCCGGTTGCTGGCGGGCCGCCGTCGGGATCTCCGGGGCACGGTGAAGTTCCTGTTCCAGCCGGGCGAGGAGGGCCCGGGCGGGGCCCCGATCTGCATCGAAGAGGGATTGCTGGAGGGGCCGACGGTCGACGCCGCCTTCGCCCTGCACATCTCGCCCAACCTGGCGGCCGGGCGGCTGGCCACCCGGCCCGGGCCGCTGATGGCGGCCACCGACGAGCTGCTGATCACGCTGACGGGCAAGGGCGGCCATGCCTCCACGCCGCACCTGGCCATCGACCCGATACCGGTGGCGGCCGAGCTGGTGCTGGCCCTGCAGACCTTGCTGACCCGCAAGGTCGACCCGTTCGAGCCGGTGGTGCTCACGATCGCCCGGATCACGGCGGGGACCACGAGCAATGTGATCCCCGAGACGGCCGAGCTCGAGGGAACGTTGCGGACCGTGTCGGACCGGGCCCGGGAGCGCCTGCTGGCCGAGATCGAGCGGATCTCGGTGCACATCGCCGCCGCCCACGGCTGCTCGGCCGACGTGGCGGTACATCGGGGCTACCCGGTGACGGTGAACGACGCAGCCTTCGTCGCCTTCACCCAGGACGTGCTGGGCCAGCTGGTGGGGCCCGACCGGGTGTTGGACATGAAGACCCCGATCCTGGGGGCCGAAGACTGGGCCTACGTGCTGCAGAAGGTGCCGGGGTGCATGGCGTTCCTGGGCGTGTGCCCGCCGGGGGTGTCGCCCCGGGAGGCGGCGTCGTGCCACTCCAACCGCATGGAACTCGACGAGGAGGCGCTGGCCGTGGGGATCGCCAGCCACGCCGCCATGGCCCTCAGCTTCCTGAGCTGAGGGCCGTCACCGCCGGCTGTCAGCCGCCGAGCTTGCGGGCCTTGGCCGCCTGCGACCGCTCGAGGATGAGGGCCGGGATGCGGCTGGCCACGCCGCCGCCGGCGGCCGGGGCGTCGTCGGCAGCGGCGGCAACCGCCGCTGCGGGCTCGGCCTTGCGCAGGGCGGCCTGGGCCTTGGCCTCCTGGGCCTGCTGCCACGCCTCGAGCTGGTCGGGGCGGGCCAGGAGCTCGTGGCTGACCTGGCCCCGGATCTTGCCACCGGTGAACTTCACCCAGTAGCGGCGCCACTCACCGAGCCCGTTGGCCAGCTGGACCTTGCCCCGGGTGCCGGCCTGGATGTCGTCGAACTCGGTGGCGGCGATCACCTTCTCGCCCGGGCGGAAGGGGGTGTCGAGCGTGAGCACCTTCTTGGCCATGTCTCGGGATCCTCGTGCGTTCGTTCCGGGGCGAGCGGAGCCGTGATCAGGGGTGGTGGCGCCAGCCACCAGGCCCGGGGGTGTCCCAGGCCGGAGTCACTGTACTGCCCCCGGCCCGGCGCCCGCACGGGCGGGCCGGGGCCTGGGCCGCCGGCGGCGGCTCACCGCACGACGAGGCCTTCGAAGTCTCCCTGTTCCCGCCAATGGGCCAGCATGTCGTAGAAGGCCAGCGCCCCCTCGGGGTAGGTGGTCTGGAGGAACCCCCGCCCCTCGTTGGTGCCCTCGCCGTTGTAATACCCCGGCGTGCACGCCTTCTGATATTCGGTCATGGCGTTGGGGAGCGACATGATCCGCACCCACTCGGCTTCGGCCTCCGCCGTCGGCTCTATCGATGTCGAGTTCCGCCTAATGACCTCGGCCACGAGCTGGGCCACATGCTCGGATTGCAGGTTGAGCATGTAGGTGAAGTTCGCCGTTACACCGGTCTGGGTGAGGCCCATATGGAAGCAGTTGGGGAAGCCGTGGCTGAGGAAGCCGTGGAACGTCCGCATGCCACCGGCCCACGAGTCTTCCAGCGACCGCCCGTCACGCCCGTACATGTCGAACTCGGCCCGCCGTACGTAGGCCGTCCCCACCTCGAAGCCGGTGGCGAAGACCAGGCAGTCGACGGGGTACTCCGTGCCGTCCACCACCACGCCGTGCTCCGTCACCCGGTCGACGCCCTGGCCGCCGGTGTCGACCAGGGTGACATTGGGCCGGTTGAACGTCGGCAGATAGTCGTCGTTGAAGGTGGGCCGCTTGCACCACTGGCCGAACCAGGGCTTGAGAGCCTCCGCCGTGCCGGCGTCGGTGACCGTGCGGTCCACCCGGTCGCGGATCTCGTTCATCTTCTGGAAGTCGGCGATCTCGGCCAGTAGCGTCCGCTCCTCGACCGACATGGTGGAATCCCTGGTGCCGAGCAGATCTCCGAGCTTCTTGAGGGGGCTGGTCCACTTGTCCCGCACCTGGTCGTCCTCCAGCTGGATGCCGTCGAGCAGGGCGGTGAAATTGCGGTTGCGCTGCCCCTGCCAACCCGGCTTCAGCTTCTCCACCCACTTCGGGTTGGTGGGTGTGTTGTTGCGCTCGTCCACCGAGGAGGGCGTGCGCTGGAACACGTACAGGTGCTGGGCGTGCTCGCCGAGATGGGGGATCGACTGGATCGCCGTGGCGCCGGTGCCGATGATGCCGACGCGCTTGTCGTGCAGCTTGTGGAGGTTCCCTGTGGTGTCGCCCCCGGTGTAGTCGTAGTCCCATCGGCTGGTGTGGAACATGTGGCCCTTGAAGTCCTCGATGCCGGGCACGCCGGGCAGCTTGGGCTTGTTGAGCGGCCCGCTCGACATGATGACGAACCGGGCCCGGAACACGTCGTCCCGGTCGGTGGTCACCTCCCACCGGCCGGCATCGTCATCCCACCGTGCCTCCCGTATCCGGGTCTGGAAACAAGCCCGGTCATACAGGTTGAACTGCTGGCCGATGCGCTGGGCGTGAGCGAAGATCTCGGGCTGGAACGAGTACCGCTCCTTGGGGATGTAGCCGGCCTCCTCCAGCAGCGGGAGATAGAGGTACCCCTCGATGTCACACTGGGCGCCCGGGTACCGGTTCCAGTACCAGGTGCCGCCGAAGTCGCCGGCTTTCTCGACGATGCGGAAGTCGGTGACACCGGCCTCCTGGAGCCGCACCGCGGCCAGCTGCCCGCCGAAGCCCCCGCCGATGACGAGCACGTCGATGTCTTCGTTGAGTGGCTCCCGGGTGAAGCCCGGCTCGACGTAGGGGTCGTCGTTGTAGTGGTCGAAACCACCCGCCATCATCCGGTACTGGTCGTTGGCATCGGGGCGGAGCCGCTTGGCCCGCTCGGCGGCGTACCGGCGCCGTAGGGACTCGATGTCGAAATCGAGATCCTCGGGCATCGGGATCTGTACGGATGATTGCGTGCCGGCGTCGGTCATGAGCCGAACACCTCCCCCTGGACGGCTACGAGCTCTGCCGAGACGCTACCTCAGCACCCGGCGAGGCGGAAAAGCTCAGGCTCGGCAGCCTGTGACCTGGGAAATCTTTCGCATTTCCAAACACCAGAGACCAAAGTCACGAATCGCCCTGGGTAAAAGGCACCAGCCCATTGACACGTCGAACGGGCGATGTCCATAGTGCGGCCTGCGGGGACACCCAGCGTTGTAATGATTCGTAAGAGGATCATTCAGAGCTGAGACACATCGGCGACTTCGTCGATGGATGCCCAGCAAGTGTGCGGAGCAGAGCGAGGGGCAGTGACATGGCGTGGACGATGAGTGGCGTACCGACGCGCGCCTGGAGGCGCGTGGTCGACAAGAGCCGTACCAGGCCGGGGGCGGGGCGCGTCCGGCGACATCGAGCGCTGAGGCGCCGATCGACGATTCACCGAGGCGTCACCCTGGTGTCGGCACTCCTGGTGGTGATTGCCAGCCTCACCAGCGCCGCCGTGCCGGCCGGTGCCGCCCCGGCTTCCGTCACCCAGAATGTCGTTGGTCAGGGCTTCACGGTCACCGCCGCCGATCTGAAGTACATCCTGACCCAGATCAAGATCGCTGAGCGTCACTCGACGGCGTACCTCAGCGGCACCAACCCGAACCCGAGCGGCGATCCGGTGTACTGCCAGTCGATGATCGGGCCCGACACCGATCAGGTGGCCACGAGCCTGCTGTCGTTCGGCCTGCGCACCGTGGACGGCTCGTGCAACAACCTGCAGCCTGGTCAGGCCTCGTTCGGCGCCGCGGACAAGACCTTCCCCCGGCTGGCGACGCCGACGTTCGACGCCGCCGAGGGCGTCGGAGCCAATGTCCTCGGCCCCGGTTCCCCCGCCGTGCCGTCGAGTTCCTACGCCCAGACGGCGGGCCCGGTGTTCGACTCCGAGCCCCGGACGATCAGCAACCTGATCGTCGACCAGACCTCCACCAACCCCGCTGCCGTCTCGGCCGCCGGGTACCAGGTCCGGTCGCAGGACCCGAACACCGGTGTCGTGCCGTGCACCAGCCCGAACGTGCCGGTGGGCTGCGTGCCGGCGGGCGAGACCCTCGACATCCCCAACGTCACCACCGATGTGGGCCTGTCGCCGCCGTTCAACTCGTTGTTCACGATCTTCGGCCAGTTCTTCGACCACGGCCTGGACAAGATCACCAACGGCGGCAGCGGCACCGTGTTCGTGCCCCTGAAGGCCGACGACCCGCTGATCACCGGCGGGCAGGTGGGACCGAACGATCCCACATTCATGACGCTGACCCGGGGCACGATCGTGACCGCCCCCGACGGCTACCGCAACTCGCCGAACACCGACACCCCATTCATCGATCAGAGCCAGACCTATACCTCGCACGCGTCGCACCAGGTGTTCACCCGGGAGTACGCCGACAACTTCTCCGGCCAGCCGGTGACCACCGGCAAGTTCCTGTCGTCGGCCGACGGCGGCCTGCCCACCTGGGCCCAGGTGAAGGCGCAGGCCGCCTCGAAGCTCGGCCTGCGGCTCACCGATGCCGACGTGGGCGACATCCCCATGATCCTGACCGATCCGTACGGCAACTTCGTACCGGCCGTCTCCGCCGATCCCGACATCGACGGGTCGGCCCAGTACGTCACCGCCTCCGGGGTCGTGCCCGGCAACCGGGCGGCGCCGGTGGCCGTGCCGTCCAACGTTGTCCGGATCGGCACCGCCTTCCTGAACGACATCGCCCACAGCGCGGCGCCCACGTTCTCCTCCCCCGGCGTGCTCTTCCCCGACACCGACAACACGGCGGGCAACAGCCTCACGCTGGCCTCGCCGGCCGGTTCCTACGACGACGAGCTGCTCGACATCCACGCCATCTGCGGCGACGGACGCTGCAACGAGAACATCGCCCTGCAGGCCATCCACCAGATCTTCCACAGCGAGCACGACCGGCTGATCGACTACATCAAGAACGTGATCGTGACGGACGCCAGTGGCGACACCCAGCTCAGCGACTGGCAGCTGCTGTCCGGCGCCCCGGGAACCAACGGCCCCTGGAACGGGCAGCGCCTGTTCCAGGCCGCCCGGTTCGTGACCGAGATGGAGTACCAGCACCTCGTGTTCGAGGAGTTCGCCCGCAAGGTGCAGCCCCTCATCAACCCGTTCGAGCCGTTCGCCTTCAACCAGACCGACGTGAACCCGGCCATCACCGCCGAGTTCGCCCACGCCGTCTACCGCTTCGGCCACTCGATGCTGGACGACACGATCCCCCGGGTCAACGCCGACGGCTCCCGCAACGACATCGAGCTGTTCTCCGGCTTCCTCAATCCGGCCGCCTACCACGACGGCGGCCCGGCCGGAACCCTGACGTCGCAGGAGGCGGCGGGGTCGATCATCATGGGCCTGTCGGACCAGACCGGCCAGGAGATCGACGAGTTCGTGGCCGACACGCTGCGCAACCGGCTCCTGGGGCTGCCGCTCGACCTGGCCGCACTCAACATGACGCGGGCCCGCAGCGAGGGTGTTCCGACGCTCAACAACCTGCGCAAGCAGCTCCACGCCAGCACCAACGACGGGGCCCTGGCCCCCTACACCGACTGGGTCGACTGGGGGCAGTCGCTCAAGCACCCCGAGTCGCTGGTCAACTTCGTGGCCGCCTACGGTCGGCATCCCAGCATCATGGGCGACCCCGACGGCCCGTCGGGCCCGCTGGCGGCCGGCACGCTGAAGGCCCGCCGGGTGGCCGCCGACCAGCTGGTCAACGGCACGATCCTCCCCGGCCCCGACGGTGAGCTGGTCGACGATCCCGACAATGTCTACACGGTGTGCACCTCGCCCAACGTGCCCAGTGGTTGTGACGAGAGCGCCGACAACGTTCCCGCCTCGGTCGATCCCGGGGACGATCTGGCCCTGGACAACCCGAACGGGGTGGTGGGGAACCCGGCCTGCGAGGCCCGCACCGGCAGCAACGACCCCTTCGTGCCGGCCGATTGCGATGCGACCCTCGACAACGTGGTGACCCCGGCCAGCAACGGCCCCGACGGCGTCGAGAACGACGTCCCGGACAGCTGCACCACCGGGGCCAACGCGCCGGGGGGCTGTGAGGAGACGGCCGACAACTTCAACCCGCCGGCCGACAGCGCCGACTTCATGTTCTCCACCGGAGCCTGGTCCAACAACGGCACCGTGTCCCGCACCGGTGTCGACGACATCGACCTGTGGGTCGGCGGCCTGGCCGAGCACACCAACCTGTTCGGCGGCCTGCTCGGCTCCACGTTCAACTACGTGTTCGAGAACCAGCTCACCAACCTGCAGAACGGCGACCGGTTCTACTACCTGGCCCGCACCCCGGGCATGAACCTGCGCACCCAGCTCGAAGGCAACTCCTTCGCCGAGCTGATCATGCGCAACACCAACGCCCATACCTTGAAGGCCGACCCGTTCGCCACCGCCGATTGCAAGTTCGAGGTGAGCCGGATCACGTTCGGTCAGCGCGGCGGGCTCGGTCAACGACGATCCCCTGTCGGAGTGCGACGAGAGCAAGGTGCTGCTGACCAGCCCCACGTGGGACGTCCGCTACCGGCTGACGAACACCGTCGACCCGCCCGGGATCAACGCCCAGGCCGTCTACAACGGCACGGATGCCGCCAACAAGATCTTCGGCGGCGCCGACAACGACACCTTCTGGGGTGGCAAGGGCAACGACATCATCGAAGGCAGCGACGGGGCCGACATCCCACTCGGCGGTGAAGGCAACGACATCATCACCGACAATGCCGGTGACGATGTGCTCAAGGGCGGTCCGGGCAACGACGCTCTCGACGGCGGCCCCGGCCTCGACATCCTCATGGGCGGCGAAGGCAAGGACTTCGCCAACGGTGGGGCCAACATCAACGAGACCTTCGGCGGCGCCGACGACGACTTCGTGATCGCCGGTCAGGGCACCGACGCCGTGTTCGGTGACGGCGGCGACGACTGGGCCGAGGGCGGCGACCAACCCGATCTCCTGATCGGTGACTCCTCCACCCTGTTCTTCGACGACCACAACCGCCCCGGGCACGACATCCTCATCGGTCAGGGCGGCGACGACGACTACGACATGGAAGGCGGCGACGACATCGGTGTCGGCGGTCCCGGTGTGGAGAAGAACGCCGGCGCATCGGGGTGGGACTGGATCATCGGGCAGGGCGACCCCCAGCCCCAGAACCAGGACCTCGAGCTCCCCATCGTCAACGCCCCGCCGGCCAACGAGACCCGTGACCGGTTCAACGAGGTCGAGGCCCTGTCGGGTGCCGGCCTGAACGACATCCTGCGGGGCGACAGCATCGTGCCCAGCCAGCTCGGCGGCGGCGGCTTCATCGGCTGCGACGCCCTCGACCAGAACGGGCTCGACCGGATCGCCGGGCTCGACGCCATCGTGCCCCCGCTCGACACGGTGACCACGGCCAGCGTGGTGGCCAACTCCGTGACGAACTTCTGCCTGCTCAGCGGGCAGTTCGTGTGGGGCGAGGGCAACATCCTGCTCGGCGGTGGTGGCGACGACACCCTGGAAGGACGGGGGGCCGACGACATCCTCGACGGCGACCGCTTCCTCCGGGTCCGACTGTCGATCCGAACCAACGCCGACGGCACGGGCCCGGAGATCGCTTCGGTCGACCTGATGGAGAACGTGCCGACGGGGTCGGGCTGGACCGGCAACCTGGCCGGCAAGACCCTGCAGCAGGCGGTGTTCGCCGGCCTGATCGACCCGGGCCGGATCGTGCCGGTGCGGGAGATCGCCACCGCCGCCGACGGACCCGGCCCCCGGCACGACGTGGCCCAGTTCTCGGGGGCCCGGGACGAGTACACCATCTCGTTCAACCCCGACGGCAGCGTGACCGTCGACCACGTCGCTCCGGCCGCCGCCGGCGTCGACGACGGCACCGACACGCTGTGGAACATCGAGTCGGTCGAGTTCTGCCAGACGCCGGGGGCCACCCGTGGCACCTGTGCGGTCCGGGCGCCGCTGATCGATCTGGCTCCGGTGGCCCAGTTCAGCCCGGCACCGGGCTCGACGTTGGCCTTCGGCTCGTTGTCGGTCGGTCAGACCTCACCGGTGCAGCCGATCACCCTGGTCAACGCCGGCATCTCGCCGCTGGCGGTCAACTCGGTCGCTCTCAGCGGGCCCGACGCCGGTGCGTTCACCACCACCAACAACTGCACCACGGTGGCGCCCGACGGCCAGTGCACGATCCAGGTCCGCTTCGTGCCCACGGCGGCGGGGGCGGCCTCGGCCACCCTCACCGTCACCCATGGCGGGTCGGGCTCGGCTGCCACCTATACCCTGACCGGTACCGGTCTGGCCTTCGTCAACTCCGCGCCGGTGGGCGTGCCCACCCTGGACGCGGTGTCGGCGGCGGCGCCCCAGGAGGGGACCCTCATCACCGCTTCCACCGCCGGCGTCACCGACACCGATGGTCTGGGTGCCTTCAGCTTCCGGTGGGAGCAGGGGGCCGTGGGTGGCGGTGGCCCGTTCACCCCGATCGCGGGGGCCACATCGGCCACCTTCACCCCGGCCCAGGCCCAGGTCAACCGGCAGGTGCAGGTGACCGTGACCTTCACCGACGGTCACGGCACGGTCGAGACCGTCACGTCGGTCCCGTCGCTGGCCGTGGTGGGCGACGTGTTCGCCGGCACCGGGGCGGTCGACAACTTCCTGGGCACGGCCGGGCGGGACAGCGCCACCACCGCCGGAGGAAACGACACCCTCACCGGCGGTGGGGGCGACGACAACCTCAACGGCGAGGGGGCCAACGACATCTTCAACTACGTCGGTCCTGGCAATGGCTTCGACAGCGTGATCGGCGGGGCCGGGACCGACACCATCAACGTGACCGGACCGAACACCGTGATCGGCCTGGCCTCGGTGGCCACGGTGGAGGCGCTGAACACCAACGCCAACGCCAACGTGTCGATCGCCGGTAACAGCCAGGCCAACACCCTGAACTTCGGGGCGGTGGTGCTGGCCGGCGTGGTCACGTCGATCAACGGCGGCGATGGGGCCGACGTCATCACCGGGTTCTCCGGGGCGGTGCCCGACACCATCAACGGCGGCAACGGCGCCGACACCCTCAACGGCGGGGGTGGCGACGACACGCTGACCGGTGGGGCCGACGACGACACCGTGAACGGCGACGGGGGCAACGACGCCATCCTGTTCACCACCGCCACCGATGGCTTCGACGCCGTGACCGGCGGCGCCGGAACCGACACGATACGGGCCACGGCCAACAACACCGTGATCGGGCTCAGCTCGGTGGCGACGGTGGAGGCGGTGGACGCCGGGACCTTCACCGGGGTGACGGTGGCCGGTAACGGCCAGGCCAACACCCTCAACTTCGGAGCCGTCGCCCTCACCGGTGTGATCACGTCGATCAACGGCGGTGACGGAGCCGACACCATCACCGGGTTCGCCGGGACGGTGGCCGACACCATCAACGGCGGCAACGGCGCCGACACCCTCAACGGCGGTGGCGGGGCCGACACGCTCAACGGCGGCAACGGTGTCGACACCGTCAACGGCGGTGCCGACAACGACGTCATCGCCGGTGATGCCGGCAACGACATCCTCAACGGCAACGGCGGGCAGAATGTGTTCGTCTACGGGGCCGGCGCCGACAATGACACGATCACCGGATTCGACGCCGCCCCCGCCGGCGGCCAGGACAAGGTGAACCTGTCGTCGCTCGGGATCACCGCTGCCAACTTCGCCGCCCGGGTGGCGGTGGCCGGCAACGGCGGCAATGCCCGGATCACCGTCCGGGACGCCAACAACGTGGTGATCGGCACGATCACGTTGAACGCCGTGCTTGCGGCCAACGTGGACGCCACCGATTTCATCCTGGCTCCGTGAGGCGCCAGCCGGACTGATCCACGTCCTGCACCGGGCCCGGCCCCGACACTCCCCTGTTCCACCAAGGGAGCGTCGGGGCCGCGGTGCGTTCGGGCCCGGAACCGGCGACGCTACCGCAGGCCCGTGCCCGACATCATGGCCGGGCCCAGGATGACGATGAACAGGGCGGGCAGGATGCACAGGCCCAGGGGAAAGATCATCAGCGTGGGCAGACGCTGGGCCCGCTCCTCGGCCCGGTACCGCCGCTTCTCCCGCATCTCTATGGCCAGGGTGCGCAGCGTGGCGGCCAGAGGCACGCCGAGGGCGTCGGCCTGGCGCAGGGCCAGCACCACCGTCCGCAGATCGTCCACCTGGGACCGCTCGGCCAACGCCTCGAGGGCGTCGGACCGGGTGGAGCCGAACCGGATGTCCTGCAGCATCCGGAGGAACTCGTGGGCCAGGACGTTCGTCGGGCCCCGACTGGTGCGGGCCAGCGCCGCCTCGAACCCCAACCCGGCCTCCACCGAGATCGTCACCTGGTCGAGCAGATCGGGCAGCGCCCGGGTGATCGACTCGGCCCGCCGGTCGGCCCGGGCCCGGACCAGGAGGTTGGGGGCGAAGAACCCGACGATCGGCCCGATCACCAGGAGCAGCACGTTTCGGGGGCGGGGGTCATCGACGGCCCGGATCCCCAACATCAGCGCCAGCAGAGAGAAGAGGACCACCTTGGCCCCGAGCATCTGCTCGGCTGTGAGCCGGCCCGACAGGCCGGCCTTGGCCAGGGCCTGGTTCCTGCCGCCGACCCAACCGATCGGGGTGAACCGGACCAGCCGCGTGCCGACCAGGCGGGCCAGCGGCAGGAGGAGCCGTTCGACGGGCGAGCGTTCGAGCGCGGCCTGGCGCATGGTCGGGTTGTGGCCGGCGAGGTTCTGGCTCACCCGCTGGCTCGAGGGCCGATCGGCCGACAACGCCCACCAGGCCACCGGAACCGACGCACCGACCATGGCGGCGGCCAACCAGATGAATGCCGACATCCCGTTCCCTTTCTCCGTACTCAGTACTTGACGTTGACCAGCCGGCGGATCCAGAGGTGGCCGGCCGTCATCCCGGCCACGGCGACCAGCAGGAGGAGGCGGCCGAGCGGCTCCGACAGCATCCGGTTGATGCTGTTCGGGGTCCGCCACCAGCTGAACAGGAACAGCACGATCGGCATGGCCAGTAGCACCATGCCGGTGGCCCGCCCCTCGGCCGACAGGGCATCGACCTGACGGGCCACCGACCGGCGTTCCCGAAGCGTGGCGGCCAGGTTCTGGAGGATCTCGGTCAGGTCTCCGCCCAGCTCGCGGTGGATGTCCACCGCCTGGGCCAGCCACTCCATGTCGGGGTTGTCCATCCGCCGGGCCACCTCCCGCATCGACTCGGTGAGATCCCGCCCCACCCGGATCTCGAAGTGGATGCGGTGGAACTGCTCGGCAGTGGGCGACGGGGCCTCCGTCGCCACCAGCTCGACCGCCTGGCGGAGGCTCTGGCCGGCCCGCAGGCTGTTGGCCATGATGGCCAGGGTGGCGGTCAGCTGATCGGCGAAGCGGGACCGTCGCCTGCCGGCCCGGTACCGGAGCACGAACAGCACGGCCAGCGTCGGCAGGGGGACGACGGCGACGCTCAGCGCCGGACCGCCCAGCGCCGTGGCGGCCACGATGGTGCCGACGCTGGCCACGATCCAGATCAGGACGAGCTCCCCTGGGCGGAGATCGAGGCCGGCGGCGTCGAGCCGGGCGTCGAGACGTCGCTGGCTGTCGTGGCGTGACACCAACCGATCGATGGCCTGCCCCAGCTGGGCGTGGAGGCCGGCCACCCGGTCGGCGCTGGTGACGGTGACCAGCTGCACCTGGGGCGAGGAACGGGCGACGAGCAGACCGAGCAGCGTGAGGGCACCGAAGACCGACCCGTTGCCGACCCAGAACAGGAGCGATCCGCTCCAGGGCCACCGGGCCGGGGTCGACATCACCGGTGGAGAAGCAGTCGGCGCCGCCGGGGCGCCAGTGCCCGGTGCGGCCGGGGCACCGGCGCCCGGTGTCGGGGCGATCCCGATGGTGCCGGTGCCGTGGAGGGTGATGTGGGCCGTGGCCAAGGTGCCGCTGGCCGCCACCGACACCACTGCGGTACGGGTCCCGTGCTGGGCCGGGGCGAAGGTCAGCTGGTAGCGGTTGGCCAGCCGGCCGGCGATCTCGGTGTAGAGCGACTCGAACTCGCCGATGTCGGTCGTGGCCAGGTACTGGCCGCCCACCTGGTCGACGGTGACCTGCAGCGCGCCCAGGTCGGCATCGGGGCTCTCGATGGCGACGGCGTAGAGGATGGTGGAGCGGGACCGCAGGTGCTCGATCGCCACGGCCTGGGAGGCGGTGCCGACGGTGTTGTCGCCGTCGGACAGCACCACCACCGACGCCCGGCCGGTACCCGACCCCACGAGGTCGGCCGCCGTCACCAGCGCGTCCCACAGCGCCGTGTCCCCGTCGGCGGTGGTGATGCCGTCGAGGGCGGCGAGCAGGCTGTCGCGATCGAGCGTCGGCTCCTGGCGGATGACCACGCTGTCGCCGAAGGTCTCCAGGCCCACCCGGGTGTCGGGCGAGACGGTGCGGACGAAGGTCCGGGCCGCCGCCTTGGCCGCCTCGAGGGCGGGGCCCCGCATGCTGCCGGAGGTGTCGAGGGCCAGCATCGTGTCGGCCGCCGCCCCCAGGGGGGCGACCGCCAGGTCGACCCGGTGGCCCCCGTCGGTGAGACCGAAATTGCGGTCGATCGGGGCCAGCGGGCCGAACGCCGCCGGTACGGCCACGTCCAGCGTGACCGCGTCGTCGCCCTCCTCCACGCCCAGGATCTGGATCCGGCCGTCGGGGTCCTGATCGCTGGTATCGGCGGTATCGGCGGTGCCGGAAGAGGTGTCGGAGGTACCGGGGGCCGGAGGCAGCTGTTGGGCCCCCACCCCGCTGGTGAGCATCGTCGGCACCAGCGCCAGGACGGCCGCCGCCGCCAGCAGCCGGGCACCGGTTCCCGTCACGCCCATCGGTGATCGTCCCCGCTGTGCTCGGGGAAGATCCGGGCCAGGTCACCGGCCGGCGCCGGCCCGTGGGGGGCGGTATCGCGGTCGAGGGCGAAGACGGTCGACAGCGTGATGGCCTCGCCCTCCATGCCGACGACCTCGGCGATCTCGGTGACCCGCCGGCTCCCGTCGCCCATCCGGCTGAGATGCACCACGAGATCGAGGGCGGAGGCGATCTGCTCCCGGATCGAGCGGGCCGGCAGGTCGAGGCCGGCCATGAGCACCATCGTCTCCAGCCGGGCCAGGGCGTCACGGGGGGAGTTGGCGTGGAGGGTGGACAGGGACCCCTCGTGACCGGTGTTCATGGCCTGGAGCATGTCGAGCGCCTCGCCGCCCCGGACCTCGCCGATCACGATGCGGTCGGGCCGCATGCGCAGCGAGTTGTGGACCAGCTGGCGGATGGAGATCTGCCCCCGGCCCTCCACGTTGGGAGGGCGGGCCTCGAGCCGCACCACGTGCCGCTGATGGAGGCGCAACTCCACCGAGTCCTCGATCGTCACGATCCGCTCCTCCTCGGGGATGAACGAGGAGACGACGTTGAGCAGCGTGGTCTTGCCCGAGCCGGTGCCCCCGCTGATGAGGATGTTGCGGCGGGACCGGACGCTGAGGTCGAGGAACGCCACCGCTTCGGGGCTCAACGTGCCGGCCTGGACGAGGTCGGCGGCGGCCAGGGCGGTCTGGGCGAACTTGCGGATGGTCAGCATCGGGCCGTCGACGGCCAGGGGCGGGATGATGGCGTTCACCCGGCTGCCGTCGGGAAGGCGGGCGTCGACCAGAGGCGACGACTCGTCGATGCGGCGGCCGACGGCGGCCACGATCCGCTCGATCACCTGCCGCACGTGCTGGTGGGTCATGAAGCGGGCCTCGGTGAGCTGCAGCCGGCCGCCCCGCTCCACGTAGATGGCGTCGTCGGCGTTGACCATCACCTCGGTGACCGTCGGATCGACGAGGAACGGCTCGATCGGGCCGAGCCCCAGGATGTCGGCCCCGATCGATCCGACGAGGTGCCGCCGCTCGGCCGGGGAGAGCTGGGTGGCCTCGGTGGCCAGTATCTCGTCGAGCTCGCGCACGACGTGGGTGCGCAGCTGCTCCTCGTCCATGTCGGGATCGAAGAGCCGGTTCCCGAGGCGGTCGAACAGTGCCTTCTGGGCCCGCGACCGCAGCCGGAACAGGGGGTCGCTGGGGACGGGCGGCCCGTCTCCGCTGTCGGGGAGGATCCCGGAGCCGGACGGCCGGCGGGCATCGGACTGGCGCAGCAGTTGGGCGAGGTTCATCGGCGTCCTCTTCGTCGGGCTCCCCGTCGCCGCTGTCGTCGGTCGTCGGCATCGGGCGTGGGGTAGAAGTACTCGGCGATCAGGTCGAACCGGCGGGCCAGGTTCCCGCCGTCGCGCCGCTCGATCACGGGGACGCCCTCGTTGTTCGACACGGGGATCAGGCGGGTGCTCGGGATCTGGAACGTGGCCTGGAGGCCAACGGCGGCCTCGATCTCGGAAAGGGACAGGCCGACCTTGGCGTTGGCCCGGTTGAGCACGAAGGTGCGGCGCTGGGTGGTGAAGCCCACCTCGTCGAGCACGTTGAGCTGGCGGCGGACGGCCCGGATCGACGGCACGTCGGTGGTCGAGATGATCAGGAGATCGGTCGACTGTTCCATGGCGGCCAGGGCGAAGCGGTCGACGCCGCCCGCCGTGTCGACGACCACGAACGGGAACTCCTCGGCGAAGGCGGCCATGGTCCGCTTGATCTGGTCCTGCACGATGTCGTCGGCCGCCACCAGATCCTCGGGGGGCGCCAGCACACCGAGGCCCGACGGGTGACCGGCCAGGAACACCTTCAGCGCATTGCGGTCGTTGTTGACGGCTTCCACCGCCTCCACCAGCGAATACTCCGGCCGGAGGCCGAGGGCGGCGGCGCAGTCGCCGAACTGCACGTCGAGGTCGACGAGCAGCACCTGCTTGGGGGCCCGCCGGGCCAGGCCGACGGCCAGGTTCACCGCCACCGTGGTCTTGCCGCTCCCCCCTTTGGGGCTGACGACGGTGATGACCCGTCGACGGATCACGCCGACCGAGCGGTCCCGCCGCTGATGGCGGGAGCGGGCGAGATCGAGCACGGGCTGGACGGCGTCGCGGAACTCGTCCCGGGTGCCGCCCTCGAACAACACATCGCGGGCCCCGAGGCGGAGGAGCAGGAGCGAGGTGGCGACGTCGAGCCGGGGCACGAGGCACAGGACGGTGATCGAGGGGAACAGGCGGTCGATCTCGGGCACCACCAGCTCGGCCATCTCGAGGCCCACATCGGCTCCGGTCACCACGAGCTCCGGGTCGGCGGCGCAGGCGTCCATCGCCACCTCCACCGGATCCCGCCACTGGTTCGACCAGATCCGCCGCACGGGGCCGGAACGGCCGAACAGGTCCACGAAGGCGGCCTCGAGCCGGGGGTTGCCCGACACGATGGTGACGCCGCTCACTGGGTGCCCACCCGGTCCAGCAGCACGCTGCCCCGGGACTGGCCCGGTTCGTCGACCTCGGGCACCGTCTGGCGTTCGATGGCCAGCCAGATGTTGCCGAACTCGGCGGTGAACACGAGCCGTTCGGCGTCGAACGGGTTGACCGCCAGAGTGACCAGCAGCGTGTCCTCGGGGGAGGTGACGAGTCGTTGCTGCGGATCGACAGAGGCCTCGGCTGCCGGCTCCTGCACCGCGGTGACGAGGACCTTGCGCAGCAGCAGATCGGTGCTGTTGGCCGTGTCGACGCCCGGGCCATCGGCCGCGGCGGCGGGCACGGGCACCATCTCGCCGTTGATCTCGTACGCCGCCTGGCCCTGGTTGAGGGGGTCGAAGGAGGCGAGCACGGCCACGGTCTGCCCCGCCTCCAGCAGGCCCCCGACGGCCCGCTGGGCATCGAGCTCGACGGTCACCTCGACCAGGTCTTCCGGGATGTCGACACCGGCCTGGCGGTCGGCGAACTCTGAACGCTGGACGAAGCGGCCGGTCACCAGCTGCTCGCCCGGCACGAGATCGACCGCCGTCACCAGCCCGGCCAGCGTGGGAAGGCTGGTGACGGCCCCGATGGCCCGGACCTTTACCGGGACCTGCTCGACGTCCACGAGGCCGCCCAGATCCTCGGTCGCCGTGCCGCTGGCGATCGGGGCCACGACGACGTAGACGTCCACCAGCTCCTCGCCGGCCAGCGCCCGTTTCTCGGCGCTGCTGACGTAGACCGCCAGCGCCGCCGTGCCGACCAGGGCCAGCAGAACGGCGACGGCGAACCCTGTCGTACGTCGGCTCATGTCATCTCCTGTCGGCTCATGGGCCGGTGTCCGGCTCGCAGCCCGCCACGGCGTCGGGGTCCACGCCGCACAGGGCGATGACCTGGTTGCCGGCGTGGATGCCGGGCGTTCCGCAGCAGGTCCCGGTGATCAGCCCGGGCTCTATCGTCAGCTCCACGAACCAGCCGTCGGGCAGGCCGTCGAGGAGAAACGAGCCGACCTGGGCCCGGATCACGCCCACGAGGTGCACGGCGGTGGCATCGGCGAAATCGAACACCGGGAAGGTGACGTAGCTGTGGCGCGTCCTCCAGGGAGTCGAGCGCCGAATCGATCTCGGTCAGGGCGTCGACCCGCTGGTAGCAGAGCCCCGGTGCGTCGCAGCCGGTGGCGGTCGGTGCCGCCAGACCGACCTGTTGCGGGTAGCCGTTGCGCACCCAGCGACGGATCCTTCGAAAGCTGGCCCCGCTCTCGAAGGCGAAGGTGGTGAAGTTTCCCACCGTCGGTGACCCGCCGCAGGCCGACGGGTTGTCGGGCGCGAAGCGCACCTCGACCGTCGTCGGCGCGGCGGGAGGGTTGTCGATCAGCTGGCGGAGCGCCGCCGAGCCGTCGTAGCAGAAAGCGAGCGGTCGGAGCCGGGAGACGGTGCGCGGTGGGCCGAAGGCGGCGCTCGACACCGAGCTGATCGCCCGGGCGTCAGCGCTGCCCGGTGGGGCGAAGGTGGCGTCGACGGTCTCGGCCGCGGTCACCGTGACCCGGCCGGCGTCGGGCCCCGACGGCGTGACCTGGCAGCCCGTCATCGTGGCGGCGGCGGCGTTCCCGGCCAGGTAGGTGCCGGCGGTGGCGCAGGCCGCCTGTTCGTTGCCGGGGGCCTCCACCAGGTCCTGGGCCGCGGCCAGGGCGGCGGCGTCGGTGGCCGGGATAAGGGTCTGGCGGGTGAGGCGGCCGTGGCCGACGTCCACCACCAGCGCCGCCAGGCCGATGAGCCCGGCCAGCGACAGTGCGACCAGGGCCAGCGACGCTCCCCGCTCCCGGGGTCGCTCCTCACCTGGTCCCTGGTCGGGCCCCGGTTCGTGGTCGGGCCCGGGTTCTTGGTCGGGGCGGTGGAGAGACGAGGGCCGGCTCATGCTTCGCACCGGAACATGGCGTGGCCGGTGAGCGTCATCTCCCGGTCGAGCACCAGGGGGATGGCGATGTGGTGGGGCACGCTGACGGTGACGGTGACCGACTCGCCCTCTCGGCCGGCGCAGAGGCCCGGCTCCAGCACCACGGTGGGCACGCTGTCGCCCAGGGCGCCGCCCAGGGTGGCGTCCACCCGGCCCTGAACGTCAGCCTGCGATGCGGACGACAGTGAGGCCAGGCGCCCGCCCTCGCGGGCGGCGGCTTCCACCGCCTGGGCCCGGCTGAACGTGATGCCGAACTGGATGATGCCGAAGAGGATCATCAGCAGCACCGGCAGGATCAGAGCGAACTCGGCCAGCACGGCGCCCTGCTCGCTCGGCCGGTGGTGACGACCTCGCATCTCGTTTCTCCAGAGCCGCCTCAATCGCTTCTCTCCGCCGCCGTTGGCCTTTTCCGAAGAACTTCGGAAGGGCCGGTACTGATGCTTGGCAAGCTAGCCAGCACCACACCCTTTGACAAGCGTTAATAGCAATCAGGCTGGATGCAAACTCTTCGCCCTGATCACGCACCAATGGCTCGCGCAATATTGTTGAAGAACCATGCTGGATACTGCATGGTCAAGCATAAAGGTGGACCGGAAATGTCTCCATGTATATAGCCACGATGCCATGCCAAGGTCTGGTAAGAAACTGTTGGACAAGAGACGTGATTCCGGTCTATACACCCACTGACCGTCGGTTTGTGTGTTCGGCGGGGAGGAGGGAGTGTCCTGCCACTGCGGCGGGATGCGGCAGGACACTCCCTCTATGGCTGGCGGCTTGCGGCGCCGCCATTCCGGCCGGAGGACGTCGGATCGCCCTTCGGCGACCTCCGGCCGGAAGAACCAGTTCTTTACGGTGCAGAAGGCAGGGAGTCAGTGGCATCCGTGAATGCGGCAATGATGTCGGTCCCGAATGCGGTGATGACTGTGGCGGCGGCCACCGCCACCACAAACAGCAGCAGGGCGTACTCGGCCAAGCCGGCCCCCCGCTCGTCCTCGAGCCTATTCTTCAACAACTGTGTCCAAAGAGCGATCCTGAACATCTTCATCTCCTCGCCTTGTCGGTGGTTCGTGTCTCCATTGTGCGACCACAACCAACAGGCCGCATCGCCAAAATTTGGTATTGCACACGGCAGTGAAACCAGCGACAAACGGACCCAGCAGATGACTTGTGCGGCAAGAATCGACAAGGACATGCCCGCCGACAGCGGTGGTGCCGGGGAGTGCCGGCCATGATCACGTCGCTGCCGACGGGTCAGGACGGCTGGAGGTCGGGTGGCGGCAGCGGGCCGCCGGTGGCCCAGGCCGTGGCCGTGTTCACGGCCACCATGGTGGGTCTGCTGGCGCTGGCCGCCGCCGATGTTGCCGGTTCGTTGGAGCTGCCCGAGCGGGCGTCGTCGCAGTTCGGTGTGGTGGCCAGCACGACGTTCTCCATCGCCGGTGTCGCCGCCGTGTACCGGGCGCTCGAGGTCCGCAACCGGTGGGCGGCGTCGATCGCCGCCCTCTTGTGGGGGCCCGGTGCGCTCTGGCTGTGGTGGACCTTCGTCGACGGTCGGCCGGTGGGATGGCCGGTGAACACGGTGGTGGCGATCGTGTCGGCCGGCACCGCCACCGGGCTGTTGACCCGGGGGCTCCGCCGGCGCCGCTGGTTGGCGGTGTTCGCCGGTCTGGGCCTGCTGGGCCTGGGGTTCGTTGCCGCCCTGGTGTGCGTCAACCCGGCGACCATGGGCACCTCCCTGCCGGCGCTGTTGGCCTCGGTGGCCGGCATGACCTGCCTCTACGGCCTACTCGTCGACCTCGAGGTGGCCGAGCACCGCTCGTCGGCCGAGCTGGTCGAATCCCGCAAGCGGGTGGAGGCCGAGGTGTCTCGCGTCGAGGACCTGCTTCACGATCTGCGCAATGGGCTCCTGGCCATGGAGGCCGCCATCGGCTCGGTCGACGACGATCTCGCCGGGCCGCTGCAGGCCGAGGCGGCCCGCCTCCGCCGTCTGACCCGCACCGGCGCCCGGACCTTCGCCCCGTTCGACCTGGTGCCCAAGGTGCGGGACCTGGTCGCGGCCCGCTTGGCCGCTGGCGCCTGGGTCGCCCTCCGGGGGCCGGATGAGGCGACCGTTTGGGGTGAGGAGTCCGAGGTGCTGGCCATCATCGACAACCTGCTGTCGAACGCAGAGCGGCACGGGCAGCGCGGCGAAATCTTGATCGAGATCGCCGGGGGCGACGACCTCACCCGGGTCTCGGTGTCGAGTTGCGGCCAGTTGCCGGTCGATCCCGAGGTCATCTTCACCCGGGGGATCACCACCCACCCCGATGGGCAGGGCCTCGGGCTGGCCCGGGCCCGGATGCTGGCCGGCGTGAACGGTGCCGAGCTCCGGGTGAACTCGGCCCAGCCCGGGCGGGCCACGTTCGTGCTGGCCCTGACCTCTGGGTCGATGAAGCCGGGGCCGAAGACGTCGGGGTCGACGGTGGGGGTGGCCTGATGGGCCCCGGGCGGATCGCCATCGTCGACGACCATCCACTGCTGGCGGTCGGGTTGCGGCGCGCCTTGGAGCGGTCGGGAACGGTGGTGGACCAGCTCGACCCGCTCGTCGGGGCCGATCAGGTGGTGCAGACACTGTCGAGCTGTCGGCCTGACTGTGCCGTGGTCGACCTCGGCCTACCCTTCGCCGGCGGCGGGTTGGGCCTGATCCGGCCGTTGGTGGCGGTCGACATCCGGGTGGTCGTCCTCACCGGTGAGGCCGACCGGCTCCTGCTGGCCCGGTCGCTGATGGCGGGGGCCGAGGCTGTGATCTCGAAATCGGAGCCGTTGCCCGACATCGTCGGCACGATCCTCCAGGTGACGGCCGGAGAGCCGGTGCGAGCGGGCGACCGGGCCGGGCTGATGACGGACCTGCACCGGGTGCTCGACGAGCAGGCGAAACGGGATTCGCTGTTCGCCGCCCTGTCACCGCGGGAGCAGCAGGTGCTGGCCGGGTTGATGGACGGACACAGCGCCGCCTCGCTGGCCGAGCGTCACTACGTCTCGATGGCCACCGTGCGGGCCCAGATCCGCAGCGTGCTGAACAAGCTCGAGGTGGGCTCCCAGCTGGAGGCGGTGGCCCTGGCCCACCGCAACCGGTGGTGCCTGGAGGCCGGGCGGTCGTGACGATCGCCTTGACCACCCGGCGGGCCGGGGTGCGGGTGGCCATCGGGGCGGCCACGGCGGCGGGGGCGGCGGCGGTGGCCTGGAGCCATCGGGGCGACCCGGCGGTTGCCGTGCTCCTGTCTGCGGTGGTGCTGTGTTACGGCGCGTTGTCGGTCGTCGACGCGGCGGAACAACGCCTGCCCAACCGGATCACCCTGCCGTTGGCCGCCGTCACCCTGGGGGCGGTCATGGTCAGTGCCATCCTCCGGGCCGACGTGATGACGGCGGTCGGTGCGATCGTGACCGGCTTGGCCTTCGCCGCCGTGCTGCTCGGCCTGCGCTTCGGCATGGGCGACGTGAAGCTGGCGCTGACGGTGGGAATGGTGGCCGGCTGGTTGGGCCGGGCGGCGGTGACGGCCACCATCGTGGCCGGGGCGTCGGCCGGAGCGGCCGCGGCGCTGATGCTGATCGTCGTCCACCGCCAGCGACGCCTGACCTTCGGCTTCGGGCCGGCCCTGGCCATCGGCTCGGTGGTGGGCATGATGGCCGCCCACTCCTGAGCCGCCCGCAACCGGCGGCCTCGAACCCGCACGGTTCACGTGCCCCCGGTGGGATTCGAACCCACGACCAACGGATTAAAAGTCCGCCGCGCTAACCAGACTGCGCCACGGGGGCGGGTCCAGGCTAGCGGCCGAGCGGGGGGCCGGCTGATGCGTTTGGACGCCTGATCGTCGGTCCGTCGGCCACGGCCCCGCTCGTTCTGGCAGGATGGGCCCGATGCGCAGGCTGGGCGCTCGGCGGAAACCGGGGGGCGGATCACCGTGACCCCCACATCCCGCGCCCGCCTGGTCCTGCTCTCGGCCACGGCCCTGCTCTCGGCCCCTGCTACGGCTCTGGCCGCCTGTGGCAGCATCGTCGAGCCGGAGGGCTTCCAGGTCACCACGTCCACGGTCGTCGACCCGGCCGGAGCCGGCGCCGCTGCGGCCCAACCGGGCGGCGGGCCGGGCGTGGCTCCGGGCGCGCCGGCCGGCCCCGCCGCCGTCGACCCGGCGGCCGCCGCAGGATTCGAGACCCTGGTGCCCAACGGCTACATCGCCCAGGCCCTCGTCGCCACCGACCAGGGGGTGCTGGCCGGCGACACCTCCGCCCTCCTCTCCCTGCCTCCCCCGCTGGCCACCTTCCGCGCCGTCCGGGTGGTGGACGACCTGGTGGGCGGTTTGCTGGCCCAGGCCGCCGACCCCGACCCCGGCACCCGGGGCGACATCCTGTGGCTACCGGCCGAGCGGGGCCAGCCGACCCTCGTCGACGGAACGGGCTCGACGCTGCTCGACGCCGGCTACGTCGACGGCGCCCCCTGGGCCGTGGTGGCCCGCCCCACGGGCGAGGTGGTGCGCATCCGCCTGGTCGACCTCGCCGCCACACCGCTGCTCACCCTCGACCACGACGAGCAGCTTCTGGCCCTGTCGGCCGCCGGGGCGGTCCATGCGGTCGCCGTGTCCGACGCCGAGTGCGGCCAGATCCGGTTCCACGGCCCCGACGGCGCCCTGGTCGACCTCCCGGCTCCCGCCCCGCCGACGTGCGAGATCCCCCGCCGCCCCACGTTCGGTGCCGTGGCGCTCAGCGCCGACGGGCGCCAGCTCGCCTACACCATGATCACCTACCGCGACGACGGCATCGAGGCCACCACCGAGGTGCTGGTCCGCGACCTCGCCACCGGCACCGACCTGGTGCGGCGCACCGTGGGCCGGGAAGGCGATCGGATCACCTCCCTCGCCTACGACAACCGGCGCGTCATCTACCTCCGCCAGGCCCGAACCGGCGGCACGCCGACGGCCGAGTTGATGGATCTGGCTGGGGAGGGGCGCACCTCGGCGCTGCCCCTCCCACCGGCCGCGGTGGTCAGCTCCGTCAGCTTCGCCCGCCGGAGCCTGACCGGAGAGGACTCCTGATACCGCTCTGGCGGTACCGGGTCAGGCCAGTGAGCGGTAGGCGGCGGCCCGCTGGGCCCGGAGGCTGGTCCGCCGCTTCCACGCCTTGGTCTTCCACACCCGGAACCGCCGCTGGGACACCGTGACCTCGGGGCGTTCGGCCGGATCGGCCTTCATCGACGCGTGAGCGACCAACGGGAGGGCGTATTCTTCGGGCTCGGCCAGCATCGAAAGCTCCACATGGGCGGCCCGCCGCACCCGCCGGTGTTCGACGTGACGGTCGAACCGGGCAGGCCTGTTGACAGCGGCGACCCCAGGCTTGCTGGAGCGATTCGTACGTGTGCGCTGAGACACGGTACTCCCTTCCTTCCTGCGCAGACCGCCGACAGCTGGTGCTGCGCGTTGTCCGGGTGTGGATGGTGTACTCCCCGAGTGTGGCCGACGATCGGGGACAGCGCTAGGGACCATCGTCACTGCAGATGTGGTGCTTGGTCAGGCAGATTCGGGAGATACGCCGTCCACAAGGGCCGTTCCCGGGCCATCCCCGCCCCCTCCGGTACCATGCGGGGGTGAGCAACCTGTGGGGACAGACCCGGCCCGATGGCGATCCAGAGCCGGCGGCCGACGTGCAATCCGAGCCGGAGATCGAGCCGGTGGCCACCCGGGACGGCCTGCCGACGATGGCTCAGCTCGACGCCCTCAGCACCGAGCTCGACGAAATCGACGCCGCCCTGGCCGCCATGGACGCCGACCCGTCACTCCCCGGCCGGGCCACCGCCCAGACCGCCTGAGTGCGGCGTTCGCCGGAGGCGAACCCGAGGCGCCCGAAGGGCGCACCTATTCTTCGTCCCAGCCCTTGGCCATCAGGAACCCCCGGGCCCGCTCGGTGAGGGGATAGGCGTTCACCAGGGCCCAGAACCGCGTCGAGTGGGCCGCCTCCACCAGATGGGCCAGCTCGTGGACGATCACGTAGTCGATCACCCACGCCGGGAACCCCGACATCCGATCGGACAGGCGGATCGTGCCGTCGGCCGGGGTGCACGAACCCCAGCGGTGCTGCTGGTTCCCCACCCAGCGGATCGAGGCTGGGGTCGGCAGCCCGTGGCGGGCCGCCAGCTCGGCCGCCCGCTGCGACAGGTCAACGTCGTCGGCCACCCGCATCCGTTCGAACTTGGCCCGGAAGTGCCGCACCAGCTCGGCTTCCTCGGCCCGGGTGCACCGGGCCGGGATCCGGATCTCCAGCCGGCCCCCGTGCAGGCGGGCCTGCGCCGTCTTGCTCCGGTTGGCGCTGCGGATCACCTCCACCACCATCTCGCTGCGGGGCGCCGGGGCCGGAGCCCAGGTGCTGACGTCGGCCGAGGTGGCCGCCGCGGAACCGCTCGGGCCGCCAGGTCGGCGGGAGCCGCGGTCGGGCCCGGCGGGTCGGGCCTTGGGGAGCTGGGCCGGCACCGGCTTGGGTGCCCGCCGGGGAGCCACGGCCGGGGCCGGGGGCACGCCGGGTGGAGGCGGGGACTCGTCGAGGCCCGGCCTGGGATCCAACGTGGGATCGATGATGGGAGATCGGACCTCGAACGAGGTGCCATCGAAGGTGAGCTGACCAGGGATGGTCTCGGCTCGGTTCAAACTCGTCCTCCGGTGCCGCCAGTGGATGACTCGGGTGGAATCAGCTCCAGTCGCTCGCCCGCGACCAGCTGCCCGTCGACATGATGCATCAGCCGGCCGTGCAGATTGGGGATGCGTCCGTCGTTCATCTTCAGGTGCTGCTCCAGGGCCAGGATCAGGCCGCCGTGGCTGACAAGCAACAGGTCGGCCCCGGCCCAGGCGGCGATGATCATCTCCAGCGCCGCCAGGGTGCGGGCCAGCAGCGGTTCGTCGTACTCCCAGCCGTCGGGTCGCTGGTCGGAGTCGATCCAGCCCGGCCACCGCTGCTCGATGTCGGAGGTGGTGAGCCCCGACCACTCGCCGGCGTTGCGCTCCCGCAGATCCTCCACCACCTGCACCGGCCCCACGCCGAGCTGGGCCCCGATGATGGCCGCCGTCTCCAGCGCCCGGATCTGGGGTGACGACACGATCACGTCGACGTTGCCCAGGAACCGGGAGGCGATCAGCGCCTGTTCCCGCCCGTGGTCCGACAACGGCGGATCGGCCTGGCCCTGCCACCGCCGTTCGCTGTTCCAGGTGGACTGGCCGTGCCGCACCAGCAGCAGGGTCGTCCGCTCGCCCTCGTTGGTCATTCGCCGACCCTACCGGGCTGCATGGTCCCGGGCGGTGGGGCGCCGCCCCTGGACAGGCGGGGTTGAGCGGGAGGCCCCACGTGGCACACTGACACGGTGGTGACGCTTCGACTGTTCGCCCAGGCTCGGGAGGCGGCCGGGACCCGGAGCGTTGAGCTGCCCGGGGAGACGGTGGGCGACGTGCTCGACGAGGCCTGTCACCGGTTCGGCTCCACCTTCGCCGCCGTGCTCGACGGATCGAAGGTGTGGCTCAATGGTTCACCAGTGGATCGGACACAACCGGTGGCAACGGGCGACGAGCTCGCCGTGCTGCCTCCGGTCTCAGGGGGAGCATGACCCAGCTCGGACAGTGGGACGATCCGTACAACGAGCGGCCGGGCGGCTATCCGCAGGAGTACGGTCGAGGTCAGGACGCCCGCGGGCGAGGTCAGGGACAACCGGCATATCCCCAGGAATACGGGCGCGGCCCCGAGGGCTACGCCGCCCCACCCCCGCCGGCCCGCCGGCAGAACCGGCCGGCACCGGCCCGGGGTGAGCGTCGGGGCCGGGGTGGCCGGGGTCCGTCACCGGCCCGCCGCCCGCCGGCAGCGGCCCAACCGCCGATGGGCTACCGGAACGGCCCGGCGGGAGGCCTTCAGGCCGAGCAGGAGCCGGTCGGTCGTCGTGGCCGCCGTTCGACAGCCTCGCGACGTCGGGCCCAGGCCCGGGAGATGCGGTGGAACGGCAACCGGCTGGCCGTCCCCTATTACACCGACGGCCCCAAGGTCACCTTCGGCGTGCTGTGGTTCGTCGCCGTGGCCGCCACCGCCTTCGGTTCCACCTGGGGCCTGGCCGTGGTGGCCGCCTCGGTGGCCGGTCTGGCCGGCCTGCAGGCCGGCGCCGCCTGGTTCCCCCAGTTCGGGCCGACCAAGTGGTGGACGGCGGGCGCCGCCTTCGTGGTCGGCATCAGCGGGGTGATCGGCCCCCTTGGCCTGGTGGCCGGGGCCGGCATGGGCATGGTGCTCCTGCTGGCCTACATCGCCCTCAACCCGGTCCACGCCCGCAGCACGGGCGAGCTGCTCGACGTGCTCATCCGCTCCTCGCTCCCGGCCGGTATCGCCGCCGGCTCGCTGGTGGCGTTGCGCGACGTCACCCCCGGTGCCGTCCTGTTGCTGATCGCTCTGATCAGCGCGTACGAGGTGGGCGACTTCCTGATCGGCTCGGGCTCGTCGAACGCGGTGGAGGGCCCGGTGTCGGGTCTGGTGGCGCTGAGCGCCGTGGCGTTCGTGTTCTGGATCGTGCCGCCCCGCCCCTTCACCACCACCAGCGTCCTGCTGTTCGCCGCCCTGGCCGGCGTGTGCTGTCCGCTGGGCCAGATCGTGGCCGCCGGCCTGCTCCCTCGGGGGAGCGCCTGGGCCCCGGCGCTGCGCCGGATCGACTCCTACCTCCTGGCCGCCCCGCTGTGGCTGGCGCTGCTGTGGAGCGTGTCGGGCACCAGCACCCTCTGACCCAGCACGCTGCACTGACCCAGCACGCTGTACTTACCCAGCACGCTGCAGGCCCGCCCCACCGGTACGATTGGTGGCCGTGCACGACGACCTCCAGCGCCTCCTGGCCAAAGACCTCCTGCCCGACATCACCGCGGTACCGCTGGAGGATCTGCGCCACCTGCGGGTCGAGTGCAGCGGAGCCGAGGGCGACGTGTCGTTCGTCCGCCGGGTGGCCCAGGGCCGGCTCGACATCGTGGGCCACGAGGTGCGCCGCCGTTCCGGCGCCACCGACGCCGCCCCCACCGAGACCGGTCTCCTGTTCGACCTGCCCGACATCCTGACGCTGGGCACCAGCTCCAACGGCCCCGGCGGGGGTCGGATGCTGGCCATCCACGAGCCCGGCGTGCTGGCCCAGGCCCTGATGGCGGGCCTCGACACGGTCGGCGCTCCGTCGGAGCTCACCGCCCTCGGCCAGGTGGCCGACGATCGCCTGGCCGCCCTGCTGGAGGGCCTGCGCAGCTTCGAGGTGGACCTGTCCACCCACCGCCGCCGGCTCCACGAGCGGATCGACTCCATCCAGGGCGAGATCGCCCGCCGCTATCGCGATGGGGAAGCCTCCATAGATTCGTTGTTGAATTGACGCGATGACCGAGCAGCGGCGGGACATCGGCCGGTTCATACGCGAGCAACGGAAGCTGGCCGAGCTGTCGGTCCGGCGCCTGGCCGACATGGCCGGCGTGTCCAACCCGTACCTCAGCCAGATCGAGCGCGGGCTGCGCAAGCCGTCGGCCGAGATCCTCCAGCAGCTGGCCCGGGCCCTCGAGCTGTCGGCCGAGACCATGTACGTGCAGGCCGGGATCCTCGATGCCGACCATCGGCCCGAGCCCCCCACCCTCGAGTCGGCCATCCGCAGCGCCCCCGAGCTGACCGACGACCAACGCAAGGCCCTCCTGGGGGTCTACCGGTCGTTCCTGGCCGCCAACACCGTCACCGTCGACGACGACTCCCCCGCACCGGCCCCCACACCGGCCAACGGCGTCGACGCCCCGGCCGACGGCGCTTCACCGGTCGGTACAGCCCCACCGGCCGACACCGCTCCACCGGCCGCCGCCGGGCCGACGCCCGACGAGGCGGGGAACGGAGCCAGCCCCCGGTGAGCGGATCGGGGCGGCGGGGCGGGACCAGCCCCCTCGACGGCGTCGATCTGCGCCGCGGCAGCGGCCGGTGCCGGGTGGCGGTGCTGTCGCTGCACACGTCGCCCCTGGCTCAACCGGGCGAGGGCGACAGCGGCGGCATGAACGTCTACGTGCGGGAGTTCGCCGCGGCCCTGGCCGAGGCCGGGGTGGAGTGCCGGGTCTACGTGCGCCGCTGGCGCCACGACCTCCCGGCCCAGGTGACGGTGGAACCCGGGTTCACCGTGGTCCACGTGCCGGCCGGCCCGATCGACGTGCCCAAGGAGGCCCTCGAACCCCTGGTGGGGGTGTTCGCCGACTGGGTGGCCCGAGACCTGCGCACCTTCCAGCCCGACGTGATCCACGCCAACTATTGGCTGTCGGGCGTGGCCGGCAAGCAGCTCAAGCAGGAGCTGGGCCTCCCCCTCGTCACCACCTTCCACACCCTGGCCCGGGTGAAGGCGGTGCTGGGCGACCCCGAGCCGGAGCACCGGGCCCGGGCCGAGGCCGAGGTGATGGCGTGCGCCGACCTGGTGCTGGCCAACTGCACGGCCGAGGCCGAGCAGCTCGTCGAGTACTACGGGGCGGCGGCCGACCGGATCGAGATCGTCCCCCCGGGGGTCGACCACGCCTTCTTCTCCCCCGGCAGCCAGGCCGGGGCCCGCTGGGCCCTCCAGACCGACACCAGCCCGCTGCTGTTGTTCGTGGGCCGGATCCAACCCCTCAAAGGGGTCGACGTGGCCGTCGAGGCCCTGGCCCGCCTGGAACGGGACGATGCCCGGTTGTGGATCGTGGGCGGGGCCAGCGGCACCGGCGGTGGGGGAGCGGTGGACCGGGTGCGCAACCTGATCACCCGCCACGACCTGGCCCACCGGGTGCGCTTCATCCCGCCCCAGCCCCACCACATCCTGGCCACCTACTACCGGGCGGCCGACGTGTGCGTGGTGCCCAGCCGCTCGGAGTCGTTCGGGCTGGTGGCGCTGGAAGCGGCGGCCTGCGGCGTGCCCGCCGTGGCGGCCGACGTCGGCGGCCTGTCCACCCTGGTGGAGCACGGCCTCACCGGCTACCTGATCGACAGCCGGGACCCCGACGAGTACGCCGCCTACATCGACACGATCCTGGCCGACCCGGTGTTGGGCCGCCGGCTGGCCGTCTCGGCCGCGGCCCGGGGCCGCACCTACACCTGGAGCAACTCGGCGGCCCGGCTGCGGCGCCTCTACCAGGACCTCGGCTCCCGTGCCCTGGCCCCTTGCGACTGAGTGGACCGGGCAGGGGGAATGATCAGGCGATGACTGTGCCGGTGGACCCCAACACGCTCGACGGGCTGGAAGCCGTGATCGACACCTGGCTGGCCGGCGAGCTGGCCGGCAACCCGGTGGTGCTGGCCGTGGACGGGGGCGTCGACGGGCCCCGCAGCTGGTTCGTCCGCATGGAGGGCGAGGAGCGCGGCGTGTTCACCACCCGGTTCTGGCTCCGCCAGCGGACCCTGCGGTACGAGACCTACGTGATGCCGGCCCCCGAGGAGAACCACGGCCAGCTGTACGAGCACCTGCTGCGGCGCAACGCACGTCTCTACGGGGCCGCCTTCGCCATCGGCGACGAGGACGCCGTCTACCTGATGGGCCAGCTCGACAACGCCCTCATCGGCCCCGAGGAGCTCGACCGGGTGTTGGGCTCGATCTACGCCTGGGTGGAGCAGTTCTTCCGCCCCGCCATGCGCATCGGGTTCGCCTCCAAGTTCCCGGGCTGATCAAGGACCGTCGGATTCGGGAATTGTGGCGCCGGCGCGCAAAATACAGCACCGGGCGCCACAGATCGCAGGGGTTAAGGTCGGTCGGCGCCGTCGACCACAGCGGTGAGGCGGTTGGTGGCCGCCGTCAGCTCCTCCAGGGGCGAGATCTGGAGGCGGCGACGCTGGGCCTCCCGCAGGCGGCCGGCGGCGGCGGCCAGATCGGCCAGCTGGGCCACGATGCGGGTGGCGGTGGCCTCCAGCTCGGGATCGTGGCCCCCGGTGCCGGGGGCCCGAACGGCCGACTGGACGGCCGAGGTGTGGAGGGCGACCACATAGCCGCGGGCGGTGGTGGCCAGGTGGTCGAGGTGCTCGGCAATCGGCCCCACCGGGGCCCGGTCGGCCAGGCGGCGCAGGGCGTCGGCCTCGGCCGCCGCTCCGGCCACCAGGCGGGCCAGGCGGGGATCGAGCTCCCACACCGCCAGCCGTCCCGGGTGGCGGGCCCGGTACCAGTACCAGCCGAGGGGGGCCATCCCGGCCCCGGCCGCCGCCAGAAGGGCCAGCCAGCCGGTCACGGTGCCGGCCAGGCCGGCCAGGCTGAGGCCGACAGCGGCCACGAACGTGGTGCCGAGCACGGAGGCCAGGCAGCGGGTGAGGATGGCCACCCGCTCCTCGTTGGGCTCCCGGGTCAGGACCTCGATGGCGCCGGTGCGGCGCGCCCGGTGGCGCCCTCGATGGGCGGCAGTGGCTCTACGTGCGGCGCGCTCGACATCCACCGGCGGCTCTCCTCCGGGCTCGCTCCCGCTCATTCTACGCGCACCGCCCGCCGTCGGGCCCGGCCGAATCCGTCACCCGAAGGGGTGACAGCCCCCGTCTGGGGGTGGTCGGCCGGCAGGGGATACCGTCTGAGCCCGTGACTGAAGCCAACGACCAGCAACCGGCACCGGGCGGCACCGAGCGGCGGGGGCCGCTGGCCGACCTGCGGGTACTCGACCTGTCCACCGTGCTCGCCGGGCCCAACTGCGCCCGCCACCTGGCCGATTTCGGGGCCGACGTGATCAAGGTGGAACGGCCCGAGACGGGCGACTCGTCCCGCACGCTGGGCTGGCGCGACCCGGCCGACGGGATGACCTACTTCTTCAAGCTGGCCAACCGGAACAAGCGGTTCATCACCCTCGATCTCACCGCCCCCGAGGGCCGGGAGCAGCTGTTACGTCTGGTGGAGACGTCGCACGTACTGGTGGAGAACATGCGGCCGGGCAAGCTGGAGGCCCTCGGTCTCGGCCCCGACGTGCTGCTGGCCCGCAACCCCAAGCTGGCCATCGTGCGGGTGACGGCCTTCGGCCAGACCGGCCCGTACCGGGACCGCCCCGGCTTCGCCACGCTGGCCGAGGCCATGTCGGGCTTCGCCGCCCTCAACGGCTCGGCCGACGGGCCCCCCACCCTGCCCCCGGTGGCCCTGACCGACGAGGTCACGGCGTATTCGGCCGCTTTCGCCGCTCTCGTTGCCGTCCACTCCGGCGTGGGCCAGGTGGTGGACGTCAACCTCATCGAGAGCGTGCTGCAGATCATGGGGCCGCTGCCGTCGCTGTGGTTCCAGGAGGGCCAGAAGCAGCCCCGCCTGGGCTCCGGCATCCCCTACTCGGTGCCCCGGGGCGCCTACCGCACCAGCGACGGCCAGTGGATCGCGGTGTCGACCTCGGCCGAGTCGGTGGCGGCCCGGGTGATGAACATGATCGGGCTCGGGGCCGACCCGCGGGTGGCCGACGGCGCCAGCCGCATGGTCAACCGGCTCCTGATCGAGGACGCCATGGTGGCCTGGACGGCGGAACGGACGATGGCCGAGGCGCTGGCCGCGTTCGAGGCGGCCGACGCCGCCGCCGCCCCCGTGTACGACATGGAAGACCTGGCCGCCGACCCTCACGCCGTGGAGCGGGGCATCTTCGTGGAGGCCGAGGGCTTCCGCATGCAGGGCCTCTCGGCCCGCCTGTCGGCCACGCCCGGCCAGGTCCGCTGGCCCGGCCGCCCCCTGGGCCACGACAACGAGGCCATCCTCGGCCCGCTGCCGATCAGCGATCTCTGACACCAGGCGGCCGCCGGCGGTACGACGCGTCAGAGTTCCGGAGTCAGTCAGCCGCGGCGGCGACTTCGATGCGGTCCTGGCGCCACTCCCGGGCGGCGACCAGGGCCCGCTCGGAGGCGCTGAGGATCTCGTCGGGGGTGAAGGCGTGGGCCGGGTAGCAGGCCACGCCGGCCCAGACGGTGAGCCCGCCGTGGGTCTCGGCCAGCTGGCGCCGCATCCGCTCCACCGTCCAGATGGCCCCGTTCTCCGGCGTGTCCTCCAGCAGGAGGGCGAAGTAGCCGCTGCGGAGACGGCAGGCGGTGTCGGCTTCCCGCAGGGTGGCCTTGATCACCGTCGACACCATCTTGGCGTCGACCGGGCGGGGGTCACCCGTGGGCAGACCCTCCACCACCTCGAGCAGCACCACGGCGATCGGCCGCAGGTGGCGGCGGGCGGCGGCGATGCGTGACTCGAGCGCCACCCGGAAGAAGTTCTCGCTGAACAGGCCGGTGGCCCGGTCCATCAGGGCGTCGTTGCCGTCGCCGTCGCCGTCGACCTCCACCACCGGCTCGCCGTCAGCGCCGGCGGCGGGAGGACTCGGGGTCTCGGCCGACCCGCCGGCCGGATGGCTCTCGGGCCCCCGGACCACGGCCACCCCGTCGGCGCTACCGGTGACCAGCACCGAGGTGCCGACACCGGTGGCCGTGCCGGTGGCGGGGATGGTGCCGTTGTCGACAATGGCCCGGAGTGCCACCTGGCGTTCCATGCGCTGGGCCGTCATCAGCCCCAGCAGGCCGGCCACCAGCGCCAGGCCGCCAGCGGCTGCACCCAGCGTGGCTTCGTCGAGGACGAGGCCCAGGAAGCCGACCACGAGGCCGAGGCTTCCGGCCGCAAGGCTCGGGCCCGTCTGCAGCGTGAATCGAGATCCAGTCATGACTGCGCTCCATCGGCTGTGGCGGGTCCGCCGTGAGCGGAACTCGCCGGGAGGTTGAGCCAACGCCACGCCATGCTGGCACCCAGGCTCAGAATCTACCCTGTGCTCTGGCTCTCCCGGTGGGCCAGGGCCAGGTCGGCCAGGTGCTCCACGATGTCGGCGATCCGGTAGTCCTTGGGGGTGAACACGGCGGCCACGCCCTGGGCCAGCAGGCCGGGCTGGTCTTCGGCCGGGATGATCCCTCCCACCACCACCGGGGCGTCGACCCCCTCGGCCCGCATCCGGGCCACCACCTCGGGCACCAGCTCCAGATGGCTGCCCGACAGGATCGACAGGCCCACCAGGTCGGGGTCCTCGTCGCGGGCCACGGCCGCGATCTGGGCCGGGGTGAGGCGGATGCCTTCGTAGATCACCTCCATACCGGCGTCCCGGGCCGCCACCGCGATCTGCTCGGCCCCGTTGGAGTGACCGTCGAGCCCGGGCTTGGCGATCAGGATACGGGGCGGCCCGGTGGGAACCAGGCGGAGCCGGGCCGACAGCCGGGCCAGGTCGGCCCCGGCGCTGGTCACGGTGGCGGTGCTGATCGTCGCCCCCGAACGGCCGCTGATTCCGGTGGGGGCCCGGTACTCGCCGAACACCGAGCGGAGGCAGTCGGCCCACTCCCCGGTGGTGCCGCCCGCCCGGGCCAGGGCAATCGTGGGTTCCATGATGTTGTCGGTGCCCCGAGCGGCGGCCTCCAGCTCGGCCAGGGCCTGACTGACCGCCGCCTGGTCACGGGCCGCCCGCCAGGCGACCACGTCGGCCACCAGCTGTTCCTGCACCGCCGGGTCGACCCGGAGGATCGATTCGGCTCCGCCGAGGGGCGACTCGGTGGCCTCGGTGAAGGCGTTGACCCCCACCACGGTCTGCTCGCCCGACTCGATCCGCCGCATCCGCTCGGCGTGCGACCGCACCAGGCGGCCCTTCAGCTCGCCGATGGCCTCGAACACGCCGCCCATCTCCAGGATCTCGCCCAGCTCGGCCTCCGCCGCCTCGGCCAGCTCGGCCGTGCGGGCCTCGATCACGTGGGAGCCGGCGAAGATGTCGTCGTACTCCAGCAGGTCGGTCTCCAGGGCCAGCACCTGCTGGGCCCGCAGCGACCACTGCTGGTCCCACGGGCGGGGCAGGCCCAGGGCCTCGTTCCAGGCCGGGAGCTGGATCGAGCGGGCCCGGGCGTCGCGGCTCAGCGTGACCCCCAGGGTCTCCAGCATGATCCGGTAGACGTTGTTCTCGGGCTGGGCCTCGGTGAGCCCCAGCGAGTTCACCTGCACCCCGTAGCGGAAGCGGCGGGCCTTGGGGTCGGTGACCCCGTAGCGCTCGGCCGTGAGCCGGTCCCACAGCTGGGTGAAGGCCCGCATCTTGCAGGTCTCCTCCACGAAGCGGATGCCGGAGTTGACGAAGAACGAGGTGGAGGCGACCACGGCGTCGAACCGGTCGGCCGGGACCTGGCCCGATTCCCGTACGGCGTCGAGCACCCCCAGCGCGGTGGCCAGCGAGTAGGCGATCTCCTGGACCGGCGTGGCCCCCGCCTCCTGCAGGTGGTACGAGCACACGTTCATCGGGTTCCACAGCGGGGCGCGCTCCGAGCAGAAGGCGAACATGTCGACGATGAGCCGCCGGCTGGGCAGGGGCGGGAAGATGTAGGTGCCCCGGCTCAGGTACTCCTTCACGATGTCGTTCTGGGTGGTACCCCGAAGCTGACGGCTGTCGACTCCCTGGTCGGCGGCGTTGGCGATGTAGAGCCCGAGCAGCCAGGCGGCGGGGGCGTTGATCGTCATCGACGTGTTCATCTGGTCGAGCGGGATGCCGTCGAGCAGCTGGGCCATGTGCCCCCGGTGGACCACCGGCACCCCCACCTTGCCCACCTCGCCGTGAGCCAGCACGTGGTCGGGGTCGTAGCCGGTCTGGGTGGGCAGGTCGAAGGCGATCGACAGGCCGGTCTGGCCCTTGGCCAGGTTCGTCCGGTAGAGCGCGTTCGACGCCGCCGCCGTGGAATGCCCCGAGTAGGTGCGCATCATCCAGGGCTTGTCGGGGGCGGGGAGGGGGGCAGGACGGGGGGATCAGCCACGGCTCCTAGTGTGGAGTGCCCGGGCCCCGCCCGCTAACCCCGAACCTTGTGAAGAACTGCCGCCACAGGCGGCATTTGTCTACAAAGTTCGGCCGGATGCGCGAATTACAGCCGGCGGCGGGTCGGATCAGCGCCGCTCGGGCCCCAGCAACGCCGCCGCCATCGCCGGCAGGGCGCCCAGCAACATCACATCGGTGACCAGGGCAACCGGGGCCAGATCGGCGATCCGCCCGACCGGGAACAGGACGGCGCCGGCCACCAGGGCCCAGGCGGCCAGCCGGCCCCGTCGGCCGGTGGCCGTGCGGGTCACGGCCACACCCAACACCAACAGGGCCAGGGGAAACAGCAGACCGGGGATGCGTAGGGCGAAGGGGACGGCGGGGCTCGAGTAGACGTCGCCGGCCAGCACGGCCTGCTGGATGGCGTCGAGCCCGTAGGCGGCGGTGCCGCAGGCGCCGGCGACGCCGAGCGCCGTGATGGCGGCGGCCGTCCGGGCGGAGCGACGGTCGACGGCCCGGGCCAGGCCGGGCAGGGCGATGCCGTAGGCAACGGCGGCCCACACCTGGATGGCGCCGCCCGCCTCGCCCTCGCTGATCCCGGCCCCGTTGGCCACGAAGGCGATCGTGCTGGCCAGCATCGCCAGCGGCCCCACGACGGCCGCCACCGCTGTGAGCCGGTGCCAGGGCGGGGTGACGACGGCGGTGCTGGAGCCGGCGGCGGCTCGGGACGAGGTCGGGATGGCGGTGGGGGCGGTCATGGGAATCTCCTCGGGGTCGGGTTCGGGCCGGTCGACGGCCCGATGGAATCGATGGTGCGCCGGTGCCGTTGCCGCCCGCATCGGGGCCCGTCCGGGAAGTCGAATCAGGGTTGACACTGATGCGCCGCCCCCGGTCGGCCTGGGACACTGGGGCATGGACGTCGCTCGGGGGCACCCGGTGGAAACGGAGCCGGTGGGCCGGAGGGCCCGGGCGGTGTCGTCCGTTGGCGTGGTGGCGGTCTGGGCGGTCGGTGCGGGCTGCCTGGCCGCCGCCGGCCTGCTCCAAGGTCGCCTGGTGGCCGTCGGCCGCCCCGATCTCGCCGTGGCCCTGCCGGTGATGGCGGTCTACACCCTGGGCTTCGTGGTGTCGGCCGCCGTGGGCGGGGCTCTGCTGATCCGTCGCCGGGGCGGCCCGGTGGGAGCGCTGTTCCTGGTGCTGGCGTTGTCGCAGGTGGGAGGCCTGGCCCTCGACCTCTACGCCCGGTACGGGGCGCTGGCCCGGCCCGATGCCGTTCCCGGCGGTCCGCTGGTGGCCCACCTCGTGGATCCCGTGTTCCTCGTGTTCTTCGCCGCCATGGGTGTGGCCCTCCACCTCATCCCCACCGGCCGCCCGCTCACCCGGCGCTGGGCCTGGGCCGCCCGGGCCACCGTGGCGGCGGCCACCGTGGCCTACGTCGGTGGCGTGATCAGCGACCGGGCCATCGATCCGCCCTTCGGCGCGGTGGCCAACCCGCTGGCCGTGCCCGGCCTGTCGGCCCTGGCCGACGTGGCCCGGGCCGTGGGGGCCACGGGCACCGCGGTGGGCCTGCTGGTGGGCGGGGGCTCGGTGGTCGTCCGCTACCGGCGCTCGCCCGAGCGGGACCGCCATCAGCTCCGCTGGCTGGTGGCGGCGGTGGCGCCCCTGCCGCTGTACCTCGGGCTGGCCTTCGCCTGGCGCCGGGCCAACAACGAGACCCCGCTGCTGATGGCCACCGCCGGCTGGACCGTGGTGATCCCCGCCGCCACCTGGTGGTGCATCAGCCGCCGTCGCCTGTTCGACATGGACGGGGTGCTGTCGGCCACCGTCGCCTACCTGGCATCCACGGCGGTGGTGGTCGCCACCTACGCCGCCACGGTGGTGGTGGCCGGCGGCGCAGTCAGCGGCATCACCGGATCGGCCACCACGGCGCCGGTGGTGGCCACGCTGGTTGCGGTGTCGGTGATGGCGCCGGCCCGCCGTCGCATCCAGGACGCCGTGGATCGGCGCTTCAACCGGCGCCGGTTCGAAGCCCTACGCCTGGTCGAGGCCCACCTGGCCGACCCCGCCGGTACCCGGGCGATCGAGGACGTGCTCCGATCGGCCCTCGGCGACCCCCGCCTCGGCGTCGCCTACCGGATGGACGCCGACCCCGACGGCGGCCGCTGGGTCGCGAGCAACGGGCGGGAGGAGGCGACCGCCGACCTCGGCGCCACCGTGATCGTGCGGCGCGACGGCGCCCCGGTGGCGCGGGTGGCGTACGACCCGGCCCGGGCCGACCGGCGCCTGGTGGAGGCGGTGACGGCCCGGGCCCGGCCCGAGCTCGACAACGCCCGCCTCCGGGCCGCGCTCACCCTGCAGCTGGTGGAGGTGGCCGACTCCCGGGCCCGGATCGCGGCGGCCCAGCTGGCCGAGCGCCGACGGATCGAGCGGAACCTCCACGACGGGGCCCAGCAGCGCCTGTTGGCCCTGGCCCTGGAGCTCCGATCGGCCCAGCTCAACGGCGGGCCCGACCGGCTGGCCGCCGCCGTGGAGGCCGGGGTCGACCTGGCCCAGACGGCGCTGGTGGAGCTCCGGGACCTGGCCCACGGCCTGTGCCCGCCGGTGCTGGCCGACGGGGGCCTGGCCGCCGCCCTCGACGACCTGGCGACCCACGCCCCGGTACCGGTGCGGGTGGCCAGCACCGCCACCCGCTTCGCCCCGGCGGTGGAGCAGACCGCCTGGTTCGTGGCCAGCGAGGCGGTCGCCAACGCAGCCAAGCACGCCCAGGCCTCGCTGGTCACCGTGACGGCCGAGACCGTGACCGGGCACGGAATCGACGACGAGGCGGGCTGGCTGTCGGTCACGGTGGCCGACGACGGCCAGGGTGGGGCCGACCTCGCCGGCCGGGGCCTGCAGGGCCTCCGGGACCGGGCCGAGGCCGCCGGCGGCACCCTTGCCGTCACCAGCCAACCGGGCGGCGGCACCGAGATACGGCTCCTGCTCCCGGCGGCGGCGTCGCCGTCGCCGTCGGAGGAGGAGGAGGGGCGCCCGTGCGGGTCGTGATCGCCGACGACTCGGTGCTGTTGCGGGAAGGCCTGGCCCGCCTGCTGGCCGAGGCCGGGTTCGAGCCGTGTGCCCTGGTGGGCGACGGCGAGGCCCTGGAGGTGGCGGTGGCCGAGCACCGCCCCGACCTGGCCCTGGTCGACATCCGCATGCCGCCCACCTTCACCCACGAGGGGGCCCACGCCGCTGTCCGCCTCCGCCACCAGTGGCCCGAGCTGGGGATCCTGCTGCTGTCGCAGTCGCTGGAAAGCCAGTACGCCGCCCAGCTGGCCCGGGAACACCCCGAGCGGTTCGGGTACCTGCTCAAGGACCGGGTGCTCGACGTGGCCACCCTGCTCGACGCCGTGGGCCAGATCATGGCCGGCGGCACCGTGATCGACGCCGAGGTGATCGCCCACCTGCTCGGCCGCCGGCACCAGGCGGCCCGGCTCGACGCACTCAGCTCGACGGGAGCGGGAGGTGCTCGACCTGATGGCCCAGGGCCGGGCCAACGGCGCCATCGCCGCCCGGCTCAACATCAACGCCAAGACCGTCGACAGTCACATCTCCACCATCTTCACCAAGTTGGGCCTCCACCCCCAGCCCGACGACCACCGTCGGGTGCTGGCCGTGCTCACCTGGCTGGAAGCGGAACGGGAACCGGGGTAGGCGGGCCGAACCCAGCCCCTCAGCGGGACAGGAGACGGGTCGGTAACGGGCGGCGGAGAGCCTGCTCCAGGGCGCCGCAGTACTGGAGGCGGGGGAGAGCCACCGCCCCCAGGGAGGCCAGGTGGGGGGTGACCCACTGGACGTCGAGCAGCACGTCGGCGTGGTGGTCGAGCATCTCCACCAGGTGGACGAGGGCCACCTTGGAGGCATCGGTGCGGCGGTGGAACATCGACTCCCCGGCGAACAGGCCGCCGATGGCCACCCCGTACAGACCGCCGGCGAGGCCCTCGTCGTCCCACACCTCCACGCTGTGGGCCCAGCCCAGGGCGTGGAGCCGGCCGTAGGCCCGCAGCATCCGGTTGTCGATCCAGCCCAGCGGGCGGGCGGGGTCGGCGCAGGCCCGGATCACCTCGTCGAAGGCGGCGTCGACCGTGACCGTGTAGCGCCGGATCGAGCGGCGCAGCGACCGTGACACCACCAGCCCCTCCACCGGCAGCACACCCCGGGGCTCGGGATGGAACCAGCCGACGCGGGTGCGGGACACCGGCATGGGGAAGTAGCCGCCGGCGTAGGCCCGCAGCAGGGTGCCGGGCTCCAGGTCCGCCCCCACCGCCACCAGGTCCTCGTCGGGCGGGAGCTCGTGGGGCGACGGGAACGACCAGTCGGTGGGCGGGGGCACGATGGGCTGCACCGGCCGGACCGGGCCCGATCCGCCGCTGGCCGCCCCCGGCTTGCTCGGCGGTGTTGACGGATGGCGCACCCGGACCACGCTTCCACCATACGGGGCCCTTCGGCCCGGTCGCGAGTGGAGCGGGCCGAACGGCGGTTCACCAGGGCGCATGGCCGGAGCCGATCAGGACTCGGCGATCGTCACCTTGGTGATGTAGATCTCCTGGGTGGGATAGTCCTCGACGTTGGTGGGCAGGCTCTCGATGGCACTCACCACGTCCATGCCTCCGGTCACCTTGCCGAACAGGGAATACTGGGGCGGCAGGTTGACACCGTTCTCGCCGGTGACGACGAAGAACTGGCTGCCGGTGCTGTTCGACTGCCCGGTGTTGGCCATGGCCAGCGACCCGACCTCGTAGGCCTTGGCGTCGCCCTCCACCTGGGGCAGCTCCTCGGCGATCGTGTAGCCGGGGCCGCCGGTGCCCAGCGGATCGCCCACGGCGTCGCCGCCCTGGATGACGAAGCCCTGGATGATGCGGTGGAAGGGAACCCCGTCGTAGTAGTGGTAGCGGGCCAGGAACACGAAGTTGTTGACCGTGGCCGGGGCCAGGGCCGGATCCAGCTCGGCCGTGATCGGGCCCAGCGTCGTCTCCATGGTGGCGGTGTAGGTCTTCGTGTCGTCGATGCAGGTGGGCGGGGCCTCACCGAAGCTCGTGGTCCGCTCGGCCGAGCCGTCCTCGGCCGGGCACTCGGGGGTGCCGGTGCTGGAGGCCCCGGGGGCGGGGGCGCTCACGGCCGGGACGTCGTTCACCGGGGTGGTGTTGGCCGTGGCGGCCGGTACCGAATCGCCCGATCCGCCGGAATCGGCGGTGTCGGCCGAGGTGGTGGACGTGGTGGCGGTGTCGTCGTCGTCGCCGCCGGTGAGCGACAGCAGGAGGGCGGCGGCCGCCACCCCCACCACCAGCAGCGCGATCACGATCACGTACTGCTTGCGCTGGTCTCGCTTCTCGACCTTCTGGACTTCAGCGATCTTCTTGGCCCGGTTGGCCTTCTGACGGGCTCGCTTGTCGGTTCCCACGGTCCGTCACCGTACAGCCCGTGCTACCCGATCCGATGCAGCCTGCGCCTCACCTGAGTCGCCCCCCCTCCTGACCCGGTACCTTGTGAGATCGTGGCTCGTCTGGTGCAGAAGTTCGGCGGTACGTCGGTGGGTGATCCCGAGCGGATGCGGGCCGTGGCCGACCACGTGGCCCGATGCCGTCGTCGGGGTGATCAGGTGACGATGGTGATTTCGGCCATGGGCAAGGAGACCGACGAGCTGCTCCTCATGGCCGACCGGGTGTCGAAGACCCAGCCCGGCCGGGAGATGGACATGCTGATCACGGCGGGGGAGCGCAAGGCCGTGGCCCTGATGTGCATGGCCCTGGCCGACCTCGGTGTCCCGGCCCAGTCGTTCACCGGCAGCCAGGCCGGTTTCGTCACCGACACCAACCACCGCAACGCCAAGATCCTGGAGATCCGGCCCGGCCGGGTGCTGGAGGCGATCGAGGCCGGGATCGTGCCGGTGGTGGCCGGAGCGCAGGGCATGTCGACCGACCGGGACGTCACCTTCCTCGGCCGGGGCGGCAGCGACACCACGGCGGTGGCCCTGGCCAAGGTGCTGGCGGCCGACGTGTGCGAGCTCTACACCGATGTATCCGGCGTGTTCAGCGCCGACCCCCGGGTGGTGCCGGCGGCCCAGAAGATGTCGTCGATCACGTTCGACGAGCTGCTGGAGATGACGGCCACCGGATGCCCCAAACCGGCCATGCGGTCGGTGGAGGTGGCCCACAACCACGCCGTGCCGCTGCACGTCCGCTCCGCCTTCACCTGGGAGCTGGGCACCTACGTTGGAGAGAAGGACCTGCTCATGGAAGAACCGATCATCCGTGCCGTCACCCATGACACGTCGGAGTCGAAGCTGACCGTGGTGGGTGTGCCCGACCGTCCGGGCGTGGCCGCCACCCTGTTCCGGGCCCTGGCCGACGACAACATCAACGTCGACATGATCGTGCAGAACGTGGCGGCCGACGGCACCACCGACATCTCGTTCACCGTGCCCACCGAGGACCTCGACCGGGCGTCGGGTGTGATCGACAACCGGGTGGCCGACCGTCTCGGGATCCGGGGCGTCGTGTCCGACCGGGCCGTGGGCCGGGTGTCGGTGATCGGGGCCGGCATGAAGTCGAACCCCGGCGTGGCCGCCACCATGTTCGAGACGCTGGCCGCCAACGGCATCAACATCGACATGATCTCCACCTCGGCCATCCGCATCAGCTGCGTGGTCAACGCCGACCAGGTGGAGTCGGCCGTCCAGTTCCTCCACACCGCCTTCGGTCTCGACGGCCAGTAGCCGCTCGGTAGGCACTGGAGGGCCGGCGGTCAGCCCCAGCAGGTCGGGCAGCGGTCGGCCAGGGTGGCCTCCACCAGCAGGGCATGGACGGCCTCGGCGTTCGTCTGCGCCTCGGCGATGCGGCCGTCGATCATGGCATCGACGGTGGCCCGCAGCTCGTCACGCTCGGCGGCGCTCAGCTCGGCCTCGTCGCACTCGGTCACCTGACCCTCGAGGCCCGCCTTCTGCTCACAGTTGAACCGGCGCCGCAGCCCCGGCAGGTCGAGCCACTTCTGGGTCTGGGCCCGCAGGGTCTCCAGCTTGGCCGTGGCGTGGGCGGCGAGATCCTGGGGTGAGGCCAGGTAGGCCAGCAGGTCGGCCCGGGCCGAGTCGGCCACCGGCTGGCTGTAGACCGGGGGCAGGTTCGTGCCCTCCACGTCGAGGATGTAGCGGGCGGCGACGATCCCGAACGAGCCGAGCCCGGGAGCGGCCAGCTCGAAGTCGTCGTCGTAGAGCGTCTCGAACGTGAACTGGTACCGGTCGGTGAGGTGGTCGAAGTGGATCGAGCCGACGGGATCGCCACCCCCGGCCGCCCCGCCGGCCTGCCACCCGACGGTGACCTCCCGACCGTCACCGGCGGCGGCAGCCAACTGGTCGTAGATCCGGTGCAGCGTGGCCTCGTCGTCGTCGGCCGGATAGGCCAGGTTGGCCTGGTTCTGCTCATGTACCGGGCCGAGGCCGTCGTCGCCCAGGCCACAGCCGGTGGCCAGGGGCAGGACCACCAACACCAGGGACCACAACCGCGCCACGGCGGCAGGCTAATTCGTGAACGGACCCGGGGGTCGGCGGTCTACCCTTGAAGGCCTATGCGCGTAGGGATCGTGGGAGCCACCGGCCAGGTCGGTGGCGTGATGCTGAGACTGCTGGCCGACCGCAACTTCCCCGTCGACGAGCTGCGGGTGTTCGCCTCCGCTCGTTCGGCCGGGCGGAAGCTGTCCTTCAATGGCGCCGACGTCACCGTGGAAGACGCCGACACCGCCGACTACACGGGCCTCGACATCGCCCTGTTCTCGGCCGGCGCCACCGCCTCCAAGGCCCTCGCCCCCAAGGTGGCGGCGGCCGGCGTGGTCGTGATCGACAACTCGTCGGCCTGGCGGATGGACCCCGAGGTCCCCCTGGTGGTGGCCGACGTCAACGACGCCGAGGCCGCCAACCGGCCCAAGGGCATCATCGCCAACCCCAACTGCACCACGATGGTGGCCATGCCCGTGCTGCGGCCCCTCCACCTGGAGGCCGGTCTGCGCTCGATGGTGGTGGCCAGCTACCAGGCCACCTCCGGGGCCGGCCTGGCCGGCGTGGAGGAGCTGGCCCAGCAGATCGTGAAGGGCGGCGACGCCCGCAGCCTCACCCACGACGGCACCTCGGTGGACCTCGGTCAGCCGTCGGCCTTCGTGGAACCGATCGCCTACAACGCCCTGCCGTGGGCCGGCAGCGCGGTGGACGACGGCACCGGCGAAACCTCCGAGGAGCAGAAGCTCCGGTTCGAGAGCCGCAAGATCCTCGGCATCCCTGAGCTGACCGTGTCGGGCACCTGCGTGCGGGTGCCGGTGTACACCGGGCACTCACTGTCCATCAACGCCCGCTTCGACCGCCCGATCAGCCCCGAGCGGGCCACCGAGCTGCTGGCGTCGGCCGCCGGTGTGGTGCTCGACAACGTGCCCACCCCGATCAAGGCCTCCGGCGGCGACGTGTCGCTGGTGGGCCGAATCCGGCGCGACGAGACCGTCGACAACGGCCTCGCCCTGTTCCTGGCCGGCGACAACCTGCGCAAGGGCGCCGCCCTCAACGCCGTCGAGATCGCCGAAGTGGTGGCCGGCCTGCGCTAGCGAACCCGGAGGGTTCCCATCAGCGGGCCTTGAACGGCCCGGGCTGGCGCTTCTCCACGAAGGCCCGCGCCGCTTCGTTGAAGTCTTCGCTCAGGTACAGCTTGTAGGGGGTGGTCATCATCTCCGCCTCCTTCAGGACCTGTGCCAGGTACCAGCGCCGGGCCCGCACCGTGGCCCGGACCGACAGGGGCGGGTTGGCGTCGACCTCCCGGGCCAGCTCGTAGGCCACGTCGAGGTAGGTCCCCTTGGGGGCGAGCCGGTTGATGAGGCCGTTCTCGAACGCCTCCTCGGCGCTGAAGCTCCGCCCGGTCAGCGCCATCTCGGTGCCGAAGGCGGCCGCCCCCCGAAACGCATGGTGGCCCAGTGTCGGGCCCCGCCCAGGCCCCGGGCCAGCTCGGTGGCCTGGATCTGGGTGCCCTCCTCGGCCACGATCAGGTCGCTGTCGAACATGATCCCGGTGGCCAGGCCCATCACGTAACCGTGGACGGCGGCGATCACCGGCTTCCAGTTCACCGAGTGGAGCAGGAGATCCCCGGCCCGGGCCCCGTGACCCTGGGGGCCACCCAGCCGCTCCAGCTCCTCCCGGGGCCGGAGCTGGCGCTGGCGCACGTCGGCCCCGGTGGAGAAGGCCCGGCCGGCGCCGCACAGCACGGCCACGTTGGCGGCGCCGTCGGCGTCGAACTCCCGCAGTGCCTCGAACAGGGCGATCGTCATCTCGTCGCTGAAGGCGTTGAGCTTGTCGGGCCGGTTGAAGCGGATGGTCACGATCGACCCGTCCCGCTCGTACTCCATCATCTCGGGCATGCCGCCGAGGTTAGAGTTTCCGCGAAGCGAAACTCCAGGTCCCGAAGGGACACTGGATCAGGGTGGGTTGTCCACGTAACGGCGGGTGGCGTCGTCGAGCGACAGGCCGAGCTGGTTGGCCAGCGAGGCCAGCCAGGCCAGCACGTCGCCCAGCTCGTGGAGCTGCTGGTCCCGCGTGCCTTTGCGCACGGCCTGGGCCAGCTCGCCCACCTCTTCGCACAGCCAGGCCACCGTGGCCGGGATGCCCCGCTCGGTGTCCTTGGCCCCGTAGAGCTCCTGCATCAACGCCTGCCAGCGGGCCAAGTCCATGGCCCGACCGTAGCGGGGCTGGAACTCTCGGGGGCTCGCGCCCCCGACGGCGCTTCGCGCCTCCCCCATCTGCCGGTGGGGCCCCACCCACCGGCCCGCCGCCTGCGGCGGCGTCGGCAGCGGCCTGGAGGCAGGGGCCGGTCAGGGCGCGGTGAGCAGGTGGTCGTCGCGGTCCATGGTGGCGGGGGCGCTCATCAGCCAACCGACGCCCCGGGTGAGGGCGGTGGCGGCGGGCCGGATGGCCAGGGGGTCGAGGCCCGGGGGCAGGGGCAGGTACATCATGCGGCGGGCCCAGGTGGGCAGCAGGCCCACAGCCGCCGCCCCGATGACGCCGTACGGGCCCCGCAGGGCCAGCGGCACGGGCGGGGCGAGGAGGAACCGCACGGCGCTGCGGGCCTGGCGCCCGTAGCGGCACTCGGCCCGGTAGGCGTCGAGCGCCGCGGTGAGCTCGGCCCGGGTGGTGGGCGCCGGATCGGCCCCCAGCCGGCGGCCGGTCTCCGCCATCTCGGCCACGTACCGGTCGCGCTCGGCGTCGGTCAGGCGGCCCGACCCGTAGCGGTCGTAGGCGGTGAGGAAGCTGTCGACCTCGGTGTCGTGAACCCAGGCCAGCAGGTGGGGATCGGCGGCCGAGTAGTGGCGTCCGTCGGGGGCGGTGCCTTCGACCCGGCTGTGGATGCGGCTGACCATGGCGATCACGTGCTCGGCCGTGGCCGTGTTGCCGTAGGTGGTGGCGCCGATGTAGCGGCCGGTGCGGTGCAACCGGCCCCAGGGGTCGTGGCGGTAGTCGGAATGGTCGGCCACCCCCGCCATGGCCATGGGGTGCAGGGTCTGGAGGAGCAGGGCCCGCAGGCCCCCGATCAGCATCGACGACTCGCCATGGACCCGCCAGGCCACGCTGGCCGGGCCGAACAGGCCGGGGTCGTCCCAGGTGGCGAGCTCGTGGGCGGTGAGGCGTTCGTCGCCCGAGAGGGCGGACCGCATGCGGTTCCCGCCCTCCCGTCGTAGTGCGGCGATGACTTCAGGCAGCATGATCCAACCGACAGTAGAGAATTGTCACGATGTTGGAAGGATCGGCCGGAACAATCTAAGGTTGTTACTTCGCACTCCGGTCCGAGGTCCGGTTCCCGTGTGTGGGTGGTGTGTGTTCACACCGTCCCGCCGGTCTCGGCAGAACAAAGCCGACTGTTTGTGGTCGGGTGGAGGAGCAAGTCCATGGAGACCACGGAAGATCCGTTACTGCGCCGCGTGCCCCGTTGGGTGGTGGCGCTGGTCGTGCTCGCGGTCGGGGCCTCGCTGGCCCCGGCGGGAGGGGCGGGGGCGGCGGCCGAGGTGCGGGCGGTCACCCTGCCGATCCAGGCCGACCAGGTGGCCAAGGTCCACTGGACCGACACCTACGGCGCACCCCGGGGCGGCGGTCGCAGCCATGTCGGGGTCGACATGCTGGGGGTGAAGATGGTGCCGCTGGTGGCGGTGCGGGCGGGCACGATCGTGTGGGGCAAGTTCGACGACGCCGGCGGCAACTACGTCCGCCTGCGGGACGACGAGGGCTGGGAGTACCAGTACATCCACCTGAACAACGACAACCCCAACAGCGACGACGGCAAGGCGTCGTGCGACGAGGCGTTCTCGGCCAAGATCTGTGCCACGGTGGGGGCCAACGGCCGCCTGGCCATCGGCACCCGGGTGGCCGAGGGCGAGCTGATCGGCTATCTGGGCGACAGCGGCAACGCCGAGAGCACCTCGCCCCACCTCCACTTCGAGGTCTACAAGCCCAACGGCGCCGGCGGGGTCGCCGCCATCAACCCCACCCCCACCGTGGACGCCGCTCTGGCCAAGGTGAAGGGTTCGCCGCCCCCGCCGGCCGGCCCTGTGGCCGCCGCCCCCAAGCCGCCGGCGGGGCCGCCCCCGGCGGTCGCGCCCGGCCAGCCCGGGTTCGCCGACCACCTGTGGTACCAGGTGACCGGTCGCCTTCCCACGGCGGGCGAACGGTCGGCCTTCGACGCCGACACCGCGGCCAACGGGCTGTGGCCGGCGATGGCGGCCCGGGTCGGCGACACGTCCAACGCCGCCACGGTGGACCGTCTGTACCACGCCTTCTTCCTCCGCTACCCCGACACCGACGGGCTGCGCTACTGGGTGGGGGTGCGGGGGAGCGGCCACTCGGTGCAGAAGGTGGCCGACGGGTTCGCCGCCTCCGACGAGTTCCGCCTCCGCTACCCGGGCACAGAGTTCGGGGCCTTCATCGACCAGATCTACCGCAACGTGCTGGGCCGGGAGCCCGACGCTGCCGGGCGGGACTACTGGTTGACCCAGCTCACGGCCCGGAAGGTGACGCGGGGCACGATCGTGGCCAGCTTCAGCGAGAGCCAGGAGATGCGGAACCTCACCGGGTGGCGCAACGAGCTGGCCGCGCTCCAGCTCGTCCACGCCGGCGCCGCCCCCACCGCCGACGACGAGGCCCGCTGGACGGGCCTGCGCCAGACCACCGCCCTACCCGACGCCATCGCCCGCTGGTACTCGAGCTGAGCCGGAGCGGGGCCGGGCGTGGGTCAGCGGGAGGCGGCGCTCTCCAACACCCGGACGGTGCCGGCGGTCGGGTCGATCTCGACGAGGTCGCCCGACCGGATGGCGGTCATGGCGTCGGTGCAGCCGATCACGGCCGGTAGGTCGAGCTCCCGGGCCATCACCGCGGCGTGGCACAGCAGCCCGCCCTCCTGCACCACGATCCCGCCGGCGATGGCCAGCACCGAGTTGTACGACGGCGCGGTCCACGGTGCCACCAGTACGTCGCCCGGCTCCATCTCCTGGATGGCCCGGTTGGGGTCGTCGGCCACCCGGGCCCGGCCCTGGTAGGTGCGGGATCCGATGCCCAGGCCGGCCAGGGCGGTGGCCGCCCGCTCCGGGTCGGGGTCGAGCAGGCTGGTCGCCGCCAGGATGGTGCGCATCATGCGCCGGCTGGCGGGCGGCAAGGGCTTCACATCTGGCTTGGCCATGGGCGCCCCCAGGTACTCCGGCGGCTCCAGGGTGGCCTGCCACCGCCGTTCCTCGGCCCGCGACGCCACCTCGTCGGCGGTGGGCGAGTCTCCGCCCCTCAGGACGGCGGCCAGCTCCGGTATGTCCAGCTCGAAGGCGTCGGGCGGGCCGTGGAGGCGCCCCCGGGTGGCCAGCCGCTCCCCGGCGGCCAGGTAGGCCCGGCGGGTCAACCCCATCGGCCACTCCCAGGTGAGCGGGCCATTGTCGTCGCGCAGCCCGTAGGCCTGACGGGCGGAGGCCAACAGCTCGTCGAACAGGGCCGGATCGCCGCTGGCCGCCCGCAGCTCGGCCTCGGCCGCCCCATGGTCGACCGGCTGTCCGCCATGGCCGGCGGCTGGATTGCCGGCGGGGTCACCGGCGGCCCGGCGCACCAGGGTGCAGATGGCGCCGGGCAACTCGTGGAGAGTCAGGCTGTCGATGTCGTAGCCCGACACCACCCGCCACCCGAACTCGTCGAGGTAGGCGTCGAGGGCATCGGCGGCGGCGCCGACCGATCGGACCTCATCGAGCGAGGTGACGGTGGCCGGATCGGCCCCGCCGGCCCGCAGGGCCTCGGCGATCGTGGCCCCGTGCCGTGCGGCGTCGACGGTGGCCGGCGACGCCCCCTTGAGCAGGGCCATCACGGCCACCTGGTCGAGGCCCCAGTCGGCGGCATGGGCCAGGAGGTCACCGATCGGGCCCAGATCACTCCCGTGGAGCTCGTGGTGGCGGCACCAGCCCTTCGCCAGGTGGGCGTCGAGACGGTCGAGGTGATCGGCCAGCGCCATGTCGTCGAGGGTGGTGGGGTCGACGGCCTGGATGGCGCGGTTGGCCTCGTGCCACTGGTCGCGCTCGCCGGCGAACCAGGCCGTCACCTGATCGAGCGCGGCGTTCTCGGCCAACACCTTGCGGGCCGTGCGCTCCCGGCGCCGGAACTCGGGGTGGAGGCGGGTGGCGAGCCACAGCACCGGCGCCGGTGGCATCTTGCCCGTGTCCTTGTCCGCCCCGACGAGGGGGACGATCCGGCGGTAGATGGCGCCGTTCACCACCTGCATGTCGAGGGATCCCACGGCGCCGCCGAAGTCGGCGAACACCTGGCGGTAGGTGGGCTCGGTATGGGTGCCCAGAATCCGGGCGTAGAGGCGGGTGATGCCCGGGCCGCCGTGTGAACGTTCGGCCCGCCACGAGCCGGGGCCCGGCGGGTTCCAGACGGGGGTGCGGGTGGTGGTCACGGGGTTACTCCTGGTTCGGTCGGGTGATGATGGTTCGTCGCGGAGGCCATGGCCGGATCTCGCCGGCGGTCGGTTGGGGATCCCGGCTCCCCGTTCCGTGCAACGGAAATCGCGCCCCGCCACCATTCAGCGTCACGTTTTGCCCCCATTGCAATGGTTTCGCGACGCAGATTCGCGCGCATGACGCGATTCTCGTCGCGCGATTCGCGGCCCAGGGGCGCCGCCCTGAGGATCAGGGCCGCTGGAGATGCCAGGTTGTGGACTGCTCGTAGGCGTGGGCGGCCTGGAGCACCCGCAGATCGTCGAACGGGGCACCGGCCAGCTGGAGGCCCACCGGCACGCCGTCGGCGAACCCGCAGGGTACGGAGATGGCCGGCAGGTGGGCGAAGTTGTACGGCATCGTGTTGACGATGGCGGCGTTGATCACCGGCACCGCCGCCCCGTCGAGGTTGGCCGTGTCGGCCCCCAGCGGCGGCGCCACCAACGGCGTGGTGGGCGACACCAGCAGGTCGACCCCGGTGAGCACCCGGCGCACGGCCTGCTCGTAGGCCGCCATCTGGCGCAGGGCCACCACCGTGGCGTCGCCGTCGAGCGGGGGAATGGCCAGGAGCTGCTGTACGTCGGGCCCGAAGTCGTCGTGGCGGGCGGGCCAGATCCCGGCGTGGGCGGCCCGGCTCTCGGCCGACACGATGGCGAACGCCGGGCCCATGAAGTCGTCGGTGCCCGGCAGGTCGACCTCTTCCAGGTGCATGCCGAGCGCCTCCAGCTGCGCCAGCGCCGCCTCGGCCGCCTCCCGCACTCCGGGCTGCAGGGCGGCCCAGGCGGTGGACCGCGGCACCCCCACCCGGAGGCCCGACACGTCGGTATTGAGCCGGCCGGCCAGGCCCGACACCCCACCGGCTCCGGGCCGGGTGGCCTCGTCGTCTGGGTCGTAGCCGGCGATGGCGTCGAGCACGATGGCGGCGTCGCGCACCGTGGCCGTGATCGGCCCGGCGTGGTCGAGGAACCACGACAGGGGAGCGATGCCGGCCCGGCTCACCACCCCGTAGGTGGGCTTGAACCCGACGCAGCCACAGAAGCTGGCCGGGATGCGGATGCTGCCTCCCGTGTCGGTGCCGATGGCGGCGGCCGCCATGCGGGCCACGATGGCGGCCCCCGACCCCCCGCTCGACCCGCCCGGGATCCGGCCGTGATCCCACGGGTTCACCGTGGTGCCGTAGGCCTTGGGGTTCGACGTGGTCACGCCGTAGGCCAGCTCATGGGTGGCGGTCTTGCCCAGCAGCACGGTGCCGGCCTCGGCCAGCCGCCGGGCCACGGCGGCGTCGGTGGTGGGCACCCGCCCGGCGTAGGCCGCCGAGCCGGCGGCGGTGGGGATGCCGGCGGTGTCGATCAGGTCTTTGAGGCCGATGGGCACGCCGTGCAGCGGCCCCCGGAACTCTCGGCGGGCCGCCTCCTCGGTGAGACGGGCGGCGTCGGCCCGGGCCCGGTCGGCCGTGATCTCCACGTAGGCCGTCAGCTCCGGGTTCAAGGCCTCGATCCGGGCCAGGTAGGCCTCGGTCAGCTCGGTGGGCGACACCTGGCGTGACACCACGGCGGCCGAGATGTCGGTGACGGTGAGATCGATCAGCTCACGCATAGCAGCTCCTTGTCAGCGGCCCTGCCAGCCCGGCCGATCGCCCTTGGCCGACGAGGCCCGGAAAGCCTTGGCGTCCTCGGTGGCACCGGCCACCTTGCGCATGGTCTCCCCGAAGCGGATGGCCTCCACGAAGGCCATCTGTTGGCCCCGCTTGGCGATCTCCTTGGTGGCCCGCACGGCCAGGGGAGCGCAGTTGTCGACCAGGCGCTGGGCCAGGGCCCGGGCCTCGTCCATCAGGTCCTCGGCCGGCACGACCCGCTGTACCAGGCCCATCTCCTTGGCCCGCTGAGCGTCCACCCGGTCGCCCCACAGCAGCAGCTCCATGGCGTTCTGCCAGCCGACGACCTGGGGCATGCGGACCGCCCCCTGCACGGTGGGCACGCCCAGCTGCACCTCGGGGAAGCCGAAGCTGGCGTTGTCGGCGGCCAGCACGTAGTCGCAGGAGGCCACGAGCGTGAGGCCGAAGCCCAGGGCGTAGCCGTTGACAGCGGCGATGATCGGCTTCCAGATCTCCATGCCGCTCTCCAGCGAGGTGAAGCTCGGCACCTCCCAGAACGAGTGCTGGTCGTTGCCGACGGCGGACCCCGGATCCTTGAGGTCGGCCCCGGCACAGAAGGCCCGCCCGGCGCCGGTGACGATGGCCACCCAGGCCTCGTCGTCGTTGCGCAGCTGTTCCCAGGCGGCGTTCAGATCCCGCCGGAGCTCGCCGTTCACCGCGTTCAGGGCCTCGGGCCGGTTGTAGGTGATGGTGGCGATGTGCCCGCTGCGCTCGTAGAGGACCGTTCCCGGCATGTCGAACCCCCGCCGTCGGTGAATGTCTCGAACGCAGACTTCTTACTACTTTTTTCTCAGTACTTCCCTACTGCTTCCCTACTACGTCGGGTTGGGGAGATTTGAACTCCCGACCTCCTCGTCCCGAACGAGGCGCGCTACCAACCTGCGCCACAACCCGATTGCAGTGCGGTTCGAGCTTAGCCGACCAGCAGGCTCAACCGGACGGCAAAAAGCTACGCCGTGTCCTCACGCCGTGTCCTCACGCCGTGTCCTCACGCCGTGGCGTGCGACGCTGTCTCGAACGACGAGTCGCCGTTGAGCAGGGCCAGAGCGAGGCGGCGGAGCCGCAGGGAGTCGGCCGGCTTGATCAGCCAGCCGTCGGCCCGGGCCTGGCCGGCCAGGAAGGTGTCGACCGAGCGGTCGAGCAGAAGCGCCACCGGGACCGGACCCAGTCGACCCACCTCTACCTCCTGCTTGACGGCCATGCAGGTGGCGAACCCGCCCATGTTACCGATCTGGAGATCGAGGATCACCAGATCGGGTGCCTTCTGCTGACACACCGGCAACACGTCGGTACCGGCCCGGACCCGGAGTACCTGGGTATCTTCGCTGGCCAATGCGGCATCGACGTCTCGGAACAGCGGGTCGGAATCGGTGGCGAGCAACACGGTGGTCACGGCGAGGATGCTAACAGCAGGCCGGCACCTCCTCGGCTTCCGGGGCGTGAGGGCTCCGGCAGTGGCTATCGTGGCCAGTGATCGAAGAGAAGGGTCAGCCATTGCTGGAGATCCAAATCGAAGAAGGTGACGCCCACACGTTGTTCCGTCCGCTCGGTGAGCTGGACGCGTACACGGTCGGCTCCCTGCGTGAGGCGCTGGCGCGCCTCGCCGGTACAAGTCGTCTGCTGATCGACCTGTCGAAGGTGCCATTCATGGATTCGGCCGCTCTGAACGCCCTGGTCAGGGGCATTGGGCGGATCCGCGAGGCCGACGGCGTGGTGGCCGTGGCCTGTTCCCGCCCCGCCCTCACCCGCCTTCTCCAGGTCACCGGATTCGACGATTTCGTGCCGATCACCGAGTCGGTGGAGGAAGCCGAGTACGTGCTGGCGGGTGAGGGGGAGTAGCCGGCGCCAGCTCCTCGGCCAGCTCCACCAGGGCGTCCCGACCCCGGGCCATCCGGGCCCGTTCCTGCACCCTCAGCACCGGCGGATCACCCAGCGCGTCGGCCAGGCCGGCCAGCAGCTCGGCTTCACCCGCGGCCAGGGTGCCGAGCTCGGCCAGATTGGCGGCCATCGGTCCTGACGATCGGGGCCGGGAGCCGCCGCCCGATCCGGTGGCGGCCGACGGCGACGCCGGCGCCGACGCGGTGAACGACGGCGCCACCCGGTTGGCCACGACGGCGTCCACCACCAGACCCCGGTCGATCAGGCTGCGCCCGATCCAGGCCGCTTCGGCCACCGTCTCCGGTCGGGCCGTGGTGACGAGCCGGTAGCGACACCGGGGGCTGGTCAGCAGCCCGTCGATCTCGGCCGCCCGGTCGCGGAAGCCCCGGTCGAGCCCGTCGAGATCGGCGAACAGTCGCACCACGTTGTCCATAAGCTCCATCCCCACCAGCCGGGCCACCGCCCGCAGGGCCAGCCGCCCGGCCGAGCTGGCCGAGCGCAGCACCCCGCTGCGGGGGGCGAGCACCGTGCGGTAGAGGCGGTTATCGACGAAACGGCACAGCCGCTGGGGGCTGTCGAGGAACTCGATGGCGTGCCGGGAGGGCGGGGTGTCCAGCACCACAAGGTCGAACCGGGGGTCGGTGTGGAGTTGATGGAGCCGCTCCACCGCCATGTACTCGCTGATCCCGGGGGTGGCGTGGGTGATGGCCTGGAAGGTGGGATTGGCCAGGATCCGCTCGGCCTGACCGGGGCGGCCGTGGCGGCGCAGCACCTCGGCCAGGGTGGCGGTGGGCTGGAGCTGGGCCGCCCACAACTCACCCGGCCAGGGCCCGGTCACCGGCCGGGCCTCGTCGCCCGTTCCGCCGAGGTCGAGGGTCTCGGCCAGGCGGCGGGCGGGGTCGATGGTGAGCACCACCACCCGGGCCCCGTCCCGGGCGGCGGCCACGGCCGAGGCGGCCGCCACCGTTGTCTTGCCGACGCCCCCCGAGCCCAGGTAGACGAGGGCCTCATCCATCAGACCACGGCCCCTGTCCAGGTCGTGGTCGAGGCTGCGGCCGCAGCCCCGGTCGTAGCCGACGGGACGGCGGGGGCCACGGCCAGCGCCTCCGCCAACCGGTCGAGCCCGGCCCGATCCACCCCCGGGGTGAACAGGAACGGCAGCCGCACCTGGGGCAGGGGCAGCTCCCGGGCCAGGCGGGCCGTCTGCTCGGCCTGGGCCGCCAGCCGCTCCAGCCGGAACCGGGCGGCGGCCAGGGACGCGGCGCCCACCCCCCGGGGCCGAGTCGGGGCCCGCCCCACCGCCTCGGCCAGACCGTCGACCGGGGCCCAGCAGCCGTTGACCACCAAGGGCCCCAGCCGCACGCCCACCTCGTCTTCCAGGGTGAAGCCGGTCTCGATCACCTCGCTCACGGGGCCCTCCTCGGGCATGGTCACGAGCGCTACCTGGCACCGGGCATGGTCGGCCAGCAGCTCGAGGGCCAGGTCGGCCTGATGGCGCACCGGGCCCGAGGCGGCGGTGCGGGCCAGACCCCGGGGCGCCATCAGGAGCCCCACGGCGTGGCCCGACGCCGGGGCGTCCACCACGATCAGGTCGGCCTCGCCCCGCTGCTCCAGCTGGCGGATCTTGCCCAGCAGCACGAGGTCGGCCAGCCCGGGGGCGGCCGACGTGACCAGATCCACCAGGCCGGTGCGGGGCAGCCGTTCGGTGATCCGGTTGATGCCCCCGGCGTCGAGATACTGCCGCATCGCTTCCCGAGCCGTGAGGTGACGGGCCCGCAGGCGGCCCCCGCCGTCGAACCGTTCCAGCTCGGTGGGTGCGTAACCCAGCGGCCCCGCCCCGAAGGGGCGACCGAAGCGGGAGTCGCCCTCCAGCTCCACCAGGAGCACGTCCAGCCCGCTGCGAGCTGCCGCGACACCCACCGATGCCCCTACCGTGGTCTTGCCCACGCCTCCCTTGCCGGCGACGATCAGGACCCTCGATGATGCGAACCACTCGACCGAAGACGATGCCGACACTGCCTCGGAGGCTAGCCCGCCGCCCGGCCCGGCTCCTGCTGCGGGTGGCCCTGGTATGGGGTCTGGCCATCGTGGCCGGGCTGGCGGCGGCCGCCACCCCGGCCTCGGCCCAGGACCGCCCGGGAGCCCGTGACCTGGGTGCCTGCCCCGACGACCTGAACGGGATCCCGGCCTCCGATACCGCCGTGCGGATCGTCAAAGTGGCCGGCCTGATCGACCCGGTGGTGCAGCGCCATCTGCTCGACGAACTCCACCAGGCCGAGCGGTCGGGCGCGCTCGGCGTCGTGATCTGGATGAACTCGAAGGGCAGCGTGCTCAGCGACGACGAGTACGCCGAGCTGGCCGCCGCCCTGGCCGATTCGCCGATCCAGACCGCGGTGTGGGTGGGCCAGGGCGGGGCGACGGCCAAGGGGGGCTCGGCCGAGCTGCTGGGCACGGTCGACCTGGTCGGCGTGTCGGCCGGCTCCACCGTGGGCGACACCGGCCCGGCCCGGCTGCCCGAGAGCTTCGGGCCCGCCTTCGGCGATGCCACCGAACGATTGACGACCACCACGGTGGGCACCGACGAGGCCATCCAGCTCGGCATCTCCGCCGGCCCGGCCAGCGACGTGGCCACCATCAGCTCGTTCGTGAGCCTGATCCCGGGCTACGAGGTGGCCACCTGCACCGAGGGCGACGGCACCCAGCGCACGATCCCCCTCACCCGCAACGAGCTCACCGGCCTGCCCATCACGGGCCAGCTGTTCCACACGGTGAGCAGCCCCGAGGTGGCGTACCTGTTCCTCGTGCTGGGTCTCGGCCTGTTGGTGTTCGAGCTCTACACGGCGGGTGTCGGCATCGCCGGCGTGCTGGGCGCGGTGTTCCTGGCCCTGGGCTGCTTCGGCCTGGCCAACCTTCCCGTGAGGTGGTGGGCGATCGGCCTGTTGCTCGTGGCCTTCCTGTCCTTCGCCGTCGACATCCAGACCAATGTGCCCCGCTACTACACGATCGCCGGTTTCGTGCTGTTCACCGCCGGCACGCTCACGCTGTATTCCGGGGTGCGGATGAGCTGGGTGACCGTGGGCGCCGGCCTGATCGGGGCCGCCCTCTACGCCTGGGGCGGCATGCCCTCGATGGTGCGCACCCGGTTCTCCACCCCCACCATCGGGCGCCGGTGGATGATCGGAGAGATAGGCGAAGCCATCACCGATGTCTCACCCGAGGGCACGGTGAAGGTCCGCGACGTGGCCTGGCGGGCCATCACCAACCGGGCCACCCCGGTGAAGGCCGGCGACCCCATCCGCGTGGTCGGCCTCGACCGCCTCGTGCTCGAGATCGAGCCGGAAGAAGGTGGGGCCAAGGATTATCGACAACGTGGATGAACAACCTCTTGTATCCGGGGCGGCTCGGACCTAAGGTCGCGTCGACTCTAGGGGGAGCCGCGCATGAGTGTCCAACACGTGGATGTGCTCTGGCAACAGCGAGCCGCCTGCCGGGGCCCGAACCACGACATCTTCTTCCCGCCCTCACAGATGGAACGCCGCTCGGAGAAGCGCCTGCGTGAGCGTCGGGCCAAGGAGATCTGTTCCAGTTGCCCCGTCCTGGCCGACTGCCGCACCTACGCCCTGCAGATCCGTGAACAGCACGGGATCTGGGGTGGCCTGACCGAAGGTGAACGCCGTCTCGTCGGCGGCTGGTGACGCCGTTCGGGCTACGCCTGCACTAACCGAGTTCCCGGCTGCGCCGTGAACTCGCAAGCCTCAGGCGTGATCGTTCACGCTTGAGGCATTCGGGGGCCGGCGATGCGGAAGTCGCCGCGCCGGCGGGTCACCCCGGTGCGGTCGAGGTGGGCCAGCAGGGGGAGCACGAACTTGCGGGTGGCGCCCAGCTCGTCGCGGGCCTCGGCCACCGTGAACCCTTCGGGACGAGTGGTGAGCAACCCGGCCAGGCGACGGGCGGCTTCGGCGATGGCGGCGGCGGCGAAATGGATGCCGTCCTCCTCCACCACCAGGCCCCGGCGCACCAGCTCCCGCACCTCGCCCCGGTCGACCCCGTCGGGCCCGGGTGGGTTGAACGAAGCGGCCTCCAGGGCCGCCACCCAGGGGTGGCCGGCCAGCGGATCCACCACCGGGCCCACCGTGGCCCGCCCGGCCTGCACGGTCGCCCCCTCCACCAGAGCCAGCGCGGCCCGCTGACGGTCGTCGAGGAGGGCCACGTCGAGCCCCAGGGGGCCGGCCTCCTCGATCCGGGCCCGGGTGGTGGCCACGGTGGCGGCCAATGCCTCGGGGTCGACCACCCACTGGCCCACGGTGGCCAGGCGTCGCTCACCGGTGAGCCTGTGCAGCTGGTCCACCGTCACCCAGCCCCGCTCGGCCACCACCCGGTCCACCGAGCGGTCGGGGCGGGCCCGGGAGGCCGGGACCACCGGCTCCACATCGAGGATCTGGCCGCCGCCCACCGTCTGGTCGCGTCCGCTCTCCCGCAGGATGAACCGGTCGCCCGGGAGCAGGGCCAGGGGGCGGGACAGGTAGAGGCGCACGGCGCCCGTGTCGCCCGGGCCCAGCTCGGTGGCGCCCAGGATCCGGACTCTGGCCGGGATCTCGCCCGAGCCGATGTACGCGGCGTAGGCGCCGCGGCGGCTCACCGGATGGTCGAGCGTCGCCAGCACGGTCAGCTCGGCGTCCACCAGCTTGGTCTGGTGCCAGGCCCCGGCCGTGACCACGGTGTGGCCCCGGGCCAGGTCGTTGTGCGAGACGCCGGTGAGGTTCACCGCCGCCCGGTTGCCGGGGCCGATGCTCTGGGCCTGGCGGTGGTGCGACTGGAGGCTGCGGACCCGGGCCGGACGGTCGCCCGGCACCACCACCACCTCGTCGCCAACCGAGAGCGTGCCGCCAACCAGCGTGCCGGTGATCACGGTGCCGGCACCGGCCGGGGCGAACGACCGGTCCACCCACATGCGGGGTGGGGCCGAGGCGTCGCGGGCCGGAATCTCGTCCACCAGGCCGTCGAGTGCCGCCAGCAGCTCGGGGATCCCGGTGCCGTCGATGGCCGATACGCCCACCACCGGCGCCCCTTCGAGGAAGGTGCCGGCCACGTGCTCCTCCACGTCCAGCTCGGCCAGGGCGAACAGGTCTTCGTCGACCTGGTCGACCTTGGTCAGCGCCACCACCCCGCGCTCGATGCCGAGCAGCGACAGGATTCGCAGGTGCTCCTCGCTCTGGGGCTTCCACCCCTCGGTGGCGGCCACCACGAACAGGCAGGCGTCCACCGCCCCCACGCCGGCCAGCATGTTGCGCAGGAACCGGATGTGGCCGGGTACGTCGATGAACGACAGCTCCCGGCCCGAGGGCAGGGTGAGGTTGGCGAACCCCAGGTCGATGGTGAGGCCCCGGGTCTTCTCCTCGTCCCACCGGTCGGGGTCGGTGCCGGTGAGCGTGAGGACGAGGGTGGACTTGCCGTGGTCCACGTGGCCGGCGGTGGCGATGACCGTCACGTCGCCACCCCGCTGCGCTCCCGGCCCGCAGCATCAGCCACGATGTCGGCCAGGGCGTCGGCCAGGGCGTGATCGTCGGCCGGGTCCACCGTGCGGAGGTCGAAGATCGTGGCCCCGCCATCGACCCGGGCTATCACCGGCCGCTCCCGCCGGCGCAGCGCGTCGGCGTGGTCGCCGGGGAGGCGGATCCCGGCGCTGGGGATGGTGATCCCGGGGAGGGTGCCGCCCCCGGGCACCGAGTCGGTGTCGACGGCCCGGGCGCCGGTCAGCCCGGCCCGGTCGATCACGGCCGCCGCCCGCTCCCGCAGCCCCGCGGCGGGGAGTGACGCCATCCGCCAGAACGGGATGGCCTGCCCGTCGCGGCGCAGGTAGGCCAGCGTGGTGGCCTGGAGGGCCGACAGCACGAGCCCGCCCGGCCGAAGGGCCCGGGCCAGGGGGTGGCGCCCGCAGGCCGCCACCAGGTCGGCCCGGCCGGCGATGATGCCGGCCTGGGGGCCGCCGAACAGCTTGTCGCCGGAGAACAGCACGACGTCGGCCCCGGCGGCCAGGGTCTGGCGGGCCGCCGGCTCGCCCTCCAGCCACCGGGGCGGCGGGCCGTCGAGCCAGGGGCAGGCGGCGTCGAGCAGGCCGGAGCCGATATCGGCCAGCACCGGCACCCCCAGCGTTGCCAGCTCGGCCACTGGGGTGTCCTCGGTGAAGCCGACGATCCGGTAGTTGCTCTGGTGGACCTTGAGCGTGACCACCACCCCGGCCTCGTCGACCGCCCGGCGGTAGTCGGCCAGGCGGGTCCGGTTGGTGGTCCCCACCTCCACCAGCTGGGCGCCCGACTGGGCCATCACGTCGGGCACCCGGAACGCGCCCCCGATCTCCACCAGCTCGCCCCGGCTCACGGCCACGGCCCGGCCCGCCCCCAGGGCGGCCAGGGCCAGCAGGACGGCCGAGGCGCAGTTGTTCACCACCATGGCCGCCTCGGCCCCGCAGGCGGTGGCCAGCAACCGACCGACCACGGCCTGGCGGCTGCCCCGGGCCCCCGTCTCGAGGTCGAGTTCGAGGTTGGTGTAGCTGGCCTCCACGGCGTGGGCCACGGGGGCCCGGCCCAGGTTCGTGTGGAGCAGCACGCCGGTGGCGTTGACCACGGGGGTGAGCAGCACCCGCTCCCGGCGCCGGGCCAGCTCCTCCGCCTCGTCGACCCGGTCGGTGGCGATCGCCTCCCGGGCCACCTCGACCAGCACCGGGTGGGGCAGGGCAGAGGAGGGGGCCAGGCGGCGAGCGAGCTGGTCTACCGAGGGGGGTCGAGCCACGCTCAGACCCTATCTTTTTCGGGGGCTGCGCCCCCGCCGGACCCTCCGCTGCGCTCCACCCCCCGAACTTTGTCGAGAAATGCCGCCCCGCCCGGCATTTCTCTACAACGTTGAGCGTGAGAGGGGCGAACAGCGGTGGGGCAAAGCCGTACCCGGACCCCTACGGCCGGGTGGTGGACCTGGGTCGATTTGCCCTCCCTGTCGATCCTGCACCTCCTGGGGCGACCAACGGCGTCGGGCCAGGGCCGGGCGGCGGGTAGACTCCTAGGCGAGATGAGGTCACGGGCTACGCTTGCCATCGTCACCTGGGCCGTCGTGGAGCTGCTGCTTCTCGGCTGGGTGGTCTCGGTGTGGGGACTGGCCACGGTCGCGATCCTTTCCGCGGTCAAGGCCGCCGTTGGCGTCCTGCTGATCGGCAAGAGCCTGCGGGGCGCCCTGCGTGAGGGCCTCCGCCGTCGGGCCGTGCCGGGCCGGGCCTACCGGGCCCTGGCCGGTGCCCTTCTGATCATCCCCGGTTTCTTGAGCGGCATCGCGGCCGCCCTCCTGGTTGTCCCGCCGATTCGGGCGGTTCTCGGGTCGTGGCTAACGGCCCGGATCGCCCTGTTCGTCCCGTCCGGCTCGTGGTGGCCCGCCTCTGGCGCCCGCCCCGGGTCTGGCGCGGTCGACGTGGACATTGTCAACGAAGACACGACAACGGCACCCCGGGGGCGCAAGCCGGCTCCCGGGCTGCGCTGAGTCATCGCCTGATCAGGAGATCTTCATCACCATGATCGAAGAACCGCAACTGCCGCCCATCATCCCGGGGGTCGCTCGGGCGCTCAGCCCCCTGGTTCGCCGGATCACCTGCCAAGGCGATGACGGCGAGCCGGGCCTGAACACCTACCTGATCGGCATCGACGAGATCGTGATCATCGATCCCGGCCCCCTGGACGACGGTCACCTCGACGTCCTGTGCGGCTGCGGGGGAGACCGGATCCGCTGGATCGTCCTCACCGACACCCACGAGAGCTACTCGGCCGGCGCCCGCTCGCTGAAAGAGCGCACCGGGGCCGAGTTGCTCGCCCCACCGGGCTTCGACGGGGCCGACGACGTGCTGGGCGACGGCTACAAGATCGACGCCACGGAGTTCCGCATCACGGCCGTGGCCATCAACGACGGGGCCGACGGGCGCTACTCGTTCGTGCTGGAGCAGGAACGCACGTTGATCACCGGCGACCACTGCCACGAGAGTGTGCCCTCGCACCTTCCGGAGAAGGTGAAGTCGTTCCGGATCAAGGCCATCGCCCCGGGCCATGGCCAGTACATCGAGAACGCCAAGGCGGTCCTGGCGCCCTGAGCCGCCGGTGCCCTGAGGGGGGTTCGACCCCCCGGGGGCTTGTCCCTGACGATCCGAGCAGTTCAGCCCGAACGGTCCAGGGAGTCAGCCCCGAGGGGTCAGGAGAAGGACTGGCCGCAGCCGCAGGTGCGCTGGGCGTTGGGGTTGTCGATCGAGAATCCGGCCTGCTGCAGGCCGTCCTTGTAGTCGAGCGTGGCGCCCTGGAGGAGCTGGGCGCTGGTGGGATCGACCACCACCCGGACCCCGCCATGCTCGGTGGTCTGATCGTCCGACGTGAGCTCGCTGTCGAAGAACATCTCATAGCTGAAGCCGGAGCACCCGCCGGGACGAACCGCCACCCGGAGGGCCAGCGCCTCGTCGTTCTCCTGGTCGAGGAGCTCCTTGACCTTGAATGCAGCTGAATCTGTGACTGTGATCACTCGTGACCTCCTAGTACCGGCCCAGTCTATCGACATCGGTCTACTCACCCTAACCTGGAAGGTATGACTGACAATTCCCCACCAGGCGTGCCTAACGAGGCCGACGTCCTGGCTGTGCTGAGGGGCGTGATCGACCCCGAGCTGGGGGCCAACATCGTCGACCTCGGGATGGCCAAGGGGGCCACGGTCTCGCCCGAGGGCGAGGTGCGGGTTCGCATCGGTCTCACCACCGCCGGATGCCCGCTCCGGGCCCAGATCCAGCGAGACACCAAGACCCGGATCGCCTCCCTGCCCGGCGTCACGGCGGTGGAGATCGACTGGACCGAGCTGACGGCCGACGAGAAGGCCGCCACCATGGCCGTGGCCCGCCGGGCGGCGGCCGAGCGGGCGCCCGACACCGCCATCCCGGGCCGGGCCCGGGTGCTGGCCGTGGCCTCGGGCAAAGGGGGCGTCGGCAAGTCGTCGGTCACGGTCAACGTGGCCGCCGCGCTGGCCCAGCGGGGCTTCCGGGTGGGTGTGATCGACGCCGACATCTGGGGGTTCTCGGTGCCCCGCATGCTGGGCCTCGACGGCCGGTTGGAGGCCCGCAGCACGGGCGACGGCAGCCGGCCCGTGATCGTGCCCCACTCCCTGGCGGTGGGGGAGGGGCGCCTCGACGTGGTGTCGATGGGCTTCCTGGTGGAAGACGAGGAGTCGGCCCTGCTGTGGCGGGGCCTGATGCTCAACCGGGCCGTGCAGCACTTCCTGGAGGACGTGGCCTGGCCCGACGACCTCGACTACGTGGTGATCGACATGCCCCCCGGCACGGGCGACGTGGCCATGGGCCTGGCCCGCATGCTGCCCCGGGCCGAGCTGATCGTGGTCACCACCCCCGCCACCGGAGCCCAGAAGGTGGCCACCCGGGCCGTCACCATGGCCCGCAAGTCGCACATCCGGGTGGCCGGCGTGATCGAGAACATGTCGGCCTTCACCGCCGACGACGGCACCGAGTACGCCCTGTTCGGCCGGGGCGGGGGCGAGCGCCTGGCCACGGAGGCCGGTGTGCCCCTGATCGGCTCGATCCCGCTGGAGCCCGAGGTGTCCAACGGGGGCGACGAGGGCCGGCCGGTGGCGCTGGGCGAGGGTCGGGCGGCCGAGGCCTTCCGGAGCATCGCCGAGCGGATCGCCACCGACATCGCCCCGCCGGTGGAGATGGCCGGCTGCACCGCCCGCCTACTGGAGGCGGCGGCCCGGGCCCTGGACGACTTCGATGCCGCCCAGGCCGCGGCCGGCGGCCCAACCGGCGCCGTCGACGGGGATCAGCCGGCCTGAGGGCCGCCCGGTGGCGGCGTCGGAGAGGGTGCCCGCTGCGACCGGTCGATCGTGATCGTGCCCGTCACGAACTGCGACGACGGCACGAGGATGATCCGGTCGTCGGCCGTGACCAGCTCCACCGCCGTGGGGTGCACGGCGACCACCCGTCCCTCGTGGGCCTCGGTGCGCACCAGGTCTCCCTCCCGGAACAGTCGCCGCAGCACCCGGGTGGAGGCCACCTCGGTGGCCACGTGGCGCCCGCCCAGGGCCACCAGCAGCATGAGGGCCCCGGCGATGCCGAAGAACACGGCGGCCACCCCGAGGTTGACCACGGTGGTGTCGATGCCGAGCTGGCGCACGGCCAGCAGGATGGCGAGGGTGAGGATGGTGAGCCGGACACCCGACAGCACCTGGCGTTGGGTGGCGGCGGGGAGGCGGGCCACCGCCGGGCCCAGCCCGGCCTGGGCGAACGACGACAGCACGTTGGCCAGGATGACGAGGATGGCGGCCGACATCACCCGGGGGATGAAGGCGATGACGTCGCGCGGCAGCTGATCCAGGGCCGACGGTGACACCACGCCGAGGGCGATGATCAGGCCCACCACCACCCCGGCCGACAGGGCCAGGCTGGCCAGGGGCCGGGCGGCCTGGCGCAGGGCACTGGGACGGCTGGGGGCACCGACGACCCGGTGCACGATGCGCGAGCCGATCACCCCGGCCAGCACACCGCCGACGATGGCAACGGCCACCGTGATCCAATCAGCTGTCGTCATCGTCGTCGCCCTCGATCAGCAGGAGGCGAGTGGTCTCCAACCCCGCTCCGAACAGGTCAGCCACCACTTCCATCATCTGGCGGGACGAGAGTCTAGCCGTCACCCCCTCTTCCAGACGCTGGGCCAGATCACTCGGCGGCGCGAGGACGATGGCCAGGGCGCTACCGAGCGCTTCGGGGCCGAGAGGGGTCTCGGGCACCGGCTCGATGGTCTCCAGGGTGGCGGCGCAGCGGGTGCAGGTGTCGAGATGGCGCTCCACGGTGTCGGTGGTGTCGGGCTCGATGTCGCCCGTCAGCCAGTCCCGCAGCACGGCCTTGGAGGGGTGGCGCAGCTTCATGCCCACTCCTTCAGGGTCGAGCTCAGCCGCCGCCGGGCCCGCAGCAGGCGGGTCTTCACCGTGGGCAGGGGGACGTTGAGCACGGCGGCGATCTCGTCGTAGGAGAGACCCTCCACCTCCCGCAGCACCACGATGGTGCGCGACAGCTCGTCGAGGGTGTCGAGCGCAGCCACGAACTCGCCGACCACGGCGTCGCTCTGCACCCGGGATTCCACCGAGCGCTCCACCGGGGCCTCGGCTTCCGGCAGCTCGTGGGGGTCGACGGCGATGGCCCGCCGGGCCCGGACGGTGGAGATGGCGGTGTTGTTGGCGATACGAAGCACCCAGCTCCGCAACGAGCTCTGGTCCCGTAGGGTGGGCAGGGCCAGCCAGGCCTTCATCATCGTCTCCTGGGCGATGTCTTCGGCCAGGGCCCGGTCCCGTACCACCGACAGGGCGAGCCGGTACACGGCGTCGCCGTGCTCCACCACCAGCCGGTGCAGGGCCGCCGGGTCGGCGGCCGGGGTCACCGGAGCGGTGGCGGCGGGTTCAGCGACGGTCACCGGACGCGACGGTCCCCGCCGGGGGCGCGGGATCGACGGAATGAGGGCGGGGGGCCGCATCAGAGGGCATGGACGCCTCAAACTCTAGATGAGTCGCGATGTTTCGGCAGGCCAGACGGCCTTTCTGAAAATGGCGCGACAAATCTGCGGCCCTTTCCGTCTGTACTGTTCAGCAGAGCACAGCAAGGACACCGCAAGGTGTCCCAGGCGGAACCCTCAGCCGCCTGGGATCGGAGTGAGGTCGAAGGGCGATTCGGCCTCACTCCACTGTGCTCTGGTCCCCCCGGTCCTTATCCTCCCAGGATGGACCAGACCGGCGGGACGATCGGCTTCGAGCTCGACGGGGCACCGGTGGAGGTGGTGGCGGGGACCCTGAGCCTGCTCGACGTGTTGCGGGGCGAGCTGGGGTGCCGTTCGGTGAAGGACGGCTGCAGCCCGCAGGGCCAGTGCGGCTGTTGCACGGTGCTGGTGGACGGCCAGCCCCGGGTGGCCTGTGTGACCCCGGCCCGCCGGGTGGCGGGGCGGCGGGTGACCACTCTCGACGGTCTGGAGCCAGGCCGTCGCGACGCCTGGGCCGGCGCCTTCTGCGCCACCGGGGCCAGTCAATGCGGGTTCTGCACGCCGGGGATCGTCGTGCGCCTCGACGCCCTGGCCGGGGCCCGGCCCGACGCCGACCGGGCGGCCGTGAACCAGGCGCTGCTGGCCCACCTGTGCCGCTGCACCGGTTGGCAGACGATCCACGACGCCTGGGCCACGTTCACCGCCGACACGTCGGGCGGCGCCGCCCCGCTGCCGGGCGCCCGGCCCCGGGATCTGGAGGCGGCCGCCCGCCGGGCCGAACTGGAGGGCGGCGTGCGCCAGCGGGTGGGGCCCGAGGTGGCGCTGGGCCGGGGCGGGTTCGCCGCCGACACGGCGCCGGCCGACGCCCTGGTGGCCCTCGGTGACGGCACCGGCGGTTGGGTGGTGGGCGAGACCCTGGCCGAGGCTCGGGCCGCCCTCCACAAGGTCCAGGGCCGCCGCACCACCGTGGCCCATTCCTGGCCGTTGCAGGTACCCGACGGCGAATGGGCCGCCACGCTGTGCACCACCTGGGTGGAGCCGGCCTACCTCGAGCCCGACGCCTCCTGGTGCCGGCCCGGGGGTGAGCCGGTGTCGCCGGTGGCCAACGGCGGGGCCTTCGGAGCCAAGCTGCAGTCGCCGGTGCCAGCGGCGGCCCGGGCGCTGGCCGACCGGCACGGCCGTCCCGTGCTGGTCCTGGCCAGCCGGGAGGACGCCACCCGACTGGGCCCCAAGCGGCCGCCGGTGGCCGGCGGGATCCAGGCCGACGGCACCGGGACCCTCCGGGTGGTGCGCACCCCCGGGATCGCCGCCGCCGTGGCCGCGGTGGCCCCCGGCCTCACGGTGGAGGAGATCGAGGTGTCCGGCCCGGCCACATCGGCCGATCTGCGGGCCGCCGGCTGGGCCGAAGCCCTGGTGCTGGCGTCGGCCACGGAACCCGGCGCCGCCCCTGGCGTCCCGGTGGCGGTCGCCGGCCCCAGCGGGGCCCGGGCCGAGGCCGTGGTCGACGCCGGCACGATCCGGGTGCGGGTGCGGTGCGGGGCACCGCTCGACGAGGTGGTGCTGCGGTCCTACGCCATCGGGGCGGCCCACATGGCCTGGAGCTGGGTGACCAGCGAGGCCCTCACCGTGGGCCCCGACGGGGAGCCGGCCGACCTCACGATCCGCAGCTTCGGGGTGGTGCGGGCCATCGACACGCCGCCCATCGAGGTGGCGATCGTGCCCGACGACTCGGCCCCGGTCAACGGCTCCGACGCCGTGTTCGCCGCCGTGGCCGCCGCTACCTGGAGGGCCACCGGCCACCGCCCCCACTGGCCCACCGGCACCCCCTGACCCCGGCCGAGATCCTGGTGCCTCGCGCACCAGGTGCGTGGCGCACCGCCGGTGGCGTCGTGCACACCGGGTGCGCAGTACCCCACCGCTGTAGGCACGAAAAACGCGACCGAACTAGTGTCGGCCGACATGGACGCCGCTGATCGACTGGAACTGCACGAGCTGCCCGGCCGCTACGGCGACGCCATCGACGACCGCAACTGGGAGGGCCTGGGGCGGATCTTCACCGACGATGCCGTGTTCGACCTGACCGACCTGGGCGGCCCCCGCCTCGAGGGGCTCGCCCACATCCGCCGGTTCATGGCGGAGGAGGCCGAGCACCCCCTCACCCACCTGATGACGAACATCTACGTGGAGGAGGACGATGCCGGCGTGCACCTGCGCTTCCGGATCGTGGCCATGCTGCCCGGCCGCCCGCCCGGCACCGGCTCCTACTTCGACGACGTGGTGAAGACCCCCCACGGTTGGCGGGTGACGAACCGCACGTTCAGGGTCAAGCGGGGCCCGGCTCAGGTCGAGCGGGAGCAGCGCCGGCTCCAGCAGCAACAACAGCAACAGCAGTAAGCGCGAGCAGCAGTCACAAGGGGGACATGGACGATGGGCAAGCTGAAGGTGGGGGTGGTGCCGTTCAACAGCGGCCCGTTCATCGAGCCGGGGGCGCTGGGCGCCATGGCGGCCGAGCTGGAGGCCCTCGGCTACGAGTCGATGTGGACCTTCGAGCACGTGATCGTGCCCCACAGCTACGAGTCCCGCTACCCCTACAACCCCTCGGGCAAGCTGGCCGTCTCCAGCTCGGCCGCCTTCGTCGACCCGCTGGTGGCGATCACCTGGGCGGCGGCCGCCACCTCCACCATCCGCTTCGGCACCGGGATCAACATCCTGTCCCAGGTCAACCCGCTCTACCTGGCCAAGCAGGCCAGCTCGATCGACCACCTGTCGGGCGGGCGGCTGATGCTGGGCCTCGGCGTTGGCTGGCTGGAGGAGGAATTCAAGGCCCTGGGCGTGCCCTTCGACGACCGGGGCCCCCGGGCCGACGAGTACATCGACGCCATGACCGCGGCCTGGACGGGCGAGACCGTCAACTTCAAGGGCCAGTTCCTCGACTGGCACGACTGGCAGATGCTGCCCCGCCCGGCCCAGAGGCCCCGGGTGCCGATCATCGTGGGCGGCACCAGCGCTCCCGCCATCCGGCGGCTGGTGGCCCGGGGCGACGGCTGGTACGTGATCCACCGCGACCTCGAGCACTTCGCCCAGCTCATGGACGCACTGCGCATCGAGTGCGACCGCCAGGGGCGCGCCATCACCGAGTTGGAGATCACGGCCTACTGGAACTACAGCCGGGAAGGGTTGGAGGGGGCCCAGGCCTACCTCGACGCCGGCGTCACCCGCCTGCTGGTGAACCCCATGGCCCTCCGCATGGGCGGCCACATGGACGCCGCCCGCCAGTTCGCCGCCGAGGTCCTCCCTCACGTGGGGTGAGAAGTGGGTAGCATCGCCACGATGAGCACTCCCGTTGGCCCCTACACCCCGATCGTGGAAGCCGGGCCGTGGCTGGTGTGCTCCGGCCAGATCGGGCTGGCCGACGGGGCCCTGGTGGCCGGCGGCCTGGAGCCCGAGCTGCGCCAGGCCATGGCCAACCTGGCCGGCCTGCTCCAGTCGAAGGGCTCGTCGCTCGACGCCGTGGCCAAGACCACGGTGTTCCTCACCGACATGGGCGACTACGGTGACATGAACCGGATCTACGTGGAGTGCTTCGGCGATCACCGGCCCGCCCGTTCGGCGGTGGCGGTGGCGGCGCTGCCTCTCGGGGCCCGGGTCGAGATCGAAGCCTGGGCCTACCGAGGTTGAGCATGGTTGCAGCCGTCATCTTCGCCGTCATCGTCGTCGTGGTCATCCCCGTCGGTTTCCTGATGAGCACCACCGTCGGGGCGGCCGTGCTGGGTGCCCTGCTCAAGCTCGACGGAGACCGTCGCCACCCCGACTCCGAGCTGCTCGACACGAACTACTGAGCGTCGGACACCAAAACTGAGCCAGGGCAAAACTGAGCCAGCCGGAAGCGCTCCCTCCGAACGCTTCCGGCCGACGTTCCCACCCGCAGCTGCGGGTTGCGGTCAGTGACCCCCGGTCATCACTTGGCGGCCCGGGTGCGGGGCACGTCCACGAAGTAGGCGAAGCTGGTCAGGCGGCCCTTGGCGGCGCCCTTCACGCCGGTGACCGTGCCCTTGGTGCCACCGGTGGTGGTCGGGGTGGTGGTGCCGGGATCGAGCGAGGCCGCGGGGTGGTCGAGGATCACGGTGCCGAAGTGCCACTCGCCGTCGGAGCCGCAGTAGAAGAGCCCGACCCGGCTGCCCTCGGGCACCTGGCTGACGTTGCCGTTCTCGTCCTCCACGTCACAGCTGGCGGGGGTGGAGCCGCTGCGGGGCTTCTGGGCGCTGGCGGGGCCGGCGGCCAGGCCGATCACGGCCATCGGGGCCAGGCCGAGGGCGATGCGGGCCAGTGTGGTGCGGGAGAGGGACATGGTCGGGTGCTCCTTGAGGGTGCGCTGTGAGGTGGCCGACCACTCGATCGGGCCGCTGCTGATGTCCTCATCGTGCGCCTCCGGCCCCCGTCCCGGATCGGGGAGACCCCCCGAGTGGCAACCCCCCGATAGGGGCCGGACCCACCCCGGCCGAACCGCTCGGGAGTTGAATTGCCATCCGAACCCGCTGCGGGCCGGGGTACCGTTCCTGTGCGTGATCGATCTGCGCCTGCTGCGTGATGACGAGGCCTACCGGCGGGGAGCCGAGGCCAAAGGGGCGCCCGCCGAGGCGATCGCCGAGCTGCTCGACCTCGACGGCCGCCGCCGCGAGTCCCTGGCCATGGTGGAGTCGCTCCGGGCCGAATCCAATGCCGCCTCCCGGGAGATCGGCAAGGCCGACCCGGCCGAGCGCCCGGCCCGGATCGAGGCCGCCGGCGCCCTCAAGGCCCGCCTCACCGCGATGGAGGCCGAGCTGGCGGAGCTCGAGGCCCAGGTCAACGAGCGGGCCCTGCGGATCCCCAACCCGGCCCACCCCTCGGTGCCCCCGGGCGGCGAGGACGACTTCGTGGTGGAGGTGGTCAAGGGCGACACCCCACCCCCGCCGCCCTACGACCACGGCGCCGTGGGCGAGCTGCTGGGCATCGTCGACACCGAGCGGGCCGTGCGCATGTCGGGCAGCCGCTTCGCCTACGTGCTGGGCGACGGTGTGCGCATCCAGTTCGCCCTGATCCAGTGGGTGCTGGCCAAGTTGTCGGCCCGGGGCTTCGTGCCCGTCATCACCCCCGTGCTGGTGCGGGAGGAGATGATGGAGCTGGCCGGTTTCTTCCCCACCGACCGCAGCCAGGTCTACGAGGTGGGGGCCGACGGCCTCTACCTCATCGGTACGGCCGAGGTGGGCCTGGCCGGCCTCCACCGGGAGGAGCGGCTGGCCGAGGCCGACCTGCCCCTGCGCTACGTCGGCTACTCCAGCTGCTTCCGCCGGGAGGCCGGCACCTACGGCAAGGACACCAGCGGCCTGTTCCGGGTCCACCAGTTCGACAAGGTGGAGATGTTCATCTACTCCCACCCCGACCGGTCGTGGGAGGAGCTGGAGCTGCTGCGACAGCTGCAGGAGGAGATCGTGGGCGAGTTGGAGCTCCCGTACCGGGTGATCACCACCGCCGCGGGAGACCTGGGGGCCTCGGCGGCCAAGAAGCACGACCTCGAGGTGTGGCTCCCCTCGGAGCAGCGGTACCGGGAGGTCACCTCCTGTTCGAACTACACCGATTATTCGGCCCGCCGGATGGGTACGCGGGTGAAAACCGAGAAGGGCACCGTTCTCGCCCACACCCTGAACGGCACGGCGTGCGCCGTAGGCCGCACGTTGCTCTACATCATGGAGAACCACCAGCGGGCCGACGGCAGCGTCGCCGTTCCCGCTGTGCTCCGTCCCTACTGCGGCGGGCTGGAGGTGATCGAACCGCGCGCCAAACCTGAGCCGGGCTAGAGGTCCCTTCGGGACACCCCATCCCTCCGGGGGAATCGGCAACGGTGCCGTTCCCCGTCGAAACAATTCCCTTCACATGACGCGTCAGTTGACGACGAGGAAACTATGAGCGAAGAGAGGCAACGGAGCCTCCATCAGGTCGCGGTCGAGCAATTCCAGCGGGCCGCCGACATCATCGATCTGAAGCCGCAGTACCGGGAGATCCTTTCCCACCCGAAGAACGAGATCATCGTGAACTTCCCGGTCCAGATGGACGACCGGAGCACGAAGGTCTTCACCGGCTACCGGATCCAGCACAACAACATCCTCGGCCCGTTCAAGGGCGGGCTGCGGTTCCACTCCCAGGTGGATCTGGACGAGGTCCGGGCCCTGGCGGCCTGGATGACGTTCAAGACGGCCCTGGCCGGCATCCCGTTCGGTGGGGCCAAGGGTGGGATCACCATCGATCCGAGCCAGTACTCCGAAGACGAGATGGCCCGGGTGGTGCGCCGCTTCACCCACGCCCTGGGGGCCAACATCGGCCCCGAGCACGACATCCCGGCCCCCGACATGGGTACCAACAGCCAGACCATGGACTGGGTGATGGACACCTACGCCAACATCACCCCGCCAGGGGCCCGCCAGAGCGTCAAGGGCGTGGTGACGGGCAAGTCGCTGGCCTGCGGCGGCTCGCTGGGCCGGGAGGAGGCCACCGGCCAGGGGGTGCTTTACGCCCTGCGCCACTGGTGCGGTGAGCGCAGCGTCCGCCTCGAAGGCCTGAAGGTCACGGTCCAGGGCTTCGGCAACGTGGGCAGCCATTTCGCCGAGCTGGCGGCCGACGCCGGCTGCTACATCGTGGCCGTCGCCGACCACACGGGCACGGTGCGGGCCGACGGCGGGCTCGACATCCACAAGCTGCGGTCCTGGGTGGCCGACACCGGCGGCGTGGGTGGATACCCGGCGGCCGACGAGATCACCACCGAGGAGCTGTTCAGCGAGGAGGCCGACGTGTTCGTGCCCGCCGCGCTGGAGAACCAGCTCACCGCCATGCGGGCCCGATCGCTCAAGGTGCGTCTGGTGATCGAGGCGGCCAACGGCCCCACCACCCCCCACGCCGAAGCGGTGCTGGCGGACCGGGGCATCGAGGTGATCCCCGACATCCTGGCCAATTCGGGCGGCGTGGTGGTCAGCTACTTCGAGTGGCTGCAGAACAAGACGTCGATGGCGTGGTCGCTGAACGACGTCGACGAGCGGCTGCGGTCGATCGTATGGGCAGCTCACGATGAGGTCGTGGTCACGGCCGCTCAACACCGCTGTTCCCGTCGCGACGCCGCCTACATCGTGGCCCTCAACCGCCTGGCCGACGCCTACAACCGCCGGGGCATCTTCCCGTAACTGTCGGGTGGGAAGGAGTAGGCCCGGGCTTCGCCCGGGGCCTACTCCTTCCAGCGGCTCTGGCCCAGCTTGTAGCCGACGGAGCGCACGGTCTGGATCAGGTTGGCGTGCTCCTCACCCAGCTTGGCCCGGAGGCGCCGCACGTGAACGTCGACCGTGCGGGCCCCGCCGTAGTACTCGTAGCCCCACACCCGGTTGAGCAGCGTCTCCCGGGTGAACACCCGGCCGGGGTTGGCGGTGAGGAACCGCAGCAGCTCGTACTCCATGTACGTGAGATCGAGCGGGCGGCCGTCGATCATGGCCTGGTACGTCTCCAGGTTCAGCTCGATCGGGCCGTAGTTGACCACCTCGGGCCGCGCCCCCCGCCCGGCCCGCCACAGCAGGTGCTTGAGCCGGGCTTCCAGCTCCCGGGGGTGGAACGGGGTGATGATGAAGTCGTCGAACAGGTCGTCGGCCGAGCCCAGCTCGTCGAGCTGCGCCCCCGAGATCAGTACCAGCAGGGGCTCGGTGGCCACGTCGCCCCGGCGCAGCTCCCGGCACAGGGCCCAGGCCGCCTCGGGCTGGGCGTCGGCGGCCACGATGGCGCCGGTCCACGTCTCACCGCTCTCGTTGCTGTTGCGCACGGCCTCGGCGCCGGCCGCCGTCTTCCACCGGTAGCCGCCCAAATCGAGGCATCGGACGAGATCCGGCGGTGCCGGATCGGGAAAACCAGAAAGGTCTCGTTGCTGTCCATCGTCGATCCCGAGTTGCCGCACCCTACCCCGCCGTCCTACCAGGACGGAAGGTAGCGCTCCAGTTCCCATTGGCTGACGTGGGACTTGTATGCCCTCCACTCGCTGCGCTTGTTGCGCAGGAACCATTCGAAGATGTGGCTACCCAGCGCGTCGTGGACCAGCTTGGACTGTTCCATCACGTCGAGGGCCTCGGCCAGGCTCTGAGGTAGCGGGTTGACGCCCAGGTTGGCCATCTCCTCGGCCGTGAGCTCGAAGATGTTGCGTGTGGTCTGGGCCGGGAGGTCGTAGCCCTGGCGGATCCCCTCCATGCCGGCGGCCAGGATCACGGAGAACGACAGGTAGGGGTTGCACGCCGGGTCGGGCGAGCGGTACTCGATCCGGGTCGACGACGGCTTGTCGGCCTTGGTCAGCGGTACCCGGATGAGAGCCGACCGGTTGTTCTGGGCCCAGGTGACCCACACCGGCGCCTCGAAGCCCACCACCAGTCGCTTGTAGGAGTTCACCAGCTGGTTGGTTACCGCCGTGATCTCCCGGGCGTGGACGAGCAGGCCGGCCATGAACTGGCGGGCCACCGGCGACAGGGAGAACTCGGCCTCCGGGTCGTGGAAGGCGTTGGAGTCCTTGTCGAACAGCGACAGATGCAGGTGCATGCCCGAGCCCTGCATACCTTCCAGGGGCTTGGGCATGAACGAGGCGAAACGGCCCCGTTCCAGCGCCAGCTCCCGCACCACCAGGCGGAAGGTCATGATCTGGTCGGCCATCGACATGGCGTCGGTGTAGCGGAGGTCGATCTCGTGCTGGGAGGGCGAATCCTCGTGGAACGAGTACTCCACAGGGATGCCCATCGTCTCCAGCACCGAGATGGTCTCCCGGCGCAGGTCGGAGGCGACGTCGCTGGTGGTCAGGTCGAAGTAGGAGCCGGAGTCGAGCAACTTGGGGGTGTGGGTGGGCTCGCCATCGGCGAAGTAGAAGAACTCCATCTCGGGGGCCACGAAGAACGAGTAGCCGGTCTGGTGGGCCGCCTCCAGGTTGCGTCGCAGCACCTGGCGGGGGTCACCCTCGAACGGGTCGCCGTCCTGGCTGAAGATGTCGCAGAACATGCGGGCGGTGTTGCCGCCCTCGGCCCACGGCAGGAGCTCGAACGTGGTGGGGTCGGGCTTGGCCAGCACGTCGGATTCCTGGATCCGGCTGAACCCGTCGATGGCCGAGCCGTCGAAGTGGACGCCCTCCTCGAGGGCCGTCTCCAGCTCGACCGGCGAAATTGCGACAGATTTCAGCTGGCCCAGCACATCGGTGAACCAGAGGCGCACGAGCTTGACGTTGCGTTCCTCCACCGCTCGGAGCACGTATTCCTGCTGTCGTTGCACCATTCGAGTAGTAACAGCCTTCCTTGTCGGGGCCCAGACTGGAGAGAGTTGATTCACATTGCGTTAACACGCCAGCCATTGCCAGCGCCGGGCCGGTGGCGGTTAAGTGAAGCCGTGGCCACCCCCCGGCCGGACGGCGCCGCTCGGCATCGTCGGTTCGACAGCGGCGTCGTGGGGTGCGGCCGCTCCACCCTCCTCTGCGGGGGCATGTTCGGGTTCACGAAGGATTTGGAGATCACAGCGTGACATACAGGGCCGAGTACATGTGGATCGACGGTACGGTCCCAACCGCCGAGATCCGGTCGAAGACCAAGATCTTGGGCGACGGCGACAAGCCCGGCATCTGGGGCTTCGACGGCTCCAGCACCAACCAGGCCAGCGGCGACAACTCCGACGTGGTGCTGCAGCCGGTGTTCCAGTGCCCCGACCCCATCCGGGGCGGCGACGACATTCTCGTGATGTGCGAGTGTCTCATCACCAAGGATCTCTCGCCCCACCCCACCAACACCCGGGCCCTGGCCGTGGCGGCCATGGAGAAGTACGGCGACCAGCAGCCCCTGTTCGGCCTCGAGCAGGAATACACCATGCTCGATCCGGTGAGCAGCTGGCCCTACGGCTTCCCGTCGCACGGCTACCCCGGCCCCCAGGGCCCGTACTACTGCGGTGTCGGCGCGGTGAAGATCGCCGGCCGTGACCTGGTGGAGGAGCACACCACCCTGTGCATCAAGGCCGGTCTGGCCATCTCCGGCACCAACGCCGAGGTGATGCCCGGCCAGTGGGAGTTCCAGATCGGCCCGGTGGACACCGTGACCGTGGGCGACCACATGTGGATCGCCCGGTACCTGCTGTTCCGCATCGGCGAGAAGTACAACGTGGAGATGTCGCTCGACGCCAAGCCCATGAAGGGCGACTGGAACGGCGCCGGCATGCACACCAACTTCTCCACCAACAAGATGCGGGAAAACTACGACGCCATCATCGCCGCCTGCGAGGCGCTGGGTGCCCCGGGCAAGCCGGAGGAGCACATCGCCGTCTACGGCCACGGGATCCAGGACCGCCTGACCGGCGCCCACGAGACCCAGCGCTACGACCAGTTCAGCTACGGCGTGTCCGACCGGGGCGCCTCGATCCGCATCCCGTGGCAGGTGGCCAAGGACCAGAAGGGCTACATCGAGGACCGGCGCCCCAACGCCAACGCCGATCCCTACGCCGTCGCCGCTCTGATCACCAACACCTGCTGCTCCGTGCTGGTCTGACCCGCGCCACCAAAGAGTACTGAACTGACCTCGGGGAGGCTGGCCTGCCGGGCCGGCTCCCCGAGCCGCGTCCGGGAGCTTTACGCCAGCTTTTCCCGCCCTGTGGTTGGGTGGGAGCACAAGCCCCCGACCAGCGGAGTCGCCACCTTCATGGATCACTACGACCAGCTCCCCGGCCAGAACGACCCGGTGACGGTGTCCGGCCGGGTCACGACGGCCAAGACGAAGCGGTACCTGGTGGTGGCCGGCGTCCTCGCCGGCGGCGTGACCCTCGGTGCCCTGTTCAGCCCGATCGGGCTGGCCAGCGCCCAGCAGGGCGGTTCGGGCACGTCGGCGGCCGAAGGCGGCGGGTCGACGCCAACCACCCAGGCCCCGGGCACCGGCGACTCCACGCCGGGAACCGACGCCCCGGGCGACAACGACGCCGACAAGCCCGCCGACGGCGCCGGCCGAGGCGACCATCAGGGCCGCGGTGACCATCACGGGTTCCGGGGCGCCACCGACGAGCTGGCCACCGTGCTCGGGCTGAGCAGCGAAGACCTCTGGACCCAGCTGGCCGAGGGCAAGAGCCTGGGCGAGATCGCCGACGCCCAGGGCGTGAGCCGCAGCACCGTGACCGACACCCTGACCAAGGGTCTGGCCGATCACCTGGCCGACGAGGTGGCCGACGGCGAGCTCACCCAGAGCGAGGCCGACTCGAAGCTGGCCGAGGCCAAGGATGCCGTGGCCTCGATGATCGACAAGGGCTGGGGCGACTGGGCCGGCGGTTGGGGCAAGGGCGGCGGTGGGGGCCCGGGTGGGCACGACCATGGTGGCCCCGGTCTCGGCCACGGCGGCGAGCTCCAGGGCCTGGCCGACTCGCTCGGCATCGACCTCGACCAGCTCCGCACCGACGTGATGGGGGGCAAGACCGTGGGCGAGGCGGCGGCCGCCCAGGGCGTGACGGCCGAGGACCTCACGGCTGCCCTCAGGACCGAGGCCACCGAACATATCGACCAGGCCCTGGCCGACGGCCGCATCGACCAGGCCAAGGCCGACGAGCTCAAGGCCGGGCTCGACACAAGGATCGCCGATCTGATCAACGGCGAGGCCGAGAACCTGGGCGGGCACGGCTGGGGCGGCGGGATGGACCGCGGCTGGGGCCGGATGGGCGGCGGCACGGGTGGCGACCACCGCGGCAACGGCACCGGCAACGACCCGGGTGACAGCACCGACGCCGGCCAGGACAGCTCGGGCGGGGGTGAGACGCAGCAGTCGAGCTTCCAGGCCTGACAATCACTCTCTGACATCTCGATCGGGCTCCGCCGTCCCCCCTCTCCGGCGGCGGACCTGATCGACAGCGCTGGTTTCCCAAACACAGCGCTCCCGCAGCCCCGGCGTACCCCTCGCTCCGGGGCTGCGGCACGCTCTGCCGCCGGGCGCTCCGCTCCTGGGTCAGGAAGAAGGGACCGACCCGACTGTGGGCCCGGCCGCCTTCTGGCCCCTCCGCTCCCGGGTCGTACACTCGGCGACGTGAGACGACTTCGGGTGGCCTGCTGCCAGTTCAACCCCACCGTCGGCGACCTCGACGGCAACCTGGCGGGCATGATCCGGTTCCTGGAGCGGGCCGAGGCCGCCGGGGCCGACGTGGCCGTCTTCCCCGAGTTGTCGGTCACCGGCTACCCGCCCGAAGACCTGGTGCTCAAGCCCCGCTTCGTGGAGGACAACCTCGACGTGCTCCACGCCGTCGCCGCCCGGGCCGGTGAGTGCGCCGTGGTCGTCGGGTTCGTCGACCTCGACCGCGACCTGTTCAACGGCGCCGCCCTGTGCCACCGGGGCCGGGTGGTGCTGCGGTACCACAAGCGGCTCCTGCCCAACTACGCCGTGTTCGACGAGCAGCGCTACTTCTCCCGGGGCCAGGAGCCGTTGCGTCTGGTGGAGCTGAAGGGGGTCAAGATCGGCCTGTCGATCTGCGAGGACGCCTGGAGCCCCACCGGCCCCATCGCCGACCTGGGCCGGGGCGGGGCCGAGGTGGTGCTCAACCTCAACGGCAGCCCGTTCCACGCCGGCAAGCAGCAGGCCCGGGAGACCATGCTCAGCACCCGGGCGGCCGACGCCTCGGTGCATCTGGTGTACGTCAACCAGGTGGGCGGGCAGGACGAGCTGGTGTTCGACGGCGGCTCGATCATCGTCGACGCCCACGGCCACGTGGTCACCCGGGCCCCCCTGTTCAGCGAGCACCTGCTGGTGTGCGACATCGACGTGCCAGCCCTGTACCGCAAGCGCCGGCTCGATCCCCGGGGCCAGTTCGAGCCCCTGGCCGCCCTGCCCGTCATCGACCTCGATCCCGGCGGCCCCGGCGACGCCACGTCGAGCGAGACCCTGGAGCGGCCGGAGCTGGAGGGTACGGCCACCGGGGCGCCCCTCATCCCGCCCGCCGTGCCCATCCCCGGCGAGCTGGAGCAGATCTGGAAGGCCCTGGTGCTCGGCACCCGGGACTATGTGACGAAGAACGGCTTCACCGACGTGGGGGTGGCCGTGTCGGGCGGGATCGACTCCTCGATCGTGGCCGCCATCGCCGTCGACGCCCTGGGTCCGGAGCGGGTCCACGGGGTGCTGATGCCGTCGCGCTTCTCCTCCGAGCACTCGATTTCCGACGCCGAGGCCCTGTGCCGCAACCTGGGGATGGAGCACCGGATGATCCCCATCGAGGCGGCCCATGCCGCCCTGCTCGGGATGCTGGAGCCCAGCTTCGACGGGCTGACCCCCGACACCACCGAGGAGAACCTCCAGAGCCGCATCCGCGGGGTGCTGATGATGGCGCTGTCGAACAAGCTGGGTTGGCTCATCCTCACCACCGGCAACAAGTCGGAGACCTCGGTGGGCTACTCCACCCTCTACGGCGACACCGCCGGCGGGTTCGCCGTGGTGAAAGACGTGCCCAAGGTGCTCATCTACGACCTGTGCCAGTGGAAGAACGACGACGCCGGGCGGATCGTGATCCCCGAGAGCGTGATCACCAAGCCGCCGTCGGCCGAGCTGCGTCCCGACCAGCGTGACGACCAGAGCCTGCCGCCCTACGAGACCCTCGACCCGATCCTCGAGGGCTACGTGGAGGGTGATCTCACCCGGTCCGACCTGATCGCGGCGGGCCACGATCCGGCCGTCGTCGACCGGATCGTCCGCCTGGTCGACGTGGCCGAGTACAAGCGGCGCCAGAACCCGCCCGGCATCCGCATCTCCCCCAAGGCCTTCGGGCGGGACCGCCGCGTCCCCATCACGAACAGGTATCGCGGCTAGCTCTTCCCTGCTCGGGGACAACTGCCCCTTTCCCGGCACCCGGGGACCCGGTACCCATCCACCACTGGACCCCCGTGCTGGCTATCATGATCGGCCTGGCGGGTGGCCGGTGAACCCATGCGTCTTTTTGAGTGCCTGAAATCCCGCAGCCGCCTCCGCCTCTTAGGCGCGGGCCTGGCGCTCCTCGTGGTTTCCACCTCCACCATGCCCAGCTCGGCCGACCTCAAGCAGGAGCTGGAGAAGCTGCGCGAGCAGCAGCAACAGGTCCAGGAGCAGAAGAAGGAGAAGGCGGCCGAGGTCGACGCCGTCACGGCCGAGACCGGCGACCTCAGCTCCGCCCTCGAGGTGCTGAACGCCTCGGTGAACGAGCAGGCGGCCCAGGTGGCCGACGCCACCCAGCAGCTCAAGGCGGCCGAGTCCCGCCACGACGCGGCGGTGGAGGCCGTGCTGTCGCAGTCGTCGCTGATCACGGACCTGGAGGGCAAGCTCCAGGCGACGGCCATCAACTCCTTCGTGACCCGGGACGACACCCGCTCGCCCATCTTCGAGGGGGTCGACCCCAACAAGGCGGTGCGGATGCAGTCGCTCACCGAGGCCGTCACCGAGAGCGGGGTCAGCGTCGCCGACCAGCTGCGCGACGCCAAGGAGGATCTGGAGATCGAGCAGGCCGAGGCCAGCTCGGCCCAGCAGGAGGCCTCGGATCTGAAGGCCCAGCTCGACGCGGAGATGGCCGAGCTCCAGGCCCGCCAGGACGAGCAGCAGGACATGCTCGACGCAGCCGAGGAACGGCTGGAAAGGGAGCTGGCCGAGGCGGCCGCCCTGTCCGATCTCGACAAGACGCTGTCGGACAAGATCGTGGCCACCAACGCCGAGTTGGCCCGCCAGGCGGCGGCCCGCAAGCGCAACCCGGCCCCGTCCAAGGGCACGGTCGGGTTCCCTGCCGCCGCCGACATCGTGCAGGTGCAGGGCTTCTGGGTCCACAAGAGCATCGCCGACAACCTCGACCAGATGCTGGGGGCGGCCGAGGCCGACGGGATCCACTTCGGGGGCGGGGGCTACCGCAACTCCCAGAACCAGATCGCCTTGCGCAAGGCCCACTGCGGCTCGAGCCAGTACGCCATCTACCAGATGCCGGCCTCGCAGTGCAGCCCGCCCACGGCCCGCCCCGGCCAGTCGATGCACGAGCAGGGCCTGGCCATCGACTTCACCTACAACGGCGGCATCATCGGCAGCCGTTCCAGCGCCGGCTACAAGTGGCTGGCCGCCCACGCCCAGAAGTACGGCTTCCACAACCTGCCGTCGGAGCCCTGGCACTGGTCGGTGAACGGGAACTGAGGTGAGCCCTGCGGGCGCTCGGCTATCGTCGCTGCGATGTCAGACCCGAGCACGCCCCGGGCGGCGTTGGCCCCATGGGACCGCCGCGACCTTCCCAGCGCGTTCACGGTTGAGCAGACCGCAGCCCGCGTCGGGCACTACAAGTGGATCGAGATGCGGGTCTTCGAGCTGATGGGGGGCTGGGTGGCGGCCGTGCCCGAGCCCGACATCAAGCTCCGGCTCGGCACCCACTGCTACCACCACGCCTTCCACGCCGAGCTGTGGCACAAGCGCCTGCCCGAGCTACGGGATATGAACCCCGAGCGCCTCACCCGGCCCCCGAACCCCGAGATGGAGGCGTTCGTGGTGGCCATGGGCGATCCCTACGCCCCGGGCGAGTCGATCGAGAAGCTGGTGGGCCTGTACCGGGTGCTGCTGCCCCACCTGGTGGCGGCGTACACCTACCACCGCAACAACGCCAGCCAGATCACCGACGCCCCCACCATCCGCGCCCTCGAGCTGTGCCTGCGCGACGACATGGAGGAGTGGCGGGAAGGGGAGATGATCCTCCAGTCGCTGATCACCACACCCGATGGGGTGGATCGGGCCATGACCCGCCAGGCCGAGTTGACCAAGCTGATGGTGGCGGCCGGTGGTGTGGTGGGCCCGGATTCGATCGGCTCGTTCGAGCTGGGCGACGAGGACGCCTAGGACGTTCGCCGCAGGCGAACTCGAGGTCCCCGAAGGGGACACCTAGTCGGAAACCGCTCCTTCGGGGTAGTGTGTACAACACCCGACATCCAGCCCTCTCCAGGGCTCAAGTCGGGGAGCCGCCTCACCGAAACTACAGTGCCGTAGTTGCAAGTAGCGGTCCGAGGTGCCATGGCGCTAGCCAGAACCACCCCGGTACACTTGTACAGCACAACATGGCAGCGGGTTGGCTAGCCTCCGGGAGAGCCAGCAGGTGCCTCGACGGGGCAATCGGCCTCGTCGTAAGACGAGAGGTTGGATTCCTTGGCCAAGGAACGCGTCGAGCGAGACGAGGAAGACCTCGTCCGGCTTTACCTCACCGACATCGGTCAATACCCGCTGCTCACGAAGGAAGACGAAGTTCGCCTGGCCCAGGCGATCGAGAAAGGCAAGGAAGCGGCGGAAGAGCTTGAAGCCGACGCCGACCTGTCTCCCACCCGCAAGCGCGAGCTGCGCCGTGTCACCCGCAAGGGCCGGGACGCCGAGCGGACGTTCGTGCAGTCGAACCTGCGGCTGGTGGTGTCGATCGCCAAAAAGTACCAGGCTTCGGGCCTGCCACTGTTGGATCTCATCCAGGAAGGCAACCTGGGTCTGATGCACGCCGTCGAGAAGTTCGACTGGCGCAAGGGCTTCAAGTTCTCGACGTACGCCACCTGGTGGATCCGCCAGGCCATCACCCGGGGCATCGCCAACACCGGGCGTACCATCCGGCTCCCCGTCCACGCCGGCGACACCCTGGCCCGCCTCCAGAAGGCCCGGGCCCGGCTCGAGCTCAAGTACGGGCGGCCGGCCACGCTGTCCGAGCTGGCGGCCGAGGTCGAGATGCCGGAAGACAAGGTGACCGAGGCCCTGCGCTTCGCCGCCGAGCCGCTGTCGCTGTCGGAACCCCTGCGGGAAGACGGCGACGCCGAGCTGGGTGACGTGGTGGAAGACCGCTCCGCCGACTCGCCCTTCGAGGTGGCGGCCACGGCCCTGCTGCCGGAGGAGATCGCCCGGCTGCTGGCCCCGCTCGACGAGCGGGAGCGCGAGATCCTGAAGCTGCGCTTCGGGCTGGATCGGGGCGAGCCCCGCACCCTGGAAGAGGTGGGAGAGTACTTCAACCTCACCCGGGAGCGGATCCGCCAGATCGAGGCCCGGGCCATGTCGAAGCTCCGGCACCCCTCGTCCGACACCGGCGCCCGGGACCTCCTCGCCGTCTAGCCCAGTGCAATCGTTCGATCCGGATCTGTGACCTGGCGTGCTGGAATCCAGCATCCAGGGCCACAGATCCCAGTCGTTTTGGGCCTGGACGCCGGGAACGGCCAGGATCTGGTATGTCCACTGAGCTGACCGGGGCCGGTGTGTCCCGCATGAACCACGATGAGGTGGTGAGCTGGGCCCGCTCGATGGTGCCGCGGCTGGCGGTGCGGGCGGCCGAGGCCGAGCGGCTCCGCTATCTCCCCGACGCCACGATCGCCGACTGCGACGCCGCCGGGATCTGGCGCCTGGTGGTGCCACCCGACCAGGGCGGGTTCGGACTGGGCCTGAAGTCGCTGTGCGAGATGACCCGCACGCTGGCCCAGGGCTGCATGTCGACGGCGTGGACCGTATCGTTCCTCACCTTGCACAACTGGTTCGTGTACCGGGCCGACGCCGCCGTGCAGGCCGCCGTCCTGGGCGAGCGGACCTGGATCCGCCTGGCCACCCCGCTGGCCCCCGGTGGGGAAGCCGTGCCGGTGGAAGGCGGGTACCGCCTCACCGGTCGGTGGCAGTGGGCCACCGGGATCATGCACAGCGACTGGGTGTCAGTGATGGCGTTCGTGCCGTCCGGCCCCGACGCCCCGGCGGGCACGCCCCCCAAGCCCCGGGTGCTGCTGGCCCCGGTGGGCGACGTCGAGGTGATCGACGTGTGGCACGTGTCGGGCATGCGGGCCACCGGCAGCCACGACGTGGCCGCCGACGGCCTGTTCGTGCCCGACGACCACACGATGAGCGTGGACGACCTGCGGGGCGAGGACACGGCCGGGGCCCGGCTGCGGCCCGAGCTGCCGTTCCTCCGGTACCCGATGTCGTCGGTCCTCACCCTGTACGCCGCGGCCACCGCCGTGGGCGGGGCCGAGGCGGCGGTGGCCGGCTTCCGTGATCTGGTGGCCACCCGCCTCCTGCCCCACACGCCGGGCCAGCCCCAGGGCGAGCAGGCCACCAGCCAGGCCCGCCTGGGCGAGGCCCTGGCCACGGTGGGGGCGGCCCGGGCGGTGTGGTCGGCCGCCGTCGACGACCTGTGCTCGGTCTACGACGCTGGCGGCTCGATCGCCCGGCCCGAGCGGGCCCGGTTCCGCCTGGCCGCCGCCCACGCTGTGAAGCTGGCCCGGGAGGCGGTGGAGATCTGCGGCGTCGGTGCCGGCGCCAGCCGCTACTTCGACCACGAGCCGTTCCAGCGGATCGAGCGCGACCTGGCCATGCTCAAGGGCCACGTGGTGTTCGACTGGGACCGGGTCACGGAGCTGGCCGGCCGTATGGCCCTGGGCCAGGCTCCGAGCCCGGTCGACATGTTGTAGTCAGCGCCTCACCGTCAGCGGCAGCTGCTGCTGCTCAGGTCCCAATGGCAGGGTGACGACTTGCCCGACAGCTCGATGATCCCGATGGCGGGGTCCACCACCCAGCTCTGCTTGGCCGCGTCGAACTGGGAGATGTCGGAACCCTCCGTGGGGTAGGGATCCTCCGCCCCCTTCATGTTGTATTTCACCCCGTCGAGCAGGTTGGGGTTCGTCATGTCCAGCACCCGGGCCGCCAGCATGAAGTTGGGTCGGCTGATACCGCCCGGCAGCTCGGCCGCGATCTTCAGTGACTCCACCACCGGCCAGCTGTGGTCGAAGCCCATGTTCAGCAGACCGGAGCTCTCGGGGGCCTTGCCGGCGTCGGTCAGCAGCTTGCGGGCGAAGGCCACCCACGGGTCGTCGAGGAGGGCCGAGTCGTTGAAGTCCTTCACCCCGCCACCCACGATGAGCCAGCCGTCGGCCGTCGACCCGTCGCCGCCCACGGCGTCCTTGCCCACGTAGGTCATGGCCTTGCACACCGAGGGCATGAACAGCATCTTGGCCGTTTCCTTCATGCCGTTGTTGGCCGCCTCCAGGATCGCCTGGGTGCACGGGGTGCCCCCGGTCATGGCGATGAAGGCGTCGGGCTTGGCCGCCTCCAGCGTGGTCATCTGGCTGGTCACCACGACCGCCGCCGGATCGACCCGCTCGAAGACGAAGTTGATCTTCTTGTCCGAGGTGGCCATGAAGTTCTTGAACCCCACCTCGTAGGCCTGGCCGAAGTCGTTCTGCATGATCAGGGCGGCCACCGTGATCTCGTCCTGGTCGGCCAGTCGGGACGTGATGAGGTTGCCCCACAGCACGGCCTCGGTGTTGTAGGCCATGAGGTTCCCCCAGGTCCACGGGTGGTTGACGGGGTCACCCCAAGCCGGGTGGCCGCTGATCACGTACGGGTTGGGCACGCAGCGGGAGTTCAGCTTCTCGTACACCTTGAGGGTGTTGGGCGAGCCGGTGGTCTTGATCATGAACGAGCCCTCGGAGTCGAGCAGTTCGTCGACCAGGGGCACGGTCTTGGCCGGGTCGTAGCTGTCGTCACGCCGATCGCTGGTGATCGTGTAGGTCTTGCCGGTGACGTCTTTGATGCCGCCCTGGCCGTTGATCCAGTCGTAGTAGACGCCTTCGGCGAAGCCGGCGTTGGTCCAGTCGGCGGCGATACCGGAGGCCGGGATGGTCTGGCCGATCTTGATGACCTCGTCATCGAGGCCGCCGTAGGGATCCCAGCCGGCGCCGCACTTCGTCAGGTCGACCTCGAAGCCGGGGCCGGTCACCTTCTGGGCCGTCTGGTCCCACCCCCAGCCGTTGGCCTTGATGTCGTCGATGATCGTCTGGCGCTGGGAGGCCCAGAGCTTCTCGTAGTCGTCCATCGAGGTGATGGCGGCCGGGGCGTCGGCCGACGCCGCTGCGGCCCCGGTGGTGGTCGTGTTCTGGATGGCGTCCTGCGCCGCCTGTTGGGCATTGGCGTCGACGATCTTGCCGTCTCCGCCGGCGGAGTCGTCGCTGCCGCCGCTGCCACAGGCGGTGGCCACCAGGGCCAGGCTGAAGAGCGCGCCGAAGGCGCGCCTGCGTGGATGCTGTGCTCGTATCACTGATGGTCCCCCCCGGGATCAGAGATGTTTGTTACTCAACGCTACTAGCGGGCGTCGGGGGATGACAGCTGGGTTCACACGAGGCCGAGCTGGCGGTTGAGCCGCCGGTGGAAGTGGGCGATGCGGCTCTCCTGGTAGTCGGCCAGGAGGAGCTGGTGGGCCGGGTCGGCCCGCATGCCCCGCTGGACCCGGTGCAGGTTGGCGATGTCCTGATCCACCACCATGCCCAGGGCCTCGAAACCGGGGGCGTGGGTCCACGTCTCGCCCGGCTCCAGCCAGTGCTCGGCCGCCGGCTCCCGGCTCGCCCCGGGGGCCACCGGGTGCAACAGCATGATCTCCATCAGGCTCTGACCCGGGTCGTCGCCCCAGGGCCGGAACCGGTAGGCGATCGGCAGCGACCAACCCATCCAGGGGGCGAAGTTGGGGAACAGGAAGTACTGGATGGAGTCGAGCAGCTCGGCGTCCGAGGCCGCCGACAGGTCCACCCCCCACCGCTTCGAATACGACTGGCGGAACCGCTCGCCCAGGAAGGCCCGGACGTCGACATCGTCGGGGATGGCGGTCACCCGGTCGGCGGCCGGCAGCATCTTCTGCACGGTGCGGGCGATCTCGGCCGGCGGCACCGTGCCCTGCAGGGCGGTGGCCGGGATCCCCATGGCCTGGAGCAGCCGGCTGACGTTCGGACCGAAGAGGTCGTACTGGCAGTCGAAGTCGTTGGCGAAGCGGATCGTGTGCCCGTGGGTGGTGGAGATGTGGTAGGCCTCGAGGAAGGCCTCCATGGTCGCCTTCCAGTTGGCGTGCACCACCTGGCAGGCGTGGTGGGCCACCACCCGGTCGGCCAGCGGGTGCTGGGCGAAGTGGTCGGCCAGCGGGTGGCAGAAAGCGGCGAACGGCTCGGGGTCGGCCCCCGGATGCACGAACACGAAGCCCTGCCATTCCGCCACCGCCACCTCCCCCAGGCGCAGGGCGTCGGCCTCGGCGTGGGGGAAATCCCAGGCTGCCGGCATGCCCCGGAAGGTGCCGTCGATGCTCCAGGCGAACCCGTGGAACGGGCACTTGAACACCGCCGTGTTGCCCCGGCCCTCCACCAGGGTGGTGCCGCGGTGGCGACAGGCGTTGCGGAAGGCCTGGATCCGGTCGGGTCCGGAGCGCACCACGATGATCGATTGGTCGGCCACCTCGTAGAGCACGTGGTCGCCCACGTCGGGGATGTGGTCCCGGCGGCAGGCGAACTGCCAGGTGTCGCCCCACAGCCGCTGGCGCTCCAGGTCGGCGAACTCCCGGGACAGGTACCGGTCCACCCCGATGACGATCGGCTCCCGGCTGGGCAGGGGATCGCCCTGGATCCGCAGGGCCGGGATGGGCGGCACCGGGTCGCCGTCGAGCACCTGCTGGTAGCTGATACCGGTGTGGCCCGCCGCAATGCTCATGGTCGTCATGCTTCCACGCCCCTATGCTGACGGGCCAGCCGTTCCGGCGGCACGGGTAGCGGGCGCAGACAAGAGGGGCAGGGCCGTGACGACGGTTGATCTCGGCATCGAGCACCTGAGCGACGCCGAGGTGATCGGCCGGGGCGGGTTCGCCACCGTGTACGCCGCCACCAACGATCTGCTCGGCACCCGGGTGGCGGTGAAGGTGCTGGCCCCCCTCACCGACGAGACCGACCGGCGCCGTTTCGAGCGGGAGTGCCGGGTGATGGGCCGGGTGTCGACCCATCCGTCGGTGGTGACCGTGCACCACGCCGGCTACAGCACCGAGGGCCGGCCCTACCTGGTGATGGAGCTGATGGAGGGCGGCTCGCTGGCCGACCGGCTGCGGGCCGGCGGGCCCCTGGGGTGGGCCGAGACGGTGGACCACGGGATCGCCGTGGCCGAAGCGCTGGCCCATGCCCACGCCGAGGGCATCCTCCACCGTGACGTGAAGCCGGAGAACATCCTGGTGGCGGCGGGCCGGCCCCGCCTCACCGACTTCGGCATCGCCTACCTGCGGGACTCGACCGGGGCCACGTCGGCCAGCATCTCGGCCAGCTGGCTCCATGCTCCGCCCGAGACGTTCGCCAACCAGCGAGACGAGCGGTCCGACCTGTATTCGCTGGGCTCCACCCTGTATCAGCTGGTGGCCGGCCACGCCCCGTTCTGGCGGCCGGGCGAAGACTCGCTCAACCCCTTGCTGTACCGGCTGGTCAACGAGCCCGCCCCCCACCTGGCGCCCGACGTGGCCCCGCCGGCGCTCGACGCCTTCCTCCAGCGGTGCCTGGCCAAGAACCCGGACGATCGCCCGCCGACGGCCGCCGCCTGCGCCGACGAGCTGCGGGAGATCCGGGCTGGCACCGTCGGCGATGCGATCAGTGCCCCGGCCCCCGATCTGGCGGCCACGGTGGCCGCCCCGCTCGATCCCACGGTGGTCGCCCCGACCCCGGTCCCCGTCGAGGCTGTGGCCCCGGCGCCAGCGCCGGCCCCGGCGCCAGCGCCGGCCCCGACCCCGGCGCCAGCGTCGGCCCCGGCCCCGAATCCAGATCTTGGGATCCAGCACGTCACTTCTGACGGCCCTGATCCCCAGATCTCGGCCCACGCCCCGACGCCGGCCAAGGGTCGGCGAGGGCTGGTGCTGGCCGGGTTGGGGGTGCTGGTGGCCTTGGCCGTGGTCGCCGGCGGGCTGGTGCTGGCCAGCCGGGGTGGGGGCGGAGGCAGCCCGTTCAGCGAGACCGGCGACGGCACCCTCGTCTTCCACGGCCACAGTGACGGGGTGCTGAGCCTGGCCCAGCTGCCCGACGGGCGTCTCGTGTCGGCCAGCAACGACTCGACCGTCCAGGTGTGGGACCCCGACCGGACCGACGTGGACCCGGTGGTGTTCGAGGGCCATGAGACCTGGGTGCGGGGGGTCGCCGCGCTCGGTGCCGACCGGATCGTGTCGGCCAGCGCCGACGGCACGGCCCGGGTGTGGGACGTGGCCCAGCCGGGCGAGCCGGTCACCGAGTTCACCGGCCACGACGGCGAGGTGGCCGCGGTGGCAGCCCTGGGCGACGGGGGCCCGGTGGCGACGACCGGCGAGGACGGCACGGTGCAGGTGTGGGATCCCGACTCCGCCTCGATCCGGGCCGTGCTCGACGTGGGTGGGGCGGTCCGGGCCGTGATCGGCGTCAACGACGGAGCGTCGCTGGTGGCGGGGGCCACCGGGGGCAGGCTGGAGCGCTGGGACGATCCGGCGTCGGCCCCCACCGATCCCGCCGCCAGCTACGAGGGAACCCAGGGCTCGATCAACGCCCTGGCGTCCTTCGACGCCGACCAGTTCGTCTCGGTGGGGGAGGACGGCGTGGTGCGGCTGTGGGCGGTGGCCGACGACTCGGGCCCGGTCGACAGCCACGAGCACGACGAGCCGGTCGATGCCGTGACGGTGACCCCCGAGGGCGTGATCGTCTTCGGTGACCGGTCGGGAACCGTGATGGCCTGGAACCTCGGCACGGGTGACGTGATCGACGTGGCCGAGCTGGGCGGTCGGGTCCGTTCCCTGCTGGCCCTGCCCGATGGTCGCCTCGCCGTCGGCACCGCCGGAGGCGACGTCCGCCTCTGGACCCCCTCCTACCAGCCAAATTAGGAGCTTGGGCGGCGCTCATCGCCGTTAGCTCTCCTCAGTTCGCTCGTTCAAGGGGAGGCGGAGGGTGAACCGGGCGCCGCCCAGCGGGGAGTGGGACGCCACCACCGTCCCGTCGTGGGCGCTGGCCACACCGGCCACGATGGCCAGCCCCAGGCCGGAGCCGCCGGCGTCGGCCGAGCGGGCCTCGTCGAGGCGGGCGAAGCGCTCGAACACCCCGGTCAGCTGGTCGTCGGGAACACCGGGGCCGTCGTCGTCCACGATCAGCTCGGCCCACCGGCCGCCGGGGTCGGGGCCCACGCTCACCGCCACTCGGCCGGTGGCGTGGCGTTGGGCGTTGGTGAGCAGATTGCGCACGGCCCGGGCCAGGAGACGCCGGTCGCCGTCGACGATCACGGCCCCGGGTGCCGAGGCGATGACCACCTCGGCTGTTGGGGCTGCGGTCACCGCCTCGGCCTGCACCAGCTCGGCCAGGTCCACCGGGCTCCGGTGCAGGGGCCGGCCGCCCTCGTGCAGGCCCGAGAGCAGCACCAGGTCGTCCACCAGCTCGGCCAACCGGGCCGCCTGGTGCTGCATGCGGCCCAGCGAGGCCTCGTCGCCCAGGCCCCGGGCCGACAGCTCCAGCTCCCCCTGCAGCGCCATCAGCGGTGTCCGCAGCTCGTGGGCGGCGTCGGTGGTGAAGCGGTCCATGGCCCGGCGGCCGCCGCTGATGCGATCGAGCATGCCGTTCACGGTGAGGGCCAGGTGGCGGATCTCGTCGTCGGTGGGGGGTACCGGCACCCGCTCGGCGGCGTCGGGCCCGATCCGGGCGGCCAGCCGGCTGATCCCGTCGACCGGGCGCAGGGCCCGGTCGGTGGCAGCGCCGGCCACGGCGGCGGTGAACAGGGCGGCCGCCGGCACCCCCACCCACAGCGCCCGGTGCAGCGGTCGGAGGCTGCGGTTCAGGTTGCGGGTGGAGGCGGTGCCGACGAGCACCAGCGGCCCCGGGGCCCCGGCCACCGGGCGGACCACCTGGAGCTCGCCCGCCTGGGCCGGCGGCACGTCGCCCCCTCCGGCGATCACCCGGGCCGTCACCCCGTCGGCGGTGTCGATGCCCACCGCCACCTGGCCGGTGGCGGTCTGGGTCTCGAGCTGGTCGAGCACCTCCTCGATGCGCTGGGTGATCGACTGCCGGCCGCTGCGCACCACCTGCAGGAACAGCAGGGTGCCGAGCACGGTGTAGAGGGCGGCGGTCACCACCAACACGGTGAGCGCCACCCGCCCCCGCACCCCGGCCAGGTGGCGGCCCGGTGTCATGCCGGGGCGGGCGCCGGGATGCGGTAGCCGACACCCCGCACGTTCTCGATCTCCACCGGGGCCAGCTTGGCCCGCAGCTTGCGCAGGTAGACGTCCACGATCGTCGGGTCGACGCCGGCCTCGGGGCCCCACACCTCGTCGAGCAGCTCGTGGCGGGTGAGGCAGGCCCCGGCGGCCAGCAGGAGATGACGCAGGAGCTGGTCTTCCCGGCTGGTGAGGGCGACCTCCCGCTCGGCCACCAGGCAGCGCCGGGTGGCCAGGTCGTAGCGGAGGGGGCCCCGCTCGATGCCGTTGCCGGCCAGGGCCGAGCCCCGCCGGATCAGGGCCCGGAGGCGGGCCGCCACCACGGCCACGCTCACCGGCTTGGTGAGGAAGTCGTCGGCGCCGGCGTCGAGCAGTTCGATCTGATCGAGCTCGCCGGCCTTGGCCGTGAGGATCAGGATGGGGACGGTCGACCCCTCGGAGCGGAGATGGCTGCACACCCGGTAGCCGTTGAGGCCGGGCAGCAGCAGGTCGAGGACGATGGCGGCGTACCCTCCGGCGATGGCCCGCTCCAGGCCGGTGGCGCCGTCGGCCGCGGTGTCGACGTCGAATCCCTCGGCCCGCAGCCCGCGGTCGAGGACCGACCGTATGGCCTCGTCGTCCTCGATCACGAGCAACCGCACAACCCGAACCGTAGCGGTGCCGCCCGGGCCGGGGTGGCCAGCGTCGGGCGCCGCGTTCAGCCCAGGTTCAGAGTCGCACTGCTTCCATTCAGGGATGGACCCGGAACATGCCTCCCAGAGCAGCGCGCAAGCCGCTGCCACCACCAAGGAGGACATCATGGAACTTCCCGGAAGCAGGATCCCCTGGCTGCGGGCAGCGGGTGCCGTCGGCGCCGTGGGGGCGCTGGTGATCGGCGGCGCCGTCACCACGGCCGGGGCCATCGACGACCCGGGCGGCGCCGAGCCGGCCAAGGTCCAGTTCATGGCCACCGACGCCGAGGGCACGTGGTTCTCGTGCGATGTCGACGTGGACCTCGAGGGTGGCCCCGCCGGTGACGGGGCGGCGCTGACCATCACCAATCTCCGAGCGGAGGCCGCCGCCGACGACGGTGTCTCGTACGGCGTGGTGGTGAGCGCCATCGGCACCCCGCCCGACGGCGGGGCCACGGAGCCGGTCCCGGTGCCCGGCGGCGGGGTCGGGGTCGGGGTCGGGGTCGGGATCGGCCGGACTGCGGAGACGGCGGAGGCGGGCGAGCCGCCTCGGGTCGTGGTGGCCGGCCAGGCGGTGGAACCGGGCGCGGTGCCGGCACCGGCCGGCTGGCCGCGGCCGTCCGGCGCCGGCGCGGTGGCGATCGGTGAGGCGCCGGCCCTGCCCGCCCCGTCCGAGGTCCGCCAGGGCACGGCCGAGGAGTGCAGCGACATCGACGTGACGGTGGGTCCGGCTGCGGCGGCCCCGCCGCTCGGCGCTCCCGCTGGCGCCGGTGTCGAGGCCGGCGGTCAGGACCAGGAGGGCTGACGGCGGTACCCGATTCCGGGCCGGTGGCGCGGTGCCGTCCGCCTAGCATGGGCGGCACCGGCCCCGGCCCGGGGCCGTCGATCGGGAGGATGCCGGTGGCCGAGCTCGGGGTCAAGGCGTTGGACGAAACCACCTGGCCGGCGTTCGCCGCCCTGGTCGAACGGCACAACGGCGTGTGGGGCGGCTGCTGGTGCATGGGCTTCCACCCCGAGGGTGTCGGCAAGCACAAGACGCCGGAGCAGAACCGGGCCGAGAAGGAAGCCCGGGTGCGGGCCGGTACGGCCCACGCCGCCCTTGTCTTCGACGGCGGGGTATTCGACGGCGGGGTATTCGACGGCGGGGCGTGCATCGGCTGGTGCCAGTTCGGGCCCACCGACGAGTTGCCCCGCATCAAGCACGCCAAGGCCTACGCCAAGGGCCTGGAGCTGTTGCCCCGGTGGCGGATCACGTGCTTCTTCGTCGACCGTGCCCACCGGCGCCGGGGGGTGGCGGCCGCCGCCCTGCGGGGAGCGGTGGCCGAGATCGCCCGCCTCGGCGGTGGGGTGGTGGAGAGCTACCCCGAGGCGATCGCCGGCAGGACCAGGGTGTCCGGCTCGTTCCTCCACAACGCCACGGTCGAGCTGTTCGAGCAGGAGGGCTTCGAGCGGACCCGCCAGCTGGGTAAGCACTGCTGGGTGGTGCGCCGGGAGGTGGCTCCCGCCTGATCCGGGCCCACCGGCCTGTTGGAGTAGAGAATACTTCAATCTGGGCGCTACTCTCCCCGGACACGATGGAGGCTGGAGGGGCTCGGACGACGGCATGGGCGCGACGTGTGCTGTCCAGCGGGATCGGGCTGTTCGCGGTGGTGCTGGTCGGGTACCTGGCCGGCAGCTGGATCGCCTTCTGGCTGGCCGACCGGACGGACCTGTCGGCCGTGTTCTTCCCGCCGGCCGGTATCACGGTGGGGGCGCTCCTCGCCACCCGTCGGCAGCAGTGGCCGTACGTGCTGGCAGCGGCGGTTCTGGGCGAGCTGACGATGGACCTTCGCAGCGGGCTGGGGCTGGCCGAGTCCATAGGGTTCGTGGCCGCCAACGGTCTGGAGCCACTGGCCGGGGCGGCCCTCGTGCGCTGGGCGGTGCGGGAGCGGCTCGATCTGTCGGTCGTGCGCCACCTCGTGGCCTACGTGGGAGGTGCCGCGGCGGGCGGGCCGGCGTTGGGGGCGGCGCTGGGCTCGGCCGCCGCCGTGGGGTTCGGCGACAACAGCTACCTCAGCACCGCCTGGCAATGGTGGCTGGGCGACTCGCTGGGCGTGCTCCTGGTGGCCACGATCATCGTCGCCTGGCGCATCCCGGGCCAGCGGCGGCACGACGGCCGGTGGGTCTGGTCGGTGTTGCTGGCGGTGGTCACGGCGGGTGCCACCGCCGGGATCCTGTCCCAGAGCGACATGCCACTGCTGTTCCTGGCCCTGACCGGCATCGTGGTCAGCGGGGCCCTGTTCGGAGTCAGGGTGGCGGCGGCCACTGCCCTGGTGGCGTCGGTGGCCGCCGGGTTGTGGCTGCCGTTCGAGAAGGGTGCCCTGTTCGGCGGGCTCGACCCGGGCACGGCGCTGGTGATCGTCAAGCTCAAGTTCCTCGTGTTCGAGACCTCCGGCCTGCTGGTGGGGGCGGAGTTGGCCGAACGGGAGCGGCTGACGGTGGCGGCGGCGGAGATGCAGGAGGAGGCCGTGCTGCAGCGGGCCACGGTGGAGCGGCTCCAGCGGCTCCTGCTGCCGCCCGAGCAGCAGACGGGACGGGACTTCGAAGCGGCCGGGCTGTACATCGCCGCCACCTCCGAGCTCGGAGTGGGAGGTGACTGGTACGAGTCGACCGACCTGCCCGACGGTCGGGTGTTCGTGGCCGTGGGCGACATCGTGGGCCACGGGGCGGTGGCGGCGGCCTCGATGGGTCGGCTGCGGATGCTGGCCAACCTCTGTGCCGTGGACGCCGCCGACGCCGCCGACCTGCTGCGGCGCCTCGAGTCGCGGGCAGGGTGGATGGTCGACGTGTTCGCCTCCACCGCCTGGTTCGGGCTGTTCGACCCCGCCACCCGCCTGCTGTCGTTCGCCTCGGCCGGGCATCCCCCGGCCTACGTGGTCGTCGGCTCGGACGTGGGGCTCGGCCTGATGGGCGAAGCCCTCGGTGGGGGAGCGGCGCTCGGCCCGGCCGGTCCGGGCCGGGTGGTGCGACGGCTGGTGTGCTCCCCCAACGTGCCCCTGCTGGTGCGGCCCGAGGGTCCGAAGCTGGCCGCTGAGGCCCTGCTGCCGGCGGGGGCCACGCTGGTGATGTACACCGACGGGCTGATCGAACGGCGGGGCGAGACACTGGACGACGGGATGGCCCGGCTGGAATCGGCCCTGTCGGACCTGGGTGACGGGCCGGTGCGGCCCGAGCGGGTGTGGTCGGCGGTCCGGGAGCGGGTGGCCAGCCCGTCCGACGACGACACGATCGTGCTCACCGTCACCTTCCCGTGATCCTCGGGGGCCTCATCCCCGCCGCCTTCGGCTCCCCCATCGGCGTCCCGTCGGCGTCGGGGGCTGGCGATTGGCCGGCGGACCGATGGGTAGGCTGCGGGCTGGATGGATGGCGCAGGGGCCGCCGGCAACGAACGGTCGAGTGATGGGTGGTGATCGGGTGACGACGAGCCAGTTCGATTTCAGCAACGATCAGTGGGAGCTGGTGGCGTCGGCCCCGGTGCTGGTGGGGATGGCTGTGGCCCGGGCCGAGGACAGCGGCTTCCTGGGCAGTATCAAGGAGACCCGTGCGCTGATGGGCACGATCGCGGCCCAGGCCGAGCAGAGCCCGGCGGGCAGCCTGATCGCCCAGGCCGCCACCACCGACACCGGCGAGCAGTACGAGCAGTACCGGGAGTCCGATCCGGCGGCCTTGGTCGCCGATGCCGTCTCCGTGTGTCAGCAGGTGGCCGAGGTGCTGGCGGCGGTGGCCCAGCCCGACGAGACCGATGGCTACAAAAGGTGGCTGCTCGACGTGGCCCGGGCCGTGGCCGGGGCGGCCAAGGAGCACGGAGTTCGGGTCAGCGCCGGTGAGGAAGCGGTGATCACGCAGGTCGAGACGGCCCTGGGCCTCTAAAATCGTCGTGAACGGCGCGTATCTCTGACTAAGGTCAGCGATATGAGGGAAGCAACGGTGCTGCGCCGGTTCAACCGGGCCTACACGCAACGGGTCGGGGTGTTGGAGTCGTCGTTCCTGGAGTCGGGTCGGCCGTTGGGCGAGGCCCGGCTGCTGTACGAGATCGGGTCCGGGTCCGGCGTCGAGGCTGGCGGCATTGACGGCCACGACGAGGGCGAGGTGGTGGTCGACCTGCGGCGCCGGCTGGGGCTCGACTCGGGGTACCTGAGCCGGCTACTCCGGGCGCTGGAGGCCGATGGGCTGGTAGCGGTCGGGGCCGATGCTGCCGACGGGCGACGCCGTCGGGTGGCGTTGACCGCCGCCGGGTGGGCGGCGCGGGACGAGCTGGAGTGGCGGTCCGAGGCGTTGGCCCGGCGGCTGGTGGGGGCGCTCGACCCGGGGCGGCGGGAGGCACTGGCCGAGGCGCTGGCCACGGCCGAGTGGCTGATGCGGGTGGCCACGGTGACGATCGAGCATCTGGAGCCGGCCGAGCCGGAGGCGGTGGCGGCCCTGTCGGCCTACTTCACCGAGCTCGACCGGCGTTTCGAGGGCGGCTTCGATCCCGGTGGGGCGCTGACGGCCGACGCCCCCGCCTTCCGCCCGCCGGCCGGCCGGTTCCTGGTGGCCCGCAACGACGACGAGGTCGTCGGGTGCGGTGCCCTGCAGCGGGTCGACGACCGGACGGCCGAGATCAAGCGGATGTGGGTGGCGCCCGGGTGGCGGGGGGTCGGTCTCGGGAGCCGCCTGCTGGCGGCGGTGGAGCACGAGGCGGCCGCCGCCGGCTACGTCCGGGTGGTGCTCGACACCAATGCGGTGCTGGCCGAGGCGATCGCCCTGTACGAGCGGTCGGGGTACGAATCGGCCCAGCGCTACAACGACAATCCCTACGCTCAACGCTGGTTCGCCAAGGCACTGGCTCCCGCCATCCGGCCTTTCGTCGAGGGCGACGCCGACGGGCTGGTGGGCCTGGTGTTGCCGATCCAGCAGGAGGAGTTCGGGTTGGCGGTGACGGTGGCGGACCAGCCCGACCTGGCCGATCCGGCGGCGGCGTTCCGGGCCGGCGGCGGTGAGGTGTGGGTGGCCGTGCACGGGGGCGCCGTGGTCGGGTCGGTGGGGGTGTTGCGGGCCAGCGCCGGCGACGTGGTGTTGCGCAAGATGTTCGTGCGGAGCGACCAGCGGGGGACCGGGTTGGCGGCGGCCCTGCTCGACACGGCCGTGCGGTGGGCGGGCGAGCGGGGCTATCGGCGGATCCTGCTGGGAACGACGGCCGTGATGCACGCCGCCCAGCGCTTCTACACCGTTCATGGGTTCGAGCCGATCGACGAAGCCGATCTGCCCGACCAGTTCCCCCGGATGGCGGTCGACTCCGTCTTTCTCGTGCGGGATCTGACCGCTCCCTGAGCGGTTTCGGCCTGGTCACCCCGCCCACCTGGGGTGATAGCCACCACCTGAGCCCCTCCGGCCTCTATCGTCTTGGAGTCGACCGACCCTCGGGTCCGCCCGAGTCCCGGCCGCCCTTCACCCGCCGCAAGGAAAGACCACCCTATGCGCGTCCGTCGCCGCCCCAGGATCGTGTTCTGCACCGCTGCCGCCGTCGTCGCGGCGTCCGGTCTCGCTCTCGTCGACGCCGCTGGTGCCGCCCCGGGCGTTCCGGTCGCGCCGGCCGCCCCAGGTCAGGGTGGGGCGCCCCGGGTGTGCATCGAGCCGACCATCCGGTTCGGCGAGTCGCCCGATGCACCATCGGTGGTGACCCGTACCATCCCGGGCGGTCTGCCCATCGGCCGGTACCGGGTGTCGGTGACCACCAGCGACGGCTATCCGGGGCGGACCGAGACGGCGTTCGAGATCGAGACCTCGGAACGGGTGACCGTCTACGGCCAGGTGACCGAGGACATGGCCGACGGGGTGGAGAGCGACAGCAAGACCCTCACGTTCGAGGTGTCGTTCACCGAGCCGCAGACCACGGTGGTGGTGTCGCACACCCCGGCCAACGGTCCCGACTCGGTGCGGGTGGACCAGCTGTGCTGGGAACGGCTGGGCGACCTGGAGGTCTCCACCACCACGACCGCAATCTCGACCACGGCGTCAACCGCCACAAGTGCCACCACGGCGCCGGTCGCCGGCGGTGGCACGACCACCGTTCCCGGCGTGGTGCTGCAGACGGTGCCCGGGCTCGTCTTCCTCGACGGGGGCACGACCACGACCACCGCCAGCGCCTGTTCGGCGTCGGGTGGCAATGCGGGCGGCGCCGGCTCGACGACGGGTGGTGCCACCGCGGCGTCGACCTGTCCGGGGGGCAGCACGGTGCTGGCCAGCCAGTTGCCACTGGCGCCGACGGCCAACGCCGTAACCTCGTCGCCCTCCTTCACCGGCTGATCGGCCGGTTCAGGGGAGCTTGCGGTCGGCGGCGCCGGTGAGGCGTTTGGCCATGGCCCAGGCGATCCCGTGGCCCCGGCGTCGGGCGGCTTCGGTGAGCGGGCCGCTCCAGCCGGCGTCGAGCGTGGTGTCGAAGATCTCGAGCCACCGTTCGAACAGGTCGGTGTCGAAGGGATCGGCGTCGTGGAGCCAGCGGTGGGCCTCGATCACGTCGTCGGCGGGCCGGCGGTGTTGGTGCCGGAGCTGGCGGCGATCCCCAGCGGACCGCGGCGGCGGTGGACGCTGAGGTAGGTGAGGCCCCGGTGGTCGGCCCGGATCTCCCGCCAGGCTCCTTTGGGGATGACGGCCAGCACGTCGCCGTGGAGGGAGTGGCTGGCGTCGTCGACGATCAGGTGACCACGACCGCCGACCACGGAGATGATCACGTCGACCTCGTGGTTGACGTGAGGCGGGATGGCGCCGCCGGGATCGAGGTGCACGAGGTTGGCGTCGAGGTCGCCTCCGTGGGGGAGGCTCCACACCACGCCGGCCGGGCCCGTGGTGTCGGTGGTACCGAGATCGACCACCACCGGTTCGGTATCGGCGTTCGTAACCTCTAGTCCCACACTTGAAGACTACTCGTCAGGCGGATGGGCGCTACACCCGGCGCCGGTCGTAAGACGAGCTGATCGCTCAGCTCGTCTTCAGCTCTTCGGCCAGCATCACCAGGATGCCACTCGGGCCGCGCACGTAGGTCAGCTTGTAGACGTCTTCGTAGGTCGCGACACCCCGCAGCGGGTGGCAGCCGTGCCTCGCCGCGATCTCGAGGGCATCGTCGATGTCATCGACCGAGAAGGCGACACGGTGCATGCCGATCTCGTTGGGTCGGGTGGGGTCTGTCTCGATTGCGTCGGGATGGATGTACTCGAACAGTTCCAAGCGACCGTTGCCGTCAGGGGTCTGGAGCATCGCGATCTTGGCGTGGTTGCCGTCGAGGCCGACGGCGGTGTCGGCCCACTCACCACTGACCGTGTCACGGCCGAGGAGGGTCAGACCGAGGTCGGTGAAGAAGGCGATCGTGGCTTCGAGGTCGCGGACGGCGATGCCAACGTTCTCCATCTTGATCGGCATGCATTGCACGCTACCGCCCCTCCGCCGGCCAGCCTGCCCGGCACAGCGTGGCTGATACTCAACTGGTGACGGTGGGTGCCGTCATCACCGCTCATGCCGGGGTTCGGGGTTGAGGTAGGTGAGGACGGCGAGGACCCTGCGGTGGGCGTCGTCGGTGTCGCTGATGTCGAGCTTGGTGAGGATGTGGCGGATGTGGGCCTCGACGGTGCGTTCGCTGATCACGAGTCGCCGGGCGATGGCGGTGTTGGCCAGGCCCTGGGCCATGAGCCCGAGGACGTCGTGCTCGCGTGCGGACAGCCGGCCGATCGGTCCGCGGTTCGTGGGTGCGACGAGGTTGGCCACGATGACGGGGTCGAGGGCGGAGCCACCTGCCGCGACGCGTTCGGCGGTGGTCAGGAACTCGCCGACTTCGAGTACCCGGTCCTTGAGCAGGTAGCCGAATCCGGGGTGGGCGACGAGGCCGACGACATGGGCGGTCTCGATGTGCTGGGAGAGCAGCAGGACGCCGACATCGGGGTGGAGTTCCTTGATCCTGCGGGCGGCGCGGGCGCCCTCGTCGGTGTAGGTGGGGGGCATGCGGATGTCGACGAGGGCGAGGTCGGGGCGTTCGTGTTCGATGGCGATGAGGAGTTCGTCGGCGTCGCGGAGGGTCGCCACGACGTGATGACCTCCGTCGCGGAACAGGCGGGCGAGGCCTTCGCGCAGCAGGGCCTGATCCTCGGCGATCACGACGCGCATGGGAACTCCGCACGGATCCTCGTGCCACAGCCCGTGTCGCTGTCGATGCTCAGGGTGCCGCCGTGGGCCGCGACGCGGTCGGCGAGACCGGCCAGTCCTGAGCCGCGCTGGACCGATGCGCCTCCGACACCGTCGTCGATGATGGCGACGACGAGCCGCTGACGTTCGCGGATGGCGCGGAGCTCGACGGTGGAGGCGCGGGCGTGCTTGACCGCGTTGGTCAGCCCTTCACAGGCGGTGAAGTAGGCGGCGGTCTCGATATCGGTGGGATAGCGGTGGGCGTCGGTGACGACCTCGACGTGAAGCGGCGCCCGCCGGGCGAGGTCGCGCAGGGCGGCGCCGAGTCCGGCGTCGAGGTGGGCCGGTCGTAGGCCGCGGGCGAGCTCGCGAAGTTCGTCGATGGTGACCGTGATCTCAGCCACGGCGTCGTCGAGGGTGCGGTTGACATCGGGGTCGGCATTGGGGCCGAGGGCATGTTGGGCGTGACGCAGGGCGAGGCCGATCGAGACCAGTCGTTGCTGGGCGCCGTCGTGGAGGTCGCGCTCGATCCGGCGTCGCTCATCGTCCCCGGCGGCGACGATCCGAGCTCGTGACGCCTCGACCTCGTCGAGCTGGCGGCGCAGCCCGACCCGCAGGCGGGCGATCTCGACGGCGAGCACCCCGGCGTCGAGCACAGCAGGGACCAGCGAGCCGCGTTCGGCCAGCTCCGCCGGCGCCACGAGCAGGCCGAGCGTGGTACCGGCGTGACGGATCGGCCAGCGGGATCGGCCGTCGGCAGGGTCGTCGGCCACCGGGTTCCCGCTGGGGTCGACGACGCCCTCGCCGTCGGGAAGGAACAGCTCGAGGGTGAGGTCACCGGCGTCGAGAGCCGAGCGGAGGACGCGTTCGATGTCTTCCGGGGCGGCACGACCGGATCGGAGCTCGTCGACGAACCGGGCCATCTGTTGCACGGCGTCGAACCGGGCGCGGTTGAACTGCCGATCGACGGCGTCCTGCACCTGGTGGCGCAGCGAACCGAACACGACCGCGGCAGCCAGTGTGGCACCGGCGGTGCTCCATGCCGTACCACGGCCGACGCCGGCACCGATGGCCACGACGGCCGCGGCATAGGTGCCGGCCACCAGCACGCTGAGCGCCGCGTAGGTGACGGTGCGGCTGATGACGAGGTCGATGTCGTAGAGGCGGTAGCGGAGGATGCCGATGGCGGCGCCGGCCGTGATCGCGGTCGGCGCCACGGCGCCGAGGGGGCGTATCGCCGGTACGGCCGTCCACAGCAACGCGACGGCGGGCAGGGTCACGGCCGCGAAGAGCGAGGCGAAGGCGAACCAGCGGAGCTGGAGCCGCTCGACGCCGGTCGAGTGCCGCAGCCGCTGCACCAGGGGCACGATGGATGCCACGAGCGAGCCGAGGAACAGCGCCATACCCACGCCCTCCAGCGCCCGGCGCCACGCGGCGTCGATGGCATAGGGGTTGCGGCCGCCGATGAACAGTTCGCCGACGTGGGGTGACAGCCCCCACCCTGGTAGCAGCAGGGCGGCGCCGACGAGGTTGGCCCAGGCGATAGCCGCCCACCGTCGCCGGGTGAGGTGCCCGTCGGGGAACAGCAGAAACAGGATCACCAGTGTCGGTCCGCCGAGGATCCAGCTCCACACGGCAACCCACTCGGCGAACGGCCCGCCCGGCCAGTGCTGCGGAGCGGCCCGCAGGCCCCACCCCTGGGCCAGGTCGGAGGGCGCCTGGACGAGGCTGGTGATGATGAACAGCCACCCGATGCGGTGTCGGGGGTAGCGGGCCACGATCAGTGCCCCGGCGGCGGCGACGCTCACACCGTAGATGGCGTTCAGCAACGTGTCCCACAGGGGCTCGAGACGCCACGACAACCCCACCCCGGCGACCTCCACCGCCAGGACTACTGAGAACAGTAGTGCCAGCATCCCCCGGCGAAGTCGGCGCGTCACGCGGCGATTGTCCCATCGCGACCATGGGCTGGCAATCGTGCTGGCGCGCATCTCCGCTACGCGCTGGCACGTACCGACCTTTGCGTCCCTGCCCTGATGCGCCCCGGGCGGTCACACACCTACAACGAGAGCAGCCACTCGGATCGACCCCCACGGAGGCTCGCATGACCACGGTATCCACCCTCTCTGCTCGACGAACCAACCCTGCGATCGTGGGCTTCATGGCCGGCTCGGCTCTGATCGCGCTCGCCGGCGCAGCCCTGGCGCTGGCCCTCCAACCGACCACCAGCCTGTCCGACGACTTCTGGCGTTATCCGTTCTCGAGCAGCGGTGCGTTCGTCGCCTTCTCGGTCGTCAGCACGGTCCTGTACGGGCTCGTGGCGACAGGTCTCGTCGCCTTCGGCCGTAGCGGTGCCGCCGGGCACTCCCGCACCGCGACGATGGGTGTCGCGTCCGCCGTTGCCGGCACCGTGCTGTTCCTGGTCGGCCAGGTGGCGTCGATCTTCATCCGGGACGCTCGCGTCGATGACACCGACGCCCAGATCGTCATCGTGTGCTTCGCGCTCGGCAGCCTCGTCTCGATGATCGGATTCCTGCTCGCCGGGCGGGCCACGGCACGAGCCGGTATCTGGTCTGGCTGGCGGCGGTTCGCCCCGCTCGCCACCGGCCTGTGGCTCGTCATCCTGAACGTGCTCCCGGTCGCGGTGCCTGCGCTGCTGAACGCCGGGGTCGGTATCTACGGGCTGTGCCTCCTCGCCGTGGCCGTCGCCCTGTACACCACCGAGCCGAGGGCCTGACCGGCGGTGGCCGCGATCGAGCTGCGGGCGCTGACCAAGACGTTCGGCGAGGTGCAGGCCGTCGACAACGTGGACGCCGACATCGAGACGGGCTCGGTGACCGCGTTCCTCGGGGCCAACGGAGCGGGCAAGACGACGACGCTGCGGATGCTGCTCGGCCTGGTCGAGCCGACCAGCGGCACCGCCACCTTCGACGGTCGCCGCTACGACGAACTTCGTGACCCGGTGCGCCACGTGGGGGCGGTGCTCGAAGCGTCGGGCTGCCACCCCGGGCGCAGCGCCCTCGACCACCTTCGCATCCTCGCCATCGCCGCCCGCCTGCCCAGAACGGCGCCACTGCGCGTCCTCACCCAGACCGGCCTCGCCGACGACGCGCGGCGAAAGGTTGGCGGGTTCTCGCTCGGGATGCGCCAGCGCCTCGGGCTCGCGGCGGCGATGCTCGGCGAACCAGCGGTCCTCGTCCTCGACGAACCGACCAACGGCCTCGACCCACAAGGTGTCCGCTGGCTACGCGGCTACCTCCGCCAACTCGCCGACGAAGGACGCACCGTGCTCGTGTCGAGTCACGCACTCAGCGAGGTGGAACAGATCGCCGATCAGGCCCTGCTCATTGCCAATGGCCGGCTCGTGCGAGCCGCCACCCTCGCCGACCTCCGGGCCGACGCCGGCATCGGCTGCCACGCCCGCACACCCCAACCGGCGAACTTCGCTGCGGTGCTCGACACCACAGGTCTCAGCTACCGCCTCGATGACGACCACTTCGCCATCGAGGCCCCGGCCGAGCGGGTCGGCGAGCTCGCCGCCGTCCACGGGATCACGCTTCACCATCTCACGGCCACCGCCGGCCTCGAAGACGCGTTCTTCCGTCTCACGGACCAGCAGCGGCACCCACAACTGACCGCATCCGGAAAGGCCACGCAATGAGATCGCTCGTACATGCCGAGCTCGTCAAGCTTCGCAGCACCCGCACCCCTGCCTGGCTGCTGGTCGCCACCCTCGCCCTGATGGGGCTCGGGATTGCCGTGAGTGTGCCCTCGAGCGGGGCCACGAACAGCGTCGTCCCCCTCCACGATCCCCACCTCCTCGGCAGCATCATCGCCGACGTCCTCGGCGTGCCCCAGGTAACGATGCTGATCCTCGGCGTACTCACCTACACCCAGGAACCCCGCTACGGCACCATCACCTCGACCTTCCTCGTCGAACCCCGACGTCACCGCGTCCTCGCCGCCAAAGGCGTGGCGCTCGCCCTCACCGGCGTCGTCATGGCGGCATTCACCACCGCCGTGGCGCTGTCGATCGGCGCCGTCGTGATCCAGGCCCGCCATGGCAACATCACCCTCGACGCCCGGCTCGGGCAGACCGTCGCCGGGGGGGTGCTCGTCATGGTGCTGTACGGCATCGCCGGCCTCGCCGCCGGCACGCTCATCCCCAACCAGATCGTCGCCATCATCACCACGCTCATCTGGACGCTGTTCGCCGAGCGGCTCCTGATTCAGGGGCTGCCGCGCATCGGGAAGTGGACCCCGGGGGGAGCGGCCGACGCAGTGGTCCAGCGAATCTACGACCCGGCTACCAGCAACGGCCCTCTCGGTGTCCCCACCGCAGGGTTGCTGCTCGCCGCCTACGCAGCCGCACTGGCATGCCTCGCTCGGGTCGTCGCACCACGCCGAGACGTCCTCTGACCCTCATCTGAGGAGTCGACCGACCTCAGCCGGCGTGAGCGTCCGCTTCTGCGCCCGATGGCATGCGAGGCCGAGCCAGCGTCGACCAGGTCCGAGATGAGCGCCGGGACCTGCTCGGGACGGAGCTGGCGTAGTGGTAGGTAGCCCAACTGCGCGCCGACCCTCCCAGAGCGGTAGAGCGGAGGTGGACGGGAATCCG
>CAVTAP010000004.1:0-598614 GCA_963732695.1 uncultured Actinomycetota bacterium | reverse complement strand
TTAGCTGGGGGGTGGCTCATGGCCACCCCCCAGCCGAGGATCCATCCGTGTAACCGTTGCCCAACCCGCCAGAGAGCAACTGGTTCGGTCTGGATCCCGTACCCGCACTATTAGTGAACCACGCGCCACACAGAGTGGCAATGGCTCGTACGGCTCAACCTGGGCCCGAGTCGGGCGCCTCACCGGCGCCCGACCTCACAGCTCCCCGAGGTAGGCCTCCCGCATCATGGGGTTGGCCAGCAGGTTGGCCGCGGTGTCGGCCAGCACCACCCGGCCGGTCTGGATCACGTAGCCCCGGTCGGCGATCGACAGCGCCATGTTGGCGTTCTGCTCCACCACGAACACGGTGCGGCCCAGCGAACGGATGGTCTTGATGATCTCGAAGACCTGCTCGACCAGGATCGGGGCCAGCCCCATCGAGGGCTCGTCCATCAGCAGCACCTTGGGGTTCGGCCATCAGCGCCCGTCCCATGGCCACCATCTGCTGCTGGCCGCCCGACAGGGTGCCGGCCTTCTGCTTGAGCCGCTCCCCCACCACGGGGAAGGTGTCGAGCACCATCTCGCGGTCCTGCTCCACCGCCGCCTTGTCGGTCCGGGTGTACGCCCCCAGCTGGAGGTTCTCGTCCACCGTCATGTCGCCGAACAGGCGCCGGTTCTCCGGCACCATCGACACGCCCCGCCGCACGATCTCCGTGGTCGACTTGCCCGAGATCACCTCGCCGTCGAACACGACCTCGCCCGACGACGGGGTCACGTAGCCCAGGATCGTCTTCAGCGTGGTGCTCTTGCCGCTGGCGTTGCCGCCCAGGAGGCACACCATCTCGCCCGGGTAGATCGCCATGTCGACGTCGCGCAGCACGGCCACCAGGCCGTAATGGGTGTTGACCTGGCGCAGCTCCAGGACCGGCTTGCGCCCCTCGACGTCGGCCATCATCCCACCGCCTTGGTGCCGAGGTAGGCGGCGATCACCTGGGGATCGTTGGCCACCTCGTCGTAGGTCCCCTCGGCGATCGGCTTGCCGTAGTCCATGGCGATCACCCGGTCCGACACGCCCTTCACCACCCGCATGTCGTGCTCGATCACGAGGAGCGTGAGGCCGAGCTCGTCGCGCATCCGGTTGATGTTGTCCCGCAGTTCGAGCGTCTCCCGGGGGTTCATGCCGGCTGTGGGCTCGTCGAGCAGGAGCACGGTGGGCTCGGTGGCGATGGCCCGGGCCATCTCCAGGCGCCGCCGGTTGGCGTAGGACAGCACATAGGCCGGCTGGCGCTGGCGGTAGCCGGCCAGGCGGGTGCCGAAGAACTCGAGGGCGCCCACGGCCCGCTCCCGGATCCGGGCCTCCTCCCGGCGGGTGGGACCGAAGGGGAACAGGGCCCCGAACAGGCCGGCCTTGGTGCGGCAGTGCTGGCCCACCATGGCGTTCTCCAGCACCGTCATCTGGGGGAACAGATGCACGTTCTGGAACGTGCGGGCGATCCCCAGCGTCGTGACCTGGAACGGGGCCAGGCCCACCACGCTGCGGCCCCGGAACAGGATCTCGCCTTCGTCGGGCGTGTAGACGCCGGTGATCACGTTGAACAGCGTGCTCTTGCCGGCGCCGTTGGGCCCGATGACCGAGAGGATCTCGCCCTCGTTGAGCTCGATCGTCACCCCGTCGAGGGCCTTGAGCCCGCCGAATGCCTTCTCCACACCGTTCAGTTGCAGGATGGCGGTCATGCTGGCTCCACGGCAGTGGTATCGGTGGCTGGCTGGCCGGCGGCCGAGGCGGCGGCTCGGGCCCAGGCGTCCTGCTCCCGGTCCTCCTCGGCGATGTCTTCCGTCACCCGGACGTTGGGCAGGATGCCCTGGGGCCGGAGCAGCATGATGGCGATGATCACCGCGCCCAGAGCGAGGGGGCGGAACTCCTCGAACTCCCGCAGGAAGCCGGGCAGGCCGACCAGGGCGAAGGCCCCGATCATCACCCCCCGCAGGCTGCCCAGGCCGCCCAGGATCACCACGGCCAGGGCCAGGATCGACACGTTGACGTCGAAGCTGCGGGGGGTGAGCGACCCGAGCTGGACGGCCAGCAGGGCGCCGCCCAGCGAACCGATGGCGCCACCGGTGGCGAAGGCCAGCAGCTTGTAGCGGGTGATCGAGATGCCCATGGCGTCGGCCACCTGCTCGTCTTCCCGCATGGCGTTCCAGGCCCGGCCCACCCGGGAGTACTGCAGGCGCCAGGACGTGTAGAGCGCGAGCAGCACGAAGACCAGGGCCAGGTAGTAGAAGTGGCGGGGGTTGTTCTGGAAGTCCGTGGGGCCGATGTCTCCCCCCGTGATGTCCCGCATGCCCTGGGGGCCGCCCACCAGCCCTTCGGCCCACTTCGAGGTCACGAGGGTCGACACCACCTCGCCCAGGCCGAGGGTCACGATGGCCAGGTAGTCGCCCCGGAGGCGCAGCACCGGCGAGCCGATCAGCAGGCCGACCCCGGCCGCCAGCAGCACCACCAGGGGCACGGCGATGTAGAAGTTCAGCCCGAGGCTGAACGCCGGATCGGCCGCGCCCTCGGTCGTGTTGACCTGGCCGCCGGTGAGCACGGCGGTGGTGTAGGCACCGAAGGCGAAGAAGGCCACGTAGCCGAGGTCGAGGAGGCCGGCGAAGCCCACCACGATGTTCAGGCCCAGGCCGAGCAGGATGAAGATCATCACCGTGCCCACCGTGCCCGACAGGGCGGTGCCGATCACCCAGGGCAGGGCCAGGACCGCCACGATGGCGACGGCGCCCTGTACCAACTGGCGGGTGGTGAACCCGCCGAAGCCCGTGCCGGCGGCCCCCGGGGGCTGGACCACCGGGGCCACCGCCGCGCCCTCCGGCCGGGAGCGGAGCACGTCGCGCCCCACCACGGCCAGCGTGACGATCACGGCGGCGCCGATGCCGCCGACCCACGTCAGGCCCGACGTCTTCGAGTCGTACAGGAAGTCCGGGCTGGCGTTCAGCTCCTTGATGGCGGTGGACACCACCCGCTGGAGGATGGCCAGCACCCCGATCGTGAGCGGGCCGGCCAGCACCACCCGGCGGGCCCCGGGCGACAGCGCCCGCACCACGCCCCCCAGCGCCCCCACCACGGCCCCCAGCACCAGCCACAGCACGATGCCGGCGCCGAGGCTCTGGTCGAAGCTGAGGATGCCGAGCAGCTTGGCCGACACCGCGATCAGCACCTCACCGATCGTGTCGGGGTCGACGGCGTCCACCACCAGCAGCACCAGACCCACCATGGCCCCGCCCACCAGGCCGGTGACGGCACCGCTGAGGGCGGCCTGGGGCATGGCCAGCACCTTGCGCTCGCCCCGTTCCACCCGGGACCGGGTGGCCACCCAGCCGGCCAGGAGCACGGGGAGCAGCAGCATCACCCGGGCCAGGCTGACCTGGGTGCCGATGGCGTAGACCTCGGCGAACTGCTCGATCAGGCCAACGGCCGAGATGTAGACCACCACCACGGCGGCGATGAGGGCCGGCTTCCAGGCCCGGGCCAGCGGGGCGGGCATCACAGCTTCTCCGCCGCGGCGCTGCCCAGGAGGCCGCCGGGCCGGTAGAGGAGCACGAAGACCAGGACGAGGAAGGTGATGGCGTCCTCCAACTGGAACACCGAGGGGATGCTGAACCCGACCAGGAGGGCCGGTCCCAACGAGCGGAGCAGGCCCACCAGCAGCGCCCCCAGAGCGGCACCCCGGATGCTGCCGATGCCACCCAGCACGGCGGCGGTGAAGGCGGCGATGCCGGGCCGGAACCCGGTGGTGAAGCTGATCTGCTCGAACCGCATGGCGAACATCACGCCGGCCACGCCGGCCAGCACGCCGCCGATGGCGAAGGTGGTGACGATCACCCGGTCCACGTCGATGCCCATCAGCTTGGCGATGTCGGCATCGAGGGCCACCGCCCGCATGGAGCGGCCGGTGCGGGTGGAGGACACGAAGTAGTCGAGCACCGCCACCAGCACGATCGACACGACGATCATCACCAGGTCGATGCGGTCGATCTCGAGGCCCAGCAGGTTCCATGAGCCGTCGAGGAAGTCGGGTTGGGGGTAGCCCCGGGCCTGGGGGCCGAAGAAGCCGCGGGCCGTGTTCTGGAGGAACAGCGACGCCCCGATCGCCGTGATCAGGGGCACCAGCCGGGGCGCGTTACGCAGCGGCCGGTAGCAGACCCGCTCCAGCAGGATCGCCACCAGCACCGATACCGCCACCGCCACGAGCAGGATCACGATCATGGCGATGGCCGGGCTCGACGACAGGAACTCGTTCTTCTTGAACTTGTCGGCCACGAAGTAGGAGGCGAACGCCCCCATCATGAACACCTCGCCGTGGGCGAAGTTGATCATCCGCAGGATGCCGTAGACCAGTGAATAGCCCAGGGCGATGAGAGCCAGGACGGCGCCCTCGGACAAACCGCCGATGATGAAGCTCCGCCAGGTGTCGGCCGTGTACCGCTCGCCGTCGGGCAGGGTGAACGTCTTGTAGGTGGCCACGACCACCAGCACCACGAGCGCCGCCAGGATGACGCGGCGGATCCAGATGCCCCAGGGAAGTGCGAGGCGGAGCGACCGGTCGGTCGGCTCGACGGTTGAGAGTTGCGAGGTCACAGGGTCATCACGGAGCGAAAACGTACCGCATCGGGTGGGCCCCGACCACAGGGTCGGGACCCACCCGATGCGGGAACGTGTATCGGCCTTGGAAGGTCGCTCGTCAGCCGCCGATGTCGGCGAGGCTCTTGGTGTCGCTGTAGATGGCCTTGGCGTCCTTGTTGCCGCCCTCGACCGGCCATTCCGGACCCTCGAACACGCCGATGGTCACGTTGGTGGCGCAGTCTCCCGTGGGGAGGCAGGTGATGGTGCCGGTGATGCCCTTGTAGTCCTTGGTGGCGAACAGGGCCTCACGCAGACCGTCCTTGGGGATGGTCAGGCTGCCGTCGCTGTTCTCCACCGCCACCGAATCGATGGCCTTGGCCAGGATCTGGACGGCGTCGAAGGCGTGGGCGTGGAACACCGAGGTGGGAGCCGAGCCGAAGGCCTTCTCGTAGGCCGGCAGGAACTCCTTGGAGTAGAAGTCGCCGGTGGCGAACACCGACAGGTCGGGCGACGAGGCGAACAGGCCGTTCACGGCGTCGCCGGCGGTCTCGATGGTGCCGGCCGAGAGGCAGCCGTCGGAGGCGATCAGCAGCGTGTCGGGCATGATCTCCTTGGCCTGCTTGGCGATCAGCGAGCAGGCGGCGGTGAACACGGGGAAGTAGAGCACCTCCGGCTTCTTCTGGGCGATGCTGTTCAGCACGTTGGTGAAGTCGGTGTCGTCGCTCTTGATGGCCTCGGTACCGGTGATGGTGCCGCCGTCCTTCTCGAACGAGGTGCGGAAGGCGGTGGCCAGACCGTCGGCGTAGGGGCTCTCATCGTTGATGGTGGCCGCCGTCTTCAGGCCCTTCTCCTTCTGCACGAAACCGGCCACGACCGCACCCTGGATCTTGTCGTTGTGGGCGGTGCGCAGGTAGAAGGGCTGATGATCGGTGCCGGTGAGGGCCGGGCCGGTGTTCGACGGCGAGATGATCGAGACGCCGGCGTCGGAGAAGATCTTGTCGGCCACGCCCAGGGCGGCCGACGAGCAGCTGGTGCCGATCACGGCCACGATGTCGGTGTTGGCGGCGAGGGCCTCGGCCCCGGCCTGGCCACCGTCGGCCGAGCAGCCGTCGTCCTCGTTCTGCCACTTGACGTCGTGGCCGGCGAGCTGGCCGGGGGTGCCGTCGAGCTTGCCGTCGAGGTAGTCGACGCCGAGCACGGCGCCGTTCTGGCTGTCCTGGCCGAGCGAGGCGTCGGAGCCCGAGATCACGAGCAGGGTGCCGAGCTGGATGGGATCGCCCTCGGCCACGGTGACGCAGCCGACCTTGTCGCTGCAGTCTCCGCTGGCCGCGCCCCCGGCCTCGGAGGCCGAGGTGTCGCTACCGGCCCCCTCGGTGGTGGCCGAAGAGCCTCCGGTGGTGTCGGTGCCTTCGGTCGAGTCGCTACCGCAGGCTGCGGCCCCGAGACCGATCGTCAGCAGCAGACGCGGTCATCCTGCGCCATGGCGTCGATGTACTCATACGAGTCCTTTCTCTCCCTGACCCGTAGGAGCCTCGTGCCCCCGACGAGCCGAGCGTCACTGTAGCGGGGGCGCTTCGCGGGCTGGGCCATGGTTGGGCACTCGTCACACGGTGGAAACGGGAACGCCTCTCACCAGGGAAAACCCGGATACCTCGGTGCCGGTTCAGAGACGGCGCAGCCGCACTTCGGTGACCGAATGGCCCGGACCCTTGCGCAGGATCAGGTCGGCCCGCTCCCGGGTGGGGAGGATGTTCTCCAGCAGGTTGCGCTCGTTGATGCGCTTCCAGATGGCGGTGGCGGTGCTGGCGGCCTCGGCGTCGTCGAGGTCGGCGAAGCGCCGGAAGTACGACTGGGGATCCCGGAAGGCGGTCTCCCGGAGGGCGAAGAACCGCTCGACGTACCACTTCTGGATGTCGGCGATGTCGGCGTCGACGTAGATCGAGAAGTCGAAGTAGTCCGACACGAAGGTGGGAAAGCCGCCGTCGACCGGGCCGGTCTGCAGCACGGTGAGGCCCTCCACGATGAGGATGTCGGGCTGGTTGACCACCACCTCCTCCCCCGGCACCACGTCGTAGACGAGGTGGGAGTACACCGGGGCCACCACGTTGGGCTTGCCCGACTTGATGTCGGACAGGAAGCTCAGCAGACGGCGCCGGTCGTAGCTCTCGGGGAAGCCCTTGCGCTCCATCAGGCCCCGCTCCAGCAGCACGGCATTGGGGTGGAGGAAGCCGTCGGTGGTGATCAGGTCCACCTTGGGGTGGTTGGGCCACCGGGCCAGGGCCGTCTGCAGCACCCGGGCGGTGGTGGACTTGCCCACCGCCACCGACCCCGCGATCCCGATCACGAACGGCACCTTGGCCGGCAGCTTGCCCAGGAACGTGTCGGTGGTGCGGTACAGCTCCTGGGCCGCCGCCACGTGGAGGTTGAGGAGGCGGGACAGGGGCATGAAGATCTCGACCACCTCGTCCATGCTGAGGCGGTCGCTGAGGCTCCGTAGTCGGGCCAGGTCCTCCTCACCGAGCGAGATCGGCGTGGACTCCCGGAGGGTTCCCCACTGCTCGGCGGTGAAGGTCATGTAGGGAGAGATGTGGTCGCAGATTGGAGTCATCTTCGCTCGGGCACCCGATCCCTGTTCGGACGGGGTCCGGGTGCCGACGCGATGGTGTCACCTCCCCAGCCCGGAAGCGAGTCCGTGACCGGAATATCCCCCGGCCCGCCGACTGGGGCCGACGGTCGGGCCGCCGGTAGCTTTGGCGGGCATGAACGTTCCCTCACGGCGCCGCCAAGCGGCCAGGGTGGTCCTGCTCGACGCCGACAAGCGGGTGCTGCTGATCGAGTCGATCGATCCGGCCAACCCCTACGGTCCACCATGGTGGGAGATCCCGGGCGGTGGCATGTTCCCCGGTGAGCCGTCGGCCAACACCGTGATGCGGGAGCTGCGGGAGGAGGCCGGCGTGCGTTCGGCCGTCATCGGGCCCGTGGTGTGGACCCAGAGCGTGCAGTTCACCTTCGCCGGGCTCTACTTCGACCAGGACGAGTTCATCCATGTGGGCTGGACCGAGGAGACCGAGCTCGACGAGCCCGAGCTGGAGCTGTTCGAGGCCATGGCGTTCCAGTCGCTCCGGTGGTGGACGGTCGACGAGGTGGTGAACCACGAGGGCCGGTTCCTGCCGCCCCGACTCCCCGAGCTCCTCCCCGCCCTCGTACGGGGCGATCTCCCCGATCCCCCGCTCGACATCTCCCCCGGCTGAGTACCCGGGGCCGCAGCCCCCCGGTATGCAGCTCAGTACGAGCTGTTGACGCCGAGGATGGCGATGATCACGGCGTCGTCGATGGGGATGCCGGGATCGGTGGGCATGGGCGCGATCTTGGTGGGCTCGAGGCCCAGGACCACGGCCACCGAGGCCGCTTCAGCGGCGTAGCCGTTGGCGTAGTAGACGACGCTGTCGTCCATGGTGGGGCCGTTCTTGGGAGGCAGCGTCGGGTAGCCGGCGGCCTGGACCTTCTCCGTGCCGGCGCCGGCCACGCCGGGTCGGCGGGCGCCGTTGCCCACCCGCACCTTCACCTCGGCCGGGGGCCGGGCCGCCGGCAGGGTGGTGGCGTTCTCCACCACCGGCACGCTCGACGCCGTGGCCGACGCCGGCCCGCTGGTGGACGTGGGGTCCTTGGTGGCGTTGATGTAGCCGTCGGCCCCCACGAGGTCGTTGACGGCGCTGACGATCCCGAACCCGAGCAGCAGCAGGACCACTGCCAGCAACACGGCGTTGATCACGTCGTGGCGTTCAATCCGGTCCAGGAACATCGCCGGACAGGCTAGATCACCGGGCCGGGCGACACGTGAATCGGTCCGTTGTCGCCCTGCGCAGCGCAGGTCCACCAGATGGCGTGGGTCGGTCCGCTCCCCTACCATCAGGCCCCGACCGGTGGCGGTCGGGCTTCGCCGTCACTCCGCCGAGCGAGGAGATCCCCGTGGACTTCGCCATACCCGCCGAGCTGCAGACGCTGCTCGGCCAGCTCGATCAGTTCATCGAGGACGAGATCAAGCCCCTGGAGCGGGAGAACGACAACATCCGCTTCTTCGACCACCGCCGCGAGTACGCCCGCACCGACTTCGAGCGCGACGGCTGGCCCCGACACGACTGGGAGGACCTGCTGAAGGAGATGCGGCGCCGGGCCGATGCCGCCGGGTTCCTCCGCTACCACCTGCCCAAGCGGTTCGGGGGCATGGACGGCACCAACCTGGGCATGGCCGTGATCCGGGAGCATCTGGCGGCCAAGGGCCTGGGCCTGCACAACGACCTGCAGAACGAGAACTCGATCGTCGGCAACTTCCCCACGGTGCTGATGATGGAGAAGTACGGCACCGACGACCAGCAGAACACCTGGATCCCGACGATGCTGGCGGGCGACGCCCGCATCGGCTTCGGGCTCACCGAGCCCCTGCACGGGTCCGACGCCACCTGGATGGAGACCACCGCCTACCGGGACGGCGACGAATGGGTCATCAACGGGGCCAAGCGGTGGAACACCGGCATGCACGCCGCCACCCACGACTACGTGTTCGCCCGCACCTCGGGCAAGCCGGGCGACGCCGAGGGCATCACCTGCTTCATCGTGCCGGTCGATACCCCGGGCTTCACGATCGAGTTCATGTGGTGGACGTTCAACATGCCCACCGACCACGCCGAGGTCACGCTGAAGGACGTGCGGGTGGCCGACTCCACCCGCCTCGGGCCCGAGGGCCGGGGTCTGGCCGTGGCCCAGACCTTCGTGCACGAGAACCGGATCCGCCAGGCCGCCTCCGGGGTGGGCGCCGCCCAGTACTGCATCGACGAGAGCGTGAAGTACGCCCGGGAGCGCAAGCTGTTCGGCCAGGCCCTGTCCCGTAACCAGGCCATCCAGTGGCCGCTGGCCGAGATGCACACCGAGTGCGAGATGATCCGCCAGCTCGTGCGCAAGACGGCATGGGAGATGGACGGCGGGATCGACCCGATGTACATCTCGGACAAGGTGGCGATGTGCAACTACCGGGCCAACCGGCTCGTGTGCCAGGCCGCCGACCAGGCCATCCAGACCCACGGCGGTATCGGCTACAGCCGTCACATGCCCTTCGAGCACATCTACCGCCACCACCGGCGCTACCGGATCACCGAGGGGGCGGAGGAGATCCAGATCCGCCGGGTGGCCCAGTTCCTGTTCGGGTTCGCCGGCCCCCGCAAAGACAGCCTCGGCCCCAGCTTCGCCAGCCGCTTCAACAGCGTGCAGGAAGGCGCCCCCGCCTCCTGGCTCGACTGAGTGTCCCTTCGGGACCTGGAGTTTCGCTTCGCGGAAACTCCGTGTCTCTTCGGGACCTGGAGTTTCGCTTCGCGGAAACTCCGTGTCTCTTCGGGACCTGGAGTTTCGCTTCGCGGAACTCCCGACAAACCGCGACGCAGTTGAAACTGCGTCGCGGTTTGTCGCAGGCGTCAGGCCAGCAGGCGGGCCCGGGTGAGGAAGCCGGTGTGGGCGACCATGCGGTGGTCGGGGCGGACCGCGGCACCTTCGATGTGCCAGGTGCGGTTGAGCACCTCGGTGGTGGACAGCTCGTCGAAGCCGGCGGCCCGCAGGGCGTCCACCGTCTGGGTGACCTGCAGGATCGACGGGCTGTAGGACACGAGGATCCCACCCGGGCGCAGGGCGTGGCGGGCGTGGGGCACCACCTGCCACGGCTCGGGCAGGTCGAGCACCACCCGGTCGACGTCCCGCTCGTCGATGCCCTCGTAACAGTCGCGCAGCTCGATCGTGTAGCGGTCGGCCACCTCGGCCCCGAGGAACGTGGTCACGTTCTTCATGGCCCGGGCGGCGAAGTCGGGCCGGAGCTCGTAGCCGGTGATCCGGGCGCCGCAGCGCAGCATCGCCATCGACAACGCCCCCGAGCCGACGCCCGACTCGAGCACCCGCATCCCGGGCCCGATGTCGGCCAGCATGAGGATCGGGCCGAGGTCCTTGGGGTAGATGACCTGGGCCCCGCGGGGCATGGACAGCACGTAGTCGCTCAGCGTCGGCCGGAAGGCCCGGAACCGCTGGGCCCGGGGCGTCGACACCTCGGATCCCTCGGCCCGCCCCACGATGGCGTCATGGTGCAGCACACCGGTGTGCGACTCGAACTTGCCGCCCTCGGCCAGGGTGACGAGGTAGCGGCGCTTCTTGTGGTCGATGAGCAGCACGAGCTCGCCCACCTCGAACGGGCGGGCCACGGCCGCGTCGGCCTCTTCGGCGCTCAGGTCCAGGGGAACGACCTCCTCGGGCCCGGCTTCCTCGGCGGTGGGATCAACGGCGGTCATGAGCGCCTCCTCGGGGGGGCCACCGGTACCGGCTGAGCCCCGCCGGCCCGTTCCACGAGCCGGCAGAAGGCGCACAGGTCGCTCTCAGCCGGGGCTCCACACCGGGTGCAGTGACCGAACGGTACCCCGAGCGGGCCGCCATCGGACGCACCATCGGCCGCCCCACCGTCGTCGAAGCCGAACCCGCTCGACGGGCCGCTCCCGGCGCCCCCGGCGAACAGATCGACGGCCCGGTCGACGAAGCCGAAGTAGAACGAGCTCTTGGTGCCGGGCGAACGCCGCTCCATCTCGTTCAGCACCTCCTTGTAGCCGAGGTGCCGGTTTCCGGCGGCCATGGGGCATTCCTCCACCTGGTAGTCGATTCCCCGCAGCACGCAGTAGGCCGCCGTCTCCCGCTCGGTCAGGCGCACCAGGGGCTTGACCTTCCGGGGAAAACCGTTGCCGGCCGGCAGCACGGGGCGCTGGCGGCCGAGATAGGCCATCTGCCATCGCAGCACGTTGCCGTAGAGCACGGCCGCCTCGTCGTCGAGGTTGTGTCCGGTGGCCATGGCGTCGTAGCCGCCGTCGACGGCGGCGGCGTCGAACAGATGGCGCTTGGACAGCCCGCAGGCCGAACACGGCACCCGGCGGGTGACAGCGGCGGCGGTGGGGATGTCGAAGTCGTAGGTGGCCCGCAGGTCGACCTCGACCAGGCGGAGGCCGCGCTCGGCGGCGAACCGGCGGGCGTACCCACCCGACACGTCGGAGTAGTCGCCGATGCCGAGACCGACGTAGAGCCCGTCGGTCTCCCAGCCGAGCTCACCCAGGAGGTCCCACAGGGCCAGGCTGTCCTTGCCTCCCGACACCGCCACCAGAACCCGTTCCCCCGGGTTCAGCATGGCGTAGTCGTGGATGACCCGCTCCACCTGGTTGCGGCAGTAGCGCAGGAAGTGGTCGGCGCAGAAGTTGGCGTTGTGCCGGGGCAGGTCGATGACGGCCGGCCCCCGGCAGACTTTGCACTTCATCGGCCGTCCCGCCTATCGCACTTCATCGGCCGGTCCCGCCTATCGCACTTCATCGGCCGTCCCGCCTATCGCATGTCACCGGTGGGGCCCCTCGCCTCCGCTGATCACGGGCCGAATCTCGATCGAGGCGTCGTCGGCCAGCGTGGCGTCGCCCGGCACCAGGGTGCCGTCGCTGATCACCAGCACCGACTCCCGGTTCAGGTCGAGCTGCTGAAGCAGCCTGGTGACCGTCATCGGCCCGGCCACGTCGAGCTCCCGGCGCGGGTTGCGCAGCAGCACCTTCATCTCCGCCTCCCCCGGATCCTCAGCTCGTCGGCTGGGTCGCGGCCCGGGCCGCTCGGCTGGCGGCCTTGTCGGCTCGTCGGTTGGCCTTGTCGGCCGCCTTGAACTGCTTGATCTGGCGCCGGTGGCTGATCTTCAGCTGGTCCAGCGTCAGATGCTGGCCCGGCTTCAGCTCCAGACGCTCGATCCGGGGCTGGGCTCCCACCACCCGGCGGGCCATGCGCAGCCCGAGCAGGCCGCCCCACGTGATCATCCAGGCCCGGCCACCGCCGCCCAGCATGCGCCGGACCAGCCACAGCCCGAACCGTCGCCGCGCCACCGACCGCCGAATCTTCGACCGTGCCATGGTCAGATCCGCCGTATCTCGAGCACGGTGCTGCGCTTGCGTCCGGCCCGGCGGCCCATCACGTACACCGCCAGGATGACCACCACGGCGCCGGCCGCCCCCACCATGGCCAGGGTCCGCTTGCCTCCTTCGGCTGCTTCGCCGAACTGGCCCTGGATCTCCCTGAACTTGGCCTCGATGTCGGCCGGGGTGATGCCGCGATCGCGTTCAACCATCAGACCTCATCCTCTCCCTCGGCCGGCCAGAGCCTTCCTCGACCGGCGCAGCGCGTTGTAGACCAGACCCAGGAGCAGCACGAGCACGCCCAGGGCGATGACGTAGGGCAGGGCCGAGGCCCACGACCCTCCGGCGAAGAACTCGATCGATTGCATCAACCGGAGCACGCCGAGGCACAGGAAGAACGCCCCGAGGAACACGAACAGTGAGCCGGCCAGGCCGAAGGCGACATACCGCTTCAGCGCGCCCAGCGGAACGATCGTCTCCTGCTTGGCGTAGGAGACGATCAGCTCTTTGATCTCCTGGGCCCCGTCCAGCGGGTTCGAATTGGCCACCGGGCCTCCTGTGCGATCGACGGGGTGGAGTGTACGAGCCCGCTTCCCCCAATCGGGTGCGGTGACACCCCGGCGGTCTTCGGTGGACCGTCAGGACGTCAGTTGCCGGACAGCCGGTGCCGGATGAGCTCGAGGGCATCGTCGAGGAGCCCGCCCAGCATCGGCAGCCGCTCGGCCGGACCCTTCGCCCCCAACAGGGCCTGCTTGTCGAGCGTCGAGATCGGCGACAGGGCCGACATCTGCATGCACCCGAGCTCCACGTCGGCCAGGTCGGCCGGAAGTGGCCCCACGTTCACGCCCGACTCCGAAGCCAGCGCCATGCACCGTCGGAACTTGGCCAACACCTCGCGGTACGCCGGCTCGAGGTCGCTGGTCAGCTCCTCGTCGGGCCACGGCTCCACGTCGGCCACCGGGTAGGGGTCGTCGGGCAGCCATCGGGCGACCCGGTACCGTTCGACGCCGACCGTGGTGAGGGCCCACCGGCCGTCGCTGAACTGCTCGGCCTCCACCACCTGGGCCACGGTGCCGAAATCGGTACGCACGTCGCCCCCGCCCACCTCCGATCCCCGTTGGATGAGCACCACGCCGAAGCGCCCGTCGCCCTCCAATACCTGTTGCACCATCGTCCGGTACCGGGGCTCGAAGACGTGCAGCGGCAGCACCATCGACGGGAACAGCACGAGCCCGAGCGGAAACTGCGGCATGATCGTCATGGTCCCCCCGACGCTAGTGCGACCGGTCACACCGCCGTGAAACCAGCGGCCCAATCCACCGGGTCAGAAGGGTTCGATCAGGACGGTGTGGGGGGTCGAGGGCCGAGCACCTCGGCCGACGGGGCCTGGGGGTAGCCGGTGAGGGCCGTCACCAGTGCGTCCTGCACCGAGCGGGCCGTGGGCTCGTTGGCGATCTGATCGCCGTTGGCCACGAAGGCGAAGGTGAGCTCGGCGTCGGGGTCGAGGCTCGACTCCACGAAGCCCGAAAGGGCCAGCACGTCGTTCAGGGTCCCGGTCTTGGCGTGGACCCGCTGATAGGCCACGTCGTCGGGGTCGAAACGCTCGGCCAGGGAGCCCCGCACCCCGGCGATCGACAGCGACGACGCCAGCGCCGAATCGGGGCCCGCCGCGGTGAGCACCGCGGCCAGCGTTTGGCAGGTGACGGTGTCGGCTTCCGACAGGCCCGACCCGTCGTCTACCTTCAGCCCCTCGGTGGGGATCCCCCGGGCCGCCAGCTGGCTCTGTACCACGCCGGCGCCGGCCACCGTGGTGCCCTGGCCCGCCCCGTACAGCCCCAGGCGCTTCAACAGCAGCTCGGCCCCGAGGTTGGAGCTGAAGCTGTTGATGTGGGTGACGACGTCGGCCAGGGGCGGCGACTCCACCCCCGCCACCTCGGTTGCAGCCGACGGGGTGATGCCGGCGGTGGCCGGGCCGGCCACGGCGACGCCACGGGCGGCCAGGAGGTCCTTGAGGACGGTGGCGGCGTCGGCCGGCGGATCGGCGCTCCGGATGCGACCGGTGCTCTCCGGCGTCCGCTCCGGCCAGTCGGTGAACCCCTCGTTGACGGTGAGGGCCGACAGCGGCCCCGACTGGTTGGAGTTGACCAGCCGGTCGGCCCAGCCCGACACCGTGCGCTGATTGTCGTAGAGCGACTCGTCCCCCACCACGTTTCCCGTGACCTGGGTGACACCGGCCTGGACCACGCCGTCGGCCAGGTCTTCCAGCCGGGTGTGGAACCGGCCCTCGGGATCGTCGTACTGGGCCCACCAGCCGTCGATGCTGAGGAACGGGTCTCCCGCCCCGACGAGATAGAGGTTGCCGGTCACCACGCCCCCGGCGGGGGCGGCGTCGGCCCGCACGGTGGTGCGGAACCGGAACTCCGATCCCAGCAGCTCGAGCGCCACGAAGGTGGTGAGCAGCTTCTGGTTGGAGGCCGGCGTCAGGGCCGTGGTCGTCTTGGCCGACGGGCTCAGCACCCGGTTCCCGGCCTCCACCACGAGGCAGGTGTCGGGAGGCGACGCAGCGATGGCGTTGGCCAGGCTGGGTAGCAGGGCGGCGTCGGCCACCGGGGCCTGGAGGGTGCGGGGCACCCGGCGGGCCGACAGCAGCGGCGTGGCCAGCTGCTGGGAGTAGACCACCGGCTCGGTCCGGGCGTCGGCGGCGTCGGTCCGGTCGGCGGCCTGCCACGAGGCCAACGACACCACACCGAGGAGGGCCACCACCCCCCACCGGCGCGCGATCCGAGCCGGCGCGTTCATCGCCCTCACGCTACCAGTGGCCGGTTGCCCCCGGGAGGACGGTCGGGCCGGTGGGAAGCCGGGCCGTCATCCCCGGATCGCCGGCTCCAGCGCGGCCCGGACGAACTCCCGCAGATGCTTGAACCGGGCCTCCAACGCCTCCTCGGCGAAGGGGTCGCGGTCGAGCAGGCCGGTGAGCATCCAGTGGTCGGAGAAGTAGGTCAGGAGCGCCCCGTAGCCCGTGACCACCAGGTTCTCCGGGTCGTGACGGCGGAACCGCCCGGCCGCCATCTCCCGCTCGAAGAAGGCCACCGACCGGATGAAGTAGGGCCGCAGGGCGCTGCCCAGGTCGAATCCGAGGTGGCCCTTCTCGTTCAGTGCCTCCCGGCGCACGATGCTCACGATGTCGGGGTTGGAGCGGAAGAAGTCGAAGCTGGCGGCCAGCACCGAGTCCACCAGCGCCCAACCATCGAGCGCCTCCCGCCGCACCTCGTTGATGCGCAGCCCCCAGTCGGCCAGGGCATCTTCCAGCACCTGGCGGTAGATCGCCTCCTTGGACGGGAAGTAGTGCATCAGGCTGGGGCGCCGGATGCCCACGCCGGCTGCGATGTCGTTGAGCGACGTGCCCTCGTACCCCTGGTTGGCGAAGCACAGGCGGGCTTCCCGCAGAATCAGATCCCTCGTGGGTGTGTCGGACACGGCATCGAAACTACTCTCAATTCCTCATTCTGAATCGCGGAAAGCGATCAGGGAACGACCGGAAGGGCCTGCCCAGGTGGAGATCATCGCCGCACTGTTCATGGACGACATCGAGCTCCGATCGGTACCCGGGCCGTCCACCCGGATCGACCTCAGCGGCATCCAGTTCTCGGCCCCGGCTCCCGCGCCGGTGCCGGTCACGGTCGCCCCCCACCTGGTGGTGCTGGTGTGGAACCCGCCGGACGGGCGGGAGATGGGCGCCCTCGAGGTGGTGTTCACCCCGGTCGACGGGCCCAGCCCGGCCGACGATCCTTCGGTCACCCCACTGGCCCGCAACGTGCAGGCCCTTCAGATCGAGCCCGGCAAGTTCAACTACCGGCTGGTACGGCCCGAGCTGGCCTTCGACAGCTACGGCACGGTGCTGGCCCGATGTCGGATCGACGACGGACCGGAGCGTCTCGTGCCGTACACCCTGCTGCCGCCGGTGGGATGACGTCGCCGACATGAGAGGCTGGGTCGTTGCGGGGGCTGCACCCCCGGACCCCATCGTCGCCGGGGGCCCCACCCCGGCGCCAGCTACGCTGGTGTCCAATGAGCACCTTCGCCTCAGCCCTGTCACGGCACCCCGACCCGGCCGAGGCCACCGCAGAGGTGGTGGGCCGGGTACGCGACGCGCTCGGCCCCGACCGCCCGTCGGTGGCCATGCTGTTCGCCTCGGGCGGCCACATCGCCGCGCTCGACGACATCGTCACCACCGTGACGTCGCTGTTGTCTCCCGAGGTGCTGGTGGGCACGACGGCCATCGGCGTGGTGGGCGGAGCGGAGGAGGTCGAGGCCGGCGACGGGGTGGCCCTGTGGGCCGCCACCGGGGTACCGGCCCAGGCGATGCGGCTGGAGGCCCTGCCCGGTCACCCTCCCCTGCTGGCCGGCGTGCCCGACGCCATAGAGCCCGGCAGCACCGCGGTGGTGGTGGCCGACCCCTACACCTTCCCGGTCGACGCCCTCGTCGACGAGCTGAACCAGGCCCATCCCGGGGTCAACCTGGTGGGCGGATTGGCCTCGGCCCCCGGCGGCCCCGAGCAGAACCGGCTGGTGCTGGGGGGTGAGGTGCTGCTCGACGGGGCGGCCGGGTTCGTGCTCCCGCCCGGGGTGGCCACCCCGATCGTGTCCCAGGGGTGCCGCCCCATCGGCTCGCCCTGGGTGGTCACCGAGGCCGACGGTCAGCTCGTGCGCACCCTGGGCGGACGGCCCGCCCTGGAGCGGCTGAGCGAGATGATCGAGACCATGTCGGAGGCCGACCGGGTCACCGCCTCGCAGGGCCTGCACGTGGGCGTGGTGGCCAACGAGCAGGAGGAGAGCTTCGACCAGGGCGACTTCCTGATCCGTGGCCTGCTGGGGGCCGAGCGGTCCACCGGCTCGGTGGCGGTGGGAGACGAGGTGGAGGTGGGCCAGGTCATCCAGTTCCAGGTGCGCGACGCCGCCTCGGCCAGCGCCGAGCTCGATCGCCTGCTCACCGGGGTGGCCGGCCGCTCCAGCCTCGTGTTCACCTGCAACGGCCGGGGCACCCACCTGTTCCCCGAGCCCAACCACGACGCCTCCCGGGTCCATGCCGTGGTGGGCGACGCCGTGTCGGGCATGTTCTGCGCCGGCGAGCTGGGCCCCATCGGCTCCCGCAATGCCGTCCACGGCTTCACCGCCACCGTGCTGGTGTTCCAGTAACTTTCGGGGGCTGTCGCCCCCGTCGCTTCGCTCCCCGATCGCCGTCGGGGCCCCTACCCCGCCGGGGCGCCTGCGGCGGGGCTGTTCCGGGGGCTGTCGCCCCCGTCGCTTCGCTCCCCCATCGCCGTCGGGGCCCCTACCCCGCCGGGGCGCCTGCGGCGCTCCCGCCCTGGGTAGGGTGGCGAGGTGACCTCGTCCGACCCGGTCCCCGATCCCCTTTCCGACCTGCCTTCCGGCGTGTCGGGCCCCCACGATCTCGACCATCTGGGGGTGAACGTGATCCGGGGTCTGGCCCTGGACACGGTGCGCAGAGCCAACTCCGGCCACCAGGGCACGGCGATGGCGTTGGCCCCGCTGGCCCACGTGCTGTTCACCCGGGTTCTGCGCTACGACGCCGTCGATCCCACCTGGCCCGACCGCGACCGGTTCGTGCTGTCGGCCGGGCACGCCTCCGTGCTGCTCTACTCGATGCTGTACCTCACCGGGCAGGGGCTGGAGAAGGCCGATCTGGAGCAGTTCCGCCAGTTCGGGTCCCGCACCCCGGGCCATCCCGAGGCCGGTCACACCGCCGGCGTGGAGGTCACCACCGGCCCGTTGGGTCAGGGCCTGGGCAATGCCGTGGGCCTGGCCGTGGCCGAGCGTCAGCTCCGGTCCACCTACGGCGCCGAGCTGTGCGACCACCACACGTTCGTGATCGCCGGCGACGGCTGCCTGTCCGAGGGCATCAGCCACGAAGCGGCGTCGCTGGCCGGGCACCTGGGTCTCGGCCGCCTGGTGGTCGTCTACGACGACAACCACATCACGATCGACGGCCCCACCGAGCTGGCCCTGGGCGACGATGCCGCCGCCCGGTTCCGGGCCTACGGCTGGGACGTGACCGAGCTGGGCGAGGTCTCCGAAGACCTCGACGCCCTGGAGGCGGCGCTGCTGCGGGCGAAGGACGTGGCCGACAAGCCCAGCCTGATCGTGGTCCGCAGCCACATCGGGTACCCGTCGCCCAAGTTCACCGACAACCATGCCGCCCACGGCAACCCGTTCGACGACGCCGAGATCGCCGCCACCAAGCAGGTGATGGGCCTCCCGGTGGACGAGCCGTTCTGGGTGCCCCAGGACGTGCTCGACCTCTACCGCCGGGCCGGGAGCCGGGGCGCCCCCGACCATGCCGCCTGGCGGGAGCGACTGGCCGCCTACGGGGGCGACCGGGCGGCCTGGGACGCCGGGCAGGCCCACACCGGGCTGGCGGGCTGGGCCGGCGCACTGCCCACCTTCACCCCGGGCGACATGGTGGCCACCCGCAAGGCGTCCCAGCAGTGCCTCACCGCGCTGGCCGAGGTGGTGCCGGGGATCATCGGCGGCTCGGCCGACCTCACCGGCAACACCGGCACCCAGATCGACAAGGCACTGCAGGGGCTGGAACACCCGGGCGGACGCCAGCTCTACTTCGGAGTGCGGGAGCACGCCATGGGCGCCGCCCTTGTGGGCGCGGCCCGCCACGGCGGTGTGATCCCGGTGGGCGGCACGTTCCTCGTGTTCGCCGACTACATGCGCCCCCCGGTTCGCCTGGCCGCCATGAGCGACGCCAAGTGCGTGTTCGTGTGGAGCCACGACTCGGTTGGCGTGGGCGAAGACGGCCCCACCCACCAGCCGGTGGAGCAGATCATGAGCCTGCGGGCCATCCCCAACCTGCGGGTGATCCGCCCGGCCGATGCCACCGAGGTGGCCGGAGCCTGGCAGGTGGCCATCGCCAACGACGGGCCAAGCGCCATCATCCTCAGCCGCCAGGACGTCCCCGTCCTGGCCGGCTCCCGGTCGGCCGAGGTGGCCCGGGGCGCCTACGCCCTCAACGACATCGACGATCCCGACATCATCCTCATCGGCACCGGCAGCGAGGTCGCGCTGTGCGTCGAGGCGGCCCAACGCCTGGCGGGCGAAGGTGTGATGGCCCGGGTGGTCTCCTTCCCCTGCTGGGAGCTGTTCGAGGCCCTGCCGCCCGACGAGCAGGACGCCGTGATCGATCCCGACGTGCCGTCGGTGACGGTGGAGGCCGGCGTCACCCTGGGCTGGGAACGCTACGCCGATCTGCCGGTGGGCATCGACCGTTTCGGAGCCTCGGCGCCGGGGAACGTGGCCTTGGAGCGGCTCGGGATGACCGTCGACGCCGTGGTCGACGCCGCCTTCGAGGTGCTCGACGCCTACCAGGACGAAGAGGAACCATGACCCGCCTGCACGACCTCTACGCCGAGCAGGGCCAGAGCCCCTGGCTCGACAACCTCCGCCGGGGCTGGATCGCCTCCGGTGAGCTCCAGCGCTGGATCGACCGTGGGGTGAGGGGCCTCACGTCGAACCCCACCATCTTCGCCAAGGCCATGATGGAGACGTCCGACTACGACCGGGACCTGGCCTCGATGCTGGGCGGCGGGGCCACGGTGGACGACGCCTACTGGCGGCTGGTGACGGCCGACATCGAGCAGGCGCTGGGTCTGCTGGCCCCGGTGCACGAGCGATCCGACGGCCTCGACGGGTACGTGTCGGTCGAGGTGGCGCCGGCCCTGGCCCACGACGAGGCCGGCACGGTGGAGGCCGCCCGCCAGCTCCACGACTCGATCGCCGCCCCCAACCTGTACGTGAAGGTGCCGGCCACCATGGAAGGGGTGGCCGCCATCGAGACCCTGGTGGGTGAGGGCCGCTCGATCAACGTGACCCTGATCTTCTCCCGCCAGCGCTACGGCGAGGTGATGGAGGCCTACCTGCGGGGTCTGGAGCGCCTGGCCGCCGCCGAACCGTCGGCCTCGCTGGCCGGGGTGTCGTCGGTCGCCTCGTTCTTCGTGAGCCGGGTCGACGTGGAGATCGACCGCCGCCTCGATGCGCTGGGCACTCCCGAGGCCCTGGCGCTCCGGGGCCGGGCCGCGGTGGCCCAGGCCCAGCTGGCCTACACCCAGTTCCGCCAGGTGTTCAGCGGGCCCCGGTGGGAGGCGCTGGCGGCCCGGGGGGCCCGCCTGCAGCGGCCCCTGTGGGCGTCCACCTCCACCAAGAACGCGGCCTACCCCGACACGCTCTACGTCGACGCCCTCATCGGGCCCGACACCGTGAACACCCTGCCCGACAACACGCTGGCCGCCTTCGAGGACCACGGCACCGTGGCCCGCACCGTCGACGCCGATCCGGACGGCCGCCGGCGCCGTGTTCGACCAGCTCGACGGGCTCGGGATCAGCATCGAGGCCGTGGCCCAGCAGCTGGAGGCCGAGGGCGTCCACGCCTTCGCCAAGAGCTTCGACGAGGTGCTCTCCACCCTGGCCGAACGTTCGGAGGGCCTGCGGTGACGACGCCGCCGGCGGCCACCCCGCCCCCGGGGCCGGGGCTGGCTGCGGCCCTGGCCGAGGTGATGCGGCACACCCCGTCGTGCCGGTACTTCCGGCCCGATCCGGTGTCGGCCGACGTGATGCACCGGGTGCTCGACAACGCCCGGTTCGCCTCCAGCGGCGGGAACCGCCAGGGATGGCGGATCGTCGTGGTCACCGACCCCGAGCTGCGGGCCGGCGTGGCCGATCTCCATCGCCGCCAGTGGGACGCCTACATCGTGCACGCCCGGGAGGGTGTCGTCGGCTATCAGGGCGACGGTTCGGGGAAGAAGATGGAGCACGGCACGGCCTACGCCACCCGCCGCCTCGATCGCACCGACGACTTCAGCGCCCGTCTCCACGAGGTCCCGGTGCTGCTCGTGTGCTACGTGGAGCTGGCCACGCTGGCCGTCACCGACTCCCAGCTCGACCGACCCAGCGTGGTGGGAGGCGGGTCGCTCTACACCCTGATCCAGAACGTCCTCCTGGGGTGCACGGCCGAGGGATTGGGCTCGGCGCTCACCACCCTCCTGGCGGCCGAGCAGCCAGCGGTCGATGCGCTGCTCGGCACCCCGCCCGGCTACGCCCTGGGGGCCCTGGTGGCCGTCGGCTGGCCGGAGCCGGACAAGCAGTACCGCCGGCTGTCCCGCAAGCCGGTGGAAGAGATCGCCTTCGCCGACCGCTGGGGCCAGCCCTTCACGGTCTGACGGCCGGCGGCGGTCAGCCGATGTCGAACGAGTCGATGTTGACCACGCCGTTGTCACCCGAGCCGAGGATGAGGGTGAGGGTGTTGTCGCCCTCCTTCAGATCGATGTCGATCGACACGGTCTTCCACTCGGTCCAGCTGGCTGTGTTGGCCATGGTGACTCCGCCCTTGACGTCGATGCCGTTCACCCGCAGGGTGAGGCGGCGAGGGCTGGCCAACGCCGTGTTGCCGGCGGCGTAGCGGATGCGCACGGTGGTGGCGCCGGCCGCCATGTCCTTGGCGGTCACGGTGACGCCCCGGCCGGGAGCCACGATGTCGCTGACGAAGCCCGAGCCGGTGTAGCCCTCGTGATCGCTGCCGGTCTGGGCCCCGCCGACAAGGACACCGCTCTCGGCTTCCAGCTTGACCTTGGTGTTGAGGCTGGTGGCCGTGGTGCTCCCCGTAGAGGCGCTGGTGGAGGTGGTCGACTGGCTGGTGGAGGTGCTCGAGCTGGGGGTGCTCGAGTTGGGGGTGCTGGAGCTCGGCGTGCTGGACGAGGGCACGCTGCTGGGCGTGCTCGACGACGGGGTGGTGGGGCCGCTGCTGGCGCTGCTGGACGACGAGGTGTTGCCGGCCGTGGTGGAGGTGGTGGAACGCACCGAGGCCGGCACCGACGTCTGGGAGGGGCCCGACGGGAACTGGGTGGTCGAGGCCACTTCGCCCACCGAGCTGCCGACCTGCTGATCGGCCCCCGGAACGGAGCCCGAGAGCGCCACCGTGCTGGGTGCCGTGGTGTCGCCGAAGGCCGCCCCGGTCTGGCCGTTACCCACCGCCACGTCGGAGGCCTCGTTGCCGGCGGCACCCCGGTAGGCGACCACGATGGCCACCGTCATGAGGGCGGCCAGGCCGAGGCCGAGCAGGCTTCGCCACCGGTAGGCGCCCTCCATCAGCCGCTCCAGCGGCGGCACGTCGGCCTCCCGGTGGGGGCCGGCCGGAGCGAACGGCGGGGCGTGACGCTCGGCGAACAGCTCGGAACGGGCCATCGGCCGCTCGTAGGAGGCGGCCGGCCCGTAGGGGAACGGATCGGACTCGTCGGCCCAGGCCTCCGGTTCCAGGATCCGGCTGCGCGCGGGCTCCGAGGTCAGGTAGGTGGCTCGGTCGACCGGGATCGTGGGGTCTTCGAAGACCGACCCGGGAGGTGGGGGAACAGGGGGGACACGGTGCTGTGGCTCGTCGAACAAGGAGCCGCTCCCAACCCCCGCCGAAAAGCGCGGGAACCGGTCGAAGCCGCCCTGCGGCTGATCGTCTCCGTTGCTCATCGGGGGTGAGGATAGCTGCATCGCGGTGGCGGTCTGCCCCGCGGGGCCCGATTCCGGATGGGTCGATCACCTTACGGATGTGTGACGAAGTTACCCGAGGGTCGCCATGGGGCCTGGTCATCAGCTGGTTGCAAATCGAAACTGACTCCCCTAGGGTTACGCCGCCATGGTGGACACCGACCCTCGACCTGCTACCGGCAGCGCTTCCGAAGCGACGATTCCGGTCGCCGCCTCGTGCTCGATCGCCGCCACCCTCGAGGTTGTCGGCGACCGGTGGACGGTGCTGATCCTGCGCGACGTGTTCCGCGGGGTACGGCGTTTCGCCCAGCTCCAGGCCGATCTGGGCATCGCCCGCAACATGCTGGCCGACCGGTTGTCACGCCTGGTGGAGCACGGCGTCCTGGAGCGGGTGCCGTACCAGACCCGCCCCGTCCGCTGCGAGTATCGGCTCACGGCCAAAGGCGCCGATCTGTCGACCGCTCTGATCGCCCTGATGGGTTGGGGCGACCGCTGGTACGCCGCGGACGGCGTGCCCACCATCCTCGTGCACGAGACCTGCGGCACGCCGCTGGAGCAGCACGTGCGCTGCCCGCACTGCGATGAAACCGTCAACCCCGGGAAGATCAGAAGTCGTCCCGGGCCCGGAAGGAGCTCCGTTTGACCCTCCAGACCCCCCACGCCGGTCCCTCTCCCACCGGCCCGTCGGAGGAAGGTTGGGCGCTGGCCGCCCTGCCCACCGCCGAGCTGCTGACGCGGGCCGCCGAGGCCCGTACCGCGGCCTTCGGTGCCAGGGTCACCTACTCCCCCAAGGTCTTCATCCCCCTCACGATGCTGTGCCGCGACCAGTGCGGCTACTGCACCTTCGCCCAGCCTCCCGCCCGGCTCGACAGCCCCTACCTGACGCCGGCCGAGGTGTTGAAGGTCGCCCGTCAGGGCGCCCGGGCCGGCTGCCACGAGGCTCTGTTCACCCTGGGCGAGCGGCCCGAGCTGCGCTATCCGGCGGCCGCCCGGTGGCTGGCCGACAACGGCTACGCCTCCACCGTCGAGTACCTGGTGGCCGTGGCCCGCCGGGTGCTGGAGGAGACCGGGCTCCTGCCCCACGCCAATGCCGGCGCCCTCCATCCCGACGAGCTGGCCGCCCTGCGGGCGGTGTCGCCCAGCCAGGGCATGATGGTGGAGACCCTCCGGGCCGACCTCGACTGCCACCGCAACGCCCCCGACAAGACCCCCGAGCGGCGCCTGGCCACCCTGGAGGCGGCGGGTGAGCTGGCCATCCCGTTCACCACCGGCATCCTGGTGGGGATCGGGGAGAACGAGGCCGACCGGGTGGCCGCCCTGGAGGCCATCGCCGCCTCGCACCGCCGCCACGGCCACGTGCAGGAGGTGATCGTCCAGAACTTCCTGCCCAAGCCGGGCACCGCCATGTGGCGATCCGATCCCTGCCCTGACGAGGCCTACCACCGGGCCATCGCCCTGGCCCGCCTGATCCTCCCGGCCGACGTGCACCTCCAGGCCCCGCCGAACCTCAGCGACGACTTCGGCGTGCTGCTCGACGCCGGCATCGACGACTGGGGCGGGGTGTCGCCGGTGACGGCCGACTTCGTCAACCCCGAGCGGCCCTGGCCCTCGCTCGATCGCCTGCGGGAGGCCACCGAGGCCCGGGGCTTCGCCCTCGCTCCCCGCCTCACGCTCCACCCGACCTACGCCAAGGATCCCGACCGCTGGCTCGACCCCGGCCTCCACTTCCCGGTGATGGACCGGTCCGACGCCGACGGCCTGGCCCGCGACGATCCCGGCGCCGTGTTCCCGGAGAAGGCCGAGCTGGTGGGCCAGGCCGACGACGGGGCCGAGGTGCGCCTGATCGGAGATCGCTCCACCCAGTGGTACTCGGGCGCCCCTGCCACCCCCCTGCCGTTGGTGTCGGCCGAGCCGGTGACGGTGGGGGGCCCGGTGGGTGAGGTGCTGGTCGGCGTGCGGGCCGGCGAGGAGCCCGGCTTCGACGAGCTGCTCACGCTGGTGCGGGCCAGGGGGCCCGAGGTGACGGCGGTGGCCCAGCTGGCCGACGAGCTGCGGCGCCAGATCGTGGGCGACGACGTCACCTACGTGGTCAACCGCAACATCAACTACACGAACGTCTGCACCTTCAAGTGCCGGTTCTGCGGGTTCTCCAAGGGCCCGCTCAGCCTCAACCTGCGGGGCAAGCCCTACCTGCTCACCCTGGAGGAGATGCAGGGCCGGGTGGTGGAGGCGGCCGAGCTGGGGGCCACCGAGGTGTGCCTCCAGGGTGGCATCCACCCCGACTTCGACGGCGACTACTACATCGACGTGTGCCGGGCGGTGAAGGACGTCGCCCCCGACATGCACATCCACGGCTTCACCGCCCTGGAGGTGACCGAGGGGGCCAAGCGGCTGGGCGAGCCCCTGGCCGACTACCTGAAGCGGTGCATGGAGGCCGGGCTGCGGTCGCTGCCGGGCACGGCGGCCGAGATCCTCGACGACCCGGTGCGGGAGATCCTGTGCCCCGACAAGGTGAACACCGAGGAGTGGCTCGACGCCCACCGCACGGCCCACCAGGTGGGCCTGCGATCCAACGTGACCATGATGTTCGGCTCGGTCGAGCACCCCGAGAGCTGGGTCCGTCACCTGCTCGTCACCCGGGCCCTGCAGGCCGAGACCGGCGGCTTCACCGAGTTCGTGGGCCTCCCGTTCGTCCACATGGCGTCGCCCATCTATCTCCAGCGCAAGGCCCGGCGGGGTCCCACCTTCCGGGAGAACCTGCTGATCCACGCCGTGGCCCGCATCGCCTACCGGGGCTACATCGACAACATCCAGTCGGGTTGGGTGAAGATCGGGTTCGACAGCGTGCGCCAGCTCCTGCAGGCCGGCTGCAACGACGTGGGCGGCACGCTCATGGACGAGAACATCTCCCGGGCCGCCGGCGCCACCCATGGCACGGGGGTCACGGCCGACGACTTCCGGGGCCTGGTGGAGCCGCTGGGAAGGCGCCTGGTGCAGCGCACAACGCTGTACGGTCGGGTGGACGAGCCGGCCGGGGTCTGACCCGGCCCGTCACAACGAGGTGACCCATGGCCATTCCCCGCCCGCAACCCACCACCGGTGACCCCAAGGTCGACGCCGTGCTGGAGGAGTTGCTGGCGGCCCACGGCAACGACGCCAACGACGACCTGATCCGGTCGCTGTTGATCACGGCGTTGGAGATGGACAAGGCCAACATCGGCCGGCTGGAGCTCAAGATCGCCACCCAGACGATGGTGGAGATGCTCAACGCCTGGGCGGTGTTCGCCCCCTGGGCCGACGCCGCCAAGGTCACGATCTTCGGCTCGGCCCGCCTGCCGCCGGGCCACCCCGACTACGAGTTGGCGGTGGACCTGGGGCGGCGGATGGGGGCCAGGAACTGGATGGCCATCACCGGCGCCGGCCCCGGCATCATGACCGCCGGCATGGAGGGCATCGGGGTGGAGCGGGCGTTCGGGGTCAACATCCAGCTCCCGTTCGAGCAGCAGGCGTCGGCCATCATCGCCAGCGACGCCAAGCTGGCCACGTTCAAGTACTTCTTCACCCGCAAGCTCACGTTCATGAAGGAGACCGACGCCTTCGCCGTGTTCCCCGGCGGGTACGGCACCCTCGACGAAGCGTTCGAGTTGCTCACGCTGGTACAGACGGGCAAGAGCTATCCGGTGCCGATCGTGCTCATCGACCACCCGGGCTCCACCTACTGGCGCCGGTGGCAGGACTTCATCCGGTCCGAGCTGCTGTCGGCGGGGATGATCAACGAGGCCGACCTCGACCTGTTCCTCCACACCCACAGCGCCGAGGCGGCGGCCGAGTACCTTTGCGCCTTCTACTCCTGCTACCACTCGCTGCGCTTCGTCGGTCGCCGCCTGATCCTCCGGCTCCGTTCCGACGTCTCCGACGAGGCCCTGGCCGAGCTCAACCGGGAGTTCGCCGACCTGGTGGTGAGCGGGCAGATCGAGCGGGTGGAGGCCACCGACATCGAGCGGCGCGACGGCGACAACGTCCGCCTGCCCCGCCTGGCCCTGCGGTTCAACGACCGGTCGTTCGGCCGCCTGGTCCAGTTGATCCACCGCATCAACGCCGTCGGGGGCCGGGCCGGGGCCGGAGCGGCCCGGGGTCTGCTGCACGACGTGGCGCCCGACGTGCCCACCGGGCCGCCTGCGGTCAGCGGTCGAGCAGGCGAGCCGCCTTCTCCACCGCCCGACGCGCCTGGGTGAGCTGGCGCTCCTCGGCCGGACGTTTGGCCGCTCCGTCGTCGATGGCCTGGCGCAGCACGTCGATGGCCAGCTCGGCCAGCTCTTCGCCGATCCCATCGAGCCGGGCCCGGATGTCGTCGATCCTGTCGCTGTGGTTGCTCACCGCTGGTGCCGTCTCCGTCTCCTGTGGTTGCCGAGGTCGCACGGTAGCCTGCAGCGGTGCTCCCTCCCGCCGACAACCACGATTGGCTCTCGCTGCACGACGAGGAGGGGACCACCTGGTTGTTCGACCTGGCGTACTTCACCTCCCGCTACCGGTGCATCTACGGGCTGGGGTGCCCCTCGATCGATCCCGAGCCTGATCTCACCGGCGCTATCGGTTGCTGCAGCCACGGTGCCCACTTCGTGGATGCCGACGATCGGGCCAAGGTGGAGGCCCGGGTGGCCCAGCTCGAACCGGGCGAGTGGCAGTTGGCCGGCCGGGCCAAGGCCCGGGGCGGTCCGTTCAAGCAGCACCGGGGCGGCGACTGGATGACCCGCACCACCGATGGTGCCTGCATCTTCCTCAACCGGGAGGACTTCGATGGCGGCCCGGGCTGCGCCCTGCACGCCGCCGCGCTCCGCCGCGGTGAACGCCCGATCGACTGGAAGCCGTCGGTGTGCTGGCAGGTGCCGATCCGCCTCGACGTCCACGAAGACGACTACGGCCACCAGACCGTGCTCGTGCGGGCCTGGCAGCGCCGCGACTGGGGGCCCGGAGGCGACGACTTCCACTGGTGGTGCATCGAGGAGGAGGCGGCCTACTCGGCTCCCGATCCCCTCTGGATCACCGCCCGCGATGAACTCGTCGAGCTGGTGGGTGAAGACATCTACAACCGGCTGGCCGCAGAGCTTGCGGCCCGTCCCCCTCAGCCGGCGGGCGGTGATGCGATCGGTGTGGCCAAGGCCACTGGTCGGCGTCGTGCCACGCCGGTGACGGTTGGTTCGAAGCGGAGATCCTGAGGGAGACCGAGGCGATTGGATCGGTTAGTCGACCCGCTCGTTCTCCTCGTTGATCCGGCTCGCCTCAGGAGTGGTCGGCAGGTGGAAGGGGTCCTCGTCGAGTCGGTCGATCAGTGACTCGATGTCCTCCCCGTCCGAGGCGCGCTTCAGCGCTCGCGCTTCTTCGTACCGACGATGACGCCCCTTCTTCATGGGACACTCCTGAAATATGGGTGGCGCTGAGGGCCGTTCCACCTGTCCTCAGCGCGTGCGTGAGACTTACAGTCTAGAAGCTTTTGAGCTGAGTTGGCGAATAGTGGCCGAAGTAGGCGCATTTGTGCGGGCCTCGAGTCACAGGAGAGCCTGGCGGCTCCGGGCCTCCAGCACGAGGCGCCCGTCGCCGTCGAACGCCACCGCCGCGTCGCCCGCCACGAGCTGGGCGATCGGGGTCCCGACCATGTCGGAACGCCAGCCGTGATGGAGCCGGCAGTCGGTGTCGCCCTTGAGGAGCGACTCGATGTCGGCCCGCGTGGCGAGGAGGGCCGGGTCGAGCTCGTGGTCCCGGGCCAGCTGGGAGATCCACGCTGTGACCAGGGTGACCACGGGTCGGAGGTGCTTGGGCAGCTCGGGCGAGCGGGGCGCCCGGCTCTCCTCGGCCGGCATCCGGATGCCGACCTGCACCGCGGTGAGTATCTCCTGGTCGGCGCCATGGCGGAGATGCCGGTTCTCGACCCCCCGGAGGCCGGTCAGCTCCTCCAGGTTGGACGGCATCTGCTGGGCGATGGCCACGATGGCCAGGTCGGGCAGGATCTGGCGCACCGGCACGTCGGCCTCGGCCGCCCGGCGCTCCCGCCACGCCCCTACCGCCGTGGCCACCCGGAAGCTGACCCCCCGGAGGGTCCGCGCCTCCTTGATGCGCAGGATCGCCTCCTCCGGCACCCGCCGATTCCGCGGGCGGTTGCGGAGCAACGCGCATTCCTCGAAGGCCCACTCCAGCCGGCCGTGGCCCCGCAGCTCGTCCTGCAGGATGTCGGTCAAGTGGAGCAGGTGCTCCACGTCGGACGCCGCGTAGCGGAGCTGGTCGGCGCTGAGGGGCCGGCGGAGCCAGTCGGTGAGCCGGTCGCCCTTGGGCAGGCTGACGTCGAGGTAGCGGTCGAGGAGGGCCTTGAGCGAGCCGTTGGACAGCCCGAGGAAACCGGCGGCGATCTGGGTGTCGAACAGGTTCTGGGGCAGGGTGCCGGTGGCGAGGTCGAGCACCTCGAGGTCCTGCACTCCGGCGTGGACGACGCACAACCCGGGGCCCTCGAGCACCTGGCCCAGGGGTTTGAGGTCGACGGCCAAGGGGTCGATCAGCACCACCTCGTCGTCCCACGCCATCTGAATGAGCGCGACCTGGGGGAAGTAGGTGCGTTCCCGATGGAACTCGGTGTCGATGGCGTAGCGACCGGCTTCGGAAGCAGATTGGACCACGGCGTCGAGCTCGGTTGCTGATGTCACCACAACTGGCACAGCACTGAGCCTACGGCGAGCCGGGCCCCGGCCCCTCGTGGTCGGGCCGGTCCTTGTGCAGGATGGCATCCAGCGAGGCCGGTGTGTCGGCGTCGGCCACCGCCTCGTCCGGCAGGGTGACCGGGGTCCAGTCGACCACGGTGAGCGCGTCCCGCCACGCGCGGTGGCCAGCGTCGACCAGCTGCTGGACGACGGGTCCGGCGGCCGCCGGCCAACAGGCCAGGCTGGGCTGAGGGCGCCGGTCGGGCCCGGTGACGGCCACACCGGCCCGCCGGGGATCGGTGGCGGCCGCCGCCACCAGGGCGGCCACGTGGGCCCCGGTGAGCAGGGGCAGGTCGCAGGGGGCGACGACGACCAGGCCGGTCCGGGCCCACAGCAGGATCGAGGCCAGCCCGGCCAGGGGTCCCTGGTCGGCGGTGCGGTCGGGCACGGTGACGAGGCCGAGCTGGTTGCCGGCCCGGCCCCCCACGGCCACCACGGGGTCGGCCCCACCCTGGCTCAGGGCATCGGCCACCCGGAGGCCGAGGGGGCGGCCTCCGGCATCGGCCAGCGCCTTGTCGGCCCCGAACCGGCTCGACCGCCCTCCCATCAGCACGGCCCCGACCAGGGCGTTCTGGTGTCGGGAGGCGTCACCGGTGACGGCGTGGGACATCAGATGGCCGGTTCAGCTCGCCGGGCGGTGGTCCCAGTCAGGGTCGAGCTGGTGGAGGAACTGGTCGCATCGCTCCTCCTCGTCGTGCTCGGCGATGGCGGCGGCCGACCGGCGCAGGCCGTCGAGGGCCCGCAGGAAGCCCCGGTTCGTGTCGTGGACCCACCGCACGTAGCCCGAGCCCCGCCAGCCGCTGCGACGGAGCTGGTCGAGCCCCCGGTGGTAGCCCACCCGGTAGCAGGCGTAGGCCTCCACGTCGTCACGGGCCAGGTCGCCCAGCCATGCCCAGGCGGCCAGGAACTGGGGCCAGCCGGCCACCACGGCCGAGACCCGGTCCCGCCGATCGGGCTCGGGAGCGGCCAGGGCGGCATCGAGGGCGGCGGCGGCGTCGGCCGGGGGCGGGTCGAGCACGGTCTCGGGTAGGCCGGAACTCAGGTTGATGTTGCTCATCTCCGCAGGCTACGACCGCCGCCCGGGGCAAGCGTGTACAGGAGCGGCGCTCAGGAGCGTCCGCCGGCGTCCTGCTCGGCGGTGAAAGCCGTGGCCGGTTCGGCCCCGCCGTCGATCTCGGCGTCGTCGGCCGTCGAGGTCGTAGGCCAGCTCGGCCGGGACGGGCTCGATGACGGGCGACGGATCGGGACCAGGGTCGTGGCCCTGTTCGAGGCGGATCAGGTAGGCCGAGGCGGCGTCGTAGGCGGCCTCGATCAGTTTGGACGCCTGGGTGAAGTCGTCGAACCGCAGGCGGGGCGTGGCGCCGGCCGGCACCACGTGGACCACGCAGTGACCGGGGATGCGGCGCAGGTCGTCCTGGAAACGGAAGCGGCGGGCCGTCCAGTAGGCCCGTAGCGCGCTGTCGAACGGGCGCTGCACCGGGCGCTCCTTGTCGGCCAGATGGCCCACGTGGAGCACCCACAGCTCGGTGGCCCCCAGCTCGACGGCCCGGTGGGTGTGGATCTCGTTCAGCACTCCGCCGTCGATCAGGGTCCGGCCCTCGATCTCGCACGCCGGGAACACGGCCGGCAGCGAGGCCGAGGCCATCAACGCCGGGACCAGGGGGCCTGACGTGAACCAGTGCTCGGAGGCGGCCTTCAGATCGGTGGCCACGCAGTGGAACGGCACTTTGAGCTGGGCGAAGTCGCTGGCCGGCAGCTCGTCGGACAGGAGCTGGGCCAGGTGGCGGGGATCGTGGAGCGACTGGCCCCGGCGGGCCAGCTGCACGGCCAGCGGCATGAACCCGCCCGGCATCACCTCGGGGTTGCCGGCCGCCATGCGCCGCCAGATCCGCTCCATGCGGGCCACACCCCGCAGGGTGGGGTCGGCGGCGAACCCGGCGCCGTTGATGGCCCCCACCGAGCAGCCGATCACGAGATCGGGCTTGATGCCCGCCTCCACCAGGGCCCGAAGCATGCCGACCTGCACCGCCCCCAGGCTGCCACCCCCCGACAGCACGAAGGCCCGGGTCCGGCGGCCGGTGGCGCGCTGGAAGAACGGGTCGAAGGCGCGGCGCAGCCGGTGCCCGACCGCTCCGGCCCGCCCGACCGTGCCCGCCCCGGCGCTCAGGGGCAGCGGACCATCCGCAGGGTGTCGGTGGCCCCGATGGTGGCGGAGCTGCCGCCCAGCACGGCCACGATGTCGCCGGTGCGGATGTGGCCCTGCAACTTGGCCAGCTCGAGCACCCGGTGCACGGTGATCACGTTGTCGTCGATCCGGTCGATCTTGATGGGGGTGGCCCCCCAGCTCATCGAGAGCTGGCGGATCGTGCGGTCCTCGGGGGAGAACGCCAGGATCGGGGCCCGGGGCCGGAAGCGGGCGATGGCCCGCACGGTGAAGCCCGACCGGGTGATGCACAGGATGGCCTTGGCGTCGATCTCCTTGGCCGCCTGCCAGGTGGCCAAGGTCATCACGTCGGTCACCGCCGAGTCCTGGCCCTGGCGTTCCAGCAGCTGGCCCCGGCGGAGCTTGTGGGCCCAGCCGTCGTAGTCGAAGGCCTGGTCGGCCCGCTGGGCGATGGCGGCCATGGTGGCCACGACGTGGGCCGGGTCGTCGCCGATGGCGGTCTCGGCCGACAGCATCACGGCGCTGGTGCCGTCGAACACGGCGTTGGCCACGTCCGACGCCTCGGCCCGGGTGGGCGACGGGTTGGTGATCATCGACTCGAGCATCTGGGTGGCGGTGATGGCCGGCCGCCCCAGGGCGATGCAGCGGGCGATGATCTCCTTCTGCAGGTGGGGCAGCTCCTGGATCGGCAACTCGGTGCCCAGATCGCCCCGGGCCACCATGATGGCGCCCGACTCGTTGATGATCCCGTCGAGGTTGTCGATGGCGGCCTGGGTCTCGATCTTCGCCACCACCAGCGGCCCCCGGGGCGATGGCTCCAGGCCGATCCGGCGCACGTCGTGGGCCGAGCGCACGAACGACAGGGCCACGAAGTCGATGTCCTGGTCCACCATGGCGTCGAGCAGGCGCAGGTCTTCCGGGGTGGGGGTGGTGAGCCGCAACCGTTCGGACGGGATGTGGAGGCCGGGCCGGCCCTGGGTCTGGCCCCCGTACAGCACCCGGGCCCGCAGGGCGTTGGGCTCGTGGCCGATCACCTGGAGCACGATCGAGCCGTCGCCCACGGCCAGCCGGTCGCCCAGCTGGACGTCGGTCAGCAGGCCCTCGTAGTCGACGAACAGGTGGCCGGCGTGGCTGGCCTCGTTGCCCGGTTCGAGCAGGATCTCGGAGTCGTCGACCAGCTCGATGGGCTCGGGCAGCTGGCCGATGCGGACCTTCGGCCCGGGCAGGTCGGCCATCACCCCGATGGGCAGGCCGGCGGCCTCGGCCACCCGGCGGAGTTGGCCCAGTCGCTCGATGTGGGTTTCCAGCGGGCCGTGCGACAGGTTGAGACGGGCGACGTCCATGCCCGCCTCGAGCATCGCCTTCATCGTCGCATCGTCGGAGCAGGCAGGGCCGATACTGGCGATGATCTTGGTACGTCGCTTCACCGGCGGAAGCATACCGAGCGCGCCGGTCCAGCTCGTGGTCCTTTTCATGTTGTAATCCACCATTCCCGCCCGCGCCAGCTCCACGGTACCGGCTGGCCACCCAGGTGGTTCCTTGCCGTGGGCGGCCCCGGGCCGAGCGGCCCCCCGGGCCGATGCGTCCTCGCAGGTCAGGGGCCGCTCGCCTCCAGTGCGGCTCGTTGGGGGCTGCGCCCCCCGGCCCCCATTCAGGTCGGGGCCCCATCCCCGACCGGCAGCTACGCTGCCGGCCATGGAGCTGATCCTCGTGCGCCACGCCCGCCCGGAGCACATCGTCGAGGCCGACGGTCCGGCCGACCCGCCGCTCACCGACATCGGTCACCGCCAGGCCCGCGCCGTGGCCGCCTGGCTGGCGGCGGAGCGGGTCGACGCCCTGTACACCAGCCCCATGGTCCGGGCCAGGGAAACGGCGGCCCCCCTGGAACGGCTCCTGGGCCTGGAGGCGGTGGCGGTCCACGGGGTGCGTGAGTACGACGCCGCCGACACCTCGTACGTGCCGATCGAGGTGGTCCGGGCCGACAAGGAGGCCTGGCGGCGCTACGTGCTGGAGGAGGCCGGCATCGACCGGTCGGCCTTCGGTGACGAGGTGGCCGGCGCCCTGGAGGATCTCATCGACCGGCACCGGGGCCAGCGCATCGTGGTCGTGTGCCACGGCGGGGTGATCAACGCCTGGGCGTCCACCGTGCTGGGGCTACCGGTCACGCTGTTCTTCAACCCCGACTACACGTCGATCAACCGGTTCATGGCCGCCTCGTCGGGCGAGCGCTCGGTCGTGTCGCTCAACGAGACGGCCCACCTCCGGGGCGCCCCCGACCTGCGCCTGTAGCCCTGTGTTCTTCGGGGGCTGGGCCCCCGCCGGCCTCGTCTGTCGGCCTCCCCCATCCACGTCGGGGACCCTGCCCGGCCGAGGCGCCCGAAGGGTGCACTCAGTTGCGGGGCACCTCGATCCAGGGGAGGTCCTTGTCGGTGCGCACGTCGCCCGGCAGGCCGAGCATCCGCTCCCCCAGGATGTTCTTCATCACCTCGGTGGTGCCGCCCTCGATCGAGTTGGCCCGGCACCGCAGGAAGGCCTTGGGCGGGTTGGCGAAGTCCATGCCCGAGCCGAGCTGGCCCCCCTCGTAGCCGGGGTACAGCATCCCGTCGGCCCCCATCAGGTTCATGGTGAAGCTCGTGATGTCCTTGTTGAGGTTGGCCGACGCCAGCTTGCCGATCGAGCCCTCGGGACCGGGGGTGCCGGTCTTGCGCATCTCCGAGGCCCGGATGTTGGTGAGGCGCAGCACCTCGGCCCGGACCCACAGCCGCATCAGCTCGTCGCGCTGGGCCGTGGTGGCCGGGGTGCCGCCCGAGATCTCGGCCTGACGCTGCCAGGCCCGCACGGCGTAGCGGATCGGGCCCGAGCCCTTGGGCGGCACGGTGCCGCCGATGGCCACCCGCTCGTTCATCAGCGTGGTGAGCGACACCCGCCAGCCCTCGCCGATCTCGCCCATGCGCTCGATGTCGGGCACCCGCGCATCGGTGAAGTAGACCTCGTTGAATTCGGCGTCGCCCGTCATCTGGCGCAGCGGCCGGGCCTCGACGCCGGGCTGGTGCATGTCGACCACGAAGTAGGTGAGTCCCTTGTGCTTGGGCTGGTCGGGGTCGGTGCGGGCCACCAGCATCCCCCATCGGGCCCGGTGAGCCAGGGACGTCCACACCTTCTGGCCGTTGACCACCCATTCGTCGCCGTCCCGCACGGCCCGGGTGGACAGGCCGGCCACGTCGGAGCCGGCGCCCGGCTCGGAGAACAGCTGGCACCAGATCTCCTCCCCCGTGAACAGGGGGCGCGAGGTAGCGGCGCTTCTGGTCGTCGCTGCCGTGGGTGACGATGGTGGGCGCCCCCATCCCGTAGCCGATCGGGTTGCGGAGCCAGGCGCTGGGGGCGTCGGCCGCCTCCAGGCGCCGGTTGATCCGGGTCTGCAGCCTCGGGCCGAGGCCCAGCCCGCCGTGACCCACCGGGAAGTTGACCCAGGCCAGGCCGAGGTCGAACTGGTGGCCCAGGAACTCGGCGGCCGGCGCCGTCTTCGGGTCGCACCGGCTGACGAGCTCATCGCACAGGGCATCGATGCGGGCGTCGGCGTCGAGGGAGGTATCGATCGTGCTCATCGCCCGAAAGTGTCGACCATCCCTCGTGCCGCCGTCGAGTCGGACGGTGAGGGCGCTATCAGTCGGGGGCTGGTCGCCCTGGCGGGCGACGCGGGCCAGGAGCTCGTCGCGCACCGAGACGCCCTTCTCCCGGGCGGCGCCGCCGGTCACCCGCCAGCCGTGACGGGCCGAGTACAGCAGGGGCGGCTCGCCCAGGCGGCCCTCGGCCACGTCGGTCACGGTGGCCAGGAAGAGGTCGTGGTCGAACCGCTCGATGCGGTCGAAGACCTCGCAGTGGAGCCAGGCGATGGCGTTGGGCACGCAGGGTCGGCCCGCCTCGTCGGGGACGAGGAACTCGGGGGCGACGTAGCGGAACTTGTGGCCCGGATAGGAGAAGTACTGGCCTTCCCGGATCTGGTCGGCGGCCAGCAGCGACACGGTGAAGGTGCCGGCCGCCACCAGCAGCGGGTGGGTGTCGTGCTTGGGGCTCACCGAGGCGCACACGATGGGCTCGTCGAAGGCGATCTGGGAGACCCAGTGGGAGGTGTAGGCCCGGGTGACGCCGTCGGCTGTGGCCGCCACCACCTGCACCCCCTTGATCATCTGGCCCAGGCTGCGCTTGATGCGGGGATCGATCATGGCGGTCAATTCTGCCGGGCGCGGTGGCGGACGGCGGCCGCCTGGTGGGCCTGGGCCCTCGCCGGGTCGAGCCGGGCCAGCAGATCACGCTGACTGGCCGCCTGCTCGTCTCGCCCCAGCGCGGCCAGGGCGCCGGCCAGCTCCAGCCGCTCCGTCACCGGCGCCCCCGGCAGCTCGGCCGACAGCTCCAGCACCCGGGCCATCTGGGCCAGGTTGCCCCCGTTGCGATAGCAGAGCTTGAGGTTGCCCAGCATCCGGGCCGTGGCGGCCAGAGCGCTGATGGGGGCGGTCATGGCCGGATCGAAGCTCTCGATCGGGCTGAAACGGCCGAACAGCTGGCGGCAGCCCTCGAGATCGAGCTCCGCTCCCCCACCGAAGGGGTCGAACCAGCGGCTCGGCTGCGGCCCGTCGCCCACGATGACGTGGCCCGGCAGCCCGACCACCGACAGCTCCACACCCACCCGGCGGGCGATCTCCACCCCGATCATGCCCAGCGTCAACGGGATACCCCGCCGGGTGGCCAGCACCCGGTGCACCAGCGAGTTGTCGGGGCTGTAGTAGTCGGACGTGTTGCCCACGAACCCCAGCTCGCCGTAGACGTGGGTCAGCACGGCATCGGCCGCCAGGGGCCCGCTGCCGTGGGTCGACCGCAGATCGGCGGCGAGGGCGTCGAGCGCCGCCACCACCTGGTCCTCCCCCGGAGCGTCGGGGGCCACCGAGGCCACCACGGCCATCACCCGGTCGAGGGGTACCGGGTCGAGGGCCAGCAGCTCGGCGAGACGTTCCACGGGGGTGGGCATACCCCAAGTCTTGCCCGGCCCGCCGCCCGAGGCCAGGTTTGCTAGCGTCGCCCCGATGCCAGCGGCCTTCCTCGACACCTCGGTCCCCTTCGGGCTGGCCCACCGGGGTGGCACCGACGTCGCCCCCGGCAACACGATCGCCGCCTTCGACCACGCCGTCTCCCTCGGTTACGCCTACATCGAGACCGATGTGCAGCGCACGGCCGACGGCGTGCTCGTGATCTTCCACGACGCCGACCTGGAGCCCACCACCGGTGTGCCCGGCCCGGTGTGGGAGAAGACCTGGGCCGAGCTGGCCGAGGTCAGGGTGGGGGGCCAGCACCCCATCCCCCGGTTCGACGAGGTGATCGACCGCTACCCCCGCACCCGCTTCAACATCGAGCCCAAGCACGACGAGGCGGTCGAGCCGTTGGTGGCCGAGATCCGGGCCCGCTCCCTGCTCGACCGGGTGTGCGTGGGCTCGTTCTCCGATCGGCGGGTGCGGCGGGCCCGCCGGGCCCTGGGCCCCGGGCTGGCCACCTCGCCCGGGCCGATCGGGGTGACCCTGATCTGGCTGGCGGCCTACGTGTGGCCATGGCACCACTCCCGCCATGCCGCCCTCCAGATCCCCCGCCGGCTCTGGATCATCCCCCTCACCACCCGATTCCTGGTGGGCCGCTACCACCGGATGGGTCTGCAGGTGCACGTGTGGACGATCAACACCGCGGCCGAGATGGCCGAGCTGTACGACCGGGGGGTCGATGCCGTGATGAGCGACGCCACCGCCGTGCTGCGCCAGGTGCTGGCCGATCGGGGGGCCTGGCGGTCCGCCGAGCACAAGCCCGCCCCGCCCCGACCCGCCGAGCCCAGCCCCGACCAGGGGGGAGAACCTCATGCCTGCTGATCCGATGGCCGCCCCACCCCGGCCGGAGCACGCCCGCCTGGCCGCCGGGGGCATGGTGTGCACCATCGACCACCAGGCGTCGGCCGCCGGGGTCCGGCTCCTGGCCGACGGGGGCAACGCCGTCGACGCCGCCATCGCCGCCTCCGCCGTGCTCGCCGTCACCAGCCAGAACATGTGCGGCATGGGCGGCGACCTGTGGGCCCTGGTCCACGACGGCGGGCCGGTGCCCCACGCCCTCAACGCCTCGGGGCGGGCCGGCTCGGGCTCCGATGCCACCGCGCCTGCGGGCCGAGGGCCACCGTACGATGCCGTTCCGGGGCGACATCCGCTCGGTCCCCGTCCCGGGCTGTGTCGACGGCTGGCTCTCGCTGCATGCCGGCCACGGACGGGCCCCGCTGGCCGACGTCCTGGCCCCCGCCATCGAGACGGCGGAGCGGGGCTTCCCCGTCGCCCCCCTGCTGGCCGGGGGCATCCCCTCGATCGCCGCCCTGGCCGGGGCCGACGACTTCCGGATCGACGGGCGCCCCGCCGCCACCGGTGACGTGGTGCGCCGCCCGGGCCTGGCCCGGGGCCTGCGGGCCATCGTGGCCGAAGGACGGGCCGGCTGGTACGAGGGCGAGTTCGGCCAGGGCCTGCTGCGGGTGGGCGGCGGGGTCTACACCGCCGACGACCTGGCCCGGTCCCAGGCCGAGTGGGCCGAGCCGGTGACGGTGGACGCCTGGGGCCATCGCCTCCACACCGTGCCCCCCAACTCCCAGGGTTATCTGACGTTGGCCTCCGCCGCCATCGCCGCCGGCCTCGACCTGCCCATCGACGGCGATGATCCGCTCTGGGCCCACCTGCTGGTGGAGGCGTCGAAGCAGGCCGCCTACGACCGGCTCGACGTGCTCTACGAGGGGGCCGACGGGGCGGCCCTGGTGGCCGAGGGGCGGCTGGCTGCCCGCCGGGCCGCCATCTCCCCCGACCGGGCGGCCCCGGTGGTGCCGCCGGGCATGGCCGGGGGCACGATCTACCTCTGCGCCGTCGACCGCGACCACATGGGCGTGTCGCTGATCCAGTCGAACGCCTCCGGCTTCGGGGCCCACCTCACCGTGCCCGAGGTCGGCGTGTTCCTGCACAACCGGGGCCTCGGGTTCAACCTGGTCGAGGGGCACCCGGCCGAGCTGACACCGGGTCGGCGCCCGCCCAGCACCCTGTCCCCCGCCCTGGTCACCAACCCCGACGGTTCGCTGCGCACCGTGATCGGCACCATGGGCGGCGACGGCCAGCCCCAGGTGGTGCTGCAGATGCTGGCCCGCCTCCTGCACGGCGGGGTGGCGCCGGGCTGGGCCCTCACCGCCCCCCGGTTCACGCTCACCGTGCCCGACGCCCAGGGCTTCGACACCTGGCACCGGATCGACGAGATGGTGGTGGCGATCGAGGCCGGCACCGGCTGGGCCGACGGCCTGGCCACCCGGGGCCACCGGGTGGAGACCCGGCCCTGGGGCCACGGCCTGTTCGGCCACGCCCACCTGATCGACGTACACGGCCCCACGCTGGCCGGCGTGGCCGACCCCCGGGCCCTCACCGGCGCCGCCGTCGGCCTGGCCTGATCCGTTCTCTCCGCTTTGCCCGCCCGCTCCCCGTTTCTCGGTGCGTGGGGCGCCACGGGCGGTGTGTGGCGCACCAAGAACCGGGCGGCCGGCTTCTCGGTGCGTGGGGCGCCACGGGCGGTGCGTGGCGCACCGAGATTTCCGAGGGCAGGGAGTCAGCTGGGGTCGGCGAAGTTGGGGCCGCGCTTCTCGAAGAACGCCTTCACCTGCTCGACCTGGTTGGGCGAGCCGATGAGCCGGCTGATCTCCTGACGCTCGGCGGCGAAGCCCTCGGCCAGCGACACCTGGGACGCCTGGTTGAACAGACGCTTGGCCGCCCGGATGGCGTCGGGCGACTTGGCGGCGATCTCGGCCGCCAGGGCCAGGGCCTCGGCCCGGGGGTCGTCGGCCAGCCGGGTGCACAGCCCGAGCGCCACCGCCTCCTCCCCGGTCACCATGCGGCCGGTGAACGTGAGCTCCTTGGCCACGTCGAGGCCCACCAGGCGGATCAGGGTCTGGGTGCCGGTCATGTCGGGGATGAGCCCCCAGCGGATCTCCAGCACCGACATCTTGGCCTCGGGGGCCACGATGCGGATGTCGGCGCCCAGCGCGAGCTGGATACCGCCGCCCAGGGCGTGCCCGTTCACCGCCGCGATCACCGGCACCGGCAGGCTCGACCAGCCATACACCGCCTGCTGGCCGAGATGGGTGATGCGCCCGGGGTCGGCGGCCACGATGTCGCCGATGCCGTCGCTCCGCCGCTTGCCGCCCCCGCCGCCGCCACCACCGCCACCGTCGTCGTCGCTGCCGGCCATGCCCTGGAAGCTGCCGAAGTCGAGGCCGGCGCAGAACGACCGTCCCTCACCGGAGAGCACCACGCAGCGCAGGCCCGGATCGCCGGCCAGCTCGTCGGCCGTGTCGACCAGGGCCCGGAACATGGCGGCGTCCAGGGCGTTCATCTTCTCGGGGCGGTTCAGGCGCACGTCGGCCACCCCGCCCTCGATCGTCATTGCAATCCGGTCGGTCATGACTCACTCCCGTGGCATCCGGGCCTGTGGATAAGTTCCGATATCCACAGGCTTTCCCATCTAGAACCGCACAAACGCTTCATCGTACGGTGTCAACACGGCCCACTACGAGCGGAGGTAGACCGAGATGGCGTTGTTCGCAGTCACTCTGACCGACCAGACCACCGACGTCGTCGAAGGAGCCGACGCCTATCAGCTCGAAGGGCCGCTCACCACGTTCTTCGCCTTCCGGTCGAACCGCAACGTGATCGACTCCTGGAGCGTCCGCCTGGCCAGCTACCGCACGGCCGACATCGTGGCCATCCGCCGCTCGGCCGACGAGGCCGACGGGTCGGGCGAACGGCCGGCGGCCCGGTCGTTCCCCATCATCGCCGGCGGTATCGAGTCCCCCCGGCTCGACGCCGTGCTCGCCTCGGCCTAAGAATGCACAGATGAGCGGTAACCCCGTCCTCCTCCTCCACGGCTTCACCACCTCAGCCGAGCGCACCTGGCGGGAGCCGGGCTGGATCGACCTGCTGAAAGACGCCGGCCGGGAGGTGATCGCCCCCGACCTCCTCGGTCACGGCAACGCCCCCAAGCCCCACGACCCGGCGGCCTACGACGAGGTGGAGAAGCTGATCGAGGACCTGCTGCCCGACGGCCCGGTCGACGCCGTCGGCTACTCGGCCGGGGCCCGCATCACGCTGGTGCTGGCCTCCCGGGCCCCCGAGCGGTTCGGCAGGCTGGTGGTGGGGGGCGTGGGCAAGACGCTGTTCGAGCCCCGCGACGGCAACAAGATCCTCGATGCCCTCCAGGAAAAGGACGGCACCGAGGACGACATGGTGGGCCAGCACTTCAAGCAGATGGCCAACGAGAACGGCAACGATCCCGAGGCCCTGGCGGCCTTCATCCAGCGTCGCCATCCGGCGCTGACGAAGGACGACGTGGCCCGGATCACCAACCCCACGCTCGTCGTCATCGGAGACAAGGACTTCGCCGGCCCCGGCGAGCCGCTGGCCGAGGCCCTGCCCAACGGCAAGCTGCTCACCCTTCCCGGCGTCGACCACTTCGGCCTGCCCAAAGCCTTCGCCTTCGTCGAGAAGGGGCTCGACTTCCTCGGCGCCGCCCCCTTCTGAGCCGCTAGGCGGCGGGGGCGCCAGCCCCCGGAGCGGCCGGCGTAGCCGGGCCAGGGGTGGGGGCCCCTGGAGAGATGGGGGAGCCGCTAGGCGGCGGGGGCGCCAGCCCCCGGAGCGGCCGGCGTAGCCGGGCCAGGGGTGGGGGCCCCTGGAGAGATGGGGGAGCCGCTAGGCGGCGGGGGCGCCAGCCCCCGGAGAACGGGGAGGGCCGGCTTGGGCGAAGCGGGTGCCGGGAGGGTCGACGGCCCACGCCGGCGACGAGTCCCAGGCGTCCTCGAACACGAGCTCGCCCAACGGGCGGCGGCGTACCGGGCCGTGTCCGCCCATCGGGCGGCCCATGGGGATGGTGGCGGCGATGTCGATGTTGTCGGGGATCCCGAGCAGCGTCTTCAGCTCTCCTTCGACCTCCCGGTGCCAGCCCGTCATCACTCCGCCGTAGCCCAGGGCCCGGGCCGCCAGCAGCAGGTTCTGGCAGGCGGGGAAGATGCTGGCCCCGTCGGCCAGGCCACCGTGGCGGCGCCGGATGCAGCCCAGCACCACGGCCGGGGTCTGCTCGAAGTGGTCGACGAAGTGCTGCATGGCCCGGGCCGTGCGGGCCTTGGGCGAGTTGTCGTCGGCCCCCGAGCCATCGGTGTAGCCGTCGTTGCCCCGCTTGGCCTCCCAGCCGGCCCGGAAGGTGCGGCCCAGCATGGCCTTGGCCTCCCGGGCCCGGGGCCCGTCGGTGAGCACCAGGAACCGGAAGTTCTGGCGGTTGGAACCGGTGGGAGCCCGGGTGGCGGCGAACAGGATCTGGCCCAGCACGTCGTCGGGGATGGGCTCGGGTCGGTAGCGGCGGATGGCCCGGGTGGTGGCCAGGCCCTCCAGGAGGTCTACAGAGTCCATGGGCGCCAACCCTGCCACAGCGGGCAGGGCCGGCCCCAAACGGCGTGCGACGGGAAACCGGAGCAAACCGCAGGGGTCGCCGGGCGTCAGGCCCGGGCCGCCGCCCCGGCCTCGGCCGCCATCGTCATGGCGTGGCGGACCAGGGCGATGACCGTGTCCTTCACCGCCGCCTTGTGTCGGGCGTCGGTGACCACCAGCGGCACATGGTCGGGGATGTCGAGGGCGCCCCGAACGTCGTCGGGATGGTGGGCCAGCACGCCGTCGAAGGCGTTGATGGCCACGATGAAGGGCACGTCGGCCCGTTCCATGTAGTCGACGGCGGCGAAGCAGGCGTCGAGCCGGTTCGTGTCCACCAGCACCACGGCACCGATGGCGCCCCGCACCAGCTCGTCCCACATGAAGTGGAACCGTTCCTGGCCCGGCGTGCCGAACAGGTACAGCATCAGGTCCCTGCCCAACGCCACCCGGCCGAAGTCCATGGCCACGGTGGTGCCCTGCTTGGCCGTGGCGTCACCCAGGTCGTCGACGGCCTCGCTGGCCTTGGTCATGCTGGCCTCGGTGGTCAGCGGCTCGATGTCGGACAGGGATCCGACGAAGGTGGTCTTTCCGACGGCGAACCCACCGGCGACCACGATCTTGACAGGGATCGGGTTGCTCATCGCCAGGTCCTCACAGGTTCTGCAGGCCGTCGAGCACCCGCTCGAGCAGCGCCAGGTCGGGGCGTTCGGACGTCGTCTTGGGTGCCGTCTGGAGCTCCACGAGCCCCTCGCCGATCAGATCTCCCACCAGCACCCGCACCACCTGGAGGGGGAAGCCCAGGCGGGCCGCCAGCTCCACCACCGGCACCGGCTCGGTGCAGGTGTCGACGATGCTGAGGCGTTCCAGGGTGAGGGTGCTGCGCTGGGCCGTGCCTTCGTCGGTCGTGATCAGGGTGGCCTCGAGCGGCAGGTCGACCTCGCTGCGGGTGCGGCCTCCGGTGAGAAGGTAGGGCCGCACCTTGAGCAGGCTCGGTTCCCGCACGGCGGGACCGGGGTCGGTGGCCCGGGGGTCGCGGCCCTTGTTCTGGGTGCGTCGGCTCTTGGCGGTTGCGCTGCTCTTGCTCATTGGGGGAGGGCTGCCTGTAGCTCGGCCCGGAGCTCCGGGGTGAGGACGGTTCCGGTCTTCTCCACCAGCACCGCCATCTCGTAGGCCACCAGGCCCACATCGGCGCTGGCGTTGGCCACCACGGCCAGCAACGAGCCGTCGCTGATCCCGGTGACGAAGATGAAGGCATGCTCCATCTCGACGATGACCTCGGTGACGGCGCCGCCGCCGAAGCGGCCGGCGGCGCCCGAGCTGAGGCCGATGAGGCCGGAGGCGACGGCGGCGAAGCGATCCGTCGAGTCCCGGTCGAGGCCGGACGAGGCGGCGATCGGCAACCCGTCGGACGACACCACCACCGCCTCGGACACGCCGGGCACGTGGTCCACGAAGTTGTTGACCAGCCAGTTGACGTTGGTGGCCTGGGCGCTGAGGACCGCCATCACTTCTCCTCCCCGGCCGGTTTCGAGCCGGTGCCGTTGTCGTCGCGGCTGCGACGCCGGTTGCGGGCCGCCGCTTTCGACCCTGAGCCGGTGGTACCGGTGTCCGTGGTGCCGGTGGCCGTGGTGGGGGCGGCCCCGTCGTCGGCCGGGGGCGCCGGTTCGGCGACGGTGGTCTCGGCCGGACCCTCGTTGACGGAGCGCAGGACGGCCTCGGCGGTGTCGATGATGTCGGGGTCGATCTCGGCCGGCGAGTCGGGCACGATGGAGCCCGACGGGGCGGGCCCGGCGCCGGTGCCCTTCAGGCCGTCCCGGTAGCGGGTGATCATCGAGCGGATCTCGTCGGGCTTGCGGCTGCTGGCCCGGGCCCCCGGACCTTTGGCCACGGGGGTGGCCGAGGTGCCCTTCTGGCGGCGGGTGAGGGAACCTCCGGCCTGGCCGCCGGCGGCGGGCGGCACCCAGGGGGCGTCGGGGTCGATCGGGGCGGTCGGCTGCTCGGCCCGGGGCTCGTCGTCGGCCGGCCCCTCCTCGGCCAGGAGGCCCTCCACGCCGGAGTCGAAGGCGGCCCCGGTGGGGATGGCCTCGGCCAGGGTGCTGGCGGCCTTCTCGGCCGCCGCCCGGTTCTCGGCGGCGGCCCGGTCCGGGCGGGGCCGCTTGCTCGGCGGCAGCGCCGGACGGTCGGCCCGGCTGGGCAGGGCCCGCTCGGCCGCCTTGGCCTCCGGCTCGTCGGCCGGCTCCCCGGCGGTGTCGTCGTCGGTCTGGGGCTCGGGCTCGGCAGCCCGGGCCGAGGCCGGCTTCAGGCTGTCGGGCACGGCGGCGGCGGCACCGTCACGGGCCCGCAGCGGCTTGGCCTTGCGCTGGTCGACCTTGGGGGCCTGCCAGCCCTCGCCTTCGGGGAGGGCGCTGGAGTCGACGGCCAGCAGCCGGTCCAGGGCGCCGGCCGTCCCGCCGGCCGCGGGGCGGTCGGACACGGCGGCCGATCCCCCGGCCACGGCCGGGGCGTCGATCAGCACCGAGGCCGGCACCACCACGTGGGCCGTGACCCCGGACCCGGCGGTGGGCGCCAGCTCCACGGTGGCCCCCAGGCGGCGGGCCAGGCGGCCGACCACGATGAAGCCGACCGAGTGGCCGATGGAGAGGCTGATGTCGGGCGGGTCGGCCAGCACGTCGTTGGCCTCGTCGAGCTGGCGCTCGTCCATGCCCACGCCCCGGTCGATGACCGTGACCTGGTAGCCCTCGGCCCCGAGGTTGACGGCGTGGATCTCCACCGGCGACTCCGGCGGCGAGAACTGGGTGGCGTTCTCCAACAGCTCGGCCAGCAGATGGGCCAGATCGAAGGCCGGGCCGCCGGCCAGCTTCACCTCGTCGACCGTCCGCAGCCGGATGTTGCGGTAGTCCTCGGTCTCGCCCATGGCCACCCGCAGCACGTCGGCGATGGGGGTCGGGCCACCCCGCTGCCGGGTCGCCTCGGCCCCGCCCAGCACGAGCACGCTCTCCGACGTGCGGCGCATGCGCGTGGCGAGGTGGTCGAGCTTGAACAGCTGCTCCAGCCGTTCGGGGTCCTGCTCCTTGGCCTCCAGCCAGTCGATGTGCTCGATCTGGCGGTCGAGGAGGCTCTGGTTGCGGCGGGCCAGGTTCTTGACCATCGCTCCCAGGTTGCGGGAGATCGTGGCCCGCTCCCGCTCCACGGTCTCCCGGGCCCGGGTCTCGACCAGGGTGAGCGCCTCGCCCACCCGGCCCAGCTCGTCGCGGCCGGTGACGGCCACCGGGGCCGCCCCGTCGTCGCCGCCGTCGGCTCGCCGCCGTCGGTGCCGCCGTCGGTGCCGGCGTCGGCCTGGTCATCGCGGTCGTCGCCCAGCGGCCGGGTCAGGTCGGCCAGGACGGCCGGGAGGCGGACCGAGGCCAGCTCGGCGGCCTGGGCGGCCAGGGCTGCCGCTCGCGTCTCCGACCTCCTCCGCTATCCGGTAGGCGATCGCCGACGGTTGCCGCCCCACCCATCAGGGCGAAGGCGCCCAGCAGGTAGTGGCTGGCAGCCACCGACCACAGGGCCAGTGCCGCCAGGACGCCCACCGGCACGACCACTGCCGCCAGGAACTTGTTCCGCAGGTTGAGATTGTCGAACATGGCCCTCTCGTTCTCTGCTTGCCACCAGCCATGATCGGCGCCGGGCCCGGAGGCTTGAGAACAACCCGGGTCGGGCCGATAGATCGGTGACCGGCCGATCGGCCGGGCTGGCACGATGGCTGAGGAGTACGGGTGACGACCGTGGAAAGGCTTGACGACGGGCTTGACGACGGGGCCGGCGACACCCCCGAGGTGAGCGGCTCCCTCGACGTGACGGCCCTGCCCGCCCTGCTCCGATCGCTGGCCGACGCCGAACGTACCGGCGTGCTACGCCTCGAGGGCGGCTCCGAGGTCTGGCTCCACCAGGGCCGGACCTGCCTGGCCGTGACCACCGCCAGCCCCGACCTGGCCAAGGTCCTCTTCGACGGCGACCTCGGCACCCCCGATGCCATCGCCGCCGCCCTGCGCCAGCCTCCGCCGGCCGACGGCGAGGGGCTCAGCGGGGTCGACCGACTGCTGGTCGAGCGGCCCGAGGCCGAAGCCACGGTGAAGCTCCTGATCCACGAGCTGAGCCTCAACACCCTGTTCGAGTTGCTGGTGCCGAGCCGGGCCGGCTACCGGTTCGACGCCGGCGTGATCCACCCGGTGGGGGCCCGTTTCGCCGACGACACCCGCACCCTGCTGGCGGCGGCCCGCCAGCGGGTGGAGATCTGGCGTCGGATCGCGGCCCGGATCCCGTCCACCGCCGCCTTGTTCGTGCTGGCCGCCGATCTGCCCGAGGCCCAGGAGGAACGGTTGGTGACGGCGGACGAGTGGCGCTTCCTGGCCCGGCTCGACGGGCGGCACACGGTGGCCGATCTCATCGCCGAGACCGGCCAGAGCGCCTTCCGCGTCTGCTCCTCTCTCTACCGGCTCCTCCTCGAGGAGTTGATCACCGAAGGTGGGTGACGGGCGTTCGCCGACAGCGAACCCCGGGAGACCGACGCCCGAAGGTCGTCTGGCTCACACCATCGGGCGATCGGTGGGCCTGATCGGAGACGGCAACAGGGTGGCGCCCATCAGATGGGCGTCAACGGCGGCGGCGCAGGAGCGCCCCTCGGCGATGGCCCACACGATCAGGCTCTGACCCCGGCCCATGTCACCGCAGGCGAACACGCCGTCGACGGTGGTGGCCCAGCGGCCGTCCCGCACCACGTTGCCCCTTGTGTCGATCTCGACGCCGAGACCGGCCAGCACCGAGTGCTTCTCCGGCCCGACGAAGCCCATGGCCAGCAGCACCAGATCGGCCTCCAGCTCGAACTCCGAGCCCTCCACCTTCTGGAAGGCGGGCCGGCCGTCCACCAGCACCGAGGCCACCTCGTGGCCCCGCAGGTGGGTCACCTGGCCGTCGGAGCCGAGGAAGGCCGACGTCTCCACCGAGAACCGCCGTTCCACCCCTTCCTCGTGGGCCGAGGCGGTGCGCATGATCAGAGGCCAGGTGGGCCACGGGGTGGAGTCGGGCCGGTCGTCGGACGGTCGGGGCATGATCTCGAACTGGTGCACGACCACCGCCCCCTGGCGGTTGGCCGTGCCCAGGCAGTCGGCGCCGGTGTCGCCGCCGCCGATGATCACCACCCGCTTGTCCTTCGCCGTCAGCGGCGGCTCGGCCAGGTCGCCCTCCTGCACCTTGTTGGCCATCGGCAGGTACTCCATGGCCTGGTGGATGCCGTCGAGCTCGCGGCCCGGGATCGGCAGGTCCCGCCAGTCGGTGGCCCCGCCGGCCAGCACCACGGCGTCGTAGCCGTCGTTCAGCTCCGACACCGGCACGTGGTCGGGATGGTCGGGGGCGGAACCCACGTAGGCGTTGGTGCGGAACACCGTGCCCTCGGCCTCCATCTGGGCCAGGCGCCGGTCCAGCACCCACTTCTCCATCTTGAACTCGGGTATCCCGTAGCGCAGCAGGCCGCCGATGCGGTCGGCCCGCTCGTACACCACCACGTCGTGACCGGCCCGGGTGAGCTGCTGGGCGGCGGCCAGCCCGGCCGGGCCGGAGCCGATCACGGCCACCTTCTTCCCGGTCTTCTTGGACGCCACGACCGGCTGCACCCAGCCCTCGGCCCACGCCTTCTCGATGATCGTCTGCTCGACGTTCTTGATCGTGATCGGCTCGGTGTTGATGCCGGCCACACAGGCCGCCTCACACGGAGCCGGGCACAGCCGCCCGGTGAACTCGGGGAAGTTGTTGGTGGCGTGGAGCCGCTCGATCGCCTCCCGCCAGTCGCCCCGGTAGACGAGGTCGTTCCAGTCGGGGATGAGGTTGCCCAGGGGGCAGCCGTTGTTGCAGAACGGGATGCCGCAATCCATGCAGCGCGAGGCCTGGTCGCGCAGATCGGGCTCGGCGAAGGGCTCGTAGACCTCTTTCCAGTCCTTCAACCGCACCGCCACCGGGCGCCGGGTGGGCAGCTTGCGGTCGTAGACGAGGAACCCTCGGGGATCAGCCATGTGCGGCCTCCATCATGGCGTCGGTGGGATCGATGCCCTGCTCGGCCGCCCGCTGCTGGGCGTCGAGGACACGGCGGTAGTCGGTCGGCATGACCTTCACGAACTGCTCCAGGCTGGTGGCCCAGTTGGCCAGCAGCCGCTCGGCCACGGCCGAGCCGGTCTCGCTCAGGTGGCGCTCGACGAGCCCGTAGAGGCGCACGTCGTCTTCGGAGTCGAGCGACTCCAGCTCTACCATCTCGGGATTCACCCGGTCGGGGAAGCGGCCGTCGGGGTCGTGGACGTAGGCCACGCCGCCCGACATACCGGCCCCGAAGTTGCGGCCGGTGGCGCCGAGGATCACGGCCACACCGCCCGTCATGTACTCGCAGGCGTGGTCGCCCACGCCCTCCACGATGGCCTCGGCCCCGGAGTTGCGGACACAGAACCGCTCCCCCACCACACCCCGGATGTGGGCCGTGCCCGACGTGGCGCCGTAGAGGATCACGTTGCCGGCGATGATGTTCTCCTCGGCGACGAAGGGCGAGGTGCGGGGCGGGAACAGCCGCAGATGTCCGCCCGACAGACCCTTGCCGAAGTAGTCGTTGGCGTCGCCCTCCAGGCGCAGGGTGATGCCGGCGGGCAGGAAGGCCCCGAACGACTGGCCGGCCGAGCCGGCGAAGTCGATCTGGATCGTGTCGGTCGGCAGGCCCTTGGCCCCGTAGCGCCGGGTCACCTCGTGGCCCAGCATCGTGCCCACCGTGCGGTTGGTGTTGGAGATCGGGAACCGGAGGCGCACCGGGGTCCGGCGCTCCAGGGCCGGCCCGGCGGCCTCGATGAGTTGGCGGTCGAGGGCTCGCCCCAGACCGTGGTCCTGGGTGCGGGAGCACAGGCGGGAGGCGCCCTCGTCGATCTCGGGCTGGTACAGGATCGGGGTCAGGTCGAGGCCCGACGCCTTCCAGTGGTCGATGGCCCGGGCCACGTCGAGGCACTCCACGTGGCCCACGGCCTCGGCGATGGAGCGGAACCCGAGCTGGGCCAGCAGCTCGCGTACCTCGGTGGCGATGAACTCGAAGAACGTCTCCACGAACTCCGGCTTGCCCGAGAACCGCCGGCGCAGCTCGGGGTTCTGGGTGGCCACGCCCACCGGGCAGGTGTCGAGGTGGCAGACCCGCATCATGATGCAGCCCGACACCACCAGCGGGGCGGTGGCGAAACCGAACTCCTCGGCTCCCAGCAGGGCCGCCACCACCACGTCGCGTCCGGTCTTGAGCTGGCCGTCGACCTGCACCACGATCCGGTCCCGCAGGTCGTTGAGCAGCAGGGTCTGCTGGGTCTCGGCCAGGCCGAGCTCCCACGGGCCCCCGGCGTGCTTGAGCGAGGTGAGGGGCGAGGCCCCGGTGCCGCCGTCGTTGCCCGAGATGAGCACGACGTCGGCCTTGGCCTTGGACACCCCGGCCGCCACCGTGCCCACGCCCACCTCGGCCACCAGCTTCACGTGGACCCGGGCCGCCGGGTTGGCGTTCTTCAGGTCGTGGATCAGCTGGGCCAGGTCCTCGATTGAATAGATGTCGTGATGGGGCGGCGGCGAGATGAGGCCAACGCCGGTGGTGGAGTGCCTGGTCTTGGCGATCCAGGGGTAGACCTTGCGCCCCGGCAGCTGGCCACCCTCGCCGGGCTTGGCCCCCTGAGCCATCTTGATCTGGAGGTCGTCGGCGTTGGTCAGGTAGTCGGCGGTGACGCCGAACCGGCCCGACGCCACCTGCTTGATGGCCGACCGCTTGGAGTCTCCGTTGGGCATCGGCACGAACCGCTCCGGGTCCTCGCCGCCCTCACCGGTGTTGGACTTGCCGCCCAGCCGGTTCATGGCGATGGCCAGGGTCTCGTGGGCTTCGGCCGAGATCGACCCGTAGCTCATGGCCCCGGTGGCGAACCGCCTCACGATCTCGGAGACCGATTCCACCTCCTCGATCGGGATCGGGGCCCGGCCGGCGGTGTCGAAGCGGAACAGGCCCCGCAGGGTGGCCAGCTGCTCGGCCTGGTCGTCCACCAGCGAGGTGTACTCCTTGAAGATCTCGTACCGTTTGGTGCGGGTGGCGTGCTGGAGCTTGAACACCGTCTGCGGGTTGAACAGGTGGTACTCGCCCTCCCGGCGCCACTGGTACTCGCCGCCCAGCTCCAGGCCCCGATGGGCCAGCAGCTCGGGGCGGTCGGGGAAGGCCCGCCGGTGGCGCAGCTCGCACTCGGCGGCGATCTCGGCCAGGCCGATGCCGCCCAGCTTGGACGTGATGCCGGTGAAGTACTCGTCGACCAGGGCCTGGCTGAGGCCGATGGCCTCGAAGATCTGGGCCCCGGTGTAGGAGGCGACGGTGGAGATGCCCATCTTCGACATCACCTTGATCACGCCCTCGGATGCCGCCTTCACGTAGTTCTGCTCGGCCTTGGCCCGCAGCGGGTACGGATGGTGGGCGGCCCGGGTGCGGATGGTCTCCAGGATCAGGGAGGGACACACGGCGCCGGCCCCGCACCCCAGCAGCAGGGCGACGTGGTGCACCTCGCGGGCGTCGGCCGATTCGATGATCAGGCCCACCTTGGTGCGCGACCGCTCCCGCACCAGGTGGTGGTGCACGGCCCCGGTGAGCAGCAGCGAGGGGATGGGGGCCAGGTCGGCGGTGGCGCCCCGGTTCGACACCACCAGCACGGTGGCACCCCCGGCGATGGCGTTCGACGCTTCCTGGCGCACCCGGTCGAGCGAGCTGGCCAGCCCGTCTGCGCCGGCCGCCACCGGGTACAGGCCCTGGATCACGGCCGTGCGGAGCTGGGGGTTGGCCCCGTCCTCGTCGGCCCCCAGCACCCGGTCCAGCTGGGGCCGGGTGAGCACCGGATAGGCCAGCTCCAGCTGGCGGCACCAGTCGGCCGCCGGGTCCAGGATGTTGGCCTGGGGGCCGAGCAGCACCCGGTGGCTGGTCACCAACTGCTCCCGGATGGCGTCCAGCGGCGGGTTCGTCACCTGGGCGAACAGCTGGGCGAAGTAGTCGAACAGCATGCGGGGCTTGTTGGACAGCACGGCGGGCGGGGTGTCGGTGCCCATCGAGCCGATGTTCTCCTTGCCGGTGAGGAACATCGGGTCCACCAGGAGCTCCAGCTCCTCCAACGTGTAGCCGTTGGCGGCCTGCTCGGGCTGGAGCTCGGCCTCGGTGCGCACCGGGGCCGGCCCGGCGGCGGGGGCGGGGGGCAGGTCGTCGAGCGTGCGCCGCTCGGTGATCCAGCTGGCGTAGGGGTGCTCGGCCGCCAACTCGGCCATGATCTCGGCGTCGTCGACGATGCGGCCCCGGGCCGTGTCGACCAGGAACATCTGGCCCGGCTGGAGGCGGCCCTTGCGCACCACCTTGGCCGGATCGATGTCGATCACGCCCACCTCGGAGGCCATGATCACCCGGTCGTCGGCCGTCACCCAGTAGCGGCTGGGGCGCAGGCCGTTGCGGTCGAGCACGGCGCCCACCACGGTGCCGTCGGTGAAGGTGACCGAGGCCGGGCCGTCCCAGGGCTCCATGGCCGACGAGTAGAAGTCGTAGAAGGCCCGGTTGGGGGCCGGCATGTCGTTGTGGCGCTCCCAGGCGGCCGGGATCATCATCAGCACGGCGTGGGGTAGGGGGTAGCCGCCCAGATGGAGCAGCTCCAGCGCCTCGTCGAAGCTGGCCGTGTCGGACGCCCCCGGGGTGCAGATCGGGAACAGGCTGGCCTCCCGGTCGGCCCAGTGCGACGCCCGCAGCAGGCCCTCCCGGGCCCGCATCCAGTTGCGGTTGCCCATCACGGTGTTGATCTCGCCGTTGTGGGCCACGAACCGGTAGGGGTGGGCCAGCGGCCACGACGGGAAGGTGTTGGTGGAGAACCGGGAGTGGACGAGGGCCAACCCGCTCTCCACCCGGGGGTCGGCCAGGTCGGGGTAGAAGCCCGACAGCTGGGGGGTGGTGAGCATGCCCTTGTAGACGAAGGTGCGGCTCGACAGGCTGGGGAAGTACAGGGCGGCGCCCAGCGTGGGCGGCACCTCGTGCTCGATCCGCTTGCGGGCCACGTAGACCTGGCGGTCGAGGTCGATCCCGGTGAGGCCCTGAGGCGAGGTGATCACCAGCTGCTCGAACGACGGCATCACGCTGCGGGCCTGCTGGCCGAGATCGGAGGGGTCGGTGGGGACGGTGCGCCAGGCCACCACCTCGAGGCCCTCGGAGGCCACCACGGCCTCGATGGCCAGCTTGGCCTTGTCGCACAGGCCGGGCTCGGGCGGCAGGAAGCCGATGCCGGTGGCGTAGGAGCCGGCCGGCGGCAGGTCGTCGCCCAGCACCGACCGGAAGAACCGGTCGGGGACCTGGAGCATCACACCGGCGCCGTCGCCGGTGTTGGGCTCGGCGTTGGTGGCACCGCGGTGTTGGAGGCAGCGCAGGGCGTCGAGCGCGTCGGCCACGATCTGGTGGCTCACGCGCCCCTGGAGATCGGCCACGAAGGCGACGCCGCAGGCGTCGTGCTCGAATCGAGGGTCATAAAGGCCCTGCGGCTGCGGAAGATCAGGCACCGGGTACTCCAAAGTTGTCGTCAGGGGAACAGTTGGGACGACTCTGGCCCAGGAACTCGTTGTGCTGCTGGACGGGCCCAGCAGGCGTTTCCGCTGGCCAGGAGTTGGCGTCCAGCGTGCGCCCGCCCGGCGTCGGGAAAGCGTTCGAACACTCTATCGGAACTGCAGCTAGCGGTTCCAAGCCAATCACTGGAACAGATGACCGGGCGCGAGCGAACGAACGGTGAAGCCGTGCCGAGGTCGATGCCATCCGACAGTATGGCAGGGTGACAGTCACCGCCTCCCCCCCATCGTCGTCATCCTCCCCGGCGGGCCTGACCCCGGTGGCGGCCGGGGTGCTGGAGGACCTGCGGGTGTCCCCCACCCCCTACCACGCCGCCGCCCGGGCGGCTGAGCTGCTGAGCGCCGCCGGATTCACCGAATGCGACCCCGCCCTCCCCCTCCCCACCGGCCCCGGGCCCCGCTTCCTGCGCACCGGGGGGTCGCTGGCGGCCTGGGTGCAGCCGGCCGCCCTCGACGGGGTGCTGCTGGTGGGGGCCCACACCGACTCGCCCAACCTGCGGGTCCGGACCCGGCCCGATATCACCTCGGCCGACGTGTCGCTGGTGGGGGTGGAGGTCTACGGCGGTGTGCTGCTCAACTCCTGGCTCGACCGGGACCTCGGGCTGGCCGGCCGGGTGTCGGTGCGGGAGAGCTCGGGGGCCATCAGCCACCGGTTGTGGTGCGAGAGCGAGCCGATCCTGCGGATCCCCCAGCTCGCCATCCATCTCGACCGGGAGATCCGGGACAAGGGCCTCGACCTGAACCCCCAGCAGCACATCCGCCCCCTGTGGGCGCTGGGTCCGGCCGACGAGGGGTCGGTGCGGGCCTACGTGGCCGCCGGGCTGGGAGTGGAGCCGGAGGCCATCCTGGCCTGGGACCTGATGGCGTTCGACACCCAGCCCCCGGCCGTGGTGGGCCGGGACCGGGACCTGTTCGCCTCGGCCCGGATCGACAACCTGGTCTCGTCGTTCTGCGCCGTGCGGGCCCTGGCCGCTCTGGTGGCGGGCGGCGGCGGCAACGGCTCAGGCTCGGGCGGTGGCCCGGTCTCCGGCGCTGCCGGGGGGCGGATGCCGATGGTGGTGCTGTACGACCACGAAGAGATCGGGTCGGAGTCGGCCACCGGGGCCTCGGGCTCGTGGCTGGCCTCGGTGCTGGAGCGGGTGGCGGTGGCCGCCGGGCTCGACCGGGCCGGCTACCTGGCCGCCCTGGCCCGGTCGCTGGTGATCTCGGCCGACGGGGCCCACGCCACCCATCCCAACTACGCCGACAAGCACGAGCCGTCACACCTCATCGCCCTCAACGGCGGCGTGGTGCTCAAGCGGAACGCCAACCAGCGTTACGCAACCGACGCCGTGAGCGAGGCCGAGGTGGTGGCGGTGGCGGCCGACGCCGGCGTGCCGCTCCAGTACTACATCCACCGCAACGATCTGCCCTGCGGCTCCACCATCGGGCCGATCACGGCGGCCCGCCTCGGCGTGCCCACGGTCGACATCGGGGCACCGCAGCTCGCCATGCACAGTTGCCGGGAGACGGCCGGCCTGGCCGATCTCGACCACTTGCACACCTTGCTCGGGGCCGCCTGGTCCCGCTAACACCTCGCCGGCGGGCTAGCCCGCCCCCGAGTGTTTAGACTCCCGGGCTGTGACCGTTCGCAAGCTCAGCTCCACCGATGCCTTCGTCGTCGTCGACTTCCCCGACGCTCCCGCCTCGGGGGTGGTCCGCCGGGCCCGCAAGGTGCTGGAGTCCAGCGCGACCGACCTGGCCCGCACCGCCACCTACGGCTTCGCCGCCTTCGGGATCCCGCGGTCCGGAGCGTCGGCCGGCATCAACGCCGAGGGCGACGCCATCGGCGGGGCGGTGGAGGCGTTCGTGTCGGAGGTGCTGCCCGACGTTGCCGGCGGCCAGCTCCACCTCGACGCCGGCAAAGGGGTGGCGGCCGACCAGCTGGCCGAGCTGCGTCAGGCCTCCTCCGGCGTGGGTCCGCTGGCCGGTTCCAACCGCCTGCTGAACGTCGGGATCGCGGCCGCCGCGGCCTGGGCCGTCGGCGGCGACCTGAAGGGCACCACGCTGGCCGTCGAGGGCCGGGCCGACGCCCCCGAGGGTCTGATCGACACGCTCACCGAGGCCGGCGCCACCGTGGTCGACGTGTGGGGGGTGGACGAGAAGCCGTGGCTGGTGTGGGGGGCCAAGGTCGACGCCATCATCGCCGGCTCCAAGCCGGGCGTGCTCACCCACCAGGGCGTGGGGTTCGTCACGGCCAAGGCCATCGTGCCCTGGGGGCCGGTGCCGTTCACCACCAAGGCCCTGGCCCAGGTGCTGGCGCCCGGATCGGTGCGGCTCCTGCCCGACTTCGTGACCACCGCCGGGGGCTGGCTCGCCGGCTATCTCGACGGGGTGGGCGACGACGAGGCCGCCGCCTCCCCGCTGGTGGTCAACCGGATCGTCGAAACGCTCACGGCCGGCGCCGCCCACCCCGACGGGGTGTTGCTCGGCGCCTGCTACCAGGCCGAGGAGTTCATGCTGAGCTGGCAGCCCACGAAGCCCTTCGGTCGCCCCCTCGCCGCCTGACCGCACCCGGTCGCGCCGGACCCGACGGGCAGACGGCCGACCCGGCGCTCCCCGACGTCAGGCAGCGGGTGGGGACCAGGCCCGGTCGACGCCGGTGAGCAGGACGACGAGCGCCTCGCCGTCGGCCCGGGGTGGCAGCGAACCGGCGCGGGCGGCGGCCAGGAGACCGGCCAGGCCGGCGGCGCCGGTGGCGTCGGGCGGCGGGGTGACGAGCCCGGCGGCCAGGGCGGCCGCCTCGGCCAGCGTGGCCTCGTCGGCCAGTTGGGGCCAGCCGCCGGTGCGGATCTGGTGGCCGAGCACCGTGCGCCAGTCGTAGGTCAGGTCGTCGAGGATGCCGCTGGCGACGCTGTGGGGCGTCCCCGGCCAGGGTGTCATCAGGCCAGCCACCGGGTCGAGGTCGTCGGGCAGCCGGAGCCGGCCATCGGCGGCCGCTTCCGCCAGCGCGTGGGCCCGGGCCCGATCGGTGCCGGACTCGGCCGCGCTGTCGGGGACGAGGCCGGTTGCGAGGCCGACTCCGAGGTCGGGGGCCGGGTCGGGCAGCCCCAGGTGGGCCAGCAGCGCCGGGGCGATGCGACGCCACCCGGCAACGTAGGGGTGGGCCGAGGCGGCCTGCACCGGGTGCAGCCGGGGCAGCGCGGGGCCGCCGGCCCGGGCCAGACCGTCCATCACGGCGGTGGCCAAAGCCCCGCCTCCGATCTGGACGAACAGGTCGGCCGCCCGCAGCCCGGCCGCCGACAGCTGATCGGCCAGTTCGAGCCCCAGGGTGCGGGCGCCGTCGATCACAGCCGGCTCCAGCGGCCCCTGCACGGTGAAGGGCCGGGCCCCGGCGGCCAGGGCTTCGTGCAGGCGGGCCAGGCACGGGTCGCCCTCCTCCCCCGGCCGGCGGGGGCAGACCACGACCTCGGCGCCCAGGGCGTCGAGCCGGGTCACCACCGCCGGGTTGGCGTCGGTGGGCACGAACACCCGCAGGGCCCGGCGGGCGCTGGCCGCCACCATGGCCGCACCCAGAGCGGCGTTGCCGCAGGAGGCAATGGCCAGCGGGCGCCCAGCACCGGTTGGGCCTCCGCCGGCGGCCTCGTCGACCAGCAGGCCCAGGAGCAGCCCGAACAGGTGCCGGGCCTTGTGGGAGCCCGACACGTTGGCCGTCTCCACCTTGGCCACCACCGGGCCGAGCCCGGCCAGCGCCCTCGGCACCGGCCGCCCTCCGGTCAGGTCGACCAGCGGGGTCGTCCGGAACCCGGTGCCGGCCACCGCCGCCACCCGGTCGTCGGCCTCGGCCACCATGGCCACGTAGGCGGCATCGGTCAGCCCGGCGGCCCGAGCGCGGTGGTAGACGTCGAGACGATGGCGGTGGACGATGAACGGGTTGCCGCCGCCGGGGCTGAGGACGGGCGCCAGATGGGCTGCTGGGGTGGGGCCGGGCACCGGGGTGCCCGTCAGGTCCGGGAGCGACAGCAGCCGGTGTCGGCGTTGAACTCGGCGATCAGCTCGTCCCAGGCGTCGACCACGGGCACCATGTCGTCCCACCAGGCCTGGTTGCGCCGGGCGGTGAAGGTCTCCACGTCGAGCCCCAGCTGCTCGACCCAGGTGAAATAGCCGAGGTTGAAGATCCGCCGCCGCTCCCGCTCGTCGAGGTCGAGCACGGCGTGGACCGACGGGTCGCCCAGGTGGCGGGTGTGGGTACGGGCCGCCGCCTCGGCGGTGAAGCCGTCGGGCCCGAAGTCCCGGGCGGTGATCGCCGGCCGACCGCTGGCGTAGAGGGCGGCGCCGTCGGTGGCCACGGTGAGCACCACGTCGTCGGGCCCGAGCCCCCGCAGCCGGGCGTAGGCGATCGCCCCGGCCAGGTTGGCGATGCTGGAGTACCCGAAATGGACGAGCTGGGCCACCAGCTCAGGGTCGAGGCCCAGCTCCCGTACCAGGTGCTCCCGGCCGGGGCCGGTCTGGAACAGGAGATCGAGCTGGTCGGTCACCTGGTCGCTCACCGCCACCACCACGTCGGTGTTCATCACGTTGTGGATCAGCGGGATGTGCTTGTCGCCGATGCCCTGGATGTTGTGCTCGCCGAAGCCGTTCTCCAGCATCGTGGGGCACTCCAGGGCCTCCACGGCCACGATCTCCGTGCCGTGACCGGACTTGAGATGGTCGCCGGCGGCGATGGTGCCGGCCGATCCGGTGGCCGACACGAAGGCCCGCAGCGACCCCGGCCGACCCGCCACCACGTGGCGGTACACGGCATCCATGGCCGGCCCCGTCACCGTGCGATGGGCCAGGTAGTTGGGCAGCTCGCAGAACTGGTTGACGATGACGTTGCCCGGATCGAGCGACAGCCGGGCACAGGCCTCGTAGATCTCCCGGACGTTGCTCTCGGTGCCGGCGGTGCGGATGATGTCGGTGGCGGGATCGAGCGTCCAGGCCTGGAGCCAGTCGAAGCGCTCCTGGCTCATGCCCGCCGGCAGCACCGCCACCCCGTGACAGTCCATGATGCGGCTGATGGCCACGCCGCCTCGGGCGTAGTTGCCGGTCGAGGGCCAGATGGCCCGGTGGCGCTGGGGGTCGAACCGGCCGGTGACGATGCGGGGGGCCAGGCAGCCGTAGGCGGCCAGCACCTTGTGGGTGTCGATCATGGGGAAGCGGTCGCCCAGGACGGCGACGATCCGGGCCGGCACCCCGGTGAGGGCCGGCGGCAGCTCCAGGTGCTCGGGCACCGGGGCCAGGCCGTCGGCCTCCCAGCGGTTGTGCCAGTGGACCCGGAACAGGTTGCGGGCATCTGGCACCCGGCGGTCCACGGCGCACAGCCCGGCCAGGATGTCGGTGTCGATCGTGTCGGGGTGGCGGAGCTCGGCGAAGGTGGGCAGGCGGATGCCCCGTTCGGCGAACCGGGCCACGCTGGCGGCCCGGGCCGCCGGGTCCACCACACGCCGGGCCAGGCCCACGTCCAGGGGCGGCGGGGCGGCGGCAGCGGCAGGTTCGTCGATCACCCTGGCAGGATATGGTTGACCCGCTAGGGTGCGGGCGAACAGGGAGATGGCCGGCCGATGGTCCGATACGACAAGAGCACGGCACAGCGGGGCGAACAGTACATCGAAGATCGCCGCCGGGCCGGTGGCTCCCGCGGCAAGATGGCCGGCGGCGTCGTGGGCGGCGGCGGCATCATCGGCATCATCATCGCCATCATCGTGGCCCTCACCGGCGGCGGGGGCGGCAGCGGGTTCGACATCACCAACGCCGGGTTCGACACCGGAGCCGGGCCCGTCACCCCGGCCGACGCCTCCGGCGCCCCGGCGGTCGATCCCCAGGCCGAGACCCGCGAAGTACGTGGCGGCCCTGATGGCCGACATCCAGGACACGTGGGCCGAGTACTTCAACCGGGCCGGCATCAACTACACCGAGACCAAGCTGGTGCTGTTCACCGATGCCGTGGAGACCGGCTGCGGCAACGCCACGGCCGGCGTCGGGCCGTTCTACTGCCCCGCCCCGGGCGACAACAAGGTCTACATCGACCTGAGCTTCTACGACGAGCTGGCCAACCGGTTCCAGGCCCCCGGCGACTTCGCCCAGGCCTACGTGATCGCCCACGAGATCGGCCACCACATCCAGTACCTCACGAAGATCAGCGACAAGGTGCGTGAGGCCCAGCAGCAGGACCCGGACAACGCCAACGAGTATTCGATACGGATGGAACTCCAGGCCGACTGCCTGGCCGGGGTGTGGGGCTACTCGGCCAACCAGCGGACCACCGCCGACGGGCAGCCGATCATCGAGGCGGGCGACGTCGACGAGGGGTTGCAAGCGGCCTTCGCCGTGGGCGATGACAGCATCCAGGCCCAGGCCGGGATGCCGACCAACCCCGAGCAATGGACCCATGGCTCGGCCGAGAGCCGGATGAAGTGGTTCCGCCAGGGCTTCACCACCGGCGACCCCGAGCAGTGCGACACCTTCGCCGCCTCTGAGGTCTGACCTCCAGCGATCTGAAGTAGCGGGGCGTCACCGGTGACGGGCCCGGACACGAGATCGGGGTCTACAGCTCCCGGGCGATGGCCGTGGCGACCTGGGCGTTGTGCTCGGCCAGGGCCAGGTTGGCGGCGATCACCCGACCCGAGGTGAGCTGCACCATGCCGGCCAGGACGGCCGGAGTGACGGCGTTGCCCGACGCTCCTGACTCCTCGGCCTGACGAATGGCCTCCTCCGACGCCGCCTCGACCTCGGCCAAGGGCAGCGCCTCGGCCTCGGGCACCGGGGCCACGACCAGCAGCCCACCGCCGCCGAGGGCCCAGTGGGCCCGGGCGACCGCCGCCACTTCGGCCGCCGACTCCACCCGCTGGGGTACCGGCAGCCCGCTCGACCGGGCGTGGAAGGCGGGGAACTCGTCGCAGCGCCAGCCCAGCACCGGCACCGACGCCGTCTCCAGGTACTCGAGCGTGCGGGCCAGGTCGAGGAACACCTTGGCCCCGGCCGACACCGCCACCACCGGGTGGCGGGCCAGGGCGTCGAGATCGGCGCTGACGTCGCCCGAGCGCTCTGCCCCCCGGTGCACGCCCCCGATACCGCCGGTGGCGAACACCCGGATCCCGGCGGCGGCGGCCAGCCGCAGCGAGGCCGACACCGTGGTGGCGCCGAAGGCCCATCGTTGGGCCACGGCCACCGGCAGGTCACGGGCCGCCGCCTTGCGGGCCGGCCCACAGATCCGGTCGTGGTCGGCCGGCCCCACACCCACGGTGGCCCGCCCGTCGAGCACGGCGGTGAGAGCGGGCACGCCGCCGCCCCCGGTCACCGCCCCCAGGCACCGGGCCAGCGCCTCCCGGTTGTGCGGGGCGGGAAGGCCCAGGTGGGAGAAGATCGTGCTCTCCAGGGCCACGACCGGCCGGCCGTCGGCCAGGGCGGCGGCAACCTCGGGGGCCACCGCCAGGTCGAGGCCGGATCCGCCCGGCCGCAGGTCCGACCGCCCGGTCCCGGGGCCGCTGTCGGCGGGCCCGGTCACCGGCACTGCTGGGCGGCGGCCGCCACCGCCGGCTCCACCTGATCGGCCTCGGTCTCCAGCACCTCGGGCTTGTCGAAGTCCTCGGCCAGGCCCGACAGCGTCGTGTCGGAAAGGTTGCTGGCCAGCAGCGCCCGGGCGATGCAGGCCGCCTGGTCGCTGCTGAGGGTGACGGTGGAGTTGGCGGCGTTGGTGGCCGTGAGGATCGAGTTCGTGAGGTCTTCCTCGCTCGGCCGGGAAGCGCAACCGGCCAGCAACCCGCAGCTGGCAGCACCCAGGGCCGCGGCGAGAACAAGGGGGCGGGAGCGGGACATCCGGGGCGACTGTAGCCCACCGAATCCCGCCACTGGTGCTGGGCAGAAGCCCTCGCCCGGCCCGGCGCAGGGGCGCGTCGTGGCACGGGGCCCGGCCCCGGAGCTAGCGTCCGGAGATGTCGAGCGATGTCGCCTACCAGTCGGCAGCCGAGCTGCTGGCCAACCTGCGGGCCGGTCACCTGTCGGCCGTCGAGGCCCTGGACGCCCTGACCGCCCGGTGCGCCGAGCGCAATCCCGAGATCAACGTGGTGGTCACCACCGACCTCGATCGGGCCCGGGAACGGGCGCGGGCCATCGACGAGGCCCGGGCCCGGGGCGAGGAGCTGGGCCCCCTGGCCGGCCTGCCGATGACGGTGAAGGACTCGCTGATGACCGAGGGGGTGCTGACGACCTCGGGTGCGCCCGAGCTGGCCGACTTCGTGCCCGATCGCGACGCCGCCTCGGTGGCCCGGCTCAAGGCCGCCGGGGCCGTGATCTGGGGCAAGACCAACCTGCCGATCTACGCCGGGGACGCCCAGAGCTACAACGAGGTCTTCGGCACGTCCAACAACCCGTGGGACACCAGCCGCTCTCCCGGCGGCAGCTCCGGCGGCTCGGCCGGGGCCCTGGCCGCCGGGTTCACCCCGCTCGAGGTGGGCAGCGACATCGGCGGCAGCATCCGCATCCCGTCGGCCATGTGCGGCACCGTGGGGCACAAGCCGAGCTACGGGATCGTGTCGGCCAAGGGGCAGATCCCCGGCCCGCCCGGCACGCTCACCCAGGCCGACCTGGCCGTGGTCGGTCCCATGGCCCGCACGGTGGAGGACTGTCGCCTGGCCCTCGGGTTGCTGGCCGGGGCCGACGACTGGCACGAGGTCGGCTGGCGCCTCGAGCTGCCGCCGGCCCGCCGGCCCGGGCCCGAGGGGCTGCGGGTGGCGGTGTGGGCCGACGACCCCTACTGCCCGGTCGATCCCGAGATCGCCGCCGCCATCGAACGGGTGGCCGGCCAGCTGGAGGGCGTCGGGGCGGTGGTGGACCCCACCGCCCGGCCCACCGGGTTCGACTTCGCCAAGGCCGACGCCGTGTTCTGGCAACTGCTGGGGGCGGCCCTGGCCGGCGGTTGGTCACCCACCGAGATCGAGGAGATGGCGGCCCGGGCGGCCCGGGGCGACGCCCCCGAAGGCGCCCTCGGGGTGGGCGGGGTGACGGCCCGGCACCGGGCCTGGCTGTCGGCCAACGAGCGCCGCCTCCAGATGCGGGCCCGGTGGCGGGAGTTCTTCGGCCAGTGGGATGTGCTGCTGGCCCCGGTCTCGCCCACCGTCGCCATCCCCCACGACCACAGCTACCCGATGACCGCCCGCACCATCGAGGTGGCGGGTGAGACCCGCTCCTACATGAGCCAGATGCAGTGGATGGGCCTGTTCGGGGCCGTCTACCTCCCGGTCACGGTGGTGCCGATCGGGCTGCACTCCAATGGTCTGCCCATCGGGGTGCAGGTGGCCGGGCCCTTCCTGGAGGACCACACCACGCTGACCACCGCCGGCTTCATCGAAGCTCTGGTGGGCGGCACGCCGCGACCACCTGGCTGGTAGCCAGCCCGATGCCCGCCGGGCCGGCGAGCGTCAGTTGGTCTTCTCGAGGGCGCCGAGGAGGCGGTCGACGAACTCGGAGGCGCCACCGGCCAGGTTGTTGCGCTTGATCGCCATGCCGCCGACCACGTTGCCGCCCCGGCGGCTCACGATGCCGGTCAGCTTCTCCAGCGTCTTGCCCTTCTCGATGGCGTAGGTGCAGTACACGGCGGCCGTCTTGCCGTCGATCACCGGCAGCTTGGCCAGCCGCCCGATGCGCCCCGGGCGCTGGCCGAACAGGATCAGCCCGTCGGTCCAGCTCCCCACGACCACCAGGTCCGACTCCGACAGGGCCTGGAGGTCGATGGCGGTGATGGGGCAGGCGGTGGCTTCGATCCCGGCCGCGCTCAGCTCGTCGGCGATCATGTGGCCCGCCTTGGCCGTGTTCCCGGTGAGGCTCTCGTAGATGACGATGGCGCGCATGGCCGCCACGGTAGCGGAATCGGCGCCGGTAGCCTGGATCCCCATGGCGCCCGGCTCAGACCTCGGGTCGCTCGGGTCGCAGTTGGGTCGGGGCACCGTGATCCCGGTGATCGACCCCGACGATCCCCGTATCCACATCTTCCAGGGCCTGCGTGACCACGTGCTGCGTCAGCGGCGGGAACGCAAGGGCGGCGACATGGACGGGGTGTTCGTGTCCGAGGGCGATCTGGTGGTGGAGCGGGCCCTGCTGGCCGGCTACCGGCTCCACGGCATCCTGGTCGACGGGCGCCGGACCCGGCCCCTGCCCGATGCCGTGGGCGACGACGTACCGGTCTACGCCGCCGGCCCCGAGGTGCTGCAGCGGATCACGGGCTACCACCTGCACCGGGGGATGCTGGCCTGCTTCCACCGCCGCCCGGTGCCCACCGCGGCCGAGGTGCTGGCCGGTCCGCTGGGTGCCGCCTCGGCTCCGCCCCGCACCTTCGCCCTGCTGGAAGGGGTCAACAACCCCACCAACATGGGGGTGATCCTGCGGGCCGCGGCCGGGCTGGGGGTGGAGGCGTTCCTGCTCGATCCCACGTGCTGCGATCCGCTGTACCGCCGGTCGGCCCGGGTGTCGATGGGTGAGGCCTTCGCCCTCCCCTATGCCCGCCTCGACCACCTGCCCGACGGGCTGGGCCCGCTACGGGAGGCCGGGGTGACCGTGCTGGCCCTCACCCCCGCCCCCGACGCCGACGACATCGGCGAGCTCGTGCTGGGGGCCGACGAGCGGGTGGCCCTCGTGTTGGGGGCCGAGGGGCCGGGGCTGACCCCGGCCACGCTGGCCGCCGTCGACCGCCGGCTCCGCATACCGATGGCGGGCCGGGTCGACTCGATCAACGTGGGCTCCGCCGCCGCCATCGCCTTCTACGCCGTCCGCCAGGCCCGCCGCCCCCGGGCCTGATCGGTCCGGGCGCTCCCGGCGCCGCTGTCGTGGCGTCAGAATCGGGGCGGTCAGGACCGGTAGGAGCCCGCTGGTGGGGTGCTGGGCCCGGAGGGTGGCGGCCAGCCACTCGTCGTACAGCCGTTGCCAGGTGCCGTCGGCCCGGGCCTGTTCCAGCACGGCGTTGACGAAGCGGGTGAAGTCGTCGGCGCCCTTGGGCATGGCGATCCCGTACGGCTCGGAGCTGAGCGGCTCGCCCTCGATCTCGGCGTAGGGGTCCTGGGTGCTCAGCCCGGCCAGGATCGTGTCGTCGGTGGAGATCCCGTCCACCCGGCCCGCCTGGAACTCGACCAGGCAGTCGGTCCAGTCTCCCACCTCGACCACCTTGGCCCCCTCGTTGTTGAGCAGGTCGAGCGAGGTGGTGCCGGACACGGCGCAGATCGTGGCGTCGGCGTCGATGGCGTCGGCCAACTCCTTGATGGGCGAGCCGGCCCGCACCAGCAGCCGCTGGGCCGAGTTGTAGTACACCGACGAGAAGTTGATCCTTGCCCCACCGGTCGCAGTTGATCGTCATCGTCTTGACCACGAGGTCGACGTCGCCCGCCTCCAGCTTGGGGATGCGCTGCGAGCTCTGCAGGGGGATCAGATCGAGGTGGCCCTCGTCGGAGCCGAAGATCGCCCTGGCCACCAGGCGGGCCATCTCCACGTCGAAGCCCTCGATGTCGCCCGACTTGGGACTGAGGTACCCGAACAGCAGGGTGTCGGCCCCCACCCCGGCCACCAGCTTCCCGTCGGCCTGGATCTGGGCCATCGTGCTGCCGGCCGGCATCTGGCCCGGCGGGGGCAGCGCCCCCTCGGGGGCCAGGCTCCGTTCCGGGGCGTTGGCATCGCACGCCGGGTCGGGCGACGGTGCCGTGGTGGAGGCCCCGCCACCCCCACCCCCGTCGGTGGTGGGGTTGGAGGCGAACGGCTCCTCGCTGGTGGTGCCGCAGGCGGCGACGAGCAGGCTCGCCACCAGGGCCGGAGCCAGGAGCAGCCAGCGGACGGAGCGACGGGCGGGAGGCGCGGTCATCGGTACTCGTTGATCCTCTGCTGCAGGCCGTAGGCACCGGCCGCGGCCAGGAGCACCACACCGAGGAGGTCGCCCAGGCGCAGCCCGCCCAGGGATCCGGCCGCCTGGTCCATCTCGGAGGCGAACTCCGCCTGCTGGTGATCGAGGGCGGTGGTGCTGGTGTCGTCGAAGGCGGCGAAGGCCGGGGTGGCCTCGCTGAGGGCGGCCGTCACCGCCGCCGAGCGCTCGCCCTTGGCATCCAGCTCGATCAGGCCGGCGTGGCTCTGCACGTAGCGGCTCCAGGCGGCGGTGGTGGCGTCGGCGTCGGCCCGGGCGGCCGATCCGCCGGTGGTGGCCACATGGTCGTCGAGGGCGGCGGCCAGGTCGTCGAACTGGCCGGCCCGGGACAGGAAGTCGTCCTCGAAGGCCTGGCCGGCGCCGCGGGCCAGCAGGTACCGGGCCTCGTCGGCCTTGGCCCCGAACGCGGCGCCCCGGGCGTCGAGGTAGAGGCGGGTGCCCTGGTAGCCGTCGGTGCGGGCCGCCGCCAGGTGCGACGACTGCCGGGTGAGGCCGGATATCAGCCACCCGGTGAGGGCGACGGCCACGCCCAGCGCCAGCAGCAGGGGCAGGTTCAGGGTGCGTTTGAACCGGCGCCGGAGCTGGAGCAGCAGCCGGGTCAGGAACAGCACCACCAGCAGGTGCAGGCCCACCGCCACCACGGCCAGCACGAGGCTGACGCCCCGCTGCTCGTCGTAGGCGGAGCGGTACCGCTCGGCCGCCCGGTTGGCCACCACGTCGGTGGCGGGGAAGAGCTGCTCGTCGAGCAGGCGGGAGGCGGCGTTGAGATAGGCGGCGCTGACCGGGAAGCCCTGGCGGTTGTTCGCCCGGGCCTGCTCGATGAGCCCGCTGTACACCGGCAGGCCGCTGTTCAGCGTCTGGAGGGCGTCGTGGGCCTCCTGGTCGTCGCCGGTGAGGCGGGCCGCGTTCTCCAGCTCCCGACCCACCTCGGCGATCGAGTCTTCGTAGAGCTGGCGCTGGTCGGCGTTCTCCACCCCGCCGGCCAGGAAGGCGGTGGCGGCGGCGGCGTTGGCCTCGGCCAGGCCGGTCTGCACCTGGCGGGCGCTGACGATGACGGGAACGTTCTCCTCGGCGATGCGGTTGGTGGCGCCGAGCCGGCCGTTCACCACCCAACCGGTGAACAGGCCGGTGATCAGGGCGAGGGCGACGAGCAGGACCGACTCCAGCCGGAGACGGCCCGGGGTGGTGGTGGTCAGCTCGGCCACGCGCCGTCGGAGCGTGGGAGGGGACGGCGCAGCGACGCCGGGAGCCGTGAGCGGGCTCGGGGCGGGTGGTGTCACCGACGGAGGTGCGGCGGGCGGCGTGACGGGAGGGCCGGGGGCGACAGATGTGGTCATGGGTGATGTCCTGGACGGGATCCTACCGCAGCTACCTGCGCCGGGATCGTCAGGGCGGCCCCGTTCCCGCAGGCCCTCGGGTGGGCCCACTGGGCCCGGTGTCGCCCCGACCGTTAGGTTGGCACCGGCAACGACGATTCGCACATCCGGATGCGTACCGGTGAGGAGGCCAGAGGCATGACCCAGCGAGTGGCAGTGGTGACCGGCGGCGGCCGCGGTATCGGGCGGCAGATCGCCCTGGCGCTGGCGGCCGACGAACGGGTGGTGGCCGTGGCCGACCTCCGGGCCACCGAGGCGGCCGACACCGTAGAGGCCATCACCACCGCCGGGGGCCGGGCCGTGGCCATCACCATGGACGTCACCAGCACGGACTCGGTGCACCAGGGGCTGCACGCCGTCATCGACGAGCTGGGGCCGGTGGAGATCCTGGTCAACTGCGCCGGGTGGGACGAGCTCAAGCCCTTCCTCGACACCGACGAGGACTTCTGGGACCGGATCATCGAGATCAACTACAAGGGTGTGCTGCGCACCGTCCACGCCTGCCTGCCGGCCATGGTCGAGGCCCGGTTCGGGCGGATCGTCAACATCGGGTCCGACGCCGGCCGGGTGGGCAGCTCCCTGGAGGCCGTCTACTCGGGGGCCAAGGGCGGCGTGATCGCCTTCACCAAGACCATCGCCCGGGAGGTGGCCCGGTTCGGGGTCACGGCCAACACCGTGTGCCCGGGGCCCACCGCCACCCCCCTGCTCGACGAGATCGTCGACGCCAGCGCGGATGGCGACAAGGTGATCGGGGCCATGACCCGGGCCGTGCCGATGAAGCGCCTGGGCCGCCCCGAGGAGGTGGCCTCGGCCGTGGCCTACCTCGCCTCGGAAGACGCCGGCTTCATCACCGGCCAGACGCTGTCGGTCTCGGGCGGCCTCACGATGGCGTGATGCGCCTCCCGGCCCCTCGGGAGCGAGGGGTACCATGGACCGTGTTCGCCATCAGGAGAGGTGAGACGAGATGATGCAGAGCACGATGCAGGACTTCCCCCTCGGGATACGGCATCTGTTCCTCCACGGCCGGCGGGTCCATGCCGACTCCCAGGTCATCACGTGGACCGACAACGGCCCCGTCACCGCCACCTTCGCCCAGGTGGGGAACCGGGGCGACCAGCTGGCCGCCGCCCTGGCCCGCCTCGGAGTGGGCGCCGGCACCCGGGTGGGCACCTTCGCCTGGAACAACCAGACCCATCTCGAGGCCTACCTGGCCGTGCCCTCGATGGGGGCGGTGCTCCATACCCTCAACATCCGGCTGTTCCCCGAACAGCTGAGCTACGTGGTCAACCACGCCGAGGACGAGGTGCTGATCGTCGACGCCTCGATCGCCCCCCTGCTGGCCAAGGTCCGCCACGAGCTCACCACGGTCCGCCACATCATCACCTTCGGCTCGGGCGACACCTCGGGCCTGGGGGCCACGCTCGACTACGAGACGCTGCTGGCGGCCGAGGAGCCGGGGTACGACTACCCCTACGTCGACGAACGGTCGGCCGCCGCCATGTGCTACACGAGCGGCACCACCGGCAACCCCAAGGGGGTGGTGTACTCCCACCGCTCCACCTACCTGCACACCTTCGGCATCACGTCGGCCCAGGCCATGAGCCTGTCCCAGCACGACCGGATGCTGCTGATCGTGCCCATGTTCCACGCCAACGCCTGGGGCATGCCCTATGCCGGCTGGGCCGTCGGGGCCGACCTGATCATGCCCCAGGGCTTCCTCCAGGCCGGCCCGCTGGCCGACATCATCGAGACCACCCGGCCCACCTTCTCCGGGGCCGTGCCCACCGTGCTCAACGACATCCTCCACAACCGGCCCGACGCCGACCTGTCGTCGCTGCGGGCCGTGATCTGCGGCGGCTCGGCCGTGCCCCGCAGCCTGATCGAGGGCTTCGACGACACGTTCGGAGTCACGGTGCTCCAGGCCTGGGGCATGACCGAGACCAGCCCGCTGGCCGCCATCGCCCACGTGCCCAAGAACACCGACCCGGCCGACGCCATGAGCTGGCGGGTCCGCACCGGACGGGCCCTGCCCGGGGTGGAGATCCGCATCTGCGACGACGCCGGAAACGAGCTTCCGTGGGATGGCCAGGCCCAGGGCGAGATCGAGATCCGGGGCCCGTGGATCACGGCCCAGTACCACCTCGACCCCACAACCGAGAAGTTCCACGACGGCTGGCTCCGCACCGGCGACGTCGGCTCCATGGAGCCCAACGGGTTCATCCAGATCTCCGACCGGGCCAAGGACGTGATCAAGTCGGGCGGCGAGTGGATCTCGTCGGTCGACCTGGAGAACGCCCTCATGGGCCACCCGGCGGTGCGGGAGGCGGCCGTGGTGGGCGTGCCCGACGACCGGTGGGACGAGCGGCCCCTGGCCTGCGTGGTGCTGGCCGAGGGCTCCGAGTTCGACCCGGCCGAGCTGAAGGGTTGGCTGGAGGCCCGGGTGGCGAAGTGGTGGCTGCCCGAGCGGTGGAGCCACATCGAGGAGGTGCCCAAGACCTCGGTGGGCAAGTTCGACAAGAAGGTCCTGCGCCAGCGCTACGCCGACGGTGGCCTGGAGGTCGTCGACCTCTCGTGAGCGGGTCGCCCTCCGACGCCGGCTCGGCGGGGCCGGCACTGCCCGGCCCCGACCGGCCCTACGCCGAGCGGTACGCCGCGTTCGGGCCCGGCTTCTTCCACCGCTTCGACGACGCCGACGACACCCGGTTCTACGATCAGCCCCGCCTCGTCACCCACATCGACGACCGGGCCATCGCCGCCGTGGGCGCCGTCTACGACGAGCTCGGTCTCGGGCCCCAGGGTCGGGTGCTCGACGTGATGAGCTCGTGGGTGTCGCACTTCCGCCAGGCCCCGGCCGGGCTGGTGGTGCTGGGCATGAATCCGGTGGAGCTGGCGGCCAACCCCCAGGCGGCGGGAGCGGTGGTGGCCGATCTCAACCGCTCCCCCACCATCCCCTTCGCCGACGGATCGTTCGCCGCCGTGACCTGCTGCGTCTCGGTCGACTACCTCGTCCAGCCCCTGGAGGTGTTCGACGAGGCGGCCCGGGTGCTGGCGCCGGGCGGGGTGTTCTGCTGCACGTTCTCCAACCGGTGCTTCCCGTCCAAGGCCATCCACGGCTGGTTGTCGACCGACGACCGGGGCCACGTGGCCATCGTCGCCCGGTACTTCCGGTTGACCGGTCCGTGGGGCGAGGTCCAGGCCCTCCTGGCCACCCCACCCGGCACCCCCGGCGATCCCCTCTACACCGTCTGGGCCGCCCGGGCCTGAGCCTGGCTGTGATCTGGTGTCCTGGCCCGTCGCCGGCGACGGCTGGGGACACCAGATCGGGTGGTGGAGATCGGGGCGACCGTAGGCTGGCGCCGTGGTCACGACGAGGTCGGGTGAGCGCATCGAGCTGGCGGCCGGGGGCTCCACCGTCGTGATCGAGCCGGCGTCCGGCGGGCGCCTGGCGTCGTTGTCGGTGCACGGGCACGAGCTGCTCGTCGGGCCGGATGACGTGCCCGAACCCGGCGCCCACGGCCCCGAGCCGATCGCCTGGGGTCTCTACCCGATGGCGCCGTGGGCCGGGCGGATCCGTCACGGCCGGTTCGCCGCCGGCGGTGTGGAGCACGAGTTGCCGCTCACCCTGCCGCCCCACGCCATCCACGGCACGGCCTACACGTCCCACCGGTGGCGGGTGGCGGAGCCGCCCTCGACCAGCGCGGCCGCCCTGGCCGTGGCCCTCGGTGACCCGTGGCCCTGGCCGTTCCGGGTGGGCCAGCGGTTCGAGCTGGCGCCCGACCGCCTCCGCCTGGAGCTGACCCTGACCAACTGCGCCGGCCCCGGGTCGGTACCGATGCCGGCCTCTCTGGGGTGGCACCCGTGGTTCCGGCGGCGGGTGGCCGGGGCCGAGGCCGAGCTCCGGTTCGAGGCGGCCTCGATGTTCGAGCTCGACGGCGACGGCATCCCCACCGGGCGGCTGGTGCCGCCCCCACAAGGGCCGTGGGACGACTGCTTCACCGACCTTGCCGGGCCGCCCGTGGTCACCTGGCCCGGGGTGCTGGAGCTGACGCTGGTGTCGGGCTGCTCCTGCTGGGTGGTCTACGACCGGCCCCGTCACGCCTTGTGCGTGGAGCCCCAGACCGACGCCCCCGACGCCGCCAACCGCCAACCCCGCTGCCAGCTGGCACCGGGCGAGGCGCTGGCCGCCTGGTTCGAGATCCGCTGGAGAGAGGCAACCCGATGACCGCAGAATCCGTCCCGCTGGTGCTCGGCGTCGACTCGTCCACCCAGTCGACCAAGGTGGAGCTGCGCCGCCTCGACACCGGCGCCCTGGTGGCCGTGGGCCGGTCCACCCATCCGCCCACCACCCCACCCCGCAGCGAGCAGGACCCCGAAGCGTGGTGGCAGGCCCTGCTGGCTGCTCTCGATCAGGTGACGGCCCACCTGCCCGACGTGGTGGCGGCGGCGGTGGCCGGCCAGCAGCACGGTCTGGTGCTGGTGGACGAGGCCGGCGCCGCCCTGCGGCCGGCCAAGCTGTGGAACGACACCACGTCGGCCCCCGAGGCCGAGGAGCTGACCCGCCGGCTCGGCCCCGCGGGGTGGGCCGGGGCCTGTGGCAGCGTGCCCACGGCCTCGTTCACCATCACCAAACTGGCCTGGGTGGCGGCCCACGAGCCGGAGATCCTGGCCCGGGCGGCCCGGGTGATGCTCCCCCACGACTACCTCACGTGGCGCCTGACCGGCCGTCACGTCACCGACCGGGGCGACGCCTCCGGCACGGGGTGGTGGTCGCCGGCCGGACGCTACGAGCCCGGCCTGCTGGCCCTCGTGGGCGAGGCGACCGACCTGGCCGGCCGGCTGCCCGAGGTCCTCGGCCCCACGGAGGCGGCCGGCGGGGTGACGGCCGCCGACGCCCTCACGCGGGGCCTGGGCCCCGGCGTGGTGGTGGGCCCCGGCACCGGCGACAACATGGCGGGGGCCCTGGGCCTCGGCCTGGGGCCGGGCGACGTGGCGGTGTCGATCGGGACATCGGGCACCGTCTACGCCGTGTCGGCCACCCCCACCCACGACGAGACGGGAGCCGTGGCCGGGTTCGCCGACGCCAGCGGTCACTTCCTGCCCCTGGTGTGCACGCTCAATGCCACCAAGGTGACCGACGCCGTGGCCCGCCTGCTCGGTCTCGATCACGAGCAGGCCAGCCTGCTGGCGCTCACCGCCGAACCGGGCGCCGGCGGGGTGGTGCTCGTCCCCTACTTCGACGGCGAACGCACCCCCAACCGGCCCGACGCCACCGGCGCCGTGCTCGGCCTGCGCTCCGACGTGGGCCGGCCCCAGCTGGCCCGGGCCGCCTACGAGGGCGTGGTGTGCGGCCTGCTCGACGGGCTGGACGCCATGGGCCGGGTAGGCGTGGTGACCGGGGGCAAGCTGCTGCTCACCGGGGGCGGAGCCCGGGCCGAGGCCTATCGCCGCACACTGGCCGACCTGGCCGGCCGGCCGGTGGTGGTCCCCGACACCGACGAGACGGTGGCCACCGGGGCCTGCGTGCAGGCGGCGGCGGTGGTGGCCGGCGAGAGCCCGGGCGTGGTGGCCGCCCGCTGGGGTCTGGGCGCCGGCCATGTCGTCGAACCCCGCCCGATCGACGCCGCCGCCATCCGGCAGGCCTACACCGCCGCCATCACCCAACTGGCCTGAAGGGTCAGCGGCGGCGGTCGCGCCGGGAGCGGTGGGAGGGGGCCGGCGGCCGTGCCGGGGGGCCATCCGGGCCGTCCAGACCCCCGTCCGGGCCCCCGTCGAGGGGGTCGGCGGCCGGAGCGGCGGGGGGCCAGGCGGCGAGCGCGACGTTGGGCGGCGGGGGCGGCGGCACGGGGCGTTCGGGATCGACCTGCGACGGGTCAGGTGGGGGCGGCGGCACCGGCCGCCCGGGATCGACCTGGGCCGGGTCGGGTGGCACCGGGGGCACGGGGCGGTGGGGATCGACCAGCGATGGGTCGGGAGGCGCCGGAGGGACGGGACGGTGGGGGTCGACGAGAGCGGGCTCGGGTGGGTCAGGAGGCACGGGCCGGGCCGAGCCGGCCCCGCTGCGACGGCGGCCGGCGGCCACCGGGACCCGGGCCGCGGTGAGGTCGGCGCCGGTGAGGGCCAGGTCGTAGCGGCGCTTGCGGTCGTCGAGCAGCCGCAGCACCCGCACCACGGTCACGAAGCCCACGGCGGCCAGCATCGAGGCCGACAGGCTGAACAGCAGGGGGTTCGAGGCGTCCGAGCCCACCATCCACCCGTGCACGGTCGACAGCACCACCACGGCGTAGGACCCGAGGTGGACCCCGTGCCAGAAGCGGGCCGGGAGCTGGCGTTTCACCAGCGACGTGAGCTCGACCGCCGCCATCACCCAGGCCGACACCACCCCCATGGCCAGCGCCAGCCGGCTGATCCCCCGTACTTCGGCTTCCCACGGGATGAGCAGCTCCCGCCAGGAGAAGGAGATGAAGTCGTCAGCCCACAGCGTCACCATGTGGACGCCCACGAACACGAGGGCCATCCCGGCGAAGAAGCGGTGGAGGTCGGTCAGCCAGGGCAGCGTGGGGCGCCGGCCCAGGAACCGGGACGACATCAGCACCCCCACCGCCACCGAGAGGGAGGCGGCGAACCAGGCCAGGATCGCCGCCGCCCGGGTGGCGTACCAGAAGATCTGGTCGCTCACCGGACCAGGAACGGGTCGAGGCCGGCCAGCGGCACCAGATCACCCCCGTCGGACACCAGCACCCCGGTGGCCCCGTGGCCGCCGACCACGGCGGCCGCCCCTCCGGCCCCGGCCACGAACGCCGCTTTGGTCAGCACCTCGGCCTGGGTGGCCGATGCCGCCACCACGGTGATCGACCACAGGCCGGTGCTCAGCGCCGCCCCGGTGGCCGGGAGGCGCAGGTGGTGCTCGGTGCCATCGCCTCCGGGGCCGGCCCATCGGCGGGCCAGCACGGTGGAGGTGCAGACCGCGCCGTCGACCAGACGGACCCTGAGGCCCCCGTTGCCGGTGGCGCCGGGACAGTCGAGCCCGATGACCCAGCCCTCGCCGTCGGGGGCGGCGCCCCGCACCCGGATGTCGCCTCCGACGTTGACGCAGCACCCGTCGGCCCCCGAGGCCAGCAGCTCGGCCGACACGGCGTCGGCTGTGGCCCCCTTGGCGATGCCGCCCAGGTCGAGGCCCACCTCGGGCGGCAACACCACGGCGCAGGTGGCCGGGTGCAGCTCGATGCCCCCGACGCCGGGGGCGGGGATGCTGCGGGTGGCGGCCGCCGCCGCCGACACGAGCACCGGGCCCGAGGGCGGGGTAGGCCCCGGCGGAGGCAGTTGCTCGAGCGGTCGGTCGTAGCCGGCGGCCAGGAGGCTGATGAGCACGGTGGGATCGAAGGCGCCGTCGGTGAGCCGGCACGCCTCCAGGGCCGCGGCGACGAGGGCGAACGTGTCGGGGCTGAGGATCACGGGCCGCCCCCCGCCGGCCCCGTTCAGCCTCGACAGCTCCGAGTGGGGCAGGAACCGGCTCCACCGGGCCTCCCGGCCCCGCACGGCGGCCTCGGCTCCGGCGGCCAGTCCCGACGGGCCGCCGACCACCCGCACGTGCACGTCGGTGCCCATGGCCCGGAAGCGGTGGTCGGTGCCCCGTCCACCGTCGGTGCGCTGCCCCGGGATACCGGACCCGGGACGGCCATCAGCTACCGCCGCTGGAGGTGTCGAACGAGCCGTTCGTGGTGGGTGGGATCGTGATGATCCCGCCGTGGTCGCCGCCGTGGTCGCCACCCCCGCCGCCATCGGCGGGGGGCGCGGTGGTGGCCGGCGCCGCGGTCTGGGCCGTGGTGGCCGGGGCGGCGGTGGCGGCCACCGTGGGCGCCGGACCCGTGGCCCCGGGGGCGGTGGTGGCGACCGGAGCGGTGGTGGCGACGGGTGCAGCCGTGGCCGGGGTGGCACCGCCGTTGAGCTGGAACGCCGACGCGTTGGACGCCACCAGCGGGGCCGGAGGCTGGAGGGCGGCGGTCACGTTGTAGGACACGGGGGTCTCGGCCTCGGCCGAGATGACCCAGACCAGGCTGGCGAAACAGGATGCTCCGGCCACGCCGAGCACCCGCCGGGCCTGGCGGGCCGGGTGGACCCGACCGACGGCGGCTCGGCCACCGGACCGGGTGGGATCGCCGGAGAGAACGTCGGACCAGTTCATGGGCAAGAGCAATCCTACTGCGAGAGAACGGTTGAGCCGCTGCTGAGGAACACGAAGGCGGCCAGGATGAGGAGCACCACCGCGATCCCCAGGGCGAGCCACTGGACGGTGGCCCCCCGGCCCGGCTGGCGTCGCCGACCGGCGCCGCGCCGGCCGGAAGCAGAGGTCGATCTCGTCGCCATGATCACCACCGATGGTAGCGCCCGCCGGTTGGCGGTGGGAGACAGGGGGAAGGAGGCCGGGGCACGGGTCAAGCCGCCCGGGTGGTGGTGGTGGAGGAGGACGGGCGGGCGGGTGCTGGCGGCGGCCCCGGCGGTGGTCGATGCCTTGACCCCGGCGGTGGAAGCGGGCGTGGTGGCGCCGGCGCGGGTGGTGGTCGTGCTGGCAGCGGTGGTCTCGCAGCTGGGGTCGGCCGTCATGCCCGGATCGGGGGCCCCGCAGGCGTCGGTGCCGGCGCCACCGACGACCACGTCGATCTCGTTGTCGCCCGACAGCTGGTCGTCGCCGTCGTCGCCCTGGAGGAGGTCGACGCCGCCCTCGCCCCGCAGGGTGTCCTTGTCGGGGCCGCCGAGCAGGGTGTCGTTGCCCCCGCCGGCATACACCACGTCGTCGCCGGCCCCGGCCGCGATCGAGTCGTTGCCGCCGCTGGCCGTGATCCGGTCCTTGCCCGGGCCGGTGTCGATGCTGTCGTTGCCGCCCCCGGAGCACACCAGATCGTCGCCGGGTCCGGTCCGGATCGTGTCGTTGCCCTCGTAGGCGACCACCAGGTCGGGCCGGTCGCCGGCGCTCACGTCGATCACGTCGTCGCCCTCGGTGCCCACCATCACGTCGTAGCCGGCCGCTCCGAGCTGGTCGAGCGTGCCCGACTTCCCGTTGCACTCGAGCACGGCGCCCGCCGCCCGCAGCGCGCCCAGGTCGACACCGGCCGGGGTGCCGGGCGCCTGGGTGACCTCGACCTGCCACACCATGGGAACCGCCGCGGCCCGGGCCGAGCCCGATGCGTCGACCGGTTGGATCTCCAGCACGTGGCTGCCGTCGCTCAGGTTCCGGTAGGTGACGGGGCTGGTGCACCGGCTCCACGCCTCGCCGTCGATGCGGCAGTTGAACCCCTCGGCCACCAGGCCCTCCACCGGCTCGAAGGTGGCCACGGCCGAACGGGGGTCGTCGGCCGCCGGGGCGAGGTTGGTGATCGTGACCGCAGGCGGGATCGGGGCCACGTCGCCGATGGCCTGCAGCCCGTCGTCGGTCGGGAGCCCCACCTCGGCCTCGGTGGAGGGGGTGGTGGACGGCTGGTCGGCCGGGGTGGGCACGATCGTGGACGACGGATCGCCGTGCAGGAGCCACCAGAACAGCCAGCCCACCAGGGCCACCACCACCAGCAGGGCGGCAGCCGACAGGGCCCGGATGGCCCGGCGCTGGAGCCCCTTCACCGCGGTGAGGGTGCGCCCGGTGCGGCTGGCCGTCTCCTCGATCGACAGGTCGTCGAGGAAGCGCATCTCCAGCACCTCGCGCTGCTCCGAGGTCAGCTCCGACAGCAGGCCGTGCACCCACTGGCGGTCGGCCACCTGCTGGTCGAAGCCGGGGGCGGGGGTGGCCAGCCGCTCGATCGTCACGTGTTCCACCAGCTCCACCGGCTTGAGCGAGCGCCGCTCGTCGGCGATGCGGCTCCGGGCGATGCGGTAGATGTACGACCAGAGCTGGGCCGGGGTGTCGAACTGCAGGGTGCCGAGGCGGTGGAGCAGCTCGATGAGCACGAGGTCGGCGACGCCGCCCGGGTCGATGGCCCCCCGGGCCTCGGCGAAGCTGGTGAGGCGGGGCAGGCACTGGGCGGCGAGGCTGTCGACGGCCCACCCCTCCCCCGCCGTGGCCGCCTGGATCACCCCGGCGAACGACGACTGGGGCGGCAGCTCTTCGACCGGGACGATCTGGGTCACGACCGTTCCCACCGGGGGCGCGGGCGTGCCGATCTGAAGGGGCCGCCTACCTGTCGTCACTGCATCCACCATCGTCGAGAACCCGGTCATCCGGTGACCAGACCGGTTTCGCCGCCCCAACGCGATACCGGCTGCGGAGAAAAAGTTTCCTCCGGCTGCCAGGTTGGAGCGGATGGTAGCGACGAGCGACATCGTTCCGCAATAGAAGCGACACCGGAGCGCGACAGCAGAGCGCAACAGCGGAGCGCGACGGGAGGGCGCCCGCCCGGGCCGGGGTGCGGAACCGGCCCGGGCGGAGATCAACGGGTGAGCCCGAGGCTGCCGGAGCCCCGGTAGGTGGGGAACACGACGCCGAGGTCCGACACCCCGGCCCGGCGGGTGACGATCTCGGACACCAGCTTGCGGTAGTCGGTGAGGACGGCCAGGTCGCCGTAGGTGGGCTCGTCGGCGATCTCGTCGGGGTAGTCGTCGCCGAACACGCCGCCCTTGATGCCGGCCCCCATGGCCAGGTACGTGGTGCCCCGACCGTGGTCGGTGCCGCGGCTGCCGTTCTCGTTGATCGTGCGGCCGAACTCGGTCATGACCAGCACCGTGATCTCTTCCAGACCGTTGGTGTCGTCGGCGAACGCCCGCAGGGCGCCGGCCAGCTCGGTGGCCCGGTCGTGGAAGCGCCCGGCACCCACCGTGCCCAGGTTCGAGTGCATGTCCCACCCGCCGTAGTCCACCACGGCGGCCTGGATCCCGAGCCCGGCCTTCAGCATCGACGACAGCTCGCTGAACGTCTTGGCCAGGGACCCCTTGGGATAGCCGGGCCGCAGATCGGTGCCGAGGGTGGCCACCCGGGCCGCCACGTCGAGCGCGGTGCGACCCTGGCCGGCGATGCTGTCGGCCCCGGCGTGGAGCACCCGCAGGGCGGTGGTGGTGCGCTCCCGGTCGGGGAAGCCGTTGACCCCGAACGAGGCCAGACCGGGGATCACGGCCGCCCCCTTCCCGCCCCGCAGCAGGTCGGACCGGGCCGAGGTGTCGACGGCGGGGATCACGCCGCCCGCCCCCATGGTGTTGATCATCCGGGCCAACCAGCCTCCGCCCACCGCGGTGGAGGCCGAACCGGCCTGCACATAGCGGGTGGCCGAGAAGTGGCTGCGGCTGGCGCTCTCCGACGGGGGCAGGCCGGTGGCCGGGATCACGGCCAGCTTGCCGTCTCGCCACAGGGTGTCGTGGATCGGCTTGAACGCCGGGTGCAGCCCCACCACCCCGGCCAGGCCGGTGGGGAAGGCGGCGTTGGGGTTCGACCGGTCGAGCGGGAGAGCGCCGTCGGCCGTGCCCGGCGGGGCGATGGCGATCGACGGTCGGAGCTTGCGGTACGAGGGGTAGCCGTAGGGCGGGGCCATGGTGAGCCCGTCGGCCCCGCCCCGGAGGAAGACGACCACCAGGGTGTCGCCGGTCTGCGGTGCACCGGGAGCGGCCAGGGCCAGGCGGGTGCCGAGGCTGGTGACGGCCAGGGTGGCGGCGCCGGCCAGGCCGAGGCCGGCACCGGCCAGGAAGGATCGGCGGGACAGGTCGGACATCGGTGCTCGCTTCGGTGTTGCGCTGATCGGGGCCGGGGCCGGGGCCGGGGCCGGGGTCATGGGGGCCGGGCTCATCGGGTCTGGAAGATCGGGTGGGACAACAGCAGGCCGGGGATGGCGGGCGCCAGCTTGGGGTCGATCGAGTCGGCCGGGTCGCCGGGCGTCTTGCGCACCGAGGCCGCCACGGCTGCGATCTCCTCGGCTGTGCGGGGGCCGAGCCCGAAGCGGGTGCCCAGGCGGGTGATCAGGTCGCCCACCGTGCCGCCGCCGGCGGTGAGGGGGCCGAGGTCGGTCTGGACGCCCTTGATCCGGTTGCCTGTCAGCTGGCCGGCCGCCGTCCACCGGTAGAGCAGGGCGCCGGTGTTGAGCCAATGGGCGGCCGTGTCGGGGAAGCCGTCGGGCTGGGGCCACGACCAGGGCAGATGGTCGGTGCGCTCCAGGTGGCGCTGGAGGGCGACGGCCCCTTCCGAGGCCGGGTCGGTGGGCAGCACGGTGCCCAGCGCCCGCAGCATGGCGGCCAGGTGCTCGAACGGGCGGCGGAGCTTCTGGCCCCCGGAGGCGGCCAGCTCGGCGCTGTCGAGCACATGGCGCACCGTGGGAACGAGCTGGGTGTCGTTGGCCAGGTACACCTGGGCGGTGGACTCGACCAGCGAGGCCGGGGGGTTGTCGGCCACCAGCCGGCGGCAGATCTTGCGGGCCACGTGGCGGGCCGTGCTGGGGTGGGTCACGAGGAATTCGAGGAGCGACTCGCCGGTGGCCTGGCCCTGGGTGGTGCCCCGCTTCCAGGCCCCGTTGAGCAGGGAGATGCCACCGGTGTGCTGGTACTGGGGGCGGAAGACGAAGGCCGAGAAGTTGGCCGCCTTGCGGTCGGACACGGTGGACCAGCCGCTCATGGCCATGGCCGCCGCCCGGACATCGGCCTCGGTGTAGACCTGGGTTCCGTCGGGGGCGATGCCGAGCGTGTGCAGCTCCAGCAGCTCCCGGCCGTAGTTCTCGTTGATCCCCTGTTTGGAGTTGGCGTTGCTCGTGTCGTTGTCGAGGTAGGCCAGCATGGCCGGGGCGTGGGCCGTGGCCTTGAGCAGGTTGCGGAACGAGCCAAGGGCGTTGGGCCGGATGACCTTCTCCTGGTAATCGACCAGGAGGTGGCGGGCCGTGCCGTCGTTGAAGACCTCGACGTTGAAGTGGTCCATCCAGAGGTGGCACATCACCTCGTACAGCTGGTGGCGGCTGGCCACGGCCCGGGTGATGGCGGCCAGGGTCAGCTCCTGGCGGAGCCGGGCGGCGCCCGTGCTCTGGACGGCGTTGTAAGAGGCCAGGCTGGGATTCAGCCGGAGCATGCCCAGCCCACCCAGGCGGGCCTCGACGTCGGGGTCGGGGCCGGGGCGGGCCAGCTGGTCGTCGATGAAGCCACCGCCCCCGTGCTGGTCGATCTGGGCCAGGATCGTCGGGGTGACCCCGAACGTGATCCGGTTGGCCACCACGATCCCCGGTGCGGCCACCGCCCGGGGCGTGACCACGGCCGGAGCCGCCCCCGCCGCGGTGGAGGCCCCCGCCGGTCCGGTGGTCGACGACGGCCCGGGGGCGGCGGGCTGCGTCGTCGGCGAGCCGCCCGATCCGGCGATCGTGGGGGGCGACGGGGCGGGGGGCGAGGGGTTGGCCCCGGCGCCGGCCGAAGGGGGTGGCGGTGCCGGGCTGGTGGGGCCGCCGGCTCCGGCCGGCGGCGCCTGCCCGCCGCCGTTGGCCACCGGCGGGCCCGGGAGCTGGACCTGGTCGAGCTCGGGACCGGTGGCGTTGGCGGCTGGCGCCCCGGCGGCGCTCGCCGTGGTCCCCCCACCGGCCGGCGAAGGATCGACGGGGGCGGAGGGCGCTCCGACGGTGTCGGATTCGCCGCCGGGCCCGCAGGCCACGGCGGCCGCCCCCACCACCAGGGCGCCGAGCACCCCCCGGCGGCTGAAGGCGCGGGAGGTCGCCGTCGTCTGGTCCGGAGCCTCGTCGGTGGGCTGGGTCGCGGTCGGCGTCATGGGGTCGTAACCGCACGCGACCGCCCGTCGCGATACCCCCGGCGGGGAAAAGATCTAGCCCAGGAGGTCGCGGGCCACGTCGAGCCAGAGCTCGGTCGACAGGCGCAGCGATTCCACGTCCACCCGCTCGTTGTGGCCGTGGAACCGGGAGGAGAACTCGCCGTTGTCGAGCTCGGGGCTGAACAGGCCGGCCCCGTAGGCCACCGAGCCCATCTGGCGGAACACCCGGGCGTCGGTGAACCCCACGATCATCTGGGGGGTGAGGCGGGCCGTGGGGAAGGGCCGGCCCACCGCCCGCTGCAGGCTCTCCCACAAGGGATTGTCGGTGCGGCTGATCGAGGCCGGGTCGTTCATGATGATCTCCACCGCCACCGTGTCGGCCAGGTCGCCCAAGGCGGCGTCGAGGTGGGCCTGCACCTCGTCGGCGCCCTCCCCGGGCAGGGTGCGGACGTCGACCTGGAGCTCGATGGTGTCGGGGATGACGTTCGTCTTCATCTGGGGCCCGCCGTCCACCACGTTGACCGAGAACGTGGTGTGGGTGCAGGCGTGGAGGTAGGAGGCGGCTCCCCGGTTGGGCATGGTGGCCAGCACCTCGTCGATCCGGTTCGGGTCGAGCAGGGCGGCCTGCAGCTCGTCGTCCACGCCGAGGCTGGCCACCCGCTCGGCCCACAGCTCGCTGAAGCGGGGCGGGGGCTGGTAGTCGGCCAGGCGCTGCACCACGGCCGCCGCCTTGACCAGGGCGTTGTCGGTGCGGAAGGGCATCGACCCGTGCCCCGGGGTGCCGGTGAGGCGTAGACGGCGCCAGGCCACGCCCTTCTCCCCGATGTTGATGCCGATGGCGGGGGCGTCGGGTGAGCCGGAGTGGAGGCCGCCGTTCTCGGTGAGCACGTAGTCGGCCCGTATCGATTCGGGGTGGTGGTCGGCCATCCACTGGGCGCCGTGGGCCGAGCCCGCCTCCTCGTCGGCCACGGCGAAGTAGATGAGGTCGCCGGCGGGGCGGAACCCGCTGGTGGCCAGCCGGCGGAAGGCGACGGCCATCGACGACGTGATGTTGAGCATGTCGACCGCCCCCCGGCCCCAGATCTCGCCGTCGATCACCTCGCCTCCGAACGGGTCGTTGACCCACCCGTCGGGGTTCACCGGCACCACATCGGTGTGGCCCATCAACAGCAGCTTGGGGGCCTTGGGGTCCCGGCCCGGGATGCGGGTCACGATCGACACCCGGCCCGGGGTGGGCTCGTAGCGCTCGATGTCGAGCCCGGTGCCGTCGAGGAAGGCGGTGAGGGTGTCGGCGCTGCGCACCTCCTGGCCCGACTCCGGGGTGCCGTCGTTCACGCACCGGTTGCGGATCATGGTGGCGAGCAGCTCGACGGTCTGGCCGGTGAGGTCGGTGGGCATGGGGGATTGATAGTCGACATTCACCGCCCGCGCCTTTCGGGACGGGGCGGCGGGCCAATAGTGTGCGGACGAACCCCCGAGGAGGATTCCAGTGGCCAATGCCGACGCGTACGTGACCGAAGCCGGGCTCTCGATCCATCGCGATCTGCACGCGTTCTGCCTCGACGAGGCCCTGCCGGGGTCGGGGGTGGCCCCGGACGCGTTCTGGGCCGGCCTGGCCGGCCTGGTGGCCGACTTCGGGCCTCGCAACGCCGAGTTGCTGGAGCGGCGCCAGGTGCTGCAGCGGGCCATCGACGACTGGCACCTCCAGCGCTCGGGCCAGCCCCTCGACCCCGAGGCCTACCGCCGCTTCCTGGAGGAGATCGGGTACCTGGTGCCCGACGGGTTGCCGTTCACGGTGGACACCGAGCACGTGGACGACGAGATCGCCATCGTGCCCGGGCCTCAGCTGGTGGTGCCGGTGACCAATGCCCGGTACGCCCTCAACGCCGCCAACGCCCGTTGGGGCTCGCTGTACGACGCCCTCTACGGCACCGACGTCCTGGGCGACAGCCCGCCTCCGGGGCCGTACGACCCGGCCCGGGGCGATCGGGTGATCGCCTGGGTGCGGGCCTTCCTCGACGACGTGGCCCCGCTGGCCCTGGACGGCGGCGGCGGCACCGGGAGCTCGCCAACGGCGAGCGTGTACGCCGAAGGCGTACCCAAGGAACCCGAAGGGTTCCCGACGTCCCACGCCTTCATCACCGCCTACCGGGTGGCGGTCCCGGGGTCGGGCGGTGCCTCGCTCGTGGCCGATCTGCCCGACGGGGCGACGGCCGGCCTGGCCGATCCGTCGTTGTTCGCCGGCTGGACGGGCGACGCCGAGGCCCCCGCCAGCGTCTGGTTGGAGCACAACGGGCTCGGCATCGAGATCCTGATAGACCGGGAGCATCCGGTGGGCGCCGCGGACCGGGCCGGCGTGGCCGACGTGGTGCTGGAGGCCGCGCTCACCACGATCGTCGACTGCGAAGACTCCGTGGCCTGCGTGGACGGGCCCGACAAGGCCCAGGCCTACCACAACTGGCTGGGCCTGCTCCGGGGCGATCTGACCGAGGAGGTCACCAAGGACGGCAGCACGTTCACCCGGACGCTCAACCCCGACCGGGTCTACGCCGGCCGCAACGGCTCCACCGTCACCCGGCCGGGCCGGTCGCTGCTGCTCAGCCGCAACGTCGGCCATCTCATGACCACCCCCGCCGTGCTCGACGGCGACGGCCGCAACATCCCCGAGGGCCTGCTCGACGCGCTGGTGACCGTGCTGTGTGCCACCCACGACCTGCGAGGGCCCCGCCTGCTGCCCAACAGCCGCACCGGCTCGGTGTACGTGGTGAAGCCGAAGATGCACGGACCCGACGAGGTGGCGTTCGCCACCGAGGTGTTCGCCCGGGTCGAGCAGATCCTGGGCCTCCCGGCGAACACGGTGAAGATCGGCATCATGGACGAGGAGCGGCGCACCACCGTGAACCTCAAGGAGTGCATCCGGGCCGCCCGGAGCCGGGTGTGCTTCATCAACACCGGCTTCCTCGACCGCACCGGCGACGAGATCCACACGTCGATGCTGGCCGGGCCGATGGTGCGCAAGGCCGAGATGCGGTCCCAGGCCTGGATCAAGGCCTACGAAGACTGGAACGTCGACGCCGGGCTGGCCTGCGGGTTCCAGGGCCGGGCCCAGATCGGCAAGGGCATGTGGGCGGCGCCCGACCTGATGGCCGACATGGTGGCCCAGAAGATCGGCCACCCCCAGGCCGGGGCGAACTGCGCCTGGGTCCCCTCCCCCACCGCCGCCACCCTGCACGCCACGCACTACCACCGGGTCGACGTGCGGGCCCGCCAGGCCGAGCTGGCGGCGGCCCTGGCCGCCGACGGGCCCCGGGCGTCGTTGGAGGATCTGCTGGCCATCCCGCTGGCCCCGTCGACCGACTGGGGGCCGGAGGAGATCCAGGCCGAGCTCGACAACAACGCCCAGGGCATCCTGGGCTACGTGGTGCGCTGGGTGGACCAGGGGGTGGGCTGCTCCAAGGTGCCCGACATCAACGACGTGGGCCTGATGGAGGACCGGGCCACCTGCCGGATCTCGTCGCAGCACATGGCGAACTGGCTGCAGCACGGCGTGGTGTCGGCTGAGCAGATCACCGAGACCATGCGGCGGATGGCGGTGGTGGTGGACGGCCAGAACGCCGGTGACGCCGCCTATGTCCCGATGGCCCCCGGGTACGACGGCCAGGCGTTCGCCGCCGCCTGCGACCTGGTGTTCTCCGGGGTGGAGCAGCCCTCCGGCTACACCGAACCGATCCTCCACGCCCGTCGGCAGGCCAGGAAGGCCGGGTAGCGCCAGGACGGCGGGGGCGGTGTAAACCGCCGGCCTTCGCCCGAGCCCACCTCTACACTGCGCGTCAGGGAGACCAGACCGTGAAGGGCGACCATGAAAGGTGGTTGTGGCATGGCTCGGATCGTGGTTCTCGGAGCTGGTGTGGTGGGGCTCGGCGTGGCGATGATGCTGGCCGACGACGGCCATCACGTCACCGTGCTGGAGCGCGACCCGCAACCGCCGCCGCCTCCGGAGCAGGCATGGGACTCGTGGTCCCGTCGCGGGGTGAACCAGTTCCGGCTTCCCCACTTCCTGCTGGCCCGCTTCCGGAGCGTGGTTGACGCCGAGCTGCCCGGCCTCGTCGACGATCTGGCGGCGGCCGGCGCTCTGCGGGCCAACGCCATCGTCCGGATGCCGGACGACGTAACCGGCGGCCCGCAGCTCGGCGACGACCGCTTCGAGCTGGTCACGGCGCGGCGGCCGGTGGTCGAGGCGGTGGTGGCGGCCCGGGCCGGGGCCACCGACGGTCTCACCCTCCGCCGGGGCTGCCCGGCGACGGCTCTGCAGACCGCCGAAGGGCCGGGCGGGCCCGTCCACGTCACCGGCGTCGTGACCGAAGGGGGCGAGGCGATCGCGGCCGATCTGGTGATCGACTGCAGCGGCCGCCGCACCGGGGTGCCGGCCCTGCTGCGGGCCGTCGGCTCGCCCGGACCGGTCGAGGAGGTGCACGACATCGGCTTCGTCTACTACGCCCGCCACTTCCGCTCCGGCGACGGTTCCCTGCCCCGCCCGTCGGGTCCTGGCCTTCAACCCGTGGGATCGATCAGCACGCTCACCCTGCCCGGCGACAACGGGACCTGGGCCGTGGTGGTGGTGGCCAGCGGGCACGATCGGGCGCTGCGGCGCCTGCGGCGGCCCGAGGTATGGGAGCAGGTGGTGCGGGCGCTGCCCCGTGTCGCCCACTGGCTCGACGGCGAGCCGATCGACGAGGTGACCACGATCGCCAGCATCGAGGATGTCCAGCGCCACTACCTGACCGGAAGCCAACCGGTGGCCACCGGCATCGTGCCCCTGGCCGACGCCTGGAGTTGCACCAACCCGGCTCTCGGCCGGGGCCTGTCGCTGGGGCTGGCCCATGCCGGCGCCCTGCGGTCGCTGTTGCGGGAGGGCGCGCTGGACGAGCCGGCCCGGTTGCCCGGGCGGTGGGCCGACGCCACGGCCGCCACCACCGGGCCCTTCGTCGACGAGACGCTGCGGGTCGATGGGCACCGTCTGGCCGAGATCGAGGCGATCATCGAGGGCCGGCCCTACGAGGTCGACGACCCGATCTGGAGCGGGTACAACGCGCTGGTGGCGTCGGGCTCGGCGACGCCCGAGGTGCTGCGGGCCTCGCTCGACGTGACGATGCTGTTCCGCACCGTGGCCGATGTGCTGGCCGATCCCGACCTCGGCGCTACCGTCGCCGGCCTGGAGAAGCCGGGGCCGGCCGAGGGTCCCGACCGGTCCGAGCTCCTGGCGATCGTGGGCTCCTGAGCTCAGCTGTTCCGTTCGGTGACCGGGCCACCGGTGGTAGCGGCCGGACTTTCACCCTCCCACCGGGGGCGCGAGACTTTCCGTCATGAGTGACGATCGCCCCGCCTCCGAGGCCGGAGAGGCCAAGCCGTCGAACCCGTTCCAGTTCGACATCATCCGCGAGCAGAAGCCGCAGGAGTACTACGACGCCATCAAGGCCCGCTTCGCCCAGGAGCGCGATGTGCGGCTCCAGGAGGGCGACCGCAGCTGGGTGGAGATGGAAGGCGAGTTGGCCCACTACGAGGTCGACCCCTACGCCGCCGCCCCCGAGCCCCGGGAGCCGCTGACCGACACGGTGGAGGTGCTGTTCATCGGCGGCGGGTTCTCGGCCCTGCTCACCTCGGCCAAGCTGCGGGAGTACGGCGTCGAGTCGATCCGCATCGTGGAGCGGGGGGCCGACGTGGGCGGCACCTGGTACTGGAACCGGTATCCGGGTGTGGCCTGCGACGTGGTGTCGTACGACTACCTGCCACTGCTCGACGAGATGAGCTACGTCCCCACCCGACACTACGCCGGTGGCCAGGAGATCCTCGAGCACTGCCGGGCCATCGCCCGCCGCTACGACCTGTACGACCTGGCGGTGTTCCAGACCACGGTGACCTCCACGGTGTGGGACGGCGACGAGCAGCTGTGGCACATCGGCACCGACCGGGGCGACCAGATGAAGGCCCGGTTCGTCATCTGCGCCAACGGCACCCTGTCCAAGCCCAAGCTGGCCAAGATCGACGGGATCGAGACGTTCAAGGGGCACTCGTTCCACACCTCGCGGTGGGACTACGCCTACACCGGGGCCGACCTGGAGAACCTGGGCGACAAGGTGGTGGGCATCATCGGCACCGGGGCCACTGCGGTGCAGGCCATCCCCCTCCTGGGAGCGAAGTCGAAGGAGCTGTACGTCTTCCAGCGGACGCCGTCGTCGATCGACATCCGCGACGACTGGGAGACCGATCCCGCGTGGGCCACGACGCTGGAGCCGGGCTGGCAGCGCCAGCGGCTCGACAAGGCCATCGCCACGTCGGGCCGGTCGCCCGAGCAGCGGGCCCGGGCCTCGGCGCTCAGCCCGGAGGAGAAGGTGAGGCGCCAGGAGAACGCCAACATCGACGCCATGATGCGGATCCACAAGCGCATCGAGGAGGTGGTGCAGGACCCCGAGACGGCCGAGTCGCTCAAGCCGTGGTACATGCTCATGTGCAAGCGGCCGTGTTTCCACAACGACTACCTGCCCACGTTCAACCGGCCCACCGTCCACCTGGTGGACACGAAGGGCATAGGCATCACCGAGATCACCGAGGACGGCCCGGTGTTCGACGGCAAGACCTACAAGATGGATCTGCTGATCTACGCCACCGGGTTCGAGGTGCAGAAGACGGGGATCTACAACCGGATCATCGGCGAGGGCGGGCTCGACCTCAACGAGAAGTACGCCGAGGGGGTGCGGACGCTGCTCGGCATCCACACCCAGCACTTCCCCAACATGTTCATCATGGGCGGCTACCAGGCGTCGTTCGCCTTCAACCTCACCCACATCCTGCAGACCCAGGGCGAGCACATCGCCGGCTGCATCGACTTCGTCCGGCGCAACGGGCTGGCCAGCATGGACTGCACGTACGAGGCCGAGGAGTGGTGGGTGCAGCAGGTGATCAACAAGCGGGGGCGGACGAACCGCAACGCCGAGTGCACGCCCGGGTACTACAACTTCGAGGGCCAGTTCAACCGGCGCCAGGACGGCAACTACAACGGCTCATTCAAGCGCTACTACGACTTCATGGCCCACGCCCGCGAGCACATGGACGAGAACTTCGTCTTCACCACACCGGCCGGCGCCTCGTCGTCGGCGGGCTGACGGCGGCGGGCTGAGGCCTACGGACGCAACAATCGCGTACATGGTTCAGGTATTGAGGGGTCAAGAAATTTCTTGAATTTCGCTCTATGGAGTGGGCCGATTCCGCCCTTCATTGTCACACCTCTTGCGTAGAGTTGCCTCATGGATTCGGCGGGATCTGACGAGCTGGCAGGTGGGTTCGGGGGCGACACTCCGACTGCTGCGCTGGCTGATCTCGCCTCCGCTCTGGACCGGGTCTCCGCCCTGTCGGGCGGTGAGCTGTGGGATCACGAGAGCCGGGACCTGCTGCAGGGCCTGGAGGTTGGTTGCCGTCGGATGGACGCTGCCCGGGTGGCGGTTCTGGGCCAGGTCCAGCGGTCGGGGTTGTATCAGGTCGACGGTCATGCGTCGGCCAAGGTGATGGTCCGTCATACCTGTCGCCTGTCCGGCTCGGAGGCTCTGCGCCGGGAACGCGTGGAGGCGGCGTTGCGCGGGCTCACGCTGGTGGCTGACGCCTATCGGGCCGGTGTGATCGGTACCGAGCAGGTCGCCCTCGTGGCCAAGGTCTTCCTCAACAAGCGGGTGCGTGAGGCGCTCGTCGACTTTCAGCCCGAGGTGTTGGTGATGGCCACCGAGTGCGAGTACCCGGTGTTCGAATCGGTGCTCCGCCAGTGGGAACGGGCCACTGATCAGGACGGTCCGGAGCCGAAAGACGACACGGCTCACAAGAACCGTCACTTCTCACTCTCGCAGGATCCGGAGACCCTGGCCTGGAAGGTGAAGGGGTCGCTCGGTCCGTTGCCGGGGGCCAAGGTCAACAACCTGCTGCGGCGGCTGGCTGATCAGGAACGGGAGGCCGACTGGGCCAAGGCCCGAGCCGAACATGGCGACAACACCTGCGCCGCCGACCTGGCCCGCACCGAAGCCCACCGGTGGGCGGACTCGCTGGAGCGGATGGCCGACCTGGCCGCCTCGGCCGATCCCGACGCCCAAGGGCCCGGCACCGAGCATGTCGTCGTGTGGGACGCCGACACGTACCTGTCGACCGTGCACCGGGTCACCTGCACCGACCCCAACTGCGGCGCTGAAGCCCACACGACCAACAAGTGGTACGACCCGACGACCTACCGGTGCGAAACCATCGACGGCGATCCGCTGGAACCGGTGGAGGCGGTCCTCGACAGCTTCCACCACCACGTGCGGGTGGTGCTCGTCACCGGTGGGCAACCGACCCACGTCGGATCCCGGCGGCGGCTGTTCACCGGCCGCAATCGCCTCGCAGTGAAGCTCCAGAGCTCCACCTGCCTCTGGCCCGGGTGCTGGGTCCCCACCTCCGTGTGCGAAGCCGACCACGCCCTCCCCCACGCAGCGGGAGGTAAGACCGCGCCCGAGAACGGCATCCCCCTCTGCGGCAGACACAACAGGTGGAAACAGAAGGGCTACTCCACTGGCCGCGACCCAGATACCGGGCGGTGGCGCACCTACCGCCCCGACGGAACGGAGATTCCCTGACGTGCCGACCATCCAGATCGAGGACGGAATCTCGCTGGAGGACTACCTGCTCGACCTTCTCGTCGAGGTCGCAGTGACGCCGACTATCGACGCGGTCTTGGGGCGGGCGGGCCGTCGCACGGGTGGCGGCGGGACAGGCGGGTAGTCTCCGGGCCATGCTGGCTGTCGGGGCTGAGGCCCCCCACTCCACGTTCACCGCCCACGACGGCTCCACGGTGCGGGTCCGTGACCTGCGGGGCCGGTGGGTGCTGGTGTGGTGGTACCCCAAGGCCGCCACCCCCGGTTGAACGGTGGAGGGACAGGGCCTGCGTGACAGGTTCGACGACTTCGGGGCCCGTAACGCCGTGGTGTTCGGCGCCTCGTTCGACACCCCGGCCGAGAACCGGGCCTTCGCCGAGGACCAGGAGTACCCGTTCCTCCTTCTCAGCGCCAGCCGTGAGGTCGGTGAGGCATGGGAGGTGGCCCGACCGGCCGACGACCGCTTCGCCAACTTCCCCCGTCGTTACAGCTACCTGATCGACCCCACGGGGACCATCCGCCGGGCCTACGACGTGACCGACGTGGCCGGTCACGCCGACACCGTGCTGGCCGACCTCGACCGGTTGGCGCCATGAGCCAGGGACCGTACACCGCCCGGATCGAGCCCCGGGTGGCCGACAACGAGCGCGATGCGGCCGAGCTGCGGGGCCGGGTGGAGACCGTGTCGAAAGGCGGGGCCCGGGCCGCCGTGCTCGGCGTCAACGACGGCCTGGTCACCAACGTGTGCCTGATCCTGGCCCTGGCCGGAGCGTCGGCCAGCGCCTCGGCGGTCCGGACCGCCGGATTCGCCAGCCTCATCGCCGGCGCGTTCTCGATGGCCGCTGGCGAGTGGGTGAGCGTGCGCAGCCAGGTGGAGCTTTACCACGGGATCCTGGGCGAGATCCGATCGCTGGTGCAGCGCAACCCCCGCCTGGTCCTGGGCGAGCTGACGTCCAAGCTGACCGACGCCGGCTTCGCCCACGACACGGCCCAACGGGCGGCGGCCGAGCTGCCCCTCGACGAGGGCAAGTTCCTCGACTTCTCGGCCCGCACCGTCTTCGGTGTCAACCCCGACGACCTGGGCTCCCCCATGACCGCCGCCCTCGGCTCCCTCGGCCTGTTCACCGCCGGCGCCCTGGTGCCCCTCGTGCCCTGGTTCATCACCGAGGGCACGGCGGCCACGGTGGCCTCGCTGGTGGCCACCGCCGTGGCCGGCCTCGTGGTGGGCGGCTGGGTGTCGGGCTCGGCCGGCCGCCCGGTCGTACTGGGGGCGCTCCGCCAGCTCCTGATCGTGGTGGCGGCAGCGGCCGTGACCTACGCCATCGGCTCCCTGTTCGGCACGGCCGTGGCCTGACCACCCGGTTTCGAAGCCAACTTTGGCCCTCGGAAGCGGTCGTCTAGTTTTGACCCATGACCGCAGTGGAGCCCCGGGAGCTCGATGAGCTCGACATCACCACCACGCAGAACTACGTCGACGGGGGCTTCCCCTGGCAGGCCTGGGACCTCCTGAGAGAGTTCGCCCCGATCTACCGCTACGACCGGCCCGGGGTGCCGGTGAACTGGGTGGTCACCCGCTACGAGGACGTGAAGACCGTCCTCGTCCACGACGAGGTCTTCTCCAACGCCGGCCCCATCCTCCGCCTCGACTCCGAGGCCCGGCTGGCCGGCCTGGAGCGGTTCAAGCAACGTCAGGCCGACCGCTGGGGCTGGGACCCCGAGCAGCCGCTCGACATGGTCTTCCTCGACCGGCCCGAGCACCTCGACATGCGCCTCATCACCATGCGCAAGTTCACCCCGGCCGCCATGCGCCGCCTGGAGGAGCACCTGGCCGGGATCACCCGGCAGTTCGTGGGCGAGTTCGTGGCCGCCGCCCGCCAGGCGGCGGTCGACGGCGGGCCCTACGGCGACGGCACCGTCAACCTGGTCGACGCCCTGTCGATCAGCATCCCCCTGGCCGCCATCACCCATCTGCTGGGCGTGCCCACCGACGACTGGACCGACATCTGCCGGTTCACCGAGCTGATCTTCCCCGGCACGGCCCGCCGCTACGCCCTGCCCGGCGAGTCCGACAGCGATGTGCGCCGCCGGGTTGGCCGGGAGTTCCACGACTACCTGGAAGACCTGATCGCCAAGCGGCGCCAGCAGGGAGGCGAAGGCGACGACCTGGCCACCGCCCTGGTCCACGCCACGATGGACGGCCAGCCCCTCACCGACCAGCAGCTCCACGGGTACCTCACCCTGCTGATCGGCGCCGGCAACGAGACCACCCGCAACGCCATCACGGCCGGCGTCCACGCCCTGCTCGAGCACCCCGACCAGCTGGAGCGGCTGGCCGCCGACCCCGACGGGCTGAACCAGACGGCGGTGGAGGAGATCCTCCGCTGGTCGTCGCCGGTGGTGCAGTTCGCCCGCACCGCCGTCAGCGACTACGAGCTGGCTGGCACCGAGATCAAGGCCGGCGACACGGTGACCCTGTGGTTCCCGTCGGCCAACCGGGACGAGCGTCAGTTCTCCGACCCCTACCGGTTCGACGTGGGCCGTGACCCCAACTACCACCTGGCCTTCGGCCACGGCGAGCACTTCTGCCTCGGGGCCAACCTGGCCCGCTGGGAGCTGCGGGCCACATTCAAGGAGCTCGCCCCCCACCTGGTGAACCTGGAACCGGCCGGCCCGCTCGTCCGCCACCCCGACCTCCACGTCCCCGCCATCCACACCTTCAAGGTGCGCTGGACCGGCGAGTAGGCCGGTCAGCCCGGCGGCGGGGTACCGCCTCCGGGGGACGGGCCCACGGAAAAAGTTCGCGTATCCGCGAACCGTCGTTCTCCCACTTCCGTAGAGGAAGGCAGCAGCGGCCCGACCGTTACGGCGCCGCTGGGAGGGAGACGAGAGAACATGCAACCCCTGATCGAGCGCGCCCCCGAACCGGGTGGGGACCCCACGGTGCACCTGCACACCGGGGTCCCCGGGACCGGCACCGGGGTGGCGCAACCGCCCACCCCATGGACCCTCATCGGGGCGGCGGCCGTGGGAGCGGCGGTGGCCTTCGGCCTCGGCGTCTATGGTCGGGTGCACCAGCCGACCGGTGCCGCCGTCGCTCCCCTCCGGCCCGACAACATCCTCGACGTGAAGGCGGCCTGCGCCTCGGTGGCCGTGACCCTGGCCCTGTTCCAGCTGGCGTCGGCCCTCCGCCTCTACGGCCGTATCGGCGGCGGGCGACCGGCCCCGGCCTGGCTCGGCCCGGCCCACCGCTGGTCGGGCACCGTGGCCTTCGTCGTCAGCCTCCCTGCCGCCTACCACTGTCTGTGGGGCCTCGGGTTCCAGGACACCACCACCCGGGTGTTGGCCCATTCGCTGCTGGGCTGCGCCTTCTACGGAGCCTTCGCCGCCAAGCTGCTCGTGCTCCACAGCCGCCGGGTGCCGGGATGGGCCCTGCCCCTGCTGGGGTCGGCTCTGGTCACCCTGCTGGTGGCCATCTGGTTCACCTCGGCCTGGTGGTACTACCGCCTCTGAGCCGCCGCCGCCCCGCCTGACCCAACCGCCGTTGGCCCCGTCCCCGCCCCGGGGCTCTGGCTCGACGCGCCCTGAACCGCACCCGACACACCGAAAGGAACCGACATGCCCATCCGAGCCAACGTCACCCTCGGGATCTGCCTGGGGGCCGGCCTCGCCGCCGGCATCGGGCTGGCCCGACCCGGGCTACTGGCCGAGAACACCCCCGTCCCGGCGGCCGCCGCCCCGGCCGGTGCCACCAGCACCCCCACGACACCCGCCGCTCCCGGCTACGGCCGGCCCGCCACCTCGGCGCCGGCCGCCGCCACCCCGGCGGCCCCGGCTGCGGCCGCGGCGGCCCCGGTGACCATCCAGGACTTCGCCTTCGCCGGCGGCGGCACCGTCGCCCCCGGAGCCGCCGTCCCGGTGGTAAACGCCGACAGCGTGGCCCACACCCTCACCGCCGACGACCGGTCGTTCGACACCGGGACGCTCGACTCGGGCGGCCGGGCCTCGATCACGGCCCCCACCGCCCCCGGTACCTACCGCTTCTTCTGCGCCATCCACCCCTCGATGCAGGGAACCCTCACCGTCGCCAACTGACGGCGACGGCGGGCGGCGCAGCCAGATCCCCCAACCAACCAACCAACCAACCAACACCCGAAGAACCCGAAAGGCACCCGACAATGAACACCATCCAGACCAAGCTGGGCCGGACCGGCCGCATGGCGGCAGCTCTCGTGGGGCTGACCGCACTCCTGGGGGCGTGCGCCAACAACACGCCCACCAGCGCCAGCGACGCCGGCTCGGTACCGGCCACGGCGGCTCCGGCCGCCGCCCCCGCCGCCCCCGGTGCGGCCGCCGTCAGCGCCCCGGCCGGCAGCGGCCGGCGCCCTGCTGGGCACGAGTGACGCCGGCGACATCCTGGTCGGCCCCGACGGCCGGGCCCTCTACGGCTTCACCAACGACACCGCCGCCGCCAGCACCTGCTACAGCACCTGCGCCGCGGCATGGCCGCCGGTGATCGTGAGCCCCGACTGGACCGTCGGCCCCGGTCTCGACACCGGCATCTTCGCCACCACCCTGCGTGACGACGGCCAGCTCCAGCTGGTGGCGGGCAAGTGGCCGCTGTACTACTACACCGGCGACGCCGTGCCCGGCGACATCAACGGCCAGGGCTCGGGCGACGTCTGGTTCCTGGTGGACCCGAAGGGCACCCTGATCAAGGACGCCACCGGCGGCGGTTCCGGGGGCAACGACGCCACGGCCACCACGGCCGCCGGCGGGACCACGAGCTCGGGCGGCTACGGTGCGGGCACCAAGGGCAGCACCACCACGGCCAAGCCGGCCACCGGTGCGCTGGTGGGCACGGCCAAGAGCTCGCTGGGCGATGTGCTGGCCGACGCCAAGGGCCTGACCCTGTACGGCTTCACCGCCGACGTGGGCGGCAAGCCCAGCTGCTACGACGCCTGCGCCACGGCCTGGCCCCCGGTGCTGGTGGACTCGGCCGATCTGCCGGCCGGGCTCGACTCCAAGACGTACTCGGTGGTCAAGCGGACCGACGGCACCTTCCAGCTCAAGGCCGGCGACTGGCCCCTCTACCGCTTCGGCGGCGACGCCGCCAAGGGCGACGTGAACGGGCAGGGCTCCGGGGGCAAGTGGTTCGCCACCGCCCCCGACGGGAAGCTCATCAAGTCCTGACGGTCACCTGATCGTGAGGCCCTGATCGTGCGGCACCCCGGAACTGTCTCCCCAGCCGGGGTGCCGCCCGTGACCGGACCGTCGACCCGGCGGCATCTCCCCACCATCCGGCGGGGAGCCGCAAACGGGAGGAGGAGCGGTACCTACCCCACGGCGGGTCGATAGGTACCGGCCTCCTCGGCATCGATGTCGTCGGGATCGACGGACCGGATCAGCTCGGCGATGGCGGCGGAGGAATCCGCCGCCCGTCGGGCTTTCACGTCGTCGATCATGGCGGTGGTCCGGACCGGGCCGTACATGCCGGCCCAGATCTGCTCCTGCCGGGCCAGGGCCTTCAGGTCGTCGGCTGACAGCTCGCTCATGGGGAGTCCCTTTCGTTTGGGCGGATCGTACCGCGCCCCCTCACCCCCCTGTCAGGTCCTTGGTCCCGGTGACGACGACCCCGGCCTTTGGCCCAGGGACCCCGGCGACCGCTAAAACTGGTCCTTCAGCCGCACAAGGAGCATCGGGTGAGCGTCAAGAAGCTGTTCGTGGCCAACCGGGGCGAGATCGCCATCCGCATCATGCGGGCGGCCCGGGATCTCGGCTGGTCGACGGTGGCGGTCGCCTCCACCGACGACGTCACCTCCCTCCACACCCGGGTGGCCGACGAGCTGGTGGCTCTGGAGGCCAAGGGGGCCCGGGCCTACCTCGACGTTGAGGCCATCGTGGCCGCCGCTGTCGAGCGGGGCTGCGACGCCCTCCACCCCGGGTACGGGTTCCTGGCCGAGAACCCGGCGCTGGCCACGGCCTGCGCTGAAGCCGGGATCGTGTTCGTCGGCCCCACACCGGAGCAGCTGGCCCTGTTCGGCGACAAGGTGCAGGCCCGGGCCCTGGCCGCCCAGGTGGGGGTGCCGCTGGCCCCGGGCACCTCGGGTGACACCACCCTGACCCAGGCCGAGGCGTTCCTGGCCCAGCACGGGGCCATGATGATCAAGGCCGTGGCCGGCGGCGGGGGCCGGGGCATGCGCCCGGTGCGGGCCGGAGACGACGTGGCCGGCGCCTACGAGCGGTGCCAGCGGGAGGCCCAGGCCGCCTTCGGCAACCCCTCGGTCTACGTGGAGGCCCTGATCACCCGGGCCCGCCACATCGAGATCCAGATCATCGGCGACGGCGAGACCGTGGCCCACCTGGGCGAGCGGGAGTGCACCCTCCAGCGTCAGAACCAGAAGATCGTGGAGGTCGCCCCCAGCCCGTCGCTGCCGCCCGCCACCCGGGACCGGCTCACCACCGCGGCGCTGGCCATGGCCGGCGCCGCCGGCTACCACTCGCTCGGCACCTGGGAGTTCCTGGTCGACGCCGACGACCCGTCGGTGGTCGCCTTCATGGAGGTCAACGCCCGGGTGCAGGTGGAGCACACCGTGACCGAGCAGGTCACCGGCATCGACCTGGTGCAGGCCCAGCTCCAGGTGGCCGACGGGGCCACCCTCCACGACCTCGGCCTCACCCAGGACCACGTGCCCCCGCCCCGGGGTTTCGCCGTGCAGGTCCGGGTCAACACCGAGACCATGACGGCCGAGGGCCTGGCCCGCCCGGCCGGCGGCACCATGACCACGTTCGAGGTGCCCACCGGCCCCGGCATCCGCACCGATACCTACGGCTACGCCGGCTACACCACCAGCCCCAGCTTCGACTCGCTGCTGGCCAAGGTGGTGGGCCACTCCCCCGCCCCCCGGTACGACGAGGCCGTCCGCCGCACCCGGCGGGCCCTGGCCGAGTTCCGGATCGAGGGGCTGAAGACCAACCTGGCCTTCATGCAGGCCCTGCTCGACCGACCCGAGGTGCAGGCCAACGACGTGACCACCGGGTTCATCGCCGAGCACGGGGCCGAGCTGGTGGCGGCGGCCGAGCAGATCGCGGCCGACAGCCAGGCCCGCTGGTTCCCGGCCCCCGCCCTCACTCCCGCCCCCGCCCCCGCCCCGGCGCCGGCCGAGGCCGGGCCACCAACCGCCCGCCCCACCGGGCTGGCCGGGGCTCGGATCGACTCCACCGACCCGCTGGCCGTGCTCACTCACGGCTCGCTCGACCGGCCCCGGGACGGCCAGCCGTCGAGCCCGCCCCCGCCGCCGGTCCCGGCCGCCGCCGGCGCTCCGGTGGCCCAGGCCGGCCCCGACGGGAGCCTCGGGGTGGAGGCCCCCCTCCAGGGCACGATCGTGTCGATCGCGGTGAACGTGGGCGACGCCGTGGCCGCCGGCCAGCAGCTCGTGGTCATGGAGGCCATGAAGATGGAGCACGAGATCCGCTCCCCCGTCACCGGCATCGTGCGCCAGCTCGGGGTGGCGGTGGGCGATGTGGTCTTCGAGGACCACCCGCTGGTGTTCGTGGAGGAGGCCGACGTGGAGGTCGACGCGGCCGAGGTGGTGGCCGAGGCCGACCTCGACCTGATCCGGCCCGACCTGGCCGAGCTGTTCGACCGCCGGGGCTACGGGCTCGACGAGAACCGGCCCGACGCCGTGGCCAAACGCCACGGCCGGGGCAACCGCACGGCCCGGGAGAACCTGGGCCAGCTCGTCGACCCCGGCACCTTCGTGGAGTACGGGCGCCTGATGGTGGCCCCCCAGCGCAAGCGCCGCAGCTTCGAGGATCTGCTCAAGAACACCTCGGGCGACGGCATGGTGGCCGGGATCGGCCAGGTCAACGGCGACCTGTTCGGCCCCGAACGATCCCAGACCATGGTGATGTCGTACGACTACATGGTGCTGGCCGGGACCCAGGGCGGGCAGAACCACCGCAAGAAGGATCGCCTGTTCGAGATCGCCGAGCACAACCGGCTGCCGGTGGTGCTCTACGCCGAGGGCGGCGGCGGTCGGCCGGGCGACACCGACGGCCTCGGCGGCTCCGGCCTCGACTGCATGGCCTTCTACTTCTTCGCCCGGTTGTCGGGCCTGGTGCCGATCGTGGGCATCACCAATGGCCGCTGTTTCGCCGGCAACGCCGTGCTGCTGGGCTGCTGCGACGTGATCATCGCCACCGAAGGCTCCAACATCGGCATCGGCGGGCCGGCCATGGTGGAGGGCGGCGGACTCGGCATCTTCCGGCCCGACGAGATCGGGCCCACCGAGGTCCAGGTCCCCAACGGCGTGATCGACATCCTGGTCAAGGACGAGGAGGAAGCCACCGAGGCGGCCAAGCAGTACCTGGGCTACTTCCAGGGCCCGGTGGACGACTGGGAAGCGCCCGACCAGCGCCGCCTCCGCCACCTGATCCCGGAGAACCGGAAGCGGGTGTACGACGTGCGGGAGGTCATCGCCAACCTGTGCGACGTGGGCAGCGTGCTGGAGCTGCGGCCCAACTGGGGCATCGGGATCGTGACCGCCCTGGCCCGGGTGGAGGGTCGCCCGGTGGGCATCATCGCCAACAACCCCCATCACCTGGCCGGTGCCATCGACGCCGCCGGGGGCGACAAGGGAGCCCGGTTCATGCAGCTGTGCGACGCCCACGACATCCCGCTGGTGTTCCTGGCCGACACTCCGGGGATCATGGTGGGCCCCCAGGCCGAGTACGAGGCCACGGTGCGCCACGCTTCCCGCATGTTCGTGACGGCGGCGTCGATCGACGTGCCGTTCATGACGATCGTGCTCCGCAAGGGCTACGGGCTTGGGGTGCAGGCCATGGCCGGCGGCTCGTTCAAGGCCACGACGTTCACCGTGTCGTGGCCCACCGGCGAGTTCGGGGGCATGGGCCTGGAGGGCTTCGTGAAGCTCGGGTACCGCCACGAGCTGGAGGCCATCGAGGATCCGGCCGAGCGGCTGGCCGAGTACGAGCGGCGGGTGGCCAAGCTGTACCACAACGGCAAGGCCGTCAACACCGGCACCTACTTCGAGATCGACGACGTGATCGACCCGGCCGAGAGCCGCCAGTGGATCACGATGGCTCTGCTGTCGGCGCCCCCTCGCCCGCCCCGCCAGGGCAAGAAGCGCCCCATGGTCGACACCTGGTAGCCCGCCGGGCCCGGCCGGCTCAGGCTCAGGGGCGCCAGGTGCGGCCGGAGGGGCCGACGGGGCCGGAGGCCATCGTCCGGTAGGCGGTACGGGCCCAGTGGACGAGCCGGGGGCGGGTCTCGGCCGGGTCGATGATGTCCTCCACGCCGAACATCTCGGCCGTCCGGAACGGGCTGGTGACCTGGCGGTACTCGGCCTCCAGCTCGGCCCGCTTGGTCGCCGGGTCGTCGGCCTCCTCGATCACCCGGCGGTAGGCGGCGTCGACCCCGCCCCGCACCGGCAGCGACCCCCACTCGCCCGACGGCCACGCCACCCGGAACGTGTGGCGGGTCGGGTTGCGGTGGCTGGCCCCGGCCGCCCCGTAGGCCCGGCGCACGATCACCGAGGCCCACGGCACGTCGGCCTCGTACACGGCCGACAGCACCCGGGTGCCGGCCCGCAGCACACCGGCCCGTTCCGACTCCAGGCCCACCAGCAGCCCCGGGTGGTCCATGAAGGCCACCACCGGGAGGTGAAAGGTGTCGGCCAGGTCGATGAAGCGGACCATCTTCTCGGCCGCCGCCGCCGACAGACCGCCCCCGTCGATCCGGCCGTCGGTGCCGGCGAACACCACGGGGTGGCCGTCGAGGCGGGCCAGGGCCACCACGGCGGCCCGGCCGTGGGCCGGGGCCAGCTCGGTGACCGAGCCCTCGTCGGCCACCGAGGCGAACAGGCGGCGGGTGTCGACGGGGCGGGGCCGGCGGGGCACCAGCGAGCGCAGCGACGGGTCGGTCCGCTCGGGGTCGTCGGTGGGCTCGGCCCGGGGCGGGAGCTGCCACACGTTGGACGGCAGATAGCCCAGCACCCGGCGGATCAGGTCGAGGGCCTCGGCCTCGGTGTCGACGGCGGCGTCGACCGAGCCGATACGGGTGGCCTCCTCCCAGCCGCCGAGCGATTCCTTGTCGATGTCGATCCCGGTGGCCGCCTTCACCAGCGGCGGCCCGGCCACGAACACCTGGGCCTGGCCCTTCACGATCACCGAGAAGTGGGCGGCCGTGATCTCGATGGCGGGCAGCCCGGCCAGCGCCCCCAGGGCGGCCGACACCACCGGCACCCGCGACAGGTTGGCCACGCTCCACTCCCACCCGGGGACGGTGGGCACGTAGGTGGCGCCCATGGTCTTGACGCCCCGGACGCTGGCCCCCACCCCTTCCACCAGGCGGACGAGCGGGATCTTGAGGTCGTGGGCCATGCGCTCGGCGTAGGGCCGCTTGTCCATCAGCCCACCCTCGATGGCCCCGCCCCGCACGGTGTAGTCGTAGCCCGACACCACCACCGGGCGGCCGTCGATCTCGGCCTCGCCACACCGGAAGTTGGCCGGGGTGACCGAGGTGAGGGTGCCGTCCTCATCCCGTATGGGCCGCCCGGCCAGACGGCCGACCTCCCGGAACGACCCGGGGTCGGCCAGGTGGTCGATCCGCTCCCGGATCGTGAGCCGTCCGGCGGCGTGCTGGCGCTCCACCCGCTCGGGCCCGCCCAGGGCGGCGGCGAATCCCAGCCGGGCCTCCAGCTCGGCCAGCTCCGGCCCCCAGGCATCGTTGTCGGTGGCCCCGTCGTTCGAGGTGGTGTCGCTCATCAGCGGGCCATGATGACCCGCCAGGGGTCCGGCGTGGTGCCGATCGGGACCTCGATGAGGGCGGGGCGGCGGGCGTCGATGGCGGCCCGCAGCGTGGTCTGCAGCTGCTCGGGCGAGGTGGCCCGGTAGCCGGGCATGCCGAAGGCCGTGGCCAGGCGCACCAGGTCGGGGTTGACCAGCTCGGTGCCATAGTGGACCCCGTCGAACTGGGCCTTGTGCATCCGCTGGACGTTGCCGTAGGCGCCATCGGCGAACACCACCGCCACGAGCGGGATGTCGTGGGCCACGGCCGTGGCCAGCTCGGCCAGGCCGTAGCCGAAGCCGCCGTCGCCCGAGATGCTCACCACCGCCCGGTCGGGGTTGGCCACCGCGGCGCCGATGGCGGTGGGATACCCGTACCCGAGGGTGCCCTGGTAGCCGGGGTAGATGTAGCTCCAGGGGTGACGGACGTCGAAGGCCACCATCGACACGTAGCCCACCTGGGTCAGCTCGTTGACCAGCACCGCGTCGTCGGGCATGGCCGAGCGCAGGGCCCGCACGTACGACATCTGAGGCTCGAGCACGGCCAGGGCTTCGGCTGCCCGGGCCCGCACGTCGTCCAGGTCGTCGACCCACGGCCCTCGGGGCGACAGCCGGCTGGCCAGGGCGGCGGCCCCGGTCTTGGCGTCGCCCGTGATGGTGGCGTCGTAGCCGCGGGGCGGGCCGAAGTCGGCCGGGTTGCGGTTGAGCGAGATCACGGTGGCCCCCTCGGCCACCGGTAGCGGCGCCACCCGCATGTCGAGGCCCCGGGACCCGATGATCAGCACGCAGTCGGCCCGCTTGAGGAGCTCCTTGCCGGCCAGGGGCAACACGGCCAGCGGATGGCGGTCGTCGAAGGCACCCCGGCCGTTGGTGCTGGCGGTGAGGGGCGCGCCGAGGGTCTCGGCCAGGTGGGCCAGCTCCTGCCAGGCGTCGGCCACCGCCGCCCCGCCCCCGGCGTAGATCAGGGGCCGCTCGGCCCGGGCCAGCAGCTCGGCGGCGGCGTCGAGCTCGGCCGCCGACCCACCCGACGGGGTGCCGGGAGCCTCGTGGCCGATGGTGACGGCTGGGGCCCGGCCCGAGAGCACGTCGGGGGGAATCTCCACCGCCACCGGCCCCGGGCCCGCTCCCAGGCGGACGATGGCGCCGTGGATGGCGCCCGCCACCTCGCCGGCCGCCCCCACCAGGGTGGCGTCACGGCACAGGGTGGCCAGGATCCCCGACTGGTCGGGGATCTCGTGCACCATGCCCCACCCCTGGCCCAGGCCCCGGGTGGGGATCTGACCCGACAGGAGGAGGATCTTGGACGAGCAGGCCAGGGCCGTCACCAGGCCGGCCCCGGCGTTGAGCACGCCCGGCCCCGGCACCACCAGGCCCACCCCGATCCGGCCCGACGAGCGGAAGTAGCCGTCGGCGGCGTAGGTGGCGGTCTGCTCGTGGCGCACGGCGATGAACCGGATGTCGTCGACCACCTTGGACAGGCCGTTGGTGGCGTAGTCGAGCTGGACGCCGGGGATGCCGAAGATGTGGGTGATCCCCTCCTCGGCCAGCTGGCGGGCCATGGCCTCGCCACCGGTGATCGTGGCCGTCCCGGTGTCGGTGACGCTCATGTCATCTGCCTCCTGGCGTGGTTAACCGGCTGAGCGGCAACCCATAGGATTGCCGTCTCCGAAGGAGACACTAGGCCCGCCTGATCGGGGCGGCGAAGCGCTCCTTCACCCCGGGTGTGCGGCGGGCCAGCTCGATCTGGTCGCCGTCGGCCTCCGACACGTCACCCTGGGCGAACAGCCGGCTGTAGCCCCGGAACTGGGTCTTGGCCATGTGCATCGCCGGGTCGGGCATGGCCAGCACCCGCTCCACCCAACGCTCGACGGCGCCGTCGAGCCCGTCGGGAGCCACCGCCTCGTGGACCAGGCCCCACCGCTCTCCCGTCTCACCCGTCACCCGCTCGCACAGCATCACCATCTGGCGGGCCCGGGCGGTGCCGATCTCCTGGATCAGGCGGGGCGTGGCGGCCCAGCTGAGGGGCACGCCCAGCTCGATCTCGGGGTACCAGAACACCGCATCGTCGGTGGCCACCCGGAAGTCGCACGACACGGCCCACACGCAGCCGCCGCCCGAGGCGTGCCCCTGGATGCGGCCGATCACGGGGATCTCGCAGTCCTCGATGGCCCGGGACGCCCGCCGTCCCAGGTGGACCCGGAACCGGCGCTCCCGCTCGGTGGTCGCGTCGGGCAGAGGTCGGTCGTCGGGCTTGCGATCGGCACCGGCGCAGAACGACAGGCCCCGCCCGCCCAGGACCACCACCCGGGTGGTGAAGTCGGTCTGCAGGCTCCCGAACAGGTCGCCCACCTCCAGCATCATCCGGTCGTTCACGGCGTTGCGCCGCTCGGGCCGGTTCAGCCACACCCGTAGCACCTCGGGCCGGTCGGCGTCCCGTTCGATCTCCAGCGTCTCGTAGCTCGCCATGCCGGGAGCCTAATGGGCAGCGCCACGGCCGGTCCCGTTTGCTCCCGGGGAGGAAAGCTGACTACAGTCACAAACGAGATGAAGGAACCCAGAAGGGGGAACGGGATGACACGTGTGCTGACCGACGAGGAGATCGCCCGCTTCAGGGCTGAGGGCGTGGTCAAGGTGCCGGGAGCGGTCGACCCCGCCACCGCCGGGCAGATGCTGGCCGCCGTCGACCGGTTGCTGACCTCGCCCGCCAGCCAGGGCGGCACCGGCATGGACCGTCATCTGCACCCCCATGACGACGAGTTCCGCTCGTTCCTCCACACGACCGACCTGCCGGCCCTGGCCGCCCAGGCCCTCGGCAGCCAGGCCATTCGCATCTACTTCGAGCAGATCTTCGTGAAGGGCCCCGAGGTGGACCGGCCGTTCCACTGGCACCAGGACCACCCGTACTGGCCGATCCGGGGGTCCCAGGTGGCCTCGACCTGGGTGGCGCTCACCGAGGCGTCGGTGGCGGCCAGCGCGCTGGAGTTCGTGAAGGGCTCACATCGGTGGGGCAAGACCTTCCGTCCGTCCAACGCGGCGCCGGGCGAGATGCCCGACTTCGAGGCCATGAACCAGCTGTGGGACAACTTCGGCGACCTGGCCCTGTCCTACACCGACGTCACCGAGAGCTTCGAGGAGCACCCCGACCGCTATGACATCGTGGGCTTCGACGTCGAGCCGGGCGATGCCCTGCTGTTCGACTACCGCATCGTCCACCGCAGCCGGGGCAACGGCAGCCCCAACCGGCGGGTGGCCGTGTCGTGGCGCTGGCTGGGCGACGACGCCCGCTGGGCCCCGGTGCCGGGCACCGATCCCGTGATCTGGACCGACGACACCTGGCTCCAGCCCGGCGATCTGATCACCGACGACGACACGTTCCCACTGGTCTACAAGGCGGTCTGACGTCGATCTCTGACACTGGGTACCGCCGGCGGGTCCTGGTGTCAGAGATCGCTGGTGGGTAGAGCAGGGGCGGCGACGTCGGCGAAGCGGTCGACGTCGCGCAGGGCGGGGAACAGGACCCACCACAGGCCCACGATCGCCAGCGTGGCCACCCCGCCCAGGGCCACCGCCCCCGAGATCCCCAGGAGCTGGCCGGCGACGCCCGACTCGAACGCCCCCAGCTCGTTGGAGGCCCCGATGAACACGTTCTCGGTGGCCAGCACCCGGCCCCGCTGCACCGCCGGGGTCACCAGCGGCACCAGGGTCCCCCGGATGAACACACTGATGGCGTCGGCCGCGCTCAACACCAGGAGGGCGACGAAGGCCACGGCGTAGGTGCGCGTGAACGCCAGCACCAGGGTGGCCAGCCCGAACAGGGCGACCACGCCGAGCAGGACCCGTCCCACTTTGCGGTCGACCGGGCGCCAGGCCAGCAGCAGGGTGGTGGCCCCGGCTCCCATGCCGGTGGCGGCCCGGAGCCAGCCCAACCCGATCGCCCCCACCCCCAACCGCCGGTCGGCGATCGCCGGCAGGAGGGCGACGGCGCCCCCGAACAGCACGGCGAACAGGTCGAGCGAGATGGCGCCGAACAGGATCGGGGTGCGGCGGACGAACGCCAGCCCCTCCAGCGCTTCCCGCAGCGGCCCCGGCGGTTCACCGTCGCCCCGGTCGGCATCGGCCAGCGCCCGGGCCGCGGCCAGCATGGGACGTACGTCGGGCACCCGGGCCACCAGGGCGATGCCCACCATCAAGCCGGCGGCGGCGGCCAGGAACGGCCAGGACGGGCCCACCACGAGCAGGAACCCACCCAGCACCGGCCCGGCGATCATCGAGAGCTGCCAGGCCGCCGAGCTGAGGGGCACCACCCGGGTCAGCTGGTCGCCGGCCAGGTCGGCGGGCAGGGCCCGGATGGCAGGGGCGACCACGGCCCGGGCCGTGCCGAATCCCACGGCCAGAGCCAGAATCGGCCACACGGCGGCCGAGCTCCCGGCCGAGCCCACGTAGGCGGCCAACCCCAGGTAGACGGCCGCTTCCAGGGCGAATCCGGCGGCCACCACCCGACGCCGGTCGAACCGGTCGGCGGCCGAGCCCACGATGGGGGCCAGCAGAGCCGTGGGCAGGAACTCGGCCAGGCCCAACCAGCCCAGGTCGAGGGCCCGCCCGGTCAGATCGAACAGCACCTTGCCCAGGGCCACCGACATGGCCATGGCGCCGAGCGAGTGGGCGGCGCTGGCGGCGATGACGAACAGCACCCCCCGGGGCAGTGGCTTCCGCTTGGTGGTGGCGCTGGTCATGGCCTCACAGTGAACCGCCCGGGGCCGCTGCCGCACCAGCCGGAACGGCGACCATCGATGTGATCAGGGCAGACCCTGATCTCGGGCCAGGATGATGGCCTGGGCCCGGTCGGCGACGTGGAGCTTGGCGAAGATGATGCTCACGTAGTTCCGGAGGCCGTCGCCGGGCCAGGGGTACGGTGGCGGTGACGGTCGTGCCGCTCCCCGACCGCCGGCTGACGAGGAGTTGGCCGCCCAGCTCGTCGATCCGCTCCTGCATGGTCCGTTGCCCGAGGCCCCAGTGCCCGGCGCCGGCAGGCTGGGCGGTGCCGTCGTCGCTCACGGTCAGCACCACCTGATCCGGGCTCCGGCCGAGGTGGACGAGACACGTATCGGCCCCGGCGTGGCGGACGGTGTTGTGCACCGCCACCACCGCCACCCTCCATCGTCCGTCGCAGTGCTGCCAACTGGAGCTTCAGCGAGGCCAGCGTGGGGCCCAGCCCATCGTGGAGGTCGCGGTACCGGGCGACGTCGGCGGCGAGGCGGCGATCGTCGGCGGAGAGCACCTGCCGGGCCCGCCGGCCACCGACCCGGAGCTGGCCGACGGCCTCACCCCGGTAGTCGGCGGGCACGATCATCTCCTCCGCTCCGATGACCGGTGTGCCCCGGTGAGCCGACAGCCCGGCGTCCCACCCCGGCTCCAGGCTCTCCCCCGGAGGGTCGTGGGGTACGGGCCAGATGTCGACGCCGATGGAGGGGACCCGGAGCAGGCGGACGGCCGAGGCGGCCATCGCCTCCAGCACCGACGCCGGCTCGGCGCTCGCCTCGATCCCCTGGCCCAGCCCGGCCAGCACCTCGCCGACGCCGTCATCCTGGCCGTGGACCAGGTCGTAGACCGCCGGGTCGACCCAGCGGCAGACGACCGGCAGGGTCACCGCCACCACCAGTAGGGCCAACCCCACCGACCACCGGGGCACGGGCGCCGGGCCCGAGCGCAGGGCGGTGGCCCAGACCACCAGGCCGGCCACGGCCAGCGCGTAGGCCCCCACGGCGGTGAGCACCCGCTGGGCCCCGGCCGTGACCCAACCGGTCACCTCAGGCCCGAGCCTTCCCGGCCGGCTCGGGAGCCGGGGCCACCGCCTGCTCGGCGGCGACGCCGGCCCGGGCCAGCAGGAACCACAGCGTGACGGCGTGAACCGCCATCATCACGAGGGCGAAGGCGGTGTCGCCCGACTGGCTCGGGTTCACCAGCGTGGTCACGGCCTGCACCATCCAGTAGAGGTTCACCACGGTGCACAGCACGATCGCCCAGCGCTAAACGAGGCCGGTGACGGCCACGAGGACCGACAGCACGGCGGCGATCTTCAGACGGGTGGGACGGCTGGGACGGATGGGCACTGGCATGAGGGCCTCCTCGGCAACTGTTGGTACCGGGATCGTCGTTGACCGTTGTCCCATCGGCACGGGGCCAGCGTCCCGGACCGGCCCGGGACAGCCGGCCCGGTGTCCCGGATCAGGCGTGCTTGGGGTCGCCCAGGGACTCCAGCGCCATGGCCCGCAGCTCGACCTTGCGGATCTTGCCCGACGGTGTCATCGGCAGGGCGTCGACCAGGAACACATGGCGGGGGATCTTGAAGCTGGCGATCCGGCCCTTGCACCGCTCGATCAGCTCCTCGGCCGTCACCGAGCCGGGAGCCGACGGGATCACGTAGGCCACCGGCACCTCGGCCAGGCGGGGGTCGGGATAGCCGACCACGGCGATCTCCTGGATCCCGCCCGAGGCCAGCAGGTAGCCCTCCACCTCGGCCGGCGACACGTTCTCCCCGCCCACCTTGAGCATGTCCTTGTGCCGACCCATGAACACCAGGTGGCCGTCGGGCCGGACCCGGGCCAGGTCGCCGGTGTCGAGCCAACCGTCGGCATCGATGGTCTGAGCGTTGGCCTCGGGCCGCTGCCAGTACCCCCGGGTGACGGTGTAGCCCCGCACGAACAGGGCGCCGGGCACGTCGGGGGCCGCCTCGCGGCCCGTCTCCAGGTCTCGGATCAGGTACTCGAGCCCGTCGCAGGGGAAGCCCGAGGCCTCGGTGCGCTGCTCCAGGGAATGGCTCTGGTGGCTGGCCGAGGTGAAGGCCCACACCTCGCTCATCCCGTAGCCGCTCACCGTGGGGCAGAGGTGCTCCTGGGCGGCCCGGGCGGTGGGCGTGCTCGACTCCATCCCGGCGGCCAGGGTGCCGTAGCGCAGCGACGACAGGTCCCGGGGCTGGCGGGCCTGCGCCGCCAGCAGGTCCTTGTAGTGGGAGTCGAAGCCGTGGATGATGCTGGCCCCGTGCCGCTCGACCAGGTCGAGCGTGCGCTCGCCGTCGAAGGCGTCCATCACCACCTGGCAGGCCCCGGTGACGGCCGCCATCACCGCCACCTCGGAGAAGCCGAACAGGTGGAACAGGGGCAGGTAACCCATGTGCACGTCGTTGAACGTGTTGCCCCACATCGTGGCCCGCTCCCGTACGTTGCGCAGCGGCCGGTGGCTGTGCTGCACCCCCTTGGGATGCCCGGTGGTGCCCGAGGTGTAGGCCAGCATCATCAGCTGGTCCACCGAGATCGACGCCGCCCGCTCGGCCAGCTCGGCATCGGTGACCGCCGCCCCGCCGGCCACCAGCTCGTCCCAGCTCGAGGCGCCGGGAACGGTGGCCACTCCCTCGCCCCCGGTGGTGTCGAGCACCACGATCCGGCGGAGGTGCCCGGCCGCCTCGATCTGGGACCGGGCGTCCTGGAGCATGGCGGCGAAGCCGATGGGGCCCGACCGGTCGAGCGTGATCATCAGGCTGGCCTGGGAGTCGGCCACGGTGAAGGCGGCGTCGTCGGCCCGGTAGCGGGTGTTGAGCGGCACGATGCAGGCCCCCACCTTCCCGGCGGCGAACATGGTGAACACCCACTCCGGTCGGTTGGTCATCCAGACGGCCACGTGGTCACCGGAGGCCACGCCGGCCGCCATCAGCCCCTTGGCCACCCGGTCCACCTCGGCCGCCAGCTCGGCCCAGGTCCAGCGTCGATCCTCGAAGATCACCGCCGTCCGTCCGGGCCACAGGCGGGCGGCCCGGTCCACCAGGTCACCCAGCTTGAACCACTCGTACTCCACGCCAGGTTCGATCGACGGTGCCACGTTCTCACTCCCGCGTCCGGTGTCGGTTCGACGGCACCGAGTATGGGGGTGGGGCCGGTTGCGGTCCAGTTCAGGCCCGCTGGCGCCGGTCAGCCCGTCATCACGTGGAGGGGGCAGAAGACGGCGGCGGTGGAACCTCCGCCCGCCGTCCCGGTGGCGGTGGCGGTGGCGTGGAGGGCTCCGATGACACCGGCCAGGCTGAGGGCGCCCACCACCACGACAGCCCCGAAGGCGGGGCGGGTGACCAGGCGGCGATCAGGGGCGGCGGGCACGTCGGGCTGGGGGCCCTCGTCGATCAGGAGATGGACGACGGCCGCCATCACCCCCAGGCCCACCCCGATCCACCACACCGGGTTGTAGGAGCCCAACCGATCGGCCAGGGTGCCGCCCATCCAGGCCCCCACGAACGCCCCCAGCTGGTGCGAGAGAAACACGATGCCGAACAAGGTACCGGCGTGGGCGGTGCCGAACTGGCTGGCCACGATGCCCGAGGTGAGGGGCACGGTCGACAGCCACAGCACGCCCATGGCCGCCCCGAACACCAGGAACGACGTGGTGCTGTGGGGTACCACCATGAACACGGCGAACACCACGGCCCGGGTGCCGTAGATGATCGACAGCAGCTTTCGTTTGGCGTAGCGGGAGCCCAGGGCACCGGCGGCCAGCGACCCGAAGATGTTGAACAGCCCGATCACGGCCAGGGCGGTGGCCGCCACCGAGCGGGGCTGGCCCACGTCGACGGCGTAGGACGCCAGGTGGGTGCCCACGAAGGTCACGTGGAAGCCGCACACCAAGAAGCCGAGGTTCAACAGCAGGAAGGCCCGGGAGTGGGCCGCCCGGCGCAGCTCCTGGCGCAACGCCACCTTGGGCTCGGCCGCCGCCCGGGCCGCCTGCTCGACGCTCACGGCCTGGGCCGCCTGCTCGGCGCTGCGGCCCCGCAGCAGCGGGGCGAAGACGATGACCGACAGCACGATGGCCCCCAGCCACAGCGCCGAGTCCTGCCAGCCGATCGAGTCGATCAGGTAGCGGAACAGGGGGATCAGGGTCAGCTGGCCGACCGAGCCCATGGCCGACGCCACCCCCAGCGCCATCGAGCGCCGGTGCGGGGGTGCCATGCGGCCCACGGCCGACAGCACGACGGCGAAGCTGGCGGCTCCGGTGCCGATGCCGACCACGAGGCCGATCGACAGGTAGACGCCGCTGGCCGAGGTGGCCTGCGACAGCATTACCAGCCCCAGGGCGTAGACGACGGCCCCAGCGCTCAGCACCTTGGCCGTGCCGAAACGGTCGGCGATGGCGCCGGCGAACGGTTGGCTCAGGCCCCAGGCCAGGTTCTGGATGGCCACGGCCAGGGCGAAGGTGGCCCGGCCGCTGCCGATGGTGGTGACGACCGGATCGAGGAACAGCCCGAAGGTCGAGCGGGCTCCCAGTGAGGCGGCCGTGATCAGGCCGCCCGCCACCACGAGCAGGGGCAGCGGCACCCGCCGGGGCGCCGGCCGGGCGGGGCCGGAGGTGGAGGGGGCGGCCGGGGTGGCGGTTCCGGTCACGGCCGGGCTCCTTGATCGGGTCGGGGGTCGGTTCGAGGATCGGCGCTGGGTTCGGTCCCGGTGGCGGTAGCTGCGGCCGATGCCGGCTGGACCCGGCGCCGCACGGCGGCCAGCTCGATGGGCCGGCCTGTGGTCTCGTCGATCACCCGGGGCCGCACCGGGGCGCCGGTGTGCTTGTCATAGGGCTCGACCACGCTGTCCTCCCCCGCCAGCCAGTCGCGCCCGTAGCGCCACATGGCCATGATCACGTCGCCCGTGGCCCGCCCCTTGTCGGTCAGCTGGTAGGCGTCGCGGGGCGGATGCTGCTCGTAGCGGACCCGGCTCACCAACCCCTCGGCCTCCAGACGGCGGAGGCGGGCGGCCAGGACGGCCCGGGGGATGTCGAGCCGTTCCTGGATGCGGGCGAAGCGGTCCTGGCCCAGCAGAAGCTCACGGAGCACCAGCGGCGTCCACCAGTCGCCCAGCAGGTCGACCGTGCGGGCCACCGGGCAGACGTCGGCCTCGAAACGGGTTCGCCGCATCAGCTGTTCCTTCCAGTAGCGGGAGAGTTCACCGCTCCCGACGCTACCAATTCCAGGCGCGCCGGGACGTGCTTGTGCCACGGCGTGCCGGCGATCGGATCCCGCCAGTCGGCGGTGGTCAGCTCGTTGGGGGCCACCCCCACCACCTCGGGCCCGCCGCCGGCCGCCGACCAGGCCAGGCCCATCCCGTTTGGCAGCGCCACGTGGCCCGTCATCATGGTGTCGTTGATCTCGGCCACCGCCACCGCCTGGCCGCCGGGGGTGGTGATCCGCACCCGGGCCCCGTCGCTGATGCCGAGGCGGGCGGCGTCGTCGGGGCTGAGGCGCAGGGCCCCCTCCGGGTCGCGCCGGCGCCAGGCCGGATCCCGCATGATCGTGTTGGCGGTGAAGGCCCGCCGCTCGCCGGCCGACAGCACGAACGGGAACTCGTCGCTGGTGTAGCGCTCGGGGGCCTGGGGCAGGCGGCGGAGCTCGTCGAGCATCTCGGGGATGGCCAGGTGGATCTTCTGGTCTTGTGTGCGGAGCAGGTCGAAGGCCTGGTGATGCTCGTGGCGGGTGAACACCACCCCGTCGGGGTTGGCCAGGAGGGCCAGGAACAGGGCAGCACCCAGGGCCGGCCCTTCCCCCTGGTGGCCGGCCGCCCGCACCTGGTCGGGGAAGCGCATGGCCACCTGCTGGGCGCTGAACCACAGGGCGGCCGCCGCCTCCAGGCCGGGAGGCAGGGTGCGGCCCAGCGTCTCGTACAGCACCACCGCCCCCACGCCGGCCAGCGCCGGGTTGGCCGCGGTGGCGGCCAGGAAGGCGCCGGCAAAGTGGTCGATCCCCTCGGCTGCCGCCGCTCGCAGCGGCGCCAGGTCGTCGTCGGTCACCACACCGAGCGCCCGGATCAGGCGGCTGTGGATCTCGGCTTCGGGCAACGAGTCGCCCAGCGGCTCGAGAATCGGGGGCCGGACGCAGAACCAGTTGTCGGGGAACCCCATCCCGAAGAAGGTGGTCTCCGCCTTCTCGTACTGGGAGGCGGCCGGGAGCACGTAGTCGGCCTGGCGGGCCGTCTCGGTGAGCGCCACGTCCACCACCACGGTCAGCTCACAGGCCCGCATGGCCCGGCGGAAGGCGGCCGACTCGGCCAGCGAGTGCACGGGGTTGGCGCTCTCGATGAACAGGGCCCGGGTGCGGCGGGGGTGGTCGCTGAGGATGCCCTCGGCGATCTCGTTGCACGGCACCAGCCCGCTGATGATGGCTCCGCCGGTGACGGGGTCGGCCGGCTCGGCGCCGGACGCCCCGTAGGTGAACAGGGGCGCCATCGAGGTGTGGGCCGACATGCCGCCGGTCTCCCCGTACGCCCCCACCAGCACCCACAGCACCCGCTGGAGGTAGGAGACGAGAGTGGAGTGGGGGGCCATCTCCACCCCCAGGTCCTCGTAGACCGCCACCCGGCCGCGGGCGGCGGCCAGGCGGCGGGCCACCGAGCGGATCGTGGCCTCGTCGATCCCGCACCGCTCGGCCAGGGCGGCCACCGGCAGTGAGGCGAGGGCGGCTACGGTCTCGTCCACCCCCACGGCGTTGGCCGTCAGCCAGTCCGCCGCCACCAGGTTCTCCTCCACCAGCACCGCGCCCAGGGCGGCCAACAGGAAGGCGTCGGTGCCGGGGCGGACGGGTAGCCAGACGTCGGCCAGGTCGGCCGTCTCGGTGCGGCGGGGATCGACCACGATCAGGGTCCGGGCGGGGTCGGCGGCCATGGCCTTCAGCACCCGGCGGGCCTCGTCGAAGCCGTGCGAGTGCCACGGGTTCTTGCCCAGGAACAGGGCCACCTCGGCCTGGGCGAAGTGCCCGTGGGTGTGGGTGCCGAACAGCCGGCCCTCCACCCAGGCCTCGCCCGTCTTCTCCTGGGCCAGTGCGTTGGACCGCCGGGTGATGCCGAGCGCCTGGCGCAACGCCGCCCCGTACGCCCCCACCAGGTGGTTCCCCTGGCCGCCGCCGCCGTAGTACATGACGGTCTCGGGGCCGTGCCGCTCCCCCACCGCCCGCAGGCCGTCAGCGATCTCGGCGATGGCGGTGTCCCAGTCGATCGGCTCGTAGTCCCCGTCGGGGGTGCGGCGCAGCGGCGTGGCGAGCCGGCTGCGTGCGTTCTGGTAGTGGTCGATGCGCAGGGCCTTCTCGCAGGTGTAGCCCTTGGAGCCCACGTGGCGCTTGTTGCCCCTGACCCGGCTGATGGCGCGGCCGTCCAGGCGCACCTCGACGCCGCAGTTGTTGCTGCACAGCACGCAGGCCGTGGTCAGCCAGGCATCGGCCGGTTTCGGTGTTGGTTCGATCGTTGAACTCATGCGCCTACCAAGATCGACGGAGAGGGACCGACGTGTCAAGATCCCCGGATGACCACGCTCATCACCGGGGGGACCGGATTCATCGGGGCCGAGATCGTCCGCATGCTCATCGAGCGCGACGAGGGACCGATCCACGTGGCCCACCGGTCGGGCAACTTCGGGCGTCTCACCGGCCTGGAGGACTCCGTGGAGCTCCACCACCTCGACCTGGCCGACCCCGAGGCCACCGAGGCGGTGGTGGCGGCCGTGGCCCCCACCCGGCTGTTCCACTTCGGGGCCATCCTCACCGGCCCGGGCGAGGCCGACCCCCAGACGCTGCTCACGGCGAACGCCGTCGGCTTCATCCGCATGATCGAGGCCGCCCGTCAGGCCGGCACCGAGCAGATGATCTTCGCCTCCAGCATCGGCACCTACGGCCGTGATCTCGGCCCCGGGCCGGTCACCGACCTGTCACTGCAGCGACCCAACACGGTGTACGGCGTGACCAAGGTGTTCGGCGAGAACCTGGGGGCCTACTACCGGCAGAAGTACGGGCTCGACTTCCGGGGCCTGCGCTACCCGTCGATCGTGGGGCCCGGCGTCACCACCTGGAGCCTGGCCCAGTACACGAGCTGGATGATCGAGAAGTCGGCGCTGGGCGAGCCCTTCACCGTGTGGACCACACAAGAGACCGTGATCCCGATCCTCTATTACAAGGACGCCGCCCGGGCCGCCCTCGATCTGGCCGCCGCCCCCCGGGATTCGATCAAGGCCATCAACTACCTTGTCGACGGCGTGGCGCCCACCCCCAACGCCGGGGAGATCGCCGAGGCGGTGCGGCGGGTCGTGCCGGAGGCCGAGATCACTTTCGAGCCCGACCCCAAGGCGGCGCTGAGCCTGGCCCGCAACCTCCACATCGACGACGCCACGGCCCGGGCCGAGTGGGGCTGGACCCCGCAGTACGATCTCGACGCCATGGTGGCCGACGTCGTGGCCGAGGTCCGCTGAGCGGTCCGGGTGCCGAACCGAACGAACGAAGCGACAGAGAGGGAGACCACCATGGCCGACAACGAGACCGCCCCCATAGGCAGCGCCCACCTGGCCGAGCTCGGCATCCGGGCCGGTGAGCTGCTCAAGGGCCGGGGCGAGTCGATCGCCGTGGCCGAGGGCTCGGCCGGGGGCCTGATCTCGGCCACCCTGCTGTCGGTGCCCGGCGCCTCGGCCTACTACCTGGGCGGCGGCGTCTGCTACACGTTCCAGGGGATCAAGGGCCTGCTGGGCGACGCCGTGCCCCGGCCCGAGGGCATGCGGGGGGCCAGCGAGCCGTTCGCCCGCTTCCTGGCCCAGTCGATCGTGGCCGTCGTCGGCTCCACCTGGGGTATCGGGGAGGGCGGGGCCGCCGGGCCGCCCAACCGCTACGGCGACCCCGCCGGTCACGCCTGGCTCGCCGTGTCCGGCCCCCGGGAGGTCACGCGGCATGTGCTCACCGGCCTCGACGACCGTGGGGCCAACATGATCCGCTTCGCCGAGGCCGCCCTCGAGCTGCTCATCGAGGTCCTCGAAACCCCGTAACTGGGGTCGTCACATTGTGAACCTGGGTGGGTGGTTCGGCCCGATTGGTGTGCCGGGGCGCCTGCCCTACAGTGACGTCGGATTCGACGTGGGGCCTCCTACCTGGTCGTCCTGCTGCCGCACCCGATACCAGGTCGTCGTCGAGACGACGTGACGTCGGGTCGGTCGATCCGAACCCGCCCACGCGCCAATGCCCGATCCCGCCGCCGCAATGGCCAACCCTGCTTCAACGTCGTTCGATCTGCTCGGCCCCCTGGTGGTCACCGTGGCTGGCACCGCCGTGCGCCTGGGCGGCCCCCGCCAGGTGGCGGTCCTGGCTCGTCTGTTGCTGGCCCCCGGGCAGGTCGTGTCGATGGAGCAGCTGGCCGAGAGCGTGTGGGACGGCGATCTGCCGGCCCGGCCCGAGGTGGCGATCCGTAGCTACATATCGAACCTCCGGCGCAGTATCGAACCGAGCCGCCATCCCGGCGACCGTCAGAGCTGTATCGAGAGCATCCCACCGGGCTACCGCCTGGCCGTGGATCCCGGAGCCATCGACGCCCATCGCTTCGAGCATCTGGTGGCCCAGGGGCGGAGCGCGCTGGCTCGGGGTGAGGCGGGGCTCGCCTCGTCGCACCTGGCTTCCGCCCTGCGGCTGTGGCGGGGCGAGCCGTGCGAGGGGCTGGTCGACACCGACGCCCTGATGGCCTACCGGGCCCGCCTGGCCGAGCTTCGCCTGGTGGCCACCGAGCAGTGGTTCGAGGCCCGCCTGGCGCTGGGTGAGCACGAGGCGCTGGTGCCCGACCTGGAGGCGGTGCTGGCCGAGCATCCCCGCCGGGAGCGGCTCACCGAGCTGGCGATGCTGGCCTTGTACCGGGCCGGGCGCCAGTCCGAGGCCCTGGCCGCCTACCAGCGTCTGCGGACGCTGCTGGTCGACCAGCTCGGCATCGACCCCGGCCCCCGGGTGCAGGCCTTGGAACACAAGATCCTGACCCACGACCCGTCCCTCCGGGGGGGCGAGGCGCCGGAGGAGGGCGGACGGGGCCCCGACGAACGGGAGGTGGACCGCACTGTCCGCCGGGGGGACGCACCGCCCGAGCCTGGTGCCGACCTGGTTGTCGGGCGGACCCGGGAGCTGGCCGTGCTGGCCGGGCTCGAGGTGGCGCTCGACCAGGGACGCTCGGCCACGGTGGTGCTCACCGGTGAGCCCGGGAGCGGCAAGTCGGCGCTGCTGGGTCGGGTGGCCGACCGGGGGGTGAGCGCCGGGGCGGGCGTGGCCTGGGGTCGTTGCCGGGAGGTGGCTCAGGCCCAGGTGCTGTGGCCCTGGAGCCAGATCCTGCAGCACCTGGCCGCAGCCGACAGCGGCCCCGACGGCGGCCCGGGCCGCGATCCCGCCCTGGCCGAGCTGGTGCGGGCGGGCCTGGTGGCCGGCCCCGTCGCCGGGGACGGGGCCGACGGGGGACGGCCCTCCCCACCACGGGACCCCGGTGAGGCCACCGCGCTGTTCCCCGCCGTCGTCCGCTACCTGCGCCGCCTGGCCGCCGACCGGCCGGTCCTGGTGGTGATCGACGACGCCCATTGGGCCGACGAGGCCTCGCTGGAGCTGCTGGCGTTCGCCGGCCCGGCGCTGAGCGCCGACCGGGTTTCGTTCGCCGTGGCCTGGCGCCACACCGAAGCCGGTCCCCCGCCGGCCCGGCGGGCGCTGCGGGACCTGACCCGTCTACCGGGCCTGCACCGCATCGAGCTGGCGGGACTGCCGGCGGAGGCGGTGGCCGAGCTGGCGGCCCTCCTCCGGCCCGACCTCCCTCAGTCGGCGGAGCTGGCCTCCGCGCTCCGCCAGGCCACGGCCGGCAACCCGTTCCTGGTCCGCCAGATGCTGGAGACGGCAACCGACGCCGCCGGTTCCGGTCCCTGGCCCCCCGGGCCCGACGACCTGCTGGCCGCCCTGCTGGCGGCGGCGCCCCCCATCACCGTCCGGGAGCAGGTGGCGTTGCGGGCCGAACGGGCCCATCCGGCGGCCCCGACGGTGCTCACCGTGTGCGCCCTGAGCCGCACTCCCCTCACCGCCGAGGTGGTGGCCGAAGCGGCCGAGCTCCCGCTGAACGAGGTGGAGGACGCGCTCGAACAGGCGGTCCAGGCCGGGCTCCTGATGGCCGACAGCCCAGAGGAGCGCACCTACCGGTTCGTGCATCCGGTGGCGGCCCGGGCCCTGACGGCGGCGTTGACCGGACCCCGACTGGCCCGGCTCCACGCCGCCCTGGGCCATGCCCGGTGGCGCTCGGGTGGCCCGCCGGTGGAGCTGGTGCACCACTTCGCCCGGGCCCGTTCGGCCGGGACGTCGCTGTTGGCCGTCCGGCTGGCCCTCCTGGCGCTGCAGGAGTCGACCTCGTTCGACCTTCTCGTCGAGGCCGAGGGGCTGGCGGCGTCGAACCGGCAGGTCCTGTCCGGCCTCGACGGGGCCGAGGGGCTGGCGGCGGAACTGGCCTTGCTGGAAGCGCAGATCGCCCGGCTCCGGGGCCAGGCCGAGCGTCAGCGGCGGGCCGCCACCGCCGCCCGCATCCTGGCCCGCCGGGGCGGCGGGCCCGACGCCGAGGACCTGGCCGTGCTGGCCGGCACCGGGCCCCACCCGGCCGGGCCGGCCTTCGCCGCCGCCGCCTGGGACGGGCACCAGGGCCTGCCCGGACTGGCGCATCCCGCCGACACCGGCGCCGGCGCGGTCGGCGACGCAGGGCCGGCCGAGGGAGGGCCGACTGGGACCGGGAGCGGTACGTGGCGATCGGTGCTGGCCGCCCGCCGGTCGCGGCTCGACGGCCAGGCGGTACCGCTTCCACCGGCCGTCGACGCAGGACCCGTCGCCGGACCGGGCGGGACGGCAACGGCGCTGTGGCGGGAGCGGGCCCTGGCGGCGCTGGAGACGGGGTCCGACGAGGAGCTGATGGCTCTGGCCGCCGGGCCCTGGGACGCTGCCGGCGGGGTGTTGGGCCACGACCTTCTGCTGGCCCGACGCCTGGTCCTGGTGGCTGGCCCCGACCCGGCAACGGTACCCCCGGGCGATGGAGTCATCGAGCTCGCCGACGCGTCCCTGGCCGGGCTCGCCGGGCCGCCCGACTCGGTGCTCGCTCTCGACCGGATACTCACCGCCGCCTCCGTCGGGCTGGTTGCCGGCCGGGTGACGGAGGCCGACGGACTCACCGAGCGGCTCGCCGTCTGGGCCGGCCAGAGCGGCATCGCACCCGGGGTGATCCGCTGGCTGCGCTGTCAGGTCTTGTGGGAGCAGGGGCGGTTGGGGGAGCTGGAGTCGCTGACCGCCGGGGCCACCGACGGCGACCTCCTGGGCTGGAGGGCCGTGGCCGCCGTCGAGGCGGGCGCCACCTCCCGGGCCGGGCCCTTGCTCGACCGGGCGCTCGCCCTCGACGCTGGGCTGGACGCTGCCATCGGCCTCGACGAAACGGTCGATGTCGACATCGACCTCGAGACCCCGCTCGAGATCCGCCCATCCGCTGGCCGCTGGGGGCGGGCCGAGTGCTGCCTGTTCGTGCTGGCCGCCAGCCGGGCCGGGCACGGCCCGGCGCTCGACCGCTTCACCCGCCGACTCGAATCCGGGCCGGTGATCGCCAGCACCGGGGCGGGCGTCGGCGTGCTCGGACCGGTCGACTGGTGCCGGGGCCTGGGCGCCCTGGCCGGAGGCGACGTGGAGGCCGCCACCGCCCTGTTGGAACGGGCCGACGGGATCGCCCGCCACCATCGGGCCCCCACCTGGCGGATCAGGGCCCTGGCCGGACTGGCCGAGGCGGCCGCCGTGTCGGGAGACGAGGAGGGCCGGCGGCGCCACCAGGACGAGGCGTCGGCCCTGGCCGCGGCGTTCGGGAGCGGTTGGTTCGACGTCTGGCGGGCCGGTCCCGGGCTCCAATCGACCTCCAATCGGTTCGCAACCCGCTGATGCCATCCTGACCCCAGCGGCCAGGGGCGACAGTCTCGGTCGCCAGGTCTCCCCGGCCTACGGTCGGGAGGGCCTGCCGGGAGTCGAGCCGGCCCCAGTTGCCTTCCGACGGCGGTGGCGTCTGGTGTCGGCTCGCTCCCGAATGGGCCTGTCGCCGACCATCGACCCGGTCCGGACGCCGGACCGGGTCAGGGTCCGGCGCTGTGGTTGCCTGGCCATCGATCCACTAGGTGATTTTTCCCAGTGCATACACCGCTCGCCCGCCGGTCCTGGGTATCATCGCCCACTGCGTCGCCGGTTGCGGGTCATGGGTATGCCGACCGTCCGTTCGCGTCCGCCCCGTCCCAGGAGAGCCAGTGCCGGTTCCCCCCGTCTCATTCGATCAGTCCGCGGTGCCACCGCTATCGGCCCCCCGCCTCCCCGTTGGCTCCAGCCGGGTCGGCTGGGCCCGGGTGGCCATGCTGGTGCTGGCGGTATCGCTGGCCGGGAGTGCCTGCGGGCAATCGGATGAGACCGTGTCGCCCGACGTCCGCCTGTCCCAGGTGGCGACCGGCCAGGGCGTCGACGCGCTCCCGATCGATCGCACGGCCGGCTCTGATCCCGCCGCGGTGCGGGCCGACGGTGCGCCGCCGGCCGCTCCCGCCGCCGGCCTGGGGGGCGTGACCGCCGCCCCGCCGGCCGCCGCCCCGCCCACCGTCGCTCCGGCTGGTGCCGGCCCGGCGCCCGCCGCAGCCTCGACGGCCGCTCCTGGCCCCGCCCCGGCGCCGACGAGCACCGTCGCCCCCACCACCGTGGACCCAGCGGCGCTGGCGCCGGCCGTCGGCGGAGGTTCGGCCCCGGCGACGCCTCCCCCCACCGTTGCCGTCTCGGGGGGCAGCTCGCCGGCCCCCACCCCCACCACGGCCGCCGCCCCTCCGGCCACGGCGGCCGAGTCCGACCTGGTGGCGGGCGAGGAGCGGTCGTTCACCCTGCTCAACGAGTTGCGGGGCGGGATGACCCTGGCCGCCCTGACACGGGATCCGGCCCTCGACACCCTGGCCCGGGAGTGGAGCAGGCACATGGCCGAGATGGGCGACCTGACCCACAGCGAGAATCCCTACGGGGAGAACATCGCGTTCACCTCCAATACGGCGCTCACCGCGGCCGAGGCGGCCCAGGTCTTCGAGCGGCTGTGGTCGGAAGACCCGGCCCACAGCCAGAACATGATGGGGGCCTACGTCAAGGTGGGCGTCGGGGTGTGGCGGTCCGACCGCGGCTGGTACGGCACCCACCTGTTCAACTATTGATCTCCACCGGCGGGAGCCCGCCGGAGCCGCCGATCGGGCCGGAATCGCCTGGGTAAAGCGCCGTTCGGGGGCGGGTCATACGGGCCCGCTTCACCCGTCTGAGGCTGATTTGCGCTATACATCTTGCGGTACGGGTCGGGCGCTGGGGCTCGTCTCCCTGGTTACGCAGACTGGTCGGTGCGCCAGACCGGAGCGGGTCGCCCTCCGCCCGGTTGCTTCCAACCGCCCGGCCATCAAGAGCTGTAAGGCGGCTAGCGCAGGCAATGACCATCGCCAAGGAACCGATCATCGCCAAGGATGCGATCGTCGAGCTGCTGCGTTCCCAGTTCAAGTCGCTCGACTACCTCGGCTCCAGTCTGACGATCGCCGAATGGCACGCATCGGCCTCGCTGCCCGGTTGGTCGGTGTTCGACATCTACGCTCACATCATCGGTGCCGAGTCGATGCTCGAGGGCGACCGGCTGCCCGATGTCCCGGTCGACGTGGGGGAACTGTCCCACGTCCACAACGACATCGGCAAGCTCAACGAGACCTGGGTGGAGTCGCTGGTCGATCTGGGCCCGGCAGCCATGCTCGACCGCTTCCGCCAGGTCACGGCGAGCCGTCTGCGATCGCTGGCGGCCATGACCCAGCGCCAGTTCGACGCCGACGTGCCCACGCCGGTGGGCCCCGCCCCCTACGGCCGGTTCATGCAGATCCGCCTCTTCGACTGCTGGATGCACGAGCAGGACATCCGCGAGGGCCTGGGCCGGCCCGGCCACGAGAGCGGACCGTGCGCCCGGGCGGCGGTGGAAGAGGCCATTCTGGCCATGGGCTACATCATCGGGAAGAAGGCGTCGGCCCCGGCCGGTACCAGCGTCACCATCGAGCTGACGGGCCCGGTCCGGCGCAAGATCCATGTGCTGGTGGAGGCACGGGCCCGCATCGTCGACGAGCTGCCGGGTCCGGCCACCACCGTGGTGTCGCTGTCGTCCAGCCTGTTCATGCGCCTCGCCGGCGGACGGGCCCAGAACCTGTCGACCCGATTGGGGGGCATCGCCTTCCACGGCGACCTCGACCTGGCCCGCCGGGTCGTCACCAACCTGACGTTCACCATCTAGCCGACGTTCACCACCTAGCAAGGAGGGCTTGCCCGTGACTGCCCCAACCTCGGATCGCGAGCGGTGGAACGCCCGATACCGCAACGAGGAGCCGGCCGGCACCCCGCTGCTGCTGGGCCGCAACCTGCACCTGTTCCCCCGCTCCGGCACGGCCATCGACGTGGCCGGCGGCGACGGCCAGGCCGGGGCCATCCTGGCCGCCCGGGGCCTGGAGGTGACGGTGGCCGACGTGTCCGATGTGGCCCTGGGCCTGGCCGAGGAGCGGGCCGCCCGCAACCGGATCCCGCTCACCACCCTGCAGATCGACCTGGTGTCCGAGCCGTTCCCAGCCGGCCCGTGGGACGTGATCACCTGCTTCAACTATCTCGACCGGGCCCTGTTCCCGGTGTTCGCCGAGCAGTTGGCCGACGGGGGCTGGCTGGGGATGTCGATCGCCACCCGTTCCAATCTGGAGCGCCACGAGCACCCGAGCGCCCAGTACCTGCTGGACGACGGCGAGATGCCGTCGCTGCTGGGGGGCCTGTCGATCGTCCACTATCAGGAGGGCTGGAGCCTCGACGGCCGGCACACGGCCGAGGTGCTGGCCCGCAAGCTGTGACCGGCGCGACGGCCGATGTCGACGACGCCCGCCGGGCCCGGTTCCTGGCCGAGCCGTTCGCCGTGCTCGCCACCCACGGGCCGGAAGGGCGCCTCGACCTGGTGCCGTGCTGCTTCGCCCTCGACCCGGCCGACGGGGCCCTGGTCACGGCGGTGGACCACAAGCCCAAGCGGCACCAGCGCCTGGCCCGCCTGGCCAACGTGAAAGCCGATCCCAACGTGTCGCTGCTGGCCGACCACCGGGACCCCGATGACTGGACGGCCCTGTGGTGGATCCGGGTCCACGGCACCGGCCGGGTGGTGGAAGGCGGACCGGAGCACGTGCGGGCGGTGACGGCCCTGGCGGCGAAGTACGGTCAGTACCGGGAGCGCCCGCCCGACGGTCCCGTCATCCGGATCACTCCGCTCCGCTGGACCGGCTGGAGCCCCTGAGGAGTGTTCTGGTGTCGGAGCCCGTCACGGGTGCCGGCTGGCGACACCAGATCGGGCCCGGCGGGTGACGGTGGTGGGTTCGGGGGGCGGCAGAGCCAGGCCCCGGGGCAGTGACACCTCGGCCTGCAGGCCACCGGCGGCCCGGGCTCGAAACCGTACGAGAAGTCCGTGCTGGCCGGCGAGGTGCCGCACGACGGTGAGGCCCAACGGGGTGTGCCGGCCCGACGGCGCCGTGCCCTCCTCGGCCGGGCCCGACAGGATCTCGGCCAGCCGGGGGCTGCCGGCGTCGGGCCGATCGGCCGGCACGACCTGCGAGTTGAGGGCGGCCAGCTGCTCCGGGTCCAGGTCGGGGCCGGTGTCGGCCACGGTCAGGACGTAGGCGCCGGGTTCCCAGCCACCGGCGACGGCCACCGGGCCGGTTGGCCTGCCGGCGTCGAGCCCGTTGGCCACCAGCTCGCTCAGCAGGTGGGCCAGGTCGGCGGCGATCGAACCGGCCACGGCGGCCGGGGCGATCCCACCGGCGGCGATCCGCTGGGGGCCGTCGATCTCGCTGAGGGCGGCGGCCACCACCCGCTCCATCGCCACCGGGGCGGTACGGGTGGCGGGCTCGGCCGCGCCGGCCAGGACCAGGAGGCTTTCGGCCTGGCGGCGGCCGCTGCGGACCTGATGGGCCAACTGGTGCAGGAGGCGGGTGTGGGCCGGGCCGGTGGCACCGGCCAGCTCGTCGACCAGCTCCAGCTGGCGGCGGGCCTGGTCCTGGTGCCGGTGGGCCACGTCGGCCACGAGGGCGGCGGCCCGTGCAGTCCGGAGGTTGCCGCCGGCGGCCTCGGCCACAGCTCGCCGGGCCACCGTGTCGAGGGCGGCGGCCAGCACCGAGACCTCCCGACCCCAGCCCCGAGCCACCAGCAGGTCGCGGGCCGGCCCGCCCCCTCGGCCGGGAGCGGAGGAGGCGCCGAGGGCGGCGGGCAGCTCCCGGGTGGCGAGCACGCGAGCGGCCGACGCCAGGGCCTCGACCGGAGCCGCCACCCGGCGCCCGATGAGGCGGATTGCGACCAGCCCGCCGGCCAGGGCGGCGGCACCGCCGACGGCCAGCAGCCCGGCGGCCCGCCGACGCTCGCCGTGGAGGCGCTGGTCGAGCGAGGCCAGGGGACCCGACGACGTGGCCGACAGGTCAACCGGGGCCTCCGCCACCACGGCCCAGGAGGCCTGGCCCGGCCCGGGCGCGGCCACGGGGGCCCCGCCGTAGGCCGTGGCCCCGTTGACCATGGACCCGGTGCCCCCCGGCAGGGCGGCGGCCAGGCCGGGGACGGTCACCACCGGCCCCAGGCCGGGTTGGCCGATGCGCCCGGGCTCGTGGCCGGTGGCCGTCTCGGCCAGGAGGGTGCCGTCGCCAGTGGCCACGCTGAGGGCCAGCCCGTCGGTGGCCAGGCCGTCGGCCACGGTTCGCACCACGGCCAGGTCGACCGCCACCCGCAGCACACCGATCGGCTGGCCCTGGTCACCGTCGATCCGGAACGCCATCGGCACCAGCGGCCCGCCCCCTTCGGCCGGGGCCGTGGGCGACCCGATCCAGCGGCCGTAGTCCCGGACCTCCTGCCACCACGGCTCGTCGCTCTGCACCAGATCGTCGGCCGGGCCGGCGGCCCCGCCGGTGATGCCGTTGTCGTCGGTGAACGAGGCCTCGGCGATCCCCGGGGTGCTCTGCACGGCGGCGTCGAGGAATCGCTGGGCCCCGGAGTCGGCGGCCAGGCTCGACGTCGCCGGTTGGCGACGCTCGATCTCGTCGGCGCTGAGACCCTCCAAACCCTGGATCCGGGCGGCCTCGGCCGTGGCCCCGGCGCCGCTGATCAGCGCCGGTTCGGTGGCCCAGAAGGCGGCCATGGCCTGGAGCCGGTCGAGCTCGGCGGCGATGGCGAGGGCGGCGGCGTCGGCCCGCCCTCGGGCCCGGTCGGCAGCTGCCTCCCGGGCCAGGTCCCGCGCCGCCTCGGCCAGCGCCCGGTCCTGGTTCCGGGCCAGGCCGAGGACGGCGGTGCCGGCCCCCAGGCCGGCCAGGAGCCCCGCCACCAGGAGCGCGGTGGCCGCGCCGGCCCGGACCCGGTTCCGGAGCGGGACGGCGGTCGGTACCGGGGTGGGGCGATGGAGGCGGCGGAGGGCGACAGGAGCCGGCGGCATCGCGGTCCTGTCGGCCCACCGGCCGCTGGTTCAAGCCCCAGCCGCTTTTCACCCAGGAGGTGCGTCGGTCATGAACGAGCGCAGGGCGTCAAGGCGGCCCTGGGGCCCGCCGCCGGCCACCACGTCCACCAGGATGTGATCGACGCCGATGGCGGCCCAGTCGGCCACGGTGGCCGCCATCTGATCGGCCGAGCCCTGGATCGACTTGGCCGGTTCCATCCGGGCCTCCGGATCCAGGTAGAGGCGGATCGACAGTTCCACCTCGCCCGGGTCGCGCCCGATGGCCTCGCACGCCGCCCGCACCGCCGCCCACTCCTCCACCACCGTGGCCCGCTTCTGGAAGGCGGCATGGAAGCAGTGGCCGTAGCGGGCGGTGCGGCGGAAGGCGGCGTCGGAGTTGCCGCCCACCCAGATCGGCACCGGGCTCTGGACCGGCTTGGGGCTGAAGCCGATCTCGGGGAACTGGTAGAAGCGACCGTCGAACGACGGGTTGGCGTTGGAGAACAGGCGGTCGAACACCTCGAGCTGCTCGTCGCCCCGGGCGCCCCGGTGGTCGTACGGCATGCCCAGCACGTCGAACTCCTCCTTCATCCAGCCCACGCCGACCCCGAGGAGGGTCCGCCCCTCCGACAACACGTCGAGGCTGGCCCAGAACTTGGCCGTGAGCACCGGCGGCCGGTAGCCGAGGATCAGCACCGTCGTGCCGAGCTTCAGCCGCTCGGTGCGGGCGGCCACGAACATGAGCGTGCCCAGCGGGTCGAGCCACGGCATGTCGAACCCGCCGGGGAAGCTGCCGTCGTCGGTGTAGGGGTACTTCGACTCGATCTGGCGGGGCCAGGCCACGTGATCGCTCACCCAGCCGGAATGGAGACCGAGCCGGTCGGCCTCCTCGGCCCACTCGATCAAGGTCCTGCGATCGGCCGTGCGCCCCAGTTGGGGCAGATGGACACCGTACTGCACTGCGCTCTCTCCTCCCTCGGGGCGCCCCGTTGCCGGGCCGCGGCCCGTAACGCTACCGACACCGCACCGGCCGGACCAGCTACGGTCGGGGAAACGACCACCGGCCGGCGACCCGGCGGCACCCGGCAGGGAGGCGAGACAGATGGCAACCAGCGACGAGCGGCTCCGACGTCAGCAGGAGGTGGTGCTGGGCTACCGGATCTTCGGCGCCTTCCGCTGGGGCGACATGGGCGACGGCCACATCAGCGCCCGCGACCCCGAACGGCCCGACTGCTTCTGGCTCCTGCGGGGCGGGGTGTCGTTCGACCGGGCCGGGCTCGACGATCTGGTGCTGGTCGGGCCCGACGGCGAGGTGCTCGAAGGCCGGGCCCCCTACAACGTCACCGCCCACCGTATCCACTGGCCGATCCACGAGGCCCGGCCCGACGTGGTGGCGGCGGCCCATACCCACACCCCGTGGGGTACGCCGTTCGCCGCCGAGCGGCGCCTGCTGGCCCCCATCACCCAGGAAGCCTGCTACTTCTTCGACGACCACTCGTTGTTCGACGACGAGGAGGTCCAGGTGCTGTCGACCGAGGGGGGCAAGCGGATCGCCGCCGCCCTCGGCTCCCACCGGGGGGTGATCCTGGCCAACCACGGGCTGCTGACGGTGGGGGCATCGGTGGCCGAGGCCATCGCCGCCTTCGTGCTGATGGAGCGGGTGGCCGAGGCCCACCTCAAGGCCCCCGGCTTCCGCCCCATCTCGGCCTCCTCGGCCCGGGTGGCGAAGGACGGCCTGGAGCCGCCCCTCAGCCTCCCGGCCGCCTTCGCCCATCTGGTGGCCCGCCACGTGCCCGACCTGGCCGACTGGCTGGCCTGAAGGCCGGCCAGGCGGCTGGTCTGGTAGGCCTGCGGCCCGGCGTCAGGCCCCGGACAATCCGGGGATGACGCAGGCCTGATCGGTGTCGACGGCCACGCTCACCGCACGGTTGCGGTGGGGGCCGGCGCACCACGACGGCATCACCATCGAGTACAGCCCGCCACCCCCGGCCACCAGCACGCAGATGTCGTCGGGCGAGGCGAAGCAGTGCACCAGGTCGTCGGGATCGCCCTTGCGGGCCATGGCCGGGGCGTGGGCCGTGAGCACCGAGCGGGGGTTGGCCGCCCGCTGGTGCAGGGCGGCCTGGACGTCGGCCCGGCTCAGCCCGGCCTGGGCCAACGTGGCGGCATGGTCGGGGTTGAGGATCACCACCGCCATACCTCCGCCCAGGACGGCGTTGTTGGTCGACACCGCAGACAGGCAGGCGGCCAGGGCGTTCAGGATCCGGTCGCCCCCGGGGTCGGCGTCGCGGTCGGCGATGGCGATCACCGAATGAGGGGCCTCGGCTCCGATCACGGTCACCACGGTCTGTTCGGCGGTGAAGCCCCGGGCCACGTGGAACGGCTCCCACGGGCTGGCCGACTCCGCCTCGGCCAGGCAGTACGTGAACTTGCCGGGGTGACCCAGCAATGACATGTCGGCTGAGCCGGCCCGGCCGCCGCCGATGTTGATCATGGCCAGCCGCAGGGCCCGGCCGATCGAGGCGTTGGCCCGGAAGCCGGGGCCGAGAGCGCCGAAGCCGGCGTGGAGGCCGAGCACGGGGGCCAGTGGGCCGTTGACGATCAGCAGCGGGGCCGTGCAGTGCGTGGTGGCCTGCATCTCGGTGAGGTCGAAGGCGGGATCGGCCACGGCCTGGACGGCGGCCAGCACCACCGGCATGTGGTCGGGTAGGCAGCCGGCCATCACCGCCGCCACCGCGATCTTCTCCACCGTCGCCGCCCCCTGGGCCGGGCCCAGCTCGGTCAGCATCAGGTCGCCGTCGAGCCCGGAGGCCAGCACCATGCGAGCCACCCGCTCGGGGGTGGGCACGATCACGGGCAGCCCGTCGGTGCAGCCCATCTCGTGGAGCAGCTCGACCGCCTCGTGCTCGTCGGCCGCGCTCAGCCAGCCGTCGTCGTCGGAGCTGATGGCCTGGTCGGTGGTCTCGGTGGCGGTCACGCCGGCCTCCCCAGAGCGGTCAGCATCGCCGGAACGTAGCTCTCGGCCACGTTGCGCATGGCCTCCCGGCCGGTGCCGGCGATGGGATGGGGCAGGATGACGCGGGGGATGTCGGGCATGCCGGAGGCCTGGGCCACGAACACGCTCTGGGGGAGGAACTCCTCGGTGACCAGGGCCACGGCCGGGATACCCCGCCGGGCCAGGTTGATGCCGTCACGCACGGTGCCGGTGGTGCAGCTGCCTCAATGGCCGTAGGCGGCGATGACCGCCTGCACCTCGCCCACGATGGTTGTGAGCAACTCGTCGGAGGCGAGCGACGAGGCGTCGCCCTTGTTCCACAACACCGTGCGGATGCCGGGCACCTCGGTGGCCAGCACCTCGCCGATCTCGGTGAGGAAGTTCACCGAGTCGGGAAAGCCGTTGGCCAACAGGCCGATGGCGGGGGCCCCGGCCGACCAGTCGGCGCGGAGCGTGTAGGGCTCGATCGGCGTACCGATCCTCCCCCGGGGATCAAGAAAGCGGACTGCCATAGGCCCAGCATGTCACGCCTTGGTGTTCTGGGTGGAGCCGGTGCGGCCCTCGTCCACCACCACGGCGCAGGCGATGCGGTAATCGCCCGCGCCCCAGCCGGCCTCGCTGGCGAACCAGTAGAGGAAGTCGCCCACGGCGGAGCTCTGGGCGTCGATCCCCACGAAGGTCTGGAACGAGGCGAGGCAGGTGTCGAGCGTCTGGCTGTCCAGCGCGGCGTCGCCCGGATAGCCGCCGGCCGATGGCGAGGTCCCGGTGTAGAACACCTGTCCGTTGTACCGGCTGGTGCAGTCGACGGACTGGACCTTGTCGTCGAGGCCGAGCGAATCCCTCGTCTCCTCCGGCGGCAGCACGAAGCAGGTGCCGACGGCCAGGTCGTACATGGGTTTGTAGGCGGTGAAGTCGAGGGGGCTGGGCAGCGCCTCGGGGTCGAGCACCACACAGTCGACCTGGCGGTCACCGGTGCCCCACGTGGTGCCGTCGGGATGCCAGTAGCGGTAGTTGAGGCCGGGAGCGGGCACGCTGAAGAAGGTCTGGAACAGCTGGTCGCATGCGGCCACCGATGCCGTGCTCACCGGATCGTCGCCCGGATAGGGGTCGGCCGACGGATTGGGCAGGAACCCCCGCCCGAAGAACAGGCCGCGGTGGGGCTGGGTGCAGTCGACCACTTTCACGTTGCTGGTCCGCCCGATGTCCACCACGCTGGCCTCGGTGATCGGCTCGAAGCAGTCGCCCGGCTTCAGCCGGCCCACGGCCACCGAGCCGGTGGAACGGGGATAGGCCTTGGCCTTCTCCTTCACCGACTCCGTGAGGTTCGACTGGTCGTAGCGCCAGACGATGCAGCTCGAGCGGTAGAGGCCGCTCGTCCAGTCGTTGAAGTCGGGCACGAGGGTGGTCTCGCTGAGTGTCGTGTCGAGCACGTCGCCGCCGAGATAGGTGGTGGAGATGGAGGCGCACCGGTCCCGGGCGTACAGCGTCACCTGGTCGCCGCCGGGATAGGTCCCGCCGGCCTCGGGATGCTCCACCTGGCCGGCGATCTCGGCCAGGTGGGGCGTGGTGCAGGCCACCACGCCGAACGTGGTGATGACGGCACCGGTGTTGTCGAAATTCACGCAGTCGCCGGGCTGCAGTTCCTTGCCCGACACCGAGGTGCCGATGCGGGGGTTGGCCGTGGTCGTGGTGGCGATCGGAGCGGTGGTGGTGGCCCCGCCGGTGGTGTCGGTGCGCTCGTCGCCGCCCGAGCTGAGGGCGTACACGCCACCGGCCAGCAGGCCCAGAGCGGCCAGGCCCCCGACCACGCCGGCCGCCACCATGCCCCGTCCTCCACCCGCTTTGCGGGGGCCGCCGGCGGGGGTTCCCGACGGGGCGAAGGGCTGGACCCCGTAGTCGCCGGTGGCCGGGCCTGGCGTGTAACCCGGCGGGCCCGGGGCGTAACCCGGGCTCGTTGCGTAGGGCTGGTTGTAGGCCCCGGGCCCGGTGGGCTGGCCGTAGGCTTGGGGCGGCGCCGGGGTGGCCTGCTGGCTGTAGCCCGGCTGGCTGTAGCCGCTGGTTGGCTTAGCTGGTTGTAGTCGGGCTGCCCGTACGCCGGCTGGCCGGTGGGCTGGCCGTAGGCCGGGGGTGGCGCCGGGGTGGCCTGCTGGCCGTACCCCTGCTGGTCGTAGCCCGGTTGCCCATAAGCCTGTTGCCCGTAGGGGTCCGTCGGCTGCGCCGGCGGCGGGGTGTAGGACGGTGGTTCGCCGTAGGCCGGCGGTGCGGCGTAGGCCGCGGCCTCCGGGACGGCCTGCGTCGGCATCTCGCTGGGCGCCGTCGGCGGGTTCTCCTCCGGGGGCGGAGGCCAATTCGGGTTGTCGGAGCTCATGCGGACCGCTGCTTCCCTCGGGCGACCGTGTCGTCTGGCGGCGGGGACCCGTGGCCGATCTCGACCCGCCTGCCCCGCAACCGGCCACAGTAGCCGCTGGCGGTCAGCTGTCGTCGACGCGTTCCCCCACGAGATCGTCGGGGGCGATCAGGTTGCCGGCGGCGGCCAGGACGCTGGCCAGGGTGACCGACCGCTGGTAGACGGCGGTGAAGTACCCGTCGGCGTGGTTCTGATGCCCCGAGAGCGGCGGCCGGCCGAGCGAGCGGACCACAGCCGACGGATCGGTGATGATCCGCACCGTCGGTTCCTCCCGGGGCAGCTTGGCCGGATCGCCCCAGAACGCGTCGAGGTTGACCGTGGGCCGCTTCGGCGGCTTGCGCCGCCGGCCGGCCCGTCGGGCCTGGTCGCCCTGGTTGTTCTTGCCCGACCCGCCGCCGTGGCCCGAACCGTTCGATCCGCTCATGATCCCGCCACCATCGTCTGCTCGGAGGCCGCAGGATCGGCCCCCCCGTCGTTTCCGTCGGCTCCCGTCGGTTCGACCCCGGCCTCGGGCGTCTCCACCTCGTCGATGTCGCCGTCCACGGCACCCTGCTGGCGGGCCACGATCTCAGCCGGGCTGGGTTCGTCGGGGCTGGCCTGGGGGTGATCGCCATCGGCGTCGAGGTCGGTGTCGAGCTCGGCCAGCACCTGGTCGGGGTCGATGCCGAGGGCCCGCTGGAGCTGCTGGGCGTCGAGGTCGCTGACCGAGGACGACTTGGGCAGCACCATGTCGGCGATCTGCCGCTTGCCGGCCACCACCTCCTCCACCCGTTCGTCGACCGTGCCCGGGCACACCAGACGATGGCAGATGACCGTGCTCTTCTGGCCGATGCGCCACACCCGGTCCCGGGCCTGGTCCTCCACCGCCGGGTTCCACCAGCGGTCGTACAGCACCACGTGGCTGGCGGCCGTGAGGTTGAGGCCGGTGCCACCGGCCTTGAGCGAGAGCACCATGGCTCCGGCGCCGGTGCCGGCCTGGAAGTCGGCCACCATCCGGTCCCGCACCACCCGGCTGAGCCCGCCGTGGTAGCACGGGATGCGCACGCCGGTGCGCTGGCTCAGGTAGGTGGCGAGCTTCTCACCCCAGCTGGCGAAGTGGGTGAAGATCAGCACCCGCTCCTGGGCGGCGAACACGTTGTCGACGATCTCGTTGAGCCGGGCCAGCTTGCCCGAGCGGCCGTCGAGCGGCTTGTCGTCGTCCTTCCGGTAGGCGGAGGGGTGGTTGCAGATCTGCTTCAGGGCGGTGATGGCGGCCAACACCGCACCCTTGCGCTGGTTGTCGTCTCCGGTGGAGGTGACGAGGATGAGGTTGTCGAGCACCGCCTGGTACAGACCGATCTGCTCGGCTGTCATCGAGCACAGGTCGAGCTCGTCGATCCGGTCGGGCAGCTCGGCGGCGATGGCCGGCTCGGCCTTGGTGCGGCGGAACACGAGGATGCCGTTGAGCGCCCGTAGCGCCCGCTCGGCGCCCGCCTTGGCGTCGTCGGTCGACGACAGCTGGGCGATGAAGGCGGGCCGGGGGCCCACCAGGCCGGGATTGGTGTAGTCCATGATGGCCCACAGGTCGCCCAGGCCGTTCTCGATCGGTGTGCCGGTGAGGGCCAGGCGGGTGCGGGCCCGGATACGGCGCAGCTGCTGGGCCGTGTCCGACGTGGGGTTCTTGATGGCCTGGGCCTCGTCGAGCACCACCTTGCCCCACTCCACCTTCTCCAGGGCCTCGACGTCGCGCACGGCGGTGCCGTAGGTGGTGATGACCACATCGGCCTTGCGGACCATGGCCGGGATGCGGCTCAGCTCGGCCCGGTCGGGGCCGTGGTGCACCACCACCCGCAGGTCGGGCACGAACCGGCGGGCCTCGGCCGCCCAGTTGCCCACCACGGCCGGCGGGGCCACGACCAGGGCCGGGCCGCTGTCCATGGTGGTCCGGAGGTGGGCCAACATGGTGGGCGTCTTGCCCAGGCCCATGTCGAGGGCGAGGCAGCCGCCGAGGCCGGCCCCGTCGAGGAAGCCGAGCCAGGTGCGGGCCTCGGCCTGGTACGAGCGCAGCTCGCCGTTGAAGCCCTCGGGCCGGGTGGGCGGATCCTGCGGCAGTTCGGTGGCGGCCCTCAGCAGGTCGGCGGCCCAGCCCTCGCCGGCGATGGAGACGCCGCCGGGGAACGGTGAGCCTTCCAGGCCGAGGGCGTGGCGGAGCATGTCGGCGCCGGTGAGCCGGGTCTTGTCGGCCCGTTCGGCCAGGGCCCGGGCCGCCTCGGCCAGGTCGGCGTGGTCGAGCTCAACCCAGCGACCGCGGGACCGCACCAGCGGGCGGGACTGGGCGGCCAGGGCGGCGATCTCGGCCGCCGAGAGCTCGATGTCGTCGAACACGACCGACCAGCGGACATTGGCCAGCTGCTGGGCCCCCACCACCGACTCCTGGGCCTCCTCGGAGGTGAGGCGGAGGGCGGGCGAGGGCTTCTTGCGGGACAGGGCGGGGGCCTGGACGTCGAACCCGGCGGCCAGCAGCACGTCGCCGTCGCGGGTCATGAGGCGCCACGCCTCGTCCTGGCTCAGCACCACCTCGCCCCGGCGCCGGGCTCCGGGCCGCATCAGCTCGGGGTAGAGGCGTTCCAGGCGGGCCAGCTCCTCCTCCACCTCCTTGCGGCGGGTGTTGGACGAGTTCACGATCACCTGCTCCACCGGCAGCAGGTGGCCCTCGCTGTTGGTGGCCAGCACGGCCAGGTACCAGGCGTTCGACTCGTCGGGCGGGTCGAGCCGGATCAGCAGGTGGGACCGGGTGGTGCCGGTGACCGAGCGGGCCCACTGGTCGATGCGGCGGCTCAGCTCGGAGGCCAGCCGGCTCGGGGCCTCGAACGGCGCGCCGTTGAGGTGGGCCAGGAAGGTCTCGGCCACGTCGGCCTTGGACCGGGGATCGGGCGAGGACGCCGGCATCTCGAGGCGGGCGGCGGCCTCGGTGCAGATGGCCGACACCAGGTCGCCCAGCACCGCCTGGGTCATGGCCTTGGCGTCGGGCCGGTTCTCCAGCACCGAGACGGTGCCGGGCAACGAGTCGGCCAGCGCCCGGAACTCGTCGTGGTCGACCAGGGCGGGTGCCCAGCGCACGTAGAACGAGCCGATGTCGTCCCGGCCGCCGGCCTCGGGCCGGTTGCGGCGGGCCTTCTTCAGCTGGGGCACGAACCGTCCCTGGCCCACCAGGCGCACGGCCAGGGAGGTGACGAGACCCATCCAGGTGGCGGAGGGGCCGATGATGTCGTCGTCGGTGTTCTGGCTGAGGGCCACCAGCCAGCCCAGCACGGCGCTGACGGGGGCCGACACGGCCTCGGCCCGGCCGCCGCTGGGGAGCTTGATGCCGGGGTGGGGATCCCAGCCGATGGCGCCCGCTCCGGCCCGGAGGAGGCGCTCACGCAGGGCGTCGAGCGGTTCGGGGGTGGCCCGGTGCCCGGCCGACCAGGCCACGATGTGGCCCGGAATCCAGGTGAGCTGGAGGGCGGGCTCGCCCACCTCCGGCTCCGGTTCGGGTTGGTGGGGGGCGGGGCGGGCGCTCGGCGGAGCGTCGGCCGGGGGGCCGACCAGCTCGGTGAGCAGGTCGTCGATCCGGTGGACCTCGCTCTCGAAGTCGGCCAGGACCACGGCCCGCTCGGGGCCTCGCAGGCGCTGGCCGATCTCCTCCAGGGCCTGTTCGGCATCGTCGAGCATGCGGACGAGCACGGCCACCCAGGCCCGCTCGTTGGCCAGGAGGATCTCGACCTCCTCCGGCCGGGCCACGCCATCGAGGTGGGCCTGGGCCAGACGCTGGATCTCACGGTACGACGGCGCGGGCGTCAGCTCGGCAGATCGCTGTACGGTCGAGGTGGTAATCGGAATCTCCGTTTCCTGGCTTGCCGCCAACAGCCGGCTCGGCGGTGGGGGGACTGGGGTCCATCCGCACCACGGCTGATCGCAAATTCCTGCGCCAGCGCCGGAGTGCAGCCACGCTTCGCCGGCACGCCCACATGGGCTGTGCCCCACGTTGATGCCCGCTTGGTTGCCCGTCCGTGAGGGTGCTCGTCGTCGAGCAGCCTGCGGGAACTCGAACCTCCCAATCGGAGCTTCGATGTCCTACGTTAGCTGCTCGTGGCTCCGAGGCCACGAATCCTGCAAGTATTCGTCCGGGCGGCCCTCAGCCGGGGAAGACCGGGCCGCCGGAGACCGACGAACGAGGAGCGCGACACGATGCAGGTACGGGACAAGGTGTGCGTGGTGACCGGTGGGGGCAGCGGCATCGGCCGTGCACTGAGCCTGCGGTTCGCCGCCGAGGGGGCCCGGGCGGTGGTGGTGGTCGATCGCAACGCCGACGGGGCCGGGGCGGTGGCGGCCGAGATCGGGCCCGTCGCCGTGGCCCGGGGTGTCGACGTGGGGGTGGAGGCCGAGGTTGCGGCCCTGTTCACCGGGGTCGAGAACGAGCTGGGGCCGGTGGACGTGCTGTGCAACAACGCCGGCATCGCCTCCGGCGGCGATCCGCTGCACACCCCGCTCGACGAGTGGGAGCGCCAGTGGCAGGTGAACCTGATGGCCCACGTGTACGCCATCCGGGCCGTGCTGCCCGGGATGCTGGCCCGGGGCGAGGGTCACATCCAGTACACGGCGTCGATGGCCGGGATCCTCACCAGCCACGGCAACCTGCCCTACGCCGTGACCAAGCACGCCGTGGTGGGCCTGGCCGAATGGATGTCGATCACCTACCACGACAAGGGCGTGCGGTCGTACCTGCTGGCCCCGCTGGGGGTGCGCACGCCGATGCTGGGCGCCCAGGCCGACTCCGAGTGGGGTCGGTCGGCCGCCGGGCCCATCGCCGAGCCGGAGGACGTGGCCCAGCAGGTGATCGACGCCTTCGCCGAGGAGCGGTTCCTGATCCTGACGAACCCGGTTGCCCAGGACTGGATGGCGTTCAAGACCAACGACCTCGAGAAGTGGCTGACCGGCATGCGCAAGCTCCAGACCCGGATCGAGTCCGCCGGCCATTGAGTCCACGGAGGCTCCGGCCCGCCGGCCCCGGCGGCCCGCCTTCACCCGCCGGCCCGCTTCCCCGCCGAACGGGGTCGAGTGGGCGACGATGGCGGTGTGGCCGATGACGGTGACGACGGTTACGGGCTGGTCGAGGGCGACGTGCCGGTCGACGACGACGATGCAGCTGAGGTCGAGGGCCTGCTCCGCGACCTCGGGGCTGATCCGGCCGACCTGCTCGGCTTCGGCGGGGAGGCCCGTGTGTGGGCCCTGGGCACGGACCGGGTGGTCCGGGTGTGCCATCCGGGCACGGCACCCGAGTCGCTCCGCCAACGGATGGACCTGCTGGTCGAGCTGAGGGCGGACGCCGCGCCCCCGTTCGGCCTGCCCGACGTGCTGGAGGTCCACGAGCTGGCCGGCCGGCTGGTCACCGTCGAGCGCCGGCTCGACGGCGTCACGGTGGCTGAGGCGCTGGGATCGGCCACCGGCGATGTCCGCCGCCGGCTGGTGGAGGCCCACCTCGATGCGGCAGCGGCCCTGGCCGATCTGCCGCTCCTCCCCCGCCCCTGGTTCGGTCAGCTGATCGGCGACGACCCGGTTCGCTCCCCCACCTGGGCCGGGTTCCTGGAACACCGGGCCGCCGTCAGCCTGGCCGCGTCCAACATCGGCGACGGGTCGTGGGCGGCCGACGTGGCGGGCCGGCTCACCGCCGAACTGCTCGGTGCCGCTCCGCCCGGGTCCGACGAGCGGTGCTTCGTCCACCTCGACGCCTTCGCCGGCAACATGATGGCGGCCGGCGGCCAGGTCACCGCCGTGCTCGACTTCGGGCCCACCTGCCTGGCCGGGGGCGCCACCTGGCTCGATCCGTTGGCCTGCGCCGTCTATCTCGGCGCCCCCGAGATCACACCCACGGCAAACGCGGCGGACCTCGCGGTGGCCCGGGCCTGGTTGCGGGACCGGGGCCTCGACGGGCCCCATGACCCGTTGCGGCGGTGGCTGGCCGCCTTCTGGAGCTTCGCCGTCGACGACCCGAAGCTCCACGGCTGGTGCCGCGCCGGTGCTCGGCCCCGAAACCAGAGCGTGATCGGGCTCAGTTCGGGATCGAGGTGAAGGCGTCGATCGAGGGGTGGGGCAGGATCGCCCCGGCCAGGCCCTGGAGCCACACGGCGGTCAGGCCGGCCATACCGAGCCAGCCCAGCACCTGCTCGATCGTCGTCTGGCGGGGACGGGTCAGACATTCGGCCGCTCTGGCGCTGTGGCGGGCGCCGAGTCCAGGGGGCGAGCTGTGAGCGAGCGCCATGACGCGATGGTAGCCAAAAGGGCCGGGCCCGGCCGGTCGGCGGGGCTACCGTGGCACGGTGAGCGAAGCAGCCGCCCCGACGACCAGCACGTACCGGGTGACCGTGCGCGGCCGGTTCCACGAGCTGGACGAGCGGGCCCGGGGCTATCTCCAGACCCACCGGGCCGAGCACGACATCTTCCTGTCAGGTTTCACGCCCGAGGGCACGCTCACCTACGACGACCGCCTCGACTTCTTCAACCTCCGCTACGAGGTGCGCCTCACCGGCGACGGGGCCACGCCCGGGCGGGCCGTCGAGGTGGCCGAGGCCGAGGCCGGGGCGTTCCTGCGGACGCTGCGGCTCGGCTACCGGAACCTGCACAGCGACGTGATGGACCTGCGGGCCATGACCGAGCAGCGCCGGCCCCGCTGAGCCGGGCGCGACCGCTCAGGGGCGGTAGCCGAAGGCGACGGGCCCGGGCGTGACGCAGTGCTGTACCAGGCGGGCCCAGGCGCACAGCTTGGGCCGGGTGTCGCGGGGGTCGATGATGTCCTCGATCTCGAAGTACTCGGCGGCCCGCTGGGGTGAGCGGACGTTGTTGAGCCGTTCGGTGATCTCGGCCAGCAGCCCCTCCGGATCCTCGGCGGCGGCCAGGTCGGCCTTGTAGGCCACCTCGATCCCGCCCTCGATGGGCAGCGAGCCCCAGTCGGCCGACGGCCACGCCACCCGGAAGTTCTGGGTGCCGCCCTTCTTGTTGGCCGCCCCCGCCACCCCGAACGCCTTGCGGATGATCACGCAGGCGAACGGCACCGGGGCCTGGCCCAGCGCCGCCAGCGCCGTCGACCCGAAGCGGATCGTGGCCTCCTCCTCCGACGTCTTGCCGATCAGGAACCCGGGGCAGTCCTCCAGGTGCACGAGCGGCAGGTGGAACACCGACGCCAGGTCGATGAGACGGGTCAGCTTGCGGGCCGAGTCGGCCGTCCATCCGCCACCGTAGATCTGGGGGTCCTCGGCGAACAGCGCCACCGGGAACCCGTCGAGGCGGGCCAGGCCGGTGATGATCGACCGGCCCCAGTTCCGGCCGACCTCGAAGAACGAGCCCTCGTCCACGATCGAGTCGATGATGGGCCGCATCTCGTAGGCCGTCCGGGTGCCCCGGGGCACGGCCGAGATCAGCCAGTCGTCGCGGAACTCGGGGTCGTCGCCGTGGTCGACGTGGGGCGGGAGCTGGCTGACGTTGGTCGGCAGGTACGACAGGAACCGCCGGGCCATGTCGAACGCCTCCTCCTCGGAGTGGGCGAGGTCGTCGATGGCGCCGTTGGTGGTGTGGATGCGGGCGTGGCCCAGATCCTCCTTGGACACGTCACCCAGACCGGCCTGCTGCACCAGGGCCGGGCCGGCGATCATCATCTGGGCCGTGTTCTCCACGATCACCGAGTAGTGCGACGTGGCCACCCGGGCCGCCCCGATACCGGCCACCGACCCGAGGGCCAGCGACACCGACGGAGCCACCGTCAGGTGGTTCACCACGGTCTCCCAGCCCTGCATCTCGGGCACGTAGGTGCGCCCGGCGGTCTCGATCGTCTTGACCGACCCACCGCCGCCCATCCCGTCGATCAGGCGCACATGGGGCAGTTGGAGCTCCACCGCCATGTTCTCCGAGGCGTTGCGCTTGGCCTTGATGCTGGCGTCGGCCGAGCCGCCCCGCACCGTGAAGTCGTCACCGGAGATGATGACGGGCCGCTCGTCGATCTCGGCCACCCCGAACACGAAGTTCGACGGGGTCAGGCTGATCAGGTTGCCGTGCTCGTCGTAGGTGGCCACGCCGGCCGCCTTGCCGATCTCGTTGAACGAGCCCTTGTCGACGATGGTGTCGATCCGCTCCCGGATCGTCAGCTTGCCGTAGAAGTGCTGCCGCTCGACCTTGTCGGGCCCGCCCATGGCCTCGGCCATGGCCTCCCGCCGTCGCAGCTCCTGGATCTCGGGTTCCCAACTCACCTCACAATCGTCGCATGGACGGGCCGTTGGAATCGACCTCACCCCAGTACTCGGGCAGCCGGAGGTAGCCGACCCGGGGCAGGTCCACCGCCAACGGCAGGCCCTGGTGCTCCTTGAGGCGCTGGATTGTGCGGATGTGGGTCATCTGCTCGTAGAACACCATCCACAGCGACCCTTCCAACGTGTAGCGGATGTGGCCCGGCGGGTCGTCCACCAGCTCGGCCCCCCGGGGCAGGGTGGTGATCACGTAGGCCCAGAAGTGGTTGCCGTGGATCGTCTCCACCGTGGACCGCAGGGTCTCGATCGACTGGGTGGTCACCACCTCGGTGAGCCACGAGTTGCCCAGCGCCATCATCTCGAACAGCTCGGGCAGGGCCCAGAACCTCGTCTCGTCGAGCACCCGGTCCCACGTGGCCTTGGGGCCCAGGCGGTGGGCGTCCCAGTCGATGGGCGACGGTTCGTCGCCGTCGGGCCAGAGGAACCGGCCGCACCGGCGCCGGGTGAAGACGAGGGCGTCCCAGGCGATGTGCGACACCTGCCGCCGGATCGACCACCACATCCACTCCCGGTCGGGGTGGGTGTCGTCGTAGTCGAGCTGGGCGTCGGTCAGGCCCTCGGTCTCGGCCCGGGTCCAGTCGAGCAGGAGGGAGTAGGTGGGCATGGTGCCGGGGCCGGGATCCAGCGGCATCTCCACCACGTCGGGTGAGGTCGGCGCCATGGCCGTCAACCCCCGATCCGGGGCCCGAGGGCGGCCGTGCGCTCGTCCCGCGGCAGGCCGGTGCCGGTGTAGGCGAAGGCGCCCGTGTGGAGGATCTCGTCCACCGCCCCCTTGAGGGCCCCCAGAGCGTGCCAGGCCAGGCCGCCGCCGGTGGAGATCCGCCGCACGCCGAGGGCGGTGAGGGTGGCCAGGTCGGGCACGCCGGGCAGGGCCAGCACGTTCACCGGGGCGCCGGTGTCGGCCACCAGGCGGGCGATCCCGTCGGGGTCGATCACGCCCGGGGCGTAGACGCATTCGGCCCCCGCCTCCCGATAGGCGACCAGCCTTGTGATCGTGTCGTCCAGGTCGGTGACGCCGAACAGGTGCTGCTCGGCCCGGGCGGTGAGCACCAGGCCGTGGCGGGCCGCCGCCTGGGCGGCCGCCGCCACCCGCTCGGTGGCGGGGCCGATGTCGTCGCAGCGGCCGAGCGCCGGGTTGTAGTCCTCGATCGAGCAGCCGGCGGCCCCGGCCGAGGCCAGCAGCTCCACCGAGCGGGCCACCCCGGCCGGGTCGTCGGCGTAGAGGCGCTCGGAGTCGACGTTGATCGGGATGCTCACGGCGGCCGTGATCGCCTCGACGTGGGCCAGCACCTCGTCGAGGGTGACGGTGCGATCGAGGCGGCCCAGGGTGGCGGCGAACCCCGACGACGTGGTGGCCAGCGCCGGGAACCCGCGCCATTCGAGGTAGCGGGCCGAGCCGGCGTCCCACGGGTTGGGCAGCACGAACGTGCCCGAGGCGTGGAGGGCCCGGAAGGTGTCGGTGAGGGCGGACATCAGCCGATCATCGCAGGTGCGGGATGACGTCGCTGGCCAATCGTTCGAGGTTGCCGGCCATCACCGCCGGGTCGACGCCGGGAGGCAGGCCGGACGTGGCGAGGTCGGTCACGCCGAAGGTGTCGATGAACGTGCGCAGCTCGGTCACGCACTCCTCGGCCGTGCCCACGATCACCGTCTGGGGGATGGCCGACGGGTCGCCCCACTCGTAGTGGTCGGGCGTCTCGGCCATGAACTTGTTGTAGATGCTCATGCGGTACCGCTCGGCCGTGCGCAGCATGGGCCAGTCCCGCTCCTTGTCGTCGGTGACGAACACCGAGCGGATGATGCCCACCCGGTAGCTGTCGGGGTTGCCGCCGGAAGCCGTCACCGCCTCCCGCCACGGGTCGAGCACCTGGGTGCGGGGGCCCTGGGGCAGGAGGTGGGTGCCGTACCGGGCGGCCCGGCGGGCCCCGGCCTCGCTCATGGCGGCGATCCACAGCGGCGGGCCGCCGGGCTGCACCGGCTTGGGGTGGACCTCCACGTCGTCGAGGCGGTACCGCCGGCCGTGGAAGCTGAACGGCCCGTCGGCCCAGGCCAGGCGCATGATCTCGATGGCCTCCTCGGTCATCGACACCCGGTTCTTCAGCGGCACGCCGAAGGCGGCGAACTCGGCGGGCACGTAGCCCATGCCGATGCCCAGATCGATCCGGCCGTTGGAGATGTGGTCGAGCACGGCCAGCTCCTCGGCCAGCCGGATCGGGTGGTACAGCGGCAGCAGGGCGATGTCGTTCGACAGCCGCACCCGGCTGGTGCGCGCCGCGATGGCGCCGGCCAGCGGCTGGAAGGCGGGCAGGTACCCGTCGGCCAGGAAGTGGTGCTCGGTGAACCAGATGTGGTCGAAGCCGAGCTGGTCGGCCAGCACCGACTGCTCGATGGTGGCGGCGTAGACGTCGGTCATCGACATCGGGCTCTCGGGGTGGCGGCGGCAGTCGTACATCACCCCGAAGCGGAACGGGGGCCGGGGGGCACTGGCGTCGGTGGTCATGGCGAACGGTGTAGCGCAGCGCGGCGGGCCGGCGGTAGTTGGCAGGACGTCTGCGCAAAGCGCGACAAGAGGGTTGGCATCGCTGCCGTTTCGTGTTGTAATCCGCCTGGCGGATCACGGGCGGACCCCAGCACGACACGAGCAGGGTCTCACGATCAGCTGCGCCCGCCGTTCCCCATCCCTTCCCCCTCCCCCAGTTTCCCGCCGCAAACCATCACGTGGAGGTCACTTCGGTGAAGCCAATTCCGCGCGGCTACATTGTGCCGAGCGCCGCCTTCTGCCTGCCGACGTCATGCGTCGAGGCCTATGTCACCCCTGAAGGCCGGCCCCGGGCCGGCGACGTCATGTACGGCCGGATCGACACCCTGGCCCACCACCGGGAGCTGGAGAACCGCAGCGGTCGGATCCACCGGCTGACGTCGTCCACCGCCGGCCTGTTCGTGTACGGCAACCGCTACGCCACCGACGCCTTCGAGGCCCTCGTGCCCGACGAGCAGCTCGACTACGTGGATCTGGTGGCCCGCTCCGGGGTGATCGGCCGGGTGCAGGTGCGCAACAGCCGGGTGGGCATGCCCACCACGGTGAAGGTGCTGGGGCAGGTCGTCGATCGTGACGGCCGGCCGGTCAACACCCTCGACCATTCGTTGGTGGCCCCCCAGGGCTCGGTGAAGAAGCAGCCCCGCTCCAAGCTGATCCTGGTCGTGGGCACCTCGATGAACTCGGGCAAGAGCACCGCGGCGGTGGCCATCACCTGGGCCCTGTCCACCATGGGGCACACGGTGCGGGCGTCGAAGGTCACGGGCACGGCGTCGCTCAAGGACATCCTGCACATGAACGACGCCGGAGCCGCCGTCTACAACGACTTCACCTACTTCGGGCACCCGTCCACCTACATGCTCGACGAGGGCGAGGTGCTGCGCATCTTCAACGACCTCGACCTCAAGTACGCCAACAACCCCCGCAACTTCTGGGTGGTGGAGATCGCCGACGGCGTGCTGCAGCGGGAGACGGCCATGCTCCTGTCGAGCCCCGACGTGCGCAGCCGGATCCACCGCCTCGTGCTGTGTGCCACCGACGCCTTCGGCGCCATCGGCGGGCTCCACATCCTGGAGGACACCTACAGCCTGTTCCCCGATGCCATCTCCGGCATCGTGGCCAGCTCACCCCTCGGCATCCGGGAGCTCAGCAACTACACGAAGGTCCCGGCCTTCGATGCCGCCGGCCCCAACCTCAAGGCCCTGTCCGAGATCATCCTCGGGTCAGCGACCTAGGCCGGGGAGTCCGCCCGGTGCGGGACCCGTGAGGCCAGAGCCGCCACCAGACCCAACCCGGCCACCACGGCGCCGAAGGTGAAGGTGGCGGCGAACCGGCCCGGGGTGGCGTCGTCGCCCAGGAACACGTTCATCGTCTGGATGCCGCTCACGATGCCGATGTACATGAGCTGTTGGCTCATGCCGTTGGCGATGCCCATGTCCTCGGGGTCCACCGAGCCCACCACCATCGAGGCGACTGCCGGCTGGGACACACCAGACGACACCCCGGTGAGCAACAGACCCACCAGGATCACGGCGAGGCCGACGCCGCCCGTCATCCCCGAGGCGACGGCGAAGGCGCCCATGGAGGCGATCATCAGCACCGACCCCAGGATCACCGGCCGCCGCTCTCCGATCGCTGTGGCCAGGTAGCCGCCGAACGGCGAGGCCAGACTGAAGGCGCCGGGCCGGGCGGCCAGGACGAGGGCGACCATCCCCAGCCCCAGCCCGTAGGGGCCGCCCAGCAGGGGCGGAGTGACCACGAAACCGCCCATGTAGGCGAACTGCACGAGGGCGCTCGAAAGCATCGGCATCAGGAAGTTGCGGCGCCGGAAGTAGCGGAGCTTGAGCATCGGCGCCGACGCCCGCCGTTCCACCTGCACGAAGGCGACGACGCCGAGGGCGCACAGGGCCACCAGCAGCCACAGGCCGAGGTCGCCGGCGGCGGCCCCGAACGAGCCCGACCGGATCTCGCCCGTGAACCGGGTCATGGCCAGCAGCCCGGTGAGCACCGACGCCCCCAGCGTGATCCCACCCAGCCAGTCGATCGTCACCGCCTCAGCCGTTGCCCCCGGGCGGATGAGCTTGGCCCCCACCACCAGGGCCACCACCGAGATCCCGGCGAAGGCCACGAAGATCCAGCGCCAGCCGACCACGTCGATCAGGGGTCCGCCGATGACGAGCCCGATGGTGGGCGCCCCCGTCATCCCGAACTGGTACCAGCCCACGGCGGCGGCCCGCCGCTTCACCCCGTAGGCCTGCATCATCAGGGCCATGCCGTTGGGCATCACGAAGGCGCCGGTCATGCCGAACAGCACCCGGAACACGATCATCGACGGGCCGTTCCAGGCGGCGGCCGCCGCCAGGGTGGCCACCACGCCCCCGGCCAGGCCGAGGAGGAACATCTTGCGGTGGCCCTTGACGTCGCCCAGCTTGCCGGCGATCGGGGTGAGCACGGCCATGGCCAGCATGAGGCCGGTGATCATCCAGGTGAGGCCGGCCCGGGTGGAGTTGAGGTCTTCGGCGATCTGGCCCAGCGACACGGTCACGATCGTCATCAGCGAGCCGAAAGCGGTGACGGCCAGCATCACCACCCCGAGCAGGCGGCGCTGGTAGGCACGGTCGGCGACGTCGTTGCCGTCCGGCAGGAGGGCGGCCCCGGACGGGGTGGTGGCGTCGTCGACTGTGGTCACGACCTCACATGTTAGATAGTTCACCACTCTAAGTACATAAACGGCGTGTGAACTACACTGCGGGCACCGTGGCATCCGACCCTTCCCCCTCATCCTCCGCCGTCGCCGCTCCCCCGGTGGCCGGTGGCTCCGCCACCCATCCGGTCACCCATTCGCCGCCCCCGGCGCCCGCCGTTCCGCCCGGCCTGGTGCTGGCCGTGGTCATCGTGTTCTGGGGCCTGGGGCCGCCCATCTCCAAGCTGATCACGGCTCCGGCGGTGATCGCCGTGCTCTACCGGTTCTGGATCTCGTTTCCCATCCTCTACGTGCTGGCCGCCGCCACTGGCCACCGGCTCCGGTGGCGGACGATGCGGCGCTGCATGCTGCCCGGCGCCGCCTTCGGCGTGAACCTGGTGTTCGTGTTCCTGGCGCTGAAGGCGGCCACCGTCGCCGTGCTCAGCGTGGTGGCCGCCCTCCAACCCGGGATCATCCTGCTGGTGGCGGGGCCGTTCCTGGGCGAGCGGCCAAAGCTGTGGCACGTGGCCTGGACGACGGTGGGTATCGCTGGCACGGCGCTGGTGGTGCTGGGCGCCGGCCCCAACGTGCACACCACCCCGCTGGGCGTGTTCTACGCCGTCGCCTCCCAGCTCACGTTCGTGGTCTTCTTCCTGCTCACCAAGCAGGTCCGCTCGGCCGACCCCGGGCTCCACCCGCTGGAGTGGATGGCCGGGGTGAGCCTGTTCGCCGCCCTGGCCGTCACCCCGTGGGCGCTGGCCACGTCGAGCGCAGCCGACTACCGGGCGGTCAACGGGATCGACTGGCTGTGGATGGCCTTCATCGTGGTGGTCACCGGGATCCTGGGCCACGTGATGATGGTCTGGACCCACGCCTACATCGACGCCTCGCGGTCGTCGCTGTACCTGCTGTCGATGAACGTGGTGGCCATCGCCGCCGCCTGGCCCATCCACCACGAGCCCCTCACCGCGGTCCAGGGCCTGGGGGGCCTCGTCGTGTTCGGCGCCGTGGCCGCCGTCATCCGCCGCCCGGTCGGTACGGTGGTGACGGCCCGCCCGGCGGCCACCCCGGCGAAACTAGGAGCCTGAGCGGCGCCAGGCGCGCCTCAGGCTCCTAATTTCCGGTGAGCAGGCGGGGGCGACCGACCCGGGGCAGCCGGCTGATGAACAGCGCCCCGGCCACGCTGACGGCGGCCACCCCGGTGAACACGCCGTTGAAGCCGATGGACGAGTCGCCCACCGACCCGCTCAGGTACGGGCCGGCGGTGAGGGCGATCCCGTAGAGCAGGGTGAGGGCGCCCAGCGCGTTCGACAGCTCCCGGCCGTGGAGGTAGTCGCTCAGGTAGGCGGCCACCAGCACCGGGAAGGTGAACGAGGCGGCGCCGAAGGCCATGGCGGCGATGGTGGCGAACGGCTCGGTGCCGGTGACCACCAGCAGGGCGGCCCCGGCCACCACGGCCTGGGCCCCCAGCAGCACCGGGCGGCGGCCGATCCGGTCCGACACCCGGCCCAGGTTCACCGCCGTCAACGCCGCAGCCAGGCCGAACAGCGAGTAGAGGTCAGCCACGTGGTGGCGGCTGAATCCGTGCTCCTCCAGGGCCACGCCGAAGAACGGGGTGAAGCTCGAGACCGACAGGCCCGACAGCAGGTAGGACGCCGTCAGCATCTTCCACCCCGGCACCAGCTTCAGCCGGGCCAGGCTGAAGCCGCCCGATACCCGTGAGGTGGCCGGAGGCCGCAGGAACAGCCCCATCAACACCAGCAGCAGCGCAGCGAACGAGGCCGCCCCCACCCAGATCGGGCGCCACACCTGGTCGTCGCCGGCCAGGCTCCGCACCAGGTTGGTGCCCTGGCTGGCGGCCACGATCCCCAGCCCCATGAACGACGACAACAGGCCCATCACCAGGCCCCGCCGCTGGGGCCCGACGAGGCTGGCGGCGATCACGGGTGTCGAGTTCCAGATGGCGGCGCTGGCCATGCCGGCCAGCGCCAGGCCGGCGGCCAACTGGGCGTAGCCCCCGGCCTGCGACAGCACGGCGAAGCCGGCCACGGCCAGGGCCAACCCGCCGTACAGCACCCGGATCGGCTCCAGCCGGCCGCTGAGGGCCGTCACCGCGGCCACCCCGGCCAGGTAGGCACCGAAGTTCACCGTGCTGAGCGAGCCGGACTGGGCGTGGTTGCGCAGCAGCTCGCTCTCGATGGCCGGCAGCAGGATGGGGTAGGTCGACCGGGCGAGCGAGTGCGACACGATGGCGCACAGCGACAACAGCACGATCGTGCGCCAGGGCACGGCCGGGCGCCCCACCCCACTGTCGATGACGGTAGGGGCCCGTGGGTCGTCGGTGGCCGTCATGACGTCGGCACCCGGCGCAGGAACCGACCGGCCCGGGCCCCGCCGGCTCCGGCGTCGCCCGGGGCGGCTCCCGACCGGTGGGCCACCGCCCCGTTGACCAGCACCACGTCGATCCCGACGGGGGCCAGCTTGGGATCGTCGTAGGTGGCGGTGTCGGCCACGGTGGCCGGGTCGAAGAGCACGAGGTCGGCGAGGTGACCCTCCACCACCCGGCCCCGGTCCACCAGCCCGAACCGGTCGGCCGGGAGGCTCGTCATCCGCCGCACCGCCTCGGCCAGGCCCAGCACGCCCCGCTCCCGAACGTAGTGGCCGAGCACCCGGGGGAACGTGCCGAACAGGCGGGGGTGGGGGCGGCCGGCCAGGTCGACGATGCCGTCGGAGCCCACCATCATCAGCGGGTGGCGGAGGTTCGTCTCCACGTCGGCCTCGTCGATGATGAACTGGATGCAGATGGTGCGGTCGCCCTCGGGGGCGGTCAGCACCTGGCGGATCACGTCCACCGGGGCCACCCCCTGCTCGGCCGCCAGGTCCACCGCCATCCGGCCCTCGTAGTGGCGGAAGGCGGGGCAGCTGGCGAAACGGATCACGGCCGCCAGCTCGGGATCGAGCCGGTCGAGCCGGAAATACTGGGCCATGGGGCCGCTGCCGGCGGTGTAGGGGTAGACGTCGAGGGTGATGTCGGCCCCGGCGCCATTGGCGGCGTCGATGCGGGCCAGGGACTCCCCCACCTTGCCCCAGTTGCGGGCTCCGGCCGCCTTGTGGTGGGAGATCTGCACCGGCAGCCTGGCCTCCCGCCCGATCATGATCGCCTCGTCGATGGCGCTGAGCAGGTGATCGCCCTCGTTGCGTATATGGGAGGTGTAGAGGCCGCCGGCGGCCGCCGACTCCCGGGCCAGGGCGATCACCTCGGCCGTGTCGCTGTAGCGGCCCGGCTCGTAGATCAGGCCGGTGGAGAACCCGCACGCCCCCTGGGCCATGGCCCCGGCCACCAGCCGACGCATGGCGTCGAGCTCGGCCGTGGTGGGCGGGCGGCCCTCGTTGCCCATCACCAGGTGGCGCACCGTGTTGTGCCCCACCAGCGCGATGGCGTTGAGGGCGGGGTTCGCCGCCTCCACCGCGGCGGCGAACCCGTCGAGATCGTCCCAGGTGGGGGCGAGGCCGATGAGGCCGCTGTGGTCGGGGTGACCGGCCCGGGCCGGCGCGGCGCTGAACCCGCAGTTGCCCACCACCAGCGTGGTGCAACCCTGGGCCAGCTTGAAGCCGAGGTCGGGGTGGCGGATGAGCGCGCCGTCGTCGTGGGTGTGGACGTCGACGAACCCGGGGGCCAGCGTGCGGCCCGCGCCCTCGATGTCCATCGCGGCGGGGCCCACGATGCCCACGGCGGTGATCCGGTCGCCGGTGATGCCCACGTCGCCCTCCACGGCCGGTCGGCCCGAGCCGTCGAGGATCGCCACGTTACGGAAGGCCAGGTCGACGGAGGTGGGTGAGGGGGTCACCTCCGCAGCGTAATCAGCCGCACGGCACCCGATCGAGAACGGACCACCGCACCGGGGGTCGGGCCGTGTGGCGACGGCCGGCGGCGGTGGCTACGGTCCATCGGCTATGGCCCCTCTCTCGCAGCTCAGTCGTTCCGTCGCCGGCCGGGTGGTCCTCGTCACCGGTGCCGCCTCGGGTATGGGGCGGGCCACCGCCCACCTCTTCGCCGACGAGGGGGCCCACGTGGCCGTCACCGACCTGGGGGCCGACCGGGTGGAGGCCGTCACGAAGGAGATCACCGACGCCGGCCTGTCGGCTCACGGGTGGGTGATGGACGTGGCCGATGCCGAGCAGGTCAACCGGGTGGTGGGCGAGATCGTGGAGCGGTTCGGCGCCCTCGACATGGTGATCAACAACGCCGGCATCGCCACCTTCAGCCCCATCGACGCCGACGACTACGAAGACCATTGGGCGCTCGGCATCGAGGTGCTGCTCACGGCCCAGACCCGGGTCATCCGGGCCGCCCTCCCCCACCTGCGCCGGTCCGACTGCGCCCGGATCGTGAACATCTCGTCCACCGAGGGGTGGGGGGCCACCAAGTTCGGCAGTCCCTACACGGCGGCCAAGCACGGGGTGATCGGGCTGACGAAGTCGCTGGCGGTGGAGCTGGGGCGCGAGGGCATCACGGTCAACTGCATCTGCCCCGGACCCATCCTCACCGGGCTGACGGTCGACATCCCCGACGCCGATCGGGAGGTGTTCGCCAAGCGGCGCACCGCCATCGGCCGCTACGGCATCCCCGAGGAGGTGGCCCACGGCACGCTCAACTTCTGCCTGCCCGCTTCCCGGTACATGACCGGCGCCGTGCTCCCCGTCGACGGCGGCCTCCTCATCAAGAACGCCTAGGTCCGGCGGAGGGCGTCGAGGACGGCGTACTGGGCCTCGGAGAGGGCCCGCTGGGCGGCGTCGACGCTCATGGGGATCCAGCCGTGGTTGATCGGCATGGCCCCCCGGGGCCGGCCCACGCCGATGGTCCAGCGCACGTCGGGGCCGCCCACGATCCGAAGCGGCACCGACGGATCACAGTGATGGCACACCAGCAGGTGGGGCGGGTCGCCCTCCACCCGGCGCCGCCACACGCCCCACTGGAGCTCGGTCTCCTCGTCGGCCCCGTCGATCGACACCCACACCGGGGCCCGCCACCAGGAGGGGAACCGGGCGGCGCCCGTTCCCACGCCGGAGCGGAGCTCGCTCAGGGCCAGATGCCCCTCGGCCCGCAGCACATGATCGAGGGCGGCCGGCAGCATCCGGTCGTGGGGCTCGCCCTGGTCGTTCTCGAACCGGCGCAGCGTGTCCTTGCTGGCCGACACGTCGGTCTCGGCCGCCAATCGGTCGGCGGCCTGGGCCAGCGACAGCGACCGGGCCTGGCGCAGCCGGGCGAACCCCTGGCGGTTGACCGTCTCGATGCCGTCGGGCAGGGGCGGCCACAGGACGGTGGCCGGCTCGTCCCGGGGGCCGGTGAACCCCGACACCACCGTCCGCAGCACGTTGGGATCGAGCCCGTGGCTGGCCGGGGGATCGGCCTCGTAGCGGCTGAGCCGCTGGGTGATGTCGGCGCTGAACAGCTCCATGAACACGCCGGTGGCCGAGCTGGGCTGGGAGTTGGCCAGGGCATCGACCGTGGCAGCACCGGGGGGCACGGCCGGCAGCTCGCCCAGGCCGAAGTCGACCCAGCCGGGGGCCGACAGCTGGAACACCACGGGCGACCCCTCGAGGGAGGCGCCAGCCGTCACGAACAGGCCGTTGGGGCCCATCTCGACGGTGGTGTCGAACCGGAACACGCCCCATTCGGCCTCCACCCGGAGGGTGGCTTCGAGGCTACGGATCCAGGCCCAGATCGGTCGGGACGGGCCGGCGAAAACCTTGGACCAGATGCGGCTCGGCGCGAGCCCCCGGGGGGTGCCCACCAGCGACAGGAGGTCGGCCAGGGCACCGCCCCCGTCGAGGGCCTGGTCGATCTGGTCGAACCCGATCGAGATCTCCCGGGTACCGTGTTCCCAGTTGGAGAGCGCGGTGGAACCGACCGACAACCGCTCCGCCACCTGCTGTTGGGGCAGGCCGAGCACATCGGTACGCCACCACCGGACGATGTCGCCCGGTGACTCCCAGGGAACCACATCCCGTACGGTACTCGCTGGGGTCTACCCCGCCCAGCGTCGGGCCGAGGTTCCGTGGAATTCTGCCCGCGGGGCGCCAGCCCCCGCACAGTTAGGCCAGGGTGCCGGTGCGGGCGATGAACTCGGCCGACTCGGCGAAGCCGGCCATCACCTGACCCCGGGTGACACCCCGGGCCAGCTCGGTCGCCCAGTAGGCGAGTCCACCGTCGTCGGGGGGCCGGCCCAGCACGTTGCGGTACACGAGGTCCACGAAACCCACGTTGGACAACGGCCCGTAGCGGGCGTTGAACTCGGTCGACCCGGCGAAGGCGTTGCTGACCGCCACGCCGGGCAGGCCGGTGCCGATCCAGTAGCGGATGCCTTCGTCGTCACCCTGGCGCTGGAAGTAGGCCAGGTACAGCCGGGCCACGGGGCCGTGCTGTTCCACCCAGGTCACCTGGTCTTTCGTGGCCGCCACGAACTCGGCCGACTCGGCGAAGCCCACCATCACGGTGCCCCGGCTGGTGCCCTGGCTCAGCACCTGCGCCCAGTAGGCCAGGCCGGCGCTGTCGGGGGCCCGGCCCAGCACCTGGCGGTAGACGAGGTCGATGAAGGCGACGTTGTCGAGATGGCCCACACGGGCCCGGAACTCGTCGGACGAGGCGAAGCTGTCCGACATGGCGGCCAGGCTAAGCCCGCTGCGCCGGGCGGTCACCCAGTGCTGGAGCCCGGCCGAGTCGGGTAGGCGGCCGAAGTAGGCCAGGTACTGGCGCACCACCTGGGCCCGGTACTTGAAGATCGAGCTGGCCACCACCGGGTTGATCCCGTTGGTGGTGCGGGCCGGGGCGGGGGCGGCCACGAATCCCAGGTCCTCGTAGCGCCCGCCCAGGATCTGGTTCGAGTCGCCGCCCAACCAACCGTCGAGCACGGTGGCGTAGACGCTGCGGTAGTCGACCGAGGGCCGCAGGTTGCCCTGGGCGTCGAGGTTGGTGAGCGACGGCAGCTCGCCATAGAACCCGCCCCGCACCTGGGCCCCGATCGCCAGCACCGAGTTGGCCGCCCCGTGGTCGGTTCCGGCCGAGTGGTTGGCCTCCACCCGGCGCCCGAACTCGGACACCACGAGCAGCAGGGTGCGGGCGGCGAACGCCGGGTTGAGCTTGTTGTAGAACGCCTTGAGGCCCTCGTTCAGGTCGTGGAGGCGTGCGTCGTGCATGGGCAGGTGGTTGGCGTGCCCGTCGAAGTCGCCGTAGACGATGGAGAACACCCGGATGCCGAGGTTGGCGTTGATCAGGCGGGCCACCAGGTCGAGTTGGCGCTTCACGTCGCCGTCGGGCAGCGACTCGGCGTAGGCGGGCTCGATCCCGCCCGCCACCGAGATCGCCTCGGCCCCGGTGCGGGCCAGGCTGTCGGCCAGGTCGCCCTTGCCGGTGGGGCCGGCGGCGAACCAGGTGATGGCGTCGAGCTGGCGTTGCTGCACGCCGTCCACCCCGACCACATGGAAGATCCCGTCGTTGGTGGAGGGAAGCCCGGTGGCCCGGCGTTGCTGACCCTGCATCACCAGGGGCACGGAGGTGCCGACGGATACGCCGTGGAAGGGGTCATCGCCGCCGGGGAGGCCGTCGATGTAGCGGCCCAGCCAGCCGCTGGTGAGGCCACCGTTGCTGTTGCCGCCCATCCAGCGGGCCATGCAGGAGAAGTGGCTGAGGTCGGTGGTGCCGGGCGTGCCCACCCCGTCGATCACGGCCACCTGCCCCTGGTTCCACAGGGCCGACAGGGCGTCGAGCCGGGGATGGAGGGCCCGGTCGTCGCTGATGGCCAGGGCCTGGCTGGGCGGGATGGCCAGCGGCCCCCGCCGGGAGTGGTAGGTGCCGTCGGTGATGGGGATCACGGTGTTCAGGCCGTCGTTGCCGCCGGCCATGGTGACCAGCACCAGCACCCCATCGCCGGGGCCGATGGGGGCGGCCGCTCCGGCGGCGCCGGCCAGCAGCGAGGGGCCGACGGCCACCGCCCCCGAAGCCATGGCCGCGGCCTGCAGGAATCGGCGCCGGCTGACGCTCCGGCTGTCGGTCGGCAGCGGGCTCGACAGCGCGTCGACGATCTCGGGGGTGTCGGATCCGGGCGCCGAGGTTCCGGAGGCGGCGCCGGGGTTCGTGGAGTTCGGGGCGAGGGTCATGTCGTCGGGGCTCACGTCGGTCAGGCCAGCTGGAATTCGGGCGACAGCAGCGGCAGGGCCAGCAGTCCGGCCCGCTCGGCCCAGTTGGTGGTGGCCCGCTCCTGGGTGACGAAGCCGATCAGGGCGTTGCGGGTGGCGGCCGAGGGCGATGCGATCCCGAACAGGGCGAGGGCGTCGTCGACGGCCTGGGTCACCGACTTGGACGCCGAGTCGGCCAGGCGGCCCTGATTGAACAACGTCCAGCGGATATTGCTGGCGAAGTTGCCCTTGGCCCAGACGGCGGCGGCGTTGATCCAGTAGCCGTTGGACTTCCAGCCGGCCACGTTGGGCGGGCCGTACGGGGTCTGGCCCATCATGGTGAGCGTCCACTCGGGGTGGGCCTGGTCGCAGGGCAGACCGGTCATCCGCATGGTGTGGACCACGTACTCGATCGGGCTGCGGACGAGGCCCTGCCTGGCCCGCTGGGAGCGGAACTGGGAGTGGAGCAGGATCGCCCGGATCAGCGGCTTGATCTCCATCCCGCTGTTGGCGAAGGCGGCGGACACCGTGTCGATCACGCCCGACTCGGGATTGGGGTAGGCCAGGAACGACCACAGCTTGGTGGCGATGAACCGGGCCACCACCGCCTTCTTGGGGCCGTTGACGATGTGGTCGATGATCTGGGGCCCGTCCCAGTTCCGGGTGTCGCCGAAGAAGGTCTTGGGGTCCCAGTCGTGGGCCCACGGGTCGAACTGGTAGCCGCCGGCCTCGTTGAGGCCGTGGCCGGTCCAGGCCCGGGCCGACGCCCGCACGTCCTCCTCGGTGTAGTTGCCGACGCCGAGGGTGAACAGCTCCATGAGCTCCCGGGCGAAGTTCTCGTTTGGCGCCCCGGCCACGTTGGTGTTGTTGTCGAGGTAGGCCAGCATGGCCGGCGTCACCGAGACGGCCTGCACCAGGTCCTCGAAGTTGCCCAGGCCGTGGGTGCGGAACACCTGGCTCTGGTCGAACATCCACTGGCGCTGGTAGACCTTCTCGATCGACGAGCACAGGTGGCCGTGCCAGAACAGCACCATCTTCTCCACCAGCGGCGCGTGGCTGGTGCGGCACCGTTCCAGCCAGAACCAGGTCATGGCCACGTAGGTCTCGTACCAACCCAGGCGGGTCTCGTCGAGATCGGGCACGCCGACCGTGTGGGGGGTGACGGCCGACGTGTCCAGCACCTGCTCCACCAGGTCCGGCCAGTCGTAGGCGGTCAGGCGGGAGATGTCGGCCGGCATGCCACCGAAGCCGGTCCGGCTCAGGAGATGGGCGACGTCTTCGTAGGAGGTAGCGATACCTCAGCTATCGACCGAACGGCCCGGGGCGTTTAGCCCCGACCGCCGGAAAATGCACTACTGGAGCGGTTTTCGCAGGTCAGAAGGGACCGGCGAACCCGACGTCACCGGTAGACGCAGCGGCCTCCGTCGAGGACCAGGCGGTCGCCATCGGCGTAGCTCTGGAAGAACGCCTCGCCGGCGCCGGTGCGCCACATCTTCACCGTGAGTGCCTCGCCCGGCATCACCGGGGAGGCGAAGCGGGCGTCCATCGAAGCGAACCGGGCCGGGTCGCCGTCGCACAGGCCGTGCAGCAGGGCCCGGCCGGTGAAGCCGTAGGTGCACAGGCCGTGCAGGATCGGCTTGGGGAACCCGCCCCGGGAGGCGAAGTCGGGGTCGCTGTGGAGAGGATTGCGGTCTCCGTTGAGCCGGTACAGCAGAGCCTGGTCGGTGCGGGTCTGGTAGGTGATCGTCACGTCGGCCTCCCGTTCGGGGGCGCCTTCCTTCGAGCCCGACGGGCCCCGGTCTCCGCCCCAGCCGCCCTCGCCCCGGAAGAACAGGCTCATCCGGTTGGTGAACAGGGGCTCGCCGGTGTCGACCAGCACCGAGGTCGACTCCATGTCGACCACGGCCGCCGCCCCCTTGTCCCAGATACCCGTGATCTTCCCGGTGGTGCTCAGGCGCCCCTCCACCGGGATCTCCCGGTGCAGCGTGATGCCCTGCGAGCCGTGGAGCATCTTCGTGAGATCGGGCGAGCCGAGAGAGCCGATGTTCAGCCCGCCGGCCTGGAGGACCACGGCCATCGTGGGCAGCGCCCGCTGGGTGATGTCCTTGGAGTTCTCGGTGGTGAACTCGAGCTCGGCCCCGGTCGGGTCGTCCATGCCGGCCCCCACGCCCAGGGCATAGAGGAGGCAGTCGGTGGACGTCCAGGAGCGTTCGCGGGCTTCGGTCTCGGAGCCGACGGCGTCGGGGTTGATGGCCATGGCCCCGGTCTAGCGCACCGGCGCCCGTGGCGCACGCCTCCTAGGTCAGCAGCCAGCCGCCGTCGACGTCGACCGTGGTGCCGGTGACGAAGTCGTTCTGGATGCAGAACACGATGGCCTGGGCCACTTCGTCGGGCGTGCCGGCTCGGGGGATCAGGTTGTTCTTCGTCGCTCCGGCCAGCATCTTGGCCCGGGCCTCGCCCTGGACGGCGATCATCGGGGTGTCGATGATGCCGGGCGACACCACGTTGATCCGCCGGGGCGGTATCTCCATCGCCACCGACCGCACCAGCGACTCCACGGCCGCCCCCACCGAGCCGATGGCCACCATGCCGGGCCGCATCTGGCGGGCCGGGGCCCCGCTCACCAGCACGATCGCCCCGTCGGGGGCCAGGTGCTCGGTACCGAAGCGGATGGTGTTGGCGTAGCCCCAGAGCTTGTCGAACGAGCCCTGGAAGCCGTCCATGTCCATCTCGGTGAACGGGCCGAAGGCCCGGTCGCCGCCGGTGGCGGCGCTCACCAGGATGTCGTAGGGGGCGCAGGCGGCGAACAGGACGGCCAGGGCCTCCCGGTCGAGCACGTTGCAGGCCCGGGTGGTGACCCCGGCCGGCAGGTCCCCCGCCTTGTCGGGGTTGCGGCTCACCGCCACCACCTCGGCTCCCAGCTCGGCCAGGCGCCGGGTGGTGGACAGCCCGATCCCCGAGGTGCCGCCCAGCACCACCGCCTTCTTTCCCGCTACGTCCATCGGGTCCGCTCCTAACCGAGTTCCAGGCCGCTGTAGTTGTCGCCGGTCGTCTCGTTGAGGCGGCGCCAGTACCGGGGGCCGCCGCCGTTGTAGACGAAGTACCGGGTCTTGCCGTGCTCGTGGCCCTCGACGTTCGAGTTGTAGCCGGTGAACCAGCTCTTGGCGTTGCGCATCAGCATCATCGAGTACATCTGGCGCATGTGCTCGCCCCACGCCTCCTCGGCCTCCCGGGTGGGCTCCACCCGGGTGATCCCGTGCTCGTTGCAGTACGTGAGCAGGTCGGTCACCCAGTCGACCCCGGTCTCGATGCCCCGGGGGAAGTTGGCCGACGCCGACCCGCTCTGGGGTCCGGCCAGCATGATCAGGTTGGGGAACCCGTTGACCAGCAGCCCGAAGAACGTCTCGGGGCCCTCGGCCCACTTGTCGGTCAGCTTCTGGCCGCCGGCGCCCCGGATGTCGATGCGGTCGAAGGCACCGGTCATGGCGTCGAAGCCCGTGGCGTAGACCACGATGTCGAGGTCGAAATGCTCGGCCGTGGTGTTTATCCCGGCCTCGTCGAACCGCTCGATCGGGGTCTCGCTGATGTCGACCAGCCGGACGTTGTCGCGGTTGTAGACCTCGTAGTAGTTGGTCTCCAGCGGAACCCGCTGCACCCCGAACCCATGGTCGGTGGGGATCAGCTTCTCGGCCACCGCCGGGTCCTTCACCCGCTCCCGGATCTTGTCGGCGATGAAGGCCGACAGCTCGGCGTTGGCCTCCTCGTCCATGAACGTCTCCCGGAAGTTGCCGAGCCAGATCCCGAACCCGGGCTTGGCGTACAACTCCTCCCAGAACGCCCGCCGCTCCTCGGGGCTGACGGTGTGGAAGCCCCGACGGTCGGGCTCGTGCTCGAAGCCGCCGGGGGTGGAGGCGCAGCGGGCGAAGATCTCGTCGTAGCGGGAGCGGATGTCGGCCATCTCCTCATCCGAGATGGGCCCGTTGTGGAGGGGGGCGGCCCAGTTGGGTCGGCGCTGGAACACGGTGAGCGTGTCCACCTTGTCGGCGATGGCGGCGATCAGCTGGATGGCGGTGGCCCCGGTGCCGATCACCCCGACCTTCTTGCCTTCGAGCTCCACCGGCTCGTGGGGCCAGTAATACGTGTGCCAGGCCTGGCCCTTGAACGTCTCGGCCCCCGGATACCGGGGCGGGGTGGCGGCCGACAGCAGACCCAGCGCCGTGATGAGGTAGCGGGTGGCGAGGGTGCGCCCGTCGCTGGTGATGACGGACCACGAGCTGGTGTCGTCGTCGTAGTGGGCGGCGGTGACGGCCACGTCGAACTGCATGTGGCGGCGCAGATCGAACTTGTCGGCCACGTGGCTCAGGTAGCGGTAGTTCTCCGGTTGGCTGGAGAACCGCTCCTTCCAGTGCCACTCCTCCAGCAGATCCTTGGACCAGGAGTATCCGTAGGTGTAGCTCTCGGAGTCGAACCGGCAGCCGGGGTACCGGTTCCAGTACCAGGTGCCGCCCAGGTCGCTGCCGGCTTCGAGCACGGTGGCCCGCATGCCGAGGTCCACCAGTCGCTTGATCTGGTAGATGCCGGCCACGCCGGCGCCCACGACGATGGCGTCATAGTCGAGGTTGGCGGCGCCGGCCGCCGAAGTGTCGGCGGCAGCCTGCTGCTGGGCCACGATGGCTCCCCCTGGATGATGGGTCGGTTCGGTCGCTGCCGAGCGTAGGTGATCACGCCCCATCGACGCAGATTGAGCCGTCCCGGCCGGGATCCGGTGACGAAAGTCACAGAAGAAGTGCGACCGTGCCGGCAACCGAACCGCAGCTCTGGGCGACCTGGTGCGGCATGGGTGTCCACATGACCGGCGCAGCGCGCCCGGCGGAAAGCTCCGCCGTCGATCCGGGGAAGGCAGGTGATGTGGCGGGCGTGGCATCCGGCATCGGCGGGGCCGGCGATTCCGCAGCCTGCTCGTTCGAGGCCTGCGTCGCCGCCTGGACCCCGGAGCTGGCCCGCCTGGCCTATCTGTTGACCGGCGACCACGACGCAGCCGACGAGATCGTGGCCGACACGCTGTTCGCCGCCTGGCGGCAGTGGTCCACGGTGACTGCCGCCGGCAGCCCGCGGGCCTACGTTCGCCGGATCGTGGTGAACCTGTCGGCCAGCAGGGTCCGCACCATGGTCCGGGGTCGGGCCGGTCTCCGGCTGCTCGCCGCCCTGACCCGCTCGACCACGCCCGCCCCCGACGTGTCCACCGGCATCGACGTGCGGCGGGCGCTGGCGTCGCTGCCCGACGGCCAGCGGGTCTGCGTGGTGCTGCGGTACGGGCTCGACCTGTCGGAGGCCGAGGTGGCCGAGGTGCTGGGCATCAGCGCCGGCACGGTGAAGAGCCAGACCTCGAAGGCGGCCCGGCGGTTGCGCCAGGAGCTGGGACCGGAGGCTGGGCTGTGAGCGCCGGTACCGGTCCCGATCGCCCGGCGGACCATGGCGACGACGGTGCCGTCGTGCGTCGGATGCTGGCCGGCCACGCCCGAAGCCACGTGCCGCGCACGAATCTCATCGAAGCCCGGCTGGCCGAGTCGCAGCGGGCCTGGATGCTCGGGGCCGAGCCGGACGGTCCTGCTCGTTCGCCCCTGCCCTCCCGGCAGGTGACCGCCGGGCTGTTGGCGGCGTCCGCCGCCGTGCTGGCGGTCCTGGCCGTGAGCAGCGTGGCCCGGGGCCCGGGCGACAACACAATCGCCGGCGAGCCCGATGGCCGCCCATCCGACGCGCCGGCGTCGTGGTCGGTTCCGCCCCCGCCGGGATCAACCGGAAGCGTCACCACCACGGACGCAGGCAGCGGCACCTCCGCGGGGTCTCCAGCCTCGGGCCCGGAACCGTCGTCGACCGCTGGCTTCTCGCCGGGGCCGTCACCGCCCTCCGTCTCCATCCCGGCCGGGACGGAAGCGGATACCACGGTCTCCGCCACCCGGCCCGTGGCCGGCGCAAGCTCCGTGCCGTCCACCGCCGCCGCTTCGTCGACCGACCCCGCCGGCAGCTCCATCAATGTGGAGGATCTGCCCGACAGGCTCGAACTGTCGGCCGATGGCTACCTCGACTGGGTCATCACCGGCGCCCGCTCCGACGGCAAGATCGTCCGGCTCAAGAGCGGGCCGGCTGCCATCACCGTGGCCGGGCCGGCCACGGCCCCCCGGTCGGTGGCCGGCCCGCTCGAGGTGTCGTGGTCCGACGGCGTCCCGGAGCAGAGCCGCGACGGGAACCGGTCCTGGTGGTCGGCCCCCGCCCAACCGACGGTGTTCACCGTCACGGTGGCCGGCCGGGCCGAGGCGTCCGAGCTGGCGCTCTACGCCGGGGGGTCGGTACCGGTCCAGGTCACGGTGACGATCGAAGGGCTCGGCTCCCGCCTCGTCGACCTCCCGGCCGACGGGTCGGGCTCCGCCGGCACGGTCGTGGTGGCCCTGGATGATTCGGCCCGGGGCCGTGACGTCACGTTCGTGGTCGGCACCGCCGCCCCTACGGGCACGGTGGCCGTGGGCCAGGTCACCGCCCGTTGACGGCAACCGAATGGCCCCCTCGGACGACATGCAGGCCCGGAGGCTGGGAGCAGCTCTCCCCTATCAGGAGGCGATGCATGGCGGCAGAAACAGAAACGAACGGCGAGAGGGAGCCAGTCACCGGCCCCCCACGGCGACGGATGGTGAAGGGGCTGGCGGCGATCCTCGCCGTGCTGAGCGCGGCGTTGGGGATGGCCATTGGGGCCCTGCCCACCTCGGCCGGCCCCCCGGCGGGCCTGGTGGGCTGGGCCAGCGCCAACGGTGGGACCACCGGAGGGTCGACGACCAACGTGGTCCGGGTCTCCACCGTCGCCGACTTCAAGGCGGCGGTGACGTCCAGCACCAGCCAGACCGTGATCCTCACCGCCGGCATCACCCTCAAGGAGATGATCCGGGTGGCGTCGAACAAGACCATCGTGGGTGACGGGGCCGGCCCCACCATCCTGGGCGGCGGGCTGAACATCAGCGGCCAGCGCAACGTGATCGTCCGCAACCTGCGCTTCGACAAGTGGGCCGACGACGCCATCAACATCGAGAAGTCGTCGACCAACGTCTGGATCGACCACAACACCTTCGGCGTCGGTTTCGACGGCGCCGTCGACATCAAGCGGGGCTCGGACTACATCACCGTGTCGTGGAACAAGGTCAGCGGCCACAACAAGGTGATGGTGCTCGGCCACTCCGACGGCAACGGGGCCCAGGACTCGGGCCACCTTCGGGTCACCTACCACCACAACTGGTTCGAGGGCACCACGCAGCGGATGCCCCGGGTCCGGTTCGGCAACCCCGTGCACGTCTTCAACAACTACTACCAGGGCGTCAGCGGCTACGGCGTGGCGAGCACCGAGGGCGCCGGGGTTCTGGTGGAGGGCAACTACTTCGAGAACACCAAGGACCCCTTCCACCGGGGCGAGGGGGCGTCGGACCAGGGCGCGCTGGTGGCCCGCAACAACCACTTCGTGAACTCCGGTCAGGGGCAGACCGGCGGTTCGGTGGCCGCCATCCCCTACGCCTATGCCCTGGACAAGGCGTCGTCGGTGAAGTCGATCGTCACCGGGGACGCCGGTGCCGGGCACCTGCCCGCCACCACCGGCGGTGGCGGGACGTCGAGCACGGTCAAGCCGGCGACCACGACGACGGCCAAAGCCACGACCACGACGAAGGCCAAGGCGACCACGACGACGGCGAAGGCCACCACCACCACGAAGGCCAGGCCGGCCACCGGCGCAGGGCCCGAGGGTTGGGCCACCGCCAACGGCGGCACCACCGGCGGCGCCGGTGGACCCGTGGTCGAGGTGGCGAACGCCGCCGACTTCGTGGCCGCCATCAGCCGCTCCGGCCCGGCCACGGTCCGGCTCACGGCCGACATCAGGCTGTCGGGCATGAGCCGGGTGAGCTCGGACAAGACCGTCGTGGGTGCCGGCTCGGGGGCCATCATCACCGGGGGCGGCCTCACCGTCAGCGGCCAGCGCAACGTGATCATCCGCAACCTGTCGTTCGCCGGTTGGGACGATGACGCCGTCAACGTGGAGAAGTCGTCGACCAACATCTGGATCGACCACAACAGCTTCGGCGTGGGTTACGACGGCGCCGTCGACATCAAGCGGGGGTCCGACTACATCACCGTGTCGTGGAACACGTTCACCGACCACGGCAAGACGATGCTGCTGGGCCACGACGACGGCAACGGGCGCCAGGACATCGGCCACCTCCGGGTGTCGTACCACCACAACTACTTCAACGGCAGCCACACCCGGCACCCCCGGGTCCGGTTCGGGAACCCGGTGCACGTCTACAACAACTACTACCGGGGCAACGAGTACGGAGTGGCGTCCACCATGGACGCCGGCGTGCTGGTGGAGGGCAACTACTTCGAGAACGTGAAGGAGCCGACCCTCGTGGGCTACGCCGACTCGGACCCCGGATCCCTGGTCCAGCGGAACAACATCTTCGCCGGCTCGGGCCAACCCCGGGCGGCGGGCTCGGTCGCCTCGATTCCCTACGCCTACAAGCTCGACGACCCCAACCAGGTGCCAGCGCTGGTGACGAACGGCGCCGGCGCCGGACGGATCACGGGTTGAGCTGAAGCGACTGGATCGTGCCGGGTGCCTCCACCAGGCTCTGGAGCACCCGGCCGAACGGTCCCCGGTCGTCGGCGAACGTGGCCTCGTTGAAGGCCACGGCGCCGGCGGCCCGGTGATTGCGGGCATCGATGCAGATCCACGGGCCCACCGGATAGCGGTTCAGGTGGAGGCTGATGTCGGGATTGATGAACGACGGCTGGTCGGGCTCGTGCTCCCAGCCGGCGGCCGCCGCCAGGTCGGCCACGGTGGCCGCCATCACCAGGGGAGTCAGTGGCTCGCCCGCCATCAGCGGCGACGTGAGCCGGGCCCACACCACGGCCGGGCCCGAGGTCTCGGTTGAACCCGACACGAACCGCAGCTCGGCGGCGTCGCAGTTGAAGCCGGGGCGGGGGTACTCGACCTCGGTGTTCTGGCTCGGGTCCGACGGTGTGGCCGGCCGGGTTGGGGCGGCGGCACCCGGGGTGTCCCATCCGGCCGACGGCAGCACCCACTGGCTGGTGGCCCGCATCACGGCCCGGCCGTTGCTGGTGGCCACCACGTCGACGGCCCGGCTCCGGCGCCCGGGCTTGGCCACGGTGGCCGTCACCTCGATCGGCGCCAGGGGGACGCCGCTCAGCAGCTCCACCGTGAGCCGGCAGCACACCAGGCCATCGGCCACTGGCACCGCCTGTTCGGCCGCCCAACCGGCGAGGCCCCCCACGGGGCCACCGTGGAGGAGGCCGTGGTCCCACGGCCCCCGCCCGTAGGGCCCGGGCAGCACGGTCGCTTCGAGCGCGGCGGTTCCCGACGCCCCCGGCGATCGACGGATCGCCAGGGGCCGGAACAGGGCCCGCTCGTGGTCGGTGCGCTCCCCCGGGCCCGCTGTGCTCACGCCGTGGGCTGGCGCTTGCCGAACAGCTTGAAGGTGTCGGCGATGTCGGTGGTCACCGAGGCCAGCTGGCGCCGGTTCTCGGCCAGGCGGGCCCCCTTCGACTGGAGGTCGGCCACCGTCCAGCGGCCGTCGGCCACGATGATGTCGTCGTCGGCCAACGACCAGCCGCCGTACAGGCCCACCTCGTTGCCGCCGACGTGGAACACGCCACCGGTGAAGGGGCAGTCGGCCGTGGACAGGTAGGCCACCAGGGGCGAGATGTTGGCCGGGTCCCACTTGTCGAACTGGCTGGGATCGTCGGGGGCCTTCACCACGTCTTCCAGGCCGGGGGTCTGAAGGGTGAGCCGGGTGCGGGCGATCGGAGCCAGGCAGTTGACCTTCACGTTGTAGCGGGCCAGCTCGCCGGCGGCCACCAGGGTCATGGAGGCGATGGCGGCCTTGGCCCCCGAGTAGTTGTACTGGCCCAGGTTGCCGAGCATGGCCCCCGAGGCCGTGTTGACGATGGCCCGGGGGGCGTTGTTGCCCTCCTTCGACTGCTCCCGCCAGTAGGCGGCGGCCCACCGGGTGGGCACGAAGTGGCCCTTCATGTGGACGTCGATCACGGCGTCCCACTCCGCCTCGGTCATGTTCACGATCACCCGGTCCCGCAGGATGCCGGCGTTGTTGATCAGGATGTGCAGGTCGCCGAAGGTCTCGACGGCCAGGTTGATCATCCCCTGAACGCCCTCCCAGTCGGTGACGTTGGCGTAGTTGGCCACGGCGTCGCCGCCCATGGCCTTGATCTCGGCCACCACCTCTTCGGCCGGGGTCTGGTCGCCGCCGGACCCGTCGATGGCGCCGCCCAGGTCGTTGACGACGATCTTGGCCCCCTCGGATGCCATGAGCAGGGCGTGCTCCCGCCCGATGCCCCGGCCCGCCCCGGTGATGATCGCCACTCGTCCATCCAACGAACCCATACTCGTCCTCTTCTCCGTTCGCTCCGGTGGCCGCCAGTGGCCACCGGGGGGCAGGTTAGACGCTCCCGCCGTCGGGTCGCCTCTCTGGGCCGTGTCCCGGTGCCGGCCCGGCGGGGCGGCCGGGCCGTGTCAGGCGGTGACCGGCATGCGGCCGAAGCCCCGGCCCAGGGCATTGCCCGACCAGCCCCGGTCGGGATCCCGCAGGGTGAGGTTCGGCAGACGCTCGAACACCCGGCGGAGGGCGATGTACGCCTCCAGCTGGGCCAGGGGGGCGCCCAGGCAGTGGTGCAGGCCCCAACCGAACCCCATCTGCAGGTTCGGCGTGCGGCTCAGGTCCACCACGTCGGGGGCCTCGAACACGTCGGGGTCCCGGTTGGCGGTGAGGATCACCACGTACACCCGCTGGCCCTTCTCGAACCGGTGGCCCTCGCGCTCGTGGTCCTCCCCCACCCGGCGCACCATCGACTTGGCCGGCCCCGCCACCCGCATCAGCTCGTCCACCGCGTAGGGGGCGATCGACGGGTCCTCCAGCAGGCGTCGGCGCTGCTCGGGGTGCTCGCACAGCACCCGCACCGAGCTGGTCAGCAGATTGGTGGTGGTCTCGTGCCCGCCGAACAGGAGCAGGGTGCAGGCCCCGATCAGCTCCATCGGGCTCAGCTCGCCCGACGGGTCGGAGGCCATGGCGCTGATCAGGTCGTCGCCCGGGTGGCGTCGCCGGTGCTCCAACAGCTCACCGAAGAACGACGTGAACTGCTCGGTGGCGTCTTTCAGCTCGCCCACCTCGAGCGAGCCCGGCTCCACCGAGAACACGATCTGGCCCAGATCGTCGGACCATTCCTGGAACCGGTACCGCTCCGAGCCCGGTACCCCCAGCAGGTCGGCGATGATGAGGGCGGGTAGCGGGGCGGCGATCTTCTCCCGGAAGTCCCACTCGCTGGTCGGGTCGATGTCGTCGATCAGCTCGTCGATGGTGGCCGACACCCGGTCCCGGAGCTGGTCGACCCGGCGGGGGGTGAGGGCCCGGCGCACCGGGTTGCGGAGGCGGGTGTGGACCGGCGGATCGCGGAAGATCATCCACCCCGAGAGCAGCTCCACGGTCTTGGCGAAGTAGGCCGGGCGGTTCTGGGCCAGGCGCTCCAGCGACGTGATGCGGTCGGCCGACAGCCGGGGGTCGCGGAACGCCTCGGTGACGGAGGCATGGCTGAGCAGGAGCCAGCCGCGGTGCACGTCGCTCCACTGGATGGCGCCGCCGGCCAGGGCCCGGCGGGCGAACTCGTCGGGTGTGTCGTTGGCCTCCCGGCTCGTGAGGTCGAGGGGGGCCGTGGCGTCAGTGGTGCTGGTATCGGTGCTGCTGCTCATCGTCGTCTCTCAGCTGTACGTGCCGGGGGCGTACATGCGGATCGGCCGCTTCTCGGCGAACCCGGCCGCCTGCTTGCGCCACGGCTTGCCCACGGTGAGGCCGCCGTCGACGATCTGCGTGGTGCCGGTGACCCAGGCCGAGTCGTCGGAGGCCAGCCAGGCCACGGCGGCGGCGATGTCGTCGGGTTCGCCCATGCGGGCCAGGGGCTGGGAGGTCTCCATCGCCCCCCGGGCCCGGGCCAGGCGCCGTTGCAGCTCCTCGGCGTCGATCTCCGACACGGCCCGCCCGGCGGCCAGGCCGGTGGCGATGTAGCCGGGGCACACGGCGTTGACCCGGATGTTGTGCTCGGCCAGCTCGAGCGCCGAGGAGCGGGTGATGCCCACCACGCCGTGCTTGGCCACGGTGTAGACGTGGGACCCGATCCCGGCGTAGAGGCCGCACACCGATGCGGTGTTGACGATCGAGCCGGCGCCGGCCGCCTTCATGATCGGGGTGGCGTGCTTGATCCCGTAGAACACGCTGGACAGGAGCACGGCCAGCGTCTGGTTCCACTCGTCGTCGGTGGTCTCCTCCAGCGGCCCGGTGACGCCGACGAACCCGGCGTTGTTGTGGATCACGTCGAGCGTGCCCCACCGCTCGGCCGCCTCGCCGATGGCGGCGGCCACGTCGGACTCCTTGGCCACGTTGCAGTGGCGGTAGGCGGCGTCGGGGCCGAGGCTGGCGGCCAGAGCCCCGCCCACGTCGTCCTGGATGTCGGCCAGCAGCACCCGGGCCCCCTCGGCCACCAGCCGGCGGGCGGTGGCCGCCCCGATACCGCTGGCGGCGCCGGTGACCACACCGACCCGACCCTCCAGAGTTCCCATCCCGATCACGCTCCTGTGCTCGTCGGGCCCTGCTCGGTCCGAGCCCAGTCCCTTCATAGAGCCTGGAGCCGGCGCCGGTCTACTCGACGCCGAAGGCCACACCCTCGGTCACGGCGTCGGCGATGTGATCCATCCGGCTGAAGGTGACACCGAGGCGGGCCACCCGGTCCACCCAGCTCTCCAGGGCCAGCAGCCGGTGGCCCCGACCGATCACCTGGGGGTGGAACACGGGGGTGACCACCCCGGCGGTGACCTCCCGCACCATCCACTCCACGTCGCCGGCGAAGTTCTCGAACATCTCCACCGGGCTCTTGAGGCCCGGCATCAGCATCCGGCGGAAGGTGACGAACTCCAGGTAGACGTAGTCGTCCAGCGTCCACGACCACGGCAGCTCCACCAGGCCGGTCTCGGTGCCCCACTGGGCCGGCTGGTCGGCAGGGAACGTGCTGCCCAGGCGAACCTTGTACGGCTGGTAGTCGTGGCCCATCAGCGACGAGTCGTAGGTGAGCCCGTGCTCGATCAGGAGCTGGAGCGTCTGCTCCGTGACGTCGCCCGAGGGGGCCCGGTAGCCGCGGGGCGGGGCGCCGGTGAGGTCCTCGATCAGCTTCATCGAGCGGAGCAGGATCTGACGCTCCTCGTCTTCCGACAGCATGGCGTTGAGCTCGTGGGCGTAGCCGTGGAGGGCCATCTCGTGGCCGGCCTCGGCGATGGCCCGGCACACGTCGGGGTAGGTCTCGATGGTGTGGCCGGGCACGTAGAACGTGGCCGCGATGTCCCGTTTGGCCAGCAGCTTGAGGATGCGAGGCACGGCCACGGCCCCGAACTCGCCCCGGGAGATCGGGGCCGGCGTGGTCTGGCGGCGCTGGATCCACAGCGACGGACCGTCGAAGTCGAACGAGAGGCACACGTGGCCGACGGGATTCGGGACGAAGCTCATCGACGAACGGTAGCTCGGCCATGGCGCGAGCCCCCGAAAAGCAGAGCTAGATTGTCCGTCCGATGCTGCTGCGCGGGAGGTTGGCGGAGGTTCTGGGGATCGAGGTCGTCGCGGCCCGCCCTCTGGCGGGGGGCGACGTCTCCCAGTCGTACCGCATCGAGCTGGCCGATTCCCGGGTGGTGTTCGCCAAGACCCACGCCGCGCCCCCCGAGGGTGGCTTCTACACCACCGAGGCGCTGGGGCTCGATTGGCTGCGCCAGGTCGGGTCGCTGGCCGTGCCCCAGGTGCTGGCGGCCACCGACACCGCCCCGGCCATCCTCGTGCTCCAGTGGATCGACACCGGCGAGCTGCTGCCCGGCAGCGACGCCGACCTGGGCCGGGCCCTGGCCCAGTTGCACGCCGCCGGCGCTCCGGCCTTCGGTCGGGAAGACGGGCGGCCGAGCGGCAGCAGCCTGCGCCTGCCCAACCAGCCGTGCCGCACCTGGCCGGAGTTCTATGTCACCCAACGGCTGGAGCCGTTGCGGCGGCTGGCGGCCCGCCACCAGGCCCTGCCCCCGGAGCTGCTGGCCTCCATCGACCGGGTGATAGACCGCATCGAGATCCTGGCCGGGCCCAAGGAGCCGGCGGCCCGGCTCCACGGCGACCTGTGGAACGGGAACCGCCTGGTGGACCGGGAGGGGCGGAACTGGCTGATCGACCCGGCGGCCCACGGCGGGCACCGGGAGCACGACCTGGCCATGATGCGCCTGTTCGGCGGGTTCGGGCCTGAGGCCTTCGAGGCCTACGACGACCGGTTCCCCCTGGTCGACGGGTGGACCAAACGCCTCCCGCTGCACCAGCTGTCACCCCTGATCGTGCACGCCATCAAGTTCGGCGGGCACTACGTGGGCCGGGTCGAACAGGCCCTGCTGCAACTCCGCTGACCCCAGGCGATCTCTGACCGGAGGTGGCCGGAGGCGTGTCGCCGTGTCAGAGATCCGGGAGGGTCAGGGGCGGAACACGGTGCGGAGGCCGCGGGTGACGGCCGACGGGATCACCGACTGGTGGGTCTCGCCCGGGAACCGGGCCCAGTCGACCCGGAGGCCGGGGTGGTGGCGGCCCGACAGCTGACGGTAGAACCGCTCGTGGCCGCTGAGCCCGCTCGACTCCTCGTCGCCGGTGGACATGAACACCCGACCGTGCGCCGTGTGACCGGCGGCGAAGTGCTCGGCCTCGATGCGGAACATCACCTGCTCGTCCCACCACACCGACGGGCTGGCCAGCACCCAGCGGCCGAAGGCGTCGGGCTCGGACAGCAGGGTGTCGAGCCCGAACAGGCCGGAGAACGAGTGGCCCACCAGCGTGCGGTCATCGCTCAGCCGGAACCGCTCGGCCACCAGCGGCACCACCCGGTCGAGCAGGAAGCGGCGGAACCGGGCGGCCTGGCCCACCTGCTCGGCCGGGAGACGGACCCCGGTCTGGGGCGGGGCGGCGGCCGACGTGGGGGTGTAGTCGACGGCCCGCATCTGCAGCACGCCCTTCAGGTCGGGGTGCACATGGGTCACGCCCACCACCACCGCCTCGGGCAACTCCTTGGACAGGGGGAGGATGCGGAATGCGTCCCGCACCACGCCGTAGGTCCACAGCCCGTCGAGGCAGATGACCAGGGGAAACCGACGGCTGGCGTCGTGGTCGTAGCGGTTGGGGGTCTCCACCTCGACCAGGAACCGGTGGCCCGACGCCTCGTCGAGGAGGTCGATCTCCTGGGTCCGGTAGGCCGAGCCCACCGGTGACGCCCCCGGGTTCACGCCCCGGCTCCGGCGCCCGTCCCGGCCTTCACAACCCCGCTCCGCGGGCGGGGTCGAGCACCACCCGGCCGGTGGTGCGGCGATCGGCCAGATCCCGCAGGGCCCGGGGCAGGTCGTCGAGGCCGACCACCTCCGACACCAGCGGCTCGATCTCGCCTTCGGCCAGCATCCGGTAGACCTCGTTGTAGCAGTGGCGAACGGTGGCCAGGTCCCGCGAGCGGTATCCCCCCATGTGGACGCCGACGATGGAGTAGTTCTTCACCAGGACGTGGTTGGCCGGGGCCGACGGGATCGTGCCCGAGGCGAAACCGACCACCAGCAGACGGCCCTCCCAGGCCAGGAGGCGGCGGGCGATGTCGAAGTGCTCGCCCCCCACGGGGTCGTACACCACGTCGACGCCCCGACCCGAGGTGGCGTCCATCACCGCCTGGTAGAGGTCGTCGCCGGCGTAGTCGATGGCCACGTCGGCGCCGAGCGAGCGGCACACCTCCACCTTGGCCGGCCCGCCGGCGGCGGCCAGCACCCAGCACCCGTGGGCCTTGGCCATCTGGATGGCGGCCGAGCCGACGCCGCCCGCTCCGGCCAGCACGAGCACGCTCTCGCCCGGCTGGATGCGGCCCCGCTGGTGGAGGGCGAACCAGGCGGTGCCGTAGGTGACGTGGGCCCCGGCGGCCGTGATCCCGCTCACCCCGTGGGGCAGGGGCTCGACGTCGGCCTCGTTGACCAGGGCCTCCTCGGCGTAGATGCCCCACGGCCCGCCGGCGGTGGCCCCCACCACCCGGTCACCGAGCTGCAGCGTGGTGCCGGGCCCGACGGCCACCACCCGCCCGGCGCCACCCATGCCGGGAACGAAGGGGGTGGGAATCCGAACCTGGTAGCTGCCCCGGCACTGGAGGATGTCGGCGAAGTTGAGGTCGCCGCCCTCCACCACGATCCGGGCCTGACCGGGGCCGGGCTCGGGGCTGGGCAGGTCGACGAGGCGGAGGTTGTCCCAGGGGTCGCCCAGGTCGGGGAGCTGCCAGGCCCGCATCAGCCCCGCCCTTCCCCGCCGGCCACGACCTCGTCGGGTGTGACCGCGCCGTCGGCCGACGCGCCTTCGGCTGGCCCCTCGCCGCCGCCGGCGGGCCGGGTGGGCCAGGCGTGGGCGATCAGCTCCAGGCTGTGCAGCCGCTCGGGAAGACCGTAGGTGGCCGTGTAGATCATCAGCTCGGACGCCTCGGTGCGCTCCGCCAGCTCCCGCATTCCTGCCGTCACCTCGTCGGCCGTGCCCACGATGGAGGCGGTGGGCATGGTCTGGGCCGCCGGGAAGTGGGGATGGGCCGCCGCCTCGTCGGGCGGCAGCAGGGGCAGGAGGCGGCCGGTGCGCATACCGTAGCGGCGCAGCTGCGAGGGGCCGGCCAGCCAGCGGGCCTCCTCGGTGGTGTCGGCGGCGATGGCCGACGCCGTGACCAGGGTGTACGGCTCGTCGAGGACGTCGGAGGGCTGGAAGTGGTGGCGGTAGATCCCCACCGCCTCCACCGTGCCGCCCATGTCGAAGTGGTGGGCGAAGCCGAACGGGAGCCCGAGGATGCCGGCCAGCTGGGCGCTGAAGCCGCTGGAGCCGAGCAGGATCACCGAGGGGTGCGAGGTGGCGTTGGGGGTGGCCCGGAAGTGTTGGAACAGGCCCTGCTCGCTCCGGGGATCGCCCAGGAGGCCCATGAGGTCGAGCAGGTTGCGGGGGAAGTCCTCGTCGTCCCGGCTCTCGTCGGTGCGACGCAGGGCGGCGGCGGTGGCCCGGTCGCTGCCGGGGGCACGGCCGATGCCGAGGTCGATCCGGCCCGGGTGGAGCGCTTCGAGCAGGGCGAACTGCTCGGCCACGCTGAGCGGGGCGTGGTTGGGCAGCATGACGCCGCCCGACCCCACCTTGATGGTGGCGGTGTTGGCGGCCAGGTGGGCCATCAGCACCGAGGGCACGGTGCTGGCCACGGTCGCCATGTTGTGGTGCTCGGCCACCCAGATGCGGGTGTAGCCGAGGGCCTCGGCGGCCCGGGCCACCTCGGTCGTCTCGGCCAGGGCCTGGGCCGACGTGGACCCCTCGGACACCATGGCCAGGTCGAGGACCGACAGGGGAAGGGGAGCTACGGTCACCGCCCGATCGTAGTTGCCGGGCTGGTCGCCCTGTACAGCCGTGGCCCCGGGCGCGGCTCCGGGCACACTGGGGCGGTGGGGCCAGAGCCGCCGAAGTACGCCAGGGTCGAGCGGGAGCGCCGCTTCCTGGTGAAGCGGCTCCCGCCGTGGTCGCCCGAGGCCGAGCGGCGGATCACCGATCGCTACCTCCACGGAACCCGGCTCCGGGTCCGTACCGTCGACGACCTGGGGCCGGAGCCCGGTCCGCCGGTGTACAAGCTGTCCCAGAAGGTGATGGGCCCCGAGCCCTCGTCGGGGACGCAGGGCCACCTGACCACGATCTATCTCGACGAGGCCGAGTATGGGCTGCTGAGGCGCCTGCCCGGGGTCGACCTGGCCAAGCGCCGCCTGAGCTACCCGCCGATGGCGGTCGACGTGTTCGAGGACGCAGGGCTCGACGGTCTGCTGATCGCCGAGGTCGAGTTCGAGTCGGACGCCGCCATGAGCTGGTTCACCGTGCCGACGTGGTGCGGCCCGGAGATCACGGGCGAGCCGGGCTGGTCGGGCGCCGACCTGGCCGCGCTGGCCGCCGCCCCTTCGGCCGCCGCCCGACTGGCGCTCGACGCCCTTCGCCGCCAACACACCCCGACGACCTGAGCCTGTCCCACCTTCTGGTGTCCGGGGTCGTCACGGGTGACGGCGGGGGACACCAGATCGGGGGTTCTGGCGCCGGCTGATCGAGGTTCGTAGCCTTTGGGGCCATGGACATCGTGCTGTGGCCCCGCTGGACGGTTCGCCGGTGACCGGGGGGCCGCTGGCCGGGCTGCGGGTGATCGATCTCACCGGCGACCTGGGCCGGTTCGGGGCCAAGCTCCTGGCCGAGCTGGGGGCCGACGTGGTTCGCCCCCGGGCCGCCGGCAGCCGGGGGCGGCCCCTGCCGGGACGGGCTGGCGCCTGGGGCGGCGTGCTCGACTGGTGGTTCGACTCGGCCAAGGAGCCGGTGGCCGCCCTCGACCTCAGCAGCGACGACGGTCGGGTCGCCTACCGCCGGTTGGCGGCCGCCGCCGACCTGGTGATCGAGTCGGCCCCCTTCGGCTGGCTGGGCGCGCGGGGTGTCGACCACGCCGACCTGCTGAGCGCCAACCCCCGCCTGACCCAGGTGTCGGTCACGCCATTCGGGCGCACCGGCCCGTGGGCCGCCTGGCACGGTTCCGACCTCGTCACCGGGGCCCTGGGCGGCGTGCTGTCGATCACCGGCCTGCCCGACGCCCCGCTCAACTCGTGGGGCGGCCAGAACTGGAACTTCGCCGGGTTCGCCGCCGCCATCTCCGGCCTGGCCGGGGTGATGGACGCCCGCCGCACCGGGAAGGGCCGGCTGGTGGACCTGTCGGCCCATGAGGTGGTGACGGGTTCGATCGAGAACCTGTTCATGCAGTACCTGTACGACGACCTGCTCCCGTTGCCCAAGCGGGCCCAGCGCCAGGGGTCGCTCCACTGGCTGGGGGCCTATCAGGTGGTGCCGGCCCGCACCGGCAACGTGATGGTCACCCCCACCCCGGTCCCCCAACCGCTGCTCGACTGGATGCTGGAGCGGGGCATCCCGGAGGCGGCCGCCTTCGACGGGACCAACGTGGAAGATGTGCTGGCCCGCATGCCCGAGCTGATGGCGGCCATACGGGCCTTCGCCGCCACCATCGACGCCGGCCCCCTGTTCACCGAGGCGCAGGCCCGACACATCGCCTTCGGCGAGGTGCAGACCGTGGCCCAGGCGGCCGCCAACCCCCAGTTCGCCTTCCGCCAGCTCTACGGCGACATCGACCTCGGCGGGGGCGAGACGGTGCGGGGGCCGTGGCGCCTCGTCCGCTTCACCGACACCCCCATCGCCACGCCCGCTCCCCCGCCGGCCGAGCCGCTCGACCCCGGCTCGGTGGCCGAGCGGTGGGAGGCGGCGTCGCCGCCCGGCCGCGCCGCAGCCGACGAGGGGGTGTCGGCCGGCACGGTGATGCCGGCCGACGAGGGTAGGCCGACCGGCGAGGGTATGCCGACCGGCGGGTCCGGGCCTCTGGCCGGCCTGCGTGTGCTCGACCTGTCGTGGGTGCTGGCCGGGCCGTTCGCCACCCGCCTCCTGGGCGACCTGGGGGCCGACGTGATCAAGGTCCAGACCGAGGAACGGGCCACCCTGGTCAACCGGCCCGATTTCCCCTATTACCCGGTGTGGAACCGCTCGAAGCGGTCGGTCACGCTCGACCTCAAGGCCCTCGGCGCCCTCGACGCCATCCGCCCCCTGGTGGAGCAGGCCGACATCCTGGTCGAGAACTACAGCTCGGGCGTGCTCGACCGGCTCGGCCTGGGCTGGGAGGCGGTGCGGGCCTGGAACCCGGGACTCGTCTACATCTCGATGTCGGGCTGCGGGCACGAGGGGCCGTGGAAGGACATCATCTCCTACGCCCCCACCATCCACGCCCTGTGCGGGCTCACCCACCTCACCAACCCGGCCGACCGGGGCGACGTTGGCTGCGGCTTCTCCCTCAACGACCATGCCGCCGGCTTCGCCGCCGCCCTGTGCGTGCTGGCCGGGGTGGAGGCCCGGCGCCGGACCGGACGGGGCCAGTACGTGGACATGGCCCAGCTCGAGGTGGGGGCCTACCTGCTGGGGCCGGCGTTGGTCGACTGGTTCGCCACCGGCCACGAAACCCAGCCGGCGGGCAACGTCGACGGCCTGGCCGACGCCGTGCCCAACGAGGTCCATCGCTGCGGCGACAGCCGGTGGCTGGCCGTCACCGCCACCGACGACGCCATGTGGGCCCGGCTCGCCGACGCCATCGGCGGGACCGCGCTCGTGGCCCGGTGGGCCACCATCGAAGGGCGACGGGCCGACCGGGCCGGTGTCGATGCCGCCGTGGCCGCCTGGTGCGCCCGGCAACCCGACGGCCGGGCGGCGATGGCCCGGCTCCAGGCGGCGGGCGTGGCGGCCGGCGTGGTGCAGAATGCCGAGGATCTCCTGGAGCACGACGAGCAGCACCGGGCCCGGCGGTTCTGGTTGGAGGCCGACCTGCCCGGCTTCGGTCCCCGCCGTCACGACCGCTTCCCCGCCCTGTGGGACGGCGACGACCTGTCCCCCTACCGTCCCGCCCCCTCCTACCTGGGCGAGGCCAACTTCGAGGTGTGGACGGAGCTGGCCGGTCTCGATCCCGAGCAGGTCGCCGACGGCATCGCCTCCGGCTTGTTCACCTGATCGGAGCTCGGCTCGCCCCAGCCGGCACCGACCCGTGAAACGGTGTAGGGGCGGGAGCTGGGCGGGCGGGGCGCTACTCCAGGGCGCCGGCGGCGGCCAGCTCGGCCACCTCGTCGGGGCTGAGGCCGAGGATGTCGGTCAGCACCTCCCACGTGTGCTGGCCCAGGCAGGGGGCGGCCGTGCGGGGGCCGTGGTCGTAGCCGGCGATCCGGTACTGGTGGCCGGCGTAGGGGATCAGGCCCGCCTCGGCGTGCTCCAGGTGGCGGTAGAACCGGCGGTGGACGTACTGGGGGTCGGTGGCCAGCTGGCTCGACGCCTGCACCACCCCGGCCGGGATGCCGGCGTGGGCCAGCCGCTGCTCCAGCGCCGGGCCGTCCTGGCCGGCCGTCCACCGGGCCAGGTGCCCATCGATCTCGTCGTGGGCGGCCTGGCGACCGGCCACCGTGGCCAGCGCCGGGTCGGTGGCCCAGGCCGGGTGGCCCAGCACCGCCACCAGCCGGCTCCACCCCTCGTCGTCGGGCACCGTGAGGGCCAGCCACTGGTCGTGGCCCAGGGTGGGATAGGCCCCTTGGGGGGCGACGTCGGGGGCTCGGTTGCCCCGTCGGGGTGGCAGCTCCCCGGTGATCTGGTGGGCCAGCAGCTCGGGGGCCAGCAGTTGGAGGGCGATCTCCAGCTGGGCCGCCTCGATCAGGCAGCCCTGGCCGGTGCGGCGCCGGCGGTCGAGGGCGGCCAGCACGGTGGTGGCCAGGAAGCGGGGGGCGATGGTGTCGGTGTAGGCCAGGTAGGGCCCGTCGGGCGGCAGGTCGGGCCAGCCCACCAGGCCCTGGAACCCGGCGATGGCCGCCGCGTGGTAGCCGTAGCCGGCGGTGCCGCTCACGCTGCTTCCGGGCCCGAGTAGCGACGTGCTCACCATGATCAGGTCCTGGTGGTGGGCCGAGACCTGGTCGTAGCCCAGACCCAGGCCGGCGAACGTGCCGGGGGTGAACGACTCGAGCACCACGTCGGCCCAGTCGATCAGCTGCCGGGCCACCCCGATGCCGGCCGGGTTCTTGAGGTCGAGGGCGAGGCCCAGCTTGGAGGTGTTGAAGGCCCCGAAGAAGTTCGACCGGTTGAGCCCGGGCACGCCGTCCTTGTACGGCGGCTGCAGCCGCAACCCGTCGACCCGGCGCTCGGACTCCACCCGGATCACGGTGGCCCCATGGTCGGCCAGCGCTTTGGCCGTGATCGGCCCCACCCCGATCCAGGAGAAGTCGACCACCTTCAGCCCGGCCAGCGGCAGCTCGTCGGCGGCCCCCGCCCGTTCCTGCCCGTCCAACCTGCGCTCAGCGTTGGTTCGACGCACAACGTCGGCGGGCGGGGCGACCGGGGCCGCGTGCGGGCCAGCCCCGTCCGACGGCCGGGCGCTCGCCGTCGATCCGGGTGAAGGCGCCGGGGAACCGCACCGGGCAGCCGTCCCCTTCGGCGCCACCCGACACCGGATGCCAGAAGGTTCGGGCGTTGAGGTGGTCGAAGGCCAGCAGGTCGGCCACGTCGTTGAGGGGCGCCAGGGTGGCCCCGAACGTGAGGCCCCGCTCGAACAGCTCCTGGCGGGTGTGACGGCGGCACAGCTCCAGCACGGCCTCGGTGACGGCCTCCATCGGCACCTCGGTCTCCTGGCCGCTGATGGCCCGGTGGTCGAAGGTGGCCCAGTCGAAGTCGGCCCAGCTGGCGTCGACGATGCCGTCTTCGATCAGCCACCGGTGGAGCGGGCCGGCCAGGCGGGCGGTGGGGACGCCCACGGCCCAGCCGTCGGCGGCGTCGAGCCGGAGCTGGACGGTGATGGCCAGGCTGAGCCGGGATCCGTTGCGTTCCACGTCCCGGCCCTGGATGGCGTGGGCCTCCATCGAGTTCAGCATGGTCCACGTCATGGCCGCCTGGGCCGACACGTCCACCCACTGGGGCTGGCCGGTGCGGCGCATCCGCTCGTGGGCCACCAGGGCCGCCACCGCCGCCTCCGCCCCCGTGTGGCGCCAGGCCTGGGGCACCGAGAAGTGCACGGGGGCCCGCTCGGCGGTGCCCTGGAGCCGCATCGGCCCCCCGAGGGCGGCCACGGTCAGCTCGCTGGCCGGCTGACCGGCCCGGGGGCCGTCGGCCCCGAACGGCGTCACCAGCACCCGGACCACGGTGGGGTTCGCCGCCGCCAGGTCGTCGTCGCCGATGCCGAGGTCGGCCAGGCGGCCGGGCGGGCCCGAGTCGAACACCACGTCGGCTCGGGCCGCCAGGGCCAGCACGGTGGCCCGGTCGTCGGCCGGGTCCCCGCTCAGGGCCATCAGCCGCTTGTTCGAGTTGTAGGCGGCGAAGTGGTGGGCCGACGGGCCGCCGTGCCGGGTGGGGCAACCGCCGGGCGGCTCCGCCTTCACCACGTCGGCCCCCAACTCGGCCAGCACGTAGGGGCCGACGTCGCCCCGGTGGTCGGTCAGATCGAGGACGGTCCAGCCGGCGAGCAGGGGTGACGACATCGGCTCAGTCTGACACGTACCCGGCTGATGGCCCGGGGTAGGTGGAGCGGCTAGCTTCGGGGCCCATGATCGAGTCGTTCGTCGACATCACCCGGCCCGAGGGCATCATGACCACGTTCGTGGTCCACCCCGACGTGATCCCCGGGGAGCAGGACGGGCCGTGGCCGGTGGTGCTGTTCCTCATGGACGCCCCCGGCATGCGGGAGGAGCTGCGGAACATGAGCCGCCGCATCGCGTCCGCCGGCTACTACGTGATGGCGTCGCAGCTCTACTACCGCGACGTCGACCACTACAACCTGTTCGAGACGGGCGACCGGGACCGCATGATGGAGCTGATGTCCCACCTGTCGAACGCCATGGTGGTGGACGACGCCGGGGCCATGATCGCCCACGCCGAGGCCGACCCGGCGGCCGACGCCAGCCGGGTGGGGACCGTCGGCTACTGCATGAGCGGCCCCTTCACGATCATGGTGGCGGCCGCCCACCCCGACCGGGTGAAGGCCGCCGCCTCCGTGCACGGTGTACGCCTGGCTGTCGACGCCGACGACTCCCCCCACCGGGCCCTGCCCCAGGTGACGGGCGAGGTGTACGTGGCCTGCGCCGAGCACGATCCCTACGCCCCGCCGGAGATGGTCGACGAGCTGGAGAAGGCCATGGCCGGGTCCGGCACCCGGGGCCGGGTGGAGTGGTACCCCGGCACCGAGCACGGTTTCGCCTTCGCCGAGCGCCCGGCCTACGTGCGCGACGCCTCCGAGCGGCACTGGGAGCGTCTCCACGCCCTGTTCCGCCGCAATCTGCACGGCTGAACCCGGCCGGCGCCCCCCGAAGCAACCGATCCAACCCAACCGCACAGGAGCCAACCAAGCATGGTCGACATAGGCGTCATGATGTTCCCCACCGACAAGGCCATCGGGCCCATCGAGCTGGCCAAGGAGGCCGAGGCCCGGGGGTTCGAGTCGTTGTGGTTCCCCGAGCACAGCCACATCCCCACCTCCCGCGTGACCCCCTGGGGTGGCCGGGAGGGCGCGCCGCCCCTGCCCGAGGAGTACTGGCGGACCTACGACCAGTTCGTGGCCCTGGGGGCGGCGGCCGCCGTGACCACCACGATCAAGCTCGGCACCGGCATCACGCTGGTGGCCCAGCGTGACCCCATCTGGCTGGCCAAGGAGGTGGCCTCGGTCGATGCCCTGTCGAACGGGCGAATGCTGCTCGGCATCGGCTACGGCTGGAACAAGGAGGAGCTGGCCGACCACGGGGTGCGCTACACCCAGCGCCGGGCCGTGGTGCGGGAGTCGGTGCTGGCCATGAAGGAGCTGTGGACCAAGGAGGAGGCGGAGTTCCACGGCGAGTTCGTCAACTTCGAGAAGAGCTGGCAGTGGCCCAAGCCAGTGCAGACGCCGCACCCGCCCGTGATCCTGGGCGGCGCCGCCGGCCCCCGCACGATCGGCGACATCGTGGAGTTCTGCGACGGCTTCATGCCCACCGCCGGCCGCTACGACTACGGCGCCCAGATCACCCAGGTCCGCCAGGCGGCCGAGGATGCGGGGCGGGATCCCGGCTCGATCGAGTTCGGCCAGTTCGGCACGCCGGCCAAGCCCGAGATCGTCGACTCCCTGGTGGAGGCGGGGTGCACCCGCATCGTGCTCGGCCTGCCCCCGGCCCCGGCCGACAAGGTGCTGCCCCTGCTCGACACCTACGCCGCCTTCGCCGGCAGCTACGCCAGCTGAGACCGCGGAGGATCGTGCTATGACCGAAGACGACGTGATCATCCCGCCGGGGTCCAAGGCCTACCAGCGGTTCCACTACGCCCCGGCTGTTCGGGCCGGCGACACCGTCTACTGCTCCGGCGTGATCGGGGCGGTGGGAGCCAGCGTCCCCGACGACCCGGCCGAGGAGTTCACCAACGCCTTCCAGGCGTTGCGGGAGCTGCTGGCCGCCGCCGGCGGGACGCTCGACGACGTGGTGGAGCTCACCACCTTCCACGTCGACATGAGCACCCATCTCGGCGCCTTCGTGGCGGCCAAGGACGCGGCCTTCCCCGAGCCCTACCCGGCGTGGACCGCCATCGGCTGCACCGAGCTGGCCCTGCCCGGGGCCCGGGCCGAGATCAAGGCCACCGCCGTCATCCCCCAGGGCTGAGGTCGACTCGTGGCCGCCGATCCCGCCGCCGGCAGCTTCCCGGGCGACCGCTCGGATCTCGACGAGCCCCTCGACGTGCTGGTCAAGCGCGACGAGGGGCTCGTGATCCGCTTCGCCGACGACCTGGTGGCCGAGCTGAGTCTGATGGAGCTGCGGCTGGCCTGCCCCTGCGCCACCTGCCGGACCCTGCGCGATCAGAGGGAGGACGTGTGGCCCCGGCCCGGCAGCCCCCGGCCGTTGCGGATCGACGACGCCGAGTTCCATGGGGCATGGGGTATCCACCTCACCTGGAACGACGGTCACGCCACCGGCATCTACCCCTTCGCCAGCCTTCGCCTGTGGGCCGCGCGGCACGGCACCGCGCCCCTCCGCGACGCCTGAGTCCGCCGGCCCGTGGGCCATGTGCTAGGCCTGGCCGGTGATCCGTTCGGGGGTGACGAACACGGCCAGCCGGTTCTCGGCCGCCATGACCCGGTCGAACTCGTCCCAGTCGTCGTGGGTGCCGCCGGCGGCGGCGAACACCGCCCGTAGCAGGGGCGCCAGTTCCTGGCCTGCCGGGAGCTCGGACGCCGTGACCAGCGTGGCCGGACCTTCCACCGCCGCCCACCGCCAGCCTCGCCGCAACGTGACCGACGCCCGCCCCGACCGGGCGATGAGCTTGACCTTGAGGGCGTCGCCCCGGGCCACGAAGGCGACGGCGTCCGCCCCCGTGATCGGGTGGGCGATCACGCCGGCGTTGACCACGCTGGTGTGGACCGAGCCGTCGGCCCGGGTGGTGGCTATCACGCACAGGCCCACCTCGGTGGAGCCGAGCCGGCGGATGTCGTCGAGAGTCGTCATGGTCGCACCGTAGCCGCCGGCCCGGTGCGGCGATCAGCCCTCGGTGCTGGCCTGGAGCACGCCCTGGCGGGTCAGGTCGTCAATGGTGGCGACGGTCAGGCCGTGCACCTGGCCCAGCACCTCGGCGTTGTGCTCGCCCGGAACGGCCAGCAGCAGGGTGCAGGACGGGCCGCTGAGGTACTGGGTGAGGTCGAGGACGCGGACGCCGCTGAGGTTCATGGGCCCCGACCCTAATCCCGGGGGCCGGGGTGGCCGGTAGCCTGGCCGCCGTGGAGGGGGCCGTCCGGCCGGGCCGGGACTCGAGCCGGGGCCGCCGGGCCTGGCTGGTGGTGCTGGTGACGTCGGCTGCGGCCTGCGTGTCCCAGGCGTTCGGCCGGTTCACCTACTCGCTGCTGTTCACCGACGTCCGGGACGACCTGGGTCTGTCCAACACGGTGGCCGGAGCGATCGGGTCGGCGAACCTGGGGGCCTACCTGCTGGGTTCGTTGGCGGTGGGCCTCATCGTGGGCCGGCTGGGGGCTGGCCCGCACGCTGGCCGTTGGGATCTGCGGGTCCAGCCTGTCGCTGGCCGTGCTGAGCTGGGGGCCGTCGCTTCCGGTGGTGTTCCCCGCCGCCACCGCCGCCGGGTTCTTCGGGGCGTTCGTATGGATCACCGGGCCGGGGCTGGCCACCGCTGCGGTGGGGCCGGCCCGGCGGGGCGCGGCGGTGGGCATGATCGGGGCTGGTATCGGCGTCGGTATCGTTGCCGCCTCGCTGCTGGCCTCGGCCACCGGGGTGCACGGGTGGCGCCATGTGTACCGGGCGGAGGCGTTCGTGGGGGCGGCGGTGGCGGTGGGCGTGCTCGTCGGGTTGCGGCCCGAGCTGGAGTCGGCGGCCGGTGCCGGCGACGAGCGGGCCCGACGGGCGCCGGGTCGGCCTGGGGGCAATCACCGAGATGCCGGGGTGGGCCGGGCTGCTGACGGCCTACGGCCTGTTCGCCTGGGCCCTGACGTCGTTCGTCACCTTCACCGTGGCGGTGCTCGACGAGGACGCCGGCTGGACCCGGGGTCAGGCCGCCACCGCCTTCACCGCGCTGGGGGTGGGGACGGTGGCCGGCGGGCCGGTGTTCGGCCCGATGTCGGACCGGTTCGGCCGCGGTCGGGCGCTGGCCGTGGCCTTCGCCGTGATCATCGCCACGGCCGTGGTGCTACCGGTGGGGTCGCGGCCGTGGTCGTTGGTGGCGGCGTTCGCCTTCGGGATGGCCTTCACCGGCGTGCCCACCACGGTGACGGCCCGGGTGAGCGACGCCATCGCGCCCGATAGATTCGGGGCGGCGTACTCGGCCGCCACCCTGGCCTTTGGCGCCGGATTGCTGATCGGCCCCCAGCTCGGCGGCGTCCTGGCCGACCGCACCGGCTCCTTCCGGCCCGTGTTCGGCGTGGTGGTGGCGTGCGGCGTGGGGGGCGGGGCGCTGGCCCTGCGTCAGCCGGCCGACACGAGCCGAGATTTTTGAGCGACGCTACGTATCAAAACGCTCTAATTCGCTTCCTGGAGCCGTTCCCAGATGCCACGGTGAGAGGACGGACCGGCTCGATGCGGACCGAAGCGGACCACATTCCAACGGGGGAAGAAGGGTGCTCGGTGCAGCCGGTTGCTAGGACCGCCGCTGCCAGGGAGCACCTATGCCTCGCCCACCCCATCCCTCCTCGTCGTCGTCCCCTTCCGAGCTTGTGGCCGCCGCGCTTGACGGCGACCAGCAAGCCTGGGATGCCATCATCGAGCGCTACCGACGGCTCGTGTGGAAGGCGGTGAACATGGTGATCTCCGACGACGACGATCGGCAGGAGGCGTTCGCTCGGACGTGGTAGCGCCTGTTCCGGTCGCTGCGGACGATCCGCGACCCGGACCGGCTGGCCGGTTGGTTGCGCATCACGGCCATCCGTGAGGCGATCGCCGTGGGGCGGGCCCGCTCAGCGACGGTGCTCGTTGACGACGATCGGGTTCTGGATCGGGCCGACGACGACACCGCCCGTTCACTGCGGTGGCAGCCCGAGGAGGAGATCCTCGACGCCGAGCAGTCGGCCGCCATCCGGCAGGCCTTCCACAAGCTGGACGACCGGTGTCGCGAGCTGCTGACGTTGCTCATCGTCCAGGATACGCCGCTCACCTACGCCGAGGTCGAGGACCGCCTGAAGCGCTCCCACGGTTGGATCGGCCCCACCCGGTCGCGCTGCCTCGACAAGCTGTGGAACGCCCCCGAGATGCAGGCGCTGTTCGCCGCCACCGGCTCCGAAGGGAACTGACGGTGACCCATCCCGACGACGAGGACGAGCTGCTACGGCTGGTGTCCGAGGCGTTCGACGACGAGATCGGGGACCCGCCCGATCATCTGATCGAGTCGGCGAAAGCGCTGATGACGCCGCGGACCCGTCCTGACGGGGCCCAGGCCCCCCCGCCGGGCGGGCGCCCGCCGGACAGCCCGGGCGACGAGTTGGCCGACCGCCGGGTCCATCGCCTCGAGCGTCGGCTGGCCGCGGCCGCCGCCACCGCCAGCCGTCAGGTGTCCGGTTCCTTCACCAGCGCCGGCGGCTCGATCACAACGGAGATGGTCGAGAACGACGAGGGGCGTCTGCTCGTCACCATCCGCTCGCCGGACACGAGCCTCCTGTACGTGGCGATGGCATGGTGCCGAATCTCGGCGGGTCGGAAAGGCCGGCGCTACAGGCTGGTGACTCCCCTCGCTCCCGATCGATCCGGCTTGTCCGTGCACTACGACCTGGGTCCTCTCGACGGGTGCGACGCCGTCGACTGCGAGCCCGCTGAGGAGGTGTTCGTCACCGCCGTCCAACCGGACGATGTGACGTTGGCGCTCAGCCTGGCGACAACCGGAGCGTCGCGCCGAGCCTGGGCCCGCGCCGAGGAGATCCACCGGGCCAACGGCGACCCGCTGGCCGAGGTGATCGAGGAGGGGACGGCACCATGACGGACCTGAGGCTGGAGCGCAACCGTGCCGCCTATGCCGCGTCAGGAGGTCGGGTCCGCAGCCGAGAGGTGTCGAGCTCCGACGGGCGCCTCACGACGACCGCCAGGGAGACCGACGAGGGCACGCTGGTGATTACCGTGATCGCATCGGCATTCGCCTCGCTGGTCCGGGTGGGCTGGACATTGCTCTACCCCGATGGCGTGGGCCCCTCCCATCGGCTGGTGACGCCGCTCGCTTCCTCGCGCCGGGGGTACGTGGCGGCCTATGACGTCGGTGATGTGCGGAACGCCTTGGCGGTCGATGTCGCGCCGGCGGAGCTGGTCGGGGTCGCGCCACCCCGTCGCCGTGAGGTCGACGCCGCCTTCGAGGCCGTCCAGCTCGGCAGCGCCCGCCGGGCCTGGCTCGCCGCGCTGCGCGACGGGATCCTGAGCCCCTGGGTGGAGGCACAAGTGCTCGAACGGCTCAGCACGGAGCCGGGGGCCAAGCGGGTGGAGCCGTGCTGAACACCGGTGACTGGCCGGCGCACCCGCAGCTGTGGCGGAGCCGCTGGACCGAGTTGCTCGACGAGGGCCTGCGTCGGGACGCCGATGTCGGCTGGTTCGTGGGCGAGCAGGGCTTCCTGGTGGTGTGCCGGGACCTTCCGTTCTCCGAGCTGGAGGTACTGGCGGCCGACCCGGGCCTCGATGCCCTGCTCGACGAGCTCGACGACCGGCTCGTCGCCTTTCCCGGGCCCATGCCGTCGGACCGGGCGCGCGCCCTGCTCGAGGTGGCGCTGTCGTCCGCTGTGTCCGAGGTGTCCCTCTCCGCCCGGATGGCCCTGGCTCCGGCCGGAGCCGATCCGCACGACGAAGGCGTCCGGGCCCAGGTCGACGGCATCCTGACCGATCTCCGCCTCTGGTTCGGAGCGGGGAGCAGGGCCGAGGGCCGCTGCCAGCACGAGGTCCCCATCGTGGTGTCCCACCACATCCGTGGCGACGTCGTGCTCCTGACCACACGGGACCATCCCGTGTTGGGGATGGCGCCAGACCTGGTGCGCGCCCCGTTTCAGCGGGTCGACGCATCGTTCGCTCAGGGGATGGAACGGGCCATGGCCGCCGTGGGCTTGAAGGGTGGCGTCCGGTACCTTGTCCGGTCCCGGCGCACGGGTGCTCCGTTGGACGCCGTCGGCGGCCGGTCAGCCGGCCTGGGAGCGGCGATGGCGCTGCGCCGCCTCGCTGATCCGGCAGCCGCTCCACTCGACCCGGACTGGTGCTTCACCGGCGCCGTGGACAGCGACGGCTCGGTCACCACCCTGTGCGGGCCGGAGGGCGGCAGCGAGTACGGGGCCAAGCTCTCGTCGCTCGACCGGGGTGCGCTGGTGTACCCGGCCGTGGACCGGACCGAGGTGGAACGGCTGGGGGATGCGCGGGCCCCCGGTACCCGGCTCGAGCCGGTAGCCACGGTGGCCGAGGCCGAGCGCCTGGTCGCCCGCCACATCGAGGGACGGCGGGCCTACGAGCGGGCGGTCGAATCCCGGCACCCCGTTTCGAGGCTGGCCGTCGTCGCCTTCGCCGCGTTGGCGGCGATCCTGCTGTGGCTGTGGATCGATCACTACCGACAGGGCGCGGCGAGGATGGCGCAGGCGCGGCGAAGCGAAGCCGCCAGCGACGTCGTCATGGTCCACCGGCGGGATCCCGACGACGGAGCGCGCAGCGTCCTGCTCGATCGGGCCGAGGTCACGAACCGCCAGTACCGGACGTGTGCCGAGGCCGACGAGTGCCGGTGGCCCGATCCGGAGCGGGAGCACGCCCCCATCGGCGACGAGGCCAACGCCCCGCAGCCGGTCACCGGCGTTTCGGTTGCCGATGCTGCCACCTTCTGCGAGTGGGTCCATGGCAACCGGTGGTCGATCCCGGTGGTGAGCAACGGGAACAGCTCGGCCGGCGCGCCCGCCCGGCCCTCGTCCGTCGATCGAGGGGCCGCTTCGAGCGGGAGCACAGGTCTCGATCTGCCCGACGTGGGGTTCCGTTGCGCCAGCTCCACCTGACGTCCGGGCGCCGGGGTATCTGCAGCATGCGCTTGCCGCCGGGGCCGGCGGCCGGGAGAATCGGCTGATGTTCGACGGCTTCCAGATCCGGGACGTGCAGGGGATCCACCTCCGGATCGGGGGCGAGGGGCCACCGCTCCTGCTGCTCCACGGCTACCCCCAGACCCATGAGATGTGGCACCGGGTGGCGCCGGGGCTGGCCGCCGCCGGCCGCACCGTGGTGTGTCCCGACCTGCGTGGCTACGGGCGGAGCCACAAGCCCCCGGCCGGCGACGGCTACGTCAACTACGCCAAGCGCACCATGGCGGCCGAGCTCGTCTCCGTGATGGGCGAGCTCGGCTTCGACCGCTTCGCCCTGGCCGGCCACGACCGGGGCGGGCGGGTGGCCTATCGCATGACCCTCGACCACCCCGACCGGATCACCCGCCTGGCCACCCTCGACATCGTCCCCACCCTCGACACCTGGGAGTCGCTCCGGGGCACCGGCACCCTCGGCGTCTTCCACTGGCCGTTCCTGGCCCAGCCCGCTCCCCTACCCGAGACCCTCATCGCCGCCGACCCCGGCTACTTTCTGCGCACCCTCGTGGGCAGCTGGGCCGCTTCCGCCCTCGACGAGAACATGGACCACTACGTCGCCGCCTTCACCCCCGACACGGTGCGGGCCACCTGCGACGACTACCGGGCCGGGGCCACCATCGACGTCGAGATCGACCGGGCCGACCGTGACGCCGGCCGCCGCATCACCTGCCCCCTGCTGGCCCTGTGGGGCGACCCCACCGGCAAGCGTCCCCCGCTCACCCCGGTGTGGGAGCGCTGGGCCGACGACGTGCGGGGCCAGGCCATCGCCTCCGGCCACTTCCTGGCCGAGGAGGCCCCCGAGGCCACGCTGGCCGCCCTCGACGCCTTCTTCACCTGAGGCGCCCGCCCGGGCGAGATCGCGCTCAGCGGGACAGATCCATGTGGGCCGACCAGACCTGGGCCGCCCGCTCGTGGCCGTTGGCCCCGTCGAAGATGGCCTGACGCAGCCGCTCGAAGTCGGGCTCGCCGTCACCGCCCTCCACCCCGTTGAACCGGGGCGTGTGCACCGCGAACCCACCCGCGGCCTCGGCCGGCCGGTACGGCACCACCAGCCCCAAGGCCAGCGGTGGCGCCCCGTACTCCCGCCCCTCGAGCATCAGGGCGTCGGCCCGGCCGTCGGGCAGGGTGACGTAGGCGTCGTACACCAGCGCCGCCCGCACGGCGCCCCACGAGTTGGCCTCGATCAGGCCGCGCCCCTGGGCCACGGCCTCGGCCGAGTCGGCCACCACCAGCCGATCGTGGCCCCGCTCGCCGTCGGCCCGCTCCCACCCCACGAACGGCAGCAGCGCTCCCCCGTCGCTCAGGTTCCAGATGCCGTGGGCGGCCACGAAACCCATCAGCCGAGCCAGCTCATCCATCGAGGGAGTATGGCAGGTCGACCCGACCCCGCCCCATCGTCTATACCACTGACGTGGCCACCCTCGGTACGACGATCGACGTCAACAGCCCCGACTTCGTGCGCAACCGGGCCGACATGCTGGAGCAGCTCGCCATCATCGACGAGCTCAACGCCGAGGCGGCCGCCGGCGGCGGACCCCGGGCCATGGAGCGGCTCCGCAGCCGGGGCAAGCTCCCGGTCCGGGAGCGGATCGCCGCCCTGCTCGACCCCGACTCCCCCTTCTACGAGATCAGCTCCCTGGCCGCCTACTGCTCCGACTACACCGTGGGCGGCGGCCTGGTGATGGGCATCGGCGTGGTCAACGGCGTCGAGTGCCTGATCGAGGGCAACGACCCCACCGTGCTGGGCGGGGCCATAACCAAGTTCGCCGGCAAGAAGCTGATGCGGGCCATCCAGATCTGCCGGGAGAACCGCATCCCCTACATCCAGTTCGTGGAGTCGGCCGGCGGCGACCTGCGGGGCAACGACGACCCCGAGCGCGTCATGCGGGAGCAGATCGAGCACTTCGCCGAGTCGGGCCGGCTGTTCTACGACGTGACCGAGCTGTCCAAGCTCAAGATCCCCTCCGTCGCCGTGGTCTTCGGCTCGTCCACCGCCGGTGGCGCCTACCAACCGGGCATGAGCGACTACAACATCTTCATCCGGGAGCAGTCCAAGGTGTTCCTGGGCGGCCCCCCGCTGGTGCAGATGGCCACCGGCGAGATCTCCGACGACGAGACCCTGGGCGGGGCCCAGATGCACGCCGAGACGTCGGGCCTGGCCGACTACCTGGCCAACGACGAGCTCGACGCCCTGCGGATCTGCCGGGAGGTGGTGGCCCACCTCAACCACCGCAAGCTGGGCTACGGCCCCACCCGCTCCCCCGCCCCGCCGGTCCACGACCCCGGGGAGCTGTTGGGGCTCATGCCCCGTGACCTGCACGCCCTCATCGACGTGCGGGAGATCATCGCCCGGGTGGTCGACCACTCCGAGTTCGAGGAGTTCAAGGCCCGCTACGGCCCCACCCTGATCTGCGGCTGGGCCTGGGTCCACGGCTATCCGGTGGGCATCATCGGCAACAACGGCCCCCTGTTCTCCGAGAGCTCGGAGAAGGCGGCCCAGTTCATCCAGCTCTGCAACCAGCGCGACATCCCGCTCGTGTTCCTCCAGAACATCACCGGCTACATGGTGGGCCGGGACTTCGAGCACGGCGGCATCGTGAAGAACGGCTCGAAGATGATCAATGCCGTGTCGAACTCGATGGTGCCCCACATCACCGTCGTCCTGGGTTCCAGCTACGGCGCCGGCAACTACGGCATGTCGGGCCGGGCCTTCAACACCCGGTTCACCTACCTGTGGCCCACGGCCAAGATCGCCATCATGGGCCCCAAGCAGATCGCCGGTGTGATGTCGCTGGTGCGCCGGGGCCAAGCGGCCCGCAGCGGCCAGCCCTTCGACGAGGAGGCCGACACAAAGATCACGGCCACCGTGGAGCACTACCACGAGCTGACGTCGCTGGCCCTCCACGCCACCGGCCGGGTCAGCGACGACGGGATCATCGATCCCCGTGACACCCGCGACGTGATCGGCCTGTCGCTGTCGGTGTGCCACAACAACGAGGTCAAGGGAGCGGAGGGGTTCGGTGTCTTCCGGATGTAGGCGTCTGCTGGTGGCCAACCGGGGGGAGATCGCCCGCCGGGTGTTCGCCACCGCCCGGGCCATGGGAATCGAGACCGTGGCTGTCTACGCCGACGGCGACGCCGGTGCCCCCTTCGTGGCCGAGGCCGACCAGGCCGTGGCCCTCGGCGGCACCACCGCGGCCGAGACCTATCTCGACGGGTCCAAGGTGCTGGCCGCCGCCCGCCGCACCGGGGCCGACGCGGTCCACCCCGGCTACGGCTTCCTGTCGGAGAACGCCGCCTTCGCCCGGGACGTGATCGCCGCCGGGCTCACCTGGGTCGGTCCCTCGCCCGAGGCCATCGCCGCCATGGGCGACAAGCTGGCAGCCAAGCGGCTCACCACCGAGGTGGGCGTGCCCACCCTGCCCATGGTGGAGCTGGCGGGTGACGCCGACGGGGCCAGCCTGGCCGCGGCCGCCCGGCGTATCGGTTACCCGCTGCTGGTCAAGGCGGCCGCCGGAGGCGGAGGCAAGGGCATGCGGGTGGTGGCTGGCGAGGGCGAGCTGCCCGACGCCGTGGCCGGCGCCCGCCGGGAGGCCGAGGCCTCCTTCGGCGACGGCACCGTGTTCCTGGAGAAGTACCTGCCCGCCCCCCGCCACGTGGAGATCCAGATCCTGGGCGACACCCAGGGCAACCTGATCCACCTGTTCGAGCGGGAGTGCTCGATCCAGCGTCGCCACCAGAAGATCGTCGAGGAGGCCCCCAGCCCGGTCCTGTCGGCCGAGCTCCGGTCGACCATGGGCGAGGCCGCCCTCCGGGTGGCCCGGGCCCTCCGCTACCACTCGGCCGGCACGGTCGAGTTCCTGGTGGACGACGAGCCCGACGGCACCACCGCCTTCTGGTTCCTCGAGGTCAACACCCGGCTCCAGGTGGAGCACCCGGTCACCGAAGCCGTCACCGGCCTCGATCTGGTTCGCCAACAGATCCGGGTGGCCCAGGGCCTGCCCCTGGAGCACACCCAGGCCGATCTGGCCATCGACGGCCACGCCATCGAGGCCCGCCTCTACGCCGAGGACGTACCGGCCGGTTTCCTACCCGCCACCGGCACGCTGGCCGCCTTCGCCTTCCCCGCCGACCCCGCCGTCCGGCTCGACTCGGGGGTGGAGGCCGGTTCGGTGGTGGGGGTCACGTTCGACCCCATGCTGGCCAAGGTGGTCGCCCACGGCCCCACCCGGGCCGAGGCCGCGCTGCGCCTGGCCCTGGCCCTGGAGCGGGCCGCCATCGCCGGGGTGGTCACCAACCGCGACCTGCTGGTGTCGATCCTGCGCCACCCGGCGTTCCTGGCCGGCGACACCACCACCGACTTCATCGACCGCTTCGACTTCGGCGCCGGGCCCCACGGCCCGTCCCCCGAGGCCACGGCCCCGCTGGTGGCGGCCGTGGTGCTGTGCCGCCAGGCGGCCAACCGGGCCGCCGCCCCCGTGCTCGGGTTTCTCCCCTCGGGCTACCGCAACTCGGCCATGCCACCCGAACGGTTCCTGGCCACCGTCACCGTCGCCGGTGGTGCCCACGACGTCACGGCCGAGTACCGGCCCCGGCGCGACGGCGCCTTCACGGTCGAGGTCACCGTGGCCCCGGCCGACGCCGACCCGGCGGCCGGGCATCATGCAACGGCCATCTCGTTGGAGGCCCGGCTGGAGGCCTGCGTGTGCGACGGGCCCGAGGCGCCGTCGCTGACCGCCGTGATAGACGGGGTCCGGGCCCGGTGGACCGTGGTGGCCGACGGCACCCGCTGGCACGTGCAGGGCCCGACGGGCCGGCTCGACCTGGTGGAGCGGTCCCGCTTCCCCCAACCGGGCGGCGACGACGTGGCCGGCGGCCAGGCCGCCCCCATGCCGGGCAACGTACGGGTGGTGGCCGTGACCGTGGGCCAGCGGGTGGAACGGGGCCAGACCCTGGTGGTGATGGAGGCCATGAAGATGGAGCACACCATCGTGGCCCCCGTGGCCGCCACCGTGTCCGAGGTCCGCTGCGCCGTCGGCGATCAGGTCGACAACGGCCAGATCCTGGTGGTGCTGGAGCCGTTCGACAGCTGACGGGTGGGCGTACTCGCCCACCCGTCAGTGTCGACGATCAGGACAGGACGTCGGCCTGGTTGGGCAGGCCGGCCGGTCGGAGCATGATCGGCGTTGTCGACAGAGCCGCCGCCTTCACCGCGGCGGTGATGTTGGCGTTGATCCGCTGTTCGAGCATCGGGATCACGGCCGGATCGGTGGTATCGAGCAGCAGCATGAGCCGGCCGTCGGGATGCTCCACCACCACGTCGTTGGGGCGTACGCTCTGCTCGATCACGTTGCGGGCCACCTGGCGGCACTGGGGCGAGCGGGCGGCGCACACCACCTCGTAGGCGCTGACGCCGTTGGGCGCGGCGTCGAGGCTGTCACGGTCGGCGGTGGACGTCGCCTCGGCCTCGACCGCCTCGACCTCGGCCGCCGGCTCCTGCATGCCCAGGCCGTACAGCCACCGCATGCCCAGCGCCGCCAGCACGGCGGCCGACAGCTCGCACACCAGCAACACCGCCAGGCTGGAGACGCCCGGCCCGCTGCCGGCGATCGACTTGGCCAGGGCCACGGCCGGGTTGGCGAAACCGAACGGTGCGCCGAAGCTGGCCGCCACAACGAACGCCGGGACCACAATCGGGAGCCGGCTCCCGGCGCCGCCCGAGGCCGTGCCGTGGATCACGGCCACCAGGCCACCGGCGGCCAGGATCTCGGCCAGATAGGCCGTGCCCGACACCGAGCCGGAGCCGAACTGGAACGGCGTGGCGTCCCACAGGAAGTTGGCCAGGCCGGCGCCGGCCAGAGCGCCGGCCACCTGGAGCGCCGATGTAGGCCGCAGCGTCCCGCCCGGGGAGGGCCCGGGTGATCCACACCGACAGCGTGACCGCTGGGTTCACATGGCCGCCGGTCAGGTTGCCGATGGCGTGGAGCACGGCCACCAGGGTGCCGGCCACGGCCAGGGTCCCGATCAGGGCTCCCTCGGCGGTCGAGGCGCCGAGGCTGGTGGCCAGGTGCCCGCCGCCGAAGGCGCTGAGCACGAGGCCGGCGGTGCCGAGGCCCTCGGCCACGGCTCGGCGGTGTAGAGGTTGGGTCGTCATCGTGTCTCTCCCTCAGGTGGTGGTTGTACCGGTCGGCGCCGACCGCTCAGATCAGCTCGAGCAGGCTGTTCGGGCGAAAGCCGGCGACGGCGTTGTTGTCGACCAGCACCGTCGGGACCACGAAGATGCCCTTGGATGACAGCTCGTCGAGGTATTTCGGGTTGGTGGTGGTGTTCCGCTCCTCGAACGGCTGCTTCTTCTCGTTGAGCAGCATGCGGTAGCGCTCGCAGAGGGGGCAGCCCTGGTGCTGTAAAGGATGACGTTCTTGGCCATGTGGTTGTGTCCTTTCGCTCCGGAGGGAGGGCGATCTCAGTTCAGCGACGGGGCGGGTCGGATGCCGCCACCATCTCGGGGGACCAGTTGGCCGGCGTGCGGCCCTTGGACTGCAGGGCCCGCAGCACCCGCAGAATCTCACCGACATTGCGACCGATGCGGTCGTCGTGCACGACCTCGTAGCGCACGATGCCGTCGGGGTCGATGATGAACACGGCCCGCTCGGCCACGCCCTTCGGCCTCGTTGAGAACACCGAAGGCCCGGGAGACGACCTGGGTGCGGTCGGCGCCCAGGGGATAGGCGAGCTTGCCGACGTGGAACTCGGTCCAGGCCAGGTGGGCGTGGACGCCGTCGGTGCTCACGCCGATCACGTCGGCGTCGAGCTCGGCGAAGTCGGGCACGGCCGAGCTGAAGGCGATGGCCTCCGTGGGGCAGACGAAGGTGAAGTCCGCCGGGTAGAAGAACAGCACGAGCCAGCGGCCACGGTGGTCCTGGAGCCGCACCGGCTCGTCCAACGTGTCCAGGTTCTTGGTGCTCGGCATCTCGAAGTCCGGTGCCGGTTTACCGACGAGGGTCATGGGGATGGTTCCTTTCTGAACTGGGTCGGTGCCCGGGTGGGCGGTGGGAACGGGAGGGTGCTGGCGGGTCTCAGCGGCTGGCGCTGGTCAGCGACCGGTTGGTGGCCAGCCAGTGCTCGGTGTCGAGGGCGGCCATGCAGCCGGACCCGGCGGCGGTGACGGCCTGGCGGTAGATGGGGTCGGCGACGTCGCCGGCGGCGAACACCCCCTCGACAGTGGTCATGGTCGAGCCCTGGCCCAGCTTGATGTAGCCGTCGGGCCGCAGCCCGACCTGCCCCTGCACCAGCTCGGTGGCCGGGTCGTGGCCGATGGCGACGAACACTCCGGCCACGGTCTCGATCCGTTGGGAGCCGTCGGCGGTGTCGGCGGAGGCGGATGCCGTTGACCCGGCCCGACTCGACGCCGAGGATCTCTTCCACCATGTACGGCGCGAGCAGGGCGATCGACGGGTGGCGCTCCGACCGCCTGGCACAGCCCGGGTGCGGCCCGCAGCTCGGTCCGGCGGTGGACCATCACCACCTCGCACCCCAGGTTGGTGAGCCCCAGGCCTGCTGCACGGCGGCGTCGCCCCCGCCGATGACGCCCACCCGCTGGCCGGCGAACATGGGCCCGTCGCAAATGGCGCAGTAGCCGACGCCCCGGTTGGCCAGCGCCTCCTCCGACGGCGAGGCCGAGCCGGCGGGCCCGGGAGCCGGTGGCCAGGATCAAGGCGTCGGCCGAGTACGCGCCGAGCGTCCCGTCGATCAGGAACGGCCGCTGGCTGGTGTCGATGGCCGCCACCTCGTCGAAGGCGAAGGCGGCGCCGAACCGCTCAGCTTGCTTCTTGATGAGCGCCGGCAGCTCGGCGCCGCCCACGCCATCGGGAAATCCCGGGAAGTTCTCCACGGTGCTGGTCCGCAGGAGCTGGCCCGCCGGCCTCGAAGCCCTCCACGCACAAGGCGTCGATGCCGTCGCGGGCGAGGTAGATCATGGCCGTGTAGCCGGCGGGTCCGCCGCCGACGACAACCACGCTGTGGTGCTCTCGATCGCTCATCGCATGTCTCCTGCGGGGTCGGTGCTGCGTTCGGGCGGCCATCGATCAGGGACGCAGGCCCGTCCCGACCGGTGATCGGCCGGCGGTGGTCAGTTCGGCCGTCAACTGGTCGAGGCTGGCGCCGAGGTCGGTCAGCACCCGCCCAGCTCGTCCAGCTCACGGTGTCCCGCCTCGATGTGCTGGCTGCCGCTCGACACCACGTCCTCGGTGCCGTCGACGATAGCGTGCATCTCGCTCACCACGGTGGCCACCGAGGTGGCGGCAGCCCGGGTCTCCTCGGCCAAGGCCCGGACCTCGCCCGCCACCACGGCGAACGCCTTGCCGTGCTCGGCCGCCCGGGCGGCCTCGATGGATGCGTTGAGGGCCAGCAGGTTGGTCTGGGCCGCGATGCGTTGGATGGCAGTGACGCTCTGGCTGATGTCCTCGGACATCTGGCGCAGCTGCATGACCTGACCCACGGCGGCGAACGACGAGCTCCGGGCCTGCGACATCGCCTGCTGGGCGGCGCCGGTGCCGCTGGCCGACTGGTCACGACGTGCCCGGGCCGCTCGGCGGCCCGGTCCCTGCCAGGCGTCCCGCTCGCCCTGATCCGGGCCGCTTGCCGGTAGCGGCTCGGGCTCCCGGTCGGCCACGGCGGTCCGGGCCCAGGCGTCGCCCGGCGACTCGTGCTGCTCGCGCCATGGGCGTTCGTCCGGTCCGACGGCGTCCGTCGTTTCCTGCCGGGCCCGGCTCAACAGCGAGAGGCCGACACCGGCGGCGACGGCGACGGTGACCGGACGGGGCCCAAAACCCAGCCTCCGGGAACCAGGGATATGGCAACCAGCGCCGCGAGCGCGAGCTTGGCCGCGGTCCGAACGGTCGCGCCTGCTGGTCGGGCCAGCGCTGCCTTCGCCGGCGGGGTCGACGCCGTCTGATATCTGCACAGTCGACCATCGGCGTCGGCGCAGTCGACCTGAGCGGTCGGCTTGAGTGTCGACACGTTCGTGGCCGCCGCTCGGTCCGTGGCCTGGCTGGCGACCCACCGTCTACCCGAAGACAGAAGTGGCCTCGGCCGAGCTGGACCGGTGGCCGGAGCCGCCCCGACGTGTAGGGGAGACGGGCCCGGTGAGCGATGGAGGGGACATGACCCGCCTGGCCCGGCTCCGTTCTTCGCCGCTCGCCGTGTTCTTCGCCACCCTGCGGCGGGCCGCCCCCGGTCTCGCCGGAGTGTGGTGGGCGTTGGTGGTACTGGGGGGCCTGGCCCCGGTGGCGCTGGCCCTGGCCACCGGCGTGCTCATCCGGGCGGTGCAGGCCGGCGACGCTCTGGCCGGGCCGCTCACCCTGGTCGGCGTGGTGTTCGTCGGGTTCCAGATGTTGGGCCCCACCCAGCAGGCGGTGGGGGCCAGCCTGGGCTGGCGGGCCGCCAGCTGGATGAACGACCAGCTGCTGGCGGCCACCACGGCCCCGCCGGGCCTGGCCCACCTGGAGCGGCCCGACCTCACCGACGACCTCACCATGGCCCGGGACTTCGACCTGGGGATCACCGGCCCGCCGCTCTACATCTCGATGTCGTTCATCGACGACGGCCTGGGTCGCCTCGTGGCCGGCGTGGCCTCGGCCCTGGTGCTCGTCGCCTTCGCCTGGTGGGCCCCGCTGGTGCTCGGCCTGGGGTGGGGGTCGACCCACTGGCTGCTGCGGGAGGCCGGGGTGTGGAAGGACCGCAACACCGACGTGGTGCGCAAGGCCCAACGCCACGCCGACTATGCCTACCGCCTGGCCGTCGACCCGCCGGCGGCCAAGGAGATCCGGTTGTTCGGCCTGGACGACTGGGTGACCGAGCGGTTCGCCGCCGGCCGGCGCCGGCTGTACGACCTGCAGTGGGAGGCGACCCGGATGCGGGAGCGCTCGATGGCGGGCAGCGTGGCCATCGTCACGGCCGCCAACGCCCTGGTGTTCTGGCGCCTGGGGGCGGCCGCCCTCGACGGCCGGCTCAGCCTGGCCGCCGCCGTCGTGTTCTTCCAGGCCGCCATCGGCACCAGCGCCATCGCCTTCGGTGGGCTCAGCTGGGCCCTCGACTCCTCGGCCGCCCCCGCCGCCGCCGTGGCCCGCCTCCTGCCCCGGATGGAGGAGGCGGGCGCCCTGCACGCGCCGTCGGACGGCACGGCTACGGTCCCCGCTGGCCGGGCCCCCGCTGCCTCGGTCCCCGCTGGCTCGGAGCCGCCGGTCGCCGGAGCCGGAGCCGCCGAGATCCGGCTGCGAGGGCTGACGTTCACCTACCCGGGAGCGTCGGCGCCGGTGATCGACGGACTCGACCTCACCGTCCCGGCCGGCACGTCGCTGGCCATCGTGGGCCAGAACGGGGCGGGCAAGACCACGCTGGCCAAGCTCCTGTGCCGCTTCTACGACCCCACCGCCGGATCCGTCGAGATCGACGGCGTCGACCTCCGCCAGCTCGACCTGGAGCAGTGGCGCCAGCGGGTGGCGGCCGTGTTCCAGGACTTCGTGCGCTACGAGCGGACGCTGCGCCACAACGTGGCCCCCGGGGTCGACGCCTCCGACGAGGCGATCGGGGCCGCCCTGGCCGATGCCGGCGCCACCGATCTGGCCGCCCTCGACACGATCCTGGCCAAGGGCTATCCCGGCGGCACCGAGCTGTCGGGCGGCCAGTGGCAGCGGGTGGCCCTGGCCCGGGCCCTGTGCGGCGTACGGCTGGGAGCCGGCCTGGTGCTGCTCGACGAGCCCACGGCCCAGCTCGACGTGCGGGGCGAGGCCGAGATCTTCCGCCGCCTGCTGGCCGCCACCCGCAACTGCACCACGATCCTGGTGTCGCACCGGTTCTCCACCGTCCGCCAGGCCGACCGCATCGCGGTGGTGGAGGGGGGCCGGGTGGTGGAGCTGGGCTCACACGACGAGCTGATGACCCTGGCCGGTCGCTACCACACGATGTACCGGCTCCAGGCGGCCCGGTTCGAAGGCCCCGCCGGGCCCGAGCCCGAGCTCGACGAGCGGGGGGAGGTGCTGGCCCATGACACGCTCTGAGAGCCAGAGCCGCCGGGAGCGGCGGGCGGCCCGGGCTGCCGACCTGACCCAGCTGCCCCCGGCGATCCCGTCGCTGCGGCGTACGGTGGGGATCGGCTACCGGGCCGAGCCCCGCCTGCTCGTGGTGTCGTTCCTGATGGTGGCACTCACCGCCCTGCCCGACGCGCTGATCGCCCTGTGGCTCAAGCTCCTGGTCGACGGGGTGCTGGCCGGCCGCCGCTCCGAGGTCGTAGGGGCGACCGCCGGCCTGGCCGCCTCGGCCACGCTGCTGTGGGTGCTGTCGGTGGTGCTGGAGCGCACCGAGCGGCGCTTCCGGGACCGGGTGGGCATCGCCCTGGAAAGCCATGTGGCTCGGCTCCAGGCCAGCGTGTCCACCGTCGAGCACCAGGAGCGACCCGAGTACCTCGACCGGCTGTCGGTCCTGCGGGACCAGGTGTTCGCCCTCGACCACCTGTTCCTGTCACTGTTCTCCATGGCCGGCTGGGTGGTCCGGCTGGCCGTCACCCTGGTGCTGCTGGCCACCATCCACCCGGCGCTGGTGCTGCTGGCGGTGTTCGCCCTGCCCAACCTGGTCGTGGCCACGTGGCGGCCCGGGGTGGAGCGCCGGGTCGACGAGGCGGTGGCGGCCGACGGTCGCCTGGCCCGCCATCTGTTCGTGCTGGGCACCACGGCCGGTCCGGGCAAGGAGGTCCGGCTCAGCGGGATCCAGGCCGGCCTGCGGGCCGACCGCACTGCGGCCTGGAGCCGCTGGTACCGGCCCAAGGCCCACACCCAGGCCGTCACCGGCCTGTGGGGCGTGGCCGCCTGGGCCCTGTTCGGCCTGGCCTACGTGGGGGCCGTGGTGTTCGTGGCCGCCGGGCTCGACGCCGGGCCGGGTTCGGTGCTGCTGGTGCTGGCCGCCGGCAACCGGCTGTCGCAGTACGTGGGGGCGGCGGTGGGCGAGCTCGGGTTCCTGCGGGGCATCTGGCTCGACTCGTCCCGCCGGCTGTACTGGCTCGAGCGGTTCGCCCGGTCGCTGGAGGAGGACACCGACGGCGAGGTCCCGGCCCGACTGGCCGAGGGGATCACCTTCGAGCACGTCTCGTTCGCCTACCCCGGCACCGACCGCCTCGTGCTCGACGACGTCTCGCTCCACCTACCGGCCGGCACGGTGGTGGCCGTGGTGGGCGAGAACGGGGCGGGGAAGACCACGCTGGTGAAGCTGCTGGCCAAGCTGTACCGACCGACGGCGGGGCGGATCACGGTCGACGGCGCCGACCTGGCCCGGCTGCCCACCCCGGCCTGGCGCCAGCGGCTGGCCGGTGCCTTCCAGGACTTCTTCCGCTTCGAGCTACGGGCCCTCAACTCGGTGGGCGTGGGCGACGAACCCCACATGGACGACCGCCCGGCGGTGGAGGTGGCGGCCGGGCGGGCCGGGGCCGACGACGTGATCGACCGCCTGGCCCACGGGCTCGACACCCAGCTCGGCCCCACGTGGGACGAGGGGGTGGAGGTGAGCTACGGCCAGTGGCAGAAGCTGGCCCTGGCCCGGGGGTTCATGCGCCCCGATCCCCTGCTGCTGGTGCTCGACGAGCCAACGTCGGCCCTCGACGCCGAGACCGAGCACGCCCTGTTCGAGCGGTACGCCGGAGCCGTCGCCACCGGGGAGGCGGCGGGGCGGATCACCGTGCTCATCTCCCACCGGTTCTCCACCGTGCGCATGGCCGACCTGATCGTGGTGATGGCCGGGGCCCGGGTGGCCGAGGTGGGCAGCCACGACGAGTTGATGGCCCGGGGCGGCACCTACGCCGAGCTGTACGAGATCCAGGCCGCCGCCTACCGGCCGTAGGCCGGACTACCGTGTTGGCCCATGAGCCGACGCTTCGAGGATCTCACCGGGCCCCAGGTGGCCGACGCCATCACCCCATCGTCGATCCTGCTGCTGCCGATCGGGGCGGTGGAGCAACACGGGCCCCACCTGCCGATGTCGGTCGACCATGTCGTGGCCCACGAGACGGCCACCGCCGTGGTCGACCGGTGCGGCGAGGAGCTCGACGTGTGGCTGCTGCCCACGCTGAGCGTGTCGAAGTCGAACGAGCACGCCTGGGCCCCCGGCACCCTCTACCTCCGCCCCGAGACGCTGATGGCGGTGCTCACCGACCTGGGCCGGGCCGTGGCCTCCACCGGTGCCGAGCGGCTGGTGCTGCTCAACGGTCACGGCGGCAACACCACCCACCTGGGCACGGTGCTGCGGGAGCTCCGGCTCCAGTACGGGCTGAAGACGTTCCTGGCCCACCCGTCGCTCCCCCCGGCCTACGGCGGCACCTCCACGGCCGAGGAGATGGGCATGGGGATCCACGGCGGCCTCAACGAGACGTCGGTGTTCATGCACCTGCGGCCGGGCCAGGTCGACATGAGCAAGGCCCAGCGCAAGGTGCCGGAAAAGCTCGCCGACAACACCTACGTGCGGTTCGGCGGCCCGGTGGCCTTCGGCTGGCTGTCGAACGACTTCGACCCCGAGGGCTACATCGGCGACCCCACCGGGGCCACCCCCGAGCTGGGAGCCGAACTGTTCGACCACGCCGTCAACACCCTGGTGGACGCCATGGCCGAGATCAAGACCTTCGACTTCGGCCGGTAGGTGGGGTCGGGGCTCTATCGCAGCTTGGGCAGGACGTCGGCGGCGATGCGGGTGAGCTGGTCTTCGTAGACCTCGTAGGGGTCGCCCAGGCACAGGGGGTAGATGGTGAAGCAGTCGGCCGACAACGGCTCCAGCCGGGCCGCGATCTGCTCCGCCACCTCGGCCGCCGTGCCCACGATGGCCAGGCCCTGGGCCATGCCGTCTTCCAGGGTCGGCACCTCGCCGGGGCTCAGCGGTGAGCCGTCGGTGTGGCGGAACCCGTCGAGGCGGCCGTAGGGGCCGAGGAACTTCCAGTGCTCGTCCCACCCCGGGCGGGCCCCGGCCATGGCGTCGGCCGTGGTGTCGCCCACCCGGACGTTGAGCACCACCATGCGCCGCTCGCCGGGAGCGAGGGCCGAGCCGTGCTCGGCCTCCCACACGTCGGCGAAGCGGTCCCAGTCCTCCTGGAGCAGCTCGGGGGCGAGGTTCCACCAGACGGCGCCGACGCCGCGTTGGGCCACCGCCTCCAGCGTCTCCCGGCTCGAGACCGTCTGCCATTCCTCGTAGGGGTGGAGCGGTCGGGGCAGCAGGGTCAGCTCCTCCACCGTGTGGCCACGATCGGGGATGCCGGGCGGAGGCACGTCGTAGTGGTCGCCGTGGAACGAGAACCGCTCGGAGTTGAGGGCCCGGCTGACGATCTCCACCGCTTCGGCGAACTTGGCCCGGTTCACGGCGTCCTGCTCGGCCCGCTTGGCCGGGTCGTCGGTGGACCCGATCACCGTGCCCAGCGGGATCGCCTCCCGGGGCACCGTGCCCCGGCCGAGGGCCAGCACGGCCCGGCCCCGGGAGAAGTTGTGGAGGGTGGCGAAGTCTTCGGCGAAGCGCAGCGGGTGCCACTGGGGCAGCACGTGGACCAGGGCCCCGATCTTGATCCGCTCGGTTCGCTCGGCCACCACCAGACCGGTCATGAGCGCGTTCGGCACCACCTCGTAGCCCTCGTGCTGGAAGTGGTGCTCGGTGAGGAAGAAGTAGTCGTAACCGAGCTGGTCGGCCAGCACGCCCACGTCGATCAGGCGCTCGGTGGTGTGCCACACGGCCTCGCTGGAGGCCCGCCGGTCTGTCGGCTGAGGATCACCGGCGCCCGCATCGGGCATGGGCACCGCACCGAACAGGAACACGCCGACCTGCATCACAACCTCCGCTCACCGGTCAGCGACCGATCGTACCCGAAACGAAAAAGGAGCCTGAACCGTACTGATTACGGTTCAGGCTCCTCAGAATGACGTCAGACTGTCGGGCCGGTGAGCCCGATGCGTCAGGCCTTGCCGCCGCGGAGCAGCTTGCCCGGGGTCTCCCCGGTGCACTCGCCGTCGGTGAACGTCTCGACGCCGTTCACCAGGATGTGGCGGTAGCCCTTGGCCCGCTGGACCCGGCGCCACTCGCCGCCGGGCAGGTCGTACACGGCCTCGCCGATCCAGTTGGGCTCGATGGCCAGCTCGTCCATGTCGTAGACGATCACGTCGGCCGGGGCGTCCTCGCGGAGCACACCCCGGTCGCGGAAGCCACCGGCGTGAGCGGCCAGCGCCGACATCCGGTAGTGGGCCTCCTCCACCGAGATCTTCTTCTCGTCCCGCACCATCCAGGCCAGGAAGTCCGTGGTCCAGGCGCCGCCGGTGAAGAACTTGGTGTGGGCGCCGCCGTCGGACACACCGGGGATGGTGTAGGGCGACTCGTTGTAGACGCCGGCCATGTTGTCGACGTTGAAGTCGGGGCCCTCGCCGAGGAACTCGGTCTTGAGGTCGGTCATGAGCGACAGGTCGAGCATGACGTCGATCGGGTGCTTGCCCTGCTCCTCGGCGATGGCGCCGAGCGACTTGCCGACGTACTGCTGCATGTCCTGGCGACGGGCCACGCCCTGCACCACGAGCTTCTGGATCGGACCGCCGACGGCCAGCTGGGTGTTGGCGAACAGGGTGTTGGCCCGCTCGGTCTCGGCCTTGATCCGCTCGCGGATCGAGGGGTCCTTCATCTTGCGGATCTTGTCTTCCAGGGTGCCGGTGGTGGCTTCACGCCAGGCCGGGCTGGAGTCGTACAGGTTCCACTCGTCGAGGGAGAAGGCGAAGCCGGTGCGGATGGTGGCGCCCTGGCCGTAGATCTGGAGGCCGTCCTTGTGGGCCTGATCCAGCCATTCCAGGCGCTCCTGGTACACCCGCGGGTTGCGCTGGCTTACCGGCACCACGTTGTCGATGATGGGCCGCTGGGCCACCTCGGCCAGGCGCCGCTTGAACTCCAGGTCGTCGGGGAAGTTCGGGTTGGCGTCGGTGGCCTGGGTCAGCTGGATGAAGCCTTCGTCGCGCTCGCGGAGCACCTCGGCCAGAGCGAAGATGTCGTCGTCGCACATGGTGTCGGTGACCATGGGCGAGCCGTCGAAGTCGGCCTGGGTGGAGTTCTCACCGAGGCGCTGGATCGAGAAGCCGCAGAGGCCGGCGTCCATGCCCTCGTGGAGCAGGCGCTGCATCTCCTTGCGCTCGGCGTTGGTGGCGGGGCGGGTCTTCGCCGCCTCCAGGCCCATCACGTAGATCATCAACGATGCGGTGGGCATGTACTGCAGGATGTTGACGCCGAGTGGGGCCGCGTTCGAGCGAGTCGAGGTACTCGGGGATGGTCTCCCAGTCCCACTTGGGCAGCATGCCCTCCCGCATGGCCTCCATCGGGATGGCCTCGGTGCGCACCATGGTGAGCATCGACCGTTCGCGGAAGTCGGGCTTGCAGGGGGCGAAGCCGAACCCGCAGTTGCCCAGCACCACCGAGGTGACACCGTGCCAGCTCGAGATGGAGCACCACGGATCCCACCGGACCTGGGCGTCGTAGTGGGTGTGGAGGTCGATGGCACCGGGAGCCACGATAGCAGCCGCCGGCGTCGATCACCTTGTCCGACGGGGCCTTGGCCCGGCCGCCGATCTGGGCGATCTTGCCGTCCTTGATCCACAGGTCACCGCGGTACTTCGGCACCCGGGTGCCGTCGACGATGGTGCCATCCTTGATATGGACGTCGAATGTGTCCACTGTTCGAACCCCCTAGTTGTTCGATCTACTAAGCATCCACCCTACTTCCCGCCCGGGGAGCGGGAAAACCCGTGAGAGGGATTCGTTCGGGGGACACCCACGGCGGACACCTACAGCTCGGCCGCGGCGTGCTCCAGGAGGGTGGCGTACTTCGCCCTGGCGGCCTCGGCCCGGGTGGGCAGGTGGCCCCGGGGGAACAGGCCCTCGTGGGGCTGGTAGTCCTTCAGCAGCTGGCGGGCCACCACCACCTTGTGGGTCTCGGTGGGCCCGTCGGCCAGGGCCAGCATCTCGGCCGTGACCATCCACGACGAGAACGGCATCTCGTTCGACATGCCCAGCGAGCCGTGCAGGTGCATCGCCCGCTGCACGATGTCGTACATCACCTTCGGCATCAGGGCCTTGATGGCCGAGATGTCCTTGCGCACGGCCTTGTAGTCCTTGTGCTTGTCGATCAGCCAGGCGGTGCGCAGCACGAGCAGGCGGAACTGCTCGATCTCGATCCAGGAGTCGGCGATCCGCTCCTGGGTCATCTGCAGCGAGGCCAGCGGCCCGGTGCGGGTCTGGCGGGTGAGGGCCCGCTCGCACATCATGTCGAACGCCTGGCGGACCTGGGCGATGGTGCGCATGGCGTGGTGGATGCGGCCCCCGCCCAGGCGGGTCTGGGCGATGACGAAGGCCTGACCCTCGCCCCCCAGCACATGGTCGGCCGGCACCCGGACGTTGTCGTAGTGGATGTAGGCGTGGGTGCCCTCGTCTTCGGGCTCGGTGCCAACGCCGACGTTGCGGATGATGGTCACCCCCGGGGTGTCGGCCGGGACGATGAACATCGACATGCCCTGGTAGGCGCTGATGTCGGGGTTGGTCACCGCCATGACGATGAGGAACGCCGAGTACCGGGCGTTGGACGAGAACCACTTGTGGCCGTTGATCACCCACTCGTCGCCATCGCGCACCGCCGAGGTGGTGAACAGCGTGGGGTCGGCCCCGGCGTGGGGCTCGGTCATCGAGTAGCACGACGAGATCTCGCCGTTCAGCAGGGGCTGGAGGTACCTCGCCTTCTGCTCCTCGGTGCCGTAGTGGGCCAGGATCTCGGCGTTGCCCGAGTCGGGCGCCTGGCAGCCGAAGATCGTGGGGGCCCAGCGGGAGCGGCCCAGGATCTCGTTCAGCAGGGCCAGCTTCACCTGGCCGAAGCCGGGGCCACCGAGCTCGGGGCCGAGGTGGCAGGCCCACAGGCCCTGGTCCCGCACCTGCTGCTGGAGGGGGCGGGCCACGGCCATGGCCTGCTGGTCGCTCTTGTCGTAGGGGTTGCCCAGCACGAGGTCGAGGGGCTCAACCTCGTTGCGCACGAACTGGTCGGCCCAGTCGAGCAGTTGCTGGTACCCGGGATCGGTCTCGAAGTCCCACGCCATGGCACGCCTCCTGGTCGGCTCTCGGGCCCGGTCGGGGCCCGGACCAAACCCTAGCGGCCCGCTGGTTGGCGGGCCCCGGGGGGCTCACAGCTCGACGCCGACACCCAGCTCCAGGGTCTGGGCCACCGGCAGACAGAAGTAGTTGGCGGCGCTACCGGCGTTGCGGGACAGCACGGCGAACAGGTGCTCCCGCCACCGGGCCATTCCCGGGCGGGGGGTGACCCGTAGCGACTCCCGCCCCACGAAGTAGCTCATGGTGGCGAAGTTCACCGGCACCTTGCCGGCGCAATGCTCGGCCAGGGCCTGCGGCACGTCCGGCTCCTGCATGAAACCGAAATGGAGCACCACCTGATGGAACCCGTGACCCAGGGCGGTCACGGTGGCCCGCCGGGCCGGTTCCACCCGGGGCCGTTTCTCCGTCGACACGGCGACGAGCAGCACGGTCTCGTGCAGGGCGTCATTGTGGCGGAGGTTGGCCAACAGGCCGGGTGGGGTGACGAACGGGGTGGCGAACAGGTAGGCACCCTCCCCCGGTACCCGAACCGTGTCGCTGGCCGCCAGGTCCTCGATGAACCTCTCCAGCGGCAGGCCGCCCACCTGGAGACGTTCCTGAACGAGCAGCCGGCCGGTGCGCCAGGTGGCGAGCACGGTGAAGATGACGAAGCCCATGACGAGCGGGAACCAGCCGCCGTCGGGGACCTTGAACAGGGTGGCGCACGAAGAAGGCGACGTCGACAATGAGGAATACGGCGCAGGCCGGTGCCAGCCATGCTGCCCGCCAGCCGAAATGCTCCCGCCCGACGACGTAGAACAGCATGGTGGTCAGCACCATGGTCGTGCTCACGGCCAGCCCGTAGGCGGCGGCCAGATTGGCCGACTCCCGGAATCCGAGCACCAGGCCGATACAGGCGATCATCAGGGCCCAGTTGACGCCGCCCAGGTAGATCTGACCGATGTGGGCCTCGGATGTGTGGTTGATCCGCATCCGGGGGCTGTAGCCGAGCTGGATGGCCTGCTGGGTGAGCGAGTACGCCCCCGAGATCAGGGCCTGGGAGGCGATGACCGTGGCCAGCGTGGCCAGGACGACCAGCGGGTACAGGGCCCAGCTCGGGGCGAGGCGGTAGAACGGGTTCTCAATGGCGTCGGGCTCGCTGATGAGCAACGCCCCCTGGCCGAAATACACGAGCACGAGGCTGGGCAGCACGAGCCCGTACCAGCCGAACGTGATGGGCTGGCGGCCGAAGTGGCCCATGTCGGCGTAGAGAGCCTCGCCCCCCACCACCACGAGGATCACGGCTCCCAGCACGAGGAACCCCGGGGTGCCGTTGTCGGCCATGAAGCGAACGGCGTGGCCGGGCCAGATCGCCCGGAACACCGACGGCTCCCGCACCACGTGGCTCAGGCCCAGCACGGCGAGAGTGACGAACCACACGACCATCACGGGGCCGAACACCCGGCCGATGGCGGCGGTCCCCTTGCGCTGCACGGCGAACAGGCCGATCAGGATCACGATGGCGGTCGGCACCACCGCCGCGCTGGAACGCCGGGGGCGGCCACCGTGACGCCTTCGACGGCCGACAGCACCGAGATGGCCGGCGTTATCACGCCGTCGCCGTAGAGCATGGCGGCCCCGAACAACCCGAGCAGCACGAGCAACCAGCGCCGGTCGCGGGCCTTCCCGGCAGTGCTCGTCACCAACGCCGACAGGGCCAGGATCCCGCCCTCGCCGTCGTTGTCGGCCCGCATCACGAGGCCCAGGTACTTGGTGCAGATGACCACGATCAGCGACCAGAACATGAGCGACAGCAGCCCGATCACGTTGGCCTCGAACAGCTCGACCGAGTGGTGCGACTCGAACGCTTCCCGCATGGCGAACAGCGGGTTGGTTCCGATGTCGCCGTAGACGACTCCCAAGGCTCCGATGGACAACGCCAGTCGCCCCCGGAGGCTGGCGTCGGTGTGCTCGTCGTGGGCGGCCATGGCCGGTCAGCTTGCCACGCCGAGCGGGCCTGTTCGCGCCATCGGTACCTCAACCCAGCGGATGCCGGCCCGTCAGCCCCGTCCCACGAACGGCATCTCGGTGGCCATCACGGTCATGAACAGCACGTTGGCCTCGGGCGGCAGGTTGGCCATGTAGACCACGGCCCGGCCCACGTCGTCGGCGCGCCATGCGGGCCTCGGCCCGGATCGAGCCATCGGCCTGGGGCACCCCTTCGGCCATGCGGGCCGTCATCGGCGTCTCGGCGTTGCCGATGTCGATCTGGCCGCAGGCGATTCCGTGCGGCCGCCCGTCGAGAGCGAGCGACTTGGTCAGCCCGGTGATGGCGTGCTTGGTCGAGGTGTAGGCGGCCGAGTTGGGCCGGGGGGTGTGGGCCGAGATCGACCCGTTGTTGATGATCCGGCCACCCCGGGGGTCCTGCCGCTTCATCTGGCCCATGGCGGCCCGGGCGCAGAGGAAGGCGCCGTTGAGGTTGAGGTCCACCACCTTGCGCCACTCGTCGAACGTGAGCTCGTCGAACGGCTTGGGGGCGCCGCCCCGGCCGGCGTTGTTGAACAGCAGGTCCACCCGGCCGAAGCGGTCGACGGTGGCGGCGAACAGGCGCTCGACGTCGTCTTCCTTCGACACGTCGGCCACCACGGCCAGGCCGTCGCCTCCCCCGTCGGCGGCGGACATGGCAGCCACGGTCTCGTCCAGGGGCTCGGCCCGGCGGCCGGCCACCACCACCGACCAGCCGTCGGCGGCCAGCCCCAGGGCGGCGGCCCGGCCCACGCCGGTGCCGCCCCCCGTGATCACTGCGATCTTCGACGTCATAGGGCCCCGACCTTACTCCGCCGCCCAGGAACCCGGGATCTGGAGTCCGGGGCCGTCACCCGGTGATGAGGGGGAACAGGTTGTCGGCTCCGGCGGCTTCGGCCATGCGGCCCACCCGGGTGGCCCACTCGTTGGGGGTGGCCCATTCCTGGCGCCACGACCACAGCCGGCGGGACAGGTGGTGCAGGGCGTACTCCTGGGTCATGCCCATGGCGCCGTGGGCCTGGTGGGCCCAGCGGGTGGCGGTGGAGGCGCAGCCTTCGGCGATGGTGCGGGCCGAGGCGATCTCGAACGTGGCCCCGGCGAAGTCCCGCGAGGCGTCGCGGGCCGCCACCTGGGCCGCCATCTTGGTGATGGCGGCGTCCTGGGCCCCCCACACCAGATGCTGCTGCACGGCCTGGAAGCGGGCCACCGGCCGCCCGAACTGCTGGCGCTGCTCGGTGTACTCCACCGTCAGGCGGCTCATGGCCTCCAGCGCCCCGGCCATCAGCATCACCCGGCTCAGCGCCCCCCGCAGCCGCAGGTTGTCGGCCGTGACGTCGGCCGCCGGCACACCCACCGAGTCGGCCGGCACGGTCACGCCGGTGAGATCGATCGTGTCGCGGGGCTCGCCGGCCAGGTTCGTGCCGGGCGCGCACCGCGCCCGACCCGCCGGGGATCGACACCACCCGGGGGCCGTCGGCCGTGGCCACCAGGGCGGCGATCCGGTCGGCCCGGCGGGCCCAGGGCACCCGGGCGGCGGTGCCGGCCAACGTCACCGAGCCGTCGCCGTTGAGCGTGGCCGACAGGCTGTCGCCGGCGGCGCCGGGCACCACGCTCACCGGCCCGTCGGGCAGGGTCAGGCCGGCGCCGGCCAGCAGCCAGCCGCCCAGGATGCCGGTCTCGGCCAGCGGCATGGGGGCGGCGTGGGCGCCGGCGGCGAGCAGCACGGCGCAGGCGTCGGCCAGGGTGCCGCCGGAGCCGCCGGCGGTGTCGGGCACGCCGATCCAGGCGAAACCGGCCTCGGCCACGGCCTGCCAGATGGCGGGGGCCCAGCCCTCGGCCTCGGCCGCCTGCACGGCCTCGAAGCTGCACACCCCGGCGAAGAGGCGGTCGGCGGAGTCGACGAGCAGCTCGTCGACCATCCCGGGATCGGTGGTCGTCGTGTCGCTCATGCGCGGAGTCCCTTCGAGGCGACGGAGCGGAGCACCTCGACGGTGCCGCCCCGGATGGTGAACGACGGGCCGGTGAGGACGGCCTTGGCCAGCAGCCGTTGGTACAGCAGCATCGAGCCGGGATCGGGTTCCTCCTCCACGAACTCGAGCAGTCGCAGCAGCACGTCCTGCTCGAACCGGGTGCCCATCTCCTTGACCAGCGCCGCCTCGATGGAGGGGGCCTGGCCGGTGTCGATCATGCGGGCCACGGTGAAGCTCATGTTGTGCAGGCCGAAGAATCGGGCCGTGGCCCAACCCAGCACCTCGGCCGCCCGGTCCTCCAGCGGGGTGCCGGCGTGGTGGCGCATCAGCTCCTCCACCACCCCGTAGGCGCTGAGCCAGCGGTCCGGGCCGCCCCGCTCGTAGGCCATCTCGGTGGTGTTCTGGGCCCAGCCCATGCCGAGCTCGCCCACCACGTTCTCGTCGGGGACGAACACGTCGTGGAAGACGACCTCGTTGAAGCCGGGGCTGCCGTCGAGGAACGGGATGCCGTTCTTCTCCAGACCCTCGGCGTTGAGGTCGACGAGGAGCTGGCTCAGGCCCTGGTGCTTGTTGCCGTCCTCCATGGGCGACGTACGGCACAGCACGACGAACCAGTCGTTCTCGTGGGCCCCGCTGGTCCAGATCTTGGTGCCGTTGAGGAGCCAGCCCCCCTCGGCCCGGGTGGCCCGGGTGCTGACCGAGGCCAGGTCGGAGCCGGAGTCGGGCTCGCTCATGCCGATCGAGAATCCGAGCTCGCCCCGGCAGATCGGCGGGATGAACCGCTCCTTCTGCTCGTCGGTGCCGAACTTGAGGATCACCGAGGCGGTCTGGCGGTCCGACACCCAGTGGTAGCCGACGGGGGCGCCGGCCCGCAGCAGCTCCTCCACCACGATGAAGCGGTCGACGGCGTTGCGGTCGTGGCCGCCGTAGCGCTTGGGCATGGCCATGCCCACCCAGCCCCGCTCGGCCAGCTTCTTCGAGAACTCCTTGTTCTTGCCGGCCCCCATGCCCAGGGCCCGGTCGTTGCCGGGCGTGTTGTCCCCGGGCGGCATCTCGGCCGCCAGGAACTCCCGGACCTCGGCCTGGAGCGCCCGTTCGGCCGGCGTCATCTCCGTCGGTGTGAACCTCATAGCGTGAACCTCATCGCCTGGCAGTCTCGCGCACCGGCGCAGCCAGGGTGTAGTGGGCGCGGACCGACGAACGTGACGCAGTTCGGTGGATGGGCGAGGTTTTCGTCGTGCAGTTGCCGGTGGGCGGGGCCGCTCGGACGGCGGCCGAGCGGGCCGGGTCAGGGGTGGGGCTTGGTCAGGGGCGGGTGAAGCGGCGGCGGGGCACGGCCCGGCCCTGGCCGGGGGTGGCGGTGACCTCGGTGCGGGTGCCGTCGGCCGACGCCCGGGCCACCACCTGGCCCCGGCTCAGCACCACGGCCGGCCAACCCGTGGTCTCCCAACCGTCGTAGGGCGACCAGCCGGCGTTCGACTCCATGGTCGGTCCGTCGATCACCCGGGTGGCGGTGGGGTCCCACACCACGATGTCGGCGTCCGACCCCGGGGCGATCGTGCCCTTGCGGGGGTAGAGGCCGAACAGCTTGGCCGTCTGGGTGGACGTCACGTCGACGAATCGGGCCACCGACAGCCGGCCCTTGGCCACCCCTTCGCTCCAGAGGATGGGCAGCATGATCTCCAGCTCGGCCATCCCCTGGCGCAGGTCGGCCGCCTTGAGCGACGGGTCGAGCTTCTGCTCCAGCGTCCAGGGGGCGTGGTCGGTGCAGATGGTGCTGATCGAGCCGTCGGCCAGGCCGGCCCACAGGGCGTCCCGGTCGGTGTCGGCCCGCAGCGGGGGCGCCCCGGCGTACTTGGCCCCCTCGGGCTCGGCGTAGCGGTCCCGGTTGAGGTGGAGGTAGATCGGCCGGGTTTCCACGTACAGAGGCAGGCCCCGGGCCCGGCCGGCCCGGCAGGCGTCGAGGGCCGCCTCGCTCGACAGGTGCACCACGTAGGTGGCGGCTCCGGTGGTGGCGCAGTAGCCCACGGCCCGCTCGGTGGAGATCCGCTCGGCCTCCACCGGCCGGCTCTCGGGGTAGTAGCGGGCGTCGTCGAGGCCGGCTTCGGCCAGCGCCGCCCCGCAGCAGTGCATGATCGCCGGGTCCTCGCAGTGGACCATCACCACCGTGCCGGAAGCGGCGGCGGCCTGCATGGCCCGCAGGTAGCCGTCGACGTTGCGGTCGAAGCGGCGGAACGACAGGAACACCTTGATGCTGGTGTGGCCGGCGGCGGCCAGGGCCTCGATCGAGGCCACCTCGGCCTCGTCGGGGTTCATCAGCACCGGGTGGAGGAACCAGTCGACCACGGCGTTGGCCTCGGCGTCGGCCACGTCCCGGGCCACCCCCTCGGCCATCGGCTGGCCGCCGTGGGGGAACGCCATGTTGCCCACGGTGGTGATCCCGCCGGCCGCCGCCGCCCGGGTGCCGACGGTGAAGTCGTCGGTCCAGGAGTACAGGCCGGGACCGGCCGGGGTGAGGTGGACGTGGGCGTCGATCCCGCCCGGCAGCACATAGCGGCCGGTGGCGTCGATCTCGCTGGGGGCTGTCATCTCGCCCCCGAGCTGGACCACCAGCCCGTCCCGGATCCCGACGTCGATCGTGGCCTCGGTGCCGCCGGTGACCACCGTGCCACCCCTGATGATCGTGTCCATGTCGCTCACGGGCGCCAGCCTGTCACATCCGGCCGTCTGTCACATCGGGGAGCGACGTTGTACCTTGCCGGCGTGAGCGACTCACCCCACTCTCCCGTCCCCACGTTCGATCATCGCAACACCGCCCTCCCCGGCCTGGTGGCCTGGGCCGTGGCCGCCTGGGGCGACAGGCTGGCCATGATCGACGCCGGCGACCACACCGGAGGCCGGGTCAGCCTCACCTACACCGAGCTCGGCCGCCGGACCGACGACGTGGCCCGGGCCCTGGTGGCCTCCGGCGTGGCGCCGGGCGACACGGTGGCGATGTGGGCCCCCAACTGCTGGCAGTGGGTGGCGGCGGCCCTGGGGGCGGCCCGGGCCGGGGCCGTGCTGGTGCCGGTCAACACCCGGTTCAAGGGGGGCGAGGCGGCCTATGTGCTGGCCAAGGCCCGGGTGAAGGCCCTGTTCATCGTCGACGGTTTCCTCGGCACCGACTATTCGGGCTCGCTGGCCGGCCACGACCTCCCCCACCTGGCCGACGTGGTGGACCTCGTCACGGGGCTCGACGGGTTCGCGGCCCGGGGCCAGGGCCCCGACCGGGACGAGCTGCAGGCCGAGGTGGAGCGGCGTTCGGCCGCCGTGGCCGCCACCGACATCGGAGCCATCATGTTCACCTCCGGCACCACCGGCCACCCCAAGGGGGTGCTGGTGCGGGGCGGGGCGATCATCCGGGCCTTCCACGCCTGGGGGGAGACCCTCGGCGTGCGCCCCGGCGACCCGTACCTGCTGGTCAACCCGTACTTCCACGCCTTCGGGTTCAACTCCGGCATCGTGGTCTGCCTGATGACCGGGGCCTGCAACATCCCGGTGGCCGTCTACGACCCCACCGAGGTGCTGGCCATCATCGAGCGGGAGCGGATCGCGGTCTTCCCCGGGCCGCCCGCCCTGTTCCAGGGGATGCTCAACCACCCCGAGCTCGACCGCTACGACATCTCGTCGCTGCGGGCCTGCCTCACCGGCGCCGCCACCATCCCCACCGAGCTGGTGATCGCCATGCGGGACCGGCTCGGGTTCGAACGGATCGTCACCGCCTACGGCATGACCGAGACCTCCGGCATCGCCTCCTACACCCGCCCCGACGACCCGCCCGACGTCATCGCCACCACCTCGGGCTGCGCCGTGCCCGACGTGGAGCTGAAGGTGGTGGACGACGCCGGGGTCGAGGTGCCCCGGGGCACCGAGGGTGAGCTGCTGGTGCGGGGCTACCAGATCACGCCCGGCTACCTCGACGAGCCGGAGCAGACGGCCGAGGCCATCGACGAAGACGGCTGGCTCCGCACCGGCGACATCGCCGTGATGGACGCCAACGGCTACATCGACATCACCGACCGCAAGAAGGACATGTTCATCGTCGGTGGGTTCAACGCCTACCCGGCCGAGATCGAGCGGATGATGGTGGAGCATCCCCTGGTGGGGCTGGTGGCCGTGATCGGCGTGCCCGACGACCGGTTGGGCGAGGTGGGTGCCGCCTTCGTGGTCCCCAGCCCCGAGGGCCGGCCCGACGAGGCCGAGCTGCTGGCCTGGTGCCGGGAGCGGATGGCCAACTACAAGGTGCCCCGCCACGTCTGGGTGGTCGACGACCTGCCCCTCACCGCCTCCAACAAGGTCCGCAAGCCCGAGCTGCGACAGCAGGCGGTCGACCGGCTCACCGGCACCTGATACGGCCCGTTCAACCTGACCGGGCGGCCCTCCGGCCATATGATGTCGGCCAGCGTCGGGCGCCGGAACCAGTTGCGGAGGGACCATGGATCTGAAGTGGCGGATCGGATCGGTCACGATCACGTCGATCACCGAGTCGGAGACGCCCACGTCTCCCCGATTCCTGTTCGGCGGGCTCGACAAGGCCGGCGTGCTGGCCCGGGCCGAGAAGGCGCCCTGGTTGCGGCCCCACTTCGTGAGCCAGGACGGGTACCTCCTGCAGAAGATCCAGTGCCTGGTGGTCGACACCGGTGAGCACCGGATCGCGGTGGACACCTGCATCGGCAACGACAAGGACCGGCACAACGAGCTGTGGAACCACCTCCAGGGCCCGTTCCTGGAAGACATGACCAAGGCCGGCTACCCGCCCGATTCCATCACCCACGTGGTCTGCACCCACCTCCACGTCGACCATGTGGGGTGGAACACGAGGCTGGTCGACGGCGCCTGGGTGCCCACGTTCCCCAACGCCCGCTACCTGTTCGTGGACCGGGAGTACGAGCACTGGCGCAGCGCCCCGGGCCTGTTCGGGACCGAAGACGTGTTCGGCGACTCGGTGGCCCCCATCGTGGAGGCCGGCCTGGCCGACGTGGTGCCGATCGACCACGAGCTGAGCGAGGCGGTGCGGTTCCAGCCCACCACCGGCCACACCCCGGGCCACGTCTCGGTGGTGATCGCCTCCGATGGTCAGCGGGCCATCATCACCGGTGACATGGTGCACAGCCCCCTCCAGATCGCCGACCCCGACCTGTGCTCCAGCTTCGACACCGACTCCGACGAGGCCCGGGCCACCCGGCGCACCGTGTTCCCGGGCTGGGCCGACGGCGAGACCGTGGTGATCGGCACCCACTTCGGCTCCCCCACCGGCGGCACGATGCACCCCGACGGAGACGGCTACCGTCTCCAGGTGTGACTTCGGATCCACACCTCCGCCGTATCAGCGCCGACGAGATCGACACCCCCTCGGTCGACGCCGCCCTCGGCACCACCCGGGCCGTGCGACGCCGGCTCGATCTGGCCCGCCCGGTCGACCTCCAGATCGTCAACGACTGCATCGACGTGGCCGAGCAGGCCCCCACCGGAGGTAACCAGGGCAGCCGGCGTTGGCTGCTGGTGCAGGACCCGGCCACCAAGGCCCGCCTGGCCGAGCTGTACCTGGCCACCGCCGGCAACTGGATGATCGAGACCCGGGACCGGCTGGCCGGCACCGGGCACCACAACGAGGCGGTGATGACGTCGGCCGCCCACCTGGCCGAGCACCTGGCCGAGGTGCCGGTGCTGGTGATCCCCACCATCATCGGCCGCCACGACGGCAGCGGCCGCCCCGGCCTGTTCGATTCGGTGCTCCAGGCGGCCTGGAGCTTCTGCGTGGCCCTCCGGGCCCGGGGACTGGGCACCACGTGGGCCACCGCCATCCTGGGGGCGGAGGACGAGATGGCCGAGCTGCTGGGCGTGCCGGCGGGGATCACCCAGGTGGCGCTGCTGCCGGTGGCGTGGACACTCGGCACCGAGTTCGGGCCGGCGCCCCGTTACCCGGCCCGGGAGATCGCCTACCTCGACCGCTGGGGCCGCACCTGGGAGCGGGGGCCGAGCGATCCGCCCACGCTGGCCGACGGCCCCGGCATGACCGTCGAGGCCGACGTGAAGGCGTCGGTGGAGCGGGTGTGGGGGCTGGTGACCGACATCGACGTCCCGGCCCGCTTCTCCACCGAGTTCCTCGGGGCCACCTGGACGGGCGGCGCCACCGGCCCGGCCCCGGGCGCCACGTTCGAGGGCCGCAATCGCCACGAGGCGATCGGCGAGTGGTCGGTCCCCTGTTTCGTCGACGTGTGCGAGCCGGAGCGGGCCTTCGGTTGGTGCACGTCGGATCCCGCCAACCCCGGCGCCCGCTGGCGTTTCGAGCTGGAGCCGATCGCCGGCGCCGTGCGTCTCCGGTTCCGCCTGCTGCTGGGGCCCGGCCCGTCGGGCATCAGCGCCGCCATCGAGGCCATGCCCGACAAGGAGCCCCGGATCCTGGCCCGCAGGGTGGACGAGCACCGGATGAACATGCAGGCCGTGCTCGACGGCATCAAGGCCCTGGCCGAGGCCTGAACCCCGTTCTTGCACGTGTAACTCGCGCTGAGCGCGAGTTACACGTGCTAGATCGGCGGGGTCAGAAGGTGAAGCGGAGGTTGCGGGCGGCCTTGTCGCCCCACACAGCGTCACCGGTCCAGGAGATCCGACCCTCGTCGATGACGGCCTGGGGGTCGATCCGGCCGCAGGCCAGCTGGATGAACGTGGTGGAGTCGGACGTGACGGTGACCGTGGGGTGGTCGAGGTGGTCGACCTTCGTTGCCCGGCCGTCGACCTGGGCGTAGATCGTGCGCTCCAGCGGACCGGTGAGGTCGAAGGCGATGGAGTGGCCGTCGGGCAGGCCCACCTTCTTGCCCACGATGAAGCCGATCGAGTTGTGGACCTCGTCGAGCGACATCTCGGCCGCCGGGCCGCTGTCGTCGGTGGCCCGGCCCAGCGGGTAGGTCATGTCCCGCTGGTGGACCCACAGGTCGAACACCCGGACGTCCATGAACCGGTGGTAGGTGCCGGGGCCCACCGGGGTGCCGCAGGGACGGGCGAAGCTCTCGTCGGTGGCGGCGGCCAGCTCCTCCCGCCGCCGGTCGAGGATCGAGCGGACCCGGGCCACGAGCTCCTCGCTCGACCACCCCTTGCTCTCGGCCACGAACGGCGGGATCTTGTCGAACGGGGGCGGGTCGTCGGCCCCGGTGGGGTTCCAGCCGATGAGGGCGTTCTCGATCCCGGCCGAATGGGTGACCACGCCCCGGATGTTCCAGTCGGGGCACAGCGACTGCACTTTCCAGTCGGCCTCGGCCAGTCCGCCGATCAGCTCCTCCAACTCGTCGAAGCACTGGTTCAGGTTGGAGATGGTCTCGGCGCGGGTTGCCATGGCCTGCCTTTCGGTTGATCTCGAATCCTGCCAGCCCGGGCCGGCGGCGGCAATCTCCCTCAGGAGGCGCTGGCGCCGCCGTCGACGGTGACCACGGTGCCCGACACGTAGCCGGCCCGGTCGGAAGCCAGGAACGCCACCACGTCGGCCACCTGATCGGCCCGGCCGGGGGGTGGATCGAGGGGGATCAGCTCGTCCCACCGCTCGGGGTTGCCCCACCGCTCGCCGGCCGCCCGACGCAGCATGACCTCCAGCCGGTCGGTCATGATCAGGCCCGGGTTCACCCCCACCACCCGCACCCCGTGCTCCAGCGATCGGCTGCCCAGGGCCCGGGTGAAGCCGACCAGGGCCGAGTTGCCGGTGGCGCCCACGATGTAGTCGGGCCGGGGGCGCAGGGCGGCGGCCCCGATCACGTTCACGATCACTCCGTGCCGCCTGGCTTCCATACGGGGCAGCACCAGGCGGGCCAGGTTGATGTAACCGAAAACCTTGAGCTCCCAGGCCGCCCGCCACGAGGCGTCGCTGATCGCATCCAGCTCGCCGGGGGGGATGGCTCCGGCGTTGTTGACGAGGATGTCGATGTCGCCCACCACGTCGATCAGGGCGGCCTGGCGAGCCGGGACCGACAGGTCGGTGGCGTGGCTGCTCACCCCCACCCGGAACTGGGTGCGGATGGCCTTCACCGCCGCCTTGAGCAGGTGGACGTCCCGGCCGACCAGGGCCACGTCGCACCCCTCGGCCGCCAGGGCCAGGGCACAGGCGAAGCCGATGCCCCGCGACGCGCCGGTGATCAGCGCCCGTCTACCCGCCAGCCCGAGATCCATGCACCCACAAGCTACAGGGCGGCACCGGGCTCCCGGGCCGGCGGGAGCACCCGTCAGCCGATGCCGATGCCGTCGCCCTTGGCATCGAGCACGTACCAGGCGTCGTTGAGGGTCTGGCCGTTCACGTCACCCGCCACCTTGTCGTTCACGAAGTAGTACAGCGGCCACTTGTTGTAGGTGGCCTGCACCGAGCCGTCGGAGCGGGTGGTGGTGCCGAGCAGGCTGGCGTCGAGACCGGCGCCCACGCCGGCGGCCTTGCCCGTCACCGGCCAGGCCGCCTCGCACTTGTCGTAACACGTGCTATCGCCCTGCTTGTCCGGCAGGAACAGGTAGAGCGCATTACCCTCCCCGTCGACGAGGATCTTGCCCAAGCTGGAGTCGGCCAGGGCGATGGTGCCCGGCGTCTCGGGGAACACCCGGGCCGCCGCCGTGGTGGTCGCACCGCCGGCGGCGGTGGTGGAGCTGGCGGCGGCTGCCGCCGTGGTGGTGGTCGCCTTGGCCGTGGTGGTGGTCGCCTCCGAGGCGGCGGTGGTGGCGTCGGTGGAACCGCCGGTGGTGGCGGTGTCGTCGCCGCTGCTGCCGCAGGCGGCGAGGGTCAGGGCCAGCGCCAGGGCGGCGGCCACGGCTCGAGTGTTGGGCATCGCTGTCTCCATCGGTCGGGGAAGATTCTCCGGTCGATGCCCATATACGGGGCGGAGGCCCCGAGGGTTCACTATTTCGCCGGAACGTGGTTCTCGGCGAGCGTGCCTCAGGCCGGGAAGGCGACCTTGGCCGTGCCCATCACGCCGGTGCGGCCATCCTCGGCCGTCAGCGTCAGATCCACTTCCACCACCCGCTCGTCGTCGTCGACGTCGGTCACGGCACCGCTGATGGTGGGCGTGGTACCGACCACCACATGGCCCCGGAACACGGTGTCGAGCGACAGGATCCGGCTGCCGGGAGCCCAGCGGTGGATCATCGTGGCCAGCAGGGCCTGGCTCATGATGCCGGGCACCAGGGCGCCGGGCAGGCCCTCCTTGCGGGCGAACTCGTGGTCGGTGAACCGGGGGAAGTTCATGTGGGCGGCCTTGGTGAACTCGACCACCCGCTCCATGGAGATGTCGGGGTGCTCCGCCGGCAGCTCGTCGCCCAGCTCCACCTCTTCGAAACGCATTGCGGTACTCCTCGGTGATGTTTCGCCGCAGGCGAAACTCCAGGTCCCCGTGCCAGGGGGCGGGGATTACGGGTTACGGATCATCTTCCAGTCGACCATCGACACCGGCTCGTCGTTCTGGTTGACGAAGCTCATCCGCTGCACGATGAAGGTCATGGTGCCGGAGCGACCGGTCTTCTCGTAGATGTCGGCGATGGTGGCCGACGCCTTCAGCTGGTCGCCGGGGCGGATCGGCTGCTGGATCACCACCGCCTTGCCCCCGTCGATGCCGCGGGGCCCGCCGATCTTGGGGAAGTCTTCCGGAAGCACCCGGCGCGACACGAGCGATGCGGTGAAGGTGGGGTGGGCCTGGAAGTCGGGGTGTGACGGGTCGGTGAAGCGGGGATCGGTCTCCCCCACCGACTCGGCCCAGGCCAGCATCTTGTCCTGCTCGGCGGTGAAGGTGGCGGTGTCGAACACGAACCCCACGTACTTCGCCTTGGCCTCCTGCACCTCGGTGCTGGCCGGTTCGGTGCCCTCGGTGTCGCTCACGATCGTTCCCTCCTCGTCACGGGCCTCATACGGGCTCTCGCAGGTTCACGGCCCGGAACCGGCCCCCGTAGAGGGCGGCCACCAGGCCATCGATGTCGGTGATGGTGTCGTCGAACTCGGTGGCACAGAAGCCGATCCGGCTCACGATGTGGCTGTCGCTGCCACCGAAGCCCCGGTAGCCGTACTCGGCCGCCTTCTCCACCGACAGCTCGTCCTCGCCCGGGATCGAGCCGCCGTTCAGCACCTCCACGGTGTGCACCGCGTCCACCACGCCCTTCTTCTCGTAGTGGGCGAACAGGCCCACGTTGCGCCGGCCCGGGTGGCAGGGAGCGGCGAACGCCCCACACCGCTCGGCCGCCGCCAGCACGTCGGGGAGCGGGTTGTCGATGCGTGCGAAGTCGAAGGCGTGGGCCAGATCCTCGTTGACTCCGAACACCAGCACGTGGCCGTAGTCGGTCTCCACCTCGCTGGCCTTCAGGATCACCAGGCCGTACCGGTCTTCGAGATCGCGGTAGTCCGATGTGTCGTCCCACTGGCGGTGCTCGGTGAGCACCATCCCGTCGAGCGGCAGCTCCTTCTTGCGGATCCACTGGCAGTAGTTGTCGACCTTGGCCCGACCGTCGTCGGACTGGACCGAGTGGGTGTGGAGATCGAGGATCATACGGGGGTGAAGCGGGGGACGGCGAAGGCTTCGCCGTCGTCGCGCTCCTGGGTGGCGAAGTCGGCGGTGACCTTCATCCCGATGATCACGGTGTCGGGGTCACAGCCCACGATGTTGGTGAGCACCCGGGGGCCCTCCTCCAGCGTGACGTAGGCCATCACGTAGGGGCAGGCCTCGGCGAAGCCCTTGGCCATGTTCTGGTTGGTGACGGTGAAGGTGTAGACCGTGCCCCGGCCGCTGGCCACGACATGCTCGAGGTCGCCCGACAGGCAGGTGGCGCACACGCCCCGGGGCTTGTGCTGCACGGTGCCGCAGGCCCGGCAGCGCTGGAGCACGATCTCGCCCCGGCCGGCGCCCTCCCAGTAGCCCCGGGTCTCCCACGAGGCGTTGGGCAGCGGGTGTTGGATCTCGGCCATCATTCGACCCCCAGGATCAGTGTCGCGCCGGAATGCTTGTCGCCGATCGTGCCGCCGGTGCCGTGCACACAGGCCAGCCGGGCCCCCTGCACCTGGCGGACGTCGCCCTCGCCCCGCAGCTGCTTGGTCGCCTCGATCACGAGGAAGATGCCCCGCATGCCGGGGTGGTTGGAGCTGAGGCCCCCGCCGTCGAGGTTGAGGGGCAGGGCGCCCCCCAGCTTGATGCGGCCGCCGCTCACGAAGTCGCCGCCCTCGCCCGGCTGGCAGAACCCGAGGTTCTCCAGCGTGGCCAGCACGGTGATGGTGAACGAGTCGTACAGCATGGCGAAGTCCATCTCGGCCGGCGTGAGGCCGGCCCGGCCGAAGGCCTTGGCTCCGGACTGCTTGGCCGCGATCGTGAGCAGATCGGGGCTGCCGATCTCCTGGTGGACGGCGGCCTCGCCGGCGCCCAGCACGATCACGGGCTTCTTGGCCAGGTCCCGGGCCCGCTCCAGCGAGGTGACGATCACGGCGCCGCCCCCGTCGGAGATGATGCAGCAGTCGAGCAGGTGCAGCGGGGTGGAGATCACCCGGCTCGACATCACGTCGTCCACCGTGATCGGCTGGCGCATCTTGGCGTTGGGGTTCATCGAGGCGTGGTGGCGGGCCGCCACCGCGATCTCGGCCAGCTGCTCCGACGTGGTGCCGTAGCGGTTCATGTGGAGCTGGGCGTACAGGGCGTAGCTGCCCACGGTTGTCATGCCGTAGGGGCTTATGAAGCTCTCGGCCGGCCCGGCCCCGCCCCGGCCTCCGGTGCCGATGGCCATCGACGACGAGGCGGCGGTGGAGCCGTAGAGCACGAGGGCCACCTCGCACAGGCCGGCGTTGATGGCGGCCGAGGCGTGGATCACGTGGGCCACGAACGACGAGCCGCCGATGTTCGTGCCGTCGAGGTAGTCGGGCTTCAGGTTCAGGTACTCGGCCAGGTCGATGATGCCCATGGCCCCCATGGTCATCGACGCCGCGAACAGGCCGTCGACGTCGCTGAGCTGGAGCCCGGCGTCGTCCAGGGCGCCCTTGGCGCACTCGGCCATGATCTGGAACTCGGACTTGTCGGGGGAGAAGCGCGACGGGTGCTCGTAGACCCCGGCGATGGCGAAGCGTCCGGCGATGCTCATGTCAACCCTCTCCCTTGCCCGCCCCGGCGTTGGCCGCCAGGAAGGCCGTGATCATGGCGGCCAGGGCCTCCGGCTGCTCCACGATGCCATGGCGCCCGGCGCCGGCCAGCGTCTCGACGGCCGCCTTCGGCAGCCGCCCGGCCAGGGCCCGGGCCGGATCGGCGGTGGCGGCGTCTTCGTGCTCACCCACCACCACGAGGGTTGGCACCTCGGGAGCGGAGCCGGGCGACCAGGCGTCCTGGGCCCGGCGGGCTCCGAGGGTGGCCCGGGGGTCGGTCTTGACCCAGTCGCCGAAGGCCCGCTGGTACACCGAGCGGTCGGTGTCGGGGGCGTAGCCGCCGCGGTCGAACTCGCGGCGGGCCTTGCCCGAGGTGATGGCGGCCAGCTGGGCGATGTCGGCCTCGATGTCGGCCGAATCGGTGGCGCCACCCACCAGCACCAGGGCCTTGGCCCAGCCCGGGTTGGCGGCGGCGGCCTGCAGGGCCACGGCGGCGCCGAGGCTGCCGTTGGCCACCAGCACCGGAGCGGCGACGCCCCAGCCCGCGGCCAGCTCGTGGAGCTGGCCGGCCATGGCGTCGACCGACCCGAGGGCGTCGAGGCCCCCGGACCGGCCGTGGCCCGGCTGGTCGTAGGCCACCGGGCTGTGGTCGGCGGCCAGCGCGTCCATGAGGGCGGCGAACTGGTTGCCGTTACCGCCGGCGTCGTGGAGGCACAGGATCGTCGAGCCGCGGCTGGTGTCGGGCGGGGTTCCGGGCAGCGTCGTCGGACCCCGATGATGGATCAGGGTGGCGACGCCGCCCACCGTGGTGTACTTCTGTGGCACGACGGGGACCGTATCGCACGGCGGGGCCGGAACTGAAGCTGGCGCCGCTGGTGGTTGGGCGGTACCCGGGCGCCGATCCGGGAAATGGGGTACAGCCGGGGCGCGGTCCGTAACCTTCGATGCTGTGAACACCGAAGCGTTCGACCCCGATGCCGTCCCGATCAAGCCGGCGGCCACCGTCATCCCGCTGCGCGACGGCCCCGACGGGGTGGAGGTGCTCGTGCTCCGGCGCGACGAGAACCTGGCCTTTCACGGCGGGTCGTGGGTGTTCCCCGGTGGCCGGGTTGACGACCACGAGCTGGAGACGGCGGCCGGCGACGAGGGAGCAGCGGCCCGGGCCGCCGCCCGCCGGGAGGCGTGGGAGGAGGCCGGGCTCAAGATCGACGAGGTCGACCTGGTGGAGCTGTCGCACTGGACCACGCCCAAGGGCCGCAACCGGCGGTTCTCCACCTGGTTCTTCGTGGTGGCGGCGCCCGACGGCGAGGTGGTGATCGACGACGGCGAGATCCGGGCCTTCGAGTGGCACACGATCGACGCCGCCATCAGCGGCTGCCAGGCGGGCGAGATCATGCTGGCCGGCCCCACCTATGTCAGCCTGCTGCGCCTGCGCCAGCACGCCAGCGTGGCCGACGCCCTGGCCGCGGTGGCCGAGCGGCCCAACGAGGTCTTCCTGCCCCGGCTGGTGAAGCAGGGCGACCTGACGTTCTCGGTGTACCAGACCGACCCGGCCTACCAGTCGGGCGACCTCGACGCCCCCGGCCCCCGCCACCGTATGCAGATGCTGGCCGCCGGCTACCACTACGTGAACGACGCCGATCCTGTGTAGTTCGGGGGCTTCCACCCCAGTCAGCGCGGCGGGGTTCTGGCGACCGTGCTGTGTCAGCTTCTAACGTTCGGGGGGTGACCGACGACGATCTGGCCCACCTCGACGCCACCGCCCAGGCCGAGCTGGTGCGCTCGGGCGAGGTGTCGCCCCGGGAGCTGGTGGAGGGGGCCATCACCCGCATCGAGGCCCTGAACCCCGAGCTCAACGCCGTCATCCACACCGACTACGACCGGGCCCTGGCCGCCGCCGCCCTCCGCCCGGCCGACGACGCCCCCTTCGGCGGCGTGCCGTTCCTGCTCAAGGACATCGGGGCCAACCAGGCCGGACTCCCCTACTGGGCCGGGAACCGGGCCCTCAAGGCCGCCGGCAACACCAGCGACGCCGACACCGAGCTCGGGGCCCGCTTCCGGTCGGCGGGGCTCATCACGCTGGGCAAGACGAACCTGCCCGAGTTCGGCAGCTGCCCCACCACCCAGCCCCTCAGCTGCGGCCCGACGGCCAACCCGTGGGACCCCACCCGCTCCCCCGCCGGTTCCAGCGGCGGAGCCGGGGCCGCCGTGGCCGCCGGCCTGGTGCCGATCGCCCACGCCAACGACGGGGGCGGGTCCACCCGCCTCCCCGCCGCCTGGTGCGGGTTGGTGGGCCTGAAGACCACCCGGGGCCGGGTGCCCAACCCCGACACCGTGTCGCGCCTGGTCAGCGAGCTGGTCGTCACCCGCACGGTGCGCGACACCGCTCGCCTGCTCGACGCCGTCCAGGGGGCCACGGCGGCCGATCTGTTCCACGCCACCCCGCCCGACGTGCCCTACGCGAGGGCCATGGACACCGATACCGGCCCCCTGCGGGTGGCGATCCTCACCGACGGCGGGGCGGTGACCGTCGACCCCGACTGCGTGGCCGGGGTGGAGGCGGCGGCCCGGGCTCTGGAGGGGCTGGGCCACGGGGTGGAGCCGGTGGGCAGCGAGGTGCTGCTCGGCCCGGCCAGCGCCGTCAACGGCCGGCTGTGGATGGCCGGCATCGCCCGCCGGGTGCAGCAGGTGGGCGAGGTGCTGGGTCGTCCCCTCACGGCCGACGAGGTGGAGCCGTACAACTGGGCCGCCGCCGAGCGGGGCAAGCTGATGCCGGCCATCGACTGGGTGGCGGCCGAGGAGGCCCAGCAGCAGTGGGCCAACACCGTGGTCGGCTGGCTGGCCGGCTGGGACCTGCTGGTGACGCCCACCGCCGGCTGCCCGCCGATGACCACGGCCGATCTCGTGCCGCCCACCGCCGACCCGTGGCGGATCGGCCGCACCTACGGCCGGATCGGGCTGTTCACCCTGCCCTTCAACGTCACCGGCAACCCGGCCATCTCGCTGCCCCTCCACACCACGGCATCGGGCCTGCCGGTGGGCGTCCAGCTGGTGGCGGCCATGGGGCGGGAGGATCTCCTGCTCCAGGTGGCGGCCCAGCTCGAGCAGGCCCTCCCCTGGGCCGACCGCCGCCCCCTCGTCCACGCCTGAGGGCCCGTCGCCAGCCTCCCCTCCGCCTCCGCCTGGCGCCGTCGCCGCATCCCGGTGCACAGGACGCCACCGGTGGCGCCCCTGGCACCAGTCGATGGCGTCTCACGCACCCAGTGCGCGGGGAACCGCCGGTGGCGTCCTGTGCACCGGGTGTGGGGAGCGCCACCCAATGGTGCGGAGGGGGTCGCCGGTGGTGCGTGGTGCACCGGGAGCGGCGAGGGCGCACACGAGGGCGGCTGGGGGCACAATCAGACATCGGGATGGCGAATCTGTCACCCTGAGGAGATGGGTGTAGCCGCCGGAACGACGGGCACTGTCCGCGTCCGGGAGCCGGAGCCGGGCGACAGCGGCCCGATCGGCCGAGTGCACGTGCGGGCCTGGCAGCACGCCTACGCCGGGATCATGGCGGCGTCGTTCCTCGACGGGCTCGACCAGGACGCCTGGGGCCGGGCCTGGCGCCAACGGCTCGACCACCGGGCCGCCGGCCGGGGTGAGCCTGGGGTGGAGCTGCTGGTGGCCGAGCATCCGGCCGACGGCCCGGTGGCCGGGATCGCCACCCTGGGGCCCGAGCGGGACGGCGACGGCGGCCGGGGTGAGCTGTGGATGATCAACGTCGACCCCGGATCCTGGGGCCGGGGCGTCGGCTCGGCTCTGCTCGACGAGGTGGAGGCCCGGCTCGTGGCCCGGGGCTTCGCCGAAGCCGTGCTCTGGGTGGTGGCGGGCAACAGCCGGGCCCGCCGATTCTACCAGGCCCGGGGTTGGAGCCCCGACGGCACCTGCCGCCGGGAGGACATCGGCGGTCGCCCCGTCGACGAATGCCGCTACGTCAAGACCCTCGGCCCCGGAACGCCCCGATCTGGCGTCCCGGGCCGTCACCCGTGACGGCGGGGGACACCGGAAGCGGGCTCAGCCGGTGAACGCGGGGCCGTCGAAGCGGTCGACGGTGGTGAAGCTCTCCACCGGCAGGCGCTTCAGCTTCGACAGCTGCTTGGTCGGGTGGCCCAGCGGCACCATGGCGGCCACGGCGTGGTGCTCGGGCAGCCCCAACAGCTTCTGCACCTCGGGCTCGGCCCCCGCCAGGTAGGTGGTGAGCACACCGCCCAGACCCCGGCTGCGGGCCGCCAGCAGCACGTTCCACACGAACGGGTAGATCGACGCCCCGCTGATCACGCCCACCCGGGCCAGGTCCTTGTCGAAGCTGGCCACCTTGCCCAGGTCCACCGTGACCACCAGCACCACCGGGGCGTCGAGCATCTCGTCGACCCCGGGGAACGGCCGCATCTCCTTGCGCACCGCCTCCACGTCGATCGACGTGGGGTGCACCGAGTTCCACGGCGACTCACCGGCCTGGCCCTGGGCCAGATAGACCGACGTCGTGGGCAGGATCAGGGGCACGAACTGCTCCCGGATGGCCCGGTCCTTCACCACGATCACGTGCCAGCCCTGCCGGTTGCCCCCGTTGGGGGCGAAACGGGCCAGTTCCAGGATGTCGTGCACGGTCTCGTCGGTCACCGGTTCGTCGGTCCACGACCGGCACGAGAACGTGGTGCGCATCACCTCGTCGAGCTCCATATCTGCTTCTCCCTTCCGGCTCCGCCGGCCTAGCGCCCCTCGAACGACGGGCTGCGCTTCTCGACGAAGGCGGCGATGCCCTCCCGGCCGTCGTGGGTGGCCATGGCGGCCGAGATCACGGCCCCCTCCAGCTCCCCCGCCGTCTCCAGGCTCGACTCGAACCCGCTGTAGACCAGGCGCTTGGCCTGCCCCAGGGCCCAGGCCGGCCCCGACGCCAGCTGCTGGGCCAGCTCGGCGGTGGCGGCGTCGACCTGGTCGTCGGGCACCACCCGGTTCACCAGGCCCCACTGCTCGGCCTCGGCCGCCGACAGCGTGCGGTTGGTGAGCGTGAGGTCGAGCATGCGGCGCAGGCCGATGTGGCGGGCCAGGAAATAGGTGGACGTGCCGTCGGGGGTCACCCCGGCCCGGGTGTAGGCCATGGTGAAGCGGGCCGACTCACCGCACACCACCAGGTCGAACGAGCTCACCAGCGACAGCCCGGCCCCGCCGGCGGCCCCGTTCACCCCGGCCACGAACGGCTTGGCGATCCGGTTCATCTTGTAGATGGCGCCGTGGAAGTCGACCAGCATGTCGGCCGCCAGCTGGGGCAGGCCGTCGCCGGCGGCATGGAATTCCTTGAGGTCGCCGCCGGCGCAGAACACCCGGCCCTCGGCCGTCACCGAGACGGCCTTGACCGCCGGATCGAACTCGATGGCCAGCATGACCTCCCGCAGGTCCCGGGAGAATCCGGGGTTCACGGCGTTGGCCCCCTCGGGCCGGGCGAACCGCACGTGGGCGACGCCGTCACGTACCTCGTAGTTGATGGTGGTGAGCTCCATCGGGCGATGCTAACCGGCCGCGTCGTGGCTGTTAATGGAGCCGGAACATTCCGGGAACGATGCGGTCACAACCATCGGTTAGACCTGGAACTCGTGCTCGCCGACTACCAGCCCCTCGACACCTTCGACGAGTTGGTCGACCGGCCCGATGCCTCGGGCGGCCGACCGGCCCGCCGGGCCGCCCGGGCCCTGGCCGAGCACCTGAGCGCCATGGGCCCCGACGAGCTGGCGGTCCGCCAGGATCTGGCCGCCCACTCGATCGAGGCCTCCGGGATCAGCTTCACCGTCTACTCCGAGGGCGTGGGGATCGACCGGGCCTGGCCGTTCGACATCGTGCCCCGGGTGATCGAGGGCACCGAATGGGACCGGATCGAGGCCGGCTTGATCCAGCGGCTCACCGCCCTCAACCGCTTCATCGGCGACATCTACGGTGCCCGCGCCTGCATCGCCGATGGCGTGGTGCCGGCCGAGCTGATCGAGGGATCGAAGGGCTACCGGCCCGAGTGCCAGGGGATGGAGCCCCCGGCCGGGGTGTGGGCCCACGTGTGCGGCAGCGACCTGGTGCGGGGGGCCGACGGCCAGATGTACGTGCTGGAGGACAACCTGCGGGTGCCGTCGGGGGCTTCGTACCTGCTCACCAACCGGCTCGTCACCAAGCGGGTGTTCGCCGAGCTGTTCGCCAACCAGAGCATCCGCCCCGTCGACGCCTACCCCGACCGGCTGCTGCGCATCCTGGCCTCGGCCGCCCCGGCCCCCAGCGCCGACACGCACCCCAACGTGGTGCTGCTCACCCCGGGCATCTACAACTCGGCCTACTTCGAGCACTCGTTCCTGGCCCGCCAGATGGGGATCGCCCTGGTGGAGGGGCGTGACCTGTTCGTGGAGGACGAGGTGGTCTACGCCTACACCATCGACGGGCCGGAGCGGGTGGACGTGATCTACCGCCGGGTCGACGATATGTTCCTCGACCCGAAGGTCTTCCGTCCCGACTCGGTGCTCGGCTGCCCCGGCCTCATGGCCGCCTGGCGGGCCGGCAACGTGACCCTGGCCAACGCCCCCGGCACCGGCGTGGCCGACGACAAGGCGGTCTACGCCTTCGCTCCCGACCTGATCCGCTACTACCTCGGGCAGGAGCCGATCCTGGCCAACGTGCCCACCTGGTGGTGCGGCCGGCCCGACGAGAAGGCCGAGGTCCTGGCCCGCCTGCCCGAGCTGGTGGTGAAGCCCACCGGTGAGTCGGGCGGCTACGGCATCGTGATCGGCCCCCGGGCCACGGCGGCCGAGCTGGCGGCCTGCGCCGAGGCCATCGAGGCCGACCCCACCGGCTGGGTGGCCCAGGAAACGATTCTGCTGTCGACCGTCCCCACCTGGTGCGACGGTGAGCTGGCCCCCCGCCACGTCGATCTGCGGCCCTTCACCCTGCAGGGCCGCGACAGCTACGTCACCTGCGGCGGGTTGACCCGAGTGGCCCGGCAGGCCGGGTCGCTGGTGGTGAACTCGTCGCAGGGTGGGGGCTCGAAGGACACCTGGGTGGTGGATCTGGTGAGACCGGAAGGCCCGTTGGTGGCCGGTCTGAACGAGGCGGTGAGCGCCGGCGGGGCCGCAGGCGTCGCGGGCGACACAACCGGTGGGGGGCGATCGTGATGCCGTTGCTGTCGCGGGCGGCCGAGCACCTGTACTGGCTCGGACGGCACCTGGAGCGGATCGAGGCCACCGTCCGGGTGGTGGAGGAGCACACCAACCTCCTGGTCGATCTGCCCATCGAGGTCGAGTCGGACTGGTCGAGCCTGGTGGCGATGGTGGGCGGCCAGCAGCCCTTCGCCGACCGGGGTCTCAGCCCGGCCGAGGCCGATGTGGTCCACTACCTGCTCCACGACCGGGCCAACCCCAGTTCGGTGGCGTCGGCCGTGGCCGCCGCCCGGGAGAACCTCCGGGTGACCCGACAACTCGTTCCGCCGGCGGGGTGGGAGTGCCTGAACCGGCTCCACCTGACCCTGGGTGATGCCGGCGGCACGTACCTCTCCCGGTCCCAGAACCTGGCCGTGTGCCAGGCCGGGCGGGTCACCTGCCAGCAGCTGACGGGCATCATGTCGCTCTACATGGGCCGGGACCAGGGCTGGTCCTTCTACGAGGTGGGCCGTTGCCTGGAACGGGCCGACATGACCGCCCGGCTCCTCGACGCCCGGGTGGAGGCCATCATGGCCGGCTCCGGCACCAGCGGTGCCGGCAGCCCGGCCGAACCGGCCGACCGCAGCCCCTTCGAGGACGTGCGCTGGCTCGGGCTGCTCCGGGCCGCCGACGGCCTCGACCTCTACCACCGCTGCACCACCACCCCGGTGGAGGCGGCCTCCGTGGTCCATCATCTGCTGGGCGAGGGACGCTCGCCCCGCTCCGTGCTCTGGTGCCTGGCCGAGGTCGACCGGGCCCTCCATGCTCTCCCGCCCAGGAAGCTCCCGACGCTGGCCTGTGCCAACGCCCTGAGCATCGTGGAGCGGGGGATTCCCCTCCCCCTCAGCCGGGAGGGATTCCATCTCCACATCGATGCCTTGCAGCTCGCGCTCGAGGCCATTCACGAGGCAGTCAACGACGCCTGGTTCGTGGCCGGCCAGTCGGTGTGGGAATCGGCCCGTCGGGCGTTCGCCGAAGGCGAACCCAGGGCGCCCGTAGGGCGCCCTCAGTCCGGGGCCTGACCACCGGGCCCGGGGCTCGTCGTCGCACTCCCCCGACGACGGCGAGCTCCGGGCTGGGTCACACGATGCGCGAGTTCTTCTTGCCCCAGTACTCGTCGCGGAGGAGTCGCTTGTAGAGCTTGCCGGTGGGCAGGCGGGGCAGCTCGGGGCGGAAGTCGATGGTGCGGGGCACCTTGTAGTGGGCGATGTGCTCGCCGGCGTAGGCCGCCAGCTCGCGGGCCAGCTCGTCGGACGGCTCGATCCCCTCGGCCGGTTGCACCACGGCCTTCACCTCCTCCCCCATGTCCTCGTTGGGGACCCCGATCACGGCCACGTCGGCCACCTTGGGGTGCATGATCAGGCAGTCCTCGATCTCCTGGGGGTAGATGTTGACCCCACCGGAGATGATCATGAACGCCTTGCGGTCGGTCAGGAAGAGATAGCCCTCGGCGTCGACGTAGCCCACGTCGCCCAGCGTCGACCAGTTGGGGTGCTCGGGGTGCTGCGCCCCCTTCGTCTTCTCGGCGTCGTTGTGGTACTCGAACGGCATGGCCTCCCGCTCGAAGTAGATCGTGCCCGCCTCCCCCGTCGGCTGCTCGACACCCTCGTCGTCGCAGATGCGGATCGTGCCCAGGATCGACCGCCCCACCGTGCCGGGATGGGCCAGCCAGTCCTGGGGCGGGCAGAACACGAACCCGTTGACCTCGGTGCCGGCGTAGTACTCGTAGATGATCGGACCCCACAGGTCGAGCATCTGGCGCTTGACCGCCACCGGACAGGGGGCGGCGGCGTGGATGGCCACCTGGTGGCTGCTCCAGTCGTAGCCCGTGAGCTGCGCCGGGGGCAGCTTCAGCATCCGGGAGAACATGGTGGGCACCCACTGGCTGTGGGTGATGCGGTACTGCTCGATGAAGCGCAGGGCGCTGGCCGGGTCGAACCGCTCCATGACCACCGCCGTGCCCCCGATGGCCTGCACCGATGTGGTGAAACCCAGCGGGGCCGAGTGGTAGAGGGGGGCCGGCGACAGGTAGACGCTGTCGGCGGTGACCGAGAACAGGCCGGTGAGCAGGGCCACCACGCCCCCGGCCCCGGCCGGGTCGTCGATCTGGAAGCCCGACAGCGGGCGCTTGATCCCCTTCGGGCGGCCCGTGGTGCCCGAGCTGTAGAGCATGGTCTCGCCCCGGGGCTGGTCGGCCATCGGCCCGGACGGGTGGGCGGCCACCGCCTCCTCGAAGGGCTCGAAACCGTCGACCGGGCCGTCGACGGCCAGCAACACACGGCAGTCGGGAGCGAGCGGGGGCACGGCGGCGGCGATGTCGGCCACGGCGGCCGACGTGAACAGAGCCTTGGCTCCGGAGTCGGCCAGGATGTAGGCGATCTCCTCGGGCTGCAGGTACCGGTTGATCGTGGTGAAGTACAGCCCGGAGCGCACCGCCGCCCAGAAGCACTCGAAGTACCGGATGTTGTTCTCCATGAAGATCGACACGTGGTCGCCGGCCCGCAGGCCGGCGGCGTGCAACAGCCGGGCCAGCTGGGCCGACCGGGCATCGAGCTCGGCGTAGGTCAGCGTCTGGCCCGACTCGGCCATGATCACCGCCGGCTTGTTCGGGGTGCTGGCGGCGTGGGTGCCTGGGTACGACATGGTTGCGCTCCGCTCCGGTGGGGCTGCTTCAGCTGAGGGGTTCGGGTCGGGCCTCGACAGTACCCGTGATCAACCCCGGGTTATCAGCCCGGCGGCGGCGATGGCCCCCAGGACGCCGGCCACCTGGAGGCGGGTCATGCGCTCGTCCAGCACGAGGCGGGCCAGCACCACGGTGGAGATCGGGTACATCGAGACCAGCACGGCGGCCACCGCCAGCTGGCCGTGGGTGGAGGCGTAGAGGTACCCGCAGTTCGCCGCCACCTCGAACAGGCCGGTGGCGCCGATGAGGGTGATCCCGACCCGGTCGGTGGGCAGCGGCGCCCGGCGCATCACAGCCAGGACCGCCAGCAGACCGAGGGCGGTGGTGAGCCGGGCCCCGACGATGGGCCAGGGCTGGCTGTCGGCATCGGTCGCCGCCACCAGGATGTAGAAGCCGCCGAACCCCAGGCCCGACCCCAGCGACTCCACCACCGCGGCGGTGGTGATCGGGCCCTGCCCGCCGTCGCTGTCGGCCACGCTCGACACCAGGGCCACCGCCCCCAGGGCCAGCACCACCCCACCCCAGGCCACCGGGCTCAGGCTGTCGCCCCGCAGCCACCCCCAGAGGGTGGGCACGGCGGCGGCGGTCACGGCGGTGACAGGGGCCACCAGGTACATCGGCCCCACGGCCAGCCGGCGGTAGAGCAGGCCCACGCCCACCGCCCCCAGCACTCCGCCCGCCGCCCCCAGGGCCAGGTCACGGCCGGTCACCGGATTGCCCAGCGCCAAGGCCAGCAGACCCACGCCGACCAGGCCGATCAGGTGGGAGCCGGCCACCACCTGGAGGGCGGTGGCCCGGCGGGTGGCGAGGGCGCCACAGAAGTCGCCCGAACCGAACAGAACGGCGGCCACCAGGCTGACGATCACGACCATGCGGCGCCATACCCTAGTCCGTCCGGTTCAGCGAGCGGGGCAATCCCACCCGCAGTCCACCTCTGACGGTCTGTCAGGTCGTACCGTGATGTCCTGGCAGCGGGCTCCGGAGTGGAGGTGATCCAGCGATGGAGCGGGAGACGAGACCATGCTGAATCGCGAGTCCCTGTTCCGGGGTGACACCGCGCTCACCGCTCGACAGCGCCAGACGGCGGTGTTCGTGGGCGGGATCGTGGCCGTGCTGGGGGCCATCGTGCTGTCGTTCACCGGGGCGATCTCGGCCCTGATCCACCGCGACGACCCGGTGGCCATGCAGGCCGTGTCCAGCGAGGGCACGGCCAGCACCACCGCCGCGGTCGACGGAACGGCTGATGCCGGGCTCGAACGGGTCGCTCCCGACCTGGGGGGAGCGGAGTCGGGTGCCGCCACCCCGAGCGGCGACGCCACCGCGCCGGCCGCCGGCGACGGGCGGTTCACCGGCACCTACAAGCCGTCGAAGGGTGCCTCGTCCCCGTCGCCGCTGGCCCCCACCGCCACCACGGCCGCTCGGGGTGGCGACCCGGGACCCACCACCCCCACCACGCAGGCCCCGGGGGCCACCACCGCCTCCACGGCGGCCGAGCCGACGGGCAGCACCACCACAACGGGCGGCCCCTCGTCGTCCACCACGACCACCCGGCCGCCCGCCACCACGACGACCACCACCCGCGTCACTGTCACCGAGGCCACCGTGCCCCCGACGGTGATCACCACCACGACCACCCGGCCGCCCACCACGTCGCCGCCCACCACCCCGCCCACCTCGGCCCCGCCGAGCTCGCCCACGATCATCCCCGGCCCGGTCGCCTGATCCGGCCTGCCGCCACTCCTTCTGGCGCGTCGAACCTGCGCTCAGCGCTTTGCGACGCGCCAGAATGTCGGGAGACGGTGGCCATGACGAAGGCGGCGGCCTCGGCGAGGGCCCGGTCGGCCTCGGGCAGGTCCCGGTGGTACTGCCAGGTGTGCCACAGCCCGTCCCACACGTCGAGCGTCACCTCGCAACCGGCCCGCCGTGCGGCCCGGGCGAAGCGGGCGGCCTGGCCCAGCAGCTCGTCCCGGGTGCCGACCTGGACGAGCGTGGGCGGTAGGCCCGACAGGTCGCCCCGGAGGGGCGAGATCCCGGGATCGTCGGGGTTCGCCCGCCCGCAGTAGGCGGTCCGCAGCCAGGCGGCGCCGACCTCGTCGGTGTCGTCGCCCGGCCGGAGCGGGCCGCCGTGGTCGAGGTGGGGGCTGAACAGCACCATGGCTGCGGGCCCGCCGCGGCCGCCGGCATCGAGTCGGGTCCGCTGGGTCACCGACAGCGCCAGGTTGCCGCCGGCCGAGTCGCCTCCGACCGCCAGTGGGCGCCGGGGGGCGGCCTGGCGCAGGGCGCGGAACACGGTCACGGCGTCGTCGACCGCCGCCGGCCAGGGGTGCTCGGGGGCCAGCCGGTAGTCGACCGACACCACCGCCACCCCGCCGGCGGCCAGGCGTTGGGTGATGGGCAGGGCCACCTCCGGGCTGCCCAGCGAGTAGCCGCCGCCGTGGAAGTAGACGAGGAGCGGGCCCTCGGCGGCGAGCGGGCCGCCGTCACCGGGGCCGGCAGCATCCGGGCCGGCACCGGATCCCGGCGCCCACAGGCAGCGCACGCCGGCGATCGTCACCGGCTCGTGCCCGCAGGCCGCCGCCGGTGGGTCGCCAGCCAGCCAGGCGGTGTGGACCTCGGCCCGCCACTGGGCCACGGCGGCGTGATCGTCGGGCGGCGGGGGCCGCAAGGGCTGGCCGGCCGCTCGGGCCAGGCGCTCCCGGGCCTGGGGCGACAGGTCGTCCACCGGCACAGCGTAGCTGCCGCCTGGGGTGGGGGCCCCGGGCGGGATGGGGTTCGGGGGCGCAGCCCCCGGTGGGCGCAGCGTAGCTGCCGTCTGGGGTGGGGGCCCCGGGCGGGATGGGGTTCGGGGGCGCAGCCCCCGGTGGGCGCAGCGTAGCTGCCGCCTGGGGTGGGGGCCCCGGGCGGGATGGGGTTCGGGGGCGCAGCCCCCGGTGAGCACGGCGTACTCCACACCGCCCCGGTGCCTGCCGTACAGTGAGCACCGATGACGGACGGTGTGCGGGCGATGCTGATGCGGGGCGGGACGTCGAAGGGCCTCTTCTTCCTCGACACCGACCTGCCGGCCCCCGGCCCCGAGCGGGACAGCTCCTGCTCCGGCTCATGGGATCGCCCGATCCCCGCCAGATCGACGGCATCGGGGGCGCCCACCCCCTGACGTCGAAGGTGGCCGTGGTGAGCCCGTCGAGCCGGCCCGACGCCGACGTCGACTACCTGTTCCTCCAGCTCGGGGTGGACACCGACCTGTGACCGACCAGCAGAACTGCGGCAACATCCTGGCCGGCGTCGCCCCGTTCGCCGTCGAGCGGGGCCTGGCGGCCGCCACCGGCGACGTCGTCGGATGTCCGGATCTACCTGTGCAACACCGACGGCGTCGCCACCGCCCGGATCGAGACCCCGGGCGGCCAGCCCCGCTACGACGGCGGCACGCGCCATCTCCGGCGTCCCCGGCACGGCCGCCCCCGTCAACCTGTTCTTCGAGGGGACAGCCGGCTCCACCTGCGGGGCCCTGCTCCCCACCGGCCGGGCCTGCGACGACTTCACCGCCGCCGACGGCCGCACCGTGCGGGCCACCTGCGTCGACAACGGGATGCCCACCGTGGTGCTGCTGGCCTCCGAGATGGGGATCACGGGCCGGGAGACCCCGGCCGAGCTGGAGGCCGACCAGCGTCTGCGGGCCGACCTGGAGGCCGTCCGCCTGGCCGCCGGGCCGCTCATGAACCTGGGCGACGTGGCCCGGGCCACCGTGCCCAAGCTGACCATGGTGTCGGCCCCCGAGGCCGGCGGGGCGGTGAGCACCCGCACGTTCATCCCCCACCGCTGCCACGACGCCATCGGGGTGCTGGGGGCGGTGAGCGTGGCCACCGCCTGCCTGCTCGACGGATCGCCGGCGGCCGAGGTGTGCAGCGCCCCCGCTCGCCACCGGCCCCGGCGGCGTCGCCCCCCGATCGGTGTGATCGAGCACCCCACCGGCGATTTCGACTGCGTGTTCGAGCTCGACGGTCAGCGGCGCGATCGTGAAAGCTGGCGTGCTGCGGACGGCCCGGAAGCTGTTCGACGGCCTCGTGTTCCCCCGGGAGGACCTGTGAACGACAACGCCGCATCCACGGGGGCCGGCGCCCCACGCGGGCGCCGAAGATGATCGACGCCCCCCGGCGCGACTCCCACCGGCCCACGGCGTTCACCCCGCCCCCCAACGCCTGCGACGCCCACTGCCATGTCTTCGGTCCGGGCCACCAGTTCCCCTTCGACCCGGCCCGGTCCTACACCCCGCCCGACTCCGGGGTCGAGGACTTCTTCGCGCTCCAGGAGACGCTGGGGCTGAGCCGGGCGGTGCTGGTGCAGGCCAGCTGCCACGGCACCGACAACCGGGCCATGGTCGACGCCATGGAGCGCTCCGAGGGCCGGTTCGCCGGCGTGGCCATGATCGACGAGAGCTTCACCGACGCCGACATCGGGGCCCTGCACGACGCCGGGGTCCGGGGCACCCGGTTCAACTTCGTGGCCCACCTGGGCGGCGCCCCCGAGCTGGGCGAGTTCTGGCGGATCGTGCACCGGGTGGCCCCTCTGGGCTGGCACATCGTGCTCCACTTCGACGCCAAGGACCTCCCGGGCTACGCCGACCTGCTCGACGCCATGCCCTGCCCCTACGTGATCGACCACATGGCCCGGGTCGACGCCACCGCCGGCCTCGACCAGGAGCCGTTCCGCACCCTGCTGGCCCTGATGGCCGGCGACGAGCGGTGCTGGGTGAAGATCTCGGGGGCCGAGCGGCTCACCGCCGGCGGGGCACCGCCCTACGACGACGTGGTGCCCTACGCCCGGGCCCTGATCGCGGCCGCCCCCGACCGGGTGCTGTGGGGCACCGACTGGCCCCACCCCAACGTGCGCCACATGCCCGACGACGGCGACCTGATCGACCTGCTGGCCGCCTACGCCCCCGACGAGGCGGTCCGCAACCGGATCCTGGTGGCCAACCCCGAGCGCCTCTACCACTTCGGCTGAGCGCTCGCTGCCCCGCCGTTCCCCTACTGTCCTTCTCGTCGACGAGTACCAGCACCACGGAGCCTGCCATGGACTTCACCCCCAACCCCGACCACGAGGCGATCGCCGAGGCCGTCGACCGCGTCTGCGCCCAGTACGACGACACGTACTGGATGGAGAAGGACGACAAGCACGAGTTCCCGTGGGACTTCTACAAGTCGATGGCCGACGGGGGCTGGCTCGGCATCGTGATCCCCGAGCAGTACGGGGGCGGCGGCCAGGGCATCACCGAGGGCGCCATCGTGCTCAACCGGATCGCCGCCTCGGGGGCCGGGATGAACGGCTGCACCGCCCTCCACCTCACCATGTTCGGCCTCAACCCGGTGGTGAAGTTCGGCAACGATCAGCTGAAGGACACCTTCCTGCCCCGGGCGGCGGCCGGCGACCTGCACGTCGCCTTCGGGGTGACCGAGCCCGACGCCGGCACCGACACCAGCCGCATCACCACCCGGGCGGTGGAGGACGGCATGGGGGGCTGGATCGTGTCGGGCCGCAAGATCTGGACGTCCAAGGCGCTCGAGTCCGAGGTGGTGCTCCTGCTGGTGCGCACCGACGGGGAGCCGGGCCAGGGTTTCGGCGGCCTCACCCTGTTCCTGGCCGACCTCAACCGCGACTACTGCGACATCCGCCCCATCCCCAAGGTGGGCCGCAACGCCGTGGCCTCCTGCGAGGTGTTCTACGACGAGATGCCGGTGGAGGGCTGGCGGATGGTCGGCGAGCGGGGCAAGGGCTTCCACCACATCCTCCACGGGCTGAACCCGGAGCGGATCCTGCTGGCCAACGTGGCCTGCGGCATCGGCGAGGCGGCGATCCGCCGGGCCGTCAACTACGCCAACGAGCGCTCGGTCTTCGGTCGCCTGATCGGGGCCAACCAGGCCATCTCCCACCCCCTGGCCCAGGCCCACATGCAGCTCAAGGCGGCCATGCAGATGGCGGCCCTGGCCGCCTGGCGCTACGACAACGGGCTGGAGTGCGGCGAGCAGGCCAACACGGCCAAGTACCTGGCCGCCGAAGCCAGCTACTTCGCCGCCGACCAGGCCCTCCAGACCCACGGCGGCCTGGGCTACGCCACGGAGTACCACGTGGAGCGCTACTGGCGGGAGGCCCGCCTCCAGCGGATCGCCCCCGTGAGCCAGGAGATGACCTGCAACTTCATCGCCCAGAACGTCCTGGGCCTGCCCCGCAGCTACTGAGCGGTGCCGACATCAACCTCCCCCGACGACGACAGCCGCCCGATGGGGTTGGGGTCCCCGTCGGGCCGCGATGAGGCCTCGGCCGAAGAGCCGAACGTTGGCATATCACCGCCCTGGGACCTGTGGCGGGAGACGCCGGAGCGCCAGCGGGCCCTCCTGGCCCGGATCGCCGACGGCGGGATCGACCACCTGTTCGTGGCCGACCATGTGAGCTTCAAGGGCGGCAACGGCTCGGACGGGCTGGTCCACCTGGCCGTGTTGTCGGGGCTGGAGCCCCGGCTCGACCTGGTGCTGGGGGTGTTCCTGCTGGCGCTGCGCCATCCGGTGGTGGCCGCCCGCCAGATCGCCACCCTGGCCGAGGCCGCCCCCGGCCGGCTCACGGTGGGTGTGGGGGTGGGCGGTGAGGACCGCTCGGAGTTCCTGGCCTGCGGGGTCGACCCCGCCACCCGGGGGCGCCGCACCGACGCCGCCCTGTCCATCATCCGGCCCCTGCTGGCCGGCGAGGCCGTGAGCTGGGACGACGACCTGTTCCAGCTCGACCGGGTGCGGGTGCGCAGCGGCGTGCGGGAGCCGGTGCCGATCGTGGTCGGCGGCCGGGCCGATGCCGCCCTGGTGCGAACCGCCCGCCATGGCGACGGCTGGCTCGGGGCCTGGTGCTCCGCCGATCGGTTCGCCGCCGGGGTGGCCCGGGTGGCCGAGCTGGCTCCCGAGCGGGCCGAGCCCTGGCTGCACGGGCTCCAGTTGTGGGTGGGGGTCGGTCGGGACGCCAGCGAGGGCCGCCGTCATGTGGCCGAGGGGTTGGAGGGCTTCTACAAGATGCCGTTCGCCCCCTTCGAGCGCTACACCCCGTGCGGCACGGCGGCTGACATCGCCGCCTTCGTCCGCCCCTACGTGGAGGCGGGGGCCACCATGCTCAACCTCACCCCCGTCGGCCCCAACCGGGAGGCCGAGATCGACACCATGGCCGAGGTCGCCGCGCTGCTGCGAACCTGACGACGGGCGTCAGCGGCGGGCGGGAGCCAGGGCGGGCCGGCGACGCAGAGCCTGGGCCAGGGCGACCACGCCGACGAGGGCGGGGGCGGCGGCCAGCGTGTCGGTCAGGTGCAGGCCGTGGTTTGCGCTCAGCGGCGTCACCACCGGGCCGGAGAAGCGGTGGTCGGTCAGGCCCAACCAGGTGACGGCCAGCGCCAGCGACAGGCCGGCCAGACCGATCAGGGCCAGGCGGCGGAACCGGACTCCCACGCCGGCCACGATCAGGCCCACCAGCCCCAGGCCGCCCAGCACCGTGGTGCCGGGGACGAGGTGGCCGCTACTGAGCCGTAGCGCCACGTCCACGTAGGGCCGCGCCGCCACAGCGCCGCCCACGGCGACCAATGAGGCCAGGGCGAGTGCCCCGGAGCCCCAAGCTGGAAATCCTGCAGCTTTCCGCACGCCTTCGACCGTAGCCGCCCCGACCGGGCGGCAGTCGTCACCGGCGTGAGAAGCGTTCCCCGAGCGGCTCGGCCGGCTGACGGTCCCCGCCAGTTCGGGCACCTCGGCGCTCGGCCCGGGCCCAGGGTGCTGCCCTCAGTTGCGGTCGAAGGGGGCCAGGCTGGTGTCGGGCTCGTCGCTCACCAGCTTCCGCACCTGGACGTCGTCGACGAACCACGTCTGAGGGAAGAGCAGGGAGCCGACCCGCAGCCCGACCGAACCGGAGGTCGGTCCCCCGGTGAGGGTCACGGGGCCCCGGATCGTCGTGCCCCCGACCGAAACCCGGGTGGCGCCCGTCTCGTCGGTGCTGATCACCACCTTGGTCCAGGTGTTGGCCGTGGGCCCGCTGCCGCTCCCGGCGGCGCCCACGGTGCGGGTGCCGCCCACCAGCGACGCCAGGTCGAAACCGGCGGCGGTGAGGCCGGTCTCGTACTGGTTGGCCGGCGCCGACCCGGTGCGGGTGCCGGCCGCCACCGTCACCGCCGTCGGGTCGGACAGCCGCCACCAGCTCTCGAACTCCGCCCCGGGCAGATTGAGGCCGGTGGCCGTGATCCAGGCCCCGGTGGCGCTTCCCCCCACCCAGGGGGCGGCCAGGGCCGTGGTGCCGCTGTGGGCGGCGGCCGAGGTGGTGGTCCACGGGGCCGGCGCCCCGGTCTGGGGCCCGCCCACCGTCACGAACGCCGAAGGGTTGGCCATGTTGGCCTGGGCCGTGGCCAGCCAAGCGGCGGAGCGGGCGGTATGGGCCACCTGGACCTGGTCCACCACGCCGTCGAGCCCCCGGTTGGCGGTGGCAACGTTGCCCACCACCAGGGGCATGGTCAACTCGGTGGTGAGCGTGCCGGTGGCGCTGGTGGTCGACACCTGGGTGCCGTCGACGTAGAGCCGGGCCGTGGTGCCGTCCCAGGTGACGGCCAGGTGGTACCAGGTGCCGGTGGCCAGTGAACCGCCGCGGACCTCGGCCGCCCCGTTGCCGGTGACGATGCGGGCCACCGCCTCGTGGGTGGTGGAGTCGACCAGCAGCTCGTAGGTGCGGCTGGTGGCGCCCGACGCCTTGGCCACCACCCGGGGGTCGGTGCCGTAGGTGTCGAGCTTCACCCAGCCGCTGAGGGTGAGGGCGCTGGCCGAGATGTCGGTGGCCGGGCCCACCAGGCGCTGGGTGCCGCCGCCGAGGTCGATCCCCTTGCCCGCCTTGCCGGTGGTGGTACCGGGCAGGGTGAGCCCACCGGTGGCCCGAAGGTCGCTGCGCCGGACGCTGGCGTCGGCCGTGGTGGCGCCGCCGGCGGCCGCCACCGCCGAGGTGGCGCTGACCTCGGAGGTGGAACCGGTGGTGGTGCCGTCGTCCTCGGTAAGGGTGGCCACCAGCCGCTCCCCCACCACGCCGGCGAACGTCACGGTGACGGTCTGGGATCCGGTGGCGGTGGTGGTGAACCGCTCCGAGCCCACCAGCTCACTCAAGCTCCTGGTGTTCGACGGGTCGGTGTAGACCTCGATGCGGTAGGCGCCGACGGGGACGTCGACGGTGAACGTGAGGTCCACCAGACCCAGGGACTCGGTGGCCGACGTCAGCACCGGTGTGTTCAGCAGGTCGTTGGCGCCGGTGTCGGCGTCGCCGCTGTCGTTGGCCGTGGTGCCGTTGGCCCCCAGGTCGATGGCGTTGCCCCCGTTGGCCGTCATGACGTTGCCCGTGACCGTGTGGTCGGTACCGGCCACCACCTCCACGCCGTCGCCGGTGTTGGCCGTGATCGTGTTGCCGGTGACCTTCGAGCCGTTGCCGGCCCCGGCGGCGATCGAGACGCCGGCCCCGATGTTGGAGCCCAGGTAGCAGCTGCTGACGGTGACCCGGGTGCCCGTGATCCTTATCCCGTTCTGGGCCGCCCCCGTCACCCGCAGGCCCGACACGGTGGCGTCGGTGCCGCTGACCGTGAACGGGTTGGCGTACCCGGTGCCGTTGACGGCCACCAGGGGGCTGCCGTTCCAGCCGGTCTGGGTGGTGGCATCGACCGCGGCCGCGCTGTTGAGATCGAGGGTGCTGGCCGGGACGATGGTCCACAGGCCACCGACGAGTAGCCGGGGTCGGTGGTGGGGATCTCGAAGTTGGTGGTCTGGGTGCCGACGGTGGCGGCGGCGTTGGCCAGGAACCGCCTCAGCGTGCCCTGGCCGGTGTGGCCGGTGTCGTAGCGGAGCACCTCGCCATGGGCGGCGGTGCCGTTGTAGTCGGGGGCGAAGTAGAGGTAGCGCCCGTCGTAGACCATCCCCCGGAACCCGTCGGGGTCGGTGCCCACCCCGTTGGCTCCGGCGTCGAAGGTGGCCCACGAGGTGGCGGTGGTGAAGCTGGCGGTGGTGTCGTAGCGCAGCATCTCCCCGGCGTAGGCGGTGCCGTTGTTCTGCTGGGCCATGTAGATGAACCGGCCATCGAACGCTACGCCGTAGTAGCCGTCGGGGTCGGTGCCCACCCCGTTGCTGCCGGGGTCGTACGAGGTCCACGAGGATGCTGTGGTGAAGCTGGCGGTGGTGTCGTAGCGCAGCATCTCCCCGGCGTTGCCCGAACCGTTGTCGAGCTGGACGAAGTAGACGTAGCGGCCGTCGAACACGGCGTCCCGGAACCCGTCGGGATCGGTGCCCACTCCGTTGGCCCCGGCGTCGAAGGTGGCCCACGAGGTGGCGGCCGTGAAGCTGGCGGTGGTGTCGTAGCGGAGGACTTCGCCGTGTTTGGACGTGCCGTTGTCGTAGGGCACGAAGTAGATGTAGCGGCCGTCGAACACGGCGTTGTTGTAGCCATCGGGGTCGGTGCCCACCCCGTTGGCCCCAGCGTCGAACGTCGCCCAGGACCCTGCGGTGGTGAACGACCCCGTCGTGTCATAGCGCAGCACCTCGCCGTGCTTGGCGGTGCCGTTGTCGTAGGGGACGAAGTAGACGTAGCGGCCGTCGAACACGGCCCCGGCGTAGCCGTCTGGGTCGGTGCCCACCCCATTGCTGCCGGCATCGTAGGTGGCCCACGAGGCGGCGGTGGTGAACGCGCCGGTGGTGTCGTAGCGGAGCACCTCACCATCGGCCGCCGTGCCGTTGTTGTGGGGGACGAAGTAGATGTAGCGGCCGTCGAACACGGCGCCGGCGAACCCGTCGGGGTCGGTCCCCACACCGTTGTTACCGGGGTCGTACGAGGTCCAGGCGCCGGTGCTGGCGAAGGTAGCATTCGTGTCGTAGCGCAGCACCTCGCCGTCGTAGGCGGTGCCGTTGTTGTGGGGGACGAAGTAGATGTAGCGGCCGTCGGACACGGCCCCGTAGAATCCGTCGGGATCGGTCCCCACCCCGTTGGCCCCGGGGTCGAAGGCCGACCACGACGAGGCACTGGTGAAGCCCGTCGGGGGCACCGTGTCGTAGGTCCTGACCACGGGCACGAAGCTGAAGCCCCAATCAAGGCCCGACGCGCTCGATGTCGACAGCACCACCCGGGCGACGTGGTCGGCGTCGGACAGGGCCGGGAAGCCGTCGCTGGATGCCGGTCGGGCACCACCGAAGACCGTGCCGGCCGAGGCCGCGAATGACCACGTTGTGCCGTCGAACGTGGCCGATCCGGCCGGGCCGTAGGTCTCCTCGGCCCAGGCGGAGCCGGCACTGAACCCACCAGCGAAGCCGGTCGACGGGGTGACGTCCTGACTGTCGACGACGACATAGGTGGTGGCGCCGACCGGTCCGACCAGGCTGTAGGCGCCCGTGCCGTCGGTCCTCGTGCTGTCGACCACCACGTCGCCCTCGGAGGGCTTCGAGTTCCCGTCCTTCTCGGCGAACAGCCACACGTCGACGCCGCTGCGGGCGGTGCCGTCGTCGCTGATGGCGCCGTCGCCGTCGACATCCTCGTACACCGTGCCGCTGAGGGTGACGCCGGCGGTGACGGCTTGCGACAGCTCGGACGTGGCCCCCCAGGTGTTGGCCGAAGGGTTCTCGGTCAGCGAGGCGGTGACGATGGCGTTGGCCGAGCCGGCGAAGCTGGCGGTGTAGGTGGCGGCGCCCCCGGGGTGGGTGATCGAGGCCGAGTCGGCGTAGGTCTGGGCCTCTCCGTAGCCGGTGGGATCGGCCGAGGTGTTGGTGAAGAACTCGACCCGGTAGGTGCCGGCCGGGGCGTCGATGCGGTAGGTGACAGTAAGGGTGCCGCCCGACAGGCCGATCTTGCGGATGACGGGGTAGTTGAGCAGATCGTTGGAACCTGAGTCGCCGTCGCCGCTGTCGTTCACCGTCACCCCGTTGTCAGCCAGGTCGATGCCGAGCCCGGTGTTGGCGTAGATCGAGTTGCCGATCACGGCGATGTCGTTGGACGTGCCGTTGGTGGTGGCCAGCTGCACCCCGTCGCCGATGTTGTTGGCGATGATGTTGCCCTCGCCCGCCCCGGTGCCGCCGACAAGCCAGCCCGAGTTGGCGGCGGCGAGAGCGATGCCCCCACCGGCAGACGCGCTGTTGCCCAACGCCGTGGTCCCGTCGGCCCCCACCCCGATCTTGTTGCCCTGGATCTTCGCCCCGGTCGAGCCGACCGACCAGCCGATGATGGCGGCGTAGCTGTTGCCGGAGATCACGTTGCCATGACCGGGAGTCCCGATGACCACCTCGTCGACTCCGACCAGCTCGACTCCTTCCTGAGTGTTGCCCAGGGCGGCGTTACCGGTGACCGTGGTGCCGATGAAGTTGTCGGTGAGGATGGCCCGGTGGGACCCGGTGTTGAGGTGCACGCCGTCAGACCCGTTGCCGGAGATCAGGTTGTGGTCGAGGATGACGTCGGCCGCCGAGATCGTGACGCCCTGGGCGGCGTTGGCCGAGGCGGCGGTGCCGGCGGCGTTGGTGCCGATGAAACAGTAGGAGATGGTGGATCCGCTGCCGGCCACCGAGATGCCGACACCCGGCGATCCCCGCACGTTCAGTCCCTTGAGCACCACACTGGAACCGGTGATCGACACGGCCGGCCCCGAGCTGAGCGAGGCGGCGTTGTAGGACACGACCGGGGTGGCCGTCCACCCCGGCTGGGTGGTGGCGTCGATCGTCATCGTGGTCGAGATGGCAGGTGCGGTCCCGGTGGGAGGGGCGATCGTCCACACGCCGGCCGAGTGGCCGGTCTCGGTGGACGGCATGGAGAACCAGATGGTGTCGATGGCGGCCGAGGCGTTGGCCTCGCTGACAGCGGCCCGAAGGGTGCAGGCGGTGGCGCCGGCCGAGTTGGTGCCGCCGGTGGAGCACACGCCGTTGCCGGCGCTGTTGTCGTCGTTGTTCCCGGTGGAGTTCACGGTCACCAGCCGGTTGACGGCGGTGGCCGTCAGGGCCAGCTCCGAGGTTTGATAGGGGGTGCCCGACACGATCTGGGTGGCGGTGAGCGAGACGAGGTCGCCCACGGCGCCGGTGTAGGTCATCGAGAAGCTCTGGCTGCCGGTGCCGGTCTTGGTGATGGTGGTCGTCCCCGCTGTCAGCTGGGCCTCGCCGTAGCCCGAGCCGTCGGCCCCCGACGGGTTGGTGAACGCCTCGATGTGGTAGCTGCCGGCCGGCACGTCGAGGGAGAAGGCCACGGTGGCCGTGGTGCCCGCCACCTTCACGCTGGAGATCACGGGGAAGTTGAGGAAGTCATTGGGGCCCGAGTCGGCGTCGTTGACGTCGTTGGCGTTGGTGTTGTCGTCGTTGAGGTCGACGGCCAGCCAGGTGTTGCCCCAGATCCGGTTGCCCACGATGGCGGCGTGGGGGTTGGCCGTGCTGTCGTCGATGATGACGCCCTTGCCGAAGCCCGTGATCCGATTGCCGGCGCCGGTGGCGGTACCGCCGACGGTGACGGTGGCCCCGTCCCACACCGACACCCCCGACCAGCCGCCGCCGGTGGTGCTGCCGCTCGTCATGATCCCCAGCTCGTTGCCCTGCACCGTGTTGTTGAGGGTGGTGGTGCCGGTGAGCCACACACACGTCCACTCGTTGTTGGACACGGTGTTGACCGAGCACAGGTTGCGGTCGGCCGCCGCCGTGCCGCCGACCCGGTTGTTGGACGAGCCGCCGGCGATGCCGATGCCGGCGTTGTTGCCGTCGTTGCCTACGGTGCCGGTGGCCTTGACCCCGATGTAGTTGCCGGCGATCACGTTGTTCGACGAGCTCCAGATGAGGAGGGCGTCGCTGGCCGAGTTGTCGAAGGCGTAGATGGACAGACCCCGGATGGTGGAGCCGTCGGATCCGGCGTCGAGCGTCAGTCCGTCCCAGTCGGCGGTGGTGGTGTCGTTGACACCGGAGATCTGGATGGCCAGGTTGCCCGTCATGTTCGACGGCGCCACTGGCGGTGTTGACCGTGGCGCCGCTCTGGGAGGTGCCGTCGATCGTGACCGGCGAGGTGATCACGGGCAGCGGGTTGCCCGACGCCGGGCTGATCGTCCACACGCCCGAGGCGTGGTTGGGGTCGGAGGTGGGGATGGAGAAGTTGATCGTGTCCAACCCCGTTACGGCATTCGCCTCCTGGATGGCGGCCCGCAGCGTGCACTCGGCCGGGCCGCCGTTGACCGTGGATCCGGTGCTGCACACGCCGTTGCCCGGACTGTTGTCGCCCGTGTCTGCCGTGGAGTTGACGGTGAACGTGAGGTTGGTGCCGACGCCCGGCCCGAACCAGTCGGTGAACCAGAACAGGGCGACGAAGGTGGCGGTGACGGCGACGGCTCCCGTCCGCCGGGCGCGCCGGCTGGGCCAGGTCCGGGGTGGCCGGCCAGGCCGGCGGAGCCGGGCCGGCCAGGGCATGGGGGCGCTCACGCGCAAGGCTCCCCGCCGGATCAGGGGTTGTTCGTGGTCTGCTCGGCCTGGAACGTGAACGTGGCCGTGGTCGACGCCCCGCTGCCCAGCGTGGCGTTGGCCGGCAGGGTCACGTTGAAGCACAGGACCTCGGATGCCCCGCCGCTGAGCGACCGGTCACCGGCCTGGGACCCCTTGGGTCACCGAGCCCAGCACGGCGGTGGTGGCCACGCTGCCCAGGATCCCGGAGTACAGGGTGGTGCCGGTCGAGGCCCAGTTGGCGTTGGTGCAGCTGGTGACGGTCGACTTCACCGTGAGCACGAGCTGGGCGGCCAGCGTGTCCTCGGTGGTGGTGGCGGTCATGGCGTAGCGGAGGGCCAGCGAGCCGTTGTTGAGCACGGTGAGGGGGGCCGTCACCTGGTCGCCCGGCACCATGGTGCTCATCGTGACCAGGGCCGTCGTGGGCGAGGTGGTGATGTCGATGGTGCCGGTGGAGAAGGTGTTGGCCGGCACGGCGGCCGAGTCGGTGAACAGGGCCAGCGAGGTCACGGCGATCAAGGCGACACCCACCAGCACCACGGCCGCCGACAGCAGGGCCTTGGTCGGGTTCGATCTCGTTGGCTTGGGAGCAGCGGACATCGGCGAACCTCCGGGTTCGCCTCCTCCATCGGCCGGGTGGCACCGGGAATTATCAGATTGAAGGGATTTTGTGGTCCCCCTCCCCTCGCCTGGCTAGCCCCCGGTGAGAACCAGGTCCGACTCGGCCCCCCACACCCCGACCGGGTCCTCCTGGTTGGCGGCCCCGGCATTGCCCGGATAGAGGAACAGCTCGGTGTCGGTGGTGGCGCTGAGCGACGGGATCCGCACCCAGGCGGTGAGCGTGCCGGTGGCGGAGCTCCACGACTCGAGGTCGTAGTCGAGGCGGGTGACCGAGTCGGCGGCCACGAACACCAGGTCGTCGCCGTCGGCCTGGGCGGCGCCGATCAGCGAGCTGTCGGTCACCTGCACCAGCAGCGGGTAGTCGGTCAGGTTCGCCGCCACCAGGGTGTGGTCGACGGTGATCGGACGCCGCACGGTCCACACCCCCGGGCTGAACCAGGAGCCGCCAGTGGCGGCACCGGCCGTCACCGTGGCACCCGGATCGACCAGGTTCTGGTAGGCGAAGCGGACCTCGGACGCCGACCAGGCCCGGTCCGAGACCCGGGCCTCACCCACCTTGCCGTCGAGCGTGCGGGCTCCGGCGGCGTCGCCCCCCAGCGTCAGGGCGATGGCCGAGCCGTCCACCGTGGCCCCCGAGACCGACGTGGTGCCGGCCGACACCCCGTCGACGTAGAGCGTGATCGTCGAGCCGTTGCCGGTGGCGGTCACCAGGTGCCACGCTCCGGCCGACACCGTGCCGCCGCTCACCTCGGCCAGGGCACCCCCGGCCCGCAGGCGGAACCGGGGGACGCCCGAGACCACGGCCAGCTCGAACGCCCCGGCACCGCTGGGATCGCCCTGGGCCACCAGCACCGGGCTCCCGGTCACGGCGTCGGGGTGGAACCAGGCCGAGACCGTGAACGGCCCGTCGGGAAGGTCGCGAGGCGCCGACTCCAGCCGGTCGGTGGTGCCGTCGAGGTCGTTGGCCGGGCCGGACGGCGTGTCCACCAGCACCGTGTCGCCCAGGGCCCGACCGTCGAGGCCCGTGGTCGACGAGTCGTCGAGCGACGGGGCGGCCCCCGTCCGGCTCCGGCTCAGGTGCCAGGCCGCCAGCTCGTTGGCCCATACCGCCCGGGGGCTGGCCTGAGCCGGGGCGTCGGCCGCCCCGTAGTACAGCTGGATCGTGGTGTTGGTGGCGGCGTCGACCGAGGGCACCAGCACCCAGGCGGTGAGGGTGCCGCTGGCCGGATCGTAGGCCTCGATCTCGTGGGGCAGGGCGGTGGTGCCGTCGGCGGCGGTGAAGCGGATGTCGGAGCCGTCGGCCTGGGCGTTGGCGGCGAGATCGCTGCTGGTGAGGCGGACCATCACCGGTTGGCTGGTGAGCGTGGCATCGACGGCCGACTCGGCCACGGTGAGGGTGATCCGCCGGTTCCAGGGGGACGCGGCGTACCAGCTGGTGCCGCCGGTCCGGTCGGTGAATGCGCCCAGCCCGCTCTCGAAGCCTTCCCGCAGCAGCCACACGTTGTCGGGGTTGGCCGGCGGAGCGCCGGCCGCCGGCTTGGCGTAGTACAGCCAGTACGACACGGTGGAGCCGGCCAGGATCTCCTCCTGGGTGCGGAACCACAGGGTGGTGGCGGCGCTGTTCCAGGCCGAGGCCGAGTCGAGCACCCGATCGAGCTCGGTCCAAGTGGAGCCGTCGTAACGGAACAGGCGCAGGTCGTTGCCCGAGGCCAGCGACAGGTGGCTGCTCACCAGAGCGGCGTGGTCGACCACCACCGACGTGGTGTAGCCGGTGGGCGAGCCGACGGCGCCGGCGGTGACGTCGATCCGCTGGCGCAGCCCGTAGCTGGTGTCGGCCCAGCCCGGGCCGCCCCAGGTGACGACCTGCCAGGCGAAGGTGGCGGTGGACAGCGACGACGCCCGCCGCAGCGACACGCTGGTGGAGGTGGGCAGGGTGACGGTGGCCGACGCCTCGCCCACCACGTCGTCGGCGGTGTGGCTGGTGGAGCCGCCGCTGAGCGAGCCCGGTTCCATCACGGTGGTGAAGGCGGTGGAGCGGCTGGTGTCGACCGGGCTGATGCTGGTGTTGGCCACACTGGTGCCAGGGCTCAGCGTTACCAATCCCCGCTGCACGGTGGTGCCCTCGTTGAGGGTGACGACCTGGATCCGGGCCACGATCGACTCGGTCGTGACGGCCCGGTACACCTCCACGGTGGAGGCGTCGAGGAGCCGGGCCCGGATCATGCGCTCACCGATCTCCACGCCGCCGGGGACGGCGTAGGGGCTGGCCAGGATGAAGGTGGAGGCCAGATCGACAGGCGAGGAGAGGCCGACGGTGGTGGTCCCGGTGCCGGCGCCAAGGGTGGCCGACACGGTCTGGACGTCGATGTCGCCGGGGTCGTCGAACGTGATCACCTGCCAGCCGAAGGCGGCGGTGCCCACCGCCGCCTCGGTGTCGGTGCTGATCCGCAGGTTGGTGGACGAGGTGAGCTCGTAGGCCACGAGGTCGTTGCCGCCGTAGGTGAGGGCGGAGGAGTCGGGAACCGACGTGCCGAGCACGAAGCTGGAGGCGATGTCGACGGCCGAGATGGCGACGTTGATGGCGGTGGTGCCGTTCTGGGCCGCTGTCCCCCGCTGCACCGTGACCCCGCAGGCGTAGGTGACGACCGACCACTCGATGGTGATCGTGGGCGGGGTGACGGCGTTGCCGTTGCGTTGGAAGGTCAGCGTGGTGCTCGATGCCAACGAACCCAGCACCCGGGAGTCTTCGGGCTCGTTGCCGGTGCTGCGGACGGTGAAGGTGAGGAACGACTTGGCGGTGTCGACGGCGCTGATGGTGACGGTCTGGGTGCCGAGGGCCGAGCTGGTGGCGGTGCCCTTCTGCACACCCGAGATCGTGGCGTCCCAGCAGCCGGCGGTGAACTGGTTTCCCGGCACCCCGGCCGAGTCGACGTAGAGGGCCCAGGCCACCCCGGCGGTGGCCAGCAGCAGGCCGGCCGCCGCCACCGCCCCGGCCCGGCGGCGCCGGGCCCGGCCGCTGGCCCCGGCGATGGGTAGGCCAGGGCGGCCGGTGGGCGCGTCACGATCGTCGGGCCCGCCCTCCTCCGGTGAGTCGACGTTGTCGACGTTGTCGTTGTCGTCGTCGGCCGGAGGCTCCGGGCGCCAGATGCGGCGCAACGCCACCCCGGCCAGGACCAGGACCACGAGGGCGACGATGGCCGTGCCCACCAGCGGGGTGGCGGCGCTGAGCACCAGCCCGCCCAGGCGGGGGATCGTCCAGCGGGCCACCAGCTCCCGGCGGCCCAGCGGGTAGGGGGCGGGGTCGGCCTGGTCGTTGGCGTCGCCCCGGGTGATGGCCAGCAGTGGACCGCCGGCCGTCCCCGGCTCCAGATCCGTGACCCGGTGGGTGATCGTGGCCCGCCCGGCCCGGCGCATCACCAGCACGTCGCCCACCGCCACCCGGTCGACGGGCCGGGCCACCACCAGCGAGCGGTCGGGCATGGCGGCGCCCATGCTGCCGCCCGTGATCACCACGGGCCGGTAGCCGGCGGCCAGCCCCGCCCCCACCGCCAGCACGGCGGCGATCACGGCCACGGCCACCGCCAGGGCGGCGGCGTTGAGCACCCGGCCGGCGATCCGGGCCGCCCGGCGGAACGACCTGGTCATCCGCCGTTCCCATCGCCGGCGGTGGTTCCGTCGCCGGGGGTGGCCAGGGCCAGGTGGTGCTCGGCGGCAGCCACGAACCGGGGGGTGACGGCGGCGCCCTGGACGGCGTCGGGAGCGTCGAGGGGCAGGGCCACGGCCAGGCACAGGAGCTCCCGCTGGCCGGCGGCCAGCACCCGGTCGCCGGGGTCGAAGCCCGGGTCGGGCCGACCGAACAGGGCGATCTCGCCGTCTCCGTCGAGCACGGCGCCGGCCACGAACAGATCGGGATCGTCGGCCACCGGTGTCGGCCCGCCGCAGCCCTGGGCCGGGGCCCGCCACAGGTCCCACCGCAGCCAGCCCTCCACCGGTCGTCCCGTTGGCGACAGCAGCAGGGCGTAGTGCAGGGGCAGGTCGCCGGCGTTGACGATCTCGATCGATCCGGTGGCCCGGTCGCCGGGGGCCAGTGCCGCCACGGTGATGGGCGCCGTGCGTTGGCCGGCCTCCACGTCGAGGGTGGCGGCGGCCAGCCGGCCGTCGGCCCCCAGCCCGGCGCCGAAGGGGTCGGCGGAGGACTGGGCCCTACCCCGGGCGGCGCCGGTCAGCAGCACCACCGGGCCGGCCAGAGCCACCAGCCCGGCCGCCACCACCAGCGTGGCCAGGAGCCGGCGCCGATGGCGGCCCTCTGTGCGGGGGCCGGCTGTGCGAGGTCCGGGTGCGCGGGGGCCGGTGCTCACTGGGGCACCGCCTCCCAACGGAAGTCCACGCTGGTGGCCTGGCCGATGGCGTCGGCGTCGTCCTCCAGGCTGAAGGTGAACCGGAAGCTGGAGCGGTCGCCGGTGTTCCGCCAGGTGCCGACGGCCAGCGGCTCGCCGGCGGCCAGGCTGGCCAGGTCGCCGTGGTACACGACCTCGGCTCCGGTGATCTCGTCGCACCGCCCGTAGCCGCCGCCGGTACCCCGTTCGATGTCCACCACCACGTGCTCGGCCAGGGGCCCGTCGGCCAGCGCCTGGAGGCTCACCTCGACCGGCAGGATCGTGCCCTCGTACGTCACCTCCAGGCACTCCCGGGCCGGTCGGCTCGGCACCATGTTGGCCAGGTTGACCAGGGAGCGGCCCTCGTCGTCGTCGTTCAACGTGATCGTGCCCACCTGGAAGCCGGTGCCGGCCACCGAGCCCTTGGGTTGGAGGGCGCCCGCCGACTGGTTCACCACCATCGTGGCCACCAGCAGCGAGGCGATGGCGGCGCCGAAAGCCATGCCGGCGCTGCGGTCGACCTTGCGGTACGACTCGCGCCGCTCGGCCCCGAGACCGTCGTCGATCCGGTACCCGTCGAGGGGGCGGGCCATCAGCCACCACCCTCTCGAGCCGGCGCCCGCGCCGAGGACGGCACCGAGCCCAGCGATGCCTCGACGTGCTCCACCAGCTCGGGGTAGCCCAGCGCCGTCCCCTGGCCGAGCTCGCAGCCGAGGGCGGCCACCGCCCCCAGCCGGTCCGGATCGGTGATGCCCTGGGCCACCACCACCAGACCCAGCCGGCGGCACAGCCCCACGATCGAGTCGAGCACGATGCGCTCGTCCTCGACCTCGGCCACGCCCGCCACCAGAGCCGGATCGAGCTTCACCCCCGACAGTGGGAGCCGGTGGAGCTGGGTGAGCGGGATGCGGCCCCGGCCGAAGTCGTCGAGCAGCACCCCCACGCCGAGCTGGCGCAGGGCCTGGAGGGTGGCGCCGATCGTGGTGGGCTCGGAGGCCACCACGGCCTCGCCCATCTCCACCAGCAGCCGGCGGGGGTCCAGGCCGTGGAGGGCCAGGGCCCGTTCCAGGTTGTCGACCAGGCCCCGGCCGCCGTGATCGCTCCAGCCGTCGAGCGACACGAAGAAGTCGGCGTCGGGCCGCCGTTGGGTCCAGGCAGCAGCGTCGCCGCACACCCGGTTCACCACCCACCAGGCCAGGGTGTCGCGCAGGCCGGTGGACCGGGCCACCTCGGTGATCTCCTCGGCTCCGATGTCGCCCAGCTCCGGGTGATGCCAGCGGAGGAGGGCCTCCAGCCCGGCCACCGGCGGCCGGCGCCGACGCCGTTCGACGCCGTCGGGACCGCCGGCCGGCTCCAGGTGATGAATCGTCTGGTAGTCGATCCGCAGCGAGTCGCCGGCCAGGGCATCGGCGATACCGGCGGACAGCACGGCCCGCCGCTGCTCCTCCCGGTCGAAGTCGGGCCGGTACACCTGGTAGACCATGGTCCGGCCCCGCTCGGCGTCCTCCGCCGCCCGGGCCGGGTCCTTCGACCGGTGCTTCGCCTCGTACATGGCCACGTCGGCCCGGCGGATCAGCTCGGCGTGGGCCATACCCGGCTCGCCGAAGGCCACCCCGATGCTGGTGGAGATGTGGACGATGTCGCCGTTGAGCTCGAACGGCTCCCGGATCCGATCCCACACCGTGGCCGACAGGGCCTCGGCGTCGTCCTCGGTGATCAGGCCCGACAGCAGCAGGGTGAATTCGTCGCCCCCGAGCCGGGCCACCAGGCAGTGGTCGGGGGCGAGGTGGGTCAGCCGCTCCCCCACCAGGCGCAACAGCACGTCGCCCATCTCGTGGCCCAGCCGGTCGTTGACCGGCTTGAAGCCGTTGAGGTCGAGGAACAGCAGGGCCGGCCGATCACCGGGCACGGCCATGGCCGCCGCCGCCCGCTTCAGCAGCAGGGCCCGGTTGGGGAGGCCGGTGAGGGCGTCGTGGTGGGCCTGGTGGTCGAGGTCGTCGCGGGTGGTGCGGAGCTGGCGCACCAGGTCGTCGTTCTGGAGGGCGATCGTCGCCTGGCCGGCCAGCAGCCGGAAAGCCTCGATCTGGTCGTTGGTGGCCTGCCGCCCCGCCCCCAGACCGGCCCGCAGCACGAGGCGGCCGTGCTCGTGCTGGCTGACGGTGTGGGTGAGCACGAGCGACAGGTCGTGGGCGGCCAGGGCCGCCGCCTCGCCGTGGTCGGGGTCGTGGCGGTCGATGGCCACGGCCTCGTGACGCAGATCCCCGGAGCGCAGCCCGCTGCCGGGGCCGCCGGCCGGCGGGAGCCGGCCCGCCCCGGCGGCGGCCACGGTGCGCCACACCCCGGTGGCGGCGCTCAGCGCCACGTCGACGGCGTCGAACCCGAGGGCAACCGTGCCCTCCACGATGGCGTGCACCGGCTCGTCGCCCAGGCGGGTCACCTTGAACCCGGCCTGGGCCACGCTCTCCAGCAGGGCACCCCGGTCGACGGCCCGCGACGTGGCCCGCTGCTGGATCAGCACGTCGTTCATGAGCTGCTCGGCCAGGTAGGCGCCCGGCACCACCACCAGGAACAGCAGGCTGAGCTGGTCGAGCAGGGCCTCCATCTCCTCCAGCAGGCCGCCGGCACCGGTGTACTGCACGGCCCACACCCGGGCCACCAGGGTGAGTCCGGTGAGCAGGATCCAGGTGCTGAGGGCGCCGATCAGACGGAACCGAACGGCGGCCTCGATGATGGGCAGCGCGAACAGCACCCAGCCGATACCCGAGGTGCCGGTCAGGGTGGCCAGCAGGATCACCAGCGAGGAGTCGATGGCCAGCTCGGCCAGCGTGGTCAGGCCCTGCTCCCGGCCCGACCGGCGCCGGCTCGACAGCAGGTTCGTGCCGGCCAGCACCACCAGGGCGGTGGTCACCATCCAGACCCGTTTGGTGTCGTCGCCCAGCACGTCGAAGCGGGCCGGGTCGAGCACGTAGTGGGCGGCGATCAGCAGGGCCACCAGCCACCGGACCCGACGGATGCCCACCTGGGCCGCCGCCACCGGCGCGGCCCGGGTGCCGTCGCCGTCCCGGCGGCGCAGCACGTTCACGGCCACCGCCGCCATGTGGCCGGCGCCGGCCAGGGTCACCACGGCCCACGCCCCGAGCGGGGCCAGGTCGCCCCGCTCCTGCCACACCACGGGCAGGCCGACCAGGGGCACCAGGAGGCGGCCAACCCCGAACACGTCGGCCGCGGCCACGGTGTCGGCATCGGGGGCGGGGTTGGCGTCGCCCTTGGTCACGTAGGTGCCGGCGGCATCGTCGACCGAGAACACCCGGTGGGCGATCCGCTCGCCGTCCCGGTCGAACACGATGATCGAACGTTGGCCGATGGCGCCCGCGTCTCGTTCCACCAGCAGCACGTCGCCGGGGTGGACGGTGGGCGACATCGAGCCGGAGGTCACCACCACCGGCGTCCACCCGCCCACGCCGGTCCCGATCGCCACCCAGGCGCACAGCACCAGCACGAGGTACAGGTACAGCCACAGCACGATCTGGGCCGCCGGCACCAGCCGGCCGCCCAGCAGCCGCAACCGCCGGCCGAGGCCGGCATCGGGGTGGGCGATCGTCACGGCCGGACCTCGAACCGGAGATGGACGGCCGTGGAGCGGCCCTGGGCCCCATCGTCCGACGTCACCTCGAGCCGGAAGCGCACCGTGACGGCCTGCCCGTCGCTGAGGCCGGCCAGGTCGAGGCCCCGCTCGTAGCGCGGGTGGTTCGAGGCCAGGCCGGCCAGCGTGCCGGTCCAGGCGGTGCTGGCCGGGGTGGGGGCGAAGTCGCCGCAGGCCGGATCGGCCCCGGTTCCGACTCCCACCGCCGTGTTCAGATAGCGCTCCAGGCCGGTACCGCCGGAGATCCGGGCCGACAGCACAAGGGGAACGTCGTCGAGCGAGCCGGCGTAGCGCACCGGCAGGCAGCGCTCCACCACCACCCCGGGGTAGAGCCCGTCGGCGTCGATCAGCAGCTCCGACGAGAGGCCGCTCCCGCTCCCCCCGCCGGACGTGTCCCGCTGGAGCGAGACGGAGGCGGCCTGCAGCAGGGAGCCGCCCGACTCGGTGCTGCCGGCGATGCGGGCCGAGGCCGTGGTGAGGGCCGACCAGCCCAGAACGCCCAGTGCCGCCAGCGTGGCCGCCGCCCCCAGACCGGGCGCGACCGGGCCCAACCGGGCGCGCCGGCTGGGGCGTGGCTCGCTGGGTTCCGGGCGAGGGCGATCCGCCACTGCACTCCATTCGTCTGGTTCTGCAGAATCAGATCGGCCGCCGGCCTACCGGGGTTAGCGCCCGGCCCACCCCGTGGCTCGATCGGCCCGGGTCGGAGGGCCCCGGTAGCCTGCGGCGATGCCCCGCTCGCGTCCGTCAGCCGCCCGACCCGCCGACGGAGCGGCCGCCGCCGACGCGGTGCCCCGCACCGCCTGGCTGGCGCTGTTCGTCACCACCCTTGTGTTCTTCCTGGTGGTGATCGACATCTCGGCCGTCAACGTGGCCTTCCCGTCGATCGCCGAAGAGTTCGGCACCTCCACCGCCCAGCTCAGCTGGATCATCTCCGGCTACAACATCACGGTGGGGGCGTTGCTGCTGGTGGCCGGGCGCCTGGCCGACAGCCTGGGGCGCAAGCGGCTGTTCATCCCCGCCGTGGCCGTGTTCCTCCTGGGCTCGGTGCTGTGCGGACTGGCCCCCAACCGGGGCCTGCTGATCGCGGCCCGGGTACTGCAGGCCACCGGCGGGGCCGTGCTGTCACCCACCGCGGTGGCGGTGGTGCTGCCCGACTTCCCACCCAACAAGCGGAGCACGGCCATCGGGATCCTGGGGGCCACCGGCGGGCTGGGGGCGGTGTTCGGGCCGGCGCTGGGCTCGATCGCCATCGACGTGTGGTCGTGGCGGGGCGTGTTCCTCATCAACGTGCCGATCTGCCTGCTGGTGCTGGCGGTGAGCCCCCGCCTGCTGCGGGAGTCGAAGAACCCCGACGCCACCGGCCGGATCGATCTGGTGGGTGTGCTGGTGGGCACCGGGGCCATCGCCTCGATCATGTTCGGGATCGTGGAGAGCGAGCACTGGGGCATCACCGACCCCCGGGTGATCGCCCTGGTGCTGGCCGGCCTGGCGCTGGTACCGGTGCTGCTCCGCCGCTCGGCCCGCCACCCCGAGCCGCTGCTGGAGCTACCGCTGTTCGAGCACCGGTCGTTCGCCGCCGCCGTGGCCGGGGTGGCGTTCTACTCCCTCGGGTTCACCTCGGGCGCCCTCACCAGCTCCCTGCTCCTCCAGGAGGCGTGGGATCAGCCGATCACCACCACCGGCAAGGCGCTGCTGGTGTCGCCCCTGCTGTCGGCGGCGGCCGCTCCGCTGTCGGGCCGCCTGGCCGACCGGGTGGGGCACCGTTGGATCCTGGCCGCCGGCTGCCTGTGCAGCGCCCTGGGGTATGTCCTGTACCGGTTACTGCTCACCCCCACGCCCGAGGTCTGGACCCGGTTCGTGCCGATCAGCGTGCTCGTGGGGCTCGGGACCGGTGTCACGATCGCCACCTGGTCGAGTGCCGGGTTGGCCGACATCGCCCCGGCCCGGTTCGGCACCGCCAATGCCACCATCCGCACCGCCCAGCAGGTGTTCTACGCCTTCGGGGTGTCGGTGGTGGTGATCCTGCTGGCCAGCGGTGACGGCGACGGCGGCCTCCAGGGCTTCCGCTGGGCCTGGACCTGGATCATCGGCACCTACCTGGCCTCGGCTGTGACGATCAGCCTGATGTTCCCCTCCGGCTCCAGCCGGGACCGGGCCGCTCGTTGACCGAGCCAACCCCAGCGATCTGTGGCGCCAGCGCGCGAAATGCAGCACCGGGCGCCACAGATCGGGATTCGGGGGGTCAGGCCTTGGCGTCGAGGTGTCGGACGAGGGCGTCGAGGGCCACGGCGTAGCTGTCACGGCCGAAGCCGGCCACCACGCCCAGGCACACCGCGCTGAGCACCGACGTGTGGCGGAACGCCTCCCGGGCATGGACGTTCGACAGGTGGGTCTCCACCACCGGCAGCTCCACGGCCGAGATGGCGTCGCGCAGGGCGTAGCTGTAGTGGGTGAAGGCGCCCGGGTTGAACACCACCCCGTCGGCCCAGGTGCGGGCGTCGTGCAGGGCGTTGATCAGCTCGCCCTCCACGTTGCTCTGCACGTCGCGCAGCTCGGCCCCCCGGATGGCGGCCAGCTCCCGCAGGTCGGCCAGGATGTCGGCCAGGGTGTCGGACCCGTAGACGGTCGGCTCCCGGGTGCCGAGCAGGTTCAGGTTGGGACCGTTGAGCACCAGGATCTGATGAGCCACGCCCGATCTTAGGAGCCTGAGCCGTACTCAGTGCGGCTGGAACTCCTGAATTTCGGGAGAGCTGCACGGCGGCGGCGACGGCGGCGGTCAGCTCGTTGATGAGCAGGTCGGGATCCTCGATACCGACCGACAGGCGGATGAAGCCCTCGGGCATGCCCAGCGCCTCCCGGGCCTCCGCCGTGAGCGCCCGGTGCGACGACGACGCCGGGTGGGAGATCGTGGTGGCCACGTCGCCCAGGGTGGGGGCGAAGGGGATGGCGGCGGCGGCCCGGAGGAAGGCGTTGACCTCGGGCCGCCCCCCGTCGAGCACGAAGCTCACCATGGTCCCGGTGCGGGAGCCGAACAGCTTGCCGGCCCGGTCCCGGTCGGGATGGTCGGCCCGGCCCGGGTAGAGCACGGCCCGCACCCCGTCCAGCGTGGCCAGGGCGTCGGCCACGACGACGGCGTTGGCCTCGGCCCGGTCGTAGCGCACCTCGAAGGTGTGCAGGCCCCGCTCGGCCAGCCAGCAGTCGAACGGCGACGGGGCGACGCCCCAGGTCACGGCCGCAGTGCGGATGGCGGCGGCCAGGTCGGGGTCGTCGGCGGCGGTGTAGCCCAGGGTCACGTCGGCGTGGCCCCCCAGCAGCTTGGTGACCGAGTGGATCACCACGTCGGCCCCCTGGGCCAGCGGCTGGTACATCCGGGGGGTGGTGAACGTGTTGTCGACCACCACTGGTATCCGCCGCTCCGCCCCCAGGGCCGCGATGGCTTCCATGTCGGCCACCCGGAGCGTGGGGTTCGACACCACCTCCACCAGGATCAGCCGGGTGGCCGGGGTGAGAGCGGCCTCCACCGAGGCGGCGTCGGTAGGGTCGAACAGGGACGTGGCGAAGCCCATGCGGGGCAGGTCGGACGTCACCAGCCGTAGTGACCGGCCGTAGAGCTGGTTGCCGGCGGCCACATGGTCGCCGGCCCGAAGGAGGCCGAGGAGCACGGCCGACACCGCCGCCATGCCCGAGCTCGACACGATCCCGGCCGGCACCGCTGGGCGGCGGCGGCCCTCCAGCAGGTCGATCTTGGCCGCCAGCACGTCGGCGTTGGGATGGCCCTCCCGGGCGTAGCTGTAACCGGGCAGCTCGCCTTCGTAGATGCGGTCGAGCTCGTCGGCGTCGGTGGACTGATACACCACCGAGGGCCACAGGGGGGTGGCCACCGGCTGGGACACGGTGGGTGGCACCGGTGTGCGGCGGACGATCGACGGGGCGGGCTCCGGGGGCGACGGGTCAGCCACGGCGGGCTCCAGGGGTACGGGTTCCAGGGTTGAACGTGACGGGCAGGGAGGCGGGGCCGAACACGAAGTTGGAGGGCATCCAGGTGGGGTCTCCCGCCGGGGCCAGGCCGTCGAGCCGGCCCACCACCTCGGCCAGCAGGGCCTCGATCTCGATCCGGGCCAGGTGGGCCCCGAGGCAGAAATGGGGCCCTCCCCCGCCGAAGGCGACGTGGGGGTTGGTGGCCCGGGTGAGGTCGAGCCGGTCGGGCTCGTCGAACGCCGCCGGGTCCCGGTTGGCCGCTCCGTAGTAGACGACCACCCGGTCGCCGGCGGCGATGGCCCGGCCGGCCAGCTCGGTGTCGGCGGTGGCGGTGCGGCGCATGTAGATCACCGGGCTCACCCACCGCAGCAGCTCCTCCACGGCCGGACCCAGGGGCGCTCCCGTCGCCACCCGGGACCGGAGGTGGTCGAGGGCGGCCGGCTCGTGGAACAGGGCCCACAGGCCCGCCCCCACCAGGTTGCGGGTGGTGTCGCCCCCGGCGTCGACCAGGAGCAGGAACCACAGGAAGAAGTCCATCTCGTCGATGGGGCGGCCGTCGAGCTCGCCGGTGGCCAGGAGCGAGGCCAGGTCGTCGGCGGGGTCGGCTTGCTTGGCGGCGAAGGTTCGCCCGGCGTAGGCCATCATCTCCCGGAACGCCGCCTGCTTGGCCTCCACCCCCACCGCCTCCACTGCGGCGTGGAGCGCCTCGGTGTGGTGGTAGAGGGCCCGGCCGTCCTCCAGCGGGATGCCGAGCACGTCGGCGATCACGAAGCTGGGCATCTCACCGGCCAGGTCGGCCACCAGGTCGCACCGGCCGGCCTCGACCACCTCGTCCACGATGCGGGTGGCCAGTTCGGCGATGCGGGGCCGGAGGGCCCGGGCCGCCCGGGGCGTGAAGTGGCCGCTCACCAGACGCCGCATCCGGGTGTGGAGCGGCGGATCGGCCATGAGCATCATCACGTGGTCGTCTCCGGGAGCCGAGCTCTGGCCCCCCTCGATCATCACGGTGGGCCGGGAGGAGAACCGCTCGTGGTCCCGGCCCACGGCCACCACGTCGGCGTGGCGGGTCACGGCCCAGTAGAAGCTGCCGTCGGGCAGCGGATGACGGTGCACCGGATCGTTGCGGCGCAGCCAGGCGAACTGCTCGTGGGGCTGGCCCCCGGCGTAGCTGGCCGCCGAGTAGAGGTCGATGCTCACCATGGCTCAGCTTGCCCGCTCCGGGCCCCGGATGGTGGCTCCACCGTCGACCACCAGCACCTGCCCGGTGATGTAGCGGGCCTCGTCGGAGGCCAGGAACCGCACGGCGGCCCCGATGTCCCATCCGGTGCCCTCCACCCCCAGCACGCTGGCCTGGCGGCGGCGGTCGGCCACCGCCGGATCCATCCCCTCGCCCCCCACCATGGGCGTCCGCACCGGGCCGGGGGCCACGCAGTTGACCCGGATGCCGTCGGGTCCGTGGTCGGCGGCCATGGCCTTCGTGAGGGCGATCACGGCCCCCTTGGAGGTCGAATAGGCGGTGAGGCCCCGGGGCCGCAGGGCCGAGATCGACGAGATGTTGACCACCGCCCCGCCCCGGCCACCGGCCACCATGGCTGGCACGGCGTGGCGGCTCACCAGCATCATCGAGGTGACGTTGACCCGCATCACCCGGTCCCACACCTCGGGGTCCTCGGTCACCACCGTCCCCCGGCTGCCGATGCCGACGTTGTTGACCACGATGTCGAGCCGGCCCCACCGGCCGGTGGCTTCGGCCACCAGGGCGGCGCAGGCGTCGCCGTCGGTCACGTCGGCGGCGAACGGGGCCGCTTCGCCTTCCCCCTCGGCGATCATGGCCACCGTCCGGGCCGCCAGCTCCGGCTGGCGGTCGACCACCAGCACCCGGGCCCCGGCCTCGGCCAGCAGCAGGGCCGCGGCCCGGCCGTTGCCGATGCCGTCGCCGGCCGCTCCGCCCCCGGTCACCACCGCCACCCGGCCGGTGAGGTCGCGCCCCGGCCGGCCGTCGCCCCCGGCCCGCCGTCGGCTGGGTCTCTCGTCGGCATCAGCCGCCGACCACGAAACGCTGGTGGGTCCCCTCCGACACCAGCTTGTCACCGTGGGTGACCTTGGTGGCGAAGACCAGCTTCCGGCGGTCACGTTCGGTGATCTCGAACGACACCTCCACGTCCTGACCCGAATCGACGGAGGCGGCATGGCTCACGCACACGTGGATCCCCACCGTGGTCTCCCCCTCGTCGAGGTGGGCCTGCACCGCCTGCAGGCAGGTCACCTCGATCAGGCGGATCATGTCGGGCGTCGACAGCACCTTGTCGGGAAGGTGCGGCGGCGACATGTCGTCGGTGACGGTGAAGGTGGCGGACCCGGACAGCCCGGGAGCGAGTGAGTCGTGCATGGCGGCAGCGTAGCTGCGGGCTGGGGATGGGGCCCCGGCCCGGATGGGGCCCGGGGGCGCAGCCCCCGTAATGCGCAGCGTAGCTGCGGGCTGGGGATGGGGCCCCGGCCCGGATGGGGCCCGGGGGCGCAGCCCCCGCAATGCGACAGTTTCACACACCATGGCCCCCGATCGGGTCGGGCCGGCGGGTGGAGGCCGCCATACTGGGCGCTGACTTCAGGCCTGATCGAAGGGGAGGAGCGGTTCGATGAGCGACGAGAAGATCCCGGCCCGGTTCCGCAAGACCAAGACCGACAAATGGGCGGTCATGGCGCCGGTGGCCGATCTGGAGAAGGCCCTGGCCGAAGGGGGCAAGATCGACGTCCAGAAGAAGTCGGGCGACTGGTCCACGTTCACCGTGGGCTCGCTCGGCCGCCCGTTCGACGTCGACGGCGTATCGATGTGCTACGGCTATGCACCCGGCGACGGCGAGCCCGGGGCCGAGGGCCAGGGTGGCCCCGGCGGTGCCGGTGGGGCGACCACCCCCCAGCCGGCCGGCGCCGGCGCCCGCTCGGGTGGGGGCCAGGGTGGGGGCCAGGGCGGCGGAGGCCAGCGCAGTCGCAACGACGGCGGCGGCCGGCGCCCGGCCCGGGCCGGCGCTGCTCCGCCCCGGGACGATTCCGAGCCTCTTCCCACCTACCAGGGCGGCGCCGAGGACGAGTGGGGCGCCGAGTTCTGATCGGCTGCATCGGTCGGGTCAGGGCTTGGCCGAGGCCAGCGCCGACCAGCCGGTCGGCTCCTCCAACTCGGTGACCGGCACCGGCGGGGAGAACAGGTAGCCCTGCATGAGGGTCACGCCCAGCGACATCAGGGTCTCGGCCTGGTCGGGCTGGTCTCCACCCCCTCGGCCACGATCTGCAGGTCCAACGCCCGGGCCATGGTCACGATGGCTTCCACGATGGCCCGGTTGGCGGTGTCGGAGTTCATCTCCCGCACGAAGCTCTGGTCGATCTTGAGATGCGTCACCATGTCGAACTGGCGGATGTAGCTCAGCGAGGACTGGCCGGTGCCGAAGTCGTCGATGGCCAGCCGCACCCCCATGGCCCGGAGCTCGCGGAGGCAGTCGAGGCCGCTGAGGTGCTCCACCATCACGTCCTCGGTGATCTCCAGCGTCAGCTGCTCCGGTTCCAACCGCGACCAGGCCAGCACCTCGCGCACGATGGCCGGCAGGCGGCTGTCCACCAGCTGCTGCTCGGCCACGTTGACCCCGATCTTGATCTGGCGACCGGCCGGGAGCCGTCGGTTCCAGTCGGCCGCCTGGGCGCAGGCCTCGCGCAGTACCAGCTCGCCGATCTTGGCCATCAGGCCGGCGTCGTGGGCCACCGGGAGGAAGGTCCCCGGCCCGAGCAGCCCCCGGTCGGGATGGCGCCACCGGACGAGCGCCTCGAATCCCACGACCTGACCGGAAGGGGCATCGACCACGGGCTGGTAGTGGACCTCCAGCTGATGGTCGGTGAGCGCCCGGTTGAGGTCGCGCTCGATCGAGAGCCGGTTGAGCAGGATCGCCCGCTCGTGCTCGTCGAACACGGCGAAGCCGGAGCGGTCGCGCTTGGCCCGGTACATGGCGGCGTCGGCGTCGCGCACGATCTCCTCGGGCGTCCGCTCCTCGTCCGGGGTGGCCACGGCGATCCCGACGCTGGTGGAGGCGAGCTGCATCCGGCCGCCGAGCGGCACGGGGTCGGCGAACCGCTTGAGGATCTGGCGGGCCACGGCCACCACCGACTCCTCGGTGAGCAGGCCCCGGCACATGACCACGAACTCGTCGCCGCCCACCCGGGCCACCACGTCGGTGCTGCGGGTGCTCGACCGCAACCGCTGGGCCACGGCCTTCAGCAACTCGTCGCCGGCGTCATGGCCCAGGGTGTCGTTGACCACCTTGAACCGGTCGAGGTCGAGAAACAGCACGCCCACCACGGTGTCGTCGATCCGGGCCTGGCGCATGGCCTGCTCCAGCTGGCGGTGGAGCTCGGCCCGGTTCACCAGGCCGGTGAGCGCGTCGTGGTCGGCGTCGTGGCGGGCCCGGCTGAGCGATTCGGCCGTCCGGTGGTGGGCCACCCTCTGGAGGGCGGCCATGGCCGCCGCTCCGCACGAGGCGATGAAACCGACGGCCGCCGCCCGGCTCAGCTCGTCCGGGGTGGTGCCCATGCCCGAGAACGCCAGCATCACGGCCACGATCGCAGCCACCAGTCCCGCCACCAGGACGAGCACCGGGGAACGGAGAATCCGGCTGTCGAGCATCTCGCCCCGTTCAACGGAGCGAGAGCGGGAGCGCTTTAGCTCTGGGCGATTGCGCCGCTACACCCGAACGTAGGCCATGTCGACGGGGCGGCCGCCGATGCCCTGGGCCGGCGGGGCGATCCAGTTGGCCATCTTGCCCGGCTCGGTCACCGGCACCATCAGCGAGGCCACGTGGGCCCGGTCCTCGTCGGTGGGGAGCCAGCGGGCCTCGTTGGTGTCCCACGTGGCCTGGTCGATCACCTGGCCGTCGGGATCGAGGTGCACGTCGCGGAACTGCCCCACCGCCCGGTGGAAGCCGACGTGGGGCAGCTTCAGCTCGGCGCCCACCGCGGCCAGGGTCCGGTTCCAGCGCTCCAGGCCGATGGCGCAGTCGGCGCTGTAGTCGTCGCGCAGGGTGGCGTTGATGGCGGCCAGCGAGTTGACCTCGTGCTCCACCACCCGGCCGCCGTCGACGGTCAGGATCGTGCGGTTGTCGCCGTGGAGCTGGTGGTCGTCGTTGCGCCTGGTCTCCTGGAAGCGGCCCTTGAGCCCGGCGGCGAAGTAGTTGGCGGCGTTGGTGGACGTCTCCGCGCCGAACAGGTCGAGCGACACCGAGTAGTGGAAGTTCATGTACCGCTGGAGGGTGTCGATGTTGATGCCACCGTAGGGATGCACGTCGTCGGTGTCGTGCTCCTTCATCAGCTCCACGGTGCGCTGGGCCACCCGGCCGATGCCGGTGGCCCCCACGAACATGTGGTGGGCCTCCTCCTTCAGCATGAAGTCGCAGGTGCGGGCGAGCGGGTCGAACGACGACTCGGCCAGCGACGCCAGCTGGTACTTGCCGTCCCGGTCGGTGAAGTAGGTGAAGAAGTAGAACGAGAGCCAGTCGGGCGTGCGCTCGTTGAAGGCGCCCAGGATCCGGGGGTTGTCGGTGTCGCCCGAGTGGCGCTGGAGCATGGCGTCGGCCTCGTCGCGTCCGTCACGGCCGAAGAAGCCCTGGAGCAGGTAGACCATGGCCCAGAGGTGCCGGCCCTCCTCCACGTTCACCTGGAACAGGTTGCGCATGTCGTAGAGGCTGGGGGCGGTGCGGCACAGGTGGCGCTGCTGTTCCACCGAGGCCGGTTCGGTGTCGCCCTGCACCACGATCAGGCGTCGCAGGTCGCTGCGATGCTCGCCCGGCACCTCCTGCCACACCGGCTGGCCCTTGTCGTCGCCGAAGGAGATCCGGCGGTCGGGCTCGGGGTCCGACAGGAAGATGCCCCACCGGTAGTCGGGCATCTTCACGTAGTCGAACTGGGCCCACCCGTCGCGGTCCACCGACACCGCGGTGCGCAGGAACACGTCGGCATCCTGGTACTCGACCGGGCCCATCTCGCACCACCAGTCGACGAACTTGGGCTGCCACTGCTCCAGCGCCCGTTGCAGCCGCCGGTCGCCCGACAGGTTCACGTTGTTGGGGATCCGCTCGTTGTAGTCGATGGTGGTCATCTCAGGGCTCCAGTGGGCTCAGACGCGGGTGTGGTCGTAGATGGGGCGGCTGCCGGTGCCGTAGCGGCGCAGGGCGCCGTCGGGTCCGGAGGCGTTGGGCCGCTGGAAGATCCAGTTCTGCCAGGCCGTGAGGCGGGCGAAGATCTTGGTCTCCATGGTCTCGGGCCCGACGAAGCGGAGGTTGGCCTCCAGACCGGTCAGGGCGTCGGGCGAGAAGCTGGCCCGCTCCTCGATGAACAGGCGCACCTCGTCGTCCCAGTCGAGGTCGTCGGGAATGGTGGTGACGAGCCCGAGCCGGTAGGCGTCGGTCGCCTCCAGCGGCGTGCCGGCCGAGTCGATGGCCGCCTTCCAGGCGTCGTCATGGCCCCAGAACCGGCTCTGCAGGCGGGACAGGCCGTTGGACATCGGGTACCGGCCGGCGTTGGCCCCGGTGAGCTGCAGGGCGGCCGCCGGCCGCTCGTCGCCCTCGAAGACGCCGTCGAGCATGATCGACTGGTCCGCCGCCAGCGCCAGCTCGGCCAGCACCCCGGTGAAGCAACTGCCCGGCTCGAGCAGGGCCAGCAGGGTACGGGCCGACAGATCCAGCCGCTTCAGGGTGCGGGCCCAGTACAGGCGGACCTCCCGCACGAACCAGCGGCCGCCGTCGTCGGCCCCGTCGTCGGTGTCGGCGGCCAGGAACGCGTCGTGGTCGGCCACCACCTCGGGGTCGCCCATCGTGTGCAGCACCCAGGTGCCGAGCGTCGGCTCGTTGAAGCGCAGGTGGAGGATCACGGCGTCGAGCTCCCGGCACGCGCCCAGGGCCCACCAGTCCTCGGCCAGGTCGACGGCCTCGTCGCCCGACCCGGGCGCCGGGTCCACCGGGCCGTGCACCGTGATGTGCACGGCGTGGGCGTTGCGGTCGATGCGGGCCGTGACGTGCCGGCCGGTCACGCCGTCGGCCTCCACCACCAGATCGATCGGGTCGAGCTCGATACCGGGGCCCTCCCCCACCCGGTCCGACGCCGCCGCCCGCTCGGCGGACCGGGCCGCCAGGTGCTCGTGCCACCGGGAGCGGGGCACCACGGCATCGACCAGACCCCACTCCACGGCCTGGGTGCCGCGCACCCCTTCGGCCCGGGTGGAGAACTGGTCGGCCCGGTCACGGCGCACCTTGCGCTTGTCGACCAGGCGGGTGAGACCGCCGGTGCCCGGCAGGACGCCCAGCAGCGCCACCTCGGGCAGCGACACGGTGGACGAGCGGTCGTCGACCAGGATGATCTCGTCGCAGGCCAGGGCCAGCTCGTAGCCGCCGCCGGCGGCGGTGCCGTTCAGGGCAGCCAGCCACACCTGCCCGGAGTGGGCCGAGGCGTCCTCGATCGAGTTGCGGGTCTCGTTGGTGAACTTGCAGAAGTTCACCTTGTGATGGTGGGTGGCGCCGGCCAGCATCTGGATGTTGGCCCCGGCGCAGAAGAGGGACGAACTTGCCCTCGAGCCCGCCGGTGAGGATCACCGCCTTGACCTCGGGGTGCTCGAATCGGAGCCGCTGGACCACGTCGTACAGCTCGATGTCGACACTGAGGTCGTAGCTGTTCGACTTGAGCTCGTAGTCGCCCCGGAGGCCTCCCTCGGGGTCCACCTGCATGTGGACGGTGGCCACCGGGCCGTCGTAGGTCACGTGCCAGTGCCGGTAGGCGGAGGGATCCCGGTCGAACGTGATGGGAGGGAGCGCCGGATAGGCCGCCGCCGCCCCCTCGGGCTGGTCGGTACTCAGTGCCACGGTGGGTCCCCTGCTCTCTGGCGCTGGTCGGGTCGGTGATGACATTCTACAATCTGCTCGTGTCACGTCAAGTAACAGTGGCTTATTGTCGGCCCGGAGATCGCTGGAGGGCGACTCGTTGGCTAGTCTTGCACCGACGTCGCGGGCCCAACCGGGGACCGGTGTCGCCCGACCTCCGCGATGGGGCGAACGCGTCGAGTCTTGAACCGGTGACCAGGAAGAACCCCTGCCATGGCTCCCAACGCTGCCAAGAACACTGCTGCCGACACGATCATCTACACCTTCACCGACGAGGCGCCGGCTCTGGCCACGTACTCGTTCCTCCCCATCATGCAGGCCTTCGCCAAGGCCACCGGGGTGAAGGTGGAGACCCGCGACATCTCGCTCGCCGGGCGGATCCTGGCCAACTTCGCCGACCAGTTGCCCGAATCCCAACGGGTGCCCGACTCGCTGGCCGAGCTGGGCGGCCTGGCCACCACGCCCGAGGCCAACATCATCAAGCTGCCGAACATCTCGGCCTCGATTCCCCAGATGAAAGCGGCCGTGGCCGAGCTCCAGGCGGCCGGCTACGCCGTGCCCGACTACCCCGATGACCCGAAGACCGACGCCGAGCGCGACGCACGGGCCCGGTTCGACCGGGTGAAGGGGTCGGCCGTGAACCCGGTGCTGCGGGAGGGCAACTCCGACCGGCGGGCGCCGCTGTCGGTGAAGAACTACGCCCGCTCCCACCCCCATTCGATGGGTGCCTGGTCGGCCGATTCCGGCACGCACGTGTCCACCATGGCCTCGGGCGACTTCCGGGCCAACGAACAGTCGGCCACCATGGCCGAGGCCGGCACGATCCGCATCGAGCACCACGGCGCCGACGGCACCGTCACCGTGCTCAAGGAGGTGAAGGTGCTGGCCGGCGAGGTGGTCGATGCCACCGTGATGAGCCGGGCCGCCCTCAACGCCTTCCTGACCGAGCAGGTGGCCGACGCCAAGGCCCGGGGTGTGCTGTTCTCGGTCCACCTCAAGGCCACGATGATGAAGGTGTCGGACCCGATCATCTTCGGTCATGCCGTCCGGGCCTACTTCGACGACCTGTTCGCCCAGCACGGAGCCACGCTCGACCGGATCGGGGCCGACCCCGACGACGGCCTGGGCAACCTCCTGGCCCTGGTGGGCCAACTGCCCGAGGCCGAGCGGGCCCCGATCGAGGCCGCGGTGCAGGCCGCCTACGAGCGGGGCCCGGCGCTGGCCATGGTCGACTCCGACCGGGGCATCACCAACCTCCACGTGCCGAGCGACGTGATCGTCGACGCCTCCATGCCGGCCATGATCCGCGACTCGGGCAAGATGTGGAACGCCGCCGGGGAGCGCCAGGACATCAAGGCCGTGATCCCCGATTCGAGCTACGCCCCGCTGTACGCCGAGACGATCGCGTTCCACAAGGAACACGGCGCCTTCGATCCCCGCACGATGGGCACCGTGCCCAACGTCGGCCTCATGGCCCAGGCGGCCGAGGAGTACGGCTCGCACGACAAGACCTTCGAGATCTCGGGAGCCGGTGCGGTGAAGGTGATCGGCACCGACGGTTCGGTGCTGTTCGACCTCGCCGTCGACGACGGCGACATCTTCCGGATGTGCCAGGTGAAGGACGCCCCGGTGCGGGACTGGGTGCGCCTGGCCGTGTCCCGGGCCCGGGCCACCGGCTCGCCCGCCGTCTTCTGGCTCGACGAGACCCGCCCCCACGATGCCCAGCTGATCGCCAAGGTCCGGGCCTACCTGGCCGACCACGACACCACCGGTCTCCAGATCGAGATCATGGACGTCGGTGCCGCCACCCGCTTCAGCCTGGAGCGGTGCCGCAACGGCCAGGACACGATCTCGGTCACCGGCAACGTGCTGCGCGACTACCTGACCGACCTGTTCCCCATCCTGGAGCTGGGTACCAGCGCCAAGATGCTGTCGATCGTGCCGTTGATGAACGGCGGCGGCCTGTTCGAGACCGGCGCCGGCGGGTCGGCCCCCAAGCACGTCCAGCAGTTCAACGCCGAGAACCACCTGCGGTGGGACTCACTGGGCGAGTTCCTGGCCCTGGCCGTGTCGTTCGAGCACCTGGCCGAGGTCACGGGTGACACCCGGGCCCAGGTACTGGCCGACGCGCTCGACCGGGCCACCGGTGAGCTGCTGGAGAACGAGAAGAGCCCCTCCCGCAAGGTGCGGGAGCTCGACAACCGGGGCAGTCACTTCTACCTCGCTCTGTACTGGGCCCAGGCCCTGGCCGAGCAGGACAAGGATCCGGAGCTGGCGGCCCGCTTCGCCCCGCTGGCCAAGGCCCTCGGCGAGAACGAGGCCAAGATCGTCGACGAGCTGAACGCCGTGCAGGGCGCCCCGGCCGACATCGGCGGCTACTACTACCCCAACCCCGAGCTGGCCTCGGCCGCCATGCGCCCCAGCGCCACCCTCAACGCCATCATCGACACCTTCTAGGTCCCGGGCTCGGCCTCCCCGCCCCCAGCCCAGCCCCGTTCTGCGCGACGAAAACCGCGCCCCGTCCACGATCTGCGTCACGTTCTCTGCGGAATTCGTAGACAACGTGACGCAGAAGGCTGCCGTGGCGCGAGTTCCGTTGCACGGTTGGTCGGGCGCAGACCGCGGGCCGGGGCCTGCCGGGTGGTGGACGGCGCGGGGACCGCGAAAAACCGCGCTCCCGGCCGCCCGATGGAGCGCGGTTCTCGTTCCTACCAGATGGCTGAATCGGCCCGTAGCATGACGATCTCGTCTTCGCTGTAGCCCAGCTCGGACAGGATCTCGTCGGTGTGTTCGCTGTACTCGGCGGCCAAGCCCCGAGCGCCCCGGTAGCCGTCGATCTCGAACGGTGCCGGCGGACCCACGAACCCGTCGTCGTAGGTGACGAGGTACTCGTTGGCCAGCACGTGCTCGTCGTTCGCCAGCTCCTCCAGCCGCCGCACCGGCGACGACCAGATCCCGGCGTTGCGCAGGATCTGCCACCAGTGGTCGGTGGTGTCGGTGGCCAGATGCTCGCTGAACAGCGGCCGGAACTCGTCGCGGTTGCGGATCAGATCGCCGAACCGGGCGAACCGTGGGTCCTCCAGCATCCAGTCGAGCCCCATGGCGGCGGCCAGGGCCCGCCAGTGGTCGGCCCGCAGGCAGGCGATGGCCAGCCAGCCGTTGCTGGTGGGGTACACGGTGAACAGCGGGTTGGTGGTGGCGTCGGGGGCGAACCGCTCCATCCGCTGACCGGTGGTGGCGGCCAGGCCCACGCCCTGCAGCTGGAGCCACAGGAGCGACTGCACCTGGGATGTCCCGACCACACAGCCCTTGCCCGTGATCCCCCGCTTCACCAGCCCGGCCATGACCCCGGAGGCCATGGTGGTGCCGGTGAGCACGTCGCTCATCGACCCCGGCGGGTAGTTCGGGGTGTCACCGTTGGCCGTGGCGTCCATGAACCCGCCGTAGGCCATGCCCACGGTGTCCTGGCACGGGTCGTCGGCCAGAGGCCCCCGGATGCCGAACCCGGCCCCCCGGGCGTAGACCAGCCGGGGGTTGATCCGGTGCAGGGTCTCCGGATCGGCGCCGTGCTTGGCCAGCGCCGACTCCCGCATGTTGGAGATGAACACGTCGGCCTGCTCGATCAGCCGCTCGAACACCGGGCGCCCCGCCTCCGACGTGACGTCGAGGGCCAGCGACCGCTTGTTGCGGTTGAGCGAGGCGTAGATCCACTCCTTGCCCCGGTCATCCAGGGTGACGCCGAAGAGCGAGGAGAACCCCCGCATCACGTCTTCCTGACCGACCTGTTCGATCTTGATGACGTCGGCCCCCAGGCTGGCCAGGGTCAGGCCACAGACCGGGCCCTGGACGTACATCGACATCTCGACGACCCGGACCCCCGCAAGGGGGGCCGGATCGTCGATGCCGTCGTGCTGAGAAGCCTCGCCGTTCGGCGCCGGGCTCAAGCCTTGCCGTGGCGGAGCAGCTTGCCCGGCGTGTCGCCGGTGCACTCGCCGTTGTCGAAGGTGACCACGCCGTTGACGATGATCTTGTCGTAGCCCTTGGCCCGCTGGATCCGCCGCCACTCACCGCCGGGGAGGTCGTACTCGACCGACCCGATCCACGGCGGATCGATGGCCAGCTCCTCGAGCTCGTAGATCACCACGTCGGCTGCCCGGCCCTCTTCGAGGGTGCCCCGGTCGCGGAACCCGGCGGCCTTGGCCGGCAGGTTCGACAGCCGGAAGTGGGCCTCCTCCAGGGTCACCTTTCCCTCGTCCCGCACCAGCCAGGTGAGGAAGTCGGTGGTGTAGGAGCCGCCGGTGAAGAACTTGGTGTGGGCACCGCCGTCGGACACGCCGGGGATGGCGTAGGGCGAGTCGTTCATCATCTCGGCCATGAAGTCGGCGTTCGAGCCCTTGTCGGGGCCGAGGAACTCGACGTTCAGGTCGCCCTTGAGCGACAGGTCGAGCATGACCTCGATCGGGTTCTTGCCCTCGGCCTCGGCGATCTCGCCCACCGAGCGACCCACGTACTGCTGGAGGTCGGCCTGGCGGTTGACGCCCTGGATGATCAGGCCCTTGGGGTCGCCGCCCACACCGGCCTGGATGACCTGAAGGCGCCGGTCGGCCTCTTCGGCCTCGGCGATCAGGGCTTCCCGCAGCTCGGGATCCTGCATCTTGGCCATCTTCTCCTCCTTCGTGCCGGTGGTCACGGCCCGCCAGGCGGGGGAGGCGTCGTACAGGTTCCAGTGCTCCAGGGTGAAGGCGAACCCGGCCCGGCCGGTGCCGCACTGGGCGTAGATGGGCAGGCCCTGCTCCCGGCACTTGTCGACCCAGCGCAGCGGGCGGCGGTGGACCTCGGGGTTCTTACGGGACGGGGCCACGGCGTTGTGCAGGATCGGTCGACGGGCCACGGCGGCCAGCTGCTCGAGGAAGGCCAGGTCGGCCTTGATGTCGCCGGTGCCCTGGGTGATCTGGATGAAGCCCTCGTCGCGCTCGGCCAGCACCTCGGCCAGAGCCAGGATGTCTTCGTCGTGCATGATGTCGGTGACCATGGGCGAGCCGTCGTAGTCGCCCTGCACCGAGTTCTCACCCAGGCGCTGGATGGAGAAGCCGCACAGGCCGGCGTCCATGCCCTCGGCCAGGATGCGCTTCATCTCGGCCTTCTCGGCCGCGCTGGCCGGTTCGCCCGCCTTGGCCTTCTCCAGGCCCATCACGTAGGTCATGAGCGAGGCGGTGGGCATGTACTGGATGCAGTTCACGCCGAGCGGCGAGCGGTCGAGCGAGTCGAGGTACTCGGGGACGGTCTCCCAGTCCCACTTCATACCCTGCTTCATCGACTCGTACGGGATGGCCTCGGTGCGGGTCATCGTGAGCATCGAGCGGTCCTGGAAGTCGGGCTTCACCGGCACGAAGCCGAAACCGCAGTTGCCCAGCACCACACTGGTCACGCCGTGGTAACCGGAGATCGTGCACCACGGATCCCAGCGGATCTGGGCGTCGTAGTGGGTGTGGAGGTCCACGAAGCCGGGGGCCACGATCAGGCCGTCGGCATCGATCACCTGGGCCGACTCGCCGTCGGCCCGACCGCCGATCTTGGCGATCTTGCCGTCCTTGATCCAGAGATCGCTGCGGAACCGCGGCGTACGGGTGCCGTCGACGATCGTGCCGCCCTTGATGTGGATGTCATAGCTGGCCATGGTTGGCTGGCCCCCCTGTCAACGTCGGGTGATTAGTGTCTCAAACAATACTGCGGCTCTTCGCGGTCGTCAGATTGGGCGAACAAGTTCGGGCGGACAAGTTCGGGCGAACAAGTTCGGCCGGTGACCGCTTGGCGTCTACCGTGGCCGCCGTGGAGCTCAACGGGAAAGTCACGCTGATCACGGGGGCCGGTAGCGGCATCGGCAAGGCCCTGGCCGAGCGGTTCGCCGCCGAGGGGGCCACGGCGGTGGTGGTGGCCGACCTCGACGCCGACCGGGCGGCCGAGGTGGCCGCCGGCATCGGGGCGGTGGCCACCTCGGCCGCCCTGGACGTGGCCGACGAGGCGGCGGTGGCCGCCCTGGTGCACCAGACCGAGGAGCGGCACGGCCCGATCGACCTGCTGGTGTCGAACGCCGGCTACGCCCAGGGAGGCGGGATCGACCTCCCGAACGAGGACTGGCTGCGGATGATGGACGTGCACGTGTGGTCGCACCTCTACGCCGCCCGGGCCGTGCTGCCCTCGATGGTGGCCCGGGGCGAGGGCTACCTGCTGAACACGGCGTCGGCCGCCGGCCTGCTGACCCAGATGGACTCGGGGCCCTACGCCGTGTCGAAGCACGCCGCGGTGGCCCTGGCCGAGTGGTTGTACATCAACTACGGCGACAAGGGGATCAAGGTGTCGTGCCTGTGCCCCCAGGCGGTGCGGACCAACATCGTGCCGGCGGCCGCTTTCGGCCGCGGTGGTGGCCAGGCCAGCCAGGATGGGGTGCTGGAGCCCGAGGAGCTGGCCGAGGTGGTGATCCAGACGCTCCGGGAGGAACGGTTCCTGGTGCTCCCCCACCCCGACGTGCTCACCTACTTCCAGCGTAAGGCCAGCGACTACGACCGGTGGCTGGGCGGCATGCGCCGCTTTCGCCGCCGTCTCATCGACAGCCGCAAGAACTGACGGTTCACAGCATCGGGTCGCCCGAGTTGCGGCCCAGCAGCAGGCGCCCCGCGGGCCGGTACAGCTTGGGATGAACCATCCGGTGCTGGCAGGCGGTGAGGATGTCGCGCACGCACCGGTCGAGCGGGCTCTCCCGGTAGATCGACGATCCCGACGCCGTGTCGTACATCGACAGCACGATCTCCTTGCCCGTCTGATGGGTCCACACCATCATCGAGCGGTACATGGCCCGGAGCCGGGGTGACACCCGCTCCCCCGCCTGCAGGGTGGCCCACAGCTCGTCGATGATCTCGTAGGTCAGGGCCCGGGATGCGGCGAGCTTGACCTCGGCCACGGTGATGGCCTCCTGGGCCGCCTCGTCGTCGGCCAGCACCCTGGTCTTGGCCGTCTTGGCCGCCCCCGGCATCAGGGGCTTGTCGTCGGCCAGACCCAGCACGGTGTCGATGGCGGTGCGGGCGATCCCCAGCGGCACCCCGGCGTGGGGCAGGAGGAACAGGGGCGGATAACGGAACATGGGCTCCGAGCGGCGCATCTGGCCGGCCGGATCCCAACTGTCCTCCTCGGCAACGAACACGGCGTCGATCGTGTAGTCGTTGGAGCCGGTGCCCCACAGGCCGGTGGTGTGCCAGGTGTCGATGATCGTGCACTGCTCCTTGGGCAGGATCACCGAGCGCATCTCGGGCCGGCCCGATTCGGTGCGCACCGGGCTGCCATCGGCGTCGTGCACCAGGCAGCCGGCGATCAGGAACGAGGCGTGGCCGCTGCCCGAGGCGAAGCGGAAGCGGCCCGTCACCCGGTACCCGCCGGGCTCTTTCACCGCCGAGCCGCTGGGGGCGATCTGGCCGGCCAGGCACGAGTCCCACGGGCCGAACCAGCGGGCCGCCGTCTCCGGGGCGAGGAATCCGTTGGCGTAGGAACCGGCCGAGGCGATCATGGCGCACCAGCCCACCGAGCCGTCCTGGCGCGACAGCTCCTCCACCACCCGCACCTGGATCTCGGGGCTCATGAACGGGCCACCGAGGTCGGTTGGGACGGCGGCCCGCAGGATGCCGGTGGCCCGCATGGCGTCCACCACCGGTTCGGGCAGGCATCGCTTGGCGTCGATGTCGGCCTGGTGGGCCGCCACCAGCGGCGCCATGGCCCGGGCCGCGGCCAGCGGGTCGGCCGGGTAGTCGGGGTGGGCGGTGGCCGGGGCCTCGGTACCGGTGCTCATGCGGGCCTGCCTCTCGTGCGCTGCCGGGTTGGCGCTCGCCGCGGGGCACGGCAGCTGTCCCCCTCCCGAACGTCTCAGTAGGGTAAGCGACCATGCAGGTTCTTGTCATAGGGGGGACGGGGCCCACCGGGCCCCATCTGGTCAACGGGCTCATCGAGCAGGGCCATACGGTGTCGATCCTCCACACCGGCCGCCACGAGGTCGACGCCATCCCCGCCCACGTGGAGCACATCCACACCGACCCCTTCGACGTGGCCCAGGTGGAGGCCGCCCTCGGCGGGCGCACCTTCGACCTGGTGTTTGCCATGTACGGGCGGCTGCGCGACCTGGCCCGCTTCTTCCAGGGCCGGTGCGGGCGGATGGTGGCCGTGGGTGGGGTGCCGGCCTACAAGGGCTTCGCCCTGCCCCAGACGAACTGGCCGCCCGGGATGCTGGTGCCGGTGCGGGAGACGGCGGAGCGGGCGGTGGACGACGACAACGTGAAGGTGGCACGCATCGTGGCCACCGAAGACGTGTTCTTCAGCTGCCACCCCGAGGGCACCCTGTTCCGCTATCCCCTGATCTACGGGCCGGGCCAGATCAACCCCCGGGAGTGGCTGATCGTGCGCCGCCTGCTCGACGGTCGGCGCCGGTTCATCGTGGCCGACGGCGGGCCTGACGCTGCGGACGGCCGGCTACGGGCCCAACGTGGGCCACGCCGTGTCGCTCTCGGCCCTCCATCCCGACGCCGCCGCCGGGAAGGCCTACAACGTGGGCGACGAGGTGACGCTGACCGCCCGCCAGACGATCGAGGTGATCGCCCGGGCCCTGGAGTGCGAGATCGAGATCGTCAACCTGCCGGCCGAGCTGGCCGCCCCGGCCCGGCCGTTCCTCAACGCCGAGACCACGCTGCACAAGTTCACGGGGGTGGACGCCATCCTGACCGATCTCGGCTACCGGGATCTGGTGCCGCCGGTGGAGGCGATCGGGATCACGGCCCGGTACCTGGCCGAGAACCCTGTCGTGCGGGGCAGCACCCAGGAGATGCGGCTGCAGGACCCGTTCGACTACGCCCAGGAGGACCGGATCATCGAGGCCTGGCAGGCGGCGATGGGTCAGGTGGCCCCGGTGGCCGGGGCCTACGACCCCGACTTCCGCGACCGCTACGCCCCCGGCTCCGACGACTGGCGCCTGGTCGAACCCCGTAGCTGAGCCGTAGCGGAACCGCCCCCCGTATGGCCCGCCCGCCGGTACGGTGCCGGTCCGTCGGTTCTCGGCGCACAGCGAACCGCCCCTGGCGCCTGTCGCACCAGAGCGTGGCGCCTGGCGCACCGGGTGTGTAGGACACCGCCGGTGGCGCCTGGCGCACCGGGTGTGTGGGGCACCACGGCTCGGTGCAGAGCGAACCGCTGGTGGCGCCCGGTGCACCGAGATCGAGGGACGGGGGCGGGGCGCGAGCTTCACTCGGGCGGGGCGGTGCCGGTAGCGTTCGGGGCCATGACGACCGGCCCCGAGCTGCAGCTGCACCACCACGTCGAGGGAGAGGGCACCCCGGTGGTGTTCACCCACGGCTTCCTCAACACCGGCGACGTGTGGGCCGGGGCGGTGGCCGCCCTGGGCGGGCAGGCCCGCAGCCTGTACTGGGACCTGCGGGGCCACGGGGGGTCCGACCCCGCACCCGTCGGGCAGTACGGCCGCAGCTACGCCCTGGCCGACCTGGGCCGGATGCTCGACGTGGCCGGCCGACCGGCGGTGCTGGCCGGGCACTCGCTCGGCGGCTACCTGTCGCTGGCCTACGCCATCGGGCACCCCGACGAGGTGGCCGGCCTGGTGATGGTGGCCGGCGGGCCCGGGTTCCGGAATCCCGACAGCCTGGCCCAGTGGAACGTGGGGATCGACGCCATGACGGCCAAGCGACCTGAGCTGCCCGACGGGGTGGGCGAGATCTCCAAGCACGTCGACTCCATGGTGATGGACCGGCTGGCCGAGATCACGGTGCCGGTGGCGGTGGTGGTTGGCGAGCGCGACAAGCAGTTCGTGGCGTCGGCCGCCGTGTTCCGCAAGTACCTCAACGTGGTCCACGAGGTGGTGGTGCCCGACATGGGCCACATGGTCCACGCCAAGGCCCCCGACACGGTGGCCGCCGCCGTGCAGGCCGTGATCGCCGCCACCGCCGGCTGATCGGCCGGCGGCGTCCCGCTGACAACCTGCCGTAGCCGGGCCGCCTGTGCCCTTGACGGCAGACGCACCGGGGGCTGGGAAGGCCGGCGTCGGCGTGGCACCATGTGTAACCGCGGTCACACAACGGTGTCCCACCCCCGTCAACCCCCCCACGAGGACAATCGCATCATGCTCTCCGACTACCGGGTACTGGATCTGACCGATGAGCGGGGCCATCTGGCCGGGCTCATGTGGGCGCAGCTGGGAGCCGAGGTCATCGCCGTGGAGCCCCCCGAGGGCTCGTCGGCCCGCCGCCTGGGCCCCTTCGCCGGCGACGTGGAGGACCCGGACCGGTCGCTACACCACTGGGCCTACAACCGGGGCAAGCGGTCGATCGTGCTCGATCTCGACACGGTGGCCGGCCAGGAGGCCCTGCGCCGGCTGGCCGCCGGGGCCGACGTGCTGTTCACCACCGATCCCGCCGGCCTGGCGGCCAAGGGCCTGGGCCACGAGGAGCTGGCCGCCCTCAACCCGGCCCTGATCTACACCGCGATCACCGCCTTCGGCCTCGACGGCCCCAAGGCGGGCTGGGCCGCCGCCGAGGTGGTGATCCAGGCCTCGGCCGGCAACATGGCCATCACCGGCGACCGCGACCGGGCCCCGCTGCGGGCCGGGGGCACTCTTCCCCAGGCCTGGCACAACGCCGCCTCCGAGGCGGCCGGGGCCGCCCTCATCGCCCTCTACGAGCGCCAGACCGCGGTCCGGTCTGGGCCAGCTGGTGGACGCTTCGGCCCAGCAGAGCATGAACCAGTCGTGCCAGTCGATGACGCTGGCCGGGCCCCTCAACGTCGACCCCCACCACCCGGATCGCCGGCGGGGCCAGCCTCCAGGGCATCCCCATCCAGCTCATGTGGCCGTGCAAGGACGGCCACGCCTCGGTCACCTTCCTGTTCGGCCTGGGCTTCGGCCGGTTCACCCGCAACCTCATGGAGTGGATCCACGAAGAGGGCATGTGTGATGACGCCACGCGGGACAAAGACTGGATCCAGTACCCGTTCATGCTGCTCGACGGGCGGGAGCCGGTGGACGGAGTACGAGCGGGTCAAGCAGGTATTGACCGACTTCTTCGCCACCAAGACCAAGGCCGAGCTACTGGAGCAGGCCATGAAGCGCCGCCTGCTGATCGCCCCGGTGTGGACCACGGCCGAGGTGCTCGACAGCCCCCAGCTCGCCTTCCGCCAGTACTGGGAGGACGTCGATCACGGGGGCGACCTCGGCACCGTCCGCTACCCCGGTGCCTTCGCCAAGTTCTCGGCCGCTCCCCTCCCCGCCCTGCCCCCCGCTCCGGCCGCTGGGGGCCGACACCGAGGCCGTCCTGGCCGAGCCGGCCCGCACACCCCGGGTGACGGTGAACCCCGTCAACCCCTCGACGGCCCGCCCCCTGGAGGGCGTGAAGATCGTCGACTTCATGTGGGCCATGGCCGGCCCCGCCGCCTCCCGGGTGCTGGCCGACTACGGGGCCGAGATCATCCGGGTGGAGTCGGCCAACAAGATCGACGCCGTCCGCACCCTCCAGCCGTTCCGGGACGACGTCACCGACCCCGAGCTGTCGGGCATCTGGAACAACATGAACGCCGGCAAGCAGGGCCTGGCCCTCGACATGAGCAAGCCCGGCGCCATCGACGTGATCTGGGACCTGTTCGACTGGGCCGACGTGATCATGGAATCGTTCTCCCCCAGAGCCATGGCCGCCTGGGGCATCGACTACGAGCAGGTGCGCCAGCGTCGGCCCGACATCATCATGACCTCCAGCTGCCTCATGGGGCAGACCGGCCCCCTGTCGATGCTGGCCGGCTTCGGCACCATGGCCGCCGCCATCTCCGGCTTCTTCTACCCCGTGGGCTGGACCGACCGGGCGCCGGCCGGGCCGTTCGGCGCCTACACCGACTACACCTCGCCCCGGTGGTTGGTGGCGGCGGTGATGGCGGCGCTGGAGCACAAGCGGGCCACCGGCCAGGGCCAGTACATCGACCTGTCGCAGGCCGAGTCGGCCCTCCACCTGCTGGCCCCGGGCCTGCTCGACCGGTCGGTCAACGGCCGGATCTGGGAGCGTGACGGCAACCGGGACCTGGTCTTCGCACCCCAGGGCGTCTACCGGTGCGTCGGCGACGACAACTGGGTGGCCGTCGCCTGCACGTCGGACGAGGCGTGGGCCACGCTGGCCGAGCGTGATCGGCCGGGCCGACCTGGCCGGCCTCACCCGGGCCGAGCGCCACACCCGCCACGACGAGCTCGACACCGCCATCGCCGCCTGGACCGCCACCCGGGACTACATGGACGCCATGCACCAGCTGCAGGCCAAGGGGGTGCCGGCCCATGTGGTGGCGAACGCCCCCGAGTTCCTGGTCGACCCCCAGATCGCCCACCGGCACCACTTCGTGGAGGTGGGCCACGGCAAGCAGGGCACCACATTCGTGGAGGGCACGCGGTTCAAGCTGTCGCCGCACTCCGGCCACCTTCACCTACGGCGCCCCGACCTTCGGCGAGCACACGTTCGAGATCCTGACCGGCACGCTGGGCTACGACGGCGACCGGATCGCCGAGCTGGCCGCCGCCGAGCTCCTGGAGTAGCTCAGGCCGACGTGGCCAGCGAGCGGAGGAGGTCGGCGATCTCCAGCGTCACGCCCTCGCCCGGCATGGGGTAGCTCATCTTGTTGAGGGTGATGCCCACGCCGAGGCCGAGGTCGGGATCGGCGAAGCCGACCGATCCGCCGGCGCCCGGATGGCCGAAGGCCCGTTCGTTGGCCCCGATCGGTCCGTGCACCAGGTTGCCCTGGAGGTCGGGGCCAAGGCCGCCGAGGAAGAACCCGGGGGCCTTGCGGGCCTTCACCCCCAGCACCCGGTCGACGTCGTCGGTCTCCAGCCGGGTCATGTGGGCCAGCGCCCCTTCGCTCACCAGGCGCTCCCCGTCGACGGCACCGCCGTTGGCCAGCGCCCCGTACATGCGGGCCAGGGCCCGGGCCGTGAAGTGGCCGTTGCCGCTGGGGAGGCAGGCCAGCCGAAACGCCATCGTGTTGAAGTAGGGCCACATGGCCTTGGGCATGGCCTTGTAGAAGTCGGCGTCGTCGGGGATCGGCAACCCCTCGCCGGCCGGGACGATCTCCAGCGTGGTGAGCCGCCCGTTGACCGACGGGATCTCGTCGATGCCGACATAGAGCTCGTCGGCCACCCCCAGCGGCTCGGCGATCTCGGACCGGATGACGTCACGGATGTGGCGGCCGGTGGCCCCGGCCACGATGCCGCCCACGATCCACCCGTAGGTGACGGCGTGATAGCCGGTGGCGGTGCCCGGCTCGTAGGCCGGCACCCCGGCGGCGGTGCGGGCCACGCCGGCGTCCCAGTCGGTGATGTGCTCCGGGGCGAACGGCTCGGGCATGGCGTGCAGGCCGCCCTGGTGGCTGATGGCCTGGGCCACGGTGAGGCGGTCCTTGCCGTTGGCGGCGAACTCGGGCCAGTACGTGGCCACCGGGGCGTCGAGATCGAGTTGCCCCCGGTCCACGAGCTGGTGGACGGCCAGCGCCGCCACCCCTTTGGTGGTCGAGAAGCTGAGGAACAGCGAATCGGGCTCCACCGGCCGGGTGTCGTCGGGCCCCATCGTGCCGGCCACGGTGCTGACGAACGGCTCGCCCCGGAGGTAGGCCGCCACCTGCACCCCGATCTGGCGGCCCTCGGCCACCTGAGCGTCGATCAGCTCCTGCACCTGCTGCGCTGCGTCCATGGCCGGACCCTACCCCACTGTTCGGGGGCTGGGCGCCCCGGCCGGCCTCCTCCGTCGGCCTCCCCCATCCACGTCGGGGCCACCACCCCACCTTGCCGCCTGGGGCGGCTGACCCACCGCTGCCCTGACGTCCCTGCGACACTGGGGCCGTGCCCACTGCGAACTCCGGCCCGTCGGCCGTCGGCCCCGAGGGCCGCTACCGCTTCTCCCCCACCGACGTGGAACGCACGCTCCACCATCTCGGGCTGCTGTGGCAGCTCCACACCGACGGCATGGCCCGGGCCGTGCTCGACAAGTCCGGCGTCAACCTGATCGGGGCCGAGATGACCGTTGCCCTCGCCCGGGTCGTGGGGCCGGACCGGGCCGGTGGTGGCGACCTCCCCGAGCTGGGCCGCCGGGCGGCCGAAGCGTCGGCCCGGTGGGATCCGGCCACCCGGGCCGCGGTGCTCGACGCCACCTGGCTCCGGTTGCTGGAGGTGGCCGAACGGCTGGAGAAGGCCGGCGGCCATCGAACCCAGCAGGGCGAGGTGGTGCAGCTGGCCCGTTCGGGCGGCGGGGTGCCCAAGGCGCCGGTGGCGGACCTCGGCGTCGGCTGGGACGGGGCCGACGGCGACCGCCAGGCGAACCGGAAGCACCACGGCCGGCCGTGGCAGGCCCTGTGCCTGTGGTCGGCCGACGTGATCGACACCCTGCGGGCCGAGGGCCACCCGGTGACGGCCGGCGGCGCCGGAGAGAACGTGACGGTGCGGGGCCTCGACTGGGCCGCCGTCCGTCCCGGGGTTCGGCTGCGGCTGGGGTCGGCCGAGTGCGTGGTGTCGGCCTGGGCCGATCCCTGCAGCAACATCGCCGGCTGCTTCGTCGACCGGGACTTCCGCCGGATCGACCCCGCCCGGGGCCCGGTGGCCCGGGCCTACGCCACCGTGACCCGCCCCGGCTCGGTAGCCGTCGGCGACCCGATCCAGGCCGGCCCGCAGCCCTGACCGGAATCTCCTCACGGAGGGTCTCACCGATGAGACGCTCCATGAGGAGAATCGCTACTTGGTGATCGGGTGAGTGATGGGTTCGCTGCCCATGGCGCCGCCGACCCAGCCGCCGATGACGGCCGAGAACGCGCCCGGCGTCGCCTCCGGCGCCCATGATCATCAGCGAGTCCTTGCGGAACTTCGGCACCTTGCGGCCGGCGAAATGGTTGGGCAGGCCCTCCTCGATGCCGCCGGCCCCCCGCTGGGCCACGTCACCGTCGAGAAACAGCAGAGGGTCCAGCTCCTCCCGGAACCGGGCCTTCGTCCAATTCGCCTCGGCCAGCACCCGGCGGTGCTCCGGCGTCAGGATCAGCATGGCCTCCCCCGGCAGCTTGGGGTGCCCGACGGCCAGCAGCTGCGCCGCCAGCGACCGGGTGAGCGACTCGGGGGTACGGGAGATCTGGTCGACGGCGGCGATCGGGCCGTGGCCGGCGAACAGGGTGACCGTGTTCTGCCCTGGTTCGAAACCCCGCTCCACGCTGAGCGGCGGCCACCCGGCGGGCAGGCCCTCCTCGTCCTCGGCGAAGCACCACCCCACCTTCGACGGGGCCCCCAGCGCCGCCCGATCGATCCCGCCGTAGCCGGGGCGGCCTCCGCCGACGTTGCGGACCACGAGCTGCAGGGCCCGGCCGATGGTGGAGTTGGCCCGGTTGCCCTGGCCCAGGGCGTTCTTGAGGGCGTTCATCCCGATCTCGTTGCGGATCGGGCCGTTGACGATCACCACCGGCCCCGAGAACCACAGGGTGCACAGCAGGCCGTGGATGTTGAACCGGTCGGTGCAGGCCGCCTCCACCGCCGCCAGCACCACCGGCAGGTACTCGGGTTTGCAACCGGCCATCACGGCGTTGATCGCCACCTGCTCCACCGTGACCGGCACCAGCGCCGGCGGTACCACGGCCACCACGTCCTGCGGGTCCCGGCTGGTCCCGTCGAGCATCCGCAGAACCCGGGCCTCGGTGGGCGGCACCACCGGGAGACCGTCGGTCCAGCCCCGGTCGAACATGGCCTCCGCCTCGTCCTCCAGCGTGGCCAGCTCGATCCGGCGGCCGTGGAGGCGGCTCCCGCCGAAGCGCACGGCGAGGGCGTCGGTGAGGTTGGGGTCGACCGACAGCGAGCCGCAGCCAGGGGAGAAGTCGGTGGTGGTGGCGGCCAGCCCGGTCTGGCCGGTGAACGACTCCCAGGTGGCCCGGTGCCAGCCCTCGATCCGGTCCTCCACCGCCCCGCCGGCCACCCGCAGCACGGTGGGCACGGTGTCGATCCCGTGGTGCCAGCTGACGGCCAGCTCCGTGTCGTCGACCGGCGACACCCCCGCCGGGAACGCCGGGTCGTCCTGGGTGTAGACGGTGAGCGCCACCCGCCCGGCCAGGTCGGCCAGCACCGGGGCCACGGTGACGCAGGTGGGGCAACCGGCCTTGACCACGGCCACGAACCCGTCGGGCAGCACCGGGGCCACGGTGGGGTCTCCCTCGGTCCGGTCGGCTGGTGGGGCGACAGGGTCGGCGTCGGTGGTCATGGCTCGCTCCTCGGCTCGGCTGGATTCGGCTCGGTCGGCGTGCGCCGTCGGGAGCCCAAACCTAGTGCTCAGCACCCAGGCGATCGAGCGGAGCAGGATCCGTCGGATCCACCGGGATCGGCGCATCGAGATCCTCCAGGTGGGCCAGCTTGTCGGGGTTGAGCACGGCCCGGATGTCGGACACCAGCCCGTCGTCGATCTGGACCACGATCACACCCAGCGGCCGCCCCCGGCGCTGGAGGTAGAGGGCGGGATCGCCGTTGACCCGCACGAAGCCCACCCGGTCGCCGGCTAGGCGCTTGCGGGTCACCCCCACGAGGAACCGGGCCACCCGGTCGGCGCCCAGGATGGGGTGGAGGGCGGCCCGGGCCTTGCCCCCGCCGTCGGAGTAGAGGTTCACGTCGGCCGCCAGCAGGGATCGGAGATGGTCGAGATCACCGCCGCCCATCGCCGAGAAGAAGGCGGCGGCGAGCTCCTCCTCCCGCTCGGGGTGGGGCCGGTGGGGCCGGCCCGTGTCGCCCACCCGGTCCCGGGCCCGTCGGGCGATCTGGCGGCAGTTGTCGGCGCTGCGCCCCACCACCTCGGCGATCTCGGCGTAGTCGAGGTCGAACACCTCCCGCAGCAGGAGCACGGCCCGCTCCACCGGGTTGAGTCGCTCCAGGGCGGCCAGGAACGCCAGCGACAGCCGTTCGGCCTCGGCCACCACCTCGCCCGGGTCGTGGCCCGGGCCGCCGCCCCCGCCCACCAGGGCGGTCGCCGTCACCAGCGGCTCGGGCAGCCAGGGCCCCACGTAGGTCTCCCGGCGGTGTCGGGCCGAGCGCAGCCGGTCGATGGCGAGCCGACTGACAACGGTGGTGAGCCAGGCCGCGGGGTTGACGATGGCGCCCCGGTCGGCCGCCCCCTGCCAGCGCAGCCAGGCGTCCTGCACGACGTCCTCGGCGTCCATCACCTGCCCGCACAGGGCGTAGGCGATGCCGGTCAACCGGGGTCGCTCGGCTTCGAACACGGCGGCAGGATCGGGCGTCCGATCGGGCCCGTGAACGGGGGTCATGCTCCCATCCTGCCCGGCTGGCGGGATCCGGCGCGCCCGACCGTCACCGGTGACGGTGCCGGGCACCGGATGGGGGTGGGCTGTGCCGTGGCGGCGGCCGCGCCGGCGGCGCTGGCGATGGCGGCGTCGGCCAGGAGCCCGGCCGGGCCCACCCAGTCGCCGGCCAGGAACAGCCCAGGGCGGTCGGCCACCGCCACCGGCGGGCGCCCGGCCAACCCGCCGCCCGACACCGTGGGCAGGGCGTGGGCCACCACCAGCCGACGCTGGAAGCGGGCCGCCTCCAGCTCGTGACGCCAGCCCGGCTGCACCTGGTCGAGAAGGCCCTCCAGCTCACCCCGCAGGGTCCGGGCCCGGGCCGACCCCTCCGACGGCTCGGCGGGTGTCCCGGGTTCGGTGGGGATGGCGGCATCGTGCCGGTCGAGGTAGGCCATCACGTGGAGGGTGACACCGGCGCCGAGGTCGGCCGGCGGGTTGTGGACCGACAGGTACCACGGGCGGTCCAGGCCCAGGGCGAACGGGTGACGGGGACGGGGCAGCCGGCGCAGGCCGACGTCGAGAGCGGCCGCCGTGGCCGGCACCAGATCAGCGCACCGCCGGGCCAGTTCGGCCGAGCCCGACAGCCGGACGGCGGCCGCCGGCGACAACCCGGCCAGGACCACCGTCCCGGCCCTGACCGGGCCGCCGGGGTTCGGGCCGGCGGCCGTCGTCACCGTCCAGGCAGCGCCGCTGGCACCATCTCCGCCCCCGTCGGCGGTGGGAGCCAGGGAATCCACCGGACCCCCCACCAGGATGTGCCCGTCCCGGGCCCGGAGCCGGTCGGCCAGGCGGTCGATCAACCGCTGCCACCCACCGTCGAGGTAGAGCACCCCGCCGTCGGTACCCATCTGGAGTTGGGCCAGGGCGGCGTCGGCGGCCAGCAGGTCGAGGTCGGCGGCGTAGGTGGTCAGCCGAACCAGGCCGCGGAGCAGATGCCGGACCTTCGGCCGGTCGGTGAGCCCGGCGATCCAGGCTTCGGCCGACAGCCCTGCCAGGTCGGTCGGGTCGAGCCCGGGCAGCGCCCCCAGCAGGCGGCCCACCGCCGCCTTGTCGGCCGGACCCAGCAGCCGGGTGGCAGCCAGGGTGCCGGCGCTGCGGGGCAGCAGGCCGAGCCGACCGTCGAGCCAGGCCAGCGAGCCCGACGACGGGGGCGGGCCACCGGTCGGCTCCACGCCGAGACGTCGCAGTACCGCCATCCCGGGGCCCGTCAGGTACAAGGCGTGCGGCCCCTGGTTGAACTGGTGCCGCGCCCGCTCGTCGGTGGCGGCCCGGCCGCCGAGGCGGCCCCGGGCTTCCAGCACGGCCACCGTACGGCCCTGGTCGGCCGCCAGGTTCGCCGCCACCAGGCCGGCCAACCCGCCGCCCACCACCACCGTGTCGTACCCGGCGGCCGCCATCTGATCCATCGCGTCCATCGTGCGCTCCTCGAAGCTCGTCGTCATCCACTCCGACGAGACAGCTCCGCCCCGTGTGACAGAGGCCGGTGAGCAGTGGAACGGGCAGCGCGATCGCCGTTTCAGGCGGGAAGGAGGCTCTGCACGAAGTCCAGCACGAGGAGGTTGAGCGTCTCGGGATCGTCGAGCATGGGGCAGTGGGCGGTGTCGTGCACCGTCACCAAGCGGCCCCGGGGGATGGCGGCGGCCAGGTCGGTGCACTGGCGCTGGATGCCGGGCAGGTCGTGCTGGCCCACCACCACCAGCGTGGGCATGGCCAGCTCGCCCAACCGGGGCCACGCCGGTGGCTGCTCCCGCACCGGCCCCGTGTCGGCGGCGGCCAGGGCCCGCCCGTTCATGTCGGCCATCAGGTCGCGGGCTTCGCCGTCGACCCGGCCCTCCATCTGGTCGGGCCCGTCGAGCCAGTAGTGGACCTCCAGGCGGTTGACCTCGTGCCGGTCGCCGTCCTCCTCGGCCCGCTCGATCCGCCGGTCGAGATCCTCCTCGCCGGGCGACGTCGGCCAATCGGCGTCGTCGTAGCCGGTGACCGACGGGGCGATCAGCACCAGGCCGCTCACCTGCTCGGGATGCTGGAGGGCCAGATCGAGGGCCAGGCCCCCGCCCCGGCTGTTGCCCACCACCACGGCCGGGCGGGCTCCGGTGGCGGCGGTGACGGCCAGCAGGTCGTCGAGATCGGCGTGGGGCTCGGCCGTGTAGGTGGTGTCGCCGAAGCCCCGGCGATCGTAGGCGATCGCCCGGCAGCCCCGGGCGGCCCAGACCGGGGCGCACCAGCGCCAGATCCGCCGGTCACCCACGCCCGGGTGCAACGCCAGCACCGGTGGCCCGGCCTCGCCCCACACCTCGACCGCCAGCCGGGTGCGTGCACCCAGGTCCACCGTGCACGTGAGGCTCTCGCTCATGCACGCAGTGTCGCGCTGCAGCGGCTGCCGACCACACCACGATTTCGGGAGAAGTACGAGATCGCTGCTCGGGCGCTAGCGTGGCGGGCGATGTGGACCTGCCGGCTCCCGTGGCGGAAGGTGACCGCCGTGGCCCTGGGCGGTACCGCCGTCGTGGGCGGGGGGCTGGTGGCCCTCACCGAGATCGCCTACCGACGGCAGGGCGCCGGCCCCGACGTGCCGCCCACCGGCCGGGGGGCCGTGGTGGTGCTCGGCGTCCCCGGCACCAATCGCCTCTTGCGGATGGCGCAGCGATGGCGGGTCGACCTGGCGCTAGCGGTGGTGGCCACCGGCCGGATCGACCGGGTGGTGTTCACCGGCGGGGCGGTGCGCTCGGAGCGCTCGGAAGCCTCGGAGATGGCCGAGATCGCCATCGCCCGCGGCCTCGATCCAGCCCTGGTGTTGCTCGACGAGTGCTCCCGCAGCACGTGGGAGAACGTCACGGCGGCGGCCGAGCTGGTGGGCCCGGCCGACTTCGTGGTGCTGGCCTCGGACGCCTTCCACGCCGCCCGGGCCCGGGTCTACTGGTGGGACCAGCACGGCGCCGACGACAGCCCCCTGTTCGTGATGGCCGACCGGTACCGCCGGTTCGACCACCTGGCCCTGCGGGCCCCGGCCACCGTGGTGGAGATCGTCCACCGGATCCGGCGCCGGGGCTGGCTCAGCTGGCTGCCCGGCGGTCGGTCATGACTCGGACAGCCTCACGCCGGTGCCCTTGAGGTGCATGTCGTAGTCGAGGGCCAGGGCGGTGACGCCGGGGGCGGGATGGGCCTGACACGACAGCACGTACCCGTCGGCCACCTCGGACTCGGTGAGGGCGTAGTTCTTGGTCATCACCGCCGCCCCTTCGGTCAGGCGACACCGGCAGCTGGCGCACATCCCGCCCTTGCAGGCGAACGGCACCTCGGGTCGCACGCTGCGGGCGTAATCGAGCAGGGAGGGCCCGGCCGGGTCGACCGCCACCTGGGAGGTGCGGCCGTCCAGGGTGAACGTCATGGGCACCAGGCCCTCGGTGTCGGCCGGGACGTCGGGCAGAGACTCGATCCGCTGGTCGAAGAACAGCTCGCTGTGCACCGTCGAGGGGTCGACACCGAGATCGGTCAGGGTCGAGGTGACCGTCTCCACCATGTCGAGCGGGCCGCACAGGTACCAGGCGTCCACCGAGCCGGTGGGGATGAGGGTGGCAGCCAGGGCCCGGATCTTCGCGGCGTCGATACGGCCCTCGAACAGCGGGACGCCGCTGCCCTCCCGGCTGAGCGTGTGGATCAGCTGGAACCGGTCGCAGAACCGGTCCTTCAATCCCTCCAGCTCCTCCAGGAACATGATCGACCCGACCGTCCGGTTCCCGTAGACCAGCGTGCAGCGGCTGTGCGTCTTCCAGCTCGAGGATGGCGCTCAGCATCGACAGCACCGGCGTGATCCCCGAGCCGGCGGCCAGGAACACGTAGTGGGCGGCGGCACCCGCCGCCGGCCGGTGGTGGAACTCCCCGATGGGGGCCATCACCTCCACGGTGTCACCGTCGGCCAACTCGGTGGTGGCCCAGGTGGAGAACAGGCCACCGGGGATGCGTTTGACCCCCACCGTGACGCGGCTGCCGCCGGGAGCGGTGCAGATCGAGTACGAGCGGCGCACCTCTTCACCGTCGATGACGGCCCGCAGCACCAGGTGCTGGCCCGGCAAGTGGGTGAACGTGGGCCGGAGCGGCTCGGGGACGTCGAACGTGAGGCTGACCGACTCGTCGGTCTGGGGGCGGACCGTGACCGCCAGGGGGTGGAACTCGATGGCCATCAGTGCAGCCCTTTGAAGTAGTCGAACGGTTCGAGACAGTCGAGGCACCGGTACAGGGCCTTGCAGGCGGTGGAGCCGAACTCGCTCACCACCTCGGTGCGGGCCGAGCGGCACTGGGGGCAGGCCACGGCGGGGGGTTTCCGGCCCAGCATCACGGGCACGGGACCCTCGGTGCGGCCGGCCGGGGGCGGGGCGATGCCGAAGGCCTCGAGCTTGGCCCGGCCCTCGGGGCTCATCCAGTCGGTGGTCCAGGCCGGGCTGAGCACGGTGCGCACCTCGCCCTCCACCCCGGCCCGCTCCAGCACGGCGGTGAGCTCGGCCGCCATGTGGGCCATGGCCGGGCAGCCCGAGTAGGTGGGCGTGATCGTGACCACCACCCGGCCTTCGATCTCCTCGATGGAACGCAGCACACCCAGGTCGGCCAGCGTGAGCACCGGGATCTCGGGATCCGGCACAGCGGCCAGGGCGGCGTGGAGCGCGGCCCGGTCGGTGGCGGTGTTCACCACTCGGCTCCCGGGTGGGCCCGGTACAGCGACTGCATCTCGGGCAGGAGATGGCCCAGGTGCTCGGTGTGGTAGCCGTTACGGCCCCCGATCCGCTGGTAGGTGTCGGTGGGCACGCCCAGCGTGGCCTCGGCCAGGACCTCGGCCACCGTGGCGTCGAAGCGGGCCCGCACCAGGTCCATGTCGGGGGCCACCCCGGCCGTTGCCAGCTCGGCCTCCACACCGTCGGTGGTGAACAGGTCGCCGGTGAACGACCACAACCCGTCCACCGCGGCCTGCATGCGACGGTGGCTCTCGTCGGTCCCGTCGCCCAGGCGGATCACCCAGGTGGACGACCACCGCAGGTGGTAGCGGGCCTCCTTGGCCGCCTTGGCTGCGATCGCCGCCAGCTCGGGATCGGCGCTGGCGGTCAGGGCCTCGTACAGGGGCACCTGGTAGGCGTCGGCGAAGAGCTGGCGTACCACCGTGTGGGCGAAGTCGCCGTTCGGCTGCTCCACCAGCACGGCGTTGAGCATCTCGCGCTCGCCCCGCAGCATGGCCAGGTCGTCCTCGGTGTGACCGGCGCCTTCCACCCGTCCGGCGTAGGTGTAGAGGTTTCGGGCCTGGCCCAGGTGGTCGAGGCACAGGTTGGCCACGGCCACGTCTTCCTCCACGTCCGGCATCCAGCTGATGGCGGCGCCCAGCCGCTGGGCCAGGATGAGGTTGTCGTCGGCCAGGCGGAGCAGGAACGTCAGCAGGGCTGGAGCGGTGGCGGTGGCGGCCTGGGGGGTGGTGTCGGCGACGGCCATCACATGTGCCCCACTTCGGCCGGGATCTCGTAGAACGTCGGGTGCCGGTACGGCTTGTCGGAGTCGAAGAAGGCGTCGGCCTCGTCGGGATCCGAGGCGTGGATCTGGGTCGACGGCACCACCCAGATCGACACGCCTTCGCTGCGCCGGGTGTAGACGTCGCGGGCGGCGAGCACGGCCGTGTCGGCGTCAGGGGCGTGGATGCTGCCGGCGTGCACGTGGTTCAGGCCCCGCTTGGCCCGGATGAACACTTCCCACAGGGGGTAGCCGCCGGCGGCTGCGCCGGTGAACGTGGGGTCGGTCTCGCCCTCGGCTCGGGGTACGTGGTAGCTCACCGCTGGGCTCCTGCTGCGTCGTCGGATGGTCGTTGGTCGGTGGTCGTCGTGTGGTCGGCGGCGGCCCCGGCACGGGCCGCCCGTTTGGCGGCGTGGGCCTGGGCCGCTTCCCGCACCCAGGCGCCTTCGTGCCAGGCGGCCAGCTTGTGGGCCATGCGCTCCCGGTTACAGGGGCCGTCGCCCCGGATCACCCGCCAGAAGTCGTCCCAGTCGATCGGGCCGAAGTCGTAGTGGCCCCGCCCCTCGTTCCAGTGCAGCTCGACGTCGGGGATCGTGAGGCCGAGATGGTCGGCTTGGGGAACAGTGGTGTCGATGAACCGCTGGCGCAGCTCGTCGTTGGTCTCGAGCTTGATGCCCCAGGCCACCGACTCCGGCGTGTGGGGGGAGTCGGTGTCGGGCGGGCCGAACATCACCAACGAAGGCCACCACCAACGGTTGAGAGCGTCCTGGGCCATGGCCCGCTGGGCGTCGGTGCCTTTCACCAGGGCGAGCATGATCTCGTAGCCCTGACGCTGGTGGAACGACTCCTCCTTGCAGATCTTCACCATGGCCCGGGCGTAGGGCCCGTAGGAGGTGCGGCTCAGCATCACCTGGTTGGTGATGGCGGCGCCGTCGACCAGCCAGCCGATGCAGCCGATGTCGGCCCAGGTGAGGGTGGGGTAGTTGAAGATCGACGAGTACTTCTGGCGCCCGGCGTGGAGCAACTCGGTGAGCTCGTGGCGGCTGACGCCCAGGGTCTCGGCCGCCGAGTACAGATAGAGACCGTGACCGGCTTCGTCCTGCACCTTGGCGATCAGGATGGCCTTGCGCACCAGCGAGGGGGCCCGGGTGATCCAGTTTCCCTCGGGCTGCTGGCCGATCACCTCGGAGTGGGCGTGCTGGGCGATCTGGCGGATCATCGTGTTGCGGTAGGCGTCGGGCATCCAGTCCCGGGGCTCGATCTTCTCGCCCGCCCCGATCAGCGACTGGAATCGCTCCTCCGGGCTGGAGGCGGTCGGAGCCGGTGGGGTGAGGGGCGGCGTGGTGGTCAAGGCGGTTGCTCCCGTGCCGAGGGTCGTTTGTCGAAACGATACACAGACCTTGTGGGTATGGCAAGATTGTGTATCATGTTTCCATGGCCTCCGACCCCGCCGCCGCCTTTCCGTCACCGAGCGACTTCGGCGCCCGGCCCGACATCTCGGCCCGGTCGGTGCTGGTCACGATCTTCGGCGACTCGGTGGTGCCGGCCGGAGGCGAGATCTGGCTGGGCGATCTGATCGACCTGGTCGACCAGTTCGGGTTCAGCGAGCGCCTCGTGCGCACCTCGATGTTCCGCCTCGGGGCCGAGGGGTGGTTCGAGGTGGAGCGGGTGGGGCGGCGCAGCCGGTACCGGCTCACGCCCTGGGCCATGGGCGAGTTCGCCGCCGCTGAAGCCCGGATCTACGGCGGCTCGGCCGCCTGGGACGGGCAGTGGACGCTGGTGCTGATCGACGCCGTGCCGGGCGTGGCCGCCGGCCCGGGTTTGCCCCCGGCCCGGGTTTTGCCTGCCGGCCAGGGGTTGGCTGCCGGCCCCGGTCTTGTCGCCGGCCCGGGCTTTGCCGCCGGCCCGGGGTTTGCCGCCTTCACCCGGGCTGGAGCCGAGGCGGCCCGGGCCGTGCTGGCCCAGCGGGGGTTCGCTCTGGTGGCCCCCGGCGTGCTGGCTTCCCCCCGGGCCGAGCCCGACACCGTGGCCGGCTGGCTGCGGGCGGCGGGGGCCACTGGCCCGGTGCCGATCGCCCGGGCCAGCTTCCACGACGTGGCCGCCCTGGCCGGCACCGGCTGGCCGGCCTCGGCGTTCGATCTGGCGCCGTTGGCCGCCCGCTACCGCACCGTCGTCGACGACTTCGGCCCACTGGTTGCCGCCGCCGACGGAGCCGGCCTCGACGTGGACGACGAGGCCGCCTTCGCCCTGCGCACCATGCTGGTGCACGAGCTGCGCCGGGCCCGCCTGGCCGATCCCGACCTGCCGCCCGAAGCCTTACCGCCGGGCTGGCCCGGCCCCCACGCCGTGGCGGTGGCCTCGGCGCTCTATCACGCCGTGGCCGAGTCGGCCGAACGGTGGCTGGCCAAGATCGCCGGCCTCACGGTCGACCCCGCCGTCACCGCCGCCCGCCTCGCTGGCTAAGTCACGGTTGCGACATCGGGCCCTCAGAACGAACCGTGTACCGACATGTACCTCTGGGAGGTACATGTCGGTACACGGTTGGAACTGCGGTCCGGATGTCGCAGGCGGCGGAACCTCAGCCGGTGGCGGCGACATCGGGCCCGAGCGCCGGGGTGAAGGCGATCGGGGCCGCCCCGGCCGGCCGGGTGGTGAACACGAGCAGGGCGATCAGCGCCAGCCCGACGATGGCCGCCGCCAGCTGCTGTTCGAGCTTCCTCCGCCCCTGGTAGGACCGCATCGCGCCACTCCGCCTTTCCCACCGGGCGACGTGACCGCCCGGCGTGCCGGAACCCACTGAACCAGGGGCCGCCGACCGGGAGTAGAGCCCTCGGGATCGGCCCGGTGGGCAGGGTCACCTTCGCCCGGCGAGGGGCGCGGCGAGCGGGGTGTCGTCAGGCGAACAGGTCGGTGACCGAGCGGCGGTCGACCGGCTGGGGGACGGTGGCGGTGTTGGCCGCGCCGCCGTAGCGGTCGACGCCGAGGCCGGCCCGGAAGTCGGCCGAGTCGTGCAGCACACCGGCGTCGAGTTGGATGCCGGTGCCGTCGGCCACCCGCACCAGGCCGTTGAAGGCGGCGACGGTGGCCGCCGCCTCGGCCAGTCCGGCGTCGCCCACGGCGACCCGGAGGCGCTTCCGGGCAGTGGCCAGAGCGGGGTCGTCGGGCCCCGGAGCGGCGCCTAGGGCGGCGGCTTGGGCCGAGGCGGCGAAGGCGAGCAACTCGGCGCCGTGGGGGACGCCGGCGTCACCAGCGGAGGTCGGATCGAGGGCCGCCGCCAGATCGATGGCCAGGCCCAGCTCGGCGCCGCTCGCACGGAGCAGCGAACCGTGGGACGACGTTCAATAGAAGCACTCGTGGAGCGAGGTGGTGCGGGCCGCCACCAGCTCCACCTGGGGCCGGCTCAGCGGCCGATCCCACACCAGCCGGTAGAACTCGGCGCCCCGGGTGTAGTGGGAGTCGACCAGCACCCGCCAGGTCTGGTTGGTGCGGGGCACGAGGCTGAGGGCCCGGCTGACGTTGGCCCGGGCTTTGTGCACGGTCTGGGCCACCCAGGCCCCCACGTCGCCCACGTCGTCGGGGCGGACCCGGGCCGGCTCGCCACCGACCGGGGCCGGCAGCGGCCGGGCCGGCTGGCCGATGGCCAGGCGGAAGCGGTCGAGGACGAGGGCGATGCCGGTCACCCCCACCAGCTCGGCGTATGTCTCCTCCCCCAGCTCGACGATGGCGTCATCGGCCCAGGCCCGGGTGAGGCGGCCCGGGTCGGACGCCACCCGGTGCACCACGTCCACCGCCGGGGCCGGCAGCTCGGCTGTGGCCGGGTGGCGGTCTGCCACCGCGGCGGGGCTGATCGCCTCCCGTCGGGCGCGGTCGAGCGGGTTGGTGGCGGAGTCCCGGGCCTCGGCCCACACCGCCACCCGCTGGGCGCCGCTGAGCCAGTCGCCCGGCTCGGCCAGCTGGGCCGCCGCCTCGTCCTGGGCCGCCGTCAACATCCGGAGGGTGTCGTCCATCGCCCCATCGTGCCACGGCCGGGCCCGCGCCACGGTCGCCTCCGCTCCGGCGAACTGCCAGAATCGGCCCTGACCGACGGAACGGGAGAGGACGACGATGAGCGACTGGCAGCGGGTGCGCTACGACGAACCGGCCGAGGGGGTGGCCCGCATCACGCTGGCCCGGCCCGAGGCGGCCAACGCCCAGGACTACCTGATGTTGTCGGAGCTGAACCAGGCGTTCGACCAGGCGGCCCGGGCCGAGAACGTGCGGGTGATCGTGCTGGCGGCCGACGGCAAGCATTTCTCGTCGGGTCACGACCTGCGGGGCACGACCACCATCCACGACGTGGGGGCCATCGGCACCCAGTGCCACTTCGACGCCGAAGGGGCCGAGGGGTACATGGCCAAGGAGGCCGAGATGTACGTGGGCCTGTGCTGGCGGTGGCGCAACATCGCCAAGCCCACCATCGCTTCGGTGCAGGGCAAGGTGATCGCCGGCGGCCTGATGCTCGTGTGGCCCATGGACCTGATCGTGTGCTCCGACGACGCCACCTTCTCCGATCCGGTGGTGGCCTTCGGGGTGAACGGCGTGGAGTACTTCGTGCACCCGTTCGAGGCCGGGGCCCGGCTGGCCAAGGACATGCTGTTCACCGGTCGAGCGATCACGGCCCAGGAGGCCCTGCAGCACGGGATGGTGAACCGGGTGGTACCCCGGGCGGATCTGGAGGCCGAGACCCTGGCCCTGGCCGCCCACATCGCCAAGCGGCCGCTGTTCGGGCTGACCCTGGCCAAGCAGTCGGTCAACAACGCCCAGGACGCCATGGGGATCTACACCGCCATCCAGTCGGCGTTCGGCCTGCATCACGTGGGCCACAGCCACAACCGCATCAAGTACGACGGCAGCTTCGTCGACCCCACCGGGGCTGGCGTGATCCGGTCCGAAGCCTGAGGGGCGGGTCTCCGATGGACTACGAGGACGTCACCGCCTACGACCTGGACGCCGGCACCGAGGAGCAGCTGCTCGGAGCCCACAACGAGTGCACGTTCATCTGGGCCAACGCCGAGGGCTGGCCGGTGGGCGTGATCATGAGCTACGTGTGGCGCCGGGGGCGGTTCTGGCTGACGGCGTCGAGCCAGCGGGCCCGGATCACGGCCGTGCGGCGCGATCCCCGGGTGTCGATCGTGGTGACCAGCACCGGCTCCCCCCTTCCCCGGGACAAGACCGTGACGTGGAAGGGCCGGTGCACCGTCCACGACGACGACGCCGAGATCAAGGCCTGGTTCTACCCCGAGCTGGCGGCGGCCCTCATGCCGGGCCACGAGGCGGCCCAGGAGCGCTTCGTCCGCTTCCTCGACTCGCCCCGCCGGGTGATCCTCGAGGTGGAGCCGGTGCAGCGGATCGGCTACGACGGGGCCAAGATGGCCCGGGCGACAGCGGAGTGGTTGAAAGGGTAATCTCGGCCCGTGCCCACGTACGAGTACCGCTGCACCACCTGTGACGACACCTTCGAACTGAAGCGACCCATGGCCGAGTCGGGTGACCCGGCCAGCTGTCCCCAGGGCCATTCCGACGCAAGGCGCCTGCTTTCGGTCTTCGCCTCCGTGACCAGCGGCGGCGGTTCGCCGTCGGCCTCGGCCATGCCCTCGGGCCCGCCCATGGGCGGCGGTTGCGGCGCCGCCTGCGGCTGCGCCCACTGACGCCTGAGCGCGGCGCCCCTTCCCTCCCTCGTCCCCCCACCGCACAATCGCGCCACCGGTTCGAACTGGGTCGCGATGTGCGCGCTCAGCGCGCCAATTGCGACGTCGGTTCGAACTGTGTCGCGATCGAGCGGGGGCGGGGGCGGGTCAGGGAGCGGGTGGGAGCCAGACGGCGGAAGGGCGGACCGGAGGAACCGGATGGCCGAGCTGCGCCAGCGCGGCGTGGACCTCGTCGGGGTCGACGCCGGCCTCGGCGGCCAGGTCGCCCGGAGGCAGACCGTAGGCCAGGGCCGCCAACACGTCGGGCGGCTCGACGCGTTCGGAGCCCCGGACGAGCGCCAGGCCGGCCGCCCACCCCATCAGGGCGTGCCAGGTCGGCGTGCTGCCCAGCCCGGTCGGGCCCCCGGGGGCGCCTTCGGGCCCGAGTCGCTCGGTCACCGACTCGACCGTGACGCCCAGCGCGGCCAGCGCCTCGGCAGGCAAAGTCGACCGGAGCGCCTGAAGCGGAGACAGCGGCCGCGGCGCCGGCCGGTGGGGAGGCTTGAAGCAGGGCGAGCACGAGGTGCGCTGGCCGGAGCCCGGGGTCGCGTCGCTTCCCGGCCATGCCCATGGCCCGGGAGAACGCCTGGGCGCTGTAGCTGCCGGCCCATCGACGACGAGGGGCACCGAGCTCGATGCGGTCGGCCGCCGCCACCAGCTCGGGCCACGAGCCGTATCCGGCCTCGGCCGCCACGTTGGCGTAGGCGTCGGCCAGCCGCAGCATGGTGAGGTCGAGGCGGCCCGGGTCGCGACCGGTGTAGATCGGGTGGGAGGCCAGGATCCGCGATTCGGCCGTCGGGTCCCGCTCCCAGATCGCTCGCTAGCAACGCCCGGCCGGCGGCCCGGTGGGCGGCCAGCGAGCCCGGAGCTGGAGCGGCCGCCCCGGCCAGGGCCGGGCGGGACGGCCGCTGTGTCGAGGTGCCCTCGGCCGCCGAACCGGCGGGCTCGGCTCGGCCTCGGGCCTCGGACTCCCGGCGGTGGGCCTCGCGCCACGGCACGGCGATCGCCTGTGACGGGTCGGCCAGCACCGAGCGGACCAGATCGAGCATCGGTATGTCGTCGTCGCCGCACACCCAGTGGTAACCCGGGCTTCCACGTCGAGGTGTTGACGCCCCACTGGCCGCCCCGGCCCGGCGGGTAGCGCCGGAACAGCTCCTGGGTGACACCCGGGCTCCCGCTCGGGTAGTAGACGAGGTCGCCCTAGGGCGGTCTCGGCGGATCGAGGTGGGCGGGGTACACCACCAACCGGTGGTACATCGCCAGCGCCTCGGCCAGCTCGTCGGGGTCGATGCCGCCGGAGTCGACCCACATGGGCGACCCGTGGCCGGCATAGAGGCCGGCCACCGCCAGCGCGGCCGGCGTGACGAGGGGCAGCCCGTTGGCCACGCACAGGCCGGCGGCCAGGGCCAGGTGCTCCTCGAACGAGGGGCTGGTCGACCACGGTCGCCCCCCAGCGGGTCGGCCGGTTGTGAACAGCCGGGCCACCCACGCCGCCAGCCAGGTCCGGTCGAGCCCGGCCAGCTCGACATGTCCGTCGAGGTCGGGATCGGTGGCCGCCAGCATCAGATGATCCCCGGCCAGCGACCGGCTTCCTAGCCCAGCGGCCACCGCGGCGGCGGCCGTCACCGCTGGCTCCAGCAACGGCGGGCGCGGCGCCGGTGCCGCCTGGTCCCAGGGTGAGCGCCGTTCGCCGGTCGGTTCGCCCCCGTCAGCTGCCGCAACACCGGCGGCGACCGCGGCCACCAGTGCCGGCCATGAGGCGTGACCCAGCTCCCGGGCCAGCACGTGCTGGGCCCGGCGGAGGCCGACGGTGGCCGGGTCGAAGCCCTGGGCCCGCACCCGGGCCTCGGCTTCCGGCTCGCCGGCTCGAGCCGCCCGTTGCAGCTCGCGTGCCCGGCGCCGGAGCTGGGCGGGGTCGGGACGGTCGGGTAAGGCCATGGCGATCTCTCCTCCTCGTCGACCGTGCCGGCTCACGTGCGGTCGAGGACGGGAGATCTCGACATCGGAGGTACTGCTTCAGGTGGACTCGGTCCTTGCCGCCGGCCGGAGGCGCCCTGATGCGCGCTACCCATGACAGTACACGATCTGATGGGCCGCAGGGCGGGGGGCCGAACCGGCGCCGCCCTGCGCCGGTCGGGCGGTCAGTGGCGGCCGAACTGCACGCTGGTCTTCTGGGTCGTCCCGGGCTGGACGGCCAGGGCCGGGATCGTCAGCGACTCGCCGTAGATGTCGGTGACACGGATGGTCGAGCCGCAGCCCGATCCGTCGGGCGACAGGAAGTAGTTGTAGCTGGTGCGCTCCAGCGCCTTGTACGCGCCGTTCACCGACACCTCCACCCGCGCCACCGGGTTGCGGTGGTCGATGACCTGCAGGCCGCACCAGTACTGGCTCGACCCGTCCTTGTATCGGATGGCCAGCGATCCCGCCGTGTCGGGGCTCACCAGGCTCCAGGTGATCGGGATGCGACCGAGCGTCGGGTCGGCCAAGCGGGCGAAGGCCTCCCGGCTCAGGTCGATCTGGCCGACCTGGCAGTCACCCGGGCACTCGTCCACGATGCGCACGGTGATCGTGGCCCCGTTGGCTGCCCACACCTGAACCCGGGCCCCGCAGGCCTTCGACGTCTCGTAGTCCCTGGTGTTCATGGCCGCCACCATGAGGTCGGCGCTCGGGTGGTCGAACAGGCAGGCCCCGCCGCCATCGGCGCCGTAGAAGGTGGCCACCCCGGAGTAGGTACCACCGGGCTTGATCCGCCCGGCCAACGGGGCGGCTCCGCTGGCCGGCGCATCGGTGGTGACGGGGGCGGGCGCCGTTGTCGACGCAGCAGTGGGTCCCGTGGCGGTGGCCGCCGGTCGACTGGTGGTCGACACCGTGCCCGGCGTGCCGGCGGTGGGCGGCCCGGGCACGCCCGCCGGGGCGCTCGTGCTGCCGCCGGCCACCACTGGGAGCTCGGTGGCTTCAGTGGATTCGACGATGGTGACGGAGCTGGTCGGGCCGGCATCCTCCGCCTCGATGTCCGAGCCGCCCCGCATCCGGGAGACGAGGGCGGTGACACCGCCGAGCGCAAGAATGAGAAGGCCGGCCAGCACGACGCTCCGCCAACGTCCAGCCATGAATGGTCCTCCAGCCTGCTCCGGCTGCCCCGCTGGAACATGATGCCAGCTTCGAACCGGCGAACCCACGCCCCCTCAGCCTGCGCCGCAACCGGTGCGCTCACATCGCGCCATCGGTTCGAACCGGGTACCTCGATGTACCTCTGAGGGGAACATGCCGCTACACGGTTCGAACTGGGGTCCCGATGTCGCGGCGGGGGCCGGATGGCTGAACGCCAGGTCAGGGCTGATGGACGACCTCGGGAACGGCGAACAGCTCGGCCAGGGCGCCGCCGTCGTCGGCGGCCAGCAGCCGGTCGACCCAGCGGTGGAACCGCTGGCCACCCGCCTCGTTGCGTCCGAACAGCACACTACGGCGCAAGCCGCTGGCCAGAGCATGCTGGATCCGCAGGCCGGTGGCGTAGTCCTCGTCGCGCACCACAGCGAGCAGGAACCGCATCTGGGCGTCGATCGCCACCTGGAGGGCCGGGGTGGGCTCCACCGTCGACAGGAACGTCTGCTGTGTGGTCGACGAGGCCACATCGGCCCCCGGGTACAGGGTCGACACCATGTAGAGCGACGTGGCCGAACCGTCGGACGCCTTCACCGGGAACCCGGCGATCGACGTCTGGGGGAACACCGTCCACACCCCGGCGGTGAGGGCGGCCAGAGGCCAGTCGTGATCGGGGAGCGTGTCGAACCGGAGCAGCCGCTCGTCGGGCGAGCTCACCCGCTGGTGGGGGCCCCAGGCGTCATAGATCGCCTGGTTCGACAGCTCGGTGCCGAACGTGTCTTTGTGGAGGACAGGCAGGTGGTAGAAGTCGAGGTACCCGTCGTAGGCCACCTTCCAGTTGGGCCCGGCAACCGACTGCTGGCCCACGAACCAGCAACGGTCCAGCCCGAGATGGTCGAGCACCTGGTCGTAGCCCGACAGGAAGCCGTCGATGTCGACGGCGGACGCCGGATCGGGCACAACGAACACGAGCCCGGCCCGCTCGGCCGTGGGCAGGGCCCGCAGGCCGTGGGAGGCGACGTCGAGCGGCCCGAACTCCTCCCGGTCGAGCACGCCCACCAGGCAACCGGCGGAGTCGTAGCTCCATGCGTGGTACGGGCAGGTGAAGCGGCGGGCGCTGCCGTGCCCCTCGGGCACGACCACCGCCCCGCGGTGGCTGCACATGTTGAGATAGGCCCGCACCTCGCCGTCGTCGGCCCGCACCACCAGCACCGGCACCCCGGCCAGGTCGATCGAGCGGTAGTCGCGGGGCCGGTGGAGCTCGGCGCTGGCCGCCGCCACCAGCGGCAGGCGCCGGAAGATCAGGGCCAGCTCGGCCTGGTAGCGGGCGGGATCGACGTAGTTGGCCGCCGGCACCTTCACGATGCCATCGGCCAACGGCACGGTGCCGGCCCGCGTGTGGGCCAGGGTGCGCCGGGCCATGAGCATCAGCGCCTCGTGGCTCACCGCCCGCCCCTCGTGGTCACCGATCTGATCCGATCCGACCCGCGGTACCGCTCAGCTCGCCCGGCTGGCGATGAACACCGGGATCTCCCGGTCGGTCTTGGCCTGGTACTCGGCGTAGGGCGGGTAGGCGGCCACCGAACGCTGCCACCACTCGTCGCGCTCGGCCCCCTCCACCAGGCGCACCAGGGCGTCGAAGGGCTCGGGGCCGTCCTGGATCATGACCTTCGGTTCGGCCAGGAGGTTGGCCACCCAGGCCGGGTTCTTGGGGGCGCCCCCCTTGGAGGCGATGATGGCGTACTCCCCGTTGTGCTCCACCTTCATCAGGGGCACCTTGCGGACCTTGCCCGACTTCCGCCCCACCGTGGTCATGACGATGATCGGCATGCCCGTGTCGCGGCAGGGTGTTGCCCCGCTCTCCGCTCGACCCTTCATACTCCGCCACCTGCTGGCGGACCCATTCCCACGTGCTCGGCTCGTAGTCACCGCTGATTGACATGATCGCGAGCCTAGCCCTGTGTCCACCCACCCCTGCGAGCCGGCGGAGCAGGTCGTGGGGGCCGCGCTGAAGACCTCGTTAAAACGGCCGGTCACCCTGGATCGTTATGCGACGCATCCGGCGCCGCTGGCCCTTGTAGTCGTGCACGGCGTAGTGCTGGACGCTGCGGTTGTCCCACACGGTGACGGTTCCCGGCGCCCACCGGACCCGGCAGGTGAACTGCTCGGCCACGGCCTGGCGGAAGAGGATCTCCAGCAGCCCGGCCGACTCCGTGCGGGTCATGCCCTTGATGCCCATGGTGAACGCCCGGTTCACGAACAGGGCCTTCCGCCCGGTCTCGGGATGGGTCCGCACCACCGGATGCTCCACCTCACTCTCCCGGGCCCCCTCGACGTCCCGGGTGGTCATCGCCTGGGATCGCTGGGAGTAGCCCCGACCGCCGAACTGGAGCTTGGCCGAGTGGATACCGATCAACGGATCGATCAGCTCCTTCATCGTGTCCGACAGGGCCTCGTAGGCGGCGTGCTGGTTGGCGAACAGGGTGTCGCCCCCCACCGGCGGCAACTCCACGGCGTACAGGATCGAGCCCAGGTCGGGCTCGGCCAGGAAGGTGACGTCGGAGTGCCAGCCGCCGCCGAAGTTCGTGCGATCATCCGGCTCCACCACGATGTCGAGGATCTCGGGGTGCTCGGCGTTGCCTGCCACGTACGGGTGCCGGCCCAGCTCGCCGAAGCGGCGGCCGAACGCCAGCTGCTGTTCCGGCGTGAGCGACTGGTCCCGGAACACGAGCACATGGTTCTCGTTGAGGGCGGCCCGCAGTGCGGCCACGGTGTGGTCATCGAGCGGCTGGCCGATGTCGATCCCGCCGAGCTCGGCGCCGAGGACACCGGTCAGAGGCTCGATGCGGAAGGGGCCCGCCGACACGGCGGCAGAGGGCTCGGTCATGATCCACGATCGCGCCGGTGCTGGCCCCCGGTCCACCCGCGGTGTAGGAAAGGGACCATGACCGACGTCACCGCGGAAATCGCCCAGATGGAAGACCGGCGCTGGGAGGCCCAGATCGCCGAGGACATCTCCACCCTCGAGCAGCTCTACGCCCCCGAGCTGTCGTACACCCACTCCAACGGCCACGTGGACACCAAGGAGTCCTATATCAAGGCCATCGCCAACAAGGTGTTCGACTACCGCTCCGAGGAGCGGACCGACACCGCCACGGTGGTGGTGGGCGACACCGCCATGGTCACGGGCCGGGTCAAGATCCACGTGATCGCCGGTGGCGCCGACCGCCACCTCGACGCCCGCTACAGCGTCATCTGGGTCCGCCGCAGCGGCACCTGGCAGTTCCTGTGCTGGCAGTCCACCCCCATCCCGGCCTGAGTCGTCCGGCGGGGAAGGCTCCGAAAGCTAGCTGAACCGGGGCATCACCTTGTCGGCGAAGAGGCCGAGGGAGTCGCAGACCTGATCGGCGGCGTGGATGCCCTGGGGGATGATCATGAACGTCTCCTGGGGGTCGAACCGCCCCTGGGCCGCCTCGATCTTGGCGCTGATCGTGTCCGGGCTGCCCACCAGCAGCTCGGGCAGGGGGTTGCCGAACGGCACCGACCACTTGTCCCAGAACCAGGCCATGTCCTCGAACTGGGCCTGGGCCTCGGCGTCGGTGGGGGCGCAGACGACGATGCCGCCCCACGCCGCCTCGGAGCCCGGTGCTGGCTCGTGCCCGCTCCGCAACGCCTCCTCCCGGTACTTCGACCACAGCACCTGGCAGAAGTCGTAGTTGCCGCTCATCACGATCGGGCGGCCGCCGTGGCGGGCCCAGAACAGGGCCGTGCGCATCGAGGCGCTGAACCCGCCGTAGAGCTGGGGGTAGGGCTGGCTGTAGGGGCGGGGGGCGATGCCCACCTCGGTGATCGACATGTCGGCGTCGACCCCCGCCCCCATCTCGGTGTACACGTCGTGAGGGTGGGGGTTCTTCATCCCCGGCGCCGGGAACTGCCAGAACGCACCCTCGTGGCGGAACGTCGGCTCGGTCAGGGCCCGCAACACGATGTCGACGTACTCGGCGAAGTGCTCCCGGTTGCGGTCGTCGGCCTCGGTGTCCTTGTTCCAGGGGCCCACGGCATCGAGTTGGGGCAGGACCTTGAAGTTCTCCACCCACCGGTGCTGGTAGCCCCGTACGAGGCCGAAGGCGAACCGGCCCCGCAGCATGTTGTCGAGCGTCGAGATCGTCTCCGCTGCCCGCAGCGGATTGTGGGTGGTCGACACCCAGCCGCACGAGATCACCTTGAGCCGCTTCGAGTGCTGCCCGATGAACATGGCCAGGGCGGCCAGATCGTTCGACGGCTCGCACCCCTCGATCTGGAGGTGGTGCTCCGGATGGCCGAATCCGGCGAAGCCGGCCTCGTCGGCGAACGCCACGATCTGGGCGGTCTCCTCCAGCATCCGCTGGTACAGGTCCACCCGGAGCCCGGCCAGCCCGGCTTCCAGCTCGGGACGACGGCCCATCGTGAAGTAGCTGAAGAGGTTGAAGTCCATGGGGCCCCTTGATATCCGACCGCCGGCTCCGGGGCCGCATCGGCTCTCCCCGGTGACAATCGACGTCGGGCCGCCGGCGCGCTACCTTCGGGGCCGCCGGCCCGGGCGGTGGGTGGGCGAACCGACACACGACGCAGTGAGGCAAGGGGGATGATGGACGACGACCATCGGGTCCTGGCAGGGCTCAAGGTGTTCGAGCTCAGCGTGGCCGTGGCGGCGCCCTGCGCCGGCCGGTACCTGGCCTACCACGGGGCCGACGTGGTGAAGGTGGAGTCCCGCGTCAACCCCGACGTTGCCCGCCTGTTCGGGTCGGCCTGGGCCCGCACCGAGGAGTACCTCCCGCTGTTCATGGACACGAGCCCCTACCTGCCGGAGATGACGGCGGGCAAGCGCTCGATCGGCCTGGAGCTGAAGGACGCCGACGCCCTGGCCGCCGCCCACAAGCTGATCGAGGGCTGCGACGTCTTCCTGTCCAACTTCACCCCCGACGCGCTGGAGCGCATGGGGATGAGCTACGCCCAGCTCCACCCGGTCAACCCCGGCCTCATCCACGTGATGATGCCGGGCTTCGGGGCCGACCCCGAGCTCCCCTACTACCCCTTCCGGGCCTTCGGGCCCAACCAGGCCCCGCTGGTGGGCCTCGACGCCCTCACCGGCCACCGGGGCGAGGAGCCGGCCGGCATCGCCTCGGTGGCCCCACCCGACTACGTGGCCGGCATGCACGCCGTGGTGTCGATCCTGTCGGCCCTGGAGCACCGGGACCAGACCGGCGAGGGTGTGAGCCTCGTGATCTCCCAGATGGAGACGACGGTGTCGCTGCTCGGCCCTTACCTGGTCGACCACGCCATCACCGGCCGCACGCCCGAGCCCACCGGCAACCGCATCCCGTGGGCCGCCCCCACCGGCGTCTACCCCTCCCGGGGTCACGACCGGTTCGTGGCCCTGAGCGTGGCCGACGACGCCCAGTGGGCCGCCCTCGTGGGCCTGATCGGGGCGGACACCCTGGCCGACCCGGCCTGGGCCACCCTCGAGGGGCGGGTGGCCGCCCACGACGCCATCGACGAGGCCGTCGGGGCCTGGACCGCCGCCATCAGCCCGGCCGAGGCGGCGGCCCGGCTCCAGGCCGCCGGCATCGCCGCCTACGAGGTGCTCGACCACCGGGGCGTGCTGAGCGACCCCCAGCTCCGGGACCGCAAGGTGTACGACGTCGCCCCCTCGGTCCGCTTCGGGCGCGACCTGTTCACCGGCCATCCGATCCGCATGTCCGACACCCCGGCCTCGGTCCCCTGGGCCGGGCCCAACATGGGCCAGCACACCCGGGAGGTCCTGGCCGAGCGGGTGGGGCTGGGCGAGGCCGAGATCGAGGCCCTGATGGCCCGGGAGGCGGCGTTCGGCGAACGGGTACCGGAGATGACGGTGACCCGCCCGTTCGACCGGTGGTACGAGATCGTCGGCCTGGTCGCCGACGGGGCCGCCGACGGCGGGGAGGAGAGCTGATGGGCCCCTGGTCCGGAAACCGTGTGGTCGACCTCACCGGCCTGGCCGGCGCCTACGGCACCCGGCTGCTGGCCGCGCTGGGGGCCGAGGTGATCAAGGTGGAGCCCCCCGGGGGCGATCCGATGCGCACCTACGCCCCCCACGCTCCCGGCGTCGACGCCCCCGAGTCGGGCCTGTGGTGGGCCTTCCTGTCGGCGGGCAAGAAGAGCGTGGTGATCGACCGCTCGTCGGCCGAGGGGGAGGCCCGCCTGGCCGCCCTGCTGGCCACGGCCGACGTCGTGCTCGACGACTCCCCCGCCGGCCTCCAGGATCGACCGGTGTCGGGCTATTCGGCGGTCCGGGCGGCCAACCCGGCCACGTCGTGGATCGCCATCACCCCCTTCGGCCTCACTGGTCCCCGGCGCGACTGGACCACGTCGGACCTGGTGGCGTGGGCCTCGTGCGGCCTGGCGTCCACCATCGGCTTCCCCGATTCCCCGCCCCTGGCCCCCGCCGCCCCGGTGCAGCTGGCCATGCACTTCACCGCCGTGAACGCCGCCATCGCCTCCATGCTCGCCCTGCGGGGCCGGCGCCGCACCGGGCGGGGCCAGCTGGTGGAGGTGGCGATCCAGGAGGCCATGGTGTCGATGGCGCCCGAGACCGGGGTGCCGTTGTTCCTCGACGACCAGGTGCCCCGCCCCCGGGCCGGCAACCGGCGGCCCGTCACCAGCCCCTTCGGCCTGTTCCCGTGCCAGGACGGTTACGTGGCCATCCTGGCCCTCCAGCCCAACCACTGGCAGGCCATGGCCCGCTGGATCTGCGACGCCACCGGCAACGAGGGCGTGCTCGACGAGGTGTTCAACGACATCGCCGTGCGCCACGAGGCGTCGGAGGCGGTCGACGCCTGGACCGAGGAACTGACGCTGGCCGCCACCAAGCACGAGCTGTTCGTGGAGGGCCAGCGGCGGGGCATCCCGATCACGCCGGTGAACACGGTGGCCGATCTGCGGGGCGATCCCCATCTGGCCCAGGCCGGCTGGTGGCGCGACGAGGACCACCCGGCCCTGGGCCAGGTCCAGGTGCCCGGCGCCCCGTTCCTCGTGTCCCACCAGTGGTGGAACTGGTCGGTCGCCCCCACCCTGGGCCAGCACACCGACGAGGTGATGAACACGATCTAGCTCGCCCGATGGGGAGCGGAGTCCTCGGAAGTTACAGAATGCCGATCATCTCGGTGGACGAGCGGAGGACGACGGCGCCGTCGGTCCACTGCTCCATGCCGTCGGGCTGGATGGTGGCTTTGAACCCGTCCCACCCCTCCCCGCTCTCGAACCACAGCTCGGCCATCCCGGCGTAGGGCTCAGCCTCGGGGTGGGCGGAATGGCTGACCACGTAGCCGAACCCTCCCACCTGCTCCATGACGGAGCGCACGTTGGGCACATGGACGTCGAGCCAGTGGCGGAACAGGGCGGCGTGGTCGGCCCCCGGCTTCGTCGTGACCAGGAACGTCTGGGAGAAGAAGCCCGATCGGGTGGTGGGGAATGGGGCGTTCAGCGTCAGCGGCTCCACCGGGAGCCGGGGCCGGGGGTCGAGCACCACGTACTCGGTGGTGGCCCAGGGGACGTAGGGCTCGGCCCGCTCCTGGAAGCTGTCGGCCGGGACAGTGCCGTGGGGCTGGGCGGGGGCCGGGGGCTCGGCGTCGAACCACAGCTGGGCCACACCGTCCCAGGCCTGCCGGCCCGACCGGTCGGGCGAGAACACCGTGGCCCGGTAGCGCCGGGCGTGGGGCCGGCCCGCCTCGGCCGCCCGGGCCTGGCCGGCGATCACGCCCGGCATGTGGTTGGCGAACCAGTGGGCGATCAGCTCCTCCCGGGTCACCGCCGGCCGGCGGCGGATGAGGTACTGCATCTTGGCCCCGGGGGTGACGGCGGGGCGGGGGGTGTCGGCCATGCTGGTCGCCTTCCTGTGCTGCGCCGGATGGGGCGGCGCCGGCCCAGCGTGCTCGATCCGCCCACCGGGGGCAAAGGCGGGCGTCATCGGCGCGACCGATGGCCTACCAGGCCCCACACCTGGTAGCGTGAATCCCGCTGCGTGGACACGCATGGCGGCAGCACACGACGGCACGGCACGGGCTGAGGGTTTACGGCATGGAGGGTTCCGGGCTCGGCCCGTTGGCGGAGGGGTCATCGCCCGACGACACCGTCCGGCTCGAGGACGCCGTGAGCCTGGCCGACCAGATGGCGGCCGCCCTCCACCGCCTCGTCTCGGCCCCCGACACGGCGGCCGCGGCCGACGTGATCGCCAGCTTCCCCCCGATCCGCCAGCCGGCGGCCCTGGCCCTGCTCGACGCCAGAGCCAGGCTGGCGGCCTCCAACGGCAAGGAGCGGCTGGCCCGCCGCCTGTCGAACCGGGTGGAGCTCCTGGCCGGCACAACCGCCACCGGCCCGCTCCAGATCCTGATCGACCTGGGTCACGCCGAGCGGGCCCTGCTCGGCGCCTCGAACCCCGGCCGGCCAGCGCCGGAGGACATCGAGCGGGCCCGGCAGTCGGTCACCAACCTGATGGCGGCGTCGCCCGAGACCTACCCGCGGCCGCTGTGGCCGCCGGTGTGGGACGCCGTGGCCCGGCTCTCGACCCGGCTGGCCGAGCTGAACGAGAACCCGGTGTGGATCGAGGTGGCGGTGTCGGCCACCCGGCGGGCGGTGGAGCTGGCTCCGCCCGACGGCCCGGAGCTGGCCCGCCAGCTGAACAACCTGTCGGTCCGCCTGGCCCGCCTCCATGCCGCCAGCGGCGACGAGGGGGTGCTCGACGAGGCCCACGCCACGGCCCAGCGGGCCGTCGACCTCACCGACCAGGCCAGCCCGGAGTTGGCCGGCCGCCTCGGCAACCTGGCCAACCGGCTGGCCGAGATCTACCACGCCGGGGGCGGCCGGTCGGCCCTCGACGAGGCGGTGGGCGTGGCCCGCCAGGCCGTGGCCGCCGTCCCCGGCCCACGCCGCCGAGATGCCGGCCCTGCTCGACAACCTGTCGGCCCACCTGCTCGAGTCGTTCGACGTTGGCGGGCCCCGGGTGCGGCTCGACGAGGCGGTGAGCGTGGCCCGCCGGGCGGTGCAGCTCACCCCCCGGGGCACCCCGGCCCACGTGGCCCGCCTCGACGGTCTGGCCCTGCGCCTCACCGCCCAGGGCACGGCCAAGGGCGACGAGCAGGCGTTGAGCGAGGGCATCGAGGCGGCCCGCCAGGCCCTCCAGCTGGCCCCCACCGATTCGGTGTGGTGGGTGGGCCTCACGCTGGCCCTGGCTCTCGTCCGCCGGGCCCAGGCCGCATCCGACCGGGCCGCCGCCCTCGACGGGGCCGAGGCCACCCTCACCACCCTGGGGGCGCTGCCCCCACCGGCGCCGCGGGGCCGGCCCGGTCCGCTCACGGGTGAGCACACCGACCGGCTGGCCGCCCTGGCCGTCACGCTGGGCCAGCTCCATGCCCGTTTCGGCGAGGCCCGGCTGGCCGAGGCGGCGGTGTCCGCCGCCCGGGCGGCGCTGGCCCACACCGCCGTCACCAGCCCGGCCCGGTCGGCCCGCACCTCGGAGCTGGCGGCTCTGCTGTCGTCCACCCACCCCGGTGGCGACGAGCGGGCGGCGCTGGCCGAGGCGGTGGCGCTGTGCCGCTCGCTGGTCGACCAGACCCCGGTCGACGTGCCCCACCGCTGGCTGTACCACGAGCAGCTGGCCCATCACCTGGGCGAGTTGCACCGGCTCGACGGCAACCCCGACACCATCACGGCCGCCGTGGCCGAGGCCCGCCGGGCCCTGGACGTGAGCCAGCTGGCCAGCCGGTCGGCAGCGGCCCGCCATGCCCGCGACGGCGGTGGCGGCCCCGAGGTTCCGAGCGAGTCGGCGGCCCGGCCGGGTGTCCCCACCGAGGCCGACCGTACGCGGCTGGTGCACGCCCTGTCGCTCGTGCTCGCCCGTCAATACGGCGCCACCCGGCGTCCCGCCGTGTTGGAGGAGGCCCTGGCCACAGCCCGGGAGGCGGCGGAGGCCACGCCGCCCGACAGCGCCGAGCGGGCCCGCCGCTACCACGACCTGTCGGCCCGCCTGCTCGAGCAGTACGGGCTGTCCCCCGACACGGCGGTCCTCGAAGAGGCGACCTCGGCCGGCCGCTCGGCGGTGGAGTCGGCCCGGGCCGACGACCCGGCCCGGGCCGCCTACCTGAACAACCTGGCCAACGCCCTGGCCCGGTTGCACGTCACCACCGGAGACCTCGACGTGCTGCACGAGGCGGTGTCGGTGGCCCGCGAGACGGTGAAGGCCAGCACCGGTCGGCCGTCGGTGCTGGCCGGCCGCCTGTCGAAGCTGGCGGCCCGCCTCACCGAGCTCCACCGGGCCACCGGTGTCCGCTCCGCTCTGGACGAGGCGGTTGAGGCGTCCCGCCGCGCCGTGGCCACCACCCCCGATCGAGGGGCCGACCTCGACCGCCGCCTGGGCAACCTGGCCAACCGGCTGCTGGAGCTGGCCGCCGCCGACCCCCGACCGGAGGTGGTGGCCGAAGCGGTGACAGTGGCCCGCCGCCGTCTCGACCAGGTCCCGGCCGACGCCCCCGATCGGGTCGACCGTCTGGTCGGCCTGGCCGCCCGATTGCTCGACTGGTACCGGGTGTCGGGCCAGGCCGCCGTGCTCGACGAGGCGGTGTCGATGGCCCGACAGGCCGAGGTGGCGGAGCCCGGTAGCCCCGAGCTGCAGGCCCTGGTCACCCGCCTCGACGAGGAGCTGGCCGCAGCCGACACCGGCACGGGCGAGACCGACGTGCTCGACCAGGCCCTGGCGGCGGCCCGGGAGGCGGCGGACACCACCCTGCCCGACAGCCCCGAACTGCCCTATCGCCTGAACCTGCTCGCCACCCGCCTGGCCGACGTGTACGCCGCCAACGGCGAACGGCCGATCCTGGTGGAAGCGGTGGAGGCCGCCCGCCGGGCGGTGGCGGCCACGCCGGTGGCCAGCCCGGAGCGCCCGGCCTATCTGAACAACCTGGCCAACCGCCTGGCCCGCCTGCACGCGGTGGAGGGCCGGCGGGTGGTGCTCGACGAGGCGGTGGACGCCGCCCGGGAAGCGGCCGCCACCACACCCGACGGCAGCCCCGAGCTGCCGGGCTACCTGAACAACCTGGCCAACCGGCTGGTCCGGCTGTACGCCGCCAGCGGCGACGAGGCGGTGCTGGCCGAGGCCGTGTCGACGGCCCGGCGGGCGGTCGACACCACCGAGCCGGCCAGCCCCGAGCTGCCGGCCCGCCTCAACAACCTGGCCAACCACCTGGCCCGCCTCCACACGGTCACCAACGATCGGGCCGCGCTGGCCGAAGCGGTGCAGATCGCCCGGCGGGCGGTGGAGGCCACCATCCAGGAGGGGCCGGAGCTGGCGTCTCGGCTCAACAACCTGGCCAACCACGTGGCCCGGCTCTACGTCGAGACCGGAGACCCGTCGGTGCTGGCCGATGCGGCCGACGCCGCCCGCCACGTGCTCCGGGCGGTGCCGGCCGGCAGCCCGGACCGCCCCCGGCACCTGGCCAACCTCGGCACCCGCCTGGCCGGCCTGTTCGCCGCCAGCAACGACCTGGAGCTACTGGCGGAGGCGGCGGGGGCGGCCGGGGAGGCGGTGGCGGCCACCCCCGACCACAGCGCCGAGCTGCCGGGGTACCTGTCGGATCTGGCCCGCTACCTGGGGGAGCTGAGCTCGGCCCGCAACGATCCCGAGGTGCTGGCCGACGCGGTGGACACCGCCCGCCGCTCGGTGGCCCTCACCCCGGCCACCTCGGCCGACCTGGCCGACCGCTGCAGCGACCTGGCCCGCCTCCTGGCCCGCGTCCACGCCCAGGGCGGGCCGGTATCGGCGCTGGTGGAGGCGGCGGCCGCCGGCCGCCAGGCGGTGGAGGCGGCCGCCGCCGGCCCCGGCGACGAGCTCGGGGCCTGCCTCGACGAGCTGGCCGACCACCTCGTGCGCCTCTACCACGCCAACGGAGACCGGGCGCTGCTGGCCGAAGCGGTGGCGGCCGACCAGCGGGCCGTGTCGGTGACGCCGCCGTCGAGCGCCGACCAGGTCCGGTACCGGGAGAACCTGGCCCGCCACCAGGGCCTGCTCGAAGCGGCCGCCCCGAGCGAGCCGACGTCACCCCCCGGCTGAGCCCTACCATCGGCTGGCGGAGAGAGCCGGAAGGAGGCGCTGAGGTGACGATCGACAGCACGGCGGTGACGATGGTCTCGATCCCCGAGATCGACCTGGGCCGATGGCGGAGCGGCGGCCAGGCCGAGCGCCGGGCGCTGGCCGACGAGGTGCGCTCGATCTGCCACCACATCGGGTTCTTCCACCTCGTGGGCCATGGGATCAGCCCGGCCCTGCTGGCCGAGCACGCCGGGTACCGGGCCCGGTTCTTCGCCCTGCCGGACGAAACCAAGCGCCGGATCGACAAGGCCGGCTCGCCCCACTTCCGGGGCTGGGAGCCGGTGGGGGCCGAGCTGACCGGCGGCCGTCCCGACCAGCGGGAGCAGCTCGACCTGGCGGTGGAGAACCCGGTGCGGGGCCTGCGGGCCGAGCCGCCCTACCTGCGCCTCGACGGCCCCAACCAGTGGCTCCCGGAGGAGGTGCTACCCGGCTTCCGGGACCACCTGAGCCGGTTCTTCGACGCCTTGTCGGCCCTGGCCGACGAGCTGCTGGCTGTGCTGTCGGTCGGCCTGGGGCTGCCCGAGGACCACCTGACGCACCTGTTCGGGGCCCGGCCCCTGTCGCTGGTGAAGCTGATCAGCTATCCGCCGACGCCCCACGGCGAGGCCGGGGTCAACGCCCACCACGACGCCGGCTTCCTCACCCTGCTCCTCCAGGATGACGTGGGCGGCCTCCAGGTGGAGGCCCCCGACGGCGCCTGGGTCGACGTGCCGCCCCGGACCGACGCCTTCGTGGTCAACCTGGGCGAGATGCTGCAGGAGATGAGCGGCAACTACTACGTGGCCACCACCCACCGGGTGATCACCGGGGAGGCCCGGTTCTCCTCGGCCTGGTTCCACGGCCCGGCGCTGGAGACCGAGCTCGCTCCCCTACCCCTGGCCCCCGGGCTGGCGGCGGCGGTGGCCGCCAGCGCCCGGCACGCCAGGGCCGGGTTCATGGCCCGTCGGGAGGAGCTCGAATCGGGTGTTGACGGGATCGCCAGCCGCCAGGGAGCGGGCGTCTACGGCCAGCAGCTGTGGAACTACTACCGCCGCAGCTATCCCGCCAACGTGCGTCGCCACCACCCGGACTGCGCCTGATTGCACCGGCCGGGCCGCTCGTGACAGGGTGCACGGGATGACCGACACCGATGCCCGCCCCTTGGTCGCCGTGGTTCCCGGTGACGACGCCGCACCCGAAGCCATGACCGCCTCGCTCGGTGTGCTCGACGCCCTGGACCTGCCGGTCCGGCTCGACATCCTGCCGGACGGGGCCGAGCTGGGCCGGATGGACACCGGCGAGCGGGAGGCGTTCGTGGTCGAGCGGCTCGACGCCGCCGACACGGTGCTGTTCGGCTCCAGCAACGGCACCACCCCCGGCCTGACCCACCTCCGCTGGGGCCGGGGCACGTTCGCCAACGTGCGGCCCGTGCAGTGGCGGCCCGGCTACCGCTCACCCATGGCCCGGCCCGAGGGGCTCGACTACGTGATCGTTCGGGAGAACCTGGAAGACGCCTACGTGGGGATCATGGGCAACGTCGACGACCTGCGGGCGTCGGGCCTCATCGGGCCGAGGGCCCGCCTGGTCTACGACGGGGAGGGCCGCTACGCGGCCAAGATCATCACCCGGGCCGGCACCGAGCGGGTGGCCCGGTTCTCCTACCAGCTGGCCCTCGAGCGGGCCGAGCGCAGCGGCCGCAGCCCGAGCCTCACCGTGTCGGCCAAGACCAACATGCTGCCGGCCACCGACCGCTACTTCGCCGACATCGTGGCCGAGATCGGGGCCGAGTTCCCCGACGTGAAGCTCACCCGCTACATCGTCGACGACATGGCCCACCGCCTCGTCACCAGCTACGACGAGCTCGACGTGCTGCTGCTCCCCAACCTCTACGGCGACGTGCTGAGCGACCTGGCGGCGGGCACCGTGGGCGGCATGGGGCTGGCCCCCTCGGGCTGCTACAGCGAGAGCTACGCCTACTTCGAGTCGGCCCACGGCACCGCCCCCGACATCGCCGGCCAGGAGCGGATCAACCCCACCGCCACCCTGCTGTCGGCGGTGATGATGCTCGAGTACCTCGGGCTCGACCGCCCCGCCGCCCGGCTCGACCAGGCGATCTCCGCCGTCTACGGCGAGGGCCGGCACCTCACGGTCGACCAGGGGGGCACGGCCACCACCTCGGAGTTCGCCGCCGCCGTCACCGACCACCTCTGATCCGCCCATCCCGGATTCTCCTCATGGGCCGTCTCACCGGTGAGACCCTCCATGAGGAGATTCGGTCCGGGGCGCCCGTTTGCCCCTGCCGCTCCGGGGGAGACATGATCGGCCGCCATGGACGTGAGCACCGCGGTGGACAAGCGCAAGTCGGTTCGGGCCTTCCTCGATCAGCCGGTCGACGACCAGCTCCTGGCCGATCTGGTGGAGAAGGCGGCCCGGGCGCCGTCGGGCGGCAACGTGCAGCCGTGGCGGATCTACGTGGTCAACGGGCCGGCCGCCGAGCGGTTCAAGGCCTCCGTGGCCGGCCGGGACCTGGAGCGCCCGGCCTACGACATCTACCCCCGGGAGCTGGGCGAGCCCTACCGGACGTCGCGCTGGGAGCTGGGCGAGCAGATGTACGCCTCGATCGGCATCCCCCGGGAGGACAAGCCGGCCCGGCTCCGCCACGTGGCCCGCAACTACGAGCTGTTCGGGGCCCCGGCCGCCGTCTTCTGCTTCGTCGACCGTCAGATGGGGCCACCCCAGTGGTCGGACCTGGGGATGTTCCTCCAGACGCTCATGCTGCTGGCCGAGGAGGCCGGGCTCGGCACCTGCGCCCAGGAGAGCTGGGCCATGCGGGAGCAGGTGGTCAGCGAGTTCGTGGGGGCACCGTCCGAGCTGCGGATCTTCTGCGCCATCGCCCTCGGCTACGAGGACACGGCCCATCCCATCAACAACTTCCGCAGCCCCCGCCTTCCCCTCGCCAGCTGGGCCACGTTCGTCGAGTGATCTGCTGTCCGGGGCCGTTACTGGCGACGACCCCGGACACCAGATCAGGCCTTGACGGGGGCCACCCGGAACAGGAACTCGATCACGGCCCCGGCGAAGATGTCGTTGCGGTCGCCGGCCACCATGTGGGCGGCATCCGACACCTTGACGTACTCGGCGTGGGGGCACTGGGCCAGGAAGCTCTGGGCCCCCTCCTCGCTCAGCACGTCCGACAGGCCGCCCCGAACCAGCAGCGTGGGCACGTTGATGTTCTCGGCGCAGCCCGACAGGCGGCTGCGGTATTCCTCCATGTCCCACGTGCGGTTGCGGCGACGGGGATCCCAGTGCCAGTGGTACTTGCCGTCGTCGCCCAGGCGGACGTTCTTCACCAGCCCGTCGAGGTTGCGGGGCCGTTTGCGGTGGGGCTGGTAGTTGGCGATGGCCTCGGCCACCTCTTCCAGCGTCTCGAACCCCTCGGGCTTCTGGTCCATGAACTCCCGGATCTTGCGGGAACCTTCGGGCTCGATCCTGGGGGCCATGTCCACCAGCACCAGGGCGGCGGCCTGCAGGTGGCCGTCGCCGATGGCCACCAGGCTGGTACCGCCCCCCATCGACGCCCCCACCAGGATGGGCGGGCTGCCGCCGAGGGCCTTCACCACCTCCAGCAGGTCACGGACGTTCTCGTCGTTGCCGTAGACCCCGTCGGGCGACCAGTCGGAGTCGCCGTGGCCCCGGGCGTCGAAGGCGATGGCCCGGTAACCGGCCCCGCCCAGCGTCTCGCCCGCCCCCTTCCAGGCGTGGCGGGTCTGGCCGCCACCGTGCTGGAGCAGGACGATCGGGCCGTCCTCGGGCCCCCAGGCGTCGCCCCGGATCGTCACCCCGTCGGCCCCCGGCCACTCGTAGGAAGGTTCGGGCGTTCCCGGCAACCGCTTCCCCGGACGTACCTCTTGCGTCACGTCCCCCTCCTTGTCGCTGAGCTCGTGTGGGCTCAACCCTGTCAGCGCAGCTAGTCAACTGGCAAAACAGGAATCAACATCTGCGAACTGTGGCGCCAGCGCGCGAAATGCAGCATCAGGTGCCACAGTTCCAAGGGTTGTGGTGATGGTTTAGGCTCCGGCCATGAAATTCGGAGTCATGTTCGCCAACACCGCCCACTACGCAACGGCCGAGGGGGCGGCCGCCATCGCCACCGCCGCCGACGAGTGCGGCCTGGAGTCGATCTGGTCGGTCGAGCACGTGGTCATCCCCCACGGCTACCAGAGCCGGTACCCCTACCACGAGAGCGGCAAGATCCCCGGCGGCGAGGATCCCGACATTCCCGATCCGCTGATCTGGCTGGCCTACGCCGCCGCCGTCACCAAGCAGGTCAAGCTGGCCACCGGCATCCTGATCGTGCCCCAGCGCAACCCGGTGGTGCTGGCCAAGGAGTGCGCCAGCCTCCACAAGCTGTCGAACGGCCGCTTCGAGCTGGGCATCGGCGTGGGCTGGCTCCAGGAGGAGTTCGACGCCCTGGGTGTGCCGTGGCCCGACCGGGGCCGCCGCACCGACGAGTACTGCGCCGCCATGGCCGCCCTCTGGAGCCAGGACAAGGCGGCCTACGACGGGCGCTACGCCAACTTCTCCAACGCCATCTCCCGGCCCCAACCGGCCGGCGGGGCCGTGCCGATCGTGGTCGGCGGCCACAGCGACGCCGCCGCCAAGCGGGCCGGGCGGTACGGCACCGGCTTCTTCCCCGCCAGCGGCACCGACGAGGAGCTGGCCCACCTGTTCGAGGTGATGAAGGCCGAGGCTGCGGCCCACGGCCGCAACGGTGACGACATCGAGGTCACCACCATGGTGTGGTCGCCCCGGCGGGAGTCGCTCGACCGGGTCAAGGAGCTGGAGGACCTGGGCGTCCACCGGCTGGTGGTGGCCCCGCCCACCTCCAACCCCACCAAGATCCGCCAGGCCATGGAGCAACTGGCCGAGACGGTGGCCCCGGTTGCCACACGCTGACAGCCAGCCACCCCCGAGCGTTCGGGAAGGTTCGCCCGGTCCGGCCATGCCCGGGCGGACCGGCCAACCCAGCTAGCCTCTCCCGAGGCCCGCCGCCCCCCACCCCCGGCAGAACGACCCAGGCCGGCGTTGGAAACGGCGGGAACCCGAGGGCGTCGCCATTCGTCTCTGCTAGCGGTCGGGCTCCAACCGATCGGAACATCGGCTACGACGAAGCACCACAATCAGGGAGTGAGCAGCATGGAACCCACGCGCAGCGGCAGCGGCATCGGCCGGGGGCGCACGAGCTTGTCTCGCGTCATTGGTGGAGCGGTCCTGGCCGGTGTGCTGGTGGGCGGCGGAGCCGCCGGGTATCTGGTGCTCCGGGGCGACGGCGGCGACACCGCCGCCCTCAGCACCGACGACACCACAACCGATTCGGTGCTCTCGGCCGAGGCCGGCATGGCGGCCCGGGCCCAACGGGCCCAGTTCTCCCCCGGAAGCGGGGCCGGCGTGGCCGAGTCGGCCACGGCCAAGGTAGCGGCGGGGTCCGATGCCGCCCTGTGCGGGCCGGCCGACGGCGAGGACTACGTCCCCAGCGCCGAGGACCTGGCCAATGCCAACGCCGACACCGAGGCCCAGGCCGCCGTCTTCGACACCTACGGGATCTCCTACACCCGGTCCACCGACGACTACGGCTATCTGATCCTCCAGTGGGACACCAACGACGTGGTGGCCCAGTCGGTGAGCGACAGCTTCTGGGCCGACCGCTATCCGGCGCCCGTCCCCACCCAGGCCGAGCTGGACAAGGTGAAGGCCGACAACGACGTGATCGCCCGCCATCTCGACGAGGCCGGTATCGGCTACACCCGCAACACCGACGCCGCCGGGTGGGAGACCATCGACTACGACTACGAAGACCCGGCGGCCCAGAAGGCGGTGGACGCCGCCTACGGCGAGCTGTACCCGCCGGTGCCCCCCACGCCGGAGGAGAAGGCGGCCATGAAGGCCGACAACGACAAGCTGGCCGCCGCCTTCGACGAGGCCGGCATCGCCTACACCCGCAAGGCCGACGAGCTGGGCTGGGAATGGATCGAGTGGGACTACGAGGACCCGGCGCTGCAGACCAAGGTCGATGCCGTGTACGCCGAGCTGTACCCGATGGAAGGGGGTCCGGTGTGCCTCGACGCCGCCGAGGGGATCGCCGGTGAGGGGGGCGACGGCGACGTCAACGTCGGCTCCCAGGGCGCAGCCGGCGGGAGCGCCAAGTCGGACACCGCCACCGCCAGCGCCGCCTCCGAGGCCCCGGCCGACGGCTCGGGCGGCGGGAGCCTGGGCGACGACGGGCTGGGCGACTACGCCGAGCCCACCCCGGAACAGATCGCCCGGCGCGACGCCGAGGCCATCGCCCTGGTCGAGGGGTTCGGCCAGGCCGGGGTGCGCAACGAGCTGATCGGCGAGTCGCCGTGGCAGAGCGTGCAGTTCGACATCACCAACCGGGCATCGGTGCCGGTGGTGGCCGGCATCCTGGCCGCCCGGCCCGCCACCTGATCACCGGTAACCCCGAAATTGGGAGCCTGAGCCGCAACCAGTACGGCTCAGGCTCCTAAGTACCCCGCACGGGCACGTCGGGAAGCCAGCCGGGCGGGGCGATACCGATCTCCCGCCCGTCGGGCAGGGGTGGATCCCAGGCCCCGGCCTCGTCGTCCCAGCGGCGGATCACCCGAGCGGGAGCGCCCGCCACCACCGACCGGTCAGGCACCCGCCCCCGCACCACCGAGCCGGCGGCCACCGCCACGTGCTCGCCGATGTCGGCCCCCGGCAGCACCACCGCCCCCACCCCGAGCCAGGAGCCGGCCCCGATCCGCACCGGCGCCTCCACCACCCACTGGTGGCCGATGGGCACCCGGGGATGGGCGTAGTCGTGGTTGTGGTCGGTGACGTACACCCCGGGGGCCACCGTCACGTCGTCGCCCACCTCGATCCCCACCCGGCCCACGAAGGCACTGCCCCGGCCCAGCGAGCACCGGTGGCCGATGCTGATCACCCAGCCCCGGGGCACGTCGAGCTCCTCCTCGGGCCACATCCCGGCCGACAGCACCACGTCCGGTCCCACCAGGGTGCTGGCCCCCAGCCGGATCCAGCGCTCGCCCATCGACGCCCCGGGTGGGAAGGCGAAGGCCGTCCCCTCCCCCACCGCTGCGAACCGGCGGGCGTGGCGGGACCGGGGGCCGGCCGTGCCGGCCAGGCCGCCGGCCCAGCGCCAGGCCCCGAACAGGGCGTCGGCCGAGAGACGGTGCAAATGGCCCAGGCCAGGAGTACGCACAGAAAAGAAAGCTACCGGGAACCCCCGGGTTCCTCGGGCGCAGACGGACCGGAGATGGCAAACTCTCGGATACCAGAAAGACTGACGTCGTTCAGGATCCCAAGCACCTCACCCTCCGAGGAGAACATGGCAACCATCGAGCAGCCCCTAGTCACCAAGGCCATGACCGGCGCCGAATACCTGGAAAGCCTCCGGGATGGCCGCACGGTCTACTTCCACGGTGAGCGGGTCAAGGACGTGACCACCCACCCGGCGTTCCGCAACAGCGCCCGGTCGATCGCCCGCCTGTACGACGCCCTCCACGACGCCTCCATGCGCGACACCCTGATGTGCGAGACCGACACCGGCTCGGGCACCCTCACCCACAAGTTCTTCCGGGTACCGAAGTCGGCCGACGACCTGGTGGGCGCCCGCGACGCCATCGCCGGCTGGCAGCGCCTGGTCTACGGCTGGATGGGACGCAGCCCCGACTACAAGGCCTCGTTCCTCGGCACCCTCGGGGCCAACAGCGACTACTACGGCGACTACAAGCAGAACGCCCTGAACTGGTACGCCTCGTCCCAGGAGACGGTGAAGTTCTGGAACCACGCCATCGTCCACCCCCCGATCGATCGCCACCTCGGCGCCGACGAGGCGGGCGAGGTGTGCATGCACGTGGAGAAGGAGACCGACAACGGCCTGATCGTGTCGGGGGCCAAGGTGGTGGCCACCGGCTCCGCCCTGACCCACTACAACTTCATCGCCCACTTCGGCTCGATCCCGATCCAGAAGAAGGAATACGCCATCGTCTGCGTGACGGACATGGACACGGCCGGCGTCAAGCTGATCAGCCGCAACTCCTACGAGCTGCAGGCCGCCGCCACCGGCAGCCCGTTCGACTACCCCCTGTCGAGCCGGCTCGACGAGAACGACTCGATCCTGGTGTTCGACAAGGTCCTGATCCCGTGGGAGAACGTCTTCCTCTACGGCGACCTCGAACAGGCCAACAACTTCTTCCCCGCCACCGGCTTCATCCCCCGCTTCACCTTCCACGGTCTGGCCCGGCTGTGCGTGAAGCTCGACTTCATCATCGGCGTCCTGTCCAAGGCCCTGCGGGCCACCGGCACGGCCGACTTCCGCGGTGTCCAGGCCAACCTGGGTGAGGTGGTGGCCTGGCGCAACATGCTGTGGGCCCTGTCCGACGCCATGTGCAAGAGCCCCGATCCGTGGGTGGGCGACGCCGTGCAGCCGTCGATGGCGGCCGGGATGGCCTACCGGGCCCTGGTGCCCACGATCTACCCCCGCATCGGCGACATCATCAACCAGGTGGTGGCGAGCGGCCTGATCTATGTGAACTCCAACGCGGCGGACTTCAAGTCGTCGGAGATCCGCCCGTACCTCGACAAGTACGTCCGGGGCTCCAACGGCATCGAAGCCATGGACCGGATCAAGATCATGAAGCTCCTGTGGGACGCCACCTCGAGCGAGTTCGGCGGCCGCCACCGGCTGTACGAGATGAACTACGCCGGCAACAACGAGCAGATCAAGGTCGAGACCCTGGTCGTGGCCCAGATGATGGGGGTCATGGACCAGATGGAGGGCCTGGCCGACCAGTGCATGTCGGAGTACGACATCGACGGTTGGACCACGCCCGACTTCATCAACCCCGGCCCCGATGTCTCCCTCATCGGGCGCGACTGGGCCTGATCCCATGAACCCGATTCGACCGATCGACTGGAGCCAGGCGTTCTCCACCCGCGAGGGCGGCTACAAGGGCCAGATGCTGTACAGCGGCGAGAGCTGCCACATCATCGCCACCCTGGTACCCCCGGGCGTGGAGGGTCCCCCCACCCACGTCCACACCAGCGACCAGCTCTACTTCATCGTGGAAGGCGAGCTGGAGGTCGAGCTCGGGACCGAGGTGCGCCGGATCACGGCCGGCGAGGGTCTCCTGATCCCCGCCGGCCTGCCGCACCACAACCGCAACGTGAGCGACCGGCCCGAGACCCACCTGGAGGTCATCGCCCCCGGGATCCGGGCCGGCTCGCCCCTGGCCACCTTCGTCGACGGGCCCGTCACCGAGGGCTCGTACGACACCGGGGGCCGCAGCTACGTGCTCCAGGGCCCCGACCTCGACCAACGGGACCGGGCGTTCAAGATGTCGTGGCTGATCAACCGGGCCTGCGGGTCCGAGCACGCCGGCATCTACGTGGCCGACATGGCCCCCGGGGCCCGGGGGCCGGCCAGCCACGTGCACGACTTCGACCAGTTCTACTTCGTGCTGTCGGGCAGCCTGGAGGTCGACGTGGCCCTCCAGCACCACACGGTGGGCCCCAACACGCTCGTGATGCTGCCGTCGGGCGTGCCCCACAGTCAGGGCAACCCGAGCGAGGTGCCGGAGCGGCACCTGGCGGTGCTGGTGCCCGAGCCACCGCTGCCCAACTCGGCCGAGCACCCCTGGGACACGGTGGTGGACTTCGGCGTGGCGGCCCGCCAGCTGCACTGACAAACGGGCCCCACCTCCCGGACGTGAGCCGGCGGGGACATATCCCCGCCGGTTTTCTGCCGCCCGCGATCCGACCCGGGCTCCGGCGGCGTTAGCTTTCCCCGGATGATGAGACGAGTATTCGCTTTGACGCTCACCGCCACTGCGCTGGTGGTGGCCGGTTGTGGCAACGGGTCCGCCGATGACGAGACCACCCGTGACTCCGCGGGAGCGATCGTGGAGGGGGGCGACATCGGCGCGTTCAAGATCAAGGTCGGCGACTGCCTCGGTGGTGGCGTGACCGGGGAGATCGAGTCGGTCGACGGTGTGCCGTGCGAGCAGCCTCACCAGAGCGAGGTGTACTACTCCTTCGCCGTCCCCGAGGGCGACGGCAACTTCCCCGGCACCGAGGCGGTGCAGGATCAGGCCGACCAGGGCTGCCTCGACGCCTTCCAGGGTTTCGTGGGCATCGATTTCGACAGCTCGGTCTACGAGATCAGCACCCTCACGCCCACCGCCGAGTCGTGGGCCCAGATCAAGGACCGGGAGATCCTGTGCCTGATCGGCCAGGCCGAGGGCACGCTCACCACCGGTACGGCCAAGGGCACCGCCAAGTAGGCGATGGCGGCGCGGGCTCACGCGCCTGCGTCGCCCACGGTGTCGGCTGGGCGGGCCCTCTTTGAGGCGGGCCTGGCGGGCCCGCTACGGTCGCCATACATGAGCGTCACCGGACCGCTGAGTGGACTGCGAGTGGTGGAGGTGGCGGGCGGGGTGCCCGCCGCCCTCTGCTCCCGCTTGCTCCGGGGATTCGGGGCCGAGGTGATCCGGGCCGAAGGCCCGGACCTCGGCGATGGCCCGGGGCTGACGGAGGCCCAGCAGGCGTTCCTGCTGCCCGGGGCCCACCGAATCACGGTGCCCGGCGTCGCCGCCCTCGCCGATCTGGTGACCGGGGCCGACGTGCTGGTGGAGGATCGGGGCCCCGGCTTCCTGGAACGGGCCGGGCTGCCCGCCGCCGAGCGGCCCCACCGCACCGATCTGGTGGTCACGTCGATCTCGCCCTTCGGCCACACCGGCCCCCGGGCCGGTTGGGCCGCCACCAGCGCCGTCCAGTTCGCTGCCGGCGGGCTGATGTCGCTGACCGGCGAACCCCATCGACCGCCACTGGTCACCGGGGGCGACCAGGCCTGGATGTTCGGCGGTCTGCAGGGGTTCGCCGCCACCGCGGTGGCGCTGCTCGGCCGGTGGCGCCGGGGCCGGGGCGACCGGCTCGACCTGTCGCTCCAGGAGCTGGCGGCCTCCATCCCCGAGCTCTACGCCCCCATGAGCGAGTACGAGCTGAAGGCACCGGTGACCCGGGCCGGCAACAGCGTGCGGGCCGTGTGGGGCGTGTACCACTGCGCCGACGGCTTCGCCGGGGTGTGCTGCCTGGAGCGCCAGGTGCCGGCGTTCTTCGCCCTTCTGGGGCCGGAGGTGCAGGGCAACCCGGATTTCGCCGATCCGGCGTCCCGGGCCGCCAACGACGACGAGCTGCTGGCCCACGTGCTGCCGTTCATGCTGGAGCGCACGAAGGACGAGCTGGTGGCGTTGAGCCCCGAGCACCGGGTGCCTTTCGGTGCCGTCCGCACCCCCCGGGAGCTCCTGGCCGACGAGGCGTTCGGCCAGCGGGGCTTCCTCGACCGGGTGGCCACGCCCTGGGGCGAGGCCACTGTGCCGGGTCGCCCCTTCCCTGGTCTCGGGTGGCAGGCTCCGACCCCGGCTGAGCCCGGGTCGGCGGCCGGGGCCGCCGACGGAACTCCGGCGTGGCGGTCCCCCGGATGGCGGGCCGACGACCGGTCCGGCACCGACGAGGGGGTCACGGTGGCCCCTCTGGAGGGTGTCCGGGTGCTCGACCTCACGATGATGTGGGCCGGCCCCTACGCCACCAAGCTGCTGGCCGAGGCCGGCGCCGACGTGATCAAGATCGAGTCGCCCCGGGCCTGGGACAACATCCGCACCCTGGTCCGCCAGGACCCGTCGATCGCCGACCCCTGGAACTCGGCCTACTACTTCAACGAGTACAACCACTCCAAGCGGTCCCTGACCCTGGATCTGGCCCAGGAGGCCGGCCGCCAGGTCTTCCTGCGGCTGGTGGCCCGGGCCGATGTGGTGATCGAGAACTACCGGGCCGACGTGCTCGACAACCTGGGCCTCGGCTACGACGTGCTGCGGGCGGCCAACGAGCGGATCGTGCTGGTATCGATGGCGGGGTTCGGCAAGACCGGACCCCTCGCCCGCCACGTCGGGTTCGGGCCCATCATCGAGATGATGTCGGGTCTGATGTCGCTCACCGGCTACGGCGACGACGGGATACCGGTCAAGACCGGCGTCTCCTACGGCGACCCGGTGGGAGGCACCAGCGCCGTGGCCGCCGTGGCCCTCGCCCTGCTCCAGCGTGACCGCACCGGCGCCGGCTGCCATGTGGACCTGGCCCAGCGGGAGGCGGCGGCCGTGCTGGCCGGGCCGGCCTTCGCCCAGGCGTCGCTCGGGCTGGGCCCGGACGGCGACGACGGCCACGGCGACGGCGGGCCCGCCCACTGGGGCAACCGCCATCCCGACCTCGCACCCCAGGGCTGCTACCCGGCCGCCGGCGACGATGCCTGGGTGGTGGCGTCGGCCCGCCACGATGCCGACTGGCGGGCCCTGGCCGCCGTCATCGGCCGTCCCGACCTGGCCGGCCTCAACCTGGCCGATCGACGGGCCGCCCACGACGACCTCGACGGGGCCATCGCCGCCTGGACGGCCGGTCGCCCGGCCGATGCCGCCGCCGCCGAGCTCCAGGCGGCCGGCGTGCCGGCCGCCGCCGTGGTCGACACCCTGGCCATCCACGACGACCCCCAGTTGGTGGCCCGGGGGTTCTGGCGCCAGGTCCCGAACCCCAAGATGCGGCCCTACCGCCAGAGCGGGCCCACCTGGCGGTTCGCCGACGCGCCGGCCCACGAGATGCGCCGCTCGCCGTGGTTCGGCGAGCACAACAGCGAGATCCTGACCGAGCTCGGCCTCACCGACGCCGAGCAGGCCGTCCTGGCCGACGCCCAGGTCATCGCCGACGCCCCCGTCAACCCCTCCGTCGGCTGATCGTCGAACTGTGGCGCCACGAGCTGCATTTTGCCGCGCTGACGCCACAGTTCCCGCTGGGGGGCGGGGGGTCACAGGCCGAGCAGTGAGCGGCCGACGGTCTCCAGGTTGAGCTCGGTGACGTACATGTGGGCCTGGGCCACCAACAGCTCCCGCACCAGGCGCTGCAGCGGACTGTCGAGCCGGATGGCCGAACCGCCGGCGTAGCGCATGGCCATCTGGGCCACCGACAGGGCGGTCTGGGTGGCATGGGTGGCGGCGGCCCGGATGTCCTCCACCAGGTGGAGCGGCACCGGTGTGCCCGTCGTTTGATGCTCAGCCAGCCGCCCGAGCACGGCCGCGCCGTGGTGGCGGGCGGCGCTCAGGGCGGTGTAGGCCGCGCCCAGGTCGGCCTGGAAGGCGCCCCGCTCGGCCAGCGTGCCGGGGGCGTTGGTCCGGCGTTTGGCCAGGGCGAGGGCGGTCGTCTCCTCGATCACCCGCTCCCCCAGGCCCAGGGCGTAGCCGATGTGGGCCGAGCCGATCTGGGACGGGATGGGGCAGTCGAAGCGGGGGCCGCCCCGGCGCCGCACGGCCCCGGGGTAGTCGAACCACCACCCGTCGGGCACGAACACGTCGTCCAGCTCGTAGTCGTAGCTGCCCGACCCGGCCACGCCCAGCACGTGCCAGTTGTCGAGCACCTGCACCTGCTCCTTCGCCACCACCAGGGCCCGGAACCCGGGCGCTGGTTGGCCGTCGGGGCCTGGCATCACGGCCCCGGCCAGCACCCAGCGGGCGTGGCTGATCCCGCTCCCCCAGCTGTAGCGGCCCGAGACCCGCATCCCGCCCTCCACCGGCGTGCCCCGGCCCATGGGCTGCATCTGGCCGGCGACCACATGGGGGCCGGGACCGTCGAACATGGCGGCCACCGCCTCATCAGCCAGATAGGCGGCCGGCAGCGCGGTGTGGAGCGAGCCGACGAACAGGTTCCAACCGGCGGCCCCGCTCAGGCGGGCCACCGCCTCGAACACCTCCATCTCCTCCACCGGGCCCAGCTCGTCGCCCCCCACGGCCCGGGGCAGCGAGCCCCGGAACAGGCCGGCCTCGTGCATGGCCGCCACCGCCGCCGGGGCCAACCGCCGGAGCTGCTCCGACTCGTCTTCCGTGGCCCGCAGCACCGGCCGCAGCCCCTCGATCCGGGCCAGCCGATCGGCGTCGAGCCGGAGCCGGGGCCACCGGTCCCGGGTGTCGCCCTCCACCTCGTCGGCGGTAGCGGTCATGGTCGCCTCCTGGCGGTGGACGGTCGGGTTACCGGCCCCGGTGCTCCCCGGTGGAATGGTCGAAGTGCTCGTAGTGCTGGCGGAGCAGGTCGGCCCCGTAGTCGCCCCCGTTGGGGGCCCGGACGATGCTGTGCACGTGGTTGCGGGACGGCACGGTGTTGTCGAACACGATCCCGGGATGGTGGTCGAACTCGATCAGCACCACCGGGCTCTGCACCCGGTAGTAGAACGGCCCGTCGTCGCCCTGGGACCCCATCCAGGCGAACCACGTCTCGTCCAGGTGCTCACCGACCAGGCCCAGGTGCACCCCGGCGTGGGACGGCGCGGCCCAACCCGTGTACGTGCCCACCAGATACAGCAGGAGCCGGCGCTGGGCATCGGTCAGCTCGTCGCCCCGGATCCCGGCGACGGGCACCATGGCGTTGTCCTTGAAGGCGCCGGCCACCATCCGACCGTCGATCGGATGGCTCAGCTCGGGCGGGAGGTCGCCGGGGGCGATCGACGGGTGGAGCACCGCCCGGGCCTGCTGGGGACCTGTCGAGCGAGCGGATCAGGTTGAGCCCGGCCCGTTCCTCGGGGCCGAAGATCGACTGGCCGGCGTTGGGGCCCTCGTGGGTCCAGCACGGCTCTGACCCCATGAAGCTGGGGGTCAGCACGAGCTGGTCGCCCAGCACCAGGGCGTTGAGGTTCAGGTGGTGGCCGTCGATCTGCCAGCCCCACGGCTCGTCGGCCGACGGGTTCCCGAACAGGGAGAAGAAGTAGGGCCACTCCCCGAAGTCCTCGGTCTTGCCCGTCAACCCCACCAGGTAGCCGTTCAGCCGCATGACCTCGCGGGCCTGTCAGGTAGGCGTCGGGCGACAGGCTGGCCGCCATCACGTCGAGGGCGGCCTGGCGCTGGGCCGGGGTGAGCGCCTCCAGCAGCAGGCCATGGCGGAACACGTTGGGGTGGATGTTGAACCACGACCGCTTCTCGGGGGCGTCGAGGGGGAACACCAGCCGTTGGCGGGTCTCGGCGTCGAGCTCGCCCAGCAGCCGCTGGGCCGCCTCCAGCACCGGGGCGGTGGAAGCCCCGGTGGGGGTGAGCGGGAACAGCCCGGGCCGGATCGTGCCGTCGGCCGTGATCCCCACCAGTGGCTCGTCGAGCACTCCGCTGAGCGAGGCGATCATCTGGGCCAGCAGCGGCGACGGGGCCGACACCGGGGTGCGGGCCGACATGGGCGGCCGGTCGGCCAGCCCGAACGAGGTCCAGTCGGTCATCGCTCAGCCCTCCAGCGCGGCGTGGGCAGCCAGCAGGGTGTCGAGGTGGTCCTGGGGGCTGCGTCCGGTGCCCCGGCCCGAAGCCAGGCACACGTGGGTGACGCCCTGGGACGCCAACTCGTCGAGCCGGACCCGCCAGTCGTCCGGGGTGCCGGAGGCCACCGGCATGAGGATCTCCACCGGGGGAGCCGACCGCCCGGCTTCGACCGCCAACTCGCCCAGCCGGGCCGACGGCAGCCCCGAGGTCTTCCTGGGGGGTGAGCAGGGCGATCCAACCGTCGCCCATCTCGGCCACCCGACGCAGGGACCGTTCCTGGCTGCCCGACCCGATCCACAGCGGCACCGAGCCCGACGCCGGCCGGGGGTTGATGCCGACCCGGTCGAGCCGGTGCCACCGGCCCTCGAAGGTGACCGAGTGCTCGGCCCACAGCGTGCGCATCAGCGTGATCTGCTCCTCCAACCGGCGGCCCCGGTTGGTGAAGTCCTGGCCCAGGCCTTCGTACTCGGCGTGGTTCCAGCCCACGCCCACCCCCAGCATCAGCCGGGAGCCCGACAGCCGGTCCAGCGTTGCCGCCTGCTTCGCCGCCAGCACGGCGCTGCGCTGGGGCAGGATCAGCACCCGCGGCCGGAACACGATCCGCTCCGTCACCCCGGCCAGGAAGCTGAACAGCGAGAAGACCTCGTGGAAGGGGTCGTCGATCAGGTACGGGGCCGACGGGAACCCGCCCACGGGGCCCTCGAAGCGGGACGCCTCGGCCCCGAGGATGTGATCGAAGGCGGTGAGGTAGGCGAAGCCGGTGTCCTCCACCGCCTGGCCGAAGTGGCGGATGAACCCCGGATCGTTGCCGATCTCGGCCTGGGGGTAGACGGCTCCGAGCTGCACGGGGGCCTCCTGGCTCACACCGACGGCACCGTCGCCCCCGGGTCATTCTGATCCTAATCAGTTCACGGGTTCAGAAGGTGAGAACCGTGCGGGCACCTTCACCCCGGTGCAGCAGCTCGAACGCCTCGTTCACCCCGTCGAGGGGCATGGTGCGGGTGACGATCTCGTCCAGCCGGAGCAGACCCTGCTGGTAGAAGGAGAGGTACCGGGGGATGTCGAAGCGGAACCGGTTGCCGCCCATGCGGCAGGTCTGGATCGTGCACTCGGGCCGGATCGCGCCGTAGGGGATCTCGAACACCGAACCGTCGGGCGGCACGCCCACGATGGTGCAGGTGCCCCGCACGGCCAGTACCTCAGCCGCCTGGCGGACCAGGGCCGGCACGCCCACGGCCTCGAAGGCATGGTCGACCCCCCGGCCCCCGGTGAGCTCCCGCACGGCGGCCACGGCGTCGGCGGCGCTGGCGTCCACCACGTCGGTGGCCCCCAGCGAGCGGGCCAGCTCCAGCTTGTCGGCCAGGCGGTCGACGGCGATGATCCGACCGGCCCGGGCGATGGCCGCCCCCTGGATGATCGACAGGCCGACCCCGCCGCAGCCGAACACGGCCACGGTCTGGCCCGGCTCCACCCGGGCCGAGCGGAGCGCCGCCCCCACCCCGGTGAGCACGCCGCAGCCCACCAGGCAGGCCACCTCGAGCGGGATCTCGGGATCGATGCGCACCACCGAGTTCTCGTGCACCAGCATCTGCTCGGCGAAGGCCCCGAGGTTGAGGAACCCCCGGACGGTCTCGTCGCCGGCCCGGAGGCGGGGGCCGGCCCCCCGGGGCCGGGCGGTGGGATTGGCCGTGCACACGTTGGGATGGCCCGACAGGCACTGCTCGCACTGGCCGCAGAAGCCCGACAGGCAGGTGACCACGTGGTCGCCCGGCTTCACGTGGGTCACGAGCGGGCCCACGGCCTCCACCACGCCGGCGCCCTCGTGGCCCAGCACCAGCGGGCCCCGTCCCCCCATCACCGTTCCCTCCAGGATGTGGAGGTCGCTGTGGCACACGCCACTGGCCACGGTGCGGACGAGGATCTCCCGGTCAACCGGGGCGTCGATGAACAGCTCGCCGATCTCCATCGGCGCATTGACCTCACGGAAGATGGCAGCACGCATGGAGGAGGACCATATCGACCGGGCCTCCCCGGCGCCAGCCTCCGGCGCCTGCCCCGGGTGGTCCGTCCTCTGGCCGCGTCGGGCCCGAGGCGCTAGCGTGCCGGGGCCGGATTCCCCCAACCGGCAGACCGACGAAAGGAACCCTGGCCGTGGCCATGACCGACGAACAGCGGCGGGAAGCAGCTTCCGCCCTGGTCCAAGCGGAGCTCACCAGGAACTGGATGGAGCCCATCACCCTCACCTACGAGGGGGCCGACATCGAAGACGCCTACGCCATCGGCCAGATGGTCACCGACCAGAAGGTGGCGCTGGGCCGGGTGGTGAAGGGCCACAAGGTGGGTCTCACCTCCAAGGCCATGCGGGAGCGCACCGGGGCCACCGAGCCCGACTACGGCACGATCTTCGACAACTGGTTCGTCGACGAGGGCTCCCAGGTGTCGATGAGCACGCTGAACACCCCGCTGGTGGAGATCGAGCTGTCGTTCGTGCTCGGTGCCGACCTGGGCGGGCCCACCGTCAACGCCGTCGACGTGATACGGGCCACCGAGTTCATCCTGCCCTCGGTGGAGGTGGTCGACAGCCGCTTCTCCAAGCGGGGCCTGCCCGGCGTGATCGACTCGATCTCCGACGCCGCCTCCTGCGGTTTCATCATCGTTGGCGGCAATCCCGTGGCCCTGGGCGAGGTCGACATCCGCCACGTCGGCGGTGCCCTCTACAAGAACGGCGTGATCGAGGAGTCGGGCACGGCGGCGGCCGTGATGGGCAACCCCATCAACTCCGTGGCCTGGCTGGCCCGCAAGCTCCACGAGTTCGGCGTGCACATGGAGGCGGGCCACACCGTGCTGTCGGGCTCGTTCATCCGGGCCCATCCGATCAAGGCCGGCGACACGTTCGTGGCCGACTTCGGCCCCCTGGGCCAGATCAGCTTCGGCATGATCGACTAGCGCCCTGATCTGGTGTCCCGCCCGTCACCGGTGACGGGCGGGACACCAGATCCGACATGGGCGGTACTTAGGTCGGATCAGGCCAGGGCGGCGGCGCCGGCCTCGGCCACCACGGTGTCGTCCTGGGCCGAGCCGCCCGACACGCCGATGGCACCCACCAGCTCGTCGCCGGAGCGGATCGGCACCCCGCCGCCGAAGATGACCAGCCGGGGGGTATGGGTGATGCCGTGTACCAACGACGGCTCCTCGGCGATCATCGGCCACCAGTTGCCGCTGGGCATGCCCCCGAACCCGGTGACGGTGAACGCCTTGTTGGCGGCGATCCCGGCCGACAGCCGGGGCGCGCCGTCCATGCGGGCCGACACGATCGGCTCACCCGACGGGTCGGTCACCACGATGCAGAAGGCGATGCCCATGTCACCGGCCTTGGCCAGCGCAGCGTCGAGCACCTTGCGGGCGCCGTCGAGGGTGAGCGTGCGGGTGGGGGTGGTGTCGGCCATCGGAGAGGCTCCTCGTGCTGGTGGTCCGGTGGGGGCAACCCTAGCGGTAGGCGTCGGCCAGCTCGTCGAGGTGGGCCACGAGGAAACGGCCGGCGGCGTCGTCGGTGCAGTTCTCCTCGGCCCACTTGCGGGCGCCGATGTTGAGCTCGTCCCGCAGGCCGGGGTCGGTCCACATCGCCTCGATGGCCTGGGCCAGGCCGTCGGCGTCGCCCAGGTCGTGGACCAGGGCGTTCTGGCCGGGGAACACGTAGTCCTCGATACCCGAGCGGCAGGTCGACACGACGCCCCGTTCGTGACGGTAGGCCTCCACCATGGTGATCAACCCGGCGTTGGCCCCGCCCTCGGTCATCGGCACCACGTTCACGCGGGCCCGGCGCACCAGCCGGTGGATCTCGTGCTTGGGGATCTGGTCGAGGATCTCGACCGACGGTGGCGGGGTGAGCCCCCGCAGGGCTCGGTCGCCCGCCAGCACCAGGGTGCGGTAGCCAAGCTTGTCGATGGCCCGGAAGAACGTGGCATAGTCCCGGTAGCCCGAGCCGGTGGCGAACACGAACGGGTCGTCCTCGTCGATCAGGTCGGTCGCCAGCTCGCCCCCGTACTGCAGGGGAGCGAAGGCGAACCGCTCGGGCGGGAGCCGCAGGAGGTCGGCGTACAGGCCGACCTCGCGGCTGGAGTGGACGATGAAACGGTCGACCGTGCGCAGGGTGATGCGGGCCTCGCGCACCCGCAGCCGGGCCTCCAGCTCGGTGTTGAAGAACCACGACACGAGCGGCACCCGGCGCTTCCCCAACCGCTTCTGCAGGGCCACGGTGGCGGCCAGCTGGGGCATGATCGTGATCACCCCGCCGTGGGTCTGACCGAGGGCCGTATGTCCCTGCTGCATGTACTGTCGCCAGTGGACCAACGGGGTGGTGCGCCGCTTACGGGCGTGCCAGTTCGAGTGCTCGCCCGGTCGGGGGATGGTGGTGAAGCGGTGGCGGCCGCCCGGAATGAAGTCGCACACCCAACGGTCGTGATCGGTCTGGAAAAATGGTGCCGCGACCGTCCAATGGAAAGGCTGAGCGGACATGCTTGACCCCGTTCCCTCCGCAGGCCTCGGGGGGGAGTAGCCCCCCGCCCGGCGCCGATCGCGGCATCGTAGCGCCGCCTAGCACAATGCGTTCTTCACCCAGGGAGAAGTCGATGGAATATGCAGTCAAGACGCCACCCCAGCACGGCACGTGGTCGGAGTTCCTCGATGTGTGGCGGGCCACCGACGGGTGCGACGCCTTCGCCCAGGCCTGGAACTTCGACCACTTCTACCCGCTGGTGGGAGACACCCACGGCCCGTGCCTGGAGAGCTGGACCATGCTGGCGGCCCTGGCTCAGGCCACCAGCCGCATCCGCCTGGGGAGCATGGTGAACGGCATGCACTACCGCCATCCGGCGCTGACGGCCAACATGGCGGCCACGGTGGACATCATCTCCGGTGGCCGGCTCGACCTCGGCATGGGGGCGGGGTGGAACGAGGAGGAGTCGAACGCCTACGGCATGGAGCTGGGCACGATCACCGAACGCCTCGATCGCTTCGAGGAGGGCATCGAGGTCATCGTGCGCCTGCTGTCGCAGGAGGCCACCGATTTCCAGGGCCGGTATTTCACCATCACCGACGCCCGGTGCGAGCCCAAGGCGGTGCAGACTCCCCACCCGCCCCTGTTGATCGGGGGCAGCGGCCGCAAGCGGACGCTCAAGGTGGTGGCGCGGTGGGCCCAGCTCTGGGATGGCGGGTTCGGCTCGGCCAGCTCATGGCGGGCGTCGAACGAGGCGCTCATCGCCCACTGCGAGGCCATCGGCCGCGACCACACCGAGATCCGCCGAACGCTCCACCTGGCCTGGGAGGCCGGAGCCGATCCCTCCGAGCTGGCCGACCAGGCGGCCGAGCTGGGCGAGCGGGGAATCGACCAGGTCATCTTCTCCATGCGGGGCCCCTACGTGGCGTCCGAGGTGGAACCACTCGGAGCCGAGCTGCTCAAGCGGACGTAGCGCCGTGGGGGCCGTGGGTGAGGTGGCGATCAGCCAGACGGACGGCCAGTAGCTGGCGGATCCGGTCGGTCACGTCGGTGCGGAACTCGCGCCGGTAGGTCTCGTCGGTGATCAGGTAGACGGTGAAGGTCAGGCCGGCGAAGGCGGCCAGGAAGGCCGCCACCCGGAGGCCCTCCCCGGTGACGGCGAAGCGCGACTCCCCGATGGGAATCACCCCGATGATCGGGTGGGCCGGTTCCCCCAGCCACTGGGCCGCCGTGTCGGGATGGACGGCCACCAGCCCCAGCAGCACGAAGAACACCCACACCACCAGAGCCACCAGCGTGATCTGCACCGCCTGGGCGGTGAGGGCCAGCACCGCCATGTTGAACCACTCGCCCCGCCGGATCGGCGGCTCCTCGGGATCGCCTTCGGCCGGTAGGGCGGCGCCGGCCATCGGGGTGCCCTCGAGCAGGGCCGACACCTCCGACCACTGGTCGAATCGCTCCACCGAGGCGATCAGGTCTGGCACCCGGGTCCACAGGAAGACGCCCCCGATGGTGATGAACAGCCCAAGGGTGGCCACGAACGACACGCCTTTGAGCCGTGCCGCCATCTGCCAGGTCTCGCCGGTGATGTAGATCGTCATCGTGATCAGGAGCAGCATCGGCACGGCGCGCGACGAGATCGAGCCCAGCAGCCGGACCTGGACGCTCAGCTCCCCCAGGACGAAACGGGTGATGGCCACCAGGCCGTAGGAGGTGGCGGCGTACACCACGCCGAGGAGGGCCGCCCCCACCCCCAGCGTTACGGCCGGATCGATCCAGGTGTCGCTGCGCAGCGCCGACACCACGGTGGGCACGGCCACGAACAGCGTCGGCTCGAGGCGGCCGACCTGGCGGGGCAGGGCGAAGACGGGCTGGCCCCGCAGGCGGTTCAACCCCAACCAGACCCCTACCACCAGGGCGAGACCGAGCACGGAGGTGCCGAGGCCGGTGACGGCGGCGAACCCCAACTCCCCCACCAGGCCGAGCACGAACAGGACCGACAGGGTGGGTACGGCCCGGGTCCACACGTCGGTGCGGGCGCTGTAGCCGGCGATGAAGTGCGGTACGCCCTGGGCCTGGAACCAGCGGTCGGTCTGGTCCCGCTGCTGGTCAGCCGGCGGCGGCGGCGGGGACACGGGCGGAGGCGTTCGGGCGGGGCTGACGAGGATAGGACAGGGCCAGCACCACGGGGGCGCCGGCGATGACCACGGTGAGCAGCCGGAGGGCGAGGCGGAAGGCGGCGGTGCGGTCGGCGCCGGTGGTGTCGCCCAGCACGGCGGCGGCCAGGGCCACACCCAGGGCCGTGCCGAAGAACCGCAGCGTGTTGAAGGCGGCGTTGGCGGCGCCGAGGGAGGCGCTCGGGATCACGCTCAGGGCGGCCGAGTTCATCGGCCCCACCACCAGCCCCATCCCCACGCCGATCAGGATCGTGCCGGGAAGAAAGCCGGTGACGTAGGTCGTGTCGGGCCGGAGGAACACAGCCATCCAGGCTACGCCGGCCACCGGCAGCCACGAGCCGAGCACGAGCTGGCGGCGGTAGCCGTGCCGGTCGGCCAGACGGCCGGCCAGCAGGGTGACGCCCACCATGACCAGCGCGCCCGGGCTCATCCCCAACCCGACCTGCAGGATCGAGTACCCCCACTCCTGGCTCATGAACAGAGGGTAGAGGAACCAGGTGGCGGCGCCGGCCGCAGCCAGGACGGCGGAGGCGGCGGCCGGCACGGTGAAGGTGGGCTCCCGCAGGAGACGGAGGTCGACCAGGGGCTCGGGGTGGCGCAACGAGCGGACGAGGAACACCGCCGCGGCCAGAGCAGCCGAAGCGGCGGCGCCCACCACCGGCGGGGCGGTGTAGCCCCAGATCCGCCCCTGCACCAGAGCGAAGGCCAGGCCGCCAACGAACAGCGTGCCGGCCACCGCCCCCAGGACGTCGAGCGGTTCGGGCCGTCCCGGACGCTCCTCCGGCGGTGACGCCGCCGCCGGTCGGCTGTCGGGCAGGGTGGCCCGGCCCACCGCCGCGGCCAGCAGTGCCAGCGGGGCGGCCACGGCGAAGACGACCCGCCATCCACCGACACTCAGGAGGCCGGCCGAGATCGTGGGGGCGACAGTGGAGCCGACGGTGCCCATCGAGGACCACAGCGACACCACGCTGGCATGGCGCTCGGGCGGGTAGCTGGGGAGCACCGCCACCAGCGAGGTCGGCAGCACCAGGGCGGCCCCTACCGCCTGCACGATCCGGGCCCCGATGAGCAGCTCCAACGTGGGCGACAGCGACGAGGCCAGGGCACCCCCGGCGAAGACCACGAGACCGGAGAGGAACACCCCCCGCCGGCCCCGGCGGTCGGCCAGGCGGCCACCGACCAGCATGAGCGTCACCTGGGCCACGTTGAAGGCCGAGACCACCCAGGACACGCTGGCCAGCGGCCGGCCGGCGAAATGCTCCTCCAGCGCCGGCACCGCCAGATTCGTGGCGGTGGTGACGAAGCTGATCAGCAGCATGGCGCCGGTGGCCGTGGCCAGGGCCAGCCTGGCTCGGCTCTCCGAGGCACCTTGTACGTGACAGTTACTCGGTGTGTTGATGGGCGGGCACCCTAGCAGTGTCAGCCCGTGGCGCCGAGATAGAGCGACTGCAGCCGAGCGGGGTCCTCGATCAGCTGGCGACAGTCTCCCTCGAAGGCGATCCGGCCGTGCGACAGGACGTAGGCCCGGTCACCGTGGCTCAGCGCCAGGCGGGCGTACTGCTCCACCAGGAGCACGCCCACTCCCCGATGAGCGAGGTCGGTGACCATCGGCATCAGGCTCTTGATGATGATCGGAGCCAACCCGAGCGACATCTCGTCGATCATCAGGATCCGGGGCTCGTTGATCAGAGCCCGAGCTATCACCAGCATCTGCTGCTCCCCACCGGACAGCAGCGCGGCCCGCGCCGTGCGCCGGTTGGCGAGCGTCGGGAACAGCTCGAAGGCCATCTCGATCTGGGAGCGCCGGCCGGCGACCAGGAGGTTCTCCTCGGCGGTGAGATCGGGGAAGATGGCCCGACCCTGCTCGATGTGGGCCAACCCCAGGCGGGCCCGCTTGGCTCGGGGTAGCGCCGTCACCTCCTGACCGTTCAGCCGCACCGACCCGCCGCTGGCCGGGATGATGCCCGACACCGCCTCGAGCAGCGTTGTCTTGCCTGCACCGTTCGTGCCCAGCAGCACGGTGACCTGGCCCGGCGGCACGACGAGATCGACACCCCTGACCACCGCCGAGCCCGACCGCTGGACCTCGAGGCCCGCCACCTCCAACCCTTCCACCGTCACGCCGCACCCGTCCCATCGTTCTCGGTGGTCGCCGGGGCACCGGCGCCCTCGCCGGCCACAGCCACCGGCTCGACCTCGTCGATCTCCTGCCCGAGGTAGGCCGCCATCACCCGGGGGTCGCTCAACACCTCGCCTGGAGCGCCGCTTGCGATGACCACACCGAAGTCCAGGACCGTGATGAGCGAGCAGACGTCGGCCACCAGCTCGATGTTGTGCTCGACCAGCACCACGGCGCAGCCGAAGCGGGCCGGGATCCCCCTGATCCGCTGGGCCAGCGCCGCCGCTTCGTCCGAGCCGAGCCCGGCGGCCGGCTCGTCGAGGAAGGCGACCACGGGCCGGCAGGCCACGGCGGCCGCCACCTCGAGCACTCGCCGGGTGCCGACGTCGACGAACACGACGGGCTCGTCGGCCGCTGGTAACCCGAAGTAGCCGAGCACGTCGTCGAGATCAGCCGGTGGCAAGGGCCGGGCGGAGTACAGGTTGATGTAGTCGCCCACGGTGAGCTCCGGGATGGCCCGGCCCTGCTGGAACGTTCGCCGCAGCCCGGCCCGGGCTCGGGCCGCAGCCCGCAGACCGTCGATCGGTCGACCGCGCAGGGCGACCGTCCCGTCGTACCGTTCGACGAAGCCGCACACGGCGTCGATGAGCGTCGACTTCCCCGCGCCGTTCGGCCCGATGATGCCGACGACCATGCCCGACGGGACCGTGATGTCGACGGCGTCGAGCGCGGTCAGGGCCCCGTAGCGGACGGTCATGCCCGTGATCGCCAGTGCTTCCCCGGCGGGTGCGGTATCCACGATCACCGGGTCCGCCACGGTCGTGGCGTTCGGGCGGGGTTTCGACGACCGAACTGGCCGGCGCCAGGGGAACGACGACGAGATCCCGCCGCCGCCCTGCGACAGGGCGTGGAGTGCGCCCAGGCCGAACAGGATCTGGGGATACTCGCTGGCCCAGCCCAGGCGGCTGAACACGTCGGGGATGATGGCGGCCAAGAACCCGGCGACCACCGCTCCCGACAGGCTCTGGGCGCCGAACATCACCGCTGCCGCCACCACCGCCAGCGACAGCAGGGCGGCGAAGGCCCGGATGTCCATCGTGCCCTGGTTGCGGCCGGCGTACACGCCGCCGGCCAGCCCGGCGATGAACGCGCTCGACGACGAACGCTGACAGCTTGACCCGGGGCACCGACAGGCCGGCGGCCGCCGTGGCCCGTTCACTGTGCCGGACCGCACGCCACGCGTGACCCATCCGGGTCCGTCCCAGCCGCTCCAGGCCCAAGCCGGTGGCCACCAGGAGCAGGAAGCTAAACACGAAGTACATCCGGTCGGAGCTGAACCCCATGGGCCGCAGCGACCGGAAGAAGTCCTCCAGGACCCCGGGGAAGCTGTGCCGGGAGAAGACCGCGACGATGGCGGTGGCGAACGCCAGCGTCACGACGGCCAGGTTGACCCCCCGCAAGCGTAGGGCGAGGCCTCCGACCAGGAGACCGGCCGGAACCGCGGCGAGCGCGCCGGCCAGCACCATCAACAGGAACGGAAGGCGGGCGTTGACGTTCAGCCACAGCACCACCCAGACGGAGATGGCCGAGAACGCCAGCGGGCACAGCGACAGGAGGCCAGCCCGGTTGAACAGCATCCCGACCGAGAGCGCCAGCAGCGCCTGCACCACACCGAGGCTGGCGATGAACGGCAGGGTGCCGGGTGCCAGAGCGCCGGCCGACCCGAGTGCCGCCAGCAGGATGGTCGGCACGAGCAGGCTCCGGACCCTGGCCTCCGGCACGCCGCCCACCGTTGCGAGCCAGTCAACGGGCCTCACTCCACGTCTCCTTTCGCTGCGACCACAACAGGGCCAGGCTTATGGCGACGAACGAGAGTGCCGGCCGGTAGTTGCCGATGACTCCCCAGTTCAGGGCGACCGACTCGATCATCCCGATGAGCATCCCGCCCGCCACGGTGAGGCTGAGGCTGCGCATGTCGCCGAAGATGGCGGCGGCCAGCCCGGGGACGATGAGGATGACCATGTTGGGGATGCTGGAGCGAGTCGGCGCCACCAGCACGAGAGCGCCGGTGGTGATCAGGCCTCCGATGGCCCAGACGCCGACCACCAGGGACTTGGTGCCCACCCCCATGAGCTCGGCCGTGACCGGCCGGCTGGAGACGGCCCGCAGGATGATGCCCAGCCTCGTGTACGCCAGCACCAGCCAGAGCAGGACCGCCAAGGCGATGGCGCTGGCGAAGGCAATGATGACCGTGCCCGCAACCCGGACGTCGCCCACATCGGTCGAGAGCGACTTGAACAGCGTCGGGTAGAACCGCTGCTCGTCGTGGAAGATCCGTACAGCCACGGCGAACAGCGAGATGGCCATGGCCATCGAGACCGTGGAGCGAACCATGACGTTCGACTCCCGGAACAGCGAGGCCATGAACCATCCCTGAACGGCGGCGATCGCCGCTCCCAGCAGCAGCGCCAGCGCAATGGCCGGCCACAAACCCAGTCCCCAGATCTCGAGGAAGTCGCTCATGGCTGCCACCGCCAGGGTCGCGCTGAACGTCTGGCTGAAGTTCACCACTGCTGCCACGCGGAACAGCAGCACGAGACAGACGCCGATGAGCGCATACGTGCCACCGGCCGAGAGCCCGGCGATCGCCTGATTCATGTCTGTACCCGCCGCGTGCCCGGCTAGTTGCGCTGGTCGGCCGGCAACGGGAACTCGCGCCAGTCGGTGATCGGCTCGAAGTCGCCGTCCTTGACCTGGGTGATCTTGGATGTGACGTTGGGCTGGATCCCGGCGGCCGAGCCGGTCGCCTTGAACGGCGTGCCGAGCAGCGGAGTCTCGTACTCCACCGCCTTGAAGGCGGCGTTGACCGACTCCTTGGTGATGTCGCCCTCGATCGACTCCAGCGCTTTGATCGCCACGTTGGCTGCGATGTAGCCCCCTTGGCCGAAGCTGGTGAGGGGCTGGTTGCCCGCCTTGGCCAGCGCAATGTAGTCCTTCACCGCGTCGGAATGCTGCGACTCGTCGCCCGTGTAGGGCTCGAACTCCGAGTTGGCGTAGACGCCCTCGAGGGTGTCGCCCGCCTTGTCGAGGAGCTGGAGCGAGTAGCCCGAGGTCAACATGCCGAAGACCATGTCGTCCTTGAGCCCCTGGTCGTCGACGATCTGGAAGAACGACTGGTAGTCGGGCTCGGTGAAGGCGGCCTCCACCGCGTCGCACCCGTCGGCCTTGAGCTTGGTGACCGCTGGCGTGAAGTCCTCGCCGACCTCGATCAGCACCATATTGACCTTGTCACCGCTGTCCTTCTCCCAGGTCGGGATGATGGTGCCGGTGAAGAACTCCGTGAGCGGCACGTTGAGGCCGACGAAGCAGAGCTTCTTGCGGTCCAGGTCGTACTTGAAGAAGTCGAGCATGTGGTACGTGGGTAGGAACGGCCCCGTGTTCGCCGGGTGCACGGTCTGAGCGTCGGCGCACGCCTCGACACCGGGGATCACCTCCCAGCCGTTCTCCTTGAAGTAGTCGGCGTTGTTGAAGCAGTTCACGATCGAGCCACTGCAACAGAAACCGACCACCTTGTCCTCTTCGGCCAGCTTCTTGACCGCGGCCGATGCCCCGTCGGCGGTGTCCTGGGCGTCGGCCTTCACCAACTCGATGGGCCGTCCGTTCAGGCCCCCTTCGCAGTTGTAGCGGTCGAAGACGAGTCGAGCGATCGTCGCCGATTCCGGGAAGATGTTCGTCCCGGTGTAGCTGGTGACGTCGCCGAGCTTGATCGGCTCTCCCGTGGCCTTGTCGGTGCATTCGGCTGCCGCCGCGCCCGACGACGTGTCGCTGCCGCCGGCGTCATCCGAGCTGGACCCGCATGCAGTCAACAACAGGCATAGCGTCGCCACGAGTGCGAACGCCAACCCTCCTGCGGTCCGCGGCCCACTGCCGCGACGCGCACGTGCGCTCGTTGCCATTGTTCCCCCTTGCTGTTTGGTGCCTTACCTTCTCACGTTGAGATGGCTCTGTCCTTCCCTACTTGTGTAGAGACCGTACGGCTGGGCGGCGACGGCCGATCGAGAGATGACGAACGACTACTTCCAGAGCTGGCGGCTGGCGATGGCTGCGCCTTCGGCCAGCGCCTTGAACTTCTCCCACACCACGGTGGGGTGCACCTCGGGGGCGTAGGAGGCGCGGCTGGAGAACCCGCAGTCGGCGCCGGCGATGACCCGTTCCCGGCCCACGATGCTGGCGTAGCGCACGATGTACTCGGCGATCAGCTCGGGATGCTCGACGTAGTTGTTGGCGTGGCCCAGGAAGCCGGGGATGAGGATGCGATCCTCGGGGAGCTTGATGTCTTCCCAGATGTTCCACTCGTGCTGGTGCCGGGGGTTGAACACCTCGAAGGAATGGGCCCCGGCCCGGATCTTCAGCATGAACGGGACGGCGTCGCGCAGGGCGATGTCGGTGAGGCGCGGCCCGTGGTTGAGGCCGTAGCACGTGTGGTGGCGGATCTTCTCGGTGGGGATGTCGCGCAGGGCGTGGTTGAGGGTCTCGATGGCCTGGTTGGCCTCCTTGACCCGCTCCTCCACCGGCTTGTGGGGGTCGGCCAGGGTGTCGATCAGCCCGGGGTCGTCGACCTGGAGGATGAACCCGGCGTCGATGATGGCCAGGTATTCCTCCCGCATGGCGTTCGCCACGGCCTCCAGGAACTCGTCCTCCGAGGCGTAGTGCTCGTTGCGGCCGTAGGCGCTGGGGGTCGACGAGGGCATGAACACCTCGGTGACGTCCTTGCCCTCCAGCGCCGCTTTGAGGTTGGCGATGTCGGTCTGCAGCGCCTCGTGGCCGGCGTAGCTCACGGGCCCGTGCACTTGATCCGCCGGAGGGGGGCCACGGTGGCCGAGTACTTCTTGAGGTAGCCCTCGTAGTACTCGGGGAACATGTCGTACTCGGCCTGCCAGGTGGGCGCCATGCCCCGGCTCGGGCTGTCGTCGATCTCGAAGCCGGCCAGGCGGTCCTTCACGTAGTCGAGGAAGCTCGTCTTCGACATCTCACCGTCGGTCACGATGTCGATCCCGGTCTCGACCTGGCGGGCCACCCGGTCGGCCACCGCGTCCTTGATGAGCTGCGACAGCTGAGCCGGGTCGTAGGGGCGCCCGTTCTCCCGCTCCCGGAGCACGTCGAGCAGCTCCGTGGGGCGGCCGAGGCTCCCCACGTGGGTGGTCAGGATGCGGTCGGTGCTGGTCTTCATGGGAACGTGCCTCCGTCACAGTCGCGGCGTCGTGAATGTAGTCAGTTTGCCCGGGCCGTGCCACCAACCGGGTTGTTTACCCGGAGTCATCCCGGTGGCCCATCGCTCCGGGGAGCAACCGCCCGGGTTCCGGTCAAGCCTTGGTGAGCACGCTACGTGCCCGGGCGGGCAACTCCGCCGGCACGCCGTGGGCGATCAAGTACTCGTCGGCCGAGGCCCACCCGGCCCGCAGTCCCTCCAGCATGGCGGTGATGCCGAGCGCCGACGGGGCATGGCGGGCGTAGGCGGGGGCGTCGTCGGTGACGGCCAGCCCGGCGGCCCGCAGGTTGGCCATCATGGTGTCGAAGATCGGGATCGAGCGGCAGTAGTCGGCCACGATCTCGGCGTCGGGCACGCCGAGCACGGCGAGGATCATCGCCACCATGTAGCCGGTGCGGTCCTTGCCGGTGTGGCAGTGGATGAGCGTGGCGCCGTTCGCCGCCACCAGCTCCTCCAGCACCATCCCCACCACCGGGCGCGCCCAGGCCGAGCTGGTTGGGAAGGAACCCGTCGGGGGTGAGGTCGTTCTGGGCCCCGTAGCCCCCGGCCAGGTCGAAGTAGTCGATCACCAGGCCCCGGCCGTCGGCCCCCAGCGGGCCCGACCCCCGGCCCCGGGGACCCCGCAGGTCGATCACCCGGGTGATCCCGAGCTCACCCACCGCCCGGGCGACGTCGGGCGGCGTCATCAGCTGGGGCGTCTCGGAGCGGTAGATGCGGCCGGTTCGCACGGAACCACCACCGGCCACGGGAAGCCCGCCCAGGTCACGGGCGTTCACCAGTCCTTCGAAGACGAGCTCGGTCACGGCGCACCAGCGTGGCGGTCCCACCCCTGCGATGCAACCGCAGGCCGTTGGAGGGCCATCGCCCGAATGCCTTGCGGGCCGGGCTGAGTTGGTTCATTCTTTGGCCCGGCGCCGGATGTGGCCGACGTCACCGACCCGGTAGGAGGTGCCCACGATGGGGCTGCGTACAGGAGACGAGTACCTCGCGGGGCTGCGCGACGGCCGCCAGGTCTGGTGGGACGGCCGCCTGGTGGAAGACGCCGCCACCGAGCCGGGCCTGCGGAACACGGCCCTCACCGTGGCCCAGTACTACGACTTCCAGAACCAGCCCGGAGCTGGCCGACCTGCTGACCTACGAGACCCCCGACGGCGACCGGGCCCACCTGTCGTTCATCGAGCCCCGCACGATCGACGATCTCCGGCGCCGGGGCGCCGCCTTCGCCGCCTGGGCCGAGGTCACCGGCGGGCTGATGGGCCGGGCCCCCGACTACATGAACGCCTGCATGATGGCCATGGGCAACGCCCGCCACATCTGGGGCAAGAACGACGCCCGCCTTGGGCGAGAACGCCTACAACGTCTACCTCCACTGCCGCCGCAACGACGTGTGCATGACCCACACCTTCGTCAACCCCCGGGTCGACCGCTTCGCCCCGCTCTACGAGCAGGACCCCTACATCAACGCCGGGATCGTGGAGACAAGAGCGACGGGATCGTGATCCGGGGGGCCCGGATGGTGGGCACGCTGGCCCCGTTCTGCGACGAGAACCTGTCGTTCGGGGCCCCGCTGGGCATCACCGACCCTCGGGACTCGATCTACGCCCTCGGCTTCCAGTGCAAGGTCAACATGCCGGGGCTGAAGTGGATCTGCCGGGACAAGATGGACATCGAGCGGCCCCACTACGACACGCCGCTCGCCACCCGGTTCGAGGAGATGGACGCCATCGCCGTGTGGGAGGACGCCTTCATCCCCTGGGAGGACGTGTTCGTCGCCAACGACCTGGAGACCCACAACCTGTCGCTGCCGGGCATGAAGTTCATGCCGTCGCTCGGCCACCACGTGCTGGTGAAGAACGTGGCCAAGACCCGCTTCCTGTTCGGCCTGGCCCACCTGCTGGCCGAGTCCGCCCAGGTGTCGCAGCTTCATCAACGTCCAGGACCGCCTGGGCGACATCCTCATGTGGCTCAACACGATGGAGTCGCTGGCCATCGCCGCCGTCGAAGGGGCCGAGCTCAACCCCGAGAACGGGCTGTACTACTGCAACGAGGGGGCCATCAACGCCGCCCTGCGGCTGTACCCCGAGGTCTACCCCCGCATCAAGGAGCACCTGATGCAGCTCGGCGGCGGCGGCTACGTGTCGCTGCCCCAGGAGGCGACGCTGGAGGTGGCCGACCTGGCCATCGACCGCTACTACAAGGGCGCCACCAGCGACGCCAAGGACAAGGTGGCCCTGTTCCGCCTGGCCTGGGACATCGTCGGCTCCAGCTGGGGCGGGCGCCAGGAGCTGTACGAGCGGTTCTTCTTCGGCGACTCCCAGCGGATGAAGTCGCTCGGCTACCAGTTCTACGACAAGACCGAGGCGGTCGAGCTCGTGGCCCGCATCCTGCGCCCGCCCCAGGGCCGGGAGCGCCTGGCCTGGCCCGAGCGGTACCGTTCGGCGACCGACAATTGACCACGAATCATCCCCCAGAAGGAAGGCAGTAGCCCCATGAAGCTCGGCGCCGCGTTCGGCAACACCACCATCGGCACCGACTGGGGCGCCGTGCGGGAGGTGGCCCAGGCCCTCGACGGGGCCGGGTTCGACTCCATCGCCACCAACGACCATGTGATCGGCGGCCACCCCGACCGGGCCGGGGGCGAGAAGGTCCACACCTACGACGTCGCCGTCCACGAGCCGATCGTCCTGCTGAGCTTCATCGGAGCCGTGACCTCGCGGGTGGAGCTGGTCGACCTCGATCCTGCTCCTCCCCCAGCGCCAGACCACGCTGGTGGCCAAGCAGATCGCCGAGCTCGACCTGCTCTCCGACGGCCGGGTGCGCCTCGGGGTGGGCGTGGGCCGCAACTGGATGGAGTACGAGGCCCTCAACGAGGAGTTCGGCAACCGGGGCAAGCGGATGGAGGAGCAGATCGAGGTGCTGCGCCGGTACTGGACCGAGGAGCTGGTGACGTTCGACGGCCAGTGGCACCAGCTCGACCGGGTGGGCCTCAACCCCATGCCCGTGCAGCGCCCGGTCCCGATCTGGATGGGGTCGTTCGTCGGCGCCATCAACGAGAACGTGATCCGCCGGATCGGCCGCATGGCCGACGGCTGGATGCCCCAGTTCCCGCCGGACAAGCTGGCCCCGGTGCTGGAGCGGCTCCGGGGCTACGCCGCCGACGCCGGGCGCGACCCGGCCTCGCTCGGCATCGAATGCGGCATCCGGGCCCAGAAGAGCGACGATCCCCAGAGCTGGGCCGACCTGGCCGTCGCCTACCGTGACCTCGGCGCCACCCACCTCAAGGTCATGACCGGCGCCGACTGCGCCACCCCGGCCGAGCACATCGAGCTCATGCTCCGCTGGCACCAGGTTGTCAGCGGAGCCCTGTAGCGATCCCTCCCCAAGAACGAAAGGTCGTCCCCCCCATGGACCTCGGCATCATCATCGGCGAAGCCACCCCGCTCTCCTGGGACCGGTGGAAGCACGTGGTGGACCTGGTGGAGCAGCACGGCTACCACTCGCTGTTCCGCTCCGACCACTACTTCAACGGCAAGCAGAAGGAGGCGATCGACGTCTACCTGAGCTTCGTGCTGGCCGCCGAGCGCACCACCAACATCCGCTTCGGCCCGCTCGTCACCCCCGTGACGTTCCGGGAGCCCGTGAACGTGGGCCGGATGGCCCAGCAACTCGACGCCCTGTCGGCCGGCCGGTTCGTGATGGGCCTGGGGGCCGGCTGGTACCCCGACGAGCACACCATCTACGGCCTGCCCTTCCCTGCCCCCACCGAGCGCTACGACCGCCTGGAGGAGGCCATCGCCCTGATGAAGGAGCTGTGGTACTCCACCTCCGGCACCTTCGAGGGCCGGTACTACCGGATCCAGGGCACCAACTCCCAGCCCCATCCCCCGGCGGGTCGGCCGTCGATCCTCATCGGGGGCACCGGGCCCAAGCGGACCCTCAAGATCGTGGCCGAGCACGGCCACGAGTGGAACGCCACCCCGATGGACGTCGCCGCCTACGGGAAGGCCACCGCCACGCTGGAGGAGCACTGCGCCAACGTCGGGCGTGACCCGGGCGAGATCCGCCGCTCGATGCTGATCTTCGCCACCATCGGCCCCGACCAGGCCCAGATCGACAAGAACCTCCGGCGCTTCCTCGACATGATGGCCCCCGAGGGCTCGGGGATCAGCCTGGAGGACGCGGTGGCCGCCGGCCACGGGCCCTGGATGGGCTCGGTGGAGCAGCTGGTCGACCACGTGGGCCAGCTCAAAGCGGCCGGGCTCCAGGAGGTGGTGCTGGAGCACTTCTGCCACGAGGACGACACCTTCCTCGAGTGGGTGGCGGCCGAGATCAAGCCGAAGATCGAAGCCCTTGTCCCGAGCGCAGCCCGGGTTGTTCGGTCCCTAACGATGGCTGGACCGGCGCCGGTGATCTACTGTTGAATCCAGTCAGTATCTAACGAGCCGGCCACGGCGAAGAAAGGTAACACCCACACATGAGCGAAGAGATCAAGAAGCGCACCGAGGCCGTCACCCCCCGCGGTGTCAACCACCTGGTGCTCAACGTCCGCAGCATGGCCGAGTCGCACCACTTCTGGTCCGACCTGCTCGGCTTCAAGCAGGTGGGTGCCCTGCACCCCAGGGCCGACGGCATCCCGTCCATGACGATGCAGTTCTACTCCGGCGTGATCGATGAGGTGAACCATCACGACATCGCGCTGGTGGAGCGGGCCGGCCTGCCCGAGCCCCCGGAGCAGTGGAGCATGTTCGACGGCGCCTGCGCCGTGAACCACATCGCCATCACCTACCCCGACCGCCAGTCGTGGCTCGAGCAGGTGCAGTTCCTCAAGGACAGCGGCGTCCGGATGAACCTGCGGGTCGACCACGGCATGACCCACTCGGTCTACATCAACGACCCCAACGGCTACGGCGTCGAGGTGCTCTACGAGCTGCCGGAAGACGTGTGGAGCCACGACATCGACGGCGCCCTCAACTACGCCAAGCTCCTCCCCGAGGACCAGCTCCTGGTCGACAGCACCGACTACGAGCGCAACTTCCAGACCGCGTAGCAACGCTTCGCCGGAACGCGACGGGCCCCCGCCACCCGGTGCGGGGCCCGTCGCGCGCCCGGATCCGATTCGCCCCGCCCCCTTGACGCCCCCCAACCCCAATCCGAGGAACCCGACCAGTGACTGCCACCGCCACCGTGACCGAAACCGTGGAGCGGGTGTTCAAGCCCATCCAGCAGTTCACCCGGGGCTGGATGATGAACCCCGACACCGACCGCTACGGGCGGGAGGAGCTCGGGCTCACCGAGAGCCGCCAGTTCTGGGTGGTCGGCCGGGCCGGCGTGCTTGGCTCGTGCCCTACCGACGTGGCCGTGGGCGCCATCGCCTTCGTGGCCCCCCACATCGTGCAACCGGCCTGGGAGAACCTGCCGGATGGGCTCACCCACCTGGACGTCGCCCATCACTACCACAGCCGGATCGTGGCCTGGGGGGCCGAGGCCCTCACCGCATTCGACCCCGACCGGCTGGAGCGGATCGACGGCCTGGGCCGCCGCATCATCGACGCCGCTCCGGCTTCGCTCGGTGCCCTGTTCACCGGCTGGCGGGCCATGCCCATCCCCGAGCCGGTGGGCCCGCGGGTGGCGCTCACCACCCACATCCTGAGAGAGATGCGCGGGGCCGCCCACATCGCCGCCATCACCGCCCTCGGGCTCACGCCGCTCGATGCCGTGCTGGCCTCCACCAACGCCCCTCCCCGCACCGGGCCGGCCTACGCCGAGCAGATGGGCTTCACCGGACCGTTCCGTGATGCAGCCGAGATCACGGACCGCCGGCTGGAAGCGGAGGCCATGACCGCCTCCGCCCTCGAACCGTACTTTTCCCAGCTCAGCCCGTCCGAGCTGGCCGACTTCGGCGAGCTGGTGGAGTCCACCCGCAACGCGATCGACATGTGACCGCGTTCACTTTGGCATGCCGAGAGTACTTGCTACCCCCTGGGAGCGCTTGTACCGTCTGCTCCAGTCGGGGCAGCTAGGTGACACGCGCTCGACTTACACCAGGGAGCCGCACCGCACAGGGACCCTCCCGTATCTGCAGGGACATTCAAGGGAGAATGCATTGAGAGTACGTCGATCCGCGTCGGTCATCGCCGCGCTCGGGCTGCTGCTCGCCGCCTGCGGCAGCTCGTCCGATGACACCGCCACCACCGATGGCAGCACGAAGACCACCGAGGGCACAGATGCCAGCACCGCCACCAGCGGCGGCGGCACCGACACCTCGTCCACCGAGTCGGCCGCGCCCGGCACCAAGAAGCCAGCCACGGCCGGTACCGGCTGTGGCCTCGACAACGGCAAGAAGGCCGAAGGTACCCCGATCAAGATCGGCAACGTGACCACGTCGGTGCCCGGCATCGATTTCTCCGGTGGCCCGGCGTTGCAGCAGGCCTACTTCGACTGCGTGAACGAGAACGGCGGCATCAACGGCCGTCCGCTCGAGCTCATCGTCGAGAACGACAACCTCAAGCCCGAGGACGCGTCGGCCGCCGCCCGCAAGCTGATCGAGTCCGACAAGGTGGTCGCCATCGCCGGCGGCTTCTCCATCCTCGATTGCCCGGTGAACGGCGACTACTACAAGGAGAAGGGCTACTACGCCATCGTGGCCGGCGTGCCGGCCGAGTGCTTCTCCTCGCCCAACTTCGCCGCCTCCAATATGGGCCCGGCCTACTCCGCCCTGGGCGCCGCTCAGGTAGTGGTGGAGAAGGGGGCCAAGGGCAAGATCGTGTCGATGACGGGCCGCACGGCCACCTCCGACTACAACAACTCCCTCGTCGGCGTGTACGCCAAGGAGAAGGGCCTGGAGTGGGAGGACATCCAGACCGATGTGCCGATCTCCGATCCCAACGCCGCCATCATCGACGCCGTCAACCGGGCCGGCGAAGGCGGAGGCATCATCCTCAACTACACCCCGCCCGAAGGCCTCAAGCTGCTCAAGGCGGCCGAGGAGCAGGGCCTGATCGACAAGGTGGTCTGGGGTTCGTCCACCCCGTTGAACGACAACTCGGTGGCCGCCGCCCTCGGGCAGGCCTGGGCCGGCAAGCTCAACGTCAACGCCGAGCTGAGCCTGCTCGACGACCCGGCGCCCGAGATGGAGCTCTACCGGACCGTGTCGGAGAAGTACGCGCCGGACCAGCCGCTGGGCTCGTTCCAGCAGATGGGCTTCATGATCGGCCGCATCATCGTCCACACCCTGCTGGAGATGGCTCCGGCCGATGTCGATGACGCAGCCAAGGTCAACGACGCCATCGTCAACATCAAGAACTTCAACACCGACATCGTGTGCAAGCCGTGGTACTACGGCAAGCTCGACGCCCATGTGCCCAACAACTGGGACAACAACGTCGTGCCCAACGGCACCGACATCATGGAGACGGACAAGAAGTGCTTCGAGATCGCCGCGGTCGACGACATTCTCAAGAATGTCCGCAAGGCCGAGGTGGAACAGAAGCTCAACGTCGGCTGAGACGCTGAGCTTTCCTTAACACAATCAGGGGAGAGACAAGGCATGAAGGTACGTCGATCGGCGGCCGTGCTGGCGGCGCTCGGGCTCGTGCTCGCAGCGTGCGGTAGCTCGTCCGACAGCAGCGCTGACACCACCGGTGGCAGCACCAAGACCACGGACGCCACGAGCGACAGCTCAGCGACGACCGATGCCAAGACCGAGACCTCCGGGGGCGGTTCCGCCGCCCCCGGGGCGTCGAAGCCGGCCACCGCCGGTGAGGGCTGCGGCCTCGACAACGGCAAGAAGGCCGAGGGCGACCCGATCGTCGTCGGCAACGTGACCACGTCGGTGCCCGGTATCGACTTCTCCGGTGGGCCGGCTCTCCAGCAGGCCTACTTCGACTGCGTGAACGAGAACGGCGGCATCAACGGCCGCCCGATCAAGTTGCTGGTCGAGAACGACAACCTCAAGCCGGAGGATGCGGCCGCCGCCGCCCGCAAGCTGATCGAGTCGGACAAGGTGGTGGCTGTCGTCGGTGGGTTCTCCATCCTCGACTGCGCCGTCAACGCCGACTACTACAAGGAGAAGGGCTACTTCGCCATCGTGGCCGGCGTGCCGGCCGAGTGCTTCTCCTCGCCCAACTTCGCCGCTGCCAACATGGGCCCGGCCTACTCCGCCCTCGGTGCAACGCAGGTAGTGGTGGAGAAGGGGGCCAAGGGCAAGATCGTCTCGATGATCCCCCGCACCGCCACCTCCGCCTACGGCAACTCCCTCGTTGGCGTGTACGCCAAGGAGAAGGGCCTGGAGTGGGAGAACATCGAGATCGACGTCCCGATCGCCGATCCCAACGCCGCCATCATCGACGCCGTGAACCGGGCCGGTGAGGGCGGGGGCCTGATCCTCAACTTCACCCCGCCCGAAGGCCTCAAGCTGCTCAAGGCGGCCGAGGAGCAGGGCCTGATCGACAAGGTGGTCTGGGGTTCGTCCACCCCGCTGAACGACAACTCGGTGGCCGCCGCCCTCGGGCAGGCCTGGGCCGGCAAGCTCAACGTCAATGCCGAGCTGAGCCTGCTCGACGACCCCCGCCCCGAGATGGAGCTCTACCGCACGATCTCCGAGAAGTACGCCCCCGACCAGCCGCTCGGCTCGTTCCAGCAGATGGGCTTCATGATCGGCCGCATCATCGTCCACACCCTGCTGGAGATGGCTCCGGCCGATGTCGACGATCCGGTGAAGGTGAACGACGCCATCGTCAACATCAAGAACTTCAACACCGACATCGTCTGCAAGCCGTGGTACTACGGCAAGCTCGACGCCCACGTACCCAACAACTGGGACTACAACGTGGTTCCCAACGGCACCGACGTGATGGAGAAGGACAAGGACTGCTTCGAGATCGCGGCCGTCGACGACATCCTCGGCGGGGTGCGCAAGGCCGAGATCGAGCAGAAGCTCAACGTCGGCTGATGTCCCCCGACGGCGGAAACCGGTAACAGAAGGAGCGCTGAATGCCAGGTCTTGGTGAATTATGGCCATTCCTGATCCAAGGCCTGGCGTTCGGCGCCATGTACGCCATGACCGGTACAGGGCTGGTGGTCCTGTACCGGACAACCGGCGTGGTCAACCTGGCGTTCGGGGCGATCGGGGCCATGGCGGCCCACATCGCCTGGACGCTCATGGGCGGCAGCCTCACCAAACCGATCCCGGTGGTGGGCGGAATACGGATCCTGGCCTACCCCGCCATCGTGCTCCTGTGCGCCCTGCTCACCCTGCTCTACGGCCTGTGGATCGCTCCCAAGCTGGCCCGGCGGGATCCGCTGGTGAAGGCGCTGGGCATGCTGGGGGCCGCCCTGTTCCTCCAGGGCCTGATGAAGAAGGGCTGGGACTCGTCCAAGGCCCGGGGCATCCTGTTCCCCCAGCAGACCTTCAAGCTGGGCAACACGATCGTCAGCACCACCCAGATCCTGGCCCTGGTGCTGTCTGTCGTGGTGGTGCTGGCGGTCACCACGTTCCTCAACAAGACGGCCACCGGCACCGCCATGCGGGCCATCGCCAACGACCGTGACGTGTCCTCACTCCTCGGAGTGCCGGTGCGTCGGGTCGAGACCATGGCCTGGTTCGGCTCCGGGCTGTTGTGCGGGGTGGTGTTCCTGCTCCTACCTCCGCTGTTCAAGAGCCTCGACCAGGGAACGATGACGTACTTCGTGATCAGCGCCCTGGCCGGCGCCGTGGTGGGCCAGTTCCGCTCGCTGTGGGTCACGTTCTGGGCCAGCCTCGGGATCGGGGTGCTCGAGTCTGTCCTGACCCCGTTCAAGAACTCGCTCCACTTCATGGCCGACTACCGCAAGCTGGTCCCCTACGTCGTGGCCGTGGTCGCCATCCTGTGGATCAGCCGCCGCCGCACGGTGGTACTGGCAGGACGGGAGATGCAATGACAGTCTGGGTCGCAACGGCGGAGGTCACGTCATGGCTGGGTTGAAGGCACTGCTCCCCCAGCGGGAATTCCAGGTGGGGGCGGCGGTGGCCATCACCCTGGCCGCCATGTTCCTGGTGCCGGCCCTGTTCACCGGGTTCTGGGTGGCCCGGTTCAGCCAGACCGCCATCTTCACCATCCTGGCCTCCAGCGTCGGCCTGCTCTACGGGCGGGTGGGTCTGGTGTCGCTGGGGCAGGTGGCGCCCTACGGGATCGGGGCCTGGGTGACGCTGCGGCTGGCCTTCGCCACCTCGCTCCCCTTCCCCATCCTCCTGATCATCGCCGGTCTGGTGGCGGCCGCCATCGGCGTGATGATCGGCCTGCCCGCCCTGCGGGTGAGCGGCCTCTACCTGGCCCTCGTCACCCTGATGCTGGCGGCGGCGGTGGAGATCGTGCTCAGCCAGATCAAGTTCCCCAACGGTGGCGGCGGCTTCGGCGGCGTGGTCACCCAGCTGAGCGACATCGCCCCCATGCGCCGGCCCGGCTTCGCCAGCTCCGACGTGGCCTACTACCGCTTCATCGTGGTGGCGGCCTTCATCATCATGATGGCGCTGGCCTTCGTCCTCACCCGCAAACCGGGTCGGGCCTGGGCCTCGATCCGCCAGAGCGAGGTGTCGGCTCTGGCCGCCGGGATCGACGTGACCCGCTACAAGCTCTACGCCTTCGCCATCGCCGCCTTCATGGCCGGGGTGGCCGGCGGTCTGTTCGCCGGCACCATCCCCAAGGGCCTGAGCCTCGATCCCTTCACCCGTCAGGCCGCCATCTTCCTGATCGCGGCGGCCGTGATGGGTGGCATCCGCAGTCTCTGGGGCGGTCTGTTCGCCGGGGTGCTGGCCACCCTGTTCCTGGCCTTCCTCACCCAGAACGTCTGGGGCCATCAGCTCTGGACCGACTTCTCCCTGTCCCTGTTCGGCTTCGGCCTACTGATGAACCTGGTGCAGAACACCAAGGCCGACGAGAAGAAGGGCATCGCATCGTGATCGAGGTGGAAGGGCTCACCGTCCGGTTCGGTGGCGTGGTGTCGTTGTCCGACGTCACCGTCACGTTCCCCGAGGGAATCTGCGGCCTGATCGGCCCCAACGGGGCGGGCAAGACCACGTTCTTCAACGTGCTGTCGGGCTTCGTGACGCCGGCCAGCGGATCGATCAGGGCCGACGGCGTCGAAGTGCTGTCGCTGCCCGACTTCAGGCGGGCCCGGTGGGGGGTGCGGCGGACGTTCCAGACCGAGCAGGCCATCGAGGGCCTGAGCGTGTTCGACAACGTGGCCACCGTGTACGAGCACACCGCCCGGGGCGGCGGGTCGGCCGCCCGGCAGGCCGCGGTGAGCGGGGCGCTCGAGTTCGTGGGCCTCACCGAGGTGGCGGACGATCTGGTGCGGACACTGCCGGCCAAGGAGCGCCGTTTCATCGAGATGGCCAGGGCCGTGGTGGGTCAACCCCGCCTGGTGCTGCTCGACGAGCCGGGTGCCGGGCTCCCCGACGAGGAGACGGCCCAGCTGAGCGCCATCATCCGGGCCATCCCGGAGCGCACCGGGGCCACCGTGATCCTGGTCGACCACGACATGGGGTTGGTCCAGGCCTGTTGCCAGTGGAGCGCGGTGCTCGACTTCGGCCGGCTGCTGGCCTCCGGACCCACCACCGAGGTGCTGGCCGACGAGAAGGTGCTGGCCGCCTACCTGGGTGGCGACGAGGCGTTGGAGGAGACCCTGTCATGAGCGAGCCTGCCGTCTCCGACTCCGCCCCCGCCGACACGGTGACCGCTGCTCCCGCCGGTGACGGCGGTCTCTCGCTGCGGGGTGTGACCGTGCTGCGGGGCACGAACAAGGTCATTCCCGGTCTCGACCTCGACGTCCCCCTGGGTCAGGTCACCACGATCCTGGGGCCGAACGGTGCCGGCAAGTCGACCGCCGCCCTGGCCATCGCCGGCCTGCTGCGCATCGCCGCCGGTGAGATCACCGTCGGCAGCCAGTCGATCGGCAATCGTCGTCCCGATGCCATCCGGGCCGCCGGGGTGTCGGTGGTGCCCGAGGGACGCCGGCTGCTGACCCAGCTGTCGGTGGCCGACAACCTCAAGGTGTCCACCTACTCGCTCGGCAAGCAGGCGGCGGCCGAGGGTCTCGAGTACACGCTGTCGCTGTTCCCCGAGCTGGAGAAGCGGTGGGACGTGGGTGGCCGCCTCCTGTCGGGTGGCGAGCAGCAGATGGTGGTGCTGGCTCAGGCGCTGGTGTCCCGGCCCAAGATCCTGGTGGTCGACGAGCTTTCGCTGGGCCTGGCCCCGATCGTGGTCAAACGCCTGGTGCCGGTCTTGTCACAGGTAGCCGAGAGCGGTGTCGGGGTCCTGCTGATCGAGCAGTTCGCCCACGTGGCCCTGGCGCTGGCCTCGACGGCCTACGTGCTGGAGGGCGGCGAGGTGCGCTGGTCCGGCGAGGCGTCGCAACTGAAGGACAACCCCGAACTCCTGCGCTCGGCCTATCTCCTGCGCAACTGACGTCATCTGGTGTCCCGGGCCGTCACCCGTGACACAAGGGGACACCAGATCGTTGCGGCCTCAGGCGGTGAGGGCGGCCTCGTCGCCGCCGTCGGGGCGGATCACGAGCACGGGCACCGTCGAGCGGGCGACGGCTTCGAGGGCGGTGCTGCCCAGCACGTCGGCCCGAAGGCCCGAGCGGCCGTGCGTGCTGAGCACGAGGGCGGCGGCCCGGCGCTCGCCGGCGAAGGCGGCCAGGGCCTCGGCCGGACGGTCGCTCTGCACCAACTCCCAGCCGACCCGCTCCCCGGGCTCGGTGCCGGTGCCGGTGCTGGTGCCGGCCAGATGATGGCCCAAGGTGTCCCACGCTCCGGCCGCCACCTGGGCCAGGGTGTCCCGCAGGTAGGCGCTGGTCGACACGTGCTCCCCCTGGGCCCGCAGGTGCTCGGCCTGAACCACCGTCGCACCGGGAACGGCCTCTACCAGCCACAGCCGGGTGCCGAGGGCGCCGGCCAGGGCCAGAGCCACCGGGAGGGCCTGCTCAGCCAGGTCGGACCCGTCGAGACCCACCACCACCGGCCCGTCGAGGGCCGGCAGGGGCACGGTCACATTCGGGCCCACCAGCACCACCGGATGGCCGGCGGCGGCCTGGACCAGCGGCCAGGCGTGGGACGGGCCGGGCAGGCCCGACGGCGAGCCGGACGAGCTCATCATCACCAGGTCACCGGCGGTGAGCAGACCGGCCACGGCGGTGGCCACGTCGCTCCCCTCCAGCACCTGGCTGGTCACCGGGAACCCGTTGGCCGCACCCAGCCGTTCCCGGAAGTGGGTGAGGTGGACCTCGGCCTCGCCCCGGCCGGTGGCGTCCACCGTGACGAGCAGCACCGGGAGGTTCCAGCGGGCGGCCCAGGCGATGGCCACCTCGACGCCCCGGTCGTGGCCGCTGTCGGGCGGTACCGGTACCACCAGGCGTTCTACGGCGGCGCCGGGCTGCAGCGCCAGGCTCAACGATCGGGTGTGCGGAGTGGAGGTCATGACCTGCTTCTCTCATGGTGGGCGGCTGTGCCACCCTCTACCCCGATCATGCGCTCGCCCTACCCCGAGCGGGAGAGGCCTAGGTCATCGACCCGGCAACGGGCCGTAGCGATCAGGAGCCGCAGCGATCAGGCCTGGGGCAGCACGAGATACTTCTCGCCGGTGGCCATGCGGCTGTAGGTGGTCAGCTCGGCCACGTCGAGCGCGCCGGCCAGGCTCACCCGCTTCGTGTAGCGGCTGGCGAACGTGGTGTGGATCTCGTCGGCCACCCGCTGGCGCAGCTCGGCCGCCCGCTCCGGGCCGGCCTTGACCAGGAAGTTGGTGAGTAGCCAGCCGGCCACCGCCCACGACATGCCGTAGGTGCGGTTGAGCTCGGTGGGGCCGGGATTGAGCCGGCCGTAGAGGTACACCTGCTTATGCACGTTGGTGCCGTACCGGTTGTAGGCGCCGCCCCCGGCCCGGGCCACCGCCGCCGCTTCCATGGCACCGAGGATCTCGTCGGCCAGCCGGCCACCGCCGGTGGCGTCGAAGGCGATGGTGGCGCCGGTGGCGGTGAAGGCCGCCACCAGATCGTCGGTGAAGCTGGCCTGGCTGGAGTCGCAGATGTGGGTGGCTCCCAGTTGACGCAGCAGGTCGGCCTGCTCGGGCCGGCGCACGATGTTGACCAGCTCCACGCCGTCGGCGGCGCAGATCCGCACCAGCATCTGGCCCAGGTTGGAGGCCGCCGCCGTGTGGACCAGGGCCGTGTGGCCGTCGGCCCGCATGGTGTCCACCATCCCCAGGGCGGTCAGAGGGTTGACGAAGCAGGAGGCACCGTCTTCGGGGGTGGTGCCCTCGTTGAGCACCAGACACTGGCCTACCGGGACGGCCCGGAACTGGCTGTACATCCCGCCGCCGAAGCCGGCCACGGTGCGCCCCAGCAGCGCCTGGGCCCCGGGGTCGGAGCCCGCGTCCACCACCACGCCTGCTCCCTCGTTGCCGCAAGGCAGGCTCTGGTCGATCCGGCCCGACAGCCCGGCCAGGGCGGCCGGCGGCACGGTGGCCACCACCGCCGGCTGGCCCTCGATCGTGGCCGGAGCCGCGGTGGTGACGTCGGCCCCGCCCAGCAGCAGCCCGAGATCGGACGGGTTGATCGGCGCCGCCTCCACCCGGACCACCACCTCGTGGGGCCGGGGTACCGGCATCTCGACCTCGACCAGGCCCAGCGTGAGCTGGCCGTCTCCGCTGACCTTCGACTGGAGCTGCAGCATGCCCCCCACGCTAGCCCTCCGACCGCACGCGCCGGGTGGGAACCAGGGCGGCGCCATCCACTACGTTTGGAGCGCACCGATCATCCGACCCGGAGGAGCCATGCCCCATCGCAACGCCTACATGACCGACGAGCTGCAGGCGATCTACGACCAGACGGTCGACTTCGTGGCCAAGGAGGTCATCCCTCACGGCGAGGCGTGGGAGGAGGAGGGCAAGGTCCCCCGCGACGTGCTGGCCCGGATGGGGGCGTTGGGCATGTTCAGCCTCCGCATCCCCGAGCACCTCGGCGGCCTGGGCCTGGGAATGCTGGCCTCGGCCGCCTTCTCCGAGGCCCTCGGGTCGTCCACCTTCGGCGGGTTCGAGGCCACGGTGCTCGTCCACACCGACATGGCCGGGCCCCACCTCGTCAACTCGGGCAGCGACGCCCAGCTGGAGCGCTGGCTCCCCGGCGCGATCGCGGGTGAGACGATCCTGTCGATCGGGGTCACCGAGCCCGACGCCGGGTCTGACGTGGCCGGCATCCGCACCGCGGCGGTCAAGGATGGCGACGGCTGGCGGATCAACGGCACCAAGACGTTCATCACCAACGGCGTCTACGGCGACATGACGATCCTGGCGGCCAAGACCGACCCGGGCAACAAGTACGGGATCTCGATGTTCCTGGTGCCGGCGGGCACCGAGGGCTTCTCGGTAGCCAAGAAGCTCGACAAGCACGGCTGGCGGTGCTCCGACACGGCCGAGCTCGTGCTCGACAATGTGTGGGTGCCCGACGACCAGTTGCTGGGCACACCGCACCGCGGCTTCTACGAGACGATGAAGAACTTCCAGAACGAGCGGATGGTGCTGGTGGGCATGGGGGTGGGGGCGGCCCAACGGGCCATCGACCTCACCCTGGCCTACACCCAGGAGCGCAAGGCGTTCGGTTCGTCCCTGTTCGACCTGGGGGCGATCCGGCAGCGGATGGCCATGAACCAGGCCAAGGTCGATGCCGTGCGGGCGTCGATGTACCACGCCGCCTGGATGCACGACGAGGGCATGGACAACGTGAAGGCGATGAGTGGGGTGAAGGCGTTCGGCTGCGAGGTCGTCAACCAGGTCATGTACGACTGCCTCCAGTTCCACGGCGGCATGGGCTACATGCGGGAGTCGGCCGTGGAGCGGCTCTACCGCGACGCCCGCATCCTGCCCATCGGCGGCGGCGCCACCGAGGTCATGCTGGAGGAAGTGGCCAAGCGCTCCTACGTGGGCTGATGCAATCTCCTCATGGACGGTCTCACCGGTGAGACCCTCCATGAGGAGATCTGGCTTCGGCCAGGAGGCGGTCGAGGGGGAGGTGTTCCTCCACGGCATCGGCCAGCTGGTCGAGGGTGGCGTCGAGGCTGACCGTAGGGCGGCGGCCGGCCAGGGCCGCCACCGTGTCGGCCTGCTCGAACAGGCCGTGGCCGTAGGTGGCGAGCACCGGGCCGTGGACGAAGCCGAGGCCGGCCGGTCCGGCGAAGGCCGGCACCGCTCCCCCGCCGGGCCCGTCGTCGTGGCCGCCGTGATGGATCTCGTAGCCGCTCGCCTCCAGACCCGACAGGGCGGCCCACGGACCGGGCAGGTCGGCGGCGAACCGGGCCGTGACCGGCCGCACCGCCTTGTCGGCGGCCAGGGTGGTGGTGATCGGCAGCAACCCCAGCCCCTGGGCCGGGCGCTCCACGCCGTGGGGGTCGAGCACCGGGCCGCCCAGGGCCTGGAGCCCGCCGCACACGGCCAGGATCGGTACGCCCCGCCCGGCGGCGGCCCGCAGGGCCTGATCGACACCCGAGGATCGCAGCCACTCCAGGTCCCGGGCCACGAGCTTGGAGCCGGGCACCACGATCAGCTCGGCGTCGTCGAGCCCGGCCGGGTCGGACACCCAGCGGAAATCGGTGACCGTCTGCAGCAGCCACCACTCGTCGAGGTTCGACGCCGCCGGCCCCCGCAGGCACCGGACCCGGCGCCCGCCGGCCACCGTGGCCGGGTGGCGGGCGCCGTCCTCGTCGGGCAGATGGTGGCGCAACTCGGGGACCACGCCGATCACCGGCACCCCGGTCCGCTCCTCCAGGATCTCGGGGGCGGGGCTCAACAGCGAGGCGTCACCCAGGAACCGGTTGAGCACGAAGCCCCGGATCAGGGCCCGTTCCTCGGGCGGCAGCAAAGCCCAGGTGCCGTAGAGGGCGGCGAAGGCGCCGCCCCGGCCGATGTCGGCCACCAGCACCACGGCCGCTCCGGCGTGACGGGCCACCCGCATGTTGACGATGTCGTCGGGGGCCAGGTTGATCTCGGCCGGGCTGCCGGCGCCCTCGATCACCACCAGCTCGGCGTCGACCGTTAGTTCGTCGTAGGCAGCGGCCACGACCGGCCACAGCCGGTGCGACCGGCCCCGCCACGGCGCCTCGGTGAGGGCCCGGTCGACCTGGCCAAGCACCACCACCTGGCTGCGGGTCTCACCCTCGGGTTTGAGCAGCACCGGGTTGTGGAGGACCGTCGGCGTCACCCGGGCCGCCAGCGCCTGGAGGTACTGGGCCGTGCCGATCTCGCCCCCGGCCACCACCCGGGCGTTGTTCGACATGTTCTGAGCCTTGAACGGGGCCACCCGAAGGCCCCGCCTCGAGTAGGCCCGACACAGGGCGGCGGTGAGCAGGCTCTTGCCCGCCCACGACGACGTCCCCTGCACCATCAAGGCCGGGGTCCGGGTCGGGGCGGGCGCCGGCCGCTGGTCGGTCACCGGCTCAGGTGTAGACGCTGAGGAAGGCCTCGTTGAGCTCTCGCTCGTAGTAGAAGATGCCCTTGCCCAGCTGGTCGGGCGTCCACTCCCGGGTGGGGTTGTCGGGATAGTGGCTGTAGCCGCCGGCGAAGACCTCGTTGCGGTTGCCCGACGGGTCGAAGAAGTAGATCGTGTAGCCCCGGGTGATGCCGTGGCGGGTGGGGCCGATGTCGATCGGGATGTCGTGGTAGGCCATGATGTCGCCGGCATGGAGCACGGCGTTCACCGTCTCCAGGAAGAAGGCGGCGTGGTGGAATCGGCCCGGCTCCGGGTTCTCCACGAAGGCGATGTCGTGGGCCTTGTTGGAGCAGGTCAGCCAGACGGCCAGGCCGCCCGGCCCCAGGTCCACCTTCTCGGCCAGGCGGAAGCCGAGCACGTCACAGAACAGGTCGGTGACCTCGGCGATGCGGGGCCCGTACAGCAGGGCGTGGTCGAACCGGGTGGCGGCCATGCCCTTGGGCTCCGCCGGCCACACATTGGGGTTGAACGTCTCCGGGCCGTTGTCCGACAGCTCCATCTGGGCGTAGAGCTCGATGCGATGGCCCGACGGGATGGTGAACCCGACCCGGCGGCCGAGGCCGGGCTGCTCCCCGGCGTCCACGTGGTCGACGGCCACGTTGGCGGTGTCGAGCTTGCGGGTGAAGTCGATGAGCGTGGCCTCGTCGAGCACCTTGAAGCCCATCACGTCCATGCCGGCCTCGTCGGCCTCCCGGAGCACCACGCTGTGGCGGTCGAACTCGTCGAAGCCTTTGAGGTACACCCGGCCGTCGGCGCCGGTGGACACCTCGTGCAGGCCGAGCCGGTCCCGGTAGTGGACGAGGGCCTCGGCCATGTCGAGCACCCGGATCTGGATGAATCCGGGGCGGAGGACGCCGGTTACGGCCATGGTGCGCTCCTTGTGATGAGTCAGAAAAAGTGGGGTCGGATTAGGGAGAATCAGCGACGAGTGGGCCTGGTAGCGGGACGACGGCTGGCGCCGGGGCCCGTTCGACGACGATGTCGGAGGACGGTAGCAGACGGCAGGCCAGCACGATCTGGTCGGCCTCGTCGACCGGTGACACGTGGCGGCGGCTCATGCGGCGGGTGGCGTAGGTGCCGGCCAGCACCCGCACCCGGCAGGCGCCACAGCCCCCGCCCCGGCAACCCACCGGGATGCAGCGCTGGGCGGCCCGGATCATGGCGTGCAGCACGGGTAGGCCGACGCCGACGGGAAAGGTGGTGCTCTGCTCCCCCCGTTCGCCAGAGCTGGTGCCGGTACCGGTGCCGGCGAGCACGGTGCAGGTGGGGGGTGGGGCCGGCGCCAACCCGTCGCTACTGGTCACGTCGGCGGGTCCTCGGCGTCCCCGGCGTCGAGCCGGGCGGCATCGGCCGCCGGGAGCACCTCGCGCAGCCCGGGCAGCTTCTTCCACGACGGAATCGGCGTCTCCTCGCCGGGCCGGGGCACGTAGCGGGAGATCCCGCCGTCCTGGTGGATGTAGCGGCCGCAGTTGGGGAAGATCCGGGCTGTGGTCACGATCACCACCGCCTGGGCCCCGTGGTGCTCGTCGAGCACGGCCGGATCGGTGGACACCACGGCCGTGCCGTGCACCCGCATCCGCCAGGGGCGGCCGGTGTCGACGAACAGCAGGGCCACCCGGCCCGTGTCGGCGATGTTGCCCAGCGACCGGAACATGCCGTTGCCGTCGTAGATGGGGATCTGCAGCTCGGTGCGCCCCACCACCCGGACGAAGCCAGGGGCGCCGCCCTTGTACGACACGTCGGGCCAGCCCTCGGCGTCGACGGTGGACAGAAACACCGTGGACTGGTCGGCCACCAGGGCGATGTCGCCGTCGTCGAGCTCGTCGTGGACGGTCATCTCGATCAGCCGGTCGGCCAGGCGCCGGCTGTCGAACTGGTCCTGGTAGGCCCGGGCCCCGGGACCGTAGAGATCGCCGGTCATCGTCCCACCGCCAGGCCCGCTTCCCGGGCGAAGACGTCGGCCAAGGCGGCGACACCCTCCCGGATGGTGTCCGGTGAGGCTTGCCCGAAGCACAGCCGCAGCCGGGTGCGGCCCCAGGCCGGGTCGGCCGACCAGCCGGCGCCGGGGTTGAACTCGATGCCCTCGGCCGCCGCCGGGCCGGCCAGGGCGCCGGTGTCGATCCCCTCGGGGAAGGCCAGCCACAGGAAGATGCCGCCTCGGGGGGCCGCGAAGGTGGCCGTGTCGCCGAAGCTGTCGGCCACGGCCGCCGTCATCGCCTCGCACTTGGCCTGCAGGACGCGGCGGAGCTGGTCGACGTGGCTGTCGAAGTGGGAGGCGGCGTACTCGGCCAGCACCATCTGCTCCAGGGCCCCGGAGCCGGCGTCGGTCTTGAGCGCCAGCATGCGGGCCAGGACCGGCCAGTCGGCCACGATGTAGCCCACCCGGAGGGCGGGGGCGATCGACTTGGAGAACGAGCCGCAGTAGACGACGTGGCCCCCGTCGCCGTCGAGCGAGCGGATGGTGGGGGGCCGCTCGCCGCTCCACAGCAGGTCGGCGTAGCAGTCGTCCTCGAAGATCAGCACCCCATGGGCCCGGGCCAGCTCCAGCAGCTCGCGCCGGCGCTCGAGGGGCATCACGGTGCCGGTGGGGTTCTGCACGGTGGGGATGGTGTAGATGTACTTGGGCCGCTTGCCGGCGGCAGCCAGGGCGGTGAGCTGCTCGGCCAGGGCGTCGGTCCGGATGCCGTGGTCGTCGAGCTCGGCCCCCAGCACCTCGACACCGAGGCGGGCCAGGCGGCTGAGCATGCCGCCGTAGGTGGCCTGCTCCACAATCACCGTGTCGCCCGGTTCGAGGAACACGCCGTTCACCAGGTCGAGGGCCTGGAGCGAGCCGCTGGTGACCAGCACCTGGCCCGGATCGCACGGCATGTGGGCCCGGGTGCCGAGCTTGTGGCAGACGAACTCCCGTAGGGGGTCGTAGCCCTGGGGGCCACCGCCCAGGTTGTACGTGGCGAGCGACGTGCCCTCCCGGCGGAGCACGGCCACCGCCGCCTCGGCCAGGCCGCCGAAGGGGACGTTGTCGGCGTCGTTGTTGCCGCCCACGAAGCTGAATCGGGGGGCGGGGGCCCACGGCTGCTCGGCCGGCGGCAGGCCGGATCGGAACAGGCTGGATGTGTCGAAGCTCACAAGCCCGACCCTACCTCAGGCCGCCGGGCCGAGGCCCGTGCACCGGCACTCAACAGAAGACGGCCGGCTCCTCCTCCAGCAGCTCCTCGCCCCGCCACGCCGCGACTGTGGTGTCTCCGGGGGAGGCCCCGTCGAGATGGAGCAGGGCCTGGCCCTCGATCGGCACCACCCCGATCGTGCCGGTGGGGGTGGTGACGACGAAATGGGTCATGTCCGGCGGCCCATTCAGCTCCACCACGATCGACGAGCCCGTCGCCGCCAGCAGGGTGGCGTTGGGGAACATCCCGTCGGGAGGCCGGGTGGCGGCCCCCGGAGGCAGCATGGTGACGATCCGGTCGACCTTGCCCTCCAGGTGGAGCGCCACCACGTCGCCCGCCCCGACGTCGAGCACGCCGTGAGCAGGCCGCCGTCGCCACGACGAGCCAGACGTACCGGGCGAGTCCCATCGCGGCATGCTGGGCGGCGGGGTCGGCCGACGGGCTCCGGCCACTCGGGCTGGCTACGCTCCGGCCGTGACCGAGCAGAGCTACGACCAGGCGGAGCTGGAGCGGGTGGCCCGGGTGCTGTTGGCCCACCGGGACGAGGGGCGGCCCAACCCCGTGCCGGCGCCGGGCGAACGCCCGACCGACCTGGGGTGGGCCTACGGGGTGGCGGCCGAGCTGCACCGCATCCGGGCCGAGGAGCGGGGCTGGCGCCAGATCGGCTGGAAGATCGGCTGCACCAACGCCGCCGCCCGGGCCCAGCTCGGCATCGACGCCCCGTTCTACGGCCGGCTCTACGCCGACACCACGCTCCCCTCCCCGGCCAGCCTCCCGGCCGGCACCGCCTTCTTCAAGGTCTACGAGGCCGAGATCGCACTCGTCGTCGGCCGTGATCTCACGCCGGCCGATGGGCCGTTCACCGCCGAGGACCTGGAGGCCGCCACGGAGGCCATCCTGCCCGTCGTCGAGGTGGTCGGCTGCTGGTGGGAGCCCTGGACAGTGGCGGGCGCCGCCGCCATCGCCGCCGACAACGCCGCCCACGGCTACTGGGTTACCGGCCACGAGGTGACCGACTGGTCCGGCCTCGATCTGCTCGAGCTCCCCATCACGGTGCGGGTCGACAGCGAGGTGGCGGCCCGGGGCGTGCCCGGCAACGTCGACACCGGCCCGTTCGGGGTGGCGGCCTGGCTGGCCAACACCCTGGCCGCCTCGGGTCTCGCCCTCCGGGCCGGCGACCGGATCAGCACCGGGCTCACCACACCCCCCATCGACCCCGCCCCCGGCCAACACGCCGTCGCCGACTTCGGCCCCCTGGGCCAGGTCGAGGTCCGCCTCGCCCCCGCCTGACCCCGTCGCCCCCTCCCCGCCAGATCTCGGTGCACCACGCACCGCCAGCGGCGTCCTGCGCACCGAGAACCGGGCCCACCAGATCTCGGTGCACCACGCACCACCGGCGGCGTCCAGCGCACCGAGAACCAAGGGCCGGCGGGCTGGATTTTGCCGGTGGGGCGCTGATCCGTAAGGTCGTGCCATGGGCCAGCGCACCACCGCCGCCACCGAGGCCGACCTCGTCGACGCCGTCCGGGCCCTGGGCCCCGCCGTCGACGCCGCCGCCGACTGGATCGACCGGGAACGTCGCCTCCCCGACGAGCTGGTCGAGGCGATCCGGGCCGCCGGCGTGTTCGAGATGTACGTCCCCCGGTTCGCCGGCGGGGCCGAGGTCCACCCCCTGACCGCGTTCACCGTGGCCGAGGAGCTGGCCCGCCACGACGGCTCAGTCGGCTGGTGCGCCCAGGTGGCGGCGGCCGTCACCACCTTCCTGGCCTGGATCGATCCCGCCGCCGTGCTGGCCATGCGGGAGCAGACCGGCCACCTCCACCTGGCCGGCTCGGCCCGCCCCCTCGGCACCGCCACCCGGGTGGAGGGCGGGGTGGTGGCCTCCGGCCACTGGGACTACGCCAGTGGGGTGCGCCACGCCAACTGGTATCTCGGCACCTGCTTCATGGAGCGGCCCGACGGTCGGGTGGCCGGCCGGTCGATGATCCTGGCCGTGAGCGACGGCGAGATCGTGCCCAACTGGGACGTGGTCGGTATGCGGGGCACCGGCAGCGACGACTTCGTGGTCGACAACGTGTTCGTGCCCGAGGGCCGGGTGGCGTCGGGCAAGTGGATCACCGGGCGCACCGAGCGGCTCTACGATCCCCGCCTCAACATGGTGGCGGGGTGGGCCCCCACCGCGGGGGTCGGCGTGGGCCTGGCCCAGGGCGCCATCGACGCCCTGGTGGCGTTGGGGGCCAAGGCGTCGACCGGCTCCCCCGTCCCCATCCGGGAGCGGGAGGCGGTGCAGGACGCCGTGGCCCGGGCCGAAGCGATCACCGGGGCCGCCCGGGCCTTCGTCACCGAGACGCTGAACGCCGCCTGGGACGCCTTGGCCGACGGGGGCGATCCCCTGGTGCGGGCCGTGACCCGGGCCCAGCTGGCGATCACCCACGCCATGAACGAGGCGGTGCGGGCCGTCGACATCGTGTTCCACGCCGCCGGCACCAACGCCATCTCCACCAACAACAAGCTGGAGCGGTTCCTGCGCGACGCCCACACCGGCGTCCAGCACGCCGCCGGCCAGCAGATCCACCAGCGCCCCGCGGGCCGGGTGGTGCTGGGCCTCGACCCCGGCGCCGGCGATCCCCTGCGGGAAGGCCCCTCGACCCCCCGTTAGCGCGCCCGCAGCACCCGGAGCCGGCTCTCCAGATCCTCCCGGTTGTGGTAGCAGCCCTCGAACACCCGGGTGCCGGTGTAGCCCATGCGGCCGTGCAGGATCCGCCAGTTGTCGTTGACCAGCACCTGGCCCGGCTCCAGCCCGACCGTCAGCCAGTGCCGGCGGTCGTTGACCTCGGCGTGGAGCCGTGTGTAGGCGTCGTACCACCGCTCCATCTCGTCGGGTGGGAGCAGGAAGGGGGCCCGGTCGTAGTTGTTGAACGACAGCTGCACCAGCCGCCCGGCCCGGTCGGTGCGCAGCACCGGGCGACAGGCCCGCAGGTGTACCCCCGGTTCCAGGTACTGGCACGGCACGTCCACCCGCTCCAGCGCGGCGAAGGCCTCGGGGTCGGCCCCCCGCACCCGCTCGGCGGCGGCGAACCCGTCGACCAGGATGCTCTCACCGCCGGTGCCGGCCCGCTCGAGGCAGGCGAAGAGCTGCAGGCCGGGGGCATCGACGGTGTAGGTGCCGTCGGTATGGGGTTCGAGGAACGTGGTGGAGTAGGCCGAGTCCTCGTGGTCCGTCACAGCCGACGACAGCGTCCACATGGCCCCCCCGAAGATCGTGGCCCGGGGGTACCCGATCCGACGGGCCAGGGCCTCGGCCGCCTCGGCCGTGGGCGGCACACCCCGCACCAGGCCGAAGCCGTACCGCTCGATCGCCTCAAGCCACCCCAGCAGGGCGGTGTCGTCGGCCAGCACGGCGTCGTGGTCGAACCAGGGCTCTCCGCCGGGCAGCGGGGCGTCGGCCGACCACAACCGGCGCTCCGGCTCGGGCACCAGCCCCGCCGCCTCGGCCAGTCGGGCCGCCGACACCAGCGACGGGGGCTCGCCGCCGGTCCAGGTGACCCGCACCGTGGGCCCGGCCAGCTCGGCCGACGTGGGAGCCAGGTCAGCCGGGATGGCGAACGTGTCGACCAGGCGCTGGGCCGTGGCCGGATCGAGCGAGGCGGCGTCCTCGCTGTGGTCCCGCACCCATCGCCAGGGCACGGTGACCGGCTCGGGTCGGCCCCGGAACCGCACCAGCAGCCCCCCGGCCCCCTGCTCCACCGCCTCGATCGTCGTCAACGCCCCGGTCGCCATGGCGCCATCGTACCGAGCCGGATTCTGGGGACGGAGAGCGTCGTTTCGACCCCGCTGATCCCGAGAATCGAGCTACCCGGGATCGGGGCCGGGCACGGGCCCGAGGTCGGGGGCAGCTAGGGCCCGACCGAGCAGGGCGACGGCGGGAGCGATGGCGTCGGCCTCGTAGAAGCAGAAGCTGAGCCGCATCCGCTCGGCCCACCGGCCCGACACCGAGAACAGCGACCCGGGCCGGAACCCGACCTTGCGCTGGGCGGCCGCCGGCAGCCAGCGGGCGGTGTCGGTGCCGTCGGGGAACCGGAGCCAGAAGAAGTAGCCGCCGTCGGGCTCGCGCCAGGTGACCTCGGGTGGGAAGTGGGCCCGCAGCCCGTCGGCCATCACCGCCGCCCGGTGGGCCAGCAGCGGCCGCAGCGTGTCGTCCAGGTAGCGGCCGACCGACCCGTCGTCGAGGGCGGGGGCCACCAGCGCCGCCGTGAACGGGTTGAACCCGCCCCCGCTGGCCATGACCCCCCGGTGGGTCAGGCGGGCGATGAGGTCCTCCGGTCCCTGGAGCCAGCCCAGGCGCAGGCCCGGGGCCAGGATCTTGGAGAACGTGCCCAGCGACAGCACGACGCCGGAATCGACGTGGGCCGCCATCGGGGCCGGGCCCGGATCGGCCCGGTACCGCAGGAGGTGGTACACCTCGTCGGCCACGATCCAGAAGCCGTGCTCCCGGGCCAGCGCCACCAGTCGCTGGCGGCGCTCGTCGCTGAGCGTGGAGCCGGTTGGGTTGTGGTACGACGACACGGTGTAGAGGAAGCGGGGCCGGTGCCGGGTGAGCGCCTCCTCCAGCGCGCTCGATCGACAGGCCGCCCTCGTCCACCGGCACGCCCACCGCCTCCAGGCCGTGATCGCGGAGGATGCCGAGGGCCAGGTGGTAGGTCGGGTCCTCCACCAGCACCGTGTCGCCCGGCTCGGTGAGGGCGGCGCACAGGAGGTCGAGCGCCTGGGAGTTGCCGTTGGTCACGAGCATGGCCTCCGGATCGACGGGGCCGCCGTAGCGGGGGCCCAGGAACCGGGCCAGGGCCAGGCGGAGGTGGCCGTCACCCCGCTCGGTGCCGTACTGCAGCGGGTGCCGCTGGCCCCGGCCCAGCGCGGCGGCGGCCGCCCGCTCCAGGATCTCGACCGGCAGGATGCCGTCGTTGGGCTGGCCGATACCGAGATCGGTGACGTCGGGCGGGGCCCAGGCCTGGGTGGTCTCGGCCAGCAGCCGCCGCTCGACGTCGGGATCGATCATGCCCCGGCACGGTAGGGCGTTCTGAGGAGCCCTGGGTGCGCTCACCGCCACTCAAACTCCTCAGAACCATGAGACCGGACCTCAGGCCAGGAGACCGGCGGCCCGGAGGGCGGCGATGCGCTCGGGACCGTACCCGGCCACGCCGGCCAGCACCTCGTCGGTGTGCTGGCCCAAAAGCGGCGCCGGACCCATGACGCCATTGGGAGCCGAGTCGAGCAGCCAGGGCACGCCGGTGTGGCCCCGGCGGCCCACCGCCGGGTGGTCGAGCCGCTCGATGAAGCCCCGGGCGGCCAGATGGGGGTCGGCGTCGAGATCGGACGGGCTCAGCGACGGGAATGCCGCCACCCCCACGGCCTGCAGGACCCGGGTCACGTCCCACCGGTCCCGCCCGGCGCACCAGGCGCCGATCGCGGTATCGAGCTCGTCCTCGTGGGCCTTGCGTCCCTCCGCCGTGGCGAACCGGGCATCCGCGGCCAGGCCCGGGGCCCCGCCGTCGGACGGATCGGCGTCGACCACACCAGCCAGGGCCGCCCACTCGGCGTCGGAGGCGCAGGCGATCGTGACCCAGCGGTCGTCGCCGGTGCAGCGGTAGACGTTGTGGGGTGCCAGCTGCGGGTCGCGGTTGCCCATGCGCTCGGGTTGGGCGCCGGTGAGGGCGTGGTGCATCCACCCCTCCAGGGCGTTGGCCGCCGTCGACTCCCACAGGGCGACGTCGATGGTCTGCCCACCGCCGTGCTGCTGGCGGGCCACCAGGGCGGCGGCGATGGCGAAGGCGGCAGTGATGCCAGCCCCGGGGTCGCCCACCGAGATCCCCAGCTCCTCGGGCGGTCCGCCGGGGTGGCCGGTGAGCGAGGTGAGGCCCGACAGGGGCCCGGTGGTGGGGCCGTAGCCCATGTAGTGGCTCAGCGGGCCCGACTGGCCGTAGCCGGAGATGGCGGCGATGACCAGATCGGGGTTGCGGGCCCGCAACGCCTCCTCGGTGAACCCCAGGCGGTCCATCACCCCGGTGGCGAAGTTCGACACCACCACGTCGCAACGGGCGATTATGTCGAGCACCACCTCCCGGGACTCGGCGTGGCTGAGATCGACGGTGCAGCTCCGCTTGCCCTGCTCCCACTGGTTGAAGTAGCCGCAGGTGTCGAGCGTGGGTTCCAGCTCGGGCGGATGGATCGGCAGGCGGCGCCCCAGGGTGGGGCGGGCCGCCGACTCGATCTTGATCACGTCGGCCCCCAGATGGGCCAGGTGCATCGTGCAGTAGGGGCCGGCCCAGACCCAGCTCAGATCGGCCACCCGCACCCCGGCCAGCGGTCGCTGGCCCTGTGGCGCCGCGCCCGGTACCACGGGGGGCACCGACGACCGGGGCCGGAACGCCTCCCCCGTGTGCTGGCCCAGCGTGGGGGCCGCGGTGCGCAGACCCCACCAGGGGTCGCCCAGCACGAACGGGGCGCCGAGGTGGGTGACGGGACCGGCCACCGGGTGCTCGACGTCGACGAAGAATCCCCGCTGGTGGAGGTGGTCCTGGCCGGCCAGGTCGGCCATGGTGAACACGGGGGCGAAGCAGATCCGCCGGGCCTGGCCCTCGTGCCACAGCTCGGCCACCGTGTGCTGGGCCGTCCACTCGCTCAGGTAGATCCGCAGCAGGTCGTCGTTGGCCAGCCGGTCGGGGAAGTCGGCGAAGATCTCCATCTCGGCCCACTCGGGCCGGCCCATCATGTCCACCAGTCGCTCCCACTGGTCGGCCTCCACCGACACCAGGAAGATCAGGCCATCGGAGCAGGGGAAGATGCCCCACGGGTTTCGGATACGGGAACCGAGCCGGCTGGCGTCCTCGCCCTGGTAGCTCCAGCCGATGTAGGCCGCCTCGAGCATCCCGGCCACGTGGGCCATGGCCGACAGGTCGATGTGGGCCCCCTCCCCCGTGCGCCGGGACTTGTGCACGCAACCGAGCACGGCGGTGGCGGCCACCAGGCCGGCGTGGAGGTCGGACTGGTGGCCCCAGGCCTTGAGCGGCGGCAGGTCGGGATCGGGCGACGCCCCCGGGCCGAGCCAGCCCCAGCCTCCGCCGTGGTTGACGGTCAGCTCCTCGGCCCGCCACCGGGCGTACGGGCCGGTGAGGCCGAACGGGGTGACGGAGGCGACGACCAGGGCCGGATGGGCGGCCCGCCACGTCCCGGGGTCGAGGCCGGCGGCCTCCAGCTCGGGGGCCGTGAGGTTGTGGACCACCACATCGGCCTCGGCCACCAGGGCCGCCACCTCAGGGCCGGCCAGATCGGCCGTCACCACACTGCGCTTGTTCGTGTTGAGCGCCAGGAACAGCCCGCTGCGCTCACCGTCGGGAACCGACCCGTCGGGAGCCGACACACCGGTGGCCGGTGCGGTGGACCGGGCGGCGGTCGGGAACGGGCCCCGACGGCGGGCCGGGTCGCCGCCGGGCGGCTCCACCTTGATCACGTCGGCGCCGAGGTCGGCCAGCAGCTTGGCCGTCGCCGCGGCCGCCACCCCGCCCCCCAACTCCAGCACCCGGACCCCGTCCAGCCCGCCCATGCCCCGCCCTTTCGTGGTTGTGACCGGGACCGGCCTGATCAGCCGGCCACCGGCTCCGATCGCTTCGGTTTCACCCGGCGCACCATGGTGGCGGCGGCGTCGCTGTCCCGGATGAACGAGGCGGCCACCACACCGATGATCGACATCAGCGCCGCGCCCATCATCGCCTGGTGGTAGGCGGCGACGGTCTTGGGCAGGGCGGCGGCACCCTCCAGCGAGCCCACCAGGGCATCGCGCCGGGTGAGGAAGATCGTGGCCAGGGCGGCCACGCCCACGGCGGCGCCGGCCTGACGCTGGGCCGAGTACAGGGCCGAGGCCCGCCCGCTCTTCTCCGGCGTGATCTGGGCGAAGGCGGCGGCCTGGAGCGGGATGAAGGTCATGCCCATCCCGAGGCCCCGGCAGATCATCAGGGCCCGGATCCACCACGGGTCGGTGTCGACCTGGACCCAGTAGAAGGCGGCGGTGAGCAGGCCGGTCCAGGCCATACCGAACATGGCCAGGCGGCGGGGCCCGATACGGGGGTAGAGGTAGGTGCCGGTGATCCGGGCCGACAGGATCACACCCACCGCCTGGGGGGCGGTGGTGAGGCCCGACCGCAACGGCGAGTAGCCGCCCGGGCCCTGGAGGAACTGGGGCAGGAGGAAGAACAGGCCCATCAGCGCCCCGAAGCTGAGGAACGACACGACGTTGGGGGTGGCGAAGGCCCGGTCCTTCAGGAGGCTGAGGTCGAGCAGGGGGAAGCGCTTGCGGGTCTCCACCACCACCAGGGTCACCAGCATCACCACTGCCGCCACCAGCACGCTCAGTACCAGCGGCGACGTCCAGCCCCTCTCCGGCCCCTCGGCCAGCCCGAACAACAGGGCGGCCAAACCGGCACCCGACAGCACGAAGCCGGGCACGTCGAACGAGCCGGCTGTTGGCTCGGTGTGGTCGCGCAGGTAGCGCATCGAGAACCAGATGCCGATGATCCCGATCGGCAGGTTGACGTAGAAGATCCAGCGCCAGTTGGCGAACTCCACCAGCGAGCCCCCGATCAGGGGCCCGACGGCGGGCGCCAGCACGGTGATGCTGGAGGTGAGCGACGCCGCCCGGGGCCGCTCGGCCGGCGGGTAGGCCCGGAACAGCATGGCCGTCCCCACCGGGGTGAGCATGCCGCCGCCCACACCCTGCAGCAGCCGGAACGCGATCAGCGACTCGATGTTCCACGACAGGCCGCACAGCACCGAGGCGATGGTGAACGTGATCAGGGCGAACACGAAGATCTTCTTGGTGCCGAACCGGTCGCCCAGCCAGCCCGAGCATGGGATCCACAGGGCCAGGCTCAGGAGGTACCCGGTGACCACCCACTCGATGGTGTTCACGTCGGCCCCGAACTCGGTGCGCAGCGTCGGCAGGGCCACGTTCACGATCGTGGTGTCGAGGATGTCCATGAAGAAGCCGAGCACGAAGGCCACGGCCACGATGTACTTGTAGGGGTACGTGCGTCCCCCCACCTGGACCGGGGCCTCACCGGCCGGTTGCGGAGCTTGGGTCATAGCAGGGTCAACGATCCCACGACCCCGCCGGCCGGTTCCACTATCGTCCGGGTGACACCCGCCACCTCCTCAGTAACTCCGGCCGTCGGGTTGGAGGTAGTCGCAGCTGAGGTGGCCGTCGGCGGCCATGGCGGCGTACTCGTGGTCGCTGACGCCCACCACGGTGCGCCACACGTAGTCGTTGTCGGCCCCCATGCGCCCCAGCGGGCCCCAGGCCATGGGCGGGCCGTCCCACCGCCACAGGTGGTTGGGGTGGTCGTAGGTCGGCATGTCGGGTGAGCCGTTGGGGCGGAAGAAGCCCCGGGCCCGGAGATGGCGGTCGGCCAGCAGCTCCGACTCGTGCAGCACCGGGCCGGCCGGCACCCCCTCGGCCTGGAGCCAGGCCACCACCTCGTGGCGGTCGAGACCGGCGGCCCAGGCGCCGATGCGCCCGTCGATCTCGTCGTGGTGGGCCCGGCGCCCGGCGACGTCGGCGAAGCGGGGATCGTCGGCCCACGCCGGGCCACCCATGGCCCGCAGCAGTCCGGCCCATTCGTCGTCGGAGCCCACGCTGAGCACGGCCCAGGCGTCGTCGCCCTGGCACCGGTAGCAGCCCTGGGGGGCCCGCCAACGATGCCGGTTGCCCAGCCGCTCGTGCTCGACGCCGGTGAGGTCGGCCTCCACCAGGTACTCGCCGATGTGGTGCATCAGGGTCTCGGCCTGCGCCAGCTCCACCAGCTCCCCCACCCCGGTGCGCTCCCGGCGCCGCAGCACGGCCTGCACGGCGAAGGCGGCCATGGTGCCGGTGGCAGGATCCATGTGGTAGGTGGCGTCCTGGTTGGTGGGGTCGATGTCGGGATAGCCCCGGATGGCGGTGAGCCCCACCATGGCCTCCACGTGGGCCCCGAAGCCGACGTAGCCGCTGGCCGGCCCCCAGTTGCCCAGGCTCGGCATGCGGACCACGATCAGGCGGGGATTGCGGGCGTGCAGCTCGTCCCAGCTCAGCCCCAGCTTCTCCAGCGTGGTCGCGGCGTTGTTCTCGACCAGCACGTCGCAGCGCTCGATCAGGCGCAGGGCCAGCTCCCGGCCCTCCGGGCTGTTGAGGTTGACGGTGGCGCCCAGCTTGCCCCGGGCGTGGTTGGTGAAGGCGCAGACCTGATTCCACGGGCGCTCGCCCGGCGTGCCCTCGGGGTAGCCGCCCCACACCGGGCCCAGGTGGTCGAGCGGCGGCACCGGGCGGGGCACGGCCCCCCGGGTGGCGGTGGGGAAGTACCACGGGTTGTCGAGGCGGATCACCTCGGCCCCGAGGTCGCCGAGTTGCATGGTGCAGTAGGGCCCGGCCCACACCACGGTGAGGTCGAGCACCCGGATCCCGGCCAGAGGCAGCTCGCCGGCGGCGGCGCCGGCCCGGGCCGCCACCGGATCGGGGGCGGCGTCAGTTGGCACCCGCAGTCGGGGCCGGAGCCGCCGCCGGGGCCGATGGGGCAGCGGCGGTGACCCGGGCGGCGGCCAGCTCGGCCAGGATCTCGGCCCGGTGCTGGTCGAGGAGGGGCGCCGGTTGGCGCAATACGAAGCCGGGCTCGGCCGGCCGGAACGGCGGCCCGGGCTGGCGGAACCGGCCGGCGACGGGGTGGTCGGCTTCGGCCCAGTAGCTCCGCTCCCGCCAGTGGTCCTCGTCGAGCACCTGCACCGGGCGGTTGACGGCGGTGACCCCCCACTTGTTGGCCTGGGCCTCCACCTCTGCCTCCTTGGCCGTGTGGGTGAGGGTCCAGCCGTAGATGGCGGCGTCGAGCAGGTCGGGTATCTCGGGGTCGCGCAGCCAGTCGGGGGCGGCGTAGCGGCGGGCCAGCTCGTCGTCGCCCAGGGTCTCGGCCATCCGGCCCAGCCAACCCCCGGCCACCAGGATCTGCACGTAGCCGTCGGCCGTGGGATAGATCCCGGCCGGTACGGTGCGGGCCAGGTGGCTGGTCTCCCGCTCCACGTCGTGCCCGGTCATCTGCGACGACAGGAGGTAAGCCGTGCGCCGGTCGATCGAGCCGGCCTGGGTCTCCACGTTGGCCACGTCCACGTGGAGCCCGTGCCCGGTCCGGCCGGCGTGGCGCAGGGCCCCGAGGGAGGCCACGGCGGCCACCGCCCCGCACTGGTACTGCACCACGTTGCCGGCCAACTTCACCGGCTCCCGCTCGGGCAGGCCGGTGGCGCTCATGGGCCCGCCGATGGCGTAGTAGACGATCTCCTCGCCGGCCCACTGGGCGTGGGGCCCGGTCTGGCCGAAGGGGGTGACGCTGGTGACGACGAGCCCGGGGCGCAGGGCCCGCAGGCTGTCGGGGCCCAGCCCCCACGCCGCCAGCTGGCCCGGCCGGAACGACTCCACGACGAGGTCGGCGGCGGCGGCCAGCGCCCGGATCAGGTCGGCCCCCTCGGCGGTGGCGGGGTCGGCCACCAGCGAGCGCTTGTTCGCATTGAGGTGCAGGAACAGGGGGCTGCGCTCGGCGTCGTCGGAGCGGTGGCGGGTGGGATCGCCGCCCGGCGGTTCCACCTTGATCACGTCGGCCCCGAAGTCGGCGAACAGCTTGCCGGTGAACGGCCCGGCCACGCCGGTGGCCAGCTCCAGCACCCGCAGGCCGGTCAGTGGCTGGATCCCGTCGCTCGTCATCGCTCCCCTGTCAGCCGGCCGGCGGCCGTCGCGCATCATCCTTCCCCAAGTCGGCCGCGCCGGGCGAGCCGTCCTTCCCGCTGAACTGCGTCGACGAAAACCGCGACACGCCTACGTACCGCGTCACGTTCTCAACGGATTGCGGGGGTTCCGCGACGCAGATCGCGGGCGGGGCGCGGTTTTCGTGACGCAGTTCAGCGGCGGCGGGGGGCGCCGGGATACCGGCGGACCTCAGAACAGGGCGTCGGTGACCCGGCTGAGGATCATGGTGTCGTCGGCGCCGAGGAAGCGGGCCCGGCGGACGAACTCGTCGGCCAGCTGGCGCAGAGCCGCCGCGTCGGCGGCCGGACGAGGCGGCGTGGCCCCGACCCGGGTGCCGGCCCCCCGGCGGGTCTGGAGCCAGCCGGTGGTCTCGAGCTCCCGGTAGGCCCGGGCCACGGTGCCGGCGGCCAGCCCCAGATCGTCGGCCAGCTGGCGCACGGTGGGCAGGCGATCCCCCGGGGCGAGGGCGCCGGAGGACACGAGAGCCACGATCTGGCGGCGTATCTGCTCGTAGGGCGGCGTGGGGTCGAACACGTCGACAGAGATGGAAGCACCAGCCCCGGGCCCCCCGGCGTCGCCGCTCACCGCGCCACCGACCCGGGGCGGGCCCGGACCCTGGCCGGGATCAGCAGCACGCACCACCACACCGGCCATACGATCCACCTCTCGCCGTTCGCTCTTGTATCAATTCATTGCTACATTGAAACAAGATCGGTGTGAGGTCAAGCTTTTTGTGTCGACTGCTTGATACAACACCGGCCCCCCTTCGGTTTTGGTGTCCCTATCGTCAGCGGTGACGGTTGGACAAATCGCCCGGCCTGCATCAGCCTGCATCGGCGGCCCCGCCGAGCCTCGGCGCGGCCCGGCCATCGCCGGACCCCCACCGGCAGACCACCGAAGCCGCAGGAAGGGAGAGCCCTCATGGGACAGCTCACACGGGTCCTGATCGCCAACCGGGGCGAGATCGCCATCCGCATCGCCAAGGCGGCAGCCGCCCTCGGCATCGAGTCGGTGGCCGTCCACCCGCCGGCCGATGCCCTGTCGCTGCACACCCGGGCCGCCACCCGGTCCCGGGAGCTGACCGGTGGCTCCCCCGCCGACCCGGTGGCCGCCTATCTCGACGCCGCCGGCATCGTGGCCGCCGCCCAGGCCGAGGGCTGCGACTGTGTGCACCCCGGCTACGGCTTCCTGGCCGAGAGCCCGGAGCTGGCCCGGCGCTGCGCCGAGGCCGGGATCACGTTCGTCGGGCCGTCGGCCGACACGCTGGCCCTCTTCGGCGACAAGACCCGGGCCCGGGCCCTGGCCCACTCGCTCGACATCCCGGTGGTGGCCGGCAGCGGCCCGCTGGCCTCGGCCGACGAGGCGGCCACCGCCGCCGGCACCGTGGGGTATCCGGTCATGCTCAAGGCCGCGGCCGGGGGCGGGGGCCGGGGCATGCGGGCCGTGGCCGGCCCCGACGAGCTGGCCGAGGCGTTCGAGCGGTGCCGCAGCGAGGCCCAGGCCGCCTTCGGCGATGGCACCGTGTTCCTGGAACAGCTCGTGGCCCGGCCCCGCCACATCGAGGTCCAGGTGCTGGCCGACGGCGACGGCAACGTGGTGCACCTGTGGGAGCGGGACTGCTCGATCCAGCAGCGCAACCAGAAGGTGGTGGAGATCGCGCCCGCCCCCGGCCTCGACGACCAGGTCCGCACCCGGATCCTGGCCGACGCCGTGCGCCTGGTGGCTGGCAGCGGTTACCGCAACGCCGGCACCGTCGAGTTCCTGGTGGAGCCGGAGACCGGCCGCTACTTCTTCATCGAGTGCAACCCCCGCATCCAGGTGGAGCACACGATCACCGAGCAGGTCACCGGGGTGGACCTGGTGGAGGCCCAGTTCCAGGTGGCGGCCGGGGCGACGCTCGCCTCCCTCGGGCTGGGCACCCAGGGCGCCGTCCCAGCCCCCCGGGGCTACGCCGTGCAGGCCCGGGTGGTGGCCCGGGGCGCCGGCACCATCACGGCCTACAAGGAGCCGGCCGGGCCCGGCGTGCGGGTGGACGCCTGCGGTTACGCCGGCTACTCCCCCGCCCCCCAGTTCGATCCGCTCCTGGCCAAGGTGATCGGCTCGTCGAGCTCGGCCGGCACGCTGGTGTCGGCCCTGGAACGCACCGGTCGGGCCCTGGCCGAGTTCCACATCGACGGGCTCCCCACCAACCTGGCCGAGCTGCAGGCCATCTGCGAGCACCCGACGGTGCGGGCCGGCGATGCCCGCACCACCCTCCTGGCCGAGCTGCTGGCCGACGCCCCGGCGGCCGCCAACGGCACCAACGGCGACAGCGGCGGGGTCGTGGCCCTTCTCAGTGCCCAGGCGGCCGTCCTCGTGGGCGCCGGGCCCGGCGGCACCGGGCCCGGCGCGCGGCGGCGCCCGCCGCCCCCACCGCCCCGGCCCTGCCGGTGCCCGAGGGCCATCAGGGCGTGGAGTGCCCCATGGCCAGCTCGGTGATCGAGGTGCGGGCGTCGGTAGGCGATGCCGTGCAGGCCGGCGACACGGTGGCGGTGGTCACCGCCATGAAGATGGAGACCCTGATCACGGCCCCCTGCGCCGGCGTGGTGACGGCGGTGCAGGACCTCGCTCCGGGCGACATCCTCGGCGCCGGCCAGGTGGTGGCCGTGATCGACCCGGCCGGCGCGGCCGGCGTCAACGGCAACGGGGCGGCCCCGGTGGCCAAGGCGCCCGACCAGACGTGGACCCACCTCATCGACGACATCGCCACCCTCCACCGCCTGGCCCTGGCCCGCCTGGCCCCCGGATCCGACGAACCCGGCGTGGTCCGCCAGCGCAACCGGGGCAAGCTCACCTGCCGGGAGCGGATCGATCTCCTGCTCGACGAGGGCTCGTTCCGGGAGGTGGGCAGCATCGCCGGCTTCGCCTCCTACGACGACGGTGAGATCTCGGCATTCACCCCGGCCAATCACGTGGGCGGCTGGGGCGGGATCGAGGGCCGCCAGGCCGTCGTGTGCGCCGACGACTTCACGTCACGGGGCGGTCACGCCGACGGCGCCATCGCCCAGAAGAGTCTCTACCTCGACCGGCTGTCGATGGAGCTGCGAGTGCCGTCGATCCGGTTGCTCGACGGCTCGTCGGGCGGCGGCTCGGTGGCGGCCATGGTGCCCGAGCAGCGCAAGGCGGGCGAGAGCGCGGCCCAGGAGAGCTCGGGGGCCATCACCGCCGGCCGGCCCCGGGTGTCGGGCGGGGGCGGGTCGTTCCTCCCCGGCCACCTCGGTTCCACCGACTACACCCGCCAGCTGGCCACCGTGCCGGTGGTCAACGTGCTGCTGGGCAGCGTGGTGGGCATCGGGGCGGCCAAGGCCGTGCTCGGCCACTTCTCGGTGATGGTGCGTGACATCGCCCAGTTGTTCGTGGCCGGCCCGCCGGTGGTGAGCCACGCCATGGGCTACGAGATCACCAAGGAGGACCTGGGCGACTGGCGGATCCACTGCCGCAACGGCTCGGTGGACAACCTGGCCGAGACCGAGGAGGAGGCGTTGGACCAGACCCGCCGGTTCCTGTCGTACCTGCCCTCCAGCGTCTACGAGGCGCCGCCGGTGATCACGCCGGGGGCCGGCAACGCCCCCGACCGGCGCGACGACGAGCTGCTCGACCTCATCCCCCGCAAGCGCACCACCACCTTCGACGTCCGCCGGGCCATCGATCTGATGGCCGACACCGGCTCGTTCTTCGAGGTCGGCCCGTTGTGGGGCACCGACCAGGTGACGGGCTTCGTGCGCTTCAACGGCCGACCCGATGGGGGTCATCGCGTCCGACAGCCGCCACGTGAACGGCGGGGCCCTCACCGCCGACGGCTGCGACAAGCTCCGCCGCCACCTCGACGTGTGCGACCTGTTCCACATCCCGGTGCTGAACCTCGTCGACAACCCGGGCTTCGCCGTGGGCCTGGAGCACGAGATCAACGGCACCATCCGCAAGGGGGCGGAATGGATGGTGGCCTTCGCCCAGGTCCAGGTGCCGATCTTCACCGTGATCATGCGGCGCAGCTTCGGGGTGGCCGGCAACAACTGGGCCACCCCCCGGTCCACCCCCGCGGTGCGGGTGGTGTGGCCGGCGGCCGACGTGGGCGGCATCCCGCCCGAGGGTGGCATCGAGGCCGCCTACAAACGTCAGCTGGCCGAGGCGGCCGACCCGGTGGCCCTGCGGGCCGAGCTGGAGGCCCGGATCGAGAGCGCCCGAGGCCCGATTGGCCCCCTCAACCGGTTCCAGATGGAGGAGATGATCGATCCCCGGGACACCCGGACGCTGATCTGCGAATGGCTGTCGACCGCCTACCGGCTGGTGTCGGCACCGGCGATGCTGGCCCCCCGGGCCATCGGCTTCCGGCCGTAGCTCGCTGCGCCTACCGCCCGGCGGCCAACCCGGCACCGAGGGTGACCGGCTGGCCGCCGGCGGCCTGCCGCTCGGCCAGCAGGCGGTCGAGCGTGGAGTGGTAGTGGATCAGCGCCGGCTCGTTGCGTCCGAACTGGATGGCCTCCTGGGCCCCCGAGGCGAACGACCGCTGGATCTGCTCGCACATCACGAAGTCCTCGGTCTCGGTGACCTTCACCAGCAGGTCGAGGTTCCGCTTCCAGTACTCCCGCGCCTTGTCCGTTGCCGGCTCCTCGGGGGCGTAGAGCGAGATCACGGCGCTGCTGCGGCCCGGCCCGTCGGGGAAGATCTGGTACAGCTCCACATGGTCGACCTGCTGGATCAGCAACGTGTTGGGCAACAGGTAGTACAGGACGGTGGCCGCCGAGAGCAGCTCGCGTTCCTCCCGGGGCCGGTCGATCTGATCGTTCATCGCCCAGCGGGCGATCCCGAGGCGGGCGTGGGGCCCCCAGGTGTCGAAGGCGCAGTTGTTCGACTGGATCAGCGGGTGGATCGTGGTCCGGTGGAGGTGCTCCACGTGGTACACCTCGCCGAAGGTGTCGAACATGAGCTTCCAGTTCATGGCCCGGTCCGACGTGCGGACGTCGGTGCGGTGGTAGTGCTCCAGGCCGAAGCTGGTGAGCTCGCTGGCCGCCCCGCCCAACCAGGCGCCGGCGTCGAAGGTGGCGGGGTCGTGCTCCAACGACACGAACACGATGCCGGCCGCCTCACCGCAGGCCACCGGCGACAGGCCGTTGTCGGCCTTGTCCATCCCGGCGAACCCGGCCCTATGGGTGGCGGCCACCAGGCGCCCGTCGAGGCGGTACGACCAGGCGTGGTAGGGGCACACGAACGTCTTGGGCACCCGGCCCCGGCCTTCGGCCACACAGGCTCCCCGGTGGCGACACACGTTGCGGAACGCCCGCAGCACCCCGTCTTCGCCCCGGGCCACCAGGATCGGCACGTCGGCGATCGACAGGGTGACGTACTCCCCCGGTTCCCGCACGTCGGCCGACAGGCAGGCCACGATGGGCAGACCCCGGAACAGGGCGTCGACCTCGTGGCCGTGGCGGGCCGGGCTGACGTACTTGTCGATCGGATTCCGGTAGATCTCGTCGGCCATGTCGGTGGTGTTGCCGGCCTGCTGATGGGCGATCATCCGGTCGAGCAGGGCCATCTGCCAGTCGGGCGCCGCCGTGGCCGGTGTGGGGGCTTCAGTGGTCGTCATGGGTCGCTTCCTCCGCCCAAACGACAGTAGCGGCGGGAAGTGACAGCAGCCCAAGCGGGCCCCGCCACCAATCCAGTGTCAGGGTCAACGGTTCAGCGGTTAGCGGGCCACCATGCGGGCACCCCGCGACATCAATACGTACCGGAGCTCCTCGGCCCGCCGGTACCGGAGTCGTCGTCCGAAGTCCCCGGCCAACGGGCTGATCGGATCGTCGGACACCTGGAGCCACCACCGGCCGGCGTAGGGCGCCTCGAACTCCACCCCGGCCTGTGTCGTGAACATGCCGGAGGGACGAAGCAGGAGCGCCCGGATCGGCACCCGCCATTCCTGTCCGGTCAACGACCGCCAGATGAGCTCGTGGTGCGTCACCTCGACCGAGCCGAACGTGTCCCGCCGGAACGAGACCAACGTCGACGCCGACGTCAGCTGACCGGAGAGGCGAACCACCCCGTCGGCTCCGAGCAGCGGAGGCGGCTCGGGGCGGTGACGATAGTAGTAGACGATGCCGACGATGACGGCAGCCAACAGCGTCGGGACCCCGAAGCTCAGGCCGAGCACCATCAGGTCGATTCGATCAAACGCCGCCATCGGGCCGACAGTACCTCTCGGCCGGACCGGGACAGCCGGCATTACGGCATCGTCGATCGCTCGGTCCGTGCTGGCGCCCCCGTCCGGCGGGAGTAGTGTCGGCGGTGTCCGGACCGCGCCGAAGCAGGGGGAACGAGAGCCATGCCGTTGAACGCCGACACCTACACCACGATCGCCATCGAGAAGCGGCCCAACGGGGTGGCCATCGCCACCCTCAACCGGCCCGACCGGCTCAATGCCGTGAACGGCGACATGCACCACGAGCTGTCCCGTATCGCCCGTGACGCCGACGACGACCGGGACGTGAAGGTGCTGGTGATCACCGGTGCCGGCCGGGCCTTCTGCGCCGGTGGCGACTTCAGCTCCGGGTCCGACACCACCCACAAGATCACCCTGGAGGAGGCCCGCATGATCGTGGACCACCTCCTCGAGGCCCACATCCCGATCATCGCCGCCGTCAACGGCTACGCCATGGGCCTGGGGGCCACCGTGGCCCTCCTGTGCGACATCGTGGTGGCGGGTCGCTCGGCCGTGTTCGCCGACACCCACGTGAAGCTGGGCATCGGGGCCGGCGACGGCGGCCAGGTGATCTGGCCCTTCCTGATGGGGGTCAACCGGGCCAAGTACTACCTGATGACGGGCGACCGACTGAAGGCCGAGGAGGCCGAGCGCATGGGCCTGGTCAATTTCGTGGTCGACGACGACAAGCTGCTCGACGAGGCCCTGGCCATCGCCGACCGCCTGGCCGCCGGCCCCGGCCTGGCCATCGCCGCCTCCAAGGTGCCGATCAACAACTGGCTGCGGTCGGTGTCGGCCCAGATCCTGCCGCTCTCGCTGTCGATGGAGGGCGCCACCATGCGGTCCAAGGACGCCGGCGAGGCGGCCCGGGCGTTCCAGGAGAAGCGGGACCCCAAGTTCGAAGGCCGTTGAGCCGCTCCGGTCGCTGGCCCGGCCCGGCCCGCGGAGCGCTCAGCTCCGGGCCGGGAGCCGGACCGTGGCCTGCCCGGGCATGAGCACGGCCCCCTCCGGGGTCTGCTCCCACACGTCGAGCGACACCACGTCGCCCTCGACGGCGGTGACCCGGCCCCGGAACTCGTAGTCGAGCTCGGGCAGGGCGGACGCCCGGTTCTGCCACGACAGGCTCAGGATCCGGCCCTGGGGGCCGGCCCAGTCGGTGACGTACTGGCTGAGCCACGCCCCCTGGAGGGGGCCGTGGACGATCACATCGGGGTGGCCTTCGAACCGGGCGTAGTCCACGTCGTAGTGGATCCGGTGGGGGTTCCAGGTGGCGGCCGAGTAGAGGAACAGCTGCACCCGGCTGGCGTTGCGGACCACCACCGGCAGGTCCTGGCCCACGGCCACCTCGTCGACGAAGGGCTGCGTCCGGGCTGCCCCGAAGCCTTGCGTCGGCTCGCGTCCCACCGTCATCGTGCGATCCCGATCTGGCGGGTGCGGGCCACCACGTCACCGTCCTGGTTGCGGTAGGTGGTCTCCCGGGTGATGCGGACGAACGAGCCCTTCGAGCCTTCCTTCTGGTCGAGCGAGGCCAGTCGGGTCTCGGCCGTGATCCGGTCGCCCACCAGCACCGGAGCCAGGAAGTCCCATTCCTCGCCCCCGAACATCGTTCGCTGCACGGCCAGGTCGAGCGGGATGTCGCCCTGGAACAGGCCGTCGGTGCGGGTGTCCTCGATCGGGCGCCCCTGCACCAGGGCGTACTGCACGAACGTGGGCGGCGCCACCAGGCCGTGGTGGCCGGCGGCCCGGGCCGCCGCCTCGTCGAAGTAGGCGGGGTTCAGGTCGCCCACCGCCTGGGCGTAGCGCTGGGCTTCCTTGGCCGTGATCTCGGCCGTCACCGGCCCCCGCAGCAGCGAGCCAACCAGCGCCATCGTGTGGGCCGGGATCAGGCTGGGCGGCGCCGATCCGCCGGCGGTTCCCTGGTCGATCGTCATGGACCGATGCTAGGTCGGCGGCGGCCGCCGTTCGAGCCGACCGGATGGAGGAGCCCGGGTTCGGGCCGACTGTCAGCTCACCGGCTCAGTCGTCGTCGTCGCCGTGGTGGTCGCCGCCGCCCTTGCCGCTGTCGCCCGATCCGTTGCCCGAGCCGCTCCCGCTCTGGTTCGACGTCGCCCCCGTGCCGGCCGCTGCCGAGGAGGTCGTGGTGGTCGACGCCTTGGAGCCGCCGTGGTGCGACGACGACTCGTGCCCGTCGTCGTCGTCCTCGTCGTCTTCGTCGTCGGTGGTGGCGGTGGAGCCGGCGACGGCTTCGTCGTCGTCGCCGTGGTTGGCGTCGTCGTCCATCTCGGAGGTCGGGACCGACGGGTCGGCGGTCGGATCGGTGGCCGACGGGTCGGAGGGCGAGGTGGTGGGGTCCGTCGGCCTGGGGTCGGTGGCGACCGGGCCGGTGTCGGCGGTGCCGCCGGCGTCGGGGGCGCCGACGTCAGGGGCACCTACGTCGGGGGTCACGACCGAGGAGTCGGCCGACGGCAGCACCGGGATCTCGATCACGTTGGCCGCCTGGGCCCCACCGACACTGGCGGCGGCCACGGAGGCGCCGAGCACCACCTTGCCGGTGGTGGTGGCCAGGAACGTGGCGATCTCGGAGAGCAAGGCTCCACTCCTCTTGATTCTCGGTGTGTTTGGTTCGTTGGCGCAGGGCCATGCGTGTCGACGTGATGCATCGGGCGACCCAGGCCGGACCTTGCGGAAAATGGGCCGAACGGCCCCTCCGGCCCCGCCCCGCCGAAGCCGACACCGGCCGTCCGTCGTACTAGGTTGCGGGGTCATGAGCAGCCCGGTGCCCCCGTCGTCGCCCACCCCCACCCCTGGCCGCCGGGACATCCCGGCCGAGACCGTGGCCGAGTACTACCGGCGGGGCTGGTGGCGGGAGGCGACCCTGGTCGACGACTTCCTGGCCCAGGTGGCGGCCCGGCCCGACGCCACCGCCATCGTCAGCTACCACACCGGCGGGGGTGAGCCGGAGCGCCACACCTACGCCGAGCTGGAGCGGCTCAGCCGCCGATTCGCCGGCGCCCTGATCGATCTGGGGGTGAAGCGGGGCGACGCCGTGTCGCTCCAGCTCCCCAACAGCTGGGAGTTCCCGGCGCTCGTCTACGGGATCCTGCGGGCCGGGGCCGTGGTCAACCCCCTGGTGCCGATCTTCCGTCACCGGGAGCTGGACTTCATCCTGGGCCGGACCGCCTCCCGGGTGCTGATCGTGCCCGACCGCTTCCGGGACCACGACCACGCCGCCATGGCGCTCGACCTGTTGGGCACCGTCGACGCCCTGCAGCATGTCGTGGTGGTGGGCGACCGCACCGAGGGGGCGCTGTCGTTCCAGGACCACTTCGTGGACCGGCCATGGGAGGACGACCCGGGCCTGGCGGCCGAGCTCGAAGCCCGGCGCAACGGGGCCGACGACGTGGTGCAGGTGCAGTTCACGTCGGGTACCACGGGTGAGCCCAAGGGTGTGATCCACTCCCACAACACGATCCACTCCGGCTCCCGCAACATCGACGAGGTCTACGGCCTCGGCCCCGACGACGTGTGCTTCATGGCCTCCACCCTGGCCCACCAGACCGGGTTCGGCTACGGCATGGTCAAGCCTCTGGCCCTGGGCCAGAAGATCGTCTACCAGGACCTCTGGAACGCCGACGGCATGCTCGACGCGGTGGAACGGGAGGGGGTGGCCTGGACGGTGTCGGCCACCGCCTTCGTGATGGACATGGTGGCGGCCCAGCGGCGCCAGCCCCGTGACCTGTCGACCTTCAAGTACTTCGTGTGCGGCGGGGCCGCCATCCCGCCCCATGTGGTGGTGGAGGCGAAGGAGGTGCTGGGAGCCGAGCTGATCGCGGTGTGGGGCATGACCGAGAACATGGTGGTGACGACCACCCGGCCCGGCGACCCGGTGGAGCTGGTCTCGGACTCCGACGGCACCCCGGTGGACTGGATGGAGATCCGGGTGCTGGGCGACGACCGGAACCCGGTGGGGCCGGGGGGGTCGGGTGACCTCCAGTGCCGGGGCCCCAGCCAGGCCCTGGGCTACTTCCACCGGCCCGACCTCTACGCCGCCGCCTCCCCCGACAACGACTGGTTCGACACCGGCGACGTGGCCCGCCTCCGGCCCGACGGCGGGATCCGCATCGTGGGCCGCACCAAGGACCTGGTGATCCGGGGCGGGGAGAACATCCCGGTGGCCGAGATCGAGGCCCTGCTCTACACCCATCCCCGGGTGGCCGAGGTGGCGATCGTCGGCATACCCGACGATCGTCTGGGCGAGCGGGCCTGCGCCGTGATCACGGTGGCCGACGGCGGGGCGGGCCCGGTGCTGGCCGAGCTGACGGCGTTCCTCGACGAGTTGGGCACGGCCAAGCAGTTCTGGCCCGAGCGCCTGGCCGTGGTGGACGAGATGCCCAAGACCCCGTCGGGCAAGATCCAGAAGTTCAAGCTTCGCCAGCAGCTGCTGGAGGGCTGACCCCCTCCGGGCGGGGTCAGGGCCGGGTGGATCTCGGGGTCGGGGCGGTGGCCCCGCCCTGACCGATGGCCCAGCCGGCCGACGCCACCGGTGACGTCCGGGCCAGGTGCACCACCCACGCCGGGTTCACCTTGACCCGGGGGGCACCCTCGGGGGCGGCGGCCCGGGGCCGCACCGCCCCCAGCACGACGACGGCCGCCGTGAGGTCGAAGGCGGCCAGCATCAGGAACGGCACGGTGTAGCCGCCGGTGTGCTCGATCAACGGGCCGAGGCCGATCACGGCCAGGCCACTGCCGATCTGCCCCGTCAGCGAGGCCATGCCGTACACCGTGCCGAAGCTGACCAGACCGAACAGCTCGCCCACCAGCAGCGACTGGGCCATGTAGACGTTGCCCACGGTGAAGCCGAACACCAGGGCCACGGCGTAGATGGTGGCGGTGGTGTGAACGGCCAGGTAACCGGCCACCGCCGAGGCCTGCAGCACGAACAGGGCGGACGCCATGAAGCGCTTGTCGAGGCGGTCGGCGAAGGTCGACACCACCACGCGGGCCAGGATCGAGCCGATGGTGGTGGTGGTCACGGCCAGGGCCGCCGCCCCCCGGGAGCCGAGCTTGTCGGGCTCCTGGAGGAACGTGATCTGGAGCATCAGCACGCCCGTCTGGGAGCCCAGAGCCAGGAAGAAGGCGCCGACCACGGCCCAGAACGAGAAGCTGCGGACGGCGTCGGCCCGGGTCCACACCCGGTACTGGGAGGCGTGGTCTATCCGGCTCGTGGCGGGCGCCGCGGCGCCGCCATCGGGTTCGAGGCCGAGGTCCCGGGGGGAGGCCGCCACCACCAGGAACAGCACCGGCAGGGCCACGCACAGCACGACCAGCCCCAGGGTGGGGGCGGCCAGGCGGAGCCCGCCCTTCTCGATCAGGATGGCGCCGATCGGCACCAGCACCGCGCCGCCCACCGACACCCCGGTGGATGACACCATCGTGGCCTTGGCCCGTTTGTGTATGAACCAGCGCGACACCAGCGTCGACACCGGCACCACCGCCCCCAGTCCATAGGCGATGGCCAGCAGGCCATAGGCCACGTACAGCTGCCAGATGGATTGGACGAAGCCCACGGCGGCGGCCCCCACAGCCGTCAGCACGATGCCCAGGCCGAGGAAGAGCCGGGGCCCCCAGCGGTCGATCCAGGGCCCGGCCAGGAAGGCGGCCCCGCCCGAGAACACGAGGAAGAAGCCGGTGGCGTAGGTGACCACCGAGATGGGCCAGTCGTGCTCCTCGGCCAACGGCCGCAGGAACAGCGACAGGCCGTAGTACGACACCCCGACCGTCACCAGCATCATGGCCGAGCAGGCCAGGGCCACGTACCAGCCGTAGAACACCCGGCCCGACACCACCCGGGCCAACGGGGGCCGGTGGTGCTTCACGTGGGGCCCCGCGGTCTCGGGCGCCCCCGGAGTGCCGCCACCGGGGCCGTCGGGAACGGCGCCGCCCGGGCCGGCGGCGGGCCCCGTCACCGGCGGGGTGGCGGTGGTGGTCATAGGCTGCGGGCCGCTTCCACGTAGGGGGTGACCTTCTCGATGTTGGCCTCCAGGTGCTTGGTGCCCTGGCGCAGGAACGGGATCAGCAGCTCGGTCACCCCGGCCTCGGCGTACTGGTCGACCAGGTCGGGGTTGATGCGATCGCTGGTGGCGCCCATCACGATCTTGAGCTCGCTCCGGCTGCGGCCGACGTCGGCCAGGTGGCGGTCGAGCTTGGCCAGGATGTCACGTGTGCCGGCCGGGTCGAGGTTGATCCCGTACCAGCCCGAGCCGTACTTGGCCGTCCGCTCGAGGGCGGCGGTGGAATGCCCGCCCACCGTGATCGGCACCATCGGCTTCTGGGCCGGCTTGGGGTACATGTGGCACGGGCGGAGCTGGTAGAACTCGCCCTCGTAGGAGCTGACGTCGTCGCACCACAGGGTGGTGATCACGTCGAGGTACTCGTCGCAGCGGGCGCCCCGTCGCTCCCAGGGGGCGCCGCAGGCCTCGAACTCCTCCCAGCTCCACCCCACGCCCACGCCGAAGTCGAGCCGGCCGTTGGACAGGAAGTCGAGCGTGGCGTACTCCTTGGCCACGTACACCGGGTTGTTCTGGGGCAGGATGCAGATCCCGGTGCCCAGGCGCAGGGTGGAGGTGCAGGCGGCGAGGTAGCCGATCGAGGCCACCATGTCCATGAGACCCGACTGCTCGGGGAACCGGAACACGCCGTCGGGAGATCCCGGGTACTTGGACTCGTAGTCGGGGAAGGTGACGACGTGCTCACCCAGCCACAGGCTGGCGATCCCCCGCTCTTCGGCCATGCGGCCCAGCTGGGACAGGAACTCGCCGGTGGCGACGGGCGAGCGCAAGGGGGTGAACAGGCCGATCTGCATGACCCCAATCTTTGCACCCCCTCCCCCACCCGTCAGCTTGACCGGGTGCGTCGGGCCTGGGCGGGCCGCTCAGCGGCGGGTGAAGACGGCGTGGACGGTGCTGATCCGGTCTTCGTCGAGGTTGAGGCGGCCGGCGGCCTGCACCGCGGCCAGGTGGTCACCCATGATCAGCCGCTGGATGGCGTGAGGCGGGGCCGGCGGGGCGTTGGCCCCGGCGGCCGACTCGGTGACCAGCTCCCAGGCCCGCTCGTCGAACCCGGCCGCCGCCACCAGGGCCCGCATCTCGGCCGGCGACCGCAGGAAGCTGAGGCCGGGGTCGGCCGCCCACATCAGCGGGTAGTGGGGCGGCGAGTTGGCCCCGGCCAGGGGCTCCTGGAACGTGAGCGTGCCGCCGGGCCGGAGCATGCGGTGGAAGCCGGCGTACAGGGCCTCCTTGTCGGCGATGTTCATGCCGGCGTTCTGGGTCCACACCACGTCGAACGTGCCGGGCTCCAGGCCCAGGGCCGGATCGTCGAGGCGGAGGGCGTCGCCCACCAGGTGGGTGACCCGGCCGGCCAGGCCCACCCGCCCGGTCAGCTCCCGGGCGGCGGCCACGTAGCTCTCGGTCAGGTCCACCACCGTGACCACGCACCCGAAGCGGCTGGCCAGGGTTCGGGCCGGGCCTCCCAGGCCGCCGCCGACGTCGAGCACCCGGCGGGGCTCGTCGGCCGGTTGGTCGAGCCCGGCCAGGGCGGCCAGAGCCAGGGTGGCGGGCCGCCCGCCGCCGTGAAACTGGTCGGAGGCGGCCAGGTCGTCCACCGTCAGGTGATCGACGTCCTTGCCCGCCGCCGCCAGGGCTTCGAGGATCCGCCCGGTCAGGCCGGGCCGCTGCCAGTACTCGGCCGCGGCCGGCGTAGGTGCATCGGTGCTCACGGCGGCCACGATTGCCGATCTGTGGCGCCAGCGCGCAATCCGCAGCGTCTGGCGCCACAGTCCGCAGAAATGCCCGGGGGTGGGGCCGGCAGGTACGTTGCGCAGATGCTTCATGCAGACGACATCGGGCCGGGCATCCTCGACGGGCTGCGGGTGCTCGACCTGACCCGGGTGGTGGCCGGGCCCTGTCTCACCCGGGTACTGGCCGACCTGGGGGCCGAGGTCATCAAGATCGAGCCCCCCGAGGGCGACATCCTGCGCAAGGGGTGGCCCCGCCGGGGCGGGATCTCGGTGCTGTTCGGGGCCCAGAACGTGGGCAAGCGGTTCCTGTCGATCGACCTCCAGAAACCGGACGGCGTGGCCCTCGCCCTGGATCTGGCCCGTCAGTGCGACGTGGTGGTGGAGAACTTCCGGCCCGGGATCGCGGCCCGCCTCGGGGTGGGCTACGAGCAGGTGAAGGCGGTGCGGCCCGACGTCGTCTACTGCTCGGTGTCGGGCTATGGCCAGGACGGCCGGGCCGCCCAGCGCCGGGCCTACGCCCCCGTGGTCCACGCCGAGATGGGCCTGCTCCACTACAAGGCCCGGGAGTGGGGGGTCGACCCGCTGCCCGAGCCGGTGTCGCACGCCGACATCGCCGCCGGCATGGCCGGGGCCCAGGGGGTGCTGGCCGCACTGTGGCGGCGGGAGCGCACCGGCCAGGGAGCGTGGATCGACGCCTCGATGTGCGAGTCGATGATCGCCCAGAACGAATGGGCGGCGGTGGAGCTGAACGGCGGGCCCGACTACTCCCGGTCGCCGTTCCGCCCCGGGCGGGCGGCGGTGGTGCAGCTGGGCGACGCCGAGGGCACCTGGGTGGCCATCCCCGGTAGCCCGTCGGCTGTGTTCGCCCAGTTCGCCCGGTTGTCGGGCCAGCCCGAGCTGCTGGAGGATCCCCGCTTCTCCTCGATGGAGGCCCGGGGGGCCAACATGGAGGCCTGCCTGGAGCACCTGCAGGCCTGGGCCCGGACGTTCGAGAGCTTCGACGCCTTCGAGGACCTGCTGTCGAACGGGGCCCGGGTGCCGGTGGGGCGTCTCCTGAGCACGGCCGACACCCTGAACGCCGACTGGGCGATCGACCGCGACGCCTACGTGGCGGTGCCGAGCGGCGACAGCACGGTGACCGTGAACCGGTCGGCGCTGCGGATCGAGGGCACCGACTGCGGCCCCCGCTCCGGCGTCACCTGGATCGGCGGCCACAACGCCGAGGTGCTGGCCGACCTGCTCCGCCTGGAGCCGGGCCAGATCGACCGGCTCACGGCCGACGGGGTACTGGTGTGCAAGCCGCCGCCCGTGCCCGAACCCTCGGCCGAGAATGACTGAGGGAACCCTTCGGGTTCCCCGCATCTCGCCGCCTGCGGCGGTGTCTGGCACACTCCGAGGCATGGATCCCCGCTACACCCCCGAAGCTGAAGCGTTCCGTCAGAAGATCCAAGCCTTCCTGGCCGAGAAGCTGCCCACGAACTGGCAGGGCATGGGCGCGTTCACGGTCGAGGAGCGCAGGACGTTCATCGCCGGCTGGCGCCAGACGCTGTCGGCAGCCGGGCTGCTGGCCGTGGCCTGGCCCACCGAGTACGGGGGCGGCGGCCTGACGCTGGCCGAGCGGACGGTGGTGGCAGAGGAGCTGGCCAAGGCGGGGGTCCCGGCCGGCAACGACAACGACGGCTTCTCCATCGGCATGATCGGCCACACCCTCATCGAGTGGGGCACCGAGGAGCAGAAGAAGCACTTCCTGCCCCGCATCCTGGCCGGCGACGACGTCTGGTGCCAGGGCTACAGCGAGCCCAACTCGGGGTCCGACCTGGCGTCGCTGGCCACCCGGGCCGTGCTCGACGGCGACGAATGGATCATCAACGGCCAGAAGATCTGGACCTCCCAGGGCCACAACGCCAACTGGATCTTCGTGCTGTGCCGCACCTCGCCCGAGCGGGTGAAGCAGGCCGGCATCTCGTTCCTGCTGTGCCCGCTCGACCAGCCCGGCATCGAGGTCCGCCCGATCGTCAACGCCGCCGGCCACCACGACTTCAACGAGGTCTTCTTCACCGACGCCCATACCACCCGGGAGAATGTTGTGGGCGGGGTCGACAACGGCTGGGCCGTGGCCAACACCCTGCTGGCCTACGAGCGGGGCGACGACGCCACCACCACCGCCATCCGCTACGGCGACGAGCTGCGCCGCCTCACGGCGGTGGCCAGGGCCAACGGCAAGGTCGAGGATCCGGTGATCCGCCAGCGGCTGGCCTGGGCCCACTCCAAGGTGGAGATCATGCGCTTCCTCGGCCTGCGGGTGGTCACCAGCGCGCTGAACGGCTACCACCAGGGCCCCGAGTCGTCGCTCAACAAGCTGCTCTGGTCGGAGTACCACAAGAAGCTGACCGAGCTGGCGCTCGACATCATCGGGGCCGACGCCATGGCCCCCTCGGGCCGTGACGCCGCCTCCGGGGTCGGCCCCGACGACGTGGGCAGCCCGTACTCGTCGCAGGCCTGGGTCACGAACTTCATGGGGGCCCGCCCCGGCACGATCTACTCCGGAAGCTCCGAGATCCAGCGGAACATCGTTGGCGAGCGGGTGCTGGGCCTGCCGCGCGAGCCCCGGGCCGACACCGGCCCCTGGAACGAGACCACCCGCTCGTAGCGACGACAATCCGGAACTGTGGCACCAGCTGCTGGATTTTGCGCGCTGACGCCACAGTTCCCGTTTGATCAGACCTCGCCGGCGTAGGTGCCGAAGCTCCACAGGTTGCCTTCGGGGTCGGCGATGGCGAATCCCCGGCCACCGGGGTCATAGTCCGGTTCCTCCAGATCCCGCACGATCTCCACCGCGGCGGCCCGGCACCGCTCCAGAACGGCGGCCGGATCGGCCGTGATCACGTACAGGCTCTGGGCGCCCGGGCCGGGCCGGTCGGAGAACACGTTGCCCGGCCGGTGGGCCGTACCCACCTGCACCACACCGCCCTCGGGCCAGACGAGCTGGCTGTGCTCCACGATCCCCGGCTCGTCCTCCACCACCAGCGCCGCCTCGAAGCCGATCACGTCGGTGAGGAAGCGGATCATGGCCGGGGCGTCGACGGCGTGCACCACGCCCCAGATCCCGCCGCGGCCAACCTGGGGCCGGCCGGTGAGGGTCCAGCCATCGTCGCCCATCCGGCGCTCCAGCTCGGCCGGGCTCACGCCCGGCTGCGGCTGCGACAGTAGCCAGCGGTGGCCGAACGGGTCGAGGATCGAGCTCTGGCGGGCCCCGTAGGGCTGGTCGGCCGGCGCCCGCTCCGACGTAGCCCCGGTGGCCACCGCCCGGGTGTGCACGGCGTCTACGTCGGCCACCTCCAGATGGAGGGCCACCGGCGAGCCACCCAGCGTGCGGGGTGACACCGCCCCCACCTCGGGGTACTCGTCGGCCAGGTACAGGCGGACGGTACCGATGATGAGCTCGGCGTGACCGATCCGGCCGTCGGGGCCCGTGAACCGGGACTCCTCCACCGCTCCGAAGGCCTCGGTGTAGAAGGCCACGGCGGCGGCGGCGTCGTGCACGGCCAGGTAGGGCGTGAGCGCGGTGGCGGCGGTGGCGAGCTCGGTGGTCGCAGGCATGGCGGTTCTCCTCGGGGGTAGGGCGACGGCGGGCACGGAGCGCCCGTCGGGAGTGGTGGCGTCGGGGGCAAGGCCGAGCTCCTGGCCCAGGCGGGCCCGCAACTCGGACACGAAGGCGGCCCGGGGCCGGATCGGGGGCTCGTGGAGAAAGCGCAGGCCCTCCAGCGGATCGTCGGCGGCACCGGTCACTGATCCTCCTCCCCCGGCTCGATCGCCTCGTAGGCGTGGCGGAAGGCCCGCCGGGCCCGCACCAGCAGCACCTCGGTGGCCCCGACCGAGCGCTGCAGGCAGTGCGCGGTCTCGGGCACGGTCAGGCCGTCGAGATAGCGGAGGGTCAGGGCACTGCGGTGGTGAGGGCCGAGGCGGGCCAGGGCGTCGTGGGCCACGGCGCCGTCGAGGGCCACGTCCCAGCGGTCGTCGACCTGGCCGGCGTCGTCGCCGATGAGGGTGAGCACCCGCTGCTCCCGTTCCACCCGCCGCCAGTGGTCCACCAGCTTGTTGCGGGCCACGGCGATCAGCCAGCCCACGGTGAACGGCGACGGGGCCCGGCCCCGGGCCACAGCGGAGGCCGCCGCCAGGAACGTCTCGGAGGTGAGGTCCTCGGCCAGGGAAGGCGAGGAGCAGCGCCGGTACAGGTAACCGTAGACGTCGCCCACCGCATCGTCGTACAGGGCCAGCAGCTGGCCTCCCGGGTCGGGCCCCGGCGTCGTACCCGGGCCCGGGCCCGATCGATCGCTCACCAACCTCTCATCGTTCCCCGGGCCCCAACCCCTACACCCGGCGGCCGAGAAAGGCGAGGAACCGGGTCTGCTCGTCGGCCCCGGCCGGCGGCTCCAGCTCGGGGCCGCACAGGCCCGGCTGGCGGAGCGTCTCGCCGAAGGGGCGCATCGCCTCGAAGCTCCCGGCCACGTCGTCGGCCGGCATGGCCTCCAGGTCGGTGAGCCCGGCCGCCCGGGCCAGGTCCCAGGCGTGGACCAGCAGGTCGAGCGAGTAGAAGGTGTCGATGGTCTGGGCGAACGTGGTGGGGCCGAAGTAGCCGTCGTAGGCGTGATCGGCGGTGGCCGGATCATCGAGAAGGCCCTGGATCACGGGGCGGATCTCCCGCCACGCTTCCCGGGGATGGAGGTCGGGATCCGCCTCGGGCACGTCAGCCAGCTCGAGGCGGCCGACCAGCTCCCGCTCGGTGTCGGCCACGTGGCGGACGACGTCGGCCGCCGTCCACTCCTCGCAGGGCGACGGGTTGCCCCAGGCGTCGTCGGGGACGGCGGCCGCCACCCGGTCGAAGCGGTCGGCCAGGCGGCGGTAACGGTCGGCGATGTCGGTGGTGCTCATACCGTGATCCTTACCCGGCCGTCGTCCGGTGTCTTGTACGGATCGGACCCGGCGGGGAAGGTCGGGAACCAGTCGGCGAGCAGCTCGGTGGGGGTGAGGCCGGTGATGGCCCGGCAGTCCCGCACCACGTGGGCCTGGTCGCTGTAGCCGGCGGTGGCCGCGGCCAGGGCCAGGCGGGCCCCGCCGGCACCGTTCCGGGACCCGGCAGCCCCGGCGGCGGCCAGAAACCGTTGGAACCTCATCAGGCGGGTCAGGGTGCTGGGCCCGTAGCCGAAGGCTCGCAGGCTGCGCCGGTGCACCTGCCGGGCGGTCAGCGACAGGTCGTCGGCCAGGCGGGCCACGGTGAACGGACCGGCCGCCACCCGGCGGGACAGGGGATCGACGGTGTGGCGGCGGGCGGCCCATCGGCCCACGGTGGCGGTCAAAGCCGCCAGGCCGCCCCGCGTGTCGGCCAGGTCGGCCAGCTCGTCGGCGAGGCGCCGATGGTCGCCGGAGCCCAGCAGGTCATGGAGGGCCACCCTGGAGTTCGTCAGCTCCGACACGTCGAGCCCCAGCACCGGCCCGGCCAGGCCGGGCCGGAACCGGACGCCCACGGCGGCGGTGCCGGCCGGGAGCCGGAACGTCCAGGCCGCCGTCTCCGGCCCGCACAGGAAGCCGCCGCCGGTGCTCAGCCACAGCACATCGATGCAGCCGTCGGGCACCAGGCGGTGTGTGCCCTCCACCGTGGCCGTCCACACGCAGGCCAGGGTGTCGCCCAGCGCGGCCGGCGGCGGCAGCGGCGTGTACCAACCCATGGTCCGGACGGTACCCGGCCGCCCGGGGGTCGGCTCGTGTTTGCGCCGCCCGGGCGGGGCGGGGTGAAATCGAGCGGCACGCCCACAGACAGGAGATGCCGTGGCCGGCACCGATTCCCGAGACCGCCGCCCAGCGGCGGCCGTCGACTACCGCACGCTGGTGAGTGAAGACCGGGTGCACGGCAGCCTCTACCACGACCCGGCCGTGTTCGCCGACGAGCTGGAGGCCATCTTCACCCGGGGCTGGGCCTTCGTGGGCCACGAGTCGGAGGTGCCCAACCCGGGTGACTGGGTCAGCCGCCGGCTGGGCCAGGAGCCGGTGCTCCTCACCCGCCACCGGTCGGGTGCCGTGCACGTGGTGGCCAACCGCTGCTCCCACCGGGGCACCGCCCTGTGCTGGGCCGCCCGGGGCACCACCAACCGCTTCCAGTGCAACTATCACGCCTGGACCTTCGACCTCGACGGCACCCTGGTGGCCGTCCCCTACCCCGCCGGGTTCGACAAGGACACCGACGCCCTGGGCCTCGACCGACCGGGCCAGGTGGAGAGCTACCGGGGGTTCGTGTTCGCCAACCTCGACGGCTCGGGCGGCCCCCTGGCCACCCACCTGGGTGAGGGCGGCACCGGCCTGATCGACCGGCTGTGCGACCTGTCCCCCACCGGCCGTATCGACGTGTCCCGGGGGTGGATCGGGCACAAGGTGTCGAGCAACTGGAAGATGTGGCCCGAGAGCGACAACGACGGCTACCACCTCAATTGGGTCCACGCCTCGATGGTCGGCTCGAGCCCCGACACCTACTACAACGAGACCGTGCTGGGGGGCGAGACCGGCAACCAGTCCCGGGCGGTGGACTGGGGCGACGGCCACGTGGAGCTCGACTTCCGCCCCAGCTACACCCGGGCCCTGGCCTGGCTCGGGACCACGGCCGACCGGGTGCCCGGCTACTGCCGGGCCCTGGAGGACGCCCGAGGCCCGGAGCGGGCCCACCGTCTGCTGTGGGACGGCCCGCCCCACGCTCTGGTGTTCCCCAACCTGTTCCTGGGAGAGATGAACCTGGCCATCATCGAGCCGGTCTCGCCCACCGAGATGGTGCACTGGCACACCGCGGTGCAGCTGGAGGGAGTCGACGATGCCTTCAATGCCCGCCTGCGGCGGCAGTCGGAGGCGGCCATGGGCCCGGCGGCGTTCATCGTGCCCGACGATGCGGTGACGGCCGAGCGGATCCAGGGGGCCCTGGCCGGGGCCCGCCCGGCCTGGGCCGGCCAGGGCCGAGGCTGGCTCGACGTCAGCCGCGGTGCCCGCCGGGAGCAGCCCGGGCCCCAGGGCGAGCGGGCGGCGCTGGTGTCGGACGAGACGACCAACCGGGGGTTCTGGCGCCAGTACCGGCGGGTGATGTCGACCCGCCTGGCCGCTCCGACCACCGCTGGTGGTGCGGCATGACCGGGCCGGTCGGGCCACCGGCCGTCGCCTCCGGGGGAGCGGTACGGTGCAGCGCCGAGGAGCAGCGGGAGATCGAGGCCTTCCTCTACCGGGAGGCCCGCCTGGCCGACGAGTCCCGCTACGCCGAGTGGGAGGCCCTGGTCACCGACGACATGCACTACTGGGTACCGGCCGGGCCAGCCGAAGGCGATCCGGCCGCGACACTGTCCTACATCAACGACAACCGGGCCCGCCTGGCCACCCGGATCCGCCAGCTCCAGACCGGCAGCCGCCACGCCCAGACCCCGGCCTCGGTGATGCGGCGCCTGCTGAGCAACATCGAGGTGCTGGGCGTGAGCGACGACGGCACGACGTACGAGACGACGGCCAACTTCGTGCTCTACGAGCTGGCCGTCCAGTCGACCCAGGAGCTCCGGGTCTGGCCCGGTCGGGTGCGTCACACGCTGCGCCGTATCGACGGCGAGCTGCGGATGGCGGGAAAGCTGGTTGAGCTGGTGACCGCATCGCAGCCCCAGCCCAACCTGGCCTTCATCCTGTGACCGGGGGGTTGCCGCCCCCGCTCGGCTCCGCCGAGCTCCCCATCGCCGCCAGGGCCCCCACCCCGTCGGCCCCGGCCTGCGGCCGGGGAACCTCTAGGCGAACGCCGCCTTGAGCTCGCCGGCCGCCTTGTCGGCCGCTTCCAGCGCGGCGGGGAACACGCCCGGCATCTGCCAGAAGGCGTGGATCTGGCCGTCGAAGCGCTGGTGCGACACCTTCACGCCGGCGTCGGCCAGCTTGGCGGCGTAGGCCTCGCCCTCGTCGCGCAGCGGGTCGAACTCGGCCGTGATCACGAAGGCCGGCGGCAGGCCGCTCAGGTCGCTCGCCGCCAGCGGGCTGGCCAGCGGGTTGCGGCCGTCCTCGGCGCTGTTCAGGTAGTGGTCCCAGAACCACGTCATCATGTCCAGCGTGAGCAGGTAGCCGTCGCCGTTCACGGCGTAGGACTCGGTGCCGTAGCCGTGGTTGGTGACCGGGTAGACCAGCAGCTGGTGACGGAGGGCCGGGCCGCCGTCGTCGCGGGCCTTGATGGCCACGGCGGCGGCCAGGTTGCCACCGGCCGAATCTCCCCCCACGGCCAGCTTCGAGGTGTCGACCCCGATGCCGTCGCCGTTGGCCGCCACCCACTCGAGGGCGGCGTAGCAGTCGTCGAAGGGGGCGGGGAACTTGTGCTCCGGCGCCAGCCGGTACTCGACCGACACCACCTTGCAGCCGGCCCGGTTGGCCACCGCCCGGCAGATCGTGTCGACCCCTTCGATGTCGCCCAGCACCCAGCCGCCGCCGTGGTAGTAGACCAGGCACGGCAGCGGGGAACCGCCCCCGGCCGGGGTGTAGATCCGCACCGGGATGTCGCCCCCGGGACCGGGGATCGTGCGGTTGGTGACGTCGGCCACCGGCTCGGGCTCACCGGCCAGGGCCCGGAAGCCCTCCGCCGCCAGCCGGGCCTCGGCCGGCGACATCTCGTTCAGCGGCGGCATGCCCGCCTCCGCCATCTGCTGCAACAGCCCCGCCGCTATCGGGTCGATCGGCATCCGTTGGTTCCTCTCAGTCCGTGTTTCGGTCGAATCTCGTGGACGGCCCGCTCATCCCAGCTTGAAGCCTTCGTAGCCCTTGTCCGCCACCTCGTCGCACTTGTCCCGGTAGGGCCCGCACCCCCCGATGTAGGGCAGGAAGACGCGGGGCTTGCCCGGCACGTTCGCCCCCATGTACCACGAGTTGGCCAGAGGGTACAGCGTCTGGTTCCCGATCTCGTTCGAGTGCTCAACCCACGCCTCCTGGGCCTCGGGCCGGGCCTCGATCGTGGTGAGCCCCTTGGTCCGCAGGTGGACGAGGCAGTCGGTGATCCAGTCCACGTGCTGCTCGATCGACACCATCATGTTCGACAGCACCGACGGGCTCTGGGGCCCGGTGACGGCCCAGAAGTTGGGGAACCCGGCCATGGCCACCCCGAGGTAGGTGCGGGGGCCGTCGGCCCACTCGTCGGCCAGCTTGGCCCCACCCGTGCCCCGGATGTCGACCCGGGTGAACGAGCCGGTCATGGCGTCGAACCCGGTGGCGTAGACGATAGCGTCGACCTCGATCTCCTCGTCGCCCACCTTGATGCCCGTGGGCGTTATCTCGGTGATCGGGTTGTTGCGCAGGTTGACCAGCCGCACGTTGGGCTTGTTGAACGTCTGGTAGTAGTTCGTGTCGAGGCAGGGGCGCTTCGTGCCCACCGGGTAGTCCTTGGGGCACAGCGCTTCGGCCGTCTCCGGATCGTCCACGATCGAGCGGATCTGGTTGCGGATGAACTCCGCCGCCGTGTCGTTGGCGTCCTTGTTGAACAGGATGTCGGCGTAGGCGCCGATCAGGCCGACGAGGTTCCCGGAGTCCCACCCGGCCTGGTAGGTGGCTTGGCGCTCCTCCTCGCTGACCTCGAAGGCCGTCCGCGGGTCGGTCTCCACCGGGACGCCGAAGAACGACTCTTTGGCCCGCTGGCGGTAGTCCCGGTAGTTGGCCTTGAGCTTGGCCACCTCGGCCGGGTCGAGCGGGCGGTTGCCGGCCGGCATCGAGTAGTTGGGGGTGCGCTGGAACACCGTGGTGTGGGCGGCCTGGGCTGCGATCAGGGGGATCGACTGGATGGCCGACGACCCGGTGCCGATCACGGCCACCCGCTTGCCGGTGAAGTCGACCCCCTCGTGGGGCCACTTCTGGGTCTGGTAGGTGGCCCCCTGGTAGGTCTCGATCCCGGGTATCTCGGGCAGCTTGGGGGCCGACAGGGTGCCCACGGCCATCACCATGTGACCGACCGACACCAGATCGCCGGCGCTGGTGGCCACGAGCCACCGGCCCAGGCCCTCGTTCCAGTGGGCGGCCTCGATCCGGGTGTCGAACTGCATGTCGGGCCACAGGTCGTACCGATCGGCCACGTGGTTGGCGTAGCGCAGGATCTCGGGTTGGGTGGCGTACTTCTCCGACCACTCCCACTCCTGCTCCAACTCGGGGTCGAAGGAGAACGAGTAGTCGACGCTCATCACGTCGCACCGGGCCCCCGGGTAGCGGTTCCAGTACCAGGTGCCCCCCACCCCGCCGGCGGCGTCGTACACCCGGGCGGTGAAGCCAAGGCCCCGGAGCTTGTGGAGCAGGTACATGCCGGCGAAGCCGGCGCCCACGATCATCACGTCGTAGGTGGCGGTGGCCTCGTCGGCGTTGAGCGGCCGGGTATCGACGTTCGTCATTGGTGCTGTTCCCCCTGGGTGATCTTTCCCATCCCTGGGGGGAATCTAGTGGCAAGCAGTGACAACGACCAGACGGCGGCTTCTACCAGCCGAACCAGCGGTCGAGACCGGGCCGGGGCTGGTGGCCGAGGCCACCCCCCGGCTTGTACTCGAACCGGGCCCGCCGCGTCATCCCCCGGCGCCCTGGGCGGCCCGCACCAGCTCCAGGTTGAGGCGGATGGCGTCGTCGTGGGGCACCCGGCCGCAGCCGCACGAGGTGGACACGAGCAGACGCTCGGCCGGCACCACGGCCAGGAGCTGGTCGATCTGTCGGCGGTAGTGGTCACGACCGGCGGGGGGCGACTTCACGTCGCCGATGCCGGCCACGATCTCGATCGAGTGGGGCACGTCGGCCAGCAGGGCCCGATCGTCCCACTGCCCGGAGTAGGAGCATTCGACGAGGGCCCGGTCGATGCGGCCCTCGAGGGCCTGGAGCAGGGGCAGCAGGGCCCGGAGGTTCTGGACCTCGGTGGACGGCTTGCGGGCGATGTCGCCCAGACAGAAGTGCACGCTGCGCCGCACCCCGGGGCCGGTCACGCCGTCGAACGGGTCGGCGATCAGGTTTGCCAGCCGAGCGACCTCGGCCGTGCCCTCGATGCAGGCGATGGCCTCGGAGGGGGCGTCGAGCTGCACGTCGGTGGCGCCGGCCGCCACCGCCTCGGCGATCTCGGCCCGCACCAGCCCGGTCAGCTGATCGAGCACGGTGTCGGTCAGCTCCGAGCGGGGGAACGACAGCCCGATGGTGAAGGCGGTGGGCACCGCCACCTTGTCGAGCCGGGGCTCCAGGGCCCGTTCCCGGGTGAAGGCCCTCGTGTGGCCCAGCCCCCGGGGGGCGCCCAGGGGGCCGCTCACCACGTAGCGGGCCACCCCCTCCTGGCCCCGGCTGATGTCCCGGGCCCGCTCGGCCGTCACCCCGGCCAGCCGGGGCGGGACGGTGTGCACGAAGTCGGGGGCGAACACCTCGCCCCCGGCGATCTGGTCGAGCCCGCAGGCCAGCATCTCGTCCATGGCGATGCGGGCGGCAGCGGCCAGGGCGGCGGCCGTGGCCGGGTCGTCCTCGGTGACCTCACCCCGCCAGAACGGGCGCAGGGCCGGGCGCTGGCCGAACGGCGGGGGCCAGCTCCCCACCGCCGTGGTGCGGACGGTGGCCGCCGCCGGGATCTCCGCCCCCGCCATCAGTGACCCGAGCCGGGCGGTGTGTCGCGCTCGGTGGTGGCCCGCTCCACGTCGAGCAGGGGCTCCAGCCCGCAGATGCCCACCAGCTCGCCGTGGAGGCCCATGGCGTCCACCGTCACCCCCGTCTTCCCCTCGGTCTGGAACCTCGTATAGGCGTCCCGGGCGGCCGAGATGGCCAGGGCCTGGGTGGTGAAGGCGTCGATGACGAGGTGCCAGCCCCGCTCCCGCCACTCCTCGGCGGTGTGGGTGTCGAGCGACGTGATGGTGGCCAGCGGGGCCCCGAACCGCTCCGCCACGAGCTGGCCCAGGGAGGCCATCTCGTCTCGCCGGACGAAGGCCATGAGCACGTCGGCCCCGGCATCGCGGTAGGCGGCCAGACGCTCCACCCCGGCTTCGAAGCCCTCGTGGCGGAAGCCGCCGGTGCGGGCGATGATCAGGAAGTCGGCGTCGTTGCGGGCCTCGGCCGCGGCGGTCAGCTTGCCCACCATCTCCTCGGTGGGCACCAGGTGCTCCACCCCCACGTGGTGGTGGAGCCGCTTCGGCGCCACCTGGTCCTCGAACTCCACGGCGGCGGCCCCGGTGGCCTCCAGCTCCCAGGTGGCCCGGGCCATGTGGACGGCATCGCCGAACCCGATGCCGCCGTCAACGATGAGGGGCAGGCCGGAGCGCGCCGTGATCCGGCGGGCGGCGTCGGCCACCTCGGTCAGGGTGAGCAGGGCCTCGCCGACGGCGTACTGGAAGCCGAGGGCCCCGCCGCTCAGGTACCCGGCCCCGAACCCGGCCTGCTCCACCATGCGGGCGGTGAGCGGGTCGAGCGTGAGGGGGGCGAAGACGGGGTCGGGCCCGGCGAGGGCCTGACGGAACTGGGTGCGGGCGCTCATGGCCGCAACTTAGCCCGTTCTGCCCGGATCGACCTCGCCGCCGGATCGGACGGGACCGGTCAGCTGGAGCCGATCGACAGGAGGTTGACGAGCGGCTGGTACAGCTCCTCCAGGTAGGCGATGTCGGCCTCGTCGAGCACGATGGTGGTCGCGTCGACCAGGTCGTCGAGCTGCGCGATGCGGGACACGCCCACCACCGGGGCCGTCACCTCGGGCTTGTTGACCAGCCAGGCCAGGGCGATCTGGGCCGGCTTCTTGCCGTAGCGCTCGGCCACCTCCCCCACCCGCTCGGCGATGGCGAAGTCCATCTCGCCCTTGTACAGGCTCTCGGTGCGGGCCCGGTCCTGCCCTTGTGACCGGCTGGTGGACCCGGCCTGGAACCCGCCCTTGTAGGAGCCGGCCAGGATGCCCCGGGCCAGGGGCGACCAGGGGGTGATGGCGATCCCGTTGCGGGCGCAGTAGGGGATCATCTCCCGCTCCTCCTCCCGGTAGATCAGGTTCCAGTGGTTCTGCATCGAGACGAACTCGGTCCAGCCGTTGATGCGGGCCGTCATCTGCAGCTCGACAAACTGCCAGGCGAACATCGACGAGCCGCCCAGGTACAGCACCTTGCCCTCCCGAACCAGGTCGTGCAGGGCCTCCATGGTCTCCTCGATCGGGGCCAGGGCCTGGCCCGGGATGCCGTGGGGATGGCGGTGGATCACGAGGTGGTCGATGTAGTCGTGGCCCAGGCGGCGCAGGCTGGCCTCGACGCCCTCCTTGATGTGCTTGCGCGACAGGCCTCCGGCGTTGGGTCCCTTGCCCAGCGGCATGGAGATCTTCGTACCGAGCACGTACTCCTCGCGGGGCAGGAGCTCCTTGAGCAGGGCCCCCACCACCTCCTCGCAGGCCCCGAGGCCGTAGATGTCGGCGCAGTCGAACCAGATCAGGCCCCGCTCGATGGCAGCGGAGAAGATGGGACGGGCCTCGTCGATGCCGAGCGTCCAGTCGCCCTGATGGCCCCGGCCGGGAACGCCGAAGTTCATCGTGCCCAGGCACAGCTCCGACACCCGCAACCCGCTCCGCTGCCCCAGCTGCACCGTCTTCAACATCGGTTGCTCCTCTCGGTCCGAGCAACTGTGTAACGGATTCCGCGACACGCGAGCGAACTGCGTCACGAAACCACCGTCTTTCGGGGGGTTCGCGACGCGGATCGGCCCGGGGGCGCGGTTTCCGTTACACAGTTCGGGTCAGGAGGTCCGGGCGGCGGCGCGTAGCTCGGCGGTGGCGGCATCGTCGACGATCCAGGTGGCAGTGTCGACGGCCACGCCGTAGGCGCTGCGGGCCGCTTCAGGGCTGACCACGCCGTCCCGCACGTCGCGCAGCACCAGCTCGGGTTCCCGCTCCAACGGGTCGCCCCAGCCGCCCCCGCCCGGGGTGTGGGCGATCATGCGGGCCGGCCCCATGCGGCGCACCCCGTACTTGGGGGGTACGAACCGCTCGCCGTCGCGCCCGGCGTCGACCGGCTCGATCCACTCCAGGCCGGCCAGGCCATCGCCCCCGCCCCGCACCCCGTAGCCCGACGGGGTGTCGAGCCCCTCGGCCCGGAACGACCAGGCGGCGGGGGCAAGCACGTCGGCCTCGTACAGCATGCCGCTGCCGCCCCGACGCCGGCCGGGGCCGGCGGCGTCGGTGCGGAACTCCCAGCGCCGGTAGCGCACGGGGAAGCTCTGCTCGTGGAACTCGAGGTTGGCGATGTCGAGCCCCCCCAGCGAGATCAGGTGGCCCATCTGGGGGAACCCGTCGCGTTCGGGGGTGGCGCCGGGGGTGCCCATGGCGTGCCAGTGGTACATGACCCAGGTCCGGCCGTCCTCCGTGGTGCCGGCGACGTGGCCGTGCATGGTCTTGGACCAGCCGGCCAGGGCCCGCTCGGGGTCGGCCTGGGCCAGGGCCTTCCACACCGCGTGGACGATCTCGTGGGCCACGTACACCGTGTTCATCGTCATGGGGGCCGGGGGCCGGGCGTTCACGATCGTCCCCTCGGGGGCGATGATCCGGCACGCCCGGTACGTGCCCTCGTTGCGGGGAATGCCCGGGTCGAAGAAGGCCGACAGGGCCAGGTAGGCGGCCGAGTAGGTGTTGGCCAGCGATGAGTTCTTGAACCCTTTCATCTGGGGGTCCGACCCGCTGAAGTCGAGCGTCATCTCGTCGCCCGCGATGGTGAGCCGGAGCCGGATCCAGGTGTCGATGCGCTCGAAGCAGTCGTTGTCGGACACGTCGGCCCCCTCGTACACCCCGTCGGGCAGGGCGGCGATGGCCTCCCGCATGCGGCGATCGGCGTGGCTCAGGATCCCGTCGAGGTGGGCGAAGTAGGAGTCGAGCCCCAGCTCGGCGGCCAGGGCCGCCACCCGCTCGCCGCCGATGCGGGTGGAGCCGACCATGGCCAGCAGGTCGCCGTCGAGCAGCTCGGGGGTGCGGGAGTTGATCAGCAGGAGCTGCCACAGATCGGGCCGCACCTCGCCCCGGTCGTACAGCTTCATCACCGGCAGCCGGATGCCCTCCTGCCAGATCTCGGTGGCCTCGGGGTTGTAGGTGCCGGCCAGGCCGCCGCCGATGTCGCTCTGGTGGGCCCGGTTGCAGCAGAACCCGGCGAGGCGCCACCCCTCGTTGGGATCGTCGGCGGCCACGGCATCATCCGGCTCGGGGGGCAGGAAGATGGGGCGGCCCACCACCCAGTCGGGCAGGTGGTTGCCGCCGGCCACGTAGGGGTCGGACAGCAGGAACACGTCGTCCCGGTGGATACGGCCGCCCCAGGTGGCCACGATGGCCCGGGCGGCGAACCCGCCGCCGGAGGTGTGGATCGGGATGCCGTCGGCGTTGGCGATGAGCGTGCCGGCGGGATCGGAGATGAAGCACGAGAAGTCGTGGCTCTGGCTGAAGATCGTGGACCGGGCGGTGCGGGTCATCACCCACCCCATGTGCCGGCTGATCTGGTCGAGCCGGTGCTGCATGAGCGACAGCACGATGGGGTCGAGGGCGCCGTCGTCGCCGGTGGCGAGCGGAGCGGCCGCAGCCTCGGGTTGCGCGGTGGGCACCGCCGGTTCGACCGACGTCGGCTGCAGGTCGAGCACGAAGTTGCCGGTGGGATCGACGTCGAGCACCGACCCGGGACCGATCAGCACGGTGGTGGTGGCCTCCTCCACCAGCAGCGGCCCGGGGGACGACATGCCGGCCCGCAGGTCGGCGCCGGCGAAGACGGGGGTGTCGAGCCAGCCCCAGGCGCCGTGCCACACCTTGCGGTGCTCCACCGGGCGGGGCTGGGTGTCGGTGGGGACGTCGGTGCGGCTGGCGATGGCGCCGGTGGAGGCCAGCGCCACCACCCGGGCCGAGGCCACCAGGATCGTGCCGTTCACCTGCACGTGCCCGTACAGCCGCTCGTACTCGGTCTCGAAGGCGGCCCGGACGGCGGCCCGGTCGAGCGTGGCCCCGTCGCCGGCCTCCCCCACCGATACCGGCACCCGGATCGACCACAGCTGGCCGGGGTGGTGGAGATCGAGCTCGGTGCGCAGCGACACCTGGTCGGGGGTGAAGCCTTCGGCGGCCAGAGCCTCGTGGGCCTGGGCCCGCAGATCGCCGATGGCGCCGGTGACCCGATCGACCGGGATCTCGTCGAGCGAGCCGGTGAGGAACCGCTGGAAGTCCTGGCGCACGTCGGCGTGGAGCATGCCCACGGCGCACAGGGCGCCGGCGTCGCGGGGCACGTAGACCCGGCGGCACCCGAGCCCCCGGGCCACGGTCTCGCCGTGCATGGGGCCGGCCCCGCCCGCCGCCACCAGGGTGAATCGGCGAGGGGCGTGGCCCCGCTCGATAGAGATGTACTCCACCGCCCCCAGCAGGTTCTGCTCCAGCAGGGTGATGATGCCGGCCGCCGCGTCCTCCACCGCCAGCCCCAGGGGCTCGGCCACCCGGGTGCGGATGGCCTCGGTGGCGGCGTCGAGGTCGAGGCTGATCGAGCCGCCGGCGTAGGGGCCGGGGCGGAGGCGGCCCAGCACGAGCTGGGCGTCGGTGACGGTGGGTTCGGTGCCGCCCAGGCCGTAGCAGGCCGGGCCGGGATCGGCCCCGGCCCCTTTGGGCCCCACGAACAGCAGGCCGGCCGAGTCGACCCCGGCGATCGTCCCTCCGCCCGCCCCGATGGTGTGGATGTCGATCGCGGGGGTCGACACGTGGTAGCCGGCGATCTGCAGGTCGTCGCGAGTGGCCACCTGGCCGTTGGACATGAGCAGCACGTCGCACGACGTGCCCCCGATCTCCATCGAGATCAGGTTGCCGGCGTCGGCTTCGTCGTCGCCCTCGGCACCGCCGGCGACGGCGGCGGCCCCCAGCCCCCGGGCGGCGTCGATCGCCCGGCGATACAGGTTGAGGGCGCCGACGGCGGCCGCCGGCCCGCTGAGCAGCAGGTTCACCGGCCGGGGGCCCACCAGCTCAACCGACGCGGCGCCCCCATTGGACTGGACCATCAGCAGAGGCCGGTGCAGGCCGAGCGACGCCAGCTCGGCGTCGAGGGCCCGCAGGTAGGCCACGATCCGGGGCGACAGGGCGGCGTTGACCACGGCGGTGGACGTGCGCTCGTACTCGCCCATCGTGGGCGAGATCTCGGCTGACCGGGTCACCCACCGGCCGCCCCAGCGCTCCCCCAGCACCTCGGCCACCCGGCGCTCGTGGTCGTCGTTCACGAAGCTGTTGAACAGGGCGACGGCCACCGCCTCCACCCCTTCGGCCTCGAAGGCGGCCACCGCCTCGGCCACGTCGGCCGGCTCCAGCGGCTCCAACTCGGTGCCGTCGGCCCCGATCCGGCCCCGCACGCCACACCGCAGGTAGCGGGGCACGAGCACCGGGGCGTAGGGGGCCCGGTGGTCCCACTGGTCCTCCCGCAGGCCCCGCCGCACCTCCAGGGCATCACGGAACCCGGCGGTGGTGATGAGCCCCACCTTGGCCCCCTTGCCCTCCAACATGGTGTTGGTGGCCACGGTGGAGCCGTGGACGAACAAGGAGCACTCACCGAGAACGTCGGACACCGACAAGCGGAGGTCAGCGGCCAACCGCTCCAACGCCTTCAGCACGCCCCGGCTGGGGTCGGACGGGACCGACGGCACTTTGGCCACCCAGGTACGGCCGTCGGCGTCGGCCAGCACCAGATCGGTGAACGTGCCCCCCACGTCCACCCCGATGCGCCACGGGCCCCGGGGGCCGGCCGGCTCGATCGTCACGTGCGCCTGCGGTTCGGAGGATGCCATTGTGAGACGCTACGACAGCGGAGCCGGGCCGGGAAAGCCCTGCCCGCCAGCGCCCCGACCAGCAGCAGGAGGATCCCCCGACATGGCCTACCCCGATCCCCAGTCCCGCTCGGCCCGGCTCTACGAGCGGGCCCAGCGGTCGATCCCCGACGGCGCCTCCCGCAGTCTGGTGCTGGTGCGGCCCCACCCGATCTACGTGGAGCGGGGTGAGGGGGCGTGGGTGACCGACGTCGACGGGCGTCGCTACCTCGACGCCAACAACAACTTCACGTCGATCATCCTGGGCCACGCCGACCCGGTGGTGAACGAGGCGGTGGCGGCCCAGCTGGGCCGGGGAACGGGGTTCGCCCTGGCCACCGAGGCCGAGATCGAGCTGGCCGAGATGCTCTGCGAGCGGGTGCCCTCGATCGAGCGGATCCGCTTCGCCAACTCGGGTACCGAGGCGGTGATGGGGGCGATCAAGGCGGCCCGGGCCTTCACCGGGCGGCCCATGATCGTGAAGCTGGAGGGTGCCTACCACGGCACGTACGACCATGTGGAGACGTCGCTGGGGTCGGGCCCCGACAACTGGGGCGATCCCGACGCCCCGGCCTCGGTGCCCTACGCCAAGGGAGCGCCCCCCTCGGTGGGCGACGAGGTGGCGGTGCTGCCGTTCAACAACCCGGCGGCCGCCCGCTCCATCATCGACCGCTGCGGCGACAAGCTGGCCGCCGTCCTCATCGACACCATGCCCAGCCGGGTGGGGCTGCCCGACCCCGACCCCGAGTTCTTCCGGGCCGTGTTCGCCGCCGCCCGGGCGGTGGGGGCGCTGGTGATCGTCGACGAGGTGATCACGTTCCGCCTCGGCCTGGCCGGCAACCAGGGCCGTCTCGGCCTGGAGCCCGACCTGACAGCGCTGGCCAAGATCATCGGCGGCGGCTACCCGGTGGGCGCCGTCGGGGGCCGGGCCGACGTGATGGAGGTGTTCGCCTCCCGTGACGGCGAGCGGGCGGCGGTACCGGCCGGGGGAACGTTCTCGGCCAACCCGGTCACGATGGTGGCCGGACGGGCCTGCATGGCCCAGCTCACCGAGGCCTCCTTCGCCCGGCTGGAAGCCGTGGGCGACCGGGTGCGGATCGGGCTGCGGGGCCTGTTCGCCGCCCTCGGTCTGCCGTGGCAGGTGACGGGGGCCGGGTCGCTGTTCCGTATCCATCCCCACGACCGGCCGATCGTGTCGTACCGCGACGCCCACCTCCGGCCCGACGAGGTGGCGGTGATGGACCGCCTGCTGAAGCGCCTCTTGGAGCGGGAGGTCTACCTACCCGGCTACGGGCTGGGCTGCCTCAACCTCGCCACCTCCGACAACGACGCCGACCACCTCATCCACGCCGTCGGCAGCGCCCTCCCCCTCGTCGCCTGAGGTCAGATTCTGTGCGTCAGGAGTCTCACCGGTGAGACTCCTGACGCACAGAATCCGGGGTCGGCGTCACGAGCTGGCGGATGGTGAGCTTGGCCAGCTGCGACATGTGGACCTCGTCGGGCCCGTCGGCGATCCGCATGATCCGGGCCAGCTTCCACATGGAGGCCATGGGGGTGTCCTGGCTGACGCCCATGGCCCCGAACACCTGGATGGCCCGCTGGGCCACGTTGTCGGCCAGCGTCGGGCCGATGATCTTCACCATCGAGATGTAGTCGCGGGCGCCCTTGGCACCGGCCCGGTCCATCTCGGCCGCCGCTTTGAGCACCAGCAGGCGGGCCTGCTCGATCTCGCACCGGGAGCGGGCGATGTCCTGGCGCACGCTCGACTGGTCGCTCAGCTTCTGGCCGAACGCCACCCGCTGCTCGGCCCGGTTGCACATGAGCTCCAGGCAGCGCTGGGCCATGCCCACGTTGGTCATGGCGTACTGGAACCGGCCGGGACCCAGGCGGCCCTGGGCGATCTCGAAGCCCCGACCCTCGCCCAGGATCATGTTGTCGATCGGTACCCGCACGTCGTGGAAGGCCAGCTCGCCGTGCCCGCCGGGCGAGTCGAAGTCGCCGAAGGCCTGCATGGGGCGCACGATCTCCAGCCCCGGCGTGTCCTTGGGGACCAGGATGGTGGAGTGACGTTGGTGGCGCAGCCCGTCGGGACTCGACACCCCCATCACCAGCAGCACCTCACACAGCGGGTGGAAGATGTTGCTGGCGTACCACTTGCGGCCGTTCAGCACGTAGTGGTCGCCGTCGCGCTGGATCGTGAGGGTGATGTTGGTGGCATCGGACGACGCCACCTGGGGCTCGGTCATGGCGTAGCAGGAGCGGATGCGGCCTTCCAGCAGTGGCCGGAGCCAGCGGTCCTGCTGCTCGGCGGTGCCGTAGCGGGCCAGAACCTCCATGTTCCCCCGGTCGGGGGCCGAGCAGTTGAAGATCTCGAACGACCAGGGGAGCCGGCCCATCTCCTCGGCCAACGGGGCGAACTCCAGGTTGTGGAAGCCGCCGCTGAACTCCCCGTACTCCGGGGGCAGGAACCAGTTCCACAGGCCCTCGGCCCGGGCCAGCGCCTTGAGCTCCTCGATCATGGGCGGCTGCTGCCACAGGTGGGCCGGATCGTTCACGAAGTCGTCGTGCTCCGCCTCCCGGGGATAGACGTGGGCGTCCATGAACGCCCGCAGCCGGTCCCGGGCCTCGATCACCTTCGGGCTGTGCTCGAAATCCATCTCTCGTTCCCTCCGTCCGTCGCCCTCAGCCCCGGGTGAGGGTCTGGTCGTCGTTCATGGCGTCGAGCTGCTTCTGGATGGCTTTGGCCCACCGGGGGTGGGTGAGGACCCAGAACTTGCCCGAGCCGATGGCCTCCAGCACGAGGCGACCCACCTCGTCGGGGTCCATCCCCTGCTCCAGGGAGGCCTGGATGCTGGAGGCAACCTGGCCGGCCTTCTCCCCGTCGGCCTTGGGCTTGGCCTTCGTCGGCCGGTAGGCCACCGAGTGGCGGCTGATGTTGGTGTTGATCGGGCCGGGGCACAGGACCGAGGTCGTGATCGGGCTCTTGCGGCTCCGCAGGTCCCGCTCCAACGACGCCATCAGCGCCACCACCCCGTGCTTGGCCACGTTGTAGGCCCCCATCATCCCGCTGGCGATGAGCCCGGCCATCGACGACGTGGAGTTGATGTGGCCCTCGCCCGCCTCCTCGATGAGGGGCAGGAACGTCTTCACCCCGTAGATCGGGCCCCACAGGTCGACGTCGATGATCCACTTCCAGTCGTCGAGCTTGATGTTGACACTGGAGGTGGGGATGCCGATGCCGGCGTTGTTGCACAGCACGTTCACCTTGCCGAACCGGTCGACGGCCAGCTGGGCCAGCGCTTCCACCTGCTCCAGCTGCGACACGTCGCAGCTGGTGGTGACGACCTCGACCCCCCGGCCGGTCAGCTCCTGCTCCACCGCCCCCATGGCCTCGGTGTCGAGGTCGGCGATGACGACCTTCATCCCGGCGCCGGCGAAGGCCCGCACCATGCCCAGGCCGATGCCGCTGGCACCCCCGGTGACCACCGCTACCCGTCCTTCGAAGTTCTCCATGCCCCTGTGTTAGCCCACCCCCCGGACGGGGGCCAGCCCGCCGGAGGCGGGACGGCTCTCAGCCCGTTCGGCCGGGGGTGTGGACGAGGATCAGGCGGTCGATCCCGGCCGCCGCCACGGCCCGGTGCACGGGATGGTCGGCGTCGCCGATGCCGGGCTCGTTCACGATCCAGGCGGTACGCAGGAACGGGCGCCCGCCGGCCTCGGCGTCGGCCGCCGACAGCAGCTCGTCCCGCCGGGGATGGGTCCACGGGACGTTGATCCCGTCGGCCCGCCGGCCGGCGATCCGGGCCAGGGCCACGCTGTTGACGCCCACCAGGAGGCTCGGGGCGGGATCGGGCCACGGGTAGGTGGCCAGCTCGGGCGGCCGGTCGGGATCCCACAGGCGGCGGGCCAGCTCGATGGTGCGGACCACCCGATCGTGGCGATCGGCCAGGTCGGCCGCCGGCGTGACCCCGGCGTCGAGCAGCTCGGCCGCCCACCGGCTGGTGGGCGAGGCGCCGGCGCCGAGCCCCAGGAACAGCGGCCGCCCGGCGATGCGCTGGGCCGAGGCCGCTCCGGCCACCACCGCCGCCGGCTCCCGCAGGCTCATGTTCACCACCATCGTGCCCAGAGCGATGGTGGACGTGGCGGCGGCCAGGGCCCCCAGCGTGGTGAAGCACTCCAGCATCCCGGTGCCCCGCAGCGAGCGGCCGGCCAGGTGGTCGAACACCCAGGCGGCGCCGAATCCCCCGGCCTCCGCCGCCAGCACCTCGTGGCGCAGCTCGGGCCAGTCGAGCGACGCCGGGTTGATCTGGATGTCGACGATCATGGCGGGGCCGACCCTACCCCCTGGCGGCCCCGCCCTACCCGATCCCGGCGCCGAGGGCACCGCCGGTGGCGCCCCGGGCACCGTGCCGTGGTCTCCCACGCACCAGGTGCGCCGAGCACCACCCGTGACGCCTCACGCACCGGGTGCCAGGCGAACCACGGTTCTGGCGTCGAGGGCACCGCCGGTGGCGCCCTGGGCACCGAGATCTCGGCGGATGGGGCGCAGTCGACAGGCTGGCTGACTAGCTAGACTCTCTGACTATGACTGCCGACGCCGGCCGACCGCCCCCACCGGGTACCCCTGTCGACCTCTCCCGGGAGTGGATCCGGGGGGTGCTCGAGCCGTGCCTGCTGGCCCTTCTGGCCTCGGGCGACAGCTACGGCTACGAGCTGGCCTCCCGGCTGGCCGCAGCCGGGCTGGGCCCGGTGCCGGGCGGCTCGCTCTATCCCGCCCTCACCCGGCTGGAGAAGCAGGGGTTCGTCAGCTCCCGCTGGCGCGCCGGCGACGGCGGCCCCGGCCGCCGGTACTACCGCCTGACCGCAGCCGGTATCGGCCAACTCCCGGCCAACGCCGAGCGCTGGGACGGCTTCGCCGCCACCGTCGCCGGCCTCCTGCGACAGGCGACCGGCGCATGAACGACACCGACTGGCTGGCGGCGCTGGACCACGAGCTGGCCCTCCGGGGAATGGACGCCGGGGCCCGCGCCGAGGCCGTGCTGGAAGCCGAGGCCCATCTGGCCGACTGCGAGCCGGGCGCCGCCGCCCAGGAGATGTTCGGCCCCGCCGACCGCTATGCCGACGATCTGGCCCGGGCCGCCGGCACGCCGGGCCACCGCCCTCCCCCCGACAGCACCGACCGGGCGTGGCTGCTCCAGGCCTGCGGGGTGGCCCGGGCCTACCGCGGGCGGCCGGCCCTCGCCCCCACCTCGCTGACCGTGACGCCGGGCCAGGTGGTGGCCCTCGTCGGGCCGAACGGCGCCGGCAAGTCCACCCTGCTCCGCCTGCTGGCCGGTCTGGAGCGCCCCGACCGGGGCACGGTGAGCCGGCGGGCCGCCGCCGGCTGGGTACCCCAGAGCGGCGGCCTCGATCCCTACCTGCGGCCCGTCGAGCACGTGGAGCTGTTCGGGGCGGCCCGGGGGCTGAGCCGGCCCGACGCCCGCCGGGAGGGCGAGCGGCTGGCCCGCCACCTGGCCTGGGAGCTGGCCGGGGCCCCGGTGGCCGGGCGTCTGTCGGGCGGTACGGCCCAGAAGCTGCGCATGGTGCTGGCCCTCGTCGGCTCGCCCCGCCTCATCCTGGCCGACGAGCCCTACCAGGGGCTCGACACCGACAGCACCCGCCGCTTCTGGGACCTGCTGTGGTCGGTGTGCGAGGACGGGGCCGGCGCCGTGGTGTCGTCGCACGATCCCGAGGTGCTGCGCCGGGCCGACACGGTGGTCGAGCTGCAACCGGCGGGCCGCCAGCCCCACGGAGCGTGAGCCGATGACCCTCACCACCCTCCTCGCCCGCCTCACCGTCCGGGCGCTCCTCCGCCGCCGGCTACCGGTGACCGTCCTCGTGCTGTTGCCGGTGGCCCTGTACCTGGCCAGCCACGACACCGTCGGCCGCTCGGTGCGGGCCCTGGTGTTCGGAATCTCATGGGCCGTCAGCACCGTGGCGCTGTTCGCCACGCTCGCCGCCCGCGAGCTGGAACCGGGCCTGCAGCTGACCGGCCACCGCCGCCGGGACCTGATGGCGGGCCGCGCCGCCGGCCTGCTCGCCCTGGCCCTCGGGCTCTCGGCCGGCTTCTGGGCCATGGTGGCGCTCGACCAGCCGGTGCGGAGCGTGGGGGCGGTGGCCCTCGACTTCGGCGTCACCGCCGTGGTGGCCGTGGCCTTCGGCTCGGCGGTGGGAGCGCTGGTCGGCGGCGAGCTGGAGGGTGCCCTGGTGCTGTTCCTGTTCGCCGGGCTCCAAGCGGTGGCCAACCCGTTCGACGGTTGGACCCGGATCCTGCCGTTCTGGTCGTCCCGGGAGCTCGGCACCTGGGCCGTCGACGGTCCGTCTCAGGGCTCGCTGGCCAGCGGCTCGCTCCACGCCCTGGCCACGGTGGCGGTATGCCTGGCGGCCACCGGGCTCGGGACCTGGGGGCGGCGCCGGCTACCCTCCGGTCCATGACGGCTGGGGCCAGCGGACGGGAGCGGCGCCGGGTGTCGGTGCGCCTCACCCGGGACGCCCAGCGCCAGGTGCGGGGCGGGCACCCCTGGGTGTTCGACGCCTCGATCACCGGCACCAGCCACGACGGCGAACCGGGCGACCTGGCCGTGCTGTTCGACGACAAGCGCCGCTTCCTGGCCATCGGCCTGTGGGACCCGTCCTCCCCCATCCGGGTCCGGGTGCTCCACCGGGGCCGCCCCCGCCCGATCGACGCCGCCTTCTGGCACGAGCAGCTCGGCGCCGCCCTCGCCCGGCGGGCGGGCCTGGCCGAGCTGGCGGCTCAGGGCACCACCACCGCCTACCGCGCCGTGCACGGCGAGAACGACGGCCTCCCCGGCCTGGTGATCGACCGCTACGACCGCACCTGGGTGATCCGTCTCGACACCGCGGCCTGGGCCCCGCACCTGCCCGCCGTCCTCGACGGACTGCAGGCGTTGGCCGCCGACCTGCCCGGCGACGGCGGGGCGGCGGCGCCCTGGGAGCGCGTGGTGCTGCGCTCCAGCCGCCAGGCCCGGACCGGCCTGGTGGCGACGGGCCTGAGCGACGGGGCCATGCTGGCCGGCGACCGGCCCGACGGCCCGATCGCCTTCCGCGAGAACGGTCTGGCCTTCGCCGCCGACGTGGTACGGGGTCAGAAGACCGGGCACTTCCTCGACCAGCGGGACAACCGGGCCCGGGTGGGAGCGCTGGCCGGCGGGGCCCGGGTGCTCGACGTGTTCTCCTGCACCGGCGGGTTCACGGTGCACGCCGCCGCCGGCGGGGCGGCCGCCGTCCACAGCGTCGACGCCAGCCCCCACGCCGTGGCCGAGGTGGCGGCGAACCTCGAACGGAACCACGACCGGCCGGCCGTCGCCACCTGCCGGGCCACCGCCGCCGTGGGCGACGCCTTCGACCTCATGGCCGGCCTGGACGAAGCCGGCACCCGCTACGACATGGTGGTGGTCGACCCGCCGTCGTTCGCCTCCAAGCAGGCCGACGTGCCCCGGGCCCTCGGGGCCTACCGCCGCCTCACCACCCTGGCGCTACCGCTGCTGGTACCAGGCGGGGTGTTGGTGCAGTCGTCGTGCTCCAGCCGGGTGCCGGCCGACGACCTGTTCGCCGCCGTGCACCAGGCCGCCACCGGTGCCGGCCGGCCCCTGCAGGAGATCGAGCGCACCACCCACGCCGAGGACCACCCGGTCGGCTTCCGCCAGGGCGCCTATCTCAAGACCCTGTTCGCCCGCGTCGGCTGACGGAGCCACCGGCGGCCCGGTGGGTCAGTGATGGTGACTAATGGTGGTGACCCTCGTGGTCGACAGCATCCCCGGCCACCGGCCCCAGACGCCGGGTGCGGGCCAAGCTGGCCAGGATGGCCGCCGTGAGCAGGGCGAGGATGATGGCGAGCGACACGTAGGTGTCGAGGTGGTACCAGATCGACGCCATCATCTTGATCCCCACGAACACGAGGACGGCCCCCAGGGCGTGCGACAGGAAGTGGAACCGCTCCTTGGCGTTGGCCAGCAGGAAGTACATGGCCCGCAACCCGAGGATGGCGAAGGCGTTGGAGGCGAACACGAGGTACGGCTCGTTGGACACGGCGAGGATGGCCGGCACCGAGTCCACGGCGAAGATCACGTCGGTCAGCTCCACCACGAACAGGGCGGCCAGCAGCGGGGTGGCGGCCCGCTTCCCGCCGAGGCGGGTGAAGAACTTCTGGCCGTCGAGCTCGTTCGACACCGGCATGATCCGGCCCAGCAGGCCCACACCCCGGGTGGCCTCCACATCGCCTTCGTCCTCCCGGTGGCGGACGATCCGCACCCCGGTGATCACGAGGAACACGCCGAAGGCCACCAGCAGCCAGGAGAACCGGGAGATGAGGGCGCTGCCGACCCCGATGAAGATGCCCCGCAGCACCAGCGCCCCGAAGATGCCCCAGAACAACACCCGGTGCTGGTACTTGAGCGGTATGGCCAGCGTGGTGAACAGCATCGACCACACGAACACGTTGTCGACGCTGAGCGACTTCTCGATGAGGTAGCCGCTCAGGTACTCGCCGAACGCCCCGCTCCCGAACTGGATGGCGACGAACCCGGCGAAGGCCAGGCCGCAGCTGACCCACACCACCGACTCGATGAGGGCCTCCCGGGGGCTCGGCGCGTGCGCCTCCCGGTGGCGCCACAGGTCGATGGCCAGGAGGCCGAAGATGGCGATGGCCAGCACCCCCCAGTCCCACAGGGGCACGTCGAGGTCAACGAGGTCCGATCGGGCGGAGTCAGCAGCGAGAAGCACAGGCACCATTCTGAGGAGACTGTGACCACGTTAGGCGCGGTTCACACTCCTAATTTCGGTTGTGCAACCCCAGGAACTCGAGGGCATTGGCCCCGAGGGCCCCCTCGTCGACCCCGGTCCCGGCGGCGATGGCCTCGGTGATCACGGCTCGGGGGCCGGCGAACCGCTCGGGCAGGAACGGATGGTCGGTGCCGTACAGGAGGTGGTCGGCCCCGAAGCGCTGCACCAGCAGACCCAGGTGGGCCGGGTCGAAGACCAGGCAGTCGGCCCACAGCCGGCGCACCAGCTCGTCGAGGTGCTCGGCCGACGGCGCGGCCGGGGCCCGGGTGGCCATGTAGCGCAGCCGGGGATGGACCCAGGGGTAGGAGCCGCACCCGTGGGACAAGGCGATCCGCAGGCCCGGGTGCCGGTCGAGCACGCCGCCGAACACCAGGGCCGAGGCGGCCAACGCGGTGTCGGTGAGCATCCCCAGGCCGAACTCGTAGGGCTGGCCCTGCCGGCGGATGGCCAGTTCCTGGTGGGCGGGATGGATGAAGATCGGGGTGGCGTCGGCCGCCGCCGCCTCCCAGAACGGATCGAGCGAGGGATGGTCGAGCTCCCGCCCGTCCACCATGGCCGTGATCTCCACCCCGGCCAGGCCCAGCTCGCCCCGCACCCGGCCCAGCTCGGCCAGTGCCAGGTCGGTGTCCTGCAGGGGCAGCGCCCCCAGGGCCAGGAACCGCCCGTTCGACCGGTGGGCGAACTCGGCCAGGGCATCGTTCTGGGCGGCCAGGAACCGGGCCGCGTCAGCCGGCGGGGCCCAGTCGACCAGGGTGATCGGCACCGGGGAGATCACCTGGTGGTCGATCCCGTCGGCGTCGAGCTCGCTCAACCGGTGGTCGAGGTCGAAGCAGGCCGGCCCGACCTTGCGGAACACGGTGCTGCCGCACATGAGCCGGGGGTCGCCGTCGTCGGCCACCAGGCTGGGCCACCGGCCGTCGCCGGTGCTCACGGCCAGATCGGGCAGGCCCCGGGGGAACACGTGGGCGTGGATGTCGACGATGACGGGGTCGGTCACGGCCGGGCCGGGATCTGGGGCCAGTACTTGGCCAGGGCCCCCCCGTCGATCGTCAGGTTGGAGCCCGTCATCAGGGTGGAGGCGTCGGAGGCCAGGAACACCACCGGAGCCACGTAGTCGGACGGGGTGGGCAGGCGGGGCCACGGGTTCAGGTTCTCGAATGCCATCGTGCCGGCCTCGGTGGCCCGGGCCACGGCGGCGCGGAACCGCTCGGCCAGCTCCGGTTCGTCGGGCATGGTGGCGGTGGGGGTGAACCCGTTGACCCGGATCCCATGGGGGGCGAGCTCCATGGCCACCGACCGGGTGAAGTTGATGAGGCCGCTCTTGCCGGTGGAGTAGCCGACGTTGCCGGCCTGCCCCTGCCAGGCCGCGGTGGACAGGATGTTGACGATCGAGCCCCCGATCTCCCGTTCCACCATCGAGCGGGCCACGGCCTGGGTGACGAGGAAGGCGCCGCCCAGGATGATGTCGATCTGGCGCCGGAACCGCTCCACCGGCATGTCGAGGATGCCCATCGTGTCGAACTTGACGGCGCAGTTGACCAGCACGTCGATCCGCCCCCAGCGCTCCAGCACGGCCGCCACCCCGGCGGTCACCGCCTCGGCGTCGGTCACGTCGAACGGGACGGCCAGGGCGTCGCCCCCGGCAGCCTCGATCCGGGCCACCCGGTCGGCCGCCGTGGCCTCCACCACGTCGTTGCAGGCCACCTTGGCCCCGGCGGCGGCCAGGCCCGAGGCCAGCACGCCGCCGATGTTGGGGCTGGTGCCGGTGACCAGGGCCACCTTGCCGTCGAGGGCGCCGGCCAGGAACCCCGGCCCGCCCGCAGGCCCGTCGGTCACCGGGTCGGCTCCCATTCGGCGAAGACCTTGTTGGAGTTGAAGATCCACGTCTCGACGAACTCGCTCCAGCGGAGCGTGGCTCCCAGCTCCCGGGCCGCCCCCAGCAGGGCGAACCAGTTGAGGACCTCCTGCTGTCCGGCGTGGACCACGGCGTCGGTGCCGGTTTTGGCCCAGGTGTCGTAGTCGCCGGCCACCATGGCGTCGTACAGGGCCCGGTCGGCCGGGGTGTCGGGCCGCAGGCGCCACTGGTGGTCGACCAGGAAGGCGTGCGACCACGACGACGAGGCGATGATCGACACCCGCCACGGGCTGTCGGCCAGCACCCGGGCGGTGGCACCGCCCAGATCCATCAGGCGCCATGGCGCCGGAGACGGCGGGTCGAGCTCCAGCGCCTCGCCGAACGGCTTCCACCCGCCCTGGGCCGCGATCACCTTGGAGCCGTAGCAGTTGATCGGCATGGGGACCATGGGCCAGGGAAAGCCGGTGCGGCGGTGGTCGAGGAACAGCACCGTGTTGAGGAAGGCGTGGGCCAACTGCTCGTCGTGCAGGGGCCGGTAGGCGTAGGCGATGTCGAAGCCCCGGTCGAGCAGGGCGCCGGCGATGTGGCGGGCCACGTCGGGCCGGCCCTTGATCGTGACGGTGTGGTCTTCCGGCTCGTCGGTCCAGTAGCTGGGCACGGCCCGCCCGATCCGGGTGCGGTACGGGTGGACGGTGCGGTCGGGGTAGGCCAACACGGAGTAGGCCGGGATCAGGTCCTCGGTGAAGTTCTCGTACTGGTCGTCGCCGAAGACGATCACCACGTCCGGGTCGAACCGCTCCAGCGCCCCCCGCACCCGGTCGAACCCGTCGATCAGGGCGGCCCGGTGCACCGGGGCCGAGGCCTTTCCCCCGTCGTCGCCCCATTCAGCCCGCTGCTCGGCCGGCCAGTTGGCCGGATTCCTGGCCTCGGCCGGCACGTCGGGGTCGGCCAGCATCCGGTGGTGGATGCCGCTCATGAACTCGTCCCGCCCGGCGAAGGGCGGGTAGTGGGTCATCCCCAGCAGCTGGACCTCGGCCATCGAGGCGGTAATCAGGCCGGAGTCAACGACAGGGCGCGGATCTCGCCGAAGTCGCGGTCGAGCTTGCGCCAGCTCTGGGCGTGGTCCTCGGTGACGTAGATCTGACCGAACACCGAGCTGGCCAGCGCCACCCCGGGCAGGTCGGGATGGTGGGCCTGCCAGTACATGGTGGAGTTCGGCGTGACCGGCAGCTCGGCCCGCTCCCAGGTGTCGCCGGCGTCACGCGACACCTCAATGGCGCCCGTCTGGCCCGGTATGTAGTCGCCGGCGCACACGATCAGGGTGCCGTCGTCCCACGGCTCACGCACGGCCCGGCAGTAGGCGTACTCCATCTTCGAACCGGGGAACCCGGCGAACTCGTGCCAGTCCCAGGTCTGGCCCTGGTCGTTCGACCGGGCGAACCCGAACGGCGAGGTGGCCAGCAGCTGGGTGCCGGCCGTGGTCTGGCGGATGGCCAACCCGTGCACGTCGTCGTAGAACTCAGACTGGCCGAGGGCGGGCAGCGCCGTCCACGTCTCGCCCCGGTCGTGGCTCACGTGCAGGCCGTTGACCTCCACCGAGGCAAACACCGTGTTCGGATCAACGGGGTCGACGATGACGTTGGTGGTGCGGGACACGCCGATCGGGCACTCGGCCGAGATGCTCGTGTTCAGCGGGTGGAACGAGGCGCCGCCGTCGCTGGAGCACCACACCCCCGGGCGGGTGCCCACGTAGATCCGCTGATCGTCGTGGGGGTCGAAGGCCAGCGACCAGATGTCGGAGTCGATCGGGTTGCCGATCCGCTCCCAGGTGCCGCCGTTGTCTTCCGAGCGGATCACGCCCACCCGGTCCTGGGCGGCCAGGATCACTCCCGGGGTGTGGGGACTGACGGCGAGCGCCCGGCAGTTGCACTCGGGCTCCACGCCCCGGAAGATGTGGCGGAACTTGCCGCCCGAGTTGTAGCTCACCCACAGGCCGGCACCCACCGTGCCCACGCCGATCGTGTAGTCCACGACGAGCCCCCTTTGTCCGTTCGGTACTGCCTCCGGTCTACCACGGAGGCCGGCGGCCGGGCCAGGACAGCGCCCGGCCCGTGACCTGAGACCCTTTTCGCCGTTGGCCAAACCTCCTAGGGTGTCGGTGGCGTGCCGTAACCATGCCTGCGGCGCTCCGAGATACGTTGCCGACCTCCCCGGCGCCGGGCCCGGCGGTCTCAGCGGTCGGTCAGCAGGGCTGGGGCGGCGAGCGAACCGAGCAGCAAGTGACCTTTCCGGAGCCTGAGTTCGAGGCGTTCTTCCACGCCCACTACGACCAGCTGGTTCGCTCGTTGACCCTGATCACGGGCGACCGGGAGGCAGCCCGGGACTGCGTTCAGGAAGCATTCATCAAGGCCTCCACCCGCTGGCGCAAGGTGCGCCGCTACGACAACCCGGTCGGCTGGGTGCGGCGGGTGGCCATCAACCAGGGCCGTGACGCCCACCGGTCGAGCCAGCGCCGCAAGCGGCGGGAGTCGCTCGACCGGCCTTCGCCGGAGCGGGATCACGCCCCTGGCGTGGCCGGCGAACTGCGCCTGCTCGACCTCCTGGCCGGGCTTCCGCCGCAGCAACGGAGCGCCGCTGCGCTGTTCTACATAGACGACCTGCCCATCGCCGACATCGCCGTTGATCTCGGCATCTCGGTGGGAGCGGTCAAGTTCCATCTCAATCAGGCGCGGCGATCGCTGCGCCAGGCCATGGATGCGGAGGGGCACCACCATGGGCGTTGACAACGGTCGAGGCACCAATCCATTCGACGACGGCTGGGACGACGACGGCTGGGACCTCTACGACGGTTCCGACGATGGCTACTGGCCGCCCGACGACGAGTCCGTGTGGGCCGACGCCGAGCTGGACGGCCAGGTCCGCCAGCAGCTGGCCACCCTGGTGCCACTGCGCCACGAGGCGTTCGACCGGTGGGACGAGATCCAGCCCCGCATGACCCGGGCCCGGCGCCGGCGGCACGCCGCCCAGGCCCTGGCCACCTCTGTGCTGGTGGCGGCGGTGGCCCTGGCCGGCATGCAGGGAGCGGGCCGGTTCCAGCCCCAGGACACCTCGGTCGTATCGGCCGCCAACGGCGGCGACGACATGTCCACCTCGGACTCTCAACAGCCCATGGTGGGCATCGGCGAGGCCTCGAGCACGATCGCCGCCGACGGCGACCCGGCGACCGACTCGTCGGGCGATGCCAACGAGTCCCCCGATGGCGACCCGGCCGACGGCGAGGGGGCGCTGCCCCCCGACGACGGCCCGGCCACCGACACGCCCGGCGTCGAGGAGACCAGCCTGCTGGTGGCCGGGGCCGCCCCCGGCTCCGTCGTCGGCTCCTCGGTGCCGGTGAACGGCGGCTCGGCCGCCTCATCGGTGAGCATCGCGCCTCCGGTCAACACCCCCACCACGGCCGCCCCGGCCACGAACAGCCCGACGTTCCGGAGCACGACCACCAGCCGTGCCACCACGACCACCAGCCGTGCCACCACGACCACCACCCGCGCCACCACCACGTCGACCTCGGTCATCACCGTGCGTGACTTCTCCACCATCGATGTGACCGTGCGCGGCAGCGAGATACGCCTGGTCACCATCCACAACGCCCCCGGTGTGACCTCGCAGGTCCACAACAGCGGGCCGGAGAAGATCGAGATCACCTTCGCCAAGGGGTCTGAGAAGCACGACCTGGTGGCCACCGTCCGCAACGGCAACGTGGTCACCTCGATCGTCGACTCCGACGACGATTGAGCCCATCGCCCTGGGTGATTCTTCCCGCCCGAGCCAAACCATTCCCCCCTCGGGCGACGTCAGCCCTCACGGAAGGAGCACCGTGACCCCACTACCAGGCGCAATACAGAACACCGGCCTCATTCTGGCCACCGTCCTCGCCGCCGCCGGCCTGAACCTCGGCGTGATGTCGCTGGGCCAGGCCGAGGGCGACGGCGCCGATCTCGACACGGCGGCGGCCACCCCCACGTCGGCCGACGCCGGCCTACAGGCCCTCAACGACACCGCCCCGTCCGCCCTGGATCCCAGCACCATCACCACGGTGCTGCCGGCCGATCCGGCGGCGACCGACCCCGCCGCGGCCGGGAGCACCCTGCCGGCCGGCACCGGTGTCACGCCGGGCCTGCCGGTGTCGTCCGATACCAGCTCCACCCCGGGCGCCCCCAGCACGGCGGCGCCGGCCACGGTTGCCGCCACTACCGGGTCGGCCACCAGCCAGCCCACGACGGTCACCACCCGGCCAAGCAACACCCAGGCCACGAACACCCTCCCCCCGGCCACGGTCACCACGGCCCGGCCCACCGTCACCGTTGCTCCCACCACCCCCACGACGGCCCGGCCCGCCACGACCACCACCCGGGCCCCCCAGACCTCCAACTACGACCACACCGTCTCCGGTGCCGGCTCGCTCACCGTGTCGGTCACCGACGGCGCCCGGCTCGGCCTGGTGTCGGTGAGCGACGCCAGCGGCTGGTCGCACACCGTGGACACCAATCGGGCCGACCTCGTGAAGGTCGTGTTCACCCGACGGGGCAGCGAGATCGCCGTTTCGGTAACCCTCCGCAACGGCGTGCCGAACTTCACCGAGGAGCGAAGCAACGATGATTGACGAGCCCACCACCGAGGAACGCCTGGCGGCTCTCCTCGCCCGACGCGCCGGCAAGGCGGACCGCGGTCCGGCCAGCCGGAAGCCCAAGGGCGGGGTGACCCCTATGCGCTCACGGCGGGCCCAGGACGGGCTGCCGCCGCCGCCCCTCGGCCGCACGCAGCCCACGGCCGCCACCCCGTTCGAGCGTTCCTTTGATCGCTGGCCGGGCAGCTGGGACGATGCCCCGCGCCCACCTGCTCCGGCCGGCCCATCGCCCGGCGGCCCGTCCGGCGGCGTGTTCGATTTCGACACGCCCGGTTGGCCCGCCCCTGGCGAGGAGCACCTCCCCGGCCCCACCCGCACCGGTCCGGCCCGCCGGCTCCTGGCCGACAACACCATGCCGTTGGCCGCTGTTCCCTCCGCCTCGGTGGACGACGACACCCTGGGCGACCGGCTCCGGGGTGGCGCCGAGCGCTGGAAGCGATCCTGGTCACCCAGCCGGCTCGTGGCCAGCGGGGCCTCGGCGGTCTCGTTCGCCGCCATGGTCGTGGCCATGGGCCCCCTGCTTCAGCCCGACGAGGAAGGGGCCACCGAAGCCGGCACCGGAGTAGCCGACGACGCCGCTCTCGCTTCGGCCGTCGAGGCTCCGGCGGTGAGCATCTCGGTCGATCCCCTGGCCGGTGTGCCAGGCACCCCGCTCGACGCCACGGGGCAACCGGTGCCGCTGTCTGGCACCGCCCCCGAGGGTGCGCTGCCCGCCACGGCGTCGTCGGTGACTGTCACCGGTGCCGGGCCCGCCTCGTCCACCGCCGCCAGTGCGGCCTCCACGGTGTCGACCACCAAGCCGGCCGCCGGCTCCACCGCCCCCTCGGCCGGCCAGGGCACCACCCCGGCCACGGCCGCCCCCACCACCCAGCCGCCGGCCACCGCCGCCCCCACCACGGCCAAGCCCGGATCCACGGCGGCCCCCACCACCCAGCCGCCGGCCACGGCCGCCCCCACCACGGCCGCTCCCACCACGCAGCCGCCCACCACGGCGGCCCCCACCACGGCCAAGCCCACCACCACCGCACCGCCCACCACCAAGGCGAGTTGACGATGCCGACCCGCAGCGAGGGCGGGCCCGCATCCTCCAGCGCCTCCCCCAGTAGCGAACAGCCCGCCGACGGCTCGGCCCACGGGACCATCCGCACCCTCCCGCGGGCCGAGCAACGGCGCCCCGACCTGGTCCCGGTGGCCGCTGTCGCCTTCGAGGCCCTCGGCACGTCGTGCCGGGTGGTCGTGGGCGGGTCGGTCGACGACGCCGGCCTGGCGGCGGCCGCCGCAGAGCAGGTACGCCAGCTGGAGCGCCGCTGGAGCCGCTTCCTTCCCGACAGCGAGATCAGCCAGCTGAACCGCCATCCGGGCCGCTTGACGATCGTGTCGGCCGCCACCTTCGAGCTGGTGCAGCGGGCCGAGCAGGCCCGGGTGGCCACCGGCGGCCGGTTCAACCCGCTCCTGCTCGACCAGCTCGAAGCGGCGGGCTACCGCCGCTCGTGGCTCGGCGACGGCGGGCCCGGGGCCAACTCCAGTGACGCCGCCGCCGGGCTGATCTCCGGCCCGAACGGATCGCGGCCCGGCGGGTCGATGCCCGGCAACGGCGACCCGATCGAGTTGCTGGCCGAGGTCCACGGCGTGCGGCTGCCCGCCGACGCCCGGTTCGACCCGGGCGGCATCGGCAAGGGACTGACCGTGGACCGGATCAGCGAATGGTGCCGGGCCGAAGGGGCCACCACGGTGTGCGTGGACCTGGGCGGCGACCTCCGGGTGCACGGCCGGCCGTGGTACGGACCCCGGTGGCGGATCGGGGTGGACCATCCGTTGTCCCCCGGCACCGAGCTGGGCGCCTTCACCCCCGACGAGGGAGCGGTCACCACCAGCACCACCTTGCGGCGGTCCTGGCCCGGGCCCGGCGGCGAGCGCCTCCACCACCTGATCGACCCGGCAACCGGCCGCCCGTCGATCACCGACGTGGTGGCCGTCACCACCTGCTCGTCGCAGGCCTGGTGGGCCGAGGTGGCGGCCAAGGCCGCCCTGCTGGCCGGGTCGGCCGGCGCCCTCGGGGTCCTGGCCGAGCTCGGCACCCCGGGCATCGTGGTGACCGCCGACGGCGGCATCCTCCGGTGGGACGGCGAGCGGCCGGCCCGCCACGACGACCAACGACAACTCAGCGAGCGCGCCCCCGGCGGCGGCGCAGGAAGGACGGCGGCATGAACCCGCAGATCTGGTGGTTCGCCGCCCGTTCGGGCGGCATCGTGGCCTGGGCCATGGTGACGACGTCGGTGTGCTGGGGGCTGATGCTCTCCACCAAGGCGGCGTCGAAGGCCAGCCCACCGGCCAAGCTGCTCGACCTGCACCGGTTCTTCGGCATGGCCGCGCTGCTCTTCACCGGCATCCACATCGCCGGTCTGGTGGCCGACACCTACGTCCACTTCGGCTGGCTCGAGGTGCTGGTGCCGTGGGCCTCGGAGTGGCAGGCCACCAACGTGGCCTGGGGCGTGATCGGCTTCTACCTGCTGCTCGCCGTGGAGCTCACCTCACTGGTGATGAAGCGGCTCCCCCGGGCCGTGTGGCGCCAGGTCCACCGCACCAGCTTCGGGCTGTACGTGTTCGCCACCTACCACGGCATGACGGCCGGGTCTGACACGTCCAACCAGTGGTACCGGATGGTGATGCTGGCCTCGGTCAACGTGGTGGCCTTCCTCACCATCCTCGCCATCCTGGCCCATCGCCAGGCCGGCAACCGCCAGGTGCGCTCGGTGGGCCGGCCCGGGGCCCGGGGCGAGGCCGACCGGCCCCGGCCGGCGTCGCGCCAGGTCCGCGCCAGCTGACCCCGTCGGGCCGCCGCACCGACACCCGCGGGGCACACAGATCGTTTCAACCTGAACTCAGGGCCGTCGTTGTCTAGGCTCCCGGGCGTGACCACTCGCCTCACCCTCGCCTCCGGAGTCATCGGAGGGACCCGACTCGACACCGGTGTGACCGCCTACCTCGGCGTGCCCTACGCCGCCCCGCCGGTCGGCGACCGCCGGTTCCGGCCCCCGGCACCGGTCGAGCCGTGGGACGGCGTGCGGCCGGCCACCACCCTGGGTCCGGCCCCCATGCAGGGCGCCCCCGCCCCCGGGCGGTTCCTGGCCGATCTGTCGTCACCCCACCAGAGCGAGGACTGCCTGAACCTCAACGTGTGGACCCCGAGCGCCGACCCGGGGGCCCGCCTGCCGGTGATGGTGTGGATCTACGGCGGGGCGTTCGTGGCCGGCTCCAATGCCGTGCCGGCCTACGACGGGTCCCGGTTGGCGGCCCGGGGCGTGGTGGTGGTGAGCATCAACTACCGGCTCGGGCTGCTGGGGTGGCTACGGGTCCCGGCCATCGGGGCCAGCGGCAACGAGGCTCTGGCCGACCAGCGGGCGGCGCTCGAGTGGGTGCAGCGCGAGATCGCCGGCTTCGGCGGCGATCCCGACAACGTCACCGTGTTCGGCGAGTCGGCCGGTGCCACCTCAATCGCCACCCACCTGGCCGCCGGCGCCACCGGGGGCTTCGCCCGGGCCGTGCTCCAGTCGGGCTCGTACAACCTGGTCTCGTCGGTGGCCGAGGCCGACGACACGACGGGCCGGGTGCTGGCCCACCTCGGCGTGCCGGCCGAGAAGCTGCGGGAGCTGCCGGTGGAGGCGCTGATGGCGGCCCAGGATGTGGCCACCCCGCGGTCGGGCGGTGTCTTCTACCGCCCGGTGACCGACGGCGGCCTGGTGCCCGAGGACCCGGGCGGGGTGCTGGCGGCCGGGCTCGGCGTGCCGGTGCTGTGCGGCACCAACCGGCACGAGATGGGCTTCTTCTGGGGCCGCGACGAGCGGTTCGACCAGGTCACCGACGATCAGCTCCGCTCCCTGGTCGGCCGGTGGCACGAGCACCCCGATGACGTGGTGTCGACCTACCGGCGGGCCCGCACCCTGTCGAAGGAGCCGGTTGGCAACCGAGACCTGGCCATCGCCATCGGGTCCGATTGGACGTTCCGGGCGGCCTCGGCCGCCGTAGCGGGATGGCAGGCGGCGTCGGGCCCGGCCCACATGTACCGCTTCGACTGGGAGAGCCCCCTGTTCGACGGCCTCGTCGGGGCGGCCCACGTGCTGGAGGTACCGTTCGTGTTCGGCACCTTTGACCACTCCACGGTCGCCGGTTTCACCGGGCACGACCGCTGGCCCGAGCAGGTGGCGGCCCTGTCGGACGAGATGGCCGGGGCGTGGGTGGCCTACGCCACCCACGGCGACCCGGGCTGGCCCCGGTACGACAACCGGCGCCGTGTCACCCGCACCTTCGGCGGCCCCCGCAAGACGATGGACGGGCCCAACCATCTCGAGCTCGCCCTCTGGGATCCCCGCCACCTGCACCGTTGAAGCCATGTCCAGCCCGCCGACAGCGCGTGCGTCGCCAGCGCTGGTGCGGTGGGTACCCGCCGACAGCGCGTGACTCGCTCAGGTCTTGGCCCGGGTGACCCGGCTCATGGGCACGGTGCGGGCCATGTGCTCCACCCGGTGGTGCTCCACCACCAGCATGGCCAGCAGCACCGCGTCCACCGCCACCAGCACCAGCACACCGTCGAGACGGGAGACGGAGGCGATCACCACCACCAGAGCCCCGGCTGCCACCAGCCGCTCGATGGCCAGCGCCCCGAACGCCCGGATCACGGCCACGACCACCCCCAGTAGGTAGAGCACGAGCCCCGCCCCGAGGTGGATGAGCGACGGAAGCGCGATCTGCTCGGACGGATGCAGGGTGATCGCCTCCAGCCCGGCGGTCGACAGGATCACGCCGGCCACCAGCGGGTAGTGGGCGTAGGTGTAGACGTCCCGGGCGAACCGCCCCCGCAGCTCACCACCCTCCAGCGCCTCGTGGCGGTGCTCGAGGGCCGGGAGCGGCCGGTCGAAGTAGCCCCACCACAGCAGGCCGGCGAACACGCCCGCCGCCACCAGCGCCACCAGACTGGCCGGAGCCACCCCCTCGTTGTCGGCCAGGGCGGTGGTGAGGGGCAGGCCCAGGGCCACGATCACCTCGCCCAGGGCCACGATCACGATGAGCCCGTGCCGTTCGGCGAAGTGCCCGGGTCGTATCAGCCATTCGCTCCGTCCGGCCCGGATCGTGCCGCCCAACACCGTGACCATGGCCGCCGACCACAACACCACCCGGGGGGCGAAGGGGAGGAGGCCGCCGGCCACCATGAGCACGATGGCCATCCAGTTGGGTATCGAGTAGCGCACGATCGAGGCCCGGACCACCGGCTCGTCGCCCAGCCCGATGATCATGGTGAACAGGCCCATGGCCAGGATCACCGATGCCGACAGGGCGAAGGCCGGGCCGCCGGCGGCGAACGCCCCGGTGACCGAGGCGGCCATGGGGATGCTGGCCACGGTGGCCACCAGGAACAGGAGGCGCACCGGCCGGCTGTTGCCGGCCACGGCGTTGGCCGACCAGGTGAACTGGGTCCAGGGCGCCCACACCATGGTGAACAGCAGGGCGAACTCGGCGGCCCCGGCCCAGGTGGCGCGGTGCACCAGGTGGGATACGAGCTGGGAGAAGGCGAACACGAACACGAGGTCGAAGAACAGCTCGCCGGCGTCGGCGGCGAAGTCTTCCTCCCGCTGGGGTATGGGGACACCTTTCACCCCAGCATCGTACCGGCCGCCACAAACCCGACTTTTCGGTCGCCTCGCTGTCGATCGGGGCATTGTCGTTCGTGGTTAGGGTGCAGCCGGCCGACGGTGCCGGCGCCGACCCGGGAGGACCCGATGACCCAGTACCTGCTCTCCGTCTACCCCGACCCATCCGTCTACACCATGAGCGAGGAGGAGCTGGCCCCGATGTTCGCTGCCACTGCCGCCTTCAACGACGAGCTCCAGGCCGCCGGGTCGTTCGTGTTCGGCGGGGGCCTCCACCCGGCCGAGTCGGCCACCGTGGTGCGGGCCGACGGCGGCGGCGACGTCACGATCACCGACGGCCCCTACGCCGAGACCAAGGAGCACGTGGGCGGCTTCTGGATCATCGAGGCACCGGACCTCGACACCGCGCTGGCCTGGGCGGCCAAGGGCTCAGCGGCGTGCGACGGGACAGTGGAGGTGCGGCCCTTCCAGGACGACCCGGCGTGAGGAGCTCGGATGAGGGCGAGACCTTCGATCGGGCCCGGCTGGCCGAGGTCTACCGGGCCGAAGCGCCCCGGTGCCTGGCCACCCTGGTGCGGGTGCTGGGCGACGTCGATCGGGCCGAGGAGGCCCTGGCCGACGCGTTCGCCGTCGCCGCCGAGCGATGGCCGGTCAGCGGCGTGCCCCCCAACCCGGGCGGCTGGATCACCACCACGGCCCGCAACCGGGCCATCGACCGGATCCGTCGGGAGTCGACCCGGGGGGCCCGCCAGACCGAGGCCCACGGGCTACTCGACCTGCGGCGGGACAGCGGCGGGGAGCCGTCGATGATCGATGACCTGGGCGACCTCGACGTCGTGCCCGACGACCAGCTCCGCCTGATCTTCCTGTGCTGCCATCCGGCGCTGGCCCGGGAGGCCCAGGTGGCGTTGACCCTGCGGCTGGTGGCCGGGCTGGCCACCCCCGAGATCGCCCGGGCCTTCCTCGTGCCCGAGGCCACCATGGCCCAACGGTTGGTGCGGGCGAAGAACAAGATCCGCCACAACCGGATCGCCTACCGGGTGCCGTCGCCGGCCGAGCTGCCCGACCGCCTGACGCCGGTGCTGGCCACGGTCTACCTCGTGTACAACGAGGGGCACACGGCCAGCCACGGCCCCGACCTGCTCCGTACCGACCTGGCGGCCGAGGCCGTGCGCCTGGCCCGGCTGCTGGCCGATCTCATGCCCGACGAGCCCGAGGCGGTGGGGCTGCTGGCCCTGCTGCTGTTGAGCGAGGCCCGGCGCCCGGCCCGCACCGGGCCCGACGGGAGCCTGGTGCGTCTGGCCGACCAGGACCGCACCCGATGGGAGCCGGCCCTGATCGCCGAGGGCCACGAGCTGGTGCGGCGCTGCATCCGCCGCAACGCGCCGGGGCCCTACCAGATCCAGGCCGCCATCGCCGCCGTCCACGCCGACGCTCCAACGGCCGGCGCCACCGACTGGAGCCAGATCGTCACCCTCTACGACCAGCTCCTGGCGCTCGGGCCGAACCCGGTGGTGTCCCTCAACCGGGCCGTGGCCCTGGCCGAGCGCGACGGCCCGGCGGCCGGCCTGGCGGCGATCGACGCGGTGGCCGCCAGCCTGCCCCGGTACCACCTGCTCCACGCCGCCCGGGCCGAGCTGCTGGCCCGCCTGGGCCGTCCCGACGAGGCCCGCGCCGCCTTCGATCAGGCCCTCGACCTCACCGCCAACGAAGCCGAGCGACGCCATCTGCACGCCCGCCGTCAGGCCGTGCCGGGCGGCTGACACCAGCGGCGCTACACACCGGTGCCCACCGGTCGATTTCACGCCGAACGACCGTTGACTCGGAACGGGTCCCTGCGTCAGGTGGCCACGGGCTTCCGGGCGCCACCAACCTGGCCGTCGGCCCGAGGGGTGACATCTACGTGAGCGAGATCTTCGGCGGCAAGGTGTCGAAGGTGGGGCCCGGCGCCGCCCCGCCGACCGTGGTCGAGCTCCCCCCCCGGACCCCCAGTCCCCCACCCGGTTCTGCCGCGACGAAAACCGCGCCTCGCCACCGAACTGCGTCGCGAAACCTCCGAAGTACGGTGATTTCGCGACACAGATCCGGGGTTTGACGCGGTTTTCGTCGCGCAGAACGAGGGGGGCCGACGGGCGGCGACCCTCGGCCGGCGGCCCCTAGCGGGTCAGCCAGCCGTGGGCCTGGGGCTTGCGGCCGGCGACGGGGTTGAGCTTGACGTGGACGATGGCCGGGCCGTCGAGGGCGGCGGCGGCATCCAATGCGGCCCGGAGGTCGGCCGGGTCGTCGACGTAGAAGGCACCGGCCCCGAAGGCCTCGGCGATCTTCTCGTAGCGGGCCGTGGGCAGGTAGGCGTTGGGCGGGGGCGGCCCATCGGCCGGGAGCTCGGCCGGCCCGCCGCCGATCCCGTTGTTGTTGAGGATCACCACGATGACCGGCAGCTTGTAGCGGCAGATCGTCTCCATCTCCATGCCGCTGAACCCGAAGGCCGAGTCGCCCTGCACCGACACCACCCGCTGGCCCGGGTTGCACACGGCAGCGGCCACGGCAAAGCCGAGCCCGATGCCCATCGTGCCGTAGCTGCCGGCGTCGAGCCGGCGGCGGGGCTTGAGGTTGGCCATCTGGGTGCGGCCGATATCCATCGTGTTGGCCCCCTCACCGATGATGAAGTCGTCGGGGGTGAGCCACTCGGTGATGTCACGGAAGGCCCGGTAGTAGTTCATGGGGGCCGACTCGTCGGCCCGCTGGCCGGCCACCGCCGCCTCGTTGGCCGCGATCTTCTCGGCGATCGACACCCGCCACGGGGTCTCGGGGTCGAAGCTCCACGGGTCGTCGGCCAGCTCGGCGTTGAACTGGCCCATGATGGCCCGGCCGTCGCCAACCAGGCCCACCTCGGCCGGCACGTTGTGGCCGATCTGCTCGGGCGACACATCGAGCTGGATCACCCGGACGCCCGGGTTGAAGCGGGGCGGCTTGCCGAAGTGCATGATCCAGTTGAGCCGGGCCCCGGCCAGCAGGATCACGTCGGCCTGCTCCAGGGCGTGCGACCGGGCCGCGCCCACCGACAGCGGATGGTCGTCGGGGACCACGCCCTTGCCCATCGGCGAGGCCAGGAACGGGAGCTGGGTCCGGTCGATGAACTGGCGCATCTCGTCTTCGGCCCGGGACCAGGCCATGCCCTTGCCCACGATCACCAGGGGCCGCTCGGCCGACTTGAGGGCGCTGATGGCCTGGCGGACCGACTCCGGTTCGGCATGGGTGCGGGGCGGGTCGCCCACCGTGGGGGCGATGGGCACCTGATCCTCCTCGATCCGGCCGTCGATCACGTCGGCCGGCATGTCGAGGTACACGGGGCCGGGGCGGCCGTACAGCGACGTGCGGATGGCCTGCTCCACGTAGTACGGGATCTTGTTCAGCGACTCCACCCGGTGGGCATACTTCGACCACAGCTTGGCCGCCCCCACCTGGTCCTCCTCCTGGAAGGCCCCCATGCCGTTCTGGTCGGTGGGTGAGGCCCCGCCGATCAGGATCATGGGCCACAGGTTCTCCTTGGCGTTGGCCAGGCCGGCCAGGGCGTGGATGACCCCGGGACCCGACACCACCAGGCAGCCCTGTGGCCGACCCGTCATGTAGCCGGCGGCCTGGGCGGCGTAGGACGCCGACTGCTCGTTGCGCATCCCGATGTAGGTGATGCCCTCCCGCTGCATGGCCACGGCTATCGGCACCACGGGGAACCCCACGATGCCGAACACGTACTCCACGCCCTGCTGGCGCAGGTTGCGGGCGAGGAGCCGGGCTCCGGAGATGTCGGCCATGTCGATCGTCCTTCGTTCCGCCGACCGGACGGTCGACCTCCATCACGTGGCCCGGATCTTAGAACCGCCTCCGCGGCGGCGCCCGTTGTGGCGCACGATGGTGGACCGCTTGACAGGCGGAGGTGGGCGGGCCACGGTGGCCCGAAGGGGAGATCAGACAGGCAAGGGGGACGCCGTGCTGTCGAGCTATCGCGTGCTGGATCTGACCGACGAGCGCGGCCAGCTGGCAGGCATGATCCTGGCCCAGATGGGGGCGGAGGTGATCGCGGTGGAGCCTCCGGGCGGCACCGGCTCCCGGCGCATCGGGCCCTTCCATCACGACGTGGAGGATCCCGAACGGTCGCTCGTCCACTGGGCCTGGAACCGGGGGAAGCGCAGCGTGGTGCTCGACCTGGGCGACGAGGCCGACCGGGCGCGCTTCGGGGAGCTGGCGGCCGGGGCCGACGTGCTGCTCGAGTGCTCCGGGCCCGGCCACCTGGCCGGCCTCGGCCTCGGCCCCGACGAGCTCCAGGCCCTCAACCCGGCCCTGGTCCAGGTGTCGATCTCGGCCTTCGGCGCAACCGGGCCCAAGGCCGGCTGGGCCTCTTCCGACCTCACGGTCGCCGCCGCCAGCGGCCACATGGCCCTCACCGGCGACCCCGAGCGGGCCCCGCTGCGGATCAGCCTCCCGCCCCAGGCCTGGCTGCAGGCAGCGGGCGAGGCGGCCGGCGCCGCTCTGCTGGCCCTCACCGAGCGCCGCCGGTCGGGCCGGGGCCAGCACATCGACGTGTCGGCCCAGCTGGCGATGATGGCCTCCACCCAGGCCTACATGCTGGCCACCCTGTACGACACCACACCGGTCAAGCGGGCCGGGGGCGGGGCCAATACCGGCACCACCACGGTGAAGCTGGTGTGGGAATGCGCCGACGGCCACGTGTCGCTCACCCTGCTGTTCGGGGCGTCGCTCGGCGTGTTCGCCCGCCGCCTGTTCGACTGGATGCTGGAGGAGGGCGCCTGCACCCCGGCCGACCGCGACACCGACTGGATCAACCTCGGCATGCAGATCCACACCGGCGAGGTGCCGGTGAGCGAGTGGGAGCGGCTGAAGGCCGTGGTGGCCGCGTTTCTGCTGACGAAGACGAAGGCCGAGCTGCTCCAGGTGGCCCTGGACCGCAAGCTGCTGTTCGCCCCGCTGGCCACACCGGGCGAGCTGTGCGAGCGGGAGCAGCTGGCGGCGCGGGGCTACTGGCAGGACGTGGAGCACCCGGCGCCGGTGGGAGCCGTCCGCTACCCGGGGGCCTTCACCAAGCTGAGCCAGACCCCGCTCGTGCCCCTCGGCCCTCCCCCCACGATCGGTCAGCACACGGCCGAGGTGCTGGCCGAGCCGGCCCGCCGGCCCGCCGTGGTGCGGTCGGCCCCGTGGGCCGAGCGGGCCCCGGGGCCGAGCTCCCCCTTCGTCGACGGCCACGATCCCCGGCCCCTGGCCGGCCTCAGAGTCGTGGACCTGATGTGGGCCGTGGCCGGCCCCACCTCCACGCGGACCCTGGCCGACTTCGGCGCCACCGTCGTGCGGATCGAGACCGAGAGCAGCGTCGACGGGGCCCGCACCGTGGGCCCGTTCCTCCACGAGGAACCGGGGCCCGACAACACCGGCATCTTCCAGAACATGAACGCCGGCAAGCTGGGCCTGGCCCTCGATCTGGGCCGGCCCGAAGCCCGCGACGTGGTACGGGACCTGGTGCGGTGGGCCGATGTGGTCACCGAGTCGTTCTCCCCCGGGGCCATGGCCCGCTGGGGTCTCGACTACGCCAGCCTGCGGGAGATCAACCCCGACATCATCATGGTGTCGAGCTGTCTCATGGGCCAGTACGGGCCGCTGGCCCACTACGCCGGCTTCGGCACCATGGCCGCCGCCATCTGTGGCTTCCACCATGTCACCGGTTGGCCCGACCTCGCCCCGGTCGGCCCCTTCAGCGCCTACACCGACTACGTTGCCCCCCGCTTCACCGTGGCCGCCCTGCTGGCCGCCCTCGACCACCGGGACCGCACTGGCCAGGGTCAGCACCTCGACTTCTCCCAGGCCGAGGCGTCGCTCCACCTCCTGGCCCCGGCCCTGCTCGACTACCACGTCAACGGCCGGGTGCGGGAGCGGCAGGGCAACGACGACGACCGCTTCGCCCCCCATGGGGTCTACCGCTGCGCCGGCGACGACCGGTGGGTGGCCATCGCCTGCGAGACCGACGACCAGTGGCGGGCCCTGGCCGCCGAGCTCGGCCTCGACCCCGCCCTGGCCGGCGACCCCGAGCTGGCTACCGCCCCGGGCCGCCTGGCCCGGCGGCGGGATCTCGACGCCGCCGTCACCGCTGCCACCCGGAGCGGCCCGCCGGCCGAGGTGGAAGCCCGGCTCCAAGGGGTGGGCGTACCGGCCCACCAGGTGCAGAACGCCCCCGAGTGCACGATCGACCCCCAACTGGAGCACCTGGGCCACTTCGTGTCGGTACCCCACACGGTGCACGGATCGCACTGGGTCGAGGGGCCCCGGTTCCGCCTGTCCCGCACCCCGGGCTTCGTGGCCCGGGGCGCCCCCATGGTGGGCGAGCACGCCTGGGAGGTGCTGAGCGGGATCCTGGGCTACGACCCCGACCGCATCGCCGACCTCGCCGCCGCCGAGCTCCTCACCTGAGCCCCGCCCGGTCCGGCGCGGCGCCGGTCATCGCAGAGGCGAGAAGTTGGTGGGCGACAGGATGCGGTTCTCCAGATGGTGCACGAGCGGGCCGTCGACCTCGGAGTCGGCCCGGGCCTTCTGCCAGTCGGGGTCGGCCTGGAACGCAGCCCAGGCCTGCTCCCGATGGGCCAGGCTCTCGAAGCCCACGATGTACCACAGCTCGTCGTTGCGGCCCCCGATGGAGTTCAGCCAGTAGCCGACGTTGGTGATGCCGTGCTTCTCGAACAGGGCGCAGGTGTGGTCCCGGAAGCGCGAGAGCAGGGCCCCCATCTTCCCGGGGTGGGCGGTGTAGATACGGAGCTCGTGAATCATGCGACAGTTCTACTCGGGGGCTCGACGCCCCCGGCGACTGGAAGCCACCTTCGAGCTCCCGGAGGCGACGGCGGAGCTCCTGCTCCTGACTCCACCGGTCGGTCTCGTCCCGGACGACGGCGGCGATGCCGCTCACCTCGCCGTCGGGGCCGTGGAGCAGGGTGACGGTGAAGGCGATCGAGTGGCGCTCGCCGTCGGCGTTGAGGGCCGGCACCCGGAGCAGGTCGGTGGCGTACTTCGTCTCCCCGGTGGCCATGGTCTTGGCGTAGCCGTCCCAATGGGCCCGGCGCTGCCGGTCGGGGATGATCATGTCGAGCGACTGGCCCATCGTCTCCGACGCCGGCCAACCGAACACACGGGTGGCCGCCTCGTTCCAGAACACGATCTCGCCCGACGGATCGGCGATCACCACCGCGTCGGCCAGTTGCTCCATCAGCGCCGCCAGCGCCGCCTCGTCCGGTCTCGTCCCCATCAGCTCCTGCCTTTCCCGATCTGACGCGTACCTTAAACCCCAAGTCCCCTAGTGGGCCACAAGAAGACTCTGGTTGGCCGGTGTGGCATGCTGGCCGCGTGCCGACCTCCAACGCTGCCACCGCTCCCCAGGCCGAGCCCGTCGACGGGCGGACGTTTCCCACCAAGGCCCGGGGCGCCCGGCCGGTGTTCTTCGCCGACGGCGGGGCCACCGACGCCGTGCTGGCCATCGTCACCGCCCTGGCCGCCGAGGTGTGGGCCCTGCGGGAGCGGGTGACGACGCTGGAGACGGTGCTGGCCCAGAGCGGCACCCTGCCGGCCGACGCCGTGGAAGCCCACCGCCCGTCGCCGGCCGAGGCCGAGCGTCGGGCCGCCGAGGCCGCCGCCTTCACCGCCCGGGTCTTCCGGGTGTTCGAGGAGATGCGGGAAGAGGCCCTGGCGGGCGAGACCCCCGATGGCTACGAGGCCCTGGTGCAGCGGGCCTACGACGAGATCTGACCCGACCCGACGAGCGAGCGACGGAGGCCCGACCGTGACCACCACCCCCATTCCGAGCACCCGCACCCACCCCAACCAGCAGGCCCATGACCTGCTCCCCACGCCCGACCACGACGAGGCGGCCCGCCAGGGCTTCGTGCAGGCGCTGAAGGCCCACATCGCCACCCGGGTCTCCCCCGGGGTACGGGAGGTGTACGAGCACCGGGCCGCCGCCCGGTGGGCGGCCGACCACGGCGGGGCCGAACCGGCCGACCGCCACCAGATCCGCCGGGCCCTCCAGAGCGACGTGTACTACCAGCTGTGGAGCTCCGTTCGGCGCTCCAGCCAGCACCTGCTGTGGGCGTCGGTGGCCGACAGCGTCACCCGCCAGGCCGTCGAGCTGACCGAACGGGCCGAGGCCGCCGCCGGCCGGGCCGGTGGCACCCTCCGGCTCGACCCCGAGCTGGAGATCCCCTGGTACAACGCCGAGGTCGATATCCACTGCATGCCCGGCGGCTACCGGGGCGAGTACGGCCCCGGCGACGTGGCCGTCGGCGCCCTCTACGACCAGGGCGTGTTCGTGTACGCCATGGGCCAGATGGGTCCCCTCAACGACGACTACGGGCAATCGGTGGTGACCAACTACCTGCGGGCCCAGCACCCCGGCGTCGCGCCCCGCCGGATCCTCGACATGGGCTGCACCGTGGGCAACGCCACCCTCCCCTACGTCGACGCCTTCCCCGAGGCCGAGGTCCACGCCATCGACCTCGGCGCCCCCGTGCTCCGCTACGCCCACGCCCGGGCCGAGACGCTGGGCCGGGCCGTGCACTTCTCCCAGCAGAACGCCGAACGCACCGACTTTCCCGAGGGCCACTTCGATCTGATCGTGTCCCACATCGTGGTCCACGAGATGTCGCCGGCGGCGTTGCGCCGGATGCTGGCCGAGTGCCACCGGCTGCTGGCCCCGGGCGGGCTCATGATCCACGCCGACTTCCCCGGCTACGCCGGCGTCGACCCGCTCACCCAGGCCATGATCGACTGGGACACGTGGAACAACCACGAGCCCCTCTGGGGGCCGATGCGGAGCATGGACCTCTCGGCCGAGGCCGCCGCCGCCGGGTTCGGGGCGGGCGCCGTCAGCGAGGAGATCGTGCCGACGACGCGGATCCTGCAGACCGGGAAACAGGCCCGGCAGGGCCAGCTGTGGTTGCTCGTAGGCCGACGGTGAGCAGGGCCACGAGCCCCATCGTCACGCCGGTCACGGCGGACGCCGCCAGCGTGGCCCGGTCGAGCGCGGCCGGCGCATCGGACGGGATCAGCGACCGGCTGAGGGCCGTGCGGCGGGTCCAGGTCCACCACACCAGCTCGTAGGCACCGAGCAGAAGGCACGCCAGGCGCACGATCTGCGAGCGGGGCCCCCGATCGGCGAGCACCGCCGCCACGCCCAGAGCGATCAGCGCGATGAGCGGCCCCACCCACAGGGTGAGGCTGGGTCCGGTGATCCTGGGAACCGACAGGTAGGCCCAACCGCCGGTCACGAGGGCCAGGGCCGCCCACAGCGCACCCAGGCCCGGCACCGCCCATGGGCGGCGGATCACGAGCACGGCCAGGGCCAGGCCGGCGGTGGCCAGCACGACCCCGACGATCGCCGGCAGGGGCGACGGGGCGGCCAGCAGCACCGACCGCACGACCACCTCCACCTGGCCGCCGTCGACCATCAGCGGGATGACGGCCTCCAGCACGGTGTCGCCCGGCTCGGCCCCCGGAGGGTGGGTGGGGCTCATCCAGTGGGCCCGGTGGTCGTGCCAGGCGTAGGTGCCGCCGGAGGCCACGGGCCGCCAGTCGGGCTCGGCGTCGGCTCGGGCGTCGGCCGGCACCGGCCGGTCGCCGAAGCGGTCGTCGTTGAGCCAGCGGCTGGGTGACCGCTCGTTGCGCTCCACTGTGCCATCGGGGGCGACCCGCACGAACGGCTCGCCCTGGTAGCCGAGCACCACGACTTCGGTACCGGCGGCCACGGTGAGCTCGAAGAAGCTGTCGCCCCCGATCAGGCGCCCCTGGACGGCGCCCCCGGGATCCGGCTCCAGGCCCACCACCGTGCTCCGGTAGTCAGTGGGACCGGGCGGATCGGCCGCCGCCGGGCTGGCCGCCGCCAGGACGCAGGCCACGATCGCCAGCAGGACGCGCCCCAATCGGCCGCAGGCTCGGCTGACCGTCGGGCGGACCACGAGGCGAAGCGGGAGCGCAGGGCGGAGGTGGAGCAGTGGGCGCAGGGTCAGGTCACCTTGATGACGATCTGGCCGCTGGGGTGCACGGAGCACACGCCCTCGAACACCCCGGGCGAGGCGAACTCCTGGCGCATCGTCTCCCCGGCGCCCACGAAGAACGGCCCCACCAGATGACCCCGGTCATCGTCGTTCACGATCTCGATGACGTCGCCCACATGGACGTCCATCTCGCCCGGCAGCACCTCGATCGGATCGCCGTCGATGGCGGCCTGGCCGGCTCCGGCCGGGATCACGTAGTGGTAGTCGGCGTCGACGACGCTGTCGGCACCCTGGAGCTTGAAGCCGTCGTCGCCGCCCCCTCCGCCACAGGCGGCGGCGGACAACGGCAGGGCCATCGCCACGATGACGGCCCCCGCTGCCCGCCGCCGCCGATCGGTCACGCCACCCGCTCCAGCAGGGTGCCCAGATCGGAAGCCAGATCGGCCGCCTTGGTGCCGAAGGTCCAGCTCAGCACGAGGTCGCCCTTCGGGTCGACGGCGTACAGCGAGGTGGTGTGGTAGGGCTGGAGCTTCCCGTCGACCTCCTCGTGGCCGTAGTCGGCCCCGAAGCCTTCGGCCGCCGCCCGCAGCCTCGTGTCGTCGAGGGTGCGAACGGCCTTGGCGTCGGGCACGAACGACCGCACGTAGCCGGTGAGGATCTCCGGGGTGTCGACCTCGGGGTCGATGCTGACCATGGCCAGCTCGACGTCGGACGCCTTGTCGCCCAGGTCTCCCAGGGCCTGGCGGATGTCGGCCAGGGTGGTGGGGCAGATGTCGGGGCAGTTCGTGTAGCCGAAGTACACGAGCATCACCTTGCCCTCGGTGGCCTTCATGGCCAGGTCGGTCTCCGTACCGTCGGCCTCGACCGCCGGCAGCGTCAGATCCCCGACGTGGGGGGTGGGCGTGCGCTCGTAGCCGGCGAACGCCGAATCGCCGTCATCGCCGCCCCCGCAGCTGGCGGCGAGGGTGACGGCGCCCACGAGGAGGGCTCCGGCGATCGCCGCCCGCAGGCGGGAGCGGTGCCCGGTCACGGGGCCTCGGTCCGGACCTCGACGCTCACCGTCTTCTCGCCCGCCTTCTCGAACGTGAGGGTCAGGTCGAACGTGCTGCCCTCCTTCAGCGGCGCCGCCAGCTCCATCAACATGACATGGTAACCCCCGGGTGCCAGCTCCACGGTCTTGCCCGCCGGGATCTCGAGGCCCCCCTTGACCTCCTGCATCACCATGGCGTCCTCGCCGCCGGTGCCGTCGGTCGTGTCCTCGGAGCCCATCGCCATCGAGGAGTCGGACCCTCCGGACACCGGCACCATCTCGTGGATCTGGGCCATGCCGGCGATCGTCGACGGTGCCTCGACCGTCAGCAGCGAGTCGTCGTCGGTCCCGCCCGTGATCGTCATGTAAGCGGCACCGGTATCGACCTCCGAGGGGCTGGTGCGGGCCCAGGCCCCGCTGATCTCGATGGCGTCACCGGATTCGGCGGCCGCACCGCTGGCCCCGGTGGCCTCGGCCTCCGTACCCTCGGTGCCGGCGCTGGTGGACGCGGAGTCGGAACCGCAGGCGGCCCCCAGGACGCTGGCCAGCGCCAGCCCCGATCCGATCAGCAGCCGGCGAGTCCTCGTCGTCGTGAACACGTTCGATCTCTCTCCTCGGTGGGGGGCGGGGCACCTCGTCGTGCCTCGACCGTGAAGGTAGACCGGGCCGGGGCCGGGGAAGTTCCATCCGGCTCCGGTGTTCTTCGTCACACCCCGCCCCTACCCTGGCGCCCGTGGTGCGATCGCGCAGCGAGCAGTTGCTCCTGGGGGAATGGGCCGTGCTCGGCATCCTGGCCAACGAGCCGGCCCATGGCTTCGCCGTGTCCAAGCGGTTGGCCGCCGCAGGGGACGTGGGCCGGGTGTGGTCGCTGTCGCGCCCGCTCACCTACCGGGCCCTGGACCAGCTGGCGGAACGGGGCCTCATCCGGTCCAGGGGTGAGGAGCCGGGCCGGGCCGGCGGCCCCCGCACGATCTACGGGGTCACGCCCAAGGGCCGCCAGATGCTGGCCCGTTGGCTGGAGGAGCCGGCCCAGCACCTGCGGGACGTGCGCACCGAGCTGCTGTTGAAGCTCGTGCTGTGCGATCTGGCCGCCATCGATCCGACTCCCCTGATCGAGGCCCAGCGGGCGGTGTCGGAGCCGGTGGCCCGCAAGTGGGCGTCGGAGGCCCGCCGCAACGGGGGCGACCCGGTGACGCTGTGGCGCTGGGAGTCGTCCCGGGCCGTGGTCCGCTTCCTCGACCGGTTCGCCGCCGCCCGTCACCTGGGCGGCCCGACCTGAACCCGATCGGCCGGCGGGCCGGGGCGCGGGGGAACGCGGCCGCCGGTGAGCACCGCCAGTCCCGCTGATCCGGTGTCCCGGCTGGCCTCGGCCGGTTTCGTGGCCGCCGAGGAGGAGGCCGATGCCCTGGTCGCTGCGGCCGGGACCGACCGGGCCCGGCTGGAGGAGCTGGTGGCCCGGCGCCTGACCGGCGAGCCCCTGGCCTGGATCGTGGGCCACACCGTGTTCGCCGGGCACCGGCTCACGGTGACCCCCGGGGTGTACGTGCCCCGCCCCCACACCGAGGAGGTGGTGGCGGCCCGTGCCGTCCACCACCTGCCGGCCGACGGGGTGGCGGTGGACGCCTGCACCGGCTCGGGCGCCCTGGCCCTGGTGCTGAGCCGGGCCCGGCCCGACGCCCGGGTGGTGGCCACCGATGTGGACCCGGCAGCGGTGGCCTGTGCCCGGGCCAACGGGGTGGACGCGCTGCTCGGCGACCTGCTGGCTCCGGTTCCGGCCGACCTGGCGGGCCGGGTGGACGTGGTGGTGGCCGTGGTGCCCTACGTGCCCACCCCGGCCCTGCCCCTCCTGCAGCGGGATACCTTCCGGTTCGAGTCGGCCCTGGCCTACGACGGGGGGCCCGACGGCGCCCGTCTCCTGCGCCGGCTGGCTTCTGACGCCCGCTCTCTGCTCCGCTCCGGCGGCCATCTGGTGGCCGAGCTGGGGGGCGACCAGGCGGGGGCGATCCGGGCCGAGTTGGCCGCCCTCGGCTACCTCGACCCCACGGTGCTCACCGACGACGAGGGCGACCCCCGCGCCGTCGAAGCCCGGTGGAGGTGACCGCGCCGTGCGGGTGGTGAGCTGGAACGTCAACTCGCTACGGGCCCGCCAGGGCCGGGTGCTCGGCTGGCTCGACCGGCACCAGCCCGACGTCGCCCTGCTGCAGGAGACCAAGGGCACCGACGGACACCTCGACGCCATCGGGTTCCCGGCGGCCGCCGCCGCCCGGGGCTACGAGCTGGCCCATCACGGGCGCGACCACTGGAACGGGGTGGCGGTGCTGAGCCGGGTGGGCCTCGATCGGGTACAGCGGGGGTTCCCCGGCGTCAACCGGCCGCCGCTCGACGAGGCCCGCGCTATCGCCGCCACCTGCGGCGGCATCCGCTGCTGGTCGGTCTACGCCCCCAACGGGCGGACGCTGACCGACCCCCACTACCTGTTCAAGCTGGTGTGGTTCGAGCGGCTGCGGGCGGCGGTGGCCGCCGATCTGGGCGGCCCCGGAGCGGCTCACCCCACCCCACCGCTGGTGCTGGCCGGCGACCTGAACGTGGCCCCGACCGACGCCGACATCTACGACCCCGTCCGCTGGCGGCGGCTCACCCACGCCAGCCCGCCGGAGCGGGCGGCGGTGGCCGCCCTGGGCGACCTGGGCCTGGCGGACGTGACCCGCCTCCACCACCCCGGGCCCGGTGTCTACACATGGTGGAGCTACCGGCCGGGCCAGATGGAGCGCAACCGGGGTCTGCGGATCGATCTGGCCCTGTGCTCGGCCCCGTTGGCCGACCAGGTGGACGGCGTGTGGATCGACACCGCCGAGCGGGCCGGCCCCGGCGCCTCCGATCACGCCCCGCTCGTGCTCGACCTCACCCCCACCCCCTCCCTCTGATCTGGTGTCGGGGGCCGGCCGGGGTTTGGTGCCGGAGCGAAGCGGCCGATACGGTCGGCGCCCGATGACGAGCGGCCCGGTCAACCTCCACTCCGCCCTCCAGCTCACCCCCCGGGGCGACGGGGTGTTCGAAGCCGGGATCGCCGAGGGCTGGGACGTCCGGGGCAATCCCCACGGGGGCTACCTGCTGGCCCTGGTGGCCGGGGCCATGGCCACCGTGGTGCCCCAGCCCCATCCGGTGGCCATCGCCGCCACCTACCTGGCCGTGCCGCACTTCGGCCCGGCCGAGCTCCATGTGGAGCCGGTGCGGCTGGGCAAGCGCCAGAGCACGGCCTCGGTGCGCCTGGTGCAGGACGGCCTGGAGCGGGTGCGGGCCACCGCCACCTTCGGCCACCTGCCCGACAGCGACCCCGACCACCCGGCCGGCCCCCTCGACGCCCCCACCGTGGCGCCGCCCGAGGAGTGCCACCATCACGAGATCCTGGCCGACGCCGAAGGCGAGGAGATCCGGCTCCACCGCAGCCTCGACCTGCGGCTCGCCCCCGGCACCGGCTGGGTGGTGGGCGAGCCCAGCGGGACGGGCGAGCTGGTGGGCTGGCTCCGTCTGGCCGACGGGACCCCGCCCGATGTGGCCGCCGTCCTGGTCTTCTCCGACGGGATGCCACCGTCGATCTTCGAGGAGCGGGGCCGGGTGGGCCACGTGCCCACCCTGCAGCTCACCACCCATCTCTTCGCCCTTCCCTCGCCGGGCTGGGTGCTGGGCCGCTTCCACACCCGGGTGGTCAACGGGGCCTTCGTGGGCGAGGATGGCGATCTGTGGGACGCCACCGGCAAGCTCGTCGCCACCACCCGTCAGCTCGCCCTGCTAGTGTAGACAGCGCCCTGCTGGTGTGGGCAACCGCCCTGGTCAGGGCGCTTTCGGCGGCCTGAATCGACCGACGCTTCTTTTACACCCTGGCGTGTGCGGAGGCGGTGACTCCTGGGTAGGGTTGCCCACCCGCCGGGCGAGATCCCGGCTGGTTCCCGCCAAACAAAACCAGGAGCAAGCTCATGACGCGACGACGTTGGCGCGCTCTGGCTGCTGCTGGGCTGATCACCGTGCTCTACGCCACGGTCGACAGCCCGGCTGAGGCCGCGCCCCGAGCTACCACCCAGACCTACGAGGTGTGGGTCACCGATGCCGCCGAGAACGAGTTGCTCGTGTACTCGGGCACAGCCCTGGAGGACAGTGCCGGCCCCCGCAACGAGGCCGACGTGATCGACCTGGCTGCGTTGTTCGAGCTCCCGGGCCCCAACAACACCACCGGACTGGCGGTGTCGGGGCCCCAGACCGTCGATGCCAGCCCCGACGGGCGCCACGTGGCCGTGGTGTTCGCCGAGAGCGGGCACGTGGCCATCTTCAACGCCAAGACCCACCAACCCAAGGCCCTGATCCTGCCGTCGGCCAGCCGGCGGGGCCGACTGACCACCGCCGCCTCGGAGGCCAGCCCGGTGTCGTCGGCCCAGTGGCTGGCCGACGGCTCGGCCATCGTGCTGGCCAACCAGGGCACGAAGCGGGTGGAGCGCATCAACTACGACGCCACCACCGACTCCTTCGCCTTCGATGGGGGGGCGGCCTTCGACCTCGGCCGGTGCACCACGCCGGGGCGCAAGCCGTGCCAGTCGCCCTCGCCCACCGACCCGGCCGACCCCGGCTACTTCGGGCCCGACAACCGCCCCGACACCACCCCGGTGTGCGTGGTGGCCACCGATCGGGGCCATGTGCTGGTGACGATGGCCGGCGGCGGCCTGTTCGTGCTCGACCCCGCCGCCACCCCCATGCATCTGGTGGCCGCCTACGGCAACCAGTCGGTGGGCCGCCAGGCCTGCGGCGGGGCCCAGACTGACCGCTTCGTGCACCTGGCGGCCGACACCGCCACCGCCAGCGATCCATTCCAGTACTCGCTGTACCAGGTGCGCGACAACTACCCCCGGGCCCCCCGCACCATCGTCGACAACGAACCGCAGCGGGCCCCCAAGCTGTTCTGGCGCTCGCCCGACGGCACCATGGACCCCCACCCCCGGGCCATGGCCATCGCCGGGCCCACCAGCGCCCTGTGGAACCTGGAACGCTCGTCGGGCATGGCCGACGTGTTCAGCCCGACCTCGTTGGCCAAGGTGACCTCGGTGCCCCTGGCCGGTGACCTGCTCGACGACCCCCGGGCGGTGGTGGCGGCGGCGTCGCCCGACGGCAAGCGGCTCTTCGTGCTGCTCGGCGGCACCATGCCGGGCGAAGTGGGCGCCACCCAGCCGCTCGGGCTCGGCATCGTCACCATGACGGCCGCCGGTACCGGCGGCAGCCTGACCGAACTGCTGGGCACGGCCGAGGCCCAGCCCACGGTGGAGCACCCCATCGAGCCCCCGGCCACCACGGCCCCGCCGACCACGGTGAAGCCGGCGAAGCCGGTCACCACCCTGCCCCGGACGGCCGCATCGGTGCCGGTCGACAGCGTCCCCACCGCCGACAAGGCGCCGATGGACTCGGTGCCGATGGACTCGGTGCCGATGGACTCGGTGCCGATGGACTCGGTGCCGATGGACTCGGTGCCCACGGACATGGCGCCAACGGACCCGGCGCCGACCGACGACACGGTTGCCGCCACCACCACGACGCGGGTGAAGCGCACCACGACCACCACCGCTCCCACCCGGCAGACCTTGGCGGCCAGTGGCGCCACCACCACGACCCGCAAGGTGACGACCACCACGTTCCGGGCCCTGGCGACGACCAGCACCACCCGCCGGGCGGCGGCGCCCACCACGAGCACCCGAAAGGGGCTGGGAGTCGTGGCCACGGCCTCCACCGCCAGCGCGCCGACCAAGTTGGCGGGCCTCCTCCCGTCGGCTGACCTCGTGGCCAAGCCGGCCACCACCATGATGGCGGCCAAGCCCACCACCACGGCTCCGGCCACGGTGAGCGGCGCCGGGAGCGGGGCGCCCGCCCTGCCGGCCCCGGCCGAGCCCGGCGGCATGGCCGTGGTGATGACGGCCAAGAGCTGACAAACCCGAAAGAATTCGAACTGTGGCGCCAACGCGCAGAATCCAGCGCCAGGCGCCACAGTTCGCAGTACGGCCTCAGGGGGCGAGGGCCACCTGGACGATCTCGAGCGACGCCCCGCTCACCAGGTAGCCCCGTCCCGCCGGCCACTGGTGGCTGCGGACCCGGGGCAGGGCGGTGCCGAACACCTCGGCGTCGTCAACCGGGGCCGGCTGGAGCAGCAGCCCCCGCCGCCCCGCCGTGAGCACCCGGGCCAGCGGGTCGTAGGACGAGCGGCGGGCCGAGGTGTCGTCGACGGCGGCCACCACCGACCACCGGAGGCCGTCGGCCCCGTCGGCCAGCCGGTCGACCGGCACCCCGCTGTCATGCAGGGTGTTGGCGTCGTCCACCAGCACCAGCAGCGGCGCCGCCGCCGGGGCGTCACCGCCGTCCCCTCCCGGGGCACCGGCGGCTGGTAGAGCCAGCAGCTCCTGCACCGCCTCGTCGGCGTCCATGAAGCCGGCGGCCAGCCGCCACCCGGCCGGCAGGGGGGCCGGCGGCGGCTTGTCGGTCAGGTACCACACGGCCGACACCGTCGGCCCGGCCGCCAGCCCGATGGCCCGCAGCGTGTTCGACCGTCCCGAGAACCGGGGGCCCGACACGAGGAACACCCGGGGCCCGGCCGACCAGCGCCACGGAGTGAAGTCACGGTCCCGGAGGCCCACGGCGTCCACCGTGGCCAGGTCGTGGCGATGGACCGCCGCCGGCAGCAGCCGCACCGGCGGAGCCTCGGGCACGGCCCGGGCCCGCAGCTCGCCGGCCAGGCGGGCCAGCGCGTCGAGCTGAGCCTCGGCCTCCGGCCGGCCGCCCAGGATCGCCACCTGGGCCTCGTCGGTGTGCTCCACCGCCCGCCCTGGGGGCGAGCCGGCGTGGAGCAGGGGCGGCACGTCCAGGGAGCGGTAGTCCTCGACACTGGTCTGGCGCAGCACCAGCCAGCGGCCGATGGTGCGGGCCATGGTGGAGTAGACCGCCTCCCGGCGGGGGGCGGTGAGCGCCACGTGGATGCCGAACGGGCGGCCCTCGGCGGCCAGGCGCCGCACCAGGTTCACCCAGCGCTCCCCTTCGAGCTGCTCGTAGGCCTGGTGGAAGGCGGGGTAGCCGTCGATGAGGAGCCAGGTGCGGTGGATCTCGTCGCCGGGGCGGGCGGCCCGGTACTCGGCCAGCGACGCCGCCCCCAGGGCCGAGAACCGCTCGGCCCGTTCGTCGAGCAGGGCGCCGAGGTCGGCGAGGAGGCGCCGCACCCGGTCGGGATCGTCCTCCCCTACCACCGAGGCCACGTGAGGCAGCACCTCCAGCGGCCGCAGGCCCCGGCCGGCGAAGTCGAGGCAGTGGACGAACGGCACCCGGTCGGCCCGGGGCTGGCCGAGGGCCACGGCGGCGGCGATGGTGCGCAGGGCCACCGTCTTGCCCGCGCCGCCGGTGCCGACGATGCCCAGGCTGCCGTCGACGTCGGGCTCGAAGGTCAACGCCACCTGGTCCTGCCGAGCCGGCCGGTCGACCATGCCCAGCACGACCGCCTCGTGACCGGGGCCGGACGGGATGAACGGCACCGCCTCCAGGTCCCCGATGGGGGCGAGCGGCTCCAGCCACGGCTTGCGGGGCAGGGGCGCCCCGGTGGCGGCATGGGCCGCCGTGATCGTGGCCACCAGTCGCTCCAGATCACTCCGACCGATGCTGCGCCCGGCCCCGGCCCAGGCCGCCGGGTGGGCCGGCCCGCCGGGCAGGCGCTCGGCCGGGCCGAAGCGGAGGTGGGCCAACGAGACGGCGGGCCCGTCGGCCCCCGCCCCGGAGACGCCGCCCACGTAGGCCGTCTGGAACGGCACCCGGTCCCGCGGGCCGATGCGCACGATGGCCCGCCCCGGGAGGGCCCGGTCGATGTGGGCGGCGTCGGGCACGTCGATCACGTCGGTGGAGTCCTCGGTGTCGGCCACCCGGAGGGCGATCCGCAGGTCGGTGTTGGCCCGGATCTGGGGCGTGATCACCCCGGCCGGTCGCTGGGTGGCCAGCACCAGGTGCAGGCCCAGGCTCCGGCCCCGTTGGGCCACCCCCACCACCCCCTCGATGAACTCCGGCACCTCCTGCACCAGGGCGGCGAACTCGTCGACCACGATCAGCAGGCTGGGGGGAGCCCCGGGCAGGCCCCGGTCGAGCATCTCGGCCAGATCGGCGCAGTCGTTGGCGTGCAGTACCCGTTCCCGACGGGTCAGCTCGGCCCGCAGGCTCTGCAGGGCCCGGTTCACCCCGGCGGCGTCGAGATCGGTCACCATGCCCACAGCGTGGGGCAGACGGCTGCAGTCCTTGAAGGCGGCTCCCCCCTTGTAGTCGACCAGGAGGAACGTGACGGCCCCGGGCCCGTGGGTGGCGGCCAGCGACGAGATCCACGTCTGGAGCAGCTCGCTCTTGCCGGCGCCGGTGGTGCCGGCCACCAGGCAGTGGGGGCCGTCGCGGCGGATGTCGAGCGAGAGCACCTCGGTGGCCATCCGGCCCACCGGGGCGGCCAGCGACCGGCTGGGCCGGGCCCAGCGGGCCGCCACCACGGCCGGCGAGTCGAGCAGGTCGGGTTCACCCAGGACCTCGGGCAGGTCGACCCGGGCCGGTATCTCGGCTGCCCGGGCCACCTGGGAGGCGGCGTCGGTGAGGGGGGCCAGCCGGCGGGCCAGGCTCTCGGCCCCGGCCCCGCTGATGCCCTCCACGGCCACCGCCCCTACCGGGGACCCGGCCGCCGCCGGCGGGGTGACGATGCCCACCGGCCGCTCCCCCGCCGTCACCGCCACGTCCACCACGGTGGCTACCGGTCGGGGCACCCGGCGGGAGGCCCCGGCCATCCACAACGTGTACACGCCGGCGGCCGGGCCGTGCTCCAGCAGGTAAGTCAGCTCGTGCTGCTCCACCGGCACGCCCTCCACCACCACCACGACCACCAGCGGCAGGGGCCGGGGGGCGTCGGCCGGAAGCCGGAGGGCCAGGCGCTGGCCGATCAGCGCGTTCAGCTCGGCCATCACCCGGCGGCACGCCACCTCGGTGGCGGCCAGCACCGGGCCGGGTAGGGGGCCCACGTCGATCGGGCAGTGGGGCAGCCACTTCATCCAGTCCCAGCGGGCGGCGTCGCCCGCCGGCACCAGGGCGGCCAACACCAGCTCGGCCGGGCTGTGGAGCGCCGCCAGCTGGGCCACCACGGCGAACCCGAGGGGTAGAGCGTGGTCGACGGGCCCGGAGATGCCGAGGCCGCCGGCCCCCAGGTGGGCCAGGGCCGGCACCCCGGAGGCCACGGCGAACCGCTCGGCCACGGCGTCGACCTCGGCCCGCAGCGCCGGCTCGCCCCGGTCGGGCCGCAGCACGAGGGTGAGCGAGGGCTGGTCGGCCAGGCCCACCCGCACCGTCAGCGCGTCGGGGTCGTCCGGGCCCCGCTCCCACAGCCGGGGGCTGAGGTGGTCGACGAACGCACCCAGCTCGCTCACGGCCGGGGCCGCCCGCAACCGCTCGGTCCGCTCGGCGGTGGTCGCCGCCTCCAGCTGGATCTCGGCGTCGATCAGGGCCGACCGGAAGGCGACCAGATCCTCCCGGTGCTGGAGCCGGCCCGACCGCCGGCTCTCCAGGTACGACCCGACGACCATGATCGGGGAGAACACGGTGAACACCCCGAACAGGTAGTTGGGTCGGCCTCCGAACAGCACGGGGGCGTAGATCATGGCCGCCGCCATCACCAGGGGGGCCAGGGCGGCCACCATGGGCAGACGGCTGCGGGGCGGAGCGCCGGGCGGGGCGGGCAGGGCCACCCGGGCGGGCGGGGGCGGGCGGTCGTGGCGGGGCGGGCGGTTGAAGGCCACCTGGTTGTCGGCCACGTCGTCGAGACCCCGGGGCCGTTGCAGATGCTCGATCTCGATCCAGGTGTTGCCCAGCAGGGCCCGGGCACCGGGCACCAGCGTGGTGGCGCCCGGGCGCACGTCGTCGCCCACCACCACCCCGTTCGTGGACCCGGCGTCGAGCACGGTCACCGACGAGTCGTCGACCACGATCACGGCGTGGCGGCGCGACAGGGCCTCGTCGTCGATCACCAGATCGTTGCCCGGGTCCCGCCCCACCGAGGTGCGGCCGTAGGGCAGCTCGACGACGGTGTCGGGGTGCCCTTCCCGCAGGAGGCGGAGGACGGCGGCCGGGGGCAGCTCGCGGTGGCGGGTGGGCCGCCGCCCCACCAGCCCGGCGGCCGGCGGGGCCACGGCCAGGGCGTCGCCGGAGCGGACGTCGGCCCCGGCCAGGGCCCGCTCGCCCGCCAGCAGCTGGCCGGTGCGGGCCACCCGCAGGCGGGAGCCGGGCTCGGCCCCCAGGACGTCGAGCAGGTGGCCCACGGTGGCACCGGCGTCGGCCTCCACCACCCGGTCGTGGTGGTCGAGCGAGACCAGCAGCCGCATCAGCCGACCCGTCCGGCCGGGCCCGGCCCTCGGGTACCGGCACCGTGTCCTAGAATGACGGGCGGTGGGGCGGCAGCCCGAGCGGCACACGGCGGAGCGGCGACTCGATGGAACCGATTGACGAGAAGTTCGGCCCGTTCCTGGCCCGGGGGTGCCTCGTGGTCGACTTCTGCGGCGAGGTCCACGTGGTCGACCCGTCGGAGAGCCTCACGTTCGGGCGCGACGCCGAGCTGGCCATCGACGACAACGAGTTCCTCCACCGCCAGCTGGGCCAGTTCCAGCGCCGGGCCGACCTGTGGTGGTTGACCAACATCGGGTCCCGCATCGAGCTGGAGGTGTTCGACCGCAACACCCAGGCCAGTGCCCGGCTCCCGTCGGGCACGGCCCAGGCCCTCGCCGGATCCGACCTGCTGGTGCAGTTCACGGCCGGGCCCACCCACTACGAGCTGCTGGTGCAGTGCGACACCTCGATCACGGTGCTCCCGGCCAAACCGAGCGACACGGTGAGCCTGAGCTCGCTGCCCTGGACGGTGGAGCAGCGGGTGCTCATGGCGGTGCTGGCTGAGTCGCTGTTGCGATCCCCCCATCTGCCCCTCAACCTCCCGTCGAACGAGGAGGCCCGCCAGCGGCTGGGCTGGGAGAAGGCCAAGTTCAACCGCAAGCTCGACAACGTGTGCGACCGGCTGACGAATTCTGGCATCCGGGGCCTGGAGCGGGGCCAGGAGCGGCGCAACAACGAGCGGCGCCGGGTGCTGGCGGAGTCGGCGGTGGAGTACGGGATCGTCACCACCGACGACCTGGACCTGCTGGAGCGTTACCTCGCCCCGGGCGAGCGCCCCACGGTCACCTGATCGGGCCGGGCCGAGGCCCGCCGCCGCATCCTGGGCCCCCGCCATTCCCAGACCCGTCATCCCCCCGCCCCGAGCACCAGTACCGACGGGGCCACGCCGGCCAGCAGGATCGTGCCCAGAGGCACGGTGGCCCGGCGGGCCAGGAGCCAGATCAGGCCGGCGGCCAGGCCGACGATGGTGACTCCCAGCCACACCAACTGGGGCCCGGAGCCCATCCAGGCCTCCGCCGCCACCAGGGGGCCGATCACCTTGGCGTCCCCCGCCCCCATCAGGCCGGCGGCCCACACCGCCACCCCCAGCGCGCCGGCGCCCAGCCCCAGGGCCAGAGCCGGCAGCGGGCCGAGCCCGTCGGTGGGACGACCCGACACCAGGAGGGCGGCCACGGCGACGGCGAAGGCCACCACCCCGGTGTTGGGCATGCGGCGCCGGGCCAGGTCGCCGGCGGCCAACGCCGTGGCCACCACCGCCACCGTCACCAGTGCCACCACCGCCATGTCGCCCGTGCCCGTCCCCGCCTCAGCCGCCGACCGGCTCGTGCCGGCGGACGACGGACCGGAGCAACCCCTCGTACACAGCCCGGGTCTCCGACGTGGGCTGGACGCTGTCCTCTGCACCGCCATCGGCGGCGAGAGCACCGCCATCGGCGGCAAGAGCACCGCCATCGGCGGCGAGAGCACTGCGGAGGCTCCGCCAGATGCTCTCGATCAGGGCCGGATCGCCGTCGGCCGCCGCCAACCGCATCCAGGCCCGGTAGATCCGCTCGCTGGTGGGCAGGGCGGCCAGGCCCTGGTGCACCGCCCGGTTGGCCAGGTCGGCGTCGCCCGCCCGCTGGGCCGTCTCCACCGTGTCCAGCACCACCGCTTCCACCAGGTCGGCGGCGTAGTCGGCCAGGTCGGTGGCCCCGGCCCAGCGCAGGGCCACCCCGCCCAGCGGTGGCCCGTCGATCAGGTCGAGAGCGGCCGCCCGGGCCCCGGGCGAAACCGTCCCGGCGGGGGCGTCGAGTAGCCCGTGGAGGATCTCCAGGTCGGTGCCCACCCCGACCAGCCCCAGCTCACCGGCCGGACCGGTGGCGGGTAGCCGCTCGGGGCCGAGCGCGGCCCGGGCGGCGTCGATCACCCGGTCGATCTGGAGCGGGCTGACGGGGCGGTCGCCCCACAGGGCGGCCGCCACCTGGGCCGCCGTGGCCCGGCGCCCGGGTTGCACGGCCAGGTAGGCCACGAGGGACAGGGCGTGGGCCTGGAGCTCGGGGGCGTCGGGGCAGCGGACCGGTCCGAGCAGATGGACCAGGATCTCGCCGGCTCCCGGGCCGGGACCGGCCCAACGGGCGGCCCCCCGGGCCCGGATCCGGGCCCTGGCCTCCTCAGGGGTGGCCGGAGCCGCATCCCCGCCGATGGGGGACGCCGACGACGACGAGGCCAGGAGTGCGGTGAGCTCCTGCTCCTGAGGCCGGGTGAGAGCCGCCGCCACCAGAGGCCCGTCGACATCGCCCCCGCCGGCCGGCCGGAAGTGGGCCGTGCCGTCCTCGCTCAGCTCCAACCGGGCCCCGATGCGGCTCGATCGCAGGTCGCCGGCCACGAGCAGGGCCACGCCGGCCCGCCGGCCGGCCAGGTCGAGGAACGGGTTGAGGTTGGTGTGCTCGGTCCGCACCACCAGCACCTCCAGCTCGCGCGGCCCGAGCCGGTGGTCGAGCCGCCGGTGGCGGTCAGCGGCGTCCCGGGCCAGCTGCAGCGCCTCGTCCTCGGTGCGCCGGGCCACCCGGTCGAGCTGGCCGGCGTCGCCCACGGTGAAGCCCACGGTGGTGACGAAGGCGTTCGACAGGTGCTCGCCCAGGCCCAGCTCGTAGACCATGGCCCGCACGGTGGAGGCCACCCGCTCCGGCGGACCGGCCACGCTGAGCGACCCGATCGTTCCCAGGTCGGCCAGGATCTGGGGACCGGGCACGTTGGAATCATCCCGGCGCTCCCCCAGCGTGACCAGCCCGGGCAGGGCCACCGGAGGCTGGCGGGCGCCACCGTCGGCGTCGGGGCCGTCGTAGGGTCGGTGCCAGCGCCGGGGCTCCACCGCCGTCCACCCACCGATCGTCAGCTCGGGCTCGGCGTTCCACACCACCTCCAGCCCGTCGGTGCTCGACAGGCCGACGGTCACGATGCGCGCCGCCACCTGCGCGAGGGGGTGCAGCTGGGCCGCCGCCCAGAGGGTGAGGCCGGGGTCGGCGGCGGCCGCCAGCTGGTCGAGGAAGCTGGATCCGTCGGCCCCGGGGCCGGGGGGAGCGAACCCGTACGCCGCCCGGCGCCGCCGCCGGGTCTGTCCCGCCAGGCCGATCATGGCCGCCGCCGCCACCGCCATCACCTCCACCCGGCCCAGGGCGACCGGGTCGGCCGTCGTGGGGCCCGACGCGGTGGCCGGCGTCACCGGTGCCACCGGGACGAGCTCGATCCGGTCCAGCACCGCTCCGGCGCCCGCCCCGCCGCCGGCCTCGGCCACCGCCTGGGCCGCCACCACACCGTCGGCACCGGCGCGGGCCGAGCTCCCATCGGCCTCCGGCGACCGGTCGGCCGCGCCGGTCGTCGGCGGGAGTGACGGCGCCAGCGCCGAGGGAGCGGGGGCGGCCCCGCCCCCGCTCGGCGGCAGGACCACGACCTGGCCGGGGTAGATCAGATCCGGGTCGACGATGGGTGGCGTGTTGGCGTCGATGACCACGCCGAGCTGGTCGACGATCTGGGCGTTGGTGGGATCCGGGGTGCCGGTGGCCACGAGCTGGGCCTCGGTCAGCTCCCACAGGTTGTCGCCCCGCTCCACCACGTGTTCCTGGGCCCCCCCGCCGCCGGCGGAGACCGCCGGTGCCGGGCCCGGGACCGGCGCCCGGACCGGGGCGTCGAGGCTGTCGGGTAGGCGCAGCACCATGCCCGGTCGGAGGTCCACCGGGGTGCGGATCTGGTCTTCGTTCAGCTCCAGGATCCGTTTGAGCATGGCGTCGTCCTGGCCGGCCAACCGCCACAGCGAGTCGTCGGCCTGCACCTGGTAGAGGCGGGGCTGGCCGGCCACCGGGGCCACCGGCGCCGCGGCCGGGGTTTCGGGGGCCGCCATCCCCATGGCCCCGGCCACCAGCGAAGCCACCGGGTTGGCCGACGGCACCATGGCCGACACCAGGGGGGCCAGAGCGGGGCCGGCGGTGGAGGCCACCAGGCCGGCCGACATCACGCCCGATACGAGCGAGGTCACCAGCGAGCGGGTGAACCGGGGCACGCCGGGCGCCGGGCGCCCCACCCGGCCCCGGGCCGACCGGGGCCCGGCCACGAAGAGCTCCCACAGCAGGGCCCACACGTACTGGAACCACAGGAGCCACAGCACGAGCGTCAGCACGCCCATCACGGCCCCCACCGGCAGGTAGCGCTGATCCCACCACTGCTGGACCTCGCTGAGCGAGCGGGGGAGCTCGGCCACGGGGTTGCCCACGCCCTGCACCAGCACCAGCGGCGGGGCCACCAGGAGGGCCAGGGCCATCAGGGCCGCCCCCAGGGAGCGGAACCGGGCCCGGGCGCCCCGCCGGCCCGACCGCCGGGGGGCCGCCGTCGCCCCCTTCCGGGCCGTCACTGGCCCGGGCCGGTCACGCCGGCGATGAGGGTCGCCTCGGCCTTGCCGGTGATCGTGCCCGGCAGCAGGGTGGGGATGGGGAAGAGATAGTCGATCGGCCGCTCCACCTCCACTGCGACAGTGGTGGTGCCGGCGGCGCTGGTGGTGAACCGGAGGTCGGTGAGCTCGTACCCCTCGGACGACACGTAGGCCTCGACGGCGGCGGTGGCCTTGCTCTCGTCGATGGCGGCCGTCCGCTGGAGGCGGACCTGCGTGGGGTCGCCCTGGTTGGCCACCCGGGTGGCGGTGGCGGCCACGGCGTAGGCCTCGCGCCGCTCGTAGAGCTGCTGGCTGGCGTTGATCAGGTGCAGCACCATGAACAGCAGCAGCGGGGTGATCAGGATCACCGGCAAGCCGGCATCCCCCCGTTCACGGGCCCGTTCACGGGCCCGTTCACGGGCCCGTTCCGGCTGTGCCTCGCGGGTCAGCGGCATCCCGTCAGCCCCCCAGGTAGCAGTTGTCGTCGACCACCTGGCTGCCGCCGCCCCGCAGGCAGTCGATGGGCTCGGTGCTCGTCACCGTGATCCGCTTCCGTCCCTGGCTCCACGGGGTGAACAGCCCGCGGTAGGACACATCGCAGCTCAGCTGCACCACCACCGAGCCCCCGGGCTCGAAGCCGTCCGGCCCCGGATCGGTGTTCACCGCCGGGTTTTCGCACGCCTGGCCGGCGTCGGTCAGTTCGCTGCGCACCACCACGTCGGCCACGCTCCGAGCCGAGCCGAGATCGTGCTCCAGCGCCGCCGCCCGGGCCGCAGCTCGGCTGGCCGCCTTCAGATCGCTGGCCCCGATGAACGTGCGCATCCCGCCGACACCCAGGCCGAGCAGGGCGATCACCGTCATCACCACCACGAAGGTGGAGATGCCGGCCGATCCCGACTCGTCGGCCAGGCCGCGCCGAGCCGCCGTCGACCAACGGGCGGTGCCGGCGCCGGGGGGCCTCATCGCTGGGGCTCGAACCGCTCGGTGGGGGCCGAGCCCTCGACGTCGAGACCGACCGACCACAGCAGCCGGGTGCGGCCGGTAACCGTCACCGTGGTCGCCTCGGCCCCCTTGCTCGCCCGGACCACCAGTTCGTCGCCGATCACCAGGCCGCCGGCCTGGCTGAGGATGAACGACGAGGCGTAGGCCTCACCCTGGGCTTCGGTGGCCCCGTCCCGGGCCATCAGGGCGGCGGCGTCGCTGGCGGCGAAGCTGGCCACCGAGCGCACGTAGTACCCCAGCAGGATCTGGATCAGGAGGAAGATGGCGAACAGCACGATGCTGAAGAGGAACGCCGAGCCGATCACGGTCTCGCCCCGCTCGCGGGCCCGCTCAGCGGCCCGCTCAGCGGCCCGCTCAGCCTGCTCCCCGGTCCCGGGGTGGGCCTGTGCCGCCCGGCCCGAGGGGGGCCTCCCGGTCACTGGTTGAAGTCGACGTTCTCAACCTCGGTGCCGGCCTCGCGGATCTTGTTGGCGGCGATGGCCCCGAAGGCCACGGTCGCCACCACCAGGATCCCGATGAGGATGATCGCCGACACCGTGAGGCCCACCTGATCCGACCAGAAGGCGCGGGCCCAGCGGCCGGAGGTCCGGATGCGACCGGCGCGGCGAGCCTGCTCGGGGACGCTCCGCCCCGATTCCGTCTGCTCGATCTCCACCATCGTCGCCTCCTCGGGCCGAACTCCACCGGGTTGCCTGGCCTGCCCTGCCGGACGCAGTCAGACGCTATCCCATGCATGGTGGTTCTACTAGAGGTGTGGCCACGACGTACATCGGGATCTATCCCCGTGGGCCCTCCGGACTTCCGGGAACCCTCCGGGGTCAGAACGAGGCCAGGCCGGCGACGGCGGGGTAGACGAGCCAGAGGATGAATCCGCCCGCCATCCCCACTACGGGTATCGACATGATCACGTTGCGTGACAAGGCGTCGGCCCGGCGCTGCTCCTGCTCCCGCATGACGATAAGGACCGCCTTGTCCTCCAAGGCCTGGCGGACGGTGGCGGCGTTCTCGCTGCTCAGGATCATCACGTTCCCGAACTCCTCCAGCTCGCTCACGGCGAAGCGGACGCCCAGGTTGCGCAGGGCCAGGAACGGGCTGAGGCTGGGGTCGTTGCGGGCCCGGGCCATCTCGGCCGAGAACTGCCGGAAGCCCCAGCCGTGCCCCCGGGAAGACGCCTCCTCCAACGCCGTCTCCGGCCCGGCCCCGCCGGCCAGCATGATCGAGGTCAGCTCCAGCATCTGGGCCAGAGCCGCCCGCAGTTCCTTGCGCCGGTCGGCGGCCCGCGTCCGCCGGTCGGTCTCGGCCGCCCACAGCACACCCAGCGCCCCCACCAGGAGCGGCAGCAAGATGAGGCCGGCCAGGAGGGAGAACTCGAATTGGGTGCGCAGCAGCAGCACCAGCACGGCGCCGCCGAAGGCGAACCACGCCCCGATCAGCAGCCGCCGCCGCTGCCAGAAGGCAGCGGTCCACTCCAGCACGGCGAGGTCGGCCGAGGGCAGGGTGCCGCCCATCAGCAGGCGATCGGTTGACGGGCGCCGGGTGCCGATACCGCCCGGGCCGCCATCGAGCCCGGCTTCCAGCCGGTCCAGGTCGTCGGCGAGACTGGCCGGGGGTGCCAGCACACCCCGGATGACGAGCAGCAGGCCGTAGCCGAACAGACCCGACACCGTGAGCAGGGCCAGCAGGTCGATCATCGGACCGCCCCGGCCGGCCCGTCGGCGCCGTGCCCCGCCTGGCATGGTGGCCGGCCCCAGCTCAGGGGCCAGCAGCCGACGCTCGGGCCGGGGACGGCCGGCCCGCACCAGCACCGCGGCCGACGCCACCACGATGGCCATGACCACCCCCAGCACGATCTGGCCGGCGAAGGTGGCGTAGGGCTCCAGGAAGTCCTTGGCGATGAGGGTGATGATCACACCCAGCAGGCCGATGCTGATCACGGTGGCCCGGGCCTCGGCGTAGAGCTGCGACCGCTCGGTCTCGATCTGGAGCACCGCCGTGTTGCGGGACCGGGCCTGTTCGGCCGTGCGGGCCAGCAGCTTGGGCAGGTCCCGGGCCTGGTTCTCGCTCGCCACCATCAGGGCCAGCACCACCAGGTCGGCCGTGGGGTGGGCCATGGCCGCCCCGAACTGGCGCAGCGCCTCGGTCTGGGGCAGCGTCCGCTGGGCGGCGGCCAGGCGCACCACGTGGGGCCGGATCACCTCGGGGGCCAACGACGCCGTGGACTCGATCGACTGGCTGAGCCCGCCCCCGCCCACCAGGGTGTCCTTGATCATGTCGACCCACACCGAGATGGCATCGGTGGTCTGATAGTAGATCCGGCGCTCCCGGCTGGCCGTCTGCCACAGGCGGCCCACCAGCACCAACGCCGCCATCCCCAGCCCGAGGGCGGGCCAGCGGGAGGCGAAGCCGGTCACGAGGCCCACCACCGCCGCCGCCCCGAACCAGATGGCCAGCACGCCGGTGTCGGCCGGCAGGCCGTTCACCCCCCGGGTCCGCTCGGGGGGTTCGGACCGGAAGGCCTGGATGACGAGCAGAATCCCGACCGCCACCAGGGTCCCGATCCCGGCTCCGAGGTAGGGCCGCATCAGCCCACCACCTCCTGGGCCCCGCAGGCCCGGTAGAAGCCCACCAGGTCGAGCCCGAGGCGGGCCAGCCGGTCCTCCAGGGGCGGGGAGAACGTGGCCACCCGGGAATAGCCGAATCGGGTGTCGGCGGCCCGGTAGATCTGGTTGACCACGGCCTGGGTGCCGTCGAAGCCGGCCACCTCGATGATCTCGGAGATGGAGCGGCGGCCGTCGCGGGGGTCGCGCACCACGTGGCACATGAGGTCCACCCCCTCGGCGATCAGGTTGTGGGCCACCGCCAGGTTGAGCTGCGACTCCGACAGGGCCAGCATCAGGGCCAGCTTGGCGATGCCGCCCCGGGCCGACTCGGCGTGGACGGTGGTGAGCGAGGAGTGGCCCGACGTCATGGCCTTGAGCATCTCGGCCGCCGTGTCGCCGTCGCGGCACTCCCCGACGCAGAACCAGTCGGGCCGGTGGCGCAGCGTCTGCTTCACCAGTTCCGCCATCGCGATACCGCCCTCCCCTTCGCTGTTGGGCTCCCGCACCTCGAACGAGTGGAACAGCGGGTGGCGGTCCCGGTGCCACATGTCGATCTCGGCCGTGTCTTCCACGATCACCACGTTCTTCGACGGGTCGAGCTCGTCGAGGCAGGCCCGGGCCAGCGTGGTCTTGCCCGCGCCGGTGGCCCCCACGAACACGATCCGCATGAGGTCGCTGGCCATGGCCACCCGGAGCAGGGCCCCCAGGTGGGACGGCACCATGCCGTTGCGCACCAGCCCGTCGAGCGTCACCCGTTGCAGGGTGTTGCGCCGGAGGTTGAACACGGCCCGCTGCGACACGTCACGCACCGCGCTGAGCCGCATACCGGCCCGGAGCCGAAGCACCAGCAGGGGCGAGCCGGCGTTGAACTGGCGCTCGGTGAGGCCCCGGTTGCGGGCCAGGTCGGCCAGCCACTGGAGCATGGCCTGCTCGGAGGGCCAGACGTCGCGGAACACGGCGAAGGGGCGGCCACCCTTGTCCACCTGCACATAGTCGTAGTGGCCGTAGATCTCCTCCACCTCCTCGTCGGCCAGGAACTCCTCCACCGGCCCCAGCCCGGTGACGTAGCGGGTGACCCGGCGCACCAGGGTCTGCTCCTGCTCGGCGGCCATCGGGGCCCGGCCGGCCCGGATCCGGCCCTCGGCCTCCCGGTTCAGCTCCACCCGGATGGCGTCGACGGCGATGGCCTCCATGGCGTCCTGCGACAGCCGGGTCCGGCCGTCGCCCACGGCCAGCGCCTGCGACTCCTGGATGGCGGCCCGGCTGGTGGTGACGAGCCGGTCGAACAGCGCGTCGGTCTCGGTGCTCATGGCTCCGCCGGGCTCATGGCTCCGCCGGGCTCATGGCTCCGCCGTGCTCATGGGCCGTCCACGGCGGGGGCAACCGGCGCGCCGTTCAGGGCGGGCAGGGTGGCGGCCAGTTCGTGGGCCACCTCGATGGCCCGGCGCCAGGGCTTCGTCTGACGGGCCCGCCGCCGTTGCCCCACGAGCTGGCCGGCCAGGCCGGCGAGGTCGTCGGCCCAGGGTAGGGTCCATACCAACGGGGTACCGGCGTAGGCCGTCACCTCGTCGAGCGGGTAGTCCAGGTCGCCCACCACCAGCAGCCCCACCCGGCCCAGCACGGCCAGCCGGGAACGGAGGGCCACCAGCGAGCCGAGGCTGCCGTCGGTCACCACCAGGTTGAGGGCGGCGGCACCGGTGAGGGCTTCCACCGGCGATCCGGGCCAGGGACGGCCGCAGTCGACCAGCCACAGCCGGCTGTCCCGGCTCATGGCGGCGGCGGCCGGGACGGCCACGGCCCGCCACGCCGCCAGGGCCTCGTCGGCCGCCATCAGCCCCGGAGCCACCCACAGGCTCCCACCACCCTCGTCGCCGGGGCGCAGGAGGCTGGCCGCCGACGACAGCTGGAACGACGGCTCGAACCGGCCGGCCCGGGTGGCCGACAGCAGCGAGGCCACCCCTGGCTGGAGCGGCACGTCGTACCGGGGCCCGAGCACGCCGCCCACCGGATCGGCCTCCACCAGCACGCGATCCTGGGGGTGGGGCCAGGCCAGGCCGAGCATCAGGGCCCACGAGGTGGTGCCCGGTGCCCCCCGGACCGACGACACGGTGACCAGCACGACGATCCGTCCCGCCTCAGCCGTTGCGGACGAGGCCGAGGATGAGGCGGTCCACGGCCTGGGCCTGGATCACCTTGAGCCGTACCCCCTCGTCGATCATCACGTCGGCCACCAGATCGCCCGTCCGGTCGTCGATCAGGGCGTAGCGGACCTCGCCGATTCCCAGGTCGGCAGCCGAGGCGGTGGTCTGGTCACCGGTGCCGAACAGGGCCACCTTGTCGCCGATGGCGATACCGGCCGGGTAGTCGCCGGCCTTCAACTTCATGCCCACCACGGTCTTGCCCTCGGGGACGGCCTCGGTGCGGGCCACGAAGTGGCGCTCGGTGACGATCGAGCCCTTGGGCACGAACACCTGCACCGTCCGTGTCACCCCGTCGGCGAAGAGGGCGTTCTTCTCACTGAGGGTGACCGCCTCGAACGTACCGTCGAGGGCGACGTCCCGCAGTACGAAGTCGTCGTTGGTGAGGCTCTCGCCCGGCACCAGATCGTGGGCCGCCACCAGCACCGGGCTCGTGGTCCGGCCCGAGCTGAACAGCATGAGGCCGGCCAACATCGACCCCACCACCAGGGCCGTTCCTCCCAGGAGGAGCCCGGGGCGCCACTTCCGCCGGCCGATCCGCACCGGTTGGGTACCGGCCACGGCCACCGCGCCCGCCAAGGGGGGAGGTGGTGTGCCAGGCACGACCACCGGGGTCGAGACGCGCTCCCGGCTCAACATGAGAATCGCCCGCCGGGATCCGGAGTGTGGAACCGAATCACTCGGGAGTTATAGCACGCGCCCCGAGGCGTCCGGTCGGGCAGTGACGGGGGACCGATCCCCTCCCGGCTCGCCAGCGCAACATGGCGCCCCCAGTTCGAACCGTGTACCGCCATGTATCTCCCAGGGGTACATACCGCTGCACGGTTGCAACTGAGGTCCCGATGTCGCAGGCCGGGCGCCGGCTCGGCGGGCGTCGGCTCAGCCGGGTTCAGGCGCCCTGATCAGCCCAGATGTCGACCGCGCCGTCCTGGCGGCCGACCGCCAGCCGGTCGCCGCCGGGGGCGACCCAGGCCAGGGCCACCACGGCCCGGACGTCGCTGCCGCCCCCGGCGTCGCTGGTCCGGGACAGCTCGCGGCCGGTGGCGGGATCCCACACCACCACCTGGCCCGTCACCGTGCCGGCGGCCAGCCGGAGGCCGTCGGGCGACCAGCGGGTGGGGCCCGTGGCGTCCGCCCCCAGGGCGAGCTCGGCCGTGACCTCGCCGCGGGCCAGGCCCCACACCCGGGAGACGCCGTCGGGGCTGGAGGTGGCGAGACGGGTGCCGTCGGGCGCCCAGTCCACCGACCGGATCCAATCGGGCTGCGTGAGCGAGGCCACGAGTTGGCCACTGCCGGCCTCCCACACCCGCAGCACGCCGTCCTTGCCGCCGGCCGCCACCCGGGACCCGTCGGGCGACCAGGCCACGGTGAGCTGGGCCTCCCCCACCGCCTGGTCGCCCTCGGACGACACGCCGGCCAGGTTGCGGATCGGGGTGCCGTCGGGTCGCCACAGCCGCACCTGGCCGTCACCGCCGGCCGAGGCCAGGGTGTCGCCCGCCGGCGACCAGGCCACAGCTTCGGCCGTGGTGCCGGGGTGGGCGGCGATGACCACCGCCGGGGCGGCAACGTCGGGCCCTGTTCCCCCGCCGGCGGGCACGGCCACGGGGTGGACGGCCACCGTGCCGTCGCTGATGGCCGTGGCCAGGGCCGAGCCGTCGGGCGACCACGCCAGGCCGAGCACCCACCCGTTCTCGCTGGCGGTGGACACGACGGTGGCCGGGTCGTCGGCCGGGGTCAGGCGGACCACGCCGTCCTGGCCGCCGGTGGCCAGCCACGCACCGTCGGGGGCGTAGGCGGCGGCCCGGGCCGGGCCCTGGTGGGCGGCGGCCGATGCCACCAGCTGCGGGGTCGAGGTCCAGGCGGCGCTCGACGTCGCCGGCTGCTCGGTGCTGCCGCCCCGGCGGGACGAGAGGTAGCCGACGCCCAGCACGAGGGCGAGCACCACCACCAGCACTGCCGCCATCCGGGGCCAGCGCCGCCGGGGCGGCGGGGGCATCGGCTCGGGCTCCGCCGCCTTCTCCCGGCGGGGATCGGGCACCCGGTGCTCGGGCCGTACCTCCACCGTGGCCAGCCCGCCGGACGCCGCCACGACCGGGCGGCCTTCCTCGTCGTCGACCGCAGCCGACGGCACGGCCGGCGCCACCGGTGTCCCTGGAGGCCCGGTGGTGTGGGCGGCCCAGCGGTGACCGGTCGGCCGGTCGCCAGGCGGGGTGGCGGCGGGGTCGTCGTCGTCGACCACCACCGGGGTGGGATCGAGACCCAGCGCCCGCTGGAGGGCGGCCAGCCGGTGGGCGGTGTCGAGCAGGGACGGGGGCCGCTCGTCGGGGTCCTTGGCCAGCATGGCCACCACGAGCTCGTCGACGGCGGGCGGGCCGCCGCTGTCGGGCCGGGGCGGCGGCCGGCTCGACGTGATCGCCGCCACCAGCACCTCCATCGACGCTCCGCTGTAGGCCGCCCGTCCGGTGAGCAGGCTGAACAGGGTGGCGCCGAAGGAGTACAGGTCGCTGGCCACAGTGGGTCGCTCCCCGTTCAGGACCTCGGGGGCGGCGAACAACGGGGTGGTGGAGATGGTGACGGTGGGTTGCCCGTCGAGCGACGGCCGCACGAACGACGAGATCCCGAAGTCGGCCAGGATCGGGTGGCTGGCGAACGTGCCCATGAACACGTTGGCCGGCTTCACGTCGCGGTGCACGATCTGCCGGCTGTGGGCGGTGTGGAGGGCGGACGCCACCTTCACCCCGAAGTCGAGCACCTCGCTCCAGGCCAGCGGGCCCTCCCGGTCCACCCGGGCGGCGTAGTTCCCCCGCCGGTACCAGGGCATCACGATGTAGGGCCGGCCGTCGTCGCTGAACCCGCTCTGGAGGAGGTCCACGATGTGGGGGTGGTCGGCCAGGCGACCCATGGCCGTGAGCTCCCGCTCGAAGGCCACCCGCTCCGCCTCGGCCACCGCCGTGGTGTTCAGCACCTTGATGGCCACCTGGCGACCGTGGCCGGGCTGGTCGGCCCGGAACACCGTGGCCGACGCCCCGGCGCCGATCTCGACCAGCTGGGAGAATCCGGGGATCTCGGGCCGCCTCGTCACCGCTGGCGAAGGCTAGCGGGAAGCCGAAGGGTTCCTTGGAACCCGAAGGGTTCCCGGGATGTTCTGCCGCCGGCAGAACTCCAAGGAACCCGAAGGGTTCCCGGGATCGATCCCCATTCCCGGCCCGGCCCGCCGTCCCTATCGTCCACCCCATCACGAAGCGGGCGCCGCACGGAGCGGCCGCCCACCGACACAGGAGAGAGCGGACAATGGCACTGCGTGGCGCCGACATCGACAAGCTGCGGGACCTGGCCAACCGGCTGCAGAACACCTGGGGCTCCCAGATCGACCAGCTGATCAGCCAGATCGACACCCAGGTGCAGGCCTCGGCCACCGACGTGTGGATCGGCCCCGACGCCGACCAGTTCCGCAACCAGATCTGGCCCCAGCACAAGGCGGCGCTCAAGGCCGCCCGCCAGGCCCTGGCCGATGCCGGCGCCACGGCCAAGCGCAACGCCGACGTGCAGGAGAGCACCAGCTCCTCGGTGGCCTGAGCCACCGGAAGGCCCGAGCTCCGCCGTTCTGAGGAGCCTGGACCCCACCCAGTGCGGTTCAGGCCCCTCGTTTCGGCTCAGCTCCAGCTCTGGATGACGGGCAGCACCTCGGACCCGAACAGGTCCATCGAGGCCTTCGCCTCCTCGTAGGGGATGCCGCCGTAGCGGAAGGCGGTGGTGTACTCGAACGGCCCGATCAACTCGCGGCGCTGCTCCAGGGTGGACAGGATCTGGTCGGGGGTGCCCCAGGCGGTGGCCTTCATGAACATTTCGAGGAAGCCGCTCTCCCCCACCCGGCGCAGCACCTCGGCTGCCTTGGCGTAGGCGTCGTAGCCCTCGGTGATGGCGAAGTGGTCGCCCATCACCTCGTAGTGCTCGAGCAGGCTGCCCAGGTAGGTGCCCATGTACTTCAGCGCCTTCTCCTTGGCCTCCTCGGCATCGGGCCAGCAGAAGCAGAAGTCGGCCGTCATCAGGGGCGGGGCCTCCCGACCGTGCAGCTCGACGAACCGCTGGCGGTAGTGCTTGATGCTCGGCATCCGGTGCTCCCAGGAGCGGTCGGCGAACATCGTCATCCGCCCGGCGAAGCGGGCGGCGGCGTCGACCGAGTCGTCGCTGGAGGCGACGCAGTACAGCCGGTCGTCGAAGGGCCGCTCGGGCCGGGGCCGGATCTCGATCCGGGGCTGGGGGTAGTAGGGCCCGTCGCCCTCGATGAACCCGGTGCGCAGGGCCTCGATCACCATGGCCGAGCCCTCGTCGAACCGGCCCCGGCTCTCGTCCATCTCGATCCCCCGGAACGGGGCGTACTCCCGGCGCGACAGGCCCCGGCCCACCCCGAAGCGGAACCGGCCCTGGGCCAGATTGTCGAGTAGGGCCACCCGCTCGGCCACCTGGAGGGGCTCGTTCCAGGGCATGATCACCGCCGCCGTGCCCACGTCGATCTGCTTGGTGACGCCCACCAGGTAGGCCAGCAGCTCGGTGTTGTCGGGGCAGAACGAGTAGCCGAAGAAGTGGTGCTCGGCGGCCCAGGCCACGTTGAAGCCGAGCTCGTCGGCCCGGCGGGCCAGCCCGAGCTCCTCGGCGTAGACCTGCGAGTCGCGTATTCCGGGCCAGCCGTCGCTGGCGAAGGGCATCAGGATGCCGACGTCCATGGTGTGGGGGGTCCTTCCTCTGTCTTGCTACAGAATCACGTTCTCGGCCCGGAGTTGGGCCAGAGCGGCGGAGTCGAGGGCCAGCCGCTCGGTGAGCACCTCGTCGGTGTGCTGGCCGTGGAGCGGCGCGTGGCGGGTGATGCCGGCCGGGGTCTTGGAGAACCGGGCCGGAGGCCGGGCCGAGCGGATGCGGCCGGCCGTGGGATGCAGCGTCTCCACCAGCATGTCCCGGTGGCGGATGTGGGGGTCGTCGATCATGCCCTGGTAGGTGTTGACGGGCGCCACCGGCACGTCGGCCCGGTCCATCAGGTCCACCAGCTCGGCCGTGGTGTACTTCACCGTCTCCAGCTCCAGCTCGTCGTTCACCTCGGCCCCGTACAGCACCCGCCCCTGGAGGTCGGCGAAGCGGGGATCGGTGGCCAGATCGGGACGGCCGAGCGCGGTGCACATCCCCTGCCAGTGGCCCGGTGTGGCCACCGGGTACACCATCACGTAGCCGTCGGCCGACCGGTAGAGCTTGTAGATCTTCGACAGGTCGGGCATGTCGGTCTCGTGGTCGAGATAGGTGTAGTTCCAGTACGTGACCGGCCACAGCCAGTGGACGGCCACGTCGATCATGGCCAGCTCGATGTGCTGGCCGCCGTGCCCGTTGGCCCGGGCCACCAGGGCGGCGCAGATCGACTGGGCCACGTTGAGCGAGGTCGCCTTGTCGCACACGATGGCGTTGTTGAGCTGGGGGACGCCCTCTTCGTTGGCCTGGTGGGTGGGCATGCCGGCCACCGACTGGATGATGGGATCGAAGGCCGGGCGATGCGAGTAGGGGCCGTCGGCCCCGAACCCGCTGATCGAGCACATCACCAGCTCGGGGTTCACCCGGGAGAACACCTCCCACCCCAGGCCCATGCGCTCCAGCACGCCGGGGCGGAAGTTCTGCACCACCACGTCGGCCCCCCGGATCAGGTCGATCAGGATCCGCTTGCCCTGCTCGGTCTTGAGGTTGAGGGCGATCGACCGCTTGTTGCGGTTCTGGGCGGCGAAGAAGGCGCTGACCCCCTGGGCCTCGGGCACCAGCGGGCCGGACTGGCGGACGATGTCGGGATTGTCGATCGGCTCCACCGAGATCACGTCGGCCCCCTGGTCGGCCAGGATGGACGTGCCGAACGGCCCCGAGATCACGGCCGACAGGTCGATGATCCGGATCCCCTGGAGCGGCCCGGCCGGCGGGCCCTGCCCGTGTACCTCGATGTGCGTCGTCATCGTCTGTCCCCCTTGTGTCGGCGTCGTGGGCCCGACGCTGGCCTGGTGCGGTGTGTGTCTGAGACGTGGCGGCGCGACGCTGCGCTGATGCCCTTCGTGGCTACTGGTCGATCCCGATCCGGCGGGCGAAGGTCTCCAGCGCGGCGATGTGCTCGGCCGGGCTGGTGAGGTTGGGGGCCGGAGTGCCGGCCCAGGCCGAGGTGGTGCTCATCGTGTTGACCGACAGGTAGTCGACACCGGCGGCCCTGGCGTCGGCGGCGATGGTGTCCCACTTCTCGGGCGGAAGCCCGTAGGCCACGGTGAGCTCCACCGGGAAGGCGTCGGGGTCGCGCCCGTTGGCCGCCACGTCCTCCCGGATGCGGCCCACCTGCTCCAGGATCTTGCGGCCGGAGCCGGCGAAGGTGAAGCCGTCGCCCACCCGGGCCGCCCGGCGCATCGCCACCTTCGACCCGCCGCCGAACCAGATCGGGATCTGGCGGGCCGGGCGGGGCTTGATGCCGGCCCGGTCGACCCGGTGGAAGGCGTCGGTGTGGTCGACCGTGGGGTTGCCCCACAGCTCGCGCAGCAGGCCGATCTGGGCGTCGAAGATCTTGCCCCGCTGCTCCCAGTCCACCCCCAGGCTCTCGTACTCCACGTGGTTCCAGCCGGTACCCACCCCCAGGCGGAGGCGGCCGCCCGACAGCACGTCGACCTCGGCCGCCTGCTTGGCCACCAGCACCGCCTGGCGCTGGGGCAGGATGATCACCGCCGTCTCCAGCTCCACCCGGGTGGTGACGGCGGCCAGGAACCCGAACAGCACGAACGGCTCGTGGAAGCCGTCGTTCTCGGTGTAGGGGCCCCACAGCTTGGGCTCCCGGCCGTCGTGGACAGCACCGAGCACATGGTCGTAGGCGATGAGGTGGCTGTAGCCGAGCGACTCGGCGGCCTGCGCCCAGTCGCGGATGGCGACCGGGTCGTCGCCGATCTCGGTGGTGGGCAGGACGGCTCCCAGGCGCATGGCGGCGGCCCTCCCCTATCCGGCCTGGCCCAGCTGGGCGGCCAGCCAGTTGTTGATGTCCTTGCGGGCCTGGCGGGCCACGGCGGTGCCGGGGGCGAAGCCCTCGAAGCCGTGGGGGGCGCCGGGGTAGACGTGCAGCTCCACCGGCACGCCGCACTGGTTCAGGCGCTGGGCGTAGCTGATGTCCTCGTCGCAGAAGCCGTCGAGCGTGCCCACCATGATGTAGGTGGAGGGCAGGCCCGACAGGTCCTCACAGCGCGACGGGGCGGCCGTGTAGGGGATGTCGTCGGCACCGAACAGCGGCCCCAGGTAGCTCTGCCAGCCGAACGTGTTCGACTCGGTGTCCCATACCGGCACGGTCCAGTTGGCCGTGGTGCTGGTGCGGGTGTCGTCGATCATGGGGTAGATCAGCAGCTGGTAGTCGATCGGGAACTCGGCCCGGTCACGCACCAGCAGGCCCAGTGCGGCGGCCATGCCTCCGCCGCCGCTGGGCCCGCCGATGCCGACCCGGCTGGTGTCGATGCCGATCTCGCCGCCGTGCTCCTTCACCCACTTGAGCCCGGCGTAGCAGTCTTCGAGACCGGCCGGATACGGGTGCTCGGGCCCGAGGCGGTACTGGACGCACACGCCCATGATCCCGAACCGGGTGCACCAGCGGTCGAACCGCTCGTCGTCCTGCTCGGGCACGCCGAGCACGTAGCCGCCGCCGTGCATCCAGTACAGGCAGGGCAGGTCGCCCTCGGCCCCCACCGGGCGGTGGACCCGGATACGGATCTCGCCCGGGCCGTCGGCCGGGCCGGGGACCATCATGTCGGTGCGGATGACCTGGTCCGAGAGCTGCATCAGGGCGTTGGCCCGCAGCCGGTCGGCCCGCACCCGCTCCAGCGTGCTGCCTTTCACCGTGCCCAGCTTGGGGCCGGCGTCTATGGCCGCCTTGATCTCCGGGTCGTAATAGGGATCAGCCATGGACGCCTCCGTCGACGGTGAATTGCTGGCCGGTGCAGTAGCTGGAGCGGTCGCTGGCCAGGAACAACGCCATCTCGGCGATGTCATCCGGCGTACCGAGCCGCTTGAGCGGCTGGCGGGCGATCATCTTTTCGTCCCTCCCGCCTTCGAGCATGTTGGTGATCATGTCGGTGACGATGGCGCCGGGGTGGATCGAGTTGACCCGGATGGCGTGCTTGCCCAGCTCCTTGGCCACGGTGCGGGTCATGCCGGTGACGGCCCACTTGGTTGCCCCGTAGGCGGTGGCCCCGAAGCCCCCCTCCAGGCCGGCGATCGACGAGGTGTTGATGATCGACCCGCCGTTGCCGGCGGCCACCATGGCCTTGGCCACCGTGCGCATGCCCAGGAAGACGCCGGTCTGGTTGATGGCCACCGTCTGGTTCCACATCTCGGTTGAGGTGTTGAGGAGCTGGGCCGGCTTGAAGATGCCGGCGTTGTTCATGAGCACGTCGAGCCGGCCGTGGCGGGCCACGATGTCGGCCACCACGCGCTCCCACTCGGCCTCGGAGGTGACGTCGAGATGGTGGTACTCGCAGCCCAGCTCGCCGGCGGTCTGCTCGCCCGCCTCGTCGAGCACGTCGGTGATCACCACCGTCGCTCCCTCCCGGGCGAAGATCCTCGCCTCGGCCGCCCCCTGGCCCCGGGCTCCCCCGGTGACCAGAGCGACCTTCCCGTCAAGCTCTCCCATGAGTCCCCTTTTCGACGGCACGCGGGCGCCGGCACGCTCCGACCCCCTGGGTCCCGTTTCTACTAGCCCCGCCCCGGCCCGTCGAAATGAGCCCGCTCGGCTCCGCCCCGACCGCCCACTCTCCCCCGATCTGCGCGACGGAAACCGCGCCCTCCCACCGATCTGCGTCACGTTGTCGACGAAATACAGAGCTTTCGTGACGCAGAACGGCGCCGTCTGGGCCCACCTCGCCCGAGCCTGGGGCCCGGAGGTGGCGTCACGGCCAGCGGCTGCTGACGGTCCCCGCCCCCGCTCGGGGTGACGCCGGGGGTACTGGAGGATCCGCTGCAGGCGACGGCTCCCGCTCAGGGTGCGCGGCGGCCGGTCACCACGTCGCCCAGCAGGGCCCGGGCCTCGGCCACCGTCACCGGCCGCAGGTCGAGGCGATCGTCGGGCCCGATCGGCACCGGGCCGAGGTCCGCCGTCCCCCGGTCGACGTGCCACAGACCCTTGTCGCCCGCCGACATGACGGTCACCGAGCGGTCGATCTCGGCCTCGGCCCAGCAGCCCGACGCCCGCCAGCCGTGCGTCATCTCCGCCAGCACCGCCGCCAGCCCGGGCTCGGTCACCCCGGCCGCCTCGCCGCCGGCCATCGCCGCCTCGATCTGGCCGGCGGTGGCCGCCAGCGGGTGGCGCCCGGCCGCCGGCAGCCCGGTGTGCAGCCGAAGGGCCTGGCTCAGCAGGGCCGGCAGCAGCTCCAGGTGGGTGGCGGTCATCGACAGGGCGGCCTTGCCGGCGACATCGCCGGCGCCGTCGGTCACCACCGCCCGGCCCTGCCTGTCGAAGGCCACGAACAGCGGAGCCACCAGGCCCCGCTCGAACCGCTCGATCACCACCGACCGCGCCGGGGCGCCGAGCACAACCACGATCCCGGCCACCGTCGGATGCAGGCTCTCGTCGCCCCGGCCGGCCCGGGCGGCCAGATCCTCCAGCTCGTCGTCGGTGGCCACCAGGGTGGCCCGGATCGGGTCGAACAGCATGGTCTCCTCCTGCTCTGCACCGACGAGGGGCCCGGTCACAGCCGCACCGCCTCGCCCAGCCCCACAGCCACCGCGGCGTGGACCACCACCAGCTCATCGGGTACCCCCGGGGCGACGACGGTGGTGAACCACGGCTCCCGCACCCGGACCAGGATTCGCCCTTCGGCCTCCAGGCTGGCGTTGCCGCTCAGCCCCCGGGCCCGGAACCAGGCCCCCGGGGGCACCCAGCCCCGGCCCAGGTCGATCACCTCGAGGACCCGGGCGCGCCGCCCCAGGCCGTGCCGGGCCTGGCGGAGGAGCAGCACCGGTTCGCCGTCGACGGCCACCTCCACGCCGGCGGCCAACTCGGCGGCCACCGCCGCCCGCCCCGGCAGGGTGGAGACGGGGATCGTGGCGGTCACGCCACCGGCGCCCTCGGCCCGCACACCGCCCCGTCCCTGGTCGACGTACCGCACCCGCACCGGCCCCGCCCGGTGGTTCCGGTGCAGCACCCGCTCCAGGTCGGCCAGCGCCCGCAGGCCGGGCCGGCGGAGGCCGCCCATCAGAACCAGTCCCCGACGTCGAGGACGTCGCCGATGACGTCGGTTCCGGCGTCCCAGGCGTCACCCAGGGCGCCGGTCCCGGTGTCCCAGGCGTCACCGGCGGCGCTGGAGATGTCGTCCCAGTGATCCACCACCTCGGCCCCGGCCCACACCAGGCCGGTTCCCACCACCAGCGCCCCGGTGACCGGGTTGGGGGCGATCAGGAAGGCGGCGGTGGAGGCACTGAAGGCCGTGTTGGCGACATCGGCCACGTAACCGGCGCCGTCGGCCCGGAAGGCGTCGATCGGGTTGCCCTGCTGGTAGAGGTCGTACAGGCCGACCCCGGTGGACACGACAGCCCCGGCGATACCGATCCGACGGAAGACCTGAGTGGCCCCGGGGGTGGCCAACCACTCCCCGGCCGGGGCCAGGGCCGGGATCCGGCTCAGCCCGGCCGACACCCCGCGACCGACCAGGCCGGTGTTGAACACCGGGAACGGGCCGCTGCCCCAGGTGTACGACGCCGTGCGCCACGCCCGCAGCAGGCCGGCCGACACCGAGCCGTAGGGAAAGGTGTCGTCGTCGCCCCTCCAGTAGCTGGCGGCGTCGCCCAGGAAGAAGTCACCGACGTTCCGACCGGTGATCCCGATCCCGTCGGGCCCCGACGCCAGCTCCTGGGCCGCCCGGTTGCGGCGCACCGTCTCCGCCGCCGCCTGCAGTTCGGCCACCGCGGCGGTCAGCGCCTCCTGATGCCGCGATCGCCAGATCGTGGCGAACAGGCCGGCGTCGGCCCCGGTCCAGATCCGGTCCAGCGCCCCGATGGCGGCTGTCGCCCCGGACCCGATCCGCTCCACCGCCGATGCCTGGCGCTCGAGGAAGCGGGCCAGGGCGTCGAGCTTGTCGAGATCGGCACCAACCAGCTGTGGGGCCACCGCCGGCCACCTCCTCCTGCATCACGCCATCGGTCGGGTCCGGGTGATGGTAGAGATGAAGGCCGGCGGCCGGTAGGGCATCGATCCCCCACCGTGGACCGGACTGGTCAGGTGGCGGGACGAGGCCGGCGTATCACCGGACGTCGAACTCCGCCAGCTTGGGGGCGGCCATCTCGTCGCAGAACCGGTCCCAGGAGAAGGTCCAGGTGGCCGGGACGCCGTGACGGTCGAGATACCAGCTGTTGCAGCCCGTGCTCCACACGGTGTTGGCCGCCGCCGCCCGGCGCTCGGCCTCGAACGCATCGGTGGCCTCCTCGGTGACCATCACCTCCCGCCACCGGCCCTCTCTCATGGGCTCGATCAGCTGGAGCACGTAGCCCAGCTGCAGCTCGGCCACGTCGATCAGGGAGAAGTTGCCGACCGGCCCGTTTGGCCCGTTGAGCATGTAGAAGTTGGGGAAACCGGGCACGGTGATCGACAGGTGGGCCCGGGGGCCATCGGCCCAGGCGTCGTCGAGATCCACCCCATCCCGCCCGATCACCCGGATGGGACGCACGAACCGGTCGACCTTGAACCCGGTGGCCAGCACGAGGACGTCGAGCTCGTGGAGCACGCCGTCGTTGGTGCGGACGCCACCCGGCTCGATCCGCTTGATACCGGAGGTGACGAGCTCGGCGTTGGGCTGCTGGACGGCGTCGTAGAAGTCGGGCGAGAAGATCAGGCGCTTGCACGCCGCCCGGTAGCTGGGCCGCAGCTTCTCCCGCAGGTCGGGGTCCCGCACGGTGTCGAGGTTCTTCTCGCACAAGTGCTGGATCTTCGACAGCTGGATCGAGTTGACGTCGATCACGGCCTCGGCGATCCCCTCCCGCATGCCCTGCTTCACCTGGGCCACGAAGGCCTCCAGCGACGCCGGGTCGTTGCGGTAGGCCGCCTTCTCCTCGTCGGTGAACTCCCGGCTGTCGCCCCCGATCACCCACTGCGGGGTGCGCTGGAACAGGCTGAAGTGGCTGACCCGATCCACCAGGGCGCTGGTGATCTGGACGGCGGTGGAGCCGGTGCCGATCACGCCCACCCGGCGGCCGTCGAGCGGCACCGAATGATCCCAGCGGGCGGTGTGGAAGCGGTCGCCGGCGAAGGTGTCGAGCCCCTCGATGTCGGGGGTGTCGGGGTGGTGGAGCACACCGGTGGCGGCGATCACGGCCTCGAACCGACCCCGGTACCCGCCGGTGGTGCCCAGGTCCCACGCCCCGTCGCGGAACTCGAGGCTCGTGACCTCGTCACCGAAGCGGACCTGGCCGGTCACGCCGAAGCGGTCGGCGACGCCCTGGAAGTAGTCCTGGATCTCGGGGCCGGGGGCGAACCACTGGCTCCAGTCGGGGTTCCGGGCGAAAGAGTAGGTGTAGGCATGGGACGGCACATCGCACGACAGACCGGGGTAGGTGTTCTCCCGCCACGTGCCGCCGATGCGATCGGCCTTCTCGAAGATCTCGAACGGGATGCCCCGCTCCTCCAGCTTGATGGCGCTGAGGATGCCGGACATGCCGGCCCCGATCACGGCCACCCGGGGTGATCCGCTGCTCTCACTCATGGGGCCAGTGTCGAACCGCGATTCGATTGCGGCAAGCCTCTCGGCGAAGTCGGGACCAAAGTCCCATCAGAGGCCACGGCCACGGTGGTGCGGCGCCCCAGCGCCACCGCCCCGAGCACGGTGGCCACGGTCAGAAGGGCCGCTGCGGTCAGCGGCTCACCCAGCAGCGGCCCGCTCCACAACAGCGACAGGGCGGGCTGGGCCAGCTGGAGCTGCCCGGCCCGGGCCAGACCGGCCCGGGCCAGTCCGGCGTACCAGGCGAAGAAGCCGAGGAACATCGACACCCCCGCCGTGTAGGCGAACGCCGCCCATTGCCCGGTGCTGGCCTCGATCCCCCCGCCGGCCAGGGCGGCGGCCAGGCTCACGGTCCAGGTGACGGGGGCGGTCACCACCAGCGCCCAGCAGATGACCCGCCATCCTCCCAACCGGCGGGCCAGCAGCGCCCCTTCGGTGTATCCCACGGCGGCGGCCGCCACCGCCCCGGCCAGGAGGGCGTCGGCCCCTCCGAGGCGGCCGCCGCCTTCGTGGATCGAGTAGCCGGCCACGGCGCCCAACCCGATCGCTCCACTCGCCCACCACGCTGGCGACGGGCGTTCCCCGGCCCGCACGATGGCCAACCCGCCCACGGCCAGGGGAAGGAGGCCGACCACCACCGCCCCGTGGCCGGCGCCGGTGTGGCGCAGGGCATGGGCCGACAGCAGGGGGAATCCGGCCACCACGCCGGCCGCCACCAGCACCAGCCGACCCAGGTCTCCCACCGAGGGCCGGCGGCTCCTGGTGGCCACCAGGGCCAGGGCGGCCGGCACCGAGGCGGCAGCCGAGCGGCCGACGGCGGCGAACGTGGGATCGAGGCCGCGCACCACGATCCGGGTGAACGGCATGGTGAAGCTGAAGGCCAGCACGCCCAACCCGGCCAGGACCATGCCACCGGCGGGCGGGCCACCGGCACCCCGGGTGGCAGCTCGGGTGGCAGCTCGGGTGAGGGCCGGAAACACTGAGGGCCGGGGCTTGATAACGTTATCAGTGGTGCTCACAGTCGATGATAACAGTGGGGCCGACCGGTCCGGCGCAGCCATCGAGGCCGAGCTGCGGCGCCTGGTGGCCGACCAGCCCGCCGGTTCCCGCCTGCCCTCGGTGCGGGAGCTCAGCCGGCGCCACCGGGCCGGGCCGGTCACCGTCCAGCGGATCGTGACCCGCCTGGAACGGGAGGGTCTGGTGGACGCCGTGCCCGGGAGCGGCACGTTCGTGGCCCGGCGGTGGGCTCCCCCTCCGGGCGACGTGGGCTGGCAGACCGTGGCGCTGGGGGCCCGGCCCCAGCCCGGCGGTGGTCTGGCCGATCTGGTGGCCGCCGCCCCTCCCGGCACCCTGTCGCTGGCCACCGGCTACCCCGACGCCAGCCTGTGGCCGACGTCGCTGCTGTCGGCCGCCGCCGCTCGGGCCGCCCGGCGGCCCGGCGCCTGGGACCGCAGCCCGGCCCAGGGGCTGGAGGCCCTGCGGGCCTGGTTCGCGGCCGATGCCGGCCCGGGAGTCCGGTCCGACGAGGTGCTCATCGTCTCGGGCGGCCAGGCCGCCCTGTCGGCTGCCTTCCGGGGCCTGGCCTCCCCCGGCGACCCGGTGGTGCTGGAGGCCCCGACGTACGTGGGCGCCATCGAGGCGGCCACGGCCGCTGGGCTGACCCCGGTCCCGGTCCCGGCCGACGGTGAGGGCGTCCGGCCCGACCTGTTGGCCGCCGTGCTCCACGTCACGGGCGCCCGCCTGATCTACCTGCAGACCCGCCTGGCCAACCCGGTGGGGGCCACGCTCAGCCCCGAGCGGCGGGAGGCGGTGCTGGCCCTGGCCCGGTCGCACGGCGCCTTCGTGATCGACGACGACTTCGCCCGCGACTTCGATCGGCCCGATGGCGCCGCCCCCCTGCTGGCCGGCGATCCCGACGGCCACGTGGTCCACGTCCGGTCGTTGACCAAGTCGACGGCCCCGGCCCTCCGCATCGCCGGCGTGGTGGTGCGGGGTCCGGCGCTGGCCCGGCTGCGCAACGCCCGCCTGACCGACGACTTCTTCGTCTCCACGGTGCTGCAGGAGACGGCACTGGGCGTGGTGACCGCACCGGGCTGGCACCGCCACGTTGCCACCCTGCGGCGCATCGTCGACGAACGGCGGCAGGCGGCCGCCGCCGCCTTGGCCGGCGTGCCCGGCCTGCAACTGGTCCACCGGCCGGCGGGCGGCTTCCTGTTGTGGCTGCGGCTCACCCAACGAGACGGCGGGGGCAGGCCGGCCGAGCCGGGCGACGAGGCCGACGTGGTCCGCCGGGCCCGGCAGGCCGGCGTGCTGGTGCTCGACGGCCGGCCATGGTTCTGCGCCGAGCCCGACGGCGCCTACCTCCGCGTCTCGGTGGCCGGCATCGCCGCCGCCGACATCCCCGAGGCGGTGGCCCGGCTGGCCACCGCCCTCGCCTAGCGCCGACGGCGCCGGCGGGGATGGGGCCCCGACGGAAATGGGGAGCCGCCGAAGGCGGCGGGGGCGCAGCCCCCCGGGATCGGAGCTCTACCAGGTATCGATGAACGGACGGCGCTTGCGGCTGGGGCCGGCCGAGTAGTTGGCCGTGGCCCGCAGGCCCTTGGCGATCCACCGCCTGGTGTCGGCCGGGTCGATCACGTCGTCCAGCTCGAAGTGGGTGGCCACGTTGAGGGCCTTGCCCACGGCGTACAGATCGGCCAGCTTGCGGTCGAAGAAGGCCTGCTTCTCCTCCGGGTCCTCCAGGGCCTCCAGCTCCCGGCGGAACCCGAGGCGCACGAAGCCCTCGAGCCCCATGCCGCCGAACTCGCCGGTGGGCCACGAGACGGCCCACACGGGGTTGAGGAACGAGCCGCCGGCCATACCCAGCGCCCCCAGCCCGTAGGACTTGCGCAGCACGAGGGTGAACAGCGGCACGCTCAGGTTGGCGGCGGTGACGAAGATCCGACTGGCCCGGCGGACCAGCGCCGTCTTCTCCACCTCGGGGCCCACCATGATCCCCGGCGTGTCGCACAGCATCACCACCGGCAGGCCGAAGGCGTCGCACAGCTGCATGAAGCGGCTGGCCTTGTCGGACGCGTCGCCGTCGATGGCGCCCCCGATGTGGGCGGCGTTGTTGGCGATGATGCCCACCGGCTTGCCCTCCACCCGGGCCAGGGCCGTGACCATGGCCCGGCCGAATTCGGGTCGCAGCTCGAGCACGGTGCCCACGTCGGCGATCAGCTCCAGCACCCGGCGCACCTCGTAGATCCGGAGCCGGTTCTCGGGGATCACGTGGCGCAGCTCACGCTGGTCGTGGGTCTCCCAGGTGGACAGCGGCCCCTGGAAGTAGCTCAAGTACTGTCGGGCCACGGCCACCGCCTCGGCCTCGTCGGCCACGGCCACGTCCACCACCCCGTTGGGCACCTGCACGCTCATCGGGCCCACCTCCTCGGGGGTGAACACCCCGAGGCCGCCGCCCTCGATCATGGCCGGGCCGCCCATGCCGATGTTGGAGTCCTCCGTGGCGATGATCACGTCGCAACAGCCGAGGATGGCGGCGTTGCCGGCGAAGCAGCGGCCGGTGGTGATGCCCACCAGCGGCACCAGCCCGCTGAGGCGACCCCAGGCCTGGAACGTGGTGAGGTTGAAGCCCGGCGACTCCTCCCAGTCGGCTCCGGGCCGGCCCCCGCCGCCTTCGGCGAAGAACACCACCGGCAGCTTCGACCGCTCGGCCATGTCGAACATGCGGTCCTTCTTGTGGTGGTTGACCAGGCCCTGGGTGCCGGCGAACACCGTGTAGTCGTACGACATCACCACGGTCTCGGCCGCGTCGGGGCCGAACAGCTCGGCGTTCACCGTGCCCAGCCCGGCCAGCATCCCGTCGGCCGGGGAGTTGGCGATCAGCCAGTCGAGGTCGAACCGCTGGCGCTGGTCGGCGAGGGCCAGCGACCCGTACTCCACCCAGGAGCCGTCGTCGACGAGATCGGAGACGTTCTCCCGGGCCGTGCGGTGTCCGGTCTTGCGCCGGCGGGCCACGGCCTCGGGGCGGCGATCGTCGAGGGTGCGCTCGTGTCGGTCCACGATCTCGGCCAGGTCGGGCCGGATGTGGTCGAGGTCCACGGTGGCGGCCGCCGCCCCGTCGTCGACGTCCACCTCGCCCTCGTCGATCACAGCCAGGGCCTCGCCCTCGTACAGGGTGTCGCCTGGGCCCACCACCAGGCGGCTGACGGTGCCACTGACCGGAGCCGTGATCACGTGCTCCATCTTCATCGCCTCCAGCACGGCCACCTCGGCCCCGGCCCGCACCGGTTGGCCCGGCTCCACCGCCAGCGATACCACCGTGCCCTGCATGGGCACGGTCACCAGGGCCTGGCCCGGGCCGGCCACCACGGCGGCTCGGCTCTGCTGGGCCACCGCCGTGCCCACGCCGCCGGTGCCGGTGGCGGCGGTGCGGAACGAGGCGGCCGGGCCACCCCCGTCGGCGGCCGCCGGGCCGGGGCCGGCGAGCGCGGCCGCGGCCGCGGCATCGACCGCCGCCACCAGCTCGGGCAGGTGCTCGTCGACGAAGCGGGTGGTGGGCGGAACGGCGGCCAGGTCGGGGTGGTCGAGCAGGGCGGCCAGGAAGCCGGCGTTGGTGACCACACCGTCGACCCGGAGCTCGTCGAGCGCCCGCCGGGCGGCCCGGTAGGCGGCGGCCGGTGACGGCTCGGCGGTGTGGCAGACGATCTTGGCCAGGAGCGAGTCGAACCCGGGGTGGAGGGCGAGGCCGGCGGAGGCCGCGGTGTCGACCCGAACGCCGGGGCCGCCAGGAGCGTCGAAGGCGGTGATCACCCCACCGGTGGGCTTGACCGTGCCGTCGGCCGCCATCGTCTCGGTGTTGATACGGAGCTGGATGGCGCAGCCCCGGGGCGGGGGCGGCGGGGTGGCGGGGCCAAGACCCAGGTCGGCCAGCGTGGCCCCGCCGGCCACCCGGAGCTGGAGGCCCACCAGGTCGAGCCCGGTGACGGCTTCGGTGACCGTGTGCTCCACCTGGAGCCGGGCATTGGCCTCGATGAAGGCGAACCTCGTGTTCTGGTGTCCCCCGCCGTCACCGGTGATGCCTCCCGACACCGGATCGCCGGCGTCGACCAGGAACTCGAAGGTGCCGAGGCTGCGGTAGCTGAGCGCCCGGGCCATGGCCAGGGCGGCGTCGGTCAGGGCAGCGGCGGTGGCCGCCGGCAGGTCGGCCGGGGCCAGCTCCACCAGCTTCTGGTGGCGGCGCTGGAGGCTGCACTCCCGGTCGCCCAGGGCCACCACGGCGCCGGAGCCGTCACCCAGCACCTGGACCTCCACGTGGCGGGCGCGGCGCACCAGCTCCTCGGCGTACACCGCACCATCGCCGAAGGCGGCGGTGGCCTCGGAGCGACACCGCTCGAAGGCGTCGGCCAGCTCGGCCGGGTCGGTCACCATGCGCATGCCCCGGCCCCCGCCCCCGGCCACCGCCTTGAGCATCACGGCCCCGCCGGGGCCGAGCGAGGCCAGGAAGGCGGCCGCCTCCTCGGCCGTGACCGCCCCGGTGCCGGCCAGTACTGGCACCCCGCACGCCTCGGCCAGGGTCCGGGCCGCCGCCTTGTCGCCCAGGCGGGCCAGGGTGTCGGCGCTGGGCCCGACGAAGGTGAGCCCGGCCCCGGCGCAGGCCGCGGCCAGCTCGGGGCGCTCCGACAGGAAGCCGTAGCCGGGGTGCACGGCGTCGGCCCCGGCGTCGAGGGCGGCGGCCACCACGGCGGCCGGGTCGAGGTAGGCCCCGGCCCCCCGGCCGGGCAGGACACGGGTGTCGTCGGCCCGCCGCAGGTGGAGCGACGCCTGGTCGTCGTCGGGAGCGACCGCCACGGTGGTGAGGCCCAGGGAACGGGCGGCCCGGATGATCCGGATGGCGATCTCCCCCCGGTTGGCCACCAGCACCCGCCGCACACCCGTTCCCTGCTCAGCCTGTGTTGTCACGGGTCCGGTTGTACCCCCAGCCTTCTTGCGCGTCCAAACAGCGCTGGGCGCTGTTACGACGCGCAAGAAGGGTGGGGTAGCGTCGGCGGCCATGATCGAGAGTGCCCGGTTCACCGACGAGCCCATCCCGAAGATGCCCCGCCTCGGCGTCGCCCTCAGCTTCCAGCGCCGCCCCGACCTGGGCGAGAGCTTCGACCGGGCGTACCAGGAGGGCCTGGAGCTGGCGGCCGAGGCCGACCGGTTCGGCATCGACGACATCTGGCTGGCCGAGCACCACGGCGAGGAGGACGGCTACAACCCGTCGCCCTTCGTCACCGCCGGCGCCATCGCCGGCGTCACCCGGGGCGTGCGGATCTGCTTCGGTATCGCTCTGGCCCCGCTGCAGGGCCACCCGATGCGGATCGCCGAAGACCTCGCCGTGCTCGACAACCTGTCGGACGGAAGGATCGAGCCCGGCTTCGGCCAGGGCTACCGGCCCGAGGAGTTCGCCGCCCAGGGGGCCGACTACAGCCGCCGCACCCGGGCCCTGCGGGAGTGCCTCGACATCGTCGACGCCGCCTGGACGGGCGAGCGGTTCGACTACGAGGGCGAGCTGTACCGGGTGGAGGGCGGGCTGCTGCGCCCCACCCCGATCGACCCCACCCGCCGGCCTCCGCTGTGGCTGGGGGCAGCCGCTCCCCGCTCCCGGGCCCGGGCCGCCGCCCGGGGGGCCGGGCTGTGCATCGCCCCCCTCACCGCCATCGACCACACGGCCCGTCAGTTCGGGGCCTACGAGGCGGCGGTGACCGAGGCCCAGGCCGGCGGGGCTCCCGCCGACTACCTGCCCCACGCCCTGTATCGCGAGATCGAGGTGGGTGACTCGAACGACGATGCCCTGTCCGCCTTCGAGCCCTACCTCAACCACGTGTACCGGGTGCAGTACGCCCCGGAGCGCACCGGGCTCACGTACAAGGACCCGGCCACCGGGGAGCAGCGGGCCCTCACGTCGGACGACCCCTACTACCTGAGCCGCCAGTTCATCGACGACCGGTGGGCCATCGGCTCGGTGGAGCACTGCGTCGACCTGATCGACGGCTGGCTGAACACGATGCGCCTCGACCGGCTCATCTTCCACCCCAAGCCGGCCGGCCGGTCACTGGCCGAGGCGGTACGGGCCATGGCCCGGGTCACCGGCGAGCTGTGGCCCGCCCTCCAGGCCCGCCGCGACCCCGACCACGGCCACCACGGCCACCACCACCATTGATCTCTGACGTGGCGTACCGGATCGGGCCACGCCACGTCAGAGATCGCGGGCCGTTCAGCGGTACTGGTCGACCAGGGGCTGGACGCGGTCGAGGAAGCGGTGGTGGGCGTCGGGCTCGTCGGGGGCGCTGAGCACCGTCCGGACGATGCCCAGCTCCCGGTAGTGCTCCAGCTTCTGGGCGTCGGGTGAGCCGAAGCAGTACATGGTCACCGGGATCGAGTCGGGATCGCGGCCGGCGGCCTCGGCCACATCCCGCATCCAGCCCAGGCCCTTGCCCACGTCGCGGAAGCCGATGTCGAGCGGGCACCATTCGTCGGCGTACTCGGCCACGTGCTTCATGCCCAGCCGGCCCTGGCACCCCATCAGCACCGGCGGCCCCTCGGGCCGGGTCGGCTTGGGGTAGACCCAGGACTCGGCCACGTTGACGAACGTGCCCGAATGGCCGGCCGACTCGTTGCCCCACAGGGCCCGGAGCGCGGCGACCGTCTCCCGCATGGCGTTGTAGCGCTGGCTCCAGGGCACGCTGGACACGTTCTCCAGCTCCTCCCGGTTCCAGCCCACGCCGACGCCGAACAGGAACCGGCCGCCCGACAGGTCGTCGATCGTCGACACCTGCTTGGCCAGATCGACGACTCTCGTGCTCCAACACCAGGCACACCCCGGTGACGAGCTTCAGGGTCGTGGTGGCCTGGGCCGCCATGGCCAGCGACACGAACGGGTCCCGCATGTGCCAGTAGAAGCGGGGCAGTTCCTCGCCGCTGGGATGCGGCGTCTCCCGGCTGGTGGGGATGTGGCTGTGCTCCCCCACCCACAGGGTGTCGTAGCCCCGTTGCTCCAGATCCACCGCCACCTCTGCCGTCGGCACACCGTACGACGAGTTGGGCGACGCCAATCCGATCTTCATGTGCTTTCCCCTCTCATGCGATGTACGTGCGCGAGTTTCCGCGAAGCGAAACTCGAGGTCCCGAAGGGACACCTAGTCCCACTGGAGGCCGCCGTCGACGTTCCACGACTGGCCGGTGACGTTGCGGGCGGCGTCGGAGGCCAGGTAGACGGCGAGGGCGGCGATGTCTTCCGGGTCGTTGGCCCGCCGCAGCGGTATCGATTTCACGGCGTTGGCCTCGGCCTGCTCCCGGGTCACACCGGTGCGCTCGATCAGCTCGCCGATCACCTGCTCGAACAGCGCCGTGCGGGTCACGCCGGGGCAGATCGAGTTGACGTTGATCCCGAACCGGGCCAGCTGGGAGGCGCTGATCCGGGTCATGGCGATCACGGCCCCCTTGGTACCGGCGTAGGCCACGTTCGACGTGCCCCGGTACCCCTTACCGGCGATCGAGGCGATGTTGACGATCCGCCCGCCGCCCTGCTCCCGCATGGCCCGGGCCGCCGCCTGCATCAGGAAGAACAGGCCCCGGGCGTTCACCGAATAGATCCGGTCCCAGTCGGCCTCGGTCACGTCGAAGAAGCCGAGGCTCTTGGTCACACCGGCGTTGTTGACCAGCACGTCGATCCGGCCGTTGGTGGCCACCACGTCGGCCACCAGGCCTTCGCACTCGGCTGCCTGAGCCACGTCGCCCCGCACGAAACGGTGGGGGGCGCCCAGGGCGTCCATCACGGCCCGGCCGGCCCCCTCGTCGATGTCGGCCCCCACCACGGTGGCGCCGGCCTCGGCGTAGGCCCGGGCGATTCCCGTACCCATGCCGGCCCCGATCCCGGTGACCAGGGCCACCTTGCCGTCGAGTCTGCCGTCGAGCGCTCCCATGTCAGCGGACGGCGCCATCGGCCCGCAGCGAGGAGATCTCGCCGGCCGAGAACCCGAACTTCTCGAGCACCCCGTCGGTGTCCTGGCCCGGGTGGGCCGGTGGGCCGGCCACCGCCGACGGCGTCCGGTCGAAGCGGGGCGCCGGCGCCGGCTGGCGCACCCCGGCCACCTCCACGAACGTGTTGCGTTCCACGTTCTGGGGATGCTCGTAGGCCTCGGGGATGGTCAGCACCGGGGCGAAGCACACGTCCGTGCCGTCCATGACCTCGCACCACTCGTCCCGGGTCCGGGAGGCGAAGATGTCGGCCAGCTGCTTGCGCCGCTCGGGCCAGCCGGTCTTGTGGCGCTGGGCCTTGAACTCCTCGGCGTCGACCCCGGTGTACTGCAGCAGCTCGGCGTAGAACTGGGGCTCGATCGAGCCGACGGAGATGTACTCGCCGTCGGCGCAGCGGTACACACCGTAGTAGTGCGACGCCCCGTCGAGCTGGTTCTGGCCCCGGGGCCGCAGCCCGCCCAGGGCGTTGGCCCCATGGAACGAGGCCATGAGCATGGCCGCCCCGTCCACCATGGCGGCGTCGACCACCTGCCCCTGGCCCGACCGGCCGGCCTCGATGAGGCCGCCCAGCACCCCGAGGGCCAGCAGCATGCCGCCGCCGCCGAAGTCGCCGGCCAGGTTGAGGGGCACGGCGGGGGGAGCGTCGGCGTCGGAGCCGATGTGGGCCAGGCAGCCGGCCAGGGCGATGTAGTTGATGTCGTGCCCGGCCATCTGGGAGTACGGGCCCACCTGGCCCCAGCCGGTCATGCGTCCGTAGACGAGCCGGGGGTTGCGGGCCAGGCAGATGTCGGGCCCGAGCCCCAGGCGCTCCATCACCCCGGGCCGGAAGCCCTCGATCAGGGCGTCGGCCTCGCCCACCAGGCGGAGCACCACCTCGATGGCGGCCGGCGACTTGAGGTCGACGGCGATCGACTTGCGGCCCCGGTCGAGTGGGCTCACCGGTGGGGTGTCGGGAAACGTCTCGGGCACACGGGCGGCCCGGTCGACCCGGATCACCTCGGCTCCCATATCGGAGAGCACCATGCCGCAGAACGGGGCCGGCCCGATCCCCTGCAGCTCGATGACGGTCAGGCCAGACAGCGGTCCACTCATGATCGAAAGCTAGGGAGCGGCCCGGCCCCGGGCAAGCTCCGGGACGAATATTCGGCCCGGACGTCCCAGGGCCGGCGGAGCGATCACGGCACGAGCAACGCCCAGCGCTGGCGAGCCAGCTCCACGCACAGCTCCACGTCGCCGGCCAGAAGGTGGCGGCGGGCCACCAGGGCCTCGGCCGCCGCCCGGACCTTGGCCAGGTAGTCGTCGAGGCCGGTGTAGCGCTCCTCCACCGAGGCCCGGGGGTCGCCGCTCACCACCCGTTCGGCCACCGTGGCGGCGAAGGGGACGGTGGAACCGAAGTACTCCATGAGCTGGCCCGGCGCCCCCATCCCGGAGTGGCGGGGGTTGAAGCCGGTGTGGGTGGCCAGGGGCACGGTGACGTCGGGCATGGCGACCCCGGCCACCTCGTTGCCGTCGCCGTCCACCGCCGACACCGCCGTGGGATAGGGCTCCGCGAACGGGACGGGCGGATAGCGGCCCACGCCGGCCCCGGCCTCCGGGCCCAGATCGAGGGCCCGCATGACCGGCAGCTCGTCGGCTGCCGGGAGCGCCGCCCCCGGGATCAGGGCCAGGGCGGCCAGCACGTCGGCGCGGGTGGCGGCGGTGCCGTCGGTCCAGCGGGGCACGGCCGACGGCGGCGGCTCCACCCCCCCGGCGATCCAGGCGGCCAGGTTGGCCAGAGCCGCCCGGTAGAGGGGCCGGTAATCCACCATGTTCAACAGGTTGGCCCCCCGCGTGCCCTGGATCGTGAGGTCGCCCCGGTAGGCCGGGCCCGAACTGTGCTGGGTGCCGGCGAACAGGTAGCGGCGGACGAACGGCGGGGCCTCGACGTCGGCCCCGTCGACCACGCTGGTGTGGGCCAGCGAGGCGTCGCCCCGCCAGTACTCGGCCGAGCTGTCGCACAGCACGATCCGGGGCGGCTCGGGGTGGGAGGCGACGGCGTCGAGCATGCCGGCGGCGTGCCCGGTGCGGGGGTCGGTCTGGGCCGCGTCGGCGAAGGGGAACAGGTGACCGAAGCCGGGCGTGGGCTGCACCGAGGGCTGGGCGTAGCGATGGTTGAACTCGCCCCGCCGGCCGCCGCCCACGATGCCCAGCAGGCCGTCGAAGGCGGGCCGGCCCTCCTCGTCGGCGTCGAGCCCGAGCGACAGCAGGTGGCGCAGGAACCGGCTGTTCTGGGACAGCCCGGTGATGATCACGCTCTGGAGAGGGCCGGCGAGCGGATCGGCCGTTTCACCGACCCCATCGCTCCCCCACCGCAGATGGGAGGCCAGGTCCCGCGCCGCCAGCAGGCCGGCGCCGACCACAGGCTGGACGTCCAGCCGGTACACCAGGTCGTAGATGACGCCGGCCCGCAGCCCGCCGTCGACGGCCAGGGTGACGGGGTCGGCGAAGTGCCACCGATCGCGGGGCACCACCTCGGGATCGTCGCCCAGAGCCTGCCGGCGGTAGAGGATGGCCTCGGGATCGGACACGTCGACGGTGGGGATCGGATCGTGGGCTCCGAGCGGCCCGACGTGCTGATCGGTCAGCGCCACCGTGGGGGTGTCGGCCGGGAGCTGGAACCGGAGCTGGGTGAACCCGGGACCCCCACCGGTGACCCGGGGCACGGCCAGGCCCATCCGGCCCGGCCCCCGGGGCACGTCCCACTGCCAGCCCACCCAGGCCAGGGTGAACCCGTGGCGGAACAGGAAACCGTCGCCGGGGGCGATGGGCCAGGCCGGCGGGATCTCGGCCATCGCCTGGTTGAACAGGGTGGTGAGGGTTCGCCGCCCCCGGTTCGGCACCTCCAGCAGCACCGTGCCGTTCCCCCGCGACGGGTCGGCCGGCCGCAGGATGGTGACGTCGCCCTCGAAGTGGACCCGGCCGTCGTCGCCCCGGGGGGCCAGGGCCAGGTCGACGATCCCAGCGTTGGCCGGATGGTCGGGATCGACGGCGTAACGGACCACCCCGTCGAGCCGCTCGTAGGGGCCGGTGGCCCCGAACGCCGCCCCGTCCTCGTAGGCCGTGACCGACGCCATCTCGATACCCGTCACTGCCACGGCATCCCCCTCGTCGAGATCTCCTGATGGAGGGTCTCACCGGCGAGACCGTCCATGAGGAGATTACGTGGGTGGGGGCCGCCCGTCACCGAACCGGTGGGCCCAACACGCCGGGTCGCCACCCTGGTCGGGGCCGGCGGCGGCCCGGCGATCGAGGAGAGCCCGTTCGGCCGCCATGGCCGCCGGGAACAATCCCTGGTTCTCCTTCTGGATGTGGGCCAGAGTGTCGGCCTCGAGATGAGCCAGGTCGCGGTACAGATGGTGGACGCCCACCGGGGCGTCGGCGGGCGCGGCGAAGCCGACGGTTGCCGCCCGGAGCCGGGCCAGCAACTCGTCGGTCCGGTCGTGCTCCACCATCATCGTCCCGATGGGATTGCGGATCGATCCGCAGTGGAACCGGGGCAGGACATCGGCCCCGTCGAGCAGGCGGGCGAAGGGGAAGAGCACCTGCTCCTCCTTCGCCAGGTGGGGCTCGAGTTCGGCTCGCAGCTCCCGCACCAGGGCAGCCAGCGGGGCCAGCTCCGGGTGACGGGCGGCGTGGGCCTCGGCCAGCACCACGGCCCGGTTGTGGATCTCGGGCAACACCGCCCGCAGATAGGCGTGGTGGGTCGCCTCCAGGTCGTCGGCCATGGCGGTGAGGGTGAGGCCGGGCTCGAAGCCGGTGTCGGGAACGGGCGGGGACGGAGGGCTCATTGCGGGGTCTCTTTCCAGGTCAGATGAGCATGAGGCGGGTAGCCAGGCCGGCGGCCAGCACCACCGTGAGCCCGACGACCGCCTGCTCGGCCCCGATGAGGGGGGCGGGACGGATCGGCAGCCGCAGGCCCACCAGAGCCACTACCCCGGAGACAGCCAGCACCAGCACTGCCGCCAGCGGCACGGCGTCGGCCGCCCACGCCCCGGCCACGGCGGCCACCGCCCCCACCTGGGCCAGGTCGGAGGGCCAGAACCGGTGGGGCCGGCCCTTGGCCCGGGCCACTTGCACCCGCACGTAAGGGATGGCGGCGGCGGCCCGGGCCCCGATCACGCACCACAGACCGGCGGCCACGCGGCCCGGCGAGCCGCCGGCCAGGGCGATGGCGGCCGCCACGGACCCGATGCCCACGGCCCCGGCCAGCTCGGGGGCCAGCCGCCGGCTCCGGCTCCTCATGTCGAACCACAGCTCCACCGCCACCAGCGGCACGGCCAGGGCCAACGGCACCCAGAACCGGCGGTCGCTCCCGGCCACGGCCACCGCCGCCAACCCGGCCAGGAGGACCAGCTCCCCCACGGCGATCCCCAGGGCCAGCCCGGTGCGGGCCAGCCAGCGGTGACGGAACCGGTCGACCAGCACCACCTTGAGGGGCGTCCGGGCCACGAACGCCACCATGGCCGCCACACCCAGGGCGGCGCCCGATCCCGACCAGGCGGCCAGCAGGCCGAGCAGGGCCGGTTCGGCGGTGAGGCTCCACCCGCCGTGCTCCCGGGGCACGGCCACCTCCCGCCAGGCCGCCGCCGGGCGACCGGGGCCAACCCGAGCTCCGGCGGCCACCTCGCTCATCACCGGCTCCGTTCCCGACGTCGGGGGCCGGTCCCGGCAGCCCCCGACGTCGTCCCGGTGGAACCAGGCCCGGCCTGGGGAGCCGGAGCGCCGGCACCCGCTCCCCGGGCCGCCGGCGCGGCTGTCGGTGCCCGGGGAGCGGGTGCGATCACGGGCGAGGCGTCGAGCTCGGCCAGCAGCAGCGTGCGGGCCCGCAGCCACGGCTCGTGGAGGGCGCAGGTGCCGTGACCGGCGCACGGGCCGTCCACCAGCACGCAGCGGCCGCTGTCGGTCGGGCCCTCCACCGCCTCCACCACGGCCAGCACCGACAGATCGTCGAGGGGTCCGGCCAGCGAGTAGCCCCCGGTGGGGCCCGGATCGGAGCGGACCCAGCCGGCCCGCACCAGGGGGGTCATGGCCTGGCCCAGGAAACCGGGTGTCGCCCCCACGATCTCGGCCAGCTCGGGGCCCTTCAATCGGTCGCCGGCGGCGGCCAGGGCCCGTAGGGCCCGGACGGCCAGATCGCTTCGTCGGGTAACCTCTAGTCGCACACTACGAGATTACGCCACCGGTCCGGCGTCACCACGGGTCGAAGGTCACCCCCTCAGGTCACAGCTCGACGAGCTCGAAGGTGGTGGCGGCCTCCACGCCGAGCTCGGCACCGGCGGCTGCCGCCAGCGAGCGGAGGAAGGGCTCGGGGTCCTTGCCCACCGTGCCGTCGGGCAGGGCGTCGAGGTAGGTCTGGTGCTCCCGGAGCGACGCCACCCCGGCGTCGATCGTGGCCGACACGTCGATCCAATGGGTGGCCTGCGGCGAGCCCCCGAACAGGGCAAAGCGGACTCCGCCCCAGGCTTCGCCCCCGAACCCGGGGAACAGCCAGCGGTTGGCGGCGTCCCTCGACGCGTCGAGCAGGGCGGTCCCCACCGCCCGGTGGTCGGCGTGGTTGATCCCGGCCCCCCACGAGGCGTGGTGGTTGATGCTGATCAGCACCTCGGGCCGATGCCGGCGGATGGCGCCGGCCAGGTCCCGTCGCAGCACCAGGTTCGCCTCCACCAGGCCGTCGGGATGGCCCAGGAACTCCACCTCGGTCACCCCCACGGCGCCGGCCGAGCGGCGCTCGTCGTCCTGGCGCAGCACGGCGCAGCGGTCGGGCGCCAACGAGTCGATCCCGGCCTCGCCGGCGGTGGCGAGGCAGTACACCACCTGCTTGCCCTGCGCCGGTCCAACGGGCGATGGCACTGGCCACCCCGTACTCCAGGTCGTCGGGATGGGCCACCACGGCCAGGGCACGGGTCCAGTCTTCGGGCACCGGTTGGAGGACGGGTTGCTGATCGCTCATCTCCGGACCGTACCCGGGACCGGCCGGAGCCCAGCCCGGCCGGTCGCTACATCTTGGCCACCCCGGCCGCTTCAGAGCCGGGACATGATCTCCCGGGCGAAGCGGTCGGCGTAGGCGGCCTGATGGTTGGGGGCGGGCAGCACCACCAGCTGGTCCACCCCGGCCGCCTCCATCTCCCGCAACTCCTCGACGCACTCCTCGGCCCGGCCAACCACGCAGGTGGCCCGCACCAGGTCCTCGGTGATCAGATCCCGCTCGTCGTCGCGCAGGAAGGTGCAGTGCCCGTCGTGGATGCGGATGTGGCGCAGGTGCTCCGGCGTCCGCTCGATCATGTCGGTGTAGCGGTCCCACACGTCGAGCAGCTTGCGGGGCGGGGTGCGGTTGTACTGGCGCACGCTGTCGAAGATGTAGTGCATGCCGCTGATGATGAACGGGCCGTGCTCGGCGATCACCCGGTCCGACAGCACGTCCTCGCCCTTGTCGAGCATGATCACGTTGAGCAGGTTGACGATCGGGTAGCTCCGGCTGTCGACGTCCACGTCGGTCCGCCCGGCATCGGCCGCCGCCCGCCGCACGGTCTCCTTCGACCGGGCGATCGAGCGGTCCTCGTTGGGCAGCGACACGAACAGTCCGTCGCCCAGCTCGCCGGCCAAGGCCTGCGACCTGGGGCCGAACCCCGACACCACGATGGGGATCTTGTGCTCCAGGTCCACGTAGCCCCGGTCGCCCATCATCAGGCGAATGGGGGCGGTGACCCCGCGGAACGTGTAGTCGACCTCCTCACCGGCCAGCAGGCCCCGGACGGCCCGGATCTCTTCGGCGTAGCGCTTGATGGGGAGCGGCTTGAGGTTCATGAACCGGTAGGCCGAGTTGCCCGACCCGATCCCCAGCGCCACCCGGCCCGGGGCCAGGGTGGCCACCGAGGCGATCGAGTGGGCGATCACGGGCGCCGCCCGGGTGCCGGCCACGGCCACACCGGTGGCCAGCTTGATGCGGGAGGTCCGCTCGGCGGCCAGCGCCAGGTAGGCGTAGCAGTCGCCCCAGATCATCTGGCTGTCGGGCACCCAGAGCCAGTCGAAGCCGAGGTCTTCGCACTGCTTGGCGAAGTCGACCTCGGTCAGCTTGGTGGTCACGCACATCCCGAACTCCATGCCGGGGGAACCTAGTGCATGCCACCGGCCGGGGCCCGTTGGACTCTCAGGTGTCGGGCGACGGGTGGAAGCGGTAGCCGACGCCGGGCTCGGTGCGCAGGTAGCGGGGCTGCTTGGGATCGGGCTCCAGCTTGTGGCGGAGGTGGGTGAGGTGGACCCGGAGGTAGTTGGTCTCGGTCTCGTACTCGGGCCCCCACACCTGCTGCAGGAGTTGGCGCTGGGTGACGAGCCGGTTGGGTTGGCGGACCAGAGCCTCCAGCAGCCCCCATTCGATGCGGGTGAGGTGGATGGGCTCCCCGTTCCTACCGGTCACCTGGCGCCCGGCCAGGTCCACGGTGAAGTCCTCGGTGGACACCACCGCCTCCTCGGCCGCCGGGGCGTGGCGGCGGATGGCGGCCCGGAGCCGGGCCAGCAGCTCCTCGATCCCGAACGGCTTGGTGACGTAGTCGTCGGCCCCGGCGTCGAGGGCGCCCACCTTGCCCGCCTCGTCGCCCCGGGCCGAGAGCACCACGATGGGCACGTTGGTCCAGCCCCGCAGCCCGGCGATCACGTCGAGGCCGTCCATGTCCGGCAGGCCGAGGTCGAGCAGCACGGCGTCGGGGTGGGAGCGGCCGGCCACCCGCAGGGCCTCGGCCCCGTCGGCCGCCAGCTCCACCAGGTAGCCCCGGGCCCTGAGGTTCAGCTGGAGGGCCCGGCGGATCTGGGGCTCGTCATCGACGATGAGAACGGTCTGCGGCATCGGGTTTCGCTACGGGGTTGGCGTCGTTGACGGGTTCAGGTTGGGGTGCGGAGGCCGACCGGCGGAGCCGGACCGAGACCGTGAGCCCACCGCCAGGGGTGTCGTCGAGCGTCAGCTCGCCTCCCATGGCGGTGACGAAGCCCCGGGCGATGGCCAGGCCCAAGCCTATCCCCGAGCCGGGTGCCCGGTCGGAGAGCCGGTCGAAGGGCTCGAGGGCCCGGGCCCGCAGCTCGGCCGGGATGCCGGGGCCCCGGTCGACCACCTGGATCTGGGTCGTGGTGTCGTCGACGGACCCGACCCGGATCACCACCTCCGTGCCCGGCGGAGCGGCCCGGTGGGCGTTGGCCACCAGGTTGGCCACCACCCTCTCCAACAGGGCGGGGTCGGCATCGGCCGTCAGATCGGGGTCCTCCACCACCAGCCGGCACCGCCCCGGTGGCACATGGGTGAGGCCGTCGATGGCCTCGGCGATCACCTCGGAGGGCGCCACGGCGTCCATCCGGGCGTGGATGGCGCCCGTCTGGAGGCGGCTCATGTCGAGCAGGTTGGCGATCAGGCGGTCGAGGCGGTCCGTCTCGCCGTCGATCACCTCCAGGAACTCCCGGGTGTCGGCCGCGCTCCAGGTCACGTCGGGGGCGAGCAGGCTGGACACGCTGGTCTTGATCGACGTGAGCGGCGTCCTCAGATCGTGCGACACGGCCTGGAGCAGGGCTGTGCGGTAGGCGTCGCCGGCCATCCGGTCCCGGTCCCGCACCGAGGCCAGGCGGAGGTGCCGGGCCTGGATGGCCGTGGCCACCTGGGAGGCCACGGCGCTGGCCAGGCGGCGCAGCGGCGCCGGCAGGGCCGGCTCGTCGATCCGGATCCGGTGGCGCCCGTCGACGGTGACGACGGTGGGGTCGGCGCCGGCAACGTCGCCCCGGGTCACGAGCGGCTCCCACCGGCCGCCGAACTCCTCCTCCAGCGCCGTGGCCCGCCCGCCGAGGGCCCGGCTCAGATGGTCGACGAGCCCGTCCACCGGATCCGACGCCCGGGCCAGCACCACCGCCGCCGTGGCCACCGCCTCGGCCTCCTGGCTGGCCAGCTCGGCCTGGATCGAGCGGCGCCGCTCCAGGTTCACCTGGGCCGACACGATCGCCGTGACCAGGAGGAACACCAGCAGGGCCACCGCGGCGTCGGAATCGCCCACCACGAAGGTGTGCACCGGCTCGGCGAAGAAGAAGTTGGCCAGGAAGAAGGCGGCGACGGCGCAGCCGAAGCCCACCAGGGCCCCGCCGATGGACGTCACGGCCACCACCACCACGATGTAGGCCAGCAGGGCCACCGGCAGGGAGTAGCGGTCCCGCAGGGCCACCATCACCGCTGTGAGCAGGGGCAGCAGCACAGCGGCCAGGGTGGCGGCGGCCGCCTGGCGGCGCAGATCGGGCAGACGCACCGCACGCCGCCGGCGGCCCGGGGCCGAACCGCCGACCACGTGCACATCGATCCCCCGGGCCTGAGCGGCCAGGTCGGCCACCAGCGACCGGCCCGACCAGGTGCGGGGGCTGGCCCCGATCACCAGCTGGGTGATCCCCTCGGACCGGGCCAGGTGGAGCAGGGTCTCGGCCACGTCATCGCCCTGGACCTCCTGGTAGACACCACCCACCTGCTCCAGCAGCTGCCGTTGGGCCCGGAGACGGTCGGCGGTGGCCGGGTCCGTCCGGTTCAGGATCACCACCCCCAGCAGCTCGCCGTCGGCCCGGCCGGCCAGCCGGGCGGCCCGCCGGATCAGCCGCTCCCCGTCGGGCGCGCCCGACAGCGCCACGAGGATCCGCTCCCGACCGGCGACGATCTCCGGTACCGGCGCGTCGGCGCCGAGCGGCGAGCGCCGCAGCCGCTCCAGGAGCCAGGTGAGGGCCAGCTCCCGCAGGGCGGCCAGCACCGGTGCCTCGAAGCGGTGGGCGGTGGCCGTATCGAGGGCGTCGGCCGCCACGATGTTGCCGTGGGCCAGACGACGGCGCAGGGCGGCCGGCGTGATGTCCACCAGCTCGATCTGGGCGGCCCCGGCCAGCACCGTGTCGGGCACCCGGTCGGCGCTCATGGCCCCGGTCAGCTCGGCCACGGTGTCGACCAGTGACTCGACGGACCCGATGTCCACCGTGCCGATGACGTCGATCCCCGCCTCCAGCACCGCCGCCGCCAGCTCCCAGTTGCGTTGCGCCCCGGGAACGGCGCGGGCGCCGAGGTCATCGACGAGGACGACCTCGGGGCGACGGGCGGCGATGGCGGCGACATCGGGGGTCACCGTCTCCAGACCGGCCAGCCGCTCGACCGTGCGGGGCCGGCCCCGGGCATCGGCGTAGGCCACCACCACGTCGGTGCCCCGCTCCCGGCGCCGGTGGCCCTCGTCTAGCATCGCCACCGTCCGGCCCACGCCGGGCGCCGCTCCCAGATAGATGCGAAGCGAACCCCGATGGTCGACGGCCACGCCCCCAGTGTGGCACCGGCGGACCGGTCAGCCGTGACCGTCGCCCGGGTTGCCATCGCCCGGGTGCCCTCGCCCGGCCCGATGCCTCCCATCAGGGCGTTCCGTGTTCTTAGCGCGTTCTTCGCGCGGCCCCCGCTCTCTTAGCGCCCGCTCAGCGCTGTGATCCGGCCCGCTCCTTCATGCTGAGGACGTACCCGGCGGATGGAGGACCATGCGACCGCAAAAGGTGAAACGGGCGCTGCTCGGCCGGCCCCTGGCCGGCCACGAGGAGCAGCACCAGCGACTGGGCAAGGCGGTGGCCCTGCCTGTCTTCGCCTCCGATGCCATCTCGTCCACCGCCTACGCCACCGACGAGATACTGGTCGTGCTGCTGGGCGTGGCCGGCATCGGCGCCGGGGCGTGGAACATCCTCACCCCCCTGGCCCTGGTGGTGTGCGGCCTGCTGGGCATCGTGGTGATCAGCTACCGCCAGACGATCTACGCCTACCCCAGCGGCGGCGGCTCCTACATCGTGTCCCGGGAGAACCTGGGCAAGACCCCGTCCCTGGTGGCCGGGGCCTCGCTGCTCGTCGACTACATCCTCACGGTGGCGGTGTCGGTGGCCGCCGGGGTGCTGGCCATCACCTCGGCCGTGCCCAGCCTGGCCGGCCACCGGGTGCTGTTGTGCCTGGCCATGATCGGGTTGATGACGTTGGCCAACCTGCGGGGTCTGCGGGAGTCGGCGATGCTGTTCGCCCCGCCCACCTACATCTACATCGCCATGCTCATCCTGCTGATCGTGGTGGGCCTCTACCGGATCTACGTGCAGGGCTGGGGCCCGATCGACGTGGAGGCGTCGGTGGCCCAGGGCATCGTCAGCCCCGAGGCGGCCGAGCTGGCCGCCGGCACCAAGGCACTCGGCCTCATGCTGCTGCTCCGGGCCTTCGCCTCGGGCGCCGTCGCCCTGTCGGGCGTGGAGGCGGTGTCGAACGGTGTGCCGGCCTTCCGCAGGCCTGAGTCCCGCAACGCCGCCATCACCATCGCCATCATGGGCACGATCCTCGGCTCCTGCTTCCTCGGCGTGTCGATCGTGGCCGCCCACCTCCGGCCCTACCGGGGAGACCTCGATCCCACCGGCCTGGCCCTGATGGCCCGCTACATCTACGGCGGGCCCGGGATCCTGTTCTGGATCACCCAGGTCGCCACCTTCGCCATCCTGATCCTGGCGGCCAACACGGCCTACGCCGACTTCCCCCGGCTGGCCTCGATCATCGGCGCCGACGGCTTCCTGCCCCGCCAGTTCGCCCACCGGGGTAACCGGCTGGTGTTCTCCAACGGGGTGCTGTTCCTGGCCGTCATGGCCTGCATCCTCATCGTGATCTTCGACGGCAACGTGTCGGCCCTGATCCCCCTGTACGCCTTCGGGGTGTTCACGGGCTTCACCCTCTCCCAGGCGGGGATGGTGCGCCACCACCTGCGGGAGAGAGAACCGAACTGGCGGCGGAGCCTGGTGATCAACGCCACCGGGGCCGTCACCACCGGCATCGTGGCCATGGTGGTGGTCATCGCCAAGTTCACCCAGGGGGCGTGGCTTCCGGCCGTGATCATCCCGATGCTCGTGCTGTTGTTCACGGGCATCAACAAGCATTACACCCGGGTGGCGGAACGGCTGCGGATCAAGCCCGACGAGCCCGAGGCGGAACCCGTCAACACCATGATCGTGCTGGTGGGCGGCCTGCATCGGGGGGTGCTGCACACCCTTCGGTGGGCATCGCACCTCGGGCCCGACAAGCTCGTGGCCCTCTACGTGGCAGCCGACGAGGAGCAGGCCGAGAGCATGCGCCAGCAGTGGTGCCGCCAGGGCATCGAGGTGGAGCTCGTGGTGGAGCTGGATCCCTACCGCGAGCTGTCGAACACGATCGTGAACTACGTCGACCGTCTGACCCGGGACGACACCCACACCGTGGCCGTGGTGATCCCCGAGTTCGTGGTGAAGAAGTGGTGGGAGCACCTCCTGCACAACCAGACAGCCCTGTTCCTCAAGGGCCGCCTGCTGTTCCGGGAGAACGTGGCCGTGATCTCCGTTCCGTACCACCTCTAGTCTCGGGGGCTCGGCCGTCCGCTACGAGTCCGCGCGGAGCAGTATCCCCTGGGAGTTGAAGTAGTAGCCGCCGGGGGTGACGAGAGCGACGGCGGCGCCGTCGACCTGCCGGGGGCCGGCATCGCCCCGGAGCTGGAGGCAGGCTTCGTGGAGGTGGCCGGCGCCCTGGGTGCCGCCCTCCGACAGCGACCCCCCGTGGGTGTTCACCGGGATCCGGCCGTGGATCACGATGCGCTGCTCGGCCTCCACCCAGTTGTCGGCCACGAACGCCCCACCCTCGCCCCGGCCGCAGTAGCCGACGTTCTCGATCCAAGCTGAGGGCGATGTTCGAGAACCCCTCGTAGGGGTACAGCACGTCGACGTCGGCCAGGGTCAGGTCCGACTTGGCCCACAGCCGGTCCACCACCACCATCTGGCCGGCGTGGTCGAGGTCGCGCAGCTGCTCCTCCGACCCGTAGTCGGTGTGGCCGAGGGTGGCGGCGTGGATCAGCACCGGGGGCCGCGGCAGGTCCCGGGCCCGTTCGGTTGTGGTGATCACGAAGGCATCGGCCCCGTCGATGGGGATGTCCATGTCGTAGACCGAGAGGGGGTCGCGCACCATGCGGCCGGCCAGGTAGGCCTCCATGGTGAGCGGCTCGGTGTACACCGCGTTGGGGTTGCGGGCGGCGTTGGTGCGGGAGTTGATGGCGATCAGGCCGAGCGTCTCCCGGGTGTAGCCGTAGTCGTGGAGGTAGCGACCGGCCCAGGCGGCGTAGGCCGGGGCCCCGTAGAGCGAGTTGGGGCCGGTGTCGTTGTGGCCCGTGCCCCACCAGCTGCGGGCGTCGGCCACACCGAGGGTGGCCCGTTTGCGCATCGGGTCCTTGGCCGCCGACCGCGATGCCCACGGCAGGCGGTAGGCGTGGTGGTAGACGAGCACGGTGTCGGCCATGCCGCTGCTCACGGCGGCCACGGCCGCCGTGATCTGGTTGCCGATCACGGCCTGGGGGTTGGCGAACCAGGCCACCCCGGGGATGCCCAGGGCGGCCTGCACCCACTGGGCCGACACCATCGACCCGCAGATCCCGTCGATGTCGGCCGGGCCGAGGCCGGCGTCCCGGATGGCGTCGACGCAGGCCTCGGACACCAGCGACCCCGGCGTGCAGCCGTTGCCGGTCGCGGGCGTAGGGCGAGCGGCCGAGGCCGACGATGGCCACCTGGTCCCGGGCCGGGTTGCGACGGGCGCTCATCGCCCCGCCCCTTGCCCCGCAGCAGCGCCAGCGTCAGCGCCGGCCACGATCTCGAAGTCGACCCGGGGGAGGCGGCCGGGGATGTCGCGCCACAGGGCCCGCACCCGGTCACCAACCCTGATCTCGCCGGCCGGGGTGCCCACCACCGTGCCGGCCAGGCGCAGGCCCGGCTGCTCGTCGAGCTCTACCGCCACCAGGGCGTGCCCGCCGTCGGCGTAGTCGACACCGGGCTGCGGCCCCCCTGGCGCAGGGCGGTCACCAGGGCCACGAACCCGTCGCCGGCCACCTCGGTGGGGGTGATCGAGCGGCTCCAGCAGGCGGGGCACAAGGGGCGGGGCGGCTGGTGCCAGCGGCCGCAGTCGTCGCACCGGTTCACGAGCAGGCGATGGTCGAGCAGGCCCCGGTGCCAGGCCGCGTTGTCGGCGTCGATGCGTACGCCGGGGAAGGCGTCGAGCAGTTCCTCGTCGGTCACGGTTGGGCTCCTCCCTGGGCCGGCCCGTCGGCCCGGCCCCGGGTGGGACACTAGGCCGGAGCGGCCGACCCGGGCGAACGCCGCCCGCCGCTCCGACAGCCGGACCCGTAGAGGGCACGACAAGAGTGTCGGGGCCGGAGCTAAGCCCGCGCTAAGGCCCTTCTGCCCTGCTCCGGGGTGGGGTAGGACGGTGTCATGGGCGCAACCGTCCCCCACCCCGGCTCCACCTTCGACTCCCCGTCCGGCTCCCCTTCCGGGGGCCGCCGGCCAGGTCCCCACCTCGGCACCAGCCGGTCCCGGCCCGAGACGCTCGCACCGGGCGAGCGGGCCCGGATTCCGGCCCGGCGGCTGGCCGTGGCCTACGCCCTGGCCGTGGTCCTACCGTTGGTGTCGGCCGCCGCCCTCATCCCCCTGCGGGCCAGCCACGGGCGGGCCCTGGCCATCGTGCTCGTCATCCCGGTGGTGGTGGTGGCGGCTCTCGGCGCCACCGGCCCCGCCCTCATCGCCGCCCTCAGCGCTGGAGCCGGCTACGCCGTGCTGCTCACCCCGCCGTACTACCGCTTCGCCTTCGACGATCCCGACGACCGGGTGGCCACGCTGATCCTGGTGGCGGTGGGGGTGGCCGTCGGTGTGCTCAACAGCCTGCTGGTGGGAGCCCGCACCGGCAACGCCGCCCGGCGCTCCGAGCTGGAGCACCTGCTCCGCTTCGCCTCCGAGGTCACCGGGCCCCGGTCGCCGGAGCAGCTCACGACGAGCGCCTGCGACCACCTGAGCGCCGTGCTCCACCTCAGCAGCTGCCGGTGGCAGCCCGGCCCCCGCACCGGGGAGGGTGGCCCCGTGCTGTTGCCCACCGGCGGCATCATGGGCTACCTGAAGGACCTGAACCCCGACCGGGCCCAGCTGCCGCATGGCCTGGAGCTGCCAGCCACCAGCGGCGGCCACGAGATGGGGCGGTTCGTGCTCACTCCCGAACCGGGGCAGGTGGTTTCGTACGAGGAGCGGCTCACCGCCGCCACCATCGCCACCATGTACGCCGCCGCCATCGAGTAACTCTCACGGGTGTAACCCGCACCGGTCGGCTGGGTGGGCGGAGCGCACCGGGAGCGGCGCTCCACCCACCGGACACGCAGACCGGGTTCAGGCGGCGCGAGTTCCCGATGGCGCGAAAAATCTCGTCGGGCTTCGATTCGGCTCAGCCGCCCGACCCGTAGGGCCGGGTGATCACCTCGAGGTAGTGGCCGTCGTTGCTGAGGAAGTAGACGCCCCGCCCGCCGTCGTGGCGGTTGATCTCACCGGGATGATGCTGATGGGGGTCGGCCCAGTGGTCGAGGCCCCGGGCCATGATCCGGCCGTACACCCGGTCGAAGTCGTCCTCGCCGATGAGGAAGGCGTAGTGGGTCGGCGTCACGGTGTTTCCGGCGCCCATGGAGGCGAAGTCGAGCGCCACGCCGTTGGCCGTCTCCACCTGCCAGAACGGGGGCAGGTGCACCGGTTCGGCCAGATCGAGCATCTCGGCCAACCACCGGGCCGAACCCTCGGCGTCGACGGCACCCACGATCGTGTGGTTGAGCTGTACGGCCATCGTCGGCGACTCTACCCCGGGCCTTCGACCCCGAACCCCACCGTCTGGCACGATGGCCCGGGCCGGCAGGGGCCGGTCGCGGGCCTGGGGGTGTGCGAGCATGAAGGTGGACGGTGGGCCGGGGGTCAAGGCCCCGCTGGAGGCGGTGGGGCCGGCGTCGGCGGCGGCCGAGCGGGACGGCTACGACGGGGTGTTCGTGCCGGAGACCATCCACGACCCGTTCGTGGTGCTGACTCTGGCCGCCCAGGCCACGGAGCGGGTGGAGCTGGGCACCAAAGTGGCGATCGCGTTCGCCCGCTCCCCCATGGCCCTGGCCTACACAGCCAACGACATCCAGCAGCTGTCGGGCGGCCGCCTGGTGCTCGGCCTCGGCACCCAGGTTCGGGCTCACATCCTGCGCCGGTTCTCCATGCCGTGGACCCGGCCGGCGGCGCGCATGCGGGAGTACGTTCTGGCGCTGCAGGCGATATGGGCCGCTTGGAATGACGGCACCGAGCTCAGTTTCCGAGGTGAGTTTTTCACCCACAACCTGATGAACCCCCTCTTCTGCCCGCCCCCCAACCCGTTCGGCGCCCCCAGGGTGATGCTGGCCGGGGTTGGACCGCTGATGATCGAGGCGGCGGGTGAGGTGGCCGACCGGTTCGCCTGCCACAGCTTCACCAGCCCGGCGTACCTCCGTGATGTCATCAAGCCGGCGCTGGCCACCGGGGCGGCCCGGGCCGGACGGGACCCGGGCGAGATCGAGGTCGCCCTCACGTGCTACGTCGCCACCGGCAACACTCCGGCCGAGATGGAGGAGGCGTCGCTTCAGATGCGGCGCCAGGTGGCGTTCTACGGATCGACCCCGGCCTATGCCGGCGTGCTCGATCACCACGGCTTCGGTGGCATGCACCCGGCGTTGCACGCCGCCTCCCGGCGGGGCGAATGGGCCGAGATGGGTGAGGCCATCACCGACGAGATGCTCAACACCTACTGCGTGGTGGCCCCGCCCGAACAGGTGGCGGGTGAGATCCTGCGCCGCTTCGGGGGCCTGGCCGACCGGGTGTCGTTCTACTACCTGGGCCAGGCTCCGATCGACTGGAAGCCGATCGTGGCTGAGCTGCAGGCTGGTTGAACTGCCACCCCCGATCCCGGCTACCTCCGGCGAGTCGGTGGCGCCGACGTGTCGGTGGTGTGGCGGCGGCGGTGGCAGGGGGCGCAGCGGAATTGGAGCTCGGTGGTGATGGTGTGGCCGGTTTGCTCGTAGGCGGGGACGTGGTCGTAGTGGAGGATGGTGTGGTCGCCGCAGTCGACGCAGGCCCGGTCTCGGTCGTGGACGACCCGTTGCTGGCGTGTCGTCGGGTGGCGCCGCCTATACGACGCGTCGATCGGGCGGCCGGCGGCGTATGGATGAGGGCCCGGAGGAACGAGTCGGATGCGATGCGCTCGATCACCGTTGACGGGATGGGGGTGCCGTCGTCGAGGGAGGTGCCGTCGCCCCGGACGTGGAGGATGATCTCGGTGATCGTCCGGCCGGTGCCTTCTTGGAGGAGTTCGGAAAGGGCGTCGGCCTGTTGTTGGGCGAGGGTGGGCCATTCTCCCTGGTCGGTCGGTCGTGGTTTGGAGCGCATGATCCGGGTGGTGAGGGCGGCGTCGAGGTGGGCGGCGTCGAGGTGGCCGGCGGTGAGGGGTGTGAGGCGGCAGGTGTAGACGGTCATGCCGTCGGGTTCGGTGCGGCGGGTGACGGAGCGGCGGCGGTGTTGGTGGTCTTCGAGGGTGGCGGGGTCGCTGGTGCGGTTGAGCCATTGGGCGAGGGCTCGGGCCAAGTGGTTGGCGGGGGTGGTGCGGGCGATGTCGAGCAGTTCGGTCTCGTTGGCCGGCGTGGCCAGCCGGGTGAGGGTGCGGACCTTGGCGTAGGAGATGCGGTGGCGGGCGAACGCGTCCGCGGTCGCGGGCAGGGCGCGTAGGGCGCGGCCGATGCGTATCCATTCACGGGTGGTGCAGGTCTCGACGTCGGCGATGGCGGCCAGCCAGTGGGCGGCGGTGGGTGACCCGTCGAGGGCCCATTCGCCGGAGTCGGCGAACTCGGCGGCCAGTATCACCAGGTCGTGTTGGCGGCGGGCCCACAGCGTGGCCGCCCGGCGCAGGCGGGCGGCCAACGGACGGTCAGTTGGGGTGGTGGTTGCAGCGGGCATGGCGACGTCTCCGACAAGAGGTGTGATCCGGTGGATCGCTCGGTTGTGGGGGACGGCAATGGCCTGTGGGTTATCGCTGGGTTGGACCCTGGCTTTCCGGAAAGGACTCCGGGCGAAGTAGCCGGTCGAGCTCCGCTCGACTGAGCCTACACAGGGGCTGTGACAGTGAAAGAAGGGTCCGGTAGATCACTATCGGTGGCGCGGACGCTTCCGCGGACGCGTGCACACCACTATCCGCGGCCAGCGGTCGGACTGAGCGGGCCAACTCCGACAACGGCGTCCGAGACGAGCGATGACCTGCGGCTGCGACCGGTGGCCCTCCCGCCGGTCAACCCTCCCCGGCACCCGGGGCGGACCGAGCCGCTCCGGTCGAGCTCGCTCGACCAGAGCCTACACAGGCGGTGTGACAGTCAGAATGAGCCCGCCGCCCGCCACGAACGGTGATATCGACGCAACCGCGGACGCGTCCTTGGCACCCTGCGTCGGGCAGGTCACGCACTTCAACCGCTGATGCCGTCAGCGTCATTCTCGAGCACGGCATAAGTGCCGTTATGCCTGTGATAGCTCGGTCTGGATCCGCCGGGAGGACACCGCCAGATCATGGTCGCTCGTGAAGCGTGAGGCCGTCCACGACGATCGCCCCCGGCGCCAACTCTCTGCCTCGGAAGGCAACCGCAAACGAGCCCGATGGCACGGCGCGGTACTGCCATCGCACCCCGGGAGGGTCAATGGCGTCGTTGCGTCCCAAACTCGGCCATGCTGCGGCGAACGTCGAGAGCACGTCGGCCGCCTCGTCGTGGTCGAGCCAACCTTGCACTTCCGCCGGGGCAGCGTCCCACAGGGCCGGGAACGTCTCGGCGTAGATCGCGGCACGATCGTTCACTACCACAAGAAGCAGCGGCCAGTCCGGCGCACGCACGGTAGGTCAGACTACGGCGTCGAGCGCTTCTCGGGTTCGGCGGAGCTGCTCGGACAACACCCGTGCACGCTCGCGATCGCGGGCGGTGACCCGCTCGGGATGAGGCTCAGACGCTTTGGCCTTAGCTTCCTCAAGCTGCACCGGGGACCAGCCCAATGCCTCCGCCACCTCTTCGAGTGAAGCGAAGACGCCATGTGGCAGACGGTCCATGCCGCCAGAGTAGCGCTTCGCCCCCACATCCGCGAGACCATCCTGGACCACGCCGACGCTCGTACCAAGCCTTGCCCGGCGACTTGCTCGGGTGCCGGCGATGTGGTCTTGTCGGAGCGAGCCGTAATGACGGGTAGTGTCGCAGCGCGGGCGATGGTGCGCTTGGCCGTGAGGGTTCCCGGGGGCGATGTGGCAGCAGCGCTGGTGTACGTGACGGGGGTCCCGGGAGCCGGCAAGTCTGCGGTGCGTCGTGAGTTGCGTCGACGTGGCCATATCGCCCTCGGCACCGATGAGGATGGACTCGGCGCATTCTTCGACCGGCATGGTCGACCGGTCCCACCTGCAGACGTGATCGACTCGGCGGCGTGGCGTAGCCGGCATGTGTGGAGACTCGTACCGGCAAGCCTCGACGCGGCCAGGGAGCGTGACACGCAAGTCGTCTACATCTGCGGCTCAGTCGCCAACGATCGGGAGGTCTGGGACCACTTTGCACGGGTCATCGGCCTCGTTGTCGATGAGGCCACTCTGCGGTACCGACTCATGACTCGCACGGACAACGCCTTTGGAAAAGACCCCGACGAGTTAGCCCTGGTGCTCGGCTGGAACCAGAACTATGCGGCTGACGCCCCAGGTTGGGGCGTGGTCACAGTGGACGCGACGCAGGCCCTCGCAGTAGTCGTCGATGAGATCATCGCACTTACCGAGGACATCTGATCGCTCGCCTGGGAACCGGCGATACCGCCTGGCTGAGCCGCTCGGTATCGCTGGTGGGTGCAGCGCGGGATCGACGGGCACTCGAGCCGTCGAGTGAGCCCAAGTACGCCGGTCGAGCCTGAGGCCGCGTCCCTGCAGCTTGCTCGCGTCTGAGCCGGCCAACGCCGGCCCCACTTGGGGCCTCAGCGCCTCCGGATCTGCCACCAATGTCGACGCTGGCCTGGACGCAATACCACGTGAGCCTGCGGATCGTAGAGCGTGAGGTGGTATCGGCGGCATCCTTCTACGAACTCGGCCAACATCCGGTCGGAGTGCGACCAGCCAATGTTGAAAGCGCATCCGCGCCCGTCGGTGATCGACTCTCCATCGAGCGGCCAGCTCGCCCACGGCGAACCATCTGGGTTCTCGTCCAGCCCAGGATGTGCCGCCTCCAGCTCGTCGACGAACCTCCGAAGTGTCGGGCTCAGGGGTGCTCCCCATCGGCTGTCATCCTCGATCACACTCAGCAGCTTCTCACCGGGGTCGGGCACGTCAGGATCGTCGAACACGTACAGATCAAAGCTCATCCGGTTGGTATGTACCGTCGCAATTCCTGGAGAGCAACAAAGCACAGCAGTCCCGGCGATCCAGGGTGGGGGCAGCGTCCGGAAACCACGGCCGGGATCCGGGCCACTGGCGGGTCGTCCCGAGCGCGCTGTCGTCGGCGGCGGAACTCAGTCCCGGTGAGGACAATCCTGTCATAGCATCGAGGACTCCCGGCGACAGGGCCACGCCATGCACGGACCACCTGACATCACGACGCTCTATCGACCGACCGGCGGGGCGGAACTACGGCTTGTCATCGCCAGCGGATTCTCTGCCTGGCCCGAACGTCTGCCTGAGCAGCCGATCTTCTATCCGGTCACCAACGAAGACTACGCGGTCCAGATCGCCAGGGACTGGAACGCCACCCCTCAGGACACGGGCTTCGTGACGAGCTTCGATGTCGAGACGGCCTACCTCAGTCAGTTCGACCAGAAGGTGGTCGGCGACAGTCGCACGCACGTCGAGTATTGGATACCAGCAGAGGACCTCGACGAGTTCAACCACCACATCGTCGGTCCGATCCGGGTGATCCGCGCCTTCACGGGATCCCCGCCCCGAGAGATCGACGTCGAGGCTGCCCTGGTCGCCGCCTCGTCCGACCACTGATGAACCGGCAGGGAGGATTGGGCATAGGGCTCGGGGCCTGCAGGGTCCACCAGGTTGTTGGTGGTGATCTGTAGGGTCCAGGGCGCCTCTGGGTTCCGGCCTGACTCGGCAACCGGCTGATCGCTGGGCGTGTCTTTGGTTCGATTTGTCGGCCGGGACCCTGAGGTTTCCTGGCACTCACTGTCTGGTGGTGTGACCGGTCCCGGCTGTTGGCGCAGCCAGGGATGGTCGTGTGCGCCGTCGGGCGAGTGCGTGCCATCCCAACCCACTTGATGAAAAGGAAGGATGGCGATGGCCATCGTAGATGAGTTCGACGCGTGCATCACCGGAGGGGTCGACACCCACCTGGACTCCCACGTTGTGGCGGCCCTGGACGCCAGGGGCGGGCTCCTGGGGGTGGAGCACTTCGACGCCGGCCGGGCCGGTGAGAGCCGGCTGATCGCCTGGCTCCTGGAGCTCGGGCCGATCGACCGGGTCGGGGTGGAGGGCACTGGTTCGTATGGCGCAGGCCTGGCTCGCCGCCTTCGAGCTGCTGGCGTCAGTGTGGTCGAGGTCGACCGCCCGAACCGGCAGGCCCGCTACCGCAAGGGCAAGAGCGACCCAGTTGATGCGATCGAAGCGGCCCGGGCTGCCCAGGGGGGTCGAGCGGCCGGTCTGGCCAGGTCCCGGGATGGGAGTGTGGAGGCCATCCGAGCGTTGCTGGTCGCTCGCCGTAGTGCCCGCTCGTCACCGATCAAGGCCATGACCCAGATCCGCCACCTGGGGTTCTGTGGGCCCGATCAGCTACGAGAACACCTCGATGGTGTGTCACCGATCATGCTCGGCCGCACCGCCGCCGCTGTTCGCCCCGCCGAGGGGTCCCGGGATCTGGTGATGCACGCCACAGCGACCTCGATCCGGATCCTCGGTCGCCGGGTCGAGTCTCTTGAAGTCGAGATCGAGATGCTCGAGCAGGTCCTGGTGCAACTCGTGCGCGAGACCGCACCCACCTTGCTGGCCATCCGTGGGGTCGGGGTCGATACGGCGGCCACGCTGCTGGTCGCTGCCGGCGACAACGCCGAACGACTCCGCTCCGAAGCGGCCTGGGCCAACCTGTGCGGGGTGGCCCCGCTGGAGGCATCGTCCGGCAAGGTCACGAGGCATCGGCTCAACCGGGGCGGTGACCGCAACGCCAACCAGGCCCTGTGGCGGATCGCCCTGACCCGCATGTCTAACGATGAGCGGACAAAGACCTACGTCGAGCGCCGAACCGCTGAGGGCAAGAGCAAGCGGGAGATCATGCGGATCCTCAAGCGTACATCGCCCGCGAGGTCTACCCACACCTTCGTGCCATGACCGGCAACTAGATCGCTCATGGGCGGTGAGACTGGCCCCGGATACCGGCTGACACCGAAATCGGGTTGTCCTTGGAACGATTTGCCGTCTCACCGCCCCGAGCACCCACCGAGTGAATTTGGCCTAATAAGAGCCTGCCCTCCCCACCGGAGTGGCCCATCCCTGTCCTGCCAACACCTCACTCACACCACAAGAATCGACCCTTGACAAACCATAGGAGCATCGTTATCCGCCGGGTCGAGTACCGGTATCAACGGGCCAGCCGACCAGGGTCGACGACGGCTTGGCCGTGAGCGATCTCGGGCGCTCCACTCTTGCCGCACCATCGTGTTCGATGGCGTGGTCGCGGGCGGCGTTGCCGGCGGCCTGTCACCTAACGGCGTCACTTCCGGGACACGCCCACTGGTCCGAGCATCGGCCCTGGGCGTGTGCCCGGGGTGGGTCAGCTGTGGAGGGTGACAAAGTTGATGAGCCGGTTGGGCACGAAGACGACTCTGCGGACATGGTCGTCCACTGGCACGGCTGCGATGCCTTCGCGGGCCATCTGGACGACCGCGCCTTGCTCTGACCCGTCCGGGGCTTGGATGGTACCGCGGACGCGTCCGTCGACCTGGATAACTATCTCGACGGTCGCAGCTGCGAGGGCGGCAGCATCTGCGACCGGCCAAGCCTGAGTGTGGACGGAGAAGGTCTCGCCGAGCTGGTGCCAGAGCTCCTCGGCCAGGTGTGGGGCGAAGGGCGCGAGGAGCCGGACAAATGTGCGTCTACTGGAGGCGGAGCGGGCGGAAGAAAGGACCTCCATGAGTCTGGCGAGCCCGACATTGAACGCAAGCCGTTCGATTGCGTCGGTGACTTCGCAGATGGCACTGGCGACGGCGATGGGATCGTCATCTATCTCGTCGGGTCCGGTGATCGTCCTCCAGGCCCGGGCGAAGAACCGTTCGATACCGACGATGCCAGCGTCAGTGAAGTCTCCTCCTTGTTCCCATGGCGCGGCGAACAGCAGTGCGCAGCGGAGCACGTCGGCCCCGTGGGCGTCGATATAGTCGTCCGGGCTGACGACGTTGCCGCGGCTCTTGGACATCTTGGCGCCGTGATGGGCGATCATCCCGCCGAGGCGGATGCGGGGAAACGGTTCCTCGAACGGCACGAGTCCCGAATCGTGGAGGGCCATCGTCACGAACCGGGCGTACAGGTGGTGGCGCTGCGCGTGTTCTGGTCCTCCGGCGTAGAAGTCGACGGGAAGAATTCGCTTGGTGCGCTCCGGATCCCATGGTCGGTCGTCGAACCCGGTTGAGGGGTAGCGCAGAAAGTACCAGGCGGAGTCGACGAAGGTGTCGCTGACGTCGGTCTCTCGTTGGCCGGTTGCCCCGCAGTCGGGGCAGGCCGCGTTGACCCAGTCGTGTGCTTCGGCCAACGGGGAGCGGCCGGTGCCGGTCGGTCGGGAGTCTGCGACGTCGGGCAGGACGACGGGCAGGTCGCTGTCGGGCACCAGGACCGGCCCGCAGTCGGGGCAGTGGATGATCGGGATCGGTGGACCCCAGTAGCGCTGACGTGAGATCAGCCAGTCACGCAGCCGGTACCGCACGGCGGGACGGCCGACCTGGCCGGCTTCGCCTGACAACAGCAGGTCGGCGTCGGACACCGGGATGTCGTGTTCCACAGCGAATCTGGCATCTTGCTCGTCATGCACGGGTACTCCCATGACGGCGCCGGTTCCGTAGGTCTCGATAACGTAATCGGCCTCAACGACCGGCAGGGCTTGACCGGTGATCGGATGTGTGACGGACGTGCCTGCGGCCGGATGACCCTTCGGGACCGCGACGAAGGTGACGGCGGGCAGGGTGTCGGGCCGGGTGGTGAACACGGTCAGATGGTCAAAGTCGATCTCGTGCCCCTCGGAGCGCCCGATCCACTGGCGCTGCAGTCGCTTGGCGCGCTCAGGCCAGTCCAGGTGCTCGAGACCGTCGAGCAATCGATCCGCGTAGTCCGTGATCCGCAGGAACCACTGCTTCATGACTCGCTCGGTCACCGCTGAGTCGCAGCGCTCGCACACGGTCCCGTCGCGCTCGGTCTGCTCGTGCGCCAACACGGTCAAGCATGACGGGCACCACAGGACTGGTGCCTCAGCCTGATACATCAAGCCCGCCTCGAACAGGCGAGCCAGAACCCACTGCGTCCACCGGTAGTAGTCGGGCTGGCTCGTATCGATCACCCTGGTCCAGTCCCACGCCATTCCCGCCCTCGTCAGCTGTTGAGCGAACCGAGCAGTGGTGCGTGCTGTCAGCGTGGCAGGGTGCTCGTTGACCTTGAGGGCGTAGTTCTCCGTGTGGATGCCGAAGGCGTCGAAGCCGATCGGCTGGAACACCTGCCGTCCGCGCATCCGCATGTACCGGCCGTACGCGTCCACGCCCGAGTACTTGAACACATGCCCGACGTGTAGCCCCTCGGCGGAGGGGTACGGAAACTCGACCAGGTTCACGAAGACTTCATCAGCGTCAACCGTTTCGAGGTCGACCAAGCCGGTGCCCTCCTCTCGCCAGCGCTCCCGCCAGCGAGCTTCTACCTCATACACCTCGTAGGGCTGTTCCATCGAAGCGGGCCCTCCTTGGGAGAGCCGGACTGCGTGTTCATCGAGACCTCCTACATCGTTGTGCCACTCTCAAAACCAAAGAACCTCCTGGCTTACAGGAGGTTCATCGCGAGCCGAATTTTCGGCTCGCGCTAGGTAAGAAGAAGCACGCTGATCGCGACAACGTTCACGAGAGACAGCATACGGGCCCGCCGATGAGGAGGACCCAGAATTACAGCAACAGTTAGGAACCCGGGTGGACGCCCGTTGCGGGCCGACCCTCTGACCGAGCCCCACCATCCCCATCGCCGGCTCTGGGACGCCCGGTATCGCCATGGTGCTCAGCGTGATTGGAGCGCCCGACTACCGGCGAACTGGCCCGGTCTGCCCACTCGGTACCCGGCGAGCATCCCGGGCTGGACGGCGAGGGCGACACCGCCCGGGTCATGCGCTTTGCCGATGTGGCCGACGTGGACGCCCGCCGGGGCCGGTTGGAGGCCGTGCTCCGGGCATGGATCGCCGACCAGGGCAAGACTAGGGCGGCTAGCGGTGGACGTCGGAACCGGACGGGGCCGGTGACGGCACTACTTGGGCGGTACTACTCGCCGTCGGCGAGCCGGGCGACGACGTCACGTATGAAGGTCAAGGCACGACGGTCGTCGAGGTCTCGGCCGATGGCCCGCTCGTGGTCAAAGCTGCTGTCGACGTCGGGCTCGGAGCTGGCTGTGGTCTCTCCGGACTCGCCGGTGACGAGCGAGGTGAGGCGGGAGACATTGAGCGATCCGGCCCCTTCGAGGAACCCGAGGATGCGGGCCGCCTCGGGCCGGCGCTCGACGTTCACCATCATCCGGACGAACTCGATGCAGGCGAACTTGGCGATGAACATGTTGTCGCTGTCGAGGAGCTCCTCGACGTAGGAGTGGAAGATCTCGCAGGCCCGGAGCCGATCGCCCCGGCGGAGCGCCATCCGCGCTTCGACCGGGTTCTTTGTCATCGTGTGCGTGCGGTCGGGAACGTCGACGGTCGCTGCTTGCTCAAAGAACTCCCGCGCCTCGTGGTGCCGACGCTGGATCGACGCCGAGATGCCGAGGGAGCTCAGGGCCCACTGCCGGCAGGTTGGCGGGCCCTGAGTCCGGTACCGCTCGGCCAGCCTGCCGACGAGGGCATCGTGTTCCTTCAGCTGCCCGCTCATAAGCAGCGTGAGGCCCAGAGCCACCAGCTCGTTGAGGTTGGCGATGTGGTGCTGGCCGTGCCGGCGGAGCTCGACCATCGACTGGCGGGCCGAGTCCGCCATCACGGCGTAGTCGTCGGACAGGAACGCTCGGGAGTAGCGGATCATGGGGTGATCGGGCTCGCCGTAGCGGCCGACGAGGCGCTGGTAGCCCTCGACGTCGCGGTTGCGCGTGTACCGACGGCTAGCCCAGATGAGCCCGAAGACGATGGACTCTTCGTCGTCGGGTGGCGTGATGGCGAGGATCCGCTCCGCCCAGTCGCCGATCTCGTTTCGGCTCCGCATGTAGATCTCGGTCGCCACCGGGGCGACAAGCGCTCGGGCCAGCCGACGATCGTTGCGGGTGCAGGCCCAGTCGATGGCGGCACGGAGGTTGGGCCACAGCTCGTCGAGGCGGGCCACGCCCTCGATCTCGGCCGGCCCGGCCAGAAGCTCATGGATCTGAGTGACCTCGTCGAGGCACCACTGGGCGTGGCGGGCCGCGATCGGCTCGGTACCGCCCCGCTCGGCCAGGTGCTCGGCTCCGAACTGGCGGATGGTTTCGAGGAGCCGGAAGCGCCGGCCGAAAGGGCCCGGCTCGACGATGAGCATCGACCGGTCGATCAGGTCACCGAGGAGGTCATCGACCTCGGCCCGGTCGAGCTCGGCATCGGCCACTACCGTCTCGGCGGCCGAGCGATCGAACGGGCCGGCGAAGATCGAAACTCGCTGGAACACCGCCTGCTGGGGTGGCGTCAGCAGGTCGTAGGACCATTGGATGGTGGCTCGTAGCGTCCGGTGACGCTCAACGCTGGCCCGGCGACCGCCGGTCAGGAGCCGCAGACGATCGTCGAGCCGTTCTACCAGTTCCGCCGGTGACAGGCTTCTGGCCCGAGCGGCGGCGAGCTCGATGGCCAGCGGGATGCCATCGAGACGGCGACAGATTTCCTGCACCTCGTTGCGGCTGGCCGACGGATCGAACGTCTGAGAGACCGCCGACGCCCGCTCGTTGAACAGCTCGACGCCTGACCCCTCCGGTTCCAATGGGGCGACGGCGATGAGCTGTTCGTCGGGCAAGCCGAGGCCTTCCCTGGAGGTGGCGAGTACCCGGACGTTCGGGCAGCCCTCAGCCACGGCGCGAGCCAGGTCGGCCGCACCGTCGATGACGTGTTCGCAGTTGTCCAGGACGAGAAGGGCACGGCGCGACTCCAGCGCCGTCACGATCGACTCGCTCACCGTCCGCCCCAGGCTCTCTTTCACATCGAGGACGCGGGCGACGGCACCGGCCACCTCGTTCGACGAGCCGCAGCCCGCCAGCTCGGCCAGCCAGGCACCACCCCTGATGTCGACATCGGCCCGCTGGGCCGCCGCCAGGGCGAGCCGTGTCTTGCCGATCCCGCCCGGTCCTACCAGCGTCACGATCGGGGCGCGGGCCAGTGCCTGGCGGACGATCTCGAGGTCGCCGTCGCGCCCGATCAGGCGACCCAGGCGCCGGGGAAGGTTGCCTCGGTGACTGTCGTCGGTCTGCAACCGCGAATGCTCGCCCTCGCCCAGCTGGACGATGCGCTGCTCGGCCACGATCCCATCGAGGCGGAACGTGCCAAGGTCACGGAGGTTGCTCCCGTCGAGCAGGGCCGACGTCGCCCCCGACAGCAGGGTCTGGCCCCCATGACCAACGGCGGCCAGGCGGGCCGCCACGATCACAGCCGGACCGAAATAGCCCTTGCCCCGTCCGTCGGTCTCACCAGTGTGCAGCCCGATCCGAACCCTGATCTCGACCTCATCGGGCCATCGTTCGCCAGCCACCGCGGCCTGCAGTTCGCTCGCCCAGGCCGCAGCGTCGCTGGCTCGATGAAAGGCCACGCCGAACGAGTCACCGCCGGTGGCGAACACGTGGCCGCCGTGACCATCGGCGACGGCGGTGACCAGCTCGTCGTGGCGGGCCATGGCCTGGGCCATCGGACCGCGCTGGGTCGCCCACAGGTGGGTCGAGTCCTCCACGTCGCAGAAGCCGAACGTCACCGTCCCCGAAGGAAGACTGGGGGCCGAACCCACCGACGACCGCTCGACGTCCAGCTGCTCGTCGTGGCCCAGGATCAGCGACTCCAGCTCCCGGAGCCGAGGTCCCGGCTCGACCCCGAGACCCTCGACCAGATGCTGGCGGGCCCGGCGATAGGCGGCGAGGGCATCGGCCTGACGGCCCACCCGGTACAGCGCCGTCATCAGCAACGCCCACAGCCCCTCACGGAACGGGTAGGTCGCCGTCAGCTCGGTCAGCGAACCGATCACGGCATGGGCGTCAGCCTCGATCCGCCGTTCAAGCTCGGTCTCGACCGCACCCAGGTACTGCTCGACCATGCCCTCGACCGTGGCCATCAGGCCGTCGGCGTCGAGCCCGGCGAGGGGTGTGCCGGTCCACTCCGAGAGGGCGGCCTCGGCATCGTGCGAGCCGAGCAGTCGCTGAAAGCGCACGACGTCGACCGATTCGGGGGTCACGTCCAAGCGGTAGGCGGCGCCGGTGCGGATGATCGAGTCGGGGCCGAGGCCTTTACGGATGCGGGTCACGTACGACTGGAGCGTCTTGGCCGCCGTGCGCGGTGGCTCGTCGCCCCACACCAGTCCCACGATACGTGAGACCGGGACGGCCGAGCCGGGCGACAGAGCGAGCACCGCCAGCACCGCCCGGCACTTGGCCGGGCCGACGTCTACCGGCTCACCGTCTTCGGTTTCGGCCGCCACGCCACCAAACAGACGAATCTGCACTTGTAGCGCGCTCCCTTCGGTTTGGAGCGTCAACGCTTCCATCGCCGTAGCGAACACCTGGGTGATTGCGCCCTGTCCGACATGGGGTTGCGTTTCGCTTGAGCCCAGTTTCGATCACCCTCAACCGAAACACAACTAGCCCGCCATCACCTTCCCACCCGACTCCCGCACCGTCTCCGACATGAGACATCCGAATCCAACTCTCCCTCCTTCCGGCCCTCCTCGGGGCCTGATGCTTCGAACCCCTCTCGTTGGCGATGTCGTGGCGATGCCATCGACGCACAGCCACACCATGACATCCATCCAAGTACAAGGCCTGACCAAACGCTTCGGCGACGTCGCCGCCGTCGACGACCTCAGCTTCGACGTGAAGCAGGGCACCGTTACCGGGTTCCTCGGTCCCAACGGCGCCGGCAAGACCACCACGCTGCGGATGCTGCTCGGGTTGGTGACACCCACCGACGGTACCGCCACCATCGCCGGCCAGCCTTACCAGCAGCTCGTCGATCCCTTCCGCCACGTCGGTGCAGTGCTCGAATCGACCAGCTTCCACCCTGGACGGCGGGCCCGGGACCACCTCCGGGTGCTGTGCGCCGCGGCGGGGCTCCCCGTGGTCCGCGTCGACGACGTGCTCGAACAGGTCGGTCTCACCGATGTCGGTCGCCGGCGAGTGAAAGGGTTCTCGCTCGGGATGCGCCAACGCCTCGGCCTGGCCGCGGCCCTGCTCGGCGAACCCGAGGTACTCATCCTCGACGAGCCCGCCAACGGCCTCGACCCCGAAGGTGTCCACTGGCTCCGCCGCTTCCTGCGTTCCTACGCCGACCAAGGCCACACCGTGCTCGTGTCGAGCCACCTGCTGGCCGAGGTCGCCCAGACCGTCGACGACGTCGTCATCATCGCCAACGGACGACTGGTCACCCAGTCCTCGCTCACCGATCTGGCTGACCAGGCCCGACCCGGCGTGTGGGTGCGGACGCCGCAACCCGAAGCCTTACGCGACGCCCTCGCCGCCCACGGCATCGCCGCCGAGGTCAAGACCGCCGACACGATCGTCGCGATGGACACCACCACCGACGCCGTCGGCCTGACCGCTGCCGGCGCCGGCCTCGTCATCTACGAAATGACCCCCCAGCACTTCGACCTCGAGGAGTTCTTCCTCGAGCTCACCACCCCCACAGGAGCCCTCCGATGAAACACCTGATCCACGCCGAGCTGTTGAAGCTGCACACGACCCGGATGTTCTACGGCAACGTCCTGACCGCGATCGCGCTCGTCCCCCTAAGCCTGCTCATCGCCATCCAGACCGCCGGCCAACCCGCATCACCAGCGCTGGACACCAGCGACGGGATCCGCAACGTAATGTCGGCGGCGTCGGCGGGCAGCTTCGTCGTGTTGATCATCGGCATCCTGATCATGACCGGAGAGTTCCGCCACCACACCGCCACCTCGACGTTCCTCGTCACCCCGAACCGCGGGCGGGTAGTGCACGCCAAGCTCGCCTCCACGACCCTCGTCGGGGCCGGGCTCGCCGTGGCCGTCGCCGCGCTCACCCTGGCCATCGCCCTGCCGTGGCTCGCCGCCAAACACGTCGACGTCGACGTCCTCAGCGGCGACGTCGGGTTCGTGCTGCTCGGCGCGATGGCCGCCACCGCGCTCTACGCCTTGGTCGGTGTTGGCGTGGGATGCCTGATCCGCAACCAGACCGCTGCCGTGGCCGTCACCCTCGGCTGGACCATGGTCGTCGAAGTCCTCCTCATCAGCGTCGTGCCCGAGATCGGCCGGTGGCTCCCCGGAGGCGCGGTCGCCGCGCTCAGCGGCACCGCGACCCTCGAAGGCGGACTGCTGCCCATGTGGGGCGGCGCCCTCCTACTCGGCGCCTACGGACTGGCGTTCGCTGCTGCCGGCACCCGCTTCATCCAGCGCAGCGACATCTCCTGAACCTCCACCCGCGTGGAGCCAACCCGATCGGAACCCGATGACTCCTCAGTCCACAGGCAACACACTTGAACCGCCGCACCCAGATACGCCGGTCGCCGCCATCACGTACAGGTCGCCGCCATCACGCACAGTCCGCGAGTACCCAGACCAAAAAGACCGAACATTCGTGAGACCTACAGGAACGAGAGGACAATGATTGTCCACATAGCCAATGAGCCTGCGCTTCGAGACCCGACACGGACGACGACACGCCGGCGAGCCCTGGCCAGCACGCTGCTGGCGATGGGCTTGGCCCTGACCTTGATCGCAGCCGGGCCTGGGGAGGCCCGGTCGGCCCCGGTGCTGGTGGCGGAGCCCGCATCCACATCCATCCCCGGCACCCCCGCCGGGATCCAGCTGAGCTGGTTCCTGGAGGCGACGAAGAGCCTGCCCATCGCGGTCCCGGCCATCGAGGAGCACTTCTCCGCCGCCTTCCTGGCCCAGGTGCCGCCCGATCAGCTCAACCTCGTCCTGGCCCAGCCGCCCTTCTCGACCCTGGTCTTTCTCCGCGTGGTGAGCGCCACCCCGATGTCGATCGACGCCGTCGTCGACCCCGGCACCGGCGGTCCGCCGGTGGTCTTCTCCCTGGTCGTGGACGCCGACGACCGGATCGCCGGCTGGGGCATCGGCACCAAGTTTGTCCCGCTCTCGCCGCGCGCCGACCGCGGGTTGGCCCCGGTGTCGCTGCCCCGTCCCACCGGTCTGTTTGCCGTGGGGACCGAGACCTTCGTCGCCACCGACGCCGCTCGGGATGGGCGCAGGATCCCGGTCCAGCTGTGGTACCCGGCCGACAGGCGAAGTGTGAGAGAGTCCCGCCCGGCGCGGTACGCGCTGCCCGCCACCTCCGCCGCCCTCGCCGAAGAGTTGGCCGTCCCCGTGGAGGACGTGGCCGCCATCAGGACGAACGCCTTCGCCGGCCCCGAACTGGCCCGGACCGGTCGCCGGCTCCCGGTCGTGCTCTTCTCGCCCGGCTTGGGCGTATCCCGGCCCCTCTACAGCGGCCTGGCCGCCGACCTGGCCAGCCACGGCTACCTGGTGGCGGTCCTCGACCACCCGGGCGAAGACCAGCCCGTCGAGTACCCCGACGGCTCGATCGTCCCGCCCGTCCCCGTGGACAGTGAGGAGGCGCTGGCCGCCCTCCTGCCGGTGAGGATGGCCGACACCCGAGCCGCCCTGGGTCTGCTCACCCGCCTCGACGCCGAGCCTGGCGCCCGGATGCACAACGCGCTGGACCTGGGCAGGGTCGCCCTTGCCGGCCACTCATTCGGCGGTGCGGTGGCGGCCGAGGCCATGCGGCTCGACCCGGGCGTGCGCGCCGGTGTCAACCTGGACGGCACCATGTACGGCCGGGTCGTCGACACCGGGCTCGACCGGCCGTTCCTGCTGGTCGGCTTCGACGGGCACGTGGAGCAGGACCCAACCTGGACCTCCTTCCGGACGCGCTCGCCGCAGACCACGACCCTCGAGATCGCCGGCACCGCCCACGGTGACTTCACCGACCTCCCCGCCCTCTTCGCCTTCAGGTCACCGGACGAGCCCCGGGAGCTCCTGCAGATCGGCCCCATCGATCCGCAGCGCTCCACCAAGATCCAGACCGCATACGTGCGGGCGTTCCTCGACCGCCACCTCCGCAACAAGCCGACACCGCTCCTCGACGGACCATCCCGCCGGTACCCCGAGGTCCACTTCTCCTAAAGGAGTACAGATGGCTACTGAAGCGCCGAGTACACCCGAAGAACCTGCCGCCCAGCGGGTGAAGGACTACACCGACCTGAGGTGGCATGTCGCCAGCTACGTCATCATCAACGTCTTCCTGTGGCTGAGCGTCCCCTATGTCGCCTACTGGGTCACGATCGCATGGGGTCTCGGGCTGGCGTTCCACGTCGCCGACTACTTCATCGAAGATCATGGACGCAAGAACCGTCGGTATCAGGCCTTCGTTGCTCAGGAGCAGGTCCGCGAGAAACAAGATTCGATCCAGGCGACGGGTCAGGATCGCCGCCGCCGTCGGCGCTTCCGAAGGTGATCCCGAGACGCCCACTACCGGCAGGGACCGGATGGCCGGGCCACTCGGAAACGACGATGATGGTACGACACCAGGACGGCTCACACAGCCGGAGGCGGCCGGTGAGCCCGGGCGCTGTCACTGCCGCCCTGTAGCATCGCCCGAACCGACTACGAAGGGGTCGTGATGCAGGAGCTCGAGGGCCGTACGGCGGTGGTGACGGGAGCGGCCAGCGGCATGGGCCTCGCCTTCGCCGAGGCGTTCCTCCGCCAGGGCATGCAGGTGGTGGCGGCCGACGTGGAGGCCCCGGCCCTGGCCCGGGCCGAGGAACAGCTGGCTGCCGTGCGGGGGCCGGAAGCCGTGCTGGCGGTACGAACCGACGTGTCCGATGCGGCCTCGGTCGTCGCCCTGCGTGATGCAGCGCTCGCCCGATTCGGGCGGGTCAACGTGGTGTGCAACAACGCCGGCGTGGGCGGAGTCCGCAATCCGATCGGCCGGCTCGACCTGTCGGACTGGCAGTGGGTGCTGGGCGTGAACCTGTGGGGCGTGATCCACGGCTGCGAGGCCTTCGTCCCCCACCTGATGGAGCACGGCGACGGCCACATCGTGAACACGGCCTCGATCGCCGGCCACGTCAGCCTGCCGTTCATGGGCCCCTACAACGTGTCGAAGCACGGGGTGGTCACCCTGTCCGAGACCCTCCTCCACGAGTTGGGCCACGCCGGCTCCACCGTGGGGGTGTCGGTGCTGTGCCCGGGGTTCGTGGCCACCAACCTGATCGACGCCGACCGCAACCGGCCCGAGCACCTGGTCCGGCCGCTCGACGAGCCGGAAGACGCCGGGGCCCGGGAGCGGGAGCGGGCCGCCGGCCGGGAGCTGCTGGGTCAGAAGAAGCCGCCGGCCGAGGTCGCCCAGCTCGTGGTCGACGCCGTGAAGGCCAACCAGTTCTGGATCTTCACCGACGGCCAGTTCGCCCCCGTGGTGGCCGAGCGCCACCGCAGCATCGAGTCGGCCGCCAACCCACCCCAGGCCCGGACCCTGGTCGACTACCTGCTGGCCTGACCGGTCCCGCCCGTGCCCGCCGCCCCCCAATCCGACGACCAGGCCGCCTGGGAGGCCCTCCTCCGTCGCCGCGACCACCCGAAGTGGGCCAGCCTGTCGTGGCTGGCCCTCCGTCCCCTGATCAGCGCAGCCAACGACAAGATCAACGCCTACGCACCGGAGCTGGTGGGCGACCTGCGCCGGGCCTGGGTGGCCCAACAGCACGCCGACGGCCGGTGGCCCTCCGTCACCGCCGACGGCGGCGAGACGTACGACGGTGTGGTGGACCGTCGGTCGGCCACCGCCTTCGTCGTGCTGGGCGACACCGGCGAGCAGGACGCCTCCCAGTATGCCCTTGTGCCGGAGCTGCGCCGGGTGGCCGCCACCCTGCCGGCCGGCGCCTTCGCCCTGATCTGCAGCGACGTGATCTACCCGTCGGGCGACGTCAACGACTACGTCCATGCCGTCTACCTTCCCTACGGCCGCCGTCCCGACGGCCCGGGCGTGGCCGCCGACCCCCTGGCCCGGCTCGACATCCTGGCCCTGCCCGGCAACCACGACTGGTACGACGGCCTGGCCGGCTTCATGTTCCACTTCTGCTCCCGCGAGCGCCTGTCCCGCGCTCGTGTACGGATGGCGCCCCGGCATCTCGTTCGTCGAGGCAGTGGCCCGTCTGGTGTGGCGCCGGCCGTCCCGACCCCGCCCCGCCCGGCTGTGGGCCCCATGGGTGTTGGCCGAAGGCCAACCCAAGGAACCCGAAGGGTTCCCGTCGTCGGCCGGCCCGGCCGGGATCGACGGCCGTGCCGGCAGCGACCAGCCCGGGATGGTGACACCGGCGGCCGCACCCGCCCCCGGCCCCTGGCCGAGCTGCGGGCCGAGCGGGGCCTGGGCCGGCTCCAGCCCGGCCCGTACTACGCCGTGGAGCTGCGGGACGTGTTGGTGGTGTGCATCGACACCGGCATCGCCCGGGGTGGCCGGACCGGTGCTCGATCCCGACCAGTCGGCCTGGCTGTTGCGGGTGTCGGCCCATCCCAAGCCCAAGCTGTTGTTCACCGGCACTCCCCTGCGGGTCGACCTGGCCTGGAAACCCTGCCTGCTCACCGGCCCGGCGGCCGCCACGCACGGCGACGTCCACGACGTGGTCCGCGATCCCGCCCACCACTACCTGGCCGCCGCCGGTGGCGACATCCACAACTACCAGAGCTACGCCTCCGAGCCCGGTACCGGTATCCGGTACCTCGTGTCGGGCGGGGGCGGTGCCTTCCTCAGCGCCACGCATCCGCTGGCCCTGGTGGAGCAGCGGGCCCCGACGCTGGCCGCCCCCGAAGCCCCCGACGTCGGCGGCCCCACCGCCGGATCCGACACCGAAGCCCCCGACACCGCAGCCCCCGACACCGCAGGCCCCGGCCCGGCGCCCGGCCCCGCAGGCCCCGGCCCGGCGCCCGGCCCCGATCCGGATGTCGATGGCACCGATCTGGCGCTCGACACGCTCTACCCCACCGACGTGGCATCGCTCCAACGCTTCGGGCGGATCCTCGTGCTGCGTCTGTGGCGGCTCCAGCGGGGGCTGCTGGCCGTCATGGCCGGCCTGGTGGCGGCGGTGCTGGCCATGCCAGCGGCCATTCCCGGCCCCGGGGTGGGCGACGGCCGGCCCGACACCGCGCTCGCCGGGATGGCCGGCCTGGTGGCGGCGGCGGTTGTGCTGCGCTTCGTGCTCCCCCTCCCCGCCGGTGCCACCCACTCCCGGGGCTACCGGGCCGGCGTGGTGGGCCTGGCCTTCGCCCTCGGGGCCCTGCTCGGCGTGGCCCTGTGGTGGCTGGATCCTGGGCGGGCCCGATGGAACGCCGGGGCCTGGGCCGTGCTGACCGCCGGGGGTTGCCTCCTTGCCCACCTCATGCGGGAGAGCTCGTGGTGGCGCAGCGCCCGGGCCAACGACCCGCCCCTGCGGCCGTGGATCCTGCCCGTGGCCGCCGCCACCTGGATCGGCGCCGCGGCCACCGCCGTGGCCCTGCAGGCTCCGGTCACGTTGGGCACGCTCGTGGCCCTGGCCGTCGCCGCCGTGGCCGGCTGGCGCGTCCGGGCCGCCCGGGGCCGTCGGGGCCAGCCCTGGAATGCCACCGCCGCCCGCCTGGCCTACTCGGTGCAGGGCGCCACGGCCCTGGCCGCCGTGTCCGAGTTGGTGCTGCGCCCGTCCACCGCCTGGCACCCGATGCTGGTGGTGGCCGGCCTGGTGGCGGCCGGTATGGCCTCCGTGGCGGCGCTGGCCGGCTCGGCGCTGGTGATCGCCGCCCTCGGATGGCTCCTGGCCCCGATCCTGCGCCACCGGTGGGCGCAACCCGGCCCCGCGGCTCCCGGCGGCCCGCCCACGATCACGTGGCGGGAGGCCTACGGCATCCTCGGTTTCCTCGGCCCGTGGCTGGCGGCGGCCCTGGCGGTGGGCGGTCCCATCGCCGCCCTGGCGGCCACCACCGGGGCCCGGGCCGCCCACCCCGGCGCCGGGGATGTGGTGGTGGCCACGATGGCCATCGCCGCCGGCACCGTGACCTCGATCATCCTGCTCGACACCCTGCGCCGCTGGTTCCCGGGCAGCTACAAACCGGTCAACATCGTCGTGGTGGGAGCCTCGGCCGCCGTCCTGTGGTGGTTGTTCCACGGCACCTGGACCCTGCCCGGCCTGCTGGTGGCCCTCGTCGTCGCCGTCCTGGCCGGGGTCACCGGCCTGGTGGTCAACCTCACCTTCCTTCGCACCTGGGCCCTGTTCGTCGACCCCGTCGTCCACGGCGGCGCCGAGGTGTTCACCGACGACGAGGCCCGCCAGGTGCTGGCCTGGCGCCGCGCCGCCGACGACCGGCTGGCGCCGACGTCAGCCGCGGTTCGGCGCCGGGGCCGGATCGTGTTCCCCTCGGCCTACCAGCCCCGGGGGCCGATCCAGGCCAAGGTGTCGGAGTTCTTCGACGACGACAACCCGCCGTTCGCCAAGAACTTCCTCGTCGTGCGGACCGACGGGCGGGAGGTGACGATCACGGCCCAGCCGGTCGACGGATTGCGCCCCGTCGACCCGATCGAGATCATCCACCTCCCGCTCACCTCACACTGACCGGCCCAGCAGCCAGGCCAGGTTGTCGTGGTAGAACCGGCGCCGGGTCACGGGGCCGGCCTCCACCCGGTCGAACGACGCTTCGAACTCGGCCAGCGGGTCCCGCCCGCCCTCGGGGTGGGGCCAGTCCGAGGCGAACAGGAACAGGTCGGGCCCGCACCAGTCGGTGAGACGGCCCACGTCCTCGAAGTGCCACGGGTTGAACCGCACCTGGCGGCGCACATAGTCGGACGGGTCGAGCCGCAGCGTGGCCAGCTCGGGCTCGTTGCGGCCGAACGCCCGCTTGGCGTGGTCGAGCCCGTCGAGCAGGTTGGGCACCCAGCCCGCCCCCAGCTCGATCACGCCCACCTTGAGCTCCGGAAACTGCTCGAAGATGCCGTCGAGCACGAGGCACGACAGCAGGTTCTCGGCGTCGTGGTGGACGTTGAGGAAGTCCTTGGAGCGGACGTTCTCACCGCCGCCCACGAAGTCCCGCCCCGGGTCGCGCCCGTTGTTGTGGTAGCTGAGCGCCATCTGGGTGGAGCCCATGCCCCCGAAGTGCAGTAGGGCCGGCACTCCGGCTTCGGCCAGGCGGGCCCAGAAGGGGCCGTAGTCGGGGTGGGTGGGGCTCGTGGTGGCCGGCACGCCGTGGGGCACCCACGCCGCGGCGGCGCCGGTAGCCAGGGCGGCGTCGAGGCAGACGGTGGCCCGGGCGGCGTCGTCGAGCGGCACGTAGGCCACCGGCAACAGGCGGTCGTCACCGGCGCAGAAGTCGGCCATGCCCCGGTTGTGGGCGGCGGCCCCGCCGTAGAGCAGGTCGAGGTCGCCCGTGTTGTTGAACTGGTTGGGGGCGAAGGTGGAGAACACGAGCTGGCCGGCGAAGCCCAGGGAGTCGAGCGCCTGGTGGCGCTCGCTGCGGTCCATGGCGCCGTAGGCGAAGTAGCCCTTGGGGCCGTTCACCACGTCGGCGGCCAGCCGGGCCGTCTCCTCCGGGTCGTTCCGACGGTCCCAGCAGCGTTGGACCAGCTCGGCATCGGCCGGCCCGCCCCCGGTGAAGGTCAGGTCCCGGAGCTTGCTCCGGGTAGCGGCGTCGGCGTAGGCCTCCAGCCAGTCGAGTGGTTCCATGAGGTGGCTGTCGCAGTCGAGCACCGAGGTGCCCGGCTCCAACCGGTCGTCTACGTAGGTCATGGCAGCGGGTCCTTCCCGTCGGATTCCGTCGAACAGGGTGCGGGTGGCCCGGTGGCCCCCGGATCAGCCTTCCTTGGGCCACACCTCGCCCAGCACCCGGAAGGCGGTGGCGGCGCAGGGCCAGCCGGCGTAGTGGGCCACGTGGGTGATCATCCCCTCGATCTTCTCCCGGGGGATACCGGCGTTGCGGGCCCCGGTGAAGTGCACCCGCTGCTCGTTCTCCCGGTAGAGGGCCACCAGGGTGGTGCAGGTGACCAGCTCCCGCTCCTCCAGCGTGAGGTCGTCCTGCTGCCACACGTCGCCGAACAGGTGGCGGTTCGTGTAGTCGTTGAAGGCGGCGGGTGGTGGGGTGCCGGGGTTGGCGGGGCGGGGCGCCCCGGTGAACAGGCGGCGGGCCAGGGCCTTGCCGGCCTCGGTCTTCTCCTCGTCGGTCATCGGGTCGTCCTCTCTCCGGGGCGAAGGGGTCGCCGGGGTCCAAGACGCATCTTTGCCGCCCGGGCCCGGGAAGGCCAGATGGGTGGTCGGCCGCCGGCGGCCCTAACGTTCGAGCGGTGACCGACCGCTTCCGGGTGGTGCCCGCCGCCTACGTGATCCTCCGGCGCCGGGTCGGCGACCGGGAGGAGATCCTGCTCCAACTCCGCCAGAACACGGGCTATCGCGACGGGTTCTGGGCCACGGCGGCCGCCGGCCACGTTGAGGAGGGCGAGTCGGTGGTGGCGGCCGCCTGCCGGGAGGCGGCCGAGGAGCTCGGCGTGGCGGTCGAACCGGGCGACCTGGCGGCGATCACGGCCATGCACCGCACGGCGGGCAACGGCGACCCGGTCGACGAGCGGGTCGATTTCTTCTTCCAGTGCCGGAGATGGCAGGGCGAGGCCCGCCTGATGGAACCGAACAAGTCGGCGGCGATCGGGTGGTTCGCGCTCGAGGAGCTCCCCGACCCCGTCGTGCCCCACGAGGCCGCCCTGTTCCGATGGCTGGCCGCCGGCGACGGGGGCCCACCCCCCGTCACCAGCTTCGGCTTCCCCGATTCTTAGTCGAAGTCGACGCCGCGGTAGCCGGCGTCGGCGATCTCGCTCAGCTTCTGCACGAACTTGGGGGCCCCGCCGTTGTAGACGAAGTATCGGATCTTGCCGTGCTCATGGCCCTCGACGTTCGAGTTGTAGCCGGTGAACCAGCTCTTGGCCTTGCGCATCAGCATCATCCCGTACATCTTCTTGACGTGCTCGGTCCACTCCTCCTGGGCCTCCGGAGTGGGCTCCAGGCGGGTCTTGTCGTGCTCCCAGACGTACTCCAGCATGCTGGTGATCCAATTCACGCCCGACTCGATGCCCCGGGGGAAGTTGGTGGAGGCTGACCCGCTCTGGGGCCCGGCCAGCATGACGAAATTGGGGAAGCCGTTGACCAGGATCCCGAGGTAGGTACTGGGGCCGTCGACCCACTTCTGGGCCAACTTCTCGCCATTGACACCCTGGATGTCGATCTTGTCGTAGGCCCCGGTGATGGCGTCGAAGCCGGTGGCGTAGACGATGACGTCGAGGTCGTAGTGGCCGGCCGACGTCTGGATCCCCGTGGGTGTGACCCGCTCGATCGGGGTCTCGCTCACGTCCACCAGCTCCACGTTGTCCTGGTTGTAGACCTCGAAGTAGTGCGTCTCCATCGGCACCCGCTGCACGCCGAACCCGTGGTCCCGGGGGATCAGCTTCTCGGCCACCACGGGGTCGTTCACCCGCTGGCGGATCCGGTCGGCGACGTAGGCCGAGAACTCGGCGTTGGCCTCCTCGTCGAAGAAGATCTCCCGGAAGTTGCGGAGCCAGATGGCGAACCCGGGGGTCTCGTACAGCTCGTCCCACAGCTCCTTCCGCTCCTCGGCTGTCAGGGTGTAGAAACCGCGGCGGTCGGGCTCGTGCTCGAACCCGCCCGGGGTCCGGGCGCAGGTCTCGAAGATCTCGTCGTAGCGGGCCCGGATCTCGGCCATCTCCTCGTCGGAGATGGGGCCGTTGTGGAGCGGGGCGCTCCAGTTGGGGCGACGCTGGAAGACCTTGAGCTCCCCCACCTTGCCGGCGATGTCGGCGATCACCTGGATGCCGGTGGCCCCGGTACCGACCACACCCACCCGCTTGCCGGTGAGGTCGAGCGGCTCGTGGGGCCAGTGGAAGGTGTGGAACGACGGGCCCTGGAAGCTGTCCATGCCCTCGTAGCGGGGGTAGGTGGGGATCGACAGCAGGCCGAGGGCGGCGATCACGAACCGGGTGGTGATGGTCGAGCCATCCTCCAACGACAGCTCCCAGGTGTTGGTGGGTTCGTCCCACCGCATGGCCGCCACCTTGGTGTTGAACCGCATGTGCTGGCGGAGGTCGAACTTGTCGGCCACGTGGTTCAGGTAGCGGAGGTTCTCCGGCTGGCCCGAGAACCGCTCTTTCCAGTGCCACTCGTCGAGCAGCTCCCGGGAGAACGAGTAGCCGTAGGTGTAGCTCTCGGAATCGAACCGGGCCCCCGGATACCGGTTCATGTACCAGGTGCCGCCCAGGTCGTCGGCCGCCTCCAGCACGACGGCCTTGATGCCGAGGTCGGTCAGGCGCTTGATCTGGTAGATGCCACCGACGCCGGCCCCGATGACCACGACCTCCCAGTCGGGTTGGGTGCCGGTGCCCACTGCGGTCCCCTTCGTCGCCGTCGCCTGGTCAGCCATCGCCGTCTCCGATCCTGTTCGTTGCTCAGTGCGTCGTCCCGATCGTAGATCGGAACCGAAAAGAACTTCGAACTTCGCGCAAGTTGTGAAGTCGTTCCGGCGGCGTCAGGGTTCGCGGTGCCGTTGGCTCCAGGCCCGGATCGTGGGCCGACCGGGCACGGCGTACGGCCCTTTGGGCACGGCGATGCGCTGGGTGGCGTAGATCCCGCGGTGGCTGGAGAACACGTAGGCGATCACGCAGCCCACGGCGATGGGCACCACGGCCCCCACCCCGAACAGCTCGGCCCCCATGATCGTGCAGGCCAGGGGGGTGTTGGCCGCACCGGCGAACACGGCCACGAACCCCACCGAGGCGGCCAGCCCCACCGGCAGGTGGAGCGGAGCGGCCAGGGCCGCGCCCAGGGTGGAGCCGATCACGAACAGCGGCGTCACCTCCCCGCCGGGGAAGGCAGCCCCCAGGGTGACGGCGGTGAACAGGATCTTGAGGGCGAACACGGCGAAGCTGAGCGGCTCGCCGGCCAGCGCCCGGTCGATCAAGGGCAGCGACAGACCGAGGTAGTCGGTGCCGAACAGGGCGGCCAGAGCCACCACCGCCACCCCGCCCGCCACCGGCCGGAGCGGAGCCCACGGCAGCCAGCGGGCCAGGGCCCCCTTGATCGCCTCGACGGCCTCCACGAACACGATCCCGGCCAGCCCGAACACCAGGCCCGCCACCGCCACCTTGGCCACCAACGCCAGGTCGAGGCCGGGATCGAGCTGGGGCCGCAGCGGATGGTCGTGGCCCAGGCCGCCGACCACCAGGTCACCCACCACCGACGCCGTGAGCGACGGCACCAGCGCCTCGTAGCGGATGCGGCCCACGGCCTGGACCTCGAGCCCGAACACGGCGCCGGCGAGCGGCACACCGAACACGGCGCCGAAGCCGCCACCCAGGGCGGCGGCGAGGAGGATGCGGCGGTCGTCGGGGCCGAGGCGGAGGGTGCGGGCGGCGACGTCGGTGAGGCTCCCCGACATCTGCAGGGCCGTGCCCTCCCGTCCGGCCGACCCGCCGAACAGGTGGGTGACCCACGTGCCGAGCAGCACCAGGGGCGCCATGCGCCGGGGCAGCCAGTCGGTGGGCTGGTGGATCTCGTCGATCACCAGGGCGTTGCCCTGGCCGGCCCGGCCCCCGAGGAGGTGGTAGGCCAGGCCCACGGCCAGGCCGGCCACAGGGAGGAGCCACACCAGCCAGCCGTGCTCGACCCGGTAGTCGGTGATCCGATCGAGCCCTTCCAGGAACACGAACGACGACACCCCGGCCAGCACGCCCGACAGCGCCCCCAGCGCGATCCAGCGGGCGAGGTGCACCGCGAGGGCGGCCTGCTCCCGGGCCTCGTGCCGCCACCGGCGCAGGGTCGGGGCCAGGGGGCTCGGTCGGGGCAGCTCCATCGTCGGTCAGCGAGCAGCGTAGCCACCGACGCCGCCTCCGCCGGCGCAGCACCGCTTGGGCGCAGGTCCCCGCCCGGCGCAGCACCGCTTGGGCGCAGGTCCCCGCCCGGCGCAGCACCGCTTGGGCGCAGGTTCCCGCCCGGCGCAGCGCCGCTCTTGGGCGCCGGTCCCCGCCCGGCGCCATACTGTCCGGCGTGGAGCGCACCACCGCTGAGCATCCGGTCACGGCCACGCCGCCGCTCGCCACCGGGGTGGCGTGGGACGCCGAGGAGCCGGCCCACCACCGCTTCTCCGTCGACCGGTACACCAGCCAGGCGATCGCCGACCAGGAGCTGGAGCGGCTGTGGCCCCGGGTGTGGCAGATCGCCTGCTCGGTGGACCATGTGGCCGAGCCCGGCGACTGGTTCGAGCACCGCTGCGGGCCCCTGTCGGTCCTGATCGTGCGGGGCGACGACGGCGGGCTGCGGGCCTTCCAGAACGTGTGCCGTCACCGGGGCAACCTGCTGTGCACCGGCGCCGGCGCCGGCCTGGGCGAGATCCGCTGCGGGTTCCACCACTGGTCCTGGACGTTGGCCGGTGAGCTGCGGGAGGTGCCCTCCCGCCGGGGCTTCGGGGCCTTGCGCAACGAGGACCTGCCCCTGATCCCGGCCCGGGTCGGCACCTGGGGCCCGCTGGTGTTCGTCACCCTCGATCCCCACGCCGCCCCGCTGGAGGAGTGGCTGGAGGGTGTGCCCGGCGACCTGGCCTGGGCCGACATCCACGACTTCCGCTGCCGTGTCACCACCACCACACCGGTGAGCTGCAACTGGAAGGTGGTGGCGGAGGGCTTCTCCGAGACCTATCACGTGCAGGGCCTGCACCCGGAGATGATCGTCTCGTTCGACGACGTCCACGCCGCCCAGCACCTGTGGGACCGCCACGCGGTCAGCTACCAGCTGTACGGGGTGGCCAGCCCCCGGCTCGGCGCCGTTCCCGAGGCCGACGTGTGGGACTCCTTCTGTCGCACCCAGGGCCGCCGCCTCGGCCTGGCCCCCGACGACACCGTCCCCATGCCGGCCGATCAGGATGACGGGCCCGGGGGCGCCACCGCCTTCGACCTGCTGGTGGCCGCCATCCGGGCCGAGGCCGGCCGGAAGGGCGTGGATCTGGGCCGCTTCGACGACGACCAGATCATGCGGCTCCGCCAGTACAACCTCTTCCCCAACGCCACCGTGCTGGTCTCGGCCGACTCGTTGAACGTGCTGGTGGCCAAGCCGTCGGTCACCGTCGACCGGGCCGAGCTGCTCACCCTCCACTTCGACCGCCGCCCGGCGGGGGAGCCCCGGGCCAAGCGCCCCACCGACATCAGCAACGGGCTCGACGCCGAACGCCTCGGCCTCGTGTTCAACCAGGACATACGGGCCATGGCCCGCATGCAGCGGGGCCTGGGCCAACCCGGCTTCACCCACACGATCGTGTCGAGCGAGGAGCGTCGGATCGTCAACACCCACCGGGTGCTGGCCACCTACCTCGACGGCAGCTGAATCCCATCCCCGGTCGGCGGGTCCGATTGACCGGACCAGTCACCCCCTCCAAGATGGAGCTGTGGCGCACGCCACACGCCGTTCGGGGGACGACGTCCAGGGGGTCAGAGCGATGATGTTGAGGCCGTACCGGGTGCTGGACTGCACCGACCACCGCGGCCATCTGGCCGGGCTGATGTTGGCCCAGCTGGGGGCCGAGGTCACGCTGGTGGAACCGCCGGGCGGGTCGCCGGCCCGCCGTCAGCCGCCGTTCGCCGGCGGCGATCCCGACACCGGCCCGTCGTTGTGGCACGCCGCCTACAACCGGGGCAAGCGATCGGTGGTGCTCGACCCCGACGATCCGGCCGATCGGGACCGTCTGGCCCGCCTGGCCGCCGCCGCCGACATCGTGCTGTGGTCGGGCCGCCCGGCCGACCTGCCGTTCGACCCCGAGGCCCTGGCCGCCGCCAATCCGTCGCTGATCATCGGCCTGCTCACACCGTTCGGGCTCGACGGGCCCAAGGCCGACTGGCACGAGACCGACCTCACGGTGGCCGCCTCGGCCTGCCAGCTCGCCCTCACCGGCGACACCGACCGGCCCCCACTGCGCTGCGGCATCCCCCAGGCCTACAACCACGGGGCGGCCGACCTGGCCGTCGGCGTGCTGTACGCCCTCAACGAGCGGGGCGCCTCGGGCCGGGGCCAGATCGTCGACGTGTCGATCCAGACCGCCTACCTCCAGGCGTCGTTCGCCTACGCCCTCAACGAGGCGTGGGACAACGCCCCCCTGGGCCGCTCGGGCGAGGGCATCAACGTCGGGGCCTTCAAGCTCCGCTGGGGCTACCCGGCGGCCGACGGCGAGGTGAGCATCACCCTGCTGTTCGGCGCCGCCTTCAAGGAGTTCACCCCGAACCTGTTCCGCTGGATCTGGGAGGAGGGCGGCTGCGACGAGGCCACCCGGGACAAACCGTGGGAGGACCTGATCGTCCGCCTCCTCGACGGCCGGGAGCCGGTGGCCGAGCTCGACCGCCTGGCCGCCATCGTGGCCGCCCACACCGCCACCCGCACCAAGGCCGAGCTGGTGGAGCAGGCCCGCCAGCGCCGGGTGCTGCTGGCCCCGGTGGCCGGTCTCACCGAGGTGATGGAGCTCCCCCATCTGGCCGAGCGGGGCTCGTGGGACGTCGGCCCCATCGTGGCCGGCGGGCCCGACCACCGCCGCCTCGGCGCCTTCCTGATCGCCTCCGGCGCCCCCCTGCTGGCTCTGGGCCCGGCTCCTGAACTGGGCGCCGACACCGAGGCCGTGCTGGCCGACGCCGACCGGGGGCGGCCGGCCCAGCGGGAGCCGGCGGCCCACACACGGGCCGGGGTGAACACCGGCGGCGACGGCGTCCGGCCTCTCGACGGCCTCAAGGTGCTCGACCTCACCTGGTCGATCTCCGGGCCCTACGTGGGCCGGGGCCTGGCCGACTTCGGCGCCACGGTGGTGAAGGTGGAGACGCAGCTCCGGGTCGACGTCAGCCGCACCGTCATGCCTCTGCACCCCCTCAACGACGAGCACCCGATGGAGTGCGGCGGGCTGTTCAACAACGCCAACGCCGGCAAGCTCGGCATCGAGCTCGACCTCACCACCGACGCCGGCCGGGCCGTGCTGTGGGACCTCATCGGGTGGGCCGACGTGGTGCTGGAGAGCTTCTCGGCCGGCGCCTTCGAGCGGATGGGCTTCGGCTACGAGCGGATGCGGGCCGTCAAGCCGTCGGTCATCCTCTACTCGAGCTGCCTGCCCGGCCAGACCGGCTCCCTCGACCTGCCGGGCTACGGCAACCTGGCCTCGGCCCTGTTCGGCTTCCACCACACGACCCGCTGGCCCGACCGGGCCGCCGCCGGCCCGTTCGGCGCCTACACCGATACAGTGTCGCCCCGCTTCGGGCTGGCCGGCCTGCTGGCCGCCGTCGACCACCGCCGCCGTACCGGCGAGGGCCAGCACCTCGACCTGTCCCAGGCCGAGTCGTCACTCCAGCTCCTGGCCCCCGGCCTGCTCGACGCCGAGGTGAACGGGCGGGAGCACCAGTCGCTGGGCAACGGCGACCTGGCCATGGCCCCCCACGGGGTGTACCCGGTGCAGGGCGACGACCGCTGGGTGGCCCTGGCCTGCGAGCACGACGAGGCCTGGGCCGTGCTGGCCGACGCCGTGGGCCGACCCGACCTCCGGTCGCTGCCTGCGGCCGAGCGCCTGGCCCGGCGGGCAGAGCTCGACGAGGTGGTGGCGGCGTGGACGGCGGGCCACGAGGGCGACGCCCTGGTGGAGAAGCTGCAGGTGCTGGGCGTGGCCTCCCATCTGGTCAACAACTCGGCCGGTTGCCTGGCCGACCCCCAGCTCGACCACCGGGGCCACTGGGCCACGATCGACCATCCCTTCATCGGCCCCATCCCGGTGGAGGGCCCCCGGATGCGGCTGAGCCGGACCCCGGGCCGGGTCGACCGGCCCGGCCCGCTGTACGGCGAGCACGCCTACGAGATCCTCACCGGCATGCTCGGCTACGACGACGACAAGGTGGGCGAGGTCGCCGCCGGCGGCGGGCTGGGCTGAGGTTTCGCCCCTGGTCCGGGGTGAAGGAGAATCCTCCGATGGCCGCACACCTGAGCCCACCCGACGTCGCCGCCGCCCTGGCCGCGGTCGACATCACCTCCATGCCGCGCTACATCCAGCACGGCTACCCGTGGGCCGACTGGGACCTCCTGCGAGAGGCGGCCCCCGTCTACCGCTACGAAGGCCGGCCCCGGTTCTCGCCCTTCTGGGCCGTCACCCGCTACGCCGACGTGCGCCACGTGTCGAGCCGGCCCGACCTCTACTCCAACCGGGGCGTGATCCGCCTCGACACCGACAACGGCCTGGGCCGGCTCACCGCCTACTGCCACAAACGGGCCGAGCGCCACGGCTGGGATCCCGATGTCGCCCTCGACATGATCTACACCGACCGGCCCGAGCACCTCGACCTGCGCGCCCTGTCGGCCCGCCGCTTCACCCCGCGGGCCATGAGCCGGCTGGAGGCCCACCTCGACGACCTGGCCCGGGAGTTCGTCGGCCGCTTCGTCGACGAGGCCCGGGCCGCCGCCCCCGAGCCCATCGATCTGGTGGAGCACCTGTCGGTGGGCGTGCCCCTGGCCACGATCTGCACCCTCCTCGGCCTGCCGGTCAGCGACTGGCCCACCATCCGGCGCTGGTCGGACCAGACGCTGCTCACCCCCGACATGAACCATCCCGACGTCCGGCCGGGCGAGACCCCGGCCGACGTGCGGCGCCGGGCCGGCCAGGAGTACCACGCCTACCGCCAGCACCTGATCGAGCAGGCCCGACGCCGCCCCGCCCCCGACGACGACGAGCCCGACCTCGTCGGCCGCCTGGCCCACGCCACCATCGGCGGCCACCTCCTCGACGACCAGCGGTTCCACGGCTACCTGGAGCTGCTCGTGGGTGGGGGCAATGAGACCACCCGCAACACGATCACGGGCGGGGTGCGGGCCCTGCTCCAGTACCCCGACCAGATCGAGGTGCTGGCCGCCGACCCCGGTGGCGTGATCGAGACGGCCATCGAGGAGCTGCTTCGCTGGGTGTCGCCCGTGATCCAGTTCGCCCGCACCGCCACCGCCGACACCGAGTTGGGCGGCCAGCGGATCGCGGCCGGCGACACCGTGGTGCTGTGGTATCCGTCGGCCAACCGGGATGACCGGCAGTTCCCCGACCCCTACCGCCTCGACCTGCGCCGGCACCCCAACGCCCACGTCACGTTCGGCCACGGCGAGCACTTCTGCCTCGGCGCCAACCTGGCCCGCTGGGAATTGCGGGCCGTGTTCCGCCACCTCGCACCCCATCTGGCCCACCTGCGCCTGGCCGGCGAGCCGGCGCGGCTACCCGGCCTGCACGTGGGAGCCGTGGCCCACCTGCCCGTGCGGTGGAGCTGAAGCCCCTCTCGTTGCACCAGGCATCAGGGGCGGCGCGCCACGCACTGAGAACCGGCCGGGCGGCCGGGAGTAGGGCCGGCTACAGCCCGGGGTTGGCCTGGCGGACCTGGGCGGCCATGGCATCGGCGCCGGGCACGCCGGCGGCGGCCCGGGCGGCCAAGCCGGCGACCACGCCGGCCCGGTCGGCCTCGGGCCGGTTCTGGCTCAGCTTGCGCTTGGCCGCCAGTCGGGTGATCGGGATCTCGATACCCACGATCGCCCGGAGCTGGCCGTCGATGAACTCCTCGGGGGCGTCGGCCACGGCCCAGGGCGCGACCCCGGCCAGGCCGGCGGCATCGGCTCCTTCCCGGTACCGGGCCTCGTGGTGCCCGGTGAGACGGGTGACGACGTCGAGCACCCACGCCGGATCGTCGTGGATCACCAGCGGGCCCCAGAGGTGGACGACCTCGTAGTTCCACGTCGGCACCACCCGCCCCCCGTCCTGCTTCGACGGATAGAGCGTGGGCGACACGTAACCGCTCACGCCGGCGAACACGGCCAACGCCTCCACCTCGGTGCTCGACCGGCGGGCCTGGGGGTTGGCCCGGGCCAGGTGCCCCACGAGCCGGCCGGGCCCGTCGCCGTCGGGGTCCGGCACCCACAACAGGGGCAACGTGGACGCGAACAGACCGCCGTCGACCATGGTCACCAGGGTGGCGGCACCGGCCGCCTCGATCAGCCCCCGCACCGCTGCGGGGTCAGTCTCCTCGAACGCCGGAGGCAGATACATGGCCACCAGTGTGCCGGCCCCGGGGGTGGGATCAGGGCAGGGCAGCGTCGATGTCGGCGGCCAGGGCCTCGACCTCGGCCTGCGACGGCCCGTCCTCGCCGGTGACGCCCACCAGCACGTCCCACTCGCCGTGGCGGAAGATCACCGACTGCCCGACGCCGCCGCCACCGTAGACGTAGCCGATGTCGCCGATGTACTTCCCATCGGTGCCCACCGGGGAGGCGACGGCGGTCTGGGCCGACGCCGACACCAGAAGCTGCAGCGGGCGGATCGTGTCCTGCTCGCCCGCCACCTGCACGGCCAACACCGTGCCCTTGAACAACTCGCCCCACTGGCACACGGCGTAGGGAGCGTCCTCCACCGGGGCCCTCACCCCGGTGACATCCTGGCCCAGCAGGGCGCTGGCCGCCTCGTCGGTCACGAGCCCGCAGGGGTCGGGCGGGGTGGCGGTGGTGTCGCCCCCCTCGTCGTCGGCACCGGCGGCCTCGGTCGCCGCGCTCCCGGCGCCGGCCGCCGTCGTCGAGGCCGCCCCGCCGGCCCCGTCGGAGGTGGTGGCGGTGTCGTCGGCGCCCCCGCTGCCGCAGGCGGCGGCGACGAGCGCGAGCAGGAGGGCGGTGCCGGCCAGGCGGCCGGAGACGGAACGGCAGGTCTCGATCACGCCCGGCAGGCTACCGACCAGAGGCCGATCCTCCCGGTGGGCAGACCTTCCGTTCGTGTGCAGCCGCAAGAAAGCGGGCCCCGCCCCCAGACGGGAGCGGGGCCGCCAGGACCGCAGAGTCAGTCGGTGGTGGCCTTCTCGTCGAGGGTGACGTCGGCCCCGGGCCGCCACTCCGGCCCCTTCTTCTGGGTCGACCGCTGCGACAGCGTGGTCTTGAGGGCGTCGTAGGCCCCGGGGGTCTCCCGGATCTTGGCCATCACGGCGTTGGAGGCACCCTTCATCAGCTCCTCCTGGTTGGCCGTGAGGAAGGCGGCCGACGCCCGCACGCCCCGGAGCTGGCCGTTGATCTCGGGGATCACGTAGCGGCCGACCATCTCCCAGCTCCGCCGGGTGGCGTCGTGGTTCGCCCAGTCGTGGGCGAACCCGACGGCGCAACCGAAGCCACCGGTCACCTCCTGCAGCTTCAGGATCGACTTCACCAGGTCGTCGGGCGTACCCACCACGGCCGCCCCGGAGTCGACCATCGTGTCGAGCAGCTTCCACTTGTCGTCGTAGTGCTTGGCCCCCGGCCGGGACAACACGCCCACGTTGTACTCGTTGTGCCAGCGGTGCAGCCCGTCGACGGCCTCGTTGCGGGCCTGCTCCTCGGTCTCGGCGATGTGCCAGTTCATCATCACCCGCCAGTTGCGGCGGTCGACCTTCTGCCCGCTCTGGGCCGCCGCCGTCTCGGCGAAGCCCCACTGGGTGGGCAGGGCGGCCAGGCCCTCGGACGACGTGGAGGCGATCGAGATCACGCCCGTGCCGTGCTTGCCGGCCAGCGTCATACCCGACGGCGACAGCGACGACGCCGTGGCCATCTCCATATCGTCCTGGTAGGGCAGGATCTGGAGCTGGGCGTCTTTCAGCGTGAACCAGTCGCTCTGGTGGGAGAAGCGGTCCTCACCCCGCAGCAGGCGCTTGATCACGCCCATGGCCTCGTCCTGGCGGTCACGCTGGGTCATCGGGTCGATGTCGAGCGTGTGGGCGTCGGACGGCAGGGCGCCCGGGCCCGACCCGAAGATCACCCGGCCCCGGGTCATCTGGTCGAGCTGGGCCAGGCGGGAGGCCACGTTGAACGGGTGGTGGTAGGGCAGGGAGATCACGCCGGTGCCGAGACGGATGGTGTGCGTCCGCTCCCCCACCGCCGCCAGCAGCAACTCGGGCGAGCCGATCGTCTCCCACCCCGACGAGTGGTGCTCGCCGACCCAGTACTCGTCGAAGCCCAGCTCCTCGAGCAGGGCCCCCGAGCGCGATGTCCCGCCGGAACAGGAGCATGGGCGACTCGCCCACGGGGTGATGGGGGGCAGCGAAGGCCCCGAAGCGAAGACGTTCCATGGGCCCCAACAGTAGGTGAGGCCCCGGTGGACCGGCCAAAGCACTCCGCCAGCCTGGCCGGAGCGCCGGCGTTCAGCCCAGGATGTCGGCCTGGTAACCGGCCTGTTGGAGAGCGGCCAGCACGGTGGCGGTGTGGAGCCGGTCCCGGGTCTCGATCACCACGTCCACGTTGGTGGCCCGGGCCGAGATCGGGTCGAACAGGCGGCGATGGTCGATCTCGATCACGTTGGCCCCTGCCGCCGCCACGGTGGACAACACGGGGGCGAGCGCGCCGGGCAGGTCGGGCAGGGAGATGCGCACGGTGGTGATCCGGCCCGAGTGCACGAGCTCCCGCATCAGCACCGAGGCCAGGACCCGGGTGTCGATGTTGCCGCCCGACAGGATCAGGCCCACCCGCTTCCCCCGCCACCGCTCGGGGTCCTCCAGTACGGCGGCCAGGCCCACGGCGCCGGCCCCCTCCACCACCGTCTTCTCGATCTCCAGGTAGAGCGAGACGGCCCGCTCGATGGCGGCCTCGGGCACGGCCAGCACCTCGTCGGCCAGGTCACGCACCAGGGGCACGGTGAGCCGCCCCGGCGTCTTCACCGCGATGCCGTCGGCCAGGGTCTCGGCCCGCGACGGGGAAAGCTCCTGGCCGGCCAGGGCGGCGATCATCCCCGGGTAGACCTCGCTCTGCACCCCCACCAGCTCGATGTCGGGCCGCACGGCCCGGGCATAGGCGGCGATGCCGGCCAGCAGACCGCCGCCGCCCACCGGCACCAACAGGGTGTCGATCCCGTCGACGTCGTCGAGCAGCTCCACGGCCACCGTGCCCTGCCCGGCGATCACGGCCGCGTCGTCGTAGGGGTGGACCATGGTGAGGCCCCGCTCCCGCACCAGGCGCTCGGCCACGGCGGCGGCGTCGGCGAAGGTGGCGCCGGCCTGCACCACCTCGGCCCCCAGGGCTTCGGTGTTGGCCACCTTGGTGAACGGGGCCGAGGCCGGCATCACGATGGTGGCGGCGATCCCGAGGCGGGTGGCGTGGTAGGCCACCGACTGGGCGTGGTTGCCGGCGCTCACGGCCAGCACCCCGGCGTGGCGCTCGGCGGCGCTGAGCTGGTGGAGCTTGTTGGCCGCCCCCCGGTCCTTGAACGATGCGGTGAACTGGAGGTTCTCGAACTTCACCACCACGTCGAGGCCGGTGAGGGCCGAGAGGGTGCGGGATTCGGCCGACGGTGTGCGCACCACGTCGCCGGCGATCCGCTCGGCCGCCTTGCGCACGTCGTCGGCGCTGACCGCCAGGGTGTCCACACCGGGCACGGTACCGCCGTCGGCACCCGGATCTCTGACGCCAGGCGCGGCCTGGCGGCACGCCCCGTCAGAGATCTGGGTGGGGGCGGACGGTCAGAGGGCCCACTCGTTGGTGTCGCCCGGCGGTGGATCGCCGGCGATCGTGGTCCGGCGCATGACCCGGGCCTGGCCGGTGTCCCACGGGCGACCCCGGTGGAGCATGCACCGGTTGTCCCACAACACGGCGTCACCGGCCTGCCACCGGTGGCTGTACACCCGAGGCGGCTGGCACGCCCCCTCCAACAGCTCGTCGAGCAGGGTCCGGCTCTCGCCGTCGGCCCAGCCCTCGATGACCCGGGCATGGCGCCCGATGAACAGCGACGGCCGGCCCGTCGGCTCGTGCGTCCGCACCAGCGGGTGGCGGACCGGTGGCAGGTAGCGCTGCTCCTCGGGCGCCAGCACGTCGTCCTCCCCCATGGCCAGGCTCTGCGACCAGGCGATCGAGTGGACGGCCACCAGCCCGTCGAGCCGGGTCCGCAGGCCCGGGTCGAGGGCGTCGTAGGCGGCCCGCATGTCGGCGTACTCGGTCTCGCCGCCCTCGTCGGGCACCTCCACCGCGGCCAGCATCGAGGCCTTGGCCGAGATCCGCTTGAACGAGGAGTCGGTGTGCCAGTGCTGGTTGCTCCGCAGGTACCGGTTGAGCCGGGCCTCGGGGTCGGCCACCAGCTCGCCCCGCCGGTTGACGTTCGACAGGGCGAGCGTGGTGGGCCGGTGCTCGGTGGAGTCCCGGTCCTTGGTGTTGGTGTTCTCCAACCGGCCGATGCGCCGGCTGAACACCACGTGCTCCTCGGCGCTCAGGTGCTGGTCGGGAAAGGCCAGCACCCCGTAGGTGTGCCACGCCGCCAGCACGGCGGCGAAGGCATCGTCGTCGAGGCGGGCCAGGCGCACCCCGGTCACGGTGGCGCCGCAGGCGCCGTCGTGGGGGGTGACGGTGACGGTGTCGGTGGTGGCGGCCATGGCGGGCCCTCCTGTCTGTCAGCCGGCGGTCGACACCGCTTCATCGGCCTGGATCACGGGTAGTACCTCGGAGGCGAACAGCCGCATCGAGGCCTCGGCCTTGTCGCCCGGGAGATCGCCGAAGGTGAACACGCCCACGAACTCGGCGGCGTCGGTGGTCTCCCGGATCGTGCGCAGCTTCTCGATGCACACCTCAGGGGTGCCCCACACCTGGTTCTGGGCGAAGACCTCCACCACCCGCTCCTCGCCCACCCGCTTCCGGGCACCGGCCATCTTGGCGTAGTAGTCGTAGCCCCCGGCCTGGGTGAAGTGGTCGGCGTCGTGGAACTCGTAGTGACGCAGGGCCGAGTCGTTGTAGTTGGTCATGTAGGTGCGGGCCGTGTCCCACGCCTCGTCGGCGTCGGGCGAGCAGTAGACCCAGCACACCACGATCGGCTGGGCCTTCGACAGGCCCCGCTTGGTCCGCAGGTCATTGAAGGTGACGACCTCCTGGCCGATCTCCTCCCACCCCTTCTGGGGCACGAACAGGGCCCCGAGCCCGGCGTTGGCCGCGATCGGGATCGTCTCCGGGCTGCCCCAGGCGCAGTACATCCGGTCCACCAGATCGTCGGAGCGGGGCTGGGGCCGGATCGACATCGTCGGGATCTGGTGGTGCTCGCCCTGGAACGAGAACTCCTGCTTGGACAGGGCCGCCCGCACGATCTCGAGCGACTCCATGAAGCGGTCGCGGCTCTCACCCATCGGGGTGCGGAACCCCTCGAACTCCACCCGGCCGGCGCCCCGGCCGAAGCCGAGGGTGAGCCGGCGGCCCTGGAGGAGCACGTCGAGCATGGCCACCTCTTCGGCCACCCGGATCGGGTCGTGCCACGGCAGCACCACCACCATGGTGCCGAAGTCGACCCGCTCGGTGCGCCCGGCCATGTAGGTCAGGAACTGCAGCGAGTTCGGCACCATCGTGTACGGGGTGAAGTGGTGCTCCACCGTCCAGATCGAGTCGAACCCGAGGGGCTCGACGAGGCTGGCCAGATGCACGCCCTCGTCGTAGACCTCCCAGTCGGCCCGGGCCGGCGGGCGGTCATACCCCTTCTCGGCGTACCGGTCCCAGTCGCCGTAGTTCTGCATGAAGAAGCTGGCGCCAAAGCGCATGATGCGATCCCCCTTGTGCTGCTTGCTATGGGGCCACCCTAGTTCGGCGCCTAGTCGACAGCCGCTTCGGCCGCCCGGACCAGGCCCCGCGAGCGCTCGTCGCCCACCGTGCCCTCACCCATGCGGTTCATCACGAACGCCGTGGTCAGCTGGCGGTCCAGGTCGTTGATCACCAGCGAGCCGCCCCAGCCGCCCCAGAAGCACGACCGGTCGCTGATCGGCACCGCCAGGTCCGGTGACGACAGGGCCCAGCCCACACCGAAGCGGAACACGTCGCCGATCACCAGGTCGGGCCCGTTGGACTGTTCGTCGAAGATCCGCTCCACCGTGTCCCGGGAGAGCAGGCTCACCCCGCTGACCTCGGGGCACGACACGGTGGCCTGGCACAGGGCGACACCCCGGGCGTTGCCGTGGCCGCCGGCGGCCGGGATCTCGGCCCGGCGCCAGGCGGGCTCCCAGCTCTGCTCGGCCACCAACCCGGGGTTGACCATCGTCTTGTACATCATGGGCGGGAACGGGTCGGGCCGGGCCGGCGGGGGCGGGGCGATCACGTTGGACACCTTGCCGTGGAGCTCGTCGGGCAGGCCCACCCAGAACTCGGCCCCCAACGGCTCGGCGATCTCGGTGCGGAACCAGGTGCCGAACGACTGCCCGGTCACCCGCCGCACCACTTCGCCGATGAGGTAGCCCTGGGTGATGGCGTGGTACCCCGAAGCCGATCCCGGCTCCCACCACGGCGCCTGGCGAGCGAGGCGGTCGCAGATCCCGTCCCAGTCGTACAGGTCCTCTCCGGTGATCTTCTCCTCCCAGCCCGACAGGCCGGCGGTGTGGGCCATCAGGTGACGGACGAGCACCCCCTCCTTGCCGTTCTGGGCGAACTCGGGCCAGTAGGTGGCCACGGGAGCGTCGAGATCGACCAGGCCGCGCTCGGCCAGCACGTGGGCGGCCAGGAACGTCATGGTCTTGGTGGACGACCACACGTTGGTGATCGTGTCTTTCTCCCACGGCCGGGTGCGCTCGGGGTCGGCGTGGCCGCCCCACAGGTCCACCACCAGCTCGCCCCGGTGGACCACGGCCACCGACGCCCCCACGTCGAGGCCCCGGGCGAAGTTGGCGGCGAAGGCGTCCTTCACCCCGGCGAAGCGGGGGTCGCAGTAGCCGTCGATCGGTGTGTCGGTCATCGTGTCTCGTCTCCTGTGTCGAAAGGGGGTGCTGTCAGCGGGTGGTGTTGGCCGGGAGCTCCTTGAAGGGGGTCTCCCGGGGGTGGCCCGGCTCCTTGGGCAGGCCCAGGCCGCGCTCGCCGATGATGTTGCGCTGCACCTGGTCGGTACCGCCGTAGATGGCAGGGGCGGGTGAGAACACCACCAGCTCCTGGAACCAGCCGTCGGTCACCGCCTCCCGGCCCCACAGCTGGGCGTCGGGGCCGAGGATGTGGCAGCCCAGCTCCCGGCCAGCCTCGACGGCCTGGCTCATGGCCACCTTGGCCAGCGGGCCTTCCACCCCGGTGCGGCCGCCGGCGCCGCTCTTGGCCCGGCGGGCGCCCCACATGATCACCTGCACCCGGGTGTGCAGGGCGGCGATCTCCTGGCGGATCAGCGGATCGTCGAGCAGGCCCCGCTCCCGGGCCAGGGCGATGAACCGTTGGATCGTGCCGAGCGAGATGTGGCCCTGGACCATCGAAGCCCGGGCACTGGTCAGGAACTCGTGGCACGGCCGGTCGAGATGGCCGGCGACGGTGCCGGGGGCGGCCCGCCCGTACCCGCCCGACGCCTCGCCGATCCCGGCCCGTTCGTGCATGAGGGTGGTGTTGGCCACGGCCCAACCGGTGTTGGTGTCACCCAGACGGTAGGCGTCGGGAACCCGGGCCTCGTCGAGAAAAACCTCGTTGAACACCGCCCGGCCGGTCATCTCCCGCAGGGGCCTCACGTCGACGCCGGGCTGGTGCATGGGGAACAGGAAATAGGTGATGCCCTGGTGCTTGGGTGCGTCGGGGTTGGTGCGGGCGATGAGGATGCCGTAGTCGGCCACCTGCCCGGTGGAGGTCCACACCTTCTGGCCGCTCACCCGCCACTCGTCGCCGTCGCGCTCGGCCCGGGTCTGGAGACCGGCCAGGTCGGAGCCGGCCCCGGGCTCGGAGAACAGCTGACACCAGCCCTCGGAGCCATCGATGATGGGCCGGACGAAACGGTCGATTTGTTCCGGGGTGCCGTGGGTGAGGATGGTGGGAAGGGCCAGCATGGTCCCGATGCCGGCCGGTGGACCCATCGCCCCCTTGGCCCGCAGGGCGGCGAACACCGCCGCCTGCTGGTCCCGGTTGTAGCCCCGCCCGAACGGCGGATCGAGCTGGGAGTAGCTGAGGCCGGCGTCGGCCAGCTTTCCCCACCACTGGCGGACGGTGAGCCCGGGGTCCCACTCCACGTCTATCCAGGCCTCCACCTCGGCCTGGACAGCCTGAGCGCTCTGTCCGCTGGCTACCGCCATGTCGACGACCCTCCCATGGTCGGTGGGAGCGCCCTCGTCGGCGCTCCCCGGCCGCAGCCTAGGGCAACCCTTCGGGTTGCTTGGAGTTTCGCCAGGGCGAAACGTCCAGGGCAACCCTTCGGGTTGCTTGGAGTCCAGGGCAACCCTTCGGGTTGGACCCCGGACCGGGCGACTGGTCCGGGGCCGAACGGCGGGCACCGTCGCGATGGAGAGGGCGTGGGAGATGGCGACGGTGCCCGTCGTGCCGCTCGGTACGAGCGCCGGTCGGCACGAGCGCCGGTCGGGCGGGAGGGCCGGGGAGGGAGAGCAGGGCTCCGACCGCCGCCCGACCGGGCGTCTGTCAGCTACCGGCTGTGGTGCTGGTGCTGCCGTCGCTGGTGCCGGGGGCGGCCGGAGCGGCGGGGGCGGTGCCGTCCTGGCTCTGGCTCGGGGCGCCTCCCTGGCGGCCGTGGCCGCCGCCCATGCCGCCGGGGCCACCGGCCCCGGGGCCACCGCCGTCCTGGATCTCGACGAGGTTGTAGTCGGCGTCGAAGGTGACCGTCTGGTGCTTACCGTCGCTCGTCACCAGGTGGGCCTCGTAGACAGCGCCCTCGGCGTCGGTCTCCACCCGCTCGATGGTGGCGCCGGGCACGGCGGCCAGGGCGGCCTCCGTGACCTTGGTGGCGGTGTCACCGGTGAGCAGTTCCTCGGTCTTGCCGTTGGCCGTGTGGCCCCCCTTGCTGGGGTCGAAGTCGGGCGGCTGCTGGCCCTGGGTCGGGGCCTGATCGGTGGTGGCGGTCTGATCGGTGGTGGCGGTCTGATCGGTGGTACTGGTGTCGCTCTGGGTGGAGGCGCTGTTGGCGGAGGAGGAGGCGAACGAGGCGGTCGCCCCGCCGGCCACCAGGGCGCCGAGAATGCCGGCTCCGACCATGGTGTTCCGGACTGCTGGGTGCATCGAGGTGCTCGCTTTCTGAGGGGGGATTTCGGTGGTTCCCGAACCTTTCGGGATGCTGTTCATCGTGTGCCGCCCACCTCAGACGGCCATGAGAGCAACCTGGCAATAGCCCGTGAACCTTGTGCCGCTCCTGAGCGCGCTCCCTCGGCCCGTCACCCGGGCCGACCACCTCCGGTAACCTGGGGCCCCATGAGCTCGATCCGGCCCGTGGGCACTGGCGGCGCCGCCGTGGCCACCCCCTTCCTGCGGACCCTGGCCTCTCCCCGGGCCGCGTTGGTGCTCACCACCACCGCCGCCCTGCCGGCCGACTGGCCCGAGAGCGCCGACGGGTCGCCGGAAGCCAACCTGGGCCACGCTCTGGGCTGGACGTGCGAGGTGCGGCGCGCCTCCATCGTGCTGCTCAACCCGCTGGGTGAGGGCTTTGTCAACGCCCCCCTCCCCGAGCTGGGCGACGACTGGCTGGCCAACACGAGACACGACGGCTCGGCCGCCCTGTACCTCACCCCCGCCCGTCATCAGGGCGAGTTCCCCGAGCTCACGCTGGCTTCGGCGGCCGAGGCCGGCGAGCTGCGGGCCGGGACCGTCCGCACCGGGGTGGCCGACGACTACGGCCGGCCCGAGCCGGTGGGCCGCAACGAGCCCTGCCCCTGCGGCTCGGGCCGCAAGTTCAAGCACTGCCACGGCTGAGGCAACCCTCCAGGTTTACCGAATCCGCCGCCCGGCATGGAGGGTGCGGGCCACGGCGTGCCAGACTGGTTAGACAACCGAACCATCACGCAGGGGGAACGCCATGAGCGCCACCAACGAGAGCGGCACGCTCGTCATCAAGGGAGGCACGGTCGTCGACGGCACCGGCACCCCGGGCCAGCGGGCCGACGTCGCCATCGAGGGAGGCACGATCAAAGAGGTCGGCCAGAACCTCACCGGTGACCGGGTGCTGGAGGCCGACGGCTGTGTCGTGTCGCCCGGCTTCATCGACATCCACACCCACTACGACGCCCAGGTGTTCTGGGACCCGGCGCTCACCCCGTCGTGCTTCCACGGCGTCACCACCGTGGTCGCCGGCAACTGCGGCTTCTCGCTGGCGCCGATCAGGTCCACCGACCACGAGCTGATCGCCAACACCATGGAGAAGGTGGAGGACATGAACCCGGCCGCCCTGCTCGAGGGTGTGCCGTGGAACGATTTCGAGACCTTCCCCCAGTACCTGTCGGCTGTGGAGCGCCGGGGCACCGTGCTCAACTTCGCCGCCTACCTGGGCCACACCCCGCTGCGGCTGTACGTGATGGGCGACGAGGCCGTCGGCCGGCCGGCCAACGCCGCCGAGCTCGACAAGATGGGCGCCATCATCCGTGAGGCCATGGACGCCGGCGCCGTCGGCTTCGCCACCAGCTTCGCCGCCACCCACCTGGGGGCCGACGGCAGCCCCATCCCCAGCCGCTGGGCCGACCGGGCCGAGCTGGAGTCGCTGTTCGGGGCCGTGGCCTCCACCGGCAAGGGCATCATCGGGGTCAACGGCGGCGACAACCTGTCGCTGCGCGACAACTACGTGCTGCAGCGGCAGGTGGGCATCCCGTTCACCTACACCGCGGTGCTGACCAACCCCAGCGGCGGCCACCTCAAGGCCCTGGAGATCAACCGCCAGGGCTGGGAGGAGGGCGGCGAGGTGTGGCTGCAGGTGAGCTGCCGGCCCCTCACGTTCTCCATGACCCTGGTGGAGCCGTTCACGCTCAACACCAACCCCGTGTTCGCCGAGCTGTCGGGGGGCAGCGTGGAGGCCCGCCGGGCCGCCTACGCCGACCCGGCCTGGCGTGAGCGGGCCCGGGAGGCGTGGAACGAGAAGCGGGCCTTCCGGCCTCGGTGGTCGACCATGGAGATCATGGAGACCCAGGCCCACCCCCAGCTGGTGGGCCGCCGCCTGAGCGACATCGCCGACGAGCGGGGCATCGACGCCTTTGATTGCCTTATGGACCTGGCCGTGGCCGAGCCCGACGTGGCGATGCGCATCAAGGTGCTGATCGCCAACGACGACGAGGAGGGTGTGAAGACCCTGCTCAACGCCCCGGGTACCACACTCGGCCTGTCCGACGCCGGGGCCCACGTCGGCCAGTTGTGCGACGCCCCCCTCCCCACCGACCTCCTGGGCAACTGGGTGCGGGGCCGCGAGGTGCTGACCATGGAGGCGGCGATCCGCAAGCTCACCGGCCAGCAGGCCGACCTGTTCGGCTTCGCCAACCGGGGCTACCTCAAGGCCGGCTACGCCGGCGACGTGGCCGTGTTCGACCCCGCCACCGTGGCCCCCGGCCCGGTCCGGCGGGTGCGTGACTTCCCGGCCGGCTCGGAGCGGCTCACGGCCGACGCCCCCGCCGGCATGCGCCACGTGGTGGTCAACGGCCGGCCCATCCAGGTCGACGGGAGCTTCCTCGAGGGCTCGCTGACCACCCGCCCGGGTCAGCTCGTCCGCCCCGCTCCCCGGGGCTGAGGTTTCCGGCGCTCTGACCGGGGAAGCCGCATCCCGGTACCCCGGTCGGAGATCGCCGCTCAGCTAGAATGGATTCCGTGCCCGGAATCGCCCGGATCGTGACCAGGAAGACGCTCCACGAGCCAACAAGCGATCGCCGCTACTGGCTGTCCCGCCCCGCCAGCGAGCGGGTGGCTATGGTGCAACGTCTCAGAGCTGAGCACCACGGGTGGGACGATGCAGCTGGACCCCGACTTCAAAGAGTTCATCGAGTGCTGCATCGCCGACGAGGTTGAGTTCCTGATCGTCGGGGGCTACGCCGTGGCGGCGTATGGTCATCCTCGCTATACCAAAGACCTCGACGTGTGGGTTCTGATAGACGGCACCAACGCCGACCGTCTTGTCAACGCTCTCGAGCGTTTCGGCTTCGGCTCGCTCGGCCTGACCGCCACCGACTTCTCCGAGCCGGACACGGTGGTCCAGCTCGGCTATCCCCCGAAGCGAATCGACATCCTGATGTCGATCGACGGCGTCGACTTCGCCGATTGCAGCTCACGCCGCATGGAGATCGACGTCGAAGGGATGACTTCGCCAGTGCCGTTCATCGGCCTCGACGACCTACGCCGGAACAAGCGGGCCTCGGGCCGGGCGCAGGATCTCGCCGACGTCGAAGCGCTGGGTGACGACGGCAACCTCTGACGCGACGGTGCCCGCCGCCCTGAGGGCGGTGGGCACCGGCCGATCGGGGTTTGATTCAGGTGTTTGCCGGAGGCGAACCCAAGCAACCCGAGGGTTGCCTCAGTCGACCGGGGTGGCCTGCTGCTGGTGGCCGAAGACGTAGGGGGCCATGGTCTCCTGCGCCTCCTTGCGGAACTTGTGCCAGCGGCCGCCGCCGTAATAGGCGAGGCTGCCGGGCTGGGCGTCGCCGTGGCCGTTGTAGTACGACAGGCAATCGCGCAGCGGGGCGGTGGCGATGTCGGCCATCCGGCAGTGCTCGGCGTACATCTCCTCCGGCTCCTTCTCGATGTCGACGATGGTCTCGCCCTCGTCGCGCATCTTGGTGAGCAGCCAGGCGATGTAGTCGGCGTGGGCGTCGATGGCGTCGGTGAAGTTGAAGCTGCCACCGCCGCCCTGGGGACCGGTGACGATGAACAGGTTGGGGAACCCGTTGGAGTGCAGGCCGAGGAACGTCTTGGTGCCCTCGCTCTGCCACTTGCCCGACAGGGTCTGGCCGTTGCGGCCCACGATCATGTTGAACGTGGAGGTGGCCATCCACTGGAACCCGGTGGCGTAGATCAGCACGTCGAGCGGGTACTCGGTGCCGTCGTGCACCACACCCCGCTCGTTGATCTCGCTCACCCCGATGGGGGCCGTGTCGACCAGGTGGACGTGGGGCAGGTTGAACGAGGGCAGGAACTCGTCGTGGAACGTGGGCCGCTTGCAGCCGTAGGGGTAGTACGGCTTCAGGGCGGCCGCCGTCTTGGGGTCCTTGACGATGGCGTCGACCCGGGCCCGGATCTGCTCCATGATGCGGAAGTTCGTGTTGAGCTGACGCTGCACCAGCTCTTCCTGGCTCAGGCGGGTGGCGTGCTCCTTGCGCTCCCGGAAGTCCGCCACCTTGCCCGACAGGTACTCGTCGTTGGCCTTGATGGCGGTACGACCCTCGGAGATCCGGGCGAACCGCTCACGCCGGGCCCGGGCCCAGCCGGGCTCGGTCTTCCACGTCTCGATCTCTTCGGGGGTGGTGGCCCGCTGGTCACGCACGTCGATGGTGGACGGCGTGCGCTGGAAGACGAACAGCTCGCCCACGATCTTGGCCAGCTCCGGGATCACCTGCACGGCGGTGGCGCCGGTGCCGATGATGCCCACCCGCTTGCCCTCCAGGGGGATGTTGTAGTTCCAGCGCGAGGTGTGGAACGAGTCGCCCTCGAACTTCTCCATGCCGTTGATGCGGGCCAGCTTGGGCGTGGTGAGGATGCCGTTGGCCAGGATCACGTACCGGGCCCGGATGGCGTCGCCCCGCTCGGTGTGCACGGTCCACCGACCGGCAGTCCTCGTCCCAATCGGTCTTGGTGACCGTGGTGTGGAACAGGCAGTGGTCGTAGAAGTTGAACTTCTCCGCCATCTTCTGGCAGTACTCGAAGATCTCGAAGCCCGAGGCGAACTTCATCGTCGGGAAGTACTCCATCTCCTCCAGCAGCGGGAAGTAGGAGTACGACTCCACGTCGCAGGCGATCCCCGGGTACCGGTTCCAGTACCACGTGCCGCCAACGTCGCCGCCCTTTTCGCAGAAGCGCACATCGACGAAGCCAGCCTCGCGGAGCTTGTGCCACAGCAGCAGCCCGGCGAACCCGGCGCCCACCACGAGGATCTCGCACTCGTCGGTCAGGGCCTCCCGCTCGATCGGGGGTTCGGAGTACACGTCCTCCAGGTAGCGGGAGAACTCGCCGTCCATCGGCATGTAGTCGGCCGCGCCCCGGCGGGCCTCCTTGAACTCCCGGTACTTGGCCTGCTCGTCGGCGTTGAACGCGGCGCCGGCCGGGGCTTCGGGCAGGGTCTTCAGCGAGGTGTCCTCGGTGATGCCGTAGCCGCTACCGGTGATCTTCTCCGTCGCCTTGCCGGCTCGGGTGTGGAAGATCTTGAGTCCGGTACCGGGGTCGATCTCGATTGCTGCCATGTTCCGCTCTCTCTCGCACGGGTGGCTCGCCGATATCGGCGGGCGATCCAACATGTACTCACTGTGGGCCTGAGGGCGACACTACAGCCCGAACACTTAGAGCTTCCAACTAGTCGACCGGGGCGCCCTGGGCCTGGTGGCCGAACAGGTAGGGGTTGAGCGAGGCCTGGGCCTCGTCTTTGTAGGTGTTCCAGCGCCGGCCGCCGTAGTAGGCCAGGCTGCCCGGCTCGGCCTCGCCGTGGCCGTTGTAGTACGACAGGCAGTCGCGCAGCGGGGCGGTGGCGATGTCGGCCATCCGGCAATGCTCGGCGTAGCCCTCCTCGTCCTCCTTGCGGACGTCGACGATGTCGAGGCCCCGTTCCCGCATGGTGGTGAGCAGCCAGGCCAGGTAGTCGGCGTGGGCGTCGATGGCGTCGGTGAAGTTGAAGCTGCCACCGCCGCCCTGGGGACCGGTGACGATGAACAGGTTGGGGAACCCGTTGGAGTGCAGGCCGAGGAACGTCTTGGTGCCCTCCGTCTGCCACTTGCCGCTCAGCGTCTGGCCGCTGCGGCCCACGATCATGTTGAACGTGGAGGTGGCCATCCACTGGAACCCGGTTGCGTAGATCAGCACGTCGAGCGGGTACTCGGTGCCATTGTGCACCACGCCCCGCTCGTTGATCTCGGTGACGCCCAGCGGAGCGGTGTCGACCAGGTGGACCTGGGGCAGGTTGAACGATGGCAGGTACTCGTCGTGGAACGTGGGCCGCTTGCAGCCGTAGGGGTAATACGGCTTGAGGGCGGCCGCCGTGGCCGGGTCGTGCACGATGGTGTCGATCCGGCCCCGGATCTGCTCCATGACCTTGAAGTTCTCGTCGAGCTGGTACTGCGTCCACTCGTCGGGCGACAGGCGGCGGTTGAGACGCTCGCGCTCCCGGAACTCGTCGGTGCGACCGGCCAGGTAGTCGTCGTTGGCCCGCACCGCGGTGCGCAGCTCCGAGATCCGGCCGAACCGGGCCCGCCGGGCCCGGGCCCACCCGGGCTCCTGGCGCCACTGCTCCATCTGCTCGGCGGTGGTGGCCTTCTGGTCCCGCACGTCGATGGTGGACGGGGTGCGCTGGAACACATAGAGCTGGCCCACCACCTTGGCCAGCTCGGGAATGGCCTGCACGGCGGTGGCGCCGGTGCCGATGATGCCGACGGTCTTGCCCTCGAGCGAGATGTTGTAGTCCCACCGGGAGGTGTGGAACGACTCGCCCTGGAAGGTTTCCATACCCCGGATGCGGGCCAGCTTGGGGGTGGTGAGGATGCCGTTGGCCAGGATCACGTAGCGGGCCTTCATGGCGTCGCCCCGCTCGGTGTGGACGATCCAGCGGCCGGCGTCCTCGTCCCACTCGGTCTTGCTGACCGTGGTGTGGAACAGGCAGTGATCGTAGAACTCGAACTTCTCCGCCATCTTCTGGCAGTACTCGAAGATCTCGAAGCCCGAGGCGAACTTCATGGTCGGCACGTACTCCATCTCCTCCAGCAGGGGGAAGTAGGAGTACGACTCCACGTCGCAGGCGATGCCCGGGTACCGGTTCCAGTACCACGTGCCGCCCACGTCGCCGCCCTTCTCACAGAAGCGCACGTCGTTGAACCCGGCCTGGCGGAGCTTGTACCACAGCAGCAGGCCGGCGAACCCGGCCCCCACCACGAGGATCTCGCACTCGTCGGTCAGGGCCTCACGGGGCACCGGGGCGGCGGAGTAGACGTCTTCCAGGTAGCGGGAGAAGTCACCTTCCATCGCCATGTAGTCGGCCGCCCCCCGGCGGGCCTCCTTGAACTCCCGGTACTTGGCCTGCTCGTCGGCGTTGAACACGGCCCCGACCGGGGCGTCGGGCAGCGTGGTGAGGTCCTGGGAGGTCACCACGGCGTAGCCCGTGCCCTTGAGCGCCGGGTTGGCGCTGGCCGCCCTGGTGTCGAACTTCTTGAGGCCGGTGGTCGGGTCGATGCTGATCGACGGCATGTGGTGCTCGCTTTCGTGCTGTCCGGTCGGCGGTCGCCGACGAGTGACGCCCGGTCCCCCTGGGTCGTCGTCCCCGTGGGGTTCGACACTACCGGACCACCCCCGCCCCCTCCCAAACGCCCCCGGCCAGCGGGGCCGGCGGCTCAGCGGCGGACGCGCTGCACGGCGAGGGTGACGGCGCCGGCCACGATGGCCCAGAACGGGGCACCGACGCTCCACAGCGTCAGCCCGCTGGCCGCCACCACGAACGTGATGAGAGCGGCTTCGCCCGTGGTGTCATCGAGCAGGGCCACCCGCAGGGCGTTGCCGATCGTGGGCAGGAGGGCCAGCCCGGCCACGGCCAGCACGAGGGCCCGGGGAAAGGCGGCGATCAGGCCCACCACGGCCCCGCCCAGGGCCGAGATGGCCAGGTAGAGGGTGCCGGCGGTGACGCTGGCCTGCCACCGTCGGCCCGGGTCCTCGTGGGCCTCGGGCCCCATGCAGATGGCGGCGGTGATGGCGGCCAGGTTGATGGCGAACCCGCCGAAGGGGGCCAGGGCCAGGGTGGCCACCCCGGTGACCGCGATCGGGGGCGACACCGGCGTGGTGTAGCCGGCCGCCCGTTGGGCCGCCACCCCGGGCAGGTTCTGCGACGCCATCGTCACCACGAACAGGGGCAGAGCGATACCGACCAGGGCGGTCAGGCTGAACCGGGGGGCGGTGAACACGGGGTGCACGAGCGACCACTCCACGGCACCGGCGTCGAGCTGGCCCCGCAGGCCGGCCACCGCCACCCCCACCGCCAGCACGCCGGGCACGGCCCACCGGGGCCACCACCGGCGCCCGGCCAGATAGGCGGCGAACATCGCCCCCACCAGCACCGCCTCGGTGCCCCCGGCGGCGAAGGCGTCGAAGGCGAAGTGGGCCAGCACTCCGGCCAGCAGGGCCGAGGCCAGGGCCACCGGGATCTGATCCATCACCCGGGCGAACAGGCCCGAGGCCCCGGCCACCAGGATGAGCAGCCCGCACACCAGGAAGGCCCCGATCCCCTCGGCCAACGGCACCCCTACTCCGGCCGTGGCCAGCAGCACGGCCCCCGGTGTCGACCAGGCGGTGAGCACCGGCCTGCGGTACCAGAGGCTCAGCCCGACGCTGGTGATCCCGGAGCCGAAGGCGACGGCCCACACCCACGAGGCGGTCTCGGCCGGGGTGGCCCCGAACGCCTCGGCCGCCTGGAACACCAGCACCACCGAGCTCGTCATCCCCACCAGAACGGACACGAACCCGGCCACCAGCGGCGATAGGGAGAACCGGCTCGGGGTGTTTGCTGGGGCGGCGGTCGGTTCGGCGGCCATGGTGCCCGAGCCTACGGCTGGCCGGTCACGGCCCCGCCGGGTACCGACGACCGTTCGTCAGCGGGCCGACAGGTCGATTGCGTTGACCCGCACCGGGTGCAGCGTCACCACCACCCGGCTCTGGCCCGGCTGGTCCATGTTGCGCAGATCGACGCCGCCGTACTTCGCCCCCACCTGGTCGGCGAAGACGTAGTCGGGATCGGGCTCGGCGGTCACGTCGCCCCGCAGCTCCAGGTAGCGGCCGGCGTTGGCCCCGTCGAGGATCAGGAAGTTGGCCGCCGGGTTGGCCAGCAGGTTCTTGGTCTTCTGCCGGCTCGTATTCAGCGAGAAGCGCACGGTGTCGCCCTCGGCCACGAACCAGACGATCGAGGCCTGGGGCCGGCCGTCGGCCCCGATGGTGGCCAGAGAGCCGACGGGAGCGTCGAGGAGATCACGGTGAGATTCGGGGATGGATGCCATCCGACCAGGGTACCTTCCCGGGTTTGAAAGTTGATCCAATGGGTCGGGTTTCGCAACGGGCGCCCGTCCGGCGGCGGCATCTAAGCTCCGCTCCGGGAGGACCGCATGAGCGCCACGGAGTTGACCGAGCAGCAGCTGGCCGAGGAGGTCCGGGCGTGGTTCGCCGGGGCCTGGGACCCCGATCTGCCGCTGGTGACGTGGCGGGAACGGCTGGTCGACGCCGGCTGGGCCGTGCCGGCCTGGTCGCCCCGGTGGTTCGGGCGGGGCCTGCCCGAGTGGGCCACAGCCGTGGTCCACGGCACGATCCGCCGGGCCGGCGGGGTGGCCACCCCGCTGGGCGGCGGCATGGGCCTGGCCGCCCCCACCATCTATGACCACGGGTCGGACGAGGTGAAGGACCGGTTCCTCCGCCCCACCGTCACCGGCGAGATCTCCTGGTGCCAGCTGTTCAGCGAGCCCACCGCCGGCTCCGACCTGGCCGGGCTCAAGACCACCGCCGTGCGCGACGGCGACGACTGGATCGTCAACGGCCAGAAGGTGTGGAACACCAGCGCCGACCACGCCGACATGGGCATCCTGGTGGCCCGCACCGACTGGGACGTGCCCAAGCACGCCGGCCTCACGTACTTCCTGATCGACATGCACCAGCCCGGCGTGGAGGTGCGGCCCATCCGCCAGATGAACGAGCACCGGTCGTTCAACGAGGTGTTCATGACCGACGCCCGGGTGCCCCACGCCAACGTGGTGGGCCAGGTGGGCGACGGGTGGAAGGTCACCCGGGGCACGCTGGCCCACGAGCGGTCGTTCTCCACCCAGCGCAGCGTGTTCTTCGCCGCCAGCGCCACCGGCCGGGTGATCACCGAGGCCCGGGCCGAAGCGGCCGAGTACCTCAAGACCTACGAGTGGTACCCCCAGCGGATGGGCCGGGTCGACCTGCTGGCCGAGCGGGCCCGGGCCACCGGGCGCAACGCCGACCCGCTGGTTCGCAACGAGCTGGTGAAGGTGACCAGCTTCCACCAGACGGCCGAGTGGACGGCGGCCCGAGCCAAAGCGGCCCGGGAGCTGGGCCGGCCGCCGGGCTCGGAAGGCTCGATCGGCAAGCTGGCCCTGTCGGTGCTGGCCCGGGGGGCCCACCGGGTGCACACGTCGATCGCCGGGGCCCAGGGCATGCTGCGCCACGGAACCGAGCCGGCCGACGCCGTGGTGGCCGAGGTGCTGGTGTCCACCCCGGCCCAGTCGATCGCCGGCGGCACCGACGAGATCCAGCACAACATCCTGGGCGAGAACATGCTGGGCCTGCCCAAGGAGCCATCCGAGCGGGGCAAGCCGTTCCGCGACGAGGTCCAGCAGGCCCAGCCGTCGGGGGCCCGGCCCGGCCGGCCGGAGGCACGCCGTGACCACCCTGCTCGAGCCGTACCGGGTGCTCGACCTAACCGACGACCGGGGCCACCTGGCCGGCTTCATCCTGGCCATGTTGGGGGCCGATGTGGTGGCGGTGGAGCCGCCCGGCGGCTCGCCGGTGCGGGCCCTCGGCCCGTTCGGGCCCGACGGGGAGTCGCTCACCCATGCCGCCTACTCCCGGGGCAAGCGGTCGGTCACGGTCGACCTCGACGATCCCGCCGGCCGGGAGGCGTTCCGGGCCCTGGTGGCCGGGGCCGACGTGCTGATCGAGTCGGGTACCCCGGGGGAGCTGGCCGCCCGGGGCTGGAGCTGGGCCGAGCTGGAGGAGGTCAACCCGGGCCTGGTCACCGTGTCGATCTCACCCTTCGGCCAGACCGGGCCCAAGGCCGGTTGGGCCGCCACCGACCTCACCGTGTGGGCGTCGGGCGGGCCGGCCGCCCTGTGCGGCGACGAAGACCGGGCACCGCTCCAGGTCAGCGTGCCCCAGGCCTTCCTCCACGCCGGGGCCCAGGCCGCCTCGGCCGCCGTGCTCGGCCTCCTGGAGCGGAGCCGCTCGGGGCGGGGCCAGCACATCGACGTGTCGGCCCAGGTGGTGGCCATGAACTCCACCCAGTCGTCGTCGCTGTGCTCGCTGGTGGGGTCGCCCCTCACGGTGCGGGCCGGGGGCGGGATCAAGGGCGGCGAGATCAACCTCCGGTTCGTCTATCCGGCGGCCGACGGCTACGTGTCGATCACGATGGTCTTCGGGGCCGTGATCGGCCCGGTGACGGCCCGGCTGATGCGGGTGGTGCACGAGGCCGGCTTCTGCGACGCCGAGACGGCGGGCAAGGACTGGTCGGATTACGGGATGGCCCTGTCGGACGGGCGGGAGTCGCTGGCCGACTTCGAGCGGGTGAAGGACGCCGTGGCCGCCTACACCGCCACCCGGACCAAGGCCGAGCTGTTCGCCCTGGCCCAGGAACAGCGCCTGCTCATGGCGCCGGTGGTGACCACCGAAGACATCCTGGCCTCCGAGCAGCTGGCCGCCCGGGGCTACTGGGAGGAGTCGGGCGGGCACCGCTATCCCGGCCGCTGGCTCCAGGGCCTGGGCGACAAGCTCCCGTCGGGCCTCACCGTGCCCGCCGCCGGCCAGCACAGCGCGGCTGTGCTGGGCGACGGCGCCCGTCGTGCCGTCGCCGTCACCGGAGCGCCGCTGGCCGCCTCCGCCCCGGCCGACGACACCCGACCCCTGGCCGGGCTGAAGGTGGTCGACTTCATGTGGGCCGTGGCCGGCCCCACGATCTCCCGGCTGCTGGCCGACGCCGGCGCCACCGTGGTCCGGATCGAGTCGTCGACCAAGCTCGACGCCTGCCGCGCCTTCCTCCCGTTCATGAACGACGACCCGGGGGCCGAGAACAGCGCCCTGTTCAACAACCTCAACGCCGACAAGCGGGGCATCACCCTCAACCTGGGCACCGAGGCCGGGGTGGAGGTGGCCCGGGACCTGTGCCGGTGGGCCGACGTGGTGTGCGAGGCGTACACGCCCCGGGCCATGCGGGCCTGGGGCCTGGCCTACGACGACCTGCAGGCGCTCAACCCGTCGCTGGTCATGCTGTCGACCTGCCTGTTCGGCCAGACCGGACCGCTGGCCCCGTTCGCCGGGTACGGCAACCTGGCCGGGGCCATGACCGGCTTCTACAACCTCACCGGGTGGCCCGACCGCGCCCCCGTCGGTCCTTTCGGCGCCATCACCGACTACACGTCGCCCCATCCGGCGGCGGCCAGCCTGCTGGCCGCGCTCGATCACCGGCGCCGTACCGGCGAGGGGACCTACCTCGACTTCTCCCAGGCCGAGGCGTCGATCCACTACCTGGCCCCGGCCATCCTGGAGTGCGCCCGAACCGGCCGGGTCGTCGGGGCCAGCGGCAACGCCAGCGACCGCTTCTGCCCCCACGGGGTGTTCCCCGCCGCCGGGCGGGACCAGTGGGTGGCCGTGGTGGCCCAGGACGACGCCGCCTGGAGCCGCCTGGCCGCCCTGATAGGCCGGGCCGACCTGGCCCCGCTCCCCCACGAGGCCCGCCAGGGCCGGCGGGAGGAGCTGGAGGCGGCGGTGTCGGCCTGGACGTCGGACCTGGAACCGGGCGAGGCGGAGCGGTGCTGCCAAGTGGCGGGGGTAGCCGCCCACCGGGTGCAGAACGCCCCCGAACTGGCCGCCGACCCCCAGCTGGCCCATCTCGGGCACTGGCTGGAGGTGGAGCACTCGCTGCACGGGCCCACCACGGTGGAGGCGGCCCGGATCCGGATGTCACGCACCCCGATCGGGCCCCGTCGGGGCGCCCCGACCCTGGGCGAGCACACCTTCGAGGTGCTGACCGACCTGCTCGGCTACGACGGCGATCGCATCGCCGACCTCGCCGCCGCCGAAGCCTTCGACTAAGGGAACCCGGCGACTTGTACCGCCCTTCGGGCTGGTACTCGTCGCGGGGTTCCTTGGGTTCGCCTTCGGCGAACCCCGGGCGGCCTATACCCGCTCGGGGGTGGCGGCCAGGAGCTGGCGGACCCGGGGGGCCACCTCGGTGGCGTAGAGCTCGATGCTGCGCAGCATCTTGTCGTGGGGCAGGGTGCCGGCCGAGTACTTGAGGTCGAATCGGGACAGGCCCAGCGTGCGGGCCGTGGCCGCGATCTTGCCCGCCACCGTCTCCGGCGAGCCCACGTAGAGGGCGCCCCCGGGGCCGAGGGCCCGGTCGAACTCGCTGCGGGCGGCCGGCGGCCAGCCCCGCTCGGCCCCGATCCGGTCCCGCATGGGCTTCCAGTGGGGCCACAGCTCCTCGGCCGCCTGCTCGTCGGTCTCGGCCACATGGCCCGGAGAGTGGACGCCCACCGGCTGGGCGGACTGGCCGAAGTGGTCGAGCGCCCGGTGGTACAGCTCGACCAGCGGGGCGAAGCGATGGCTCTCGCCCCCGATGATGGCCACCATCAACGGCAGCCCGTGACGGGCGGCCCGCACCACCGACTCCTGGCTGCCGCCCACGCCCACCCAGGTGGTCAGGCCGCCGGGGCGACCGGTGCGGGGGTACACGGACTGGCCAGCCAGGGCCGACCGGGTCTCGCCGGCCCAGGTCACCGGTTCCTCGGACCGGAGCTGCACGAACAGCTCGAGCTTCTCTTCGAAGAGCTGCTGGTAACGGTCCAGCGGGAAGCCGAACAGGGGGAACGACTCGGTGAACGAGCCCCGGCCCAGGATCACCTCGGCCCGGCCGCCGGAGACGGCGTCGAGCGTGGCGAAGCGCTGGTAGACCCGCACGGGATCGTCGGAGCTGAGCACGGTGACGGCCGATCCGAGGTGGATGCGCTCGGTGCGGCCGGCGATGGCGGCCAGCACGGTCTCGGGAGACGAGACGGCGAAGTCGGCCCGGTGGTGCTCGCCCACACCGATGAAGTCGAGACCGAGCCGGTCGGCCAGCACGGCCTCCTCCACGACGTCGCGGATCACCTCGGCCTCGCTCAGGCGCCGGCCATCGGCGTCCACGGTGACGTCGCCGAACGTGTCGAGGCCGAGCTCGAGCTCGTGGCCGAGCTCGAGCTCCGGGCCGTGCTCGATCTCAAGGCCGCCGGGGTCGTTGGATGACATGATTGGAATCCTCCTACCCCTCCAACCTAGATGACGTGTCAACTAATTCCCCGCATCCGGGGATCGGAGTCAGGCCGCAGCCAGATCGCGGCGGCGGAACCCGGCCAGCCCGGCGCCGGTGAGCAGGGCCGCCAACAGGCTGAGCAGCACGAGCGGCAGTGCCCGCCACGACTCGGCCGGCACGGTGGGCACGTGACCGAAGGGCGACACCAGCGTCACCCAGTGGGGCAGGCGGAGCATGGGGGCGAACAGCTGCACCACGACCATCAGTGCCAGCGCCATCCAGGCGGCGGGGCTGGCGTGGGGCGACCAGCCGAACAGGGCCGTGGCCACGCCGGCCAGCACCAGCACGGCCGGAGCCTGGGCCAGAGCCGCCAACGCCAGCCGCAGGATCTGGCTGGCGTCGCCGGTGGACCAGGCATCCGCCAACCCGGTGCCCAGCCCGGCCAGGGCCAGCAGGCCGACCGAGGCCACCCCGGTGACGATCACCTGGCCGGCCGCCCACCGCCACCGGCCGAGCGGGGCCGCCAGCATCACCTCGGCATGCCCGGCGGCCTCGTCGGACCGGCTGCGCAGGGCCGAGGCCACGGCGAAGCCCGCCACCACCAGACCCAGCATGCGTAGGGCGGTGGCCAGGTAGACCTCGGCCAGCGAGGCTCCCGCCACCTGCTGGAGGTAGTCGGCCAGCTGGGGGTTGTCGGCCAGCATCGCTTCGACGTCGTGGGCGATCGACCCGTACACCAGACCGGCCAGGAACAGCCCGACCGACCACCCGGCGATGCCGGCCCGCTGGAGCCGCCAGACCAGGCCCAAGGGCCGCAGCAGGGCGACGTCGGCGTGGGCCCGGCCCGGTCGCTCGGGCAGCAGCCCCCGCCCCAGATCGCGCCGGGTCGACAGAGCCAGCGCGCCTGCCGTCACACCGGCGATGAACACCGCCAATCCGGCCAGCGTCCACCACCGCTCGCCGGCGTAGGCCCGCACCCCGATCCCCCAGCCGAGCGGGGTGAGCCACGACAGGGCCGGCGCCCGCACGTCGCCCACGCCCCGCACCGCGAATGCCAGGCCAACCAGCCCGGCCCCGAGCCCGGTGGCCCCCCGGCCGGTGCCCACCACCTGGGCCACCACCGCGGTGGCAGCGGCGAAGGCCATCCCGGCGAGACCGATGGAGGCGGCCAGCGCCAACGTACCGACGAGCGGAAAGCCGAAGGCCAGGGTGACCACGAGGATCCCGGCCGCCACCGTCACGTTGGCCCCCGCCGCCACGGCCAGGGCCGCCACCACCGGAGCATGGCGTCCCACCACGGCTGAGCGCACCAGGTCGGCCCGGTCGCTCTCCTCCTCGGCCCGGGTGTGGCGGTTGACCAGGAACACGCTCATCAGGGCGCAGGCCAGGGCGAGCCACAGCTGGGTCTCGTTCACCAGCACCACGCCGGCCGTGGGCCGGTCGAAGCCGTAGCCCGGTCCGGCGAACATCATCAGCGCCGGGTTGTGGCCCACCGTGGCCACATAGGCCCGGGCCGCCTCGTCGGTACCGTAGAGCGACCGGATGCTCTGGGCCGACATCGCCATCAGCGCCACCAGGGCCAAGACCCACAGCGGCAGCCGCACCCGGTCCCGCCGCAGCACCAGGCGCATCAGGCGGCCCGTGCCGGTCAGCGACGAGCCGATCCCGCCCGTTTCCGTCCGCCCGGCCAGCGCCGGCAGCGCCGGGGCGGTCACCGGCCGGCATCCAGGCGGGGCGCCACCGCCGGATGGTCGACGTGGCCGTGCTCCAGCTCGTCGCCGTAGTGGCGCAGGAACAGCTCCTCCAGCGTGGGCGGGCTGCTCTGGAGCGAGCGCAGGCCCAGCTCCCCCAACCGGCCGGCCACCGCCGCCAGGGCCTCGTGGTCCACGTCGAACGTCACCCGGGCCCCGTCCACCCGCAGGTCGTACACGCCGGGCAGGGAGGCCAGGGCCCCGCCGTCGCCGGCCAGCTCGGCCGTGATCGTGGTGCGGGACACGAGGCGCATCTCGGCCAGCGACCCCGTCTCCACCGTGCGCCCCTTGCGGATGATCGTCACCCGGTGGCACAGGCGCTCCACCTCGGCCAGCACGTGGCTCGACAGCAGCACGGTGCGGCCCTCGGCCACCGTGTCGAGCACCGTGTCCTGGAACACGGCCTCCATGAGGGGGTCGAGGCCGGCGGTGGGCTCATCGAGGATCAGCAGGGCGGCGTCGGAGGCCAGCGCCGCCACGAGGGCCACCTTCTGCCGGTTGCCCTTGGAGTAGGCCCGGGCCTTCTTGCGGGGATCGAGGTCGAACCGGTCGATCAGCTCCGTGCGTCGGGCCGGGTCGAGCCCACCACGGAGATGGCCCAGCAGATCGATGATCTCGCCCCCGGTGAGGTTGGGCCACAGGTTGGTGTCGCCCGGCACGTAGGCCAGGCGGCGGTGGAGGGCCACGGCGTCGGCCCACGGGTCGGCCCCGAACAGGGTGGCGGTGCCGCCGTCGGGCCGGATGAGGCCGAGCAGGATGCGGATGGTCACCGTCTTGCCCGCCCCGTTCGGCCCCAGGAAGCCGTGGATCTCTCCCTCGGCCACCTCCAGGTCGAGCCCGTCGAGGGCAGCGGTGGTCCCGAACCGCTTCGCCAGTGCCCGGCATGAGATCACGGTGGTCATCGAGCCCAGTTGACTCCAGGCGGCGGCCGGGGTCCAGGGTCGTCGGTCATCGCCCCGGACGAACCACCCGCTCGGGGGGGGGCCGAACCCACTTGGGAGCGGCCTGGGCCGGTGCCCTAAGGTGGGCGGCCAGTGGGACGCGCATCGGCCATACGGACGTCGGTGGTCACCGCCACCCGGCCGCTGCGGGTACGGAACTACCGCCTCTACTTCGCCGGGCAGGTCACCTCACTGTCGGGCACCTGGATGCAGACCGCCGGGCTGGCCTGGCTGGTCCTCCACCTCACCGGCAGCGGCACCATGCTCGGCCTGGTGACGGCGGCCCAGTTCGTGCCCACCCTGCTGGGCAGCGCCTGGGGCGGCCTCCTGGCCGACCGGCTCGACAAGCACCGCACCCTGCTCGTCACCCAGTCGGGTCTGGGGCTGACGGCCGCCGCGCTGGCCGCCGCCACGCTGTCGGGCCGGGCCGAGGTGTGGATGCTGGTGCTGCTGTCGGTGCTCACCGGCGTGTTCACCACCGTCGACAACCCGGTCCGCCAGTCGTTCGTCACCGAGGTGGTGGACACCGGCTCGCTCCCCACGGCCGTCGCCCTCAACAGCGTGATGTTCAACTCGGCCCGGATCGTGGGCCCGGCTCTGGCCTCGGTGATCATCGACGCCTTCTCGCCCGACGTGGAGCGCGGCACCGGGCTGTGCTTCGCCGCCAACGCCGTGTCCTACCTGGCCGTGATCCTGTGCCTGGCGCTGATGCGGCGGGCCGACCTCCGCCCGGCCGCCCCCATCGCCCGCTCCCGGGGGCAGATCCGGGCCGCCGTGGTCTACGCCATGCAAGTGCCGGCGCTGCGCACGATCCTGGCCATGATGTCGATCATCGGGCTCCTGGTCTTCAACTACCAGGTGCTGCTGCCGCTGGTGGCCCGCAACGTGTTCCAGGGCGACGCCCGCACCTTCGGCCTGCTCTCGGTGGCCATGGGCTCCGGGGCGCTGGTGGGCTCGCTGGCCGCCGCCGGCCGGGGTCGGGCCTCGCCCCGCCTGATCACGGGCGGGGCCGCCGTGCTCGGCGCCTGCATGCTGGCCGCGGCCGCTGCTCCCGTGCTGAGCGTGGCGCTGGTGGCCTGGGCCCTGGTGGGGGCGTCGATGATGACGCTGATGTCGGCGGCCAGCACCACTCTGCAGCTGGCCACCCGGCCCGACATGCGGGGCCGGGTGATCGCCCTCTACATGCTGCTGCTGATGGGCTCGACCCCCATCGGCGGGCCGATCATGGGCTGGTTGGCCCAGCACGTCGGCACTCGCTTCGCCCTGGCCGTGGGTGGGGTGTCGTGCCTGGTGGCGGCACTGATCAGCCTCCGCTCACCGGCCCACCTCCCCACCGAATCCAGCCCGACCCATGACACTGCGGCGCCCGGCGCGCCCGGGGCCCCCGGTGCCGCCCCGGCCCGGGCCTGATCCGGTGGCGGCGCCGCCACCGGCCCGGGTGCTATGACTGCCGCCATGACCGACCACGACGACGTCGCCGACGGCCTGGCGGCCCGGCTCCGGGCCCTCGACACCTCGGCCCTGTCCGACGCGCTCGACCGGCTGGGGATCGAGGGCCAGGCCGTGGGCCTCCTCCCCCTCGACCGGTCGTTCCGCTTGGTGGGCCGGGCCTTCACGGTGCGGATGCTGCCCCGGGGCCTGTCGGGGAAATCGGTGGGCGACTACATCGACGACGTGGCCGCCGGCGAGGTGGTCGTCATCGACAACGGTGGCCGCCTCGACGCCACCGTGTGGGGCGACATCCTCACCACCGTGGCCCATCGGGACCGGATCGCCGGCACCGTGATCGACGGGGTGTGCCGCGACGTCGGCCGCTCGATCGAGCTCGGCTACCCCATCTTCAGCCGGTCCAACACGATGCGCACGGGCAAGGACCGGGTGGCGGCCGAGGCCTACAGCGAGCCGGTGCAGCTGGCCGGTATCCGGGTGGAGCCGGGCGACTGGCTGGTGGGCGACGCCGACGGCGTGGTGGTGGTGCCGGCCGTGCGGGCCCTCGACATCGTGGCCGCGGCCGAAGAGGTCACGGCGGCCGAGGACCGGATCCGGGAGGCGGTGGCCGGGGGCGAGCCCCTGCTGGTGGTGCGGGAACGTCTCCACTACCACGACCTTCAGTCCCGCCAGCCGACGACCGGAGAAACCTGAGCCGGCCGGAGAACAGCCACAACTCAGGCGTTGAGGAGGGGGACCTCGGGGGCGAGGCCGACGGCGTTGGCGCTGGCGTTGATGCACGTCGGCGCACCGGTGGCCGACGCCTCGGCCAGTGCGGCCCGCAGGTCGTCGATGGTGTCAACCCGGTGGCCCCGACCCCCGAAGGCCGTCATGACGCCGTGGTAGTCGGCGTCGGACAGGGACGTGCCGACCACCCGGCCCCGGCCCCCGGGCCGGAGCTGGAAGCCCTGCGATGCGCCCCACCGGGCGTTGTTGACCACCACCACCGTCACGGCCAGGCCGTGGCGGACCACGGCCTCCAACTCGCCCAGGGCGAAGCCGGCGGCCCCGTCGCCGGTGACGGCCACCACCGGGCCGCCGGTGGCTACGGCGGCGCCGATGGCCAGGCCGGCCCACATGCCCATGCAGCCGAGGCGGCCGTGGGTGAGGTACCGGGCCCCGGCCGGGAGGCGGAGCGCATCGTGGAGCCAGTGCTTGCACACCGCCCCGTCGCCCACCAGCACCGCCCCGTTGGCGGCCACGGTGTCGCTGACGGCCCGGCTGATGGCGTAGGGGTGGAGGCGGGCGCCGTCGGTGGCATCGAGGGCGTCGAGGTCGTCCTGGATGGCGGCCAACGAGGCCCGCACCGCCGTCGGCCAGGCGTCGGGCACGGCCCAGGTGCGCGCCGGGGCCCGCTCGGCCAGCGCGGCGAGGACGGCGTCGGGGTCGGCCACGAGGCCGAGGCGGGGCGGGCCGAAACGGCCGATCTCTGCCGGATCGGCGTCGGCGTGGACCAGGGAAGTGCCCCAGGCCACCCCACCGTCCCGCAGCCCCGGGGTGTCGAACCCGAGTTGGGCGCCGACGGCGAGGGCCACGTCGGGCCGGGCGCCCTCGGGGAGTCGGCCCAGCTGGTAGAGAGTGCCGCCGAAACGGTCGTGGTCGTGGCCCAGCGTGCCCAACGCCCGGTAGTCGGTGAACAGGGGGATGCCGGTGCGGGCCACGAACGCCACCGCCGCCTCCCGGCCGGCGGCCGACGGGGTGTGACCCAACAGCAGGGCCGGGCGGGCGGCGGCGGCCAGCAGGCTCAGGGCCTCGTCGATGGCCGCCGGCGAGGGCGCGGCCGGGGTGACCGTGACCGCCGGTGGCTCACCGGCCGGGGCCAGGCCCGGGGCGTCGAGCACGTCGGCCGGCACGTCGAGCAGCACCGGCCCGCAGGGGGCGGTGGTGGCGACCCGGATGGCCTGGGCCGCCAGCCGGGCCAGGTGCTCGGGGGCCCGGACCCGGCACGCCCACTTGGCCACCGGCTGCGCCAGGGCCACATGGTCCAAGCCGACCTGGAGGCCGTTGGAGTCCTGCACCGCCTCGGGGGTGGAGCCAACCACGTACAGCACGGGAGTGCGGTCGACGCGGGCGTTGGCCATCGAGGTGAGCACGTTGGTGAAGCCGGGCCCCGGACACACGGCGGCTACCCCCACCCGACCGGTGACGCGGGCGTAGGCCTCGGCGGCGAAACCGGCCGTCGATTCGTGGCGCACGTCGACCAGGGTCACGCCCAGGTCGGCGCAGGCCTGGAACACGGGATCGATCTGCACGCCGTGGAGGGCGAACAGGGCACCGGTGCCGGCCCGGGCCACCGCGTCGACCACCACGTGGCCGCCGGTGGGGAGCGGATCGGGGGACGGCGGGGTGGCGGTGGTCGAAGCCATGGGGACATCCTTCTCGGTGGGCGGCGCGCTGGACGGTACCGGCCCGATGGCACCTCGTGCGCCGGGGTAAGGTCGGCCCATGTCGGCAACCCCTGCAGCCGCCGGGATGCGGTTCGCTCTGAGCGCTCCCGGGTTCAGTGACCCCGCCCAGTTGGTGGCCCGGGCCCGGTGGGCCGAGAGCAGCGGGTTCGCCACCTTCGCCGTGTCCGACCATCTGAACGGGGCCTCGCCCTTCGTCACCCTCCAGGCCGTGGCCGCCGCCACCAGCACGATCCGGCTGGGGACCCTCGTGATCAACAACGACTTCCGCCATCCGGCGGTGCTGGCCCAGGACGCGGCCACGGTCGACCTGCTGAGCGACGGGCGCCTGGAACTGGGGATCGGCGCCGGCTGGGCCCGGGCCGAGTACGAGCGGGCCGGGCTGGCCTACGACCGGCCGGCGGTGCGGATCGAGCGGCTGCGGGAGACGGTGGCGGCTCTCCGCACCCTGTTCTCCGGCGAGCTGGCCACCACCGATGGGCCGCAGGTGACGTTGCGGGGCCACTACACCACGCCTCGCCCGTCCCAGGGGGAGGCGCTGCCGCTGCTGATCGGCGGCAACGGCGACCGCCTGCTCACCCTGGCCGCCGAGCAGGCCGACATCGTGGGGTTCACCGGCTTCAGTCCCGACCGGGAGGGCCACAACCAGCCCACCCACTTCACCCGTTCCGGCCTGGCCGACCGGGTGGCGCTGGTGCGTCGGGCCTCGGCCCACCGCGAGCGACCACCGGAGCTGAACCTGCTGCTCCAGTCGCTCACCGTCACCGACGACCGGGAGTACCTGGCCCACACGATGGCTCAGCGGCGCAACGCCTCCCCCATCGAGATGCTGACCTGCCCCTTCCTGGCGTTCGGTTCGGTGGAGGAGATCTGCGGCCAGCTCCTCCGACTCCGGGACGAGCACGGGATCACCTACATCACGGTGTTCAACCCCTACGCCGACGACACGGCCCAGGTGATCGCCGCCCTCGACGCCTTCGACGCGCTCTGAGCCGTCCGCTGACCGCCCCTCCCCAACTTGCCCCTGGTTCCCGGGCAACGGCACTGTTGCCCGATGCAAACGGTTGAGTTCCGCGGGGCCTCCGGCCTCACCATCGTCGGCGACGTCGACGGCCCCGACGACGGGCCGGTCGTCCTGCTCCTCCACGGTGGCGGCCAGAACCGCCTGGCCTGGAAGGGCAGCGGCGCGGCGCTGGGGGCCAAAGGGTACCGGGTGGTGGCGCTCGACGCCCGGGGCCACGGCGACTCGGCCTGGGACCCCGACGCCAACTACGAGATGGAGAACCTGGCCCACGATCTGCTGGCCGTGATCGACCAGCTGGAGGCGGAACGTCCCGCCGTGGTCGGCGCCTCGCTGGGCGGGATCACGGCCCTGGAGACCCACGCCGTGACCGACTACGCCGACATCTTCTCCGCCGTGGTGCTGGTCGACATCACCCCCAAGGTGGAGAACGCCGGCTCCCGGCGCATCGTGAGCTTCATGATGGCCAACCCCGACGGGTTCGCCGACCTGACCGAGGCGGCCGCCGCCATCGCCGAGTACAACCCGCACCGGCCGCCGCCGTCGAGCACGGCCGGGCTGGCCAAGGTGCTGCGCCAGGGCGAGGACGGGCGGTGGCGTTGGCACTGGGACCCCCAGTTCATCGCCACCCGGGCCGCCCTCATGTTCGAGGATCCGGCGGCGTGGGAGGCCGAGCGGGCGGAGCGGGCCGATCGCCTCCACCTGTCGGCCGGTGAGCTGAAGGCCCCGCTCCTCCTCATCCGGGGCCTCTTGTCGGATCTGGTGAGCGACGAGGCGGTGGCGGCGCTGCGGGCCGCCGCCCCCCAGGCCGAGTACGTGGACGTGAGGGGGGCGGGTCACATGGTGGCGGGCGACGACAACGACGCCTTCACCTCGGCTGTGCTCGGCTTCCTCGACCGCCACGTCCGCCCCACCCCCTGACCGATCCCACCGAAATTGCGCGTCCAACTCGCGCTGAGCGCTGGTTGGACGCGCCAGAACGGGCTCAGCCGGCGGCGACGGTGGCGGCCAGGGTGGCGCCGAGTTCCCGGCAGGCGTCGAGCGCGGCCCGGTCGGGGGTGTCGACCACCTGCAGCGGGGCCGCCGCCGGCCGCCAGCGGAGGCCGGTGACGATGCGCTCGACGGCGGCCAGGGCGCCGTCGGTGTCGTTGTTGCCGTGGACGTAGAGGCCGTAGGGGCGGCCCCGGGTGGCGGCCAGGCACGGGTAGTAGATCTGGTCGAAGAAGTGCTTGAGGGCGCCCGACATGTAGCCCAGGTTGGCCGGGGTGCCGAGCAGGTAGCCGTCGGCCTCCAGCACGTCGGTCACCCCGGCGCCCAGCGCCGGGCGCACCACCACCTCCACCCCACCGGGGAACGCCTCGGCGATCTGGGGGTCGCCGGCTCCGGCCAGCACGGCGTCCAGCATCGAGTCGAGCGACGGCGAGGGCGTGTGGTGGACCACGAGCAGGCGGGGCATGGCCTCCCAGTCTGGCGTGGTGGGCCGCTGTCCACCCGTGCCAACATGTCGGCCATGGCTGAGCCGACCGTGACTCCCGACGAGAAGACCCGCTACTGGCGCACCAGCCGGGTGGAGCTGCGGGCGGCCGGATTCGATCCCGACCGGGCCCGCAACCTCGGCCTCGTGGTCACCGTGGCCAGCTCGTACACCAACGCCCACCGCTGCAACAACCGGGTGGGCCGCATCACCGACCTGGTGCTCGACGCCGTGGCCGAGGCCGGGGGCCAGGGTCTGGTGGTGGGCACCCCGGCGGTGTCCGACGCCCTCACCCAGGGCACCCCCAACGCCGGCTACAGCCTGGTGTCGCGAGACCTGATCGCCGACTGCATCGAGGTCGGCCACCGGGCCCACCACGCCAACGCTCTGGTGGTGATCTCGGGCTGCGACAAGGTGGGGGCGGCGGCCATGATGCCCCTGGCCCGCACGAACGACCCCGGTATCGTCGTCTACCCCGGCACCAGCTCACCCGGTGCGGTCGACTTCGGCCCGTGGGCGGCCAAGGGGAACAACCTCACGATCCTCGACTACGCCGAGGCCCGGGCGGCCGAGGAGGCGGGCCGCATCTCGCCCGGCGAGCTGGCCCAGATCGAGCGCTGCATCATGCCCGGCAGCGGCACGTGCGGGGCCATGTTCACGGCCAACACGATGAGCTCGATCACCGAGGCCATGGGGATGATGCTTCCCCGGGGCGCCTCCCACCCGGCCGATGTCGACGCCGCCAGCGACGTCCACGACGACGTGAAGGCCCACGCCGCCGCCTCGGTGGCGGCGCTGCACCACCTGGTGGCCGAGGGGATCCGACCCCGGGACATCATGACCCGCCACGCCTTCGAGAACGCCATCACCACGGCCTACGCCCTGGGCGGCTCCACCAATATGTACCTCCACCTGCTGGCCATCGCCCGGGAGGCCGGGGTGGCGCTCACCATCGAGGACATCAACTCGATCGGAGCCCGGGTGCCGTTGATCGCCAGCCTCCAGCCCCACGGCCCCTACGCCATGGTGGCCCTCCACCAGCTGGGCGGGGTCCCGGTGGTGATGCGGGAGCTGCTCGACGCCGGCCTGCTCCACGGCGACGCCCTCACCGTCACTGGCCGCACCGTGGCCGAGAACCTGGCCGCGGTGCCGACACTGGCCGAGCTGGGCCATCAGGACCTGGTGCGCCCGGTGGCCGATCCGCTGGCCCCCGGGGGCAACCACATCACGGTGCTGCACGGCAACCTGGCCCCCGAGAGCTGCGTGCTCAAGCTGTCGGGCAAGACGCTGGAGCGGGGCCAGTTCCGGGGCCGAGCCCGGGTCTTCGAGTCCGAGGCCGCCGCCATGGCCGCCATCCGGGCCAGTGAAATCGTGGCCGGCGACGTGGTGGTGGTCCGCAACGTCGGCCCGGTGGGCGGGCCCGGTATGCCCGAGATGGTGATGCTGACCATCCAGCTCCAGGGCCGGGGTCTGGGGGCCGACGTGGCCCTGATCACCGACGGCCGGTTCTCCGGCGTGTCGCACGGCATCCTCATCGGGCACATCTCGCCCGAGGCGGCCCGGGGCGGCCCGCTGGCCGCGGTGCGCGACGGCGACACGATCGTGATCGACCCCGGCAACCGATCCCTCGACGTCGACCTCAGCGAGGCCGAGATCGCCGAACGCATGGCCGCCTGGTCGCCACCGGTGAGCACCGTCGCCCCCGGCAGCGTGCGCGACAAGTACGTCCGCCTCGTCTCCTCCGCCCACTACGGCTGCGTCCAATGACCGGGAACTGTGGCGCCCGGTGCTGGAATCCAGCATCTGGCGCCACAGTTCGCAGCAGCGTGACTAGCGGGGCAGGGACGTACCCCGGGCCCAGGCGGCGATGCTGGAGGCGGTCTCCCGGCTGATGTCGGGGCAGGCCATGGGGAAGATCTCGGTGCCGTGCACCGTCCCCATCACCTGCCGGCACTGGGCCGGCACCCCGGCCGACAGCAGCAGCCGGTAGAAGTTGATCCCCTCGTCGCGCAGCGGGTCGCACTCGTTGACGCTGATCATCGTGGGCGGGAGTCCCTGGACGTCGGCCTCGGCGGCGAAGGCGGGCCAGGCCAACGGGTCGCCGGCCTCGTAGGCCTCGATCCCGTAGCCCATCCGCCCCTGGTTGTTGTGCAGGTCGAGGAAGATCCCGTTGTTCTCCACCGACGACGGGCATCGGTCGTCGGGCCACGCCCCCAGGATGTAGGGGCACAGGGCGTAGAGGCCGGTGACCAGCCCGGCCCGCCCCTCGCTCAGCAGGCGGAGCCCCGTGGCCAGCGTCAGGTTGCCGCCGCCGCTCTCCCCCGCCACGATCATCCGGCCGGCGTCGACGCCGAGCCGGTCGGCCTCCGCCGCCAACCAGCCGACAGCCGACACGCAGTCGTCGAGGCCGCCGGGGTAGGGTGCCACCTCACCGGCCGACGACGCGACCACCGAGTTGCGGAAGTCGACCATGGCCACCGCCACCCCGTTGGCGGCGATGATCCGGGCCCAGGCCCGGTAGTTGCCGTCGAAGGCCGACATGGTGGCCATGCCGCCGCCGTGGAGATAGCACACCACGGGGGGCCGCTCCACGCCATCGGGCCGGACGAACAGCACCTGCACGGTGTTGCCATCGGGCTGGGAGGTGAACGTCTCGGTGGTGATCGTGAGCCCGGCCGAGGGAGCGATCTCCTCGTTGTCGACCTTGGCCATGAACGCCTCCATCGCCTCTCGGGCCTTGTTGGCCTTCTCGGTGTGGTTGCGCTCGATCACCTCCTCCCGGCTCACCATGTCTCGCCCGCCCATGGCCGGCCAGTGGCCGAAGGCGGCCTTGATGCGGGGGTCGATCCGGGGATCCTCGGTCAGCTTGGACATGACGCTCACTCCCCTCCGTCGCCGGCCGAGGCCGACGCCAGTGCCGTGCCGCCCAGCTCCACGCCGGCCAGGTCACCGGCCTCGCGCCAGCCCTCCAGCAGCTTGAAGAACCGGATCGGGCCCTCGACGTAGGTGCCGGCGAACAGGCCGAACGGGCTGCCCAGCTTGCCTTCGTTGTTGTAGTAGCCGGGGGTGCACTCGGCGTAGAAGCGGCGCCCGATGCTCTGGGCCCGGCGGATCTCCTGCACCCAGGCGTCCTCGGCCTTCAGCGTGGTCTCCACCGTGTCGACGCCCCGGTCCCGGGCCTCGGTCATCATGTAGACCACGTGCTTGGCCTGCTCGTTGAGGGCCATGGGCACGCTCACCGTCACCGCCGTCTGGGTGAAGCCGAGGAAGAAGCAGTTGGGGAATCCGTTGGTCTGCATGCCGTGCAGGGTGCGCAGCCCCTCCGACCACTTCTCCGACAGCGTCATCCCGTTGCGGCCCACGATGTCGTAACCGGCCCGCCGGGTGTAGGACGTGCCGACCTCGAAGCCGGTGGCGAACACCAGGCAGTCGACCTTGTACTCGGTGCCGTCGACCATCACCCCGTTCTCGGTGAGCTGCTGCACGCCGAGGCCGTCGGTGTCGACCAGGGTCACGTTGGGCCGGTTGAACGTCAGCAGGTACTCGTCGTGGAAGCAGGGGCGCTTGCAGAACTGGCGGTACCAGGGCTTGAGCTTCTCGGCCGTGGCTGGATCCGTCACGATCTCGTCGACCCGGGCCCGGACCTGGTTCATCTTCATGTAGTCGGCCAGCTCCATCAGCTCACCCCGCTCCTGGGGGCTGAGCCGGCGGCCGAGCTTGCGGGCCGCCTGCTTGGCCACCACGCCGGTGAGGTTGCGGAAGATGTCGGTCCAGCCGTCCTTGACCAGATCCTCCTCCACGTCGCCGCCGGAGACGACGACGTTGAAGTTCTCCATCCGCTCCTGCTGCCAGCCCGGCTCCAGGCTCTTCACCCACTCGGGGTCGGTGGGGGCGTTGTTGCGGACGTCGACCGACGACGGGGTGCGCTGGAACACGTAGAGGTGCTTGGCCCCCTCGCCCAGGTGCGGGATGCACTGCACGGCGGTGGCGCCGGTGCCGATGATGCCCACCACCTTGTCGCCCAGCTTGTGCAGGTTCCCCATCGAGTCGCCGCCGGTGTACTCGTAGTCCCAGCGGGAGGTGTGGAACGTGTAGCCCTTGAACTCGTTGATGCCGGGGATCCCGGGCAGCTTGGGCCGGTTGAGCGGGCCGTTGGCCATGGCGATCCACTGGGTGGTGAACCGGTCGCCCCGGTCGGTCTCCACCGTCCAACGCGTGGTGTCGTCGCTCCACGACAGGCGGGAGATGCCGGTCTGGAACAGGGCGTCACGGTAGAGGTCGTAGTGCCGGGCGATGTTCTTCGAGTGCTCGAAGATCTCGGGGGCGAACGGGTACTTGGTGGAGGGCATGGTGCCCAGCTCCTCCAGCAGCGGGAGGTACACGTAGGACTCGACGTCGCACATGGCCCCCGGGTACCGGTTCCAGTACCACGTGCCGCCGACGTCGCCCGCCTTCTCCACCAGGCGGATGCTGTCGTAGCCGGCCTCCCGCAGACGGGCCCCCATCAGCAGGCCGCCGAAGCCGCCGCCGATGATCGTCACCTCCACCTCGTCGAAGATCGGCTCCCGGGTGAAGCCGGGCTCCACGTAGGGGTCTTCCACGTACCGGGAGAACTCGGCGGTGACCTCCACGTACTGCTCGTTGCCGTCCGACCGCAGCCGACGGTCCCGTTCCGACAGGTACTTCGCCTTCAACTCGCCCGGGTCGAAGCCCAGCCCTTCGGCGTCGTAGCCCAGTTTGCCGATCAGGTCGGCGCCGACATCGCTTTCCAACACGTCGCTTCGTCCCCTTGTGTGGTCCTGAGATGCCACACATCGTGTGGTCCTGTGATCCTGAGAAGGCCACAGTACTTTGCGAGCCGAAGCGGCCCCGAATTCGGCTTGGTACGGTCACGGGCCATGACCGACATTGCCGATCGAGAGGCCATCGTCCGCAGCCTGCTCACCGAGCGGACGATCGATATCGTCACCACCGGGCGCCACAGCGGCCAGCCCCGCACCACCGAGATCTGGACCACGGTGCAGGCCGGTCGGGTGCTGATCTGCGGCACCCCCAACGCCGGCAAGGCCGGGGCCACGCGCACCCCCCGGGACTGGCTGGCCAACCTGAAGGCCCACCCGGCGTTCACCCTGCGGCTCAAGGCCGGCGTGAAGGCCGACCTGTCGGCCACGGCGGAACCGGTGACCGACCCCGACGACCGGCGCCGCATCCTGAGCGACGCCTCCACCGAGTACTACCGCAAGGCCGTGGACCTCGACACCGCTGTGGCCCACAGCCCGATCGTGGCCATCACGTTCACCGGCGACGACGACTGGCTCACCGCCGAGCTGGCCGCCTCCGGTGCGTCCACCGTCCTGGGCTGACCGGGCGCGTCACTCCTGGAGGTGGCCCCGGAGGGTGCCGGCCTCGTAGTCCGTGCGGTACCGGCCAAGGCGCTGGAGCTCGGGGACCACCGCGTCCACGAACACCTCGAACGACGCCGGGAGCAGGGCGGGCGAGATCACGAAGCCGTCGACGCCGCTGCCGTCGAACAGCTCTGCCAGCTGGCTGGCCACCTCGGCCCCGGTGCCGCACAGCTGGGGCACGAGCACACCCTGCCCGTACCGCTGGCCGATCTGGCGCAGCGTGAGGCCCTCGTCCCGGGCGATCCGCCCGGCGAGGCGGCTGAGGCTCTGGGTGCCGGTGCCGTCCAGCCGTTCCACGGGGGAGTCGAGGTCGAGCGTCGACAGGTCGAGGTTGGCGTGGGCCGACAGGGTCGACAGCCCGGCCAGCGGGTCGACCAGGGCGTTGGCCCGGTCCCGCCCGTCCTCGGCCTCAGCCGTGGTGGCCCCGACGAACGGCATCACCGCAGCCAGCACCCGGCAGGCGGCGGCCGGCCGGCCGATCCGGCTCATCTCGGCTCGCAGGCTGTCGGCGTAGCGGCGCAGATCGTCGACCGTGGGCCCGATGGTGAACACCACCTCGGCCCACCGGGCGGCGAAGGCCAGGCCCCGGTCGGACGCCCCGGCCTGGATGATCACGGGGCGACCCTGGGGGCCGGGCGGGATGTTGAGCGGGCCCCTGGACCGGAACCAGGGGCCGACGTGATCCACGTAGCGGACCCGGTGGGGATCGGCGTAGACCCCGCCGGCCTGATCGAGCACGAGGGCGTCGGGGGCCCACGAGTCCCACAGCTTCGCCGTCAGCTCCATGAACTCGTCGGCCCGGTCGTAGCGGGTGTCGTGGTCCAAGTGGGTGTCGAGGCCGAAGTTGAGGGCCTCGCCGTCGTTCATCGAGGTCACCACGTTCCACGCCACCCGCCCCCGGGACAGATGGTCGAGCGTCTGGAAGGCCCGGGCCACGTGGTAGGGCTGGTCGTAGGTCGTGGAGCGCGTGGCGCCGAGGCCGATGTGGCTGGTGGTGGCGGCCAGGGCACCGAGCAGGGGCAGCGGGTCGAGCCGGGTGGCGTCCTGGTCGCCGGTGCCGAGCCCCGTGGTCTTGTCGCCGCCGAACCGGTCGGCGATGGCCAGGCGGTCGGCGAAGAACACGAGGTCGAACCGGCCCCGCTCCAGGGTGCGGGCGATGTGGACGTAGTGGTCGACCGACAGGAACGGCACCGCCCCGGCTGGATCCCGCCACAGCCCGTGGTGGTGCGACACCGGCCCGGCGATGAGGAAGGCGGCCAGGTGCATGCGGCGGGTGGCGGGGTCTTCGCTCATGGGGTCTCAGTCAAGCAGACGGCACGACGGGCAGGCGGCGGGCCGGCCCGGCGTGCCAGGATGGGGCCGGCACCACCAGGGGGTTGGGGTGCCAGGAGGAGAGCACGCCATGGGACGCATCGCCGGGTTCGACCACGTTGCCATCACCGCCGCCGACCCGGAGGCGACGATGGCCTTCTACCGGGACGTGCTCGGGGCCGAGGTGCTCTACGAGGACAAGTGGCGGGCGGGCAAGATCCCCGTCTACTCGCTCCAGGTGGGGGCGAACCGGATCAACGTGCATGACCCGGAGCGCGACAAGGGGCTTCCGCCGGAGATGGTGGCCGGGGTGCCCACGCCGGGCTCGGAGGACTTCTGCTTCCGCTGGGAGGGCCCGATCGAGGACGCCATCGAGCTGCTGGGGCGCCACAACGTGGCCATCGTGGAGGGGCCGGTGTTCCGTCTGGCGTCGAACGACGCCAAGGCGAAGTCGGTCTACTTCAACGACCCCGACGGCAACCTCCTGGAGCTCCTCACGGTCGACTGACCGATCTCCTCATGGAGCGTTTCACCGGTGAGACCCTCCATGAGGAGATTCCGCCGGTCAGGCGGTGGAGGCCTGGACGAGCGACGTGAGGTGGGCGGTCAGCGCCGAGCGGGCGGCGGCCAGAGTCCCCGGCAGGTCGTCACCGGTGGGGTCGGCGGCGGCGTGGGCGGCCATCGCCCCGAGGTGGGTGGCCCGGAGATCGGCATTGACGTTGAGCTTGGCCACCCCCAGGCCCACGGCGCCGGCGATCACCTCGCTGGGCACGCCCGAGGCGCCGTGCAGCACCAGCGGCACCGGGGTGACAGCGGCGATCCGCTCCAGGCGCCCCAGATCGAGGGTGACGGGCGCCGCGGTGCGGCCGTGGACGTTGCCGACGCACACGGCGAGGGCGTCGATCCCGGTGTCGGCCACGAACCGGGCCGCCTCGTCGGGGTCGGTGGGCTCGCCCGCCCCGGCCCCGGTGGAGCGGTCCTCGTCGCCACTCAGGTGGCCCAGCTCGGCCTCCACCCAGGCCCCGTAGGGCAGGGCCACCTCGACGGCCCGGGCCGTCAGTTCGGTGTTGGCCCCCAGGGCCAGCCGGGAGCCGTCGATCATGACCGAGCTGTAGCCGGCGTCGAGGCACCGGCGGATCTCGTCGAGGTCCCGGCTGTGGTCGAGGTGCAGCCCCACCGGGACCGCGGCGCCACCGGCCACGGCCCGAGCGGCGGCGATGAGCCCCGGCCCGTGGACCAGGCCGAAGGCCGACGAGCCGACCTGGGCGATCACCGGACAGCCGGTGGCCTCGCCGGCGGCGGCGATGGCCTCCAGCGTCACCAGGTCGTAGGCCACGGCGGCCACCACCGCCCGGCGGGTGGCGTGGAGGGCGCGGAGCAACTCGAGCTCGACGCCCAGCGTCATGCCCCCACCAGGCGGGCCACCACCTGGGCCAGCGTGCGCTCGTCGCCCACGTTGCCGGGGAAGATCACGTAGGGCCGAAGGTCGCCATCGGGACCGAGGGGGATCCGCAGCACCGGGATCATGCCGGGCAGCGCCTGGCCCGCCACCTCGGCCGAACGGACGTCGAACGCCCGGGCCAGCACCTCGTGGGAGGTGATCCCACCCTTGGACACCACCCAGGCCGGCGGAGCCAGGCCGGCCGCCTGCCGCACGGTGGCGGTGAGGGCGTCGGCCACCCGCCGGCTGATCTCCAGAGGGCTCAGGTCGGGATGCTCGGTGATCAGCACCCGGCTGGTGCGCAGCAGGGTGGCCTGCCGGCCGAGCGAGGCGGCCACGGCGGCGGCCACCTGGGCCACGTGGGCGTCGACCCGGGCCGGGTCGAGCACGGCGCTGACGTCGAGCTCGATCACGTCGAGCCCGTGGGCCCCCACCGCCCCGTCCACCTGGGCCGTGGTGAGGGCGGTGTGGGAGCCGACGATCACCAGGCCATGGCGGCCGCTGCCCGGGGTGCTGCCGGCCGGCGGGCCCAGGTCGGCCACCACGGGGCGACCGAGACCGGCGGCGGCCCGCACGTAGGACGGGCCGGTGCGGTAGACGATCGTGGTGCCGGCCGCCTCGGCCCGGCGGGCGGCGGCGTCGAACGTGGCCAGGTGCCCGTAGTTCGTGGCGTTGAGCACCACGGCCTGGCCGCCCCGGGCCGCCCGCAGAGCCGCCACCACGGCGTCCTCGTCGCCTCGGGCCAGGGTGGCCAGGCCAACGTCGATGACGTCGGGCGGGGCGCCCCGGGCCCGGGCCCAGTCGGCCAGGGTCAGCTCGGTGAAACCGAAGGTGGCGTCCCGGGCGAACTCGGTTTCGCACGCCGGGATCAGCTCGCCGCCCAGGTGGACCCAGTGGATGCCATCGGCCGTGAACCGGCCGGCCTCGAAGAAGGCGGGGCACAGCACCACGGCGTCGGGAGCGATCCCGGCCCCGGCCACGAGGGCGTCGACCTCGGCCGGGTAGTGGCCCCGGAGCGTGGAGTCGCTGCGGCTGATCAGCCGGAGCCGAACGCCCACCTCGGCCGCGGCCGACGCCAGGGCGGCGCCCACCTCCCGGTTCACGGCCACCGCCTCGTCGGCTGGCAGCGATCGGCTGTTGGTGAGCACGAACGTCACCGGGGCCCGGCGCCGGGCCGCCGCCACGAGGGTCTCGTGGTCCCAGGCGGTGAGCAGAGGCACGCCCGAGACCGACTGGCATCCGGTGGGATCGTCGTCCACCGCCACCAGCCACGCGCCGTCGTGTTCCACTCCGGGCACGCTACCGGGAACCCTTCGGGTTCCTTGGGTACACCGGAGGCGTACACACCCGCCTACGGCCTGGACGTTGCCTCGGGCGGAGCAATCCCTGTGGGGCCCTGCCACGTACAGTGAGGTGATGCGTCACCTCAACCGGCTGTCAGACGAAGCGCTGCTGGCCGCCGTGGCGCTCGACGAGCGGGACGCGCTGGCCGTGTTCGTCCGTCGGTTCCAGCGCCGGGTGTTCGGCCTGGCGATGACGATGACGGGCGACGTCACCCTGGCCGACGACATCAGCCAGTTGGCGTTCGAGCGGGTATGGCGTCACGCCGGCAGCTACGACGCCCGCCGGGCCGCCGTTCCCACCTGGTTGCTCACCATTACCCGCAACCTGGCCATAGACGCCCTGCGGGTACGGCGTGACGTTCCCCGGGACCCGTGGGCCATGGGAGACCTGATGACCGGGGCGTCCCTGACCGTCGACGCCGACGATCCCCTCCAGGCCGCCCTGGCCACCGACCAGCTCGGGCGTCTGGCCCCCCATCTGGCCGCCCTGCCCCGGGAGCAGCGACGGGCCGTGCTCCTGGCCACCATCGGCGCCCGCACCGCGGCCGAGATCGCCTCGATCGAAGGCATCCCCGTGGGCACGGCCAAGACGCGGATCCGCAACGGTCTGCGCCGCCTGCGGGCGGGAGCAGCCGAGGTGACGCAGTGACCGGGACCGGGACCGGGACCGGAACCGGCCCAACGGAGGATCCGACGTGGGCTGCGACGTGTTCGACACCCACGCCGACGAGTTGGCGCTCGGGCTCCTGGGGGAGCCGCAGCGGACCGCCCTCCTGGCCCACGCGGCGCGGTGCCCGGCCTGTCGGTCGCTGCTCGACGACCTGGCGGCGGTGGGCGACCGCCTGCTGCTGGCCGCCCCCGAGCTGGAGCCACCGGCCGGTTTCGAAGGTCGGGTGCTCGACCGGCTGCCCACACCGACGGACCGGAGCGAGCCCGCCCCCGACGCCACCTCCGCCGCCCGGCGGGCATCGGGCCGGGCGGCCGGCGGGCGGCAACGCTGGCTGGTGACGGCCGCCGCCGCCGTGGCCCTCGCCATCGGCGCCGCGGCCACCACCACGATGATCACCGGGCGGACGACCAGCGACGTCGACGCCGAAGGGGCGATCGTGACCGCCAGCGGTCAGGAGGTGGGCGAGATCCGGCTGCTCACCAAGCCCGTGCCCCACCTCCTGATCACGGTCCCCAACCCCCAGGGGGCACCCGGGGTGCGGTTCTGCGAGCTGCAGCGGCCCGACGGCTCGTGGGTGCGGGTGGGGTCGTGGGAGGCCGTCGACATCGCCAGCGGGGTGTGGGCCGCCGGCATCGATCCGTCCCTGCTCGACGCCACCGCCATGCGGGTGGTGACCGACCAGGGCGTGCTCCTGGCCACCGCCACCCTGCGTTGACGCTCAGGTCGGGCGGGAGGCGGTCACAGCGGGCCCTGGTTGCGGGCCACCTCGGCGGCCGGCCATCATCGCCGACGGACGGGCTCAGTGGGCCTCGTCACCGGCGCGCCGGGCGGCGATGAGGGTGGGATCCCACACCGGCGAGAAGGGTGGGGCGTAGCCCAGGTCGAGTTGGGCGAAGTCGTCGGCCGTCATCGAGTTCCAGATGGCGACGGCCAGGGCGTCGATCCGCTTGGCCGACTCGGCGCCACCCACGATCTGGGCCCCCAGGAGACGACCGCTCCCCCGTTCGGCCAGCACCTTCACCGCCATCGAGGAGCCGCCCGGGTAGTAGTGGGCCCGGCTGGTGCCTTCGATCACGTCGGCCACGGCGTCGAGATCGGCGGCCGCCGCCTCCCGCTCACTGAGGCCGGTGCGACCGATCTCGATGCCCTCCACCTTGGTCACGGCGGTACCGATCACGCCCGGGAAACGGGCCTCGGTGCCGCTCACGTTCAGGCCGACGACCCGCCCCTGCTTGTTGGCGTGGGTGCCCAGCGCCACCCAGGTGGGCCGCTGGCTCACGCGGTGTAGGGACTGGGCGCAGTCGCCGGCGGCCCAGATGCCGGGCTCGGGGGTGGCCATGCGGGCGTCGGTGGCGATGGCGCCGCTGGCCCCCACGGGGATGCCAGCGTCGGCCGCCAGCCGGGTGTTGGGTCGGACCCCGAGCCCGAGGACCACCAGATCGGCCGGGATCTCGCCGCCCTCGGTGGCCACGGCCCGCACCCAGCCGTCGGCACCCCGCTCGAAACCGTCAACCCCCACGCCCAGCAGCAGCTCGACGCCCAGCTGGCGCAGGCCATCGGCCACCCGGGCCCCCATGTCGGGGTCGATGGTGGCCATCGGGTGGTCGAGCTTCTCCACCAGGGTGACGGAGATCCCCCGCCGCAGGAGGGCTTCCACCATCTCGAGCCCGATGTAGCCACCGCCCACCACCACGGCCCGTCGGGGGGAGCGGTCCCGGATGGCGGCATCGAGGGCCAAGGCGTCGGGGATGGTGTGGAGCGAGGCGACGCCGCCGGCGTCGATGTTGGCCAACGGCGGGCGGATCGGCACCGCACCGGTGGCGATCACCAGGTCGTCGAAGGGCTGGCGGAACGTGGTGCCCTCGGCCAGCGAGCGGACCTCGACGGCCCGACCGGCCACGTCGATGGCCGTCACCTCATGGCCGGTGCGCACGTCGATCCCGTTGGATCGGTGCCGCTCGGGCGTACGGGCCACGAGCCGGCCCGCGTCGGGTACGACGCCGCCCACCAGGTAGGGCAGCCCGCAGGCGGCGTAGGAGGTGTAGTCGCCCTTCTCGAACACCACGAGGTCCACAGGCTCGGCGCCCCGGCTGGCCTGGGCCGCCGCCGACATCCCGGCGGCGTCGCCACCGATCACCACGACTCGTCTCATCGTCTCTCCTCGCGTCGAGGCCTACCGGCCCCGTGGGCGGAGCGTACCCAGGGCGGGGCTCCCGCTACCCGAGCTAGGCTGCCGCCGATCGGAGGTGCACGGTGCGCTTCACCCTGTTCGAGCCCACGGCGCTCAGCCCCCACCACCTGGTGCATCTGGCCCGGGAGGCGGAGGCCGGCCGGTTCGACGCCGTCGCCCTCAACGACGGCACCTTCCAGCTCCGGACCAGCCGGGGCGTGTACCCCTACTCGGCCGACCACCGGCCCAACTGGGACCCGGAGGCGCCGTTCTACGAGCCGTTGACCCTGCTGCCGGCGGTCGCCCTGGCCGTGCCCCGGATCCGCCTGCTCACGGCGGTGGTCAAGCTGCCGCTCCACCACCCGCTCACGCTGGCCAAGCAGGTGGCCACCGCCGCCATCATGAGCGGCGACCGGTTCGTGCTCGGGGTCGGGGCCAGCTGGGCGCCGGAGGAATACGAGTACTGCGGGCTCGACTGGGCGACGCGGGGCACGAGGATGCGGGAGACGGTCGAGGCCCTGCGCCTCCTGCTCAGCGGTGACTGGGTGAGCTATCACGGGCGCACGGTCTCCTTCGACGACGTGGTGTGCCGTCCCGCCCCCCGACGGGTGCCGCCGATCCTGTTCGGTGGCCATCACGAGGCCAGCCTGCGGCGGGCGGCCACCCTGGGCGAAGGTTGGATCGCCGGCCCGATCACCTCCTTCGACGAGCTGGCGGCCCTGGTGGACCGGTTGCGGCAACTGGTCGACGAGGCGGGGCGGAGCTGGGACGTCTTCGAGATCCACTCCCCCACCCCGCCCGGTGCGCTCGACGTCGACGCCTACCGCCGCCTGGAGGAACTCGGGGTCACCGACGCCATGGTGCTTCCGATCAACGCCGGGGGTGAGCTGTCGATCGACGAGCCCACCCGGCAGCGTCTCCGGGGCCGGCGGGTGATGGCCGCCGGCGACCCGGCTGCCCTGTACGACACCGAGCCGCCGGCACTCAAGGTGCAAGCTGTCCGGCGGTTCGCCGAGCGGGTGATCGCTGCCTTCCGGTGATCGGCGGGCGGCCAGTTTCGAGGCCGATCGGGAGACGCAGGGTTTCACCGAGAAGGCGGAGCTCCTCGATCACCATGTGGTCGAGCCGGGGCCAAACCGCCAGGCGACCGTCGGCGCAGGCAGCCAGCCATTGCCGCTCACCGCCGCGGAACTGGTCGAGGCCGCCGTTGACCAGCCAGATGGGGCCCCGGTACAGGGCCAGCTCAGCCCGCCAGTCGACGCCGATCACCGAGTCGGTGACAGCCAGGACCGCCTCGTCGCTGAACCCTCCGGTGATGGCGGCCTCGGGGCGGAGCCGAGCCGCCACCGGACCCCACATCGAACCGCTCATCCGCATCCCGTGCACGAGGACCACGGGTAGGGCCGACGGGAGGTCTCTGACCTGGGGATCTGACGGAGTGGGCACCACCACGGTCCGCCTTCATGACTGGCGACCCGCTCGCAATTCACAGTCGAGGCCGGGCGATACGACGCGCCCGTCCGGGCGAGCGACACGACGGCCGAGATCGATCTCGGCGGTGAGCACCTCGTCCCACCTCCGGCGGCAGCGACGCATCAGTCGGTTTCAGCCCCCGTCGCCACCTGGTGTTCGGCACCGAGGTAGGCAGCGATGACGTCGGGGTTAGCTTGAATCTCCGCCGGGGTGCCGATGGCGATGGGGCTGCCGAAATCGACGGCCAGGACCCGCTGGGCCACGTCCATGACCAGGCCCATGTCGTGCTCGACGAGAACCACGGCGATGCCGAGCTCACTCTGGACATCGAGGATGAAGCGGGCCATGTCCTCGGTCTCCTCGAGGTTCATGCCAGCGACCGGCTCATCGAGAAGGAGCAGCTCAGGGTCCATGGCCAGGGCACGGCCCAGCTCCACCCGCTTTTGGAAGCCGTACGGCAGGAGGGCCACGGGGTGCTTCCGCCACGGCTCTATCTCGAGGAACTCGATGATTTCCTCGACCCGCTGGCGGTTGGCCACTTCCTCCTTCTGAGCCCCGAAAGGGCCCCAGTACAGGGCGCCCGCCAGCCAGCTCCGCTGCATGCGTACATGGCGCCCGGTCAGCAGGTTGTCTATCACGTTCATCTGAGGGAACAGTGCAATGTTCTGGAACGTGCGGGCGACGCCCATCTTCGCCACTCGGTCGGGCCGGGTGCCCAAGATGGAGGCGCCTTTCCAACGGATGTCACCTTGTTGTGGCTGGTACACCTGGCTGATGGCGTTGAAGATCGAGGTCTTGCCGGCTCCGTTGGGCCCGATGATCGCGAAGAGCTCGCCTGGCTTCACGTCGAAGGTGACGCCGTTGATGGCCGTGACGCCACCGAAGCGGAGAGTGATCTTGTCGACTTCGAGCAGCGGCTCGTCGCTCATGATGCCCACTTCTTCCGTCGCTTGTAGTGCTTGACGTCGCGGAACGACTTTCGCTCACCGCCGTCTTCGCCGCTGTGGAGGCCGAGATAGAACTCCTTCACGTCGTCGTTGGCCAGAAGCTCCTGGCCGGCACCGCTCATGACGACTTTGCCGGTCTCGAGCACATACCCGGTGTTGGCGATCGATAGCGCCATCATGGCGTTCTGCTCGATGAGCAGCACGCTGGTGCCTTGGGCGTTGATGCCGACGATGATGTCCTTGATCTGCTCTACCAGGCGAGGGGCCAATCCGAGTGAGGGTTCGTCGAGGATGAGCAGCTTCGGGTCGGTCATCAGCGCTCGTCCGATCGCCAGCATCTGCTGCTCGCCGCCCGACATGTAGCCGGCGATCTGCTTGTGGCGTTCCTTGAGCCGGGGGAACAACTCCATGACCCGGTCGTAGGACTCGCGGCGGGCGCCCCGGTCTTTCACCGTGAACCCGCCACAAAGCAGGTTCTCGTCCACCGTGAGGGGGGCGAAGGTTCGCCGGCCCTCCATCACCTGGGTGATGCCCAGGTTGACGATGGCCGACGGTTCGAGGTGGGTGAGGTCCTTGCCGTTGAAGCTGACCGAGCCCTTGGTGGCCCGGCCCCGGTGCACACCGAGCAGACCGCTGACGGCCCGGGCCGTGGTGGTCTTGCCAGCACCATTGGCCCCGAGCAGCGCCACGATCTCGCCGTCGGGCACCGTGATCGACAGCCCCCGCAGAACGAGGATCACCTCGTTGTAGACCACTTCGAGATTGGAGATCTCGAGCATTCGTTTCCTTTCAGCCGCTCTGGGACGGGCCACCGTCGGGTAGCCGGACCTCGGGGCCCGGGCGGCGATGCCGACCGGGCCCCGGGATCGGGGATCGCATCGCTACGGGCGTCAGCCCTGGGCCACGAAGCAGGCCTTGGTGAACTCGTAGTCCTTGGCCAGCGGCGACACGTACGGGCCTTCGAGCACGGTCAGACCGGTCGAGGCGTCCTCGTCCGACACCGTGCCCTCGGCGGTGTACTTCGCCTTCTCGACGTCGAAGATGTAGCTCTCCCGCACGATGTAGTCGTTGGGCTCGCCCTTCCACGTCTGATTCGGGGCTAGGCCGTCGAAGTCGACGCTAATCTCCTTCGCGGCCTGAAGCACGCCGGCCCGCGTCATGTCACCGTTGCGGGCGGCCTGCTCCAGCACCGACTTCACGATGAAGCCGTTGATGAAGCCGAGCACGTAGTTGTCCGACACGGGGGCGTCAGGCTTCCGCTTGCGGAACTGCTCAACGACCAGGTTCATACCAGGAGCGTCGCCCTCGTTCCAGGGCAGGAAGTAAGCCGAGTGGATGTAGTACTTGTCGAGGGCGTCGGCCACCTCGCTGCCGAGCAGCTGATAGAAATAGGTGGGGCCGTTTCCACTCCACATCCCGGTAAAGCCCTGGGCCACGGCGCCGCCCATGATCTCCGAGAGCTTGGTCGGGTTGATGGAGGCCCACACGAAGTCGGGCTTGGCGTTCACGATGCTGGTGATCACCGGGGTCTGATCGGAGCCGGCCGCCGGGTCGACGAGACCCTCGCCGTCGTACACCACCTCGAGGCCGAGCTTCTCGGCCGCGATCTTGGCGCCCTGGGCGCCGTCCTGGCCGTACTCGCCGGGGAACGAGATGATGGCGACCTTCTTGCCGTACTTCTCGGACATGTAGGTCAGGCCGTTCATCGACTCGAGGCAGTAGTTCGTCTGGACCTCGAACACGTTGGCCCCGATAGCGGGATCGGCCCAGCCCGAGTACCAGGTCAGTGGGATAGCTGCCATGTCGTTCTGCTCGAGCGAGTCGACCGTGGCCGCTGTCTGGGGCGAGCCGGCCGACAGGCCGATCATCACCACCGACTCCGCCCCTTCACCCACGAACTTCTCGTTGTTCTCCAGGTGCTTGGGGACCTCGTACGCGCTGTCGAGCACAACCGGCACAACCTTGCGGCCGGCGACCCCGCCCAGCTCCTCGTTGACGTAGTCCCAGAACACCGTGGTGGACTCGGCGATGGGAGCCACCGACGGGGCGAAGATGCCTGTGAGGGCCTGGTTGTACCCGATGCGGATCTCGTCGTCTGTCACGCCGAAATCGGTTTCGAACTCGGTCGGCACGTCGCCGCCGGCCGCTGCCGATCCGCCGGTGGTGCCTCCTCCGCCTTCCGTTGTGGCGGCTCCGCCGCCTTCGCTGGTGTCTGACCCGGTCTCGTCGGTGCTGGTCTCATCGCCACTGCTCCCGCAGGCGCCGGCTACCAGTCCGAAAGCGAGCACCAGGGCCCAGATTCTGGGTTTCATGATGCGGGGTTCCTCTCTCTGTTGCAGGGGTGCCGTTCCTCCGGCCCCGGTCAGCTCAGTAGCTGAACGGCCACCGTTGGAAGTAGCTCTTGAGCTTCAGCCAGATGCCGTACAGGCCGAGCGGTTCGAAGATCAGGAAGACGATGATGAGCACGCCGTAGAGCACGACGTTCCAGCCGAAGATGTTGAGGGGCCAACCCGGGGCCTGGGCCGACGTGGCGACGCCCCCGAAGTCGCCCGGCCCCTTGGTCAGCAGCACCTCGGCCAGGTTGGCCACCACTCCGTCGGCCTCGGCCTGACGGCCCAGCCACAGCGAGACCTGCTCGATCAGGGGCGGGCTGAGGATCACGAACAACGTGCCGAACACGGTGCCGGCGATCGTTCCTGCACCGCCGATCAACAGGATGGCGATGAACTGGACCGACAGCGTGAGGTTCCACTGGACGGCCGGCAGCTTCCCGATGAGCGAGGCCAGCAGGGCGCCCCCGATCCCGGCGAAGAACGAGGACAGGGCGAACGCCATCAGCTTGTACTTGAACTCGGGGATGCCCATGATCTCGGCCGCCACGTCGCGGTCCCGGATGGCCTGCAGCGCCCGCCCGGTCCGGGTGCGGGCCAGGTTGGCCGCCACGACGAGCATCAGCAGGGTGATGACCAGGATCACCAGATAGCTCTTCTGCGCCTTGCTGGCCTCGAACCACAACCACCGGCCTTTGTCGGAGACGGTCAGCAGCGGCTGTTCCTCCTTCCACAGGCGCAGGTCGAGCGACGGGAACTGGCGGCCCAGCCCGGGGTCGCCGGCGAAGCGGCGTCCCCAGCTCATGTTGCCCATGTGGATGCCCACGAACACGAGGCCGAGGGTGACGATGGCCAGATAGAGGCCCCGCAGCCTCACCGCCACCGGTGCTACCAGCATCCCGACCAGAGCGGCCCCGATGCCGGCGCCGGGGAGCCAGATCCACAGCGGGAGGCCCAACCCGTAGAGGGTGTCGCCTCCCTCGCCGCCGAGAAAGGCCGACGTGTAGGCCCCGACCCCCATGAAGAAGGCATGGCCGATCGACACCTGGCCGGCGTAGCCCACCAGGATGTTGAGGCCGAGGGCGGCGATGAGGAACACCAGTGCCGTCGTGACCGGCCGGAGCCAGTCGCCGTCGCCCAGGAACCGGATGAAGGGGATCTGATTGATCACCGGCAGGTGGAACGGCATGAGGAAGAGGACCACCACGGCGATGGCGGTGGCCAGCTTCTTGGTGCCGGTGGGCAGGAGCTGACTCTCCTGGACGTGGGAGGTGTAGAGGTTTGGTCGTCCGAGCACTTGGTCTCCTCCCTCAGACCCGCCGGATCTCGGGGCTGCCGAACACGCCGTACGGCCTGACCAGCAGCCCGATGATCATCACCAGGTAGGGCACGATAAGGGGATACCCGGGGCCGAGCTGGGGTGTGTACTGCGACAGATACTGGCCGGCCGTGATCTCCGCCAGGCCGACGATCAGTCCACCCATCAGGGCTCCCGACACCGAGTCGAGGCCGCCCAGGATCACTGCCGGGAGCGCCCGGAAGGCGATGAGCTGGGTCTCCACCGCCACCGAGCCGGTCTGGGCCACGGGGGGCTGAGTGGCCAGGATCCCGCCCAGGGTGGCGAGAATGGCGCCGGCGGCCCAGGCGAAGGCGAAGACCCGGCCGACGTTGATTCCCTGGGCCATGGCCGCCTCCTGGTCGAAGGCGACGGCCCGCATGGCAACCCCCAGACGGCTCCGGTAGAAGAACAGGATGGCCACGAACGACACGGCGGCGAAGATCACCGCCACGAGGTAGGCCCAGGCCACGAAGGCGCCACCGCTGGTGGCGCCGGCGGCGTCGGTGCTCTCGCCCACGGTGAACCCGCCGGTTCCCCAGGGCAGCGCCAGCGAGCGGAGCTGGATCTGGACCGCGTCGACAGAGAACGTGCGCAGGATCGTCTCCAGGCCCAGGGTGATCACGGCCACCGAGAACAGCGGCTTTCCCACCATCGGGCGGATGATCACCCGTTCCAGCGCCAGCCCCATCACGGCCGAGATCACCAGGGCCACGAGGAAGCTCAGGCCCCAGCCGAACCAGGTGGGACCGAGCCCGATCAGCGGGTTCTTCCAGGTCGTGAACGGGATGTGCTCGTCGACCGCCAGGTACGAAAGGAACAGGGCGCCGACCATGGCCATCGCCCCCTGGGCGAAGTTCACGACCTGGGTGGCCTTGAAGACCAGCACGAACCCGAGGGCGATGATGGCGTAGGTGGCGCCGAGGCCCAGTGCCTTGGCCACCACCGCCAGCAGGGTGAGGGGTGAAGTGATCAGCCGGCTCAGGTAGAAGATGGTGGCGGCAGCGGCGATGGCGGTGATGACGGCGGTGGAGGGCGACGACAGCGGGTTGAAGTTCCGAAGCCGGTTCATTGGTACATCGCCTCCACGATCTCGCGGTAGCGGTCTTCCACTGCGGCCCGTTTGAGCTTGTATGTCGCGGTCAACTCGCCATCCTCGTGATCGAGCTCCTTGGGAAGCAGTCGGAACGCCTTGATGCCCTCGGCCGAGGCGAACTTGTCGTTCGTTGCGTCCACGGCCTCCTGGACGAGCCGCACGACCTCGTCTTTGGTCACGAGGTCCCGGTAGCCGGTGTAGGGGATGTTGAAGCGCCGGCACCAGCCACCGACGGCCTCGGGTTCGATGGCGATCAGGGCGGTGAGGTGCTTGCGCCGTTCACCGATCACCATGGCCTCGCTGATATAGGGCGAGGTCTTGAGGGCGTTCTCGATCGCCGAGGGCGAGATCGATCTACCGCCGGCGGTGGTGATCATGTCCTTCAGCCGATCGACGATCTTCACATGGCTGCCGTCCACCCACTCGCCAATGTCGCCGGTATGGAGCCAGCCGTCGGCCGTGAGGGCATCGGCCGATGCGTCGGGCCGGCCCCAGTAGCCGGCGAAGAGACCGGCGTGGCGGAGCTGGATCTCGCCGCTGCCGCCATCGATGCGAAACCCGTCGGCGATGGCGGGCAGCGGCTCGCCCACGGTGCCGAGCCGGTTGCGACCGGCAAGGTTGGCGGTGGCCAGCCCGGTGCTCTCGGTGAGGCCGTAGAGCTCCTGCACGTTGAGGCCCAGACCCATGAAGAACTCGAGGATCTCGGGGGCGATGGGGGCCGCGCCCGACGCGGCGTAGCGGCAGTGCCGTAGCCCCAGTCGCGTGAGCAGGGCCCGGTACACGAGCACCCAGCCGATCGCATGGACGATGCGGGCGCCCGGCGTCCACCCACCGTTGTTGGCGGCCCGCTGCCGGCCGATCCAGCCGGCGGCGGCGAGGCCGCGGGTCAGGACGACCTTCTTCACCGGTGTGGCGTCGGCCACCCGGGTCACGACGGCGGCGTGAAGCTTCTCCCAGACCCGGGGCACGGCGAAGAACAGGCTGGGTTGTATCTCCCGCAGGTTGGCGTAGACGGCGTCGGGGCTCTCGGCGAAGTTGAGCACGGAGCCGCAGCCGACGAGGTGCCAGGTGGAGAAGGTCCGTTCCGCCACGTGGCACAGGGGCAGGTAGGTGAGGATCTGGTCCTTCGGGCCCGGCAGCTTGCCACCGGGCATCCGCTCGGCCGCTTTCACCAGGGCCTCGATGGCGAAGCCGGTGTTGGCGTTGGTGAGCATCGCTCCCTTGGGCGGCCCCCCGGTACCCGAGGTGTACACGAGGGTCATGACGTCGTCGGGATCGGCGGCCGCCATGAGGTCGGCCACGGCGTCCGGATGCTCCGCCCGGTGGCGGCGGCCGAGCTCGAGGAAGGCCTCCCAGCTGATCAGCCGCTCGTCGCTGTACCGGGCCAGACCCCGGTCCTCGAGGTAGATGATCTTCTCCAGGGCGGCTCCGGCCACCCCGCCATCGAGCACCTTGTCGACCTGCTCCTGATCCTCGGCGACCAGCACCCGGGGGCCGCAGTCGGCGAGGGTGTACTCGACCTCGGCGATCGGGTTGGCGGGATACAGGCCGACGGTCACGGCACGAATCGCCGCCGCCGCGAGGTCCATCACCACCCACTCGGTCCGGTCGAGCGACTGGATGGCCAATCGGTCGCCGACCTCCACGTCGAGGGCGAGCAGGCCGTGGGCCGCCGTCATCACATCGTCCCAGACTTCACCCCAGGTGGTTTCCCGCCAGACTCCGTGGTGCTTCTGGCGCATCGCCACCTGAGCCGGCAGTCGCTGGGCCCAGTCCTGGGCCAACGTGGCCACAGTCGTGCAGCCGATGTGCGCCCGGGCGTTTGAGGACGACGCTGCCGCGACGGCCATCCGAAACCCTCCCCCTGGCTCAGCCTCGACGCTCCCCCCTGGACCACCGCACTGAGTGGTTCTGGACGTTAGTGGAATCCGTCACATCGGTCCACCTTCTGGTCATGAGAGTTTCATGACAGTGCACCCACGGTTTCGCAACACGACGCGAGCGAGGCACCTTCGTTTCGCGTGCCTACCCGGGCGGTCAGGGATCAGACGCGACGAACCTCGGCCTGGCCGAACAGGCCCGCTGGGCGCAGCAGGATCACCGGGATCATCAGCAGGAACGGCACCATGGTCGGGTACCCCACCCCCAGGTGGTCGACCCACGGCGCCAAGAGGTGTCCGCTGCCCACCTGAGCCAGCCCCAACACCAGACCGCCCAGGTAAGCGCCGCGGTAGGAGTCCCAGCCGCCAAGGGCCAGCGCCGGCAGGGCCCGGAAGAACAGCGCCGGCGTGAGGGCTGTGCTGATGGTGCCGTTGCCCCGAGGGGAGAACGAGAACGCCACAGCAGCCAACGTAGCGAACATCGCGGCCAGGGCCCAGGTCATGGCATGGACGCGGGCCAGGTCGATGCCCTGGGACATTGCCGCCTCCTGGTCGGCCGCCACGGCCTTGGCCCCCAGCCCCAGCCGGGTCCGGTCGAGCGCCAGCAGCACGCCACACGAACCGGCGCCCAACAGCAACTGGGCGACCGACGACCAGAACACCGTGGCCCCGGCCACCTCCCAGGCTCCCACCCCCCACGGCACCCTCAATGATCGGGCGATCGGGGCCTCATCGATCACGAGTTGCAGAGGTATCGCGGCCCCGATGGTGGCGATGGTCACCGTGAACTGGGCCCGACCATGAAGCGGGCGTACCACCAGCCGCTCGACGGTCAGGCCGAGTGAAGCGGCCACGAGGGCAGCAAGGGCGAGGTTGATCAGCCATCCGCCAACCGAGTTGGCGTAGCGCGTGAAGGGATTGAGCCCGGCCAGCACCGAGATCCCGAGGCCCCCGTCGGTCACCAGTGACGCCATGGCCAGACCCCCGGCGGCTCCCAGTGCCCCGTGGGCGAAGTTCAACACGCGGCTCGTCTTGTACACGATGACGAAACCGAAGGCCACGACCGCGTAGACCGATCCCAATGCCAACCCGTTTATCGTCAGCTCGAGGAAGGTCCCCATGTCACACCCTAACCACGATTCCAGACCGCCCCTGAACTGCCCCCGTGTCTGCTGGTTGCAGGCGGAGGGTGGGCGAGCCGCCGCCGCTGAACGCATCGACGAGTTCGCCGGCGCGTGGGGGGAGCGCCACCCGGGATCGACCGACTTGGCCGCTCAGCGTGGGTGGATTTCGTGCCGAATCGTTGAACGCCCGGTTCCGGACGGCCACCCGAGCCAGGGGTCACTTCCCACCGAGCGAGCTATGCGCCGGCTGGCGTGGTTCGAAGACGAATCCACGGAAACCTTCGGCCGCAATCTCCTCTATCCGGTCGAAGTACCGGGAACCCATCGTGTGGGCCAGGAACTGACGAGGCTTCCCGGGGATGTTGGCGCCCGTGTACCACGAGTTGGTGCGGGGGTAGAGGGTCCGGTTGGCCAGATCATTGACCTCCTGGTCCCAGGCCGCTTCGGCGTCCTCGGTCGCTTCGACGGCGCCCAGATCGTTCTCGTCGAGGTAGCGGATGCAGGTGTCGATCCACGCCATGTGCCGTTCGCCGCCGAGAGGCATGGTGTACAGGACGCCGGGCGACTGGGGACCATGGATCATGAACAGGTTGGGGAAGCCGGAGATGGCCATGCCGAGGTAGGTGTCGAACCGTGTCGCCCACTTCTCGCTGAGACGCACGCCTCCTCGGCCCTGGGGGTCGAGTTGCAGCATCGAGCCGCTGACGGCGTCGAAGCCGGTGGCGAGCACCAGCATGTCGATCGGGTACTCACCGTGCTCGGTCTGCACGCTCGTTGCCGTGAAGGCCTTGATCGGCTCCTCGCGCAGGTCGACCAGTGACACGTTGTCGCGGTTGTACGTCTCGAAGTAGCCGTTGTCGAGGATCAGTCGTTTCGTCCCGAAGAGGTAGTCGGGGGTGAGCTTCCGGGCCGTCTCGGGGTCGGCGACGATCTGGCGGATCTTGGCCCGCACGAAGTCGCCCACCTCGGAGTTCAGCTCCTCGTCGGCCAACACCCCGACGTAGCTGTTGATAGCCAGGTGCAGGCCGCCCTCGGACCACATCTCCTCGTAGCGGGCCTGGCGTTCCTCCGGCGTGTGGTCCCGCGCCTTCAGACGGGTGGTGGGGAACGGCCAGCCGCCGCGGCGGTACATCGAATCTCGGAGGTCCGCCCAGTTGTCCCGGAACTCCTGGAGCTGCTCGGCGGGCAGCGGCCGGTTTCGGGCCGGTAGGGCGTACTGCGCAGTCCGTTGGAACACCGTGACGTGGTCGGCCGTCTTGGCGATCTCGGGGATCGCCTGCACCCCGGACGACCCGGTGCCGATGACCCCGACGCGCTTGCCCTCGAACGAGACCGGCTCGTGGGGCCAGCGGCCGGTGTGGTACATCGGGCCGGCGAAGTTGTCGATGCCGGGATAGTTGGGCTTGTTGGCGACGAACAACGCTCCGGTGGCACAGATCAGGAACCGGGCCGATGCCTCGTCGCCGTTCGCCGTCTCGATGGTCCAGCGTTGGGTTGCCTCGTCCCAACGGGCATCGGTGACCCGGGTGTCGAACTGGATGTCCTTCCGCAGGTCGAACCGGTCGGCCACGTGGTCGATATAGGCGAGCACATCGGCGCTTGCGCTCTGGGTCTCGGTCCAGTCCCACTCGTCGACCAGTTCCTTGCTGAAGGTGTAGCCGTAGAACGGCGCGCTCGGCGCGTCCACCCGGGCGCCCGGGTAGCGGTTGTACCACCAGGTGCCACCCACGCCGCCGGCGCCGTCGAATGCCCGGACCGACAGCCCCATCTCGTCGCGCAGGCGGTGGAGGGCGTACAGCCCGGCAAAGCCTGCTCCGATGACGATGGCGTCGTACTGCGTGGTAGGTGTGTCGCTCATTGCCACCATCTTCGCGTCCCGACCACTCCAGCGCGCCAACTGGCTCGCTACAGACCTCAGGGGCGGGTGCGGCCCAGCCCGTGGATCAGCGTGGTCACGAGCAGCACTGAGGCCCGGCGCTCGGTGTGGGAGCCCCGCCGTTCGAGGAAGGCGCTGATGGCGGGGGCGGCGTCGGCCACCTGGTCGAGGGAGTCGAACCACAGCTCGGTCACGGCGTCGTAGCCGAACCCGCGGGGTGCTGCGCCCACGGCCACGTTGCGGACCCAGCGGCGGACCCCGGCTTCCAGCAGGGCGTCGTCGTCGGGGTGGCGCTCGAGAGCTCGCAGATGCTCCACCGGATCCACCGCCTCCCGGCGCCGGGCGTACTCGAACACGACCACCTCGGTCTCGGGGCCGTCGACAACCAACTCACTGGCGGCATAGACGGTGACGTCTTCCACTGCCCGCTCGAACGTGCGCAACTCGTCGGCCAGGGCGATGTCGTTGCGGGTGAGCACCGTGTGCATGGACGGGATCGAGACCACGCTGCGCAGTGCCAGCAACCCCACGCCGTCGTGCTCGTTGGAGGCTCCGGGAAGGAGCCCATCGGGGTCGACGGTGAGGCAGTAGCGCAGGCCGGCGATGGGCTGCGGACCCCCGGCCATGGACTCGCCGACGCGGCTGTGTCGGAGCCACCGCTCCCGGAACTCGCTGCGGGACAGGCGGGGGTGGCGGTTGGCCAGATAGATCGCCTTGGCCGGATGGTCCACGATACTCATGCTCGATGCTGCCGGCCTGGCTGCAGCGCCGTCAAAATGGCGAATCCCCAGGCCTTTGACCTGGGGAAACATGACTTTCAAGATCCTGTGTCGGAGGGGCGAGTTTAACCCGGAGTACACATGCCCCCTGGACGGCGGCTCTGACAGCAGCCTAGGCGTTTCAGCTGGTCGCGGCACACACTTCCCGCTCCGCTACGAGTCTGCAGGTGACCCGGATCCATCGGCGCGGCACCCCGGGATGGGGGGTTGGCCCGACTCTCATGGCAGCGAGCCAGAACGCGCGGCAGGGAGGCCGCACAACCATCGAGAGCCCGCTGCTGGCCGTGTAGACCAGCACCCCCGACACGTGGCCGACGGCGCCGCCCAGCAGGAACACTCCGGCGGTCGACACGATGCTGGAGCGTTGAGCCAGGCCCGACACGAACACGGCCACCAACAGGATGAGTCGGAACACGACCAGGGCCGCCATGATCTCCCCTCGGCTGAATCGAGTGGACGGCGCCGGCGTCCAAACAGCCCACGGGGCTTAGGGCGACACCCGCTCGTGGACTACGAACACGGCCCGTCGGGCTCCAAAAGAGGCTGTCATACCTCAGTTGCTCCTGCGCGTAGCCCGAGCCTGCGACATCCACGTGCAACTCGTGGCCCGGCTCACCAACAGCCCGAGCGTCGCCCTCAGCCCGGCGGCCGGCCAACTCGGCGGCGATCAACCGCCGTAATGGGCCAGCGGCTCGCAGATCTTCAGCCCGATTAGATCCGCCTCGACCCCGCTCTCGAGACCGGGGCCCGCCAACGTTACGTTCACGCCAACCGGCGATACCTGTCGGGGCGGAGCGTGACGCTGCCACCCAGGCCCGGACCAGACCGCGGATGCCGCGGACCGGGTAGTCGGGCCGGCATGGGGCCGCCTCGCCCCAAGCCAGGCCCTGTCCAGCGGCGATCCAGTTCGCCGTGGATCGCCAGCGCGAAGTCCCGTGAGTTCATCGCTGGCGAAGCCCGTTAGTAGTAGTCACGAACCGTGACGCTGGTTCCCTATCGTCATGACCGACTCTGAAGGGTCGCTGAAGCCAGCTTCAGGGCGGGCCATCGCGCTGACCCACGCCGGTTGCTCGCAGCGACGCGCAACTTCCACCCCCCGAGCGCCGCTGATGGGCCAACGCCCTGCTGTGCTGACCCCGCCGCTGACAACTGAGCTCCTAGCGCCCGGTTAACCCTGCCGCGAACCTACGGATGACCATGCGCTGACCTCGGCCTGGGAGGATGGCTTCGATGGCGCCGCGGTCGGACCGCCAGGTAGCACGTTCCAAGCTGCCAAGGTCAGGGCGGGCCTGCTCGGTGCGGCTAGCTTCAGGTTGTCTTCAGGGGCGGGGGCGCATGCTCCGGCTCAGTATCCGAGCGGAGGATCCTTCTTTGTACGCACGTCGTGTCGCCCTGGCTTCGGCGGCCCCCCTATCCGGCCTGCGCATCGCCCATGTCACCGACTTCTATCATCCCCGGGTGGGCGGGATCGAGACCCACGTGGCGTCGCTCGCCCGAGCCCAGCAGGGTGCCGGCCACCAGGTGGACGTCATCACCGCCGGCGGCGTCGTCGAGCAGGATGGGCGCCTCGTCGAGCACAGCCGGGTGCGGTCAGGGTCGACCCTGGAGAGCTTCTCCCCTCCCGGCATCCGTGCCGCTCGACGAGCGGTGGCCGACGGCCGGTACGACATCGTGCACGTTCACGCCGGGCTGGCGACCCCCTTGGCCTTCTCCACGGCGGGCGCCTGTGGCCGCGCCGGTACCCCGACCGTGGTCACCATGCATTCGATGGTGGGACGCTATGCCCCGTGTTACCGGCACCTCGACCGGATCGTGGGGTGGCGCCGATGGCCAGTGGTGTTCACGGCTGTCAGCACCGTCGCCGCACGCGACCTACGAGCGGCGTTGGGCGAGCAGGCACCGGTCTTCGTGCTTCCCAACGCCACCGAGGTCGGCAGGTGGCGCAGTCCGGCCGTCGGACCCCACGACGGCGTCGTCGTCGCCGCTGTCATGCGGCTGGCTTCCCGCAAGCGCCCCATGGCGTTGCTGCGGATGCTCGAACAGGCCCGGCGCGCCACACCGGACGCCGTCGATCTCCGGGCCGTCATCGTCGGCGACGGCCCCCACCGGGGGGTGATGGAGCGGTACCTCGCCCGTCACGACATGACGAACTGGGTGTCGCTGCCCGGTACGGGTTCCCACGACGACATCCGAGCCCTGTTCGAGCGCTCCGACCTGTTCGTCGCCCCGGCGCTCAAGGAGTCCTTCGGGATCGCCGCCCTCGAAGCCCGCGCCGCTGGCCTCCCGGTGATCGCCCACCAACGGACCGGCATCGGCGAGTTCGTCGAGCACGGCGTGTCCGGGCTCCTCGTCGACGGCGACACGGCGATGGCCTCGGCCATCGCCGCCCTCGCGTCCGACACCGTCACCCGCACCCGCCTGACCCGACACAACCGGAGCGTCGCCCCACCATTCGGCTGGCCCGAGGCGTTGGAGCGCACCGCCGAGATCTATCGGCTCGCCACCGGGATCCGCAGCGTGGACCTCACCCCGGCCACGGCGCAGGGACCGTTCGAGCCAGGGACTCCGGACCGGAGTCGGCCGACCGTGTTGTCGGCATGAACGCCATCGCCGTCTCCGGCCGCACCCGGGTGCCCGAGCGGCCGACGCTTGCCGGCGAGGTGATGGTCGCCGTGCTCCTTCTGGTCTTCTACGACCACCTCCGATCCCTCACCCCCATTCATCGATCACAGGCGACGGCTCACGGCTACCGCGTCCTCGATCTGGAGGGCGTGTTCCGGGTCGAGTCGAGCTTCAACCGCTGGTTGGCCGCCCATCACGTCCTCTCGGTGATCTCGGTGGACTACTACCAGTTCCTCCACTTCGGCGTGGCCGGCGTGGTGCTGGCGTGGTGCTATGTGCGCCGACCCGACATCTACCGCGTGGGCCGCAACGCTCTGCTCATCGTCAACACGGTGGGGCTGGCCGCCTTCGCCCTCTACCCGGTGGCGCCGCCCCGGCTCCTCCCCGGCACCGTGTTCGCCGACCTGGTAGCCCGGGCCGGCTACGGCACCGCCCACGGCCCGCTCCCCATGAACGCCTATGCCGCCATGCCCTCGCTCCATCTGGCCTGGGCCGGATGCGTCGCCATGACCGGTATCGCCCTCACCCGCAACCAGTGGATCCGAGCCGCCTTCGCCATGCATCCGATGCTCACCGCCATCGTGGTCGTCGGCACGGGCAACCACTACGTCGCCGATGTCGCCGCCGGCGCCGCCCTGGGTCTCGCCGCCTGCGCCATGGCCTCCTGGATCGCCCGACGCCAGGATCAGCGACTGGCCCCGGGGGCTCTCCCCCGGCCCAAAGCCCGGGAGACGGTGCCAACCTCGTCCCCTCCTCTCACGATCGTGGCGTTCCACGCCCATCCCGACGATGAGACCCTGTTCACCGGCGGGACACTCGCTCGCGCCGCGGCCGAGGGCCACCGGGTCGTGATCGTGGTCGCCACCCTGGGCGAGCGGGGCCTGACCAGCTCGTGCTCCGATCCCGACGACCTCGTACGGGTCCGCCTCGACGAGCTCCGCCAGGCCGCCGCCGCCCTCGGTTGCACCGACGTGCGATGGCTGGGCTACGCCGACTCGGGCCGCTACGGCGACGCCACCGACCCGGCCTCATTGGCTCGTGCCGACGTGGAAGCGGCCGCCGGGCGCCTCGCCCACCTGCTCGACGACCTGTCTGCCGACGTCCTGACCACCTACGACGATCGCGGCGGGTACGGCCACCCCGACCACATCGCCGTACACCACATCGGCCAGCGCGCCGCCCAAATGGCGGGAACACCGCTGCTGCTCGAAGCGACCGTCGACCGGCGGATGGCCCGCTGGGGCGCCCGGCTCCTCCGTCCCCTGCCCGGCCTGGCCGTCGAGCTGCGCCCCAGCGCGGTCTCCGGCTCCTTCGCCGATCCGGAAACGATCACCCACCGCATCGATGTCAGGCCGTATCTGGACGCCAAGCGGGCGGCGATGGAGGCCCACAGCTCCCAGACGACCGGGGGCCCCGGCGCCCGCTCGCTGGCTGTCTACCTGCGACTGCCCCGACCCCTGTTCCGCCGGGTCTTCGGCCACGAATGGTTCGTGGAGCCCGGTCGCCCGCCGGGCCGCCAGCCCATCGACGACCCGTTCGCCACCCTCCGGCCCGACCACAGGACCGAGGCCGACTGCGACGGGCGCCGTCCCGCGAGGGAGCCGCCAGGTCGAGCCGCTCGCCAGCGGGCGTCGGAAGCGCCAATGGCCGAGGCCTTGGGGTGACCTCCTCCCGCCGCACGGTTCGCCGGTCTGCGACCTGGGTCGTCGCGGGCACCGGTGCCGCCTTGTTCTTGATCACCAACGCCCCGGCACTTTGGTCAGTAGTCGGCGCCTTTGGTCGCATCTCGCCCGGGTTCGCTCTGGCCGGCCTGGCACTGTCGGGCCTGGCGATCCTCAACCGCGCCGGCCTGAACCGGGCCGCACACAACGTGGTCGGGCTCCCGGCCAAGCCGATGAGCATGATCCGGCCTGCTACCGCCGGCTTCGCCGCCAACAAGATCCTGCGATCCGGCGGCGTGGCCGGCGCTGCGATGTTCGTACGGCACGGCGATACCCGTCTCTATCGGCGGAGTGCCGTCGTCGGGGCCTGCGCCTTCGCCTCGCTGGCCTCGTTCACGACGCTCGGGTTGTTGCGGGCCACGTCGATCGCCCTGCTCGCCGCCAGGGGTGCGCTCACCGGCTGGTGGACGGCGGCAGCAATCGGCTTCGCCGGTTACGCCGCGACCATGACGGCGATCGTGATCCTGGGATCTCGGCGCCGCGACCTCGTCACCCGCGCCATGCAACGGGCGGTCCGAATCATCGCCCGGCTCCGACGCCGGTCCGTCTCGAACCCCGGGAGACGACGTGGTCCAACTTGTCCGCAACAGCCTCCGCTACTTTGACGGAGCCGCACGTCGCGTTCGATCACAACGGGTGTTGTTCACGACACATTCAGCTTGCGTTGGTGTCCGGGCCGGTGTCGGCTGGGTACCGAGCGCTGTGATGGCAACGCGATCTGCTGGCAAGACTCGGGAGTCACCTGACGGCTTACAGCCACGGCCGTTGCTGGTTGCGTTGGAGGAGCTGCGGCGCGGTTGCGTGCTGGCGGAACGGGAGTTCGCTGAGGCTCTTTCGACGGTGCTCCCGTTGCATCACGCGAGCGCTCGCAACCTTGTGCATTACGTCGCTCTGCGCCGTCATGATCTCCGCGACGTCCAGGAGGAGTTGACCCGCCGGGGGCTCTCGTCGCTCGGGCGATCTGAAGCCCATGTTCTGGATTCCCTGGACGCGGTGCTCGACGTCCTCCGGGACCTCGACGGCGCCCCGAACACCGGGTCTGACGTCGCGTTGGAGAACTGCTCCTCCAGTCTCGTCCGCAACGCCGAGCGTTTGCTTGGCCCGCTCGGCAGCGATCGGTCCACCAGGATCATGGTGACCATGCCGTCCGGTGCGGCCGACGACCCCGACGTGGCTGCGGAGCTGGTCGGCGCCGGCATGGACATCGCGCGGATCAACTGCGCCCACGATGCGGCCGTCGACTGGGAGGCGATGGCCCGGCGCGTTCGGGATGCTGCGAAAGCCCAAGGCCGGCACGTTCTGGTCGCCATGGACTTGGCCGGTCCGAAGCTCCGTACGGGATCGCTCCCGTTGGAACCGCCCGTCGTTCGGGTCAGGCCCCATCGCGACGCTCGTGGAGTGGTCGTCGATGCATCTGTGGTGCTGTAGCTGTGGTGCTGTTGTACGACGACTCGATGCCGGCACCGCTGCTGTCGTCAGCGACGGTGGTGCCGGTCCGGGGGGCCAAGGCTCTGGCCCGGTGCCGAGTGGGTGATGTGATCAAGCTCAGGGATGCGCGGGACGCGAGCCGTCGCCTCGTGGTCGTTGGCACCGGCCCTGCTGGCGTGCTGGCGGAGACTCGCAAGACGATCTACCTCGAGACCGGTCTCCGGTTGGTGCAGGCTCGCGCTCAAGCGTCGGAGTCGCCGAACATCGGCCTCGTACTCCGCCATCACGACGCTCCTCGACATCAACCACCGGATGCGAGACCACCAGCACAAGAAGCAGTCGCTCCTCCGCCGCTTGCGGGCATGGGATCACAAGCTATAGGTATAAGAGAGACGCCCGATTCGTGCGTTTCGTGGACGACGAGGGTTCCGTGACGCACTACGCGACCTACGCCGCCTACGACGGGGTTCGGGTCTGCCCCAGTTGATTCAGACACCTGACTTCCGGCAGTTCCGGATCGGCAAGCTCAGCGGCGCGTGTGCCGCGAACAAGGGCACAGCTCTGTTCCCACGCAAGGTCGACGGTCGATATGTCGCGTTGTCTCGCTACGACGCCGAAAGCAGCTACGTCATGTCTCCGACAGCGTCCAGCAGTGGGACACTGCCGAACAGATGGAAGCGCCGCTCGCTCCATGGGCGCTTGCTCGTGTCGGCACAACTGCGGCTCGCCACTTGAGACCGATGCCGGCTGGCTGGTCATCACCCACGGGGTCGGACCGTTCGCGTCTACAGCCTCGGTGCGATCCTGCTCGACCTCGACGATCCGCGCCAAGTTCCAGGTCGCCTTGCCGAACCGCTGCTGGCCCCGTCCGACGCGGACCGCGACGGTTACGTACCCAACGTCGTCTACTCATGCGGAAGGATCATCCACGACGACGAACTCATCCTGCCCTACGGGACCTCGGACCGTCATCGGTCAACCGGCTTCTCGCCTCTCTGATATTGAGGGCTGCACCGAGGGCGACGCGGATCCCTGCGCCGAAGGCCAAACCGAGCGCGATGCCAGCCCCACCGGACACCTGCCGCTCGATCCAAACGTGCTACACAACGGTGCGGCACAACGAGTCAGCCCTGCGAGGCCACCGGCTCCGTACCCCGCTTAGCGTCGGTTGGGCCTCAACGGCGGCGACACGCAGAAATCCGGTCTCTTGCCCGGTTGAGGCGGTCGGAAACGACGGGCGCAGTGGGCTCGGCCGACGAGCGCCCAGACGAGTGCGATCCCTGGTGGTCCGCTCGTGCCGGATTGCGTGGCCATCCCATCAGGCCATCCTACGAACTCGCCGCCCACAACTCTGTTTCGTCAATCACGATCCTGGGTAAGCCATTCCACGGTTGTCGGACAAACACAGGTAGCGGTAGTGCGGATGTCTTCAATCCACGTAGCCTCGAAAGGCAGTATCTGAAGATGCGCAATACTGGACTGGGACTCAGCGCCTTTCTAGTGGCAGTCGGCGCCATTCTGGCGTGGGCTGTCACCTATGAAGCTGAAGGAATCGACCTCAACCAAGTTGGTACGATCTTGTTCATCGTCGGCATTGCCGTCGGCTTGCTAGCTTTGGCCATGGCCGCCTTCGGGCGCCGAAGCACCGTTGAAACCGAGCGCGAGTCGATGATCGGTGGCAAACCTCTTGTCGATCGGGACCGCCAGGTGACGGTCGAGCGGGACCCGCTCATCTGAGCAGGCTATTCCTGCCGCTCAGCTGGGACAAAAGGGGGGCGCGCCCCGTCCTGTGCACCCGTGCCGGGCGGAGCGAGTTAATTGGACCATCCGTCAATCGCGATCTGTCTGGGCTGTTGCACCGATTTGTAGCTGCGCCGGGATCAGCGAGAACGGGCATTAGCGAAAGGTCATGCCGTTATGTTGGCAGTCGCGGTTCTAGACCCGACAATAAGAATGCTTTTCTTCGCAGTAGCAGTTGCCCTCTTTGGGCTATCAGCAACCGGCTTCGAGCGGGGCAAAATCTCCTTTGTGGCCGCTGGTTTGGCGGCGTTTGTCGTCCCGTTCTTCTGGGACGCATTGGCCGCCGTGTGAGAGACCGCTCACCGCCGTTGTTTGATGATGGGAATCCAAAACCCGCTCGTGGCTCGCTGTAGACCTTCGTAAGAAGTGACCCTTTTCCTGGTCGAGCGCGCCGCTGGCGAGAGCAGCGGCCTCTACCTCATCTGCCTCCTGATCGGCGCGCTCGTGCTGACCTGGCCCATCTACCGCCGGATCTTGCGCTGGCTCGGCACGCTGTTCTTCGTGTTCGGGATGGTGCTCGCCGTCGCCGCGCTCGGTGGCGCACCACTCGATACCCACACCGCCGGCCTGTTGGCTGGTGGACTAGCCCTACGGCTCGTTGGTGGTTTCCGACCGCTGAAGGCCGTCAAATGCCTCACCGCTCAAGGCGATCCGGCCCAGCAGCCGGCCGTGCGGCGACGCCTAGCGCTTGCAGCAGCCGTCGAGCGGTGCCAAGGGCGAAGCGTGGGCCCGGTAGCTCATGTCAACAGCGATTCGGCGTGCATGGGCGAGATGGCAGCGGGCAAGAGGGAGATCGCCGTCCGCTAGAGTCATCTGCGCACGCTGCCTCCGAATATGGCCGACATAGTCGAGCAGGGCCGCTCCCGATGGGGCCGAGGTATCGACTACCGTTTCCGCAGAGGTCAAGACCTTGTATGCGTCAACGTAGTTTCGGGCCAACTGCACTTGCCGTGGGTGGGTCAGGGGCCAGGGGAGGTTGGGGCCGAGGCCGCCTCGGTCGAGCATGATCATGGTGATGAAGGCTTGGGGGTTTTGGAAGCCGTTGGGAAGCGAGATCCATGGTTCGCAGGGACGCTCCCACCGGGCGACCCTGCTCACGACCTGGCCAACCCGAGCGCGCCCTCCATCCCTCGCTACTGATCGGGACCCGTACGACTTCCAGGGATCTGCTCGGGCCTGGCCGTGATTCGGCCGGAGTCGCGAGCGTGAGGGCTGTCAGTGATTGCAGACCGCGCTGCCTCGGCCGTCTGGCCGTCTCGGCTGACTGTCTTGGCCGGGTCGTGGAGGTGGGCAGTCTGCAGTCAACGGCAGATGCCGGTAGGCCCGGATGCGGAGAGACGGCAGTTCGTCACCCGACACGCTGTGATGGTGTCCCCCGGTGGGGTTGAGATGTTGGTTGGGCGTCTTGAGTGAGGGAGCGATGGCCGGCGTTGAGCCGGTCGAGGATGCTGGTGATCCGCTGGATCGCGGCGGGGTTGTGGGTGTTGGTGGTGCGGGTGAGGACGTCGGTGAGGGCCACGGCGTCGGCTGTCATGGCCGCAAGGGTTGGGTCGGTGAGGGTGATGGTCTGGCTGCGCTGGGTGCTCATGGGTTCCGTATCGGCCTCACGCCGGTGGAGTAGAGCAGGCCAATCCGTATTGGGTGATGGTTGTTAGGGGTGAGGGCATGTCGCCCTGTTGGCGTCACCCCGGGGGACCGCCAGCGCCGGCCGCACAGTATCGGCACGCGCCCGAGCCAGTCGCGATCCCGAAGCGCGCGAGGCCGGAGCGTTGTGCTCGACGGTGGACGGCGGTGAGCGTAGTCGGACCGATATGTCGTGGCTACTGATACCGACACTGCCAGCGGCCGAGCCCAATCGATCTAGATGGGCGGCAATGAGTGGACGGGCGGTTCTCGACTCGCCACTTGACGACGAGGCCCTTTCGGACTGCGAACGTCGGTAGCGCCGCCGGGCATCAGGATCGACCCAGCTCGGGGGCCGTCGAACTGGCCCGCTCGGCACATTCGATATCGACGATGCGGTGCCGCAAGACACGCAGCGTTTACGCGTCAACTCTGCCCGTCCGCCGCAGGTGGATCTTCCGAGACGAGGTATGACGCGAACCGGGCTGTCATCTCGTGGCGGGGTCGAGGGTGTGAAACTTGTGGCTTTCGACCCCGGGCCGGTGAGTGCCGGGCGGTGGGTGGATCGAGGAGGTGAAGCTCACCCGGAAAGCCCCCGAGCTAGCCCTCCGGCGCCCTGACAAGTCTCGACTCACCGTCGACGAGATCAAGGACCTCGTCGGTCAGCTAAAGGGCATCGTCGCAATCCTGCAGAACGCCGACCCGACGGACCGCCGAGCGGTCTACAGAGAACTCAACCTTGCCGTCCTCTACCACGACGACGGCAGCATGCAGGTCACGGCGGGCCCGGATGCGTGTACTAACGAGCACGCAGAACAGCATCTGTGGCGTCATTAGCGAAGGGGGCGGGGCAAGCAGGTTCTGCACCCGTTGCATCTGGGCCAGGGCCTTGGGCGAGACGTGGGTGGCCAGCTGCACCCTGCCCACGTATCGATTGATGAGATCCGTACCGGGGGGCTTGGGACCGGTGGTGGCCGGATGGAGGAAGTCGCTACCGGCGGCCACCTGCCACGGGTTGTTCACCACCTTGGCAGCCTTGCGGTAGAAGGCCTTGATCGACGCTGGAGACCCGAGTTTGCCTCGCCGCAACACCAGTTCCAGCTGCTCAGCCTGTAGTGCGGCGCTGGACATGCCTTGGCCGTAGATCGGGTTGAAGCTGCATACGGCGTCCCCGATCGCGAGGTAGCCGGCGGGTACGACAGCTGCTTTATTGAAGTGTCGGCGCTGATTGCTCGACAGGCGGTGGGTCATCACGGGCGTCAGAGGCTCAACCCGCTCGAGGAGGTCGGCGATCATCGGGTGGGGTAGGGATCGGGCGTACCGCTGGTAGCCGGCTTCATCGGTCGGCGCGGCGTCACCATGGAAGCCGCCGATGGTCAGGATCCACCGGTCGCCTTCGATGGGCAGGAGGACGCCGAAGCGGTTCTCGAACGGCGGCGTGGGGGCGACGATGCAGTACATGGCGCCGTCGATGTCGCCGGCGGACCGGGGGAGCAGGCGGGTGGCGTATGACATGTCGATCTCGACCCTCGACACCGGCGGTGCCGGCACCCCCGCCGCCGCCAACTGGTCGATCGACCGGGTGTGCCGACCGGTGGCATCGATGACGAGGTCAGCCCGGAGCGATGCGCCGTCCACGACGACACCGCACACGGTCGCACCCGAGAGGAGAAGCTCGTCCACGCTTACGGCCGAGCGCACTTCGACGTTGCCCATCGCCCGAAGTCGTTGGCGCACCGTCGATTCGAGCAGCGGCCGGCTGGCGGAGACCGCCTCCACGCCCACGTCGGCCCGCACCTTCAGCGCACCCGCCTGCCACCAGATCGCGTCGCCGCCATCCCCCACCAGCGCACCCCGGGCCACGAGGTCGTCGGTGATCCCCGGGAACCACGCTTCGATCCTGCGCTTTCCGGCGGCCAGGATGGCGTGGGCGTGCCGACCCTGGGGGACACCCCGGCGAGACGCACCGTCCTCGGGCAACTCGTCACGCTCCAAGACCAGCACCTGATGGCCATGTTCGGCCGCCGCCCGGGCCGCCAGCAGACCAGCCATGCTGGCCCCCACCACGATTACCTTCCCACTCATCGCAACCAACCCCCTCGAGGAGCCGCTTCAGCTCCCAGCTCTCATCCGTTCGCCGCCGACAGGGGGCGCGGATCACCGCATCGGAGGAGCACCGCCCGAGCTGACCGGCGGCGATCGGAGGTTCAGGCGGCGGAGTCGCTGAACGGTGTGCTTGGAGGGGTGAGGCTCAGTTCGTGGGCCTGAACCAGTCTCCGGCACCGGAACTTCCCGAACCACTTGGCCGGCGCCATGCCTGGGCAGATCCTTCGAGTACTGCTGGTTGAGGTCCGGTGCCGAACCGGCTACATCGGTTTGGCTTGCGAGGTGCCTTGGGTGACGACAAGGCGGTGGCGATCAGGGGCTCCGAAGGTCGTGTTGCGTTCACTGGCGGTCAGTGACGACTTCGCGTGGGTTGAGATTCGGGGTAGCGACGAATAGGTGTTCTGAACGCTGGTTCTCTTGGTCATCCACCTTATGGGGTATTACTCAGGAGATTCACGCCTCGAATAAGATTGTCGGACCATGCACATTTGACGACAGGCTTCCCGAAGCTCTCTGCCTACCGGCTCAGTTGGCGGGACGTCGCTGTGTGCTCTACTGTGAACGGTTCCGCCGCCTACCTCAGGGCAATATGATAACAACGGCCCCTCAAACCCAATCGACTGCACCCACTCTGGGACGGTGGCGTCGATGGCTGTTCTGGCTACTAGTGACCGGGTCCACGGCGTCGCTGGTCCGATCGCCACTACCAGCAACAGCTGACCGACTCCGCCCCGTGGCGCCGTGGCTCGGGCTGGGCCGACTAGTCACCGAGCTTATGTTCGTTACCGGCCTCGCACTGATGGCTCTTGTTGCCGGCGTGGAGTTGGGGCTGAATCCAGTCCGCTGGCGGACTCGTATGCCCCTGGTCTTGGCCGGTCTTCGGCGCACTCCCTGGTTCTGGCTTGGGCTCGTTATCAACAGTGCTGGTGCTCTCGGTAGTGCCCTGGTGGTTGCCTGGGCTGTCTTGGCGGGGCTGCCACGGTCAGCGTGGGGTCTCCTGATCGTCCCGTTGTTCGACTTGGCGCTCACTGTTTCGATGCGGACGATCGTGATCTCGCACCTTCGTCGTAACGTCGACTTGCGCGAGCGAAGCGGAGTAGCGCCGACGGAGGGTAGGACGTGATTTTTCGGCGAGCAGTGGAATCCGATCTCAACGCATATGCAGCCATTCAGTCCAGCGAATGGGGTGACGAGATGGCTGCCGATTCAACGCAGCTCGCACACCGCCTAGGGGTTTCCCTGCTGGAATGCTGGTGGCCGAACACGAGGGTCGTGTTGTAGCTGGGGCCAGCTTCATGCGGCTTACTAGGTATGACTGGACCGATGGCCTCTCCTGGTATGACCTCACGGATCATGGATGGTGTACCAACCACGACCCTGAGGGGTCGGTGTTGTTCGGCGTCGATCTGACTGTCAGTCGGCAGGCCCCGCGGAGACCCGCGGTAGGAATGTTCATCTTGGCAGTTGAGCTGACCGTAAGGCTCGGTGTAGCTGCAACCTACTGGGGATCGTGGATGCCTCGGTATGAAGGTACGCGACTCGACGAGTGCCGAGGAGTACCTCCGGGCACGAAACGCCCGAGGTCGGCTCCTTGATCCCGAGCTGGCCGTCTACTCCCGCATTCCGGGCTTAGAAGTGATGGGCACAGTGTCCGGCTACTTCAAGGATCCTGCGAGTAGGGACTACGGGGCATCGTCCGGTGGCGTAACCCCGTCCACCGGCATCGATACCTTCGGCCCTTCGCCCACCGGCTGGCGAGCCCTCTACAACCGAGGACGACGCTCGCTCGGCTAATCTGCGAGAGCAGGGGTCCGGCTCTCAGTCTGGAGGGTTCCGACTGTATCCAAGTCGGATGTCGGCTCCGAACCGCCTAGCTCTGATCGTGGCGGTTGTAGCGGCTACAGCCGCGCTCCCGTCGCCTTGGTCCGACGCGGTCCAGCGGGCCTGGTGGTCTTCCTAGCAATCACGGTCTCGGTCTCGTCAGTGCGGCAGCTGCGCGGATCCGTTGGCTGGCGACGCCTGACTCAGGGCGCAGTTCTCATCGGCTTTGCCCCTGTCGTCTCTGAACTCCACACGCTCGCCCAACCGGACGTCGGCCCTATCGATCTAGGCGACGTAGTACTAGCCGGAGGGTACATCCTATTCCTCGTCGGTATCAGAGGGGTCCTGACGGCCAGGACCATGGCGCGGCAGACGAGATCCATCGGGGATGCCCTACTGGGCACGCTGTGGCTGGCATTCGCCTCCCTCGCTTGGGCTGCTCCCCGCCTCACCCACCGGCTCGATGGCTATCCCCTGCTGGCATCCCTGATGTTCCTCCCACTCTCGCTGGCTTTGGTATTCCTTGTCATGCAGTTGATGTTTGGCTCATCGACTCGTAGTGGGAGCGTGACCTATCTTGCGTTTGGGGTTGGGTCAACGGCCATATCAGAGCTTGGCTTTCTCGCTGTCGCTGCAGGGCACCCGGAGTTCCGACGAATTGGTGTGGCATCAGCGACGGCCGGCATTGTTTCGCCGCAGCCGCAATCACTCATCCGAGTGCGAAAGAACTCGAGAGCCCGATCGCGGGGCAGCAGGCACCCCTTGGCCTTGTGCGCACCATCTACTTGGTCGGGGTCATTTCTCATCGTTGGCGTTGCTTTGGTCGCCTATCCTAGACCGCTTCCCGCCCTTGCGCTGCCCTTGAGTGCGATTGCGTTAGTTACGTCATCGAACTTGTTCTTAACGGTTCGTGAACGCGAACGGTTGATCATCCGAGAGCGCGCCCTTCGTCAGTCAATTGCGGACATTATGCGGCCTCGCGAACCCGATCAAATCCTTCAGCTTGGCAGCCGAGCAATCGATAAACTGCTGGCGAACAGGCCTTATCTAGAGTCAGACTTTCTGCGCTGGACTGGGACAGAGTGGGTTACCGTTCCCGAGAACGTACCTGCCAGGCTAGACACAGGTGCGCTAGAACCGCTCAGCGATCCCGCCTCCTGGCACGAGAGCATTCACCGGTTAGAGTTAAGATCCGATCTACCGGGTATCAGCTACGTCACCCGCATCTTTATAGTCGCTGACGCCGCGAAGCATGACATCGAAGATTCGGCACCCTTCGTCGAGGCATCACCAGTTCTGACGACCACCGAAATTGAACAAATCCAGCAGATATATTCAACGGTCGAGCGTGCCCTCATTGCCTTTGACCTGGGCGAGCGAGCACATATCCGCCGGGCCGAGCAGCGGTTCCGCCTGCTAGTCCAGGACTCTGGAGATGTCGTCGTGCTCCTCGATCCTGTCACCAAATTGATCACGATGATCAGTCCCTCCAGCCAGCGAATACTGGGCTATAGCGAAGATCAGATGGTCGGGAGTGAGCTCCCATTCCATTTCCATCCTGATGACCAACATATAATTCTCGCACTCACCCGGGACAGCCTCGTGCGCACCCAGGATGCACCGGTCGATGTCCGAATTCAGCATCGTGACGGTCACTACCACTGGCTAGCGGCGACAATTCGGGAGCACCTCAGCGAACCGGACATCAACGCTCTCGTAGTAAGTTTGCGAGATATACATGATAGCAAAGATGGCCCGAGCTGTCGCTCACCATCTCCGAGCAGCAGTTTGAGCTCTCCCAGTTTCCCAAGTCTCTGACATGTTCTTGATGAGAGAGCGACTTTACAATAGGGTACATCAGTCCAAATGTCGTGCGCTTGCTCGGCTTCAACGGCGCAGATCTAATCGCATCCAACATTGCAGCGATATTGACTGATCTCTCTTCTCAGCGCCTCTCCGAAGTTCTAGCAGAGCAACATGGTGTCTTGCATCAGGAGGTAGTGGAACTAGAGTTCCTTACGAACCTCCGCCAAATTCGCCAAGCCCGAGGTCACCCTGTCAGCCCGATCCGATGGCTGTGACGGCGGATGGTCGATGACGGTGAGTGACGTAACCGAGCAGCGGCGCCTGGAGGAAGACCTGCGTGCACAGGCACTGTATGACGGTCTTACCGGCCTGCCAAACCGCTCCACACTTCACTTCGAACTCCAGCAGTGCCTTCAACGACTTGGTCCCGGCCATCATCTCGGCTTGTATCTCCTTGATATCAAGGACTTCAAGTCAATCAATCAATCGGTGGGCTACGACGCCGGCAATGACGTCCTCGTCACCGTTGCGACGCTGACTGCGAGCCTCCTTACGAGGAGGAGACATTCTGGCTCGCATAGGCGGAAATGAGTTTGCCGTCATCGTGATCAGCGAGCACCGCTATGAGCTGGTTGACGTTGCAGAGAGACTAGCACGCCTGTTCGATGAGCCTGAACTCCGATTGCGGGTCGAGAGCAACGGCTCACGGTGTCGGTGGGCTATGACATTACTGCTGACCGGTGGGCGGTGGCTCAAGAACTGATGAATAATGCGTCAGTTGCGATCGGAGCAGGGCGCAGGGATGGAGTCAGCGAAGCCTCGCCGATTTTGAGCCAATAATGAAGGTCACAGTGACCGACCGCTTCGAGTTGACCGCTGACCTCATAGGGGCAATCGGCCGCAACGAGCTGAGCGTGGTCTATCAGCCCATCGTTGAACTAGCTAGCCAGCGGGTCCGGGGCGTCGAAGCGTTGCTCCGCTGGAGTCACCCTGAACGCGGTCCAGAGTCTCACCTGCAGTGTTCATACCGCTCGCAGAGCGGTCGGGCCTGATCACCGACCTCGGTCGCTGGGTCCTCGGCCGGGCATGCCACCAGTTGCAGTATTGGCATCGCCACGTCGAGGGAGCTGAGCATCTCACCATGAGCGTCAATGTCTCGGCCCGCCAACTGGAACATCCGGGAGAGGCTGCTCATCTGGGTCGACTCGTGGATGAGAGCGGCGTCGCTGCTAGCAGCATAACAATCGAACTCACCGAGTCGACGCTGCTCGATGATCCCGCGTGGATCCGCAGTCAACTCGATCTCCTTCGCGAGCAAGGAATGCGGGTCGCTATCGATGACTTTGGTACTGGCGCGGCCGGGCTGGCACATCTTCGTGATGTGCCGTTCAATGTAATCAAGATCGACAAGAGCTATGTTGACGCCCTCAGGCAGTCGGAAGGAGGCAGAGTTACTCGTTCGCGGCGTCATCGAACTCGCCCATCGACGAGGTGCCGAAACGGTAGCTGAGGGCATCGAAGATCCCCGTGAGTTTGATCTCCTTTGCTCGCTCGGATGTAAACTCGGTCAGGCTTTTACATGGCTCGCCCCATGGATCCCGTTGTGCTTGAGCTCTGGTTTGCCAGGGGCCGCACTGGTGCAGTGCCGGCTCTTATCGCCGAGGGGTGACTGGCGGCTGCCGATTGCGACGGCGCTGGCTCGAGCGGCCTCGACCGAACGGCGGACTTCTAAGGTTCTCGCCGCCTTGAGCCGAGACAGTGGGATGGGCTTGTCGCGCCGCTCGACCACCAAGGTGGGTCAGCTTCGAGACTGGCTCAATTCTGAAGGACCTGCCGTTGCTCAGGCAGCAGTGATGTTCCTAGTCGCAGGCGCAGCCAGTATCGTTCACGACGCGCTGCCCAGTCCGATGGAACGCCGGTTCACGGCATTGGTGCTCGATTCGACATTGATCCTGCTCGGGATTGTCATCCTCTGCTTGCCATGGGAACGTTGGTCCGCCTGGTCTCGGCTCGCTCTGCCTACGATCGCCTTTGCGGAGCTATCTATCAATTGTGTGGCTGGGGTGCTACCTGACGACACATACCCCATCTGGTTCGTCCTTGTGTTCGTCTGGGTCGGGCTAAACCAGCCACCGTGGCACGGCTTGGCGATGACGCCCGTCGCCATCTTGAGTTTCGCCGCACCGATTGCATTCGGGATACCCATTTCGGCGCTGCCACTGCTGCTTCACTGACCATCGCAGTCCCCGTGTCAGTGTTAATCGCCGAGTCTCTAGCTCGCCGCTCCGCCGCAATCGAGCAGGCAGAGTGCGCACGCCAAGTGGCGTTGGCCGCACTCACCCGAGCGAACCTCACAGACGACTTGACTGGGAATCGGCAATCGTCGACACGCGAACGCTTGATTGGAAAACATTGCCGACGGCGAAGCGCTTGTAATCCTGGACCTCGACAATTTTAAGTCAATCAACGACACCTATGGCCATCCCCGGGGAGACCTGGTGCTGCAAGAGCTAGGTTCGTTCCTGGTGGGCCGCTTATCCGACAGGGATGATTGCGCACGCTACGGTGGAGAGGAATTTCTGGCGATTCTGCGCAAGGATGTCGAGGACTATCGGGCAGACGTTTATCGCCTACTCCAAGACTGGCGTGACACTCGGCCTCTGACTACCTTTAGCGCAGGAGTAGCTGTCAAGAGGCGAAGTGAGACGTGGTCGGAAACCCTCGCAGCCGCCGACTCCGCCCTCTATGCGGCGAAGGAGGCAGGCCGAGACACCGCAGCTTTCGAAGGCAAAAAGGAAACTGAACTGCACGGGATGGCGGGCCGGACCAGCGATCACATCCACCCAGATAGGCGACGCCAACGAGCCACTGGCTCCGAACTCGAGGGCCACCACGAGGCGCTGCATCGTCTCCCATTGGTCGATCCAGGGTCTTCTGCTCTCTAGCGAGATCTGGTCGCTCGTGATGACGAGCACAGGATGACTGCATCAAGATCGGATCTGCGATGGGCGACAGACGAGTACCTGTCTGGCTCTTCTCATTTGCGTGGGGAGCGGCGGGTTCGGATGGGGGCGGGTCGGGTGGTGAGTTTGGCCCAGTCGCAGCCGCCGGCGTGGAGTAGAACTCGTAGCCGGTAGTGGGCGAAGCAGCGGTAGCCGTGCCCGGCTCGTTTGACCTTCTTGATGCACAGGTTCAGGCCTTCGGTCGGGCCGTTGGAGGCGCCGGTGCGGTGGTGGTTCAAGATCTCGGTCCACCACTTGCGCAGGGTCAGCCCGAGGGTGTGGAGCTCGGGCACGTCGTCGTCCAGGCAGGCCCGTATGGTCCGGCCCAACAGGATGGTGGCCAGGTTGATGGAGTCGGTGAGGTAGATGTCTCGGACCATCTCCCGGGCCAGCCACCCGCCGAGGACCTCATCGTGGGGGTCGCCGAGGCGGAGGCCCTCGAGGAGTCGGGTGCGGCCTTTGTCGGTCAAGCGTTCATCGCCGGTGAGTAGGATCTTGCGGATCTTGTAGAGCGGGTCGCGCTTGCGGCCACGATGGCCGAGGGTGTCGTTCTGGACCCGGCGGCGGATGGCGTCCAGGCACCGCTGAGCGACCCGCACGACGTGGAACGGGTCGGCCACTTTGCGGGCGTGGTCCAACAACCCGACCATCCCCGATCGGTAGGCGTCGGTCAGATCGGTGGCCACCACCTTCACCGCCCGCAACCACCCGCCGGGCTGACGCAAGAGCCATCGCCGCAGGTCAGACCCACTACGGCCTTCGATCAGGTCGATCACGATCCGACGGTCGAGGTCGATCATCCCCGTGGCATACACGGTGGCGGCCTCCGGGGTGGCCGCCTTGTACGACGTCTCATCGACACCGAGCTGGCGGACGGTCCCGACCCGGGCCGGGTCATCAACCAGGGGTCGGCCGAACTCCTCCACCGCGTCGTGGATGGTGTCCCACGCCACCCCGAACCGGCGGGCCTGCTCAGCCACCGGGCGGGCGTCACGACCAACCATCACGGTCACATCGATCGCCGCCCGGCGGGTCAACAACACCCGCGACGCCATCGCCTCATCGGTCTCGGTCCACGTCCTGGCCTCGCAGTCCTCCTGCCGGCACCGCCACCGCCGCTTGCGCCACACCAGGCGCACCGGCCGCCCGAAGCACTCCAGATCCCGGTAGGTCACCGGCCGCCGGTCCTGGGCCTCAGCCCTGGCCCCGCACGCCGCACAGCCAGTCGCTGTCGTCGTGGACTCGACCGTGATCGTCAACTCACCCGACCCAGACTCGACCACCGCCAGGACCCTGAATCCGTCCAAGCCGAGCAGCGCCTCAGCCAGCCCAGTACCGTCATCCACGCGGGGATCTCCACACTCGTCGCAGCCTTCGAACAGCCGCAACGATGACGAGATCCCCGCACCTCGTGGTGGACCCTCAGCTACCCCTCACTCCCCACTCCGCTGAGAAGAGCCGGATCACTGGCCGACTCCCCCGAGTCCCAGCGGTACCTCCGGCGCCTCAACGGCGAACCAGCCTCAGCCGTACAGGTCGGACGGGAGCTAACGAGCCGAGCGAAGCGCACCTTCCGGGGCCTCCGGAACCCTTGAGGCTGCGCTCGAGGATAGAGCAGATCGTGTGCCTTCCTTGCCCATCGATTCGTACCGGCCCCCTCTCGCGGACCTGCCCGCGGGCGGATGACTGGGCTGTCCGGTGCCAAGAGTTAAGAGTTTGACTCTCTCGATAGCTCTCATCGGCGAGAGTCGGCGCTGTGAAAGCCAGGTGAACTGCCTGAACTGCTCTCTCTCAGCGGATTCCCGTCCACTTCAGAAAATTACGAAAAGCGGCTCTCGCCCCGCTGGCCGAGAGCTGGTCAGCTGCGCTGATAACAGATAGAAGCGCACAGTCGACTACGGGCACGTCGAGCCCCGGTACGTCATTTCTAAGTCGAGCGCCTGCGCACCGTAGCCGTTTCCATCGACTACAACTCGATAGCAGCCCCGGAACCACACTCCGCCCTCGATCGGTTCATAGGTGACTTGGCTATCTTGAATGCGAACAGTACTGCAGCCCGCGGCGGCCGTGCAGTCATACTCTACGCTCACGTCGCCAGGTCCAGGTCTACCAGTGATCTCGTGGTTGAGTTCTACGACGGTACCATCGCTATTCACTAGATACCTGATGAAATCGTCAGCGTCAGAGGTTCCACTTTCAACTCGCACCAGCTCGCGGGGAGCTGTTGTGTTGGGAGTGTCATCCGATCCAGGCGGCAGGAACGACAGCCGTGCCCGGCTGGTTTGGAGGAAGTAGAGCAGTACAAGCGCGAGAGCGGTCAACGCCACCGCAAGGGCAACCCAACGGGGAGAAGGCCACGCAGTCCGATCCCTCCCAGAAGCTACCTCTGAATTCGGAAGAGCTATCGGCTGACCCAGAGGGCCGCCGATCTGCGCAGCGTTATGGAGAGTGCCTGAGTCACTCAGATTGTCCAAGCTTTGAGCACCGATTGTTGGATGCTCATGTGCGCGTTGGTTCTCGGGGGCGACCATGGTGGGTGCACTGACAGCACCC
>CAVTAP010000003.1:0-128375 GCA_963732695.1 uncultured Actinomycetota bacterium | reverse complement strand
ACAAGAGCTATGTTGACGCCCTCAGGCAGTCGAAGGAGGCAGAGTCACCGTTCGCGGCGTCATCGAACTCGCCCATCGACTAGGTGCCGAAACGGTAGCTGAGGGCATCGAAGATCCCCGTGAAGTCCGATCTCCTTCGCTCGCTCGGATGTAAACTCGGTCAAGGCTTTTACATGGCTCGCCCCATGGATCCCGTCGCGCTCGAGCTCTGGTTCGCCAGGGGCCGCACTGGTGCAGTGCCGGCTCTTATCGCCGAGGGGTGACCTGCGGCTGCCGATTGCGACGGCGCTGGCTCGAGCGGCCTCGACCGAACGGCGGACTTTCTAGGTTCTCGCCGCCTTGAGCCGAGACAGTGGGATGGGCTTGTTGCGCCGCTCGACCACCAAGGTGGCTTAGCTTCGAGACTGGCTCAATTCTGAAGGACGGCCGTTGCTCAGGCAGCAGTGATGCTCCCAGTCGCAGGCGCAGCCAGTATCGTTCACGACGCGCTGCCGAGTCCGATGGAACGCCGGTTGACGGCATTGGTGCTCGATTCGACATTGATCCTGCTCGGGATTGTCATCCTCTGCTTGCCATGGGAACGTCGGGCCGCTGGTCTCGGCTCGCTTTGCCCACCATCGCCTTTGCGGAGCTGATCCATCAATCGCGTGGGTGGGGTGCTACCTACGACACATACCCCATCTGGTTCGTCCTTGGTTTGTCTGGGTCGGGCGAAACCAGCCACCGCGGCACGGCTCTGACCACGCCCGTCGCCATTCTCGGTTTCGCCGCACCGATTGCATTCGGGATACCCATTTCGGCTGCCACTGCTGCTTCACTGACCATCGCAGTCCCCGTGTCAGTGTTAATCGCCGAAATCAGCTCGGCCGCTCCGCCGCAATCTGAGCAAGGCAGAGTGCGCACGCCAGGTGGCGTTGGCCCCACTCACCCGAGCGAACCTCACAGACGACTTGACTGGAATCGGCAATCGTCGACACGCGTCCTCTATTGGAAAACATTGCCGACGGCGAAGCGCTTGTACTCCTGGACCTCAACAATTTTCAGTCAATCAACGACACCTATGGCCATCCCCGGGGAGACCTGGGCGCTGCAAGAGCTAGGTTCGTTCCTGGTGGGCCGCTTATCCGACAGGGATGATTGCGCACGCTACGGTGGAGAGGAATTTCTGGCGATTCTGCGCAAGGATATCGAGGACTATTGGGCAGACGTTTATCGCCTACTCCAAGACTGGCGTGACACTCGGCCTCTGACTACCTTTAGCGCAGGAGTAGCTGTCAAGAGGCGAGGTGAGACGTGGTCGGAAACCCTCGCAGCCGCCGACTCCGCCCTCTATGCGGCGAAGGAGGCAGGCCGAGACACCGCAGCTTTCGAAGGCAAAAAGGAAACTGAACTGCACGGGATGGCGGGCCGGACCAGCCGACCACATCCACCCAGATAGGCGACGCCAACGAGCCACTGGCTCCGAACTCGAGGGCCACCACGAGGCGCTCATCGTCTCCCATCGGTCGATCCAGGGCTCTGCTCTCAGCGAGGATCCCGGTCGCTCGTGATGACGAGCACAGGATGACTGCATCAAGATCGGATCTGCCATGGGCGACAGACGAGTACCTGTCTGGCTCTTCTCAATTGAGTGGGGAGCGGCGGGTTCGGATGGGGGCGGGTCTGGTGGTGAGCTTGGCCCAGTCGCAGCCGCCGGCGTGGAGCAGAACTCGTAGCCGGTAGTGGGCGAAGCAGCGGTAGCCGTGCCCGGCCCGTTTGACCTTCTTGATGCACAGGTTCAGGCCTTCGGTTGGACCGTTGGAAGCACCGGTGCGGTGATGGTTCAAGATTTCGGTCCACCACTTGCGTAGGGTCTGCCCGAGGGAGCGGAGCTCGGGCACGTCGTCATCGAGGCAGGCCCTGATCGTCCGGCCCAACAGGACGGTGGCCAGGTTGATGGAGTTGGTGAGATAGATGTCGCGGACCATCTCACGGGCCAGCCACCCGCCGAGGACCTCATCGTTGGGGTCACCGAGACGGAGGCCTTCGAGGAGCCGGGTGCGGCCCCGCTCGGTCAGGCGTTCGTCTCCGGTGAGGAGGATCTTGCGGATCTTGTAGAGCGGGTCGCGCTTGCGGCCCCGGTGGCCGAGGGTGTCGTTCTGGACCCGGCGGCGGATGGCGTCCAGGCACCGCTGAGCGACGCGGACCACGTGGAATGGGTCGGCCACCTTGCGGGCGTGGTCCAGCAATCCGGCCATGCCGGACCGGTAGGCGTCGGTGAGGTCGGTGGCCACCACCTTCACCGCCCGTAACCACCCGCTGGGCTGGCGGAGGAGCCATCGCCGCAGGTCACGGCCGCTGCGGCCTTCGATCAGGTCGATCACGATCCGACGGTCCAGGTCGATCATCCCCGTGGCGTACACGGTGGCGTGCTCCGGGGTGGCGGCCTTGTAGGAGGTCTCATCGACCCCGAGCTGGCGGACCGTCCCGACCCGGGCCGGGTCATCAACCAGGGGCCGGCCGTATTCCTCCACCGCGTCGTGGATGGTGTCCCACGCCACCCCGAACCGTCGGGCCTGCTCGGCCACCGGGCGGGCGTCACGACCCACCATCACCGTCACCTCGATCGCCGCTCGGCTGGTCAACAACACCCGAGATGCCATCGCTGCGTTGGTCTCGGTCCACGTTCGGGCCTCGCAGTCGTGTTGCCGGCACCGCCACCTTCGCTTGCGCCACACCAGACGCACCGGCCGCCCGAAACACTCCAGATCCCGGTAGGTCACCGGCCGCCGGTCCTGGGCCTCGGCCCTGGTCCCGCACGCCGTACAGCCAGTCGCTGTCGTCGTGGACTCGACCGTGATCGTCAGCTCACCCGACCCAGACTCGACCACCGCCAGGACCCTGAATCCGTCCAAGCCGAGCAGCGCCTCAGCCAGCCCAGTACCGTCATCCACGTGGGGATCTCCACACTCGTCGCAGCCTTCGAACAGCCGCAACGATGACGAGATCCCCGCACCTCGTGGTGGACCCTCAGCTACCCCTCACTCCCCACTCCGCTGAGAAGAGCCGGATCACTGGCCGACTCCCCCGAGTCCCAGCGGTACCTCCGGCGCCTCAACGGCGAACCAGCCTCAGCCGTACAGGTCGGACGGGAGTAACGAGCCGAGCGAAGCGCACCTTCCGGGGCCTCCGGAACCCGTGAGGCTGCGCTCGAGGATCGAGCAGATCGTGTGCCTTCCTTGCCCATCGATTCGTACCGTCCCCCCTCGCGCACCTGCCGCGAGCGGATGACTGGGCTGTCCGGTGCCAAGAGTAAGAGTTCGACTCTCTCGATAGCTCTCATCGGCGAGAGTCGGCGCTGTGAAAGCCAGGTGAACTGCCTGAATGCCTCTCTTAGCGGATTCCCGTCCACTTCAGAACATTACGGAAGCGGCTCTCGCCCCGCTGGCCGAGAGCTGGCCAGCTGCGCTGATAACAGATAGAAGCGCACAGTCGACTACGGGCACGTCGAGCCCCGGTACGTCATTTCTAAGTCGAGCGCCTGCGCACCGTAGCCGTTTCCATCGACTACAACTCGATAGCAGCCCCGGAACCACACTCCGCCCTCGATCGGTTCATAGGTGACTTGGCTATCTTGAATGCGAACAGTACTGCAGCCCGCGGCGGCGTGCAGTTATGCTCTACGCTCACGTCGCCAGGTCCAGGTCTACCAGTGATCTCGTGGTTGAGTTCTACGACGGTACCATCGCTATTCACTAGATACCTGATGAAATCGTCAGCGTCAGAGGTTCCACTTTCCACTCGCACCAGCTCGCGGGGAGCTGTTGTGTTGGGAGTGTCTTCCGATCCAGGCGGCAGGAACGACAGCCGTGCCCGGCTGGTTTGGAGGAAGTAGAGCAGTACAAGCGCGAGAGAACGCCACCGCAAGGGCAACCCAACGGGGAGAAGGCCCGCAGTCGATCCCTCCCAGAAGCTACCTCTGAATTCGGAAGAGCTATCGGCTGACCCAGAGGGCCGCCGATCTGCGCAGAGTTATGGAGAGTGCCTGAGTCACTCAGATTGTCCAAGCTTTGAGCACCGATTGTTGGATGCTCATGTGCGCGTTGGTTCTCGGGGGCGACCATGGTGGGTGCACTGACAGCACCCGCATTATCGAGAATCTGACTGTCGGCTGCACTGTTAGGGCTCAGCACAGATCCGTGAGTGTCCGCCATCGATGGCTGGACTGCAACGAAATGTTCAATGAATTGCGCAACTGTTGAATGACGGTCAGCTGGATGCTTCGCCATGGCCCTTTCAAGAAACTGGTCAAGAAGAAGGTGACCGGTCGACGGCGCTGCTTGAGTGAGAATCTGCCCATTAGACCGGCCGAGCTTGTGCTCTGGAACGGCGGGCTCCCGCTCCGAGCGTGTACAGCGTGGCGGCGAGCGAGTACAGGTCGGATCGTTCCGTACGGGGATCGACCAGATCGCCTGTGCTGGGGTCACGGTGGGCGTCGAAGGTTTCAGGGGCCGTGTAGAGCATTGAGAATGCGACCTGGCTGGTTGCAGTGGATTCTCGAATCGTGGCTATCCAAAGCCCGTGAGCTTACTACCCCTGTTCGCGAGATAAGGATGTTCGCTGGTTTGACGTCGCGATGAATGATTCCTGATCCATGACTCAAGCGAGAGCCTCAGCGACGGGAAGGATCAAGCTGATGGCTTCGTACCATGGAATTGGCCCTTCAGTGTCGATGCGATCCTGGAGTGAACCACCCGCCAGGTACTCCATGACTAGGTATCGCCTGTTGCCCGGGCTCGTGTAACCGGACCGTAGTGGGGTGACGATGTTCGGATGATCCGCCGTGCGGCCCATCGACTGACGCTCCCGATCGAACCTGCGGCGACCAGGATCGTCAATGGCCGCCAAGAGCTTCACAGCGACCCGACGATCAAGGCCGACCTCCAAGGCGGAGTAGACGGTGGCGAACCCGCCTGACCCAATCTCCTTAAAGTCGCTCAGACCGTCGATCCCGAGATCGAGTTCGCTCAACCGCCACCCCTCCCCATTTAGAACTGGCGGCAGATTAGCGGCCAACCAGCTGCAGCCGCCGATTTTGACATGGCCCACTGCGCCAGCTCCAGCAATCAGTCTTGGTGTAGATTCTTGCCGATGTAGTCAGGCGGTCGAGCCCGGATCGAGCAGCTCGAGCGCTTTCCTGCTCGCTTGGAGCGGTCGATCGCCTTCGTGCTGTGCGTAGCCACGGGTCGTGGCGACGTCGGAGTGGCCCACGAAACGAGCTACGTCAGAGAGATCGAAGTCACCGGAGGCGTACAAGCTCGTGACAACCGAACGTCACCCCTGGGTGCCGAGGTGGGTGGGATCCAGCCCAGCGCTCGTAGCGGCCTTTCGGATCGCCTTGTCGACGTGCTGGCGAAGCATCGGCTTGCCGACCTGAGTCGTGAAGACGAGCCGAATCGGCGCCCCCTCTTGAGGCGGCCGAGCTCAACAACGAGCTGCCGGCGATCTCCTGCTCCTTCAGCTGCTGCGCTCGCCGCCGGCGGAGGAGTTCGAGCACTGTTGGGCCGAGGAGCTGGCGTCCAGTCGCCCACCTCGTCTCGGTGGCCCCAGACCTGCCGTGCCCGTCGAGGTAGGTGGCCGCCCGGCGAGCAAGAGCGGTGCCGGCGCGTCGAAGAGCTCAACGCTCTCCCAGCCAGGCCGAACGGCTCCCAGACCCGCCACCCTGGAACGAGCACAGCAGGAGCCACCAACGTTCGGTTGCAGCTTGGAGTAGCCCGAGATCTCGGTCCTGTCAGTGTGCGGCGCTGCACTCGGGGCACCCTCGGCGGCTTGGTCTTCTTGCCGACGTTCTCCTCCGCCAGGCCGAGGTTGACGGCCTCCTCCAGAACCTGGACCAGGAGGGCCCGCACGTTAAGCGCCCTTGAGGCCGAGTTCACGTCGACGAGGTGGGAGACGAGGCGGCGACCTGCTCAGGTCTGAGGACTCCCGGACAGGCACTTCGCCCAGGGCGTTGAACACGATCCCGCATTCGGCTTCGGTGTCGGTCGCTATCGTCGTCGGGCGAGACTCGGTGCCGAGCGACGTTATCGAGCCACCATTGGCCCAGCTCTGCTAGGGTGGAGTCCTTAGCCTCGATCGTTCTGCGGCTGGTTGTTGTTGGAGGGGTTGGTCCGCGGAAAAGCCTTCCTGGGCTGGGAGGATTCGCTTTGCGAAGGTGAATCCGGCCAACAGGAAGGCTCTCCGTGAGGGTGAAGCGTAGTCGCTGTTCCAATCGTCCCCGGGTGACCACCGACGGTGAGGGGCTGGTCTCTCATGCCGGGGCCGGGCTGCTGGCCGAGATGGCTGATCGGTCAGGTCTGACCGGTGCCCTGTCGGAGGCGATGAGCGGGTGTGGGATCTCGTGGCGGGCCCATGATCCCGGGATCGTCCTGTCCCATATGGCGGTGGCCGTCGCTGATGGCGCCGACTGTCTGTCTGACCTGGCAGTCCTGCGTGAGCAACCGGAGCTGTTTGGTCCGGTGGCGTCACAGGCCACGGCCTGGCGGGCGATCGAAGCGGTCACCGCACCGGAGCTGCGGGGGATCGCCACGGCCGCCGCTGTGGCCCGTCAGCGGATCTGGGCCGCCGCCGGGGGGCCGGCCACGGTCACCTTCGACTTCGACGCCACCCTCGTCACCGCCCATTCCGACAAACAGGACGCGGCGGCGACCTACAAACGGGGGTTCGGGTTCCACCCGTTGGCCGTGTGGTTGGACGAGACAGCCGAGCCGATGGCCGCGATGCTGCGCCCCGGCAACGCAGGAGCGAACAACGCCGCCGACCATGTGCGCCTGCTGGGCGAAGCCATCGACGCCCTCCCCGAGCACTACCAGCAGGGGCACCGGCCAGGCGACGATCCCGCCATGGTGCGGTTCCCGCTGTTGGTGAGGGCCGACTCTGCCGGTGCCACCCACGACTTCCTGGACGCGGTGGTGGCCCGCAACGCCCAGTTCTCGGTCGGGTTCGCCATCGACGCCCGAGTTCGGGACGCCATCGTGTGCTGCCAGGAAGAGGACTGGATCCCAGCGGTCAACCGTGACGGCGCCCAGCGACCGAACGGCTACGTGATCGAGCTGACCAAACTGGTCAACCTCGACAGCTGGCCACCCGGGACCCGGCTGATCTGCCGGCGGGAACGCCCCCATCCCGGCGCTCAGCTCACCCTGTTCGACACCGTGAACGGGTGGCGGCACACCTGTTTCATCACCAACACCCCCAGCACCGATCTCGCCGCCCTGGAACTCCGCCACCGAGGCCACGCCCGAGTCGAAGACCGGGTCCGGAACTGGAAGAACTGCGGACTCGCCAACCTCCCCTTCGAGGACTTCACCCGCAACCAAGCCTGGTGCGCCATCTCGTTGCTGGCCGGCTGCCTGCTGGCCTGGACCCAACACCTCTGCCTCGACGGCCACCTGGCCAAAGCCGAACCCAAGACCCTGCGCTACCGGCTCCTCCACGTCGCCGCCCGCCTCGTCACCCGAGGACGACAAACAATCCTCCGGATCGACCAGACCTGGCCCTGGCGCCACGACCTCGCCACCGCCTACACCCGCCTACGCACCGGGCTCCCCTGACCCCAGGCCCGGGCCCTCGCCAGGCCAGACACCACCAGAGGCGAGACAACCAACCAGACCCGGGCCCCCGAGAACCGCCGCGCACCGACACCCACTCCAGCGCCCAGACCACCCACCGTCACCAGCCAGCCCCACACCCACAAGCATCAGGCTCCAACCGCAGAACGATCGAGGCTAAAAGAGGCCGGCACCGATCCGACCATCGTCGGAGGGGGGACTTGAACCCCCACGTCCTTTCGGACACTAGCCCCTCAAGCTAGCGCGTCTGCCTATTCCGCCACTCCGACGTGGCTCAGAGATCGTAGCAAGTCCCGGCCCGGTTTCGGCGCCTTTCGTTCCCCGTTGACCAACTGCGTCGCGAAATCCCTGAATCCGACGGACTTCGCGACGCAGTTCGGCAACGAGGGCTCGATCGGCGCCGCTCAGCTGCTGAAGCGGAAGGCCAGCATCAGCGTCATGAAGGCGAAGATCAGCGACATGAGCACCGTCAACCGGTCGAGGTTGCGCTCGATCGATGTGGAGCCGGCAGCGGCGGCGCCCAGGCCACCGCCGAACATGTCGGAAAGACCGCCACCCCGGCCGCTGTGGAGCAGGACGAGCGTGACCGTCACCAGGCCGATCAGGACGTAGACGATCCCAAGAGCGATGTTCACCCCGTCATGGTAGCGGCCCATGACCCGATCCCCGGGCCGCCAGGATCGGCTCAGACGAGGGCGGCGACCACCTCGGGATAGTGGCACGCCACTGGGTGGTCCTCACCCCGGTCGACCAGGGCCGGCTCCTCGGCGGCGCACTTGTCGGTGGCCTTCCAGCATCGGGTCCGGAACCGGCAACCGCTGGGCGGATCGATGGGCGAGGGCACATCCCCTTCCAACACGATCCGCCGCCGTGACCGCTCCCGGTTCGGGTCGGGGATCGGCACCGCCGACAGCAGGCTCTGGGTGTAGGGATGCTGCGCTTTGTTGTAGATGTGGTTCCGGTCGCCCACCTCCACCACCTTGCCCAGGTACATCACGGCCACCCGGTCCGAGATGTGGCGAACCACCGACAGGTCGTGGGCGATGAACACGTAGGACAGGTCCCGCTCCCGCTGCAGGTCCTGGAGCAGGTTCACCACGCCGGCCTGGATCGAGACGTCCAGGGCCGACACCGGCTCGTCGAGCACGATGAGCCTGGGCTCGAGGGCCAGGGCCCGGGCGATACCCACCCGCTGGCGCTGGCCTCCGGAGAACTCGTGGGGGAACCGGTTGGCGTGCTCGGGCGACAGCCCCACCTGCACCAGCAGGTCCTGCACCACGGCGTCGGCCTTGTCGGCCTTCCACCCCAGGTGCACCCGCAGCGGCTCGGACAGGATGTCGCCGATCTTCATCCGGGGGTTGAGCGAGGCGAACGGGTCCTGGAACACGATCTGGAGCCGGCGACGCTTCTCCTTCATGGCCGACGCCTTGAGCGCCGACAGGTTCTCGCCCTCGAACAGCACCCGGCCCGACGTGGGCCGCAGCAGGTTCAACAGCACCCGACCCAGGGTCGACTTGCCGCAGCCCGACTCCCCCACCACTCCCAACGTCTCGCCCGCCTTCACCTCGAGCGACACATCGGATACGGCGTTGACCTTGGCCACGGTGCGGGCCAGCAGCCCACCCCGCACGGGGAACTCCTTCACCACGTGCTCAGCCCGCAGCAGCACCTCGTCGCTCACGACCGACCTCCCACGACGCCAGCGGTGTCACCCGAGACCTCGTCGGCGTAGAAGCACGCCGCCGGATGATGGCCCAACCCACCCGAGTTCAGGTCAGGCACGTCCTTCGAGCACCGCTCCCGGGCCAGGGGGCACCGGGGGTGGAAGGCGCACCCCGACGGGAGCCGCAGAAGCGACGGGGGCGCCCCCGTGATCGGCGTGAGCGGCTCACCGTCCACGTCGTCGAGGCGGGGCAGCGACCGCATCAGGCCCTGGGTGTAGGGGTGGCGGGTGCGATAGAACACCTGGTCGGTGGTGCCGACCTCGGCCTGGCGGCCGGCGTACATCACCATCACCCGGTCCGAGATCCCGGCCACCACGCCGAGATCGTGGGTGATCAGCAGGATGGCCGAGTTCAGCTCGTCCTTCAGGCGCAACAGCACCTCCAGCACCTGGGCCTGGACGGTCACGTCGAGGGCGGTGGTGGGCTCGTCGGCGATCAGCAGGTCGGGGCTGCAGGCGATGGCCATGGCGATCATGGCCCGCTGGCGCATGCCGCCGGAGAACTCGTGGGGGTACATCCCGGCCCGCTTGGCCGGCTGGGGGATCCCCACCAGGTCGAGCATGTCGACGGCCCGGGACGCCGCCTCCTTCTTCGATACCGACTCGTGGATCAGGATCATCTCGGCGATCTGGCCGCCCACCCGTGTGCACCGGGTTGAGCGCCGAGAGCGGATCCTGGAAGATCATGGCGATCTCGGCCCCCCGCACCTGGCGCATCCGGTTCTCGCCGGCATCGAGCAGCGGCTCACCCTTCCACGACATCTGGTCGGCCTCGATCCGGGCCGTGCTCGGCAGGAGCAGCCCGAGGATGCTCATTGCCGTGACCGACTTGCCGGAGCCCGACTCGCCCACGATCGACAGCACCTCGCCCCGGCGCACCTCGAAGCTGACGCCGTTCACGGCCGGCACGTCGCCGTCGTCGGAGATGAACCGGGTGCGGAGGTTGCGGATCGACAGGAGCACCTCACCGTCCGACCTGGATGGCTCGCTACGGTACGTGGTGTCGATGCGATCGTTGCGCTGGCCGTCGTCGCTCATGACCGGTTCTTCATCTTCGGGTCGAGGGCGTCCCGCAGGCCGTCGCCGATCAGCAGGAACACCAGCACCGTCACCACGATGGCGCCGGCGGGGAACAGCAGCTCATAGGGCGCCGGGCTGAGGCGCCCCTTGGCCGTGCTCACCATCAGGCCCCAGGCCGGGGTGGGGTCCGACGGGCCCGGCCCCGAGGAACGACAGCGCCGCCTCGGACAGGATGGCGCCGCCCACGGCGATGGCCGAGTAGACGATCACCGGCTGCAGGGCGTTGGGCAGGATGTGGCGGAACATGATCCGCCACCGGCTGTAGCCGAGCGCCGTGGCCGCCTCCACGAACTCCAGCTCCTTGAGCTGCAGGAAGCTCGATCGCACCACCCGCTGGATCGACAGCCAGCCGATCAGGCCGAGCACGATGATCACCGTGTTCTCGCTGCGCCCCAGCACCGCCGCTATCGATACCGCCAGCACGATGTAGGGGATCGACAGGAACACGTCGACGAGGCGGGAGATCAGGGTGTCGACGCATGCCGCCGAAGAAGCCCGGCGACGGCACCGGCCACCACGCCGATGACCACCGACATGAACGTGGCGATGATGCCGATCCGCAGCGAGATCCGGGTGCCGTAGATCACCCGGCTGAAGATGTCGCGGCCGATCTGGTCGGTGCCGAACGGATGGTCCCACGACGGCGGGCTCGTCTTGGTGAGCGGTCGCTCGTCGAAGCGGTAGGGGGCGATCTGGTCGGCGAAGACGGCCAGGATCACCAGCAGCACGAGCACGACCAGGGCCACCACCGCCATCTTGTTCTTGCGGTAGCGGCCCCAGAACTCCCGCCACGACGAGGCGGGAGCCCCGACGTCGGCGATGCCGGCCTGGCCGCCGCTTCCGGGCGCCGCCGAATTGAGAGCCAGGCCGCCGCCAGCGGCGGCGGCCGCCCCCGGCGTGGACAGTCAGGAGGGACGGCGCTCACTTCGAGCCTCCCTTCACCGAGACGGACCCGTGGGTCGAACCACGCGTAGGAGATGTCGACCAGCAGGTTGATCAAGGCATAGGCGAGCACCACCACCGTGGTGAGGCCGAGCAGCACGGGCAGGTCCCGGCGGACCACCGCGTCGGCGATGTAGAAGCCGAGCCCACCCCAGCTGAAGACCGTCTCGGTGAGCACGGCGGACCCGATCGAGGTGCCGAAGTCGAGGCCGATCAGGGTGACGACCGGCAGCATGGCGTTGCGCAGCCCGTGCTTGACCACCACCTCCCGATCCCGGAGGCCCTTGGCCTTGGCCGTGCGCATGAAGTCGGCGCCCAGGACCTCGAGCATCGAGCCCCGGGTCATGCGGGCCGGCAAGCGCGGTGGTGACGCTGGCCAGGGTGATCGCCGGCAGCACCAGGTAGCGCCAGGTGTTGCCGGTGGGGATGAAGAACAGGAACCAGCTGTCGTCGCCCCGGCCGCTGGTCTTGAACTGGAAGATGTCGGGCCACCCCTGCTTCTGGGGGATCACGGCGAACAGGTATCTGGAGCACGAAGCCCAGCACGAACACCGGTACCGCAGAAGCCACGGCGGTGACGACGGTGGTGACCCGGTCGATCAGCGAATAGCGCCGGACGGCGGAGATCAAGCCCGACGCTGATGCCCACCACGATCTCGATGATGATGGCCCAGATCGCCAGCCGGATGCTGCGGGGCGCCGTCTCCCCCAGGATGTCGGTGACGCTCCGACCCGACTGGTACGACTCGCCCAGATCACCCTGCAGCGTGCGCTCCCAGTAGTGGTAGAGCTGCACCGGCAGGGGATCGTCGAACCCGTAGCGGTCCTTGACCTGCTGGATCGTGGTGGGGTTGGGCACCCGGCCGGCACCGCCCGCCAGCAGGGTGGCTGGATCGCCCGGGGAGGGCGAAGTACAGCAGGAACAGGAAGGACAGGGCGAAGGAAGACCGTTAGCACGACCTGGAACAGCCGCCGGATGATGTACGCCGTCATCCAATCTCACCCATGGACGGAACTCTCTTCTCGGACAGATACGACAAGCCAGTACGGCCAGGCTGATGTTGCCACATCGAGCCAGGCCGTACCGGCATCAGGATCAGAGCGCTGAGCTCAACCCTTGATCTTGACGTCTTCCCAGGGGATCAGACCGAAGTTGGTCTGCTTGAAGCCGTCGAGCTTGTCGGCGTTGAAGGCGTAGTCGCCCTTGTACCAGGTGATCGGGATCACGCCCACGTCGTCGAGCAGGATCGTCTCGGCCTGGTTGTAGAGGCCGAAGGCGGTGGGCTTGTCCGGCGTCTGCTTGGCCTCGGTGATCAGCGTGTCGAACTCGGCGTTCACGAACGGGCCGAGGTTGTTGCCGCCGATGGAGTCACTGTGGAACAGGTCGTACATGAAGTTGTCGTACGTCGGGTAGTCGGCGAACCAGCCGGCCCGGCAGATCATCTTGCAGCCGCCGTCGGCCAGGGTCGAGAAGTAGGTCTCGGTCGGCATCGGCTCGGCCACGGCTTCGATGCCGATTGCCTTCAGGTTGTCGATGATGATCTGGACCACCGGCTCATGGCCGGCGTCGGCGTTGAACTGCAGCGTGATCGGGGCGCTCAGGCTGTTGCCGGCGGCCGTCCACTCATCGAAGGCGGCCTTGGCCTTGGCCTCGTCGTAGGTGCAGACCGTGCATAGGCCGGACTTGAACCCGGGGATGCCCTCGGGCACCACGCCGGTGGAGGGGGTCCGGCTGTTGTTGTACACCGCCTCGTTGATCTCGTCGCGGTTGATGGCCTGGTTGATGGCCTGGCGCAGCTTGAGGTTCTTCTCGCCGCCGATCACCGGGTCGTTGGAGTTCACCACCCAGTGGTACGAGCCGAGGATGCTGGTGTCGAGCGTGGTGCCCCAGTTGTCGGCGGCCTCGGAGGTACGGCCCGGGCGGGATGTTGGCCGTGTCGACCTCGCCCGCCTCCAGCGCGTTGTAGCTGGTGTCGGGATCCACGATGGTGCGGAACGTCAGCTTGCTGAGGGTAGGCGCCTCGGTGCCGGCGATGCTGCCGTTCCACTCCGGGTTCGGCACCAGGACGATCTCCTCGTCGGTGCGGGCCGACTCCAGCATGAACGGGCCGTTGCCCACCATCAAGCCGTTCTCGTAGCTCTGGTTGCCCTCGTCGTCGAGCTCGTCGACCTCGGACGGCATCGGGAAGAACAGCTGGAACCCGGCCACGGCGTCGAAGTTGGCGTAGGGCTTGTCCAGCGTGACCGTGAGGGTCATCGTGGCGTCATCGGCCACCGCACCCGAGATCGGGGTGGCACCCTTGGCATCGAGGGCTTCCTGGCCGCCGTCGATGAAGCCCAGCAGGTAGCTGTAGTCGCCGCCGAGCTTGGCCGCCCGGTTCCAGGCCCGGGTGAACGAGCTGGGCATGACCTGCTCGCCGTTGGAGAAGACCTCGTCGTCCCGAATCTTGAAGGTCCAGACGGTGGCGTCGGCGTTCGGGGTGACCTCGGTGGCCACGTCGGGCACGATCTTCGGGTTGGCCGGATCGCTGGCGTCGATGTCGGTCAGGCCGTCGTACATGGCGTTGATGACCTGGTAGGCGTCGAGCGTGGAGTTCAGAGCCGGGTCGATGTGCTCCGGCGGATCGCCCACGAAGGTGCCGCCGTCGATCATCTCGCCTGCGCCGCCCTCGCTGCCGCCACCCTCGGTGCGTGGCAGTCGTGTCTCCGGTGGCGGCGGACGGAATCTGTCGCGCTGTCGCTGGTGGTGTTGTCGTCGCTGCTGCTGCCACAGGCAACAGCGAAGACGGACAGCACCAGAGCGAGCGCGAGCGTCTTGGCTCGTCTCTTGGTCAAAGGAACTCCCCTTCCCGTGGGATGGTGGACATCTCTCCAGCTGCCCACCTGAGGTTTCAGGTGGGCAAACCCTACCCCCGGACACCGGAACCTACCCGCCGGTAACGGGAGTTGGTAACGCGATTGTCAGAACGACCGGATCGATCCGTTCAGGACACGAGCCGCAGGTCACCGGCGTTCACCAGCGGCCCGCCCTGCACCAGATCGGGCGCCACACCGGCCGAGGCCAGCACCCGGTTGACGTAGCCGTAGTAGCGCGGCCTCTGGGTGAGCGGCAGCACGAACAGGCCATCGGTGCCCTTGTCGAGCGTGGTGACGTAGGCGTCGATGTCGTTGTAGCAGGTGGCCCGCTGGGCGTCGTCGACCGTGGTGTCGCAGGCGGCGGCGTCGGCCTCGAAGGTGGCGTTGGAGTAGCCGTAGGGGTTGGCGTCGGACCGGGCCCGGAAGATGCCGCTGACCCCGCCCGGCCAGGGTCCGGTGGCCCACGACCACACGGCCATGTCCCACAGCTTGGGGTCGCCCTCGGTGCCGCCCGAGGCCGAGGCGGCCAGGGCCCCGGGCGAGAACGGACCCTGGTCGTAGAACAGGCCGCCGGTGAAGTCGCCGGTGACCACCTCGATCCCGGCCCGGCCCAGCTGGGCCTTGATCAGGTCGAGTTGCTGCTGGCGCAGCGCGTTGCCGGGGGTGGTACCGATCCGGAGCGTGAGGCGGCCGTCGGTGGGGTGGGCGTAGACGCCGTCGGCACCCTTCACGTACCCCGCGCCCTCCAGGGCGGCGGCCGCCCCGGCCACGTCGTTGGCCCCGTAGCGCTCCTGGTGGTCGGTGTAGCCGGGTTCCATCGGCATCCAGTAGGCGTTGCCCAACCCGGCGGCGGGCAGGCTCTCCTTCAGCAACGGCCCGTAGACCTGGGCCACGATCTCAGCCTTGTCGAGGGCGTAGGCGATGGCCTCCCGCACGGGCGGCTTGGCCAGGTGGACGTTGAGCAGGTTGAGACCGAGGTGTTCGAAGGTCCCCCCGGGGCGGGAGGCGACGGTGAACGACGGGTCGGCTGAGAGGGCGCCGAAGACCGGGTCGAGCGGCCCCATCACGAGCTGGGCCGTGCCCGCCTGGAGCAGGGCCAACCGCGTGGCCCCGTTGCCCACGAACAGGATCCGCACCCCCTCCACCGCCATCGGGCCCTTGTTCTGGGCCTCGGGGCTCACCGAGCCGTGGTAGCGGTCGTTGCGGGCCAGGTCGATGTGGTCGCCCGGTACCCACTCGGAGAACAGCAAGGGACCCGACGAGGGCAGCGGCCCGGCGTCGGTGGCCCAGCGGCGCAGGTTCTGGTCGACGCTGAAGGCGTCGGCCCCGAAGGCGTGGGCGGCGAACACGGTGGGGAACAGGTTCCGCCACCCGGCGAAGAAGGCGGCGAACGAGATCCGGAACGTGGTGGGGCTCGTGACCTCGAACTTCGTGATGAGGTCGTACCCGATGCGGCTGCCCATGACGTAGTCGCAGCCGTCGTCGGCGCCGTCGGTGAGCGACCCGTCAGCCTCGGTGGGGCAGCCTTCCACCAGCACCTTGTGGGTGAAGGCCACGTCGTCGGCCGTCAGCGGCTGCCCGTCGGACCAGGTCAGGCCGGACCGCAGGGTGTAGTCGATCGTGACCGAGCCGTTGTCGGCCTTGGTCACCACCGGCTGCCCGGCCAAGAGCTCGGGATAGTAGGCCAGGTTGGAGTCGACCCCGAACAGGCCCTCCAGCAGGCCCTGCTGGATCCAGCCGGCCAGGTCGGTGCCGTTCAGCGGGTCGTCGACCTGGAGGTCGGGCGGCTCCCGGTCGTGGACCCACACCACCCAGTTGGCCGGGGCCTCGGGCTCGGGCAGCTCGGTGGGCGCCACCGACGGGGGCGGCACCTGCAGCCCGGGGGCGACCACGGGGGCGGTGCGCACGGTGCTCTGGCCCTCCAGCACCGGTTCCTCCCGGCTGCAGGCGGTGGTCACCGCCAGAAGCATCAGCAGCGACAGGACGAGCCGCCGGGGCCCCGACCCCATCGGTCTAGTGGAGCCGGTACTGGATGATCCGGGCGAACGGCTCCGCCTCGAGGCTCGCTCCCCCCACCAGGGCCCCGTCGATGTCGGGCTGGGCCATCAGCTCGGCCGCGTTCTCGCCCTTCACCGAGCCCCCGTACTGGACCCGCACCGTGTTCGCCGCGTCCTCCCCGGCCACCCGGGCCACGGTGGCCCGCACGACGGCGCACATGGCCTGGGCGTCGTCAGCCGATGCCGTGCGGCCGGTGCCGATGGCCCAGATCGGTTCGTACGCCACCACCAGGCCGGCCACCTGCTCGGCCGCCACCTTGGCCAGCCCGGCCGCCACCTGACGCTCCACCTTGGCCTCGGCCTCCCCCGCCTCCCGCTCGTCGAGGGTCTCCCCCACGCACAGGATCGGGGTCATGCCGTTGGCCAGGATGGCCTTGACCTTCGCGTTGACCAGCTCGTCGGTCTCGCCGAACACCTCCCGGCGCTCGGAGTGGCCGGCGATCACGTAGGCCACGCCCAGCTTGGCCAGCATCCCGGGCGACACCTCACCGGTGAACGCCCCCGATGCCTCGGAATGGCAGTGCTGCGCCCCCAGGGCGAAGGGGATCCGGTCCGACTCGAGCGCGGTCTGCACCGTGCGCAGGTCGGTGAACGGGGGGTGGACGGAGATGTCGACCGCCTCCACGTCGTCCTTCGTCACTTCGTAGCTCAGCTGTTGCACCAGCTTGAGGGCCTCGAAGTGGTTGAGGTTCATCTTCCAGTTGCCGCTGATCAGCGGCTTACGTGTGCTCATCTCGCGCTCTCTCTCTCCCGGGCCGGCGCTCAGCCCCGCCGGGCGGCCGACTCCCGGAGCGCCGCCAGGCCGGGCAGGTCGCCCTGCTCGATCAGCTCGAGCGAGGCCCCACCACCGGTTGATACATGGTCCATGTCGGTGTCGACACCGAACTCCTTGGCCGCGGCGGCCGAGTCTCCCCCGCCCACCACGGTGAAGGCCCGGGTCTCGGCCATGGCGGAGGCGATGGCCCGGGTACCGGCCTCGAACCGGGGATCTTCGAAGACCCCCATGGGGCCGTTCCACAGGACGGTGCCGGCGTCCAGGATCACGTCGGTGAAGACAGCGGCCGTGCCCGGGCCGATGTCGACGCCCATCCAGCCGTCGGGCACGTTGACCCCGATCTGGCGCACCTCGCCCCCGGCGGCCGGGTCGAACAGCTTGCCGTCCGGGCCGAGGGCCGTGATGTCCTCCGGCAGATGGATCGTCTTCGGGCCGGCCAGCAGGCGCTGGCAGGTCTCCACCATGTCGGCCTCCAGCAGCGAGGATCCGGTCCGGTGGCCCTGGGCGGCCAGGAAGGTGAAGGCCATCCCCCCGCCCACCACGATGGCGTCGACGATCTCCAGCAGCGCCTCGATGACGCCCAGCTTGTCGGACACCTTGGACCCGCCCATGACGGCGACGAACGGCCGGCGGGGGTTGCGGCGCAGCCCGAGCAGCACCTCGGCCTCCCGGGCCAGCAGCCGGCCAGCGGCCGACGGCAGGTGCTGGGGCGGGCCCACGATCGAGGCGTGGGCCCGGTGGGAGGCACCGAAGGCGTCGTTCACGAACAGGTCGTGGCCCTCGATCAGACGGGCAACGAAGGCCGGGTCGTTGCCCTCCTCGCCCTTGTCGTAGCGGAGGTTCTCCAGCAGCTCGACCTCGGGGGCCAGCTCGGCCAACCGGGCCTTCACCGGCGCCATCGAGGTCGACGCGTCGTCGGGGCCCTTGGGCCGGCCCAGGTGGGAGCAGGCCGTGACCTTGGCCCCGTTGTCGACCAGCCACCGCAGGGTGGGCAGGGCGGCCTTGATGCGCAGGTCGTCGGTGATCCGCCCGCCCGAGAGCGGAACGTTGAAGTCGGCCCGGACCAGGACCGACTTGCCGGACACCGGACCGAGGTCCTCCAGCTCGGGCAGGCCGTCGATCATCGCTGGTTGGCGGCGCCGACGATCTGGGCGATGTCGACCAGGCGGTTGGAGTAGCCCCACTCGTTGTCGTACCAACCGAAGATCTTGACCAGCGAGCCCTGCGTCATGGTCATGCCGGCATCCAGGGTGCACGAGGCGGGCGAGGTGACGATGTCGCTCGACACGATCGGCTCCTCGGTGTACTCGAGCACGTTGGCCAGCCGGCCGCTCCCGGCCGCCTTGGCGAAGGCGGCGTTGACGTCGGCCACCGAGGGCTCGCCGTCGACCACGGCGGTGAAATCGGTGATGGAGCCGGTGGGGATCGGGACCCGCAGCGACGTGCCGTCGAGCTTGCCGTTCATGGCCTGGAGCACGAGGCCGGTGGCCCGGGCGGCGCCGGTGGAGGTGGGCACGATGTTGATGGCGGCGCCCCGGGCCCGGCGGAGATCGTTGTGGGGGCCGTCGACCAGCATCTGGTCGCCGGTGTAGGCGTGGATGGTGGTCATCAGCCCCTGCTTGACCCCGAAGGCGTCGTCGAGCACCTTCACCATGGGCACGAAGCAGTTGGTGGTGCACGAGGCGTTCGACACGACCTTGTGGGTCTCGGCGTCGAAGGTGTCTTCGTTGACGCCCACCACGAAGGTGGCGTCGGCTCCGCCGCAGGGGGCGGACACGATCACGAACGGCGCCCCGCCGGCCAGGTGGCGGGCGGCGGCGTCACGGTCGGTGAAGATGCCCGTGGACTCGATCACCACGTCGACGCCCAGGTCGCCCCAGGGCAGGTCCTCGGGGTTGCGCTCCGACAGGACCTTGAGCACGTCGCCGTCGACCGAGATGCCGCCGTCGACGGCCTTGATGTCGTTGGGCAGGCGACCCAGCACCGAGTCGTACTTGAGCAGGTGGGCCATGGTCTTGAGCGAACCCAGGTCGTTCACGGCGACGAAGTCGATGTCGGCGCCGGCCTGCTTGGCGGCCCGGAAGAAGTTGCGCCCGATCCGGCCGAAACCGTTGATGCCAACCCGAATGCTCATGTGCTGTCCTTCTGCTCGCGTTCTGTCGTGGGCCGGGCGTTTCCGGGCATCCCGGAACCGCCGGCAGGCGTCAGGCCTGCGGCTCGTCAGCTGCCCGACGTTCGCCCGGTCGAACCCTAGCGTCGTTCGAGATGGACCTGGTGCAGCACCCGGCCCAGCTTGGCCGGATCATGGCCCCAGCCATCGCCGGCGGCCACATCGGCCCGGATCACGGTGGGGCCGACGCCGGTGACGGGAGGCGCGCTGCTGTCGGCCACCACCACATCGATCTTCACCCCGTGGTCGGCCAGGGCGTCGACGTGCTCGGCCAGGCCGAACCCCCGGGCCATGCCCTTCTCGTTGGCCACGTTGGCCACGAACACCCGCTGGCCGGTCGACTCCTGAAGGGCGGCCCGTAGGCCGGGCACCACGGCGGCGGCCAGCACGCTGGTGAACAGCGAGCCGGGGCCGATGACCACCTGGTCGGCCTCCCGCACCGCCCGGCTGGCACAGTCCGCCACCGGCGGATCTATGGGGTCGAACCGGAGGTTGCGGATGCCGCTGGCCCGCTCGATCGTCACCTGCCCCACCAGCGTGCCCTGGTCGGAGTCGGCCAGCAGCTGCACCGGCACCATGGTGGCGGGGTAGATCGAGCCCACCGCGCCCACCGCCCGGCACAGCTCGTCGATCGCCTCCTGGAAGTCGCCCGACATCATGGTGAGCCCGGCCAGAAGCAGGTTGCCCACCGGGTGGCCGGTGAGACCGCCCTGCTCGAAGCGGTACTCGAGGGACCGGGCCAGCAGGGTGTCGGTTGTGGCCAGAGCCGAGATGCAGCGACGGACGTCGCCCGGCGGGGCCACCCCGAACTCGGCCCGGAGCCGGCCGCTGGACCCGCCGTCGTCGCCCACCGACACCACGCCGGTGATCGACCGGGCGTAACTCCGGGCCGCCCGCAGCGTGGCCGCCAGACCGTGACCGCCCCCCAGGGCCACGACGGCCGGGCCCGGGCGACCGGTGCCTACGGCGACGGGGAGCTGGGCCTCGGTGCCGTCAGCGTCGTTCTCGGTTGATGTCACGATGGCTCACCCTCGACCGCCAGCCGCGCCCGGCCAGTAGTTGGTTGATCCGCTCGGCCATCGCCACCGACCGGTGACGGCCGCCCGTGCAGCCGAACGCGATGCTCAGGTACGACTTCCCCTCGTCGGCGTACGCCGGGAGCAGGACGTCCAACATAGCGGTCAGTGAGTTCACGAACTGCTCGGCCACCGGCCGATCCAGGACGTAGGCCTGGATCTCGGGATCGAGCCCGCTCTGGGGTCGCAGTTCCTCCACCCAGTGGGGGTTCGGCAGGAACCGGCAATCGAGCACGATGTCGGCGTCGAGCGGCAGGCCGTGCTTGAAGCCGAACGACGACAGCATGACCCGCAGGTCGTTGGCTTCGTCGTCGTCGCCGAAGTGCCCGGTGAGAAGGTCGCGCAACTGGTGGGGGTTCAGGTCGCTGGTGTCGATCACCAGATCGGCGGCGGCCCGGGCCCCCTGGAGCGACGCCCGCTCGGCCTCGATCGCCTCCACCAGGCTCCGCCCCTCGGCCAGCCGGTGCCGGCGCCGGGTGAGCTCGTAGCGGCGGACCAGCACCTCGGTTGCGGCCTCCAGGAACACCACCGTGACCGCCCCCACCTGGGAGCGGAGGCTCTCGATCATCGACACCGGCTCGCCGTGGCCGCCCATCACCAGCGCCACCCGGTCGTAGCCACCGGAAGCCGACGACGCCAGCTCCCCTACCTTCGGCACCAGATCCGATGGCAGATTGTCGATCACGAACCAGCCCAGATCCTCCAGGGCCCCGGCCGCGACCGAACGACCCGCCCCCGACAATCCCGTGAGCACCAGCACCCGAGTCACGGTGCCTGATTGTCCCACAACCCGGTGCCGGCGAGCGGGATCACGCCTCGATCACGCCGGGCCACGGCGGAACCACAGGGCCAACAGGCGGGGGACGGTGGCGGCCTCGGTGTACCACGGGGCCTGGGCCAGGAAGCCGGGCGGGGGTGCGGGCTCGATCATCCGCTCCAGCTGCAGGCCACAGCCGATGGCGGCATTGAGGTAGCGGGACAGGGGCCGGTGAAGGAACCGGATGAACACGTTCTTCTGCACCTCCTCGATCGTCTCCGCCTCGGGGAGGTACGGGCCGACCCGCCAGTACTGCTCGGGGGGCTCGATCACCTGGTCGTCGATCCAGCCGCTGCCCGGGGTCTGGAGCAGGGGGTGGTTGAGGAGGAACAGGAAGCGTCCGCCGGGGCTCAGGACCCGGGCCACCTCGGCCAGGGCGGCGTCGAGGTCGTCGATGTGCTCGAACACCAGGCAGGCCACGGCCCCGTCGAAGCTGGCGTCGGCGAACGGCAGTCGCTCGGCCGACGACCGCAGGTACGCCGGGCCGGCGCCGCGGGCGACGGCCAGCTCGACCTGGGAGCGGATGGGGTCGACCCCCACCACGGTGGCGCCGGCGGCGGCCAGCTCCCGGGCCACCTGGCCCTCCCCGGCGCCGATGTCGAGCACCCGGCGGCGGCCGGCCAACCCGTCGACGATCAGGGGCAGGATCTGCTCGGTGTACTCGGGATCCACCCCGTCGGTGAACTCCCGCTGCCACCACTCGGCGTGGGCATCCCACGAGCGTCTGTCGGTGGTCACCGTCGGGCGCCTCTGCTGTCGGGGCTGGCCGTCACCGTCGGGCGCCCTTGTCATCCAGGCCGTGGGTGCGGGCGTAGACGGCCTCGGCCACGGCGTCGGGGAGCCAGCTCAGCTCCCGCAGGGTCTCCAGCTCGGCCTGGCGGACCTTGCGGATCCCCCCCAGCTCGGCCACCAGACGCTTGCGTCGGGTGGGGCCGAGCCCCGGGATCCCGTCGAGCACCGAGGTGGTCATCCGGCGGTTGCGGAGCTGGCGGTGGTAGCCGATGGCGAACCGGTGCGACTCGTCCCGCAACCGTTGCAGGAGGTAGAGCGCCTCACTCTGGCGGGGGATCACCACCGGCTCGGACCGGCCCGGCAGGTAGACCTCCTCGAACCGCTTGGCCAGGGAACACACCGGGATCTCGTCGCGCAGGCCGAGATCCTCGAGCACCCGGACGGCCACGTTGAGCTGCCCCTTGCCGCCGTCGACCATGAGCAGCTGGGGCGGGTACTGGAAGCGGCCCCGCTCGGCCACCGGCTTCACCCGGTCCTCCAGGTAGTTGCGCAGGCGGCGGGTGAGCACCTCCTCCATGGCGGCGTAGTCGTCGTTCTGGCCCACGGTGCGCACCTTGAACCGGCGGTACTGGTTCTTGGCCGCCAGGCCGTCCTCCACCACCACCATCGAGCCCACGTAGTCGGTGCCCTGGAGGTGGCTCATGTCGTAACACTCGATCCGCAGGGGGGCCATCGGCAGCTCCAGCCAGTCCCGCAGCTCGTTGAGGGCCCGGGCCCGCGAGTTGTGGTCGGTGGCCCGCCGCAGCCGATGGCGGGTGAACTCCTCCTCGGCGTTGCGGCTGACGGTCTCCAGCAGCTCCCGCTTGGCCCCCCGGGCCGGCACCTTGATCTCCACCCGGGCCCCCCGCAGCATGCCGAGCCACTCCTGGTACAGCTCCGGGTCCGACGACTGCGCCGGCACCAGCACGGTCCGGGGCATCCCCTGTACCGGCACCTCGTCGTACAGGCCCTCCAGCACCTTGTCGATCACCCGGCTGGGTTCGAGCTCCTCCACCTTGTCGAGCACGAAGCTGCGGCGGCCGGTGACCCGGCCCCGGCGCACGAAGAACACGAACACCGCCGCTTCCAGGTCGTCCTCGGCCAGGCCCACCACGTCGATGTCCTCGTTGCCGTCGGCCACCATCTGCTGGCGCTCGACCGCCTTGTTGACCGTGGCCAGCCGGTCCCGGATGCGGGCCGCCCGCTCGAACTCCAGCTCGTCCGACGCCGCCAGCATCTCGGCCGTGAGCTTGTCGATCACGGGCTGGGTGTCGCCGTCGAGGAAGCGGCACAGGTCCACCACGAGCTGGGCGTAGTCGAGCTGGTCGATCTCGCCCACGCAGGGCCCTGAGCACTTCTCGATGTGGAACAGCAGGCAGGGTTTGCCCAGCTTGCTGTGCCGGTCGAACTTGGGGTCGGTGCAGGTGCGGATTGGAAAGGTGCGCAGCAGGTGGTCGAGCGTCTCGCGGATGGCGTAGGCGTGGGCGTAGGGGCCGAAGTAGCGGGTGCCCTTGCGCTTGGTACCCCGCATCACCCGGGCCCGGGGCCAGGCGTCGTCGAGCGTGACGGCCAGATAGGGGTAGCTCTTGTCGTCGATCAGGCGGACGTTGAACCGGGGCCGGTGCTCCTTGATCAGGTTGTACTCGAGCATGAGGGCCTCGACGTCGTTGCGGACCTGGATCCATTCGACGCTCTCGGCCGTGGCCACCATCTGGGCCGTACGGGGATGGAGGTTGTACGGGTTCTGGAAGTAGTTCGACAGCCGCTGGCGCAGCGACCGGGCCTTGCCCACGTAGATGACCCGGCCGTCGCGGTCCTTGAACTGATAGGAGCCGGGAGCATCGGGGATGGAGCCGGCCGGCGGGCGGGAGATCACCCTTCCGATCCTAGAGGGGACACCTTGAACGGGGGCGGTCCCGGGCCGACGGGAACGGCATGGGTTCTCCCCGCCACACCGTCGACGTCGTGATCCTCACCTGGAACGACGGCCCCCTGCTCAGCGCCGCCATCGCCTCGGTGGTGGCCAGCGAGGGGGTGGACCCCCGGATCGTCGTGGTGGACAACGGCAGCGAGCCGCCGGCCACCGTGCCCGAGGGGGTGAACCTGGTCCGCCTGCCCGAGAACCGGGGGGTGGCGGCCGGGCGCAACGTCGGGATCCGGGCCGGGACGGCCGGTCTGGTGTGCCTGCTCGACTCCGACGCCGAGCTCGGCCCCCGGTCGCTACGCAACCTGGTCGACCGGCTCGAGCTGGCGGCCGGCGCCGACGTAGCCGTACCCTGCTTCACCGCTCAGGCCCCCACGGCCAGCGCCGGCGCCGCCCCCCACCTGACCGACAAGGCCCGCCGGGTGCTGGGCCGCACCGCCGAATACCGGCCGCTGGGCCTGCCGGCTCCACCTGCCACCGCCACCGCCCTGCTGTCGGCTCCGGGCGGAGCAACGGCGCCGGCGCCCGACGAGCTGGAGGCCGGGCCCCCCTGGTGGCCGGTCGACTTCGGGATCGGGGCCTGCCAGCTGTTCCGCCGGTCGGCCTGGGAGGCCGTGGGCGGGATCGACGAGACCTTCTTCTACGGCCCGGAGGACGTCGACTTCTGCCTGCGGATCAAGCAGGCCGGTGGGCTCGTGGTGCAGGTGGCGGGCGATCCGGTGCATCACCCGCCCCGGCGGATCCACCGCCGCCCGATCAACCGGCGGGGCATGGCCCACGCCTGGGCCGTGGCCCGCTACTACCACCGCCACCGGGCCTGGCTCCGCTCCTCCCCCACCGTCCGGCCCTGACGTCCGCCGGCGCTACCTGCCCGAACCGACGTCGCGAAACCACCGTTTTCCGGGGTTTCGCGCCGCGGAACCGCCGCCAGGCGCGGTTTTCGTTACGCAGTTCGGACGAGCGACGACGATTGGGCGGCGACGACGCCGACCGGCTGTCGCCGGGCGAGCACCGTGGCGGCGATGGCCAGCGCAACGTTGACGACCAGGTAGGCGGCGGCTACCGGCACCGCCCGTCCGGATGCCGCGGCCGCCCCCATGGTCGCCACCGCCAGTGCCACCGCCCCGCCGGCCCGGAGCACGAGCAGCGCCCGACGGCGGGTGGCCAGCTTGAGCCGGGTCAGGCCCCAGGTGGAGACGGTCTGGGCCGCCACCGTCGCTCCGATCAGCGCCAGCACCACCCGCCCGGGCCAGGCCGACCCCAGCGCCGCCGTACCCATCCGTTCCGGTACGACGGCCAGACCCGCCACAACCGCCAGGGCGACGCCGCCGATGCCGGCCACGAGCCGGGCCCGGGCCGGGCGGCCCGCCAGGAGCTGGGTGGTGAGCGCGGTGTTGGCCACCCCCACCGGGCCGAGCAGGGTGATGGCCACCCGCAGCTCGCCGTACGGCGCCGGCGCCATGACCAGGGCCAGCAGCAGCCCGGCGGCCTGCGTGGCGCCCGACTGGAGGACGAAATCGGCGGCGAACAGCCCCCGCCCGGCGCCGGCCGAGGTCAGACGTTCGGGGCCGTCGCTCCGTCGGGGCGGGGGGAGGTTGACCACCACCGCCGCCCCGGCACCGAGGGTCCACACGCCGAGCACGTCGTCGACCGCGAGGCGGGGGGCGACGGCGGGGGCCAGCAGGGTGACGGCGGCGACGGCGACCATGGCCAGCACCCACACGGCGTCGGACCGTACGGCAGCGGCGGCGTCCGAGCGAAGGAACGCCCGGTAGCGGAGGCGGTCCTGGAGCAGGGCGACAGCGCCGGCCGCCGCCACCAGCGCGGCCCACGGGGCCCGGCCGGCCATCGCCGCCATCGCCACCGCCGACGAAACGGCGGCCACCGCCAGGGCCACCGACCGGCTCGGGCCGTCTGAGGCCCACCCCCGGGCCATCTCCGGCTCCGACCACATCGCCCGGATGCCGTTCACGGTCACCGACAGGGCGAGCAAGGCCAGCATGAACCGGCCGAATCGGGCGGGATCGGCGCTCCGGCCGGCCAGCGCCACCGCCGCCAGGTTGGACGCGGCGTACAGGCCCTGGTCGACGAGAAGCAGCCGGTACCGAAGCGTCACGCGGGTCGGACCGGCCCGTCGCCCGGCGCCTGACCTGGCAGGCGGCGGGCCGCCACCAGCCAGCAGCAGGCCACGGGGTTGCGGGCCGGCAGCCGGCGGTTCAGCCGGCGGTCGGCGGCGCAGAAGGCATCGGCCAGCCGGCCCGGCCCGATTCGCCGGGTGAGCGGGAGGTAGCCGTAGGTCCGTTCGGCCACCACCTCGAAGCCGTGATCGGCCAGCAGCCGCTCGAAGGCGGCCGCCGTCAGCACCGAGTCGGCCGGGCGACCGAAGCGGCGCTTGGCCCGCCGCCACAGACCGAGCGTGCTCCAGGGCTGGGCGTGGATGTTGGCCACCAGCAGCCCGCCGGGGGCGAGGCACTCCCCTATCCGGTCCAGCACGTCGGCCCGGAGCCCGGGCCCGGCGTTGAGGAAGAACCGGAACGCGGTGACCAGATCGAAGGGCTGGGCGAAGCGCATGGCCGAGGCGTCGCCCACCACGAAGGTGGCGTCGGGCACCGCCGCCCGGGCGTGGGCCAGCATGTCGTCGGAGATGTCGATGGCGGTGGAGCGGGCGGTGCGGGGCTGCAGCCAGGCCAGCACCCGGCCCGAGCCCGAGGCCACGTCGAGATGGTGCAGCTGATCGAGGGGGCGAGCGGCGGCCTCCGCCAGCAGATCGGCCAGGAGCGGCTGCTCCACCGTGGCCCAGTACCGGCCCGGCAGGCGGGCGGTGAAGTCGTCGTGATAGGAGGCGGCCAGCGCCGCTCCCACGTGCGACCGCCGGTAGTCGGCCGCCCCCGGCCCGGTGTCCTCCGCGATGGAGGACGGGCCGATGGAGGACGGGCCGATGGACGGGCCGACGGAGGATGGGGTGGCGGACGACGGGGTCACGGCATGTTCCTTTCGAGCAGGCGGGCCAACGGCACGAGCACCTGGGGCCGGCCCTTCTGGCACCAGTGGGCGAAGGCCCGGACGGTGGCCTGGGTGTAGACGCGTAGACGGGCCCGGTCGATCGGGTGGCCGGCGGCGCCCTCGTAGCCTTGGAGCAGGGCGGCGAACAGGTCGGGGCCGAGCCGGATGGTGCGGGCCATGGCCAGCGGGCGCAACGTGCGGCCCACGAAGTTCGATCCGATCAGCGCCAGGTCGAGCTCCGGGTGGTCGACGTTCAGCGGATCGACGGTCACGTACCCGTTGGGCGACGGGTCGATCACCACCAGCTCACCGGTCGGACCGAACCGGACGTTCGAGTAGCCGAAATCGCCGTGCTGGAGCACAGCGGGTGACACTGCGCCGGGTGACGACCACTCGGGTCCGAGGACCCGGGTGAACCCTTCGCTGCGGCGGCCCCGGGGGAACCCGACGGTGGGGAGCGCCCGATGGAGGGCGCCCAGCGCCGCCCCGGCCAGCTCCACCTGGACCAGGATCAGGGCCGGGGTGGCCGACCGGTCGCTCATCAGGTCGAGCAGGCTCGTGGGGCACTCGACGTACTCGTAGCGGATGGCGCCGGCGGCCTCGTCGACGTCGAGGACGGCCGGCACCCGCACGCCTACCGCCGCCCCGGCCTCGGCCATCAGCCGGGCCTTGGCCGCCTCAGCCGCCAACTCGGTGGGCGGGTAGTGCTTCACGAAATCGACCGGGTGGCCGGCCGCGGTGGTTGCAGTCATCGGCCGTCACCTCCCACCACGCCCCGTACGGTGCGCCACAGGATCCGCAGGTCGAGGCCGAGCCCCTGGCGGCGCAGGTAGAAGACGTCGTACTGCAGCTTCTCCAGCGCGTCGTGCTCGTCGGCTGCATAGCCCTGCTTGACCTGGGCCCAGCCGGTGAGCCCCGGCCGCACCAGGTGGCGCACGTCGTAGAAGGCGATCTTGCCCCGCAGCTCCTCCACGTAGTGCGGCTGCTCGGGCCGGGGCCCCACGATCGACAGCTCGCCTCGCAACACGTTCACGAGTTGGGGCAACTCGTCGAGGTGGCTGCGCCGGAGGAGGCGGCCGAAGGGGGTGACGCGAGGGTCGTCCTGGGCCGTCCACGGGGAGGCGGCGTCGGGGGTGGGACCGGGCACCATCGTGCGGAACTTCCAGATGGTGAACGCCTCGCCGTCGCGGCCCACCCGGCGCTGGCGGAACAGCAGCGGCCCCGGGTTGCCCAGCCGGTCGCCCAGCCACACCGCGGGCACGGCGGCGGCCAGGACCGGCAGCCCGATCAGGCCGAAGGCCAGGTCGACCACCCGTTTGGCCCGCATGTACCCCAGGCGGTGGACCTCCCCGATGTCGAACAGCAGCGACACCCGGGCCAGCTCGGCCACCGGCAGCTTGCCCAGCCAGCCCTCGTAGAACAGGGCCAGGGTCCGCACCCGGACCCCCTGGCGGTGCAGCTCGGCCACCTGGGCCACGATGCCGTCGTCGGCCTGGGCCGCGGCGTCGAGGACCACCACCGTGGCCGCCGCCGCCCGGGCCGCCTCCAGCAGCGGCGTGCGTCCGTCCGGCCCGAGCCTGGCCTCGTCGAGGGCGAGCGACCCGGCGAGCACCGCCGGTAGCTCGGCCCGCCGGCTCAGCTCGTAGGCCAGCGCGGCGGGCTCCCCCGGTTGGGCGCTGACCACGAAGACCCGGTCCCGCTGGCTGCGCCAGGAGGCCACGTCGCCGGCCAGGTTCCAGCCCAGGACCGACCACAGGGGAACGACGACCCCCAGCACGGCCAGCGACGAACGGGGCAGCAGGGGTTGGGCCAGTGCCAGCTGGGCCACCGACACCGCACCGATGGCGAGGCCGTAGGCGGCCAGGCCCCGGGCCACCACCGCCGGCCGGCGGGCCGGCAGCTCGGGAAGGCCCAGGCCATAGCTGGCGGCGGCCAGGGTGGCGGCCACCACCACCCACCAGATGATGCGGGCCGAGCGGAGGAGACCGTAGGGCTCGGGGGCGACGAGACGGGCGTGGAACCAGGCGACACCGGCCACCGCCACCAGCTGGCCCAGGCGGAAAACGGCGCCGGCCAGCCGGCCGGGGCCCGTCGACGGAGGTGCCTGGGTGTCGGTCACCCGTTCCGATCGGCAGGCCGCGGGTCTGGTTCAAGCCTCCGGACCGATGACCGCGCCGGTGCCGCCCTGAACGCTCATGTCCGACGTCGACGGGCCGAACAGCCTGAGGCAGGAGGCCACCATCGTTCGCCTCCCAGCCGCCCGCCCGCCGAACCACACGAGGTGACCGCCGTTGTGCATGCCCTTGCACCACTCGACACTGAGGCCCCTGCATGGGAGCATGATCGTGAGCGGGCGGCCGAGATGAGCTGCGTGCCATGAAGCCCTCCGCCATGCTCAAGCTGTCCCGCCGTCGAGACATGGGTTCCGGCCGCCTGCGTCGACCCCCAGCGGGTGGGGGATCCGACCTTCGCCCGTCGCTGGACGACTTCGTGCTCCGGGCCGCTGGCGAGGCGGCCGAGGCCGGTACCGCCCTGCTGGAGCTGGGCTCGCCCGGGCCCCGCCGGAGCCGCCCCGGCCCGGATCGGTACCGGTTCGTCGGGTTGCCCGAGGCGGCCGGGGGCCGTCAACCGTCGCTGGGTCCGCTCCCGGTGGACGACGAGGCCTACTCGGTGGCCCTGTGCGCCGAGGCCGTCGCCACCTCACCCGAACCCCAGGGCCTGTTGACCGAGATCAACCGGGTGCTGGTTCCGGCCGGGCGCCTGTTCCTCACCGCCCCCTTGATCGTGCCCGACGCCTCCGAGGGCTACCTGCCGTGGCGGGCCCGGATGGGGCTCAACTACCTCCTGGAGGCGTCGGGGTTCGTGATCGAGGAGATCCAGGCCCTGGAGCGGACCCGCAGCTACGGGGTGGTGGCGGCCAAGCGCCAGCGCCCCGGCCACAGCCGCCTGGAGGCGCCCGCGCTGAGCCGCCGCTAGCGGGAACCTTCCGGCGTACAGGCCGCCTCGGCGGGCCCCTACGCCGGCGGGCTGCTAGCCCTTGGCCAGCACCGGGGCCAGGAAGCGACCGGTGTGCGACGCCGCCACCGCGGCGACGTCTTCCGGGGTGCCGGTGGCGATCACCCGGCCGCCCCCGCTACCCCCATCGGGGCCGAGGTCGATCAGCCAGTCGGCCGTCTTGATCACGTCGAGGTTGTGCTCGATGACCAGCACCGTGTTGCCCTGGTCGACCAGGCGTGACAGCACGGTGAGCAGCCGTCGGATGTCCTCGAAGTGGAGGCCGGTGGTGGGCTCGTCGAGCAGGTAGATCGTGTGCCCGGTGGACCGCTTGGCCAGCTCCGAGGCCAGCTTCACCCGCTGGGCCTCGCCCCCCGACAGGGTGGGTGCCGGCTGGCCCAGGCGGACGTAGCCCAGGCCCACGTCCACCAACGTCTGCAGGTGGCGGGCGATCGGGGGCTGGTTGGCGAAGAACTCGAGGCCCTCCTCGATGGGCATGTCGAGCACCTCGGAGATGTTCTTGCCCTTGAACTCGATGTCGAGCGTGTCGCGGTTGTACCGGGCGCCCTTGCACACCTCGCACGGCACGTAGACGTCGGGCAGGAAGTGCATCTCGATCTTGATCGTGCCGTCACCGGCGCAGGCCTCGCACCGGCCGCCCGACACGTTGAACGAGAACCGGCCGGGCTGGTAGCCCCGCACCTTGGCCTCGTTGGTGAGGGCGAAGAGCTTGCGGATGGAGTCGAACACGCCGGTGTAGGTGGCCGGGTTCGAGCGGGGGGTACGACCGATGGGCGACTGGTCGATGTCGATCACTTTGTCGAGGTGCTCGAGCCCGTCGATGCCCTTGTGCAGGCCGGGCGGCAGCTTCGAGCCGTAGACCTTCTGCATCAGGGACCGCAGCAGGATCCCGTTGATGAGCGACGACTTGCCCGACCCCGACACCCCGGTGACGGCCACGAAACAGCCCAGCGGGATCTCCACGTCGAGGTTCTTGAGGTTGTTCTCCCGCGCCCCCCGGATCATCAGGCGGGCCTCGCCGGTCTCCCGCCGTTGGGCAGGTACCGGAATCTTCCGCCTGCCCGACAGGTACTGGCCGGTGAGCGAGTCCTTCTTGCGCAGCAGCCCGGGCACGGCTCCGCTGTAGACGACGGCCCCGCCGTGCTCGCCGGCCCCGGGGCCGATGTCGACCACGTAGTCGGCCACCTTGATGGTGTCTTCGTCGTGCTCCACCACCAGCACCGTGTTGCCCAGCTCCCGCAGGCGGCACAGGGTGGCGATGAGCTTGGCGTTGTCTCGCTGGTGGAGCCCGATCGACGGCTCGTCGAGCACGTAGAGCACGCCCACCAGGCCGGAGCCGACCTGGCTGGCCAGCCGGATCCGCTGGGCCTCGCCGCCCGAGAGCGTGCCGGCGGCCCGGCTGAGCGACAGGTAGTCGAGCCCGACGTCGAGCAGGAAGCTGAGCCTTGCGTTGATCTCCTTGACCACCCGGTCGGCGATCAGATGGTCACGGTCCGACAGCTCCAGGCCGGCCAGGGCCTTGGCCGCCTCGCCGATCGACAGCGAGCAGATGTCGAAGATCGACCGCCCGTCGACCAGGCAGGCCAATGACAACGGGTTGAGCCGGGCCCCGCCGCAGGTGGGGCAGGGCACCTCCCGCATGTAGCCCTCGATCTGCTCCCGCTGGGAGTCCGATTCGGCCTCGCTGTGGCGCCGCCGCAGATAGGGCACCACGCCCTCGAAGGTGGCGTTGTAGGTGCGGTTGCGGCCGTAGCGGTTCTGGTAGCGGACGGTGACCTTGGTGACGGGCCCACCGTTGAGCAGGATCTTGCGCTGCTTGGCCGGCAGGTCGTCCCAGGGGACGTCCTGGGCGATGTCGTGCTCTTCGCACACGGCCTCCACCAGCCGGCCGAAGTAGCGGCTGCGGCCCCCGGCCCAGGGGTGGATGGCGCCCTGGGCGATCGTGAGATCACCGTCGGGCACCACCAGCTGAGGGTCGACCTCGAAGGTGGTGCCGAGGCCGTCGCAGGCGATGCAGGCGCCGTAGGGAGAGTTGAACGAGAAGTTCCGGGGGGCCAGCTCCTCGAAGCTCTTGCCGTCGCTGGGGCGGGCCAGGTGCTGGGAGAACACCAGCACCTCACCCTGCTCGTCGGACTCGCGGGACACGATCTCGATCTCGGCGACGCCCTCGGCCAGGCGGAGGGCGGTCTCCATGGAGTCGGTGAGGCGCCGCTCGATACCGTCGCGGCGTACCAGCCGGTCGATCACGATGCGGATGTCGTGGGTCTCGTAGCGGGCCAGCTCGGGCAGCTCGCCGCCCAGCTCGATCAGCTCACCGTCCACCACGGCCCGCACGAATCCCTCAGCCGCCAGGTCCTTCAGCAGGGTGTCGTAGGTGCCCTTGCGGCCGCGCACCACAGGGGCCAGGACCTGGAAGCGGGTGCCGTCGGGTAGCTGCAGCACCCGGTCGACGATCTGCTGAGGGGTCTGGCGGACCAGGCGTTCCCCGGTCTCCGGGTCGTGGGGCACGCCGACCCGGGCGAACAGGAGCCGAAGGTAGTCGTAGATCTCGGTGACGGTGCCGACGGTGGACCGGGGGTTGCGGCTGGCCGACTTCTGGTCGATCGAGATGGCGGGCGACAGACCTTCGATGAAGTCGACGTCGGGCTTGTCCATCTGGCCCAGGAACTGGCGGGCGTAGGCCGACAGCGATTCGACGTAGCGGCGCTGGCCCTCGGCGTAGATCGTGTCGAACGCCAGCGACGACTTGCCCGAGCCCGACAGGCCGGTGAAGACGATCAACTTGTCCCGCGGGAGGTCGAGATCGATGTGCCGGAGATTGTGTTCGCGGGCGCCGCGGATCACGATCTTGTCTGCCACCGCTGCATCCTATCTGGGGGCCGGGAGCGAACGGCCGTTCGTACGCAGGTGGATACGTGGGCCGATCGACCCGACTCGTCGTTGCCGCCGCCGGGATGAGCACCGTGACCGTCAAGTCGCCGTCGATCGGGCCGACGGGATGGCCGATGCGCCACCTTCCGCTCCCCCGCGTGCTGTGGCACCTGTTGGCCTACGCCGCCGTGCTGGCCGGGGTGAGTGCCGTGGTGCCGCTGGATGCCTCCTTCGGCAGCGACGACGGCGCCTACGGCGGCCAGGTGTGGGCGTTGCGCCAGGGGTCCTGGGTGCTGCCCCGGCCCCTGCCCGTGGTCGACGCCGAGCACGAGGGGTGGCTGAACGGGGCGATCGTGGCCGACGGCCCCGTCCCCTACTCCACCAGCCCGATCTGGGTGGAGCTGCTGGCGGCGTCGGCCACCCTGGTCCACGGGCCGGGACCCGGATCGGCCGAGCGGGCCGGCGACCTGGGCCTGGGCCTGCACCTGCCGGGTCTGGTGGGGGCCCTGCTGGCGGCGGCCGCCGCCTGGCGGCTGGCCGCCCGGTGGGACCGGCGGGCCGCTCCGGTGGCGTTCTGGCTGGTGGCGCTGAGCCCGGTGCTGGTCGACACGACCACCCTGTGGGCCCACACCCTGGGCACCGCCTGCGCCGGCTGGGCCATGGTCGCCGTGGCCGAGCTGTGGCCCTCCGCCCTCGCCAGCCACTCCGGCCGGGGCCGGCTGGGCTGGACCGCGGTCCTGGTGGCGGCGCTGTCCCTGGGGGCGGCGGTGCGGACGGAGGCCGTGTTCTGGACGGTGGCGGTGGTGGTGGTGGCCGTGCTGGGCGACCGGACCCGGGCCATGGTGCTGTCGGCCACGGCGGGGGCCACGGCGGCGGCCGGCGTCTGGGTCCTGAACCGGGCGTGGGGTTCCTCGCTCCGCTCCCAGCGGCTCCCCATCGAGACCAGCGTGGAGGCCCTGCGGGACAGCCGGGGCTGGTTGGCCAGCCGGATCCCGGCCGCCTGGCAGCTGCTCGGCACCTGGCGGGGGGCGGGCTGGGGCCAGCTCCTGTCGTTCGGGGCCATGCTGGTGGCCCTGACCGCCGCCGCCGCCCTGTACCGGGCGGGCAAGGAGCGCCGGCCGGTGCCGGCGGCAACCCTGACGGCGCTGGGAGTGGCGTCCGCCCTCTACCTGGCCAAGGCGGTGGTCGCCCCCGACGTGGCCATACCCGGCGTCGTCGCCGCCTGGCCGGTGGTGGCCGTGGCCCTGGCCGCCAGCCGGTGGCCGGCCCGGGAGGCGGGCGCCGGCCCCGGACCCCGGTGGCTGCTGGTGCCCGTGGGGCTGATGACGGTGACCGTGCTGGCCACCCAGTACGAGAGCAGCGGCGGCCTGCAGTGGGGCGGGCGGTACCTGTCGATGACCTATGTACCGCTGGCGGCGGCGGCTGCAGTGGGGGTGACGCCCACGTTGTTCGGAGATCCGGTGTCGGAGGGCGTCACCGGTGACGGCCCCCGACACCAGAACGGTCAGGGCGCCACCGGCCGATGGGGGGCCCTGGGGGTGGCGCTGGTCGCCCTGGCGGTGGCCCCCGCCCTGGCGGGAGTGGCCACGAGCCACCGGTTCCACACCACCCACGCCATGATCGTCGGCCTCACGACCGACCCGGCGGCCGAGGTGGTGATCACCGATCAGGGGGCGTTGCCCCGCATCGGTTGGACCGCCCTGCCCACCACGTTCTACCTGGCCGACGCCGACTCGATCGACGCCCTCCTGGCCGAGCTGGCCGAGGCCGACGTCCGCTCGGTCAACGTGGCCGGGCTCACCGCAACCGAGGTCGACGGCGTGGCCGGCTGGCGCCTGGCGTCCACCAACCGCAACCCCCACGGCACCATCCGCCATCTCATCCGCCCCTGATCTGCGTCACGGAAACCGCGACACCGACGCCATCTGCGTGGCGAAACCTCCGTCTTTCGAGGTTTTCGCGACGTCGGTTGGCCGCCGGCCGCGGATTTCGTGACGCAGTTCGGGGCGTTGGGGCGGGGCGGGCGGGAGGGTCAGACCATCTCGCGGAGCTCGCGGCGGAGGTCCTTGATCTCGTCCCGGAGGCGGGCGGCGTACTCGAAGCGGAGCTCGGCGGCGGCGTCTCGCATCTCCTCCTCCAGCGTCTGGATGAGCCGGGCCAGCTCGGCCTCGGGCAGCTCGGCCAGCTCCTTGAGCGCCTTCTCTTCCTGGGGACGGCGCTTGCGCTGGTCCTTGCCCGGCATGGGGGCCGTGGTGTCGGGGCGGAGCAGCGACAAGATGTCGGTGACCGCCTTGCGCACGGTGGTGGGGTTGATCCCGTGCTCCTCGTTGTACGCCTGCTGCACCCCCCGGCGCCGGTTGGTCTCGGAGAGGGCCCGCTGCATCGACGGGGTCATCTGGTCGGCGTACATGATCACCCGACCCTCGACGTTACGGGCGGCCCGGCCGATCGTCTGCACCAGCGACGTCTCCGAGCGAAGGAAGCCCTCCTTGTCGGCGTCGAGGATGCACACCAGCTGCACCTCGGGCAGGTCGAGGCCCTCACGCAGCAGGTTGATGCCCACCAGCACGTCGAACTCGCCGAGACGCAGGCCCCGCAGGATCTCGATCCGCTGGATCGTGTCGACCTCGCTGTGCAGGTAGCGGACCCGTAGCCCCTGCTCCAGCAGGTACTCGGTGAGGTCCTCGGCCATCTTCTTGGTGAGCGTGGTGACCAGCACCCGGCCGTCGTTGGCGATGACCCCGTTGATCTCCTCCAGGAGGTTGTCGATCTGGCCTTTGGTGGGCCGCACGATCACCTCGGGGTCGATCAGGCCGGTGGGGCGCACGATCTGCTCCACGATCCGGGACGAGTGCTGCAGCTCGTAGGGCCCGGGGGTGGCCGACAGGTACACCACCTGGCCCACCTTGGCCGTCCACTCCTCGAACCGCAGCGGACGGTTGTCGGCCGCCGAGGGCAGCCGGAACCCGTGCTGGATCAGGGTCTCCTTGCGGCTGTGGTCGCCCTCGTACTGGCCGTGGAGCTGGGGCACGGCGACGTGGGATTCGTCGAGGATCGTGAGGTAGTCGGCCGGGAAGAAGTCGATCAGGGTGTAGGGGGCCTGCCCGGGCGAGCGGCCGTCGATGTGACGGGAGTAGTTCTCGATCCCGTTGCAGAAGCCCATCTCCTGCATCATCTCCAGGTCGTACTGGGTGCGCATCCGGAGCCGCTGGGCCTCCAGCAGCTTGCCCTCCTTCTCGAAGGTGGACAGCTGGCCCTGGAGCTCGGCCTCGATGCCGCCGATGGCCCGCTGCATCCGCTCGTCGGAGGCCACGTAGTGGGTGTTGGGGAACACCACCAGCTCGGGCAGCTCCGACAACCGCTCACCGGTGAGGGGATCGACGGTGGTGATGGCCTCGATCTCGTCGCCGAACAGCTCGATGCGAACCACGAACTCCTCGTAGGCCGGGTGGAGCTCGATCGTGTCTCCCCGCACCCGGAACTTGCCCCGCACGAGGTTCATGTCGTTGCGCTCGTACTGCATGTCCACCAGGCGGGAGAGGATCGAGCGCTGGTCGTACTCCTTGCCCGCCTGGAGCACCAGCAGCTTGTTGCGGTACTCCTCGGGCGACCCCAGGCCGTAGATGCACGACACCGAGGCCACCACGATCACGTCGCGCCGGGTGAGCAGGGCCGAGGTGGCCGAATGGCGCAGCCGGTCTATCTCGTCGTTCACCGACGAGTCCTTCTCGATGTAGGTGTCGGACGAGGGGATGTACGCCTCGGGCTGGTAGTAGTCGTAATACGAGACGAAGTACTCCACCCGGTTCTCGGGGAAGAACTCCTTGAACTCGTTGGCCAGCTGGGCCGCCAGCGACTTGTTGGGGGCGATCACCAGCGTGGGCCGCTGCAACGCCTCGATCGTCCAGGCCATGGTGGCCGACTTGCCCGATCCGGTGATGCCGAGCAGCGTCATCTGCGACTCCCCGCCCTCGATGCCGTCCACCAGCTCGGCGATGGCCTTGGGCTGGTCTCCCGCCGGCTGGAACTCGGACACCACTTTGAACGGAGGCATGAAACCAGCCTACCCAGGGGGTGTGACAGGCCCTGGACGGGGGTTCCGTCAAGCAGGATCCTTCTTGGGCCTCCGGGGTGGGGGCCAGGGGGTCTGGGGCTGGATCTCGAGCCAGGCCCAGAACCGCTCCACCTCGGCGTCGAGGTGGGCCATGTCGCCGCTGTTGTCGATCACGAAATCGGCCATCTCCAGGCGCTGTTCCCGGGTGGCCTGGGCGGCGATGCGGGCCAGGGCGTCGGTCCGGGTGAAGTTGCGGTAGGCCATCAGCCGTTCCACCGCGATCTCCTGTGGCGTGTCGACCACCAGCACCACCGACGCCCCCCGCCGGTCGTCGGGGCCGCCCTCGGCCAGCAGCGGGATGTCGAAGATGACCACCCCGGTCTGCTCGTTCACGGCGTCGGCCCGATTGTGCATCGCCCGGCGCACAGTGGGATGGATCATCTTGTTCAGCGCCGCCAGCTCCTCGGGGTCGCCGAAGGCGATGCCGGCCACCGCCGCCCGGTCGAGCGTGCGGTCCTCGGCCAGGATCCGGTCACCCCACCGCTCCACCATCTGGTTGTAGATCAACGCCCCCGGTTGCTGCAGCTCGCGGACGATGAGGTCGGCGTCGATGATCAGGCATCCCCGCTCGACCAGCCGCTCCGACACCGACGACTTCCCGGACCCGATACCACCAGTGAGCGCCACGAGTTTCACCGGGCCGAAGTTACCCGGGCCGCCCGTCCCCCGCCCAGTTACCCGGCCGACCCGGGCCCGATCGCTCACGTTCGGGCCGCTCGGACCGATCCGTAGTGCTGGCAGCCCGCCACCGACGATCCCGAGGAACCAGCCCCCCGGGGCCGAAGCGCCCAGGCGCGCCGGCCCCCTCCCTTCCCATCAGCATGACGGACACCTCCCTCACCAGCTCGGGCCTCACCAGCCCGGGCCTCACCAACCCGGGCCTCGACCCCGCGGGTCTCCCCCGTGCCGGTCTCGGCGATCTCGCCCCCGACCTGGCGCCGGCCCCGGCCACCGCCGACACGGGTGACGACGGGCCGCATGGCGGCCCCTGGTCCGAGCCGGGATCGCTGAGCGAGCAGCCGGGCGAGGATCGGGCCGGTGAAGCCGACGCCCTGGTGACCTTCGGGCCGGCCATCATGGCCGTGCGCTGGGCCACCACCGGTGTCTCGCTGGCCCTGGCCAGCCCGGCCCTCCTGGCCGGCGACCGGGCGCTGGGGGCCTGGATGGCCGTGATTCTGGCCAACACCGTGTTCCGGACCTTCCGACCCCTGCGCTACACCGGCTCGATCCGGTCCCTGGTGCTGCTGGTGGCCGAGATCGGCCTCCACGTGCTGGCCGTGATCGCCACCGGCTACTGGAACTCGCCCGCCGTGCTGGTGCTGGTCAACGCCGTGATCATCGCCGGCTTCGCCCGGGGCTTCGGCTTCGCCCTCCGGGTGGGGGCGGCCTCGACCCTGGCCGTGACCGTACCCGAGCTGAACATCGGCCGTTGGGAAGCGACGGAGCTGGCCCAGAGCGCCCAGTGGGCCACGCTCATCGCCCTCAGCGGGATCGTGGCCGGCTACAGCCGCCGGATCTCGGGCGAAGCCACCCGCCGCCACTCCCTGGCTCTGGACCGTGTGGCCCGCCTGGCCGACGCCAACACCCTGCTGGCCAACCTCCACCGGGTGGCCCAGACCCTGCCCGCCTCGCTCGACCTGGGCGACGTGCTCGACACCACGATCACCCGGCTCCGGGGCCTGCTGACCCACGACACGATGGTCATCCTCACCACCGAGCCCGACGGCCGGTGGCGGGTGGCCCGCCAGATCGGTGCCGCCTCCACCCCCAACGGTCACCATCGGGACCGCCTCCCGACCCCGGCCGGCCGGGCCGTGGCCACCAACCAGGCCGTCCTCGCCGCCCTGCACCCGCCGGTCGATCCCGGCTTCAACCAGGCCTCGACCACCGCCGTCTACCTCCCCCTGCTGGCCCGGGGCCGCCTCATCGGCCTGCTGGCGGTGGAGGCCAACGACCCCGACGCCTTCGGCCCGCGGGAGCAGCAACTGCTGGAGGGGTTCGTGGAGCCGGTGGCCCTGGCCATCGACAACGCCCGCTGGTTCCTGCGGATCCGCACCATCGGGGCCGACGAGGAACGCAACCGGATCGCCCGGGACCTGCACGACCGGATCGGCCAGTCGCTGGCCTACGTGGGGTTCGAGGTGGACCGGGTGATCCGCCGCTACGAGGCCGGGACCGACATCGGAGCCCAGCTCCACAGCCTTCGCACCGATCTGCGGGGCCTGGTGGGCGAGGTGCGCGAGACGCTCTCCGACCTGCGGACCGACGTCAACGACAACCGCGACTTCGCCCAGACCGCCCAGGAGTTCGCCGAGCGGGTCTCGGCCCGCTCCGGGGTGCAGGTGGAGGTCGACTGCGCCGCCACCCGGCGACTGCCCATCCTGCAGGAGCGGGAGATGTGGCGCATCGCCCAGGAGGCGCTGGCCAACATCGAGCGCCACGCCCAGGCCACCCGGGCCGAGCTCCGGTGGCGCTGCGACGAGCAGGGCGCTCTCCTCGAGGTGACCGACGACGGCCGGGGCCTCCCCGCCACCGCCGACGACGGCCGCCTGGGGCGGCCCGACTCCTACGGGATCGTCGGCATGCGGGAACGGGCCGACTCGGTCGGCGCCACGTTCGAGATGACATCAGAACCAGGAGAAGGGACCAAGGTACGGTGTTTCCTACCTCAGAAATGAAAACGGGTGCGCCAGCACCGAACCGGCTGGTGACCACTCCGATGGCCACCGCCCCGACGGCGGCCCCCGCCACCGGTCGGGCCGCCATCCGGCTGCTGCTGGCCGACGACCACCGGATGATCCGGGAGGGCCTGCGCCGCTCGCTGAGCGAGCTCGGCTTCTCCGTGGTGGGCGAGGCCCGCAACGGGGCCGACGCCCTCGACCTGGCCGCCGCTCTGCGGCCCGACGTGGTCCTGATGGACGTCACCATGCCGGAGCTCGACGGGGTGGAAGCCACCCGACAGCTCAAGGTCCGCCAGCCCGAGGTGAAAGTGGTGGTGCTGACCATGCACGCCGACCACGACATCCTCACCCAGGCCATCCGGGCCGGCGCCAACGGCTACCTGGTGAAGGACTGCAGCACCGACGAGATCGCCCAGGCCATCGACGCCGTGGCCCTGGGCGAGACCGCCCTCTCCCCCGGCCTGGCCGCTTCCATGCTGGCCGAGGTCCGTCGCCAGGGCACCAACCCCACCCCCGAGCGCCTGATCACCACCCGGGAGGAGGAGGTCCTGCAGCTCATCGCCGACGGCTGCTCCACCCCCGAGGTGGCCGAGCAGCTGTTCATCAGCCAGAAGACGGTGAAGAACCACCTGGCCTCGATCTACCAGAAGCTGGACGCCCGGGACCGCACCCAGGCGGTGCTCCAGGCCGTCCGCATGGGGATCGTCCACCTGAATTGAGTTCTTCGGGGCCCCTGGTCGCTCGGGCGACGCACGCGCTTGACGCCACCGTCCCATCGCCCCTGCGACCAGGGCGATTGATGCTGGCGGCCCATATAGGACCGGCCGTGGAACGACGATGCATAGAGCACACCATCCCCCCACCGGGATCGACAGCACACCACACCCACGGAGAATCCTCATGCTTCACTTCCAGTTCATCGCCGCTTGGGCTCGGGCGCAGGCCAAGAGCGAGCGGGGCGCCAGCCTCGTCGAGTACGCGCTGCTCGTGGCTCTGATCGCCGTCGTCTGCATCGCCGCCGTCACCCTGCTGGGTGGCGCCGCCGACGACAAGTTCAGCTCGGTCGCCAGCGCCATCGGCTGATCAGCGGCACCAAGCTCAACAGCTGAGACCTGTGGGGAAGCGCCCGGCGCTTCCCCACAGGTCGTTTTGGCGTTTTCGCCGTGACGGGCCACGTTGGGTGGGACCGCCCACGCCGGACGGCATGGATCGATCCGGACACCCCAGGCGGGATCGGCGAGGATCCTCCACACTCGTGCCCTGATGCGTTGGTGGTGGACGGATGTGGTGAGGGAAGGGACGCGTCGACGGCGACGTCGACGTCGGCGACAACACGGGGCGCAGGACGCCTGGCGGGAAGGTTTCGCCGCCGGCGTGGGCCTGGCCGACGACCCGTCGGTCACCCCACCGCAGCGGCGTCAGCGGCAGCGGGGGTAGGCGGGGCCCGACCGACGGCAGGCGACGATCCAGTCGCCGTCGGTGCGCACCACGTCCCAGTCGGGATCGCGGGCCAGCCAGCGGGCCAGCGGGCTTTTGGCCGCCCAGACCACCACATCGAACCGGCGGCGTTCGAGCACGGGCGCCATGTCGCCCCCCAGCACCAGCACGTTGTGGTCTTCGACCACGTCGGCCGGATAGAAGTCGAAGCGGTCGTCCATGAAGACCCGGGCCTCGATGCCGAAACGCCAGGTGAGATAGTTGCCGACCGTCTCCCGGTGGCCGAGGCGCACGCCATCGGTGGCCACCAGATCCCGTTCGGCCAGCCAGTCGACGGTGGTCGTGGGGTAGCTCGTCAGCACCAGGGCCGGGCTGGCCGCCACCGTGGCCGCCGACACCGCCAGGGCGGCGGCGGCCAGGGCCCCCAGCACCCGGGTGAGCGAGGCCGAGCCGCGGCCCTCCAGGCCGCCCCGCAGTCCCGACAGCGATGGCGCCAGCACGGCCACCACCACCAGCGAAGCAAGACCCAGGTTGCGGACGGCCATGAGGCCGGCGACGAAGAACACGATCGCCGGCACGAGCTGGCGCCAGCTGGCCCGGCGGGTGGCGGCCAGCACGATGAGCACCAGCAAGAGCAGGTACACCTGCTCCGGTACCGACTGGAAGTCGGGGGCCCGCCACTCCGCCACCCGGCGCAGGGAGCCGCCCCGCCGCAGGAGCTCCACCGGGAACCACAGGAGCCGCCAGCCGAGGGGATTGAGCATCCCGAGGAGGGCCCCCGATCCGGCGGCCACGCAGGCTCCGGCCTCGGTGCGGGGCCACCACCGTCGCTGGTCGACGGCGGCCCCCAGGGCCACCGCCCCCACCAGGGCCAGGCCCAGGGCGAACGAGCCGTGGCTGTTGACCCACACCCAGAACAGGGGCACCAGCCACCACCGGGGTCGGAGGCCCTGTACCACCTGGAGGGTGAGGACGAGCGCAGCCAACCCGACCAACAGGGGCCGGGGCGACCACAGCGAGGTGCCGATCACGATCGCCGCCGTCACCAGGGCCACCCGGGTGACGAGCTGGCGGGCCGGCGCCACCAGACGCCATAGCCCGAGCACGATCCCGGCCGCCAGCACCCCGTGGAAGGCCCGGATGGACCAGGGACCCAGGGCCTCGTCGAGGACGGCGTAGACCACGCTCACCAGCCAGCTCTGGACCGTCCAGGGCTGCCCGGCGGCGGTGGCCGAGTAGGGGTCGACCGCCGGCACCCCGTGGCGGGCCAGGATCAGGTGGCCGGTCGCCAGGTGGGTGAGGAAGCTGTTGTCGGCGATCGGCCGGGCGCCGACCATGAACCCCACGGCGGCCAGCAGCCAGCCGATGCTGCGGGCCAGGTCGCCCGTCGCCGGCCCGGGGGACGCCGCCCCGGCCGCACCGGACCCGGCAACGGAGACCGGTGCGGCAGGGGCTGCCGTGAGCACCGCGCCGGCCCGCTACAGGCTGCGGGAGATGTTGATGATGGCCGGCCCCAGCACCACCACGAACAGGGCGGGGAAGACGCACAGCACCATCGGGATCATCATCTTGACCGGCGCCTTCTGGGCCTTCTCCTGAGCCACCTGGCGCCGCTTGATCCGCATCTCGTCGGCCTGCGCCCGCAGCACCCGGCCGATGCTCACGCCGAAGGTGTCGGCCTGGATCATGGCCAGCACGAACGAGCGGATCTCGGGGGTGTCGACCCGGGTCTGGAGGTTGCGCAGGGCGTCGGACCGGGACGACCCGGCCTGGGTCTCGCCCAGCACCCGGGCGAACTCCTCGGCCAGTTCCCCGGGCACGTTGGCGATCACCCGGTCGAGCGCCTGCTCGAAGCCGAGGCCCGCCTCAACCGAGATGACCAGCAGGTCCATCACGTCGGGCAGGCCCCGCTGGATCGACTTCTGACGGGCCGTCACCTTGGCGTTGAGCCGGGACGACGGGCCGATGGCGCCCACCAGGCAGCCGAGGCCGGCGAAGGCCAGCTGCATCATGCCCTTGAGACCGAGCGGGTTGACGATGAAGGTGAACGCCAGCCAGAACGGGATCGACACGAAGCCGATCACCCGTAGGGCCAGGAACCGCTCGACCTTCTCGGCCGAGTTGATGCCGGCCCTGATGTGCTTCTGGCGGATGCTCTCCACGTAGTCGGGCGGGTTGAGGCGCCCGCCGAACCGGGTGAAGCCGGACATGACAGGGGCCAGGAGCCGTTCGTGGACCGGAGCCAGCAGCTCCTTCTCCCGCTGGTTCTCGACCTCGTAGTCGTCGAGCTGGCGGAGGGTGGAACGGGCGGCGGCCCGCTCCTCGAGCTGGGTCATCACGTAGTACATGACCAGGGCGACCCCGAAGCCGGCCATGACGACCAGGGCCTCCAGGGGGATGGTGGGCAGCGAGCTAGACATCGATCGTGATCACCTTTTTCATCCAGGCCAGGCCGATGGTGGCCGAGACAATGCCGAGGCCGAGGAAGACGTTGCCGATGAAGCTGGTGAACAGCAGGCTGATGTAGCCCGGGTTCATGATCCACATGATCAGCCCCAGGCCAGGCGGCAGGCACGAAAGGATGCCGGCCGACATCCGGCCCTCGGCGGTGAGGGCCCCCACCTCCCGGCGGAGACGCTCCCGGGCGATCATCGTGTCGGCCACGCTGTTGAGCAGTTCGTTGAGGTTACCGCCGACCTCGCGCTGGATGCCGATGGCCATCACGGCCCAGGCGAAGTCGGGGCTGGCCATGCGCTCGGAGACGCCGGCCAGGCACTCCTCCAGCTCCCGGCCGAGGCGGGCCTCGGTCATGGCCCGGCGCAGCTCCTGGCCCATGGGGTCGGCGATCTCCTTCGAGACCACCTCCATGCCCTGGGGCAGGGAGTAGCCGGCCCGCAGCGTGCCGGACAGCAGCTGGAGGGTGTCGGGCAGGAGGCGCTGGAACTTCTTGAACCGGCGGCGGGCCAGGAACTTGACCACGAAGAACGACATGCCGACGGCGAACACCGCCAGCAGCAGGGCGGCCACGAAGCTCTGGGTGATCAGGAGGCCGAACAGGGCGGTGAACAGCGTGATGGCGGCCAGGGCGAACATGGCCTCGCCGGCCCGGATGGGCAGGTTGGCCTTCTCCAGGAGGTCCTCCACCCGCACCAGGAAGCCCCGCTTCTCGGCGAAGGCCTCGCTGAAGCTGATGGCCCGCTTGAGCAGGGCCGACTGGACGATCAGCTCTTCCACGTCGGCCTCCGGCACCTCGCCGCGGCCGTCGGCGTAGCGGGACAGCAGGCCTTCCAGCGAGCTGTCGCCGGCCAGCATGATCGAGCTGAGCGACCACACGCCGAGGGCGATGCCCACGAACGCCAACAGGAGGCTCACGTAGAGGCCGATCGAGGAGCGGAAGAAGGCGAACCCGGAGGGATCGGTGTGGTGCTCGGCCCGGAGCTGGAGAGGGCTGACGGTCAGCACGCCGGTGGGGTACGACAGCTCGGTGGCGGCGCCGGCCACCGTCACGTCGAGGTCCACCCGGCTGCCGCTGTCGGCCGGCGACTGGAAGACGACCAGCGTCCGGTCGGCGGCCTGGGTCAGGGCGGAGGTGAGGGCGACCGGCAGGTCCACCGGGGAGGCGATATTGGCGTCGAGCCCGGAGGTGGCGGCGGCCAGGCCGGCCAGGGAGCGGTCGCCGCCGTTGTAGCGCAGCGACACCACCTGGATGCCGTTGGCCACCAGCGGGACCTGGGCTTCCTTGGGGGAGACGTCGGATCCCAGATCGGAGCCGGTGCTCACCACCACGACGGAGCGGATGACGCCCGGGGTGTCGCTGAACAGCTCGGCCGCCCGGCTCACGCCGTTGTAGAGCACGGCCCCGTTGCGGGCGGCGAGGTCGTTGACGGCCTGGGTCAGCTTGGCCGGGTCGTTCGTCAGGGGCGTGCGCACCAGGGCCGAGTCGCCGGCCGAGACCACGGCCATCGACAGGCCGGCCGGCGGTGCCTGGGCCACGGTGAGCAGCTGGGCCTTGATCGTCTCCAGCACCTGGTTGTCGTTGCCCCGGGCGTTGGTGTCGACCACCACCACCAGCTCGCGGACGATGCCGGCGGCGGAGGCGGCGGTCACGCCGTCCACGGTCAGGTCGTCGTCGCCGGAGCGGACCGTCACCTGGTCGGCGGTCACCCCGGCGGCGGCGCCGATCACCGCCAGCTGCACCCGATCGGGTCCGCTGGCGTCGACGGTGGTCACCTTCACCGGCGCCGGCGAGGCGGCGGTGTCGTCGGCCGAGGCCGGGACGAGGAAGGTCAGGCAAACCAGAGCCAGCGCTGCGCCCAGCGCCGCCAGCAGCCGGCCGGCCCGCCGGGCGACCGGGAGCGCCGGGGCCCTCATCGGTTGCCCCGGGGCTGAGCCAGCTTCTCTCCCACGGCGGGCGAGAACATCTCCGGACCGAGGCGGATGCCGTGGTCGGCCAGCTTCTGGGCGAACTTGGGACGCACCCCGGTGGAGCGGAGCTCGCCCTTGAACCGGCCGTGCTCGTCAACACCGGCGGAGAAGTCGAACAGGAACACGTCCTGGAGGACCACCACGTCACCCTCCATGCCCGCCACCTCGGTGATGTGGGTGATGCGGCGGGTGCCGTCGCGAAGGCGCTGGAGCTGCACGATCAGGTCGACGGCGGAGGCGATCTGCTCCCGGATGGCCCGGATCGGCAGGTCGTAGCCCGACATCAGCACGAGCGTCTCGAGACGGCTGATCGAGTCCCGGGGGGTGTTGGCGTGCAGGGTGGTGAGCGACCCGTCGTGGCCGGTGTTCATGGCCTGCAACATGTCGAGGGCCTCGCCCGAGCGGCACTCCCCCACCACGATCCGGTCGGGCCGCATGCGCAGGGTGTTCTTCACCAGGTCGCGGATCGTGACCTCGCCCTTGCCTTCGATGTTGGCCGGGCGGGTCTCCATCGACAGCACGTGGTCCTGGTGGAGCTGGAGCTCCTTGGCGTCCTCCACCGTCACGATGCGCTCGTCGGGTGGGATGAACGACGACAGCACGTTGAGGGTGGTCGTCTTGCCGGTTCCGGTACCGCCCGACACGACCACGTTGAGCTTGCCCACCACGCAGGCCTGGAGGAACCGGGCGGCGTGCACGCTGAGGGTGCCGAACCGGATCAGGTCGTCGATGCGCAGCGGGTCGGCCGAGAATTTCCGGATGGTGAGGAACGGGCCGCCCACGGCCAGGGGGGAGATGACGGCGTTGACCCGGGAGCCGTCGGGCAGGCGGGCGTCGCACAGGGGGCTCGACTCGTCGATGCGCCGGCCCACCTGGGCCACGATCTTGTCGATGATGCGGCGTAGATGGTCCTCGTCGAGGAAGTACACCGGCTCCACGCCCAGCTTGCCCTTGCGCTCGGCGTAGATCTGGCGGGGGCCGTTGCACATGATCTCGGAGATGTCGTCGTCGCGCAGCAGCTTGTCGATCGGGCCGTACCCCAGGATGTCGTCGGAGACGTCCTGGATCAGCTGGGCCTTGTCGGTGGCCGACAGCGGCGCCCGCTCCTGGGCCAGGGCGTTCTGCAGGGCGGCGTGGACCCGGCGCCGAAGCTCGTCCTCCGACATCCGCTTGTCGTAGAGGACGGGGCCCAACTCGTCGATCAGTGCGGTGTGGACCCGTTGGCGGACCTCGGTGATCGCCGGGTCCCGGTTCACCAGGGCGCCCAGGGCCCCCATGGCTCCGCCGCCATTGCCGGAGTTGTCAGCTCCATCGGTGAGACGCTTGTACAGAGACATGGCCGTCGCTCCTCCTCAGATCAGCCGAAGAACTTTCGCCGGCCCGGGATCGGGGCGGCGGAGGCGGGAGATCCCTCGAGGAAGCGCAGGGCCAGTTGCTCGAAGGCCCGGGCCACGCCCGACTTGGCCGCCGAAAGCACGACGGGAGATCCCTTGTTGACCGAGATCGGCACCACCACGTCGGACGGGATGTGAGCCACCGCCGCCACCCGCAGGGTCCGCTCCACCTCGGCCACGTCGAGCTTCACCTTGGAGTCGGCCCGATTGAGGATGAGATGGAGCTTCTCGGTGGGTATGTCGAGGAGGGCCAGCGTGCTGAGGCCGATCTTGACGTTCTTGATGTTGGGGATGTCGAGGCCGGCCACCAGCACGATGTCGTCCGACACCTCGATGATCGACAGCACCACCTCGTTGAAGATGGCCGGTGTGTCGATCACCACGTGGCCGGCGAAGCTCTTGCACAGCTCCACCAGCTTGGCCATCTGCTCGCCGCTGACCTGATCGGCGAAGGTGGGTTCCACCGGGGCCGGCAGCACGAGCATCCCGCTGGGCTCGTGCACGGTCATCAGGCTGCGGATCATCTCGGGGTCGGCGTGATCGAGCTGGGTGACCGCGTCGACCACGGTGTGCTGGGCCTGGAGCTTGAGCATCACGGCCACGTCGCCGAACTGGAGATGGGCGTCGATCAGCACCACCGGTCGGTCGGAACGCTGGGCCAGCACCACTCCCAGGTTGGTGGCGGTGACCGACTTGCCGGAGCCGCCCTTGGTCGAGAACACGGTGAGCACCCGGCCCACCGAGTCGTCGCCGCCGCTGGCGGCGCCGGGGGTGCCGCTGCTCGACAGCTGGGTCACGGTGGGGAACAGCCCCTCGGAGACCCGGGTGACCGTGTCGATCAGCTGGGCCTTGTCGATCGGGGCCGACAGCACGTCCCGCACCCCGGCCCGGAGGGCCTTCTGCAGAAGCTGGGTGCTGAGCTCAGCCGTCACCAGCACCGTGCCCACGTGGGGCTGGGTGCGGGTCCACAGCTCGATGGTGGCCAGGTCCTCGGGCTCGGCGCACGAGGGGCCGAGGATCACCACGATCGGCGACAGGCCGAGGCGGGTCTCGATCTCGGTCAGCGAGCCGGCGGTGTCGACCCGCCCGTCGAAGAGGCCGGCCAGGTAGTCGCGGACCGCCTGGTCGGGGTCCACGATGGCCAGTGAGATCCCGCCGAACTGGCTCTGCTCGTTGGCCGCATTGAGCTGGTCGTCGAGCTCGGCGTCGATCCCGAAGTCGTCGTAGCTGAAGGGGGTGAAGGTGCTCAGGTCCTGGTCGGTCATCTCGGTCCTCGGGTCATTGCGGTGGCTGCGGGGGGGGCGACGGGGGGGTGGGGCGGCTCGGGCCGGAGCCCTCAGGCCTTGGAGGCGCCGGTGGGGCCGTAGGGGGTGAGCTTGGAGCCGTCCTCGCCGGGCAGGGTGTCCGAGCCGTAGTCGAGCGGCGGGATCGGGGTGGGCTGGTAGTCGGAGGGCACCAGCGAGAGGTAGAGGTTGTCGGTGCCGACCGAGAGGATCGTCTGCACGGCGTCGGGCGGCACGGCCAGGGTGATCATGCCGGCGTTGGCCGGAGCGCTGGTCTTCTCGTCGGTGCTGCTCTCGCCCAGGTCGGGGGTCAGCGACTTGTCGATCGCCAGCACCTCGGCCTTCTGGTAGACGTAGCGGGTCACGAAGTTCCACGTGGTGCCGGCGGCACCCTCCACGGGGGCACCGGCCTCGGTGGTCTGGGCTGCGGGGGCGGTGTTGGGGATCAGGGCCAGGACGTTCACGAAGTCGCCGGGCTCGATCAGGTAAGCGGCGCCCTTGACCTGGTCGACGCTGAAGGTGACCGTGGTCAGGCCCTTCTCCTGGAGGCGGTCGGTGATGCCGGTGTTGACCACGGTGGGGGCCACGAAGTTGCCGGCGACGACGGTGGCGTTGGCCGGGAGGTCGGTCACGGCCACCAGGCCGGCCAGCTCGGTCTCGGGGTCGACGATGGCGGTGGCGGGGCGGAAGCTGGCCGGAATCTCGCCCTTGGTCAGCAGACCCTGGCTGATCGCCTGCTCGGCCGGCGTCCCCTTGGCGATGCCCTGCTGCACCACCCAGACCGTCTGGGGTTCGGCGTCGTCGTAGACCGAGCCCTCGACATTGCGGATGTAGTTGAGCAGTCCGAAGGACGCGATCGCGCCCACCACCACCGCAACAATGAGAATCACCGTCCGTCGTGACTTCACGACACTCTCCCCAAGGGTCGGGCAGGCCGGCAGATCCGACCTGGTGCGTTTCCTTAGGGAGTCATGTCGGTTCCGGCGGGGGCCGGATGAAGAAAAAGGGCAAAAAGCCGAACGACCCGGGCCGTGGGCACCGGGTCGTTCGGATCGTCCAGGGACGGAGTTGGCGCTTACGCCTCTTCGACAGCCTCGCTGGTTTCAGTGGCTTCAGTGGCTTCAGTGGCCTCGCCGGCCTCTTCGCCCTCGACGGCGGGGGTGCCGCCGGAGCGCTCCAGCTCCTCGTAGTACTCAGCCCAGGCCGCTTCGGTGGCCGGATCGACCTCGGTGGGGCCGATGTAGTTGCCCTCCTCGTCGAAGGCGTGCTCGCCGAAGTGCTCCTGGTACTCCTGAGCCACCACGCCACCTTCGGCCGCCTGCTTGATCGACAGGCTGATCCGACGGCGCTGGAGGTCGATGTCGATGATCTTCACCCACAGCTCCTCACCGGGGGTGACGACCTGCTCGGGGAGGTCGACGTGGTGGGCCGACATCTCCGAGATGTGAACCAGGCCCTCGATACCCTCGCCCACCTGGACGAAGGAGCCGAACGGCACGAGCTTCGTGACCCGGCCGTAGACCAGCTCGCCCACCCGGTGGGTGGTGGCGAACTCCTGCCACGGATCCTGCTGTGTGGCCTTGAGCGACAGGCTGATCCGCTCGCGGTCGAGGTCGACCTCGAGCACCTGGACCGTGACCTCGTCGCCCACCTGCACCACGGAGCCGGGATGATCGACGTGCTTCCACGACAGCTCCGACACGTGGATCAGGCCGTCCATGCCGCCCAGGTCCACGAAGGCACCGAAGTTGACCACCGACGACACAACACCGGTGCGAACCTCGCCCGGGGTGAGGTTGGTGAGGAAGTCTTCGCGCTGTTCCTTCTGGGTCTCTTCCAGGTAGGCCCGACGGCTCAGCACGACATTGTTGCGGTTCTTGTCGAGCTCGATGATCTTGGCATCGAGCGTGCGACCCACGTAGGGCTGCAGGTCACGGACCCGGCGCAGCTCCACCAGGGAGGCGGGCAGGAAGCCCCGCAGGCCGATGTCGATGATCAGGCCGCCCTTCACCACCTCGATCACGGGGCCGGACACGACGCCGTCGCGCTCCTTGACCTCCTCGATCGTGCCCCAGGCCCGCTCGTACTGGGCCCGCTTCTTCGACAGCAGCAGCCGACCCTCCTTGTCCTCCTTCTGGAGCACGAGGGCTTCGAGCTGGTCGCCGATCGAGACGATCTCGCCCGGGTCGATGTCGTTGCGGATCGACAGCTCGCGAGCGGGGATGACCCCTTCGCTCTTGTAGCCGATGTCGAGGAGGACCTCATCGCGGTCGACCCGCACCACGGTGCCGGTGACGAGCTGTCCGTCGTCGACGACCACCATGGAGGCGGCGTAGGCGTCGTCCAGGGACCCCTCGAGGTCGTTGGCCGTGATCTGGCGGGGCGTATACCCGTCGAGGTCTTGGATGGCGGTGTCTTCGGACATGTGTGAGGTCAGATCATTGCTTAGTTCAGTGGTGGACACGTGTGGAACTGGTTGCTTTCAAACAAGAGGAGCTACCGGAACACCCACTTGCCGGGCCTGGCGTGGAGCCGGATCCGCAGGTGTGGGCATGAGGCGGCAGAGCCGGGACGGTCCCGGCCATCTTCCAGCCTACCAGGGCGTTTCGCCCACCCACCCGTGATCGGCCGTCAGTCCCCCCAGGTGAGCGGTGCCGGACCGGCCTCCCGCACCCGGAACGGTGTCACACCCCGTCGGTACGTTGCCGGTGTGCCCCGCCTGGGCGAGTTCTACGGGATTGCCATCTACATGTACTTCGTCGACCACAACCCGCCCCACTTCCATGCCATCTACGGTCAGGACGAGGCGCTCGTGAGCATCGTAGACGGTGAGCTGCTGCGTGGCCGGCTCCCGCGGACCGCTGCCCAGCTCGTCGAGCAGTGGCGCACCCAGCACGTCGAAGAGTTGCTCGCCAATTGGACCCTTGCCCAGGAACCAGCCCCGCTCGGTTCGATCCAGCCACTTCAGTAGACTGTCGTCATGGGAGCGCTTGCTCGGGTGCGCGAGGTCGAGGTGATCGGTAACCGAAGCCTGCGCATCACCTTCACCGACGATCTCGTCCGGGAGTTCGACCTCGCCTCGATCCTCACCGGCGTTCTGGCTGCGCTCGACTCCGACGACGCCTTCGCCGCAGTTCGCGTCGACGCCGTGGCCGGGACCGTCTGCTGGCCTGGTGGTGTCGACCTCGACCCCGATGTCCTCCACGGCGACCGCCCCGCCGCATCACCGGCCGGCACCCCCCGTCTCATTCGCCAGTACCGACTGGAACCCACCGTCTAGACGACTTCAGCAGCCCAGGACCGAGGTCGGCGGGACATCTGACCGCGAGGGGTGCCTACCGAGGTGGTGTGAGATCGACATCATCGGGGAACCGCTCGGAGCGGAGGGAGCGAGGGCCCGGTGCGGATAGTGATGACCTTGGCGTTCTACCCGAGGGGCGGCGGGGCCCAGGTGGCGCGCTACCTGGCGCGGGCACTCGGCGATCGGGGGATCGACGTGACGCTGTGCTGCGGCTCCCTCGGCCTTCCCGGCGCCAACACGCACGCCGAGACGTTCTACGCCGGCCTCGACGTACGCGCCCTCGACTTCACCGAGTCTGCGGCCCGATACGAGCGGGGCCAGGATCCGATGACCGCCCTGGTGCCGATGCACCCGTCGTTCGAGGACCGCCCGGGGGTGCCGGACCGGGTGTTCACGTCACTGGATGAGACCGCCTACCGCCGCCAGGTCGCCGCCTGGTGCGGCCTGCTGGAGACCCTCGACCCGCCCGACCTCTACCACGTTCATCATCTGACCCACGTCAACGATGCGGTGACGACCCGGGGTGCAGTCCCCGTCGTGGTGCATCTGCACGGCACCGAGCTGAAGATGCTGGACGCCATCCGGCACCGGGCCGACGACCTGCGCCCCGCACGCGTCGGCCTGGCAGCGGCGGCTCCACACCGCCGCCCGGCGGGCGGATCGCCTGGTGGCGGTGTCGCCCGCCGACCGGGATCTGGCCGCCGACCTGTTCGGCATCGAGCCGGACTCGATCGACGTCGTCCCCAACGGCGTGGACACCGGGCGGTTCTCGGTCGACCCGGTCGAGGCTCCCGAACGTCTGGCCCTCTGGCGTCGATGGCTCGTGGAGGAGCCGCGAGGCTGGGACGAGACCGGCGTGCCCGGTTCCGTCCGCTACTCGGACCGTGACCTGCAGCGGGGCTTCCACGATCGCGCCACCGGCGAGCCGCTCCCGGTGCTGCTGTACGTGGGGCGCTTCCTCGGGTTCAAGCGGGTGCCGTTGCTGGTGCGGGCCTACGCCGCGGCCCGCTCGGCCCTTGGGCCCTCGGCCCCGCCCCTGGTGATCTGGGGCGGGTTCCCCGGAGAATGGGAGGGTGACCACCCCCATACGGTGGTGACGTCGTCGGGTGTCGAGGGGGTCTTCTTCGCCGGCTGGCGGGACCACGGCCAGCTGGCCCTGGCCCTCAACGCCGCCGATGTGTTCGTCGCGCCCTCGGTCGACGAGCCCTTCGGGCAGGTGTACCTCGAGGCGATGGCCTCCGGGTTACCGGTGATCGCCACCCGATCCGGAGGACCGGTCTCGTTCATCAACGTCGACCCGGCCCGACCGAACGGCTGGCTGGTGACACCCGACGCCGAACAGGAGTTGGCGGCCGCCATCGTGACCGCCACCGCGAAGAGCGGCCGGGCCGAACGGGAAGTCCGGGGCCGGCGGGGCCGGGCGATCGTCGAGCGTTATTTCGACTGGCGTCACGTCGCCCAGCGATTCGACGCCATCTACCGGGACACGATCGCCGCCTCCGGCCGTTGATCCCGCCGAACTCTGTCAACTTGTGCCGGCTGCGGCGGCATTTCTCGACAAGGTTCGGGTGGATTCAAGAAATACGGGCCCGGGCGCTACGGCCGGCGGGCCACCAGCAGGAACTCGGGGCATTCGATGGTGGGCGGACCGGGGCGGTAGGCGCCGGGCGTGACACCATGGACGGCCATCACCTCCAGGCCGGCGCTGCGGGCCAGCAGGCGCAGCTCCCGGGGGGTGAAGCACGACGTCCACAGCTCGGCCGGGGTCTCCCGGCCCGCCTCGTCCCGCAGGGTGGTGTGCTCGTGGTTCACACCCCGGTCGGCGTCGAAGGTGTCGCGGTCCTCCAGGTAGTGGACCTGGAAGTAGGCGGAGAAGGCCGACACCACCAGCCGACCGCCGGGAGCCAGGGCGCCGGCCATGCCGGCCAGGATCGGCTCGTCCAGCTCCCTGTCCGACGGGACGCCGACGTCGGGGCCGCCGGCCAGGCCGAACGCCCCCTGGCAAAGGGAGTACACGGCGTCGAACGACCCGAGCACGGCCCAGGCGGCGGGGTCCCGGGCATCGGCCACCTCGAAGCGGGCGCGGTCGGCCAGTCCTTCGGCCTCGGCCGCCTGGCGGGCCAGATCGACGAAGGTGGCCGAGATGTCCACCCCCACCACCTCGTACCCCAGGCGGGCCAGGGCCAGGGCGTGGCGCCCGGGGCCGCAGCCCACGTCGAGCACCCGCTGGCCGGGCCCCAGCGCCAACAGGTCTAACAGGGCTCCGACCTCCTGGTCGGTCCCCTTGGTGAACGAGTACCGGAGGTAGGCGGGACCGAGGAAGTCGGCCACCTCCTCGAACCAGTGCCCGGCCACGGATCGATCCTTCAGTCCTTGGCGTCGGCCCAGGTGTCGCCGAAGGCGAGGTTGACCTCCAGCGGCACGGCCAGCTCGAACGCCCCGTGCATCTCGGCCAGCACCACCTCGGTCGCCCGGTCGGCCTCGTTGTCGGGCACCTCCAGGATCACCTCGTCGTGAACCTGCAGCACCACCCGGCTGGCCATGGCCTCCCGGGCCAGGCGCTGGTCGAGGCGGACCAGCGCCACCTTGAAGATGTCGGCGGCCAGGCCCTGGATGCCGGCGTTCATGGCCTGGCGCTCGCCCGCCTGGCGGATCCGGGGGTTGTCGCTGCGCAGCTCGGGGATGGCACGGCGCCGGCCGAACAGGGTCTCGGTGTAGCCCCGGTTACGGGCCTCGGTGACCGTGGCGTCCATGTAGGCCCGCACCGCCGGGAAGCTCTCGAAATAGGCGTCGAGGATCACCTGGGCCTCCCGGGTGGGGATCCCCAGCCGCTGGCCGAGGCCGAACGACTCCATCCCGTAGGCCAGGCCGTACGACACCATCTTGGCCTTGCTCCGCTGCTCGAAATCGACCTCCTCGAGGGCGACGCCGAACACCCGGGCCGCCGTCGTGCGGTGCACGTCGGACCGGGTGGTGAAGGCCTCGATCAGGCCCGGGTCGGCGGCCAGGTGGGCGATGCAGCGCAGCTCGATCTGGTTGTAGTCGGCCACCAGGAACCGGTACCCGGCGGCCGGCACGAACGCTTTGCGGAAACTGCGACCCAGCTCGGTGCGCACCGGGATGTTGTGCAGGTTCGGATTCTCGCTGGAGAGCCGGCCGGTGCGGGCCACGGTCTGGTTGAACGTGGCGTGGATCCGCTCGTCGGGCCCCACTACGGCCAGCAGGGACTGGCCGTAGGTGGAGCGCAGCTTCTCCACCTCCCGGTAGCGGAGCAGGTGCTCGATGATCGGATGCTGGCCCACCAGCTTCTCCAGCGTGGCCTGGTCGGTGGAGAAGCCGGTCTTCGTCTTCTTCTGGGGAAGGAGCTCCAGGCGGTCGAACAGGATCTCCCGCAGCTTCTTCGTGGAGTTGACGTTGAACTCCTCGCCGGCGTCGGCCTGGATGGCGGCGGCCAGGGTCTCGGCCTCGGCCGTCATCTCGTTGTTGAGCGACTCGAGCTCGGCCCGGTCCACCGCCACCCCCAGGTGCTCCATGCGGGCCAGCACCCGCACCAACGGCACCTCCACCGTGTCGTTGAGCACGCCGAGGCCGTCGGCCTCCAGGGCGGCACCCAGGCTGTGGCCGAGGTGGGCGGCGGCCAGGGCGGCCTGGGCCGTGCGTTCGGGGTCGCCCCCGTCGGGCTGGCCGAAGTCGAGCTGGCCCGTGGGGGCCCGCTCGTCGTCGGGGAGGCTGTAGGGAGTGTGGGCGGCGAGCAACTCGTCGAGCGGGTACGAGTTGCCGGCGGGATCGAGCAGGTAGGCGGCGAGCGAGGTGTCGAGGCGGAGGCCGGCCATGTCGATGCCGTGGGCCAGCAGGGCCCGGATCAGCGGCTTGGCGTCGTGGGCCACCACCCCCGGTCCGTCGGCACCCAGCAGTCGGCCGAGGGCGGCGGTGATGGCCGGCTCGCCCAGGCCGGCCCGGTCGATCCAGAGCACGGTGCCGGGGTCCTCGTTCTCCACCAGGGCCAGCCCGTCGAGGGCCACGCCCTCCGGGGTGGGGGCGGCGATCACGGCGTCGAGGGCGCCGGCCACACCCACCCGCCGCCCGGCGGACTGCGCCGCGGCGGCCAGGGCGTCGACGGCGTCGGCCGCCGCCTGGGGCGGAGACGGCTGGCTCACCGCCACCTCCAGGGGCACGCTCTCGGGGCGGGCTGCGGTGTGGGGGGCGAACGCGTCCTGGAGGCGGTCGAACAGCGACCGGAACTCGAGGAAGTCGAACAGCTTGCGCACCTCCTCGACGTCGTAGGGCTCGATGCCCACCAGCTCAGCCGGGCCCACGTCCAGGGGCACGTCCCGCACCAGGTCCATGACCACGGTGTTGACCCGTACGTCGGTCTCGTGCGCCGCCAGGTTCTCCCGCAGCTTCGGCGTCTGGTCGGCCAGGTTCTCGTACAGGCCGTCGATCCCGCCGTAGGTGGTGATCAGTTTCGCCGCCGTCTTCTCCCCCACCCCCGGCACCCCGGGCAGGTTGTCGGACGTGTCGCCCCGCAGGGCGGCGTAGTGCACGTACTGGTCGGGCCGGACACCGGTGCGCTCCACGATCCCGGCCTCGTCGTACAGTGCGTAGTCGCTGACCCCCCGCTTGTTGTACACGACCTTGATGTGGGGGTCCTGCACGAGCTGGAAGCTGTCCCGGTCGCCGGTGACGATCAGCACGTCGATGCCCTGGTCGGCGGCCTGGGTGGCCAGGGTGGCCAGGATGTCGTCGGCCTCGAAGCCGGCCAGGTCGATCTGGGGCAGCCGGAGCACGCCCAGGACCTCCCGCACCAGGCCCATCTGCTGGCGCAGCGGCTCGGGGGCGGCCGACCGGTTGGCCTTGTAGGTGTCGAGCTGCTCGTGACGGAAGGTGGGCTCGGCCCGGTCGAACGCCACCGCCACGCCGTCGGGCTGATGGTCCCGCACCAGGTTGATCAGCATCGAGGTGAAGCCGTAGACGGCATTGGTGATCTGCCCGCTGGCGGTGGCCAGGTCGGGCGGCAGGGCGTGGAACGCCCGATAGGTCAGCGAGTTGCCGTCGACGAGCATCAGCGTGGGCATCGACTCGATCCTACGGCCCCGGCGCTGGCCCCGGGGCCAGGCTGACCGCCTCCGGCTAGCGTGGCCCGATGCCTGCTGATCTGACGGCACTTCCTGTACTGCCCACGGCCGTGGTGGGGAGCCACCCCCAGCCCGGTTGGTTGATCGATCGGGACCGGCTGGCCGGCCACGTGCCCCGGGCCCGGGCCGAGGATCTGTGGCGGATCCCGGCCGGTGCCCTGCGGGACGAGGCGCAGGACGACGCCGCCGTGCTGGCCGTACGGGACATGGAGCAGGCCGGGATCGACGTGGTGACCGACGGCGAGGTGCGGCGGGAGAGCTACTCCAACCACCTGTTGGGCGGGCTCGACGGGGTGGACCTCGACAACCCGGCCACGATCCGGGCCCGGGGCGGGTTCACCATCCCCGTGCCCCGGGTCGTGGGTCCCGTCCGGCGCACCGGCGAGGTCGAGCTCGGGGCCCTGCGCCACCTGCTGGCCACTACCGACCGGGTGGCCAAGGTGACCCTGCCCGGGCCGTTCACCCTGGGCCAGCAGGCGGTGGACGAGCACTACGGCGACCCCGAGGCGCTGGCGATGGCCTTCGCCGAGGCGGTCAACGCCGAGGCCCGGGCCCTGGAGGCGGCGGGGGCCCAGGTCATCCAGATCGACGAACCATGGCTGCGCAACGACCCGTCGGGGGCCGAGCGCTACGCCGTCCGGGCCGTCAACCGCGCCCTCGAGGGCCTCTCGGCCCGCACCGTGGTGCACCTGTGCTTCGGCTACGCCGCCGTGGTGCCGGCCGACAAGCCGAACGCCTACGCCTTCCTGGCCCCGCTGGCCGACAGCACGGTCGACGAGATCTCGATCGAGGCGGCCCAGCCCCGGCTCGATCTGGGCGTCCTGGCCGATCTCGCCCCCAAGCGGGTGTCGCTCGGTGTGATCGACCTGCGCGACGGCGCCGACAACAGCGTGGCCGCCGTGGCCGACCGCCTGCGGGCCGGGCTCCGCCATCTGCCGGCCGACCGCCTCGTCGCCTCCCCCGACTGCGGCATGAAGTACCTCACCCGGGCCGACGCACGGGCCAAGCTGGCCGCCCTGGCCACCGCCGCCGCCCTGGTCCGCTCCGAGCTGACCTGACGACGGACCGGACGGCGGGGCCCGGAGCCCGTCAGCTGCTCAGGGGGTGAGCTCGCCGTCCAGCACGGCCTGGGAGATCTGCTTCATCGACGTGCGCCGGGACATCGCCGTCTGCTGGATGAAGCGGAAGGCCGCCTGCTCCGACAGCCCGTGGTTGTCCTGCAGGCGCCCCTTGGCCCGGTCGATGACCTTGCGGGTCTCCAGCCGGTCCGACAGCGACTCGGCCTCCTTGGCCAGCACCAGTTGGTCTCGGAAGCGGGCCACGGCGATCTCGATGGCGGGGGCCAGATCTTCCCGCTGGAACGGCTTGAGCAGGTACGACATGGCCCCGGCGTCTCGCGCCTGCTCCACCAGCTCCCGCTGGGAGTAGGCGGTGAGGATGACCACGGCGGCCAACCGGTCGGCCACGATCTCCCGGGCCGCAGTGAGCCCGTCGACGCCTGGCATCATCACGTCGAGGATGGCCACGTCGGGCTTGGTCTCCCGGATGATGGCCAGGGCCTCGGCCCCGTCACCGGCTTCCCCCACCACCTCGTAGCCCTCTTCGATCAGGCATTCCCGCAGGTCGAGCCGGATCAGGGCTTCGTCTTCGGCCAGCACGACCCGGGTTGGGGTACCCCCACCCGGCCCGCCGGCCGGTACTGCCGCCGCCGTCACGATCGCACGCTCGTGAGCTGGTCGAGCAGGGCGTCCTGCTTGGACTCGAGCTTGGCCATCCGCTTGAGCCGGGCCTCCCGGTCGCGCCGGAGCGCCGTGACCGCCTTCGCCGCCTCCCGGTGCTCGCTCTCGGCCAACGGGGTCTCCGACACCAGCGACCGCAGCCGGGCCTCGTCGGCCTCGTCGGTGAAGTGCTGCAACTGCTCGTCCAGCACCTTCAGCTCCTCACGGGCGACGCGCAACTCGGCGGTGATGTCGGTGAGGCGTCGTTCGATGGAGGCACGCGACATCCGTTGCTCTCTCCGTGGGGGTCAGTGCTGGTCTAACTGGGTTCTACTGGGTGCCCGGGGTGGGAGTCGAACCCACACGCCCTTTCGGACAGCGGATTTTGAGTCCGCCGCGTCTGCCATTCCGCCACCCGGGCGGGCGATTCATCCTAACGGCCCGGCGGCCGTGGAAGGGGTTGTAGAGGACATGAAACCTTCCGGGGGCCACCCGGGTCAGAAAGGCGATGACCACCGTGATGATTGCTTTCACCTTCCCCGGGCAGGGATCGCAGGCCCCCGGGATGGGCGAGGCCTGGATCGAACATCCGTCCTGGGAACTGGTGAGCGAGGCCTCGGAGGCTTCCGAGCGCGACGTGGAGCACCTCCTGCTCCGGGCCGACGCCGAGGAGCTGCGCCAGACCCGGAACTCCCAGCTCGCCACGTACGTGCTGTCGATGGTGGTGCTCGACGCGGTGGAGCGCACCGGTGTGGAGCCGGCGTTCTTCGCCGGCCACAGCCTCGGTGAGTACTCGGCCCTCACCGCCGCCGGCGTGCTCAGCTTCTCCGACGGCGTCCGCCTGGTCACCGAGCGGGGCGACGCCATGCAGGCGGCGGCCGAGGCCGCCACCGGCACCATGGCCGCCGTGCTCGGCCTCGACGACGACAAGGTCGATCTGGCCTGCCGCCGCACCGACGGCGACGTGTGGGTGGCCAACTACAACGCTCCGGGCCAGGTGGTCATCGCCGGCGACCCGGCCGCCATCGATCTGGCGGCCGAGGCGGCCAAGGAGCTGGGGGCCAAGCGGGTGATGCCGATCAAGGTCGGCGGCGCCTTCCACACCCCGTTCATGTCGCCGGCCCGGGACCGGCTGCGCAAGGCCCTGGCCGACGTGGAGCTGCGTCCCGCCTCGAACCCCGTGTTCGCCAACATCGACGCCCTCCCCCACACCGAGGGCGAGATCTGGTCGAGCCTGCTGGGCGCCCAGCTCACCGCCCCCGTCCAGTGGCGCCAGACCCTCCACGCCCTGCGTGACGCCGGCGCCACCGTGCTGCTGGAGTTGGGGCCCGGCACCGTGCTCACCGGGATGGCCAAGCGGACCATCCAGGGGACCACCAACCTCAGCATCGGTTCACCGTCCGAGGTCGACAGCCTGCTCGAGTCGCTGGCCCACGCCTCGGAGGGAGGAACAGCCGTCCTCGAGGGCGAGACGTTGCACGCCGTGGAGCGCCTGGTGGTCAGCCCGGCCACCGGTGTGTTCACCCCCCGGGCCGGCCTCACCGAGGGAACACCGGTCTCGCGGGGCGAGGTGGTCGGCCTGGTGGGGTCGGCCGAGGTGCGATCGGCGTTCGCCGGCCTGCTGCAGGGCATGCTGGCACTGACCGGAGAACGAGTGACCACGTCCCAGCCACTGGCCTGGCTCCGGACCGACTCGATAGGAGCCTGACATGACCGCCTGGGGATTCAAGCTGACCGGCGTCGGCTCCGCCCTGCCCGAGAAGGTTCTCTCGAACCAGGATCTGACGGCGTGGATGGACACCACCGACGAGTGGATCCGGGAACGCACCGGCATCGGCGAGCGCCGCATCGGCGGCTCCACCTCGGGCCTGGCCACCCAGGCCGCCCAGCGGGCCCTCGACGCCGCCGGCGTCAGCCCCAGCTCGATCGACACGATCATCCTCGCCACCACCAGCCCCGACCACATCTGCCCCGGCACCGCGCCGGCGGTGGCCCGCGAGCTGGGCCTGGAATGCGGCGCCTTCGACCTGCAGGCCGCCTGTTCCGGCTGGGTCTACGGCCTCGTTGTGGCGAACGGCCTCCTGCTCCAGGGCATGAACCGGCTGCTGGTGATCGGGGCCGAGAGCCTCGACCGCATCACCGACTACCACGATCGCGGCACCGGCATCCTGTTCGGCAACGGGGCCGGGGCGGCGGTGGTGGAGCGCGACGACACCGGCGCCGGCCAGCTTCTCGGTTGGGACCTGGGGGCCAACGGCAACTGGGTGCACATCCTCTACGCCGACCACGGCGACACGCTGAAGATGGACGGCAAGGAGGTCTACCGCCAGGCCGTCATCGCCATCCAGCGCACGGTGCAGGCCACGCTGGAGCGGGCCGGGCTCACGGTGGCCGACGTGGACATCGTGATCCCCCACCAGGCCAACATCCGCATCGTCGAAGCGGCGTGGAAGAAGGTCGGCTTCACCATGGATCAGACGGTGATGATCCTGGATCGCACCGGCAACACCTCGGCCGCCTCCATCCCCCTGGCCCTCGACGATGCCCTCCGGCACGGCCGGATCGAACCGGGCAAGCTCGTGCTGTTCGTGGGCTTCGGGGCCGGCATGACCTGGGCCAGCGCGCTGGTCCGCTGGGCCTGAGGTCGCTGATCCGTGGCTGACAACGAGCACGGGACCACCGGGATCGGGCCCTCGGTGGGGCCCGACATCGGGCGGGTGGCCTTCGTCACCGGCGGCAGCCGGGGCATCGGCCTGGCCTGCGCCCGCCAGCTGGCGTCGGCCGGCCACAAGGTGGCCGTCGGCTCCCGCTCCAAGCCCGACGCCCTCGATCCCGGCCTGCTGTGGGTGGAGTGCGACACCACCGATACGGCCTCGGTGGAGGCCGCCTTCGACACGATCGAGGCCGAGCTGGGCCCGGTCCAGATCCTGGTGGCCAACGCCGGCATCACCCGGGACCTGCTCGTGTTGCGCATGTCCGACGACGACTTCACCTCGGTGGTGGACGCCAACCTCACCGGTGCCTTCCGCACCGCCCGCCGGGCCGTGAAGTCGATGATGCGGGCCCGCTGGGGCCGCATCGTGCTCGTGTCGTCGGTGGTGGGCTCGCTGGGCCAGGCCGGCCAGGCCAACTACGCCGCCTCCAAGGCCGGGCTGGCCGGGCTGGGCCGCTCGCTGGCCCGGGAGTTCGCCAGCCGGGGCATCACCGTGAACCTGGTGGCCCCCGGCCCCATCGATACCGACATGCTGGCCGCCCTCGGCCCCAAGGCCGTGGAAGCCATGGTGGCCCAGGTGCCGGTGGGCCGGGTGGGCACCCCGGAGGAGGTGGCGGCCGCCGTCGGCTTCCTCACCTCCGACGCCGCCGGCTTCGTCACCGGCACTGTTCTGAACGTCGACGGCGGCCTTGCCATGGGCACCTGAAGGCACCGTGCCATCCGAAGGCACCGTGCCATGGGCGCCTGAGCGCCCGGCCCGTCGCCCCCAACCCCGGCAGTCAGCCGACGCCGGCACCGTTACCCTGAAAAGCGCCAACATCTGTTGGACGGTCGAGGAGGACCACACAAGTGACTGATGATCAGAAGTTCGAGGCTTTCAAGAAGTGTGCGGTCGAGGTGCTCTCGGTCGATGCCGCCCAGGTCACCCGCGAGGCCCGGTTCGCCGAGGACCTCGACGCCGACAGCCTCGACCTGGTCGAGCTGGTGATGGCGCTCGAAGAGGAGTTCGGCGTGTCGGTCGAGGAAGAGGAGCTGGAGGGCATCGAGACCGTCGGCGCCGCCTACGACCTGGTCGTCGGGAAGATCTGATGCCGGCGCCGGCCGTCGCAATCACCGGCATCGGCGTGGTTGCCCCTTGCGGCGTCGGTACCGAGGCGTTCTGGCGGGGCCTGCTGGCCCCTGCCCCCGACGGGGTGAAGCGCCGGGTACCCGACTGGGACCCGTCGCCGTGGTTCGCCAGCCCCAAAGAGGCCCGGCGAGCCGACCCCTTCACCCAGTACGCCCTGGCGGCCTCGGCCATGGCGCTCGAGCAGGCCGGTGAGCTCGACGCCGATCCCGCCCGCATCGGCACCCTGATCGGCACCGGCATCGGTGGGATCACCACCAACGAGGAGCAGATCGTCATCCGTCACGAGAAGGGCGACCGCCGTGTGTCGCCGTTCCTGGTGCCGATGATGATGCCCAACGCGGCAGCCGCCTCGGTGTCGATGCGCTACGGCTTCCAGGGGCCGTGCGAGGCCACGGTGACGGCATGTGCCGCCGGCACCCATTCCATCGGCAACGCTCTGCGCCTGATCACCTCGGGCCGCTGCGACGCCGTGCTGTGCGGGGGCAGCGAGTCGCCCCTCACGCCCACGTCCCTGGCCGGGTTCGGCAACATGACGGCGCTGTCGTCGAGCGGCCGTTCGATGCCGTTCGACGAGCGACGTGACGGTTTCGTGATCGCCGAGGGCGCCGGCATCCTGGTGCTGGAGGATCTGGACCGGGCCCTGGCCCGGGGGGCCACCATCCTCGGCCTCATCATCGGCGCGGCCAGCACGGCCGACGCCCACCACATCACCGCCCCCTCCCCCGGCGGCGGCGGCGCCGTGCGCTGTATGGAGCTGGCCATCGCCGACGCCGGCCTCAGCGCCGCCGACATCGTGCACGTCAACGCCCACGGCACCTCCACCCCGCTCAACGATGCGGCCGAGGCCGAGGCCCTGGCCAAGGTGTTCGGCACGCCGGGCCCCATCATCACCTCCAACAAGGGTGTCACCGGACACGCCCTGGGGGCGGCCGGCGCCCTGGAAGCGGTGGCCACCGTGCTGGCCATCAGGCACGAGATCATCCCGCCCACGTTCGGCCTGGAGCGTCTCGATCCCGAAATGCCCGCCATCGACGTGGTGATGCACGAGCCCCGCCCCTGGACCCCCGGTCCGTCGCTGTCGAACAGCTTCGGGTTCGGCGGGCACAACGGGTCGATCGTCATCGCGCCTCCGCCCGCGGCCTGATCCACCCGGGTGCGGGTACTTGGTACCCGCACCGGGGTCGGCCGTAAGATCCGATCTCGTGACGCTCCCCGCTGACGAGATCGATTCCGTCGTCGAGACCGGTCGGAGCTGGTCGAATCGGGGGCGATCGGGTCGGCTCCGGCCTCCCCAGGCCCCCCTGGCCATCGTGACCCTGCTGTGCGTATCGGCCATGGGCACGTTCGTGTCCCAGGGCCTGCTCTACCCGGCGCTGCCCCTGTACCTGCACGATGTGCTCGGCACGTCGCTCGGGACCGCCGGCCTGATCATGAGCTCCCAGTCGATCTCGGCGGTTGTGGCCCGCCCCTGGGCCGGCCGTCGGCTCGACACCAAGGGCCGCAAGCCCTTCCTCGTCTTCGGTCCCCTGCTCACCCTGGCCACCGCGTTCGGGCTGTTGACGTTGAAGTCGGAGCTGGCCGTGCTCGGGCTGCGGATGCTCCAGGGGGTGGCCAACGCCATGTTCTACGGGGCGGCCACCGCCACCGTGGCCGACGTGGCCCCGTCGGAGAAGCGGGCCACGTTCCTGGCCCGCTACAGCCTCTTCTTCTACCTCGGCTTCGCCATCGGCCCCGCCATCGCCGAGGCCCTGATCGTGAACGTCGGCTTCAACGCCGTGTGGTGGACCGTGATCGGTGCCTCCGCCTTCGGTGCGTCGCTGGCGCTGCTGCTGCCCGAGACCGGTACCCGCAACCCCGATGCGGTGAAGCTGCCGCTCATATCCCGCCTGTTCCATCCCGACGCCGTGGGTCCTGGTATCCCCTACTTCTGTGCCGGCATCGGCTGGACCGCCATCGGGGCCTTCCTGGCCCTCTATGCCCGCCACATCGGCATGGGCAACTCCGGGTGGCTGTTCGCCGCGTTGTCGGCCACCGTGATCGTCACCCGGTCGCTGTCGGGCAACATGGCGGACCGGGTGGGCCGGCGGGCCGTGGCCGTGCCCTGCTCGCTGGCCTGCGCCCTCGGGCTCGCCATCCTGGCCGCCTTCCCCGTCCCCGTCATGGCCTTCGTGGGCGTGATGCTGTTCGCCGCCGGCTACGCCGGGTTGTTCCCCACCATGCTGGCCATGGTGGTGGACTCCGCACCGCCGGCCGAGCGGGGTCAGGCCATGGGCTCGTTCAACATGTTCTTCGACGTGGGCGCCCCGCTGGGTGGCTTCGCCACCGGGCGGCTGGTCGACGTGTCGGGCTACGGCGCCGGGTTCGGCACCATGGCCGCCATCGGAGCGGTGGGGTCGCTCCTGCTGATCTTCCGGGTCACCGACAACGGCATCCCCTTCCGCCGCCGCCCCGCCGCCTGATGGCCGCTCAGGCGTCGGCGACGACGAAGAGGATCTCGGCCTCGGCCGCCGTCTCGCCCCCCACCGACGCCCGGCCGACACCCCGCCCGGCCCGGCTGCCGAGGCGCCCCATCGTCACCTCCAGATCGAGCCGGTCGCCCGGCACCACCTGGCGCCGGAACCTCGCCTTGTCGGTGCCGGCCAGCAGCGGGATTTTCCCGGCGAAGCGGGGATCGGCCAGCACGGCGCACGCCCCGACCTGGGCCAGGGCCTCGATCATCAAGACCCCGGGCAGCGTCGGCCGGCCCGGGAAGTGGCCGGAGAAGAACCACTCGTCGCCGGTCAGCTGCCAGTAGCCCCGGACCTCCTGGCCCGGGGTGAGCGAAACCAGCTCGGTCACGAACAGGAACGGCGCCCGGTGGGGAAGCATGGCGGCCGGCTCGGGCAACGGGCCGTCGACCCCGGGATCTGTCTCAGTCATCTCGCTCTCCGCCGATCCGCCCGCTCACCGTCCAGCCGACGTTCGACGTCGACCGGACGGTTCGCGAGCCTCTTCTGGCGCCGAGCACGGGGAGCGGAGAGCTCCACCGCCGCTGGGCGCCCGTGTGCCGGGGCACCGTACCGTCGGCTCAGGCCGGCGGATGCTCGGTTCCCCGGGCGTAGGCCTTCAGCTTGTTGCCGGCGGTCACCTTCACCGCGTTGGCCGCCGGGATGGTGATCGGCTCCCCCGTCTGGGGGTTGAAGCCCTTCCGGGCCTTCCGGTTCACCTGCTCGAACGACACGAACCCGGGGATCGTCACCTTGTCTTCGCCCTGGGCCACGACCCGGGACACCTCGACGAAGAGACCATCGATGACGGCGCCGACGTCCTTCTTGGAGATCCCGGTCCGCTCGGCGATCTGGTCGATCAGTTCCGTCTTGTTCACTTGAGCTCCTTGTGTGGGACCCTGCCCTCCGGGGCAGGTACGAGACTGCCCTCGGGGGCAGGTACGAGACTGCCTTCGGGGGCAGCCAGGCCAAAGTGGAGTCGGCCCGAATCACAAAGTCAAGGATTTGGTGATCTTTCACGTCCCGGAACCCGCCCCGGGAGCGGGCTGTGGACGTCGGGGCAAACTACAGGGCCCGCCGGCCGGTCGGTTGATCAGACCTGGTTCATCATGGCCAGGCTGGCCTGGTCGAAGTACTGACGGAAGAGGCTCTTGGCCTCCTCGGGGGCATCAGACGCCTCCACCGCAGCCGACATGTGCGTCAGCCAGGCGTCGCGCTCGGGCAGGCCGATCACGAAGGGGAAGTGGCGCATCCGCAGCCGGGGATGACCCCGATGGTTGCTGTAGGTGGTGGGCCCGCCCCAGTACTGGCACAGGAACAGGGTGAGCCACTGCCGGGACTCGGTGAGGTCTTCGGGGTAGCTGGGGCGGAGCAACGGATCAGCCGCCACCCCCTCGTAGAACCGGTCGACCAGTCGGGCGAAGAACGGCCCGCCGCCCACCACGTCGTAGACCGTGTGTAACGGGATCCCCGGCCCCGGGACTGATTCCGAGATTGGATCCGGGGCCGGTCGGGGATCCGACTGCTGCCCAGGGTGCTCGCTCACGGGGGGCACCATACGCTGTTTTTCGTCCCACCATGTCAGGATGCAGGAATGAACCTCCACCCGGTCCGGTTCCCTTGCCGATGGTGTTGCTCATGACCCCGGCCACCGACACCACGGCATCATTCGAGCAGTACGTGCTGCCCGAACTGGACCTCCTGTACCGCACGGCCCGATCGCTCACCCGCTCCGACGTCGATGCTCAGGATCTGGTGCAGGAGACGCTGCTGCGGGCCTACCGGGCGATCGACCGCTTCGACGGCCGCTACCCCCGGGCCTGGCTGCTCACCATCATGCGCAACGCCAACATCAACCGGGCCCGCAAGCGCCAGCCCGATCTCCTGGCCGACCCCGATCTGACCTTCGAGCGCTCCACCCAGGCGGCCGATACCGCCGGCCCGGAGGATCTCGTGGTGGGGGCCACGTTCGACGCCACGGTGGAGGCGGCGTACAACGCCCTGCCCGACAAGTTCCGGGAGGTCGTGGAGCTCGTCGACCTGAACGGGCTGTCGTACCAGGAGGCGGCCGACATGCTCGAGATACCGGTGGGAACGGTCATGTCCCGCCTGCACCGGGCTCGCAAGCGCATACGGGACCACATCGCCGAGGTGGGGCTCGACGCCCTGGGAGGTGGGCACTGACATGCCAGGGTCGGATCCACGCGACCTGTCGTGCGAGGACGTTCTGCTCTCGCTCCAGTCCTACCTCGACGGCGAGACCGGAGCCGGCGATGCCCGCCAGATGATCGGCCACCTCGACCTGTGCCCCGACTGCGATCACGAACGCCAGATCTACGCCGACATCAAGCGGGCCCTGATCACCTGCCGGGCCTCTGTCGACCCCGACGTGCTGACTGCCCTGCAGGCCTACGGCCAGCGGCTGGCCCGGGGCGAGATCTGAGTGCAACCCTTCGGGTTGCCGGCAACCCTTCGGGTTGCTCGAGTTTCGCCTGCGGCGAAACGTCCGACGCTGGTCGTTTCCCCCCGAACGTGCTAGAGTCCAGCTCGGTGCGTTTTCTGCTCGACCTTCGACTTCGACTTCTGGGCCCGGCCGCTTAACCAAGCGCGCCGGGTTACCTGTGTCGGGAGTCGAGGACGACGAGACGGAGTCGAGCCAGACCCACCACCAGCGGTCCCCTTACGGGGAGCGAGGTGCGAGCGGTCGGCTGGGTGTGAGCGCCCCTCTGCGATTCGGTCACCGTCCAGCGGCGGTCTCCGCCGTCGACGGCCCGGCTCCACCCTCACCCGTATCGCCGGTCGAGGTACCGGCACGCCGTCATAGGAGAACCACTCAGCCATGAGCCCGCAGATCTACATTCCCAAGCCGATGCCGACCGAGAAGTACCAGGCCTTCCCGGCCATCCCGATCTCCGATCGCACCTGGCCCGATCGGGCCATCACCAAGGCCCCCCTGTGGTGCAGCGTGGACCTCCGGGACGGCAACCAGGCTCTGATCGAGCCGATGGATCCCGAGCGCAAGACGATCATGTTCCAGAAGCTGGTGGAGATCGGGTTCAAGGAGATCGAGGTCGGGTTCCCGGCCGCCTCCCAGACCGATTTCGACTTCATCCGCCAGATCATCGAAGACGACATGATCCCCGAGGACGTGACGATCCAGGTCCTCACCCAGTCCCGCGACGAGCTGATCGACCGGACCTTCGAGTCGATCGCCGGCGCCCGCACCGCCATCGTCCACCTCTACAACTCCACGTCCACCGTGCAGCGCCGGGTGGTGTTCGGGCTCGACGAGGCGGGGATCATCGACATCGCCGTCACCGGCGCCCAGCGGTGCATGATGAACCTGGCCAACATGGGTGACACCAAGGTCCGCTTCGAGTACTCACCCGAGAGCTTCACCGGAACCGAGCTGCCCTTCGCCAAGCAGATCTGCGAGGCGGTGATGGACGTGTTCCAGCCGACGGTCGAGAACCCGCTGATCCTGAACCTGCCGGCCACGGTGGAGATGAGCACGGCCAACATCTACGGCGACATGATCGAGTGGTTCCACCGCAACATCCAGGGCCGGGACCGCATCGTGCTGTCGCTGCACCCCCACAACGACCGGGGTACGGCGGTGGCGGCGGCCGAGTTCGGCGTCATGGCCGGCGCCGACCGGGTGGAGGGCACCCTGTTCGGAAACGGCGAGCGCACCGGCAACGTCGACGTCGTGACCCTGGCCCTCAACCTGTTCAGCCAGGGTGTGGCCCCGGAGCTGGAGCTGCACGAGATCAACGAGCTGCGCCGGGTGGCCGAGCACTGCAACCAGCTGCCGGTCCACCCCCGCCACCCCTACGTGGGCGACCTCGTCTACACCGCCTTCTCCGGCTCCCACCAGGACGCCATCAAGAAAGGCTTCGAGGCCATGGAGCGCACCGGGCAGACCCTGTGGGAGGTGCCGTACCTGCCCATCGACCCCAAGGACGTGGGCCGCAGCTACGAAGACGTCATCCGGGTCAACTCCCAGTCGGGCAAGGGCGGCGTGGCCTACCTGCTCAAGACCGAGCACCAGCTGGACCTGCCCCGGCGCCTGCAGATCGAGTTCACCCGGGTGATCCAGGCCATCACCGACACCACGGGCAAGGAGATCACGGGCCAGGAGATCTGGGACGAGTTCCGCCACCACTACCTGGCGGTCGACAAGCCCTACGAGCTGCTGTCGTTCTCCACCTCGCACAACGTCGCCGGCACCGATCGCAGCCGGATGGAGGCCCGGGTGCAGGTGGATGGCGACGAGGTCGTGATCGACGGTGAGGGCGGCGGGGCCGTGGAGGCCTTCGTCAACGCTCTGCGCTCCCACCGCGACCTGGACGTGCGGGTGCTCGACTACCACGAGCACGCCATCGGCGCCGGCACCGACGCCAAGGCCGTCACCTACATGGAGCTGAAGGTGGGCGACCAGGAGCTGTGGGGTGTCGGCATGCACGGCGACATCACCACCGCCTCGCTGCGGGCCATCGTGTCGGGCGTGAACCGGGCCCACGACAGCTCGCTCACCGCCCCCACCCTGCGCTGAACCGTCCGTCCACGTCCGGTGTCGTAACTAGGTGGTTACCGATAGGGTGGGCGGCATGAGCGCCGAGCGTCATGCCGCCGCCCTGGACGCACTGGGCGATCCCAACCGCCGCCGGATCCTGGAGATCGTGGCCGAAGGGCCGACGCCGGTGCAGGCCATCGCCGACCGGCTGCCGATCAGCCGTCCCGCCGTGTCCCGCCACCTGCGGCTGCTGAAGCAGGCCGAGCTGGTGATCGACGAGGTGGTCGGCACCCGGCACCTCTACCGGCTCCGACCCGAGGGGGCCGAGGCGGTCCGGGCCTACTTCGCCCTGCTGTGGGGGGAGGCGGCGGCCCGGTTCAAGCTGGCGGCCGACAACACCGCACCGGAGCAGCCGTGAGCAACGACGATGCCGGCCCGGTCGGTGGCGGCAACATGCTGCCGCCCCTGGAGGTCGACCTGGTGGTGGCCGCGCCGCCGGCCCACGCCTTCGAGCTGTGGACCGCCCGCACCGCCCTGTGGTGGCCGACCAGCCACACGATCAGCGGCAACCCGGGTCGGATCGTGTTCGAGCCCACCCCCGGGGGCCGCATCTACGAGCAGGGACCCGACGGGACCGAGCACCCGTGGGGTGAGATCGTGGTCTTCGACCCGCCCCGACGGCTCAGCTACTGGTGGCACCTCTTCTTCGACCGGGTCGAGGCCACCCTGGTGGAAGTGACGTTCGACCCGGTGCCCGACGGCACCCGGGTCTGCCTGGTCCAGAGCGGCTGGGACGCCCTGGGCGACCAGGGCCGGCCCCGCCGGGACCGCACGGCCACGGCCTGGAGCCACATCACGCAACTCTTCCACCAGGCTGCCGCCGGCACGCCGCCGACCTGACCAACCACCACAGACAAGGGAGACAGCATGGCCGACGAGGCGCTCAGCAGTGGATCCGGCACCAAGGACGATCCGTGGCGGCTCAAGACACCGCCGCTGTCGTCGGACTACACGATGCACCGCGACGAGCGCGACGGCACCGACGTGATCGTATGCACCGTGGGCAAGACCGTGCTGCTGTACGACGCCCGCTGCATCGACGACCTCCATGCCATGCTGAAAGCCCACGGCGACTGGATGGACCTGGGGGCGGCCGACGAGCAGAAGCCGGCCAAGGACGGCACCGTCGAGGCGTGGGGCCGGTCGGCCGACAACCCGGTCGGCGGCTGGTACGGCCTCAAGAAGGGCCTCCGGGGCCGCTTCGGCATGTACCTGCCGCCCCTGCTCGAGCATCTCGGCCGGGCCGAGCTGGAGCACAACGCCCGCAACAATCGTATGCGGGCCATCTGATCCGACGCCTGGCTGCCGGGCCCCGGTCAGGGCCCGGCGGCGGCCAGGGCGGCCCGTACCCCGGCGGCGAAGCGGGCCAGGATCATCCCCCAGGCCCGCTCCATGTAGTCGGCCTGGGCGCTGGCCCGCAACAGCTGCGTCACCTCCACCACGCACCCCGGTCGATCGTGACCGGCACCCCCACCCACCGGGAGTAGACGGCAGGATCGGTGAAGGCCCGGAACGCCTCGGCCCGGCTGCAGGAGCCCGACGTCGACACCACGGCGGCACCCACCGTGCGGCCCGGCGCCCGGGGCTCCGACGATCCGCTGGGGCCCCACCGCCCACCGCTGTCGCCGAGCACGGATCGCAGGCGCTGCACCTCGTCGGCCCGGGCCCGGTAGCGGCGGAACGTGCCCTGCCGGGTCATGGTCACCAGGCCGGCCCGTCGGAGCACCCCGAGGTGCGACGAGATCGTCGGTGCCCGCAGAGGGAAGGCGGCGGCGATCTCGCCGGCGGTCAGCTCCCGGTCCCACACCAGCCACAGGATCTCGCGCCGTACGGGCGAGCTGACGGCATCGATGAGTTGCTGCGTCCGGTCGCCGGTCAACCCGTCACCGGTTGGCGGTGTCGGCCCCCGCCAGCTCGGCCGCCGCCTTCAGATCGGCGGCGTAGGCGTCGAACACCGGGACGAAGTCGGGGAGGGACCGGGCGATCATCGGCAGCATGATGCCGGAGAACGTCTCGGTCATGCTGAACCGGGTGCCGTCGCCCTGGGGCTCGAGCCGGAACACCCGCTCGCCCCTGAACATCGGCGCCTGCCCGTCGGCCCACGTCATCGTGGTCGGGGCTTCGAACGCCACGACCTTGGGCTTGAACGTCCGGTCGCTGATGGGCACGGTGATGGCCAGACGCTGGTCGGCGGCGATGGCACCCTCGATGCGTGTCACGGTGGAGTTCCACGACGGCATGGCGGCAGCGTCGGTGAGCAGCCCCCACACCACGGCCGGTGCGGCGTTGATGTCGACCGACACGGTGACGGATCGCTTGAAGGTGCTTCGGGTTTCGGTAGCCATGGAGGTCCCTCCCATTATTGGACACGGCTCTAAGTAACGGAGAGGTTACCCATGCTGGGTCGGGTGGCGGCGCCGGGCGCTGGCAGACTGAGGCCATGACGTCGCTCGACGATGACCTCGACCTCGCGTTCGAGCTGGCCGACGCCGCCGACGCCGTGTCGACCGCCCACTTCCGCTCCGAGGAGCTCCGCACGGTCACCAAGGACGACGGAACCCCGGTGTCGGAGGTCGACCTGGCGGTGGAGCAGGCCATGCTGGCCCTCGTACGACGGCACCGGCCGGCCGACGCCGCCATCGGCGAGGAGGTCGGCCCCCACCCGGCCCCGGCGGCGGACCCGGACGACCCGGCACCAGCCCGCCGGCGCTGGATCTTCGACGGCATAGACGGCACCCACAACTACGCCGCCGGTCGCACCGGCTGGGGCACGATCGTGGCCCTCCAGGACGAACACGGTGTGGCGGTGGCTCTGGTGACCGCCCCCCGCTTCGGCCGGCGGTGGTGGGCCACCCGGGGCGGCGGGGCGTGGGCCGCCCCCTACGCGGCCGACGGCGGGAACCCTGCAGGTTCCCTGTTCGACCGCTCCGCCGGTACCCGCCTCAGCTGTACCGCCACCGGGCGGCTCGACGACGCATCGGTGATCGTGATCCCGTTCGAGGGCTTCCTGCTGGGCTGGCGCAACGCGGTGGCCAAACGGTTCACCCCGCCGGCCGAGCCCCGCAGTCACTGCTTCGCCCTCGACGCCGCCATGGTGGCCGAGGGCCACCTCGACGTGGCCGTCATGACCTTCGGCTCGCTGTGGGACCATGCCGGCCCCAGCCTGCTCGTGACCGAGGCCGGCGGCGTGTTCCGCGACGCCTGGGGCGGCACCCGGCTCGACTCAACCACCGCCGTGCACACCAATCCGGCCCTCGTCGGCCAGGTGCTCGACGTGCTGGCCGGGCTGCGGCCCCCCACCGCCGACGAGCCCCTGCTGGCCCGCAAGGTGAGCACCCCGATCGGCACCGCCGACGAGCAGGCGGCCGACCCGTGGCGCCGGTTCGGGCTCCGGCCCATGCCGTCGATGTCGGCCCGGGTGCCGGTCACCACGGCGGCGCCGGCGATCCTGGAGATCGTCGACGAGCGGGCGGCCGAGCTCGCCCGGCCCTTCCTCGGCGTGACCAGCGACGGGATCATCCGACCCCGCTCCCCCTCCGGCGGCCGTCCCCGGCCCGGCCCGGGGACGGCGGCCGTGGCCGAGGCGGCCCAGACCTTCCTGGGCGGCCTCACACCGGAACAGCGCCAGCGGGCCACGTTCGCCTTCGACGCCGATGAGTGGCGGATGTGGATCAACGTCCACATGAACCACTTCCGCCACGGCCTCATGCTGGAGGACCTGGCACCGGCCCAGCGGGAGGCGGCGCTCGACATCGTGCGGGCGTCGCTGTCGGCCCGTGGCTTCCACCAGGCCCGCTCGATCATGCGGCTCAACGAGCTACTGGCCGAGATCACGGGCGACCACGAGGCCTTCGGCGAGTGGCCCTACTTCGTGTCGATCTTCGGCGATCCGGCGGGGTCCGAGCCCTGGGGTTGGCAGATCGACGGCCACCACTTGTGCGTGAACGCCGTGGCCGTGGACGGGCACCTCGTCACCACTCCCACCTTCATGGGGGCCGAGCCCCGGCGGGTGAACCTGGGGCCGCTGGCCGGAACCTCACTGTTCGACCCCGAGGAATCCCTGGGGCTCGACCTGATCCGGTCGCTCGACAGCAGCCAGCGGGCCCGGGCCATCCTGTACCCCTCGATCCACCCCGACCACATCCCGGCCCTGCTCCAGAACGCCTTCGATGGCCGGATGGCGGCCGGCGCCTTTCACGACAACCTGGTGGCCCCCTACCAGGGCGTGGCCGGGGCCGAGCTCAGCGACGCCCAGCGCAAGGTGCTGGTGTCGCTGGCCGCCTCCTACGTCGGCTGGTCGGCCGACGCCCATGCCGCCGGCCGGCTGGCCGAGGTGCAGGCCCACCTCGACGAGACCTGGTTCTCCTGGTACGGCGGCATCGACGACGTGTCGCCCTTCTACTACCGGGTCCACAGCCCGGTGCTGCTGGTGGAGTTCGACCACCATCCCGGCGTGGCCCTCGACAACGAGGAGCCGTCACGTCACCACGTCCACACGGTGGTCCGCACCCCCAACGGCGGCGATTACGGCGCCGACCTGCTGGGCGCCCACCATCAACGGTTCGACCACCGCCACGGCGGCCACACCCCCCGAAATTAGGAGGAAAAGCAGCGCTCAGCGCCGCTCAGGCTCCTAGTTTCGGAGGTTGGGGCGGGGCCAGAGGTCGAGCACCCGTCCGATCACCGACAGGGCCAGGGCATGGCGGATCTCGCCCCGGCGGGCCGCCGCCATCACCTCGTCGTCGGTCATCAGCTCGACGGCCAGGTGCTCGCCGGTACCGGGCGTGGGCGGGGCCACCAGCTCCACCCCCACCCCCAGCCAGTGGTGGCACAGGTTGGTGTGGAAGGCGGGGTTGGGCTCGACCGAGCCCAGGTAGGTCCAGGTGCCGCCGCCGTAGCCCGTCTCCTCCAGCAACTCCCGGCGGGCGGCGGTGAGGGAGTCCTCCCCCTCGTCGACCATGCCGCCCGGCGTCTCCAGCGTGGTGTACCGGCTGCCGAAGCGGAACTGGCGAACCATGACGTGGTGGCCGTCGGCGGTGACGGCCACACAGTTCACCCAGTCGACCGACTCCAGCACGATCCGCTCGAACACCCGGCCCGACGAGGGATGCTTCAGCTGGTCGTAGCGGGCCTGGAACAGGATCAGGTCGTGGGCGTAGCGGGAGCCGAGGTGCTCCCAGTCCATGTGGCGCCACTCCACCCGGGAGCCAGGATCACCCGGCTCGGGATGCTCGTACGGATCGCTCACGTGGGGTCCCCACGCTGAGATCCGGGGAGCGGCATCGTCACCCGCTCGCCCCCCACCCCCGTGTAGCGGGACAACGGGCGGGCGAAGCGCTCGGCGAACCACCGGTCGTCCCGGGCGTGGGCGTGGAAGTGCTCGGGCACCTGGCGCATGGTGGTGTCGAACCGCCACGTGCCGGGGCCGAAGCGCTCGTCGGCCGCCTCACCGAGGGCGGCCAGTAGCCGCTCCCGGGGCTCAGGGCCACAGTCGGGCCCGTGGTCCCACCACACCACCATCGGGACCGAACATACCTCGCAGTCGGCCACCCAGCCATCATCGGTGACGGCGTACCAGTGGGTGAAGCGGTCGGCCCGGCACAGCTCGCACCCCGGATCGGTGGGCGGGAACGGCCGCTCAGCAACCATCGAGCGCGGCCCGCAGCTCGCCGACGAAGCTGACGGCGGCGTCGACCGAGCCTGTCTCCAGCAGCCGGCGCACGATGGCCGAGCCGACCACCACGCCGTCGGCCACCTGGCACACCTCGGCCGCCTGCTCCGGCGTGGACACGCCAACGCCGATGATGACCGGCTTGTCGGTGATGTCCTTCAGCCGGCGGGCCATCTCCACTGCGCTGGCCGCCAGCTCGTCCCGCTCGCCCGTGATGCCCACCAGGCCCACGCCGTAGATGAAGCCCCGGGCCCGCTCGGCGATGCGGACCAGCCGCTCGTCGGGGGCGGTGGGGGCGGCCAGCAGCACGGTCTCGATCCCGGCGGCATCGGCCGCCTCGGCCCACGGGCCCAGTTCCTCCAGCGGAAGGTCGGGCAGGATGCAGCCCGAGATCCCGGCCTGGACCAGGGCGCTGGCGAAGCGTTCGTGGCCCATGCGGAAGCAGATGTTGTAGTAGGTCATGGCCACCAGCGGGATGCCGGCGTCGATCTTGGCCACCTCGTCGAGCAGGCTCAACGGGTTGGCCCCGGCCTCCAGGGCCAGCGTGGAGGCCTCCTGGATGGTGGGCCCGTCCATCACCGGGTCGCTGAACGGGAGGCCGATCTCCATGCCGTCCGCCCCGGCCAGGGCGAACCCCTCGATCAGGCGGGGCCACTCCCCCACCGGGTACCCGGCGGTGAGGTACGGGAGCAGCAGCTTGTGGCCCTCGGCCCGGCGGGCCCGCAGATGGGCTTCGAGCCCGGCCATCAGAAGCTCACCGTCTTCAGGGCCTCGGGGTCGCCGTCCTGGATCGCCTGGACCTGAGCCACGTCCTTGTCGCCCCGGCCCGACAGGTTCAACAGAACCGTTCGGCCGGCCAGCTCGTGGCGGGCCCGAACGATCCAGGCCAGCCCGTGGGCCGGCTCCAGCGCCGGGATGATGCCTTCGGTGCGGGCCAGGAGCTCGAAGGCGTCGAGCACCTCCCGGTCGGTCACCGCCTCGTAGCGGGCCCGGCCGATGTCGGCCAGGTGGGCGTGCTCGGGGCCGATGCCGGGGTAGTCGAGCCCGGCCGACACCGACTGGGCCTCCAGCACCTGGCCGTACTCGTCCTGCATCAGGTACGACAGCGAGCCGTGGACCACGCCGGGGATGCCCTTACCCACGGCGGCACCGCCGGCCGGCTCCACCCCCACCAGCTCGGCCGCCGTGTCGGCGAAGCCGGAGAAGATGCCGATGGCGTTGGAGCCACCGCCCACACAGGCCACCACCACGTCGGGGTCTCCCCCCAGAAGGGCCCGGCACTGCTCGCGGGCCTCGTCGCCGATGACCCGGTGGAACTCCCGCACCATCCACGGGTAGGGGTGGGGGCCCATCACCGAGCCCAGGCAGTAGTGGGTGTTGGCCACCGTGGCCACCCAGTCCCGCATGGCCTCGTTGACGGCGTCTTTCAGGGTGCGGCTGCCCGACAGGGCGGGCCGCACCTCGGCCCCCAGCAGCCGCATGCGGTAGACGTTGAGGGCCTGACGGGTCACGTCGACCTCGCCCATGTAGACCACGCATTCCAGCCCGAAGTAGGCGGCGGCGGTGGCCGACGCCACCCCGTGCTGGCCGGCCCCGGTCTCGGCCACGATCCGGGTCTTGCCCATCCGCCGGGCCAGCAGGGTCTGGCCCAGCACGTTGTTGATCTTGTGGCTGCCGGTGTGGTTCAGATCCTCCCGCTTGAGCAGCAGGCGCAGGCCGAGCCGCTCCGACAGGTTGCGGCACTCGGTGAGGGCCGACGGGCGGCCGGCGTAGCCGGTGAGCAGCTCCCGGTACTCGGCCCGGAAGGCATCGTCGGACCAGGCCTGGCGGAAGGCCGCCTCCAGTTCGGCACAGGCCGGCACCAGCGTCTCGGGCACGAACCGGCCGCCGAACCGGCCGAAACGGCCGGTGGCATCGGGTTCACCCATCACGGCAACCCTGCGGGTTGCTTGGCCCGACGGTTCACGGGCCTCGGCTATCGCCATGGTGCATCCTCATCGGAATCGGTTGATCGTCGTCGGTCGGCGGGGGTGGTGCTGGCGGCGGGGGTGGACGGGGCAGCGGCGGCCGGACCGGGCCCACCGTCGTCGTCATCGGGGGCGGCCTCCCGCACGGCAGCCAGGAACTGGCGGAGCTTCACCGGGTCCTTGCGGCCGGGCGAGGCCTCGGTTCCGGAGGCGGCATCGACGCCCCACGGGCGCACGGCGGCGATCGCCTCGGCCACGTTGCCGGCGTGGAGGCCGCCGGCCAGGATGAAGCGCCGCTTGGGCCAGGCCCCTTCGAGGGCCGACCAGTCGAACGCCCGGCCGCTGCCCGGCGTCGGCGAGTCGATCATCGGCCACACCGGGCCGAACTCCTCGACCCGGTGCAGCGTGGGGTCGGAGGCGGCGAACACCTTGATCACGATCGGGACCCGCTCGGCCACCCACTGCACGTCCTCGGGCGACTCGTTGCCGTGGAGCTGGACGGCCCGCAGGCCGATGGAGTTGGCCAGCTCGGCCACCCGCTCCCGCCGCTCGTTGCGGAACACCCCGACCGACACGATCTCGGCCGGCAGCCGCCGGGCGATGTCCCGGGCCTCGCCCTGGGTGATGCGCCGCGACGACTCGGCGAAGATCATGCCGACGGCGTCGGCTCCGAGACCGGCAGCAAGCAGGGCATCGTCCACCGTCGTGATGCCACAGATCTTCACGAACATCGCTCTAGACGGTACCGGACCCGACCCGGCCTTGAGATGATGTTCTCCGCCCCCGGCCCGGGGCCGACCCCGGCTTGGCGGCGTCAGCGGACGGCCCGCAGACCGGCCACGGCGCCCGTCGGGTCGCCCGACGTCATCAGTGCTTCACCCACCAGCACGGCGTGATAGCCGGCTTCGTACAACACCCGGGCGTCGTCCGGGCCCCGCACCCCCGACTCGGCCACCCTCACCACGTCGTCGGGCAGTACGCCGGCCAGGCGCACCGCCCGCTGCGTGTCCACCTCGAAGGTGACGAGATCCCGCTGGTTGACCCCGATCAGGGTGGCCCCCACCGACAGGGCCCGGTCCACCTCGGCCTCGTCGTGCGTCTCCACCAGCACGTCGAGCCCCAGCTCGGAGGCCAGGTCGTGGAAGTCGGCCAGCTCCAGGTCGTCGAGGGCGGCCACGATCAGCAGCACGGCGTCGGCCCCCATCAGGCGAGCGTCGCACACGTCGAGGGCGGACACCGTGAAGTCCTTGCGGAGGGCGGGGATCGGCACCGCGGCCCGGGCCGCGCCCAGATCGTCGGCCGAGCCGCCGAAGAACTCCGGATCGGTCAGGACCGACAGGCAGGTGGCGCCCCCGGCCAGGTAGGCGGCGGCCCACGGCCCGGGATCGACGCCGGGGTTCAGGTCACCCTTGGACGGCGACCGCCGCTTGATCTCGCTGACGACGGCCAGGCCCTCGGCGCCGGCCAGGGCCTGACGGAATCCACGGGTCGGCCCGACCCGGCGCGCCTCATCGACCAGCTGGTCGAGGCTTCGGTTGTCGGATCGGGCCTGGTCGCGGTGGGCAGCCAGGATCTTGTCGAGGTAGGTGACCACTCCCCCGCCGGCTCAGACGCTCAGGCCCTTGGCCGCCAACGGGGTGAGGAAGGTCACCTCCGGGCGGCCGGCCAGCATCGAGCCGAGGGCCTTCATGGCCGGCTTCATCTGCTCGCCCCGGCCGTGGACGTCGAGCGCCTCCTGGCCGGCGTAGAGCTCGTAGAACCAGATCACGTTGGGGTCCTTCTGGTCCCCGTGGGCGCTGTAGACCTCGAGGCCGGCCTCCTCCTCGGCGGCGGCGATGAGGGAGGCCAGCGTGGCCTTCAGCTCGTCGGCCTTTCCCTCGGCGGCGGTGAGCTTGGCGATGAGCGCGATCTTCGACATGGCGCAGAACCTAGCTGCTCACCGTCCCGATTACCGCACGGTGCCCGCTCACCCGCCAACTTCTCACCCGGGGCGTCACGGGCGGCGGTGTCGGTGCGCCGTCTGCCGGACGGCCCGCGCTCAGAACGGGAGCTCGACGGCCTCGGCCGCCACCCGGTGCCCGGTGGCGTCGACCACCTCGACGGGGCCCGGCACCTCCAGCGCGCGCCGGCAGTAGGCGAGGGCCAGCGCACCCTCTCCGGTGACGGGGGCGTAGCTCGTGATCCGGCCCACCTCGGCACCGTCGGCCTCCACCGCCTCGCCGCCGGCCAGCTCCAGCGGCCCGGCCAGGCGCAGACCCCGGAGCCGGGTGGGGGTGGACGCCCCCCGGGAGTCGATGCGGGCCACCAGCTCCTGGCCCACGTAGCAGCCCTTGGTGAAGCTCACCGAGTCCTCCACGATGCCGGCGGCGGCCGGGATCGTGGACTCGTCGAGCTCACGACCCATCGCCGGCAGCCCCCACCGGATCCGCCATGCTTCCAGCGCCTCGGGCGGCCCCAGCGGGATCGACTCCCCGTTGCCCGCCGGGCCGACGAGGTCGAAGCCGGGGCCGGCCCCCCGGGCCTGCTCGGCCGGCAGCGCGAGCACCACGGCGTCGCCGGGGACGAGGCCCAGGGCCGCCGGACCGCCGGCGGCGTCGGGGCCCCGGACGGCCAACACCGGCTGGCGCTCGTGCAGGGTCAGCTCCACCTTGACCCGGATCTTGAACCGGTTGAGGCGCTCGGCCACCCGGGCCCCGAAACCGGCCCTGACGTCGAGCCAGAACCGCTCCGGCTCCAGGCGGCTCACCCGGATCCAGGCCTCGACCTTGCCCTGGGGCTGGAGCAGCAGGGCCGGTACCGAGGCACCGACGGCCAGCTTCTCGATCTCCTGGCTGAGCTGGCCCTGGAGGAACGAGGCGGCGTCGGGGCCGACCGCCTCCACCACGTCGCGTTCGGTGGCCACCGCCGCCACGGTGTTGGTGAAGGCGTGAAGGGTGGCGTCGAGATCCAGCATGATCCCGACGCTACCGGCCCCGCCTACCCGCCCGAGAACCGGGCGTCGCGGCGCTCCATCCGGGCCCGCACCCCCTCCTTGGCGTCGGTGCTCTTGATGGCGGCCCGCACCATCTGCTCGGTGTCGGCGTGGTAGATGCCGTCGCGGAAGGTCATCTCCCGGTTGATCGTGGCCTTCATGGCCTTGAGGCTGAGCGGCGCGTTGCGGACCAGCCGGTCGATCACCTTGCCCGCCTCGGCCTGGAGGTCGGCGGCCGGCACGCAACGGGCGATCAGGCCCAGATCGGCCATGCGGCGGGCCGGGATCGGGTCACCCAGCAGGAGGATCTCCCGGGTGGCCACCGGGCCGCCCACCTCCAGCAGCTTCTTGGTCAGGAACCACGACGGGGCCAGCCCCACCTGGGCCAGCGACATCCCGAACCGCGCCTCCTCCGACGCCACCACCAGGTCACAGTGCAGGGCCAGCTCGTTGCCCCCGGCGATGGCTGCCCCCTGAACCACGGCCACCACGGGAAGGGGCCACGTCTCCACCCGGTGGAACAGCTTCTCCACGTCCTGGTCCCGGCCCAGGCTCCCCCGCAGGTCGAGCCCGGAGCAGAACACCCGGCCCTCGGCCCGGATCACGGCCACCCGCTCCTCCGGCCCGGGGCCGGGCACGGGGTTGAACGCCACCTCGAGCGCCCGGAGCATGTCGGCGTCCATGGCGTTGCTCTTCTCGGGCCGGTTCAGGGTGACGGTGCGGACGGCGCCGTCGACCTGGACGGAAACGGTGCCTGAGCCGGTGGGGGTCTGGTCGGTCATGGTCTGCTCTTATGCCACACCGGCCCTCGGGCGCAAGTCCTCGGCCATCCAGACGGTGGCAGTATCTCCCTGCCCTACCGGTGGCAGTATCGCCCTGCCCTCACCGGTGGCAGTACTGGAAGCCGGTGATACAACGAACGGCAGCGATGCTGTTCCCGACCGTGACGTTCGCCGTGTTCTTCGTCACCGTCTACGCCGTCCACACTGCGCTCCACGCCAGGGACCGGGCGTGGAAGGTCGCCATGGTCGTCTCCTCGTACCTGTTCTACGGCTGGTGGGACTGGCGGTTCTGTGGCCTGCTGGCCGGCTCGACGCTCGTCAACTGGACCTACGCCCGCCTGATCATGGCCACCCCGGCCCACCGGGCCCGCCGGGCGCTGGTGGTCATGGCGGTGGCGGCCAACCTGGCCGTGCTCGGCGTGTTCAAGTACTACGGCTTCTTCGCCGAGGCCCTCAGCCGCCTCCTGGGGGCCAGCCACACGCTCCCCGGGCTCGACCTGGTGCTGCCCGTGGGCATCTCGTTCTTCACCTTCCAGGCCATCAGCTACGTGGTCGACACCTACCGGGGCGAGGTGGACGACCGCTCCCTGCTCGACTTCACCGTCTACCTGTCGTTCTTCCCCCACCTCGTGGCCGGGCCCATCGTGCGGGCGTCCGAGTTCCTGCCCCAGCTGGTCGGGCGGCGGGACCGGGCCGACATCGACGTGGTGGGAGCAGCGTGGTGGATCGGGCGCGGCCTGTTCAAGAAGGTGGTGGTGGCCACCTACCTGGCCCAGTCGGTGGTCGACCCCGTGTTCGCGGCCCCGGCCGCCGCCAGCCGGCTCCAGCTCCTGGCCGCCCTCTACGGGTACGCCGTGCAGATCTATGCCGACTTCAGCGGCTACACCGACATCGCCATCGGCCTGGCCGCCCTGCTCGGTATCCGGTTCCCGATCAACTTCGACCGCCCGTACGGGGCGCTGTCGATCCAGGACTTCTGGCGGCGCTGGCACATGACGCTGTCGCGCTGGCTGCGGGATTACCTCTACGTGTCGCTGGGCGGCAACCGCCGGGGGCGGCTGGCGACCTACCGCAACCTGCTGCTCACCATGGTGCTGGGCGGGTTGTGGCACGGGGCGGCCTGGACGTTCGTGGTGTGGGGCACGGTCCACGGCCTGGCCCTGGCGGCGGAGCGGCTGCTGGCCGGCAGCCCCGGCGTCGCCTCGGCCTGGACCCGGTGCCGGACGGCGGTGGGTCGGCGCACCGGCGCGGCGGCACCGACCTGGCTGGGCCCCACGGCCCGCTGGCTGCTCACCTTCCACCTCGTGTGCCTGGCCTGGGTGCCGTTCCGGGCCCAGAGCCTGGGCGAGACGGGCGACTTCCTGGCCGGCCTGGTGCGGGGCCCGGCCGGGGCGACGGTCGCCGGCCCGGTCAGCCTGGTGGCCGTGGGCCTGATCGCCGGCGCCGTGGCCATCCAACTCGTCCCGGCGCACCAGCTCCGCCTCGTCTACCACCGCTGGTTCCACCGCCCGCTGAGCCGCCTCGACCCTGCACTCCAGAGCGCGCTGGTGGGGGTGTGGCTCTCCCTCGTGATCGCCCTCGGCCCCCAGGGCGTCGCCCCGTTCATCTACTTCCGCTTCTGAGTCATGTCGTACCGTTTCCGCCACCGTCAGCCCCGCTCCTGGGCTCGCCGCGGCCCGCACCCCGCCACCCTCCCGCCGCCGCCGGGACCAGGCGACCGTCCGACCCGCCGCCGGCTCAGGCCCCGCACCGTGCTGTGCCAGCTCCTGGTCTGCCTCACGGTCACGCTCGGCCTGTCGAGCAGCCACCTCGAGGCCACCGCCTCGTCCCAGCCGTTCGGCACCGAGCGGTCGCTGACCTTGGCCGTGGCCCGGCCCCTGCACCGTCTGGCGGAGGCCGCCGGCCTCGATCGGCCCGATCGGGCCCTGGCCCGGCTCCTGGGGCGGCCCACCGACGAGCCGGACACCGCTCCCGCCCCCACCGGGTCACTGGACGCGGCGGCCAGCGCCTCGGAGCGACCGGCGGTGGCCGACAGCTCCCGATTCACCGGCGACGGCCCGACCGTGGCCCCGCCCCCGGATGGCACCGTGGCCTCCGATCCGACGGCCACGGGCGGGGCCCCGACCGCCGAGCCCACCCGCTACGGCCCACCCCGGCCGGGCGACGGCGCCGGCGCCGCCACGGTGACCGCCCCCGGTGACCCGGCGTCGGGCGGAGCCCCCGACCCGATGACCACCCCGACCGGGTCCGGCGGTGGAGCCTCCGCCACGGCGGCGCCGGCGCTGCCGGTGCCGCCGGGACCGGCCACCGCATCGGCGCCGGCGCCCGCCCCCGGGCTCGGCCCGGCCGTGGTCGACCCGGTGGCCGAGCCCGGCCCGGCCCGGATCGTCAGCCCGGAGGCCCGGCTGCGGCTGTGGGCCGGGGGCGACTCCCTGGGCGAGTACGTGGGCAACCAGCTGCTGGCCCCCCTGTCGGATCGCCAGCTGACAGCGGTGGATCTCGACTTCCACATCGGCACCGGCCTCACCCGGCCCGACACCTTCGACTGGCAGGCCCGCATCGACGAGATCATGGCCGGCCCCGAACCGCCCGAGGCCCTGGTGTTCATGGTCGGCGGCAACGACAACCAGCCCATGCGGGCCGGCGGCCAGAACCTGGCCGTCGGGTCGGGGCCCTGGCTGGCCGAGTACCGGACGCGGGTTATCGACATCATGGACTCGACCCGGCCCCAGGCCGCCCGGCCCGGCCCGAGCCATCTCTGGTGGATCGGCCTGCCCCCGATGCGGGACGGCGAGCGCGACGGCCTGGCCCGCTCGATCGACGCCATCCTGGCCGAGGAGGCGGCAGGCCGGCCCTGGGTCACGTTCGTGGACCTCATGCCCCGCTTCAGCGGCCCCGACGGGGGATTCGCCGGCACCATCGCCGGACCCGACGGCAAGGCCAAGGTGGCCCGCTCCCCCGACGGCATCCACGTCACCTACGCCGGTTCCACCTGGATCGCCGAAGACCTCTGGGCCGACGTGACCGCCCGCTGGGCGCTCTGAGTTCGGGGGCTGGCGCCCCCGCCGGCCTCGCTCCGCTCGGCCTCCCCATCCCCGTCGGGGCCCCCACCCCACCGGGACGCGGACGCGTCTAGCGCACGGCGGAGGCGCTGCGGGGGCGCATACGGCGGGCCGGTTCAACCGCGGCCAGCAGGGCCCGCGCCTTGTTCCAGCACTCCAGGTTCTCCAGCTCGGGCACGCTGTCGGCCACCACGCCGGCGCCGGCCTGGACCGAGGCGTGCCCGTCGGGCCCGCAGAACATGGTGCGAATGGTGATGGCGGTGTCGAGGTTGCCCGAGAAGTCGAGGTAGCCGACCACCCCGGCGTAGGGCCCCCGCTTCACCGGCTCCAGCTCGTCGATGATCTCCATCGCCCGCACCTTGGGGGCGCCCGAAACGGTGCCGGCCGGCATGGTGGCCCGCAGGACGTCGATGACCGACCGATCGGGCACCAGGTCTCCCGACACCTGCGAGGTGAGGTGCATCACGTGGGAGTAGCGCTCCAGCGTCATCAGCTCGTCGAGGTGGAGGGTGCCGTAGCGCACGACCCGGCCGATGTCGTTGCGGGCCAGATCGACCAGCATCACGTGCTCAGCCCGCTCCTTGGGGTCCTCGCTGAGCTCGGAGGCCATGAGCTTGTCGTGCTCGTCGGTGCGGCCCCGGCGGCGGGTGCCGGCGATGGGTCGGGAGATCACCCGGCCGTCGTTGACCTGCACCAGTGGCTCGGGCGAGCAGCCCACCAGGGTCAGCTCGGGGTGGCGGAGGAAGTACATGTAGGGGCTGGGGTTGATCTGGCGCAGCACCCGGTACACGTCGAACGGCTCGGCTTCCAGGGCGAAGTCGAACCGCTTGGACAGGACCACCTGGAAGATGTCACCGGCCCGGATGTACTCCTTGGCCGCCTCCACCGCCCGCTGGTACATGTCACCCGACAGCGACTCGTGCACGTCGGGCAGGTCGAGATCGGCCGGCGGCTCCATCAGCGGCTCGTCGACCGGGCGGGCGCCGTCGGCCGTGAGCTGGTCGAGCCGGCGGAGGCCGTCGTCGTAGGCCTGGTCGATCGTGGCCTGGTCGGCGTCGGCCGGCAGCATGGCGGTGGCCACCAGGGTGACCCGCTGGCGCCAGTGGTCGAACACGGCCAGCTCGCCGATCACGTCGAGCACGGCGTCGGGGTAGCCGTGGCTGTCGGCCGGCGCGTTGGGCAACCGCTCCACCTCCCGCACCACGTCGTAGCCGAGGTAGCCGACGAGGCCGGCGGTGAGGGGCGGCAGGTCGGGCAGGCGGGGCGAGCGGTACCGCTCCAGCAGGGTCTCGACGGCGGCCAGGATGCCCCGGTCGAGGGGGAGGTCGGTGTCGGGCAGGTGGCCCCGCAGTTCCACGTTGCGTCCCCGGCACACCAGGGTGGCCGGCGCCCGGCGGCCGATGAAGCTGAACCGGCTCCACCGCTCGCCGTTCTCCACCGACTCCAGGGCGAAGCCGGGCTCGTTGCCCACACAGCGCAGGAAGGCGGCCACCGGCGTGGTCATGTCGGCCAGCAGCTCCCGGTGGATCGGGACCGCCCGGTACTGGCGGGCCAGCGACCGGAACTCCTCGCGGCTGGTCGTCATCGGTTGGACTCCTCGTCGATGGGGGGGCTGAAGGGGGCCCCGAAGGGGCGGAAAAAGCACGAGCGGGCACCGGTGTGGCACGCCCCGCGCCCCTCCTGGAGCACCCGGAACAGCAGCACGTCGCCGTCGCAGTCGTACCAGGCGCTGCGGATCCACTGGCGGTCGCCCGAGGTGTCGCCCTTGCGCCACAGCTCCTGGCGGGAACGGGACCAGAACACGGTGCGGCCCTCGGCCAGGCTGAGGGCCAACGACTCGGCCGACATCCAGGCCATCATCAGCACCTGGCCCGACGCCTCGTCCTGCACGATCGCCGGCACCAGCCCCTGGTCGTTGTACACCACGTCCGCCAGTTGCTCGGCGGTGGGCTCGATCGGGAAGGCGGCACCGACGGGCGGTGGGGGTTCGCTGGCAGGGTTGCCGGCCATGAGGGGTGCCCCCCGATCAGAGGTAGAGGCCGGTGTGGGAGTCGTCGAGGCGCTTGGCCGCCACGGCGTGGATGTCTCGCTCCCGCAGGATGATGTAGTCGCGCCCACCGACCTCGACCTCGTAGCGGTCCTCCGGGTTGAACAGCACCCGGTCCTCGGCCTCCATGGACCGCACGCTGGGGCCGAGCGCCACCACCTGGGCCCAGGCCAGCCGCTTGCCCACCTGGGCCGTGGCCGGGATCAGGATGCCGCCGGTGCTCTTGCGCTCCCCGTCGGGCCCTTCCAGCTTCACCAGGATGCGGTCGTTCAGCATCTTGATCGGCATCTTCTCGCCGCCGGCCGCCGCCCCCTTCGCCGCCGGGGCGCTCAAGGGTTCAGGAGTCGGATCTTCGTCGGCCACGGGAGAAACGGTAGCGTCTCCCCCTATGAGCGACGACATGGGCCAAGGGGAGGCGGTGGCGGTGACCCGCCTGGCGGTGTCGACCGCCGACGGGCTCGACCTCCGGGCGGAGCTGGCGGTGCCCGCCGGGGCCGACACCCCCCGGGCGGCGGTGGTGGTGTGCCATCCCCATCCCCTCCACGGCGGATCGATGTACAACAACGTGGTGGAGGCCCTGTTCGGCGGGCTGCCTCGGCAGGGAGCGGCCGTGCTCCGGTTCAACTTCCGGGGCACCAGCGGCTCCGAGGGCCGGCACGACCACGGCCAGGGGGAGCGTCTCGACGTGGCCGCGGCGCTCGACGAGCTGGCCCGACGGTGGCCCGGGGTCCCGCTGCTGCTGGCCGGCTACTCGTTCGGGGCCGATGTGTCGCTGGCCGTCGACCACCCGGGCGTGGCGGGCTGGCTGGCCGTGGCCCCGGTGCTGCGGGTGGTGGACCCGTCCGAGATGGTGGCCCTGCGCGACCCGCGCCCGGTGTGGATGGCGTCAGCGGAGGAGGACCAGTTCCGCCCCTACGACGACCTGGTGCCCATGGTGGCCGACGCCGTCAACACCACCGTCACCCCCGTGCCCGGGGCCGACCACTTCTTCATGGCCGGACTCGACCGGGTGGTGGCCCTCGGCTCTGACGCACTCGACGCCATCGCCCCCCGCCCCGCCGATTCTTAGGAGCCTGAGCTGCGCTCAGCGCCGCTCAAGCTCCTGATTACGATGGGGGTCAGCTCTCGTCGGGAGGGCGGACGGTGACACCGGCGGCGGTCATGGCCCGTTTGGCGTCGGCGATCGTGGCCTCGCCGAAATGGAAGATGCTGGCGGCCAGGACGGCGTCGACCCCGCCCTCGGTCACCCCGTCGGCCAGATGGGCCAGCGTCCCGACTCCGCCCGAGGCGATCACGGGCAGGTTGACAGCCCCGGCCACGGCCCGGTTCAGCTCATGGTCGAACCCGTCCCGGGTGCCGTCGCGGTCCATCGAGGTGAGCAGGATCTCGCCCGCCCCCAGCCGCTCCACCGTACGGGCCCACTCCACGGCGTCGAGCCCGGTGGCGGCCCGCCCGCCCCGGACGTAGACCTCGAACCCGGAGGGGGGCCCGTCGGGACCCGACGACCGGCGGGCGTCGATGGCCACCACGCAGCACTGGGCCCCGAACACGGCCGAGATCTCGCTCACCAGCTCGGGCCGGGCCACGGCGGCGGAGTTGACCGACACCTTGTCGGCCCCCGCCCGCAGCAGCGCCCGGGCATCGTCGACGGAGCGGATCCCGCCCCCGATGGTGAACGGGATGAACACCTGCTCGGCCACGGCGGCCGCCATGTGCACGGTGGTGTCACGGTCTTCGTGGGAGGCCGTGATATCGAGGAAGACGAGCTCGTCGGCCCCTTCGGCGTCGTAGCGGGCGGCCAGCTCCACCGGATCGCCGGCGTCGCGGATGTCGACGAAGTTCACGCCCTTCACCACCCGGCCCCGGTCCACGTCCAGGCAGGGGATCACCCGGACCGCCTTCACGGCCGGCTCCCGTGGGCCACCGCGGCCGACTCCAGGGCGGCGGCCAGGCCGAATGCCCCCTCGTAGAGGGCCCGACCCACGATCACTCCGGCCAGGCGCCGACGGCCCTCGACCTCGAGGGCGGCCAGCGAGGCGATGTGGCCCAGCGTGCCGACCCCACCCGAAGCCACCACCGCCGTTTCCGTGGCCGCCGCCAGGCGGGCCAGGCCGTCGATGTCGGGCCCCTCCAGGGTGCCGTCGCGTCCGATCTCGGTGACCACCAGTGCCTCCACCCCGGAGTCGGCGAACTGGCGGGCCAGCTCGGCTGTCGTGCGCCCGGTGCGCTCGGTCCAGCCGTGGGTGGCCACCTCGTCGCCCCGGGCGTCGAGGCCAACCGCCACCGAGCGGCCGGCTCCGGCCAGCTCGGCCACCAGCTCGGGCCGCTCCAGGGCGGCGGTGCCGATCACCACCCGGTGCACCCCAAGGTCGTACAGGGCCTCGGCCGCTTCCCGGGTGCGGACCCCGCCCCCTACCTGGACGGGCACGCCTACGGCGGCGCAAATGGCGGCGATCACGGGCCGGTTGACCGGCTCGCCGGTTCGGGCCGCGTCGAGATCGACCACGTGGAGCACGCTGGCCCCCTCGGCCACGAAGGCGGTCGCCTGGGCCACCGGATCGTCGCCGTACACGGTCTCCCGGCCGTAGTCACCCTGGTAGAGGCGGACGCAGCGGCCACCCCGGAGGTCGATGGCGGGGAACACCCGGAACGCCGGGTCTATGGCGGTCATGCTGTACCTCCGGGCGCCGCCGGGCCTCCGGTGGCGGGCGATGCTTCGAGCAGGTTGACGTAGTTCTGCAGGAGGCGCAGACCGGCCTTGTCGGACTTCTCGGGGTGGAACTGGGTGGCCATCACGTTGTCGCGGGCCGAGGCCGCCACCACGGTGGTGCCGTACTCGGTGGTGGCGATGGCGTGGGCCGGATCGTCGGCCGACAGGCTGTGCACGAAGTACAGCCAGGCCCCGTCCATGCCCCGCACGAGCGGGTGGACGGCACCGGTCCCCTGGCCGGCGCCGGTGACCGTGGTGATCACGTTCCATTGCATCTGGGGCCGCTTGACCGTCTCCGGCAGCCAACGGATGACGCCGGGCAGGATCCCCAGACCGTCCACCCCGGGGCTCTCCTCCGACGCCTCGTACAGCAGCTGCATGCCCACGCAGATCCCGAGGAAGGGCCGGCCGGAGGCGGCCGCCTTGCGGGCCTCCACGTCGAGGCCGGTGTCGGCCAGGGCCCGCATACAGGCCCCGAAGGCGCCCACGCCGGGCAGCACCACGCCGTCGGCGGCGGCGATCTCGGCCGGATCGGCGGTGAGGTGGGCGTCGGCCCCCGCCCGCTCCAGGCCGCGCTGGGCCGAGCGCAGGTTGCCGATCCCGTAGTCGAGCACCGCCACCCGGGGCCGCCCGCGCATCGCAGCCGGACCCTCGGGTTCGGCCCCTGTCACAGCCGGACCCTCGGGTTCGGCCCCTGTCACAGCCGGACCCTCGGTTCGGGCCCTGTCACAACGACCCCTTGGTGGAGGGGATACCGGCGCCGTACTCCACCCGCACCGCGTCGCGCAGGCAGCGGGCCACGCCCTTGAACGACGCTTCGATGATGTGGTGCACGTTGCGGCCCCGCTTGAGCGTGACGTGGAGGGTGATCCCGGCGGCGGTGGCCAGGCTCTGGAGGGCGTGCTCGGCCAGCGACGGGTCGAACGGGGGCGTGCCCAGCGGGATGGCCTCGGGCAGCTCCACGTCCCACACGAAGAACGGCCGGCCCGACAGGTCGAGGGCCACCTCCACCAGGGCCTCGTCGAGCGGGTAGAGGCCGGAGGCGAAGCGTCGCACACCGGCCTTGTCGCCCCACGCCTCGGCCAGCGCCTGGCCCACCACGATGGCGGTGTCCTCCACCGTGTGGTGGGCGTCGATGTGGATGTCGCCGTCGGCCTTCACCACCAGGTCGAACCCGCCGTGGCGGCCGAGCTGGTCGAGCATGTGGTCGTAGAACGGGATGCCGGTGGCGATGCTGGTGACGCCGGTGCCGTCGAGGTCGATCGACACCTCGATCGACGTCTCGGCCGTGGATCGGGTGCGGTGGCTGCGTCGGGGTGCGCTCATGGTGCGGTCTCCTCCAGGAGCTCGGTCATACCGGCCAGGAACCGGTCGTTGTCGGTGGCGGTGCCCACCGTCACCCGGAGGCACCCGTCGAGCCGGTCCCAGCCCGACACGTCGCGCACCAGCACCGAACGGTCCACCAGCCCCTGCCACACCTGGCGGCCGGGCCGGGTGGGGCGGAACAGCACGAAGTTGGCACCCGAGGGCCACACCTCGCAACCGAGTTCCCGCAGGGTGGCCTCGATCCGCCCCCGCTCCTCCACGATCGACGAGACCCGCCGCTCCATGTCGTCCACGAAGCCCAGGGCGGCCAGGCCGGCCCGCTGCTTGAGGGTGTCGAGGTGGTACGGCAACACGACCTTCTCCAGCTCACCGACCAGCCAGGCCGGGGCCAGCAGGTAGCCCAGGCGGGCGCCGGCCATGGCCCAGGTCTTGGAGAAGGTACGGGACACCACCAGGGCCCGGTCGTCGTCGAGCAGGGCGGCGGCCGACCACGGAGCGAACTGGCCGTAGGCCTCGTCGACGAACAACAGCCCGCCCACCGCTTCCACCATGGCCAGCACCGCCCGGACCGACGCCTCGGTCTCCACCGTGCCAGTGGGGTTGTTGGGCGAGCAGAGGAAGGTGACGGCCGGCCGCTCGGTGGCGATCACCCGGGCCACGTCGTCGAGGTCGAGGGTGAAGTCGTCTCGCCGCTCCCCCACCACGCTGGTGGCACCCGTGATCCTTGTGATGTGGGCGTGCATGGCGTAGGTGGGCTCGAAGGTCGCCACCTTCCGGCCCGGGCCGGCGTAGGCCAGCAGGACGGTCTGGATCACCTCGTTCGACCCGTTGGCGCAGAACACCTGGTCGCCGGGCACGCCGTGGATCTTCCCGATGGCGGCCCTCAGGTCGGTGGCCGCCCGGTCGGGGTAGCGGTGCCATTCGACACCGGCCACCGCCGCCTCCACGGCCCGGTTGAACGCCTCGGGTGGCGGCTCGGGGGCCTCGTTGGTGTTGAGCCGCACATCCACCGTGAGCTGGGGCGAGTGGTACCCATCGAGGGTCTTGAGGTCCTCGCGTACCGTGGGCCGATCATCCGGGGGGCTCTCCGCCCCCGGCGGCTGCGCCGCCTCCCCACCACGGCTCCCCTTCGGGGAGCTTTCGCGGCCCTCACCCCACCGGCCGGCTCCGCCGGTGGCAAGTAGCTCGAGCCGGAGGCGGACCGAGTCGGCGTGGGCGGTGAGGCCCTCGGCGTCGGCCAGCGCCACCACATGGGGGCCGAGGCGTTGGATGCCGGCGGGCTCGAGCGTGACCACGTGGTGGTCCTTGCAGAAGTCGGCCACGGTGAGGGCGCTGGCGAACCGGGCCGACCCGTAGGTGGGCAGCACGTGGCTGGGGCCGGCGACGTAGTCACCCACCGAGGCCGGCGACCAGGGACCGCAGAAGATGGCACCGGCGTTGTCGACCCGGCCGGCCAGCTCGTCGGCCCCGGCGCACTGGAGCTCCAGGTGCTCGGGGGCGATGGCGTTGACCACGGCCAGGGCGGCCGCCGGATCGTCGACCAGCACGGCGTAGCCGCCGGCGGCCAGGGTGGAGCGCACATCGGCCGCCCGGGGGGCGTCGGCCAGGAGCCGTTCCCCGGCGGCGCACACGGCGTCGGCCACGGCCTCGTCCCAGGTGACGAGCCAGGCCAGGCCGTCGGGGCCGTGCTCGGCCTGCACGATCACGTCGATGGCGGCCAGATCGGGGTTGGCCCCGGCATCGGCCACCACCACCACCTCGGACGGGCCGGCGAAAGCGGCGGCGATACCCACCTGGCCCGCCACTTCCTGCTTGGCCAGGGCCACGTAGACGTTGCCGGGACCGGCGATCACATCGACCGGCCGGATCGACTCGGTGCCGTAGGCCATGGCGGCGACGGCCTGGGCCCCGCCCACGGCGTACACCTCGGTCACCCCGGCCAGGCGGGCGGCGGCCAGCACCGAGGGAGCGATGGCCCCGATGCGGCGATCGGGCGGCACGCACAACACGATCTCGCCCACGCCGGCCACCCGGGCCGGCACCGCCGTCATCAGCACGGTGGAGGGGTACTCGGCCCGCCCGCCCGGCACGTACAGCCCGGCCCGCCCCATCGGCTTCTGGTAGGCCCGGATCGTCATCCCCGGGCTCTCGACCAGGTGCGGGGGTCGTACCTGGTGGCGGTGGAAGGCCTCGATGCCGTCGATGGCGGCCTCCATGGCCGCTCGCAGCGCCGGGGCGATCCCGGCCAGGGCGGCGTCGAGCTCGGCCTCCGGAACCCGGATCGACGTGAGGGCCACCCCGTCGAACCGCTCCGTGAGGCGGCACAGCGCCGCATCGCCATCACGCCGGACCTCGGCGATCACGTCCCGCACCACGGCCCGCGGTCCGTCGCCGGCAATGGCCGGGCGGGGAAGCCGGCCGGCCACCCCGGTTCCCAGCCCTCGAAGATCGAGACGGTTCAACACGGCAGCGCGCCGATGGAGTGCCAAAGGCTGTGGTTCACCCCTCGACGCTAGCGTGGGGCGGACCCCCTCGACGCAGGTCAGAGGCGTCGCCCTCCCGGTACCGGCGCCGGACGCTGCGCCCCCTGCTCCCGAAGGATGGACATGGCCCTGGACCTGAGCGCTCTCGCCTCGCTGTCGTCATCGCTCGACGAGTTGACGCTCCGCATCGGTCAGCTGGCGGCGGCCTGCGACGAGAAGGAGGAGGCGGGCCTGGCCCTCAGGGAACTGGAGCGCCAGCTCGAGGCTTCAGCCCGCCGCCTCACCAGCATCCTGCGCCAGGCCGAGCGTTGATCGCCACCAATAGACGAGACATTGAGTCGCATCTAATACTCAAATAGAGCGGCTAGAAATCGGTCTATTCATAGACATTCAAGCGCACGCTGGTTGTAGCAGATACGTCGAGGGGGATCGCCCCCGACGAGATACTCCGAGATCAGCCGATCACCGCCACCTCAGGTCCAAACGGGACCCAGCGTGTCGATGAAGGATCGACGTTTCCCCAGGTGAGAGACCAAAAGGCACTCGGCCGGACCGGCTCAGGAGCCTGGTCCGGCCGAGGCCAAAATGAACGCCGGCGCCCCACAAACGGGGGCGCCGGCGGCGCGACACAGGGCGGCGGATCCCTGTTGTCGCTGCTACCAGGTGGCGGGAACCTGGCTGTCATCAATATAAATCGCCGCACCCAGAAGAGGGTGGATATTCAGAAAATTTTGGGGTCGATGGACACGATTACCCGACCCCTTTGGGCAAAAAGGCGCGCATCAGCCACCGGGCCCGGGCGCTTGCTACTCTCTGCGCCCCCTTCGCTGCCGGCGGGCCGGGTCAGCGAACGGAGGGGCAGAAGTCGGCCAGTACGCAGTGGCCGCAGTCGGGGCGGCGGGCCACGCACACCCGCCGGCCGTGGAGGATCATCCGGAGGCTGAACAGGCCGCGTTCGGCTGCCGGGATCATCGGGTTCAGGACGTGCTCCACCTTCACCGGGTCGGTCTCGGTGGTGAGCTGGAGGAGGCCGCTGAGCCGCAGCACGTGGGTGTCGACCGGGAGGCCGGGCAGGCCCAGCGCCACGCTGCGCACCACGTTGGCCGTCTTGCGACCGACGCCGGCCAGAGCCGTGAGATCGGCCATCGCCCCCGGCACCTCGCCCCCGTGGCGCTCCACGAGCTGGGAGGCGCAGGTGACGATGCTCTTCGCCTTGTTGCGGAACAGCCCGAGGCTCGAGATCAGCGGCTCGACCTCCTCGGGCGAGGCGGCGGCCAGGGCCCAGGCGTCGGGATAGCGGGCGAACAGCCGGGGGGTCACCTTGTTCACCCCCACGTCGGTGGCCTGGGCCGACAGGATCGTGGCGATCAGCAGCTGGAAGGCGTCGGTGTGGTCGAGCTCGCACCGGGCCTCGGGGTATTCGTCGGCCAGGAGCTGGTGGGCGCGCTGAGCGCGGCCCTTTGGGGTTCGGGGGCGAGCCATCGGTACCTTATATACCTATGCCACCAGGCCCGTCCCACGTCACCATCAGTGTCGCCACCGGGATCACCGCCGTGCTCGGGCGCCAGGGCCGCCTGCTGTTGTCCCGGGCGGTGCCGCCCCACCTGCTCGACGACCGCTTCGACAGCTGGGCCGACGACCCCGCCGGCCACCCCCCGGGATTCTGCGCCACGCTGGCCTGCGACGCCGACCCGGCGGCCGGAGCGTCGGGCGACCGCCAGCACGAGCTGGTCGGGTTCCTGGGTGGGGGCGTGAGCCGGGGCCGGCTCCAGCTCGACGGGGTGCTCGACCCCACCGTGGACGATGCCGATCAGGTGGCCGACCGCCTGCTGGCCGCCCTCCAGCCGGCCCTCGGCGGCACCGCAGCCGATCGTCTCGAGGTGTGGGGGCGTCCGGCCCAACCGTGGCACGAGGCGCTGGCCGATCGGCACGGCCTCGCCCCGGTGCGGGCCCTCCACCAGATGCGCTGCCCCCTCCCGGCCCCCGGTGTTGGCCCGCTCCCGTCCCGCCCCTACCAGCCGGGCGACCTCGACGAGTTGGTGAGCGTGAACAACCGGGCCTTCGTGCACCACCCGGACCAGGGAGCCAAGACGGCGGCCGACCTGGAGGCGGCGATGGCCGAACCCTGGTTCCGCCCCGAATGCCTGCGCATCCACGAGCGCGACGGGCGGATCGCCGGTTTTTGCTGGACCAAGGTCCATGAGCACGCCGCCCCCGAGCGGCGCCTGGGTGAGATCTACGTGATCGGGGTCGACCCCGACTTCCACGGTCGGGGGCTGGGGGCGCCGATGACCATGGCCGGCCTCGAATGGCTCAACAGTCAGGGGCTGACCACCGGCATGCTCTACGTCGAGGCCGACAACGAGCCGGCGGTGCGCACCTACAACCGGCTCGGCTTCACCGTGGTCCGTACCGACCGGGCCTGGGGCCGCGCCCTGTCCGGGGCGTCGTGAGCCTCCCCTCCCCCTGGACCCCCGACCCCGACGAGTGGCGCGAGCTGCTGGCCCGGGAGCCGGCCTACCGGGCCCGCCAGGTCTGGCAGGGGCTGTACGACCAGGGCCTGGCCCCCGCCGAGCTGTCGACCCTGCCGGCCGCCCTCCGCCACCGCCTCGACGAGGTGGTCCGCCCATCCCTGCGCCTGGAGCGGGAGCAGCGAGACCCGGCCGACGGCACCGTCAAGTGGCTGTGGGGCACCGACGACGGGGTGGCCCTGGAGACGGTGCTGATGCCGTACCGGGACCGGGTCACGGTGTGCGTGTCGAGCCAGGCCGGCTGCGCCATGGGCTGCGGCTTCTGCGCCACAGGGCAGGCCGGCTACCAACGCAACCTCACCGTGGGCGAGATCCTGGAGCAGGTGGTGGCGGCCCGGGCGGCGGCGACACCCCGCCGCCTGTCGAACATCGTGTTCATGGGCATGGGTGAGCCGTTCGCCAACTACGACCGGGTGCTCACCGCCGTCCGCCGGATCGTGGGTGACCTGGGGATCGGGGCCCGGCACGTGACCGTGTCGACCATCGGGCTGGTGCCGGGGATCGACCGCTTCGCCGCCGAGGGACTCCAGGTGGGGCTGGCCGTCTCGCTCCATGCCGCCAACGACGAGCTCCGCTCCGAGCTGGTGCCGGTCAACCGGCGCCACCCGATCGCCGAGGTGGTGGCGGCGGCCCGCCGGTTCCGGGAACAGACCGGACGCCGGGTGTCGTTCGAGTGGGCCATGATCGACGGGGTGAACGACCGGCCGGCCGACGCCGACGAGCTGGCCGCGGTGGCGGCCGCGGCCCGGGCCCACGTCAACCTGATCCCCCTCAACCCGACGCCGGGCTGGCCCACCACCGGCTCGCCGGCCGGCCGGATCGCCGAGTTCGCCCGCCGCCTCACCGACCGGGGGGTCAACGTGACGGTCCGGGCCAACCGGGGTACCGGGATCGACGCCGCCTGCGGTCAGCTGGCCGCTGGGCACCAGCCGGGCACGCCGGTGACGGTGGGCGCCCGCCGGCGCCGGCCCCGAGCGGCCACACAAGTTGGCGACTTGCATGCACCGCCGGCGAGCGGCCCCTCCATACTGTGAGTGCTATGACTCGCTGGTTCAACCCGTCCCATCCGCAGACGCTGCAGGCGGCCGTCATCCTCGGGTACCTCTCCGCCGTCTTCGGGCTCCTGGGCGGTGCCGATCTCCTGTTCCTGGCCTTGTTCATCGGGCTCGGAGTCGGAGCCTTCGGATCGGCCAACAACAAGCGCTGGGGTTACTTCCTGCTCGCCATCTGCGCCGTGCTGATCGCGCTCTACTGGGTCTACCTGCTGGTGACGAACCTCGACGCCGGCATCGTGACCATCCTCCTGGTGCTGAACCGCATGGTGTTCCCGGTGGCGTTGGCGGTGGCCGCCATCCACCCCCATTCCCGGGAGTACCAGAAGGTGTGGTTCGAATAGCCGGCCGCCGGCGGCGGTCCGGCCGGGCGGCGGCGCTGGCGGTCGCCGCCCTGCTCCTGGCCGCCGCGTCCTGCAGCGACGACGCCGGGCCCGGCACCGTCGTCCCGACCTCCGGATCGGCGTCGACCCCCAGCAGCGCCGCTCCCACCACGTCACCCCCGGCCACCACCCCCGCCGTCCCGGCCGCCCCGGCCGACCCCGTGGACTGGCAGCCCTGCGGGCAGCTCACCTGCGCCTCGGTGACCGTGCCCCTCGACTACGGCGATCCCAGCGGCCCGGTCGTCCGTATCGCCCTCGTGCGGCGGGCCGCCACCGGCACCCGGGTGGGTTCGGTGTTCGTCAACCCCGGTGGCCCCGGCGCCTCCGGTGTCGACTTCGTGACCAACGGCTTCGGCCTCGACCCTGACACCGCCCGCTCCTACGACGTGATCGGATTCGATCCTCGAGGTGTGGGAGCCAGCACCCCGGTCGCCTGCACCCTCGACCGTTCGGCCGGCCCTCTCCCCGACTGGTCGCCCGACGACGGGGCCGAGGTGGCGGCCATGGACGCCGCCGCCGAGCAGTTCGCCCGGAGCTGCGCCGCACTCGACACCACCGGCCTGCTGGCCCACCTCCGGACCGACGACGTGGCCCGGGATCTCGACCGCCTGCGGGCCGCCGTGGGCGACGAACAGCTCCACTACATCGGGTTCAGCTTCGGCACCCTGATCGGGCTGGTCTACGCCGAGGCCTTCCCGCAGCGGGTGGGCCACCTGGTGCTCGACGGGGTGGTGGATCCCCAACAGGACCTCCCCGACCTCCTGACCACCCAGGCCGTGGCCTTCGAGCAGGCCTTTGCCGTGCTCGACGCCGCCTGCGCGACCCGGGTCACCTGCCCCCCGGGCGGGGCGGCCGGCGCCCAGGACGAGCTCATGGCCCGCCTGGAACGCGACGGACCGGTGGGCCAGGTGGGCCCCACCGAGCTCGATGCCGCCGCCCTGATCACCCTGTACGACGTGGGACTGTGGCCGATCTACACCTCGGCCCTCACCGACGCCCTGGCCGGAGACTTCGGCGGCATCGAGGCCCTGAGCGACACCTTCACCCAGGTGGTGCCGTTCGGCGTCTACGCCGGGGTGGAGTGCACCGACAGTCCCCGCCCCACCGACCGGGCGGCCTGGGCCGCGTTCGCCGCCGCCACCACCGCACTGGCCCCCCGGTTCGGCCCGGCCGTGGCCAACGAGCTGGTGACCTGCGCCTGGTGGCCGGCACCGTCCGGCCCCGCCCGGGGCCCGGTCACGGCCCCCGGGGCCCGGCCCATCCTGGTGGTCGGCAACACGAACGACCCGGCCACGCCCCTGGCCAACGCCCAGACCGTGGCCGGCCACCTGGAGTCGGCATCGCTGGTGGTGGCCGAGATCGACGGCCACACGGCCTACTCGTCGAGCGCCTGCGTCCGCCGCCTGGTGGCCCGCTACCTCCTCGACGACGAGCTCCCGCCAGCCGGTACGAGGTGCTGACAGCGGCGCCGCAGGCGCTGCGGTGGGGTGGGGGCCCCAACGCCGATGGGGGAGGCCGACGAAGGAGGCCGGCGGGGGTGCCAACCCCCGGAGAGCCGCGCCGCAGGCGCTGCGGTGGGGTGGGGGCCCCAACGCCGATGGGGGAGGCCGACGAAGGAGGCCGGCGGGGGTGCCAACCCCCGGAGAGCAGAGCTAGGGTCGGTCCACGATGACCATGCCCCGAGACCGGCTGCCCGAGGGCGACGAGAAGCGCGCCGCGGTCCGCTCCATGTTCGACGCCATCGCCCCTCGCTACAACCTGGTCAACCGGGTCCTGACGTTCGGGCTGGATGCCCGCTGGCGGCGCCGGGCCGTGCGCGACCTCCGTCTGGCCCCCGGGTCCACGGTGCTCGATCTGGCCTGCGGTACCGGCGACCTCTGCCTGGAGCTCACCTCGGCCGGCCACCGGCCGGTGGGCGTCGATCTCTCCTTCGGCATGCTGGCGGCCGCCCGCACCCCGGCCCCCCTGGTGCAGGGCGACCTCCTGGCCCTGCCGGTGGCCACCGGCTCGGTGGCCGGTGCCGTCTGCGGGTTCGCCCTGCGCAACCTCGTGGGGCTGGAGCCGTTCTTCGCCGAGCTGTACCGGGTGCTGGAGCCCGGTGGCCGGGTGGCCCTGCTCGACGTCTCCCGGCCCGACAACCGCCTCCTGCGGACCGGGCACCAGCTCTACTTCAACCAGGTGGTGCCCCGGGTGGGCGGCCTGCTGTCGGACCGGTCGGCCTACAGCTATCTCCCCCGCTCGGTGTCCTACCTGCCGGAGCCGGCCCGGATGGTGGAGATGCTCAACGCCGCCGGCCTGGTGGACGTCGAGCGCCGCCAGCTGTCCACCGGGATCACCCAGCTCCTCACCGCCACCCGCCCCCGGACCTGACGCCGGGCGGCACGCCGGCACCCTCACAGGAGGGCGGCGGCGGCCGATGGGAGGCCGATGACGGCCTCTCCCTCCGCCGCCCCCTCCGCCGGGGCCACGACCCAGCCCTGGCCGGCGTGGGCCGACCGGCGGGGGCCGCTCCGCCCCCAGCTGTCGGTGGTGGTGCCGACCTACAACGAAGCCGAGAGTCTCCCGGTGCTGCTCGATCGCCTCGACCTGGCTCTGGCCGAGGTCGACTACGAGGTGGTGGTGGTCGACGACGACTCCCCCGACGGCACCTGGCGCCTGGCCGAGGAGGCGTCGCAACGGTCCCGCCGGATCCGCGTGCTGCGCCGCATCGGCCGGCGCGGGCTGTCGTCGGCCGTGCTGGAGGGTCTCGCCCTGGCCCAGGGTGAGGTGCTGGCGGTGATGGACGCCGACGGGCAGCACGACGAGACCATCCTGCCGGCCATGCTCGACGCCGTGGCCGACGGAGCCGATGTCTGTATCGGCTCCCGAGCGGTCGAGGGCGGCAGCTACGGGGCGTTCAGCGCCCAGCGACGGCTGGTGTCGTGGGGTGGGGCCCAGCTGGCCCGAGCCCTGGTGGGAGCGGATGTCAGCGATCCCATGAGCGGCTTCTTCGCCCTGTCCCGGGGTCGCTGGGAGGCCACCCGGGCCGACGTGAGCGGCCGAGGGTTCAAGATCCTCCTCGAGCTGCTGGCCCGGGGTGAACGCCCCGTGGTGGCCGAGGTCGGCTACCATTTCCGCCTCCGTACCGCCGGCACCACGAAGCTTTCGGGGTCGGTGGTGACCGCCTATCTGGCGTCGGTGGCCGAGCTGCTGGCCGGCCGGCTGGCCGCCAGCCGTTTCGTGATCTACGGCCTGATCGCCCTGCTGGGCACGACGATCCGATCGTCGGTGCTGGCCCCGGCACTGGGCTCCACCGGTGGCGCCCCGATCAGCCCCGGCGCTGGCGTATCGCTCACCGCGCTGCTGGCGGTGGAGCTGGCGGTGATCGTCGAGTACCTGGCCCACGATCGGGCCACGTTCCCCCATCGGGGTCATCGACGGTGGCGTCATCTGGGCCCGCTGTGCCGCTTCCACCTGGTGACGGCCCAGGCCATGGCGGCCGTGGCCGGCGCCGACCGGCTGATCGGTCAGCTCGTGCTGCCCGCCGGGGGCCCCGCAGCCACCATGGGGCGCCTGGGGGCGGCGCTCGTCCTCAACACCGTCGCCATCAGCGGCACGGTGGCTGCCAGCTTCGCCCTGAACACCCGGATCACCTGGCCTGTCCGATCGACACGGCAGTCGGGCGCCAGCCCCCGAAATGCTCAGATCAGGCGGCCCACGACCTCGGTCATCAGCCCGTCGATCTCGACCACGGCTCGGCGGTAGTCGCGTAGCTTGCGCCGGTAGGGGTCGGCCACGTCCCACCCCTTCGACAGGTAGGTGCGAGGATCGCGGCCCCGGTTCACCTCACCCAACAGGTCGTCCACGGTGAGCCGGCCCCCGAACCCGGTGGCCACCTGGGCCGCTTCCTTGAGAGGCACGATCTTGGGGAAGGCACCCCGCTGGAGGCGGGTGGCGCTCGGCACGTGCTGGCCTTCCATCGTGAGCACCAGATCGGCCGCTTCCAGACTGGCTGGATCGAGCCGGTAGCTCCGGTGCTCCGAGGCGTCCACGCCCAGCTCACCCAGTGCCCGCAGCAGGAACTCGGGGCAGGCCTCGTCTTCGGTGAGGAACCCGGCCGACCGGAACACCGCCCCCGCCTCGCCGAACCGGTAGCGGGCCAGATGCTCCGCCGCCGGGCTCCGGCAGATGTTGGCGGTGCAGACGAACAGGATGCGCAGCGGCCGTTCGCCCGTGATCAGCTCCCGCGACGGGTGAACGGGATCAGCGCCGTCTTCACCAGGATCTTCAGATCGTGGACGAAGCGGATGTGCACCACATACTGGAGGTCGAGGTGCAGGCCGGCCGAGATCCGGTTCTGCGACCGCAGCGGCGACACCTGGAACATGCCGGTGAGGCCGGGGCGGGTCAGATGGCGGGGGTGGCTGGCGAAGCCGTCGCGCCGGGCCACGGTGACCAGCTCGGGCCGGGGGCCGACGAGGCTCATGTCGCCCCGGATGATGTTCATGAGCTGCGGCAGCTCGTCGATGCTGGTGGCCCGTAGGAAGCGCCCGTAGGGCGTGTGGCGGGGATCGTCGCTGCTCTTGTGGGTGGAGCGGCGCTCGGGACCGATGTAGCGGGGGTTGGTGGCTTGGCGCCGGTCCTGCAGCATCGAGCGGAACTTGTAGATGGTGAACGGCTGGCCGTGCCGGCCCACCCGCTCCTGGCGGTAGATGATCCCGCCGGGGCCCAGCATCACGGGGATGGAGAGCGCCACGACGATCCATACCGGGGCCGACAGCAGAAGCACCGTCAGGGCCAGCGTCACGTCAAGCGGACGCTTCACCCAGCGACTGTACGCTGTGACCCGCGGGACGAGAAGTACAGGGGCCATTGGCCGTCGACGTACTTCAAGCGTCGTGAGCGGGAGATCGGATGTCAGGTTCACCACTGGTCACCGTCGACCTTCTGCCCCATAGCGGTCGCCACCCTAGACCACCCCGTTGTCGAATCGACACATTTCGGGGGTGGGTAAACTTCCCGATTGGCGCACCGCCACCGTTCGGATAGCAGGGGTGTTCTTGACTACCACCAACAACGAAAACCCCAGCTCAGAGGGCCGGGAGGCCCCGTCAACCATCCCGTCGACCCGCCCACTGAGGGTCACGGTGGGCATCCTCACCTACCGTCGCCCGGACTCCTTGGTGTCGACCCTGGACAGCCTGCGGCCCCTCGCCGATCCGCATCCCACAACATCATGGCGGTTGCATGACGTGCTGATCGTGGACAACGACCGCACACCGTCGGCCCGGGAGACGGTGTTGGCGCTGGTGCAGGCCGGTGATCCGCTCCCCCTGACCTACCGTCACGAACCCGACCCGGGCCTGGCCGCCGCCCGCAACCGGGCCCTCGACGACGCCGGGGGCGAGGTGCTGGTGTTCATCGACGACGACGAGGTGGCCGAGCCGGGCTGGCCCGACGGCCTACTGCGGGTGATGGCGGCCACCGGCGCCGCTCTGGTGGGCGGGCCCGTCCGCACCCGGTTCCACCACCAGCCGCCGGCGTGGGTGGTGGACGGTGGCCTGTTCGACCGACCCGAGCCCCCCGACAGCACGCCCCAGACCTGGCTCCGCAGCGGCAACCTGGCCGTCGATCTGGCCCAGATCCGAGCCCACGGGCTCCGGTTCGACCAGCGCTTCGCCTTCAGCGGCGGGGAAGACACCGATTTCTCGCTCCGGGCCCGGCGTCTGGGCCTGGACCTGCAGTGGAGCGCCACGGCCCCGGTGACCGAGCTGGTGGGGCCCGACCGCACCACACTGGCCTGGCTGACCCGCCGGGAGCGGCGGGCCACCGCCAACTGGGTGCGGGCCGAGCTGGCCGGCGATCCCACCCTGCGGCGCCGGGCCCTGATCTCGGCCCGGGCCACCACCCGGCTGGGCCAGGGCCTGGCCCTGACCGTCGCCGGGGTGGCCACCCGCCGCCGAAGCCGGGCCGCCTGGGGTCTGATGCGCCTCTCCCGGGGCCTCGGCAGCCTCCACGGCCTGGCCGGTGGGGCCCGGCCCGAGTACGGCACGTGACCGCACCTGATACCGGTGGGCAGGTTCACCAGCTACCATGCTCAGACCCGCCGCAAACGCATCCTCTCCCAGGAGCGCAAGAACCATGATGTATCAGACAGGGACCTCCGGTCCGGAGGCCGCACGCCTCGAGGACTACCTTCGGGCCGTGCAGCGCCACAAATGGGTGGTGGTGGCGCTCACGGCGCTGTGTGTGGCGGCCGCGTTGGTCTACACCACGGCCCGCACCGACACCTACACCAGCACGGCCACCGTGCTGCTGCGGCCCACTCCGGGGGCCAACGACAGCCTGGTGCTGCCGAACCTGGAGCGGGAGCGGGAGGTCCTGGCCTCGAACCAGACGGCCGAGACGGTCAAGACCCAGCTGGGCACGGCGGCCACCGCCAACGAGCTCCTCGAGGAGCTGAAGGTCGAGTTCCGGCCCGACTCCGACGTGATGCAAGTGTCGTTCACCTCGACCGACCAGGCGGCCGCGGCGGCAACCGCCGAGGCCTTCGCCCAGAACTACGTCACCAAGCGCGAGGCCGACGCCAAGGGCTACTACGACAAGTCGATCGCCAGCGCCCAGGCGGAGAAGGACGGGCTGGTCGCTCAGCAGGGCAAGCTGACCACCGACATCAAGGACCTGGAGACCACCCGGGACAAGGCGGCGCCCGAAGCCATCCCCGACATCGACGCCAGCCTGGCCAGCCTCCGGAGCCAGCAGTCGTCGATCGGAAGCCGGATCCAGCAGCAGGACTCGGCCATCGGCAATGCCAACCGCAACCTCGCCACCCGTAGCCCGGCGGCCGAGGTGCTTCGCCAGGCCAGCCCGGCCAACGGGCCCGACGGGCTGCCGTCGCTGCTGCTCCTGATCGGCGGGCTCCTGGGCGGCCTCCTGTTGGGCGTGGTCACCGCCTTCCTGCTGGAGCGGCTCGACACCACCGCCCGAGACTCCGAGGACGTGGCCCTGGCCCTGGGGGCCACCGTCATGGGCAACGTCCCGACGCTGGGCATGGGCAACCGGGGCGGCACCGGCAGCCTGATCATGCTCACCACCGGCGGCTCGGCCCGGATCGGGGCGGCCCGGGAGGCGTTCCGCCGCCTCCGCAGCTCCACCCAGTTCCTCAACTCGTCGAGCGGGGTGTCGTCGATCATCGTCACCAGCGCCAACCCGGCCGAGGGCAAGAGCCTCACCTCGTCGAACCTGGCCATCGCCCTGGCCCAGAACGGCTCCCGCTGCGTGCTGGTGTCGGCCGACCTCCGCCGCCCCACGCTGGAGAAGCTGTTCGGCATGGAGGGCCCCCGGCCCGGCCTGTCGGAGTACCTGGCCCACGCCGCCGAGCTCAACGCCGAGAAGGTGCCGGGCATCGACAACCTGTGGCTGATCCGCTCCGGCGCCCCGCCCAACAACCCCGGTGAGCTGCTCAACTCCGACCGGTTCGAGCAGATGGTGAAGGAGCTGGAGCGGGAGGACGTCGAGTACATCGTGATCGACACCCCGCCGGTGCTGTCCACGGCCGACGCCCTGTCGGCCGCCCGCTACGTCGACGGTGTGATCGTGGTGGTCGACACCGAGCGCACCGAGACCTCCGACCTGCTCCAGGTCCGGGCCGACCTGGAGCGCACCGGGGCCAAGCTGCTGGGCGCGGTCATGAACCGCCAGAAGTACGAGCGGGGCAAGCTGCTCCAGCGCGACCGCTACGCCTACACCCGGGTCTAGCCACCACCGATGACGGCCCTCGTCCTCGCTCCCGAGACCACCACCACCGCCGGCGAACGGGCCCGGCGGGTGGTGGCCATCACCCAACCCGGGCTGACCGAGAAGGCGCTGGTCGTGCTCACGACATTCGTCTTCGTCCACGAGATCCCCAACTCCTGGCTGCGGACCCGGGTCGACCTCTCCAGCGACTACTCGAACCCCCTGCTGGTTGCGGTGGAGCTGGTGCTGATCGCCTTCGCCTTCGCCCGGGTGGCGGGCAGTATCGACCACCTGATCACGATGGTGCGGGCCGAGCCCCTGCTCTACGGCTACGCCATGCTCACGTTCGCCTCCACCTTCTGGTCGGCCGATCCGACGCTCACCCTGCGCCGGGCCACGATCTTCATGGGTGTGACCCTGTACGCCTCCTACCTGGTGATGCGGTTCTCCCTCGACCAGATCCTGCGGTTGCTGGCCGTGATGGCCATCTTCAGCCTCGCCGTCAACCTCTTCTTCATCCTCTTCCTGCCCCGCTACGGGATCGACGGCGGCGGCCAGTGGAAGGGCGTGTTCCTCCAGAAGAACTCGCTGGGCTACGTGTCGACGCTCTCCATACCGGTGCTGTTGCTCGCCGCCCGCTCCTACCCCCCGATGCGTTGGGTGTTCTACGCCACCGCCGTGGGCCACGGGGTGATGCTGTTCGGTTCGAAGTCCAAGACCATGTTCATGGCCACCGTGGTCACCTGCGGCCTCATGGTCGTGTACCAGGCCTTCCGGGGCCGCAAGACCCTTCGGGGGGCCGTGCTCCTGTCGCTGGTGGGCAGCGGGGCCTTCGCCGCCGCCTTCGCCACGGCCAACATCGGGCTGCTCGCCGCCTGGCTGAACAAGGACATCACGCTCACCGGGCGGGTGCCGCTGTGGGAGAACCTCATCCCCATCGCCCTGCAGAAGCCATTCCTGGGCCACGGCTTCGGGGCCACCTTCAACGGCTTCTTCAGCCCCATACACGAGGTCTGGATCCAGAACCGGTGGAATCCCAGCCACGCCCACAACGCCCTGCTCCAGATCTGGCTGGAGATCGGGATCTTCGGCGTGGTGCTCTACCTGGTCGTGTTCATCCGCTCGGTGATCAACGCCATCAAGATCGTGGCCATCGTGCCCGGCCCCATCGGCCTGTGGCCCCTCACGTTCCTCACCACGGTGCTGATGATGTCGATCACCGAGACCGGGGTGGGTTCGGAGCCGCTGGGCTGGATGATGTTCATGGTGGCGGTGCTGTCGCTCTCGCTCCACCTCCGCCACCGCACGTCGCTGGGGCTGTCCAACGACATCCGGACCGCCGTCGAAGCCGGCTCAGCCGCCACCGGTCGACGCTGACGACGGGCCGGCGGGCTCCGACGGGCCGGCCGGCAGGGGGAACTCGTCGCCGTACCGCTCCGGCCCCAGGGGCTCCCGGGGCGGTCGCCGAGTGGCCTGGTCAGCGGGATTCGGCTCGTAGGCCCCCACCGCGGCGCCGGAGGCCGGCCGGAGCTGGTCGTCGATGTCGGCCACCAGCGATGCCACCTGCAGCCCCGAGCCGGACCGCCCCACCAGGGCGCTGCCCGGAGACGGGCGGAAGTCGGCCACGGCCGGATCCTCGGCCGGCCGGGTGACCAGACCGGAGCCGTCGGCCGTGACCAGATCGGTGGCGTTCGCCTCGGGCGCCGGCTGATCGGTCACCAGCACGTTGCCCTCGGAGCCGACGGCCTTCACCCCCCGGGCCTTGAACGCCATCCCGCCGGGGCGGGCCCAGGCCAGGTTGGCCACGAAGCGGACGTCCCGGGCCCGGCCCGCCGCCAACTCCACCGGACCGCCCTCCAGGCCGGCGGTGCGGGCGTTGTGGTACGTCGTGTTGTGGACCACGTCGACCCGGGACGATTCGAGCACCAGCACGGCCCGGCCCCCGTTGTCGACGATGACGTTGTCGGCCACCAGCACCCGGCCCGTGTAGCCGGTCTGGTCGGCCTGGTCCACGATGATGCCGTTGCCGTCGGTGATGATCCGGTGCGAGCGGAACATCGACGGGACCTTGTTCTCGTTGCGGTACACGAGGTTGCCCACGATCCGGTCGTGGTAGCCGTCGGGCCCCGGGGCGGTTCCGGCGTCGCGCGAGTGCCACAGGGAGATCCCGCTCCCCTGCTCGGGGCCCCAGAAGCTGTTGTCGTGGACCTCGTTGCCGGTGATCTCCAGGTTGGTGGCCTCGATGGACGTGATGCCCCCCACCGCCATGCCGGAGATCGTGTTGCCGGCCAGCCGCACGTGGTGGTTGCTCCGGGTCATCAGGCCCCACCCGTAGTTGTTGGCCGGGCCGAAGCCCTCGCCCTCCACCGTGAGTCCCTCCACCGCCAGGTAGTCGCCCAGGATCTCGATCCCGTTCCCGGCGGTGGCCACGATCCGCGGCGTCTGGCCGGGGGCGGCGGCGATCCGGATCCAGGCCTCGGCCGTGCCCGACACCGCCAGCTCGAAGTGCGAGCTCGTGCGGGTGAGCCGGCCGCCCCGGTAGTCACCGCCCATCAGGTAGAGGGTGTCGCCCGGCCGGAGCCGGTCGAAGGCCGTCTGGAGTGATCGCCAGGCCGACACCGACGTCTGGCCGTCGGCACCGTCGTCGCCGGCGGCCGGATCGACGAACAGCGCGTGGGGGTCGGGGTCGGTGGCCAGCGATCCCACCGCCGGCACCGGTGGAACCGGGCGGGGGCGGGGCAGATCGTCGGGGGCCATGACCACGGTGGGGCCGGTCGTCGGTGCCGGACCGCGGTCCGAGCCGTTGGGCGAGCACGATGCGACAAGTAGCCCGAGTGTTGTGAGGAGCAGGTGGGGTGTCGCCCCCCGGTGCCGGCCGATGGGCCGGGTCCGGGGGCGTCGGCCACGCCCCGCTGTCGTCAGGTGACGGCACTCCTCCCGGTACCGCCGCGGTGGCGCCGCCCCTCCAGCGACGCCAGGAGCAACACCATGGCCCCCATGATCACGGTGAGGTAGATCTCGCTGGTGATCGTGGTGTACACCGCGGTCGACCAGTGGCCCTGAGGCAGGAACCGGACGTTCAGCGCGAAGTTGACGGCCGCCGCCGACAGGGTGGCCCCCACCCGCCACCACTGGTGGCCCGAGGCGCTGAGGCAGTTCCCCATCAGGTACTGGACGCACCGGATCAGGGGCATGACCGACAGCATCCGGATGGCACCGATGGCGTCGTCGTACTCCGGGCCGGCCACCACCGGCACCAGCGGGGCCAACACCAGGAAGCCGACGGCCACCAACAGGGCCACGCCCACGCCGGGCGCCAGGAGCCGTCGGAGCACCCGGAGGGTGGCCCGGGCCCCGTGGCGCCCGGCCTCGAACATGTCGGCGTCGCTGGCCCGCAGCAGCACGAGCAACGGTAGGTAGCCGAACTGGATGATGCGGGCGGCCACCGTGTAGACGGCGGCGTCGGCCCCGTGGCCGTAGCGGACGAGCAGAGGCCGGTCCGACACGTCCACCACCGACTCCGACACCGAGTTCACGGCGAACGGCATGCCCTCGCGCACGTCGCCCATCGAGAGCCGGGTGACGCTGGGCCGGGCCCCGAAAAAGCGCCAGATGTAGCCGACGGCCATCAGCGCGGCCAGGCCGAAGGCCACCAGGTTGGCCACCGCCCACCACGTCAGGCTGCCCCCGCCCACCAGGGCGAACAGCAGCAGGCCGGCGAGCCGGATGCCCACCACCCCCATGCGGATCTGGGCCGAGTCCCGGATCCGTCGGGTGCCGTTGCCGATGAACACGGCCAGCTCCGTGATCCAGAACAGGTTCAGCTGGGCGATCACCAGGCTGGCGTAGACCCAGCCGCTGACCGCCGGCAGGATCAGAGGCTTGGCCAGGATCACCAGCAGGGCGCCGATTCCGGGCCCCCAGACCCCCATCGACAGGGCCCGCTGCCAGGTGTCGTTGACGTCGGCCCCCTGGGAGACCCGTTTGATCAGGATGGCGTGGGACCCGATCGAGCTGAGGCTGGCCACCGGCATGGCCACGGCCAGTACGCCGCCCATGGTGCCGAAGTCCTCGGGTGACAGCAGCCGGGTCAGGGCGAAGAAGACGAGCATGGAGCTGCCCATCTGGAGCAGCTCGGTGACGAGCGACCAGCTGAGCCGGCTCCGCATGCCGTTCGGGCCGCCACCGCCGGACACCTTGGCCCGGACCGAGTCGAGAAGGGCCACCGCCACTAGCGGGCGGCTCCAACCCGGCGGGAGGTCGAGACCAGCCGGGAGCGCACGAGAGCCAGGCCGAAGTGGGCCAGGAACCGGGAGTTGGTGACGAGATACCGGCGCCACAGGCGGCGGGGCTCCTGGCCCAGGCGATACAGCCACTGGAGGCCGGTGCGTTGCATCCACGCCGGCGGAGAGGCCAGGTTGCCGGCGCCGTAGTCGAAGGCGGCCCCCACCGCCAGCATGGCGGCCTGCACCCGGCCCCGATGGGCGGCCACCCACCGCTCCTGGCGGGGGCAGCCCCGGCCCACGAGGACCACACCGGCCCCCGAGTCGTTCATCCGGGTGACGTCGGCCTCGTCCTCGTCGGGGGTGGCGTCGCGGAACCGGTCGGGCTGAACGTCCACCACCTTGGCCTGCGGGTGACGGCGCTCGATCTCAGCTCGGAACGCCTCGCAGGTCTCCTCGGTGGAGCCGAACAGGTAGATGCCCACCCCCTCGTCGGCGGCCGCCTCGATCACCTTCCATGTGAGGTCGGGCCCGTACACGCGATCGTCGAGCTCGGTGTGGTGGAGCCGGTTCATGGCCCAGCGCACCGGCTGGCCGTCCGGGGTGACCAGATCGATCTCGTTGACCACGGTGCGGAAGGCGGCGTCGCCCACCGCCTCCATCAGCCCGTGCACGGCCAGGGCCGACACGGCGTAGGACCGGTGGTTGCGGGCGGCGTCCATGATGGCGGCCGTGGCGTGGCCGTAGGAGGTGACGCTCACGTTGACTCCGAACAGATCGACCTTCGAACCCAGTCGCAGGTCGGCGCCGGAGTCGGCCGGCCCGTCGACCGGTGTGGCGTCCATCACCCCTCCAGCCAGCGTCGTGAGCCGTGCTGGTGGATGTCTTCCAGGATGGCCCGGATGTCGTAGTCGAGCTGGAACGACGGGAAGTGGGCCTGGAACTTGCTGATGTCGGAGATCCACCAGATGTGGTCGCCGATGCGGTTGTCGGCCAGGTATTCCCACTTGAGCTCGCTGCCGGCGATCTCCTGGCAGAGGTCGATCGCTTCCAGCATGGAGCAGTTGGCGTAGCGGCCGCCGCCGATGTTGTAGGCCTCACCGGGGCGGGGGGCCTGGCGGAAGGCGTCGAACGCCCGGACCAGATCGACGGCGTGGATGTTGTCCCGCACCTGCTTGCCCAGGTAGCCGAGCACGGTGTACGGATCTCCGGTGACCGTGCACCGCATGAGGTAGGCCAGGAAGCCGTGGAGGGCGGCGCCGGAGTGGCCGGGGCCGGTGAGGCAGCCACCGCGGAACACCCCGGTGTTCAACCCGAAGTAGCGGCCGTACTCCTGGCACATCACGTCGGCCGCCACCTTGGATGCACCGAAGATGCTGTGGGTGGAATTGTCGAGCGTCATGGACTCGGGAATGCCGTGCTCGGCCCATTCGTGCGACGGGTCGAGCTCCCACCGCTGGTCCAGCTCCACCAGCGGGAGCCGGTTGGGGGTGTCGCCGTAGACCTTGTTGGTGGAGGTGAAGATGAACACCGCCTCCGGCGCCCGGGTGCGGGTGGCCTCCAGCAGGTTCATCGTGCCGAGGGCGTTGACCTCGAAATCGGTGATGGGTTCGTTGGCCGCCCAGTCGTGCGAGGGTTGGGCCGCCGTGTGGACCACGAGCTTGATGTCGCTGCCGTAGGAGGCGAACAGCCCGTCCACCGCCGCCCGGTCGCGGATGTCGATCTGCTGGTGGCGGTAGTTGGGCACGGTGGCCAGCAGATCCTGGACGGCCCAGGCGGTGGACGCCTCTGGCCCGAAGAAGTAGGCCCTCATGTCGTTGTCGATGCCGATCACGAGGTCGAATGACGACGCGAACCAGCGCACGGATTGGGCTCCGATGAGGCCACCCGACCCCGTCACGATTGCGATCTCCACCCGGTACCAGCCCTTTGCAGCAATCAGCGCGCTCCACGCCAAGGCGCGCACCCGACGGGGTTCCGAAGGTGGAGGGTAGCGAGACGGGTTCTAAATCGTGCCCCTGCGGGCCGCCCGGACCCCGAGGCCGCCGCCCGACAGGGCCAGAATCCCCACCACCCCGTAGCCGATGGCGGGCGCCAGCGGTGCGGCGGGTCCGGGGGGCGGCGGGGTGAGCAGCACCGGGGCGACGACGGCCGGGCCCTGGCCCGTCGGCGGTACCACGCCGTCTCCCGCTTCGCTGCCTTCTGGTTCGCCGCCTCCTACGTTGCCACCTCCCATTTCGCCAGCCGCCGACCCGGCGCCCTGGTAGGCCAGCAGGTCGGTGGGCAGGTCGTCCGGGGCGGGAACGGGCCCGGTGGGGAGGAGTCCGGCGCCCGCGCCGCCGGTGAACCTGGTGGTGGACGACGAACCGGCCGGGTCAGCCGACGGGGTGAGGGCGGAGAGGGAGGATCCGGCATCGGGGCCCGGGACCGGAAGGCCGCCACCGGCGGCCAACACGGTGGTGGCCGGGCTCCAGGCCGTGATCGGGGTGCCGGCGATGGGGGCCGGGCCGGCCAGGCTGGTCCATCCCAGGCCGGAGCCGGGCCCGGTACCGGCGTCGGCCGTGCCCCCGGTCCCGATGGCGGGCACCGGGCCAGGGAAGGCGGCGGCATCGACCACCAGCTCGGCCGAGCCCGGATCGACCCCCCGGTTGCCGCTGGCCTCCACGTTGGCCGCCCCCGAGGGCTGACCCTCGGCCACCCAGCCGCGGGCCGTCCAGAAGACGTTGTCGTGGATGCGGATCGGATGGGGGCCGAAGTCCTGGGTGGCCCGGATCCGCACGGCCCGGGCGGCGGCTGGATCGCCCCGCAGGGCCCACACCCAGTTCTGGACCACGTCCACTCCCCCATGGCCCACCCAGATGGCCCAGTCGTTGGACCCGGGGACACCTCCCAGGTTCAGGTTCCAGATCCGGTTGGCCCGCACCGTCACCGCGTCGAGCTGGGCCGGATGGGGGTTGGGCACGAGGTTCACGTAGTGGGCCGAGATGGCCCCGCCGTTGCGGGGGGCCAGGTCGTGGATGGCGTTGGCCTCCACCGTGATGTCACGGGTGCCGGGCTTGATGTCGACCCCCTCGGCCCCCGTGTACGAGATGTCGTTGCCCCGCACGGTCACGTCGCCCGTGGTGTCGATCCACTCCGCTCCCCCGTACCCCAGGTAGATGCCCTCGCCGTAGGTGGCCGCCGTCTGGCCCGTGTGATCCACCACGTTGTCCTCCACCACCACCCACGAGCTCGGGGCGTGGCTCGACCAGTGGCCGCCCACGTGGATGCCGGCGTGGCCGGTGAGCGTCACCCGGTTGGCGGCGATCCGCACCGGCTGGTTGGCGTCGCCCCGGCACTGGAGGCACCGGATGCCGAACTGGGCGTTACGGACGCTCACCCCGATCACGTGCACATGGTCGGCGGCGATGACGTCGAGCGCGGCCTGGCCGCTGCTCTGGTTACCGGGGTCGATCCAGATCCCGGGGTCGGCCGTGATCACGATCGGCGCCTCGGCCGTCCCATCGGGCCCCGGGCCGTCGCTACCGTCGTGGAACCCCTGGTACACGAGCCGCCCCGGGATGTCGGCCCGGAGCCGGAGCACGTCTCCCGGCTGGGCCGCCGCCACCGCCAGATCCCAATCGGCCAGCGAGCGGACCTCGCGGGTGGTCCCCGCCCCCACCGGGCCGACCCCGTCGGCCGGGCGGCCGCTGCGGTGGTCGGGTCCGGCGTCTTCCACCGGTCCCGACGAGCCCATCGTCAGCAGCATGGTGGCCAGCACGAAGCAGAGCAACAGGGCGGCGGTCGCCACCCGGCGGTGGTGAGCCAGACGGACGGCCATGCCTGCACATCGACAAGCCCGCCGTACGCCTTGAGGCGTTCGACCCCCCTCAGACACGTGGCGTTGCCTCGCCGCCCACCCGACGATCCGATAGGGTTGAAGGTTCCGGTGCCCTGCCACCCCGCAGCCACCGGATCTACCCGCCGCACAACTCCAGGGGTTTACGTTGACACAACCGGCACGCATCCCTGGCGCGGGGTGGTGATGGTGAGTTCCTCCGGCGCGGTCGCCGACGAGCTCGAGCTGGCCGACTATCTGCGCATCATGCGCCGACGATGGCTGTGGATCGTTGTTCCCGCCGTGGCCGTCTGTGCCCTGGCCACGGCCCTCACCGCCACCCAGTCGCCCACTTGGTCGGCGTCGGCCCAGGTCTCGGTGGGCGGCTCGGCCGCCCAGGAGGCCATCAGCGGACGCGGTGCCTCCGGGGCGGCGGGCGTGCGGGAGCTGTCGAACGAGGTGGACCTGGCGGCCAGCGATCAGGTGCGCGAGGAGGTGGCGAACCGGCTCGGCACGACCCCTGATGTCGACATCGCCGCCGCCGAGTCGTCCGACGCCATCCTGTTCACGGCCACCGCGCCCACCGCCGACGCCGCGGCCGAAGCCGCCAACACCTGGGCCGACGTGTATGTCGAGACCAAGCGGCAGGACGCGATCGACAGCATCGACGGCGCGGTGGAGGCCTTCCAGTCCGACCTGGCCGACCTCCGAGCCGAGCGGACGACCATCCGCAAACCCATCGATGACCTGGAAGACGAGCTGGCGGGCGACGTCACCGATGAGGAACGGGCGGTGCTGGAGGGGCAGCTGACCCGCCTCCAGAACGACCTGGAGCCCGACCTCAGCGTGGTCGACGCCAAGGTGGAGGCGGTGGCCGGCTCGATCGCCGAGCTCCAACTCAACGCCCGACTGGCCGCCGCCGGCGCCGCCCGGGTGGTCCAGGTGGCGGCCCCGCCCCAACACCCCACGAACGCCTCCCTGGAGCGCAATCTCCTGCTGGGCCTGGTGATCGGGCTCATCCTGGGGGCGGCGGTGGCGCTGCTGGTGGAGAACCTGGACCGGACGATCAAGGGCCCCGACGACATCGCCGCCCTCGGTCTCCCCCTGCTGGGCGGCATCCCCGAGCCGACCCGCCCACTGGGGGACAGCGAGCTGGCCCTGGCCACGCTGCGCCACCCCCGCTCCCCGGTGGCCGAGGCCTACCAGAAGGTCCGTACCGCGGTGGAGTTCGCCCTCCTCGGCCGGGAGATCAACTCGCTGCTCATCACCAGCCCCGACCAGGGCGAAGGCAAGACCACCTCGGCCGCCAACCTGGCCTGGGCCATGAGCGCCGTCGACCACCGGGTGGCCCTCATCGACGTCGACTTCCGCCGGCCCCGGATCCACCGGATCTTCGAGTGTCCGCTGCAGCCGGGCCTGTCCGACTACCTCCGCACGGGCGTACCGCTCGAGCAGCTGGCGGTACGGGTGGGCACCCCCGGCAGCCGGAACCTGGTGGTGATCCCCACCGGAGCCCTGCCCCCCAACCCGGGCGAGTTCGTGGCCTCGCCGACGTTCGCCGCCGTGATCCGCGACCTCGAACAGCAGGCCGACCTCGTGATCCTCGACGCCCCGCCGGTGGGGCCGGTATCGGACGCGGTGTCGATCGGCCGCATCGTCGACGCCGTCATCGTGGTCGCCCGTTCCGGGCGGACCACGAGGGACCAGCTCCGCACGACCGTCGACAGCCTGCGCCAGGTGGGAGCCGACGTGATCGGGGTGTGCCTGGTGGGCGTCGCCTCCAGCGAATACGGCTCCTACTACGGGAACGACAGCGACGCCCAGACCAGCCAGGACCGGACGGCCCCCACGATCGGGACGAGCCGGCCCGTCGTCGACCTGACGTCGCCTCCCGCCCCCACCGCCGCCACGCTCCTGAGCAACCGCCGGCCCACCGGCCACCCATCCCCCAACGCCCCCTGACGGGGCGCTACGGTTTCCGCTCCGACGCAGAATGGAGCGCTGGAATTCGTCCTGTATCACCGATGGCTCGCGGGCCTCTGGTAGAGGGTGGAGCTGGCGGTGTTCACGCTTCGGAACCGGCGAGTAGCGGTACCTCCGACGAGTAACCGCTGTCGCCGTGGATCTCGCCTGTTTTGGCTGGTGGGCAGAACCTCCCAACGCGGGGGAGCCGACGGCCCTGGGAGGGGATCCTTTGATAGAACTGGTGGGGCAGAGGCGAGCAGGCAGGGCGTGTAATGACGTTGTTCAGAAGGATCTCCTTTACTTTGCCGCGACCCTCTAGCCCTCCCCTGACCCAGTTGACGGCGGACGTCGCGGTGGTGACGTTCAGCTGGTTCGCCGTTTTGGTGCTCAGCAACATCACCGAGACGTTCAAGCGTTCCAACAGCCAGTCGCTCCTGATCGTGGCCATCGCCTCACTGGTGAACCTGGCCATCATGAAGCGCAGCGGCCTGTACGCCGGCCGTCCCGCCCTGCCCCGCACCGAGGAGATCTCGGCCGTGTTCGTGGCCAGCCTGGGGGGAGCCTCGGCGGTGGCCGTGGTGGCCGCCTTCCTCGACTGGCACATCGGCGCCTGGGAGATCCTGATCGGCTGGTTCGTGGTGTTCAGCACCCGCACGCTGGTGCGCGGCCTGCTGCGGGCCCTGGCGGCCGAGATCCCCGGCATCAGCCACGAGGAACGGGTGGTGATCGTGGGCACCGGCGACGAGGCCCGCCAGATCGCCGACCTCATCGCCGACCATCCCGAGTCACGCCTGATCCTGGCCGGCGTGGTCGGCAACCTGGCCGTGGCCGAGCGCAGCGGCCTCACCGAGCACTGGATCGGTCCGGTCGGCCGCCTGGTCGAGCTGATGCGCCAGCGCGGCGCCACCGGCGCCATCGTGACCGCCACCGGCTTCCGGGGCGATCAGTTCCGGGCCATCACCCGGGAGCTGTTCACCGCCGGCTACGACGTGCACCTCACCACCGGCGTGTCCCGGATGGGCCAGGGCCGTTTCGACGTCCGCTCGCTGGCCCACGAGCCGATCGTGATGATGGCCCGGACCCGCACCCGCCGGGTGGAGGTGGTGGCCAAGCGGGCCATCGACATCGTCGGTTCCCTGTTCGCCCTGGTGTTGTTCTCGCCGATCATGGTGCTGGTGGCGGCGGCCATCTGGTTGGAGGACCGGGGGGCCGTCACCTACACCTCGCAGCGGGCCGGTCGTAAGGGCGAGATGTTCGCCATGCACAAGTTCCGCTCGATGGTGGCCAACGCCGATGCCCTCAAGGCCCAGATGCAGGCCGAGAACGAGCGCCACGGCCCGCTGTTCAAGATGTCGAACGACCCCCGCATCACCCGGGTGGGCCGCATCATCCGGGAGACCTCGCTCGACGAGGTCCCCCAGCTGCTCAACGTGCTCAAGGGCGACATGAGCCTCGTCGGGCCCCGGCCCTGTCTACCCGAGGAGCTCGCCCTCTTCGACGACGAGCTGAAGGACCGGGCGGCCGTCCGTCCCGGCATCACCGGGCTGTGGCAGGTGGAAGCCCGCTCCAATGCCTCGTTCAACGCCTACCGCCGGCTCGACCTTCACTACGTCGAGAACTGGAGCCTCAGCCTCGACCTGCGGATCCTCCTGGCCACGGTGGAGCAGGTGGTCGTCGCGGTCGCCCTGCTCCCCCTCCGTTTCGTCCGCCGTTCGGCCGGAACCGACGGCATCACCTCGGCCCCCCGGGTCCAGTCCGGCCCGCTACCGGCCCGGGTCCAGGCCGCTCGGGCCCAGCCCGGCGCCGTCGTCCCCACCATGGACGACGTGAGCCCCGCCACCCGGCCCACCGGGCCGAGGCTGCCCACCGGGCCGCTCGTCGGCTCGCCGGTTCCGGCCGCCCACCTGCGGCCGCCATCGGTGTCGGTCAGCCTCGACGCCGTGATGGCCGAGATCACCGAGGCGGCGACCGACGACCGCCAGGACGTGGTGATCGACCTCCGTCAACGGAGCATGGCCCGTCGGGCGGCCCACCTCGACACCGCCCCGGCCCCCGACCCCGCCGATCAGCGGTCGACCTCCGCCGAGCGGGGTGGCCGCACCAACACCGGCGACTGACGACCAACGGGCCGCCCCCGGAGGGACGGCCCGTTCGGTTTCCTTCGGTTGGGGGGCGGAAAGCCGCTACCAGAGCTTCCAGGGCGCCTCACCGGCGGCCCACATCTCGTTGAGGGCCGTGTACTCGCGGTAGGTGTCCATCCCCATCCAGAAGCCGGTGTGGCGGAAGAGGCCGAGCTTGCCCTCGTGGGTGATCGCCTGCACCGGCGCCCGTTCGAAGAAGTGCTCCGGATCGTCGCTCGGCACGTAGTCGAGGAACGAACGGCGGAAGGCGAAGAACCCGCCCGACACCCAGCCGTCGGACGACGGCTTCTCGGCGAAGTTCGTCACCTGGTTGTCGTCGACGCCCAGCTCGCCGTAGCGGGAGGTGGGGTGGACCCCGGTGACGAGGCCGATGTTGTCGGAATCGGCCAGGGCCCGGAGCTCGGCCCGCAGGTCGACGTCACCCAGGCCATCGCCGTAGGTGACCATGAAGTAGTCGGTGTCGATCAGGTTGCGCACCAGATCGACGCGGCCGCCGGTGCCGGTCTCGACGCCGGTGTCGACGAGCGACACCTCCCAGTCGTCGAGCGTCTCCCGATCGAGGAAGTCGATCGAGCCGGCCCCGGTCTCGATGCGCAGGTCGGACATCATCCGCTGGTACTCGAGGAAGTACTGCTTGATGTCCCATGCCTTGTAGCCGAGGCACAGTATGAAGCGACGGAACCCGTGGGCCCCGTACAGCTTCATGATGTGCCACAGGATCGGCTGGCCGCCGATGTCGATCAGCGGCTTGGGAAGGCGTTCGGACGCCTCTCGGATGCGGGTCCCCTGACCACCGCACAAGACGATGACCGGGATATCGGATGGTTCGGGCTGGGTCATGCCGCAACCCTAGACAGGCCGGCCGGCAAAGCGGTGGCGGCGGGCGGTTCACCTCCGACGCCTCCACCAGGGTGAACCTTCACCATCCAGGATGGCGCGCCAGCTCAGTGCGGCTGCTGCTGGCCCCAGCCCTCGGCCGGGCGGGTGGCCGTGGCGTCGCCGTTGGTTGGCAGCTCCGGCGCCTTCGCCGGGGCCGTCCAGCTCGAGCCGTTGTCGCCCAGGATGCCGGTGGTGGCAGCAGCCGTGGTCGCCGGGCTGGCCGGGGCCGCCGGGGCGGCGCCCGATCCGTTGCTGGCCGGCACGTCGGTGGCCACCACCGGACGGCTGGTGCCGTAGGGGGCGGCACCGCTGCCGGCACCCGGGCCGGGCATGACGATCGTGCCGTCGGTGCCCACGACCTCGCCCCGGGCCGAGCGGCGCGACGGAGCGGTGACCACGGGCAGCAGTTTGGCCGCCACCGGCCCCAGCTGACGGGACAGGTCGAGCAGGGCGTCGCCCTTCTGGCGGGCCAGAGGCACGGCCAGCACCACGGCATCGGCCAGCGAGGCGAACTGGAGGGTGGAGGCCAGGTCGAGCACCGGGCCGCCGTCGACCACGATGACCTCGGCCTTGCGGCGGGCAGCGGCCAGCACGGCCGGCACCGTGTCCCGCCGCAGGGCGGCCGAGCCCCGGTTGGGACCGAGACCGAGCACGCTGACGGCCGGATCCATCGTGCGGGTGAAGGCCGATCGGCCCCGCTGGTCGGTGAGGGCCCCGTCCGTGGCGATCACCGACGGCACACCCCCGTCGGCTGTGGCGTTGAACAGCGCGGTCGACCCGCGGGTCGCGCACGTCGCCGTCGATCACCACCACCGAGGCGCCGCCGGCAGCGAAGCGCTCGGCCATGGCCAGGGCCAGCGTGGTGGAGCCGGCGCTGCGCATGGTGCCGGTGACGGCCACCACCAGCGGCTCCCCGATCCGGGCCATGGCCTCGGCCCGAACACAGAGCTGGTCGACGGTGGGCACGGCCGAGCGGGGCAGGGCCTGGAAGGCAGCCAGCGGGTTGCGGGCCAGCGACCGGTAGTGGGGGAACTCCGACACCACGGGCGAACCCAGGATCTCGCCCGCCGACACCTCGTCGAGCACCTTGGTGGAGAAGCGGGCCCACATCAGGGCCACCACCACGCCGGCCACGGCGCCGGCCAGGAGGCCGCCGGCCAGGAGGAAGTTGCCCCGGGCGGGCTTGGGCTCGAGCGGAAACGGAGCGTCGTCGACGATCTCGGTGTTGACCTTCAGGGTGGACTGGAGGTCGAGGTCGTTCTTCTGGCTCTTCAGGTCGATCAGCTCGGCCAGGATCGTCTGCCGCTTGGACACGTTGCTGGGGTCGACCACATCGGCCGGCGGGATCGGGTCGGGATTCTGCTTGCGACCGGTGGGCAGGAAGCCCCTCATCGACTCCTTGATGGCGTCGTCGATCTTTTGCAGCGAGCCTTCGAGCTGGGTGATCTGTGTGTCGAGCTGGGTCTTCTGGGCGGTATCGGTCTCGGTGGTGGCCAGGCCGGCGACGTAGAGGTCGGCGTAGGTCTGGGAGATGGCCTGGGCCTTGGCGTCGCTGTCGGTGGTGGTGGTGATCTCCACCACGTCGGTCTCGGGCTTGTGCTCGATCGTGACGATCTCGCGCAGCTGGGCCGCCGTGATCTCCGTGTTCGAGCCTTCGGTCACCTTCGCCGCCACCTGGGCCGCCAGCGCTTCGCTCTCCAGCACGCTGAGCTGGCCCTGGACGTAGCGGTCGGGGTCGACCTGGAAGATGTTGACGCCGGTGCGGGTGGGCGGCTGGACGTTGAGGACCGCCGTCGACTCCCACACGTTGCTGTCCGAGCGGTTGGACGTGAGGCCGGGCAGCGATCCCAGCAGGGCGAACAGCGTCACCACCCAGAACCGGCGGCGTAGAGCGGAGATGACGAACGAAAGTTCCATGCGGGAAGGTCCTTACGGTTCAGCTGACACCGGGACGAGGTCCCGGAGCCTGACAGCGGCGCGCCCGCACCAATGAGGACAGACGGACCGAACGCGAGTCTAGTGGCGTCGCTGGCTGCGGAGTACGGCGCGTTCGCTGATGAGTCCGACGACCCGCCCGACGGCGATCGAGCCCCGTCGCAGGAAGTACACCGGCCCGATCTGGGAGACCGACTGGCCGTTGGGCTTGAGCGAGCGCAGGCCGGTGCTCCCCTCCCCGCCGGGCACGCCCCGCCGGGCCAGAATCTGGCTGAAACCCCGGCCGTAGAGGTAGTGCTGGCGCATCATCGGCCAGAGGCCCTTGCGGTGCCGGTAGTGGATCACCGCCTTGGGCGCGTAGCTCATGGCCACCCCGTTGGTGGTGAGATCCCAGGAGAAGGCCACGTCCTCCCCCCGGATCAGGGTGGTGTCGAACCCTCCGACGGTCTCGAAGGCATCCCGGTGGACACCCATGTTCGCCGTGACCAGGAACGGATGGCCGAGGAAGGCGGGCAGGCCGCCCGGCGTGGCCTCGGGGCGCCAGGTCTCCTGGCCGGGGATGGCCAGCAGCGTCTCCTCCAGGTGGCCCCCCACCGCACCGGACTGCCCCAGCGCCGCCACCATCTCCTCGAGCCAGTTCGGCTCGGCCAGATCGTCTCCGTCGCAGAAGGCGAGCAGGGGGGCGGTGGCCGCCGCCGCCCCGATGTTGCGGGCGTGGGAGGCGCTGCGCAGCTGGGAGGAGTCGACGATCCGGCCCACCAGCGCCGGCCGGGCCGCCAGCAGGCCCTCCAGCGACACCCGCGCCACCGGATCGGGGCTGTTGAGCGAGCAGATGAGCTCCCAGGCGCCGGCGTAGGTCTGGGCCACCAGCGTGTCGAGCATGGCGCCCAGGTCGTCGTCGACCCGGCCCACGGGGATGATCACCGACACCTCGGGAACCGTCATCGGGAGCCGCCCTTCTCATCGCCGGGGCGGGTGTCGCCACCGCTGCCCCGCCGACGGGTCCACATCGCCCCGGCCACGATGCCCAGGAAGGCGACGTCACGCACGAAGTAGCGGCGGAACAGGCGCCGGGGCTCCTGGACGAACCGGAAAAACCACTCCAGCCCGACCTGCTGCATCCACCGCGGGGCCCGGCGCTTGAACCCGGCGTACATGGCGAACGACCCGCCGAGGCAGCAGCACAGCGGGCGCCGGCCGAGAGCCAGCGGCCACCGTTCCAGGAACCGGGAGGCCAGGATCGGGTCCTTGGGATGGCCGATCCCGAACAGCACCAGCTCGGGCCGGTGGGCTTCGGCCTCGCGGAGCAGATCGTCGATCACCCGGTCGACGGCGGCGGCATCGTCGGCATCGAACAGGGGCGGGGTGACGAAGGCGGCGCCCGGCGCCTCGTACGACAGGCGGCGGGCGATGGCCGTGCTGGCCGTCAGCACCAGCACCGGCCGGTCCTGGGCCACCACCGCCGGCCACAACAGCTCGAACAGGCCGCTTCCGGTGAGGCGGGCGGCCAGCGGTGCTCCCAGGAGACGGGAGGCGGCCACGATCGGCATGCCGTCGGGTAGGACGTACTGGGCCCGGCGCATCACCTCCGCTTCCACCGAGCGGACCGCCCGGCGGAGCTGGACCAGGATGTCGACGTTCGGCGTGACCAGTATGGGCAGTACCGATTCCCCGTCGGCCGGGTCGTCCTGGGCCGCCGGCTGCGTGAGGACGGCCTCGAGGACGGGATCCAGAGCGGGCGCGTCGATGAACTCGAGGCCGAACAACGTTCGGCGATCGAGCCCGTCTGTCGCCCTGGGGTCTCGCGGCGTCGTATCAGCGATGGCCGAATCAGGCTGCCCTGGATTCGACGAGGTTTGTCGCGTCACCTGAACCAATCTCTGGGGTCGAACACGCCTGCCGCTTCACGCTACCTCCACCCGGTCAGGCCGAAGTGAACGCACCACGTTATTCACACCTCTCCCATCGGCACGTCGTGGGCAAAGGTTCATCCCTTCTTCGGCGCTCGTGCCGACATACCCGTGGGCCGGCCCGGCCAACCAATACACTCCGTCTCTGCCATGGTCGACCACCCGCTACCGACCGCTCCCCTGACCGCCGCCGTCATCGGCACGGGCGGTATCTCCCAGGAGCATCTGTCCTTCCTCGCCGGGCGAACCGCCTTCGGGCCGGTGACCGACCGGGTCCGCTTGGCCGCCGTCTGCGACCTGTCGCCGGCCGCCGCCCGCTACGCCGCCGAGACCTACGGCGCGCCGGGCTGCTACACCGACGTCGGCCGCCTTCTGGCCGAGGTCGAGCCCGACGTGGTCCACGTGCTCACGCCCCCCTCCAGCCATGTGCCGATCGCCACCCAGTGCCTGGAGGCGGGGGCCCATGTGCTGTGTGAGAAGCCGGTCACGGCCTGTCGGACCGAGCTGGAAGCCCTGCTGGCCGTGGCCCACCGCAACGGGCGCCAGCTCATGGAGAGCCAGAACTACCGGTTCAACACCGCCATCACCACCATCGGGGCCGCCATCGAGGCCGGCCAGCTGGGCCGGGTGCGCGAGGTGGAGGTGCGCATCGCCCTTCCCGTCACCGATCCCGGCGGCCGGTTCGGCGACCCCAACCTCCCGAGCCCCATCCACGCCATGCCGGCCGGGGTGATCCACGACTTCACCACCCACCTCACCTCGCTGCTGGTGGACCTGGCCCCCGGCGTGACGTGGGACCGGGTGGCGGCGGCCTGGAGCCGTCACGGCGACAACGAGCTGTTCCGCCACGACGACCTTGACGCCCTGCTCGTGGGTACCGGCCCCGACGGGGCGGTGCACGCCCGGCTCCGGTTCGACGCCCGCACCTTTCCCGACGTCTTCACCGTGATCGTCCGGGGCAGCGGGGGCACGGCCGAGACCGACCTGTTCCAGCCGTACCTGCGGATCGTGCGGCCCCGGCCCGGCGGTTCCAAGCTCTCCCCCATCGTCAACCATGTGGTCAACGGCTTCGGCATGGCCCGCTCCGGGGTGCGCAACCTGGGTCAGCGCCTGGTCCAGCAGGGCCAGTACGAGGGCCTGCACCGGATGCTCGACCTGGCCTACACCGCTCTGGTGCAGGGGGGCGAGCTGCCCGTCACCGAGGCCGACATGCTCGCCGCCTCGGGCCTGGTCGACCAGCTGCTCAGCCGGGAGGTGGCGCTCTGATGCGGATTCTGGTGACCGGAGCCACCGGCTTCGTCGGCCGCTACACCGTGGCCGCCGCCCTGGCCCGGGGCCACCGGGTGGCCGCCGTCCTCCGGCCGGCCAGCTCCGGACGCGAGCTCGGTTCCCTGCTCGACCACCCCGGGGTGGAGGCGGTCCGGGTGGACCTGCGGTCACGGGCCGGGCTGGTCGACGCCCTGCGGGGCGCCGACAGCGTGATCCACCTGGCGGCGGCGAAGTCGGGAGACTTCTACACCCAGTTCGCCGGCACCGTGGTGGCCACCGAGAACCTGCTGTGGGCCATGGGCGAGGCCGGCGTGGGCCAGCTGGTGGCCGTCAGCACCTTCTCCGTCTACGACTACAAGGCGCTCCCCGGCGGGTCACTGCTCACCGAGACCACCCCGATCGACGCCGATCCCGTGAAGCGCGACGAGTACGCCCGAACCAAGCTGCTCCAGGAGGAGCTGTACTGGAGCTTCGGCGCCGGCCACGGGGCTGTGATCGTGCGGCCCGGTCTGATCTACGGGCGCGACGAGCTGTGGCACGCCCTGCTCGGCGCCGAGCTCGGTCCCCGGTTCCTGCGGGTGGGGGCCAAGGCCATCCTGCCCCTCCTCTACGTGGAGAACTGCGCCGAGGCGCTGGTGCTGGCGGCCGAGAAGCTGGCCGAGGACCCGAGCCCGGTCGACGGCGAGACGATCAACCTGGTCGACGACGATCTGCCGACCCAGGGACGCTACGTGGAGCTGGTGTCGGCGGTGATGGAGCCGCCGCCGTCGGTGTTCGTGCCCTGGCCCGTGATGCGGGTGGCGGCCGACGCCCTCGACAAGGCCAACGGCGTGCTGCTGGGAGGCCGGGCCAAGTTCCCGGGGATCGTGGTGCCCGAGAAGCTGCACGGCCGGTTCAAGCCTCTCCGCTACACCAACGCCAAGGCCAAGCGGTTGCTGGGATGGACCCCCCGCTACGCCACCGGGGAGGCCGTCGGGCGGGCCGGAGGCGAGGCCGACCTGCTGGCTCAGCTGGCCGCCCCGGCCGGAGGCCCCCGGACCGATGGCTGATCCGGCGACGCCCCGCCTGCACATCGCCTACTTCACCGGCGAGTATCCCCGGGCCACCGACACCTGGATCCAGCGGGAGATCACGGCCCTGCGGGCCCAAGGGGTGGACGTGGAGGGCTTCGCCGTGCGCCAGCCCGGGTCCGAGCACCTCGTGGGGCCGGAACAGGTGGCCGAGACGGCGCGCACCACCTACCTGGTGCCCCAGGTCAAGGGCCTCCGCCTGCCCCTGGCCCACCTCGGGCTGGCCCTCCGGTCGCCCGCCCGGTACCTGCGGGCCCTCCGACTGGCGTGGGACACCCGCCGGCCCGGTGTGCACGGCACCGCCTACCAGCTGGCCTACTTCCTGGAGGCCGGCCTGCTGGCCGCCGCCGTCCGCCGGCGCCGGATCCGGCACCTCCACAACCACTTCGGTGACTCGAGCTGCTCGGTGGCCATGTTGGCGGCCGAGCTGGGCGGCTTCACCTTCTCCTTCACCCTGCACGGCCCCGGCATCTTCTTCGAGGCCCACACCTGGCGCCTCGACGAGAAGTTCCGGCGGGCCGCCTTCGTGTCCTGCATCAGCTGGTTCTGCCGGAGCCAGGCCACGATCTTCGCCGACCCGGCCGACGTGGCCAAGCTCCACATCGTGCACTGCGGCATCCAGCCCGAGGCGTTGGCCCGCCGCACCCACCGCCCCGGCGGGGCCGAGCTGCTGTTCGTGGGACGCCTGGCCGAGGTGAAGGGGGTGGCCGTGCTGCTCGACGCCTTGGGCGAGGTGGCCAAGGTCCATCCCGACGTCCATCTCACGCTGGTGGGCGACGGGCCCGAGCGCCAGCGGTTCGAGCGGGTGGCGGCCGAGACGGGGGCCGAAGGCCGGGTCACCTTCGCCGGGTACCGGTCGCAGGCCGAGGTGGCCGCCTTCCTGGCCGACACCGATGTCTTCGTGCTGCCCAGCTTCGCCGAGGGGGTGCCGGTGACCCTCATGGAGGCGCTGGGAGCGGCGGTGCCGGTGGTGGCCACCCAGGTGGGCGGGGTCAGCGAGTTGGTGGACCACGGCGTCAACGGCTACGTGGTCCGTCCCGGCGACCCCGAACCCCTGGCCCGGGCCCTGATCGAGCTCCTCGACGATCCGGAGCGGCGGCAGCGCATGGGCGACGCCGGCCGGGCCACGGTCACGGCCGAGTTCGCCAACTCCACGGAGGCGGCCCGCCTCCGCACCCTGTTCGCCGACACCCTGGCCGGTCTTCCCACCCCGATCCGCCCGGAGCTGCCCTGATCAGCGGGCCAGCATGCCGAAGGCGTACAGGGCGACGGCATGGCTCTGGTGGACGGTGAACTCGTTCATCTGGGCGATGGTGGAGGCGTCGAACCACTGCCAGGTGTAGGGCAGGTCGCCGGCCCGGGGCCGGGTGCCGGCCGGGCCCAGGTTGTAGCCGTCGATCCAGCTCTCGGCCGCCGGATCGACCTGGTGCATGCCGTACACCGGGGTGCCCGGCCACACCGGCAGGCCGCCGTCGGCCACGTCGACGATCAGAGGTGACCGGGTGGGGTTGGCCCCCACCCCGGTGATCAGGGCGGTGTCGATCGGGTTGGCCCCCAGCGAGGCGGCGGCGGCCCGCTCGGCCCCGGACCGGAACCGCTCGTCGCCCGTGATCTCGAACGCCCGGACCAGCGCCGTCACGTGGGGGGCGCCGCCCAGGCCGAGACCCCAGATCAGGGGCACTCCGGGATCGTCGAGCGCCCACCCGAAGGCGGTGGTGGCCTGGGCGGCCAGGATGGCCTCGGCGTTGGCCACGATGGCCTCCCCCACCCGGGTACGCAGGGTGGGGTCGGTGAGGGCCGGATCGGCCGTCCAGTACAGCCAGACGGCGTCGCACCGGGTGTGCTCGTGGCAGGCCAGCGGCCCGCCACCGGCCTCGGCGTTACCGGGAGAGGTGGCGTCGAGGTCGGTGGCGTCGAGGAACACGTCGTGCCACTGCTGGTCGCCGGTGGCCGACAGGAGGGCGGCGGCGGCCACCGAGCGCTGCCCGACCAGGGCGTCGACCTGAGCCGGGTCGGATCCCTCTGCTGCGGGCTGGGCCTCGGCCCAACGCATGGCGGCCAGGGCCGACGAGAGATAGCCCTGAGCCCGCTCGGCGTCGTAGCGGGCCAGCACCTGGGCCATCTCGGCCGCCACCCCGGCGTACAGGTAGCTCGACCAGGCATCGGGGGCGTAGGCGAACAGGGCCAGATCGTCGGTCCACGACGTGGTGTCCCGTTGGGGGTGCTCCGAGGCCTCGATGCCGCCCCGTATCGCCCCGTCGGGCCCCTGCATCCGCCGGTAGAGGTCGAGTGACCACAGGCCCTCGTCGAGCACGTCGGGCACGGCGTCGCCGCTCTCGGGCAGGTCGAGGTCGAGGGAAGCGAACACCTCGGGGCGCCGGTCCACCAGCTCGGCCGCCGCCCGGGTGTACCACAGGTGCTCGATCCGGCGGTCCCAGTCGCCGGCGTCGAAGTGGCCGCCCCACGCGCCCTGCACCGCCTCGTCGCCCTGGCGTCCGGCCACCAGGTCGGCGAACCAGTTGGCGCTGGCTCCGGCCTGGCGGGCGGTGAGCGAGGTGGTGAGCACGACCGTGCCCTCGTCGGGGTGGCGGGGACGGGGCCGGATGATCGACGTGTAGGGCGGCCCCAGAGCGATGCCCGAGCGCTGGTGGAACATGGCCCGGGCCACGGTGACGGCGAGGTCTCGCCACACGGTGGGGCGTACGTCGAACGCCGCCGAGCAGCCCACGGCATCGACGCAGGCCTGATAGCGACCGGGGGCGTCCAGGGCCGACAGGTCGAGCTCGAACACCGGCACCCCGGTGAGGTCGCCCCGGCCCAGCTCGTCGCCCCCCGGGCGGGCTGTGGTGGTGCCGGACAGGACCGGGGTCCCGGTGGCCGTCTCGACCACCCGGAACGCCATCCCGGCCCGGTAGCCGAGGTCGGCCCCGGCCGGCAGGGCCACCGGCAGGGGGCCGGCCAGATAGGCCGCCTTGAGCCCGTCGTCGGGGGCGTAGCCGTTCTGGTTGACGTGGACCGCGGGGCTCATCTCCCCTGGGGCCCCGGCCGTCCACTCGATCGGCTCCACCAGGTCGTCGGGTGGTTCGAGGCGGTAGTGGTGCCCCGCTACCAGCGGGTGGGGCAGGGCCACGGTGACGTCGTGGACCATGGCCACCACCAGCGGGCCCCGGGGTCCCAGGCCCGAGCCCGAGGGGCGTGACGTCACGGCCAACCCGGACGGGTCGGCTCCGCCGTCGCCGTAGGCCGGATCGTCGGGTGAGGTGATCCGCCACGGGCCGGCCAGCACGGCGTCGGCGTCGAGGGGACGCCCCACCAGCCGGTCGTAGGGGCGCAGCAGCCGGTCGCTGCCGGCAACCTGACGCCCGAAGGGCCGGCCGTCGCGGTCCACCCGGGGCACCCCCTCCCAGTCCCACAGGAAGGGAAAAGCCCCGTGCACGTCGTCGCCGGGGGGCGGGCGGTCGAAGTCGTAGGGCTGGACCACCCCCCGCTCCAGCCGGCCGGCCTCGATCCGCACCGTGACCACCGAGGCCGACAGCGGCCGCACCCAGCTGGGTCGGTGACGGCCGGCGGCCGAGGCGGTGGCCGCTTCCCAGGTGGCGTCGACGGTGATGCCGTCGACGCTCACCGCCGAGGGCACCGCCGCCGCTCCCGAGCGGAAGCGGGCGTAGACGAGCTGGTATCCCTGGGCCGGGGCGGTCAGGGTCACCGGGCCCTGCGCCGGTTGCCAGGATATGGAGGTGAACGTGGGGTCGAATCCGATGGCCATCTCGGTGGACCCGGGCGGCGGGTCGACGTCGATCGTCACATCGGGCCCGGGCACGGTCAGGCCGTCGGCCCGGATGGAGATGGCTCCCCGGGGCACAGGGGTGGGCGCGGCATCGAGGCCGGGCACAGTGCGCTGGTCGGGACCCCGCAGCGGGGTGGGGAGGGTCCGTTGGCGGTACTCCCGCACCCCCACCACGGAGGCCACCGCCATCACGATCATGGCCAGACCCAGGGCGACGATCACCACCAGCCGGCCGCGCCTGCCGCGCCCGCCTGGCGCCTGTCCCATGCCGGCCACCGCCTACACGGGCGTCATCACCGAGGCCGCCCGGCGGACCTCGTCGTCGGCCCGGCGCTGGTAGTACCACAGGGTGCTCCAGGCGATCAGGGCCAATGCCACCTCGCTGATGTAGGTGGCGACGGCGGCGCCCTTCCAGCCGTGGCCCGGAATCAGCAGCAGGTAACTGACCATCGAGATCACCGACGACGCGATCGTCACCAGCGCCCGGGTGTTGACCCGGCCCAGACCTAAGAGGCCGTTGAGGGCCGTGTTGCTGGTGGACACCAGCGGGACCATGAACAGCAACCACGGGACGATGTCGAAGGCCTCGTTGTAGCGGTCCTCCACCAGGAAGTGGAGCAGCGGCAGGCAGATCCACAGGGCGACGGCGGCCACGATGCTGGCCCCACCCATCAGCATCCCGAGCCGGGTGGCCCGGCGCCAGTGCACCCCGATGGCCCCGGGGTCGCCCCGGGGCAGGAACCGCTGGAAGGCGGCGGTGTCGAGCGAGCCCAGCGGGGTGAGCGCCAGCAGCACCAGCCGGTAGGCGGCCCCGTAGACGCCGGCCTGGGCCTGGAACCCGAACACGTTCAGGAGGAACTTGTCGGCGTCGGTCTGCATCTTGTTGGCCACCATGGGCAGGGAGAACACCCCGCTGGCCCGCACCGACATCCCGCTGGGCCGCCCGAACGTCACGGTGTAGCCGTGCCGGGGCAGGTGGACGGTGACCAGCCAGAACCCGTAGGCGAAGAAGGCGACCAGGATGGTGGCCCCCAGGCTGGCGATCGTGAGGTGGCCGGTCAGGTGCAGCAGCACCACTGCGCTCAACCGGATGGCCACGATCCCCAGCTTCACCCGGGCGGCGGCGGCGAACCCCGAGACTCCCTGGACGAGCACGGCCGACATGTAGATCACGGCCGGCCCCAGCAGCTCGGCCACCACGATCAGCGTCGCCTCCGGCACGCCCAGACCGGGGATGGCCAGGGCCAGGGCGACGGTGACGGCCGACAGGCAGACGCCGGTGATCACCGTGAGCGACAGGAACGACCGGAGCACCCGGTTGGGATCGTCGCGCTCGCCGATCAGGCGCTGGAGCGCGGCCAGGCCCACGCCGGAGTAGGAGAACGCACCGACCGCCCCCAGCAGGCCGTAGAGGCCGACGTAGCTGCCGTACCGCTCATTGGTCAGGGCCCGGGTGACCAGGTAGAACGAGGTCATCGAGGTCAGCAGCGACAAACCGTCGTTGAGGCCGCTCCACAGGGTGTCGCTGGCCAGGCCGTCGAACCCGTGCCACACCCGGTGCACGAGCTGGCGCGCCCGTGTCATCGGGTGGTTGCG
>CAVTAP010000002.1:0-80750 GCA_963732695.1 uncultured Actinomycetota bacterium | reverse complement strand
CGATGTGGACAATGACGGGACACGGAGGCGACATGGCAGCGACGTCACAGAAGCGACAGATCGTGATCTCGACCGACGGTCACGCCGGGGCCGATCTCCGGGACTACCGGCCGTACCTGGAGCAGCAGTACCACGACCCGTTCGACGACTGGGCGGCCACGTTCTCCGATGCCTGGGCCGAGGACACCGACCAGGACCGCTCGGCCAACCACCGCATGGGCGTGGCCTCGTCGAACGCCTCGCTCAACTGGGACGTCGCCGAGCGCCTCGCCTACCTCGACAACGAGGGCATCGCCGCCGAGGTGCTGTTCCCCAACACGGCACCACCGTTCTACCCCTCCGGCGTGCTCACCTCCCCCGGCCCCCGTACCGAGGAGGAGTTCGAGCTGCGCTTCGCCGGGCTACAGGCCCACAACCGCTGGCTGGCCGACTTCTGTGCCCAGGCCCCGGACCGCTGGGCCGGGTTCGCCCAGATCTTCCTCGACGACATCGACGTCGCCGTCGCCGAGGTCCGCTGGGCCAAGGAAGCCGGGCTGCGCGGCGTGCTCCTGCCCAACGACCACGTCCTGCGGATGACCAACCTGTACTACCCGCATCTCGACCCGCTGTGGGCGGTGTGCGCCGAGTTGGAGATGCCGGTGCACCGCCACGCCAACTTCCCCACCGAGTCGGTGCGCGAAGGCGGCAACGCATCGGCACTGGTCGGCATGGTCGAGATGCAGTTCTACATGATCCGCACGATCGGCCACATGGTCCTGTCGGGGGTGTTCGAGCGCCACCCCACCCTCCAGTACGTGCTCACCGAGATCTCGACCGCCTCGGAGATCCCCGGCCACCTGGCCAAGCTCGACGGCATGGTGGCCATGGGCCTGGGCGCCGGCACCCCGTTGTACGAGCACATCAAGGACGCCGTCGAGGCGCTGCACCGCACCCCCAGCGAGTACTTCGCCACCAACTGCCACGTGGCCGGGCCTACCCACGACCTGCGTTTGGCGCACGATGCCGGCACCCCCAACGTCATGTGGGGCGCGGACATCCCCCATTCGGAGGGGACCAGCCCCTTCACCCTCGAAGCGCTCCAGGTCACCATGTGGGACCTCCCTGCCGCCGACATCGTCGAGCTCGTGTCGACCCGCGCCGCCGCCCTCTACGGATTCGACCTCGACCGCCTGGCCTCCATCGCCGATGGCATCGGCCCCACCCTGGCCCAGATCCAGCAACCACTCAGCGACGAGCGGCGCCCCCGGTACCCCGAGGACACCCGCTGCACCGTCTTTCGCACAGCAGCCGGCCAGCTCGCCCGGCGTTGATCGACGCCGGGCCGGCCCAGGCGGGACCGGCCGGCGCTCTACCCCACCAGAACGGGGAGCGAGTCGAAGCCGCGTGAGTCGGTGTGGGGCGCGAACACCGCGCTGGCGTCGTCGACGTCCCACCCCGGGAACCGGTCCAGCACCTCGTCGAGCACGACCCGGGCCTCCAGCCGGGCCAGCGCCTGACCCAGGCAATAGTGGGCGCCGAAGCCGAACGACATGTGGTTGCCCGGTTCCCGGTCGACGTCGAGGCGGTCGGGTTCGGTGAAACGCCGATGGTCACGGTTGGCCGACGGCGTCAGGGTGGCCATGAAGCTGCCGGCCGGGACGACCTCGCCGTGGACCTCGACATCCTTCGCGACGTAGCGGCAGTTCTGGAGGGTGTTGGGCTCGAGCCGGACGATCTCCTCGATGGCGAGCGGGATCAGGGACCGGTCGGCCACCAACCGGCGGCGAGCATCGGGGTGCTCGGCAAGCAGCTTGCCCGTCCAGCTGATGAGCGTCTTGGTGGTCTCGTTGCCGGCGGCGGCAACGATGTTGACGTACGCCAGCAGCTCGTCGCGGCTCAGGCACCGGCGTTTGCCCATCTCGTCGTCGAATTCGGTGTGGAGCAGCTGCGACATGAGGTCGTCGGTGGGATGCGCGACCCGGTCGTCGATGTAGTCGGCGAAGATGGCCCCGGTCAGGTTCTCCACCGAGGACACCTTGTCGCTGCTGCGGGCGAAGTGATCACGGACCGACTCGTGGTCGTCCCACGGGATGCCCAGCAGCAGGCAGATGACCCGCATGGGCACGATGGCGCCGAGGTCGCGGACATAGTCGAACCCGGCGGTGCCGACGAACGGGTCGAGCAGGTCGGCGCACAGCTCCCGGATCGACGGCTCGATCTCGGCCACCCTCCTGGGGGTGAACATCCGGGCCAGCAGCCCCCGGTAGATCCCGTGGGTGGGCGGGTCCTCGAAGATCAGCGTGCCCCGCGGGATCTCGATGCCCGAGCGCAGGAGGCCGAGGGTCACGCCCCGACGGGAGATGAACGTCTCCCGGTCGAGCAGAACCCGCTCGACGTCGTCGTACCGGCTGACCGCGTAGAAGTCCTGATCGTCGCGGTGGTACAGCGGCGCGTCCTCCCGCATGCGGCGGAACAGGGCGTGGGGATCGCGGATCGTCGCCGGGTCGTCCGGCAGGTACACGAGGTCGTCGGGCGCCGTCACCGTCAGCCCCCGACCCGCCCGCCGGTGGAGTCCTCCGGGATGGTGGTCACCATCCCGCCGTCGACCAGGACGTCGCTGCCGGTCATGAACGACGCCCTGTCCGAGGTCAGGAACTCGACCACGTTGGCGACCTCCTGCGTTGTGCCCCGCCGACCCAGGGGGCTGGTAGTGATGATGTCGGCCATGATCGGGTGGCGCGACTCGTCGAGCCGGTTCATGGGCGTGTCGTTGATCCCCGGCGACAGCGACATGATCCGTGCGCCTCGGCTTCCCCACGACGAGCACAGGCGGCGCGGGATGCGGTGCACGCCCCGCTTCGACACCGGGTAGGCCACTTGCGTCTGGTCGGGGTCGATACCGATCTCCAAGAAGGCGTCGAAGAACCGCTCGGACAACGGGTCGTCGAGGATCCTCATGAGCTCGGGGCGGTCGGGCACCCGGTACCCCGACATCGAGGCGAAGCACACAGCGACGGTGGTGGGCCCGACGAGCGGCTCCACGGCGGCCAGGAGGCGGGTCATACCGATCAGGTTGACCTCGAGGATCCGACGGCCAGGTGCCATCGAGCCCGAGATGCCGGCCGTGATGACCAGGGCGTCGAGCCGGTCGACCCGGGCCAGAAGGTCGTCCATCTGCGCGGCCGACGTGACATCGCCCGCCGCGGCAGTGACGTCGCCGCCGATGTCAGCAGCCAGGGCGCCCACCGCGTCGGCGTTGACGTCGGCGATCAGGAGCGGCCCTCGCGGCGCCAGCATCCGGGCCACCGCGCGGCCCATCCCCGATCCGGCACCGACCACTACGTTTGTCATCGCGACCCCTGTCGTCTGTAGCCCTCGACAGTAGCTGCCGGGACACTCGGGCCTCAAGAGAACTGGCAGCAGGGTGTCAGTTCTTGCGGCGGCTCACTCCGACCGGCGATGACTCACCGGGGCGATCTCGTCGACGGCGCCACCGTGGATCTCCAGCAGGGTGCCGGTGATCCAGGCCGCCGCGGGCGACGCAAGGTACACGGCGGCCAAGGCGATCTCCTCGGGTGTGCCCAGGCGCCCGAGCCGGATGCGCCCCTGCACCTCGTCCCGCAGCCCGGGCCGGGTGCCGAACACCCCCGCCAACCCCGGCGTCTCGACTGCTCCGGGCACGAGCGCGTTGACCCGCACCTCCGGGCCCAGGTCGGCAGCCATGAGCTTGGTCAGGTGAGCCAGCGCCGCCTTCGACGTGTGGTGGGCAAGGTTGCCGGGTGTCGAGCGAAGGGCCCCGACCGAGCTGAGGTTGATGACCGACGCCCCGGGGCGCGACCGCAGGTGGGGCAGGGCCACCCGGGTCAGCTCGAACGGCGCCACCACCATCAACTCGAACGCCCGACGAAGGTCGTCAGGCCGGGTGTCGGCGAAAGCCGGCGAGCCTCCCGCACCGGCGTTGTTGACCACCACGTCGACACCGTCGAACTCGTCGACGGTTCGCTCCAGGACACCCGGCAGCACACCAGGATCGGTCACGTCGGCCGCGAACCCGATGGCCCGACCACCGGCGGCCCGGATCGACGCCGCCACCTCCTCGACATCGGTCGCCGTGCGGGCGACCGCGACAACCGCAGCTCCCGATCGGGCGAACACCCGGGCGATGGCCTCGCCGATGCCTTTGCCGCCACCGGTCACGATGGCGACCTTGCCCTCGAGGGAGAACGCGCCGTCGATCGGGGAGGCGGCGGAGGCGAAGGCGGTCACATCGCTTTCTCGTAGGCCGGTCGCTGGCTGGCCGCGAGCGACGGCAGCGGGCATCCCACCTTGCGCAGGGTCCGCGTCGGGCCGTCGGCGGCCACGTTGCGGCGGGCGTGTTGGATGGCCACGTTGTCCCACACCACCAGATCGTCGGTGCGCCATTCGTGGTGGAACTGCGCCGACGGAGCGTACAGATGATCGAACAGCTCCTCGAGCAGGTTCTCACTCTCGTCGGGAGCCATCCCGACCACCTCTCTGGTCATCTGCTCGCACGCGTACAGGATGGTGTCCGCGGTGCGCGGATGAGGATGGCCGACCGACGTGATGGTCGAGGGCGGCGCCTCCACCACGGTCACCAGCACGTCAGACAGGTCACCGCGGCGGACCTCGCCGGCGGTGTGCAGGACGCGCAGCCCGGCGACCCGCTGCCGCAGCGCGTCGGGCAGGGTGGTCCAGGCGTGCGTCGCGCTGACGAACGTCGTGGGCACGGCGGGCTGGTCGACCTCGACCCCGTACAACGACAACACCAGGCACGGATCGCTCGCCCACATGGTGTCGGAGTGGAACTGCAGGCGCCCGAACGGGGCCGCGGACTTGTCCCGCTTGTTGGAGATGTACCATCGGTCTTCCGGCATAGCGTCGTCGGTGGGGCCGTCGGTGGCGTCGTCGCACAGGGCTCGACACAGTCGCACCTGCTGGGAGTGGCTGAGGTCGGCGTCGCGAAACACCAGCACCCCCCGCCGATCGAAGACCTCGCGGAGCGTGGCCAGCGTCGGGGCCTCGAGGTCGACGGACAGGTCGACGCCGATCACCTCGCTCCCGAACGCCGGGGTCAGATCTCGGGTCGTCAGCTGCGTCACGGGTTCGTGGTCCTCTCCGTTTCACGATTCGCCGGAGGCGCTCCCCGCCCTGCCGACACCTCGTCGAGGCGCGACCGCCCGTCGGCGTCGGTCCCCAGGGTCAGCAGGCGCATCTCATCCCGCTCTCCCGGGGCGCCGGCCGTCTCGTAGGTGGGCGACCCGATGAGCCGGACCAGGTTGCGGGGCGCGTGGACCTTGCGCAGTGTCCGGGCCGGCCCGCCCGCGGTGACGTAGGGACGGCCGTGCTGTACCAGCTGGTTGTCCCACACCACCAGGTCACCCGTGCGCCACGGGTGCTCGAACACGCGGGCGGGGCTGTAGAGGTGAGCGAACAGCTCGTCGAGCAGGTGGTCGCTGTCGGGCTCGGGAAGCTCCACGATGCGGCGCGTCTGCTGCTCGCACACGTAGAGCACGACGTCGCCGGTACGGGGGTGACGCAGGGCGACCGGGGTGATGGTGGAGCGCAGGGTCGACCACTCGGGTTGGAGGAGCGTGTCGTCGTCGACGGTCGCTCGACCTTGCCGGCCGCTCCAGTGTTCGGCGTGGAGTCTCGACAGTCGTTCCTTCAGGTCGTCGCTCAGCGTGGACCACCCGTGCACGCCGCTGACGAACGTCGTGGGAACCGAAGGCTGAGCGGCCTCCACGGCATAGAGCGAGGCGACCTGGTGGGCCAGCGGCGACCACATCATGTCGCAGTGGAACATCAGCCGGCCGTACGGCGCCCCACCGTCGGGCTCGACGTTCGACACGTGGCTGAAGGCGACGTCCGCGGTGTCACGCAGCACCGGCTGGTCGTGGTGGAGCGACTCGACGAGGTAGAGCTGCGACTCGAAGTCCACATCGACGTCGCGGAAGACGAGCACCCCACGGCGGTCGAGCACGAACCTGAGGTCGTGCCGGGTGGACTCGTCGAGGTCGCCGCTCAGGTCGATCCCTGTGATCTCGGCGCCGAGCCGAGGCGACAGTTCACGTACACCGAACGCCGGTCGCTGCGTCGATCCCAAGGCAACCTCCCGCCCACGAAGCACCGCGGGACGAAGTGACAGTCGAGTGCCACTGTAGCTCAACGCACGCCGGCGAGGAAGGAAAGATCAGCCGGCGCGCAGGAGGCGGCCGGGCCGCTCGCTGGTGGCCTCACCATCGATGGTGAGGACGCGGCCGTTCACCACCGTGGCGGCGATGCCGGCCGAGCGCTGATCGAAGCGGCGGGCTCCACCCGGGAGGTCGGTCACCACCGTCGGGCGGAGCGGGGCCACGGTGTCGGGGTCGAACACGCACAGGTCGGCCGCCGCGCCCCGGACCAGCCGGCCCCGCCCAGCCAGGCGGAAGATGTCGGCCGGACGTGAGGTCATCATCTGCACCGCCTCCTCGAGCCCGATCAGCCCCCGCTCGCGGACCCAGTAGGCGAGCAGGTGGGTGTAGATCGACGAGTCGAAGATCTGGCTCACGTGGGCGCCCGAGTCCGAGAAGCACATCGCCGTGCGCGGGTGGCGCATGAGCCCGAGCAACTCGTCCTCGTCCTGCGACATGAGGTGCTGGAGGAAGATGGCGTCGAAATCGGTCTCCAGGGCGATGTCGATCATCGCCTCGACCGGGTCGACACCGCGGCGGCGGGCCTCGTCGGCCACGGTGGGGTTCGGGAGGTACGGTGACTCGAGGATCGACATGGTCTCGAACCGGGGCCGGCCGGGTTCTGGCCCGTGGGTGACGCCATAACTGCCGTGGTGGGCGGCATGGACGAGGCGGGCCCGCACCGCCGGGTCACCGAGCAGGCGCCGCTGCTCCGGTAGAGCGAGCCCGCGCATATCCTGCCACTCGGCCAGACTGTCGAACCCGAGCCGGGTCCGGAACGACTGGGCCGACACCACGCCCCGGCAGTGCGTCAGGGCCCACAGGTCGCCACCACGCCGCGCCGTCTCGTCGATCAGATCGAGCGACGGTTGGAGCATCGGGTGGGAGAACTTGCCGAACACGATCGGCGCGCCACCGTCGATGGCCAGCCGGCACAGCCGACGCTCGAACTCGGCGTGCTGGTCGGGGTCGAAACCTCGTTCGGGCGCCAGCTGGAAGATGGCCCGGCTCTCCCGGCCCACGATCCCGACCAGCGCCTCGATCTCGGCCCACGACGCGATCCGCGACGCCACTGGCCGATCGTCGGACGTATTGTGGGCCATCGAACGCGACGTCGTGAACGCCCCTGCGCCGGCGGCCAGGGCCGAACGCAGCTCGGTCGCCATGAGAGCCAGGTCGCCGCCCGTCGCCTCCTGCTCGAAGGCCCGCTCCCCCATCGCCCATGTCCGCAACGCCGAGTGCCCGATCGACGCCATGTAGTTGACCCCCTTCGGCCGGGCATCGACGGCGTCGAGGTACTCGGCGAACGTCGACCACGTCCAGTCGATCCCGTGGGCCAGCGCTTCAGGCGCGATGTCTTCGGCCCGCTCGAGGTTGCGCACCACCAGGGCATGAGCGTCGGGCCGGACCGGAGCCAGAGTGAACCCGCAGTTGCCCATCACCACCGTGGTCACCCCGTGCCAGCAGGTGGGGGTGCCCAGGTCGTCCCAGAACACCTGGGCGTCCATGTGGGTGTGGGCGTCGATGAAGCCGGGCGCCACCACGAGCCCGTCGGCGTCGATCTCTCGGGTCCCGGTGCCGACCACCCGGCCGCCCAGCTCCACGATGCGGTCGCCGGCGACGGCGACATCGCCGGTCCACCGTGGCGTTCCAGTCCCGTCGACGATGGTGCCGCCCCTCACCACCAGGTCGTAGGCAGCCACCTCAGGTGACCTCCGCATCGGGATCGACGAGGATCTCGCCGTTCTCGACCGACAGGGCGTACCGGGCCAAATGGCAACCCGGGGCGTTGATGCCCTTGCCGGTGGTGGCATCGAAGGTCCAGTAGTGGTTCGCGCAGGTGATCACGGTGCCGTCGAAGTCTCCGTAGGCGAGTGGGTAGTCCTCGTGCGGGCAGATGCCGTTGAGGGCATGCAGCCGGCCCTTGGTGTCGCGCACGACGAGGATCTCGACCTCATCGACGTAGAACGCCGCCATGTCGCCGGTGACCAGGTCACCGTCGGCACACACCCGCGAGAAGCCCACGGACGTCCCCTACGCCACTGTCGCGGTGTCGAGCTCGAGCACATGGACCACGTTGCCGCCCATGTCAGGCGCCGAGCACGGCGCCGGGCCGGGCGGCGGTGGGCTCACCGTTCTCGACCACCGGCTCGCCGTTGACCAGCACCCAGGGGATGCCGGCGGCGTTCTTCGTCATGCGCGTGCCTCCGCCGGGGATGTCGTCGAGGGTCATCAGACCCAGCGGCGCGATGGTGTCGGGGTCGAACACCACGATGTCGGCGGCCTGGCCGACCTCGATGGTGCCCCGGTCGGTGAGTCCCAGGAAGGCGGCGATGCGCGAGGTCAACGCCGCCACCGCCTCCTCCAGGGTGAACGCCCCCTTGGCTCGCACCCAGTGGGCCAGGAAGTAGCTGGTGTAGTCGCCTCCCGCGAAGGTCTGCAGGTGGGCGCCGCCGTCGGAGATCCCCACGAGGGTGGCGGGGCTCTTGAGGATGCGCTCCAGCCGGCTCTCGTCGAGGTCGACGGGCCCCGTGATGGCGAAGAAGGTCTCCAGGTGGTCCTCGATGGCGATGTCGAACATCACGTCGGCCGGGGTCACCCCTCGCTCGGCGGCGATGTCGGACAGCAGTCGACCCTCGAGCATCGCGGTGACCGGACTGCCCGCCCGCTCCACCGAGACCCGGGCCATGAACGGCGCCGTGTCCCAGAACGCGCCCAGCTGGGTGCGCCACTCGGGGTCGGCGAGGGCGACCAGCTTGTCCGACGGCTCCAGCCGGGACAGGTCGACCCACGTCTCGGACGTGGCGAACACCGCCGACAGCTTCTTGAGGGTGAAGCGGGTCTCGGCCCGCTGACAGCGGGCCACGGCCAAGATCTCGTGGCCGCGCTCCAGCTCGGCTTCCATGAAGGCCAGCATGTTGTCGCCGTCGGGTGTCCCCATGCCGAAGTCGTTCCACGACACCGTGGCGCCGGACAGCTCGGCCAGGGTGACCAGGCGGGCCTGATCCTCGGCGGTGATGCCGCTGCGCTTGCTGGCCGGGTTGATCGACACCAGCCGGCCGCCCCGGCGCCGCACGACCGCGGCCAGGGCGTCGGTCTCGGCGGCCTCGGCGAAGAACGACGGGATGTGCTCGCCGTGCTCGCCCCGCTGGTGCGAGGCCTGACTGCTGCTCACCCCGATGGCTCCGGCCCCGAGAGCGGTATCGACGAGCTCCGCCATGGCGGCGATCTCGTCGGGAGTGGCCGCCCGCTCCTGCGCCGCCTCGCCCATGACGTAGCGGCGCACCGCGCTGTGGCCGATCTGGGTCACGACGTTGATCCCGAGCCTGCCGCGCATCCAGTCGACGTACTCGGGGAACGACTCCCAGGGCAGGGGTGCGAACCGGGCCAGGGCGGCCTTGGGGACCTCCTCGGCCGCCGCGAACAGCCCCATCAGGTAGTCCTGGTCGGCGGGCCGGACCGGGGCGAGGGTGTACCCGCAATTGCCGGTGAGGATGGTGGTGATCCCGTGCGCGGTCGACGGGTTGGCCGACGGGTCCCACAGGAGCTGGGCGTCGTAGTGCGTGTGAGCGTCGATGAAGCCGGGCGACACGACGTGGCCGCTGGCGTCGATGGTGCGGCGGGCCGCGCTCGTCGACCTCGCCGACCACCGTGATGCGGCCCTCGTCGATGGCCACGTCGGCGGCGAAGGCCGACCGGCCGGTACCGTCGACCACCAGGCCGCCGGTGATGATCAGGTCATGCATCGGTGGCTCCGATCGCACGGGAGAGCTCACCCACGTCGTCGAGTGTCGACAGTCGCGGCACACAGGTCGACGATCCGGGCCGGCTGGCCCGCCGAGGCCGACGTCTCGGCGCACTCGGCGAACTTGGCCAGGATCTCGTCCTGGCTCAGCGGATCGGTCGGGTGCCCGTGGGTGCGATTGGCGCTGCTCTCGTGCCGGGCGCCGTCACGCATCGTGACCACCACGGTGCTGCCGAGCGGGCCCGCAGCGGGCACGGTCCGGACCCGGTGCATCAGGTCACGGGCTTGGGGGCGAGCCACCGCGGCATCGCTGAACTGGTGGATGCCGGCACGGCCGTCGATGGCCACCGTGGCCAGGCTGTACTCCAGGCTGTACTTGGCCTCCAGGCCGGTGCCGGGATCGTGGAACGGCACCATGGCGGTGAGGAAGTCGGGGAAGTGGACCTCGATGGACTCGATGTCGGCGGCGTCGAGCGACGTGCGACGCACGATGTCTTGCATGGCGTCCATGCTCCAGTGGGATGCGCCGCAGCAGGCGTGCAGGCGGATGGTGGCACCGCGGGTGGCCAGGTCCCACGAGCCGAGACCGTCGAGCATCTTCTGCGGGTCGCCATTGTCGAGGCCGAGCAGGCGGGCTACGCCGAGGTCGCCGTCGAGGATGTCGGGGTTGGCGGTGAACCCGGTCGAGGCCAGCTCGGCGGCGATCACGCCGTGCATCGCGGCGCTGCCGGCCGTGAAACCCTTCGTGTCGGTCCCGCGGTTCTTCATCATGCCGGCCATGGCCGACGCCGCGTTGCCGATGGCCATGCGGGTCTGGTCGACGGTGAGCCCGAGGAGCCGGGAGGCGAGGGCGGCCACCCCGAGGGTCTCCTGGAAGCCCTGGTTGAACCACCCACGGTTGATCAGATCGTTGCCCGTGGGCCCCTGGACGACCTTCATGGTTTGCCCGGTGACCTCCCATCCGATCGCCCAGGCCGCCACCACCTCGGCCCCTGCGGAGGCCAACTTCTCGCCCAGGGCCAGCGCCGACGCGGTGAGCGGGCTGTTCGGGTGACTGCTGAAGGTGGCGATGTCGTCGTTCTCGAGCGCGTGTGACGCTGCGCCGTTGACGAGCGTGGCCAGCGCCGGTGTGGTGCGGTAGTCCGCGGCCGCCACCGTGCACTCCGGTGCCGCCCGTTGGGCCCGCACCCACTGCGACAGCAGCTGCCCGGTGGGTGCCGCCATGCCGGCGAACTGGTTGCCGATCGAGTCGAGCACGAGGTTGCCGACCCGCTCGGCGGCGACGGGCGGCACGTCGGCGGTCGGGACCTCCACGACCCACTCGGCCATCTGGTGGGTGACCGACGCCGCCATCACCGCACCGCCAGCTTCGATGGTTCGGCCAGGTAGCCTCTGGCCCTCAGCACGCCCTCCACGCCGCCACCGTGCACGATGGCCCGGAGCGCCTCGGGCAACGGCTGGCCCTGGACGGTGGCGCCCGTGGTGAGGTTGCGGACCTCGCCGGTGGTCCAGTCGACCTCGGCGAGGTCGCCCTCGGTGAAGATGTCGAGCACCCCGTGGCATGGCAACGAGGGCAGGGCCGAGTTGATGCAGTTGCGCAGGCCCAGGCCGTTGAACGAGTGGGCGACCACGCCCGCGATTCCGAGCCCGTGGAACACCGCGCCGATGTTGCGGGCCGAACCCACCCCGAAGTTGCGCCCCACGACCAGCACATCACCGGCCGACATCTCGTCGACCCACTCGGGCCGGTTGGCCGAGAAGCAGTGCTGGAGCTGCTCCTCCAGGGTCATGAGCACGGCGAAGTTGGGGATCACCAGGTCGGTGTTGATGTCGTCCCCGAACGTCCACACCTTGCCGCTGAACACGTTGCCCATCAGTTCTCCTCAGAGCTCGCGGGGGTCCGAGATCACGCCGGTCACCGCCGACGCGGCAACCGTGGCGGGTGACCCCATGTAGATGGTGGCCTTGGGACTGCCCATCCGGCCCTGGAAGTTGCGGGTCGAGGCGGTGATGCACACCTCGTCGTCGGCCAGCACTCCCATGTGCCCGCCGTAGCAGGCGCCGCACGTCGAGCTGGTCACCACGGCGCCGGCGTCCATGATGGTCTCGACGTAGCCGCGGCGGATGGCCTCCTTCAAGATGTCCTGGCTGCCCGGCGTCACGATCAAACGCACGCCCGGGGCCAACTGGCGCCCCTCCAGGATCTCGGCCGCCACGGCGAAGTCACTCAGCCGGCCGTTGGCACACGAACCGATGAACGCCTGGTCGACCTTGATCCGCTCCCCGGCCACCTCACCCACGTCCCTGCTGTTGCGGGCCACCCGGCCCGGGAGCACGACCTGAGGTTCGAGGCGGCTCATGTCGATGGTGATGACCTCGTCGTACTCGGCGTCGGGGTCGGGGTGCGCCGGCTCGTAGGGCCAGCGGGCCCGGCCCTCGAGGTACTCGGCCAGCACGTCGTCGTACGGGAACAGGGAGAACTCCACCGAGGCCTCGGCCGAGATGGTGGCCATGGTCAGGCGGCCGTCGATGTCGATCCCGGCCAGCCCGTCGCCGTGCCACTCGAGGTTGCGCCCGGCGAAGTCACCGTGTTGGCCAGGCAGGTAGTGGATGACGTCGCGGGCGTAGACCCGGTCGGGGAGCGTGCCCTCCAGCACCACCTTGGTGGTGGGGCCGACCAGGTACCAGGTCTCGCCGGTACAGATGATGTACAGCATCTCCGACGGCCCCATGCCCCTGGCCAGGCAGTTCATGGCTCCCGAGGAGCAGGTGTGGGAGTCCGCATTGGCCAGGATCTGGCCCGGCAGGGCGTAGCCCTCGGCGGCCACCAGCACGTGGGAGATGCCGTGTTTGCCCACCGGGAAGTAGTGCTCGATCCCGTGGCGTTCGACGAACTCGCGCATACGCTTGGCGTTGTTGGCGGCCTGGACGGTGGGCGACGGCACCACGTGATCGTGGAGCAGAACCAGCTTGTCGGGGTGGGCGACCCGCAAGATGTCGGGCCGCGACGAGTCGAACTGGACGGTGACGTCGACGTCGACCATCACCACGTCGCCAGGCGCCACGGTCGCCTGGTCGGAGTGGTTGGCCAGGATCTTCTCGATCGCGTTCATGCCCATGGCTGGTGCCGTTCCTTCATGTGGTGCCACCTCTGGGGCGTGTGGTGCCACCTCTCGGGCTGAACAGGGGGGCCAGGGCGGCGATGTCGGGTTCGGCGGAGAGCCGACAGGCCCGGGTGTAGAGCTCGTCGGCCTGATCGACGCCGAGCACCCGTTCGGCCATGTCCATGAACTTGGTCTTGAACTCGGACTCGGTCAACGGGTTGGAAGGGTTGCCCTTGGGGTAGAGCACTTCGGCGGTGAGCTCGCGCCCGTCGACCGTGCGCACGGTGACTCGGCCGGGCATGCTGTTGGTGACCCGGTGGTAGAGGTCGTCGTCTTGGTGCACCACGGTGCGAGGGATCAGGGCCTGGATCACGGGGTCGGCCACGGTGGCGTCGGTGAACTCGTCGACCCCTACCTTGCCCCGCACGGCGGCCACGGCCAGGGCGAAGGGCAGGCTGGCCTGGGCGCTCACCACGGTCGACACCTTGTGTTTGGCCAGGAACGGCTCGACGCGCTGCCAGGCGGCGTCGATCTCGACGATGTCGCTGTGGTGGAGCCCGTGCTCGGCCATGACGGCCAGCAATGCCTCGACCGGGGCGTGCAACGTGGTGTTCATGGGATATCGCTTCACCCAGCGGTCCATGATGATCCAGCTGTCGCCGAGTCCGTCGAGCAGCGCGTCCGGGTCGAGATTGCCCCGCGTGTACATCTTGGCGAAGCCCTGCACACCCTCGAGGCCCAGCTCGGTGGCCCGGAAGTCGGTGGCCGCCAGCCGGGCCGCGGTGACCCCCCGCTCGCCGGCCATGCCCCCGTTGAGCGACCGCTGCCAGGCTCCTTCCTCGTGGCCCTGGAAGGTGCCGCCGGCGAACGCCGCCCCCAGGCCCAGCGCGGCGTTGGTCTGCTCGGGAGTCAGATCCAGCACCCGGGCCGAACCAGCGGCCGCGGCCAGGGTGCCGTAGACCGAGGGTACGTAGAAGGGGATGGTCCTGCCACGCTCGAAGGTGGCCCGGAACACCCGGCCCATCACCTCGTACCCGATCACGATGGCCAGGGCCAGCCGCCGTCCGGTGGCGTGACCAGCCTCGGCCAGGGCCAGGGGGGCGGTCACGGCGAACGGGTACGGGCGGCTCCCGGCGCCATAGTCGGCGTACTCAAACCCCAGAGCCATGGTGCCGTTCGCGAGCGCCGCCCGGGCGGCGAGCGTGCGCTGACCGGAGGCGATGATCGTGGCTTCGGGCTGGCCACCGCCGTCGGCCGCGCAGAAAGCGGCGATGCTCCGGCCCCATGGCTGGGTGGCGCCCACGAACAGGCACTCGCCGAGGAAGTCGGTGAACGCCCGACCGGCCTCGGCGACCACGTCGTCGGGGAGGTCCTCGAAGCACAGGTTGGCGACCCACTCGGCCAGCTCGCGAGTGACCATGCGGCCGTCGGTGACGGTCTCGTGATCGGTACGGAAACCCACGGAGCCGGCTCTACCCATCTCGTTAAGTGACACTCGACTGCCACGTTATTGTGACGGGCGATCGCCTGTCAAATGCCCACACCTGAGAGCGTCCGGCGATAGCTGATCGCGTGCGTGGCTTGATTGCTGACGTCGCCTGCATTCGCAGGCGACAACCGCACGGTGCTGGCCGGGTCGGCTCGCCTATCGGCTCGCCTCTGAGCCGATCGCGCACCGTTCGCGTCCGCGCCGCTATCGTGCCGGCGTGGCCAACGAGGTGGAGGAGATCGACGCTGAGCCCTTGGGGCGGCGCCAGCAGCACAAGGTCCGCACCGAGCGGGCCTTGCAGCAAGCGGCACTGGAACTGTTCGCCCAGGACGGGTTCGACACCACCACCACCGACGATATCGCCGAGCGAGCCGGCGTGTCGCCCCGCACGTTCTTCAGGTACTTCGCCACCAAGGAATCGGCGTTGTTCGTCGGCGAGTACAGCTGGTTCCAGACCTTCACCCGGACGTTCCACACCCAGCCCAAGTCGATGAGCGACCTCGAGGCCGCCAAGGAGGTCCTCATCGGGCTCGCCCCCGGCATGGTGCCGGGTCGGCGCTCGCTCAAGCTCTACGAACAGGCCGTCTCGTCGTCGCCGGCGCTGCGTGGGCGGGTCCAGGACCACATCGCCGAGAACATCCGACACCTGGCGGCCGCTGTCGGATCGCGCCGGGGCGCCGCCGTACCCGACGAGGCGTGCATGCTGTTCGCCACCGTCGTGCTCATCACCCACCGGCGGGCCATCAGCCGCTGGCTGGCCGGACCCGCCCGCGCCGACCTGGGTGAGATCATCGCAGACGAATTCGCACTCCTCAGCACGATCCTCAGGAAGTAAAGCGGCCTACGTCTCCGGCGAGCCGCCGCGCTGCGGCGCGGTCGACCTTGTCGCGGACCGTGAGGGGGACCTGCTCGAGGGGGAAGGTCCACCGCGGCACCTTGTACGCGGCCAGCGATCGGCGGAGCTCCGCCAGGACCGCCGCCTCGTCGGGCTCGCCCACCCACACCACCCCGGCCACCGGGCACTCCCCGAGACGCTCGTCGGGGATGCCGACCACGACAGCGTCGGCCACCGCGGGTGAGCGGCGGAGGGCGTCTTCGACCTCGGCCGGGTACACGTTGAACCCGCCGACGATGATCTTCTCCTGGATCCGGCCGGTGATGTACAAGATGCCGTCCTCGAGACGGCCCACATCTCCGGTAGCGAACCAACCGTCGTCGTCGACCGGGACCGGGGCCCCGCCGATGAAGTGGGTCGACGCCTCGTCGGTACGAACCAGGATCTCACCCTCGATGAGGTTCGGGTCGCCTACGCCAGCGGCCGGGTGCTCGCTGTCGATGTTGCGGAACCGGACCTCGACCCCGGCGGCGATGCGGCCCACCGACCCGGGACCGCGACGGCCGGCCACCACGTCCTCGTAGCGCTCCTGGGCCACCCCGCCGGTCTCGCTCATGCCGTAGGCCTGCATGATCGGCACCCCGAACCGCTGCTCGAACAGGTCGCGGGTGGCCACAGGCAGGGGTGCCGTCCCCGAGGTCACGTACGTGACCGAGCTGAGATCGAGCGGCAGGTCAGACGTCGCCAGCATGTGGATCATCGTGGGGCTGAGCTGGAGGGTGTCGAGCGCGAAGCGCTGGAGGAGAGCGTGGGCGGCGTCGGCCGTGAACCTCGGCACGACCACCAGGGCTCGGCCGATCCACATCCGGAAGGCCAGCCGACCGAAACCGGCCATGTGCCCGAACGGGTTGAACAACACGCCCGGCGGGAGGTGGGCCGGCGACGGCTCGGGCCGGTAGCCGCCGTGGCGAGCGTAGCTGGAGGCCACCCGCTCTCCCGCGGTGACCAGGTCGTGGTGGCTGTGGGTGATGCCCTTGGGTCGACCGGTCGTCCCCGAGGTGAAGATGGCCACGGCGAGCGACTGGGGGTCGGGGAGGTCACCCGACCAGGAGTCGGGGCCGATCGGGGCCAGCAACTCGCCCTCGGCGCTCACGCGGATGGCGCGGAGATCAGGAGGCAGATCGGCGGCGTCGTCGCGCGTCACCACGGTCGAGGCCTCGGCCATGGCGAACAGGCCAGCGGCCTCGGCGGCCGGCAGCAGCGTTCCGGCGGCGGCAACTGCGGCGCCGTTCATCCAGACCGCGAGAGAGGACACGACCCAGCTGGGCGAGTTGTCGAGGTAGCAGCCGACCCGATCGCCGGGCTGCACCCCGGCGGCGGCTAAGGCGGAGGCCAGGTGCCTGGCCCGGCTCAGGACCGCGCCATACGAGTGAAAGGCGATCGATTCGGCGGCATCACCGCGGCTACCGGCGCCAGTGGTGGTGGAGGCGGCGACAGTCACCAACATCGGCGTGGTCGGGTCGTGACGCTCTCTGCGGAGCGCGATGTCGAGCAGGCTGGTCGGGCGGTCGCCGCCCGTCTCGTCGGCGTGGGTCATCACCTGGGCACCTGGGACCACGGAAGGTCGCGGCCGATGTCGGGTTCTCTGGGAAGGCCGAGCACCCGCTCGCCCAGGATGTTGCGCTGGACCTCCGAGGTGCCTCCGGCGATGGTCTTGGACCGCACCCGGATGACCGACCAGGCGGTGTTCTTCAGCCAGCGGTCGTCCTCGGGCCACGCCTGAGCGGCCGGACCCTCGAGATCGGCGGCCAGGTTCTGGACCCGCTGGGTGTGCTCGCTGAAGAACAGCTTCACGACCGAGCCCTCGGGGCCCGGCGGCTGTCCGGCCCGCCGCCGAGCGGCGGCCCGCTGGTTCGTGTACGAGACCAGCTTGTCCTCGATCCACGCCTGGACGAGCCGCTGGCGCAACACCGGATCGATCAGCGGGGCGTGGCGCTGGATGAGGGCGCCGATCGAGCGGCCGGCCACCGTGCCGGGGAGGTTGGCGCCGCTGCCGCCGGCCGACTGCCGTTCGTTCATCAGCACCGACGTCGACACCCGCCACCCCTCGCCCACCGGACCGAGTCGAAGGGAGTCATCGAGCTGGACGTCGTCGAGGAACACCTCGCAGAACTCGGCGTCACCGGTGATCTGACGAAGCGGACGGATGGTCACACCGGGCCGGTCCATCGGGACCAGGAACGCAGTGATGCCCTTGTGCTTGGGCACATCGGGATCGGTGCGGGCCAGGAGCAGCCCGAACGCGGCGATGTGGCCGAGGCTGGTCCACACCTTCTGACCGTTCACCACCCAGGTGTCGCCGTCACGAACGGCGCGGGTGGCCAGGCTGGCCAGATCCGAGCCGGCACCGGGCTCGGAGAACAGCTGGCACCAGATCTCCTGGTATGCGGCGATGGGCCGGACATAGCGCTCCTTCTGCGCGTCGGTCCCCCAGCGCAAGATGGCCGGCCCGCACAGGTCCACGCCGACCGGGTTGTTGAAGCGGGGAACCTTGTACCGGCCCAGAGTGCGGCCGATGGCGGTCGCGATCTTCGACGGGAGGCCGAGCCCTCCGTGCTCCTGCGGCCACGTCGGGGTGACGAGCCCGGCGGCGGCGATCCCCACCCACAACTCGTCGGGGTCGACGCTCTGGCGGGCGACCGACAGCGCCTCGGGATCGTTGCGGTCGACGGCGTCGAGCCACGCCTCGGGCAGCAACGAGCGGATGTGGGCGTCGGCCGCCGAGACGGCAGCCGTCAGCTCATCGTCGGTCGGCTCGGACGACGCCGACGACGATCCGGGTAGATCAGCCATCAGGGGTGCACCTCGTTTCGGTCCGGGCTCTCGCCGAGCCGAGGGGGCGCGCCGAGCCGTAGTGATGGCCCGCCGTAGCGGCGCCAGGGCAGGCCGACGAGGCGACGCCGGCCCCAGTCGACGTGCTCGACAGGCACGAAGAAGTTGCGTGCGGTGAGGACCGGGCTCTCCAGGAGCGACGCCGCGGTGGCCACCACCTCGGCGACGACGCCGCAGGCCCGCAGCTTGGCAGCCAGATCGCCGGCCAACCAGGACACGGTGTCCTGCTCGACCGCTTCGTCGAGGGGGACCAGATGGGCCATTCGATTGCCCGCGTCGATGAAGCGGGGATCGGCCAGGTCCGGACCACCGAGGACAGCTCGGAGGGCGGCGAATTGCTCGTCGCCGTCGACGGCGATGACCGCCCAGCCGTCGGCCGTGCGGTACACACCGTGGGGGGCGTAGGGGGCCAGATCGTTGGCGCGCTCGGCCGCATCGTCGGACCCGGGGTCGAGGGCCGCCGCGGCCAGGTACTCGTTGAACTGCGACACCACCAGGTCGAGCATGGAGAAGTCGAGCCCGGCGCCGGCGTTGCCGTGCGGACCGACGGCCCAGGCGGCGACGACCGTGGCCAGGCCGTAGGCCGAGAGCAGGTCGGCCCAGGCGATGTCGATCTCGGCACCCCCGCCGTCGCGGTTCCGGGTGAGGTACCCCAGCGCTCCTGAGGCCTGGATGTTGTAGGCGTAGGCCCGGAACTCGGCCTGGGGGCCGTCCTGGCCGAACCCCGAGGAACTGACGGCGAGCACATCGGGGTGGGCAGCGCCCAGCATCGTGGGCGCCACACCGATCGCCTCGGCCCGCTTGCGGCCCTGGTTCTCCAGCACGACGTCGGACCCGGCCACGATGGCGTCGAGGCGAGGCCGGTCGGCGTCGACGTCGAAGGCCACGCTGGACTTCGAGTGGTTCATCAAGGCGAAGTAGGCCGACCACTCGGGGTCGGGCGAGGCATCGATGTAGGGACCGCGTCGGCGGTACATGTCGAGGCGGGGCAGATCCTCGAGCTTGGTGACGTGAGCGCCCATGGCGCCGAGGAGAGCTCCGCCCAGCGGCACGGCCAGCACCCGGCTCGCTTCCAGGACCCGCAGTCCCCGCAGCCGGCGGCGGCGCACGCCGTCCTCGCTGGGGCCGGCCGCGCCGGGGCCGACCGTGCCGGCGCCGGCCGGCGGCACGACCCGGACGGGCAGCCCGACCACGGTGGCCGAAGCGTCGCCCACCGGCACGGGCTCGAAGGCGCCCCTGAATCGGAGCTGCGGCGAGTCGAGGATCTCCGCGGGCGAGTAGACGGCCGACGCCGGGACCCCGTTGGCCTGGAGCACCGCCTCGGCATCACGTTTGGACTGGGTGCGGCTCCACACCGCGACCTGCTCGTCGATGGTGTCGGGGTCGTCGATCCGGGCCTGGACGGTGGCGAACCGCTCGGTCCACGCCGGTGATCCCATGGCCCGGACCACGCCCTGCCACTGGTGGTCCTCCATGGCCGAGATGCGGATCTGGCCGTCGAGGCAGTCGTAGAAGCTGGCCGGGGCGCCGTACCGCTTCGACCCGCCGCCGCCGCCCGTGCTGAGCAGGAGACCACCGACCTCCAGCACCGGCCCCATGGCCAGGGTGGCCTCCGCAGCGGAGAGGTCGAGGTGGACGGGCGACCCGTCGGCGGCCAGGTCCAGACCGTGGCAGGCGGCCAGCGCGGCGGCCCGGCCCGCGGTGACGAGCGACTGCTGGCCGGCCAGCTTGAGGGGCCGGCCGGTGGCGATGTCACGGGCGGCTGACAGCATGCCGCTGGCCGCGCCGACGGCGAGATCCGTCGCCCCGTCCTCACCCCGCCCGCCCGTCAGCCCGAACGCGCTCACGGTGAGCCAAGCGCCGACGCCGAACCGGTCGACGAACCGGACGTACTCGGCGATGTCGGCCAGCGCTCCCTCTACCGGGCCGACCCGGTCGAACACCACCAGGTCGAACGGACCGCCATCGGCACCGGACCGGACCACCACCTCGAGATCCGCCGGGCCCGTCACCACCGACTTGCCCCGGTCCAGGACCACCGCCAGCAGGCTGCCACCCGCCCCCGCGGCGACCGGGCGGCCACGCCGGTGTGGGCTGGCCGGATCAGGCACCGTGGTGACATCGGCGCCGAGCGCCCACAGCATGCCGGTGGCCACTGCGCCGGCCACGCCGTCACCCAGCTCCAAGACGCGGACGCCGGCGAGGAACGGTACCCGGCTCACGGAGCGGTCGCCTCCGGCACCTGGTCCAGATCGAACGTGGGGATGCGGCCGTGGCCGCCCTCGGCGGGCGGCAGGATCACTCCGATGCGGGCGTCACAGGTGACCTCGCCTCGCTGGTTGGTGCCGGTGACGTCGATGGTCACCGAATTCGTCGACCGGTCGACCTCGCGCACCACGCCCTCGATCACGTGGGCGTCGCCCATGTAGTTGAACTTGCGCTGGCGGGTGCTCACGGTCCACACCCAGGCATCGTCGCCCATCCAGTTCGTGACCAGGTGAACCATCCAGTTGCTGCGCATCACGCCGTAGTCGTAGGCCGCCGGATGACCCATGCGCTGGGCCCACTCGTCGTCCCAATGGCATCGCTGGGCCGAGTCCCAGATGCCGCGATCGTTCTTCAGGTAGAACTTCGGGATACGGGAGCGGTTCTCGTAAGCCAGCTTGGAGGTCCCCCCGCCATAGGTTCCCCAGCCCACACCGATGTGCCAACACACGATGTCGGTGATGGTGGTCGGTCCCTTGGCGATGGGCCCCAGGGTGTCGCCCACGGCCACGTCGGTGAGCAGTCGAGGCGTGGCGCCCCGGGTCTCCTCGGCGGCGTACAGGGCGTCGTAGCGCTCAATATCCTCCTCGGAGTAGTGGGCGGGCTCGATGTCGCGGTTGGTGCCGGCGCCGCGGGACCTCTCACGATCGGCGTGCCAGAAGTCCAAGAAGCGGAAGGCGAACGGGTCGCCCGCCTCGTCCTCCCAGGACCACCGGTGCGACACCAGCGCGCCCGTGCCCCCGCCGAACGAGCTCGGCCGCAGCTCGGCCGAGTGCATGGTCTGGGACATCCACAACACGTCGCCGGCCCGCACCGGCCGGGGGAAGATCCACCGCTCGCCGCACATGTACTGGCCGATCCCGGCCAGTGGGTCGCCGCCCTTCATCGTGGACCGCTCGACCTCGGTCAGGTTGACCGGGCGGAACACCCCGGACACGAACGGGTACAGCGGCGGCGCGATGGACGCGCCCCACGAGCTGGCCGCCGCGTACGCGGGGTCGTTGTACAGCGGGTTCCCGTCGCCGTAGGCCCGGGCGAAGTGCCGGAACGAGTCGACCGACGACAGCTCGTTGTGCTGGCGCGCCGAGTGGCGCACCGGGATGCTGATCTGTCGGCGCACCAGCTCCAGGGTCTCCTCGTCGAGCTCCCGGGGCTTGGTGCCGGTCCACGTCTCCTCAGCCATGTGTCGCGTCCCTTCGTCGTCTCTGTTGCACACCGTCATCGGCCACCGCGGGCGGTCACGAGCCCCGGGAAGGTCAGGTCGGCCAAACGACGGCGGTACCACGCCGGCGTGCCGAAAAGCACCTCGTCGAGCTTGGCTCGCTTGAGGTACAGGTGGGCGTCGTGCTCCCAGGTGAACCCGATGCCACCGTGCACCAGCAGGCCGAGCGCGCAGGCTTCGGCACACGCCGGGCCCACGTACGAGGCGGTGACGGCGGCGGTGGCCGCCCACCCGGCCGGGTCGCCGTCGAGCTGGTCGGCCGCCGCCCGGGTGGCCGCCCGGCTGGCCTCCACGCTGATGGCCATGTTGGCGCAGTGGTGCTTGACGGCCTGGAACGAACCGATGGGCTTGCCGAACTGCATCCGCTCGGTGGCGTAGCGAGCCGTCACCTCGAGCACCCGCTCGGCCACCCCGGTGGCGTCGCACCCCGCGGCCACCACCCCGGCGGCCAGCACGAGGCCGGCCAAGCGCTCGGCTTCCGGTCCGGGCTCGCAGAGCAGGTCGCCCACGGGTACGGCCACGTCGGCGAAGGACACCCGAGCCATCCGGCGGGTCTCGTCGACGCAGGGCGTGGCCGCCACATCGACACCCGGCGAGCGAGGGTCGACGGCCACCATGGCGAGGGCGCCGTCGCCGCCCCGAGCAACGACCACCATCTCGGTGGCGGCGTCGGCGTGGAGCACGAAACCGGCGACTCCGTCGAGCCGGACGTGCGCGCCGTCGGCACGCCACATCACGTCGAGGCGACTGTGCTCGTAAGCGCCCGCAGACCCGGCGAAGGCCACGGTCCCCACTGCCTCGCCGGCGGCCAGCGCAGCCAGCCGGGGACCCGCCGCGTCGCCGTTCGATGCATGGGCGAACGCCGTGGTGGCCAACACGGCGCTGGGCAGGAACGGCCCCGGGGTGATGGCGCGGCCGAGCTCGTGGAGGACCACGGCCAGGTCGCCGAGCCCGCACCCGGCACCGCCGTGCTCCTCGGCCACGTGGATGCCGGTCCAGCCCAGCTCGACCATGGTGGCCCACAGGTCGGCATCGAACCCCCACTCGGACCCGACCACGGCCCGGACCGCAGCGGGCGAGGACTGACGGCTCAGCAGGGACCGTGCGGTGGACCGCAGCTCGTCGCGCTCTTCGGGGCTCAGCATGGCGACCTCACTCCCCCCGCCGCCCTGCACCGGTGTGGCTTTGCCATCCCGGTGCACCCATGACGCGGGCCGCCGAAGCCGGCACCTCCACGAAACTCGCCCGAACGGAGCGAGCGAAGCGACCGAGTGAGGCCGATTCTCCATAGCCTCACCGCGGCAGGCCGAGCATGCGCTCGCCGATCACATTGCGTTGGATCTCGTTCGTGCCCCCGCCGATGAGCCAGCCGAACGAGTGGATGTAGTCGTTCATCCAGAAGCCCGTCTCCCACCCGGCGCAGGCCAGCACGGGACCGTCGAGCTGACCGGCCACGCCCTGCAGGGCGGTGACCCGGCGGGTGAGCTTGTACAGCACATCGGTGTACAGCACCTTGATGACCGACGCCGTCCCGCTCACGTCGATGCCTCGGATGATCCCGTCGATCATCTGGTTCAGGACGTGGCGGACCACCTGGATCTCGGCATAGCTCTCGGCGAGGGCCTCGCGGACCGCGGGATCGTCGAGCGCCGGCCGGCCATCGTCGAGCAGCCACGCCGCGGTGTCGGCCACCGCGGCCTCGATGCCGTTGCGCTGGATGCGTTCGGTCATCTCCAGGATCGAGATGGCACGCTCGGCGGCGAGGGTGCCCTGGGCCACCCTCCACCCCTCGTTCTCGGCGCCGATCACGTTGGTCGCCGGAACCCTCACCTCGTCGAAGAACACCTCGTTGAAGTCGGCCGGACCCCAGGCCTGGGTGATGGGGCGGACGTCGATCCCCGGGGTGCGCATGTCGACCACCAGGCAGCTGATGCCCTTGTGTTTGGTGGCCTCGGGGTCGGTACGGGCCAGCAGCAGGCACCAGTCAGCGTCGTTGGCCCAGCTGGTCCACACCTTCTGGCCGGTGACCACGAAGTCGTCGCCGTCACGCACGGCCTGGGTCTGCAAGCTGGCGAGGTCGGAGCCGGCATCGGGCTCGGAGTAGCCCTGGCACCACACCTCGCCGTCCCAGATGCCCCGGAGGAACCGCTGCTGCTGCTCGGGAGTTCCGTTGTGGATCAGCGTGGGACCGACGTTGAACACCGCGACGTGGTAGAGGCCGTTGCGGGGGACGTCGCCGCGGGCCAGCTCTTCGGCGATCACCACCTGCTCGGCAATCGAGAAGCCGCCGCCCCACTCGGCCGGCCAGTGCGGGGCCAGCAGGCCCGAGCCACGAAGCTCTCCACCCCACCAGCGCAGGAACTCGACCAGCTCACGGTGGCTGACCCCGCGCTGCCGGACCCGCCAATCGACGGGAACATGGGCGGCGCACCAGTCGCGCACGTCGGCGCGCAAGCTGTCGAGCGAGGCTCCGGGCGTCATCATGATGCCCGGTACAATAGTGGCAGGTCACTGTCATTTCGCAAGGAGCCACGCCTACGATGGCGCCGAGCGGTCAGAGAGGGGATCACATGCAGGGGGCATGCGCCGGCATCCGAGTGCTCGACACCAGCCGGCGGGAGGCCGGGTCCCTGGCGACCATGATCCTCGCCGACTACGGCGCCGAGGTCGTCCGCGTCGAGCACCCGGGGACCGACCCGATCGAGGCCATGCCCGCGTACCCGTTCCTGCAGCGGGGCAAGCTGAGCATCCACCTCGACCTCACCGGACCCGAGGGTCGGGCCCAGGTCCTCCGGCTCCTCCCCGGGTTCGATGCGGTGGTCCACGACACCCGCCCGGGCGACCCCGATCCCCTCGGCTTCAACGACGGTCGGATCGAAGCAGAACACCCGGTGCTCGTCCTGTGCGGGATCACCGGGTTCGGCCTCACCGGCCCGTACGCCGAGGTCCAGCCGGCCGACTCGCTGGTCATGGCCAAGGCGGGCGTCTTCCGCGACCAACCGGGCTGGGAGCGCGACGGACAGCGCCCCATCTACCGATCGTGCCCCGACGGCACGTACTTCACCGCCATGCTGGCCGTGATGGGCACGCTCAGCGCCCTCCGGGCCCGCGACCTCACCGGTGCCGGCCAGAGGGTCGACACCAACATGCTCCACTCGCTCAGCTGCCGGCAGAACCCGCAGGTCCGCTGGCTGCTCCGCCAGGGCGAGGAGCTCCCGCACGACCGGACGGGGTCGACGCGGACGGTGTCCGACGCCATCAACCCCTTGGCCCACCACCGCGATCCTCGGGAGGTCACCCTCACCGGGATGATGACCGAGTGCCAGGACGGCCGGTGGATCATGCACTCGCTGTCGGAACCCCACTTCTTCCCGGCATGGATCGACGCCATCGGGTTCTCGTGGATCTGGGACGACGACCGCTTCAAGGGTGCCCCGACCACGTTCCCCGACGACGACGCCAAGGTGGAGCTGGTCACCCGGGTGCAGGCCCGCATGAAGGAACGGACGGCGGCCGAGTGGATGGAGGCCTACCTTCCCCATCGCCACGTGTGCGCCGACATCGTGCAGACCACCCAGGAGGCGCTCGTCCACCCACAGGTGACGGCGACCGGGTTGGTCGTCGATGTCGATGATCCCCGTCTCGGCACCGTGCGCCAGATCGGGGGGCTGGTCCGGATCCCTGCGGCGCCGGCCGACATCAGGCCCGCACCGACCCCCGGCGAGCACACCGCGGCTGTCCTGGGCGCCGATGTTTCACCCGTGGTCGCTCCCTCGCCCACCCGCGACGCGCTGCGGGGCCCGCTCGACGGTGTGACCATCATCGAGGCCGGCTACTACTACGCACTCCCCTTCGCCACGGCCCTGCTGGCCGAGCTGGGCGCCCGGGTGATCAAGATCGAGCCGCTCGCCGGCGACCCGTACCGCCGGCTCGGCAAGGGGGGAGGCGACCCGGTCAGCGCCATCGGCCACAACAACATGGTGCGGGCCATGCAGGGCAAGGAGTCGATCGCCATCGACCTCAAGTCCGACATGGGCCGCGAGATCCTCCACCGGCTGGTCGCCAGCGCCGACATGTTCATCCACAACTTCCGTGGCCGGGTCCCCGACAGCCTGGGGATGGACGCCGACACCCTGCGGAGCGTCAACCCGAACCTGCTCTACCACTACGCCGCGTCCTACGGCTCGACCGGCCCGTACGCCGGCCAACCGGCGATCGACCCGGTCATCGCCGCCTTCGCCGGCCAGACCGAATACCAGACCGGAGCGGGCAACCCGCCGCTGCGCGAGAGCGGAGCCGATCCCGTCGCTGCACTGGGCCACGCGGCCGCCGCCGCCATCGCTTTGTTCGCCCAGCACCGTCGGGGCGGGCCGCTCGACGCCGAGTCGTTCATGATCGTGTCGAACATCTACCTCAACTTCGACGACGCGTTCGCCCACCCGGGCAAGCCCGGCCGCCCTCCGGTCGACCCCCGCCAGTTCGGCATCGGTGGCGCCCACCGGCTGTACGAGTGCGCCCACGCCGCCGAGCCCGGGGCGTTGGGACCCCACGCCAACCCCGATCCGCACTGGATCATGCTGGTGGCCGACGACAATGCCGCCTTCGCCCGGCTGGCCGGCGCCATCGGCCGCGCCGAGCTGGCCGCCGATCCCCGTTTCGCCACTGTCCCGGCCCGTCTGGCCAACCGGGCGGCGCTGGAGGCCGAGCTGGTCCCGGTGTTCCTCGGCGACACGGCGGCCGGGTGGGAGAAGCGCCTCCGGACCGCCCGGGTGGGGTGCGTCACGGCCGACGAGCGCACCCACTTCGCCTACCTGTACGAGGACCCCCAGGCCATCGCCCTCGGTGTGATGACCGAGGCCTCGCACCCGTCGCTCGGCGGCGCCTACCACCGCTACGCCCCGGTCGTCTCGTTCTCGTCCACCCCGTCGCTGGCGCCGTCATTCTGCGATCTGGGCGAGCACACCCGGTCGATCCTGGCCGGCGCCGGTTACACCGAGGTCGCCATCGACTCGCTGGCCGCAGACGGCGTGGTGGTCCTCGGCCCCGCGCCACCGGTCGCCGGTGCGCCGCGGTCATCAAACTGACAGTCGACTGCCGTCACCTGTATCGTGCACCGATGGAGTACAGAGTCCTCGGCCGCACGGGCGTTCGCGTGAGCGACGTATGCCTCGGGGCCATGATGTTCGGCGCGTGGGGCAACACCGACCACGACGACTGCATCCGCATCACCCACGCCGCGCTCGACGCCGGCATCAACTTCATCGACACGGCCGACGCCTACAGCCTGGGCGAGTCCGAGGAGATCCTGGCCAAGGCGCTCAAGGGCCGGCGCGACGACGTGGTGCTGGCCACCAAGTGCCACTGGCCCATGGGTCCCGACCGTAACATGGCCGGCTCCTCACGCCGATGGGTCACCCGGGCCTGCGAGGACAGCCTCCGCCGTCTCGGGACCGACTACATCGACCTCTTCCAGATCCATCGCCTCGACGAGCACACCTCGCACGAGGAAACCCTCGGCGCACTCACTGACCTGGTCCGGGCCGGCAAGGTCCGGTACCTCGGTAGCTCCACCTACCCGGCCGAGGAGATCGTCGAGGCCCAGTGGGTGGCCGAGCGCCGCAACCTGGAGCGCTTCGTGTGCGAGCAGCCGCCGTACTCGGTCATCTACCGACGCGTCGAGGCCGATGCGCTCCCCGTCTGCCAACGCCACGACATGGGGGTGATCTGCTGGGGCCCGCTGGGCGGCGGTTGGCTGTCGGGCCGGTGGCGCAAGGGCACCACCCAGATGGAGAGCAGCCGCTCGAACCGGGTCCCCCATCGCTACGACCTCACCAACCCGGAGAACCTGCGCAAGCTCGACGTCGTCGAGGAGCTCACCGTGCTCGCCGAGTCGGCCGGGCTGTCGCTCATCCACCTGTCGCTCGCCTTCGTGCTCAACCACCCGGCCGTCACCGCCGCCATCATCGGCCCCCGCACGATGGAGCACCTCGAGAGCCAGCTCGGTGCCGCCGAGGTGGCGCTCAGCACCGAGATCCTCGATGCCATCGACGCCATCATCCCCCCGGGCCGCAACCTCACCGCCGGCGACGACGGCTTCCGCGCCCCCGCCACTCACACCCCGAAGCTCCGTCGCCGCTGACCCCGCTTCGATACGGGCGACGACGCGGCCATCCGGATCATCTGACAGTACGCTGTCACGTTTGCCAAGATGTCTCGATGACGACAGCACCCGTTCCCCCTGACCGCGTGGCCCTGGTGTTCGGCGCCGCCTCCGGCATCGGCGAGGCGTGCGCCGTCGCCCTCGCCGATCGTGGACATGCGGCGGTCATCGCCGACCCGGACACCGCAGGTGGGCGCCGTGTCGCCGCCCGCATCACCGAGGCCGGCGGCCGGGCGCACGTCGTCACCACCGATATCACCGACGAATCCGCGGTCCAGGCGGCGGTGTCGGACACGGTGGCGATCTTCGGGCGCCTGGACTGCGTGGTGACCAGCGCCGGGGCGCCGATCTCCGGTGACGACGCCTGGCACCGGTCCATCGACTTGTTCCTGAAGGGCCCCTACTACGCGTCTCGTCACAGCCTGCCCGAGCTGGAACGAAATGGCGGTGGGAACATCATCCACATCGGGTCGATCTCCTCCATCCGCGGGTCGCTGGCCACCCACGTCGAACGCATGGGTTACCCCACGGCTAAGCATGGCGTCATCGGCCTGACGAAGACCCTCGCTCTCGCATACGGCCCCCAGAACATCCGGGTCAACGCGGTGTGCCCGGGCTACATCAAGACGGCGCTGACCGAGCGCCTCCACACCGCGCCCGATGCCGACACTTTCATCACCGACACGCTCCGGGTGCCGCTCGGTCGCTGGGGCGAGCCCGATGAGATCGGCAAGGTGGTGGCCTTCTTGGCCTCGGACGACGCTTCCTACGTGAGCGGCCAGGTCATCGTCGTCGATGGCGGCATGACGGCCCGCTGAGGCTCGCACCATGCATGCGGCAGAGGGGGAATGCGCCGGAAGGAGAATGTGGCAGAGGACTGTCATCTTCTGACCGACGCTGCTACAGTCCTCCAGGAAGCTTCGAGGAGAACCAGACCATGCAGTACCGAGCGATCTCCGCCGACGGGCACGTCAACGAGCCACCGAACCTCTGGGTCGACAACCTCCCCGAGCGTTTCCGTGACCGGGGTCCGCGCGTGATCGAGACCGAGCGGACCAAGGGCCACGCCTGGATCATGGAAGGCCAGACCCGGCCGTCGGTGCTCGGCTTCGGCACCATGTACTCCCGTTCCTCCAAGCGCTTCGACCGGGCGTCGCTCGTCGAGGGCTTCAAGCAGATCAAGAACCGCGGAGTGCGTTACGAGGATGTCTTCCCGGGCAGCTACGACCCCGCCGCCCGGGTGGGCGAGATCCTCGAGGACAACATCGACGCCGAGATCATCTACAACGGTGTCGGCACGGTCTGGAACGGCATCAAGCTGTGCCCGGACCGCGAACTCTCCCTGGCCTGTTTCAAGGTCTACAACGACTGGATCGCCGACTTCCAGGCCTACGCCCCCGAGCGCTTCGTCTGCAACGCCACGCTCCCCACCACCGGCATCGACGACGCCATGGAGGAGCTCCGACGCATCGCCGATCTGGGCCTCATGACGCTGCAGCTCGAGGCCTACCCCAGCGGCTCGTTCACCGATCCCACCCCCGACGACGACCGCTTCTGGGCCGCTGCGGTGGAGATGGGCATGCCCATCAACGTGCACACCCAGTTCTTCTTCCCGGTGGGCGACCTCGGCTCGCGCATCACCGCTGCCGGCGTGGCCGAAGGGCGCGAACGGGCCAAGAAGATGGGGCTCGACATCGCCGCCGGCAGCTTCCCGGTGATCCTGTGGCGCATGATGCGATCGGGCGTGTTCGAGCGTTTCCCCGAGCTCAAGTTCATCGGCTCGGAGGTCTACGCCGGCTGGGTGCCGTACTACCTGGAGCGTTTCGACCAGTCGGTGATCCGCAACCGGCGAGACTGGGGCCTGCCCATGCTTCCGAGCGAGTACTTCCGCCAGAACGTGTCCGTCGTCTACATCTTCGATGAGATCGCCGCGCACGACCGTTATGACATCGGCGTCGGCAACATCATGTGGGGCCCCGATTTCCCCCACTCGTCGTCGGCCTGGCCAGTCGATTACGAGCTGGGACTGGAGATCCTCCAGCGGGCCGGCACCAGCCCGAGCGAGTGCGAGCGGATCCTGTGGCGCAACGCCGCCGACATGTACAAGATCCCCTACGACCTACCCGACGCCACGGCGACTCCGGTTGCTGCCTGATGGGTGGCAACCCGATGATCATCTCGGCCGACTCCCACGTCGTCGAGCCACCGGACCTGTTCTCGCGGCTCGACACGACGCTGCGGCGCAAGGCGCCGGAGTTGGTGACCAAGGACGGCGTCAGCGCCTGGCAGATCGAAGGCCAAGCGCCGGTGCCGCTGCCGACCACCGCGGCCACCGGCACGGGTTGGTACCGGTCTGTCGATGATCGGCCGGCTGGCGGCCCGGTGACATGGGACGACGTCCTGCCCGCCCTGTACGACCCAGCCGAGCGACTGCGGGCCCAGTGGGACAACAGCATCGATGCCGAGGTGTTGTACCCGTCGGCCGGGCTCTGGGACGCGATCAAGCTGCTCGACGACGCCCCGCTCGAGCTCGAGCTCACCAGGGCCTACAACGACTGGCTCGGCGCCTTCTGCGCCCATGCCCCCGACCGCCTCATCGGGGTGGCCAAGGTACCGGGCTCCAGCGTGGTCGACGCCCAGTCCGAGCTCACTCGCGCGGTGCGCGAGCTCGGGCTGCGCGGCGGCCTGGTCGACGCCTGGCCGAGTGGCGCCCCCGGCGCCGGCAACCCCGATGACGAGCCGTTCTGGGAAACGGTCAACGAGCTCGCCGTCCCGATCAGCCTCCACATGGGCGTCGGGCCCGCGGGATCCATGGCGCCACCGTCGGGGATCATGCCCGGCATGAAGCCCCAGATGGCCGAGGCCCTGCTGCCGATGGTGTCGGCCGGGGTGTTCGTCCGGAACCCCAACGTGCGCATCATCTTCGCCCACGGCGACGCCGGCTGGGCCCTGCACTGGATGGAGTTCCTCGACGCCAACTACATCCGCCAGCGCCACCTCGACCAGTTCAGCCTCCCAGACCCCGATCTCGTGCCGTCGGACTACCTGCGCCGGCACGCGTGGTTCACCTTCCACCAGGATCGCGCCGCGGTGCGCAACCGACGCTTCTTCGGCCTGGCCCACCTCATGTGGGCCAGCCACCTCCTCTACGAGGACTCCAACTTCCCCGACGACCGCCAGCAGGCCATGCGGGTCACCGCCGAGGTGCCCGACGACGAGCGCGGCTGTGCTGTTGGCCGGCAACGTCGGTCGCCTCTACGGCCTCGACGGCCACGGCCCCGACTTCACCGCTGACGAGATCAACGATTTCGCCCAGATCGTCCATCTGTAGTCGCCCAGGGAGGGACCCATGAAGACGAGCGATCTGACCGCCACCTTCGGCACCGAGATCACCGGGCTCGACCCCGCCGAAGCGCTCGGCGATCCGGCCCTCGCCGCCCAGCTGCGGGACCTGTTCGACCGGCGTGGCGTGCTGGTGTTCCGCGATCTCGACATCGACCAGCCCACCCAGGCCAACCTCATCCGACTCCTGATCGGCATGCCCCCGCTGGCCGTCGGAGAGCCGTCGTCGGCCAAGGGTGGCGACGAACCGTTCTACGTCTCGAACAAGGAGCCCAACGGTGGCGCGCCGTTCGGCCGGCTGCTCTACCACTCCGACATGATGTGGTCCGAGTACACGTTCCAGGTGCTGTCGCTGTATGCCGTCGATGTCGAAGAGCCGGTGTCGCCGACCATCTTCGTGAGTGCCGTCGACGGGTGGGCCACGCTGCCTGACCGCCTGCGGGCCGAACTCGAGGGCCGTTCCGCCCTCCAGGGCCACGCCGAGCATGAACGGGGCCGGGCCGGCGGTGACCCCAACGTGTTGGTGACCACGTTCGAGAACCTGTCGACACGCACCACGCCCATCCCCTTCGCCCACCCTCGCACCGGCGCCCCACTGCTGTATGTGTCCGAGCAGATGACCAACTGCATCGTCGACCTGTCGCCGGACGTCAGCGAAGCCCTCCTCGAGCAGGCCTTCGCCCATCTGTACCGCCCGGCGGCCGAGTACGCGCACCACTGGCGCCGCCACGACCTCGTGGCCTGGGACAACATCGCCCTGCAACACGGCCGACCCAACGTCACTCTCGAAGGCCCGGTGCGCACGCTCCGCAAGCTGTTCGCCCCGATCCCGCCCCGCTCGGCCAATCCGAACCGTCCCACCTTCTCGGCCACCGGCGACGCCGACCGGTAAGGTCCGCGCCAACCAACTGGGGGATTGCCATGACCATGGAGCACGCACGGACGCCGACCGACGACGAGCTCGTGGCCTACGCCCAGAGCAAATTGTCCACGTCGAACAAGGTGTCCTTCTGGGACAGTTTCGCCGAGCCGGAGATCCCACAGAGCGCTCCGGTGTGCGACTACAACACCGGGCAGATGGCCGACGGCGACGTGACCGCCCCCCCGAGGATGCCGGGCGGCATGATGGAGCTGCTGGCCGACATCGACCCGTCGACGCTCGGCGGGTCGAACTGGCGGTTCCAGCCCCTGCTCAACCAGACCGACGATAATGCCTGGAGCGTCACGTGTTACATCGTGCCGCCGGAGGGCGAGCGCGCGCCCCACGGTGTGCCGCGGCACCATCACGCCGAGGACCAGGTCTTCATCGTGCTGGACGGCGAGGTCCGGCAGGGAAACCGCCGGTTCGGCCCCGGCTCGGGCATGTTCATCCCCGGAGGCAGCACCTACGGCGTGCAGTACGGCCCGCAGGGCGCCCGCTACCTGGAGATCCGGCACAGCAAGCCGGCCGACCGTGGCTACACCTTCGCCGACACCGACGGCACGAAGTGGCGTGACGTCATGTACCCGCAGGTGGCAACCGGCGACGCCGGCACCAAGTAGCAGGGCCGGCACGAAGTCGGCGGGGCCTGCCATGGACTTGTTGAAAGGACCGCACCCGTGAGCCAGACCCCCACTCCCGTCGGCGCCCGATTCGTGGGCCGGCGCGTGGTTCGGTTCGAGGACGCCCGTCTCGTCACCGGCCGGGGCGAGTTCGTCGACGACGTGCACCTGCCCGGCACGCTGCACGTCACGTTCGTGCGCAGCGAGATGGCCCGGGGGCGGATCACGTCGATCGACACGACCGAGGCCGCCGCACTGCCGGGCGTCGTCGCCGTCTTCGTGCAGGCCGACTTGGAGCCAATGTCGGGCGACTTCCGGACCGACAACGACCACCGGCCCCGGCCCTTCCGACTGCTGGCCGAGGGCGACGTCCGCTACGTGGGCGAGCCGGTCGCCCTCGTCGTGGCCGAGTCGCGCTACGTGGCCGAGGACGCTGCCGAACTCGTCGTCGTCGACATCTCGCCCGAGGATGCCCTGGTCGACTACGAGGCGGCACTCGGCGCCGACGCCCCGCTCGTCCATCCCGACCGGGTCTCCAACGTCTACGCCGACTTCCCGAGGAACCCCATCGGCGGCATCGACGAGGTGCTGGCCGCCGCACCCGTCGCCCTGACCGAGACGTTCCGCCAGCACCGCCACCTCACCGCTCCGATGGAGGCCCGCGGCATCCTGGCCCACTGGGACCACCTTCGCCGCCAGCTCACGGTTTGGTCATCGACCCAGGGCCCCCACGGGCTGCGCTCCCAACTCAGCCGGTTCCTCGATCTGCCCGATTCGCAGGTGCGGGTGATCATGCCCGACGTGGGGGGCGCCTTCGGGCTGAAGATGCACCCCGGGCGCGAAGAGCTGGCCACCGCGGTGGCTACCATGCTTCTGCACCGACCGGTCAAATGGATCCAGGACCGCCGAGAGAACCTGTACGCCGACGAGCACTGCCGCGAGGACCAGGCCACCGTCACCGCCGCCACCACCACCGACGGCACCATCCTCGGCTTCGACGTGGCCTTCATCGAAAGTGCGGGCGCCTACCCGGCGGCCGGCGGGGTGGCCGGCGCGTTCACCACCATCTTGTTCCCCGGGCCGTACAAGGTCGGCGCCTTCGCCGCATCGGCCCGCACGGTGATGACCAACACGTCGGGGCGCGGCGCCTACCGCGGGCCGTGGATGTTCGAGACGGTCGCACGCGAGCAGATGGTCGACCGGCTGGCCAACCACCTGGGGATCGACCCACTGGAGTTGCGGCGACGCAACGTCATCCGGGCGACCGACCTGCCGTACACGATGGCGTCGGGGATGACGTACGACCAGATCACCGTGGCCGAGACCCTCGACCAGGCGGCCGAGCACATCGGCTACGACGAGTTCCGGCGGCAGCAGGCCGCGTGGCGGGCCGACGGGCGCCTGGTGGGCATCGGCATCAGCCTTCTCGCCGAGCCCACCGCGATGTCGTTCGGCTGGATGAGCACCGACGCCGCCAACGTGAGCATCGGCGCCAACGGCTCGGTCACCGTGTCCCACACCGGGGCCAGCCACGGCCAGAGCCTGGAGACCACGATCGCCCAGGTGGTCGCCGACGAGCTCGGGGTCGATGTCGGCACCGTGCGCGTCGTGCAGGGCGACACCGACGCCACTCCAGCCGGGCCGGGGACCGGCGGGAGTCGCAGCGCCGTGATCACGGGCGGCGCGGCGCGCACGGCGGCCCGGGAGGTCCGGGCCAAGGTGCTCGACATCGTCGCCCACGCCCTCGAAGCGTCGCCCGACGACCTGGAGATCGCCGACGGCCGGGTGTCGGTCACCGGCACCCCGACCAAGGGCATGGCGCTGGCCGACGTGGCCGCCATGGCCTACGCGGCGCCCGGTAGCCTGCCGGCCGGTATGTCGGCCGGGCTCGAGGCCTTGGCCCGGTACACGCCGGACGGCTTCTGCACGTGGTCCAACGCCTGTCACATGTGCACGGTCGAGATCGACCCCGACACCGGCCGGGTGACCATCCTGCGCTACGTGGTGAGCGAGGACTGCGGCGTGATGATCAACCCCAACGTGGTGGAGGGCCAGATCGCCGGCGGGGTGGTGCAAGGCATCGGCGGCGTGCTGTACGAGCACCTCCCCTACGACGAACGCGGCAACCCGCTCGCCACCACGTTCATGGACTACCTCCTGCCCACCGCGGCCGAGGTGCCGGACCTGGAGTACTGCCACATCGAGACCTTTGCCCCGACCAACGCCGGTGGCCACAAGGGCCTCGGTGAGGGCGGCGCCATCGGCGCACCCCCGGCGGTCATCAACGCCGTCGCCGACGCCTTGTCCCACCTGGGCATCGTCGTGCGTGACCAGCCCCTCGGCCCCCGCCAGATCCTCGACCTCCTCATCGCCGCCGGTCACTGACGGTGCCGTCATCGCCGGCGGTCACTCGGTGCCGTCATCGCCGGCGTCGGGTAGCTCCCATTCCGGGTCGATGGCGATCGACATGATCATGAGCGGGTCGTCGCCGGCGTCGCGGCTGATGTGGCCCTTGCTGCCGATGTCGTCGGCGAGGACGAAGTCGCCGGGGACGAGGTGGGCCACCTGGCCGTCAGAGCTGATCAACTCGAGAACGCCACCGAGGATGACCAGGAACTGACGCCGAGGAGCCTCGTGCAGGCCGACGTCGGGCTTGCGGCCCACGAACCGGGCGAAGCCCATCGTGGTCGCGGGGATCGTCGAGATCCCACGCACGAGCCCGGCCGGCGTGTCTCGCTCCGGCAGGGCGAGGGGCGACAGGTGGCTCTCGCCATCGGCATCGCTGTGCAGGTGGTAGCTGGCCATGCTCGACGTCCTCCCGGCTCCGAGAGTTGCGAACGTACCATCCCCGGTCGGCCATGTGACAGTGCACTGTCACAACTCCCGTGCTCGGCCCGGGTGGGGTGGCGGGGTCAGACGAGGGTGCCGAAGCGGGCCAGGTACGGCGCGAAGGTGCCCTCGACATCGGCGGGGGTCAGGCCATAGTCGGCCAGGTCGTAGCGGTGCTCGCCGCGGGAATCGCGACGGTTGGCCCCGGCCCAGGCGGCCATGGTGGCGGCGGTCGAGACGTCGAGGGTCAGACCGACGCCGGCGTAGACCCGCTCGGCCACCCCCACCGGGTCGGTGTCCAGATCCCGTTGAGCGACATCGACGAAGCGATCGTCGCCGAGCTCGGCCCGAGTGGCGAGGGCCAGCTGCATCCCCCGACCCCAGTGGTCGAGCACGCGGCGCCCGAACGCGGCATCGGGCTCCCACGTCGGGGTGCGCCGCTGCCGGGAGAACGCCACGGTGCTGCAGGTCGAGGCCAGCACCGCCACCGGGTCGCGGTGCGTCCACACGAACCGCACGTCGGGATAGTGCGCCACCATCTCGCCGAGCATGAACAGGTAGGACGGCATCTTCAGCAGCCACCGGTACGGCGGTCGACGAGAATGCAGGAGCCGAAGCACCCGGTCGTGGTATGCGAACACGCCGTCGTGGTCACGGCCCAGCCACGACCGCGAGAACGACGGCACGGGCAGGGTCAGCTCGGCGTTGTCGAACACCAGGGCGTGGATCGGCCAGTCCTCGGCCGGACCATCGACCGCGGTGAGGTGGCGCACATCGTCGGCCACGGTGCGGGGGCGGCGCGGGTCGTCGTGCTCGGTCGTCGGGTCGGGCGGTGGGACCGGGTCGTTGACCTCCCAGGTCCGCAGGTAGCGGAACTGGGTGTCCTGGGCGAGCAGGAAGTGCATGGCCGTGGTTCCGGAGCGGGGCAGGCCGACGACCACGATCGGTCCGTCCACCGGGTGATCCTGCTCAACGGCGTGCTCGGCGATCCACCCCTCGATGCGGAGCCGCTGGACAAGGCGGGCGGTCACGAGGTCCTCGATCCGGACAACGGCGTCGGCGTCGTCACCGCAGTCGTGCTCGACGGCCAGGAGGAGCCGCTCCAACCCGTCGAGCCAGGGACCGGGCCCGAGGTCGGCGAGGCCAACGTGCGACCGGGCCCGCTCGATCAACGCAGTCGATGACGCCACCACGACATCGAGTGTATTCTGCGTCTCTGGGCCCCCTTCGACCTCGTCGCCGAGACCATCGCCACGTCGCACTCGCGCGCAATCGGTCGACGCTCAGAACACCCAGCGCCGGGCCGTCTCGGTCGCCAGCAGGCGACCGAAGCGCAGGCCCGGGAAGTGGGCGGCGGCGGCCGGGACACCCGTGGCCTCCAGCTCCCGGGCCCAGGCCGCCCGGGTGCGGTTGGCGAGGGGCTGGTCGTGATCGGCCAGCAAGTTGAAGTCGTCGTCGGTCAACTCGAGCGGGCAGTGCACCATGTCCCCGAGCAGAAGGGCCCGCTCCTCCCCGTCGGACAGGACGACGACGCTGCTGCCCGGAGTGTGCCCCGGAGCAAGGCGGACGTCGACCCCCGCCGCCAGCGACCTGTCGGCCTCCCACGTCTCCAGCCGGTCGAGCAGCGGCCCCAGCCGCTCCCGCGCCCGCAGCGTTCGGTAGACGAGCGCCGTGATGTCCTCCTCCACAGGATCGGAGAGGAAGTGGTCGAGATCCGCTGCCGCGCAGCGCACCACGGCATTGGGGAACCACGCTTCGCCGTCGACCGCCGCCCACCCGATATGGTCGAAGTGCAGGTGGGTGAAGACCACGTCGGTGACCTGGGACGGCTCGATGCCCAGAGCCGCGAGGGCGGCGGGCAACCACCCGCGGGTCATCCGGATTCGGCCGAAGCTGTCCGCTGCGCCCCGCACCATCTCGGTCGTGGCCCCGCGACGCCTCAGGACGGCGCCGATCACGTCGGTCGGGTCGTCGGCGTCGATCACCGGGGCCGTGTAGCCGCCGGCTACCTCGGGACCGCAGCCGGCGTCGACCAGCAGCACCCGGTCACCGGTCCGCACCACGAACCCGCCGTGGGTGCTCTCCATCAGACCGCCGTGCCCCACCATGCCGTGGAGCTCGCGCCACCGATCCGAGCCCGGGTCGGGGTACCCAGTGGCGCTCGGGATCCGGCTGTGGATCGCGCCGTCGATCACCGGGTCGATCCTGATGCGACCGACGTCCATGGCGACTCCTCGGGCTTGGGGGGCGGTCGACCGAGGCGTCGGCGTCAGTGCCAGAAACCGAACGTGCGGAAGGCGAGGTGGCCGCTGCCCTCAGGTCGAGCCGTGACCGGTGCGCTGTTGAGGTCCGCGTGGGTCGGGGCGTTGATGCGGGCGGCGACGGCGGCCAGCGCGGCGCCGTCGAACTCGTAGGCGTTCAAGGCATTGCCACCCAGGAACGCCCGCACCGTGTCCTCGGAGAGGCCGGCGTAGTGGAAGCGCCAGGCTGCCCACGTCATGGGCTCGCCGTTGGGCCCGAGTGCGTCGTACTGGTAGGTGCCCTCGTAGTGGGGGTAGTCCGAGCCCCAGATCACGCGGTCGACGTAGCCGTTGGCGATGGCGTCGTCGGCCTCGAACCGAGCGTGGAAGCTGGCGCCGATGAACACCTGGCGGCCGGCGTACTCGCTAGGCCGGCGAGGCACCCGCTCCTTCTCGCGGGGTCCGTAGCTGTTGGTGTCGGTCAGGTAGATGGAGTCCATCTCCTTGAGCACGAACGGCCACCACGTGCCCGGCGATTCGGTGAGGACCAGGCGCAGCTTGGGGTGGCGCTCGAAGACCCCGCCGAAGACCAGCTGGTCCATGGGGCAGATCCGCGTCATCATCGAGATCTCGAATTTGGCGATCGAGAAGGCGCCCGGATGGCGGCCCCCGCTGGAGCCCGCCCCGCCGTGGTTGCACAGGGTCACCCCGAGGTCCTCACACGCCGAGAAGAAGTCGTCCCAGGCCGGCGAGTTGTAGGGCTCGATGTAGCTCTTGAGGGCGGGGAAGTTCACGCCCTTGAGACCGATGGATCGGCCCCACTCCAGCTCGGCGGTGGCCGCCTCGATGTCCCACATGGGCAGGTGCATGAGTCCGACGTGGCGCTCGGGCTCGATGGAGCACACGTCAGCCAGCCACCGGTTGTACATCTTCTGGCCGGCGGCCAGGAGCTCGAAGTCCTGCCCGGCGCCCGTGCGGGCCGACAGCAAGAAGTCGGTCTGGAACGGGATGGTCTCGCCGTTCTGGCTGTCGTGGAAGATGACCTCGGCCGCCACGCCGTCGGCATCCATGTCGCCAAGACGGGCGTGCATGTCGTGGTGACCAGGCGTCTTGAGGTTCTCGACCCGGACTCCCCAGTCCGACCCCATCGAGGTGCCGGCGAAGGACACCCGACCAGCCGCCGATGCCGCCGCCGCCCGTTGGGCGGCGATGTCGGCCACGAAGGCGTCGAACTCGTCGCGTCGCTCGGCGGGGCAGTACGGGCTGAGGTCCTCGACGAGGCGGGGGCCGATGTGGCTGTCGCAGGACACCGCGACGAGGGGGGCCGCTCGTAGGCCCGGCATGGGGTCAGCAAGGTCGATGACGGTCATCAGCACACCTCAGCAGCAATCCGACAGTGGACTGTCACGATAGCCATCTCAGGTGGTACGGTCCAGCGTCGACTAGAGGCGCGACACCCAGGAGGAATGGCCATGGCCGAGTTGAGGTTCGACGATCGCAGCGTCATCGTCACCGGAGCCGGGCGAGGCGTCGGCCGGTGCCACGCTCTGGCCCTGGCGGCGCGGGGCGCCAGGGTGGTCGTGGCCGACTTCGGCGGCAACCTCGACGGATCGGGATCGTCGTCGGGCCCGGCCGACGACGTCGTGGCCGAGATCACCGCGGCGGGTGGCGCCGCGGTGTCGTCGTACGCGTCGGTGGCCGATGAGGCGGGCGCTGAATCGATCGTCCGCACGGCGATGGATGCCTTCGGGCGCCTCGACGTGGTGATCAACAACGCCGGCATCGCCGACCCCGACTGGTTCGAGGACCTGCCCCTCGACCGCTTCCGCCGCATGGTCGACGTCCAGCTCCAGGGCACCGTCAACGTGTGCAAGGCGGCCTACCCGCACCTCATCGCCGGCGGCTACGGCCGCATCGTGAACACCTGCTCGGAGGCCGGGTGGGGCCTCGTGCCCAAGGCCACGAGCTACGGAGCCGGCAAGGCCGGGGTGTACGGCTTCACCCGCAGCCTGGCCCACGACTCGCGCCGCTACGGCATCCTGGTCAACGCGGTGGCCCCCCGGGCCGACACGCGCTTGTCGGGTCCCGCCGTGCTGGCCAAGACCTACGACGAGCCGGTCGAGAAGTTCGGCGAGGGCATCGTGGCGTTCGCCCCGGAGCTGGTCACACCGGCGGCGCTGTTCCTCGCCCACGAGTCGTGCTCGCTCACGGGTGAGGTGCTGGTGTGCGGCGGTGGTGGGGTCATGCGCATCGTGGCCTCGATGAACACCGGGTACACGAGCCCCAACCTGACACCCGAAGAGATCGCCGCGAACCTCGACACGGTGATGGACATGTCCGACGCCCATGTCCTGCACCTGTTCGCCCACGAGGAAGCCCGCGCCGCACGCTGAGCAGGGATTCGGGGAGGCCGCAACATGACCGCTGAACATCGCTCGTACCCGCTGGCCGAGACCGACGATCTCGAGGTCGACCTCGTTTACCGCGAGCTGCAGCGGCGCGGCGGCCCGTTCAAGGCCCAGCTGTCGCTCGGCGAGCCGGTGTGGATCGCCACCCGCTACCGCGACGTGAAGGCCGTCTACGGCGACCGTCGCTTCGGCAAGTCCATGGGCTACGGGCGGGACACGCCGCGGGTCCACGGCCACGCCCACGGCAGCGACGCCACCCGCCTCGACAACATGGACCCTCCCAACCACACCCGGGTACGCCGGCTGGCCTCAGGTGCCTTCGCCCCTCCAGCAGATCCGCGCCATGACGGGATGGGTCGAAGCCATGACCGCCGAGCTCCTCGACGGGATCGAGGACGCGGGTCACGGCGCCGACTTCGGGGAGCTGTTCGCCTGGAAGCTGCCCCTCCGGGTGATCACCGGCATCCTGGGCGCCCCCGACGACGCCATCGCGCTCCTGAAGGGATGGGTCGACCAGATCACCGGGCCCGGCAAGGAGATCGAGGAGCGGATGGAGGCCTACCACGCCCTCCAGGCCTACGTCCGGTCGCTCGTGGCCGAGCACCGCGACCACCCTTCCGACGCCTTGCTCAGTCACCTCGTCCAGGCCCGAGAGGACGACGATCGCTTCACCGAGGACGAGCTGGTATCCCTGGCCATCACCTTGTTCCTCGGCGGGTTCGAGACGACGGCGGCCCAACTCGGCTCGATGGTGTGGACGCTCATGACCCATCGACGACTGTGGGACGAGCTCCTCGCCGAGCCGGCGTTGATCCCGCCGGCCATCGAGGAGCTGTGGCGCTGGATCCCCAGCTTCCGCCACGGCTACCCACTGGTGCGCTGGGCCAACGAGGACGTCGAGCTGAGCGGCGGCGTGGTCATCCCCAGGGGTGACCCGATCCTGCCCGAGCACCAGGTAGCCAACCGCGACGAGTCGGTCTTCGAACGGGGTTGGGAGCTCGACCTCCACCGCACGGATCCCCAGCCGCACCTATCGCTGGGCTGGGGCGGGCACCGCTGCTTGGGCGCCCGCCTGGCCGGGCTGGAGATCGAGTCGACGTTGCGGGCCTTGCTCACGCGGTTCCCCACCCTCGACCTGGCTGTCGCCCCCGCCGAGGTCGAGTGGTCGACGGTCACCATGCTGCGCTCCCCCGCCAAGCTGCCCGTGACGTGGTGAGCGGAAGCCCCGTCTCCCTTGATGGCCCCTTCTCCCTTCTCCCTGGCTGGCAAGGTGGCCATCGTCACCGGCGGCGGCCGGGGCATCGGTGAGGGCATCGCCACCGCGTTCGCCGAGGCCGGCGCCGCCGTGGCCCTGGTGGCGCGCACCGCGGCTGATGTGGAGCGGGTGGCCGCGGCCATCGAGGCCAGCGCCGGCCGGGCCGTGGCCCGGCCGGCCGACCTGACCGACATCGCCACGCTGCCGGGCCTGGTCGAGTCCGTGGTAGCCGAGTTCGGCCGGCTCGACATCGTGGTGAACTGCGCCGGCGGCGGTGACATGTGGCGGGCCCTCCCGGACAACACCGTCGGCGAGCTGGAGGACGCCTTCCATCTTCACGTCTCGGTGCCCTTCGAGCTCGTCCGCGCGGCCGTGCCCCACTTGCTGGAGCAGCCCGGTGCGTCGATCGTCAACATCATCAGCAGCGCCATCCACCAGCCCACCCGTGGCCACCTGTCCTACGACGCCGCCAAGGGTGCCCTGCTCTACGCCACCCGGTCGATGGCCGCGGGGTTGGGGCCCCGCATCCGGGTCAACGGCATCCACCCCGGCATCATCGAGACCGAGGCCATGCGCGCCGTGGTGGCGTCCCGGCCCGAGATCACCGATCAGCTGGCCTCGCGAAGTCGTCTGCGACGCCTGGGCACGCCGGCCGACATCGGCCTGGCCGCGGTGTTCCTGGCCTCTCCGGCGGCGTCGTACATCACCGGCGTGTGCCTGGATGTCGACGGCGGCGCGGTCGGCGAGCTGTCCCCCGGTTCCCGGATCTGTGATCGTCGGCCGTCACCCGTCGCGACGTATGGCGTCGCGGAACCCCGACGAGCCGGCGGGGCTGCCCGTCACCTGACCGCCGTCGACCGGGATCACCGTGCCCGTGATGAAGCGCGAGCGGGGGGTGCCCAAGAACAGCACGGCCTCGGCGATGTCGATGGGCTGGCCCTGGATCTGGAGGGGTTGGCGGCTCATCAGGAAGGCCCGCACCTTCTCCATCATGGCCGCCTTCTCCTCCTCGCCCAGCCCGGCCCCCACGGCATTGCCGAGGATCTCGGTGTCGATGTTGCCGGGCGCCACCGCGTTCACCCGCACGCCCAGGGCGCCGAGCTCCACGGCGGCCGACTTCGTGAAATGGATGACCGCCGCCTTGGACGGGTTGTACGACCATTGGCCCGGGGTGGCCGAGATGCCGCCGATCGACGACGAGTTGATCACGGACCCGCCGCCGTTCTTGGCCATCTGACGGGCGGCGTAGGCCGTGCCGGCCATGACCCCGAGCAGGTTGATGCGCATCACACGGTCGAAGTCGGCGAAGTCGGCCTCGACGAGGGAGCAACGGACCCCGGAGATCCCGGCGTTGTTGAACATGATGTCGAGCCGGCCGAACGTCGCCGCCGTGAACTCGACCAGCTCGGCGACCTGCGGCGGCTCGGCCACGTCGGTCAGCTTGAAGGCGGCGTCGGGGCCGAGCGACCGGGCGGCGTCCCGGCCCCGTTCCTCGGCGATGTCGGCGATGACCACCTTGGCGCCCTCGGCGACCAGGCGCTCGGCGGTACCGAGGCCGATGCCGGAGGACCCCCCGGTGACGATGGCGACCATGCCGGCCAGCTCATTGGACATGGGGATCTCCTCATGGTCGATCAGCTCAGGCTGATGGGGAATTCTCTGACGGCTCGAGCGGATGGGCGAAGGTTCCGGCCTCTGATCGCGCTTCACCCTCGCTTCGGTGGCTCACCCTCGGTGTCGACCCGCAGCCGGGTCAGGGTGGAGGACTGGATCTGCCAGCCCTCGGCGGTGCGGCGATACTCCTCGCGGTAGTGTCCGTCGCCGCGCAGCGAGAACGTCCCGATCTGCACGAGGTCGTGCATGGCCCAGACACCCGTCGCCGTGTCCGCGCCGGTGAGCTCGATCTCGTGCTGGTGGAGGTGGTGCACGGTGGTGGCCGTGGCGAGGGCACCCGAGATGTTCGTCACGATCGAGTCGCGACCCTCGTCGATGCCCCGGTCGGTGGACAGGCGGGCGTCGACCGTCAGGCAGGCGCCGTAGGTGGCCCAGTCCTTGGTGTCGATGGCCCGGGTATAACGGGCCCGCAGGAGCCGGATGGCCTCGATGTCGGACAGGCGTCGCAGCTCGTCCTCGACGGTCATGGTGCAGCCTCCCCCGATGCGCTGATGCCGCCCACCCTCCCATATCTGACAGTCGTGTGCCACAATTGCTCGAAACGTCCGACACGATGTGATCGGGTGAGAATCTCAACCGTTGTCGTCGAGGAGGTTCGCGTGCCACTGCACGTTCGTGAGATCACCCCGGGGTTCGGTGCCGAGGTGGAGGGTTGGTCGCCCGGCGGCGAGCTCGATGCTGCGGCAGTCCGTCAGCTGCGGGCCGCGTTCGACACCTACGGCGTGCTGGTGTTCCGCGACGTTCACGTGACGGCCGACGACCAGCGGTACATCTCGGGCCTGCTCGTAGGCTCGGAGCCGCCTCCGGACCGGCCCACGGCCGAGGCCGTCGGGCACCTCTACGGCACCCGCATCTCCAACAAGGACGACGACGGCAACGCGCCCCACGGCCGCCTGTTGTTCCACTCCGACGGCATGTGGAGCGACAGCCCCCAGGAGCTGCTGTCGCTCTACGGCGAGGCGGTCGACCAACCATCGGTCCCGACCGTGTTCGCCAGCACCACCCGGGCGCTGGCGCGGCTCCCCGGCCCTCTCCGCACCCGGATCGAGAGGCTCACTGCGATCAACAGCACCGGCCAGCGGGCCCGGGGCGGGTACGACCCTGGCGAGCTCCTCCGGGCCGAACGGGCCACCGAGCACAGCGGCTCGAAACCCATCGTGGTGACCCACCCCCGCACCGGCGCCCCCACGCTCACCGTGTCCCAGATGATGACGTCCGGCGTCGAAGGCCTGAAGACCGGCGAGAGCGAGCGGCTGCTCGACGAGGTGTTCGACGTGCTCTACGCCGCCGGCAACACGTTCGAGCACGCCTGGCAGGAGCGGGACCTCGTGGTCTGGGACAACCTGGCCGTCCAGCACGCCCGCGACGTGGTCACCGAGGTGGGACCCGAACGCAGCCTCCGCAAGGTGTGCGCCCCGAGGGCCACGCCGTCGGTCGGGCGCGATAGCGCCATGCCCGCCTTCACCCGCCCGGGTTCGCAACGTTGAACCGCCGCCACTTCGCCGACCCGGTCCGGCCGCGAGCTACCGGCTCACGATGTCGGGATAGTCGGCGACGGTGCCGGCCCGGGCCGCGGCCAGGGCGATCTTGGCGTCGGGGTGGTCCATCATCTTGGCGGTGAGCCCCTGCTCGTGCTCGTAGCCGACCCGGACAGTGGAGTACTCGATGTCGTTGAGGCCCTGCTTGCCCATGCGCACGGCGGTCGGGCTGTAGGCGGCCACGCGTCGGGCGTGCTCCACCGCCCGTTCGAGCACCTCGGCGCGCGGCACAACTTCGGCCACGGCGCCCCGGGCCAGCATCTCGGGCCCCGTCAGCCGCTGGCCGGTGAAGTACATCCAACGAACGATGGGTTGGCCGATCATTCGGCCGAGGTGGCGGGCCCCGCCGTGCACCCCGACGCTCAGCTCGGGCAGACCAAACGTGGCATCATCGGCGGCGATCACGTAGTCGCACGATGCCGACAGGGCCAGGCCGGTGCCCAGCGCCGCGCCGGACACGGCGCCGATGACCGGGACCGCGCACTCCATGATGGCGAAGAAGGCCTCACGGACGTGGAACATGCGCTCACGTACGTTGCCCGAGTCCATGGTGGCGAAGTCGTCGAGGTCGTTGCCGGCGCAGAAGTGCTTGCCCTGCCCGGTGAGCACCACGGCCCGCACGCCCGGGCCGATCTGGTCGATGTCGATGAACAGGTCCCGGATCTCGCGGTACATGATCAAGTCGACGGCGTTGACCGGCGGGCGGTTCATGGTCACCACGGCGACCCCGGTGCCGTCGAGCTCGATGTCCAGGCGGGTGAAGGGCTGCGTCATCTCGGATGGCCTTCCTGGGCTGGTTGACGGAACCACGGACCCGTTCGTAATCTGACAGTAGAGTGTCACAAGTTAGGTGACGCGTCGTCCCGGGAGCCACCTGTGAACCACTCAACCACGATTCGAGGCACCTCTCGTGCCTGACCCCTCACGGTTCCCGCGTGGTCAGGCCGCGATCGTCGGCATCGGCTGCACCGAGTACAGCAAGAACTCAGGCGTCGGCGTGTTCGATCTGGCCGCCCGGGCCGTGCTGTCTGCGGTGGCCGACGCCGGGCTGCTCCCGTCGGACATCGACGGCCTGTGCACGTTCGGACCCAACGACTCCATCCCCCCGAACCTGCTGGCGCAGGGACTGGGCATCCAGAGCCTGAGCTTCTACGTCGACCAGTTCTTCGGCGGCAGCGTTTCGCTCACCATGATCGGCCAGGCCAGCATGGCCCTGGCTGCCGGAGTGGCCGACTGCGTGGTCTGCTACCGGGCCCTCAACGGCCGGTCGGGCCACCGTCTCAACGGGTCCAACGCTGCCACCCGGGGCGGACGCCTCCCGTGGGACATGCAGTTCAAGTACGGCGGCGGCGTGGTTGCGCCGGCCCAGGAGATCGCTCTGGCCGCCCGGGCCCACATGCTGAAGTACGGCACCGCCCACGAGGACCTCGGCCGCATCGCCATCCTCAGCCGCACGAACGCCCTCGACAACGAGCGGGCCATGATGCGCACCCCCATCACCATGGACGACTACCTGGCCAGCCGGTGGATCGCCGAGCCGTTCCGCAAGCTCGACTGCTGCCTGGAGACCGACGGAGCGGTGGCCGTGGTCCTCGTCCGCTCCGACCGGGCCCGTGACCTCCCCCACCGGCCCGTCCTCGTGCAGGGGGCGGCGTGGGGCGGAGGTATCACCCTGGTCAACAACGGCATCACCGACCTGACCGACTCGCCGGCCCGAGCCATCGCCGCCCGACTGTACGCCACCGCCGGCCTCGGCCCCGACGACATCGACTTCGCCGAGCTCTACGACTGCTTCACCTACAACGTGTTGTCCCAGATCGAGGGGTACGGCTTCGCTGAGCCCGGCGGAGTGCCCGACATGCTCCGCGACGGAGCGTTCGACCGGGCTGGCGGCCGTCTGCCCGTGAACACCCACGGGGGGCTCATGTCCGAGGCCTACCTCCACGGCCTCAACCACGTCTACGAAGCGGTGGAGCAGATCCGCGGCGACGCCGAGTCGCGCCAGGTCGACCGCCACGACGTCGCCCTGGTCACCGGCCAGCTCGGGTACGTCAGCGGTTACTCCTCGGCCGCCCTCCTGGTCGGTGCGTCGTGACGTCGGGCATCGCCACCCCGAACCCCTTGCCGGTACCGGACCGGGAATCGGCGGCCTATTGGCAGGCCCTGGCCGATGGCCGCTTCGAGATGCAACGGTGCCGGACCTGCGCCCGGTGGACGTGGCCGGCCCGGACCATCTGCTCGGGCTGCCATGGTTTCGACCTCGAGTGGGTCGAGGCCAGCGGGGACGGCACCGTCTACAGCTGGATCGTCACCCACCAGCCCTACAGCCCCGACCTGGCCGAGATCGTGCCCTACACCGTGGTGCTGGTCCGGGTCGACGAGCAGGACGACATCGCGATCCCGGGCCGCTACATCGGCGAGGCCGAGGTCCACCAGGGCCTCCGGGTGTGCGCCCTCCCGGTCAAGGCCACGGACGACATCGGTCTGCTCTTCTGGACCGACCCCAGCTGAGCTGAGCACGACGCACCCGAAACCCGAGGAGAACCGAAAGATGCCTGTCGCCGCGCCGAGAGTCTCGTTCGACATGTACGACCGGGCCACCTTCGCCGAGCCGTACGACACCATGCGGCGACTGCGCGACGAGGCGCCGCTCTACCGCAACGTGGAGTTCGGCTTCGTCGCCGTGAGCCGCTACGCCGACGTGTCCCGGGTGCTGTCTGACCGCGACACGTTCATCTCGGGCAAGGGCATGACCTACGAGGTCCAGAAGGCGTGCATGGAGCACGGCCTGGGCATGCCCGACGGGCTGTTCATCTGCGAAGACGCCCCTCGCCACTCGATGCACCGGGCCCTGGTCTCCCGGCTTTTCACGCCCCGGGCGGTCCACGGCCTCGAGTCCCAGATCCGCGACCTGTGCACGGACGTCATCGACGCGGTGGCCGACCACACCGAGTTGGAATTCATGTCGGCGATCGCCAACCGCATCCCGGTCCAGGTGATCGGCATGCTGCTCGGACTCCCCAAGGCCGACCAGGAGGACCTCCACGCCGTCTTCCACCGCACCATGCACACGGACTCCGAGGGCGCCGAACACAACGCCTTGGCCGGCATCGCCGAGTCCGCCGTGTGGTTCGACCGCTACCTCGACGAGCGCGTGACCCACCCCACCGACGACGTGATGACCCAGCTCCTCCACATGGAGCTCACCGAGGAGAGTGGCGAGTCGCGCTCGCTGCGCCGAGACGAGATCCTCACCTACCTGACCCTCATCGCCTCGGCCGGCTCCGACACCACGGCCATGGCCCTGGGCTGGGCCGTGAAGATCCTGGGCGAGGCGCCCGACCAGCGCCGAATGCTGGCCGGCGACCGCTCCCACATGGCCAACGCCGTGGAGGAGATCATCCGCTACGAGGCGGTGTCGTATCACGCCAGCCGCTACGTCACCCGAGACGTCGAGCTCCACGGCGAAACCGTCCCCGCGGGCAGCATCATGATCGTGCTCCCCCCGGCGGCCAACCGGGACGAGCGCCAGTTCGAGCGGCCCGACACGTTCGACATCCAGCGACCGACGTTCCAGAACTTGTCGTTCGGGTTCGGGCCCCACTTCTGCCTCGGCGCCTCCCTCGCCCGCCTCGAGCTTCGCGTCGCCCTCGACGTCCTCCTCGACCGCTGGACCGACTGGACCGTCGACCCGGCCCGATCGAGCATGGTCCCCGGCATCAACACCCGAGGGTGGGAACGCCTCACCATCACCCGGTAGCGGCCACCCGAGTTGGTCACCACTCCACGGGAAGGGACGCGGGGCTGCGGAGCATGGTGGTGTCCGACCAGGCGACATCGGTGGGATCGGCGGCCAGGCGCAGGGTCGGGAACCGGTCGAGCAGGGCCCGCAGCGACAGCTCGATCTCCAGGTGGGCCAGGTGAGCACCGACACAGTGGTGCGGCCCCCAGCCGAGGGCCAGGTGGGGTGCCGGATCGGATCGGTGGAAATCGATCACGGATGGATCGGGGAATACGGCCTCGTCCCAGTCGGCCACGCTGCGCTCGGGCAGGACCGGGTCACCGGCCGGGACGACCACGCCATGGCTCAACTCGACGTCCTCCAGGGCCCACCGCACATGCGGGAAGCCGTACCGGAAGCTCGGGATCCACCGCCACAGCTCCTCCATGGCCGCCGGGAGCAGCGAGCCATCCTCGACCAGCTCCTGCCACCGGTCCCGGTGGGCCAGCAAGGCGAAAACCGTGGAGCCCAGCTGGGCCACCGTGGTCTCGAACCCGCCGAGGAACAGCGACGTGCCGAGCATGACCAGCTCGTCCTCGGTGAGACGATCGTCGTCGTCTCGGGCGTGGACCAGCTCGGCGAGCACGTCGTCGGTCGGCTCCTCGCGACGCGTCGCGATCAGTCCCCGGATGTAGTCCTCGAGGCGGCGGTGGTTGTGGATCCGGTCCTCCAGCGACGTGGTCCGGGCCAGCATGGTGTCGATCCAGGAACGGAACACGGGCACGTCGCCCACGGGAACGCCGAGAATGCCGGTCACCACATGGTTCGGGAGCGTCCACGAGTAGGCCATGAAGTCCGAGCCGGGACCCGCCGCCACGAGGTCGTCGAGGAGTTGGCCAACGAAGCCGTCGACCCAGTCCGAAAGGGCCCGGATGCGGGGCTTGGCGAACGTGGCCGTGGTGAGCTTGCGGATGCGGGTGTGCCTCGGCGGATCCATCATGGCCAGCATGTTGGGATCGATGGCTGGGCGCGGGTGCAGGCGAGGCACGTCTCGGTGGACGCCCATCGCCTTGCCGAATCGCCGGTCGGCGTGGACGGTGCGGACGTCCTCGTGACTGGTGGCCAGCCAGCAGGGCTCGCCGAACGGGAGCTGGATGCGGATCGGACCCTGCCGCTGGAGATCCCGGTACAGCGGGTCGATGTGGAGGGCGTGCTCCTTTACTATCGGGTACGGGACGATCGGGTACGGGACGGGCGCGTCCGACCCGCTCACGAGAAGTTCGCCGAGTCGTCGAAGCCGGCCATGACCTGGGTGAAGCGGTGCTCGACGGCGGCCCGGGTCTCGGGGTGGGTGAACACGTAGAAGTGGCCCTCGTGGATGGCTCGCAGCACCCGGGCGGCGCACTCGTCGGAGTACCGCTTCGGCCGAGGCACGGTGTAGGTCTCGTCGCGTCGTCGCTCGGTGTTGCCGCTCGTGGCCTCCACCTCGGCGGCGTTCATCGGACCGCCGAACGAGTCGGGCCGGAACTTGGCCGAGTTCTCGAAGATCGCGGTGTCCTCGTGGTGCGACGGGCACAGCACCGACACGCCGACCCGGGTGCCGCCCAGCTCGGCCAGCAGGCTCTCGGAGATCCCCACGGCGGCGTACTTGGTGGTGAGGTACCCGTGCATCGCCCCCTTCTGTCGAGGCGGAGCGGTCCCGAACGGGAACCGGTTGGCCACCAGGCCGGCGGCGCCCACCATCCCGGCCAGCGACGCCACGTTGACGATGTGGGCGTCGCGCCCGCTGGCCAGCATGCGCGGCAGGAACGCCTGGACGCCGTGGACGATGCCCATCAGGTTCACGTCGACGATCCACCGCCAGCCCACCTCGTCGGTCTCGGCCAGCGGGGTGTGTGAGATGACGCCGGCGTTGTTCACCAGGACGGCTGCGCCGCCCACCTCGTCGTCGAGCCGGGCGGCCAGGCCCTCCAGCGCCGCCGCATCGGTGACGTCGACGCAGGCGGCCAGCGCCCGGTGGCCGCGCGCCACGATGGCCCGGGCGACCTCCTCGGCGGCCTCGACCCGGTTGTCGGCGACGACGGCTACCAGGCCCTCGGCGGCGAACCGTTCGGCCATGGCCCGGCCGAGGCCGCTCCCCGCCCCCGTCACCACCGCAGCACGACCCTCGAACGATCTCAACCGACAGTCTCCTCGTAGGCGGCAGCGAGTTCACTCAACGGGCGGCCGGCCAGCGTCGGACCCTCGGTGTGGAGGTGGCAGGCCACGATCGAACCGTCGGGCGTGTCCACGGGCGCCGGGTCGACCGATTCACACGACCCGATGGCGTGAGGGCACCGGGACCAGAAGCGGCACCCGCGTGCGGTGTCGGTCGGCACATCGGCCTCCTCGGCGAGGAGCGGGGTCGGCGCCACCGTCCGATCACGCTGGCCGGGAACCGCGGAGAGCAGGGCTTGGGTGTAGGGGTGCCTGGGCCGGTGGACCACCTCGGCCGTCGGACCCTGCTCGACGATCTGCCCGAGGTACATGACCGCGACTCGGGCGCTGACGTTCTCGACCACCGCCAGGTCGTGGGAGATGAACAGGAACGCCACCCCCACCTCGGCCTGGAGGACGGCGAGCAGGTTGATGATCTCGGCCTGGGTCGACACGTCGAGCGAGCTGACCGGTTCGTCGAGCACGATGAGCCGAGGGTCGAGAGGCAGGGCCCGGGCGATGGCGATGCGCTGGAGCTGCCCGCCGGAGAACTCGTGGGGGTAGCGCTGGCCGTCCGCCGCCCGCAGCCCGACCAAGTCCAACAGTGCGCCCACGCGCTCCTCGCGCTCCCGAGGGGTCCCGACGCGGTGGGTTCGGAGCGGCTCGGCGATGGAGTCGCCGACGGGGCGGAACGGGTCGAGCGAGGAGTACGGATCCTGGAAGACGAACTGCACCTTGCGCCGCATGGACATCCGGCCACGTCGGTCGAGACCGGCCAGGTCCGTGCCCTCGAGCAAGACCTGTCCGGAGGTCGGCTCGGCGAGCCCCAGGGCCAGGCGGCCCAGCGTGGACTTCCCCGAGCCCGACTCGCCGACCAGGCCGATGGTCTCTCCCGCTCCGACTGCGAGGTCGACGCCGTCGACCGCCTGCACCCATCCGACGGTGCGCCGGAGCAGCGGGCTGCGCCGGGGGAACGTCTTCACCACGTCTCGGAGCTCCAGCAGCGGCACCGCCGACGATGACCTCATGCGGGAGCCTCGATGGAACGAGCCGGCTCCGACACCAAGATGCAGCGGGACCGTCGATCGCCCAGGAGGGCGACCAGGCTGACCGGTTCGGCGGCGCAGGCCTCGATCGCCGACGGGCAACGGTCGGCGAAGCGGCAGCCGTGGGGCATGGTGGCCGCCGACGGGACGATGCCCGGGATCGAGGCCAGCCGGCCCGACCCCGATCCGATCCTCGGTCGGGCCTGCAACAGCGCACGTGTGTAGGGGTGCTCCGGGGCGTCGAGCACCTCGGCCGTGGTCCCCTGCTCGACCACCTGGCCGGCGTACATCACCGTCACCCGGTCGCAGAGGTCCTGCACCACCCCGAGGTCGTGGGTGACGAAGAGCACCGCCATCTCGAACTGCTGGCGTAGGTCGTCGATGAGGTCCAGGATCTGGGCCTGCACGGTGACGTCGAGCGCCGTGGTGGGCTCGTCGGCGATGAGGACCTTGGGGTCGTTGGCCAGGGCCATGGCGATCAGGACCCGCTGGCGCATGCCGCCCGAGAACGTGTGCGGGTACTCGTCGAGCCGGCGGCGCGCCATGGGGATGCCGACCAGCCCCAGGAGCTCGGCCGCCCGCTTCTGGGCCGCGCCTCGTGAGACGCCGTGGCGACGCTGGGCCTCGACGAGCTGGCTCCCGACAGTGAACGCCGGGTTGAGGCTGGCCATCGGGTCCTGGAAGACCATGGCGATGTCGCGACCGCGGATCGAGCGCAGCTCGCGGCGGGTCAGGCCGAGGAGGTCCCGCCCCTCGAAGAGGATCTGCCCACCCATGATCCGCGCCGGCGGCGAGGGCAGCAGCCGCAGCACGCTCATGGAGGTGACGGTCTTGCCGCACCCGCTCTCTCCCACCAGGCCGTGGATCTCGCCCCGCCGCAGGTCGAGGCTGACCCGGTCGAGCACTTGGGCCAGACCGCCAGCAGTGTCGAACCCCACGCTCAGGTCGCGGATGGAAAGCACGCTCGCACCGGTGTCGGCTGCGGCCGGGGTCGAGGCGGGAGCCGGGGGCCGAGGCAGCACAGATGTGAGTCCCAGGACATCGCCCCGGCGGGGACGCTCGGACCCCACGCTGCCCAGGGCGTCGCGCAACCCGTCGCCCACGGCGTTGAAGGCCAGGGTGGTGATGGCGATGGCCAGGCTGGGCCACAGGATCTGGCCCGGTTCGGTGGTGATCACGTTGAACGCAGACTCCAACATCGACCCCCAGGAGGCGTTGGGGGCCGGAGTACCCAGTCCGAGGAAGCTCAGCGAGGCTTCGATCACCAAGATGGTGCCGAGAACCAGCGAGAGCTGCACGAGCAGCGGCGACAGCACATGCGGCAGGATCCGCCGGCGGATCACGTCGAGGTCGGAGCTCCCGATGGCCTTGGACGCCTCGACGTAGCCCTGTTCACGCGCCGCCAGGGCCTGGCCCCGCACCAGCCGCACCAGGCCGGGGACGAACGTGATGACCAGCGCGATGACCAGGTTGCGGTTGCCCGGGCCGAGCACCGCAGCAACCGACAACGCCATGACCAGGGGCGGGATCGACAGCATGGCATCGGTCAGGCGCATGATGACGACGTCGACCGCGCCCGAGCGATAGCCCGACACGAGCCCGATGGGGACCGCGATCAACGCGGCCAGCGCCGCCACGGCCAGGGTGACGATCATCGACGAGCGGGCCCCGTGGACGATGCGGGCAAAGGTGTCACGGCCCAGGTAGTCGGTCCCGAGCCAGTGCTCCGACGAGCTGCCGAGGAACTTCTCCAGCAGGCTCTGGTAGTTGGGATCGTGGCGGGCGACGACGGGGGCGGACGCAGCCACCACGACCACCACCAGCAGGTACCCGAGGAAGACCATCGCGACGGGCGTACGTGCGAACCGACGGAGGGCCCGACCCCAGTGGGAGGAACCGCTCACGCCACCTCCACCCTGGGGTTGAGCCAGCCGTACATCAAGTCGACGACCAGGTTGATGACCACGAAGCCCAGGACGAACATGACCGTCGCCCCCTGGATGACGGGCAGGTCCTTGTTGATGATGGCTCGGATCAGGTAGTCACCGACCCCGCTCATGCCGAAGATCTTCTCGATCAGGACGGTGCCGCCGAGCAGCGAGCCCATGAGCAGGCCGACGATGGTGACGGTCGAGAGCGCGGCGTTCTTGAACACATGCCGACCGATCACGCTGACCGGCGGGCACCCCTTGGCCCATGCCGTGCGCACGTAGGGCTCGTGCATGGTGTCGATGACCCCGGCCCGCACGGTGCGGGCCAGCCGGGCGGCGATGCCCACGCCGAGCGACAGCGACGGCAGCAGGATCGATCGGAGCCACCCGCCCAGCTGCAGCCCATCGGAGCTGGTCGGGTGGGTGAACCCGACCGCCTCTTTGATCCAGCCCCAGCGGGTGACGACAAGGCTTCGGAGCACCACCGCCACCACGAAGCTCGGCACGGCCAGCCCCAGGCTGGTCGTCCAGAGGGTGACCCGGTCCACGAAGCCGCCCTCGCGCGCCCCGGACCACAGACCAACCGGCACTCCGAGAACCAGACCGCACACGAGGCCCCCGACCAAGATGCTGAGCGTCACCGGCAAGCGTGACCACAGGTCCGACGCCACCCCGGTGCCGCTGATCGTGCTCGTACCGAGGTCGAGCTGGACGGCGTCGCCCAACCAGCGCCCGTACTGCACGAGGAACGGATCGTCGAGGCCCAGCTGCTCACGGACCTCGAGGATGCGCGACTCGCTGGCGTTCGCGCCGCCGGCCACGAACACGGCGGCATCGCCCGGCACGATCGCCTGCAAGGCGAACACCCCGAAGGTGACCAGGAGCAACGTGGGGATCAGCAGGACCAGGCGTCGGGCGACGAGTGACAGCATCTGAACCCGTCCCCCCTTTGCGACAGTTCACTGTCAACTTAACACAGCGCGTCGCTCGCGTCCGGTGAGCTCCGTCGAGGCGTGAGGGGCCTCGACGGCGCCCGGTTGACAGGTGCCATCAGCCCTCCGGCAGGACCGTGCTGTGGAAGGGATCGGGGAGCACGTGCTGACCGAGGGGCCAGGGCACGACCTCCCCGAACACGTCACCGTTGTAGGCCGAGATGGCGGACCGGAAGAGCAAGATCCCGGTCAGGGCCTGACCGATGACGATCTCGTCGACCTGGCGCCACAGGTCGGCGGCCTCGGGGCTCGAGACGCTGACCCCCCGCAGCTGCTGCTGCAGGTCAGCGAGCTCAGGATCGCTGTAGTCGCACAGGTTGCCGGTCGCGTCCCCGTTGAAGTCGTCGAGGCGACGAATGCCACCCTGCTCGCTCGGGAACACCCCGACCGATCCGGGCTGGTTCGCCTCGAGGAAGTCGGACACGTAGTTGGCACCCGGGCGCAGGTTCACCGCGAAGCCCACGTCCTCGAGCATCTGCGACATGGCCTCTGCGGTGATCTCGGTCTCGGGCAGCGGGGTGGAATAGAGGTCGATCACCACCTCTCCGTCGGCATAGCCGGCCTCCTCCAGCAGGGCCCGCGCCGAGTCCGGATCGTAGGCGAGGACGTCGGCGAAATCGTCGAAGTAGAGCGGATGCCCGGCCGGGAAGATCTGGTTGGCCGGTTCGGCGGAACCGCTGAACACGGCCTCGTTGATCAGGTCCCGGTCGATCGCCCGGTTCAGGGCCAGGCGGACGTTCGGGTCGGCCAGGGGTCCCTCGCTCTTGCAGATGTGCAGGAGCACCATGGAATTGGGCGACACCCGACTGACCGGCAGGAGGTTTCCGCTCAGCTCGCCGACGAGGGTCGGGTCCGAGACGACGAGGTCGAGCTGTCCCGACTGCAGCGCCGCCATCCCGGAGGCCGGCTGGTCGATCGGCACGTGGGTGAACTCGTATCCGCCGACCTGGACGTTCGCGGCGTCCCAGTAGGCGTCGTTGCGGACGAGCCTGAGGCTCTGCGTGAGGCTGAAGGACTCGACGACCATCGGCCCGGCCCCGATCGGCGCCTCGAAGTCGGCCTCCCCCGGCTTCACGATCGAGGTCTGCCAGCTACTGGCATACAAGTCGAACCAGCCGGGCGCTGCGCCGTCCGAGATCGTCAGCGTGAGCTCGTTGGGGCTCGTGACCTCGATGCCGCTGAGGGAGAAGAAGGCGGGGCCGAACTGGCCCTCGTTGACCGACCGGTTGTCGAGCGACCGCTGCAGTCCGGCCTGGACCGTCTCGGCGTCGAACGGCGTTCCGTCGCTGAACGTCACCCCGTCCCGCAGCACCACCTCGATGGTCTGGGTATCGACGACCGTGACGCTCTCAGCCAGGTCGGGGACCAGGGATCCGTCCTGCTGGGGCCGCAGCAGCCGGCCGTAGATCATGTAGTAGATCTCGTCGTTGATGCCACCTTGCGCGGTCTGGTTGCCCGGATCCAGGGTGAGGTTGTTCGCCTGGACCATGTCGAACCCGATCCTCACGACGCGGTCACGGTCGAACTCGGGCGCCGCCTCTGCGGTCGTCGTGGTCTCGTCACCGGTTGCCCCGGTGGTGTCGGTTGCCGCCCCATCGTCGGTTGCGTCGGTTGCCGCCCCATCGTCGGTGGTGACGGGCGTCGTCGGGTCCGCCGCCCCGTCATCGTCGTCGTCACCACCGCCGCACCCGACCAGCGCGACAGCCAGCAAGGCAACAACGCCCCGTCGCCAACGCAGACGTCCGATCATGGCAGTACCCCCTCGTTTCGCCGTCCCCTTGGGGGACGGTCATGACCTCTCTACGCCCACGAACCACCGCGTAAATTTCGAGCGCCGGCCGTCGCAACAATGTGACAGCCTACTGTCACTCTATCGAATGCTTGCCTCCAGGGCGAGTCTCCGCTCGACCCGGAGTTGGTGCGATCACGCCGTCCCTCGGGCAACGGGCATGGCGCTCAGCGGCCGGCGATGCCCGCCAGATCGCTCGCCACGACGACCGCCAGCTTGTCGAGCTGCTCGTCGCCCTCGGCGGGCTTGTGGTAACCGCCCCGGGCGTCGAAGTTGGCCATGAGCTCGGCTCGCACGGGCGAGTCGTCGCCGAGAATGTCGTCGATCGTCGGACCGATCCGCTTGGCGATCTCGTTGAGGCGCTCGCGGTCGAGCCCGAAGGCTCGGATGGCGTTCTCGCCCATCATCATCCGCACCTCGTCCTCGGGGACGCCCCGGAACAGGTCACGTACCCACTCGGAGGTGTGGGGCCAGGTGCTCTCGAAGTGCGGGTAGTCGCGACCGAACAGGATGGTCTCGACGCCGATGTCGTGGCGCATCTCGATCTCCACCTTGTGCATGAACGAGGCGCCGGCGATGCAGTTGTCGTGCCAGTACTCGCTCGGTTTGCGGGTGGCCGGCAGATCAGCACGGTTGGCGTCGTACACCTGGTCGAGGTGGTCGAGGGTGACCGGGATCCAGTCGAGGCGGATCTCGGTCAGCATCAGGCGGAGGTTCGGGAAGCGGTCGAACACGCCGCCCAGCGTCATCTGCCACAGCGGGCGACGCGAGTCGAGGTTCCGGTTCACCCAGTGGGTGAAGAAGTTGGCCGACTCCTCGGGCACGGCGCTCACATGCTTGACCATCGAGTCGAGGTCGGTGCTGCCGGCTGCCGTAGTGACGGCGTCGTAGATGTTCTCGATGTGGTCGAAGACCGCGCCGTGCTCGGTGCCGTAGCCGGCGTGGACGACGACGGCGATGTTGCGCTCCTCGCACGCCCGCCAGTACGGGTCCCAGACCGGATCGGCCAAGCGGGGCCAGGCCCGGGCGGGTGAGGTAGTGGGGGCCGTAGGTGGCGGCGAAGCCGTGGTCGGCGATCCAGTGCACCTCGGCGGTCGCCGTGGCCACGTCGATGCACGGGCCGACCGCCCCGGTCAAGAGGAACCGGTCCGTCGCGAACCCGAAGGCGTCGGACGCCCAGCGGTTCCAGGCCTTGGCCCCGGCCTCCCACGCCTCGAGCGGGTACCGGCGGTTGGTCCCGTTGTGGAACAGGTCGCCGAGGCGGCCGTCGCCGTGGAAGACGAACTCGGCAGCCACGCCCTCCCGGTCCATGTCGGCGAGGCGCAGCACCGGGTCGTGCAGACCGTGCCAGCCGCTGCGGTGGATCTCCCGGTGCTCGTCGAGCGCGCCGGTCGCGACGGTCTTTCGTGCGCCGAGCATGGCGGTGGCCATGGGGTACTTGATGTTGTCCTGGTGCAGGCTGGGGATCAGGTCGTGGAACGCCGGGTCGAGGTAGTGGCTCCACAGGTCCTTCGGCATGCCAGCGTGGCTGTCCGATGAGACGACGATGAGGCGATCAGTCATGGCTTCCTCTCCCCGGTCGTGATGCCACGCACCGTATCATTGTGACAGTTGTCTGTCACGATCGCGGGCTCGGTACATCGACGACGGCACCGACATGTTGGGCGGGGTCATGCCCAGGTCGGGTCGCGCTTGTCGGCGAAGGCCAATGCGCCCTCGGCGTTGTCGGGGTGGGACCGGAAGCCCAGCAGGATCTCCCAGCCGTGTTGCATGGCCTCGCGCTGGGGCCGGTCCAATGCTGCGTGGATGGCCCGCTTCGACGCCTCGATGGCCGCCGGTGATCCCGACGCCGCCTGCTGAGCCAGCTCGATGGCCCGGGCCCGCAGGTCCCCGGGGGCCACCACCTCGTCGACCAGGGAGATGCGGTAGGCCTCGGAAGCGTCGATGCGGCCGTGTTTGCCGAGCACCACGAGCTTCAGGGCGTTGCCCAGGCCGATGCGGGGCATCAGGGTGATGGGCTCGATGGCCGACACCTGGCCGACGCTCACATGCGCGTCCAGGAACGAGGCGTTGGTCGAGGCGATCACGATGTCGGCATCGGCCACGAAGTGCAGGCCCGACCCGGTGCACACGCCGTTGACGGCCACGATGGTGGGCAACCACACGCCGCAGTTCAACGGGGTCTGGCGGAACTCCTCGTGAACGTCGGCCTTGACCTCGCGGTGCCCGCCCCGCTCGGCGAAGGCCTTGAGGTCCATGCCCACGCAGAACGCCCGCTCCCCCGCTGCGGTGATCACGATGGAGCGGACCGACCGATCACCCTCGAGCGAATGCCACGTCTCGACGAGCCCCTCCTTGATTGCTGGACTCATGGCATTCATCCGCTCCGGGCGGTTGAGGGTCACGACCAGGACATGTCCGATCTGCTCGACCTCGAGCTCCTGGCTCATGACACGTGGGCGCCGAGGAAGGCCAGCGTGCGGCCCCACGCGTCGGCGGCCGACGCCTCGTGGAAGGAGCTGCGGGCGTCGCAATTGAAGCCGTGGTTGGCGTCGGCGTACCGCACGACCTCGAACGGGGGCCCGGCCTTGGCCGCCGCGACGGCCAGACCGTCGACCTCGGTGACGGGGATCGACGCATCCTGGTCGCCGAACAGTCCGAGCCAGGGGGTCTGCAGGGTGGGCGCGAGATCGAACAGCGGTGGGAATCCGAACCGGCCCTGAGCGATCCCGCCGCCGTAGAACGTGACGGCGGCGCCCAACTTCCAGAAGCAGCCCGCCACGAACGAGATGCTGCCGCCCATGCAGAAGCCGACGGCGGCGGTGCGCTCGGCACCCAAACCCCGATCGGCCAGGTACGCGAGCGTGGCCTCGATGTCGGCCTCCACCTGATCGGCCTGCACCTGCATGATGTAGGGCATCACCTGCTGCATGTCCTCGTAACCCAGCTCGGGGTCGCCGCTGCGGTGGAACAGGTGGGGGGCCACGGCGAGGTACCCGGCGGCGGCGAACCGCTCGGTGATGTCGCGGATGTGGTCGTTCACGCCGAACGCCTCCTGAAAGACGATCACCGCGCCGTTCGGATCCTCGTCCGGCTCGGCCACGTACAGGCCCATCGTCTCGGTCCCGACCTGGAGGTCGACGTTGTGTCCCATGGGTGCGGATGTCCCTTCTTCACGTGAGCTCAGTCTTCATGTGAGCTCAGTCTTCATGTGAGCTCAGTCTTCGTATGAGCTCGGTCTCGTTTGAGCTCAGTCGGTGAAGACGATGTCGTCGGTCCGGGGCGGCTCGGGCCAGGGCATGGGCAGCGGCTGCAGGTCCGGGCCGAGCTCGGCCGGCACCCGCTCGGCGAGGGTGTCGACGTCCCAGGTGCCGAGGTTGGCGATCACCGGGAAGTACCGCAGCATTCCCAGCCGCCCGACCTCGTACCCCTGGACCCGGAACACCTGACCGTTGACGTCGCGGGCGGCGTCGCTCATCAGGTACACGGCGAAGGGCGCCACGTTGGCGGGGTCGCGGTAGGTGCCGGCCGCCAGGTCGGCGCGCATGTTGTCGCCGAAGCGGTTCGAGAGCTTGCCGGCGTTGGTGTAGATGGTGTCGGACATGCGGGTGGCCGCGCTCGGCACCATGCAGTTGGTGGTGACGCCGAAGCGGCCGAGTGCGTTGGCCGTGCTCCAGGTGAAGCCCAAGATGGCGGCCTTGGCGGTGGCGTACGCGGTCATGTTGGGCATGCCGTTCAGGGCGCCGCTGGAGATGAACACCAAACTGCCCGAGCGCTGCGGCACCATGACCCGGGCCGCCGCTTTGGCGCAGCTGAAGTGCCCCTTCACGTGGACGCCGATGACGTCGTCCCACTCCTGTTCCTCGAGCTCCCACAGGTACTTGGTCACGGTGATGCCGGCACAGCACACCATGGCGTCGAGCCTCCCGAAACTGTCGACTGCCGCTTCCACGGTGGCTCGCCCACCGGCCATGGTGGAGACGTCGGCGGCCACCGCCACCGCCTCACCACCGGCCGCGACGATCTCGGCCACGGCGTCGTCGGCCACCTCGGTGGACCCGGCCTGGTTGCGGTCGACCGAGCCGCCGTAGTCGGCGACGACGACCCGGGCACCTTCGGCGGCGGCGGCCACGGCGATGGCCCGTCCGATCCCTCGGCCGCCGCCGGTCACCACCACCGACTTGCCTTCCAGATGCCTGTGCTGGTTCATCGAGTGCCCCCTCAAAGTGACACTACACTGTCAAAGCGTGGACGATCTCGACCAGCTGCTGTCGCTCGAGGCCATCCGAGGGCTGGCGCACCGGTACGCCCTGGGGGTCGACAGCAAGGACCTCGACGCGCTGGCGTCGCTGTTCGTCCCCGACGTCGACAACGGCCGCTACGGCACCGGACCGGAGGGCGTCAAGCACTTCTACGACCAGTCCCTGCGCAAGTTCCACGCCACCGTGCACCTCGTGGCCAACCACGTCATCGACCTGACGGTCGAGGGCGACCCCGACCGGGCCAGCGGCGTCGTGTACTGCCTCGCCCTCCACCACGTCCTCGAACCCGACCACTGGTTCGACGAGGCTCTCGCCTACTTCGACACCTACGAGCGGGTCGACAGCCAGTGGCTGTTCCGCCGCCGCCGCCTGCGCTCCTGGTACCGCCAGCACCACGGCCATCCCGACATCGGTCCCGGCCGGGTCATCCCCGAGATCGCGGCCTCCGGACCCAAGCGAGGCGGTCGGATGCCCGAGGCCTTCCCGACCTTCGAGGCGTTCTGGGCCCGGTCGCCCCGGGAGGAGCGCTCGTGAAGGTCGGCGTGCGCATCCCCCACACCGGTCGGCAGGCCACCCCGGAGTTCGTCCGCTCGTGGTGCGCGGCCGCCGACCGGCTCGGCTACGACGCGCTGTGGGGGGTCGACCACGTCGTCATGCCCGAGCGGGTCGAGTCCAAGTACGTCCTGCCCCGCACGCCGGCCTCCATCGCCGACGACGCGGTGTCGGCACTGTTGTCGCCCAACTTCGAGCTCATGACCACGCTGGCCTACGTGGCCGCCGTCACCGAGCGGATCACCATCGGCACTGCGGTGGCCGTCCTGCCCATCCGCAACACGGTGCTCAACGCTCGCCAGCTGGCCACCGTCGACCGCTACTCGGGCGGCCGGCTGCTGTACGGCGTGGGCGTGGGCTGGTTGAAGGAGGAGGCCGACGCCATGGGCATGGCATGGGACCGGCGGGGCGCCCGCAGCGACGAGCACATCGCCGTGCTGCGGGCCATCTGGACCGCCGAGGGCTCCCACGTCGAGTTCCACGGCGAGTACCACGACATCGCCCCGATGGACCCCGAACCCCGTCCCGTGCAGCGGCCCATCCCCATCATCGTCGGCGGCCACAGCGAGGCGGCCATCGACCGGGCGGCCCGGCTGGGCGACGGCTGGATCGCCGCCGGCATGTCGAGCGATCGCCTGTCCGAGATGCTCCCACTACTCCACGGCGCTCTCGATCGCCACGGCCGGGACCACGCCGACGTTCCCGTGTACTGCGGCGCTCGACCGGAGGACACGACCCTCGACGCCCTCCTCCGCTACCACGACCTGGGCGTTCACTCCCTGCAGGTGCCCCTCGACAGCATCGACGACCTCGAACGTTTCGCCGAGGAGATCCTCCCCAGCCTGCGGTGAGATGCTCACCCGATCACCTGTTGCCGGGCGTTCTCAGGTGCAGGCGCCGTCGATCTTCAGGGCCAGGACCTCGTCGTCGGTCTTGCCCAGCTCTCGAAGGATCTCGTCGGTGTGCTCGGCGAACTGGGGGCCGCGAGTGATCACCGGGGTCTGCTCGTCGAACTGGACCGGGTTGGCCACCAGCCGACGGTCGATGCCGTCGGCATCGACGATGGGGAGGAGCACGCCGTTGGCCTCGAGCTGGGGGTCGGCGACGATCTCCTCGGGCCGCGCCGCCGGGGCCCACGGTCCCTCCAGCGTCTGGAGCCGCTGCACCCAGTCGGCGAACGTCCGGGTGGCGACGATCTCGGCGACGCGACCTCCGACCTCGGCCGTGTGGGCCATGATCCCTTCGGCGGTCCGGAGTCGGGTGTCGGTGAGCAGGTCGCCGGCGCCGAGGTGGCGGCACAGGTCGTCGAAGTAGCGGCCGGGCTGGAGCATCATGAAGGTGATGAACCGGTCGTCGGCGGTCCGGTAGCTGCCGATCAACGGGTTCATGGGCTGGTGGGGCGAACCGGTGGTCGGTGCCGGAGGCGCCGCTCCTGAGATCATGGCCGTGGTCAAGCCGAGGGCCATCGCCCACGCCCCGGTGCTCATCAGCGACACGTCGACCACTGAGCCCTCACCGGTGCGCAGACGGTCGAACAGCGCAGCGGCGATGCCACCAGCCATGATGGCCCCGCCGATCGAGTCGCCGAAGGCGCCGGCCGGCTGGCCCAGCATGCGCTGGCTGTCGGGCGGGGTGACGCCCCAGGCGCAGCCCATCCGGGCCCAGAAGGTGGAGCCGTCGTAGCCAGGACGCTCGGCCTCGCCGCCGCGTTGGCCGTGGCCGCTGCCCCGCACGTAGATGACGCCGGGGTTGACGGCTCGGATGTCATCGACATCGATGCGCAGCTTGCGCCGGGCGCTGGGCAAGAAGTTGGTGAGGAACACATCAGCCCCGGCCACCAACTCCAGGAGCACGTCACGCCCGCTCGGGACCTCAAGGGCCAGGCCGATGCTGCGCTTGCCCCGGTTCGGGTGCTCCATGAGCGGCTGGAACGATCCGGCGGCGGCGCCGCTGGCGCCCACCGTGATGCCCCGCTGGGCATCGCCGTGGACGGCGTGCTCGACCTTGACGACCTCGGCACCCCAGTCGGCGAGCACGGCGCCCGCCGACGGGGTGAAGGTGAACTGGGCCACCTCGACGACCTTGACCCCGGCCAGTGGCATGCGACTCATCGGAGGACCCCCAGCAAATCTGTCAGTTCCAAAGCGGGGGGCTGCGCGCCCCGGACCCCATCCACGGCCGGGAAGCTGCCGCTCCCTCGGCCGTGCTGCTCGGTCGCTGCGCTTCACTCTCAGTCGACTGTCGGACTGTAGGGCTTGCGGAGGAGCAGCGCGGCGTTAGCCGTGCGGGCGCCGGGGAGGGATCGGCCCCGACGCTGTCGGCAGCCGACGGCGCACCGATCCCGGCCTATACGCCTCGGGAAACTGCTCGACCGCCGCGGTGCCGCGACGACCGCCACGACATGGACCTCGATGACCACTGCCCGTACGATGGCGAGGTGCACCACACAAACGACGCCCGGAGCGAACCACTCGAACACTTCGAGCCGCCCGTTCGAGCCAGGCTCGTGACGTCGGTCCCCGCCCCGTGACCTGGTGGGCCGAGCGCAGTGGGTTGGCCGGCTCCGTTGCTGTGGTCACCGGCGGGGCCGGCGGACTGGGCGGAGCGATCACGCGCGATCTGGCCGCCAACGGCGTGCGCGTCGCGGTGATCGACATCGATCCGGTCGCCGTGGCCGACACCGTCACCGAATTGGGTCCCGACGCGATCGTCCGCCACGGTGACGTCCGCATCGCCGCCGACCTCGAAGCGCTGTTCACCGAGGTCGACGAGCGGTGGGAACGCGTCGACACGCTCGTGAACGTCCCTGGCGGAACGTTCCGAGCCGACTTCGTGGACACTGCCCCCAAGGGGTGGGACGCCGTGATCCGGATGAACCTCATGCACGTCATCCACGCCTGTGCGCTCGCGGTGCCGCGCATGCAGGCCGGCGGGCGCGGTGGGAGCATCATCAACCTCACGACGATCGAGTGCCACCGCGCCGCCCCGGGCTTCGCCGTCTACTCGGCCGCCAAAGCCGCCGTCGAGCAGTTCGGGCGCACCCTCGCGGTCGAGCTCGGCCCGGACCGGATCCGAGTCAACAACGTCGCCCCTGACTACACGCCGACACCGGCCATGCTCCGGATGGCTCCCCCGGGCCAACCGCTGAAGTCCGCGCTCGGGAGTCGGGTGCAGATCCCGATGGGTCGGCCCGGCGAGATGAGCGATGTCGCCGGGTGCGTGGTGTTCCTGGCGTCGGCATTGTCCTCCTACGTGACCGGGTCCACGCTGCACCCCGACGGCGGCACCCACGCCTCGTCAGGTTGGTTCAACTGGCCTGAGCACGGGTGGCGGAACACAGTTCCGGAGGAACTCCTGGCCGACACAGTTCCGGAGGGGTAGCAGGGTCAGGGAGTCTCGACTCCGGGGTCGTCGACGAACGACGGCTGGTAGGTGGGGTTGGCGTCGTACCGGGCTCGGCGCTCCCGCCGCGACACCGTCGAGGTATCGACATCGGTCGCACGGGCACGAAGCGCGCCGACGGTGGCCTGCTCCTTCGCGATGTGCGCGAACGGATCGAGATCAAGGAAGCGGGCCACGTTCCTCCAGGTGATCTTCTCGATGTCGTCGTCGCCGAGGCCGGCTCCCCGGCATTGGCCGAGGACCGCCTCCGGGGCGTCGGGCCACAACGAGTCCGAGTGCGGGTAATCGGTCTCGAAGGCGATGATGTCGATACCGATCTCGTCGTGCAGCTTGAGCGAGGTGGGATCGTGGATGAAGCAGGCCAGGGCATGCTCCCGGAAGACCTCGCTCGGGAGCTTGTCCCCGAAGTCCTGCCCGGTCCAACGCTGATTCAGGTAATGCCGATCGACGCGATCCATGAGGAACGGGATCCAGCCGATCCCGCCTTCGGAGAACGCCACCTTGAGCCCCGGGTACTTACGTAGCGCCGGGCCCCACAACAGGTCCTGCACCGCCAGCACCGTCACCTGCGTGGACAGCACCATGTAGTTGTCGGGCGAGAAGTCTGGTCCCATGTCGATGGCGTCGAGGCCCATCCCGATGTGCAGGCACATCACCATGCCTTCGTCGCAGATGGCGGCGAAGAACGGATCCCAGAACGGGCTCTGATAGCTGGGCAGGCCCTGGATGTGCGGGAGCTCGGGCATGCTCACCGCCCGGCATCCCTTGGCGGCCACCCGCCTGACCTCGGCGACCATGGCGTCGCTGTCCCAGGTCGGCAGGATGGTGACGGGAAGGAAACGGCCCGGGTGGGAGGCGCACCACTCGTCGATGTGCCAGTCGTTGTACGCCCGGAGCATGACGTGGGCGAGGTCCTTGTCCCTCGATTCCTGGAAGCGGCGGCCGCTGAACCCGGGCATGCTCGGGAAGCACATCGACGCCAGCACGCCGTTGCGGTCCATGTCGCGCACCCGCTCGTCGACGAGGTAGGCGGCCGGACGCATCTCGGCCAGCGCGCTGGGGTTCAGGCCCCACTCCTCCTTGGGCCATGTGACGGTGGCGTTCAGCCCGACGAGGCCGAACTCACGGCCCTCGAACTCCCATCGCTCCATCCCTGCGTCGTCCCGGACGAGGCGCGGCGCTCGATCGAGGTACGACGCCGGTAGGTGGGCGTCGAACAGCCCGGGTGACTCGACGGTGTGGTCGTCGATGCTGAGGATGATCAGGTCCTCGACGTTCATGGTGGCTCCGATCCTTTCCGTCGTGCCATGCCCAGCCGGTTGACACGTCAGTCCGCGAACACCATCGACGAGGCGGCGAACATCATCCAGAAGTTGGGATCGTCGGGGAACTCCTCGCGGGTCAACGGCGCCGCGACCTGGTCCGGCGTGAACCCGATGCGATCGGCCACGCCTTGCAGCAGGTTCATGTCGGCGCCGTAGAGGCTGGCGGCGTTACCGGCGAAGATGGCCCGGAGGTCGTCTTCGGGAACGTCCGCCACCGTCTGGCGCAGCACCGCCAACGTGTAGGGCACAGTCCCCTCATGGTGGGGGAAGTCGGAGCCCCACATCAACCGGCCCTCACCCAGGTCGTCGCGGCGCGTGAGATCCTCGCCGTGGGCCGTCGCGCCGTACCAGCAGTTGCTGCGGACGTACTCGCTCGGCAGCTTCTTCAGCTCCGACACCGCGTCGCCGGCGAACATGGCCGGGATGGAGCCCTCGATCTGGGCGCCCATGCAGAAGCCGTCGAGCCGCCCCACGGCCTCGAAGATCCAGTTGGCCGCGCCGAGCTCGGTGAAGACGAACTTCAGGCCGGGGAACCGCCCGAACACGTTGGCGAAGATGAGCTGCGACAGGGTGCGGTGCCCGAACAGCGTCGACTCGTAGGCCCCCATGGCGTGGGCGGCAGCCACCGAGTCGGGCTCGAGGTCGGAGCCGACCACCGCACCGTGCCGGCCGATGGGCATGTCGAGCTCCTCGCACACCGCCCAGATCGGGTCGAGGCTGCGGTAGTAGAGGTTGTGCAGCTTCAGATGGTGATCGCCGGGCAGGAGGATCTGGGCCAGGCCGTTCTCTCGGGCCCAACGGATCTCGTTCACGGCATCGTCGACGTCGTCGATGAACACCTGGGCGACCCCGAACCGTCGGCCGGGGACCTCGTCGCAGAAGTCCTTCAACCACCGGTTGTGGGCCCGCAGCCCGGCCCAACGACGCTCGTACTCCTCGGCCGTGCGGGGGCCGGCGGCGGCCAGGTTGCCATTCGGGAAGAACGGTGGCGTGGTGTTGGGAAAGATCAGCTCGGCGGCGATCCCCTCGCTCTCGAGCACCTGCAAGCGCCGGGCGCTGTCCCAGTTCAACGACGAGTGGACCGAGGCCACGCCGGCCTTGTACTCGGGCGCCTCGTCGAGGTCCGCCCACGAGTCGGTGAACGCCGCGGACCAGGCATCGAACTCGTCGTGCCACCGGGACTCGAGGTAGGGCCGGTAGCCGAGCCGGTCGGCGCCACCGTGGCAGTCCGACGAGAAGATGGCGTAGGGACGGTTCGTCGATTCAGCCGGCATGGGGGCTCCTTTGGTCGTCGGGTTCGGTTCGGTTTCAGCCACGCGGAACCGGCTCGGTGCCGTGACCGATGCGGGCGATGAACCGGCCGTCTCGGGCCACCATGTGGAACTCGGCGGTGTTGAAGGCCAGCTCGGCGCCGCCGGTTCGCGGGGCGACGACGATCCGGAGCTCGGCGAACACGTACCAGTCCTCGGTCACCTGGACCAGCGGTTCGATGGAGCGGAACTCGTATCGCTCCAGGAGCGCGCCGAACCACGCCCGGTGTGCATCGGGGCCGGAGAGCTCGACGAGCGAGGCGTCGTCGCCGACGTAGTTCCGGATCGCCGACGCCCCGAGCGGGTGCACGCTGTCGAGCACGCCGTCGAGGTCGTTGGCGCGGAGGGCATCGAGGAAACGAAGGTGTCCGAGGTACACGTTCTCTCGGTCGACGAGTGAGTCGCCGGTGAGCGCGTCGACCTCATCGGGCGCGCCGAGCTTGGCGCGCGGGAGCCGCATCCACACCAGCTCACCGGTGATGCCGCTCCCCACGCCGGACGGGAACAACCCGAGCGTCTGCCGCCGGTTCAACGGCGTGCCCTTCGGGGCACCCACGGTGAGTGAGTCCTGGAACAGATACCACGCGCCCCGGACCTCGGTGAGCCCGACCACCTGGTGGAGCTCGCTCATGCCCCGGATCATCCGGTAGGCGTCGTGGATCTCCTCGCGAGATGTCAGGACCGGCAACGACACCGAACCGTCAGGCCGGACCTGGGGAAGGATGGTGTAGGCGTACGGGCCATCGGGGGCGAGCGAGTCGACGAGCGCGGTGAGGTTGGTGACGTCGCGGGCCGCGATCTCCTCGTTGATGTGGCGGATCGCCTCCCGGTGGGCATGAGCTGAGCTCGCGGCCGAGAGCTCGAGGATCCTGGCGTCACTGTCGACCACGTGTCGTCCTTTCCTACGGCCTCAGGATTGCACCGATTGCTCGAACGCAGCCGCGCTGGCGAAACTCGCGCCCGTTCCCCGGCAGTGTGACCGTCAGGGTCGCGCTGACGAGGTCGGTCGGCAAAGTGTCAGCCGACTGCCACTCTATGGAGAGCCTCGTCAGCCCGTCAAGGAGCCCGGCCCGTGAGCGCCTCGACCGTCGGCCCTATCCCCGGCGAATCCGCCGCAGCGGCGTGCCGAGCGCGGCGGGCTGCGGCACGAGCCTGGCTGTGCAACACGACCCCCTCGGGGTGTTTGGCGAACTGGATCGCCGCCAAGCCGAACAGGATGAACACCCAGTAGGACGGGATCGGGAAGATGCCCGGGATCCGGTCCGGGCTGCGAAGGATCCAGCCGAGGAACTCACCCCGGAGGATGACGGCGTTGAACAGGACCGACGACAGCCCGGCGTGAATCGCCCCCTTGACGCTCGTCACTCCCAGGACAGCAACGATCACCACCCAGAACAGGGCGCTGAAGGGTGGAAAGTTGGTGGCGTAGTTGACATCGCGCTGCTGCATGGCCAGCAGACCCCCGCCCAGCGCAGCGATCCCGGCCGACAGGCTCAGCGCCACCACCCGGGCCCGGTTGGTCGAGATGCCGATCGATTCGGCCGCCAGCTTGCTACCCCGCAGGGCGGCCAACGTCCGGCCCAGGGTTCCATGCTGGATGTTGAGCACTGCCCCTGCGACGAGCACCAGCACCACGATGGTGAGGGCCAGGAACGACTTGTCGCTCTCGAAGCCGATGGGACCCAACGACGGTCGGGAGACCGGCGTTCCCGAGAACACCGAGGTGCCTCCGCCGACCCAGGAGAGGTTCACCACCACACTGTCGAAGAAATAGGCGAACGCCAGGGTGCCGATGGCCGTCCACACGCCGCCCAGGCGACGCAGCGGAATCGACAGCATGGCGCCGACCGCTCCGGCGATCAGCACGCCGAGCAGCAGCGCCAACCACTCCGGGAAGTCGTGCTCGGTCGCCAGCTGGAACACCGAGTAGCCACCGATCGCCGCGAACGCGCCCTGACACAACGAGATCTCGCCGGCGAAGCCGGTGAGCACGATGATGGACAGGAAGATCACCGACATCACCACACCCTGGGTGACGATGAACAGCCACGCCCGATCGGCGCGCAGGAACACGACGAGACCGATCACCACGACCAGGGCCACGTTCACCACCACCTGGCGTACGATCTCACGCCGGCTCGGAACGGTGGCGGTCCGATGGGGCGCCGGTGGATCGACGCCGGAGAGTGGATCGGACATCTCGCGGCTCGCCCGCACCGCCGGGAGGAACACCAGCACCAGGAACAGAACGACGAAGGGGATGGCCGACGACGCGTTCTCCTGGAAAGGTCTGAGCCAGGCGCGCTCGTTGCTCCATCGGGGAAGGAAGGTGTTGACCAGGGCGATGAACACGCCGAGGCCCCAACCACCGGCGAGCGCCCACGGAAGGCTGACGAGACGACCGATGGCCGCTCCGGCAACGGCGATGATCATCAGCTGGAAGAAGTTGCCCTCGGAGAACGTCTGGAACCGAGGCGCGATGAGCACTCCGGCCAGGCCGGCGAACAACGACGACAGCATCCACGACGCCGCCGACACCCGTTCGGCGTCGATGCCGTTGAGCTCGGTCAGTCGTGGGCTCTCGACCACCGCTCGCATCTGCAGACCCAAGGCGGTGAATCGGAACATCGCGGCCATGCCGATCGTGGCCAACGTCGCCACGGCCATGGCGGCCAGCTCGTTGCGGCTGAACGAGTAGAGCCCGAACACCTCGTAGAGCACAGAGTTGCCACCGGGCAGAATGCCTTCGGCCGACCGTCCCGGGATGATCTCGAACCGGGCGATCCAGTCGAACAGGCTCGGGAGGGCAACCGAGAGCCCGATGGCGACGACGAGCTTGGGCAGCGCTCCGGCCGTGCGCAGATTCCGGAAGATCAGCCGCTCGAGCACCAGGCCGAGGAGCGGCGCCACCAGCAGGACTGCGACCACGAAGGCGGGGACGGCGGGCCAATCGTGGCCGACCTTGAGCTTGAAGTAGAGCGCCCCCGACACATAGGCCTGGGCGCCGAAGGCCAGGTTGAACACACCGGACGTCTTGTAGGTGAGGACGAACCCCAGCGCGATCAGCGCGTAGACGACCCCGGCCGGGGTTCCCTGCAAGATGGCGCGGAGCATGTCCTCGGGGACGGACGCGGCGACGGTCATCGACTCAACCTCTCCCTCACGCGGCCTCGACCAAGCGTCGTCGAGTGTCGTGCGTCAGAGCCGACCTCATGTCGCTGCCGGACCTCTCGGCTACGTGCGGCTCACTCGAACCGCATGGGTGTGGGTTGCGTGTACGGACCTGACTCGCTGTCCCAGCACAGGAACGGCTCCTCGGGCGTGGCCGGCGCGACGGGCTCGGGCACCCCGTTGACCACTCGCATGGTGACTCGGCAGTACGGCCCGACGTCGTCCACGGTCTCGGCGCTGACGGCGCGCTGGGTGCCGACATCCCAGGGCGAGATGAGTCCACCGGCCGTGAAGTTCTCGATGGCGTTGGTGGCCTCGATCACCGAAGCCCGATCGAACGGTGCTCCCGCAGCTTCGATCCCGTCGGCCGCCAGGCGGGCCACCACCCAGGCGTGGGCGGTGATCTCAGGATTGCCGTTGCCGCCGGTCTCGGCGATCCATTGGTCGAACAGCTCGCGTTCGGTGCCCTCCAGGGCCGCCCAGTCCGGGATGACCGAGGTCTGCACCACCGCTCCCTCGTAAGCGTCGGCGTTGTTGGCGAAGAACTCGGCGTCATAGGAGCTGTTCTGGACGAGAACCGCGTCGAGACCTTGGCGCCGCATCTCCTCGCCCACCGACTTCACCCCGTTCGCATCCATGCAGGTGAAGACGAGGTCGACCCCGGCTTCGATCATGGCGCTCACCTCAGGGGCGACGCCGTTGGCCAACCCGAAGTCGAGCCCGGAGTTGATGTAGACGACCTCGGCACCACCGATCTCGGGTCCGTAGGACTCGAACGACGACCGAACGCCTTCGGCGCAGATGCTCGACGACTCGACGGAGTAGCCGAGAGCGGCGATGTTGGTGGCGCCGACCGTCTCGGCGATGAAGGCCTGGTCGACCCGGATGCACTCGACGCAGCTCGGCGCCGGAGACCCGAAGAGGTTCTCGTTCACCGATTCGGACGGAGCGGTGAGGTAGACGTACAACGGGATGCCTTCACGGGCGAAGTCGGCGAAAGGCGTGGGGATGAGCGGCGAGCTGAACACCCCGAAGACCTCCTCGTCGCTGATGATCTGGAGCGCCAGCTCCTGACCCCGGCCGAGCTCGTCGTCGAGCTCCTCGGCGATCACCAGATCACGACCATGGACCCCGCCGATGCTGTTGCGGTAGGCGAAGTAGGCCTCGACGCCGTCGGAGAAGCACTCGAGGTAGCAGCTGCCGGTCGGGTTGTTGGCGGTGGCCGTGGCGAGGACCGAGAAGCGGATCTCGTCGTCGGTGACACCGGGGACGCCCTCGATCGAGACGAACTCGGCGGTGGGCGTCGTCGTGGAGTCGGCCGCGACGGTGGTCGTCGTGGTGTCTCCGTCCGAGGCGGCATCTCCGTCATCGGCCGTATCGGCTGCGATGGTGGTGTCCGCCGCCGGAACTGTCGTGTCGGCCGCTGGACCGGCGTCGTCATCGTCGTCGCCGCATGCCGCGGCCACGAGCGCGACCGCGGCGAACAGAACGAGCATCCGACGCGTCGACCGCGAGCTCCGTTGCATGAACAACCCCCATGTGTTCGTGGTCGCCATGACGACCGGGTGGTCCCCGTCACATTCCGTCCGAGGACAGATGTGGCACCTCACTGTCACGTTAGTGGCGATCCTGCGGCCGGACAAGCGACCCCCCGCCGGGTTGACGTCAGCGGAACGCGGGCGGCGAGGTCTGGCCTCAGGCCAGATCCATCACACCGCGTTGGCAGCGTTCCGCGACCAGCTCGACGAGGCGTCCGGGCAGGCCCGACCCGAACCGCTCGATCTCCCCTGAGGCTGAGGCTACGGCACACCCCAGCGTCCACCATCGGCGTCCAGCTCCGAGATGGAACGATGCAGCGCGGTCTTGGCCTGGGCTCCGCCAAGGCTGAACTGACCGGTGAATCCGGAGCCCAGCCAGCTGGCCGAATCACTCCGCAGAACCCGGAGTCGTGCCGCCACCTCGGCCTCCCTGAGCCAGGTGATGTCGCCGCTCCGCTCCAGCAGGTCGTCGGCCTCATCGCGCGAACAGAACTGGACGGCGCCCGCGCAATCGGGGCCGACCTGGGTCGAAAGCAACGGGAACGTGAGGCGACTGAGACACCGAACTCCCGACCCCTGGGCGAGCTGACATCGCACTGTCACGATTCGCGACGACGCGGTATCGTCAAGATCGTGCAGGAGCGCCACGTCCGGCTGCTCGGCGGCTTCTCCCCCTCGACCTGACCACGAACACGGTCCCGTTTCGTTCCCCGCACCTCAACGGAGGCCACCTCATGAACCGTCTCGGATTTCCCATCTTCGACGCCGACAATCACCTGTACGAGACCACCGACGCCCTGATCAAGTACCTGCCGAGCAAGCACGAGGGCGCCATCAGCTACGTCGACGTCAACGGGCGGACGAAGATCGCGGTGCGGGGTGTTGTCAGCGGCTACATCCCCAATCCGACCTTCGACCGGGTCGGCCGCCCGGGCGCCCAGGAGGAGTACTTCCGACTCGGCAATCCCGAGGGCAAGCCGTACCAGGAGGTGATCGGTCGGGGCATCGACTGCCTGCCCGCCTTCCGATCCGCGGCCGACCGCATCGGGCTGATGGACGAGCAGGGCCTCGACTACTCGATGATGTACCCCACTTTGGCCAGCCTGATCGAGGAACGTCTTCGCGACGACCCGGACCTGTGCGCAGCAGTGGTCCACGCGCTGAATCGGTGGATGGTCGACGAGTGGCCCTTCGTCTACGAGGGTCGCATGTTCTGCACCCCGATCATCACTCCGGGCGCTCGACCACGCCATGAACGAACTCGACTGGGTCCTCGAACAGGGTGCCAAGGTGGTGCTCATGCGGCCGGCGCCGGCCTGGGGTCACGACGGTCCCCGATCGTTCGCGTTGCCTGAGTTCGACCCGTACTGGAAGCGCATCGAGGAGACCGGAACCCTGGTCGTGATCCACGGATCCGACACCGGGTACACCCGCTACAGCGACGAGTGGGAGGGAAAGAGCCCGGGCGAGCTGTTGGCCTTCGCTCAGCCCCGACCGTTCAGTGCCATCCTGACCCACGCCCACCGGGCCATCCAGGACGCGGTGGCGTCGCTCGTCGCCCACGGCACGCTGGCCCGCTTCCCCGGCCTGCGCTTCTGCCTGGTCGAGAACGGTGCCGGCTGGGTGCCGTCGTTGCTCCACCTCATGGATCACGCCTACCGCAACCAACCCCAGGACTTCGCCGAGCAGCCCTCGGCCACGTTCCGTCGCCACTTCTGGATGCACCCGTTCCACGAGGAGGATCCGCGGGAGCTGATCCGGTACCTGGGCGCCGACCGGGTCATCTTCGGTTCGGACTACCCCCATATCGAGGGACTTGCCGAACCGCTGTCGTACGCCGAGGAGCTGGCCGACGTCGACCCCGACGACCTGCGTAAGATCATGGGCAGCAACCTCATGGGCCTGCTCGGCGTCCGCTGACCATCGCCCGGGCGCGGCTGGACCGGGTCGGGCGCCTATTCGTACCCGGGTAGCCGGGCCGACCGCTCGATCATCCCGTAGGTGACCTCGTCGCCCCATCGGTACCGAGCGATGCCCGAGTGCAACAACGGGAACGTGGCCCCGTCGCCAACCGGTCGCGGCGGCCGGAACGACGACGTGAGTGTCTCGCCCTCGATGGCGATGTCGCCGCGAGCGGTGCGCAACGTGAACGAGACATCCTCACCTGACGGTGTGGCCGCCGTCATCCACGGGGTGCCCTCGACCCATGCGGGAACGATCTGCCCGTCGTCGAGCACCCACCCTTCCCGGTATTTCACCGAGCCGTCGGGGCGGGGGCGGTAGTGCAGGAATCCGAAGGCCCGACCGCTCGGAAACCAGGTCGACTGCCAGTTGTGGCCGTAGAAGTCGCGGTAGTCGCTCCGGTTGCCGCCCTTGCGGTGCACTCGAAGACCACCTCCGGCGAACGGGGTGGTGACGCCGTCGACCTCGAGCTCACCGGTCACGGCACAGAGCTGCTCGAAACGTTGTTCACCGGGCACGAAGTGACCTTCGGGCTCGTAGGTCCCCTGACTCCACGGCGGTGCGATCATCCGCGCTTCGACGTGGAGCCGCAGGTGGGTCTCATCGTGACCGGCGCCGATTCGGAGCTGAGGGAGCCCCCCATCGACATGGCGACGCCAATCGGTGGTCACGACCCCGCCGTCGAACGTGACCACCCACCTGTCGAAAGGCTCAACACAACGGAACTGCAATGGACCCGCGCCCAGCACCCTCGGCCGGCCGTCGGCGTCGCGCACAGGGTCGGGCCGGTGGTCGCCACTCACGAGGGACAGCCGGCCGTCGGGTCGGGCCAGACACAGGGCCGTGCCGAAGCTCTCCTGCCACCGCGCACCCACCGCCTCCACCCCGACACGAGGGAGACCGAAGCGCCCGGCGTCATCCCAGATCCACAACGACACCCCCTCGCGATACGCCGGCGACACAGGTGGGACGGCAGTCACTTCGTCGACCGCGGGGTCGAGTCCGCCGGTGAGGTCGCGCGGGGCCACGACGGCTCACACTACGGCAATGGGCTGACCGTCGATCTGGGCGACGATCAACGGATCGGAGATAGAGCCGTCGGCGGCGAGGAGCACGGCCTTCGAGATGATCAGGGCCAGCAGTCCCCCGTCGTCTTCGAAGGGGAGGTAGACGGGAACGGCCGGCCCACCTTTGGCCGCGACGATGCACAGGTACTGATTGTTCGGCTCCATGAGCACGCTCCCCGATCCAAGATGGATCCGATAGGTGCGCCGGTCGCCGCGTACCACCAGCCAACGGTCATCGATCTCGCAACGGTCGGCCACGGCCAGCTTCGGGAGAAGCCGCTCGAGCGCATCCCGGCGACCAACCGCGTTCTCGGTCAAGTCGCCGAAGGCGTGCTCGCTCCACTCCCCGAAGTGGTTCGAGCGCAATCCCCATGTCGGATCGAGGCCGATGGAGGCCACGCTCACGAACAAGTCGATGTCACGCATCGCCTCCGAGAGGACCACCGGTGGCACGTCGCTCACGTTGAGGACGGTCCAGGCGCGACCCTCCCGCCGGTCGAACGAGACCCGCCCGGTCACGGCAACGGCGGCCAACGGATCGTCGCTGAGGTCGAGCCCGTCACGGAGGTCGTACCTGAACGACACCCGGAGGTCGGCGCCGAACGCCTTCGTCGCCTTGGCCTCGCCGCCACCGTCCCACGGGCCGAGGGCCTTGGCGCTCCAACGGCGATCGCGCGCGAGAGCCCGCATCACCGGGAGCCGAACCAGGTGCGATGCGAACCGATTCGAATGATCGCCGGTCGTCACCTCGGCCGGGGTGAGCAGGTAGATCTCCCGGAACACCTGCTTGATGGGCTGGCGGATCTGGGCCTCGATGACCGCGGACCTCCAGCTGCGGACCTCCTCCACCGGCTCCCGATGGGGATGCCACAGTCTGACCTGACGAGCCCGGGTCACGTCGATGCGCTGTCCGTCGAGAGCGACCGCGACATCGCGGCGCTCGCCCGGCAGGCCGGATACCCACGTGTCATCGATGTCGAACTGCCAGACCATCCGAGCGGCGAACCCGCGGCTCAACGGATGGTCGCGGTAGCGCTCCATCCAGACGATGGGTTCCCAGGTGTGCTCGGTGGCGAGGAGCTCCTCGATGCGGTGTCGCTCCGTGGCCAGGACCGACCGGGTCGCGTTCGCCTCTTCCACCACGGGAACGGCCGCTTCGGCCAGCTCGATCGTCGAGACCGCCCGGTCGGTCGCGATCCCGGCGAGGGTGCGATCGAGATAGCCCACCACGGTGCCATTCGTGACGCGTCGCCGGAGCCCCGCGAGCTCGGCAAGCGCGTCGGGCGTGGCGATCTCGGCGAGCGCGGCGATGGCGGCATTGCTCAGCTTCTCGCTGCGGGCGAGCGAGTTGGCCCCACCAGGCCAGGTACCCATGAGCAGGGCCAGGCGCGCCAGGTCCTGCACGAACCCCGGCCACCGGACGCTCGGGGCGGCGCGTGCGGCACCACGGAGCATCTCGGCATGGGGACCCGAATAGAACCGCTGCAGTGGGCTCGCCACGTGAGAAGCCGACTCGTCGGATCCAACCTCGGCCGCCGCGACGACATCCTGAACCACGACCACCATGGCGTGCACGGCGTCGCCGAGGGACGGGTCGGCCTCGAGGAGGTCGGTCACCGCGGCGCGCCACGTCGCTGACGGTTTCGCGCCGACGCGAGCCAAGACCACGGTCAACTCCCCCAGGGCTGCGGGTGGCGACCCGAGGCTCTGGTTCACGGCGTGCGCCCATTCGTCGAGCGGGGGGAGGCCAGGCAACGCCGCGCCGTCACCTGCCGCGGTCTCGTGCGGCGCGAGCTCCCGCAGGCGGAGAAGGAGCTTGTTCGTATCCCCCTGCGCGTAGCCCGCCCGTTCGATGACGCCGGCCAGAGCCGCCGCCTGCTCCCCGGTCGGCGCCGCCGCGCCCATGGCCGCGATCACCAGCCGGTGGGCAGGCAGCTCGTAGTTGCTGACCGGGCGCGCCCCGTCGCCGACCACAACGTCGACGAGATCGGCGAGCGCGTCAGCGGACCACACGCCCGGACTCCTACCCACCGCGGTAGCCACGTCGGACAGCAGCCGGTAGTCGTAGATGCCCGTGTCACCTCGCTCGCATCGACTGACCCAGTCGAGCGCGAGTGCTGTCAGGAACCCGGGGAGATCCGATGGGTCGAGCGATCGCAGGTAGGTTTCGGGCGCGGATCCCTTGAACTTGGGTGTATCGAAAGCCATCGGGTCGTGCGGGGCCGCAATGTCCCACCACTCCCCGACCCGCCGGACGTGGGTACTCATCCGCCGACGAGGGGGATCAGCCGAACGAAGACGACTTCGGTGCCATCCGTGAGGTCGACGAGGGCGTCGAGATCCTCGACCTGACCACCGGGCAACAGAACGAAGAACCCGTTGCGCTCGAACGCGGCAAGGGCGATGCCGGCCTGCTCCTCGCCATCGACGGCCCGTTGTGGTCGATAACCGTTGAGCTCGACCTCCGCGCCGAGCGGACGTACCAGCCCTTGGAAGCGACCGGCGGGGTCGGCGTTGTATCGGCAGACTTCGGCCAACACGCGGCGGCGAATCAGCTCGCGCAAGGTGATCAGGCCATCGACCACCATCTCGAACTGGGTCAGCGTCGAACCCGTCGCCGTCTCGTCACGCACGATGACCGTCAAGTTCATGACAACCCTCCTCCCGTACCATCGTCGACGGCGGGCTCGCGCTTGAGCGGCTCCCCCGACCTGCTGGCGTCAGCGGCGCACCGTAAGGCGAGGTGGCAGTGGACTGCCACAAGTCGACCCGGCCTGGTATTCTGCGCCCGTCGGCGACGAACTCGCGGGGAGGCGCCAATGAGCACACGATCTGCCCAGTTGCGCGAACAACTGGGACACCCGGTGATCGACGGCGACGGCCACGTGGTCGAGCTCATGGCCGTGTTCCTCCAGTACGTGCGCGACCACGGCCAGAGCGACCTCCTTCGCGGCGTGTTCGGCCCCCGCCGGGCGATCGAGGACCTCGCCCTCTCCGACCGGCGCGACGGCGGGATCCTTCCCCACTCGTGGCACGTGCCCGCCACCACCGAGTATTACGCCACTGTCACCTCGCCCAAGCGGTACCACGAACGGCTCGGCGAGGCCGGCATCGATTTTTCGGTGATCTACCCCACTGCGGGGATCTCGCTGCTGCAACTACCCGATGAAGACGCCCGCGTGGGGCTGTGCCGGCTCTACAACGAGTACATGGCCGAGCGGTTTGCCCCCTACGGCGACCGGTTCACCATCGCCGGACTGGTCCCGATGCACACCCCGGCCGAGGCGCTGGCCGGCCTCGACCACATACAAAGCCTGGGCGCCAAGGTCGGCCTCATCGCCAGCCACGTCCACCGCCCCTACGGAGCCGCGTGGCCGGCCGACGATCTCTACGACGACGTCCGCGTACCGGAGTGGGACACCCGGGGCTGGATCGACACGTTCGGCATCGACAGCGCGTACGACTACGACCGGGTGTGGGCCCGGGCCGTCGAGCTGCATCTTCCACTGGCCGCCCACACGGCGGGCATCGGCGCCAGCGACCGGGCGTCGATCTCGAACTTCGTGTTCAACCAGATCGGCCACTTCGCCGCCTCCGGCGGCGCCCTGGCCAAGTCGTTGTTCCTGGGCGGCGTGACGGCCCGGTTCCCCGAACTGCGCGTGGCCATCCTCGAAGGGGGTGCGGCCGTCGGCGTGCAGATCTACGTGAGCCTCGTCGCCAACTGGCAGAAGCGAGGCGGCGACGCCATCGCCAAACTGAACCCGGAGAACCTCGACCGCGACCTGCTCTACCAGCTGCTCACCGACGACGACCCTGGCCTGGCCCGATTCCCGATCGAGCAGCTCATGGGTGCCCATGGCCGCATGACCCGTCCCCGCGACGACTACGCGGCGGCCCAGATCTCCTCGGTCGACGACATCCGAGAACGGTTCTGCGTGCCGTTCTCGTGGGGCTGCGAGGCCGACGATCCGCTGACCGGGGTGGCGTTCGACCGCCGGATCACGGGAGGCCCGTTGGTGCCGGCCATGTTCGCCTCCGATCTCGGCCACTGGGACGTCGCCGAGTTCGACGAACCTCTCCAGGAGGCGTTCGAGCTCGTCGAGCATGGCATCCTCGACACCGACCAGCTGCGGGACTTCGTCTGCACCAACCCGCTGCGGTTCTACAGCTCGTTGAACCCCGACTTCTTCGCCGGCACATCCGTCGAGGCCGCGGCTGCGGCGCTGAAGTCCGGCGTCGGGTAGCGGCCTCAGCTCAAGGCGGTGGTGTCGGTGACGGTGGCTCCGGTGACGTCGAGGATGGTGTCGAGGTTCGCGGCCACGTCGTCGATCGTCGCCGGCTGGCTGGTGAGCCCACGAGTGTGCACGATGGCCAGCCGGGCCACGCTGCCCATGCCCGAGCGGAGCAGCTCGCCGTTGAGCGTGCAGGCCTCGTGAGCCAGGTACACGGCGGTGGGCGAGTTGAGCTCGGGAGCCAGCATCACCCGGGCCCGAGCGATGGCCTCCGGGGGCTGCTCGTTGAAGGCCCCGCCCTCCGACATGCGGGTCAGAGCCCGAGGAGCGTAGGCGTTCACGGCGATGCCGTGCGGCACGGCTTCGGTCGCCAAGGACCGGGTGAGCCCTAGCACGGCGCCCTTGGCTGCGGCGTAGCTGCTGTGCGTGCCGAGACCACCGAGCACGGCCTCGGAGATGGTGTTCACGATTCGGCCGCGGCCCGCGCCCACCATGTGTGGCCACACGGCCCGGATGACGAGGAGTGTGCCGAAGAAGTGCACGTCCATCATGCGGCGATACTGGTCGAGCGAGAGCTCGTCGAACCGACCTGGATCGAAGATGCCGGCGTTGTTGATCACGGCGTCGATCCGGCCATAGGTCGACAACGCGGTGGCCACCACGTCGGCCGCACCGGACTCTTCGGCCACCGATCCCGTGCACGCCACCGCCTCGCCGCCGGTTGACCGGATCTCGTCGACCACGTCGTGGGCCGGGCCGGTCGCTGCTCCGGTTCTGTCGATGCTGGTGCTGTCGATGCTGGTGCCACTGGTGCTGGCACCGACATCGGCGACCACCACGCCGGCCCCGAGGGAGGCCAGCATCACGGCGTGGGCTCGACCGATGCCCCGGCCCCCGCCGGTCACCACCACCACCCGACCATCGAACCGCAGTCCGGCCATGACCGCTCCCCACCTGTCGGGCCAACGCCCTGGCTTCTCGAACAATGTGGCATCCTACTGCCAGTTCAAACTGCGACGAGGAGGGGCCATGAACGGACGACTGCCGGGCAAGGTGGGGATCGTGACCGGCTCGGGCTCGGTGGGCGACATCGACTCCCCCGGAATCGGCCAGGCCATCGCCACCGTGCTGGTCCGTGAAGGCGCGTCGGTGTTGGTCGTCGACAAGGACCCGGAACGGGCGGCGGCGACGGTGGGCACACTGGCCGACCTCCCCGGCCGGGCCGAGGTGTTCGTCGGCGACGTCACCGATCCGGCGAGCTGCGATGCGATGGTCACCGCAGCAATCGAGCGGTTCGGGGGGATCGACATCCTCGTCAACAATGCCGCCATCTCCCGGCATGGGCCGATCACCGACGTTCCGATGGAGACCTACCACGACGTCCTCAACGTGAACCTCACCGGCACCTACCTGGCGTGCAAGTCCGCCATTCCGGCGCTGATCGACCGGGGCGGAGGTTCGATCGTCAACATCGGGTCGATCGCCGGCATCCGCGACAGCGGCACGACCCATCCGTTCTACAGCGCCTCGAAGGCGGCCCAGCT
>CAVTAP010000001.1:0-431517 GCA_963732695.1 uncultured Actinomycetota bacterium | reverse complement strand
ATCAACTCGTGAGCTCGGTACACGTCGGCAAGGGTCTCATCGGACCGGTCGCCCCAGGACCGCCCGTGGTAATCCCTGACGGCTGCGATCGTTCCCGGTCCCATTCAGACGACCGAAGGGCTGGCAGCTGGAACTCAGGGCTGCGAGAGCAGGTCGTCCCCGACGAGGACAGTGCCGTCACACGAATCCAGCCCGCTCGGCCGGGGCCGCCCTGGCCCTCCTGAGCGAACGCTCTGGTCGGCCGATGGAAACGCTGCGCCGGCGGGAACTCACACTCCCCTACTCCGGTCTACACATCCGGGTGGGTGGGGCGCAGCTCCCGGTTCGCTCCACTCACCCGGAGTCAGCCCGCCCCTTCGAAGCGCCGGGCCACGGTGCGCACCGGGGGCGAGAAGAGGTTTCGTAGGGATCAAGGCGGTCGCACTGTTTTGGGCGCTGGTGGCGGTGGCGTGGTGGCTCGTGACCTCGACCTGGCGCCGGGCTGGTCGGGCCGGATGGTGGTTATGTACGCCGGGCGGATCGTCGCGAGGACCGGCCGTCCGCCGAGTGGATCGAACGGCCCGTCCATCCCTACACGGTGGCCGGAGGTGCCGGTGCTGGTGCGCGGCGTCGCCTGCCTGCTCGGCGCTGTGAGCCAGGATCCGGTGTTGGCGTCGCTCGATCCCGTTGTGGACCGTGGGCCGCACTGTCGCTGAGCCGGCGGCGGCCGGACCTGGCCGTGCTGGTGGTGCAGGCCACGTGTTCCGGGGAGGACCCTGGCCATGTTCGCCACCCGCACTCGAGGCCTGCCGGCTCGCCGTATCGACCGACTGAGTCCCGGACGGCATTCCACCACGCTGGATCGAAAGGCCTTCAGGGCTTGGCGGCGCCCAGCTCGTGGGCGGCGTCGTGGGCCTGCGCAGCCAGCGGGGCGGCCTTGGCCAGATCGCCGGCGGCCGAGCGGCGTCAAGGTCCCGGAGGAGCTTCAGCAGCTCGGCCTCAGGCGAGCCGGCGGCGGGCTTCATCTCCTCCACCCGGGCGATGTAGTCGGCCACGACGGCCCGCTGTGCGGTGGCGTCGAGCTTCCCGATAGCCAGCTCATCGTCGAGATCGTGGAGGGCCTCCACGTCGAGGGCACCGCCGGCGTGGTCGTGGTCGGCCGCCATAGTGGCGCCGTCGGCCCCGTGGTCGTGCTCAGCGGCACTCGTGTCGGCCCCGTGGTCGTGCTCGGCGGCCTCGTGTCGGCACCGTGATCGTGTCATCAGCTTCGGTCGTCGAGACCTCGGTGGTGGCGTCCGTGCCATCCGAGCCGAGCTGTCGGTCGTGACGGCTGTACCGCCGGCGGCGGTGGGGTCGAGCTGTCACTGCAGGCCGCGAGAGCAGGCTGACCAGCACGGGGGTGGCGGCGGCCAGGCCGAGGGAACGGAGGCGGTGGGCCGAAGGTCGGTCATGGTCTCACAGCCTTTGGGTCGGCGGCCTCCGGCCGCGTCGACGCCCGCCTCGTACCGGCTAGCCGAGTTCGTAGACCGCCTCTGACCGACAAGTTCCCGAAGCGTCGGGTTTCGCCCAATGGGTGGCCACGGCCGACAGGACGCCCAGCGGCCTGCGCCCAACTCAGTGCCAAACTTCTCGGGCCTGGCCGGTACGAGCTGGACGATTCGGCACCGCCGACTGGCGGATTCCCTGTTCACAGGACAGTGTGGCACGAAGATGGGCGCCCAGGTCGAGGATCTCGTCGAACGAGCTCTGTACGCCGCCCTCGCCGTCGGCGCAGCCGAACGCCTCACTACGACGACTGGTAGTACAGGTAGGCGGTCGGCGAACGGGCGCTCAGCCGTTCATGATCCTGGCCGCCCGGTTCTGAAGAGCGCCGAGCGGCGTCGACCCGTCGTCTTTGCTGATGGGACCGACGATCGTGTCGGCGAGCCACACCGACAGACCGACCAGATCCTCAGGCGCTGGTGCCCGGTGCTGATCGAGCGCTCCGCCATGAACACGAACTCGTTCATGACCCCCAGCACCTGACGGCTCGCCGTCTTGGCCAGCACCACCGATCCCATCTCGGCTGTCTCTGCCGCCACGAACCGTCGATCGATCCCGAGCGCAGCGAACACCTCAGCCGTTGACGCCGGGAAGCGACCGACGACATCGGCCGCCGGGGCCAACGGCATCAACACCGGCACGAAGGTGGCGGCATTGACGAACACCGCCACCTGCGGCCGCCAGAACAGCACATTCGCATACCAGTCACCCAACACCGTCGAGGACGCCGGCGGATCAGGATCCGGACGTCCGACACGGTCCAGGAACTTCTTCGTCCCCCGAATCGTGAACACCGCTAGCCAGCGTCCAGCGCCGCCTCAAGCAGGGCGCACGCCTCATCGAGCGACTTCGCCCGACGCCGGTCGACCTCGGCATTCGCGTTCGACGCCACACAGCCCCCCGGACACGTCGGTCGGTGAGCCCTCCCAACCGGTGATCACGCCCTCATCACACCCCCACGCAATCTCACCGTCCGCATGACGGAACACCATCACGAACCACAGCGCACAGCCGAGGTGGCACTCAGCTGCGTCGCAAGCCGCTTCGCCGGCCCCGGCGCAGCGTCGGGCATGTCCAGAAAGTGACGCAAGTCGCTCACCAACACGGTCCCACGGTAGCCCTCCGCCGCCCCGTCAACGTCCGACCCTGCGCAGCCCGGCCGTCGTGCAGGGGCCAGTCTCGCCGGGCCCAAGCCGGTGCTCTCCGGTCGCCTCGGCGGAAAACTAGGGATGGTCCGCAATCAGACCCCCCACCAACGCTGGACCGTCAGCTCTCGACTGATCTGCCGCATAACCGAGTTCTCCCTGGTCAGCTCACTCGATCCGCAGCCCCGAGATCGCCCGGCTGATCACCAGCTGCTGGATCTGCTCGGTGCCTTCGAAGATGTCGTAGATCTTGGCGTCGCGGTGCCAGCGCTCGACGGGATGATCGGTCACGTAGCCCGCCCCGCCCAGGATCTGCATCGACCGCTCGGTCACCCACACCGCGGTGCGGCCGGCCTTGAGCTTGGCCATCGACCCCTCGGCGTGCTTGAACCCCTTGCGCTTGCCCAGCCACGCCGCCCGCCAGGTGAGCAGCCGGGCGGCCTCGATCTCGGTGGCCATGTCGGCCAGCATGAAGGCGATCGACTGGTTCTTGATGATCGGCTTGCCGAACGCCACCCGGTCCTTGGCGTACTGCAGCGAGTACTCGTACGCCGCCCGGGCGATACCCAGCGCCTGCGCCGCCACGATCGGCCGGGTGCTCTCGAACGTCTGCATCGCCCCCTGGCTGGTGCTCTTCTGCCCGTCCCGCACCTTGGCCAGCCGCTCGTCGAGCCGCTCCTTGCCCCCCAGGAGGCAGCTTCCGGGCACCCGCACATCGTCCAGCACCACCTCGGCGGTGTGGCTGGCCCGGATCCCGTGCTTGGAGAACTTCTGCCCCTGCGACAACCCGGCCGTCCCCTGCGGGACCACGAAACTGGCCTGTCCCGCCGCCCCCAGCTTGGGGTCGACCACGGCCACCACCACGTGGATGTCGGCGATCCCGCCGTTGGTGATCCACGTCTTGGTGCCGTTCAGCACCCAGGTGTCGGTGGCTTCCTCGTACACCGCCCTCGTCCGGTACGCCGCCACGTCGGAGCCGGCATCGGGCTCGGAGGCGGCGAACGCCCCCAGCTTGATGTCGTCGGCCGTGCCGTAGCACTGGGGCACCCACTCCAGCACCTGCTCCGGCGTGCCCGCCGCCGCGATCCCGGCCGCCGCCAGTCCCGAGCCCATGATGGCCATGCCGATGCCGGCATCACCCCAGAACAGCTCCTCCATGGCCACCGGCGACGACAACCCCGACTTGTCGTTCATCATGATCTCGGCCAGGAACTCCCAGCCGTACAACCCGATCTTGGCCGCCTCCTCCAGGATCGGCCACGGCGTCTCCTCCCGCCGGTCCCACTCGGCCCCAGCCGGGCGGATCACCTCTTCGGCGAAGTCGTGCACCCACTTCTGCAACTGGAGCTGGTCTTCACTGAGCTGGAGCGAGAACTCGGCCATGGCGCCTCCGATCGGCGTGGCGGGCGCCGAGCTGACAGCTCGGGCCCAATCGGGTCGGACGGATTGTGCTTGCTAGTGCTTGCACGTGCCTACAGATTACCCATCGGTAACTTGCTCGACCAATCATCGCCCTCGAAATCTCGGTGTAGACAGCGCCGCCGGCGGTGCGGTGCCGTCAGGCCACCACGGGCCAGATCTGGTCGGCCCGCACCGTCAGACGTACCCGCTCCCCCACCGCTGGCGCTTCGTCGGCTTCCCACACCACGTCGAGCGGCTCGGCGCCGCCCACCAGCCGACCCACCACCCGATAGCGCCCCTGGGCGAACCCGACGACGCCCACATCGACCTCCACCGACGGCGCGGCGCCAGCGTCGCCCGGCCCCAACGCCGTGACCGGCACGACCACCGTCACGGGCGAGCCCGGTCCAACCCCGGCCACGGCCACCACCGGGCCGAGGTCGACACCGGCCACGACCGCCCGGCCCCCCGGACCCACCGTGGCCGGCCACAGGTTGGGGTGGCCCAGGAACTCGGCCACGAACCTCGTGGCCGGTCGGTGCCACAGCTCGGGCGGCTCCCCCACCTGCACCAGCCGCCCCGCCGCCAGCACCGCCACCCGATCGGCCAGGGCGAATGCCTCGCCCTGGTCGTGGGTGACGTGGAGCGCCGTCTGACCCAGCTCCTGCAGCAGACGCCGGACCTCGGCCGTCAACTGCTCCCGCAGCACCCGGTCGAGCGACCCGAACGGCTCGTCCAGCATCAGCAGTGCCGGCTCCGGGGCCAGGGCCCGGGCCAGCGCCACCCGCTGGGCCTCCCCGCCCGAGAGCTCGTGCACCGCCCGCCGCCCGAAGCCGGCCAGGCCCACCAGCTCCAGCAACTCGGCCACCCGAGCCCGCTGCCGGTCGGCCGGCCATCGCTTCATCCGCAGGCCGAACGCCACGTTGCCGGCCACGTCGAGATGGGGGAACAGCGCATGGTCCTGGAACATCAACCCCAGATCCCGCTGGGGCACCGGAACCCCGGCCAGCGACCGCCCCCCGGCCCGGATCTCCCCCGCCACCAGTGGCTCCAACCCGGCGATGGCCCGCAGCAGCGTGCTCTTTCCGCTCCCGCTCGGCCCCACCACGGCCACCGTCTCCCCCGGCGCCACCTCCAGCGACACGTCGTCGACGGCCCGCACCGCTTCGAACGCCACCGTCACCCCCCGGATCGACAGTCCACTCACAGCAGCGTCACCCGGTCGCCCCGGCGCCATTCGATCAGGGCGGCCACGGCCGCCACCACCACACCGATCACCACGCTCAAGGCCAGGGCCTGTCCCCGCAGGGCCGCCCCCGGCTGCGACACCAGCCGGGCCACGGCCAGCGGCGCGGTGAACGAGTCGCCACCCCGGCTGAGGAACGACGTGGCCCCGAACTCCCCCAGGCTCACCGCGGCCGAGAACCCGGCCCCCGTCACCGCCGCTCCCCGCACCAGGGGCCAGTCGACCAGACGGCGGACCGACCACCCACCCGCCCCCAGGGTGGCCGCCGCCTCCCGCAACCTCGGGTCGATCGACCGCAACGCCGGCACCACCGCCGCCAACACGAACGGCAACCCGATCACGGCGTGCGACACCGGCACCAGCCACACCGACCGCCGCAGGTCGAACACGGCGAACGCCACCAGGTAGCCGAACCCCAGCGTCACCGCCGACACCCCCAACGGCACCAGCGTCAGCACCTCCAACGGCCGGGCCAGCGCCGACCCCCCGGTCACGGCCACCGCCGCCACCACCCCCACCACCGAGGCCACCACCGCCGCCACCAGCGCGTACTCGAGCGACGTGGCCAGGGCCCGGGCTGCGCTCACCGGCAGCAGATCGCCGGTGGCGAACAGCCGGCGGTAGTTGTCGAACCCGTAGCCGTCGCCCACCCGCAGCGACCCCTGCACCAGCACGGCCACCGGCACCACGATCACCACCGCCACGATGGCCAGCGCCCCGCCCAGCCACAGCCGGGCCGGCCAGCCGCCCTCGGCCACCGGCCGGGCCGCGGGCCGGGCCCGACCCCGCTGGGCCCGGGAGATCCGGCGCTGGAACGCGGCCGACACGGTGGCCAGGCCCAACACCACCACCAGCTGCAGCGCCGCCAACACGGCGGCCACGTCGAACTCGGTACGGTTCACGGCGTAGCGGAAGATCTCGGTCTCGATCGTGGCCCGCCCCGGCCCGCCCAGGATGCGGATGATCCCGAAGCTGGTGAACGTGAACAGGAACACCAGCACGGCCGACCCGGCCAGCACCGGCCCCAACCGGGGCACCGTGACCGACCGGAACACCTGCCACGGCCCGGCCCCCAGCACCTGGGCCGCCTCGTCGAGCCGGCGGTCGGCCCCGGCCCAGTACCCGCCCACCACCCGCACCACCACGGCCAGGTTGAAGAACACATGCGCCGCCAGCACCGGCACCAGCGTGTGGCGCCATCCGGGGGCGTAGCGCTCGAACAGGGCGGCGAAGGCGGCCGCCACCACCACCGTGGGCAGCACGAACGGCACCACCACCAGCGCCCGCAGCACCCGCACCCCGGGGAACCGGTAGCGGGCCACCACCCGGGCCACGGGAAGGCCCAGGGCCAGGGTCAACACCGTGGACAGGAGGGCCTGGCCCACGGTGAAGGCCACAACCGAGCGCACCGAGCCCCGGCCCAGCACCTCGGCCACCCGCCCCGGCCCCACCCCTTCGAACGACCGCACCAGCACCGCCACCAGCGGCCACACCACGAGCACGGCCAGGAACAGAGCCGGCCCGGCGGCGAGCGACACTTCCGCCGCCCGCCGCCGGAGCCTCGTCTGGCCGGACGGCACAGGCACGCTCAGCGGGTGACGATCTGGGACCAGCGCTCGGTCCAGTCGGCCCGCTTGGCCTCGATCTCGCTCGGCTCCAGGCTCAACGTCCGGGTGGGCTTCGCCGTGAACTCCGTGTACTCGGCCGGCACCTCCACCTTGGAGCTCACCGGCGACACGAACATGTTGAGCGGGATGTCGGCCTGGAACGTGTCCGACAACAGGAAGTCGACCAGCTTGGCCGCCGCCTCCGGGTGCTCGGTCCCGGCCAGCACCCCGGCGAACTCGATCTGGCGGAAGCAGGAGTCGAGCACCACCCCGGTGGGCGGCGTGTCGACCTTGGGATCGGAGAACACGACCTCGGCCACCGGGCTGGAGGCATACGACGTCACCAGCGTCTTGTCGCCCTCGCCCCCGGCCTTGAACTGGCCGTAGTAGGCGTCCTCCCAACCGCTGCTCACGGTCACCCCACCGTCGGCCAGCTTCTGCCAGTACCCCTCCCAGCCGTCCTCGCCGTAGGCGGCGATCGTGGCCAGCAGGAAGGCGAACCCGGGCGACGACGTCTCCGGGTCCTGGGTCACGAAGCTGGCGGCGTACTCCGGCCTGGTCAGGTCGTCCATCGATGCCGGCGGGGTGCCACCGGCCACGCCGTCCTTCCAGTAGTTGACGCACACGTCGCCGTAGTCGACCGGGGTCACCCGGTGCTGGGCGTCGAGCTCGTACTCGTCGGGCACGTCGGCCAGGGCGGGCGAGGCGTAGGCCTCGAACAGGTCGGCGTCGAGGCCCCGCTGGAGGAAGGTGTTGTCGATCCCGAACAGCACGTCGGCCTCCGGCTTGCCGGCGGTGATGATCGCCTTCGACACCAGCTCCCCGGCGTCGCCCGACGCCACCTGGTCCACCGTGATGCCGGTCTCGGCCGTGAACTGGTCGAGCAGCCCGTCGCTCACGTTGAACGAATCGTGGGTGATCAGCCGGATCGTGGTGCCGTCGGTATTTGCCTTGGCCACCTGCTCCGAGGTGATCGTCTCGACGTTGCCGCCCCCGGCCCCATCGGAGCTCGAGTCGGAGCAGCCGGCGGCCAGTACCGCCGCCGCCAGGCCGGCTCCGACGGCGAGGGCCCGGTGGGCCCCCGTGGGTCTCGTGGTTGAACGGCGCATGACGCTCGTGCCTCCCTTGCGCTGGTATTACCCAGATCAGGTTCGCGGGTCGACAGTGCGAGCGACTGTCCTCTCAGCCCGGCTGTACCCGAGCTCCCCGGTCTCTTCGGTTGTGTGGTGTGCTCCCTCCTGGGAGCGGCCGCCGTGTACCCGGATGGCCACCCGTCGGCAGGACGGGATCGTAGCCGGTCCCCCGGCCGGGCGGCACACTGGGCGGGTGACGCCGGCCATCAAGCTGCTCGAGAAGGCGAAGGTCGCCCACCGGGTGATCCCCTACCACCACGATCCCGCCGCCGACTCCTATGGCCTGGAGGCCGCCGAGGCCCTCGGCGTCAGCCCCGACCAGGTGTTCAAGACCCTGGTGGCCGCCATCGACGGCCAGCGCCATGTGGTGGCCGTAGTCCCGGTCAGCACCCGGCTCGACCTCAAGGCGATCGCGGCGGCAGCCAAGGGCAAGAAGGCGGCCATGGCCGACCCCGCCGCCGCCGAGCGGATGACCGGCTACGTGGTGGGCGGGATCAGCCCGCTGGGCCAGAAGAAGCGGCTCGACACCTACGTGGACGACTCGGCCCAGGGCCTCGACCTCATGTACGTGAGCGGCGGCCGCCGGGGCCTCGACATCGAGCTGGCCCCGGCCGACCTCGTCGCCGCCCTGAAGGCCACCTTCGCCCCCATCGCCAGCCGCTGACCGACCCGGCCGGCCTGATACGATCACTCTCTGTGGTTGGATCGGCAGCGGTTGGCGGGACATGGACCGTCGAGGTGTTTTCGTCGATGGCGGCGGCGCGGGAGACCTGGCTCGAACACGAGCGAAGCGGTGTGCTGACCATCTTTCAAACGTGGGACTGGGTGTCGACCTGGTACGACACGATGGCCGACACCGCCGCCATCGACGTTTGCGCTGTGTCGGTGCGAAACGCCGACGGCTCGCCGCTGCTGTTCCTGCCCCTCTACCGCCAGGACCGCCCGTACCGGGGCAGGTCGGCATCGATAGTCGATTGGATGGCCGGTCCGCTGGCTGACTACGCATGCCCCGTGCTCGGATCCCGGGCTTCGGACTTGGCGGAGAGCGAGCTCGAGGGGGTGTGGCGCACAGTCCTTGATGCGCTGCCGCCCAGCGACCTGCTGCTCCTCTACCGTCAGCCGGCAACCATCGACGATCGAGCGAACCCGCTTTGCCGCCTCGACGTCCGTCGACATGCCACGGCCCACCTCACCCATCTCATCACCGATAGCGACGCCTATTTCAACGCCCGCACGAAGGCCTCGCGCCGGGCCGACTCTCGCCGCCGGCTCCGCCGCCTCGCGGAGGCCGGCCAGGTCGAGCTGCGGCTGGTCGAGACGACGGAGAAGCGTCTGGCCACCCTCGACGTAGCGATCGCGCAGAAGTCGACCCGCCTCCTCGCCACCGGTAAATCGGACATCTTCGCCGACCCCGGCTTCGGGCGCTTCTATCGCAGCTTCACCTCACGCCATCCCGAGCAGGTGTACATGGCTGTCCTGGCGGTCGCCGGGCAGATCGAGGCCACCGTCTGGTGCGCTCGGCACCGGGGGGTGTTGTACCACCTGCTACCCACCTTCGCTGACGGGCCCCTGGCTGTGAACTCCACCGGGCGTTTGCTCACCGAGTGGCTGCTTGCCGATTGCTGCGGACGATCAATTGAGGTGGTCGACTTCACCGTGGGCGACGAGACCTACAAGGACGAGTGGTGCGAGGCGACTATCCCGCTCTATCGGGCGGAGATCGCCCGGTCGCTCACCGGCCACCGGTTGGAGGCACCGGTTCGGCTCAAGCGGCACCTTGCCGCATCACCGACGCTCGCATCGGTTCGCCAGCGCCTCCGGCCATCTCCCAGCTCGTAGCGGCCTGTCAGGCCGGGCGGACGACGGGACCGTTGGGCGTGTCCTCCACCGTGTAGCCGGCGGCCGTGATCTGGTCCCGCAGCTGATCGGCCAGTGCCCAGTCCTTGGTCGCCCGGGCCGCCTGGCGCTGCTCGGCCAGAGCCAGGACCTCGGCCGGCACCTCGTCGCCGGCCCCCGACCGCAGCTCCAGGCCCACGGCCCCGGCGATCTCCCGGGCCGTGGCCGCCGCCCGCCCGGCCGCCGCCGGATCACCAGCGTCGAGGGCGGTATTGGCCTCCCGCACCAGGCGGAACAGCAGGTCGATGGCGCCGGGGGTATCGAGATCGCGATCCATGGTGGAGCGGAACTGGTCGAGCACGTCGGGATCGGGCTTGCCCTCCAGCCCCTCGGTGCGCCTTGTGAAGGTGTCGAGCCGGTCGAGGGCGGCCACGGCGTCGCTCATCGAGGCGTCGGTGACCTCGATCGGCGACCGGTAGTGGGAGCGCAGGATCAGCAGCCGGTAGGCCCGGGGATCGTAGGTGTCCATGAGGTCGAGCAGGTTCATGACATTGCCCAACGACTTGGACATCTTCTCCCCGCCCATCTCGATGAACCCGTGGTGCATCCAGTGGTTGGCGAACGGCCGGCCCAGGGCCACGGCCTGGGCCCGCTCGTTCTCGTGGTGGGGGAACACCAGGTCGAGCCCGCCGGAGTGGAGGTCGAACCCCTCGCCCAGCAGGTCGAGGCTCATCACCACGCACTCGGTGTGCCAGCCGGGCCGGCCGTCGCCCCAGGGCGAGGGCCACGACGGCTCGCCCTCCTTGGCCAGCTTCCACAGGGCGAAGTCGGCCGGATGACGCTTCTCCACCCCCACGATGTCACGGTCGCCGCCGCCCTCCCGCAGGTCGTCGAGCGACTGGTGGTTGAGCAGGCCGTAGCCCTCCACCTTCTCCACCGACAGGTAGATCCCGTCGGATGCCGGGTAGGCGGCATCGCGCTCGATCAGCGTGGCGATCAGCTCGATCATGCCGTCGACGTACCCGGTGGCGTGGGGGATGTCGACGGGCCGGAGCACGCCGAGGCGGTCCATGGCCTGCCACCAGATCTTCTCGCACTTCACCGCGATCTCGGTCGACGTGCGGTCTTCCTGCTGGGCCCGCCGGATGATCTGGTCGTCGATGTCGGTGACGTTGGAGACGTGGTGGACGTCGAGCCCGGTCCAGGTGAGGTAGCGCCGCAGGATGTCGTACACCAGCACCATCCGCCCGTGGCCGATGTGGGGCGGGGCGTACACGGTGGGCCCGCACACGTACATCGACACCTTGCCCGGGTCCCGCTGAACGAGGGGGACGACCTGCTGGGTGGCGGTGTCGTACAGGCTGATCATGGCTCCCAGAGTACCGAGACACCACCTCCGCCCGGCTGCCAATTCGGTCCGGGTCGCCCCCCGGAGGCCATAGCCTGGATGGCACTATGACAGGCTCCAACCCCAACGCCGCCCCGATCCCCGACAAGCCAACACTTGAGGGAGTCGAGGCGCGCTGGGTAGAGCGCTGGAAGGCCGACGACACCTACGCCTTCGACCGCTCCCGGCCCCGGGCCGAGGTCTTCTCGGTCGACACCCCGCCTCCCACCGTGTCGGGCTCGCTCCACGTGGGCCACGTCTTCTCCTACACCCACACCGACACCATCGCCCGCTACCAGCGGATGACGGGCAAGGCCGTGTTCTATCCCATGGGGTGGGACGACAACGGCCTGCCCACCGAGCGCCGGGTCCAGAACTACTTCGGCGTCCGCTGCGACCCGTCGCTCCCCTACCAGCCGGGCTTCACGCCACCCGGCACGGAGGGCAAGGCCAAGAACGAGGTGTCGATCAGCCGCCCCAACTTCATCGAGCTGTGCGAGCAGCTGGTGGCGGAAGACGAGAAGGCGTTCGAGAACCTGTTCCGACTGCTCGGCCTGTCGGTCGACTGGCACCACCTCTACTCCACGATCGACGAGCGCAGCCGCCGCATCTCCCAGCGCAGCTTCCTCGACCATCTGGCTGCCGGCCACGCCTACCAGCAGGAGGCGCCGTCGCTGTGGGACGTCACGTTCCAGACGGCGGTGGCCCAGGCCGAGCTGGAAGACCGGGAGCGCCCCAGCGCCTACCACACCATGCGGTTCACCGTGACCGACAGCGATTCGGGTCCTCGTTCCGAGCTGCTGATCGACACCACCCGGCCCGAGCTGCTGGCGGCCTGCGTGGCCGTGGTGGCCAACCCCGACGACGAGCGCTACCAGCCGCTGAAGGGCCGCACGATCACCACCCCGGTCTACGGGGTGGAGGTGCCGCTGGTGTTCCATTCGCTGGCCGACCCCGAGAAGGGCACCGGCCTGGCCATGATCTGCACCTTCGGCGACCTCACCGACGTCACCTGGTGGCGGGAGCTGAACCTCGACACCCGGGCCGTGATCGGCCGCAACGGCCGCTTCGTGGAGGACGTGCCGGCCGGCTTCGGCCCCGAAGCCCAGGAGCGCTACGCCGAGCTGGTGGGCAAGACCGTCAACACCGGCCGCGACATCGTGGTGGCCCAGCTCCGGGAGACCAGCGCCCTGGTGGGCGAGCCCCGGGCCATCACCCACCCGGTGAAGTTCTACGAAAAAGGCGACAAGCCGCTCGAGATCATCACCACCCGCCAGTGGTACATCCGCAACGGCGGCCGGGAGGAAGATCTGCGGGAGACCCTGATCAAGCGGGGCGAGCAGATCGCCTTCCACCCCGACTACATGCGCACCCGCTACCGCAACTGGGTGGAGGGCCTCAACGGAGACTGGCTGGTTTCCCGTCAGCGCTTCTTCGGCGTGCCCCTCCCCCTGTGGTACCCGCTCGACGAGGCCGGCGAGCCGGTCTACACCACGCCCCTGGTGCCGGCGGCCGAACGCCTCCCGATCGACCCCTCCACCGATGCCCCCGAGGGCTACACCGAGGCCCAGCGGGGCCAGCCCGGCGGGTTCATGGCCGACCCCGACGTGATGGACACGTGGGCCACGTCCTCGCTCACCCCCCAGATCGCCGGTCAGTGGGGCCACGACGACGACCTGTGGCACCGCGTCTACCCCTTCGACATGCGGCCCCAGGCCCACGACATCATCCGCACCTGGCTGTTCTCCACCGTGGTCCGCTCGCATTTCGAGGAAGACTCGATCCCCTGGTACAACGCCTGCATCTCGGGCTGGATCCTGGATCCCGACCGCAAGAAGATGTCGAAGTCGAAGGGCAACGTGGTGGTGCCCACCGATCTGCTGGCCACCTACGGGTCCGACGCCGTGCGCTACTGGGCCGCCTCGGGTCGCCCCGGCACCGATACCGCCTTCGACGAGGGCCAGATGAAGATCGGGCGTCGCCTGGCCATCAAGCTGCTCAACGCCTCCAAGTTCGCCCTGGGCATGGCCCCGGCCGGCGGCACCCTGGCCGCCGCCCTGGACCAGCCGGTCACCGAGGCCCTCGACCAGGCCATGCTGGCCGGTCTGGCCAACCTGGTGGACGAGTGCACCCGGGCCCTCGACGGATTCGACTACGCCCGGGCCCTCGAGCGCACCGAGACCTTCTTCTGGACCTTCACCGACGACTACATCGAGCTGGTGAAGAACCGGGCCTACGCCAGCCGGGGCGACGATGCCGCCGCCTCGGCCCACGCCGCCCTGGCCCGGGCCCTCGACTCCCTGCTCCGGCTGTTCGCCCCGTTCCTGCCGTTCGTGACCGAGGAGATCTGGTCGTGGTGGCGGGAGGGATCGGTGCACACGTCGTCGTGGCCCGATGCCGCCGCGCTGCGGGCCGACGCCGGCGACGGCGCCGCGGCCGAGCTGCTCCCCCTGGCCGGCACCGTGCTCACCGAGCTGCGCAAGACCAAGACCGAGGCCAAGCTGTCGCTGCGGGCCCCGATCACCACCGCCACCATCGTCGACACGGCCGAGCGGCTGGCCCTGCTGGAGCCGGCCCTGGCCGACCTGCGCGATGCCAGCGTGGCCGCCGAACTGCTGACCACCGAGGGGGCCGAGCTGGCCGTCTCGGCCCAGCTGGCTCCGGTCGAGTAGACGGGAGCGGCCGGCCATGGATCCCGCCCCTGGCAGCGACGCAGCCGTGCAGTCGATCCTGGTGCGCGTGTCGGGCCCCGACCGGCCCGGGATCACGGCCAGCCTCATGGGGCTGCTCAGCGAGCACCGGTGCGGGATCGACGACATCGAGCAGATCGTGATCCGGGGCCGGCTCGACCTGAGCCTGGTGGTGACAACCCCGTCACCGGGTGGGCTGGGGGCCACCGAGGAGGCGGTTCGGGAGCTGTACGGCGAGCTGCTGCTGTTCGGCTACGACCAGAAGATGACGGTGGACTTCGAGCCGGTGGCCGCCACCCCGGGCCGATCCAACCCGGGGCTGGTGGCCACGATCCTGGGCTCGGTGGTGTCGCCGGCCGAGTTCGGGGCCATCGCCGCCGTGGTGGCGGCCAACGGGGGCAACATCGACCGGATCGTCCGCCTCGCCCGGTACCCGGTGATGGCGTTCGAGCTGGCGATCAGTGGGCCCGACCGGCCCCGCATCCAGGAGGCCCTGCTGGCCCGGGCCAACGAGCTGCCGTGCGACGTGGCCGTCCACTACCAGGGGCTGGGGCGGCGAGCCAACCGTCTGGTCGTGCTCGACGTCGACTCCACCCTCATCCAGGACGAGGCCATCGAGCTGCTGGCCGACGAGGCCGGCACCCGGGAGCAGGTGGCGGCCATCACCGAGCGGGCCATGGCCGGCGAGCTCGACTTCGCCCAGAGCCTGGCCACCCGGGTGGCCACGCTGGAGGGCCTCGACGCTTCGGTGCTCGACCGGCTCAACCGGCGGATCCGCCTCACCCCCGGCGCCCGCACGTTCATCCGCACGTTGCGCCGGCTCGGCTACCGCACGGCGATCGTGTCGGGTGGGTTCACCTCGGTCACCGACCATCTGGTGGCCGAGCTCGGCATCGACCACAGCCACGCCAACACCCTGGAGATCGTCGACGGTCGCCTGACCGGGCGCACCCTCGGCCCCGTGGTGGACCGGGCGGCCAAGGCCCAGTTCGTGCGGGAGCTGGCGGCCAAGGAGGGCATCCCGCTCGACCAGGTGGTGGCGGTGGGTGACGGGGCCAACGACCTCGACATGCTGCGCACCGTAGGGCTCGGGATCGCCTTCAACGCCCGGCCGGTGGTGCGCCAGGCGGCCGACGCCGCCGTCAACGTGCCCTACCTCGACGCCATTCTGTTCGTGCTGGGCATGCGGCGTGACGAGATCGAGTACGACGAGCTGTCGAGCTCGGAGATCCCGGTGGGTGGAACCGGCGCCGAAGACGAGGTCGGGGCCGATGACGCCCCGGCCGCCGGTTGAGCGCCGCCCCCTGGCCTCCCGCCGGCTGGCGGGCGCAGTTCGAGGCGCCGCCGGTGGCGGTGGTCACCGGGGCGTCGAACGGGTTGGGGCTGGTGACGGCGCAGGCCCTGGTGGCGGCCGGTGCGGCGGTGGTGCTGGCCTGTCGTGATCAGGGCCGGGGCGAACGGGCGGCCGCCTCCTGCGCCGGACCGGGCCGGGCTGTGGTCGGGCTGGTCGACCTGGCCGACCCGGCCTCGGTCGACGCCTTCGCCCACTGGTTCACCGAGCGCCACGACCGGCTCGATCTGCTCGTCAACAACGCCGGCGTGATGGCGGCGCCACCCCGGCTCACGGCCGACGGCATCGAGCTGCACTGGGCCACCAACCACCTCGGTCACTTCGTGCTCACCGGTCGTCTGCTCGGCGCTCTGGTGGCCGCCCCCGCCGGCCGGGTGGTGGCGGTGTCGAGCGTGGCCGCCGGGGCCGGCCGCCTCCGGGGTTACGACCCGACCACGCTCGACGGCTACCGCTGGTGGCCGGCCTACGCCGCCTCCAAGCTGGCCAACCTGGTGTTCGCCGTGGAGCTCGACCGTCGTATGAGGGCGGCCGGCCTGGCGGTGACGGCGCGGGCCGCCCATCCCGGCGTCACCCATACCAACCTCGTGTCCACCCGCTTCGCCGGCGACGGGCCGATGAACGCCGTGGCCCGGCGGGTGGCCCTGGCCGGGAGCCGGCTGGCGTTGGCGTCGGCGGCGTCCGGGGCGCAGCCGATCCTGCGGGCCGCCACCGATCCCGACGCCCCCGGGGGCTCCTACTGGGGGCCGTCGGGGTTCCGCCAGTACCGGGGCCGGGCGGTGGCGTTGCCGCTACCGGCGTCGGCTGCCGACCCCGGGCTGGGGGCCGAGCTGTGGGCCCTGTCGGCCCGCCTGTCCGGCGTCGACTACCTGGCGTGACGGCTGCCCCCGCTAGGCCAGGGACCAGGTGGCGGTGAGGGATGGTTCGCCGTCGGAGCGGGCCCGGCCGTCGCGGTGCATGGCCAGGAGGTGGGAGTAGACGGAGTTGGCGGCGGCCCGCCACAGGCGCTTGTCCACCTCGGCGTAGATGCCGGGGACGATGGCCTTGATCGTGCTGGGGCCGGGCTTGAGGGCCTCGATGATCTGGGCCTCCCGTTCCAGGCGATGGTCGATGAAGCTCTGGACGTAGGTCTGCGGATCGTCGATGGCGGGACCGTGGGTGGGCCAGTAGCGGGCGTCCTGGCTGCGGCCGAGGAGCTTGCGGAGGCTGTTCATGTAGTCGAACAGGTCCCCGTCGGGGGGCGAGATCACCGACGTGGCCCAGCCCATCACGTGGTCGCCGGTGAACAGGGTTCCCTCGTCGGTCAGGGCGTAGCACAGGTGGTTCGACGTGTGGCCGGGGGTGTGGACGGCCTCGATGGTCCAGCCGTCGGCCTCCACCAGGTCGCCGTCGGCCAGGGCCACGTCGGGCACGAACGTGGTGTCGGGGCCTTCCCGCTTCAGCTCGTCGGGCATCTCGGCCCATTCCTTGTCGATCTTGGCCTTCTCCTCGGGGGTGAAGTACTCGTCGAAGGAGATCTTGTCGAGCGGGTCTTCCTTGGGAACCTCACCGTGGGGGCCGAAGCCGTAGGTGCGGGCGCCGGTGCGGGCCACCAGCTTGGCCACGCCGGCCGTGTGATCGGAGTGGGTGTGGGTGACGATGACCCGAGTGATCTGCTCGTCGGGGCCGAGCGCGGCCTGGATGGCGTCAAGGTGCTCGTCGAGTGTGGGGCCGGGGTCGATGACGGCCACGTCGCCCCGGCCGATCAGGTACACGCCGGTGCCGGTGAACGTGAACGGGTTGGGGTTCTTCGCCACCACCCGCCGGATCAGGGGCGACAGCTCGTCGACCTGCCCGTACTCCGGCTTGAAATTGCGGTTGAACGCGGGAGCGGTCATAGGGGTCGGCCTCCGTTTCCGTCGCCCGTAGTCTGGCGGGGTTCGCCCCCTCGTGCCAGTGCGCCCGACTTCCGGTCCGGACGAGACGACTACCAACCATGGCCTACGGCCGCCAGGCGCTACGATGCGCCAACGGATCGGGCGCGGGACCGACCTTGGCGGGAGTCCCAAGCCCGGAGCCGTCAAGCATCGCCCCCCGACGCAGCGGAGTCACCCATGCCGCCCGAGACAACGCACCGCTGGCCGACGGTCAGGTCGCTGCCCGCACCGCCGCCGTATGCGCTCGTGCGTCTGCTCGTCGCGGCGATGGCCCTGGTGGCGATGGCAGCGTGCAGTGGCTCGACACCAGCGGCGGGGCCGGACACGTCCTCCAGCGATGGTGGTTCGGTCCCATCCTCGAACGCGGAGAGCGCACCGTCCTCGTCATCGGTACCGGCCCCGTCGACCTCGGTGCAGCCGCCATCGACAGCGGACACTCCCGGCACCCTGGGATCCGCCGACCGGCCGGCGCAGCTCGTGGCACCACCGAATCCCGTGAGCCCGGCGCCGTTGCTGGTGCTGTTGCACGGGTACGGCCAGACCGGCGCGCTGGTCGACCAGTACCTCGGTGTGACCGCACAGGCTGCCGAGCGCGGTCTGTACGTGTTGCTGGCCGAGGGCGTCCCAGAGGTGTCCGGTGAACAGCGATGGGATGCCGGTACCTCGTGCTGCAACTTCACCCCGAACCCCACCGACGACGTCGGCTATCTGAGTGGTCTCATCGACGATGCCGTCGCCACCGGAGCGGTCGACGCCGAACGCGTGTACCTTCTCGGCTACTCGAACGGGGGGTTCATGGCCTACCGGATGGCCTGCGACCAGGCCGATGTGATCGCCGCCGTGGCGGTCCTCGCCGGTGCCGACGTGCCGACGAGCGACCCTTGCGAGCCGAGCGAGGCGGTTTCGGTTCTCCACCTGCACGGCACAGCCGACTCGTTGGTGCCCTACGCCGGCGGCCAGTTCGGCAAGGCGTCGCCGTTTCCCGGCGCAGAGCTCACCGTCGCTCGCTGGGCGGCTCGAAACCACTGCGAGCGGGGCCCGGAACCCGGGCCCGCCCTCGACCTCTCCAGCGACCTGGACGGGGAGGAAACCAGCACGACGCTCTACAGCCAATGCGCCGATGATGCGAATGTTCAACTCGACAGCATCGCCGAGGCCAGCCACGAACCGGCAGTGGATCCGGAGGCGCTCGGCACCGATGTGCTGGATTGGCTGCTCGCCCAGCGACGGTGACCGCTGGCCAACGGAGCCGAGATTCACAGGGGTCCGTCGGGAGCGAGCACCGAGGTGAGCAGGAGGCGCTCGTCGTAGCCCACCTCGGCCTGGAAGCGGCGGCGGCCGCCGACGATCAGGTAGACCGTGCCGTCGTCGTCGGTCTCCACCTCGTAGCTCGTGCCGATGGCGGCCTCCACCATGGGACTGCGGTCGACCAGGATCGACTGGAGCGCACTGACCCGGCTCCGCTCGAACAGGTCCATGTCGAGCTCCACCCAGTCTTCGCCCCCGGTGCCGATGAAGCTCACCCGTCTAGTCAAGCAGGGGTTGGAGGGCGGGGAACAGCCAGTCGGGCGGTCGGGTGGGCCTACCGTTTCGGTCGGTGACCCCGATCGTGATGTCGGCCGTCACCAGCTCCACGCCGTCGCACAGGATCCGTTGGGCCCACGTGCCCCGGGCCCGACGCTGCTCCGCGAGCCGGGTCTCGACGGTGACCAGGTCGCCCGGGCCGGCCGAACGGACGAAGCGGGCCGTCAGCTCGGTGACCACCAGCTGATAGCCCCGTTCGCTGATCGACTCGATCGGGATGCCGCAGTGCTCGAGCGCCTCACACCGGGCCTGCTCGAAGTACGTGAGATACACGGCGTGGTTGACGTGCCCGTAGGGATCGAGCTCGGAGAACCGGACGGCGATGGTGGTCTCGTGTGCCATGGAACCGGCCACCGTAGCCGGTGCGGGGCCGGCTCCACGCCGCTCCGCGCCGTGCCTTCGCCCGCGTCGGGGTCGACTCTTGTTGGCTCCTCTTTACTCACATTTTCTTTCTTGGAGAGTTGTTTCCCGAACTGACGTTCACTATCGTAGGGGCCTACCACCCCAGCGGCGGTCTCGAAGCTCCGGCTTCCGGTCAGTGCCCGTCATTCGAGGCGCTGGCGTCTTCCCCAAGTTCTACTCATGGCTTGTGACAGTGACCGGCGAGCGCCCTAGCCGCCGGTGCGGGAGGTTCGGATGTGTGGCGTGAACGTCGAGGAAGATCGGCCGGCCAGCCAGGCGGAGTCGATTGATGCGTCGTGGGGTGGGCCCGGTTTGTTGCGGGCCATCGCCAGTGAGATCGGGCTGCTCGACCTCTCCGGGCTCGACCCTGGAGGTCTTCACGAGATCGTGGCCGCCTCCCGCCTGGTCGAGCGGTCGGTGGCCGGCCTGCTGGTGCAGGCCGGCAGGCGGGCCGACGAGTTGGCGGCCGACGGAGCAGGCCCGGGAGCGGAGGGCACGCTGAGTGGTGCCGGGGAGGTGGCTGCGTCGGCCGTGCGGGCTGAAGCGGCCCGGGCCGGGGCGGCGGTCGATCTCCCGTCGTTCGCGGCGGCGCTGTCGTCGGGCTCGATCGGCACCGGCCATCTGGATGCCGTGGCCCGAGCGTTGGGTCAGGCGAGCGACAGCGAGCGGTCGGAGCTCGTGGGATGGGGAGATGCGTTGCTCGACGCCGCCCGGCGCCTCTCGGTCGACTCGTTCAGTCGGCACCTGAGCCGGGCCGTGCAGCGGATCAAGGACCGGGTGGGAACGAGCCGGGAGCCGGTGCGATCGGAGCTACGGCTGTGGCAGGGCCGCGACGGCGTCGGCCGGCTGGCGGGCAGCCTCAGCCCCGAGGATTTCGAACGGATCTCCTCTCGGGTGGCGGCCGAGATGGCGGCGTCGTGTCGCCGGTCGGACAGCTCGGCCGAGGTGGCCGACGGCCAGGTGGCGCCCGTGGTGCTCGACGAGCGGCTGGCGGCCCGGGCCCTGGTGGATCTGGTGTCGGGAGCGGGCGTGTCGTCGGTGGGGCGGCCGTCCCTCACGCTGGTGGTCGACGCCGCCACCCTGCTCGACGGTGCCCACAACGGCACGGTGTGCGAGACGGGCGGCGGGCTCCCGGTACCGGTTGAGACCGCCCGCCGGTGTGCGTGCGACGCCGTGATCCGCAAGGTCGTACTGGACGGGCGGCGGGTCCCGGTGGACGTGGGTCGGCGGTTCCGCACCGCCACGGACGCCCAGTGGGCGGCCCTGCGCTCGATGTACACCGGGTGCGGCTGGTTCGGCTGCGATCGTCCGCTCCACTGGTGCCAGGCGCATCACGTCATCGAATGGTCGCCACCGGCCAACGGATCCACCGACCTGGCCAATCTGGTTCCCCTCTGTTCCCGGCACCACCACCTGGCCCACGAGGGGGGCTGGCGTCTCGTCCTCGATGCCGACCGGGCCCTGCACCTCCACCAACCCGACGGCACCCGGTGGCGTACCGCACGGCCCGACCGGCTCACCGCCGGCGGCAACTGTCCGCCACCAGCGGACAACCGCTCGGCCAGCCATGCCGGGGCGGTGGCTTGTCCGTCACCAGCGGCCACCGGGTGGGCGGCGGCCTGAGGCCGCCCTCTGCCTGAACCGATCGGGTGCGCCGGTTCCCCGGCCAACGCCCGGAGCTCCTTGACAACCAACTACCGGGCCCTCTGCGGGCGGTCGCGGCTCACCTTCAGGCCCGCCAGGTGAACAGCTCGCCCTGGCCGGCCAGCATCAGCGTGCCGGGCATGACCCGAAGTCGCCGAGGGGTGAGGCGCAGCACGCCGAAGTCCGGGTTCTGGGGATCGGTCCACTGGGGGATGATGGCCGGGTCGTAGCCGACGGGCGCGGGGCCGTGCTTGAACCGGTCCCACCCGGCCTGACGCTCCTCCGGGGTGTCCTCCCAGGTCGTCTCGCAGTCGGCGGTGCAGGTGTCGTGCGACGGGTCCCAGTAGGTGACCGACACCTGCGGGTTCGCCGCCAGGTCGACCGCCTTGGGCGACCGGGGCGAGGTGGCGATCCACCCGGTGAGGGCGGTGCCCGTCCACTCCCAGATCGGGTGCAGGATCCGGGTGGCGGGCCGTCCGTCGGGGGTGACGGTGCCCACGGTGCACCAGACGATCCGATGGGCCATGGCTACGAAGGCCGGAGCGGCCTGTTCCAGAGTGTGCATGATGGTCCTCCTCCTGCCGTCAAGGCTACGGTCACGTCGGTGACCACCATCGGCTTCCTCCACCCCGGCAAGATGGGCGCCAGCCTGGCCGCCTGCGCCGACGGCGCGGCCGAGAGGCTGTGGGCCTCGGCCGGCCGCTCCCCCGCCACCGCCGCCCGGGCCGCGGCGGCCGGCCTCGTCGATGCCGGCAGCCTGGCTGCGCTGTGCCGCCGCAGTGACGTGATCGTGTCGATCTGCCCGCCCTCGGCCGCCGACAGCGTGGCCGCCGAGGTGGCGGCGAGCGGATTCGGCGGGGTCTACATCGACGCCAACGCCGTCTCCCCTGCCACCGCAGGGCGGGTGGGGGCCCATTTCGGCGACCGCTACGTCGACGGGGGCGTGATCGGCCCACCGGCCGAGCGGCCCGGCACCACCCGCCTCTACCTGGCCGGGCCCCAGGCGGCCGGGCTGGCCCCGCTGTGGGCCGGCTCCGCCCTCGACGTCCGACCTCTGGCCGCCACCGCCGAGGGTGCCCCGGCCTCCACCCTCAAGATGGCCTACGCCGCCTGGACCAAGGGCTCCAACGCCCTGCTGCTGGCGGTGAACGCCCTGGCCAGCCAGGCCGGGGCGCTGGACGCCCTGCGGGCCGAGTGGGAGTTGTCGCAGCCCGGCCTGAGGGAGCGGTCAGACCGGGTGGCGGCCGGGTCGGGCCCCAAGGCGTGGCGGTTCGAGGGCGAGATGGCCGAGATCGCCGCCACCATGGCCGCCGCCGGGCTGCCCGAGGGGTTCCACCGGGGGGCGGAGGAGCTGTACCACCGGCTGGCCGGCTTCAAGGACCATCCGGCGCCGACGCTGGCCGAGATCCTGGCCGCGCTGGCCACCGACTGGCCGGCCCCGGGGTCAGCCACCAGACTGTGACGGTGGACACGCAACAGGACGATCGACGGCCGCTCGATGGCATTCGGGTGGTGGAGCTGACCCAGTGGATCGCCGGTCCTTCAGCCGCCGGCCTCCTGGCCGACTGGGGCGCCGACGTGGTGAAGGTGGAGGCCCCCAGCGGCGACCCGCAACGGGGGTTCCTGGCCGCCCTGGGGGTGGCCAAGAAGCTACCCAACCCCAGCTTCGCCCAGGACAACAAGGGCAAGCGGTCGGTCGTGCTGGATCTCAACACCGACGAGGGTCTGCGCACCTTCGACCGGCTGCTGGCCACGGCCGACGTGTTCCTCACCAACTGGCGGCCCAATGCCCTGGAGCGCCTGCAGCTCGACCCGGCGTCGGTCCGGGAACGCCACCCCAACCTCGTGATCGCCTCCCAGACCGGGTATGGCCCGGTGGGCCCCGACCGTGACACCCCGGGCTACGACATCGGGGCCTTCATCGCCCGCACCGGCATGGCCCGCACCAACCGGCCCGAGCAGGACGACCCGGTGAACCTCAAGGGCGGCATCGGCGACCACATGACCGGCATCACCACCTGCATGGCCGTCCTGGCCGCCCTGATGGGCCGGGAGCGGACCGGCGAGGGCCAGGTGGTGGAGACGTCGCTGTTCCAGACCGGGCTCTACGCCGTGTCGGTCGACCTGGCCACCCAGATGACGTTCGGCCGGCTGGCCCGGATGCGGCCCCGCACCGAGCTGAGCACGCCGCTGGTCAACTGCTACAAGACCAGCGACGACAAGTGGTTCTACCTGATCGGGGTGGAAGCGGCCCGGCACCTGCCCGGCGTCGGTGCCGCCATCGGCTGGCCCGACATCACCGACGACGAGCGGTTCTCCACCGCCCCCAACATGATGGAGAACAAGGTGGAGCTGATCCGCCTGCTCGACGAGGCCTTCGCCACCCAGGACCTGGCCTACTGGGCCCAGAAGTTCGAGGAGTTCGACGTCTGGTGGGCCCCCTGTCAGACGATGGCCGAGGTGGCCCAGGATCCCCAGGCCCTGGCCCTCGACAGCTTCATCCCGGTGACCGACGGCGACGGCGACAACCTGATGACGATCGCCGCTCCCGTCATCTACAACGGGTCCACCCTCAAGCCCCGCCGTATGGTGCCGGCACTGGGCGAGCACACCGCCGAGATCCTGGCCGAGCTCGAGAGCATCCCCGGGCAACCCTGACGCTGCTTATAAGGCTTGGTTAACAGGCCGGCACCGGTGATCATGTCCCGGGTGGCGGTCAGCCCGCCGAAGGCTGAACGAGGCCCTCGCTGGCGGCCGGCGGGCTGCCGTCAGCGGCCGCTCAGATCCAACACCACCGGCACACCGGCCAACCCCAAGCCGAGCGCCGTGCCCAGGGGCACCGGCAGGCGGACCTCCCGGCGATGGCCCACGCCCCAGACCATGGCCTGGAAGCCACCGCTCCCCCCGTCGATCTCCACCCGGTGGATGCGCCGCATCACGCGCTGCCAGCGACGGGCCGACAGAGCGTCGGGCCGGACCGGCACCCGGCATCGGAAGACCTCGTCGCCCGAGCCCTCCCCCGCCGCCAGCTCCGTCCCCCCGGCGGCGGCCGTGATCGACCGCACGAGTATGCGGTTCCGATCGCCGTGCTCGGTGACGCTGGCTGCTGGCATGGTTCCCCGATCAGCCTGATAGCTCCCGATAGGAAGCCTTAACAGGACCCATACTACGCCCCTGACGGGAAACGCTCAAGCTGGGAGCCCGGGCACACTGGGCCCCATGCCCGAGCTGCACCGCTTCCACCTCGCCATGCCGGTTCACGACCTCGCCGCCGCCCGGGCCTTCTACGGCGGTCTCCTCGGCTGCGGCGAGGGCCGTTCGGCCGACGCCTGGGTGGACTTCGACCTCTACGGCCATCAGTTCGTGGCCCACCTCGACCCGCAGCACCCGGGGCCCAGCCCGGTCGGCAACGAGGTCGACGGCCACCACGTTCCGGTGCCCCACTACGGCGTGCTGTTGTCGCCCGAGGCCTGGCACGAGCTGGCCGGCCGCCTCCGGGCTGCCGACACCTCGTTCGTGATCGAGCCCCACGTCCGGTTCCCCGGCGAGGTGGGCGAGCAATGGACGATGTTCCTCCTCGATCCCTCGGGGAACGCCCTCGAGTTCAAGGCCTTCGCCGACGACGCCCAGGTCTTCGCTCACTGACGGGTGTTTGTTACCGCACCTGGGGTGTGGCAGCGTTCTAGGCCATGACTGGGACGATGAGCGCCGCAACGAGCCCCTTCGCCTCGGCCGCGGCCGGGGCCAGCGGTTCGGGCTGGGTGGGGATCGAGCGGTTGCTGGTGGCCAACCGGGGTGAGATCGCGGTGCGGATCCTGCGCACCGCCACCGAGCTGGGGGTGGCCACGGTGGCCATCCACACCCCCGACGATGCCGGCAGCACCCATCTGGCCCTGGCCGACAACGTGCAGGTGCTCCCCACCTCCGGGGTGGCGGGCTATCTCGACATCCCGGCCGTGATCGAGGCGGCCCGGCTGTCGGGGGCCGACTCGGTGCACCCGGGGTACGGCTTCCTGGCCGAGAGCGCCGAGCTGGCCCGGGCCTGCGAGGCGGCCGGGCTCCGGTTCGTCGGTCCCCGGCCCGACCTGCTCGACCTGTTCGGCGACAAGCTGGCCGCCCGTCGGGCGGCCGCCGCCGCCGGGCTGCCGGTGCTGGCCGGCTCCGACGGGCCGGCCACCATCGACCAGGCCGCCGCCCTGCTGGCCGAGCACGGGGCCATCATGCTCAAGGCGGTGGCCGGAGGCGGGGGCCGGGGCATGCGGGTGGTCCGGTCGCCCCACGACCTGGAGGCGGCCTGGGCCCGCTGCACCTCGGAGGCAACCAGTGCCTTCGGCCGGGGCGACGTCTACGCCGAGCGCCTGGTGCCGGCGGCCCGCCACATCGAGGTGCAGATCGTGGGTGACGGCACCGGGGCCGCCGTCCACCTCGGTGAGCGGGACTGCTCGGTGCAGCGCCGCAACCAGAAGCTGCTGGAGATCGCCCCCGCCCCCGGCCTGTCCGACGAGCTCCGCCACCGGATCACGGGGGCCGCCGTGGCCCTGGCCCGTTCGGTCCGCTATGCCAACGTGGGCACGGTCGAGTTCCTGGTGGCGGCCCCCACCCACGACGGCGCCGCCGCCCCGATGGAGCTGGGGGCCGACGCCGAGGTGTGGTTCATCGAGACCAACGCCCGCATCCAGGTGGAGCACACCGTGACCGAGGAGGTCACCGGCCTCGACCTGGTGGAAATCCAGCTCCGCCTGGCCGCCGGCGCCACCCTGGCCGACCTGGGGCTGGCCGGGCCGGGCGACGGCAGCGGCGCCCCGGTGACGGGCTGGGCCATCCAGGCCCGGATCAACGCCGAGACCATAGACCCGAGCGGCCTCACCCGCCCCTCGGCCGGCACCATCACCGCCTTCGAGCCGGCGGCCGGCCCCGGCGTGCGGGTCGACACCGCAGCCCACCAGGGCATGGTGGTCAACCCGGCGTTCGACTCGCTGCTGGCCAAGCTGATCGTGGCCCGCCGGTCGGGATCGTTCGACGGGGCGGCCAACAAGCTCTACCGGGCCCTGTGCGAGACGCGGATCGAAGGCGTCGACACCAACCTCGACCTCCTCCGCTCGATCGTGGGCCATCCCCAGGTGGGGGCGGCCACAACCGGCTTCCTGGAGGCCAACCTGGTCGACCTGCTCGACGCCGTGGCCCATCCCCGCCTCCACGCCGGGGGCGGCACCAGCGGCCCGGCCCCGGCGAACCAGTCCCCGGCCCAGGCCGGCACCCGTCTCGACAGCGACGACCCGCTGGCCGTGCTCGCCTTCGGCCAGCGCCAGGCCGCCGCCCCCGGGAGCGGGCCCGACGCCAGCCCGGCCGGCGGCGCCGCCGGCGGCGCCGCCACCACGCCCGACCCCGAGGGCACACTCACCGTCCGCACCCCGCTCCAGGGCACCGTGGTGACACTGGAGGTGGCGGTCGGCGATCCGGTGCTGCCCGGTCAGCTGGTGGCCGTGGTGGAGGCCATGAAGATGGAGCACGAGGTGCGGGCCCCGGCCGCCGGCGTGGTGGCATCACTGGCCGCCGCCCCCGGCGACACCCTGTGGGCCGACCAGGCCCTGGTGGTACTGGGCCACGTCGACCACACCGCCACGGCCGAAGAGGTCGAGGCTGCGGTTGACCTCGACGAGATCCGCCCCAGCCTGGCCCAGGTGCTGGCCCTGCGGGCCCGCATGATGGACGAGGCCCGCCCCGACGCCGTGGCCCGCCGCCGGGCCACCAACCAGCGCACGGCCCGGGAGAACCTGGCCGATCTGGTGGACGACGGCACCTTCGTGGAGTACGGGCCGATGGCCCTCGCCGCCCAGCGACGGCGCCGGACCCGGGAGGACCTGATCCAGAAGAGCCCGGCCGACGGCCTCATCACCGGGGTGGGGGCGGTCAACGGCCGCCTGTTCGGCGAGCCCGACAACCGGTGCGCGGTGATGATCTACGACTACACGGTGTTCGCCGGCACCCAGGGCATCCGCAACCACGCCAAGACCGACCGCATCATCGACATCGCGGCCGAGGGTCGGATGCCGCTGATCCTGTTCGCCGAAGGGGGCGGGGGCCGTCCGGGCGACACCGACGGCGGCGACTTCGGATCCCGCACCTTCTCCCGCTTCGCCACCCTGTCGGGCCTGGTACCGATGGTGGCGGTGGTGTCGGGCCGGTGCTACGCCGGCAACGCCTCGCTCCTCGGCTGCTGCGACGTGATCATCGCCACCCGTGACGCCAACATCGGCATGGGTGGCCCGGCCATGATCGAGGGGGGCGGGCTCGGTGTGTTCCGGCCCGAGGAGATCGGCCCGGTGGAGGTCCAGACCCGCTCCGGCGTGATCGACGTGCTGGTGGACGACGAGGCCGAGGCCACCCGGGTGGCCAAGCAGTACCTGAGCTATTTCCAGGGCCCGATCGACCACTGGGAAGCCCACGACCAGCGCCGGCTGCGCCACATCGTGCCCGAGAACCGGCTCCGCAGCTACGAGATCCGCCACGTCATCGAGAACCTGGCCGACGTGGGATCGTGGCTGGAGCTGCGGCCACTGTTCGGGGTGGGGATGATCACCGGCCTGGCCCGCATCGAAGGCCGCCCGGTGGGGATCATCGCCAACAACCCCAACCATCTGGGCGGGGCCATCGACTCCGACGGCTCCGACAAGGGCGCCCGCTTCATGCAGCTGTGCGACGCCTTCGACATCCCCATCCTGTTCCTGTGCGACACCCCGGGGATCATGGTGGGCCCCGAGATCGAGAAGACGGCGCTGGTCCGTCACTCCAGCCGCATGTTCCTGGTGGGGGCGAACCTCGACATTCCCACGTTCACCGTGGTGGTGCGCAAGAGCTACGGCCTGGGTGGCATCGCCATGGCCGGCGGGTCGTACAAGGTGCCGATGGCCACCGTGGCCTGGCCCACGGCCGAGTTCGGGGCCATGGGCCTGGAGGGATCGGTGAAGCTGGGGTTCCGCGACGTGCTGGCCGCCATCGAGGACCCGGCCGAGCGCAAGGCCAAGTACGACGAACTGGTGGCCAAGGAATACGTGCGGGGCGGCGCCCTGAACTACGCCACCGGGTTCGCCCTCGACGACACGATCGACCCGGCCGAGACCCGCCACTGGCTGGGCCACCTGATGGCGTCGATCCGACCCCCCGCCCCCCGCACCCACAAGAAGCGGGCCTCGGTCGACGGCTGGTAGCTAGATCGGGTGGTCCACCCGGGCCTCGGCGAAGCGGTCGACCTTGCGGAGGGCGGGCACCCAGAACCAGAACCCGAACACCACCAGGATCGTGCCCACCCCGCCGGCCACCACCGCCGGCACGAGGCCCAGCCACTGGGCGGCCAGACCCGACTCCACCGCGCCCAGCTCGTTCGACGCCCCGATGAACACGTTCTCCACCGCCAGCACCCGCCCTCGCATGTGTTCCGGGGTGGCCAGCGGCACGAGCGTGGCCCGGATGAACACACTGACAGCGTCGGCCGCCGCCAGCACGAACAGGGCGGCGCAGGCCACCACGAAGTTGCGGGTGAGCCCGAGCACGATCGTGGCCACCCCGAACAGGGCCACCACCCCCATCAGCACCGGCCCCACCCGGCGCCGCAGGGGCCGGAACGACAGCGTGAGGGCGGCGCACCCGGCCCCGATGCCGATCGTGGCCCGCAGCCAGCCCAGGCCGACGGCCCCCACGTGCAACCGTTCGGTGGCGATGGCGGGCAGCAGGGCCACCGCGCCGCCCAGCAGCACGGCGAACAGGTCGAGGGAGATGGCGCCCGACAGGATCGGGGCCCGGCGCATGAGGCGCAGCCCGTCGGTGGCGTCACGCAGGGCCTGGCGGTAGCCGGTGGCCCGGGCCAGACGGGCCACCGCCGTGGGCCCCACGAACACCAGGGCCCCCACCGCGGCCAGGAACCCGGCCGTGGCCACCAGGTAGGGCACGGAACGCCCGAGCAGGAAGGCCAGGCCGAACAGCACCGGGCCCGAGATCGTGCCGGCCTGGTGGCTGAGCGACCGCACCGCCACCACCCGCTCCACCAGGTGGGGCGGGGCCAGGTCGATGGGCAGGGCCCGGCTGGAAGGGGCCACGAAGGCCCGGGCCACACCGAACAGCACCACCAGGACGAAGATGGGCCACAGGTCGGTGGGGTCGGTGGCCACGTAGGCCCACAGCCCGAGGGAGAACACGGCCTCGCCGGCGAGGCTGACGGCGTAGATCCGGCGCCGGTCGAACGAGTCGGCCACGGCCCCGGTGATCGGGGCCAGCACGAACGCGGGGAGGAACTCGGCCAGACCCAGCATGCCCAGGTCGAAGGGGCGGCCGGTCATGTCGAACACCTGCTTGCCCAGGATCGTGACCTGGCCCACCGAGGCGAACGACGTGAGGAACAGGGCGGCCAGCAGCGCCACCACCGGCTGAGGCAGGCGCTTCGAGGCGCCGTCGACGTCGGGGTCGGTGGTCTCGGTCACCGGGACACGGTAGCGGTCGGCCGGCCAGCGGCTCGACCGCCTGCCGGTGCTACCGTCGCCCGAACCGACCTGAAGCTGACGCGAGTGTGACCATGGCCCTGCACCACGACCCGGAGATTGCCGCCGCCCCCTCCCCCCCATCGCCGGGCGGCGGTATAGACGGTCCCCGGGGCTGGGTGGTGGCCGCTTCGGCCTTCCTGTCGACGTTCACCGTGTTCGGCGTGGCCTACAGCTTCGGCGCCTTCTTCAAGCCGATGGCCGACGAGTTCGGCACCGATCGCTCCACCACCGCCCTGTTCTTCGCCATCACCACCTTCCTCTACTTCGCGCTCGGCGTGGTGAGCGGGCGGGTGGCCGATGTGAAGGGCCCCCGGCCGGTCCTCCTGTTCGGTGCGGTGTGCATGGTGGCCGGGCTGGTGGCCACGTCCACCGTCCACTCGATCTACCTCGGGTTCCTCACCTACGGCCTGGGGGTGGGCATCGGGGTGGCCTGCGCCTACGTACCCATGGTGTCGACGGTGGGCGCCTGGTTCGAACGGCGCCGCACCACCGCCCTGGGGGTGGCCGTGGCCGGCATCGGCGTGGGGACGCTGGTGGTGGCCCCCCTGGCCGAGGGCCTGATCGAACGCTACGGGTGGCGGACAAGCTACGTGATCCTGGCCGCCGGGGTGGCCGTGCTCCTGGCCCTGGCCTCGATCGGGGCCCACCGGCCGGAGCGGGCGGCCCAGACGGCCCCGGCGCAACCCCTGGGCCACGTGCTGCGCACCAGCCGGCCGTTCCGGGTCCTGTACGGCTCGATGTTCCTGCTGAGCGTCTCCCTGTTCGTGCCCTTCGTGTTCCTCGACGACTACCTGGAGACGGAGAAGATCAGCGGCTCGGCCGGTTGGCTGGTGGGTCTGATCGGGATGTCGTCGGTGGCCGGCCGCCTGGTGCTGGGCCGCCTGGCTGCCCGTTGGTCGTCGCTGCGGCTGTACCGCACCTGCATCGCCGTCAACGGGGCCAGCTTCCTGATCTGGCTCCTGGTGGGGCAGAGCTACCCGGCCCTGATGGCCTTCGCCGTGGTGATGGGCGTGGCCTACGGCGGGTTCATCGCCCTGGCCCCGGCGGTGGCGGCCGAACAGTTCGGCACCATCGGTCTCGGTGCCATCCTGGGCGCCCTCTACACGTCGGCCGGGGTGGGTGGCCTGATCGGTCCGCCCCTCATGGGCCGCCTGATCGACGCCAACGGCTACAGCCCCACGCTCGCGATCGCCATGGCCCTGGCCCTGTCGTCGGCCGCCTCCCTGTTCCTGCTCGAACGGCGCCCGGCCTGACCGTCGGTCCTGATCCGGCCTCTCCCGCGCCGACATCGGTAGCATCGCCCGGGTATGTCGACCCTGGTCTGCTTCCACGCCCATCCCGACGACGAGTCGCTGTCCACCGGTGGCCTGATGGCGAAGGCGGCGGCCGCCGGCCACCGGGTGGTGCTGGTGACGGCCACCCGGGGCGAGCAGGGGGAGCCCCAGCCCGGGGTGCTGGCCCCCGACGAGCCCCTGTGGGAACGGCGGGTGCAGGAGTTGGCCGAGGCGGCCGCCCTTCTGGGGGCCGAACCGCCCCGGTTCCTCGACTACGAGGACTCGGGCATGATCGGGACCCCGGCCAACGACAACCCGGCCTGCTTCTGGCGGGCCGACCTGGACGAGGCGGCCGACCGGCTGGTCGCCATCCTCACCGCGGTGGGGGCCGACGTACTCACCATCTACGACGACCATGGCCTGTACGGCCACCCCGATCACATCCAGGTGCACCGCGTGGGGCGCCTGGCCAGCGAGCGGGCCGGGCTGGCCCACGTCTACGAGGCGACGGTGGGCCGGGAGCGGGCCATCGACGGCTTCCGGGCCATGGCCGGTGAGCTGGAGGCCAGAGGCCTCGACGCCCCCAACCTGGAGGCGATGGGCGACTTCGGGGTGACCGAGGCCGACCTGGCCTACATCGTGGACGTGTCGGCCCAGGCCCGGCTGAAGCGGGCCGCCCTCGCCTGCCACCGCAGCCAGGTGTCGGAGCAGAGCAGCTTCCTGGCCCTGCCCGACGAGTACTACGCCCAGATCTTCGCTTTCGAGTCCTTCGCCCTCCCCGGCGTGACCGGTACCGGCGGCCCCCAGCTGGTGGAGCTCCTACCGGGCCTGTAGCCCCGCTACCACTGGGAGTCGGTGACCACCTGCACGTCGTGGGGGTGGCTCTCCCGCAGCCCGGCCCCGGTCACCCGGACCAGGCGGGTGGCGGTGCGCAGCTCGTCGAGGTTGCCGGCACCGGCGTAGCCCATCCCCGAGCGGAGACCGCCGGCCAGCTGGCTCACCAGCTTCGACAGCGCTCCGGCGTAGCGGACCCGGGCTTCCACCCCTTCGGGCACGTGCTTGCCCCCGTGGTCGGGCCCGCCGGCCCCGGGCGCCCCCATCTGGCCCCCGGCGTAGCGGTCGGCGGCCCGGCCCTTCATGGCCCCGGCGGAGCCCATACCCCGGTACGTCTTCCACATCGAGCCGTCCACCAGTTCGAGGTCGCCCGGTGCCTCGTCGACCCCGGCCAGGGCGTTGCCCAGCATCACCGCCGCCGCCCCGGCGGCGAAGGCCTTGACGATGTCGCCCGAGGTGACGATGCCGCCGTCGGCGATCACCGGCACCCCCAGCTCGGCCGCCGCCGTGGCGCACTCGTAGATCGCCGTGAGCTGGGGCATCCCGGCCCCGGCCACGATCCGGGTGGTGCAGATCGAGCCCGCCCCCACGCCCACCTTCACCACGTCGGCCCCGGCCGAGACCAGCGCCTGGACCCCTTCCCGGGTCACCACGTTGCCCCCGATGATCACGATCTCGGGCCACTTCTGCTTCACGTCGGCCACCGTGTCGATCACGCCCCGGGAGTGGCCGTGGGCGGTGTCGATCACCAGCACGTCGACCCCGGCATGGGCCAGGGCCTCGGCCCGCTCCATGGCGTCGTTGACCCCGATCGCCGCTCCCACCCGCAGGCGCCCCTCGGGGTCGAGCGTGGCGTGGGGCTTCTGTACCCGCTTGGTGATGTCCTTGACCGTGATCAGGCCCCGCAACCGGCCCTGGGCGTCGACCAGGGGCAGCTTCTCGATCCGGTGCTCGTGCAGGATGTGCACGGCGTCGTCCAGTGAGGTGCCCACCGGGGCCGTCACCAGGTTGCGGGTGGTCATGAAGTCGGTCACCGGGCGGTGGTACTCGGCCTCGGTGCAGAACCGGATGTCGCGGTTGGTGAGGATGCCCACCAGCCGCTCGTCGTCGTCGGTGATGGGGACGCCGGAGATGCTGTGCCGGGACATGAGAGCCTCGGCGTCGGCCAGCGTGGCGTTGGGGCTGAGGCTCACCGGGGCGGTGATCATCCCTGCCTGCGACCGCTTCACCCGATCGACCTGGTCGGCCTGTTCCAGCACCGTCATGTTGCGGTGGAGGATCCCGATGCCCCCCTCCCGGGCCAGGGCGATGGCCAGCGGGGCCTCGGTGACGGTGTCCATGGCCGCCGACAGCATCGGCAGGCGGAGGTCGATCCCGGCGATGGTGGTGGAGGTGGACACCTCGGACGGCAGCACCTCGCTCCAGCCCGGCACCACCAGCACGTCGTCGAAGGTGAGGGCGTCGCGACCGGCGAACAGCTCGATGTTGGGCAGCGACAACATGGGGGTTACCTCCCGGGCAGTGGAACTGGGGGTCGGGGTGGGGCTGGACGGCGGAGATCGAGAGCGAGCACGTGGGCGATGGCGTCGACCAGGAGGCGATGTTCCACCTCGTGCACCCGCTGGGCGAAGAGCGCGAGGGTGTCGCCCGGGCGGAACGGCACCGGCTCCCACACGATCACGGGGCCATTGTCCACCCCCTCGTCGGGCACGTGGTGCACCATCACGCCACTGGCGTCGATCTCGCCCCGCTGCCAGGCCTCGAAGGCCGACTCGATGGCGCCGACACCGGGGAAGGTGCCGGGCCGGGCCGGATGCAGGTTGATCGTGGCGTGCCGGGACAGGAAGGCGCCGGTGAGGATGCGCATCCAACCGGCCAGCACCACCAGATCGGGCTCGTAGCCGGCCACCACGTCGGCCAGCTCCTGGTCGTAGGTTTCCCGGCTCCGCCCGCCGTGGGGCAGGACGACGGCGGGAATGCCGGCGGCCCGGGCCCGTTCCAGGGCGTAGGCCGAGGCCTTGTTGGACACCACGGCGGCCACGGATGCGGCCAGGGCGCCGGTGGAGCAGGCGTCGATCACGGCCTGGAGGTTGGTGCCCGAACCCGACACCAGCACCACCAGGCGGGGTCGACCGGCGCTCACTTGATGCTCACGCTCCGACCCAGCGTGACCTCGCCGATCACCCAGGTCGGTTCGGGGATGGCGGCCTGCACCTGGTCGACCTGGTCGGGGGCGACCACAAGCACCATCCCGATGCCGCAGTTGAGCACCCGGTGGGCTTCGTCGTCGGTCATCCCGCTGCGGGAGATGAGGTAGTTGAACAGGACGGGGCGGCGCCAGGTCGTCGAGTCGATGGCGGCCCCGCAGCCCGGAGGCAGCACCCGGGGGATGTTGTCGACGAAACCGCCGCCGGTGATGTGGGCCATCCCGTCGATCAGGCCGGCCTCCAGCGCCGCGCTCGAGCGGCTTGAGGTAGGACCGGTGGACGGCCAACAGGGCGTCGCCGATCGACTCCCCGGTGCCGCCGGGCAGGGGCTCGGTGAGATCCATACCGGAGAACACCTTGCGGGCCAGCGAGTAGCCGTTGGTGTGCAGGCCGGAGGAGGCCAGCCCCACCAGCTTGTGCCCGGGGGCGATGGCGTCGGTGGGGAGCAGCTTGGGCCGGTCGACGTAGCCCACCATGGTGCCGATCACGTCGACCGAGCCGGCGTTGAACATGTCGGGCATCTCGGCTGTCTCCCCGCCGAGCAGGACGCATTCCGCCTCCCGGCAGGCGGCGGCCATGCCGTCGACGATGCGGCCCACGATCTCGGGTTCGAGCACGGCCGAACCGAGCGAGTCGAGGAAGAACAGGGGGCGGGCCCCCTGCACCAGGATGTCGTTGATGCAGTGGTTGACGATGTCGGCGCCGCAGTCTTCCCACCGGCCAACGTCCCGGGTGAGCAGCGTCTTGGTGCCCACCCCGTCGGTGCTGGCCACGAGCAGGGGGGACTTCAACCGGGACAGCGACGACACGTCGAACACGCCGCCGAACGAACCGTGTCCGGCGATCACCCGGTCGTCGTGCGTGGTCTTGACCGCCTGGGCCAGGCGGTTGTGGGCGGCCAGGCCGGCGTCGAACGACACCCCGGCCTCGGCGTAGGCCGACTTCTTGCGGGCCGGGCGGGGGGCGTGGCGCCAGCCGATGTCGGACCGGGCGAACAGTCCGTCGCCCGTGATCTGGTCGACCACCGAGTAGGCCCGGTCGAGGGCCTGGGCCAGGTCGGCGCCGGTGCCCACCACGCTCAGCACCCGGCCGCCGGTGCTCACCAGCTGGTCGCCGTCCATACGGGTGGCGGCGTGGAACACCCGGACCCCTTCGGGCTCGGTGACCACCGGCACCGGGATCCCCGTCCGGGGATCGGTGGGGTACCCCTCGGCGGCGATGGTGATGGCGGCCGCCGTGCCCGGCTTCAGCTTGATCGGCACGTCGGCCAGGCTGCCGGTGGCGGCGGCATGCAGAATCTCCAACAGGTCCGACTCCATCAGCGACACGATGGCCTGGGCCTCGGGGTCGCCGAAGCGGCAGTTGTACTCCACCAGACGGGGGCCGTCCTCGGTGAGCATGATGCCGGCGTAGAGCACACCCACGTAGGGCTGGCCGTCGGCCGCCATCCCGTCGATGGCCCGGCGCAGGAAGATCTCGGTCAGCTCGGCCTCCAGCTCGGGCGTGACCCGGGGCACCGGGGCGAAGGCGCCCATACCGCCGGTGTTGAGACCGGTGTTGCCCTCCCCCACCCGCTTGTGGTCCTGGGCCGAGATCAGGGGCACGAGGGTGACGCCGTCGGAGATGCCGAACAGCGACACCTCCTCCCCCACCAGCCGCTGCTCCAGCAGGATGACCTCGCCGGCCTCACCCATCGAATGCTCGGCCAGGAAGGCGAAGATGGCCCGTTCGGTGTCGACCCGGCTCTCGGGCACGATCACGCCCTTGCCGGCGGCCAGGCCGTCGGCCTTGACCACCACCGGCTTGTTGAACTCGTCGAGCCAGGCCAGAGCCGGCTCCACCTCCCGGAAGGTGCGGACCACGGGGCCGGGAATGGCGTGGCGGGCGGCGAACTCCCGAGCGAAGGCCTTGGACCCCTCCAGCCGGGCGGCGGCGCCCGACGGGCCGAAGCAGTTGATACCGACCAGGGCCAGGTCGTCGGCCACGCCCTCCACCAGGGGGGCTTCGGGACCGACGATCACCAGGTCGATCTCGTGGCGGACGCAGAAGTCGACGATCTTCAGGTTCGAGCTGGCGTCGAGGTCCACGTTCCACAGCGCGGTACCGGCGTTGCCGGGTGCCACCATCAGCTGGCCCAGCAGCGGCGATCGGGAGACGGCCTCGGCCATGGCGTGCTCCCGGGCCCCCGAGCCCAGGAGCAGAACCGACAGGGTCTCTTCGTTGCTCATCCCAACGCTCCGTCGAAGCGGCCTTTGGCGCTCAGCATCGTCAGCTGGACGGGAACCGCGTAGCTACCAGTGAAGCAGGCATTGCAGTAGCCGTCATCGCGGCCGAGCGCCTTCATCATGCGCTCCACCGACAGGAAGCCCAGGCTGTCGGCACCGATGTGGGCGCAGATCTCGGGGACTCCCAGCTGGTGGGCGATCAGCTGGTCGTAGGTGCCCATGTCGACGCCGAAGAAGCAGGGGTGGGCGATGGGCGGGCACGTGATCCGCACGTGCACCTCCGACGCTCCGGCCTCCCGCACCAGGCGGACCAGCGGCCCCGAGGTGGTGCCCCGGACGATCGAGTCGTCCACCATCACCACCCGCTTGCCCCGCAGGTTGTCGGGCAGGGTGTTGAACTTGAGGGCCACGCCCTGGCGCCGCAGCTCGTCGGTGGGCTCGATGAAGGTGCGGCCGATATAGCGGTTCTTGACGAAGCCCTCGTTGTAGGCGATGCCCGACACGCTGGCGTACCCGATGGCGGCGGGGGTTGACGAGTCGGGCACGGCGATCACCACGTCGGCGTCGACCGGGTGCTGGCGGGCCAGCTCCTCGCCCAGGTTCTGGCGGGCCTGATGAACCGACAGCCCGTCCCAGGTGGCGTCGGGCCGCGAGAAGTAGATGTGCTCGAAGGTGCAGCGGGCCTGGGTGGCCTTGGGCGGCACGGCCCGGGTGCGGCGGGCCAGGCCGCCGCCGAGGACCACGATCTCACCCGGCTCGACCTCGCTGATCGTGGTGCAACCCAGCGTGCGCAGGGCCCCCGTCTCCGAGGCGATCACATGGCCGCCCGACGGGAGCTGGCCCAGCGACAGGGGCCGGAAACCCCAGGGGTCACGGGCCGCCATCACCTTGTTGCCCGTGAGCACGACCAGACAGAAGGCGCCCTCCCAGCGGGGCATGACGTTGGCCAGCCGCTCCTCCCAGGTCTCCCCTTCGGCCCCGGCCAGCATCAGAGCCAGCACCTCGGAGTCGGACGAGGTCTGGAGGCCGAAGCCCCGTTGGAGCAGCTCCTGGCGCAGCTTGTCGGCGTTGACCAGGTTGCCGTTGTGGGCCACGGCCAGCGGCCCCCACATGGTCTCCACCACGTAGGGCTGCACGTTGCGATCGGAGTTGGAGCCGGTGGTGGAGTACCGGGTGTGGCCGATGGCGAACCGGCCGATGAGCGGATCGAGCGTGCCGGCCTCGAAGACCTGGGCCACCAGGCCCTGGCCCTTGTGGACCCGGACCACCCGGCCGTCGGCCACGGCGATGCCGGCCGCCTCCTGGCCCCGGTGCTGGAGGGCGTAGAGCCCGAAGAAGCTGAGGCGGGCGGCGTCGTCGCTCATCGTGTCGACGGCGATGACCCCGCATTCCTCTTTCGGGCTGTCGGTGTCGGGGCTGTGGGGGTCGGGGCGTGTGCGGGGGTAGGTGCTCACGAGCGCACACCGCCCGCCATCTCGGCGTCGGCGTCGAGCACCCGGTTGGCCATCTCGGCCTGGTAGGCGGAGATACGCAGGCGCAGGTCGGCGTCGTTCAGACCCAGGATCTTCGCTGCGGCCAGGGCGGCGTTGCCCGGCTCCAGGGCCACGATGGGGGCCACCCCGGGTGGGGTGCGGAGGCTGGAGAGCACGTCGAGGCCGGCGAAGGCCTCGGACCGGGGCGGGCAGGCGATCACGGGGGAGACGACGTTGGCGTCGGTCAGCCCCGACAGGGCGTCGCTCATGCCGGCCACCGTGATGAACACCGTGGGCTCGGCCTCGGCGTCGTACTGGCGGAGCAGGCCCAACACGTGCTCGGGAACCCGGTGGGCCGAGCCGACCCGGCGCACCACGGGCACGTCCAGGCGGTCGAGCACCCCGGCGATCTGGTCGACCCAGCCGCTGTCTCGCGGCGATCCCGACAGGATGACAACCCGCACGGGCCTACCCCTTTCCGTGTGAGGTCACACGATGTCGTCTTCGGTTCTGCACCCGGAAACCAGGGCAGCCACTGACTCTGTCACTGGCCGGCCAGCGGGGCCAGGTTGGCGGCGATCCGCTCGGCGATGGGCCGCTCCCCCGGTTCGAAGGCCAGGCCGGTGAGCCGTTCGTAGAGCTCGACGTAGCGGGCCGACGTGTCACCCAGCACACCCTGGGGCAGATGGGGCACGGGCCCCGAGCCGGAGTACCCGGCCGCCTTGAGCGCCAGGCGCACCGGCTCCTTGTCGTAGCTCTCGGGGGCGAGCCCGGCCCGGATCCGGTCGTCCATCGAGTCGACCGCCCAGAACCGGGACGAGTCGGGCGTGTGGACCTCGTCGATCAGAAGCAGCTCGCCCTCCGGGCCCAGGCCGAATTCGTACTTCGTGTCGGCCAGGACGAACCCGGCGGCGGCGGCGATCTCGGTGCCCCGTGCGAACAGGTCGATGGCCGCCTTCTGGACCTGGGTCCACAGGCCGGCTTCCATCAACCCCAGCTCCACCACCTCGTCGATGGTGATGGGACGGTCGTGGGCGCCGCCGGTCTCCTTGGTGGTGGGGGTGATCATGGGCTCGGGCAGCGGACCGTGGGCGGTGAGCCCTTCCGGCAGCCGGTGGCCGTAGAGCACCCGCTCGCCCGCCTCGTAGCGGGGAAGGAGCGAGGTGGACGTGCTACCGGTGAGCCGGCCCCGCACCACCACCTCCACCGGGAGGGGGTTGGCATCCACCGCCACCAGGGCGTTGGGGTCGGGCACCGAGATCACATGGTTGGCCACGATGTCGGCCGTGCGGGCGAACCACCAGGCCGAGAGCTGGTTCAGCACCTGCCCCTTGTGCTCGACGGTGCCGATCACGCGGTCGAAAGCGCTGATCCGGTCGGTGGTGACGAGTAGCCGGTGGCCGGCGGGAAGACGCCAGCTCTCCCGCACCTTGCCACTGTGATGGTCGGGGAGATCGAGGTCGAGGGTCGCCAGCACGGCCCGGGATTCCATGCCCCCATCATGGTTGCTTTCGTCGCCAGTTCCGGTGGATCCGGCCACATTTCACCCGAAAACCTGACCGGGGGTCGCCCTACGGTGTCAGGTGGGATTCATCTGACCGCAGTCAGGCCGACGGTCAGGAGGCGACGGCCCGGACGCCGGCCTCGAACAGGCCCAGGGCCAGCCCGTCGCGGCGCCGGCCCCGCTGGGGATCCTGGCGGGGGTCCACGTGGTCCTCGGGGTGGGGCATCAGGCCGAGCACCAGGCCGGTCGTGTCGACGAGGCCAGCCACGTCGCCAACCGACCCGTTGGGGTTGTGGGGGTAGCGGCCGGCGGCGGGGGCGCCGGCATCGTCGAGGTAGCGGAAGGCCACGTGACCCTCCACCGCCACCGGGTCGGCCACGGTGAGGCGGCCCTCGCCGTGGGCCACCGGACACCGGATCGGCCCGGTGAGACCGTCGAGCCAGGGCGATGGGGCCGGGCCCGGTTCGAGGGTGACCCAGCGGCACTCGAAACGGCCCGAATGGTTGGCCACCAGGGCCGCCGGCTGGCCTCCGCCGGGGAGGAGCCCGGCGGCCACCAGAGCCTGGAATCCGTTGCAGATGCCGATGATCGGCATGTGGCGGCTCACGGCCTCCTGGAGCTGGTCACCGAACCAGCTCGTGATGTCGAGGCCGAGCAGGCGGCCGGCACCCAGGGCGTCGCCGTAGGAGAAGCCGCCGGGCAGGGCCAGGATCTGGTGATCCACCAGCTTGGTCTCCCCCTGGCGCAGAGCGGCCAGCGGGATCTGGGTGGTGCGGGCGCCGGCGCGGGCGAAGGCGTCGGCCAGCTCCTGGTTGCGGTTGGTGCCGGGGGCCACCGGTATGAGCACCGACGGCTGCCCCGCTCGTGCTGCGCCGTCGCTCATCGTGCATCTCCCTCTTGGCTCGTGCTGGGGGCGGGGTTGGTGCTGATGGGGGCGGGGTTCGTCGCCAGGTCGCCGCCGGGGTGGACGTAGGCGGTGCGGACGGCGTCGAGCGCCACCTGGAGCGCACTGCCTCCTATGGTCACCATGGGCTCGGCCGTGGTGACGCCGATCCGGGTGGCGCCGGGTATCAGCTCGGCCAGGCGGGACCGGTCGGCCGGCGCCGCCTCCAGCAGGTAGCGGGCCGGGCCCTCGCCGAACAGGATCTCGTCGTTCGGTTGCCGGTCGTCGAGGAGGCGCAGGCCGAGGCGGCCGCCCAGGGCCCATTCGGCTGCGGCGACGGCCAGGCCGCCCTCGGCCAGGTCGTGGGCGCTGCGGACCAGGCCGACGCCGATGGCGGCGTGTACGGCCCGGTGGCGGGCCGGAGCCTGGGGATCGGGGGCCGGTACCGGGCCGCCGTGGTCGGCCCCCAGCACGTCGTCGAGGTGGCTGCCGCCGAGGGCGCCGGCCAGCGGCCCGACCAGCCACACGTCGTGGTCGGGGGCGGTCACGCCGGTGATCGGCGCCCGGTCGACGTCGGGCACCACCCCGAGGGCGGTGATGACGAGGGTGGGAGTGACGGGGTCGGGCTGGCCGTCGGGGCCGACGAACTCGTTGTAGAGCGAGTCCTTGCCCGACACGAACGGGGCCCCGTAGGCCAGGGCCGCGTCGTGACAGCCCCGGCACGCCGCCACCAGCTGGGCCAGGGTGGTGGGGTCGGTCGGGTTCCCCCAGGAGAAGTTGTCGAGCAGGCTGAGCTGGGCCGGATCGGCCCCCGAGGCCACGGCGTTGCGCACCGCCTCGTCGACCGTGGCCCAGGCCATGGCCTCGGTGTCGTACCGGCCGAGCACCACGTTCACTCCCACGCCGATGGCGTAGCCCCGGGGGCCGGGGGTACCGGGGGGCACCAGCACGGTGCCGTCGGCCGGGGCGTCGCCCGCCACCCCGCCGTAGGGGCGGATCACGGTACCGCCCAGCACCTCGTGATCGAACGTGCGGACCACCGCCTCGTTGGACCGGATCGAGGGATGGGCCAGCAGGGCCAGCAGGGCGGCCGCCGGCTCGGCGGCCGTGGGGCGGCGGGGCGGACGGACCGCCGCCAGCACGGCGGCCCGGAGCTCCAGCTCCGGCCGGCCGTCGTGGAGGAAGCCGGTGTCGAGATCCACCACCACGTCGTCGCCGTCGCGCACCACCAGGCGGCCGTCGCCGGTGAAGCGGCCGATCACGTCGGCCCCCACCTGCCAGCGGGCGGCCAGGGCCAGCACGGCGGCCGGATCAGGGCAGGCCAGCACCATTCGCTCCTGGGCCTCCGACAGCCACACCTCCCAGGGGGCCAGACCCGGGTACTTGCGGGGCACCAGGGCCAGGTCGACGTCGGCCCCCAGGCCCTCGGCCATCTCACCCACGGCGGACGACAGGCCGCCGGCGCCACAGTCGGTGATGGCGTTGTAGAGGCCGGCGTCGCGGGCCGCCACCACCACGTCGATCAGGCCCTTCTCGATCAGGGGATCGCCGATCTGCACCGACGAGCCGGCGATGTCGGCCGTCTCGGCCCCCATCGACTGGGAGGAGAACGTGGCCCCGCCCACCCCGTCGCGGCCCACGGCCCCGCCCAGCACCACCACGGCGTCGCCGGCCTGGGGGCGGGTGCGGTGGGAGCCGTGGGGCAGGATGCCGACACAACCGGCGAACACCAACGGGGTGGTGGTGTAGCCGGGGTCGTGCACGATGGCGCCGGCGACGGTGGGCACCCCGATCTTGTTGCCGTAGTCGCCCACCCCGGCCACCACGCCGGAGCGGATCCGGCGGGGATGGAGCACGCCGGCCGGGACCTCGGCCGGGTCGAGGTCGAGGGGGCCGAAGCACAGCACGTCGGTGACGGCCACCGGCTTGGCCGACACCCCGAGGATGTCGCGCACCACGCCCCCCACCCCGGTGTTGGCCCCGCCGAAGGGCTCGAGGGCCGAGGGGTGGTTGTGGGTCTCGACCTTGATGGCCAGGTCGTGGTGGTCGTCGAAGGCGACGATGCCGGCGTTGTCGACGAACGCGCTGCGCACCCAGGGGGCGGCGATCCGGTCGGTGGCCGCCCGCAGGTAGGTGTCGAGGAGCCCCTCGACCGGGGCCACGGTGGGATCGTCGAACGTGATCCGGGCCCGGAAGGTCTTGTGGGAGCAGTGCTCGCTCCACGTCTGGGCGATCGTCTCCAGCTCGGCGTCGGTGGGATCGCGGTCGAGCGATTCGAACTGCTCGGCCACGGCCCGCATCTCCGGTAGCGACAGCCCCAGGCGCCGGCCGCGGCTCACCGCCACCAGCTCGTCGTCGGTGGCCCGACGCACGACGAGGCGGTCGGTACCGGGCGACTTGGCCTCGGGGTCGGTGAAGGCCGGCTCCAGCAGCCCTTCGGCCCACCGCTCCACCACCTCGTTGTGGAGCACGCCGGAGGCCAGCGCGGACAGGTCGGCGTCGCTGAAGTGGCCGGTGACCACCAGGCGGCGGGCCACCGAGGCGGCCTGCACGTCGAAGCCCAGCTCGCGGGACGCCCGCACCAGCTCGGCCCCCTCCCGGTCGGTGACGCCGGGCCGCAGCCCCACCTCCACCACCCGCCGCTGCGGCCGGCACCTTGGGTCCGGCCACGGCGGCCAGATGCTCCTCGGCCGTGGACCACCACTGGCCCACCGGCTCGGTCAGCAGGGCGCCGGCCAGACGATCGAGGTCGTCGGCCGAGAGGTCACCCTCCAGGTGATAGAGCCGGAACTGCTCGATCCGCTCGACGTCGAAACCGAACAGGCGGGCCTGGGCCAGTGGACCGGCCTCGGTCTGATCGGCGTGGCCGGGGCCCACCACCAGGGCGGCCACCGGCGGGCGGAGGGAGCGGGAGGGGCGCTCAGCAGAGGTCACGTTCCTAGCATGTCGGGACGGCGGCCGGTCGCGGGTGACCCCGAGCCATTTGCCCGCAGGATGCCAGCCCGGATGGATAGGGTCGAACGGGTGCAGCAGGCGTTCGTGCTCGGAGTGGACCTGGACGGCGTGTGCGCCGACTACACCGGCGGGTTCCGACGGGTGGTGGCGGCCGACCGGGGGATCCGTCCCGAGGAGCTGCCGATCGAGCGGTCCTGGGGGTTCGAAGAGTGGGGGCTCGACGCCGCCGAGTTCAGCCGCCTCCATCGTCGGGCTGTCTCCGAGGAACGGATGTTCCGAGGCCTGCCCGCCTTCGAGGGGTGTGCCGAGACGCTGTGGCGGCTGTCCGACGCCGGCGTCTGGATCCGGATCATCACCCATCGCCTCTACGTGAACTGGGGTCACGCCCAGGTGGTGTCGGACACCGTGACCTGGCTCGACGAGGCCCGGGTGCCCTACCGGGACCTGTGCTTCCTGGGGAACAAGCCCGACGTGGGGGCCGACGTGTACATCGACGACGCCCCCCACAACGTGGAGGCCCTGCGGGCCGCCGGCAACATCGTGATCGTGTTCGACCAGCCCTACAACAAGGACCTCGACGGCCCCCGGGTGACCGGTTGGGACCAGGTGGAGGACCTCGTGCTGGAGCTGGCTGCGCTCCGGGGGTCGGCGGTGCAGCCCCAGCTCCCGGGGATCGACGCCGGCGCCGACCGCCTCGATCGGCGCCGCGACGGCAACCCGTGAGCCCCGGATGACCGTGGCCCGGGTGGCGGCGCTGGTGCTGGCCGTGATCCTGGTGGTGGCGGCGGGGGCCAAGCTCGCCCGGCGAGGCGACACGGGTCGAGAGCTCGAATCGCTGGGTCTGGTGGCACCGGAGGTGCTGGCCTGGCTGGTTCCGGCGGCCGAGCTCGGGGTGGCCGGGTTGCTGGTGGCGGTGCCGGTGTGGGGTGGGATGGCGGCGTTCGCCCTGCTGGTGGCGTTCACCACGGTGCTGGTGCGGGTGCTGCGATCGGGCCGGGCCGTGAGCTGCAACTGCTTCGGTGCCCTGTCGAACCGACCGATCTCCCCCACCACCCTGCTCCGCAACCTGGCCCTGCTGGCGCTGGCCCTGGTGGCCGCCACCGCCTGAGCCCCGGGCCCACCGCCAGCGTCCGGGCCTCCGCCCGGCGAGGTTCACGCTCGGCCGATCCACGGTCGGCTAGGTTGCTGGCCATATGCGCCGCCTGGTTCCCGCCCCGGCTGTCTTCGCTGTTGCCGCGCTCCTGGCGTTGCCGGCCCTCGCCGGCTAACCGCGCCCACCGGGCGAACTGCGCCACGTTCTCTACGAGTTACGGAGGTTTCGCGACGCAGAACGCCGGCGGGGCGCGATTTTCGTCGCGCAGTTCGGCCCCCCCTCGCCCCCTCGCCCGCAGCCCGCAGCCCGACGGGTCCAGGGGCGGTCCGACGGGACCGCTAGGCCGACCCGACCTCGGCGCTGTGGTGTTGCGGCAGCCGACCGTCGGGGGCGGCCCGGCCCGACACGGCCACCCCGGCCAGGCAGGCCACCAGCGACACGGCCCAGCCGGCGGCCAGCATCCCGGCCAGGGAGCCGGTGCCCCGGTCGGCCACGGCCACCAGGGCGCCGGTGACGGCGGGCCCGGCGGCGAAGGCCAGGGTGTCGGCCAGCGCCACCGACGACGACGCCTGGCCCTCCTCCCCCTCACGTGCCGCCCCCAACACCAGGGCCGACTGGAGCCCGTAGGCCATACCGGTGCCGTAGCCGGCGAGGGCCGTGCCCACCAGGGCCACGGCCAGGGGCACGGCGGTGACCACGTACCCCATCTGGATGACGACGCCGACGCCGAGCACGGCGAACCCGATGCGCAGGATCGGGCCCGGGCCCAGCCGCTTCACCAGCCGTTCTGCTGTCCACGTACCCCCGGTCCAGGTGAGGGTGCCGGCGGTGACGGCCAGCGAACCCACCAGCACCGAGCGGCCCCGCACGTCGGTGACGGCCAGGGGGACGAAGGCGTCGACGGCCACGAAGCCGTAGAGGAGGAAGAACCGGGAGGCCACCGCCGACGGGGCACCGGGGGCAAGGCGGAGGGTGCCGGCGGGCAGGAACCGCCCGGCCCGGGCGGCGGCCACTCCCAGGCCGAGGCCGGTGGTGGCCAGCGCCACGGCCAGAGGCCAGGCCGACACCCCCGACCCGGCCAGCACCAGCGCCGCCGCCACCGTGAACGCCACCGCCGGCACCACCGGCGCCCGGGCCGTAGCGCCGGCCCGGGGCCGGTCGCCGGCGTCAACCGCCGCCGACTCCGTGGCGCCGCGGCCAACACCCGGTGCGAGGCCGTCGAGGCCGTCGCCGCCGGCGGGAGACGCCGAGACGCTGCGCAGACCGGCGCCGGTGACCACGGCGGCCAGCACCACGAACGGGGCCATGCCGGCGAACACCCAGCGCCAGCCGAGGTGCTCGGTCACCAGGCCGGCCAGGCCCGGGCCGGCCACCCCGGGCAGCACCCAGGCCGTGGAGGTGAGGGAGAACATGCGGAGCTGGCTGTCCTCGTCGCGGTAGCCCCGGCCGATGGCGGCGTAGAGCACCGGGGTCATGGCCCCGGCGCCCAGGCCCTGGACCGCCCGCCCGGCGATGAACTGGGCCATGGTCTGGGCCGATCCGGCGACCACCAGCCCGGCGGCGAAGGCGGCGACGGCCATGAGGTAGGGGCGGGCCGGGCCCAGGCGGTCGGCGGCCGGGCCGCCCAGCAGTACACCGAGCACGCTGGCCACGGCGAAGCTGCTGATAGCGACGCCGTAGCCGGTGCGGCCCAGGTCGTCGGCCACCGCCGGCAGGGCCGTGGCCACGGCCAGGAGCTCGGTGGCCGACAGCGTGATCGAGGCCACGATCCCCGCCGTCAGCGCCCGCCTCGACGGCACCCAGACCCCGCCGGTGTCAGCCACGGTCCCCGACCCTAGATGTTCGCCGCAGGCGAACTCCAGGTCCCCGGAGGGGACACCTAGATGTTCGCCGCAGGCGAACTCCAGGTCCCCGGAGGGGACACCTGAGTCGATCCGGAACTCGTCGAAAGCGTCACGCAGATCGGCGGCCGGCGCGGCTTCCGTCGCGCAGAACAGGCCCGCTGACGGGGTGGGCGTACGCTGCGGGCCATGGGTGAGAGCTTGAAGATCACGGCCGCGTTCGAGCAGCGGGGGCCGGCCGGCGCCTTCGTGCTGACCGACGACCAGGTCCTGGCCCTGGGCGGCGGCAAGAAGTCCTTCCCCGTGTCCCTCACCGTCAACGGGGGCGTGTTTCCTCTCCGCCTGGCCCGCATGGGGGGCGAGAACCTGATCGGCCTGCGCAAGGACGTGCGGGAGGCGGCCGGGTTGGCCTACGGCGACATGGTCGCCGTCGAGGTGGCGGCGGACGAGGCCGAGCGCACGGTGGAGGTGCCCGACGACCTGGCCGCCGCACTGGCCACCGACCCCGAGGCCGACGCCGCCTTCGCCGCCATGGCCTACAGCCACCGCAAGGAGTACGTCCGGTGGGTGACCGAGGCCAAGAAGGCCGACACCCGGGCCACCCGCATCGACAAGGCGGTGTCGATGGTGCGGGAGGGCAAGACCCGGTAGCCGGGGCCAACCCGGTAGCTTCCCGCCACCCCCGGGGGCCACAATGGCCCGATGGCGAACGACCGGCAGTGGGGATTCCGTACCAGGGCATTGCACGCGGGGGGTCAGCCCGACTCCGCCACCGGGGCCCGGGCCGTCCCCATCTACCAGACCACGAGCTTCGTGTTCGAGGACACCACCGACGCCGCCGACCTGTTCGCCCTGCAGAAGTACGGCACGATCTACTCCCGCATCGCCAACCCCACCACCTCGGCCTTCGAGGAGCGGATCGCCAGCCTGGAGGGCGGGATCGGGTCGGTGGCGGCCGCCAGCGGCCAGGCCGCCGAGTTCCTCACGATCACCACCCTGGCCGGGGCCGGCGACCACGTGGTGGCCGCCGCCAGCCTCTACGGCGGCACCTACACCCTGCTGGCCACCACCCTCGCCCGCCTGGGAGTGGAGACCACGTTCGTGGCCAACACCTCGGTCGACGGCTTCGCCGCCGCCATCACCGACCGCACGAAGCTGCTGTACACCGAGATCATCGGTAACCCCACCGGGGCCATCGCCGACATCGAGGCCCTGGCCGACGTCGCTCACGCCCATGGCCTGCCCCTGGTGGTCGACGCCACGTTCGCCACCCCTTACCTGTGCCGGCCCATCGAGTTCGGGGCCGACATCGTGCTCCACTCGGCCACCAAGTTCCTGGGCGGTCACGGCACCAGCATCGCCGGCGTGGTCACCGAGGCCGGCAACTTCGACTGGACGGCGTCGGGCCGGTTTCCCCGCTTCACCGAGCCGGTCCCCACGTACAACAACCTCCGTTGGCACGACAACTTCGGCGAGTACGCCTTCTGCACCGCTCTGCGGTCGGAGCAGTTGCGTGACGTGGGGGCCTGCCTGTCGCCGTTCAACGCCTTCCTCCTGCTCCAGGGCATCGAGACGCTGCCCCAGCGGATGGAGAACCATGTGGCCAACGCCAAGGCCGTCGCCCAGTGGCTCGACGAGGATCCTCGGGTCAGCTGGGTGGCCTACGCCGACCGCCCCGACTCCCCGTACCACGAGCTGGCCCGCAAGTACCTGCCGATCGGGCCGGGGGCCATCTTCACCTTCGGGCTCAACGGGGGCCGCAAGGCCGGCCAGTTGTTCATCGAGAACCTGGAGCTGGTGAGCCACCTGGCCAACGTGGGCGACGCCCGCACGCTGGTCATCCACCCCGCCTCCACCACCCACCAGCAGATGACCGACGAGCAGCTGCAGGCGGCCGGCGTCGGCCCCGACATGGTGCGGCTGTCGGTGGGCCTGGAAGACCTCGACGACATCATCTACGACCTCGACCAGGCCCTGACCGCGGCCCAGGCCGCGCTCTAGGGTTGAGTCGTAGGGTCTGATTGACGATGCAGCAGCACAGGAGACAGCGATGACGGCCACCGACACCCGGCCCCCGATCGAGGGGTGGACCCCGCCCGGCGCCGCCGAGCGCAAGCGCATCCTCGACTCCACGAAGTCGATCGCCCTGGTTGGAGCGTCGTCGAACCCGGCCCGGGCGTCGAACTTCGTGATCACCTACCTGAAGTCGTCGGTGTGCGACTACGACCTGTACCCGGTGAACCCTCGGGAGGACGAGATCCTGGGCCTGAAGGTGTATCCGTCGCTGGCCGACCTACCGGAGCCGCCCGACCTGGTGAGCGTGTTCCGCCGCTCGGAGGACTGCCCCGACGTGGCCCGGGACGTGGTGGCGGCGGGGGCCAAGACCCTGTGGCTCCAGCTCGGCATCTGGAGCGAGGAGGCGGCCCGGATCGCCAGCTCGGCCGGCCTCAACGTGGTGATGGACCGGTGCTGCAAGATCGAGCACGCCCGCTTCGCCGGCGGCCTGCACCTGGCCGGCTTCAACACCGGCGTCATCTCCAGCCGCCGGGCCTGACTCTCACCTGGCACCTCGCAGGAGCAATCCGGACCGGCGGGAGCTAGAAATGAACGCGCATGTCTCGTCATCTGCCCTCGTGGCGGCCGTTCCGGGCCGTCGGTGTCGCTCTGGCCCTGTCGCTGAGCCTGGCTGCCTGCGGTGGCGGAGGGCCTGGTGACGAGGCCGATCTGGTCAACTCCCTCACCCGTGAGGGTGGGTTCGAGCAGGCCCAGGCCGAGTGCATCGCCGCCGCCGTGTTCCAGAAGTACGGGGCCGACGAAGACGCGCTCAAGAAGATCTCCAACACGGGCGATTACGCCGCGCTCACCGGCGACGGCGGCATCGCGGGCTTCGGCGAGTTCTTCGACAACACCGTCGACGCCTGCACCGGCACCTGACCAGAACGCCCGGCTAGCGTGCCCGCTCGTGACGCGGGCAAAGCCAGGTAATCGGTTGTTGCTGGGCGGGCTGGTACTGCTCGCCATCGGGATCGCAGCCGTGGTGACCTCCGTGGTCGCGGGCTCCATCTTCGCCGGAATCACCCAGGCCGACGAGCACGCGGTACCGGCCACGTTCACCGAGCAGCTCGAACCGGGCGAGTACCTGATCTCGTTGAAGTTCGCCACCACCCGGTCGGCCGGGCCGATCAGCTTCACCCGCTCCGAGGCCTACAACGTCGTCGACATCGACGTCACCGATCCGGCGGGCCAGCCTGTGGCGTTGCGAGGGGCGAGCAACCAGACGGTCAAGCGAGGCTCGACGAGCTATGGCGGCGTGTCGACGTTCAAGGCGACGACGCCCGGTGTCTACACGATCCACGTCGAACCCGACCGGCCTACGGCGGCGCTCGTGACCCCGGCCCTGAACCTCGCCGCCCTTCGGGAGGCGGCGATGATGGGCGGCGGCCTGGTGCTCGGCGCCCTCGGCTTGGCCCTCACCATCTGGGGCTACATGCGGCGCCGCGACGCCGGCCGGCCACCGGTCTCGCCACCGCCGCCCGCCGCTCCTCCCCCGCCTCGGGCGCCACCGCCCCCGGGCCGAGGCCCGCAGCTTCTCTACCCTCACCTCTGACTGGCGCGCCGACCACCAGGGGCAGCTACGAGTGGGGACACCGGCTCCTGAATCCGCCTCCGGCGCTACCACACGCAGGTCAGCTCGCTTCTGCCGTCGGCCCATCGGCGAAGCTTGTCGTCCTTGGTGATGAGCGGGCAGCGGCGGACGATGGCCGTAGCGGCCAGCAGCCGATCGGCCGGGTCATCGTGGAAGTCGACCAGCTCACCGGCCAGCACTGCGATCTGTGCCGTCAAGGGAGCCGTGTCGACCGAGGGAAGGGCTAGGACGTCTTCGGCCCAGGCCGACGTAGGGCGATCGAGCGCGACCCTGCCCTTGCCCACCAGCATCGAGACCTCCCAGAACGAGATCGGGCTGATGACGACCATGGAGGACGACACCGCGACGTGAGCGGCCTCCGACAGCCGCTCGACGTCAGCCATCCACCACAGAAGGACGTGGGTATCGATCAGGCCGGCGGTATCAGCCAACCGACCAGTCCTCACCGGTGGAGAACAGCGCCTCATCGTCGTCATCGAGGATCGTCACTGATCCGGTGAGCGGAGCCGGCTCGCAGCCAGTAGCGCCACAGCAGGGCCGCGGCCACCACGGCCAGCACCACGATCACGCCGGTCTGCAGCAGCCCGACCACGTCGCCCACCCGCTCCCACTGGTCGCCGAGCAGGGCTCCGGCCCCGATCAGGGCGCTGTTCCACACCAGGCTGCCCAGGCCGGTGTAGACGGTGAACAGCCCGACCGGCATATGGTGGAACCCGGCCGGCACCGAGACCAGCGATCGCAGGAGCGGCACGCACCGCCCCACCAGGGCCGCGATCCCGTACAGGAGCCAGGCCCCCACCACCGATCCCGCCGTGGCCGCGGCGATCATCCCCACCAGCGAGGCGTCGCCCCGCCCCGCCATGAAACCGGCCAACGGCAGCACCGCCTCCGACGGGATCGGCGGCACCAGGTTTTCCAGGGCGACCAGCAGGGCCACCCCGAGATAACCGAGGCGTTCGATGATGGCGTGGATGGAGTCGCTCAAACGGGCCGTCCGATCGGTGGATCTCAGTTGATCTGGCGGTCGCGGCCCTCCCAGAAGGGAGCGCGGAGGTTGCGCTTGAGCACCTTGCCCGGACCCGACTTGGGCAGCGGCTCGCTCTGGAAGCTCACCGACTTCGGCACCTTGTAGCCGGCGATCCGGGTGCGGCAGTGGGTGATCAGCTCGGCCTCGGTGAGGGCGGAGCCCTCCCGGGGCACCACCACGGCGTGGACGGCCTCGCCCCACTGCTCGTCGGGGATGCCGAACACCGTGGCCTCCAGCACCTGGGGATGGGTGTAGATGGCGTCCTCCACCTCGGTGCAGTACACGTTCTCCCCGCCCGACACGATCATGTCCTTCGACCGGTCGACCAGGAACAGGTAGCCCTCGCCGTCGAGGTAGCCGAGATCGCCGGTGCGGTACCAGCCCTCGGCGTCGAGCACGGCCTTGGTCTCGGCCTGCTTGTTCCAGTACCCGACCATCACGTTGGGGCCCTTCACCGTCACCTCGCCAACGGAGCCGGCGGGCAGCGACCGGCCCTCCAGATCCCGGATCTGCAGGCTGACCCCGGGCGGGGCCTGGCCGCAGCTCTTGGCCCGGTCGCCCTCCAGGAACCGGTCCTCGTGGCGGAAGATCGTGGCCAGCGGCGACAGCTCGGTGGCCCCGTAGAGATGGATCAGCTCGCAGCCGAACAGCTCCAGGCCCCGCTTCAGCACCTCGAGGGCGATGGGTGACGCCCCGTGCGACAGCCACCGCAGGGTCGACACGTCGCGAGGCGACGAGGCCTGGGCCTCGATCATGGCCGCCAACATGGCCGGCACGGCGATGGCGCAGGTGATCCCCTCGGTCTCGATCGTGTCGAGCACCGCACCCGGCTCGAAGGCGGGAACGACGATGTTGGCCGCCCCCAGCCACACCACGGCCAGGGCGGCGTACACCCCGGCGGCATGGAACATGGGCGCCATCGTGAGGTAGCGGTCGTCGCCCTCGATGGGCTGGGCCAGCTGGGTGTGCACGGCGTTGGCCATCAGGTTGGCGTGGGTCAGCATCACGCCCTTCGACGCCCCGGTGGTGCCGCCGGTGTAGAACAGCCCGGCCAGGGTGCCGGGCTCGATGGCCGGCTCCGATTCGGGGGCGGCGGCCAGCAGCTCGTCGTACTCGCCGGTGTCGAGCCGGATCACCCGCTCCACCACCCCGGCCAGGGCCCCGGGGTCCCGGTCGCAGATCAGCACCCGGGCCCCGGCGTCCTCCGTGGCGTAGATCAGCTCCGGCTCGGCCCAACGGGTGTTGTGGGGCACGATGGCCCGGTTGGCGCCGGGGATGCCGAGGAACAGCTCGAGGTAGCGATCGGAGTTGAGGGCCCACACCGCCACCCGGTCGCCCGGCTCGGTGATCGGTTCCAGGAGGCCGGCCACCCGGCGCACCCGGGCCGCCAGCTCGCCGTAGCTGCGGCGGACCCCGCCGCACACCACGGCCTCCCGGCCGGCGAACAGCTGCTCGGCCCGCCGCAGCGGATCCCGCATCGTGTACACGGCTCGGCCCCTCCCCCGCTCAGCTCTGGGCGTTGACCGCGGCGGCCAGCACGTCGACGCAGGTGTCGATCTGCTCGTCGGTGATCACCAGCGGCGGGCAGAAGGCCAGGGCCGTGCCGATGGGACGCACGGCGACCCCCAGCTCCAGCATGGCGTCACGCACGGCGAAGGAGTCCTGGCCGTCGTTGAGCTGGGCCGCCCACACCGCGCCGGCCCCCCGCACGTCGGCGACGGTGCCGTCGGCGGCCAGGCTGCGCAGGCCCTCACTCAGGCGGGCGCCAACCTTGGGGGCCCGGTCGATCACGCCGTCGGCCAGAACCTCCAGGTTGGCCAGGGCCCCGGCGGTGGCCGCCGGGTGGCCCGAGTAGGTGTAGCCGTGGCGCAGCATGAACGTGGGGTCGGCCTCCAGCGGGTCGAGCACCTTGCGGGACAGGACCACGCCCGACACCGGCTGGTAGCCCGAGCTGACGCCCTTGGCGAAGGTGATCATGTCGGGCGTGACCCCGAAGTACTCGGCCGCGAACCAGGTGCCCATGCGGCCGAAGCCGCAGATCACCTCGTCGAAGATGAGGTAGGCGCCGTGCTGGTCGCACAGGCGGCGTAGGCCCTCCAGGTAGCCGTCGGGCGGGGGCCACACGCCGCCGGCGCCCTGCACCGGCTCGGTGATCACGGCCGCGATCTTGTCGCCGGAGTTGGCGAACAGGGTGGCCATGCCCTCGATGTCATCGGCCGGCACCTGGATCACCTCGGGCAGCAGCGGCCCGAAGCCCTCCTTGTTCACGGCGATGCCCTGGGCCGACATGCCCCCGTAGTTCACCCCGTGGTAGCCCCGGTCCCGGCTGACGATGATCGAGCGCTCCGGGTGCCCGGCCCGCACCTGGGAGGCCCGGGCCAGCTTCATGGCCGTGTCGACCGCCTCCGAGCCCGAGTTGCCCAGGAACACCCGGGCGTCGTCGTAAGGCGACACCTCCACGATCCGGGCCGCCAGGGCCTCGGACGGCTCGTTGGCGAACTTCTCGAACGTGTGGAACGTGGCCAGCTTGCGCATCTGGGCGGTGACGGCGTCGACGATGGGCTGGCAGCCATGGCCCACCTGGACGTACCACAGCGAGGCCAGACCGTCGATGTAGTCCTTGCCGTTGGAGTCGGTGACAACCGCCCCCTCACCCTTCACCAGGGTGATGAAGTCTTCCCGGGCCGGAACGGCGTAGGGGTGGAGAAGCTTCGGTACTGCCATGGCGCTGCTGCCTTTCGGGGTGTGGACCTGGTGATGGGAGCGGGGATGCTGCTGGGAAGCCGTCGGCGATCGTTCACAGCTCGTGGCCGTCGATGATCTCATAGGCGTAGCCCTGCTCGGCCAGGAACCGCTGCCGGCGCTGGGCGTACTCCTGCTCCACAGTATCCCGGGCCACCAGCGTGTAGAAGTGTGCCTGTCGACCATCGGCCTTGGGCCGCAGGATCCGTCCCAGGCGCTGGGCCTCCTCCTGGCGGCTGCCGAACGTGCCCGACACCTGCACCGCCACCGACACCTCGGGCAGGTCGAGGCTGAAGTTGGCCACCTTCGACACCACCAGCACCTCCAGCTCCCCGTTGCGGAGCTGGTCGAACCAGACCAGGCGCTGGGCGCTGGGGGTGGCCCCGGTGACCAGCGGCGCCCCCAGGGCCTCGGCCACCGGGCCCAGACCGTCGAGGTAGGTGCCGATGACCAGGGCCGGCTCGCCCGGATGGCGGGCCAGCAGCCGGCCCACCAGCTCGGCCTTGGCCCCCACGGTGGCGGCCACGCGGGGCTTGTCCCGCACCGCGGCCCGGGCGTGGGCCAGGCGCTCGGCGTCGCTCGGCACCACCCGCACCTCGGTGCAGGTGGCGGGGGCCAGCCAGCCCTGGAGCTCCAGGTCCCTCCAGGGGACGTCGAACCGCTTCGGGCCGATCAGGCTGAACACGTCACCCTGGCGGCCGTCCTCCCGGATCAGGGTGGCGGTCACGCCGAGACGGCGCCGGGCCTGGATGCCGGCGGTGAGGCCGAACACGGCCGACGGCAGGAGGTGGACCTCGTCGTACACCACCAGGCCCCAGTCGCCCTGCTCCATGAGGGCGGCGTGGCGGAGGCGGCCGTCCTTCTTCGTGGTGAGCACGTTGTAGGTGGCGATCGTGACCGGCCGGAGCTGCTTGGACCGGGCCGAGTAGCAGCCGATCAGCTCGGGATCGAGGGTGGTGAACCGGGTCAGCTCCCGGTGCCACTGCTGGAGCGAGGCGTCGCCGGTGACCAGCACCAGCGTGTTGGCCCCCACGGCGGCGGCGGCGGCGATGGCGGTGACCGTCTTGCCCGCACCGCAGGGCAGCACCACCACCCCGTTGCCCGACGGGAGCCAGCTGTCGACGGCCTGGCGTTGGTAGGGCCGCAGCTCCAGGCTGTCGTCGAGCCCGATCGTGAGACCGGCGCCGGGGCTGAGGGCGGCCCGGTCGTCGGCCGGCCACCGCAGCTCCACCAGCCGTTGCTTGAGCCGACCCCGGTGGGCCGGATCGAGGGCGGCGGTGGTGGGGTCGAGGCGGGGCCCGAGCAGGGCGCCCACCGTGGGATCGAGCACCAGTTGATCGAGCAGGGCCTCGTCGTCGGTGCGCACGGCCAGCACCGCCTCGCCCGGGCTGCTGTCGAGCGCGTCCCCCCGATCATCTCCCGGCCGACGGCCCCGCCCTCGATGATCACCCGGCCGAAGCGGTCCATGGTGTCGGCCACCGAGCGGAGCACGGCGTGGGGCACGGGCCCGGCGCACCACCGCAGCAGGGTGTCGGTCACCTGGGCCGGGGTGACGCCGGCGGCCCGGGCGTTCCACAGGCCGAGGTCGCTGAGGCGGTAGGTGTGGACGTGCTCGGGCGACGACTCCAGCTCGGCGAAGGCGGCCAGCTCCGCCCGGCAGGCCTCGGCCGACGGATGGTCGACCTGGAGCAGCAGGGTGTCGGCCGCCGGCAGCAGCAGCGGCCCGCCGGCGGCATCCGACGGGTCCGACTCCGGGAGCGGGTCGGGGCTCAACGAGCGGGGTCCTCCACCGCCACCACGGAGTCGAGGGGAAGCTCCTCGATGCCGTCGTCGCACAGCAGGGTCAGCGTCTCGTCCACCCCCACCAGCACCCCCCTGACCTCGGCCAGGTGCCCGTCGCGGCGGTGGCGCACGAGCGTGGTGCGGTTCCAGTGGAGGTGGAGGCGATGGTCGATTTCGGCCGCCTCCGCCTCGGCCCGGTCGGTCACCAGCTGGTCCACGGCGTCGGCCACCTCGGCCGGCAGCACGGCCGCCTCCAGGGCGGGGCCGGTCCAGTCGGCCGGAAGTGGATCGGCACGGGGCCGGTCGGACCCGGCGGCCCGGTTTCCGGTCGGCGCCGGCGTGTCGTCGGTTGCCCGACCCCGCCGCCCGGGAGCGGCGTGGCCACCGGTGGCGACCCGGCCCACGCTCGTCACGCCGCCGTCGAGCACGGGGAACCAGCCCTCGGCCCGCAGCTCGTCCACCAGGCGATGGGGTTCCACCGGCCCGATGAGCACGGTGGGGGCCACCAGGCGGAGGCCGAGCCGGGACGCCCGGTTGGTGGAGGCGATCTCCACCGCCAGCGCTTCGTCCTCGGTGATGATCACGGCCGACGCGGTGAGCACCCGCACCGAGCCGTAGCGGCGGTCGACGTCGGCCAGCAGGTACTGGAGGGGCTGGGGCACGCCCGACAGGGCGTGGTCGGCCAGGAACCGGCCGATGCCGTCGGCCGTCCAGCCCCGGTCGAGGGCCCGGCGCAGGCTGGCCTCGGTGAAGCGGTAGGTAGGCACCGAGCGGCCCCAGTGGCGGTCGGCCACCTCGCCCAGGCTCCCGGCCACGGCCGGCTCCAGGGGGCCCAGGGCCAGCGCGGTGAGGTCGCCCTGGAGGACGAAGCGGTCCTGGTCGATCCCCAGGGCGGCCGCCGCCAGCGACTCGACGGCCGCCTCGTCGCCCGCCACCAGGGCCCGCAGCACGGGCACCGGGGCGTGACCGGCCACCAGGCCGAGCAGGTCGGCCTCCTCCAGTGTCCAGGCCACCAGCTCCTCGGCGGGCGGGAAGCCGGTGCCCCACAGGTTGGGGCTGCGCCACACCACGGTCTCGGCCAGCTGCTCGGGGTCGAACGCCTCGCTGTCGGGCACGGCGGCCACCACGTCGAGTGTGACGGCCCGGGCGGCGGCGGCCGCCGCCACCGGCTCGGAGTCGCCCAGGGCGGGCCGGGGGTTGCCCTCCTCGTCGGGGCTGAGGGCCCGGGAGACGAAGCCCGACGAGCCCAGCCAGGCCCGCACCAGCACCAGCCAGCGACGGCTGCGGCTGAGGCCCCACCAGGTGGCGGCCAGGTCGGTGGCGACCAGGGCCGAGGGCTCGGGGGCCACCAGGCGGGCCTGGTGGCACAGCTCCACCAGGCGGCCGACGTCGCGCGGCTCCAGCTGCAGCAGCTTCGCCACCCGGTTGACCTCCCGCACGCCGAGGCCGCCGGCCCGGCGGAGGCCGATCTCGCCGTCGCCGGCCAGGCGGACCAGGGCCTCGGCGGCGTCGAGGGCGGCGGCGGCCCGATCGGCGCCGGTGGCGGTCACGTCGTCGGCCCGCAGGCCGGTGACGGGGCGGAGGCGGACGGGGCGGAGCACGGCGCCGGGGGCGAGGCCGGCCGGCAGCGAGCCCATCACCACCTCCCGGGGCACCTCGGCCACCCCGTCGGTCACCGCCACCAGCAGGCCGTGGTCGAGCAGCCAGCCCCGGGCGTCACCGGTGGGCGACGGGGCCGACCCCCGGTACAGGAAGCCGGCGGGGAGCCCGACGGCGCCGGAGCGCCGATCCACCAGGGCGGCCAGCAGATCCCGGCTGTCTTCCGGGGCGGCGGTGAGCAGGCGGGTCAGGGCGCGGGGGTCGCGCAGGCGGCGGGCGATGGCCCGGGCCGTGGCCGAGCGCTTGCGGGCCCCGCCCACACCGAGCGCCTGCACCATGCGATCGAACACCGGGTCGGGCACCCGGTCGACCAGGTCGGTGAACGACGGGCCGAGGCCGAGCGGCCGGTACAACAGGTCCTCCAGGGCGCCGACCGGGGTGGCCACACCCTGCTCCACCACCACCAGGCCCCGGCGGCGGAGCCGGTCGAGCGCTCCCAGCACACCGTCGACGTCGTTCGTGCCCAGCAGCTCGTCGATCTCGTCGGCCGTGGCCGGGTTGGCCACGGTGAGGGCCTCGGCCACCACCAGCATCCCCACGTCGGAGCGGATGAGGCAGCGGCCGAGCGACACCGGGGTGGCGGCCCGGCGGGCCAGGGCGTCGAATCCGGCCTCGGACGCCGGAACCAGATCCGGGCGCGCCAACAACAGCTCGGTGAGGTCCTCGGGGGACCAGGAGCGGAGGTGGTCGCCGAAGCGCATCCCTCCAGAGTGCCTCAAAACTGACCCGCCGCGACCCTTCCGGCCCGGCGGTAGTTCCCCATCGGGGCGCATCGGGTCCCCACCGAGCCGAACTTCGTCGACAAATGCCGGCTCTGGCGGTCGTTCGCGACGAAGTTCGCCGCCGCGGCGCCGGGTCGCCTCAGTCGGCGGTGGGGGCGGAAGATGCGTCGACGATCACGAGGGCGGCGATCTCGTCGGCGATCTCGCCCGGGGTGCGGCTTTCGGTGGGGATCTGGGGGAACCGGCCGTAGCCCTCGGCCCGCTCGGCCAGGAGGTCGCGCACCCGGCGCTCGGGGTCGTCGCCGGCCAGCATGGGCCGGTCCTCCACCCCGGTGGCGTCGGCCCGGAGCCGGGCCACGATGGCCTCGGCGCCGGCCTGGAGGCAGACGACCACGGCCGGCGCCGCCCCCAGCGTGGCCACGTTGGCCACGTCCAGCATGAGGCGCCCGCCGGTGGCCACCACCAGGCCGGGCTGGCCGGCCAGCTCCGCCGCCACCTCCCGCTCGATGCGGCGGAAGGCGGCCTCGCCCTGGTCGGCGAAGATCCGGGGGATGGGTCCGTGGCGCTCGGTGATCACGGCGTCGGTGTCGACGAAGCGGTAGCCGAGCCGCCGGGCCAGCGCCCGGCCCACGGTGGTCTTGCCCGTGGCCATGAACCCGGTGAGCACGACGGACGGCCCGATCATGGCCGCCACGTTACCCACCACCACCCCCGAAATTGGGAGCCTGAGATGCGGTGAGCGCCGCTGATCCTCCTGAGAACGGCCGGGGCCGAGGGTCCAGGGCGGCGCCCCTCGGCCGCCCGCCAGCTGTGTCACCCCGGCCGCCTCCGGCGGCCTGCCCACCGTGCTCCCCCGCCATGGTCGCCGCCCTACCCGACGTCGCCCAGGTCGGGCATCTCGGCCGGATCGGCCGGCGGCGGGGTGACCCCCTCGGCCTCCAGCACCTCCCGGGCCAGGCGGAACGCCTCCACCCCGGCCGGCACGCCGGCGTACACGGCGATCTGGATCAGGGTCTCCCGTAGCTCCTCCAGTGTGGCCCCGTTGCGCAGGGCGCCCCGGAAGTGGAGCTTGAACTCGGTGCCCCGGTTGAGCGAGGCCAGGATGCACAGGTTGTTCAGGCTGCGTTGCTTGTCGCTGAGGGCCGTCTGTCCCCACACCCCGCCCCAGCAGTACTCGGTGACGAGCTTCTGGAAGGCCAGGTTGAACGAGTCGGCGGTGCCGAAGGCCCGGGTCACGTACTCCGGCCCCAGCACCCGGGAGCGGGCGTCGATACCGGTGTCGAACAGCTCGTTGTCCATGGCCGGGAACCGTACTCCCCGAGCGTTCTCCTACACCCGTTCGATGATCATGGCCATGCCCTGCCCGCCGCCGACGCACATCGTCTCCAGGCCGATGGTCCCGCCCGTCTCCTCCAGGCTGTTGATCAGGGTGCTCATGATCCGGGCCCCGGTCATGCCGAACGGGTGGCCGAGGGCGATGGCGCCGCCGTTGACGTTGAGCCGGTCGTGGTCGATCCCGAGGTGGCGGGCCGACGGCAGCACCTGGGCGGCGAAGGCCTCGTTCATCTCCACCAGGTCCACGTCGTCGATCGTCATCCCCGCCCGCAGGAGTGCCATGCGCACCGCCTCGATCGGGCCCAGGCCCATGATCTCGGGATTGAGCCCGGTGACCCCGCTCGACACGATCCGGGCCAGGGGCGTGATCCCCAGCTCCCGGGCCCGCACGTCGCTCATCACCACCACCGCCGCCGCCCCGTCGTTGAGAGGACAGGAGTTGCCGGCGGTAACCGAGCCGTCAGGCCGGAACACCGGCTTGAGGGAGGCCACGGCCTCCAGGGTGGTACCCGGGCGGGGGCCGTCGTCGTGGGCCAGCACCGTGCCGTCGGCCAGGGTCACCGGGGTGATGTCGCGCTCGTAGAACCCCCGCTTGATGGCGTCCTCGGCCCGGTTCTGGCTGCGCACCCCCCAGGCGTCCTGCTCCTCCCGGCTCACGTTCTCCAGCTCGGCCACGTTTTCGGCCGTCTGCCCCATGGCGATGTAGATGTCGGGCAGACCGGCGGGCGGGGTCCACAGGGGCGCTCCGATGCCGGCCCGTTCCGCCGTGCGGGCCTCGGCCTGGCCGAAGACGGGGTTGACGGCGTCGGCGTTGTCGGACGCCCCGTGGGGGTAGCGGCTCACGAACTCCACCCCGGCGGCCACGAAGGCATGGCCCTCGCCGGCCCGGATGGCGTGGGCCGCCATGCGGATCGTCTGCAGCGACGACGAGCAGTAGCGGTTCACGGTGACGCCGGGGACGTCGCTCAGCCCGGCCAGCACGGCCACCACCCGGGCGGCGTTGAATCCCTGCTCGCCGGCGGGCGAACCGGTACCCAGCATCAGGTCCTCCACCTCGGCCCGATCGAGGGCCGGTACCTTGGCCAGCGCGGCGGTGACCATCTGGGCCGTGATGTCGTCGGGCCGCTCGTTGACCAGGGACCCCTTGAAGGCCCGGCCGATGGGGCTGCGGGCGGTGGAAACGATGACGGCGTCAGGCATGGATGTCGGTGCCTCCGATGGGGCGGCGGGTGTGAGCGGCGGGTCTCGATGGTGGGCATCCATCGTGCCAAAGCAGGCGCAGCGTGGTCCATTCCCGGTTCCGCCCCGGCGGTAGCCTGAGCCCACTGTGAACCCGCCCCGCCGCCCGCCTCTCCTGCGCTCCGTGCTCAGCCGCCGCCAGGCTCTGGCCCGGGTGCTCGGCCTGGGAGTGGCCACGGCGGCACCGGGCATTCTGCGCCCACCGGCGGCCGCCGCCCGCCCTCACCAGAGTCCCCCCACGCCCGTCGCCACCCCCACCACCGCCCTCGCCGGGAGCGACGCCCCAGCCGGCGCCGCCGACGCCCTGCAACCCGTGATCCACCCCCGGGCCGACTGGGCCGGCAACCGGGCGGTCACGGGCGAGCTGGTGGCCGAGGACGACGTCCGGTTCCTGCTCGTGCATCACACGGCGTCCACCAACGGCTACGGGCCCGGCCAGGTGGCGGAGCAGATCCAGGGGTTCTACGACTTCCACACCGGCCCCGAGAAGGGGTGGCCCGACGTGGCCTACAACTTCTTCGTCGACCGCTACGGCGGCATCTGGGAAGGGCGGGAGGGGAGCCTGGCCGGAGCCGTGCGGGGCGACGCCACCGGTGGCTCGCAGGGCTTCGCCCAGCTGTGCAGCCTGATCGGGAACTTCCAGGAGGGCCCGGTCACGGCCGAGCAGCAGGCCAGCCTCACCCAGCTCCTGGCCTGGTTGGCGGAGCGCCACGGCATCGACACCACACCCGGGGCCACGGTCACGTTCGTGTCCCGGGGGTCGAACAAGTGGCCGGCGGGCCAGGAGGTCACGGCCCACACCATCGCCGGCCACCGCGACATGTCGCTCACCAGCTGCCCCGGCGACCTGGCCTACGCCCTGGTGCCCGAGACGCTGCCGGCCGGGGCCACCACTCTGCGGGCCGAGGCCACCGCCGCCACCAGCACCACGGCCGGGGCCACCGTCCCACCCACCGCCTCGGTGCCATCGGCCACGACGGCGCCCCCCACCCCGGCCACCGCCGGCACCCTGGGGGCCGACACCGTGCCCGGTACCGGCAGCCTGGCTGTCGGCCCCGCCGGCGGCCCGAACGACGACGACCCGTCCACCATCCTGCTCGTGGGCGGGGCCGGCGCTGGTCTGCTGGCCGTCCTGGCCGGGGTCGGTGGCCGCCTCCTCCGCCGGGGTGGCGGCAGAGCCACCCGTGGGGGGGCTGAGCCCCCTGATGGGTAGCCCCTCCAGGCCCGACCCCGGGGGCCGATGGAAGCGGGTGACGTCCACCGCCACCGGCACCGAACCGGGCCCAGCCGCCGCCCTGGCCAGCCCCAGCCCAAGCCCCCTGTGGCTGGCCCACCACTGGCCCGACCACTACGGCGACCGCTGTGTGCGGATCGGGCGGCACCACGTGTGCCGACGGTGCCTGGCCCTGCACCCGTTGTCGCTGGTCGTGGCGTTCGCCTCGGTGGCCGGCCATCCCCCCTGGCCCGGCAGCTGGGACCCCGCCATCGTGTGGCTGCTGTCGCTGCCGGCCACGGCGGCCTACGTGGGCGAGGCCGTGGGCTGGATCCGGTACCGGCCCTGGATCCAGGTGGTCACCACGCTGATCGCCGCCCTGGCCTTCGGCCGGGCCCTGGGCTACGAGTTGGAGGACCGGTGGCAACCGGTCTTCTGGGGCCCGATCGCCGTGTTCGGCGGGATCTGGTTCTTCGCCACCCTCATCGGGCAACGCCGCCGATCATCGTCAGCCGGTCAGTAGAGGGCGGCGATCAGGTCGTCGATCTCCTCGGCCGTGTTGTAGTAGTGCACCGACGCCCGGATGAGCCCGTGGCGGGTGCGGCCGGTGGGGTCGAACGCCGGCGGCTGGGGCTGGACCACCGAGGTGTTGATGCCCCACGCCCGCAGGGCGGCCGCCACCGCGTCGGTGCTGCGGCCGTCGACGTAGAAGGTGACGATGGCGCTCTGCTCGCCGTCCAGCTCGGCCAGCTTCACCAGCGGCTGGGCCGACAGCCGGGTCCGCAGGATCTCGGCCAGCTCGTCGATCCGTTTGGCGATCGAGTCGAGCCCGATCCGCAGGGCGTACTCGATGGCCACCCCGAGGCCCACCTTGGCCGCCAGGTTCGTCTCGAACGTCTCGTAGCGCTGGGCGCCGGCACTCAACTCGTAGTCCCAGTCCCCCACCCAGGCCGCCGACCGGCCGTCCATCACCGGCGGATCGAGCAGGTCGAGGCCGGACCGCACATAGAGCAGGCCGGTGCCGCGGGGACCGCGGAGGAACTTGCGACCGGTGAGCACGAGCAGGTCGCAGGCCAGCTCGTCGACCGCCAGCGGCATCTGACCCACCGACTGGGTGGCGTCGACCAGGTACAGCGCGCCGGTGTCGTCGACCAGCCGGCCGATCTCGTTCACCGGGTTGACCAGGCCACCACCGGTGGGGATGTGGGTGGCGCACACCAGCTTCACCCGGTCGTCGAGCATCGAGGTCAGGGCGTCCACCGAGGCCCGCCCATCGGGGTCGTCGGGGATGAGCTCCACCTCCACCCCCCGGCGCTGCAGCTGGATGAGGCCGTAGACGTTGGCCACGTACTCGGCCGTCGTGGCCAGCACCCGGTCACCTGCCTTCAGCGGCACCACGCTGAGCGCGGTGTGCCAGGCCAAGCTGGCACTCTGTGTGAACGCGAGCTCGCTCGGCTTGCACCCCAACAGCAGGGCGCCAGCGTCGTAAACCCGATTCAGATCCTCCGCCCGAGAGGCCGCCACCTCATAGCCGCCCTTCCGTGCTTCGGCCTCGAGGAAATCGATCTCGGCCGTGAGCACGGGGTTCGGAGGCAGTGACGCCCCCGCATTGTTGAGGTGTACGACCTCGGCGGCCCCGGGCGTCTCGGCCCGTACGGCGTCGATGTCGATTGCACTCACCGCCTGGAAGCTAGTAGTCGATTCCCTTTTTGGCCACGAGTCCGGCATCGAAAGCGTGCTTAATTTTGACCATCTCGGTCACGGTGTCGGCCACATCGACGATTTCGGCCGGCATGTCGCGCCCGGTGAGGATGATGTTGACCCGCTCCGGGCGGCCCGAGATGGCGGCCGCCACGGCCCCGGTGTCGATCCATCCCCAGGTCATGGCGTAGCTGATCTCGTCCAGCACCACCAGGCGGTGGTCACCGGCGGCGATCAGCCCGGCGGCCAGCTCCCAGGCGGCCCGGGCCGTGGCCCGGGACTCGTCGAGATCGTCGGAATCCCAGGTGAACCCGTCGCCGGCGGCGTACCAGCTCACCCCCAGATCCCGGCAGATCTTCTCCTCCCCCACCCGCCAGTCGCCGCTCTTGAGGAACTGGACCACGGCCACCGGCCAACCCAGGGCCACGGCCCGCAGCACGGTGCCGAAGGCGGCCGTCGACTTGCCCTTGCCGTGCCCGGTGTTCACCAGCACCAGCGAGGCCGGGGTCTTCATGCCTCCCTTGTCCGGCGTCTCGGTGGGCGGGGCCTGGGTGTCGTCGGCGTGGTCGTCGGTCGGGTCGTCGGTGGGATCGCTCACGGCTCTGCTCGCTTCTGGGTGTGGGGGCGGGTGGTGCGGAGGGGGACGACCACGGCGGTGCCGTCGGCACTGCGCAGCACCTCCACCGGCGTCTGGTAGTACCGGGACAGGATGGGCTCGGTCAGGACCTCATCTGGGGGGCCGTGGGCCGCCAGCGCACCCTGGTGGAGAAGGGCCAGGCGGTCGGCGAACCGGCCGGCCGAGCCCAGGTCGTGCATGGCCGAGACCACGGTGAGATTGCGGTCCCGCCGCAGCTCGTCGACCAGCTCCAGCACACCGATGCCGTGGCCCAGGTCGAGGGCGCTGGTGGGCTCGTCGAGCAGGAGCACCTCGGCCTCCTGGACCAGCGCCCGGGCCAGCACCACCCGCTGGAGCTCACCGCCCGACATGGCGGTGAGGTCCCGGGAGCCGAAGCGGGTGAGATCGAGCCGCTCCAGCACGTCGGCCGCCGCCCGCCGGTCGGCCCGCCCCTCGGCCCGCAGCCAGCCGAGGTGGGCGGTGCGGCCCAGCAGCACGTACTCGGCCACCGACATGCCCGGGGGAAGCTCGGGCTGCTGGGCAACGTAGGCCACCGACCGGGCCCGGGCGCGGGGCGACGGGCGACGGTGTGGGAATCCGTCGCCGGCCTGGGGAGCCTGTGCCAGCGAGACCGTCCCGGTATGGGGCACCAGGCCCGCCGTCGCTCGGAGCAGGCTCGACTTCCCGGCCCCGTTGGGGCCGATGAGGGCCAGCCACTCCCCGGCGGCCACGTCGAACGAGATGTCGGTGACCACGGGCGGGCCCGACCGGCCGTACCGGACCCCCACCCGATCGAGGGAGAGGGCGATCCGGGGTGGGGCGGCGGCGGGCCCGCCACCGGTGGGATCCACCGGGCGGTCGCCGACCGGCGCCGCAGCGGGCGCCGACGGCGCCAGGGGGCGGACCACGGCGCTCACGCGATGGCCCGCCGTCCGGTCCACAGCACGAAGGCGAAGAACGGGGCGCCCACGAAGGCGGTGATGACCCCGATCGGCACTTCGGCCGGGCTGGCCAGGGTGCGGGCGCCGAGGTCGGCCAGCATCAGGAAGGCGGCGCCACCCAGGGCCGACAGCGGCAGCACCACCCGGTTGCTCGACCCGGCCAGGAGCCGCACCAGGTGGGGTACCACGATGCCCACGAACGAGATCAAGCCGCTCACGGCCACGGCGGCGGCCGCCAGCAGCGAGGCGGCCACGATCAGCACCAGCCGGATGCGGCCGGGGTCGAGGCCCAGGCTGGCCGCCTCGGTGTCACCCACCCGCAGGACGTCGAGCTGGCGCCGCAGGGCCAGGATCACGGCGCCGCACACCGCAACGTAGGGGGCCAGGAGGGCCACGTCGCTCCAGCCCGAGGTGACGAGTTGGCCCAGGATCCAGGTGTAAACCTCCCGGAACCCGTCGCTGTCGCGCTGCACCAGATAGGTCTGCACGGCGGTGAGGAACGAGGCCACGGCCACTCCCGCCAGCAGTAGCGCAGCGGGAGATGAGCCGGCGCCCCGGCCAAGGGCAGCGGCCAGGACAACCCCGGCCAGGGCACCGACGAACGCTGCTGCGGCCACGGTATCGAGCGGGCCCCAGCCGGCCTGTAGGTGGCCGCCGATCACGATGGTCGCTCCCAGGCCGGCCCCGGCGGCCACCCCCAGCAGGTAGGGATCGGCCAGCGGATTGCGGAACACCCCCTGGTAGGTGGCGCCGCTGAGGGCGAGGGCGGAGCCGACGAGGCCGCCCAGCACGGCCCGGGGCAGGCGCCACTGGAACAGGATCACCTGTTGTTGGGGGGTCAGGGAGGAATGGACGCCGGGAAGCGACAACCGCTCGGCCACGGCCGGGAGGATCTGGGCCAGCGGGATGCGGAACGGGCCGACGGCGACACTGACGCCGAGCACGGCCAGGGTCACGGCCACCGTGGCGGCCAGGGCCATCGGGCGCAGCCGGAAGGCGGCGGCCAGGCCGTCACCGGGGAGCCTGCCGTCACCGGGGAACCCGGTGTCGCCGGGACCGCCGCCGGGCGCAGCCGCCGCCCCGGCCGTCACTGCTGGGCGGCTCCGGCCGGGGCCGCCGTTGGCGTGGCGGCGGCGATGGTGCGCAGGAACTCGACCACCCGGGGGCCCCATCGCGACGCGACGTCGTCGCTCACCACCACCACCCGGTCGTCGGCCACGGCCTTGATCGTGTTCCAGCCGGGGCGGGAGGCGATGTCGGCCGGACCGTAGCTGTAGGCGTCGGTGATCACGATGACGTCGGGGTTCGACTGGATGATCTCCTCGGCGTTGAGCTGGGGGTACCCGACCGAGCCGTCGGGGTCGGCGGCATCGGCGATGTTGTCGTAGCCCAGCAGCTGGTAGAGCTGGCCGATGAAGCTGCCCGACGAGGCGCTGTAGAACGTGTCGTCGAGCTCGTGGTACACCTTCGGCTTGGCGCCGGCCGGGCCCGGCATGCCCTTCACCACCTCGTCGATCCCCGAGCGGAGCGAGGCGTTCACGGCGGCCGCCTCGTCGGGGTGTCCGGTGGCGAGGCCCAGCTCGGCGATCTGGCTGTAGGTGTCGTCCAGGCTGGTGGCCGCCTCTTCCAGCAGCACGGGGATCCCGAGCCCGGCCAGGCCGGCCTGGATCTCGTCGTTGGCGAAGCCCAGCACCACGAGGTCGGGCTCCTGGGCGGCGATGGCCTCCAGGTTCGGCTCGTAGGCCGACAGGTCGGTCACGGGGGCGCCGGCCGGGTAGTTCGACAGTGAGTCGACGGCCTTCACCTGGTCGCCCGCCCCCACCGCCCACAGCATCTCGGTGGCGGTGGGCGACATCGACACGATGGCCTCGGGCCGGGCCTCGATCGTGACCGGGCCGGAGGCGGTGTCGATCTCCACCGGGAACGTGGCTGCCGGGTCGGAGCTGGCGGTGGCGGCGTCGGTCGTGGCTGGGCCGGTGGTGGCCGAGCCAGTGGTGTCGACGGCGACCGGGTCGGCGTTGCTGCCGCAGGCGGCCAGCAGACCGGCGGCGCTCAGCAACACGACCCCGAGGGCGCGGCCGGGCTGGAGTGACGAAGGCGATGGTGACGGGCGGGTTCTCAACGGATACCTCCTGTTGCTCGGAGGTTCTGCCGAGGGCCCGGGAGGCCCGCGACCTGTCCTTCCTCCGAGGACGGTTACGCACCCGAACCCCGAGGCGACCTGGCTTACCCTCCCCGGTTGGAGGAAGGAATCACAGTTGCGGGACAGCGCCGGAATCACACCGGCTTCGCTCGTTGTACGGGACCGACCTCTGGAGGCCGGCCCGCCGACTCTACCCCAGCCGGGCGTTCGGTGGCACGGGAGACCAGACAAACCGACAAAGTTGATTGGGTAGGTCGATTTTCAGCTAGGGTGAAAGCCGACCAAGCAACTCGGCTTTTTGCCTGCGGAGGCACCGGCCGGGTTCGAGCTCCCGAAGGAGAACCCCCGTGGCACCATCGGCCGTGGAACAGGTGAAGGCCGACAGCGCCCATCTCCGGGGCGACCTGGCGGCCGAGCTGGCCGACGGCACCGACCACTTCGGGGCCTCGTCGGTCAACCTGCTCAAGTTCCACGGGATCTACCAGCAGGACGACCGCGACCAGCGTCGGGCCCGCACCACCGCCGGCCGGGAACTCGCCTTCTCCTGCATGGTCCGATGCTCGGTGCCGGGCGGGATCCTGCGCCGGGAGCAGTGGGCCGAGATCGACCGCCTGGCCGACGAGGTGGGCGGCGGCTCGCTCCGCCTCACCACCCGCCAGGGCGTCCAGTACCACTTCATCCACAAGGGCGAGCTGAAACCCCTGATCGGAGCGCTGAACCGGCGCCTCGTCACCACCTACGCCGCCTGCGGCGACGTGGTCCGCAACGTGATGTTCTCCTCCACCCCGGAGGCCGGGCGACCCCTCGAGCGGGTGGAGGCACTGGGCCGGGTCCTGGCCAATCGGTTCAAGCCCCGGTCCGAGGCCTACTGGGAGCTGTGGCTCGACGGCGAGCGGGCCGTGTCGGCCGGGCCGCCGGCCACCGTGGCCGAGCCGATCTACGGCGACACGTACCTGCCCCGCAAGTTCAAGATCGGGGTCACCTGGCCCGGCGACAACTCGATCGACGTCTACACCCAGGACGTGGGCCTGGTGCTGGTGCCGGGGCCTGACGGGGCCGACGGTGCGGTGGTGCTGGCCGGCGGCGGCCTGGGCCGCAGCGCCAGCGACCCCACCACCTTTCCCCGCCTGGCCGAGCCGCTGGCCTGGGTGCCCGAGCCCGAGCTGCCGGAGGTGGTGGAGGCGATCGTCACCGTCTTCCGGGACTTCGGCAACCGGGACGACCGGAGCAAGGCCCGGCTCAAGTACGTGGTGGAGGAACGGGGTATCGCCTGGCTGAAGGCGGCGGTGGAGAGCCGGCTGGGCCGTCCCCTGGCCGACCCGGTGCCACTGCCGCCGTGGGGCGGCGCCCGTGACCACCTGGGCTGGCACCGGATGGACGACAGCGCCCGCGGCGAGGATCTGTGGTTCCTCGGCCTGCCGGTGCCCACCGGTCGCCTCAACGACGGTGCAACGGAGGCCGGCACGACCGACGGCGTTACCGGCGACGGCGCGGTGGAGCGCCGCACCGCGGTGCGCACGATCGTGGCCACCCTGGCCGATCACGTGCGGGTCACACCCCACCAGGACCTGCTGCTGTGCGGCATCCGGGGGGCCGACAAGGCGGCGGTGGAGGAGATCCTGGCCCGTCACCGGGTGCCCCGGGCCGAGCACCTGCCGCTCACCGTGTTGTCGTCGATGGCCTGCCCCGCCCTACCCACCTGCGCCCAGGCCCTGGGCGAGGCCGAGCGGATCCTGCCCCAGCTCACCGAGCTCCTCGACGGCATGCTGCGCCAGCGTCGCCTGCGCAAGGTCCGCATCGAGACCCGGGTCACCGGCTGTCCCAACGGCTGCGCCCGGCCCTACGTGGCCGAGCTGGGCATCGTGGCCCGGACCAAGCGCAACTACGACATCTACGTCGGTGGCGACACCGCCGGCACCCGCCTGGCCGTACCACTGGTCGAGTCGGTACCGCTGCCCAAGCTCGACTCGGTCCTCGCTCCCCTGCTCGACGGCTACGCCGCCACCCGCAAGCGGGGCGAGGGCTTCGGCGACTGGGCCGTCCGCACCGGCATCGACACCGTCGGCCCCACCCTGCCCCGTTTCCGCCGTTCCTCCGGAGAAGACTGATGACCGTTTCCGAGCTCAACTGGACCGAGACCTCGGCGGCCGAGGCCGTGGCCTGGGCCGCCGCCACCTTCGGGCCCGACCTGACGCTGCTGTCGTCGGGCCAGGACGCCGTGCTGATCGACGTGGCCCTCCGGGTCGACCCCACCATCGAGGTGGCCTTCATCGACACCGGCTTCCACTTCAACGAGACGATCGAGACCATGCTGCGGATCGCCGAGCGGTACCGTCCCCGGCTGCGGGTGATCGGGCCGTGGCGCCAGCTCGCCGGGGTGGGCCGTCCCGGTTTCTGCTGCAGCGACCACAAGGTGGAGCAGCTGGACGCGGCGCTGGCCGGCAAGCGGGCCTGGCTGAGCGGCGTGCGCCGGGCCGACGGCGACAGCCGGGCCGGGGCCGGCCAGGTGGAGGTCGACCGCCGGGGTCTGGTGAAGATCAACCCGCTGGTGGCCTGGACCGACGGTGAGGTGGCGGCCTACGAGCAGGCCAACGACATCATCGTCAACCCGCTACGGGACCAGGGCTACCCCTCGATCGGATGCCGGCCCTGCACCAGCCCGTCCGACGACCTCGACGACCCCCGGGCCGGCCGCTGGGCCGGCTCGGAGAAGACCGAGTGCGGCCTGCACCTGTGACCTGAGCGTCCCCCAAGGGGACACTTACGCGTCGACGAGCAGCAGGGCGGCCACCTCGTCGGCGGCCCGGCGGGCCCGGCTGGACAGCTCGTCCATGGTGGCCGACGAGATCGGGTGGTCGATGACCACGAACGGGTAGCCGGGCAGGCCCAGCACCTTGGCCATCAGCTCGGCGGCCGACACGAACTGGGTGGTCATGATGCCGGCCGAGGGCACGCCGATGCGCTCACCGGAAACGGCGTCGTGCAGACTGCACGACGAGCAGCTGCCTCAATCGCCCACCGCCGCCACCAGGGCGTTCCATTCCCGGGCCCGGTCGATGATCTCGGGGTCGGCCGGGGCCGAGTAGTTGGTCTTGACCGTGCGCACCACCTCGGCCACGCCGTACCGGTCTTTCAGCTCCCGCTCCAGGGCGTCGAGGAACTCCCGCACCCCCTGCTTGCCGTTGCTGATGAACCCCACCGTCGTGCCCTCCAGGGAGGCCAGACGGGGGGCCTGGGCCAGGGCGGCGGCCTCGGTCTCGTGGGTGGGGTCGAGCACCTCGAACGTCATCGTCTGCTCCTTCGTGGCTCGGTCGGCGGGCTCGGTCGGTGGGCTCAACAGTCGACGCAGGCGCCGACGGGGGTGGTGACGGCCTTGCTCTTGTGGCCCAACCAGGGCGGGATCACGATGCCGAACCCGCCGGCGGGGCCACCGGCCGACAGCACCAGCAGGTGATCGGGGTCCCGCAGGGCCCGGTACTCCCAGTCGCCCCGGTCGGCCACCACCGAGCCCTTGCCCACGTCGGCCCACTGCCGGCGGTGGACGAAGGCCCGCTCGAACACGTACTCCCGCACGTTCGCCTTGGACCAGCCGGCCCGGTGGAAGTGCTCCCGGAGCTGGCTCGGCACGCAGATGGCGTAGTAGCCGTGCCAGATCGAGTAGTGGAGCATGTTGGCCTTGATCTCGGCGACGAAGGTGTCGAGGATCTCGGCCGGGTCGGTGGTCCACTCGTTCATCAGCTGGCGGGGGCCCATGGCCGCCATCACGGTGACCGAGGACAGGTCGGGGTCGCCCAGCCGTTCCGTGCCCAGCGGTAGCCACGGGGCGCCGCCCTCCTCGTCCTCGGCCAGGCAGTAGCTGAACTTGCCGGGGTGGCCGAAGGTGGAGCGGTCGATGCCGCCCGGGCGGACGTCGAACAGGTTGATGAGGATCAGGCGCAGGGCCCGGCCGATGCAGCTGGTGGCCCGGTCGCTCTGGCCCAGCACGTTGAACGTGCCGTCCATGCCCAGCTCGCGGCGGATGGGGCCGTTGACGATGCACAGGATGGCCGAGCCGCCGGTGCTGGCGGTGGGGCCGTGAACCTCGAAGTCGGGGTGGAGCATGCCGGTGACAGCGGTGATCACCACCGGGAGGTGCATCGGCAGGCAGCCGGCCATGATGGCGTTGACCGCCACCTTCTCGGCCGTGATCGCCCGCTGGCGCACCGGCTCGATCCCGATGAGCTGGTCGGGCGGCATGCCCACCCAATCCAGGGCGGCCTCCACGGCGGCGGCGGTTGGGGGCACGATGGGGAGGCCGTCGGTCCAGCCTCGGGCGTGGAAGTACTCCTGGGCGTCGGCCGGATCGTCGAGGGGGATCCGCCGGGAGCCGAGCAGCCTGGTCTCGGTGGCCATGGGGCCCATGGTAGGGCAGGGCTGGACCGGGGTCGAAGGCGGGTGGCGCGGCGCGGGGCCGGCGGTGCCGGTTGCGGGGCCGGCGCTGTCAGCGGTTGACGACCCAGGTGAAGCCCTGGGTGAAGCGCGACCCCGGCCGAGCTGGTGACCGTCACCTGCACGCCGGTGGTTTCGGCCTTGTCCGGCGTGCCGGTGACGAGGCCGGTGGCCGGGTCGATCGAAAGACCCCGGGGCAGGCCGGTGGCGCCGAACGTGAGCACCTCGCCGGGGCGGGCCGACACCCCGATCTGGTACCGCACCGCCCGGCCCGCGGCACTGGTGACGAGGCCGGGGTTGGCGACGAACGGCGGGTCGTTGGGGCCCCGGGCCTGCGTGGAGCCGGTGGCGTAACCGGGGACGACCGTCGTCGGCGCCGGCGGGGGCGGCGTCCGCGTCGCCGGCGAGGACGGAGTGCTGACGCTGGTGACGCTGCTGACGCTACTGACGCTGGTGGCCGTGGTGGCCGACCGGGGCGGATCGCCGACGCTCGCCGTGGTTACCGGGGCGGAGCCGAGGCGAGCCCGGGCCGGGGGCGGGTCGGGCTTGGCCCCGAAGGCCAGGGCCACCGCCAGGGCGATCAGCACCGCGAACAGGGCGGTGACCGGCACCCGCCAACGCTGGAACCAGCCCCCTGGATCCTGCCCGGGCGGGGCCGACCCTGGCGCCGACACCGCCTCGGCGGCCCGGGGCGCGAACGGTACCTCGTCCTCCAGGAACGCACCGGGGTGCTCGTCCGCCGCCAGCACGCTGCGGACTCTACCCCTGCCGCCCGTCTACCGTGGAGCGATGTCGACGTCGACGGGCCCGAGGCGGAACCGGGTGGATCCGTGGGGTGATCTCCAGGCCGAGCCCGCCCGGGGGCTGTTCACCGGCAACCGGGGTTGCCTGGTGGACGATGACCGCCAGCTGGCGCGGCACCATGCCGGCTCGCTATGGATCACCTGTCTCACCGAGTACAAGGATCGGCGCCACGAGCTCGACCAGCCCCGACGCTGGACCCCGCTGTTCTTCCTCGACGACGCCGTCGCCCTGGCCGCCGGGCATCGCCCGTGCGGCGAATGCCGGCCCGCCGCCTACCGGGCCTACCGCGACGGGGTGGCGGCCGGCCTCGGCGTGGCGGCCAAGGCCGTGACGGCGGGCGACCTCAACCGCCGGCTGGCCGCCGAGCGGTTGAGCCGGGGCCGGGGCCTGGAACGGGCCCGGGACCGGCGGTTGTGGAGGGCCCGCCTCAACGCCCTGCCCGCCGGCGCCGTGGTCGTCGACCCCGCTGCCGTCGACCAGGCCCTGCTGGTGGCCGGCGACGGGGTGCGGCCGTTCACCTTCGAGGGTTGGGGGCGGCCAGTGCCGGCGCTGGCTCCCGACGCTGAGGTCGTCGTGCTGACCCCACCCACGTCGGTCCTGGCCCTGGCGCACGACTTCGAGCCCGTCCTCCATCCCAGCGCCACCGCCTGACCCGCCCCCGCCCCCGACCCCGACCGTTCTCGGTGCACCACACGACACCGGCGGCTCCCCACGCACCGAGAACGTCACAATGTCGCCCTCCGACCGTTCTCGGTGCACCACACACCACCGGCGGCGTCTGACGCACCGAGAACGGGAGCGTCAGCGGGAGCGTTACGGTGGCCGGGTGCTGATCGAACGGGTGGAGGTGCGGCTGCTGTCGCTGCCGATGCGGGAGGCGTTCGGAGCGGCTCACGGCACGGTTCAGCGACGGGAAGTCACCGTGCTGCGGGTGGAGACCGACGACGGCCACGGCTGGGGTGAGTGCGCCGCCCTCACCGAGGCGACCTACAGCGACGAGCACGCCGCCGGGGCCTTCGACCTGCTGGCCGACACCCTGCTTCCCCTCCTCGTGGGCCACCGACTCGACGCCGCCGCCGCCCTCGACCGCCTGGCCGACGTGCCCGGCAACCCGATGGCCAAGGCCGCCGTGGAGATGGCCCTGCTCGACGTGGCGCTGCGGTCGGCCGGACGGTCCCTGGCGTCATGGCTGGCCGACGCCGCATACGCCACCACCCGGCCAGATCCGGCCGATGGCCCCGGACCCACCGACAGGCCCGGCCGACACAACGGCCCTGGGCCCGCCGACAGGCCCGACCCGCCCGACGGCCCTGAACTGGTGGGCGGCGGCCCCGCTCCGGCCAGCGACCGTGGGGTGGGCGGGTCCCTCCACGGGACCATCGGACCGCGGGCCACGGTGCCGGCCGGGGCGGTGGTGGGGCTGGGCACCCCGGCGGACGTGGCCGACCGGGTGGCGGCCCTGGCCGCCGAGGGGTTCGGCCGGGTGAAGGTCAAGATCACCCCCGGCCACGACCGGGAGGTGGTGGCCGCCGTGCGGGCCCGCTGCCCCGGCCTCGACCTCCACGCCGACGCCAACGGCTCCTACCGGGCCGTCGACCTTCCCTTGCTGGCGTCGCTGGGCGACGAGGGGCTGGGTGCGTTGGAGCAGCCGTTCCCCCCGGAGCAACCGGGTTGGGCGACGGAGCTGGTGGCCGCCTCGGCCCGGTCGGGCCTGATGGTGGTGGCCGACGAGGCCGCCGTCGATCTGGCGGCGGTCCAGGAGCTCCACCGTCGCCGGGCGCTACGTGGTGTGGCGGTGAAACCGTCCCGGCTGGGCGGCCTGGCCGCGGCCCGGACGCTGGTCGGCTGGTGTCAGGCCGCCGAGCTGGCCCTCACCGCCGGCGGCATGGTGGAGACCGGCCTCGGCCGGCACGCCCTGGCCGCCCTGGCCTCCCTCCCTGGCTTCACGATCACCGGTGACGTGTCGCCCGCCGGTCGCTGGCTGGCCGCCGACCCCTGGCCCGACCTGGTCATGGCCGACGGCCGGATCGAGGTGCCGTCGGCCCCCGGCGTCGCCCCCGACCCCGACCCCGACGTCCTCGCCCATCACACCCTCCGCCGGGCCGAGCTGTAACCCGGCTCACCCGGCTCGCCCCCGCCGAACTTCGTCGACAACTGCCGCCACAGCCGGCATAAGTCGACACGGTTCGGCAATGACGGTCGACCGCCCTCGCGCCAGCGGGGCGGGAGCGCTCAGTACTCCCAGCCGAGCTCGTCGGCCAGGAACCGGCGGACGGCGGCGGCGGCCGCCGTCGGCTGAGCCAGATGGACGGCGTGGGTGCCGGGCAGGGTGTGCATCCGGGCCCGGGGCAGGTGCTCCACCAACCGCGCACCTTCGGCCGTGAACTTGGGGTCGTCCGCCCCCACCAGCACGAGCACCGGCATGGTCAGCCGCTCCAGCTCGCCCCACAACGGCTCCTGGGTGCCGGTGCCGGTGTGGCGGAGGCTGGCCGCCAGCCCGTCGGGCCGGTTGGCCAGACGCCGGTCCACGGCGGCGGCCGACGGCGGCAGACCGGCGAACAGAGGATTGGCCAGCCACGCCTCCAGGAAGGCGGGCAGGCCGACGGCCAGGAGGTCGGCGGCCAGGGACTCGTCGGCCTGGCGCCGCGTGGCCCGGGCCGCGGGGTCGTCCATGCCGGCCGTGGCCCCGATCAGCACCAGGGCCTGAATCCGCGCGGGATGGGCCAGGGCGGCGTGGAGCGCGGTGCGACCACCCATGGAGTAGCCGATGTACACGGCCTCGCCGCCGGTGTCGGCCAGGAGCCGGCCGGCGGTGGGGAGGTCGGCGGTGTCGTGGGCGGGATCGGTGCGGCCGTGGCCGGGGAGGTCGACGGCCACCACCTCGTGGTCGGCCGCCAGCTCGTGGCCGAACGGCCCCCAGCACCGGCTGTTCTGGGTGAACCCGTGGGCCAGCACCAACCGCTCGCCCCGGCCCCACACGTCCGCCGCCAGACCCTGGTCGCTCATCGCCTCAGCATGCCCGCAACCCTTCCCGATCTGGTGTCCCAGCGCGTCACCGGTGACGCCCCCCGACACCAGAACGGGGACTGATCGGGGCAGATGGGCGCCGGATACGGTAGACCGGGTGACCGAGACGACCGTGGCCGCCACGTTCTGCGCCACGCTGGTGGACGAGTGGGTGCGGGCCGGTGTGAGCCTGGCCTGTGTGGCCCCCGGCTCCCGCTCCACCCCCCTGGCCCTGGCCCTGGCCGCCGACAGCCGCATCGAGGTCGCCGTCTTCACCGACGAGCGCAGCGCCGCCTTCGCCGCCCTGGGCCACGGCCTGGCCACCGGCCGGCCCGCCGTCGTCCTGTGCACCAGCGGCACCGCCGCCACCCACTTCCACGCCGCCGTGGTGGAGGCCGACCTGTCGTCGGTGCCCCTCCTCGCCTGCACCGCCGACCGCCCGCCCGAGCTGTGGGACCTCGGCGCCCCCCAGACCATCGACCAGACCCGCCTCTACGGCCCGTCGGTCCGCTTCTTCGCCCAGCCCGGCGTGCCCGACGCCGCCACCGCCGGCACCTGGCGGCCCCTCGCCTCCCGCCTGGTGGCCGAGGCCGCCGGCTGGTCGGGCCGGCCGGGGCCGGTGCAGGCCAACCTCAGCTTCCGTGACCCTCTGGTGGGGGCCCCGGCCGAGCTGCCGCCCGGGCGGCCGGCCGGTGCCCCGTGGTACGAGGTGACGCCGGCCCGGGCCGTGATCGGGCTCAGCCCGGCCGTGGCGGCGGAGCTGGCCGAGATCGTCGCCCCCGACGGCGAGGCCCGGCCCGGCGTGATCGTGGCCGGCCGGGGCAGCCCGCCGGCCCATGTGGTCCAGGCGCTGGCCCGGCGCCTCGGCTGGCCGGTGCTGGCCGACCACCGCTCCGGCTGCCGCAGCGGCAGCCACGCCGTAGCCCACTTCGACGCCCTGGTCCGCAGCGACCGCTTCCTGGCCGCCGGCCGACCCGAGATGGTGCTCCGCCTGGGCGAGCCGCTGGCCAGCAAGGTGCTGGGCCAGTGGATCACCGCCCTGGCGGCAACCGATCCGCCGGCCCGGGTGGTGGCGGTGGTCGACGACAGCCGCTGGATCGACCCCGAGCTGGTGGCCGGCAGGGTCGTGGCCGCCCCCGGGGCCCTGACCTCGCTGCTCGACACCCTCGACCCCGACGTGAAACCGGCCCCCACCGCCGACGTCTGGCTCGACGCCGACCGTCTGGCCGCGGCCGCCATCGCCCGCCAACTCTCCACCGAGCGAACCGCCGGCGACGGCGCCAGTGAAAAGCTCGGGGGGGCGGGGGTGGGGGCCGGCACGCCGAGCGAGGTGGAGATCGCCCGGGCCGTGGTGGCGGGACTACCAGCCGGCGGGGCGCTGGTGGTGTCGTCGTCGATGCCGGTGCGGGACGTGGAGTGGTACGGCCCCAACCGCAGCGATATCGACGTGTTCTCCAACCGGGGGGCCAACGGGATCGACGGCGTGATCGCCACCGGCGTCGGGGTGGCCCTCACCGGACAACACACCACCGTGTTGGTGGGCGACGTCGCCTTCCTCCACGACTCCTCGTCGCTCGTCGCCCTCCGCTCCCGCCCGATCACGCTCGACGTGGTCGTGATCGACAACGACGGCGGCGGCATCTTCTCCTTCCTCCCCCAGGCCACCCAGGTCGGACCCGACCGGTTCGAGCAGCTCTTCGGCACCCCCCACGGCACCGACCTGGCCGCCCTGGCCCGGGCCCACGGGCTGGACGTACTCCCGTGGCCCCTCCCACCCCGGCCCGATCCGGCCGGCCCCGACAACACCAGCGGCGTGCGGGTGTGCGTGGTCCGCACCGACCGGGCGGCCAACGTGGCCCTCCACGGCCGGCTCACCGCTTCGGTGCTCGAGGCCCTGACACAGTAGCGTCGGGCCCGCAGGAGGGGTCCGCCCGGGCGAGCTGGGCGGAGCATGCACTCAGGAGGACGCACGTCATGCTGGAGCCGTACCGGGTTCTCGACCTCAGCGACGAGCGGGGGCTGTTCTGCTCCCGGATCCTGTCCGAGCTGGGGGCCGACGTCATCCACGTGGAGCCCCCCGGCGGCTCGCCGGCCCGCCACCGGGGCCGCTTCGCCGGCGGTACCCCGGATCCCGAAAGGTCGCTGACCTGGTGGGCCATGGCCCGGGGCGACCGCAGCGTGGTGCTCGACCTCGACGACGCCGGGCAGCGCAGCACCTTTCTCGATCTCGTCCGGACGGCCGACATCCTGGTCGAGTCGGCCGACCCCGGCGAGTGGGCGGCCCGGGGCCTGGGCTACGACGACCTGGCGGCGGCCAATCCCCGGCTGGTGTGGGTGTCGATGACCCCGTTCGGCCCCAGCGGCCCCAAGGCCACCTACGCCGCCACCGACCTGATCGTGCAGGCCGCCTCGGGGGCCATGGCCCTCACCGGCGAGGCCGGCCGTCCCCCGCTGCGGGCCGCCGCCGTGCCGGCCTGGACCCACGCCGCGGCCGAGGCCGCCGGCGGCGCCCTGATCGCCCTGTGGGAGGCCCAGCGCAGCGGCCGGGGCCAGAAGGTGGAGGTGACGGCCCAGCGGGCCACCAACCTCACGGCCCAGTTCATGCAGTCGGCCGAGGTGGTGGGCCACAACCCGATCGTCCGGGCCGGCGGGTTCACCCTCCAGGGGATCGACTTCCCGTTCATCTGGCCGGTGGCCGACGGCTACGTGTCGGTCACCCTGGCCCTCGACCCGGTCAACAAGCCGTTCCTCGACCGGTTGATGGCGTTCATGGTGGCCGAGGGCCACGGGGCCGAGGGCATCACCGACCGGAACTGGACCGTCCATCTGCGGGCGATCCGCTCGGGCGACGCCCCCCGGGAAGACCTGATCGCCCTGCGGGAGGCGGTGGGCGCCTTCCTCGCCACCCGGACCAAGGCCGAGCTGTTCTCGGCCGCGCTCGACCGCAAGCTGCTGCTGGTGCCGGTGTCGACCTTCGACGACCTGTACGAGAGCCCCCAGCTGGCCCACCGCCAGTTCTGGACCACCGAGGAGCTGCCCGACGGGTCGCAGGCCCTGCTGGCCGACCACCTGGTCCGCTCCACCCGGCCCCGGAGCCGCCCCCGCTCCCCCGCCCCCCACATCGGCCAGCACACCGACGAGGTGCTGGCGTCGCTCCCGTCGCCGGCCGCCGCCGCCGCCCCGCCGGCCGGAGCCACCGACCCCGCCGCTGGGGACACCGAGCACGACTCCCACCTACCACTCGAGGGGGTGAAGGTGCTCGACATGATGTGGGTCATGGCCGGGCCCCAGTCGTCGGGCGTGCTGGCCCAGTACGGGGCCACCGTGATCCGGGTGGAGAACGAGGCCCGGCTCGACACCGCCCGCCTGCTCGCCCCCTGGTACGACGGCAAGGTGTCGAAGGAGGGGTCGTTCGGCTTCGCCTCGATCAACGTGAACAAGCAGAGCATCACCGTCGATCCCAACTCCCCCGAGGGCCGGGAGGTGCTGCTCGAACTGGTGCAGTGGGCCGACGTGGTCACCGAGTCGTTCTCGCCCCGGGCCATGACCAAGTGGGGCCTCGACTACGAGTCGCTGCGCACGGCGAAGCCCGACCTCATCATGATCAGCTCCTGTCTGATGGGCCAGGACGGGCCCCACGCCTACGTTGCCGGCTACGGCACGATGGGGGCGGCGGCGGCCGGGCTGGTGACGCCCACCGGCTGGTCAGACCTGAAGCCGTCGGGTCCCTACGGGGCCTACACCGACTACTGCGCCCCCCGCATCAGCGTGGCGGCGGTGATGGCGGCCCTCGACCACCGGCGCCGCACCGGCGAGGGCCAGTACATCGACCAGAGCCAGATCGAGTCGACCCTCAACTACGCCATGCCGGCCGTGCTCGACCACCAGGTCAACGGGGCCCCCTGGGACCGGGTGGGCAACGCCGATGACGACATGAGCCCCCACGCCGTGTACGCCGCCGCCGGTGACGACGAGTGGGTGGCGGTGGCCTGCCGTCACGACGACGACTGGACCCGGCTGTGCACCGTCATCGGACGGCCCGAGTGGGCCCGGTTCGGCCTGACCGAGCGCCGGGCCCGGGCCGACGAGATCGACGGTGCGATCACCGCCTGGACCTCGGGCCGGCCCCCCACCGAGGCCGAGACGGCGCTCCAGGCCGCCGGCGTGCCGGCCCACGCCGTGCTCCACGCCGCCATGCCCCCCGACCCGCAGATGACCCATCTGGGCCACCTGGCCGAGGTGGAGCACCCCGACCGGGGCCGGGTGCCGATCGAGCGGACCCGGATCGATCTGTCCCGCACCCCGCCCCGGCCCACCCACTTCCCCAAGCTGGGCCAGCACACCGAGGAGGTGCTGCGCACCGTGCTCGGCTACGACGAGGCCCGGATCGCCGCGCTCCGCCGGGCCGGCGCCCTGGGCACGGCCCGGGTCAAGTAGTCGGATTTCCCGCGGGAAATTTCGTGGCCCCCTCCCCCGCCTGTATAGCGCCTCTGCTCATGGCTGTTGATGTCACACCCCCTTCGTACTGTTGATCGAGCGCTCGCCGGTGGCTTCGGCGGTATCGGCACCGGCAATTCGACACGCGCAAATCGACACAGGGGAGGCGGCCATGACGCAGGGCACGGGATTAGGGGACGGCGTGTCGGACCGGGACAATCCGGCCGACTTGTCGACTGGGCGGTTGGTGGCGGCTCTAGCTGGAGCATCGGCGGTGGAGGCGGCATCCAAGGCCCGGTTCCTGGCCCTCTTGGGCGAGTTCCTGGACCGCCACGCCTGGGAGGACGAGGGTTGTGTGAGCGCCGCCCAGTGGCTGTCGTGGCGCTGCGGTCTGGGATCGGTGGCGGCCTCCGAGCACATCCGGGTGGCTCAGACTCTGCGCTGCCTGCCGAGCATCGCCCAGGCGCTCAACTCGGGGGCGATCACCTGGTCCAAGGTGCGGGCCGTTACCCGCATCGCCATTCCGGCCACCGAGACCACCTGGCTCGACGTGGCCCTCGATGCTACGGCTGCCCAGGTCGAGCAGATCGTCCGCACCCAACGCCGCATCAAGTCCGCCGACGCCGACCACCAGGAGGCCACCCGCTCGTTGTCCTGGCGCCAGGCCGACGACGACGGCTCGCTGGTCATCACCCTGCGGATACCAGCGGCCGAGGGGGCCGCGGTGATCGCCGCCGTCCAGGGCCACGCCACTCCCGAAGCCGGCGTCCCGATCGCCGCCCGCCGAGCGGACGCTCTGGTCGAGTTGGTCCTCGGTCCCGAGATCGCCACCCCCACCGTCACCATCGTGACCACCGCCGAAACCTTCGCCCCAGGACAGGCCGGTGACGACGACGGCGACGGTGTTCCGGGGTCGTGTGCTACCGACACCGGGATCGCCATCGATCCCGGCACCGCCGCCGCGGCGGCCTGCGACGGGCCCGTCATCACAGCAGACCCCGACGGCGCCTACCGCCAACAGCGCTACCCGACCACCGCCACCCGCCGCCTCCTCGCGCTGCGGGACCCGACATGCCGGTTCCCCGGCTGCCACCACACCGGACGACGCGAAGCCCACCACCTCACCCACTGGATCCACGGCGGATCACGCCACCCCGAGCAACCTCCTGTTGGTCTGCGCCGCCCATCACCGGCTCGTCCACCGCCGGAACATCACCCTCCGGCTCGAGCCCACCGGTGCCGTCACCGCCTGGGGGGCCGACGGTCACCCCTACCACACCCCCGACCCCGCCGCTCCCCCAACCGTGGCCCCGACCCACGGCAGACCCCCACTGCCCACCTGGGACGGCCACCGCCTCGACCACCACTGGATCGCCACCTGCCTAGCCCAGCCGACAACCGGCAAGTGTTCTGTATTTCCCGCGGGAAATCCCCTGCCCCGACCGGCCGGTCCGGACTGAACTCGCAAGCCGACAGGCCGGTTCGCTGCCGGTCGTCGTCTGGCCGGAACGACCCAACGGCGGTACGCGACTGCTGGTCGAACTCCGGCCGCTCATGGCGCGCCAGCGCCAGAAGAGTCCGCCGACGATGGCCACGCACTCCTGAAGACCATCACGCTCTGGATCATTCACGAGGCCGGCGCCCGTCGATCCCGTGCGACCGGTGCGGTCGCTTCCGAGTAAACAGAACGGGCCTTCCTGCCGGTTGCGGCGCGAGGTGACACGCAGCGTGATCACGGTTACTGGTCGGTACTGACATGTCGGCCACTTCGCTGCGAGCAGTCGTATCGACCGACCTGCACTGTCGCCACCGCCCGGCCCGCGTGTTGAGCTTCTGAGCGCCTGGGGCGATCTCCGAGTGCTCGATCGTCCAGGACCCGAGCCCGCAGCGGGTCGCCGGCAACACCACCGGGTCCGGGTCACCCGCAGCACCACCCGCTGGTCGAACGCCAGGAGATCGACCAGGTCCACGTCCCCGGATAACGCCTGCCGGATCCCGCTCGCTCGGGCAGCTGATGAGCGCCGCCTCCTCAGCCCAGATGTCGTGACAGGCGAAAGGCCAGGCCGGCGAGCGCGCGGACGGGGTTGGCGGCCGTGCTCAACGGCATGACCGACATGTCGCAGACATACATGCCTGTCGCGCCTCGAACCTTCAGGTTCTCGTCGACGACCGACTCGGTGTCGAAACCGGCGTCACGATTGGCCTTCCAGGGCATTCGTAAGGTGCCACACGCGTGATGCACGGTGCCCCCTCCAAAGGGCCACTGCTGGTGGCGACCCCCACCGTACTCGCCCGTGATCCACTCCACGCCGTTGAACTCGGCAAAGACGCGGTCGCGGGTTCGGTTGATGAAATCAAAAAATGCTTGCGAATCCTTCGTCCAACCTGCCACCGCTGGGAATCGGGAGCCCAATAGGTCATCGAGTGACGAGAAACGCTTAAACCGAATAGGAGGAGTGTAGCCATCGTCGGCGTGTGACAAGATTCCATTCTCGTCATCCAGGCAATTGGCGAAGCTGAACTTGATGTCGATCCGACTCTTACTAGTATCGTCGACTTCCAGTTCGGCGGAGGGATCATTGTTTCGCAGATGCCAGTACTCGTGGTTGACGTTCATTTCGATGTTGAACGGATACACTGTCTGGCCATTGGCGTCGCGGTTGCCACGCGAGTAGAAGATGATCTTGGCGTGGTCACGGCGGCTAAGAGAGATGGGTGAACCGTGGCCAACGGACGAAACGTAGGCTTGCGACTCGGAGGTTACTGGATGATCTGTTAACCCGAAACCAACGCGCCGTTTCACGTGGTCGGGCAGGCGGTGGTAGATCGAGGATCGATTGATCAATTTGGGGCTCTCCGTAGAGCCAGCTGCGATGACCACCGTAGGAGAATAGAAGCTGACTTGCTCCCCGGAGACCGTATCCGTCGTGCGGACCTCGTACCAATCGAACGGAAGATCGTCGATCGCTTCGACGAAGCAGTTCAACTTGATGAAGAGTCCGTTGCCGTCCTGGTTGGCGCCCGGCGTCAAGCCGACCTGATTGATGAGCAACTCAGCTGAGTTGAATACGCCAGTCGGCTCGACGAAGAACTGGTGCCTGGGTGTGCCGTCGGGTTTGAGGTATGGCTGATGAAGGGCTCGTGGCGTCTCATGAATCTCGAAGTCGTCGCTCAAACTCGTGGAGCGGAAGTACTGAACCAACTCCTTCGCCTTATCACGCAACGATATTGACTCGTTCATTCGTTCCGCGCCCAAGGCGAGGTACCCCGACGTCAGATCCTGGCGCACTGCGTCGGTAAAGAAGTCTAGCTCCCACCTCTGTCGCACTGGGATCAGCCCCGACCAGAAGATTGAGCGGCCGCCGAACGCCAATTGAGGCTTTCCGCCAATGAAGTGCTGATCGGTCGCAAGCTGGGTGAAGTTGTCGACACCGAAGTGATTCGCGACGGAAGAGTTCGGCACTCGACTGATGTTGTAGACATGCGTCGGATAGATGAAGGAACCCACATCTAGGACCAGGATACGGTGGCTCTGGCCGAGCTCGTCTGCGAGGTCATCGGCCAGAATCCCGCCGCCGATCCCGGAGCCGATAATTATGAAGGAGAAGTCTCGGTTGGCGCCGTCATAATTTCTGATCAATCGGGTATGAGCCTGCGGCCGTTCTGCAACAAGGTTGGCGTAGTTGCCATAGAAGGGCACCGGAAGCCTCCCGCTCTCGCCGGTAGGAGACTGCCATTGTAACGACTGGATCTGCGGGCCCCGCCCGAGCGGCTCGCTGCGGGCAGCGCCGAGTCGACGATGGCAGAATCACTTTTCGCAGGTTTGGTGGTGTCCGATGGTCGCTTTCTGTGGCCCGCCCACCATTCGTGGCCAGCTTAGGATTACCTTGCGTCTGGGCCACGCATACCGATGCTCCTATGGTTTGTCAAGGATCAATTTCGTGGTTTGAGTGAGGTGTTGGCAGGACAGGGATGGGCCACTCCGATGGGGAGGGCAGGCTCTTATTAGGCCAAATTCACTCGATTTGGTGCCCGGGGCGGTGAGACGGCGGATCGTTACAAGGACAGCCCGATTCGGACGTCAGCCGGTATACGGGGCCAGTCTCACCGCCCGTGAGCGATCTAGTTGATCATGGTGGAACGAAGCTGGTGGTAGACCTCGCGGGCGATGTACCGCTTGAGCATCCGCATGATCTCACGCTTGCTCTTGCCCTCGGCGGTGCGGCGTTCGACGTAGGCCTTGGTGCGGTCGTCGTTGGACATGCGGGTCAAGGCGATCCGCCACAGGGCCTGGTTGGCGTTACGGTCACCGCCCCGGTTGAGGCGGTGCCGGGTGACCTTGCCTGACGATGCCTCCAGCGGAGCGACACCGCACAGGTTGGCCCAAGCCGCCTCAGAGCGGAGGCGTTCCGGGTTGTCACCAGCGGCGACCAGCAGAGCCGCTGCGGTGTCAACCCCGACCCCGTGGAGGGCCAACAGTCCGGGAGCGGTCTCATGGACCAGCGGGTCCAGCAGCTGCTGGAGCATCTCGAGCTCAGCGTCAAGAGCGACAACCCGCCGTCCCAGAATCCGGATAGATGTGGCGGTGGCGTGCAGCACCAGATCCCGGGATCCCTCCCCAGGACGGACAGCGGCCGCCGTGCGGCCGAGCATGGTCGCCGTCACACCGTGGAGGTGCTCTCGCAGCTCATCGGGCCCACAGAACCCCAGGTGGCGGATCTGGGTCAGGGCCTTGATCCTGGAGGTGCGGGCACTGCGCCGAGCGACCAGCAACGCCCGGATAGCTTCTACGTGGCCATCGCGGGACTTGGCCTGACCGGCCGCTCTGCCTGCCTGGGCGGCCCGGGCCGCCTCGATAGCGTCGACCGGGTCGCTCTTGCCATGCCGGTATCGGGCCTGGCGGTTGGGGCGGTCGACCTCAACCACCTGCACCCCCGCCGCCCGGAGCCGTCGAGCCAGGCCGGCCCCGTATGATCCGGTGCCCTCGACGCCGACCCGTTCGATCGGGCCCAGCCCCTGGAGCCACGCGATCAGCTTCTCCTCACCAGCCCGGCCGGCGTCGAAGTGCTCGACCCCGAGCAGGCCTCCGATCGCATCCAGGGCCGCTACCGCATGGCTGTCCAGATGGGTGTCGACCCCTCCGATGATGCCCGCGCCGATCTCATCTACGATGGCCATCGCCATCCTTTCGATTCGTCAAGTGGTTGGGATGGCACGCACTCGCCCGACGGTGCACGCGACCACCCGGCTGCGCCAACAGCCAGGACCAGTCACACCACCAGACAGTGAGCGCCAGGAAACCTCAGGGTCCCGGCCGACAAAGCGAACCAAAGACACGCAATAGTCAGCCGGAAATCGAGTCAGGCCGGAACCCAGAGGCGCCCTGGACCCTACCGACCACCACCAACAACCTGGTGGACCCCCGGCAGGCCCCGAGCCCTACCCCAATCCTCCCTGCCGGCTACCGGGCGCAACCTCGAACTGTGGCGCGACGCGTTGGATTTTGCGAGCTGGCGCCACAGTTCAGCCGCTGACCCCACCGACCAGGAGAACTGTTGACCAGCTCGGCGGAGGCCCCGTCGAGGACGGTGTCGGCGATCTCGACCCCACGGCTCTCCGCATGACCCATCCCGCTCCCGGTCGCTGGATGGATCACAAGTCGAGTCAGATCAACCATCGACGGTCGCCGTAGGGGTGGCCACTCATCTGATCTGTCGAATCTCCCGGGGCGGTTCGGCGGGGTATCCCCTGCCTCTGGTGGGGGTATCCGAGCGCCAGTCGGGGACCGCCCCCAAGGACGGGGCCGGCCAATAGCCTGATCAGCTATGACCGACCAACAAGCTGCGGCGTCCAAGTCCTCGTCCCCCACGGCCGCCTCCCCCACAGCCAGGGTGTCGGAGATCTTCGACCCCGAGGCGTGGGACGTGGTGCCCGGCTTCGACTTCACCGACATCACCTACCACCGGGCCCGGGGCGTGGGCGCAGTGCGGGTGGCGTTCGACCGGCCCGAGATCCGCAACGCCTTCCGCCCCCACACGGTGGACGAGCTGTACCGGGCGCTCGACCATGCCCGGATGAGCACCGACGTCGGCTGCGTGCTGCTCACCGGCAACGGCCCCTCGCCCAAGGACGGGGGCTGGGCCTTCTGCTCCGGCGGCGACCAGCGGATCCGGGGCCGTGACGGCTACCGCTACGCCGAGGGCGAGACGGCCGACACGATCGATCCCGGCCGCTCCGGCCGGCTCCACATCCTCGAGGTCCAGCGCCTGATCCGCATGATGCCCAAGGTGGTGGTCTGCGTGGTGCCGGGGTGGGCCGCCGGGGGCGGGCACAGCCTGCACTCGGTGTGCGACCTGACGCTGGCCAGCCGGGAGCACGCCCGGTTCAAGCAGACCGACACCGACGTGGCCAGCTTCGACGGCGGGTTCGGCTCGGCCTACCTGGCCCGCCAGATGGGCCAGAAGTTCGCCCGCGAGGTGTTCTTCCTGGGCCGCACGTACACGGCCGAGCAGGCCCACTTCCAGGGCGCGGTCAACGCCGTGATCGACCACGCCGACCTGGAGACCGAGGCCCTCCAGTGGGCCCGGGAGATCTGCTCCAAGAGCCCGACGGCCCAACGGATGGCCAAGTTCTCCCTCAACCTGATCGACGACGGCCTGGTGGGCCAGCAGGTGTTCGCCGGTGAGGCCACCCGGCTGGCCTACATGACCGACGAGGCCCAGGAGGGCCGCGACGCCTTCCTGGAGAAGCGCGACCCCAACTGGGCCGGCTTCCCCTACCACTTCTGAGCCAGCTGGACGGTCCTACGGGATGGCCCGGGCCGAGGCCCAGTAGGCGTCGACCTCGCTCCCGGGGTAGACCGTCTCGCACGGCACGCCGTTCCCGTCGGCGTCCATGCGGTCGGGCCGGCCCTCCGCCACCCAGTACCAGACAGCGAGGCCGTAGGACAGGTGATCGAGCTCCGGCTCCCATCGGTCCGGCGGCGAGTCGGGCGGGGCCTCCAGCAGGTCGCGGCAGAGGAGGCCAGCTGGGTAGTACTCGACGGAAGGGCTGCTGTCACAGCACCCGCCCACGGCCCAGGCGTACCGACGGTTGTCCAACATGACCAGGTAGATCGGCCCGAACTCGGCCGCGGGGACAGGGTTGTACCCGCAGCTGAGGACCTGCCAGTCGGAGAGCTCGCCTCGAGCCTGGCACATGGCCTCGCCGGGATGGGACCCGTCGGCGTTGATCGTGGCCTCCAGATCCCGCTCCACGTCGGCCACCGTGATGCGGCGGGCCTTCGCTGTTGTCGCGGAGGGAGCGGTGGTGGCGGTGCTATCGGGGGAGGCGGGGGTCGCGGTCACGGTTGAGCCGGTGGCGACCGACGGGGCCGCCACTGACGTCGCCGCCGAGCTGTCCGTGCCGGTGGCCTGCCCGGTGGTGGCGGTGGAGTCGGTCCCGTCACCGCAGGCCGAAGCGGCGACGGCGAGTGCCAGGACCACCACCAGCGATCGGAGCGCCTCCGCCGGGCGCGGGACCCGGTGCCGCGCGTGGACGATCGTGACTGTGTCGATGGACATGGTCGCTCCGTGAGTAGCACCCGACCGGCGTTGGTCGCCCCACTGGTCATCATGGGAATCGCACGGGCGGCCGCCAGGGTCTTCGGGCCTTCCATATCGTTCGGTATGCCACGAATCAGCGCCCGATCCGGGCCCTGCGACGCCTGCCGCCACCCCGTCCCGAAACCGCCCCGCGCCGGAGGATTTCTGGTCCACCGCGGGAACCGGCAGCCGACGTGGCATCGTCAAAGCCGGGACGAGGGGAGCGCCATGGTCGCGAGCAGAGGGCAGGCGGGAAGGCTACGAGGATGGCGGCGGGCGCTGGCCTGTGGGGCCGCGCTGATGATGGTGACCACGAGCTGCTCACTGTTCGGCGATGATGATGCTGAGGCGCCGGGCGGCGACGGAGGAGGATCGGTGGGAGCTGGCGACGGCGGAACGGGATCGGACCGGCTCCGGGTGCTGCTCAGCGAGGGCCAGCCGCTGGCCCCGCTGGCCCTGACCGCTCCGGTGGTGGACGGTACGGCCCTGTCGGCGGCCGAGGTCGAGGCCCTGCTGGCCCGCCTGCCCGACACCGGCCCGGGCACGGCCGAGCCGGGTGACACCACCGCTTTCGCCCGCCCGCCCCAGTCGCTGCTCCCGCCGTTGGTGGGCGACACCGTGGCCGTCCCCTTCCCCCCGCTCACAACCGAGCCACCCGACCCCGCCACCACCGCCACCGGCCCGCTCCGTGTGCTCCGGGTCCAGCCCGAGGGTGAGGTGGGGGTGGCCCCGTTCCTCACCGTCACGTTCGACCAGGCGATGGTTCCGGTGGGCACCGTGGACGACCTGGCGGCGGCCGACGTGCCGGTGCGGCTGGAGCCGGAGATCGAGGGCCGCTGGCGCTGGATCGGCACCCGCACCCTGCGGTTCGAGGTCGAGCCGGGAGCGGACGCAACCGGAACCCCCGACCGGCTCCCGGCGGCCACCGGGTACGAGGTCGTCGTGCCGGCCGGCACCCGATCGGCCACCGGAGGCGAGCTGGCCGAGCCCTACACCTGGACCTTCGCCACCCCCGCCCCCCAGGTGGCGTCCTTCACCGACCTCAGCCAGCCGCTCGGGTTGACGCCGGTGCTGGTGGCCGTGTTCGACCAGCAGGTCGACCCCGAGGCGGTGCTGGCCACCACCCACCTGACCGCGGCCGGCGGCGAGCGGGGCCTCCGCCTGGCCACGGCCGAGGAGGTCGACGCCGACGACGCCGCCACCCGGGCCGTCAAGGCCGCCCTCGACGGCCGCTGGGTGGCGTTCCGCCCCATCGAGCCCCTCCCCGCCGCCTCCGATGTGAGCATCGAGATCGGGCCCGGCACCCCGTCGGCCGAAGGGCCCCGCACCACGGCCGAGGCGGCCCGCTACTCGGGCCGAACCTTCGACGCCTTCGCCGTCACCGGCCACCAGTGCAACTACGGAGGCGACTGCCAGCCCGCCACCCCGATCGCGATCGACCTGAACAACCCGGTGGACACCAGCCGGTTCGATCCGGCTCTCGTCAGCGTCTCGCCCGAGGTGCCGGGCCTGCGGGTCATGGCCAGCGGCACCCAGCTCATCGTCACCGGACCCACCAAGGGCCGCACCACCTACACCGTGCGGGTGGGGGCCGATCTGACCGACACCTTCGGCCAGACCCTGGGCCGGGCCCACGAAGAGAAGGTGGAGATCGGGCCAGCCCAGCCCCGGCTCGACCCGTTCCCCCGCCAGTACCTCACCACCGACCCCATGGCGGCCACGCCCGGCCTCACCGTGGCCAGCATCAACCACCGGTCGCTGCAGGTGTCGGCGTGGAAGGTCACCGGTGCCGACCTGGCCGCCTTCCAGCGCTTCCTGGAGACCACCTACTCGAACACCGATCCCGGCCGCCCGCCGTTCCCCGAGGTACTCGACACCGAGGTGCCGGTGGAGGCCGACGAGGACGCCCCGGCCGACACCGTGGTCGACCTGAGCGACGCGTTCGACCAGGCCGGCACGGGCCAGCTCGTCGTCCGGGTGGCCCCCACCCGCACCGTCGCCCCCGACAGCCCCGAGTACTGGATGAACCGGCCCACCTGGGCCTGGGTCCAGACCACCACCCTCGGCCTCGACGCTCTGGTCGACGGTCGCCAGCTCCTGGTGTGGACCACCGATCTCACCACCGGCCAGCCCCGCCCCGATGTCGAGGTGACCGCCCTCGGCGCCGGCCGAACCGTCACCACCGACAGCCACGGCGTGGCCACGCTCGCCCTCGACGGCACCGTCACCGGGCTGGAGGCGGCCGACCCCGACGGGCCCGGCGGGCCCGAGGCCAAGGCGGTGCTGGCGTCGTCGATGTACGGGGGGTGGACGCCGTCCACCCCGGGCGACGAGGCCCGCTGGTACACCTTCGACGACAAGGGCATCTACAAACCGGGCGAGACGGCCCGCATCACCGGCTGGCTGCGCCGCTTCACCGCCGCCACCGACGGCCAGCTCGCCCTGCCCGGCGCCACCACCGTGGGGTGGCAGGCGTTCGATCCCCAGGGCGCCTCCCTTGGGTCGGGCACGGCGCCCGTCAACCCGCTGGGCGGGTTCAACCTCGCCGTCGCCGTGCCGGCCGGAGCCAACCTGGGCCCGGCCTGGGTCCAGCTCACGGCCGACGTGCCCGGCCTGCCCCCGGGGGCCGCCTCGTGGGCCCACCAGCTCCAGATCCAGGAGTTCCGCACCCCCGAGTTCGAGGTGACGGCCCGGCCCGAGTCGCCCGGCCCGTATTACACCACCGACCCGGCCACCCTGGCCGTCGACGCCGCCTACTACGCCGGCGGCCCCCTGCCCGACGCCGAGACCACCTGGACGGTCACCACCGCCCAGACCACCTACCGGCCGCCGGGTTGGGACCGATTCAGCTTCGGTATCTGGCAACCGTGGTGGACGGGCGGCGCCACCGACGCCGGGTTCGGCATCGGCCGGGGCGGCGTCGGCATCGGGGACTTCGCCCCCTGCTTCCCGCCCGGCTGCGGGCCGGGCTCGGAGGCCGAGGTGGAGACGTTCGCCGGGCGCACCGGCCCCGACGGCTCCCACTACCTCCACCTCGACTTCGACGGCCCCGCCGTCGATCTGCCCACCACGGTCACGGCCGAGGCCGCCGTGACCGACGTCAACCGCCAGAGCTGGGCCTCCCGCACCGACCTCCTCGTCCACCCGGCCCGGGCCTACGTGGGCCTGCGCACCGACCGCCCGTTCGTGGAGCAGGGCACGCCGCTGCGGGTGGACGCCGTGGTGACCGACGTCGACGGCACCGCCGTGGCCGGCCTCCCGGTGGAAGTGACGGCCGGGCGTCTGGAGTGGGTCTACCGCAACGGCGAGTGGGCCGAGGAGCTGAGCGACGACACCCAGAGCTGCAGCCTCACGTCGGTGGCCCTGTCCCCCCAGGGCACGGTCCCCGGCGACGCCGCGCCCGACGCCCTGCGCTGCGAGCTGGCGGCCGACATCGGCGGCACGTGGCGGGTGACGGCGGTGGTCACCGACGAAGCGGGCCACCGCAACCGCAGCGAGCTGACCGTGTGGGTGTCGGGGGGCGATCCCCGCCCGGCCCGGCTGGTGACCCAGGAACAGGTCACGATCGTGCCCGACCAGCCCACCTACGCCGCTGGCGACACGGCCCGGCTCCTGGTGCAGAGCCCGTTCGGGCCGGCCTCCGGCCTGGCCACGATCACCCGGGGCCCGATCGTGTCGACCCAGGCGTTCGATGCCGCCGACGGCAGCGCCGTGGTGGAGATCCCGATCGACGAGGCCTGGACGCCGGGCGTGACCGTGCAGGTGGACCTGGTGGGCACCGCCCCCCGCACCAACGACGACGGCACGCCGGCCGACGGGGCGACCCCGCCCCGCCCGGCGTTCGCCACCGGCACGATCGACCTGAAGATCCCGCCCGTCACCCGGGCCCTGACGGTGACCGCCACCCCGGCGGCGACCGACCTGTCGCCGGGCGCCGGCACCACGGTGACGGTGGCCGTGGCCGGGCCCGACGGCGCTCCGGTGGCCGGGGCCGACGTGGCCCTGGTGGTGGTGGACGAGGCGGTGCTGTCGCTCACCGGCTACGACCTGCTCGATCCGCTCGACGTGTTCTACACCCCCGGGTACTCCTCCGTGTTCGGCGAGTACACCCGGGCCTCGATCCTGCTGGGCCGGCCCGACCTGGTGGCGGCCGGGCTCGGCGGCGATACGGACACGGCGGCCGAGGCCAGTAGCGACGCCGGGGGCGGGGCGGCGACCACCATGATGGCCGACACCCGGGCGGCGGCGCCGGCCGACGGCCAGTTCACGTCGGAACTGGCGGCCAAGGCCGTCGGGGCCGACCAGTTCGGCCAGCCCATCCAGCTCCGGTCCGACCTCCAGCCGCTGGCCGTCTACGCCCCCGACCGCTCGACCGGGCCCGACGGGACGGTGACGGTGGACGTGCCCCTGCCCGACAACCTGACCCGCTACCGGGTGATGGCGGTGGCGGTGGACGGAGCCCAGCGGTTCGGCCAGGGCGAGTCCACCATCACCGCCCGGCTGCCGCTGATGGTGCGGCCGTCGGCCCCCCGGTTCCTCAACTTCGGCGACCGCTTCGAGCTGCCGGTGGTGGTGCAGAACCAGACCGGGGCGGCGATGGACGTGGACGTGGCCCTCGACGCCGCCAACCTTTCGCTCACCGGGCCCGGCGGCAAGCGGGTGACGGTGCCGGCCAACGACCGGGTGGAGGTCCGGTTCCCGGCCTCGGCCGAGCAGGCCGGCACCGCCCGGTTCCGGGCCGTGGCGGCGGCCGCCGCCGGGCCCGAGGCCGATACTGCGTCGGCGGCTGACGCGGTCGCCGTCGAGCTGCCGGTCCACACCCCGGCCACGGCCGAGGCCTTCGCCGTGTACGGCACGATCGACGACGACGCCGTTGCCCAGCCGCTGACCGCCCCCACCGGCGTGTTCCCCCAGTTCGGGGGCCTGGAGATCGACACATCGGCCACGGCGCTGCAGTCGCTGACCGACGCCGTGCTCTACCTCCACGACTACCGATGGGACATGGCCGAGGGCTACGCCTCCCGCATCCTGGCCGTGGCCGCCCTGCGGGATGTGCTCGACGCCTTCCACGCCGACGGCCTGCCCGACCCCGCCACCCTCAACGCCGACGTCCAGCGCGACATCACCAAGTTGGTGGCCCTCCAGAACGACGATGGCGGGTTCCCCTCGTGGCAGCGGGGCCAGCGGTCCGACCCGTGGGCCACCATCCAGGCCACCCATGCCCTGGTGGAGGCGAAGGCGGCCGGCTACACCGTTTCCGAGGCCGCCCTGGGCTCGGCGCTCGATCGGCTGGTCGACGTCGAGTCGCTCTATCCCGCCGCCGGCCTCGGCCCCGAGGCGAAGGCCACCCTCAGCGCCTACGCCCTGAACGTACGCCACCGGGCCGGCACCGGCGATCCGAACAAGGCCCTCGCCCTGTACCAGCGCGACGGCGACAACCTGCCCCTCGACGCTCTGGCCTGGCTGTGGCCGGCCCTCGACGACAGCGCCGCCGAGGCCGCCATCGGGCGCATCATCGCCAACTCGGCCACCGACACCGCCGGCGCCGCCACCTTCGCCACCGGGTTCGCCGAGCAGGCCGACGCGGCGGTGATCGCGGCATCGGACCGCCGGACCGACGGCATCGTGCTCGACGCCCTGCTCAGCGAGCAGCCCGCGTCGGACCTGATCCCCAAGGTGGTGGCCGGGCTGCTGGGGAGCCGGGTGAAGGGCCGGTGGAGCAACGCCTTCGAGAACACGTTCATCCTTCTGGCTCTCGAGCACTACTTCGACACGTTCGAGGCCGTCACCCCGAGCTTCACCGCCCGGGCCTGGCTGGGCGACCTCTACGCCAGCGAGCACCGCTTCGAGGGTCGCACCACCGACCGGGCGGCCACGCTGGTGCCGATGGCCGACGTGATCGCCGGGGGCGACCAGCACGTGGTGGTGGCCAAGGACGGCCCGGGCCGGCTCTACTGGCGCCTGGGCCTGCGCTACGCCCCCACCGACCTCACGCTGGCGCCCCGGGACGAGGGCTTCGTGGTGGACCGGATGTACGAGTCGGCCGGCGACCCGGGCGACGTCACCCGGGACACCGATGGCACCTGGCGCGTGAAGCCGGGGGCCACGGTGCGGGTGACGGTGACCATGGTGGCCGACGCCGTGCGCCACCACGTGGCCCTGGTCGACCCGCTGCCGGCCGGTCTGGAGCCGCTCAACCCGGCGCTGGCCGCCTCGCCCACGCCGCCGCCAGCGACCGACACGGGCGAGAAGGCCGGGCCCGAGATCGGGTGGTGCTGGTGCTGGCGGTGGTACGAGCACCAGAACCTGCGTGACGACCGGGCCGAGGCCTTCACCAGCTTCCTGCCCGGCGGCACCTACACCTACAGCTACACGGCCCGGGCCACCACCCCCGGCACGTTCGTGGTGCCCCCGGCCCGGGCCGAGGAGCTCTATGCCCCCGAGACCTTCGGCCGCTCCGCTTCCACCACCGTCGTCATCGGCTGACCGCCCCGCCAACCTCGCCGCATCGTCGCCCGGGCCCGCCCCGGCCCCGGCCCCGGACCCGACCTCGCCATCCCCACCCCCGAACTGCGCGACGAAAACCGCGCCTCGCCGCGGTTCCGCGTCGCGAAACCCCCGGAATTCGTCGAAAACGTGACGCGGATCGATGGGAGGGCGCGGTTTTCGTGACACGGTCGGGCCGGCCCGGCGCTGCGGTGTTCGCCGGAGGCGAACCCGAGGCGCCCGAAGGGCGCACTCAGTCGTCGTGGCCGGCGAGGAAGGCGGCGGTGGTGAGGGCGACGAGCTGGGGGGCGTCGATCCAGGGGGCGTGGCCGGCCCCGACCAGGCACAGCCGGGCTCCGGGCACCCGGGGGGCGAACGCCTCACCGGCCGCCGTGCCCCCGAAGGGATCGTCGGTCCCCCAGACGAACAGCGTGGGGGTCTGGATCCGTCGCAGCAGGCCGTCGGTCAGCAGGGCCTCGGGCCGTTGGCCCCGCAGGCCCATCACCGGCGGCACGGCAGCCAGCTCGTTGGCCACCGTCGGCGTGCGGTTGACGATGGCCCGGAACCAGGCCACCCCGGCCGGGCCGAGGGCATCGACCCCGATCCCGAGCCGCTTCAGTATCCGGCGCACCATCCGGCCGCTCACCGGCACCCGGGCACCCAGCCGACCCAGCCACCCGATCGAGGCCAGGCGCATCGTCAGCGGCACCGGATCTCCCGGGGCACCGACCGGCCAACCCAGGCACACCAGCCGCTCCACCCGGTCGGGGTGGGCGGCCGCCGCCCGCAACCCGAGATGGCCCCCCAGTGAGGTGGCCACCAGCGCCGCCCGCTCCACCCCCAGACCGTCGAGCACGGCCACGGCCAGCTCGTCGGCCAGGGCGGCGAACCCGTCGAAGACATCGGCCCGGCGCCGCCCGCTGCCCGATCCGAATCGGAGGGCTCGAGGCGGCGCCGGGCTCAGCCCGCACCCGGGACGGTCGACGAGGAGGCAGCGGTGCCGGCTGGCCAGGCGGGCCGCCAGCGGGGCCCAGCTGGTGGCGCCGCTGGAGGCACCGTGGAGGAACAGAACCGGCGGGCCGCCCTCCCCCACCTCCAGCACCCGCACCACGGTGCCCAGGCCCGGCAGCTCCACCCAGCGTTCCACCGGGCGCAGGCCGAAGGTGTCCCACCACCCCTGCTCAGCCTGCCGGTAGCGGGCCTCGTCGGCCGGGCGGAGGCCGGAAGCGGGGGCCGGAACCAGCGACGGGGTGGCGGGTGACGGAGCCGGAACGGCCGCTGCGGGGCCGCACGGGGTGGACGCATCGGCCACGTCGTAGCTTGGCCCGGACGAAGGTGACACACCCTTTGCGGCGCGTTCCGCCGTGCTCATGCCCGACGGCAACCTGCCCCAGCTGCCTGTCATCGCTTCATCAGTATGAAGCACCGGTGGCCAACGTGCGAGCGCGTTGGTCACATGGAAAGCTGCCGACGTGACCGATATCGACGGCACCAGCCCGCCCTACCTCCGCAACCGCTACGCCATCGCCGGAATCGGCGAGACCACCTACCAGCGGGGCTACGCCCCCGGTGAGGAGCACACCACCCGCAGCCTGGCCACCTGGGCCGTGGGCAACGCCATGGCCGACGCCGGCCTCACCGCGGCCGATGTCGACGGCATGCTGTCCTACTCCGGCAACGACTCCACCTTCTCCCCCTTCGTGGCCGGCGACCTCGGCATCCGGCTCAACTTCTACATGGACTGCTTCGGCGGCGGTTCGTCCACCGAGGCCCTGATCGGGATCGCCATGGGCGTGATCGAAGCCGGGATGTGCGACACCGTGGCCGTGTTCCGCTCGATGAACGGGTTCAGCCAGGTCCGCATCGGCGGCACCGGGGCCCGGGCCGCCGCCCCCGTCTCGGGCGACGCCCTCCACGGCCGGGCCTACGGCTGGGGCAGCGCCGGCCAGATGTTCGCCCCCACCTTCATGCGCCACATGTACGAGTACGGCACCACCCCCGAGCAGGTGGCCCACGTGAAGGTGGCGCACTCCAAGCACGCCTCCAACAACCCCAAGGCGTTCTACCGCCAGCGGGTGACGGTGGACGACGTGGTCTCGAGCCGCATGGTGTGCCAGCCCCTGCACCTGCTCGACTGCTGCGTGGAGACCGACAACGCCACCTGCGTGATCGTCACCTCGGCCGAGCGGGCCCGGGACATGCGCCAACCCCTGGTCACCATCCGCTCGGTGGTGGGCCGCTGCTCCAAGCCCCGGCTCGACATGCACTACCAGCACGGCCCGATCACCCGTGTGGCCGGGTACTACGCCAAGGACATCCTGTGGCCCAACGCCGGGGTGGGGCCCGACGAGATCGACATCACCGGCTCCTACGACGCCTTCACCTTCACCACCATGCTCCAGCTGGAGGAGTACGGGTTCTGCGGAAAGGGCGAGGGGGGCGACTATGTGTCGTCGGGGATCATCGAGCTGGGGGGCGGCCGACCCAACAACACCTCGGGTGGGCACCTGTGCGAGGGCTACACCCACGGGATGTCGATGGTGATCGAGAACGTCCGCCAGCTCCGCCACGACATCGACGACTCGTGCCCCGCCGGCCCCGACGGCAAGCGGGCCCACACCTACGACTACTCCGAAGGCGGGTGCCGCCAGGTGCGGGATCCGGAGCTGACGGCCAACCTGGGCTGGGCCATGCCCGCCACCGGCTCGGCCCTCGTGATGCAGAAGGGCTGGTGAGCGCCATGCCGCAGGGAACCCACCTCGGGATGCCGGTGTCGATCGACGACCTCGACCTCGAGAACCTGGCCTACTTCCGCTCGTGCGCCGAGGGGGTGTTCCGCCTCCAGCGGGGTCGCCAGTCGGGCCTGCTCCGCTACCCGCCCACCACCGCCTGCCCGTGGACCGGCGACCGGGAGTACGACTGGGTGGAGGTGGAGCCCCGGGGCGCGGTGTACAGCTACGCCGAGGTCCACCACGCCATCCAGCCCTCGTTCCGGGACCACACCCCGTACCTGGTGCTGCTGGTGGAGCTCGACACCCAGCGGGGTGAGCCGTCGGAGCACGAGGCCCTGCGGGTGATCGGCAACCTGGTGACGGCCGATGGTGAGCTGGCCCCGCCCGAGGTGGTGGCCCAGGTGGGGATCGGCACCCGGGTGCGGATGGTGTTCAACCCGGTGAGCGACGAGATCGCCATCCCCCAGTGGACGATCGACGAGACCGCCGACCAGCCCGCCCCGTGGCGCTACCCCGGCTGACGCCTCGGGGCCGGCCTACGGCCGGATCAGGGAACCCAGCATGGCCCGGAACTTGGTACGGGTCTCGGCCAGCTCGGCTTCCGGGTCGCTGTCGGCCACCACGCCCACGCCGGCGAAGAACCGGGTGACGAGGCCGTCGATCTGGGCCGAGCGGATGGCGACGGCGAAGGCGCCGTTCCCGGCCCCGTCCACCCAACCGATCGGGCCGGCGTAGCGGCCCCGCTCCGCCTGCTCCAGCTCGGCGATGACCTCCAGCGCCTTGTCCTGGGGGTCGCCGCCCACGGCCGGCGTGGGGTGCAGCGCCGCCACCAGCTCCAGCACCGAGGCCGGGGGCGACGACAACCGCCCCTCCACCCGGGTGCCGAGGTGGTGGAGGTTGGCCAGCGTCACGATGGTGGGCTCGGGCTCGGCGTCGACGTAGGAGCAGAACGGCAGCAGGCCGTCGAGCAGCCACTCGATCGTGATGCGGTGCTCCCCCTGGTCCTTGGTGGAGGCCAGCAGGCCGGCGGCCAAGCGGCCGTCGGCGGCGGGGTCGGCCGACCGGGGGGCGGTGCCGGCCAGGGGGTGGGCCCGCACGATGTCGCCGTGGCGGCTGACCAGCAGCTCGGGGGTGGCGCCCAGGAACCCGCCGATGCGGAACACGATGGCGGTGGGGAAGCTGTCTCGCAGGGCGGCGATCACGGTGGGCGGGACCAGTGGGTGGTCGGTCTCCAGCACCAGCTCCCGGGCCAGCACCACCTTGTCGAGCTCGCCCCGACGGATCCGGTCCCGGGCCGGCGCCACCACCTCGTCCCGCCACACCTCGGGCGGGAGGGCCGAGCGCAGGTCGTACGAGGTCGGCTCGGAGCCGGTGGGGCCGGCCGGGCCGTCGAGCACCTGACGGGCCCGGGCCAGGGCGTCGTCGGGGTCGAGCGACCCGTCGCCCACGATGGTGAGCCAGCGGCGGCCATCGGCCCCCCGACCCACCACGATCTCGGGTACCACCAGCTCACCCGGAGCGGTGCGGTCGAAGGGGAAGGCGCCGAAGGCCACGGCCCCGGTGCCGGCGCCGCCCACCTCGTTCGGCCCGTCGAGGGCGGCCAGGGCCGCCTGGGCCTCGGCCGCCCCACCCGGCCGATCCACCGCCAGGTGCAGGGCCCGGCCGATCCCGGCCAACACGGGCACGGGGTCGTCGGCCTGGGGGCGGGTCCACAGCAGCCCCGACCGGGCCCCGAGGCCCACCAGATCGAGGTCGGCGTCGAGCCGGACCGTCAGTGACTTCACCCGCCCCAGCGTACGCTGAGGACGTGGATCAGCAGTTCAGCGCCGAGCTCACCACCGGTCCCGACCGGGTGTATCCCCTGGTGGCCGACCTCACCCGCTATCCCGACTTCCTCGACATCGTGCACCGCGTGGAACCGGCGCCCGACGGGGCCGAGGGCGAGCCACCGGCCTGGCTGGTGACCCTGCGGGCCAAGATCGGCCCGTTCGCCCGGTCCAAGCGGCTGCGCATGGTGCGCACGGTGGCCGACGAGGGCCGCCAGGCCCGCTTCGAGCGGGCCGAGATCGACGGTCGGAGCCACTCGGCCTGGGTGCTGGAGGCGTCGGTCGCCCCCCGACCCGGCGGTGAGGGCGACGGCGGCAGCACCCTCACCATGCGCCTGGCGTACTCCGGCGGGCTGTGGAGCTCAGCCCTCGACGGCCTCCTCCGCTCCCAGGTAGACCGGGCCGCCACCCGCCTCGACACCCTCGCCGCCCCCGAACAAGACCGTTAGGTGACCCGGCGGCCGCTGATGCGGTCGGGGGTGACCCGGAGGTAGCGGTGCTTGGGGGACGACACCCACGGGTCGACGTCCAGGTCCTCGGCGTGGAGCCGGGCCTCGGTACCGACCACCTCGCTGGCCCGGCCGTGGATCACGACGCTCCAGCCGGTGTGGGCCGCCTCGTCGATGTCGTCGACCTCGAAGGCCACCTCACCCCCCAGCACGGCCCCGGCCAGCTTGAGCCCGGGCGCGGTGCGCACCACCACGGCCCCGTCGGTGTCGAGTCGGTAGTTGACGGGGAAGATCTCGGGCACCCCGGCGATGCACACCGCCAGGCGGCCCAGCTCCCGGCCCCGCACCAGGTCCCAGGCCTCGCTCTCGGGCACCACGTCCAGCTCGTGCCCGGTGTCATCGTCATCCATCGTGCGTTCCTCTCGATTCAAACTGGTCTCACGGCAGCAGGGCCCGCACGTCGGAGGCCAGGGCCTGCTCGGTCACGTTCGGGGGCCACACCACCCGGAGTTCCCCGTCGGGCCCGATCCCTATCAGGGAGGCGCTGTGGTCGATGGTGGACCCGCCGGCGTCGTCGGGGGCGAAGTACACGCCGTAGAGGCTGGCGATCCGGTCGGTCACGTCGGCCGGGCCCACCGCCCCGTCGAACGTGGGGTCGAAGGAGTTCACGTAGCGCTCCAGGGTGGCGGCGTCGTCGCGGGCGGGATCGACGGTGACCATCACCACCCGCACCCGGCTGCGCTCCCCCGGGCTGAGGCCGGCCATCGTGCGGGCCAGGGCCGCCATCGTGGTGGGGCACACGTCGGGGCAGTTGGTGTAGCCGAAGAACACGAGCACCACGTCGCCCTTCAGGGCCTCCATGCTCACCGATTCTCCCGACGTGAGCTGCAGACCCTCCAGGCTGGGCGCCGGCCGGTCGCTCTGGAGCACGGTGCCGGCGTAGAGATGGGGCTGGAACCGGGCCACCACCCGGGGCCCGGCCACCAGCAGAGCCAGGACGGCGAGCACCACGGTCATCAGAGACCGCGAGTGGCGCAGGGCGGTCATCGTCGGCTCCTCACGGGTAGCACAGGAAGAGATGGGCGGCTTCGTAGGCCATGGAGGCGGCGCCGTGGGCGTTGCGGATCTCGCTGGCCAGCACCTGCAGGTTGCCCACCAGCTTGTCGGCGTCGGGGGCGGTGGTGCGATAGCGGTAGTCGCCCCGGATCACGCCGTTGCCGTCCACCAGCACGAACCCGGGGTCGAAGGTGGTCCCCCCGGCAGGGCCGACGCCGGCGCCGGTGCTGCGGTGGAAGCCCGAGCCGACCAGGGTGCGCACCCGCTCCCCGCTGCCCCCGATCCACCGCCACCGCTCGCCGTCGGCCCCCGATCGGGTGGCCGCCGCCGCCAGGGCCGACGGGTCGCCGTCCACCGGATCGAGGGCGATCGTGACCACCCGGAAGCCCACGTCGCCCAGATCCACCTCGGCCTCCACCCGCTGCAGCACCTGGGCCAGCGTGGCGTCGGCCGCCTCGCAGCGGGAACCGCAGTCGAGCGGGGCGAAGCTGTAGAGGGTCACCGATCCCCGGCCCGATTCGCTGGTGTACTGCCCGCCCCGCTGGTCGACCAGGACGTACCCGGGGGCCAGCTCGATGCGGGGCAACACCTGAATCGGCTGCCACACGGTGAAGGCGAACGCCGCCACCACCACGGCCGCCACCACCGCCCCCGCCACCTTCGCCCACCGGGGGAGGCCGAGGCCTTCGTCACGGTCCTGCCGGCGGCCGTCGTCCCCAGAGCCCGCCGGAGGCGGGCGTGTACGCCAACGGCGTACCTGAGGAACCCGAAGGGTTCCCCTACACTCGGCGCCGTGAGCACCCGGACCAGGCTGCTGTGGGCGGCCGGCGCCGTCGCCTTCGCCCTCATGCTCTACTTCTTCGCCCTCCCCGGCGCCCTCCCGGCCGACGAGGACCGCACCGCCGGCCTCCCCGGCACCTACACCGTCAACGGCACCGACCCCACCGGCGGCGAGTACTCCGGGACCGTGGTGATCAAGGCCACCGACACCCCCGACACCTTCGCCCTGGAGTGGATCATCACCGGCGCCCTGCAGCACGGCACCGGCGTGCGCACCGGGAGCGAGCTCGCCGTCACCTGGACCACCGACGCCTCGGGCGACGGCGGTGAGATCCATGGCACCGGCACCTACACCATCGGCGGCGACGGGCGCCTCACCGGCTCCTGGCGCTCCGATCGGGCCGGCGGCACCGGCTCGGAGGAGATCGTTCCCCGGCCCTGACCGCACACCCATCAGCCACCGCCTTCCGTTGCCGGCGTGGCGCCGGCCGAGCCGTCGGTCAGGGTCATCAGGTAGGCGACGAGGGCGTCGAGCTGCTCCTCGCCGAACCGCTCCCGGTAGATCGGCAGCATCTGGCCGGTGGGAAAACCGGGCACCACGAACTGGTCGGGCAGCAGGATCGAGTTACGGAGGTAGAGCTCGGGGGTGAGGCCCTCCACCCGGCTACCGGCCCGACTCGCCACCCCGTACAGCGAGGGGCCGATGCCGTCGTCGTCCGGGCGCACCGAGTGGCAGGTGGGGCAGCCGGCGGCCCGGGAGTTGAACACGTCCCGCCCCTCCCCCACCCCGGGCGGCGGCGGCACGTCGCTGATCGGCACCACCAGGCGCCGGCCGGCGACCAGCTCGGTGGATGCGTCGTACACGGTGACGGGCCCGGCCGCGGTCTCGGCCACCACCGACACCGTGGCCGTCCCGGGATCGACGGCCAGGTCGATCAGGCCCGACGCCACCGGGCCCCGGTGGGGAACCGACCGCCGGGCCACGGCCCGGCCGTCGACACGGACCTCCACGGCGGTGACCGCTCCCACCGGGCCGGCCCCGTCGGGCACGGCCAGCAGCGCATTGCCGGCCTCGTGGTCCACCACCACCCGCACGCCGGCCCGGTCGCTGCCGGTGAACGGGGCCCGGGTGGCGAAGACCACCGCCACCAGCGACAGCGCCACCAGCACCGCCGCCCCGGCCAACACGTCACGCCGACCGGGCAGGCGGGAATCGTCGACCGACGGATGGGCGCCGGGGTGGCGCAGGGCACCGACCAGCTCGGTGGGGGCCACCCAGTCCTCGATCACGGCCCCCTGCCATCGTCGGGGCGGGTGGGGTGCCCGTTCCCCGCTCAGCCGCTCGGCCGCCAGCCGGTTGCCCACGCCGTAGCGGCAGTCGTGGGGCGGGCAGCCCACCATGTGCACGCCGGTGGCCCCCGCCGTCATCAGGTGGCCGATGGCGGCCGGGGCGAACATCCCGGCGCACCGCACCCGCAGCACCACCGGCTCCGCCGCATCGTCGCTGTCGCCGTCGCCGTCGCCGTCGCCGTCGCCGTCGCCGTCACCGGCGGCCCGCAGCGCCGACCCCGACAGCTCGACATGCCGGTCGCACGCCACCACCACCGTCCGCCCCGCCACACCCCCCACGTTCTGGTGTCCCCGGCCGTCGCCGGTGACGGCCCCCGACACCAGATCGGGGGTGCCCGGCAGGGTGATGGCGTCGAAGGCACAGGAGCCGACGCAGATCCCGCAGGCCACGCAGGCCGCCGGGTCGACCACGGCCACCGCCCGCCCGCCACCGTCGGCGGCGGCGGCGGCGCCATCGGCAGCGGCGGCGCCATCGGCAGAGCCACCCCCCACCATCGTCAGGGCCCGGTACGGGCAGTCGACCACGCACAGCTCGCAACCGGTGCAGGCGTCGGCGTCGATGACCACCGGGGCGGCGTCGGCCGAGCGCAGCAGGCGGGGCAGCCCCAGCACCAGCGCTGTCAGCACGCCGCCGGCCACCACCGCCGCCCACCGCCAGGCCGACAGCAGCGGCGGCAGGAGGAACAGCACGAAGGGATCGAGGGGCATGTGGCCCGGCAGCCGGGTGGCCGAGGCCGCCGGCAGCATCCCCACCGGGAACGCCAGCCCCACCAACACGAGGGCCCCGCCCATGAGCATCATCCAGTGCCGGGGCGGCAGCCACGGCAGGCGGGACCGCCGCAGGTGCCGGACCAGGAACCAGCCGACAACGCCGGTGAGCACCAGATGGACGAACCACGCCGCCACCAGCAGCCACGAGCCCGAGCCGCTGCCGACACCGCTGAGGTGGCGGGTGGCCCACGCCGACCCCCAAGCCGTTGGAGCCAGCAGGCCCGCCGCTGCATCCGACAGGGCCTGGGCCCGCACGTCCTGCACCAGCCAGTAGCCGGTGACACCGGCCAGCCAGATCACGAGCAGGGCGGCCACCCCGGTGGCCCACCGCCACCGCCGGGACCGGCCGGTGAACCGCGCCCCCACGAAGATCCGCCAGGCGTGCACCACCGTGGTCAGCACCAGAGCGGCCGAGCTGTAGCGGTGGATGGCCCGCACCACCTTCTGGATGACGTTGCCCTCCATGGCCGACACGGCGCGGTACGACGCCTCCGTCCCGTACTGGAAGAACAGCGTGATGTAGACCCCGGTGAGCACCACCACCCCGAGCAGGAACACGCTGATCGAGCCGGCGTGGGGCAGCGGGTTGAGGCGATTGGACCCGACGAGCCGCCGCAGCGGTCGCTCCGCCGCGAATGTCACCCGGTCCAGCGCGGCCAGGGGCCGCGAGAGCCGGGTGTCGGCCCCCGAAGCTCCCGAAGCCCCGGAGGACCCGGCAGCGCCAGTGGGCTGCGGGGCCGGTCCGGTCGGGTCGTCAGGCGTGCTCACCGCCGTTCACGCCCCCGGCTCACCAGGGCCTGAAACTGGCCCCGGGGGCGTTCAGGTGCATGTTCAGGATCTGGTCGACCAGCTGCGGGCCGTAGGCGATGAGCAGCAGCACCGCCGCCCCCAGCAGCCACGGCTTGAACCGGTCGAGCCACACCGGCGTGAGCTGGGGGTGGCGGATCGACTCGGCGATCGGCACGGACGGGACGTCCTCCGGCGCCACCTTGGGCCCGAAGGCGGTGCGGATCATCACCAGCCCGTAGAGGATGACGGCCACCAGCAGGATGGCCCCGCCGATCGAGACCCGCAGCAGGTTGCCGTTCCAGGCCTCGGGCACGTAGGTGGCCTCCCCCAGCGGGGTGCGGCGGGGAGCGCCGAGCAGGCCCAGCACGTGCATGGCGTTGGAGAAGATGATCATCCCCACGAACCACACCCAGGCCTGCACCAGGGCCACCCGCGGACCCCACAGCTTCTTGTTCATCAGGTAGGGGACCATCCAGTAGGTGATGCCGATGAACGACAGCGTCACCGCGCTGGCCACCGTCAGATGGAAGTGGCCCGGCACCCAGGCCGTGTTGTGGATCACCAGGTTCAGGTTGTACGAGGCGTTGGTGAGGCCCCCGATGCCGCCGAACATGAACAGGATGGCGGCCAGCAACTGGGCCACCACCGAAGGGTCGGTCCAGGGGAGCTGGCGCACCCAGCCGATGAGGCCGGTGCCACCCCGCTTGCGGGCGGCGTACTCGAGCGAGGCGATCACGGTGAAGGCGGTGAGGGTGGAGGGGAAGAACACCGAGTACGTGAGGGCGGCGTGGACCCACTTCCAGGTCTGGGGGACGCCGGGGTCGACGAACTGGTGGTGGAACCCCACCGGCACCGACACCAGCAGGAACATCCAGAACGCGAGGCGGGCCAGCGAGTCGCTGAACAGCTTGCCCCCGGCCTGGTGGGGCAGCATCCCGTACCACGAGATGTAGGCCGGCAGCAGCCAGAAGTAGACCAGCGGGTGGCCGGTGAACCAGAAGTAGGTGCGGGACAGCTCGGGGTCGACCCCGTCGATCAGGCCCAGCGACCAGGGCAGCAGCATGGTGAGGATCGAGGCGGCCAGGCCCAGGGTGGCGATCTGCCACATGGCGGCGTTGATGATGCCACCCAGGGCGATGAAGGGCGACCGCACGCCGCGGTGCTCCTTACGCCAGGCCCACAACGTCAGGTAGAAGCCGAGGCCCTCCAACCAGCTCCCCACCACCACCAGCGTGAGGCCCAGGTAGAAGGCCCAGCTGGCCTTGAGCGGGGCGTAGAACGTGTAGAGCACGGTGGCCTGGTTGCCCAGCAGGGGCACGGCCGCCATGAGCAGGCCCACCACCATGACCCAGAACCCGAGCTTGTTGATCCACGGGTGGCTCAGCGGCCGCTGCAGACCCCGGATCGTGGTGAGGTTGGTGAAGCCGACGATGAAGAACGTCGTCCACACCAGGGCGTTGAGCACACCGTGGATCGTGAGGCCCTGGTAGTACGAGTGGATGATGGGCTCGATCCAGGGGTAGACGTTCACCCCGGAGTACTCGAACGCCTGCAACGGGCCCATGAGGCTGCCCACCAGCAGGGCGGCGATGGCCACGATCAGGTGCCAGCCGACGAAGCGGCGCTCCTGCTCGGTCAGCTCCCGGGCCGGCGCCGCCTGGCGGGCGGGCACGGCCGGAGCCTGCGGATCAGGCTGGTCGAGCACGGTCATCGTGACGCCTCCGTGGTGGAACCGCTCGAGGAGTTGGCGGCAGTGGTAGCCGATCCATTTGCACCACTACCGGAAGTACCGCTGTCGGCAACAACCTTGACCGTGCCGTACATCGTGGGGTGACCAGTACCACAGTATTCGGTGCACAGATAGGGGAATTCACCTACCCTGTCGAAGGTGTACACGAGCTTCGACACCTGACCGGGAACGATCTGCATGTTGATGTTCGTGTCGGTCACCTTGAACCCGTGCTGCAGGTCGGAGCTGGTGACATAGATCGTCACCTTCGATCCCACCGGCACCTCCAGCACCCGCGGGTTGAACGTCCAGGCCTGGGCCACCACGTAGGCCTCGTACTCACCGGGCGCCACCTCCCGCAGGCCCGGGTTGGCCCACGGCTCGGACTGGGCCAGGGTGCGGGGATCGACCTCGTCGGACACCCCCGAGACCTGGAACCCCATGGCGAAGCCGCCGACGGTCACGATGGCGAAGAACACGGCCAGGAGCAGGATCGACACCCGCATCCAGTTCTTCTCGTAGGGGTCGATCCCCATCGTGAGGTGCTCGGGCGGCGGTTCTCCCGACGGTCGGTCGGGCACATCGGTGGCGGTCACACCGTCACCCCGCGGCTCAGCAGGATCACGTAGACCGACGCCCACAACAAGATGAGAGCGGCGAGGAACATGGCCAGGATGAAGATGGTTCCGGTGGGTTTGAAGTGTTCTTCGCCCTCGGTGCTCTGTGGGCCGTCGGTCACGGCAAGCTCCGTTCACTGGGGATGGTGCATCCGCAGTGTCTCCGCCCGACGCGCGGCCATGTAGGGACCAAGGGCCCTATTGGCACCAATCGCCACGCTCGTATGTTGCGACCGCGTGACCTGACCGAAACTCGTTGATGGAGAACGTGCCAGCTGTCACCTGCGGGTGTCAAGGGTCACGGCGAATTGGTTTAGATTCTCTCAGTAGGAGCCACCGGAGATGCGGAGATTTCCCGCCATGTCGGGCCGTACACACACCATGGCGATGCTCGCGTCGGTGGCGCTGCTGGTGGCCCTGGCCGGCGGCGTCGGCCCCGGCCGGCCGGCGGCGGCCCAGACCGACGAGCCACCAGCCACCACCGTGGCCGACGGCTCCTCCGGTGACACCGTGGCCGACGGCTCCTCCGGTGACACCGGTGCCACCGGCGTCACGAACGGTGACACCGCCACCGCCGACACGATGGACCCGGCCCGGGCCGACCAGATCGTGGCCGGCTCCGAGGTCTACTCCCAGATCTGCTCGGCCTGCCATCAGCCCGGCGGCACCGGCCTCCCCGGCCAGTACCCGCCGCTCGACGGGAACCCCAAGGTGGCGGACACGGCCTACGTCGCCGGCGTGGTGAACAACGGCAAACAGGGCCAGATCGAGGTGCTGGGCAGCACCTACAACGGCGTGATGCCGTCGTTCTCCACCCTGACCGACGACGACATCGCCGCCGTGATCGCCTACATCCAGAACGGCTTCCAGGTGCCGGCGGGCGCCGCCCCCATCGGGCCAACCGGGCCGGTGGCCGGCACCGAGCTCCCGGCCCTGGCCAACATGGGCTCGCTGGTGGCCTTCCTCCTGGCCGCGGCGGTGGGGGGCCTGGTCCTCTACCCCCGCCTGGCCAGCCAGAACAGCCGGCTGCACGTGCCATGGCTCGACGCCTGGCTGAAGACGGCCGCCATCGTGGCCGCCGTCATCCTGCTGGTGGTCGTCGTCCCCGACTGGGCGCTCAAGACCTCGGCGGTGAGCAAGCTCGGCCGGGTGGGCCAGGACGTGGTGGGCCTCGGCCTGTGGGGTGCCGGCCTGGGCGTGGTGCTCGGTGCGCTGTGGTACGCCCACAAGGAATCGAGGGTCTGATGGCCGACGGATCAGCCGGCATCGGGGCCCTCCCCGTCGGCGTGCCCGACCTCCAGTACTACGACGAGAACATCCCCTGCCTGGCCGCCTGCCCGGTCCACACCAACGCTGGGCTCTACGTGGCCGCCATCGCCGACGGCGACGACCGCCAGGCCTACCTCACGGCCCGGCTCCCCAACCCGTTCGCCTCGGTGTGCGGACGGGTGTGTGCCGCCCCCTGCGAAGACGCCTGCCGCCGGGGCCGGATCGACCGGCCCATCGCCATCCGGGCCCTCAAGCGGTTCGTCACCGAACAGTTCGGGACGGAGAACGGCGCCGACGCCATGGTGGTGGCGCCCCCGGCGCCCGACCGGCCCCAGAGCATCGGCATCGTGGGGGGCGGACCGGCCGGCATGGCCTGCGCCCACGACCTCCGCCGCCTCGGCTACCAGGTCTCGGTCTACGAGGCGACCGACAAGCTGGGCGGGGCCATGTGGCTCGGCATCCCCGAGTACCGGCTCGATCGCAACGTCCTGGCCGCCGACATCGACGCCATCGTGAGCCTGGGTGTCACCGTGCACCTCAACGCTCGGCTCGGCCACGACGTCACGCTGGATCAGCTCCGCCAGCACCACGACGCCGTGTTCCTCGGCATCGGGGCCACGTTGGGCCGGGGCCTCGACCTGCCCGGGGCCGACGCCGACGGCGTGTTCAAGGCCATCGAGTTCCTGATCAACATGAACCGGGGCTTCAAGGTGGATGTGGGCGAGCGGGTGATCGTGATCGGCGGCGGCGACGTGGCCATGGACGCCGCCCGTACCGCCCTGCGCGCCGCCGACTACACCGCCCGGTCGGGTGGCGACGGCACGGCCCGGTCGGGTGGCGACGGCACGGCCAGATCGGGGGAGACAGCGGGCGGGGCGCAGTCCGACGCCAGCGAGCGCAACCCGATGACCACCGCCTTCGACGCCGCCCGCACGGCCCGGCGGGCCGGGGCCCGGGAGATCACGATCGTGTCGCTCGAGTCCCGGCAGGAGATGCCGGCCCACGACTTCGAGGTCGAGGAAGCCGAGCACGAGGGCATCCGCTTCCTGCACCGCCGAGGGCCGTCGGCCATCCGGGTGGACGACGGGCGGGCCATGGGCCTCGAGACCATCGGCGTGCGCTCGGTGTTCGACGCCGAGCGCCGCTTCGCCCCCGTGTTCGACCTCGACGACCGCCAGACGCTGGTAGCCGACACGATCATCCTGGCCATCGGCCAGGCCATCGACCTCGACGCCTTGGGCCCCAACGGCCCCGAGACCAGCCCCCGTCGCACGATCGCCATCGACAACGACACCGGCGCCACCTCGATCCCGGGGGTGTGGTCCGGGGGCGACGCGGCCAAGGGCCCCCGCACCCTGATCGACGCCATCGCCGACGGCCGTCGCTCGGCCGCCGACATCCACCGCGCCCTCAGCGGCGCCCCCACCCCGGCACCCGACGGCAACGGCGGGACCCCGGGCACCATGGTGGAGCTGCGCCAGTTCCACCGGCTCGACGACCTGTACGACCGCCAGGACCGCGTGGCGGTACCCACCCGCGACACCGGCCGCCGGATGGGCCTGGCCGAGGTGGAGCTGGGCTTCACCCCCGAGCAGGCCCGCTGCGAGGCCAACCGCTGCCTGCGGTGCTTCGCCAACATCGTGCTCGACACCGAGGCCTGCGTGCTGTGCGCCCTGTGCGCCGACGTATGCCCGGTGAACGTCATCTCGCTCGTGCCGGGCGAGGAGGTCGACCCGGGCGCCGGGGCCGGCCAGACGGCCCTGCTGCTCGACGAGGAGGCCTGCATCCGGTGCGGGCTGTGCATCGAGCGGTGTCCCCCCAAGGCGTTGTCGATGGCCATGTGGTCAGGAGTAGGAGTCCCACCGTGGCAGTGATCGAACAGGAACGGGCCGAGCCGACGCCGAACCCACCCCCGGCGCGACCCTCGGGGCCGATCGACCGGGTGAGGGCGACCCCGGTCGGTCGGTCGATCTGGCGGACCCCCCGCCGTCACACCCCGCGCGACGCCGCCGCCTCCCACTGGTCGAGCTTCCTGCTCCACATCTACCCGGTGAAGGTGCGGCGGGCCGAACTGGGGTTCAAGTACTCGTGGTACCTGGGCGTGATCTCCACCGTGCTGCTGGGCTCGCTCGTGCTGTCGGGCGTCTACCTCATGTTCTTCTACGTGCCGTCGCCCGGGTCGGCCTACACCAACATCCAGACCCTCCAGGCCGAGGTGGCCTTCGGGCAGTACGTGCGCAACGTGCACCGCTGGTCGGCCCACCTGATGGTGCTGGCGGTGGTGGCCCACATGGGCAAGGTGTTCTACCGGGGCGCCTACAAGCCGCCCCGGGAGTTCAACTGGGTGATCGGCGTGGTGCTCCTCACCCTCACCCTGCTGATGTCGTTCACCGGCTACCTGCTGCCGTGGGACCAGCTGGCCTACTGGGCGGTCACGGTGGGCACCCAGATGGCGGCCTACGTGCCCTTCGTGGGCGAGCGGGTGCAGAGCCTGATGCTGGGCGGCTCCACCGTGGGATCGGCCACCCTGCTGCGCTTCTACGTGCTCCACGTGGCGGTGCTGCCCACCACGCTGATCTTCGTGCTGATGATCCACCTGTGGCGGTGGCGCAAGGACTCGATGCTGGAGCTGGATCGGAATGAGCCCGATGTCTGAGCAGATCGCGGCGAACGCCGCCGAACGCACCGTGACAGAGACTCCGGTGCGGCTACGGCCCGACCCGGCCAACGTCGAGGGCCGCCGGGTGCTGGGCATGGTGCCGGGCAAGCCGGTGGCCGGTGAGCGCAAGGAGCCGGCCGACGACGACATGGTGTTGGTGTGGCCCCACCTGCTGGTGCGCCACGCCGTGGCCGGCCTGTCGGTCACCCTGCTGGTGGCCGTCATCGCCGTGTTCGTCGACGCCCCCCTGCGGGAGGTGGCCAACCCCAGCGTCACCCCCAACCCGGAGAAGGCGCCGTGGTACTTCGCCGCCCTCCAGGAGTTGCTGGCCCACTTCCATCCGCTGGTGGCCGGGGTGCTGATCCCCACCGCCATCATCGTGGGGCTGATGGCGCTGCCCTACATCGACCGCAGCCTGTTCGTGAAGCCCCAGCACCGCCGGGTGGCGGTGGCCACGTTCACCACGTTCCTCGTGCTGTTCGTGATCCTCACGCTGGTGGGCTTCGCCTTCCGGGGCCCGAACTGGGGCTGGGTGTGGCCGTGGCAGGAATGGCACGGCGAGCTGTGAGCGGCGATCCGGTGCCGCGGCTCTGCAGGAGGACACTGAGGAGGATGTTGAGCGATGGCTGAGTTCATCCAGAGGCGGCAGTTCCTGGCCCGCCTGTGGGGGGCCGGTACCGGCCTCATCGCGGTGGCGGCGGCCTGGACGTCGTGGGACCTGCTGCAGCCGCTGCGCACCACCGGCTTCGGCGGCCTGGTGCGGGCCATCCGGCCCGAGGCGGTGCCCGACACCGGCATCGTGGAGGTTGCGGCCGCCCGGTCGTACCTGACCAAGGTCGACGGCGAGACCATCGCCCTGTCGGAGAAGTGCACCCACCTGGGGTGCCGGGTGCCGTTCTGCGAGTCGTCGGGCCGCTTCGAGTGCCCCTGCCACGGCTCCAAGTTCAGCCGCTCGGGCGAGTACGTGGCCGGCCCCGCCCCCCGGGGCATGGACCGCTTCCCCACCTCGGTCAACGCCGACGATGGTCTGCTCTACATAGACACCGGCTCTCGGGAGGAGGGCCCGGCCCCCGGCTCGGCCCCGGTGGATGATGCCACCGGCCCCTCGTGCGCGGCGGAAGGCCAGGGCTGACATGGCAACCGGGCTGTACGAGACCGACGAGGAGCTCGAGCGCTCCACCAACAAGCTGATGGCCATCGGGTTCGCCCTGATGCTGGGCCTGGTGCTGATCTTCCCCCTCTACCGCCTGGTGGAGCCGACCAGCCGGGAGGCCGAACGCGACAGCCAACTCGTGGCCCTGGCCACGTCGGGCGAGCAGACGTGGTCGGTCACCTGCGCCTCGTGCCACGGGCTCAACGGCGAGGGCGGGGTGGGCCCGGCGCTCAACTCCCAGCAGTTCCTGTCGTCGGCCACCAACGCCCAGATGGAGCTGCTGATCTCGGTTGGCGTGCCCGGCACCCAGATGGCCGCCTTCTCGCAGGACCATGCCGGCCCCCTCACCTCGGAGCAGATCAAGGCCGTGGTCACCTACCTCCGCTCGTGGGAGTCCACCGCCCCCGACAACCCGAACTGGCGAACACCCGGGTCCACCAGCACGACGACAGGCTGATCCCGGCCCCCACCGTCACAGGGGCGTGAGCCACCGGCCCGACAGCCGGTGGCGGCCGGCCACCAGGGCCTCCAGGTCGGCGGCCAGCTCGGTGGCCACCGGGCCGGGCGCCGGATAGGCGATGCCGTCGAGCTCGGCCACGGGGCGTATGAACCGGCTGGTCGACACGAGCAGGAGCTCGGCCGCCCCGGTCACCTCGTCCCACCGGATGGAGCGGACGTCCACCGCCAGGCCCCGATCGATGGCCAGGTCGAGCACCAGGCGGCGGGTGACGCCGTCGAGCACGGAGTCGAGCGGCGGCGCCAGCACCTGCCCCTCGCCGGTCACCACCAGCAGGCTCTGGCTCGGGGCCTCGGCCAGGTCACCGGCCGCCGTGCGCAGCAGCACGTCGTCGTAGCCGTCGGCCCGGGCCGCCAGCTGGAGGCGCACGGCCGCCGTGTAGAGGGCGGCCACCTTGAGCGAGGCCGGCAGCACGTCGGCCGGGATCCGGCCCCCGGGAACCGACCGCAGCCGGGCCGGCTGGTCGGCCAGCACGCCGGGCGAGGTGGCCGGGGCGCAGGCCACGAACACGGTGGGCACCAGCGACGACGGCACGGTGGCCGGCGGCACCTCGGCCCACGCCGCCACCAGCTTGACCAGCCGGTCGGCCGGGCCCGGGTTGGCGGCCACGGTCTCGGCCACCGCCCGCTCCAGGGTGCCGATGTCCCACGGGCTGTCCATCCCCATCAGGGCCATCGACTGCTCGAAGCGGGCCACGTGGGGCCGCAGGCCAACCGCCACCGGCCCGGCGCCGGCGCCGGGGAGCACCCGCAGCACGTCGAACACCTCCGAGCCCCGGTTGGCGGCGTGGGACAGCACATGCACCGTGGCCTCGGCCCAGGGCACGAGGTGCCCGTCCCGCCACACCGTCCCCGCTGCCGGGTCTCGTGCGGCCGCATCGCCAGGCACCTCGGTCACCGGGGGAGACACTACCCTGGAGCGGTGGCCGAGGTGGTAGCTCTGGCGATGCCGGCGGGGCCGGTCTATGTGGATGCCATCCGTCGGGTGTGGGACGCCGGCGACGCCTTCGCCCCGCTCGATCTGCGCCTCCCGCCCGAGGAGCAGGCCCGCCAGGTGGCCGCCATCGCCCCCACCGTGGTGGTCGACGAGCACGGCGAGCGCCACCGGGTGGAGGGGGGCCGGCCCACCGAGGCGGGCGACGCCCTGCTGATCGCCACCAGCGGCACCACCGGCAACCCCAAGGTGGCCATCCACACCCACGCCGGCGTCGAGGCGTCGGCCCGGGCCGTCAGCGCCGCCCTCGCCGTCGATCCCACCGCCGACCGGTGGCTGGCCTGCCTGCCGGTGGCCCACATCGGGGGCCTGTCGGTGATCCTGCGCTCGATCATCACCGGCACACCGGTGGAGGTGCACGACCACTTCTCCCCCACCGCCACCGTGGAGGCGCTCGGCCGGGGGGCCACGCTGGCCTCGTTCGTCACCCGGGCCCTGGCCCAGGTGCCGGCCGAGCAGTTCCGGGCCATCCTGCTGGGTGGGGCCGCTCCGCCCCCCGACCGACCGGCGAACGCGATCGCCACCTACGGTCTCACCGAGACCGGCTCCGGCGTGGTCTACGAGGGCCGCCCGCTGGCCGGGGTGGAGGTGTCGTTCGGCCCCGGCGGCGAGATCCTGCTCCGCTGCCCCATGCTGCTACGGGCGTACCGCCACAACCCGGAACCCCTCGACACCGACGGCTGGTTCCCCACCGGCGATCTCGGGCACCCGGGGCCCGACGGCGAGCTGGTGGTGGAGGGCCGGGGCGACGACGTGATCGTCACCGGCGGCGAGAAGGTGTGGCCCGATCGGGTGGAGGCCGTGCTGGCCCGTCATCCGGCGGTGGCCGAGGTGGCGGTGGTGGGCCGCCCCGATCCCGACTGGGGCCACCGGGTGGTGGCGGTGGTCGTACCGGCCGACCCGGCCGCTCCTCCCCGCCTGGAGGAGCTGCGGGCGGCGGTGAAAGAGGCCCTCGGCCCGTGGTACGCCCCCCGGGAGCTGGAGCTCCGCTCGGAGGTGCTCCCCCGGACCAGCCTGGGCAAGATCAGGCGGAACGCTCTGGTTCCGACACGCTGACGGGGACGGGCACCGGTTCCAGCCGGCTGCGCTCCCGGGCGGCGTTGACCAGCAACCAGCCGACCGCGGCCAGGCCCATCCCCAGCGAGGCCACGAGCCAGGTCTCCCAGCCGGTGTAGGCCAGCTGCTGGGGGGCGGTGGTGGTTGCCGACGACGTGGCCTTGGGCTGGGTGGCAACCGGCTTCTTCTGCACCAGCGGCTTGGTCGGCCCCACCGGCTGGGCCGGTTTCACCGATTCGGCCGACACGGTGGCCAGGGCCCGCACGGTGGTGCTGTCGGCGCCGGTGGCGGCCTCCACCCCGGCCAGGGCGGCGCCGCCCTCGTCGACGGCGCTGGCCGTGACCGCCGGGTTGGGCTTATAGCCCTCGACCGGCATCTCGGAGGGGGCGGCGGCTTCCAGGAAGTAGCGCAGCGAGGCGCCGGGGGCCAGGGGCAGGCCACCCTCACCGAGCAGGGCAGGGGCGGCGTCGACCCCCAGATCGGCGAAGGACAGGCCGGTCAGATGGGTGGTGCCGGTGTTGGTCACCGTGTAGCAGTAGGTGATGGCGTCGCCCTGGTGGACCAGGGTCTCGTCGGCCGCCGGGCAGCCGTGGCCGCCGTCGTGGCCGGCGTAGACCGAGGTGGCGAGCGTGACCCCGGCCAGCGGGAGCTCGGCCGGCGGGTAGACCACGGCCTCGGCGGTGGCGATCACGGGCACCGCCCCCTCGAGCGGGCTGCCGGCCTCGTCCACCGGCAAGGCGCTGGCCGAGGCGGTGTTCACGTAGGTCTCGTCGATGACGCCGTCGGCGTCGTCGGCCGGGGGCACCGATTCCAGGTAGAAGCGGGCCGAGCCGCCGGGTGCGAGCGGGGTGGAGTCGGCCGACACCAGCACCGGGGCGTTGGCCGCCAGCGGGTCGCTCACCACCACCGACGCCAGACCGGTGCTACCGGTGTTGGTGACGGTGAAGCAATAGGTGACCGGGTCGCCCTGCTTGGCCTCGGCCCACGACTGGGCTCCGGCACAGCCGGCTCCGCCGTCGTGACCGGCGTAGACGGTCTTGGTGAGGGTCACACTGGGGCCATCCTGCTCGGCCAGGGCCGGGCCGGCGGCCAGACCGGGGGCGATCCCGGCCAGGGCCACGGCGGCGGCAGCGGCGATTCCTCGGTGCATGGCGACTCGTCCTCGGGTAGGCGGGTGGGGACGGGGGGCCGGGCGGCGCCCGGTCTCCTGAGCCATCCGTCGGACGGGTCACATGGTTCTTTAGAACTAGCGGGTGGCGAGGGCGGCCCGGGTCAGCTCCAGGTCCTCGGGGTTGGTGATCCCGATCCACTGCTCACGGGAGCGGATCACCTCCACCCGGAGGCGGTTGTCGGCCATCAGCTCGCCCACCACGGTGGGCAGCTGACACTCGGCCTTGGGGTCGCCGGCGGCCCGTTCCTGGAACGCCAGCCACCGCTCGGTGAGTCCGTCGAGGATCGCCGGGTGGAAGCACCACAGGTTCATCGACACCGGGGTGTCGCCGGGCACGATGGCGCCACCGGCCGAGTAGCGGCCGTCGGCCAGGCGCTCGCAGGCCTCGGTCTCCACGATGGCCACCAGCCAGCCGTCGTCGACCTGGGTCACGCCCCGGGTCACCGAGCCCGACGGGGGCACGGTCTGGCCGATCTCGAAGGCGACGTTGGCCGCCTGGCCCGGGCCCACCTGCTTCAGGCACTCGGCCGCCAGCTCGTAGGAGCTGGGCCCGTAGTAGTCGTCGGCGTTGATCACGGCGAAGGGGCCGTCGATGGCGCTGGCGGCGCTGAGGATGGCGTGGGCCGTACCCCACGGCTTGGCCCGGGGCGGGCCCAGGTCGTCCTGGCGGACGTACACCCACTCGACGCCCCGGTCGGCGTGGCGACCACCGAGGTGCTCCCGGACGTCGGCCTCGATGTCGGAGCGGACGATCACCACGATCCGGCCGAACCCGGCGGCTACGGCGTCGGCCACGGAGAAGTCGATGATGGCCTCACCGTCGGGGCCCACCCGGGCCAGCTGCTTCACTCCTCCGAAGCGGCTGCCGAGACCGGCGGCCATGATGACAAGCGTTGGATCCACGAGCACATGGTGTCGGGTCCGGTCCCCGCCACCAACGTCTGCCGGTGGGTCACGTCGCCCGGGGACCCGTTCTGGTGTCCGGGGGCGTCACCGGTGACGGGGTTGGAGACCGGAACGGGGTCGGGGCGGGCGGCGCCTAGCCTGGCCGCCATCGAAGCGTCCTCCGCATCTGCTCCCGAGGCGGCGCCGTCCGGACTGTCGCCGCGGGCGTCGGGCCTGCTGGCCGTGGCCATCGTGGCCGTGTCGTCGGCCGCCATCCTGGCCCGGTGGGCCCGACCCGAGCCGCTGGCCCTGGCGTTCTGGCGCACGGCCGGCGGGGCGGCGGTGCTGGGGGCGCCGGCCTGGCGGGCCCCGGTTCGGCCCCGGGGTCGGCAGTGGTGGTGGTTGACGGCGGCCGGGGTGGCCCTGGCCCTCCACTTCGCCACCTGGCTGGCGTCGCTCCGCCTCACCTCGGTGGCGGCCTCGGTGACCCTCGTGTGCTCGTCACCCCTGATGATCGCCCTGTGGTTGTGGGCCGCCGGGCGGCGCCCATCGGGGCGGACGTGGGCCGCCATCGGCCTCTCGTTCGTGGGCGTGGCCCTGATCCTGGCCGGCGACGCCGCCGGCGGCGCACCTCCGCCCGACGGCGGCCGGGGCTCGGCCCTGGCCGGCGACCTGCTGGCCCTGGCCGGGGCGGCCTGCATCGCCGTGTACTTCGTGATCGGCGACCGCCTCCGGGCCACCCTGCCCACTGCGGTCTACGCCGGCTGGACCTACGCCGCGGCGGCCGCCGTGCTGGCCCCGATGGCCCTGGTAAGCGGGGTGTCGCTCGTCCACCTCGACGGCCGGGCCTGGGTGGCGGTGGTGGCCACCGTGATCGGCCCCCAGCTGGCCGGCCACACCGTGCTCAACGCCCTGCTGAAACAGCTGGGGTCGATCACCGTGTCCCTGGCCCTGCTGCTGGAGCCGTTCGGGTCGAGCCTCCTGGCCTGGGTGTTCCTGGCCGAGTTGCCGCCGCTGGCCGTGGTGGCCGGCGCCCCGCTGGTGGTGGCCGGCCTCGCCCTCCAGCTCGTGGCCAGCCGCTCATCGTCGCCCGCCACCTAAGATCCGGCGGTGACCGATGATCGGGCGGTGACCGAACACAGCGCAGGGGAGGCCGAGAGGTGGCCGGGCGTCCCGGGCGACTTCCACGACGTGACGGCGGCATGGCTGGAGGCCGCCCTGCGGGCCGGGCCGATCCCCGGCGCCCACGGAGGGCTCCCGGTGACCGTGGCCGAGGCGGACGTTCGGCCCCTGGGCGCCACCGTCGGCTTCCTGGGCGACCTGGCCCGGGTAGCCGTCACCTACTCCGGCGGCGACGGCCCGGCGAGCGTGATCGTGAAGCTGCCCACGGCCGACCCCGGTGGCCACCAGGTCGGCTCGATGCTGCGGGCCTGGGCCCGGGAGGTGGCGTTCTACCGCCAGGTGGCACCGGCCTCGCCCGGGGCCCGGGTCCCCCGCTGCTGGCACGCCGGGGCCGACGAGGCCGCCGGACGCTGGGTGCTGGTGCTGGAAGACGTGCCGTCGACGGTGATCGACACCGAGCGGGGGGCCACCGCAGCCCAGGCCGTCGCCGCCGTGTCGGCCCTGGCCCGGTTCCACGCCGCCTGGTGGGATGGCGGGGCGGGGCCGTCGGCCCCCCGGTTCGCCTGGATGCCCGGTTTCGACACCACCGGGGTCGGTGGGCTGGCCCCTGCGTGGGCCGAGGCCCATCCCCGGTTCCTGGAGCGCTACGGCCACGTGGTCCCCGCCCCCGCCGACCGTTGGCTCCTGCAGCTGGCCGGGTGGCTCGGGCCGTGGTCGGCCCGGGCCGCCGACGAGCCGCTCACGGTGGTCCACGCCGACTACCGGCTCGACAACCTCCTGATCAGCGAGACGTCGGTGACCATGATCGACTGGCAGACCGCTCTGCGGGGGCCGGGCACGATGGACCTGAGCTCGTTCGTGGCCACCGCCCTCACCGTCGAAGACCGCCGGGCGTGGGAGGACGAGCTGATCGACGGCTACGCCGTGGAGCTGACGGCGCACGGCCACCCGATCGACCGGGCCTGGCTGAACCGGAGCTACGACGAGAACCTGCTGTGGTGGATGGGGCAGTTCGCCAACAACCTGTCCCGGCTGGCCCCCGACGACCCCGTCGCCCGCCGGGCCCTCGACACGATGGTCGAGCGCACGTTCACCGCCGCCCTCGACCGCCGCTGCGGCCGCCTGCTCCCCTGACGAGGCAGCGGCGGCGGGGTCAGAGGACGAGGCGGCGGGCGGCCAGGGTGGCGTAGAGGGCGAGCGCCTCCTCGGCCAGGGGCCGGAGATGGGGCGGTAGCCGGTCGATGCCGGTGCCACCAGCGGCCCGGGGGCCGGGCCGGTTGAAACCGGTGGACGACTCGACGGCCGAGTACCAGTAGGGCGCCCAACAACCGTCGCTGTCGCGCCGGCCCGCCGGCCACGACAGCATCCGCTCGGTGAACGGCAGCCCCAGCCGCTGGCACAGCAACTCGAGGTAGGGGCCGGGATCGGTGAGGAAGTCGTCGGCGTCGATCACCAGCTCGGCCCGATCGATCAGCTCCAGCTGCTGGGGCAGGCCGATGTCGGCCAGCGTCACCTCCTCCCGCACCTGGGTGTAGGAGGCGAGCACCGCCACCGGGTCCCGCAGCAGCATGAAGTGGCGCAGCTGGTCGAGCCAGGCCCGGTCGAGCTCGCCCAGCAGGTGGTGGGTCATGTGCTTCTGGTAGACGGCCCGCACCCCGGCCGGCGGCGGAGCGAGGCACCGGGCCACCGCCCCGTCGGCGTCGGCCGGGTAGGTGGCCAGGATCTCGTCCCGCCCCGGATGGTCGAGCCCGGTCCGGGCCAGGTACCAGGCGTAGAGGGGCTCGTCGATCACCACCGTGTCGGGCCGGTTCTCCCACGCCCGCATGAGGGCGGTGGACAGGTTGCGGGGCCCCGACCACATGGCGATCCGCACCAGCGGCTCGTCGCTCACCGCAGCCACCCACTCACCGCAACACCCCACTCACCGCAACCACCAGGGGGTGGCCGACCGGTCGACACCGGCCGCGCGGTCGGTGTCCCGGTCGAGCAGCGCCCGGTACAGCTCCTGGAGCCGCTCGGTGACCGGGCCCCGCCCTCCGGCCCCGATCACCCGGCCGTCGACCTCCGTGACCGGGGCCAGGCCGGCGAAGGTGCCGGTGACGAAGGCCTCGTCGGCCCCGTAGACCTCGGTGAGGCTGAAGTTCCGCTCCCGGGCCGTGATCCCGAACTCCCGGCACAGGGCCAGCACGTTGGCCCGGGTGATGCCGGCCAGGCAGTAGTCGCCGGTGGAGGTCCACACCTCCCCGCCCCGCACCACGAAGAAGTGGGTGGAGTTGCAGGTGGCCACGAACCCGTGGGGGTCGAGCATCAGCGCCTCGTCGGCCCCCGCCTTGGCCGCCTGGATGCAGGCGGTGATGCAGTTGAGCTTGGAGTGCGAGTTGAGCTTGGGGTCCTGCACGTCGGGGTGGCCCCGCCGCACGTGCACGGTGAACAGGCGGATCCCCTCGCTGGCCGTTTCGGGCCGCGGCGCCTTGTACTCGGCGATGATCACGATCGTGGGGGGCGAGATCGTGAAGCGGGGATCCTGATAGGGGGTCGACTTGATCCCCCGGCTCACCATCAGCCGGACGTGGACGGGGTCGCCGGCCTCGGCGCCAGCATCGGCAGTGGCAGTGGCGGTGCCCCGCATGCCGTTGGCGTCGAGCACCCGGTCGATCATGGCCGCCAGCTCCGCCGGCGTGCGGCCGATGTCGAGGTCGATCGCCTTGGCCCCCTCGTAGAGCCGGGCCAGGTGGGCGTCGAGAAAGGCGGGCTGGCCCCGATGGACCCGGATCCCCTCCCACACCCCGTCGCCCAGGATGAAGCCCGAGTCGAACACCGACACCACGGCCCGCTCCCGGGGCAGCAGCTCGTCGTTGACGCCGATCACGATGCCGGCGTTGCGGGGGTCAGGACTGTGGTCGTGGGTGCCGTGGGCCATGAGACGGGCAGCGTAGCTGCCGGCCGGGGTGGGGGCCCCGGCCAAGACGGGGCCCGGGGGCGCAGCCCCCGCAAGACATGCAGCGTAGCTGCCGGCCGGGGTGGGGGCCCCGGCCAAGACGGGGCCCGGGGGCGCAGCCCCCGCAAGGCACAGCTTGGGCACAAACCGGGTGGCGGTCAGCCCCCTGCCGGGCCGAAGTTGAACTCAACCCGCCGGTTCACGGCCCGGCCGGCCGGATCGGCGTTGGGCGCGATCGGCTCGGTCTCGCCCTTGCCCACCGCCTGGAGCCGCTGGGGATCGATGCCTGACGACACCATGTAGTCGACGACGGAACGGGCCCGTTCCTCGCTCAATGCCTGGTTGAGATCATCGGGTCCGGTGGCGTCGGTGTGGCCGGTCACCACCATGCCCACCGACAGGTCCCGGGCCAGGATCGACACCCCGATGTCGAGCACCCTGGCCGCTTCCGGCGTGATCTCGGTGGAGCTTATGGCGAAGCCGACGCCGCCCTGGAGCGTGCCCGACGCCTGGCCGTTCACCACCTGAATGTCGTACCGGGGAAACGGCGAGAGCAGCTGGAAGATGCCGGGCATGGTGTACATCCAGAACGAGGTGTACGTCTTGTCGTTGACGGTGAGCGTGCTGGCCACGTTCTCCTGGCCGTAGGCGGCCGCCGCGCCCCCTTCGAGCAGGGCCTTCACGGCATCGGCCGGCACCTCGCCGCTGAGCGTGACCTTGCCGTCGGCCACATCGGCCTTGAACGCGGGAGGCACGAGATCGGTGATCGTCTTGTTCACCATCGTCACCGGCATGCCCCCGCCCAGCTGGTTGAGGGCGCCCTCCAGCAGGGCCAGGTACTCGGGGTTGGGTGAGCGGGCGTCGACCTCGATCCCCTTGGACGACACCCGGATCGTGCCGTCGGTGACGCTGGGCAGCAGCCCGATCAGGCGGGCGCTGGGGGCCAGCCACGGGGCGGCGCCCACCGTCGGATCGATATCCAGGTCGGACGTGACGTAGGGCGCGTACGAGATCTCGGCCGCGGTCCGCAGCAACTCGGCGGTCTGGGCGTCGGGCACCCGGCCCGACAACGTGAACAGGCCCGGGTTGGGGCCGGCATCGAGGTTCAACCGGGCCTGCACGTACGCCCCGTCGGGCGCCGGGCTCGCGCTGAGCGTGGTGGCGGCGGGGACCAGGCTGCCGCCGTTGGTCGCCGCCGACGTGCTGGTGGCGCCGACGCTGTCCTCACTGTTCGTGGCTGCCGCCGTGGTGGACGACCCGGCGCCGGCCGGCTGGACGGCGCTGTCGGTGCGGCCGTCACCGCCCCCGCCGGACAGGGCCACGAACGACCCGAAACCCAACGCGAACAGGAGTAATGCCGCCATTCCGAGAGCTATTGGATTCCGGGTGATCCCGCGCCTGCTCTCTTCGTGGTCGAAGCCCTCGCCGACTCCGACCGAAGAGTCACCAGAAAGCACCACTATGTGCGCCCCGCCTCATGAAGTATTCTGTTGTTCGAAGAGGAGCAACGGTAGCGGCCCGAACCGGTCGGAGTCGATGGGCTGATTTCGGTGTGAGTGAGGCGTTCCCCACACCACCTACGGTGGTGGCGCCAGGATACGATGGGGTTTTCCATGGCTGAACTGGAGATGCTGCCGACGTGGGCCGGCCGGGTGGCGGAGCCAGTTCATCCGCCCCAGCCCCCGATACCGCCGCGCCGCAATGGCAGCGATATCCCTGCCAACGGCAGCGATATCCTGGCCGAGGGCAACGGTCACGGCTACGCGGTGCTGGCCGGTCAGCCGCCCCTCCCCTCGGGCGAGCACCGGCTCGAAGCGGCGCCTGATCCTGGCCCGGGCCTGGGCTACGAGAGCGACGACATACCCGGGGGCCGCCCCGCGGCATCGGCCACCACCAGTGAGCTGCCGGTGGTCTCCATCCCCTTCGAAGACGAGGCCGCACCGGCCCCCGACACTCCGCCAGAACCCGTCGACGAGCTCATCGATACGATCGAGGCGCCGGTCGACGGGTTCGTCTTCGAGCTGGAAGACGAGTCCGAGCTGGTAGACGAAGACGACGTCGAGCTGGACGACGACTTCGTGCTGGTCGAGGCCGAGCTGGTCGAAGACGAGCTGGAGTCAGCGGCCGGGTACGGCGAGCCTCCGCAGGGCGAAGGGCTGTTCGACGACCTCGACCGCCCGCCGACCGGAGGCGGCCACCTCGACGAGATCGTCTACGAGTCCGACGAGATCGAGCTGCTGGAAGACACCGATCCGGTCGGCATCGCCCCCGTCGACAACTCGCCTTTGGTGGTCCCGGTGGCCGGGCCCGAGATCAGCCGATCGGCGGACCGGGAGCAGGAGGTCGAGCGCGACCGCCCGGTGATGCGGGTGCTCAGCCTGCTGGCCCTGGCCTTCGTGGTGGTGGCAGCCGGCGTCGCCGCCGGCTACCTGTTCGTCGCCGTCACGGGAGGCTGACACCCCGGCTCGCCCCGGCCGCCACGTGGTTGCGGCCGGTGACCGGCGGGTAGGGTTCTCGTCGAATGCGGCGGATGGTGAAGCAGTGGAGCTGGCTGCTGGGCGCGGCCCTGGTGGCGCTCGGATCGGCGGCCGCCTGCTCCGGCAGCGACGAAGCCGGCGCCGGGGAGCCCCGGGTGCTGGCCGAGGGGGCGGTGGAATGGGGCACCGGCCTGCCCGCTGAGCGCTTCGACTGGAACCTGGCCGAGATCGACGGCTACACCCACGCCGTCACCTTCAACACCACGAGCGACAACCGGCTCAGCACCCGCAGCGCCGCCCGCCAGGGCCCCGATGACCGTTTGTGGTTCACCGCCGCCAGCCTGGGCGGCGGGGCGCCCGTGATGGTGTTCGGCGGCGCGGCCCCCGAGGTGGACCAGGTGGTGCTGGTCGACGCCGCCGGCGCCCAGGTGGAGCTCGATCTGGACTCGGTACCCGATCGCGACTGGCGGGTGGCGGTGGCCCAGCTCCCGGCGGGGTGGCCCGACCCGACCGCCCCCCTGCTCGACGTGGTGGGTCTGGCCGACGGCGACGAGGTGGCCCGGGAACCGTTGACCGGCCTGTCGTAGCGCCTCGTACCGCCTCGTGGCGCCCCGGGACCCCATCGCAAGGTTGACCGTGCCGGGGCTGGCCGTCCATGCTCACACCGGGAGCACCGAAGCTCGCCCACTGCCGAGTCCGGCAGCCGCCATGATCGGAGAGACGCACGATGCCCGGCATCACGATCACCGAAAGCCGGCCCAACGAGGTGCTGGCCGCCCTCCACGCCTCGGCCGAAGTCGAGCGGGAGTACCTGTTCGCCGCCCGTGAGGCCCAACCCGACGACCTCATCCTGGTGGCCTGGCTCGACGAGCGGGCCGTGGGCTACATCGCCACCAGCGACGAGCAGGGCGAGGGCCTGCTCGTGTGGGAGCACGTGGTGGTGCCCGACCACCGGGGCGAAGGGATCGGCCAGCGGCTGTTGGTGGAGGCGGCCCGCCGCACCCAGCCGGGCACGGTCGTCGTCATCGACCCCATGGCCGAGCTCGACACCGACCGCATCGCCGACTACTACAGCCGCCTCGGCTTCACCCGCCCATCGGAGGGAGGCCTGTGGGCCACCGCCAACGACGTCATCCGGGCCACCCGGCGCCGTCAGGGGGCCCAGGGCGAGGGGGCCACGCCGGTGAGCGTGATCGTGAACGGCAAAGCTCCGGGTGTGGTGACCGTGGCCCCCGACGCCCCCGTACGCGATGCCGTGTCGGTGATGAGCGCCGAAGGCGTGGGGGCCGTGGTGGTGTCGAGCGACGCCAGCCGGGTGGAGGGCATCCTGTCCGAGCGCGACGTGCTCACCGGGCTCCACCGGCTGGGGCCGGCCCTGCTCGACCAGCCCGTGTCGGCCGTGTGCACCACCGACGTGGTCACCGCCACCGTGCACGACTCGGTGGCCGAGGTCATGGAGCTCATGTCGAGCCGACGGATCCGCCACCTGCCGGTCACCAGCACCGGGCAGCTCTACGGCGTCGTGAGCGTGGGCGACCTCGTGCTCCACCGCCTCTACACGCTCGACGATCCAGCTCCCGAGGCCTAGCGCCCGGCCCCCGGGTCACAGCACCCGGTCACAGCACCCGGCGGCCTCAGCGGTGCACGCCGGGGTCGGCCTGGCGCACCCAGGCCCGCACCGTGTAGACGCTGTCGCCCGACAGGATCCCGCCCCGGGCCAGCAGCCGGCCCGTCTGCCAGTTCGACAGGCCCAGCTCGGGGCGGCCGAGGGCGTACTGACCGTCGACCCACCGGGTGAACCCGTCGCCCACGAACGGGGCGTCCACCGTGTCCCAGAACCGGCGTTGCTCGGCCTCGTCGCTGCTCACCAGGCTGGCGGTGAAGCGGGGCGACTGGGCGTTGAACAGGGTGACGGCGTGATCCACCGAGTCGACCACGGTGAGGGTGATCTCCGGGTCGTCCTCCCACTCCCATTCCCGGCCCAGCTCGTGGTCGGCGGCCAGTTCCACCCCGCTCCAGGCGTCGGGTACCCAGCCGGCGGCGTCGGCGGTGACATGGAGCCGGGGCTTCGCCCCCCGGGCCTCGGCCGCCCGGGCCAGGCCGTCGAGCACGGCCGGCACCAGCTCGGTGGCCTGGCTGCGCAGCACGCAGCAGGTGTTGAGCGTGTTGCACACCTTGCGGTCGAGCGAGTGGGCCACCACTTCCCGCAGACGGGCCGGGTCGCAGGCGGTACCGGTGACGATCCAGGCGCCACCGGTGCCGTGCAGGCTCACCGGGGTGCCGGCCTGGCGGGCCACCGCTCCCAGCTGGGCCACGGCCGGTCCGCTCCCCCGGGCCACGGCCAGGGCCAGGCGGCGGTTGGCGAACAGAGCCCAGCCGGCGGCGTGGGCCGGGCTGTCGAGCAGCACGGCGGAGCCGGCGGGGAGGCCGGCGGCGGTCAGGGCCGGCTCCAGGGCCCGCACGACGATGGCCCGGGCCGTGTCGAGGGCGTCGGAGCCGATGCGGAACACGACGGTGTTGCCGCTGCGGAGCACGCCGCAGGCGTCGGCGAACACGTTGGGCCGGCCCTCGAACACGAAGCCGATCACCCCGAGGCCGGCCTGGCGCTGCTCCACCCGCCACCCGGGGTGCTCCACCACCTCCACCACCCGGTCCCGACCGGAGGGGGCCCCGGCCCACATGCGCAGACCGTCCACCATGGCCGCCCGCATGGCCGGGGTCAGCTCGAGGCGGGTGGTCGACCGGCCCCGCTGGCGGGCCGACGCCACGTCGGCGGCGTTGGCGGTGGCGATGGGCTCGAAGGCGACGTCGTCGGCCAGCCGGTCGGCGAAGTGGTGGTAGAAGGCGGAGACGGCGTCGTCGGTGACCGCGCCGAGCTGGGCGAAGGCGTCGGCCGCCCGCTCCACGGCTCCGGCCGCGACGTCCCACTCCCGGGCCGGGACGTGCAGCAGCTGGCCGGTGTTGTCGTCCACCACGAGGCGGTCGCCGGCCCCGAAGGCCCGGGCCAGCTCCGCGGTCACGGTGACCGCCTTGTTCCCGCCGAAGCAGACCACCTGCCCCGGCTCCAGCGCCGTCAACTCCGAGATCATGGGCTCGAACCTACCGCCCACCCCAGCGATAATCAGCTGTAGGCGGCCTCGGCGTGCTCGGAGCGGTCGAGACCTTCGAGCTCGGAGTCGGTGGCGACCCGGAGCCCGATGGTGGCCTTCAGCACGGTGGCGATCACCCAGGTGACGGCGAAGGCGTAGACCAGCACCACGGCGTTGGCCAGGATCTGCTCTCCCAGCAGGTCGAGCCCGCCGCCGAAGAACAAGCCGTCGTGGTCGGGGTTCGGCTCGGCGAACATCGAGGAGTCGGCCACCAGCCCGATGAGGAGCCCGCCGACGAGCCCGCCCACCAAGTGCACGCCCACCACGTCGAGGGCGTCGTCGTAGCCCAGCTTGAACTTGAGCCGCACGGCCAGGGCGCACGCGGCACCGGCCACGGCCCCCACCACGGCGGCCCCGGCCAGGCCCATGAAACCGGCGCCGGGGGTGATGCCCACCAGACCGGCCACGATGCCCGAGGCACCGCCGAGGGACGTGGCGTGGCCGTCCACCACCTTCTCCACCACCAGCCAGGCCACCATGGCCACCGCCGCCGCCAGGAAGGTGTTGACGAAGGCCTGCACGGCCACCTCGTTCACGGCCAGGGCCGAGCCGGCGTTGAACCCGAACCAGCCGAACCAGAGGATCCCGGCGCCGAGCATGGTGAACGGGAGGTTGTGGGGCAGGATCGGCTCCGTCTGCCATCCGTGGCGCCGGCCCAGCACCAGCACCATGGCCAGCGACGAGGCCCCGGCGGCGACGTGGACCACGGTGCCGCCGGCGAAGTCGAGGCTCCCCCGGGACGACAGCAGCCCGTTGTCGCCCCGGAACACCCAGGCCCAGGTGGGCACGAACACCAGCATCAACCACACCGGCACGAACACCAGCCAGGTGCTGAACTTGAGCCGGTCGGCCACCGCCCCGGAGATCAGGGCCGGCGTGATCGCGGCGAAGGTCAGGGCGAAGAAGGCCAGCAGCATGGGGCTGGAGCCGTCTTCGGCCACCAGGTCCACCCCGTTGAAGAACAGGTGGTCGAAGTTGCCGATGAGCTTGGTGCCGCTCGGAGCCGACGACAGGGTGTAGCCGGCCGCCACCCACACGATCGGCACGATGCCGAGGCACACCATGTTCATCATCAGCATGTTGAGCATGTTCTTGGAGCGGCTCATCCCGCCGTAGAACAGCGCCAGGCCCGGCACCATGAACAGCACCAGGGCCGCCGATACCAGCACCCACACCGCGTTGACCGCGTTCATCCCCACGCCCTTCCGTCGTCCGTCTCGGGGGTCAGTCTCCGGGGGCCGTGCTTCCGGTCCGTTTCCTGTTCGTTGCGGCTGTGTTAACAACACCTTGCGCCAAGTGCTCCATCCGGGGCCAGGACCGGGCCCCGAGCACACCTCCAGGAGCAAGTCGGCTGGTGGGCGTCAGTCAGACACAAGGGGAACGAAACGTACGGGGCCGAGATGCTCGGGCTCGTAACGGTCGCCCCGGCGGCGGATCCGCACCAGGGCCTGGACCTCCCCCACCGCCCCTACGGGTAGCACCAAGGCCCCGCCGTCGGCCAGTTGGGCCACCAACGCCCGGGGTACCTCGGGGGCGGCGGCGGTGACGACGATGGCCTGCCACGGGGCGAGGCCGGCGCCGTCGGGGTGGAAACCGGTCGAGCCGTCGCCCACGATCACGTGCACCCCGCCCGGCCCGGTGGCCGGCACACCTTCGGCTGCCAGGTGGCGGCGGGCCTCGGCGGCCAGGGAGCCCAGGCGCTCCACCGTCCACACCTCGGCCCCCACCGCCGCCAGCACCGCCGCCCCGTAGCCGGAACCGGTGCCCACCTCCAGCACCCGGTCGCCGGGCTCGATCCCGGCCGCTTCGGCCATGACGGCCACGATGTAGGGCTGGCTGATCGTCTGGCCCGAACCGATGTCGAGCGGGCCGTCGTCGTAGGCCCGAGCGGCCAGGTGGCGGGGCACGAACCGCTCCCGCCGGACCGACCCCAGCGCCGCCAGCACCCGCTCGTCGGTGACACCCCGGGCGGCGATCTGGGCCACCATGCGTCGCCGCTTCTCGTCGATGACCGCCATGATGTCACACATGCCCAGCGGCCGCTTCGCTCCCACCCCCAGCGGGTCGCTGCATGTCGGGAACCTGCGCACCGCCCTGGTCGCCTGGCTGTTCGCCCGGTCCGACGCCAGCCCCCTGTGGCTGCGCTTCGACGACCTCGACACCGAAGCGGTGCGGCCCCGGCACTACCGGAGCCAGGCCGCCGACCTGGTCGCCCTCGGGCTCGGCTGGGACGGCGAGCCGGTCCGCCAGTCGGAGCGGCTTCCCCGGTACCGGGCGGCGCTGGCCGAGCTGGAGTCGTCCGGCCTGGGGTACCCCTGCTTCTGCTCCCGCCGTGAGATCCGGGACGCGGCCCAGGCCCCCAACAGCCCTCTGGTCGGCCACGGCTACCCCGGCATCTGCCGGGATCTGACCCCCGCCGAGCGGGCCGGGCGCCTGGCGGCGGGGCGCACCCCGGCCCTGCGGGTGCTGGCCGCCGGCACGGTCGTCACCTTCGACGACCGCCTGGCCGGCCCCCAACGCCACGAGATCGACGACTTCGTGGTGATGCGCAACGACGGGACCCCGGCCTACCACCTGGTCAACGTCGTCGACGACCATGCCCTGGGGATCGAGCTGGTGGTCCGGGGCGACGACCTGCTCCCCTCGGCCGCCCGCCAGCTGTTCCTGGCCCGCCTCCTGGGCCGGTCCGAACCGGCCCAGGCCCACGTGCCCCTGCTGCTGGCGCCCGACGGGGCCCGCCTGGCCAAGCGCCACGGGTCGGTGGGCCTGGCCGACCGGATGGCCGGAGGCGAGACACCGGCCGACGTGCTGTCGTTCCTGGCCGCCTCGCTCGGCCTGGCCGAGCCGGGCGAGCCGGTGACCCCGGCCGAGCTGGTGCCCCGGTTCCGCCCTGAGGCCCTGCCCCGGGAGCCCTTCGTGCTCGATCCGGCGTGGTTGACATCGGCGGGGCCGCGGCATCCTGGAAGCAGACCATGAGCGCTGTGGCTGGGGAGCTGTACAACCCGGGCGACGAGGAACGGCAACGGGACCTGCGGCGTATGAAGGCGCTGGCCACCGGCCTGCTGGCCCTGGCCGCGGCGGTGTTCCTGGCCAGCCGGGCCCTGGAGCCCGACCATCCCTGGCTGGGCTACGTGCGGGCCACGGCCGAGGCAGCCATGGTGGGGGCCCTGGCCGACTGGTTCGCCGTCACCGCCCTGTTCCGCCGGCCGCTGGGCCTGCCCATCCCCCACACCGCCATCATCCAGACCCGCAAGGACCAGATCGGGGTGAGCCTGGGCGGCTTCGTGCGCGACAACTTCCTCACCGCCCCGGTGATCGCCGAGCGCCTGGAGCACGCCGAGCTGGCCCGCCGGGTGGGGCGGTGGCTGGCCCAGCCGGCCAACGCCGCCACGGTGTCGGCCCAGAGCGCAGCCGTGGTGCGCGGGGTCACCGAGGTGCTGCAGGACGATCTGGTGCAGGGCGGCATCGAGCAGGTGGCGCTGACCCGGATCCGTTCGGTCCCGGTCAGCCCTCTGGTGGGGCGGGTGATCGACGCCGCCGTGGAGGGAGACCATCACCAGGCCCTGCTCGACGGGGTGCTGGGCGGCATGGCCACCTTCCTCGACGAAAACCGGCCCGCCTTCCGGGAGCGCCTCAACCAGGAGTCGCCGTGGTGGGTTCCCGACTCCATCGACGACGTGGTGTTCGACAAGATCTACACGGCGGTCAAGAGCTTCCTGTCCGACCTGCGGGACGACCCCGGCCACCAGCTCCGGGCCGATTTCGACCTCCGGGTCCGCCGCTTCGCCGAGGATCTCAAGACCTCGCCCGAGCTGCGCCTGCGGGGCGAGCAGCTGCGGGACGAGGTGCTCGACCATCCCGAGGTGCGGGCCTGGTCGGCCACCCTGTGGGCCCGGATCAAGACGTCGCTACTGGAGGCGGCCGAAGACCCCGGGTCTGAGTTGCGGGTCCGCCTCGACGAGGCGCTGGTGTCGGCCGGTCGCTCGCTCCAGAGCGACCCCGACCTCCAGAGCCGGATCGACCGCTGGATCGTGGAGGCCACCGGCTACGTGGCCGAGCAGTTCCGGGGCGAGGTGGCCGACCTGATCGCCACCACCGTGCAGCGGTGGGACACCGCCGAGACGGCCGAGCGCCTGGAACTCCAGGTGGGCCGTGACCTCCAGTTCATCCGCATCAACGGCACCGTGGTGGGCGGCCTGGCCGGCCTCGCCATCCACACCGTGTCCCAGCTGCTGTTCTGACCCACCAGACCGTCCGGAGGACCTACCAGACCGTCCGGAGGACCTACCACACCGTCCGTAGGACCTTGAACGCCTCGGCGTGCTCCACGCCGATCTCCTTGCCCCGCAGGCAGGCCAGGGCCGTCACCGACTCCTCGCTGCGGATGTGGGGCGAAGGCCGGGCCTGGGTGGCGTAGAGGGCCAGGGCTTCCAGCTTGCGCTCCAGCACGTCGCCGATGTCGACGAAGGCCTCGGGCCGGGGCACGTCGGTGTGCCACCACATGATCTTGGGCGACTCGTACACCAGCACATGGGGCACGAGCCATTTGCCGAACACGGGGGCGATGGGCCGCAGGGCGGCCAGCGCCGTGTCGAACGTGGCCACATGGTCCTGGTCGTAGTCGGCCCCCGACGGGATCAGCACCAGCTCCGGCTCGAACTCGTTCAGCTCCCGCTCGAAGCGGTCCACCAGGTCCCGCTTGGGCACCGTGTCGAGCTTCTCGATCAGGTCCTGGTCGCCGTAGACGATCTCCCACTCGAAGCGCAGGAGGTCGGCCACGGCCTCGATCTCCTTCACCCGGTCCTGGTACGTGGTCGCCCCGTCCAGGCCGTAGTGATGGAAACCGTCGACCGTCATGTACAGCACCCGCACCTCCGTGCCCTGGGCCCCGAGACGGGCCATGGTGCCGCCGCAGGCCAGGGCCTCGTCGTCGGCGTGGGGCGAGATGACCAGGGCCCGCCGGATGGCGGCCAGATCAGGCAACGTCGGCCTGCTCGGCCCGGGCCGAGGCGGCCGCCACCAGGGGCCGGTAGTACTCGATGGTCTCCAGGATCAGGGCTTCGAGGTCCACCTTGGGGGCCCAGCCGACCGACAGGGAGTTGTCGAGCACCGGCGTCTTCTCGAAGGAGTGGGCCTCCTCGTACAGGTCGCCGTGGATCTTCTTGGCGTCGGCGTAGACGACGGTGGACGGGGAGCCGGTCAGCTCCTTCACCATGTCGGCCAGGCCCCGCACCGTGATCTTGTTGGTCGGGTTGCCCACGTTGAACAACAGGTGGCCCGAGGCCAGAGCGTCGTCCATGTGGTCGGTGATGAACCGGGTGAGGTCGGACACCGACAGGAACGCCCGCAACTGCTCGCCGGTGGCGAACACCGTGATGTCGTCGCCCACCAGCGCCTGCTGCACGAAGGTGGGGACCACGAAGCCACCCATCTCGCTCTGACGGGGCCCGGTGACGTTGAAGGGGCGGATCACGATGCCCTTCAGCCCCCGGTGGCGGCTGTTGGCCACCATGGACTCGGTGAGGGCCTTGGCGATGGCGTACTCCACCCGCACCGAGTAGTCGACCGGCACGTGCAGCGTGTCGGGCTCGGCCAGCTGGCCCGAGCGGCCGTAGACCTCGGCCGAGGAGAACACGACCACCGGCACGTCGTGGGTGATGCACTGCTCGATCACCGTCTCGGCCGACCGCACGATCTCGGGGCCGAGGCGGCCGGCGAAGCGCAGGATCCCGGCCGGGCCCACCAGCGAGGCGGCGTGGATCACCCGCTCGGCGCCGGCCACGGTGCCGCCCCGGAGGAAATAGTCCTCCACCTTCATCCGCAGCACGGTGCAGTTGGGGTCCTCGTCGTAGGGACGGGTGGAGATCACGGAGCTGACCATCGAGTCGATGATCACGACCTTTCGCCCCGCCGCCAGGTAGGCGTCGGCCACGAACGACCCGATGAACCCGAGGCCACCGGTCACGATCACCGCCCCCTCGGTGTCGACCGTCTCGGTTTCGACCACACCCAGCTCCATCACTTCGCTCCTTGTTTCCACTCGTGTTCGGTTTGTTCGGTATGTCTCGCGGTTGGGCGAGTTGCCTGCGGTGCGCCGTCGCGGCGCGCCGGAACGGCGGCAGGCAGGTCGCCCGGGGGGATCATCGGCCCTCAGCCTCCGCCGGCCGTCTGGTTGGCCCGGAGGGCCCGACGGCTGCGCAGCCAGAAGACGGGGCCCACGACGCGTCCGGCCATGTTGGCGGCCGCATGACGGAACCGCCGGGGCACGTCGTCGAGGCGGGCCATCGAATCGGGCAGCGCCTCGGGGGCCAGCAGGTAGCGGGCGCCGAAGGGGGCCCGGCGCAGCACCTGCCACCGGGTGTGGCGATCGACCAGATGGCTGGTGAGGAAGGCGGTGAGGCCCACGCCGTAGGTGAACATGTGGGTGCCGAACCCGCGGTCGTCGTAGCGGTCGGCGTGCCAGCCGATGGCGGCCGGCTCGTAGACGCACTGGCCGCCGTCGAGCAGCACCCGCACCGGCGCGTCGAGGTCTTCGCCGCCCCGGGCGATCGTGCCGGGGCCGAGCGTCTCGTCGAAGCCGCCGGTGGAGCGGAACCAGGCCGTGTCGAAGCTCATGTTGGCCCCCACCCCGATACCGACGCGGTAGGGGTAGAGCCGATCGGCGGCCATGTGCGGGCCGACCAAACGGGCTTCGAACCCGTTGCGCCAACCCCAGGCCATGGTCTTCTCGAAGACGAGCTGGGCCTCGGTGTCGAGGAACATCGGGGGGCAGTAGCCCACAACGCAGCGCACGTCGGGCGCCCGGCGGAACGCCCGGACCACAGCGGCCAGCCACAGGGCGTCGACCACGATGTCGTCGGACAGGAAGGCCGTGATCGGGTGGCGGGCGGCGGCCAGGCCGATGTTCCGGGCCCGGGACAGACCGGGCCGGCTCTCGTGGATGTAGCGGACGCGCTCGTCGTCGCCGAACTCGGCGGTGACGGCGGTGCCGGTGGCATCGGAGGAGGCGCCGTTGTCGACCACGATCACCTCGACCGGGCCGGGATAGGTCTGCTTGAGCACCCGGGACACACAGGTCACGGCGTGGTCGGGCCGGTTCCGGGTGCCCACCACCACGCTCACCCCGGGCAGATCGGGATCGTCGACGACGGCGGCCAGCTCCGGCGAGAGCAGCGGCAGCGAGCCGGAGATCCGGAGACGCCAGTCGGCGCCCAGGCGTCGTTCGATGGCGGGGGCGAACTGCTCGCAGGCCTCGGCCACCACGGCCTCCACCGGGGCCTCGCCCCGGGTGAGGGCCACGCTCAACAAACCGAGCGGTTCACCCTGGAGGCGGACGAGGATGCGGCCCCGCTCGTACCGCTCACCATCGACGCTCCCCGGTAGCGACCGGTCGGCCACGATGCGGGGCGGAGGGGCGGCCAGCTCGATCTCGCTCACCCAGAGCGGGGTCAACACGGTGCTCACCGTCGCGTAGCCTTCCGGTCGTCCCTACTCACCCGATGCGCCCCAAGCGATTCGCGCGGCAGAGTCGCCCTACCGTGCCCCAACAGATTTCATGCCCGTTGCCGTCCGTCTGCCGTTGAATTCCAGGAGACCGGGAATTCAGTGACACACGAATCAACAACGAACCCCAACAATACTCGCTGATCACGCCCCATCTACGAGGAAGGCTCCCCCGGCCCACACTGGTGGGTGAGACGACTCACGAACCCCGGAATCGCAGGTGACAGGTGTCATTCCCCAGGCTCACACAGAGCCGCTCCCGAGCGTTGCGGGCCGCTGCCGGAGTGGCTCTTGTCGTTGCTGCCTTCGCCTGGGTATTGCCAGCATTTGCTTCGTATGGCGACGCATGGGATCGCTTGGCCAGCATGAAAGCAGGCTCGGCCATTGCACTGCTGGTGGTGGGCATGGCCAACATCTTGTCGCCGTCGGCCAACCAGTGCGCCGCCCTTCCCGGGCTGAGGTTCCGGGACGCGGTGGCTGCCGACTGGACCACGTCGGCCATCACCAACACCATCCCCGGGGGTAGCGCTCTGGCCATCGCCACCACCTGGCGCATGTACCGCAGTTACGGCATCGCCGGGCGGGACACGGCCCGGTGCGTGGTGGTGACCGGCGTGTGGGACATGATCGTGAAGCTCAGCACGCCGCTGGTGGCGGTGGCCTGGCTGTCGGCCGAGCGGCCGGTGGACGCCGGGCTGGTCCAGGCCGCCCTGGTGGGGGCGGCCCTGTTCGCCGTGCTGGTGGTCCTGGGCCTCGTGCTGCTGGCCGGCCCCGGGGCGGCCGACCGGCTGGGCCGGGCGCTCGATCGGGTGCGATGGCTCGGCTCCCGCTGGCCCGAGCGGCTCCACGAGTTGCGGGTGGACACGGCCTGGCTGCTGCGCACCCGGTGGCGGAGCCTCACCGTGTGGACGGTGGCCGGCCACGCCAACCTCTACGTGCTGCTCGTGGTGTGCCTCCGGGCGGTGGGCGTCACCTCGGCCGAGCTCAGCCTGGCCGCCACGCTCGCCGCCTTCGCCTTCGGACGTCTGGTGACCGCCCTGCCCCTGTCCCCCGGCGGGCTGGGGGTGATGGAGGTGGGGCTCACCGGGGCCCTGGCCGCCGTGGGCCACGCCGACGGCGGGTCGGTGGTGGCGGCCGTGCTGCTGTTCCGGTTCCTCACCTTCGCCCTGCCCATCCCCCTCGGCGCCCTCTGCTGGCTGGCGTGGACCACCCGCTCCGCCACCCCGGACGAGCTACCCGACCCGGCCCGGGGGTAGGCCCGGACGCAGCCACCGGAAGGCACACCTACAAACGCGCGTGGAGGCGGGCGGCCTGCTCGGCCGCCGTGGCCCGCACCTCGGCCTCGTCCACCCGGGTGGGCACCCCGCCCACCACCACCGCCTCGCCCCCCACCGTGACGTCGAGGGCCCGGACCCCCGTGGTGTAGGCCAGGTGCCAGGGCTCCGCGCTGGGGTAGGCCCAGGTGACCCGGTCGGCGGCCGCCTCGGGGAACAGGTCCCAGCCGGCGGCCAGCCAGGCCCAGGCCTGGTCGGGCCCGGCCGTCACGTCGGAGGCCCGGAGGGCGGCGAAGGCGAGCCGGAACTCCTCCAGCATGTCGGCCCCGATGCCGTCGGTGCCGAGGGCCACCCGACCGGCGAACCGGGCCGGCCGGGCGTACCCGACGGCGTTGTTCATGTTCGACCGGGGGTTGTGCACGATCGTGGCCGGTGTCTCGAACCCGTCGGGCAGGTGGACCCCGTGCACCAGCAGCCAATCGGGCCCGGCCCGCTGGGCCAGGGCCAGCCCGGCCTCGGCGTCCACCGCCCCTTCGGCCACATGCACGTGGATCCCCACGCCGAGGTCGGCGGCCAGGCCGATGGCGGCGTCCAACGTGCCCGGCTCACAGGTGAAGGCGGCGTGGATGCCGACCAGGCCCCGGCCCCCGGCCCGAAGGTACCGCTCGTTCTCGGCCAGGCCTGCGGCCGCCCCGGCCGGGCCGTGGCGGTCGGTCACCCCGTAGGCGCAGCTCACCCGTACCCCCACCTCGGCGCAGGCCTCGGCGATCACGCTCAGGCTGCCCTCGATGGCGTGGGGCGACTCGTGGTGGTCGATGATGGCCGTGCAGCCCGACAGCAGGGCCTCCAGGGCCCCCAGGCGGGCCGAGGCGGCCAGCATCTCCAGATCGAGCGCGGTGTCGAGCCGCCACCACACCTGCTCCAGGATCTCGGTGAAGCTGTGGGGCTGGTGAGGCGGGGCCGGCATCCCCCGGGCCAGGGCCGAGTACAGATGGTGGTGGGCGCAGACCAGGCCGGCGGTCTCAGCCCCGCGGAGCTGGGCCTCCCGCACCGGCTCAGTCACCGGCCCCGCTGTCGCCCGGCCCGGGGTCGGCGCCGAGCCGCATCGGCAGGCGGTTGCGCCACACCCCGTCCACCTCGTGGAGCATGGCCGCCACCGCCCCGGCGGTGGGCACGAGGCCGATCTCGCCGACACCCTTGATCCCGTAGGGGGCGTTGGGTTGGGGCGACTCCACCAGGATCGTGGTGACCTCGGGCATGTCCTTGGGCCGGATGATGCCGAGCGAGCGCAGGGTGGTGTTGAGCAGCACCCCCTGGTCGTCGGTGGGGAAGTCTTCACTCAGGGCGTAGCCCAGACCCATGTGCACCGCCCCTTCCACCTGGCCCTCGCACAGCTGGGGGTTGACGGCCCGGCCCACGTCGTGGGCCGCCACCACCCGCTCGATCTTCCCGGTGGCGGGGTCGGCGATCACCAACTGGGCGGCGTAGCCGAAGGTGGAGTGGATGACCGGGTTTTCCAGGCCCTCGTCGAGCTTGTTGGTCCAGTCGACCCGGTACTCGCCCGGGTAGTCGACCTCCTCCTGGCAGCCGTCGGCCAGGGCGGCCCGGCAGGCCTCGGCCACCGAGCCGGCCGCCATCAGCGTGCCCCGGCTCCCGGTGGTCTGGCCCGCCCCCAGCTCCCGGGTCGTGTCGACCAGCACCTCGATCCGGTCCGGGTCGATGCCCAGTTCCTCCACCGCCACCTGGAGGGCGACGGTGTGGACCCCCTGGCCCATCTCGGTCCAGCAGTGCCGGACCTCCACCTTGCCGTCGGCGGCCCGGAAGCGGATCACGGCCCGGGCGATCTCCTTGAAGCCGTTGCCAAGACCCGAGTTCTTGAGCCCGATGCCCAGACCCACCGCCCTGCCGGCGGCCCGGGCCTCCCGGTAGTGGGGCTCGATCTCGTCGAGACAGGCCGCCACCCCGAGGCAGCCGTCGTCCATGATCTGGCCCGGGCCCCACACCGAGCCGGGATGCACGATGTTGCGGCGCCGCATCTCCAGCCCGTCGATCCCCACCTGCCCGGCCAGCCGATCGATCACGCCCTCCATGGCGAACTGGGCCTGGTTGGCGCCGAAGCCCCGAAAGGCGCCGCACACCGGGTTGTTGGTGCGGGCGGCCAGGGCCTCCACGTCTAGCACGGGCACGTGGTAGGGGCCGCAGGCGTGGCCCGCCGCCCGCTCCAGCACCTTCATGCCAACCGAGGCGTACGGGCCCGAGTCTCCCACCATCCGGCTCTTCATGGCCGTGAGGCGGCCCTCGGCGTCGCACCCGGCCCAGGTCTCGATCCGGATCGGATGGCGTTTGGCGTGGATGCGCAGCGACTGGTCACGGGTGAGGGTGCACTTCACCGGGCGGCCGGTGAGGAAGGCGGCCAGCGCCGTCTGGGCCTGGTTCGCCATGTCCTCCTTGCCCCCGAAGGCGCCCCCGTTCGACACCAGCTCCACCGTCACCCGGGCCGGGTCGATGGCCAGGATGCGAGCGATCTGGTCTCGGTCGTCCCACACGCCCTGGCCCCCCGACCAGACGTACAGCGAGCCGTCGGGCCGGGGCTCCACCAGGGTGGACTCCGGTTCGAGGAAGGCCTGCTCGATCCGCTGGGTCTGGAACACCTCGTGGACCACGTGGGCGCTGGCGGCCAGGGCCGCCTCCACGTCGCCGCCCCGGGTGTAGGCCGAGCGGCTGAGCAGGTTGCCGTCGAGACCCCACACCGCGCTCTCGTCGGAGGCCAGGGCGACCACCGGGTCGGTGAACGGCTGGTGGATGTCGTAGCCCACCTCGATGGCCTCGGCCCCGGCGTGGGCCGCCACCTTCGATTCGGCCACCACGATGGCCAGCACGTCGCCCCGGTGGCTGGTGGTGCCGCCCACCGGGATGAAGCAGGGCCAGTCCTGGTGGATGAGGCCGGTCTTGAGCTCGCCGGGCACGTCGGCCCCGGTGTAGACGGCGGTGACGCCGGGAACGGCCAGGGCCGGGGCGGTGTCGATCGAGGTGACCGTGGCCCGGGCGTGATCGCTGAGGCGGAGCGCCCCGTGGAGCATGCCGGGCCGCGTCAGATCGTCGATGTAGGGGCGGGCCCCGGCGGCCAGGGCCACCGCCTCGTACTTCACCCCCGAGCTGCCCACCCCACCGGGCCGGGCCGGCTCCAACGTCTTGCCCTGGGCCAGGGCCTCCACGGCGTCGAGGATCTTCACGTAGCCCGTGCAGCGGCACAGGTGGGCCCCCAGGTGGCGGGCCGCGTCGTCGCGGGTCAGGCCGGCGCCCTTGCGGTCGACCAGGGACTTGGTACGCACCACGATGCCGGGGGTGCAGAAGCCGCACTGGAGGGCGCCGCAGGCGGCGAAGGTGTCGGCGTAGCGGGCCACCTCGGCGGCGTCGAAGCCTTCGAGGGTGGTCACCTCCTTGCCCGCCACCTTGGCCAGGGCCAGGTTGCACGACACCACCGCCTTGCCGTCGACCAGCACCGTGCAGCACCCACACTGGCCCGACGGGGCGCAGCCGTCTTTGGGGGAGGTGATCCCGAGCTCCTCCCGTAGGGCCGACAGCAGGTGGGGGTGCCGGCCCCGTATCTCCACCGGGGTGCCGTTGACCCGGAATGTCACGGCTTCCGGTTGAACCGGTGCCGCCGTCGTCGCCGCCGTGTCTGTCATGAGGGGCTGACCTCCTCCAGCTTCCCGCCGGTCCCGCCCGGCTCGGTGAGGGGCGGCGCCGGCGGGAGCACGGCGCCCTTCTGAGCCGTTATCCGGCCGTAGTACTGGGGCATGCGGTAATAGTCGAAGTCGAACAGGGTGCCCTTGTAATTCTGGCACCAGTCCAGGTCGCACGTGGCCACCACCAGCTCGTCGCCCGTGGTGGCGGCCCGGGCCACGATCTCACCCGACGGGGCGACGATGGCCGACTCGCACAGCGAGTCCACCCCCTCCTCCACCCCACCCTTGGCCACGCCCACCACCCAGGTGCCGTTCTGGTAGGCCCCGGCCTGCATGACCAGGTGGTTGTGGAACCCCTGGAGCCGGTCCTGGGAAGGGTCGGGGGCGTAGTGCAGCGGGGTGTTGTAGCCGCACAGGATCATCTCCACGCCCTGCAGGCCCATCACCCGGTACGTCTCGGGCCACCGCCGGTCGTTGCAGATCATCATCCCCATCAGGCCGCCGAAGGCCCGCCACACCCCGAACCCGTCGGGCCCGGGCTCGAAATAGCGGCGCTCCAGATGCTGGAACGGGCGCCACGCCTCGTTGGCGTCGTGGCCCGGGATGTGGATCTTGCGGAAGGTGGCCACGTGGCTGCCGTCCCGCTCCACCAGGATCTGCGAGTTGTACCGGTGCACCGTGCCCCCGGCGTCGGTGGCCAGCTCGGCGTAGCCCAGGCAGAAGCCGATACCCAGCTCTCGGGCCCGATCGAACAGGGGTCGGGTGGCCGGGCCCGGCATCTCGGTCTCGTAGTACGAGCGGATCTCGTCGGGATCCTCCAGGTACCAGCGGGGGAAGAACGTGGTGAGGGCCAGCTCGGGATACACCACCAGCTCCACCCCGGCCGCCGCCGCCTGTTCCAGCAGCGCCAGCAGGCGGGCCACGACCTCGGCCCGGGTGTCGGTTCGGGCGATCGGGCCGAGCTGGGCCGCTCCAACGGTGAGGTTCCTGGTCACTCGGGTGCTCCGGCCATCGGGGATCTCATGGGAACATAGTGCCGCGCCCGTGTGACGGTGGCGTTAACGGGAACCCTTCGGGTTCCTTGGGTACGCCTGCGGCCTACCCGCTCGCCTCCGGCGAGCTCCCGGCCAGCGCCAACAGCACCCGGAGCAGCACGTTGGCCCCCGCCTCCAGGTGCTCGGGGTCGGTGTGCTCGGCCGGGTTGTGGCTGATCCCGCCCCGGCTGGGGGTGAAGATCATGGCCGCTGGGCACAGCCGGGCCAGCATCTGGGCGTCGTGGCCGGCCCCCGACGGCAGCCGCAGGGTGGTGCACCCCAGCTGCCGGGCCGTCGTCTCCACCAGGTCGACCACCGCCGGGCTGAAGGTCACGGGAGCGAACCGGGCCAGGGGCCGGGTGGTGATCCGCACGCCCTCGGTCTCGACCAACTCCTCGAGGAACGCGCCGAGCCGCTTCTCGGCCACGGCCAGCACACCGTCGTCGGTGTGGCGGAGATCGACCGTGACCAGGGCCGACGCCGCCACCACGTTCACCAGGTCGGGGTGGAGGCGCAGCGAGCCCACCGTGCCCACCATGGGCGGGCCGACCTCGGCCGCCAGCTCCCGCACGAACACGGCCAGGCGGGCGGCGGCGTAGCCGGCGTCGTGACGCAGCCGCAAGGGGGTGGTGCCGGCGTGGTTCGACTGGCCCTCGATCCTGATCTCGGTCCACGAGATGCCCTGAACGCCTTCCACCACCCCGATGCCGATCCCGGCTTCCTCCAGCACGGGCCCCTGCTCGATGTGGAGCTCCACGAAGGCGTGGGGGGCCGGGCCCGGGCAGGGGGCGGGGCCCCGGTAGCCGATCCGATCGAGCTCGTCGCCCACGGTGGCCCCGTCGATGCCGGTGATGGCCAGCGCCTCGGCCAGGGCCATGCCGCCGGCGTAGACGAGGCTGCCCAGCATGTCGGGGGCGAAACGGGCCCCCTCCTCATTGGAGAAGAACCCGACGGCCAGGGGCCTTGTGGTGGTGACGCCGGCCCGGGCCAGCGTCTCCACGATCTCCAGCCCGGCCAGCACGCCGAGGTTGCCGTCGTAGCGGCCCCCGGTGGCCACGGTGTCGATGTGGCTGCCGCACAGCACGGGGGGCAGGTGGCGCCCGGCCGGGTCCGCCCCCTGGCGCCACACCCCGATCACGTTGCCGATGGCGTCGATCGTGACGTCGAGGCCGAGATCGGCCATCCAGGCCATCACCAGGTCCCGGCCGTCCCGGTCGGCGTCGGTGAAGGCCAGGCGGCCGGCACCGGCCGTGCCCTCGATGGCCCCGATCGCGGCCAGGGCGGCCAGCCGGTCGAGCAGCCGGCCGATCGAGATCCGCAGCTCCGCCCCGGCGTGGCCGCCGCTCACCGCTCGGCCTCGCCCACCACCACGAGGCCGTCCTTCACCGCCGGGGCCCCGGCGTCGTTCAGCACCTCGAACGGCACGGTGGATCGGCCGTCGCCGGTGTCGTTGGCCGGCCACACCCGGATGTGCAGGGTCGACGGGAGCGGCACCATGGCAGCGAAGCGGCACACCACCCGGCGCACCAGCTCGGGCCGACCCCCGGCCCGGGTGTCGATCACGGCGGTGATGCCGTGGGCCAGGTTGGCCGTGCCGTGGAGGATGATGTCGGGCAGCCCGGCCCGCTGGGCGACGGCCCGGTCGGTGTGGATCGGGTTCCAGATACGGGCGCACTCGGTGTAGGTGTGGGCCGCCCCGGCGGCCAGGGCCACGGTGGCGGTCACCGGCTCCCCCCGCCGCTCGGCCCCCTCCACCGGAGGCGGCGGTGCCGGGTCCGGGTGGTCGTCGCCGCTGGCCGGCACGGCGAGGTAGATGCCGGACTGGGTGGTGCTGGTGACCGGGCGGCCGTCGCCGTCCACCGTCTCCAGCCGGGTGAGCGACATGGCCCCCGGCGGGCGGGACACCAACCCGACCATCTCGAGCGACGTGGTGAGCACGTCGCCCGGGCGGACCAGGCGGTGGATCGTGATGTCGTGCCCGGCGTGGACGCCGGTGATGACCTCGTCGGGGCTGACCCCCCGCTCCTCCGACACCGCCCGGGACGACACGATCACAGGCCATTCGGGGCACACGGCGAACAGGGGGTGGGCCACCACGCCCTCGGGGCGCAGGGTGTCGAGGTACTCCGCCCGGTGGTCGCCCAGGCCGGCGGCGTAGGCCATGGTCCAGCGGGCGTCCACGTGGTGGGTCATCGGGGTCACGGTGAGCCCGGCCAGGGCCGTCGGAATCGCCATGACCTCCGAGGGTACTGGACCGGGCCGGAACGTTCGCCCCCAACCGGCGGGGGCCGCTACGGTGCGCCGATGCGGCTCACCTCTCGCACCCTGCAGCTCACGGCGTCGCCCATCGCCGAGGCCCACGCCTGGCTGGCCCACCGCACGAGCGAGCGGCGGCTGCTCGACCTGTCCCAGGCCGCCCCCTCCTATCCCACGGCGCCCGAGATCGCCGACGCCATCGCCGAGACGGCCCACTCCCCCACCGGCGGCCGCTACGCCCCGCCCCCCGGCCTGCCCGAGCTCAACCAGGCCTTCGCCGCCGAGCTGTCGGCCGACTACGGCGCCTCGATCCCCCCGTCCCACGTGCTGCCCACCGGGGGCTGCAACCAGGCCTTCTGCGTGATCACGGCCACCCTCACCCAACCCGGCGACGAGGTGATCGTGCCGGTGCCGTACTACTTCAACCACGACATGTGGCTGAAGCTCGACGGGGTGCGCCCGGTCTACCTCCACCCGGCGGGCGAGCCGGGGCCGGGCAACGCCGGGGTGCTGGTGCCCGACCCCGACCGGGCCGCCGCCCTCATCGGTGCCCGGACCCGGGCCATCGTGCTCGTCACCCCGGCCAACCCCACCGGAGCGGTCACGCCGCCCGAGGTGATCCACGCCTTCCACCGCCTGGCGGTCGAACACGACATCGCCCTCATCGTCGACGAGACCTACCGCAACTTCCGGGGCACCCGGGACGCCCCCCACCAGCTGTTCTCCGAGCCCGGGTGGGAGGCCAACGTGATCAGCCTCCACTCGTTCTCCAAGGATCTGGCCATCCCCGGCTACCGGGTGGGGGCCATCGTGGCCGGGCCCGACGTGATCTACGAGGCCCTCAAGCTCGTCGACTGCGTGCAGATCAGCGCCCCCCGGATCGGCCAGGAGGCCGTGCTGGCCGGCCTGCGCCGGGCCGGGGCCTGGCGTCGGGAGCAGTCCGACCGGATCGCGGCGGCCCAGGTGGTGTTCACCGAGGTGATGGCGGGTCGGCCCGGCGGGTTCGAGCTGGCATCGGCCGGAGCGTTCTTCGGCTGGGTCCGCCACCCGTTCACCGATCTCGGGACCGACGAGGTGATCAAGCGCCTCGTGCTCGACCACGACGTGCTGGCGATCCCCGGCACCGCCTTCACCCCCACCGACGAGCGCTGGCTCCGGTTCAGCTTCGCCAACCTGCCACCCGACGACCTGCACGAGCTGGGCCGACGCCTGTCCGAGATGGGCACGTGCTAAGCAACAGATCGTGAGCCTGCTCGACGTCGCCCCAGCCAGAGTCACAGCCGGAGCCCCAGCCAGAGTCACAGCCAGAGTCACAGCCGGAGCCGCCGCCCCGCCGGCCGATCCCCGGATCCAGCCCCCGCCCCCGGTCATCCCGCCCCCGCCCCTGGTCGACGAGCTCGACTTCGCCCCCGCCGGCCGCCGGGGCCGGTCGGGCCGCCGGTACCGGGCGCCCCGGCCCCGGTCCCGCCGACGGGCGGTGGCCGAGGTGGTGCTGGTGCTGGCCCTGATCGGCGGCACCCTGGCCATCGACCCGTCGCCCATCGGCCTCCTGGTGCTCCTGTTCGTGGCCGTGGTGCCCTTCGAGAAGCTGTTCCCCCGCCACCGGGGCCAACCGGTGCGCCGGGCCCAGGTGGGCACCGACCTGGCCTACCTCCTCCTCAGCCCCCTGCTCAACGTGATCACGGTGGTGGTGGCGGTGATCGTGGGCGGGTTGAGCCTGGCCTGGCTGCCGGGCCTCGCCCTGCGGCCGCTGGTGAGCCAGATCCCGCCCCGGTTCGCCCCGCTGGCCGGAGTGGTGCTGTTCGACCTGACGATCTACTGGGTCCACCGGTGGAGCCACGAGGTGCCGTTCCTGTGGCGGTTCCACGCCGTGCACCACTCCACCCAGTACCTCGACTGGGTGAGCGGCTTCCGGGTCCACCCGCTCGACGGGGCCCTGCTGGCTCCGGCCTTCGTGTTCCTCCTGGCCGCCGGGTTCAGCCCCGAGTTCGCCGGCGCTCTCACCGTCATCCAGATCGTCACGGGCATCTTCCTCCACGCCAACGTGCGGTGGCGGTGGCGGCCCCTGCACCGGCTGGTGATCACGCCCGAGTTCCATCACTGGCACCACACCAACGACCAGCGGGCGATGCACAGCAACTACTCGGTGTTCCTGCCCCTGTGGGACCAGCTGTTCGGCACGTACTTCATGCCCGCCGGCCGCCGCCCGGCGGTCTATGGCATCGACGAGCCCATGCCCCGGGGCGTACTGGCCCAGCTCCGCCACCCGGTGCGGGGGGTCGGCAACCCCCTGGTGCTGGTGGCCCGGGCGATCCGCCACCCCTGGCGCTCGGTCCGCCGGCTGACGTCGCTGGTGCGGAACCTGCTGGGCCAGATCTGGCGCTCCACAACCCGGCCCACCCGGCCTACACGGTCGGCCGCCGCCGGCTGAACGGGCCCGGCCGGAATCTCCTGATGGAGCGTCTCACCGGTGAGACCGTCCGTGAGGAGATTCGGGCCAGCGGGCTCAGAGGCCGACACCGGAGGCGAGCAGGTCGGTGATGGCCTCGGCCACCCGGGTCGCCAGAGCCAGCACGGTGAGGGTGGGCGGGGCGAAGCCGGCGGTGGGGAACACGGCGGCCGAGGCCACGAACAGGTTGGCCGTGCCGTGGACCTTGCAGTCGGCGTCGACCACCCCGGTGGCGGCGTCGGCCGACATCCGGGCCGTGCCCGCCGGGTGATGGGCCGTCATCTGGCGCACCAGCGGGTCGCCCCGCCGCCGCCACCGGCGCAGCCGGCCCACACCCGCCTCTTCCAGGGTGTGGCTGACGATCTCCTGGCTCCGGCGGACGCTGTGGCGGTCGAGGTCGCTCCAACGGAAGTGGACCTTGGGCTTGGGCATACCCACGGCGTCGACCTCGTCGCTCAGCGTGATCCGGTTCTCGGGGTCGGGCGCCTGCTCGCACAGCTGGAAGGCCTCGATCCCCTTCACCTCGGGCCGGCCCGGCACCTCGGGTTGGCCGGGCTGGATCGGCTGGGACCAGCCGCCCCGGTCGATGCTCCAGTAGGCCGGGAACTTCTCGTAGATCCGGGTGAGGGCGAACGCCAGGTCGTCGGCGCCGGCCGCCATCCGGATCAGGTGCCGACCGATCTGGGGCGGCCGCTGACCGTGCTTGAGGGCCTGGCGCACCTCCATGGCCGAAGCCAGAGCGGGCGACCGGTTCGTGGTCTCCCGCCCCCACAGGTGCTGGGCCGCCCAGCCCGGCGACCACGGGTTGAGTGTGGGCACGAGCATCATGCCGCTGCTCAGGATCTGCTCCTGATCGAGCGTCTTGTCGGCCACGGCCAGGGTGCCGGTGCCGCTGGCCCCGTCGAGCGAGCGGATGTCGTAGTAGGCCAGGCGGGCCGGCAGGTCGGGCCGCGCCGACTGGATGGAGCCGGCCTTCACGATCTGGTGGTCGGTGAAGTACCGGCCCACCAGGTCCCGCCCGTTGCCCAGCCCGGCGGGCACGTCGGCCCGGGAGGCGAGCAGGAGGCGGGCCACGTCGAAGGCGCCGGTGGTGAGGGCCACGGCCCGGGCCGCCACGTGGAACTGGCGCCCGCTCAGGCTCCGGACCCGGAGCCGGGTGACCCGGGCCCCGCCCCCTTCGGACTCGATCTCGACGCAGGCGGCGTCGTGGATCAGCGTGGTGGCGGCGCTGCGGGCCAGGCGGGCCGGCAACTCCTCGGTGAACACCGCCCGCCGGGCGAACACGAACACCGAGCTGTCCACCTGGCCGTCGACCGACGCGATGGGCTGGTGGGCCTGGTCGGTCCACCGCTGGGGATCGAACGCCCCGGGGTCGACCCCGCACACGGCCAGCGCCCGGTCGTACCAGGGCTCGAGGTCGGCGGCGGTGATGGGCCAGCCGCTGTGGGGCAGCCAGCTGCGGCGCTCGAAGTCGGCCGGCGAGAGCTTGCCCATCCGGAAGAACACGTCGTCGCCCGCCTCGATGCACCAGCGGTGGGCGGTGCCTCCCACGGTCACGTCGTGGAGGAAGCCGGGGTTCTCGTAGCAGTCGTCGTTGAGGTCGACGAGGCCGTCGGCCAGGGCCTGGTGGGCCGGATCGGGCGTCATGCCCCCGGCCTCCAGGAGGCACACCCGGTAGGGCCCGCCGTCGAGCTGGGCCGCCAGGGTGAGCCCGGCGGGGCCGGCCCCGACGATGCACACGTCGAAGTTCAGCGTCGCCCCGCTGTCGATCCGCGACCCGTCTTCGAGCACGGCCACCTCGCTTCAGATTGTCGGCAACGAAACTACTGCGACTCGTCGAGGTGGCACGCTAACCAGGGCGCCGCCGCCACTTCCCGGCGGTGGGTGGATTCACCCGGTTCGACCGGGCCCGGGTCGCGCAGCGGGGCCACCACCTGGCTACCCTCCTGCCGTGCCCGGCCGCAGATGGCTCCCATCCCTCGCCCTGAGCGGCGCCCTGGCGTTGACCACCTGCGGGTCCAGCGGCAGCGACGCCGGGCCGTCGGGGGGTACAGCCGGAGGATCGGCCGGAGTCACCACTGCCGGCGCAGAACCCACCGTGGCCCCCCTCGATCTCGACGGGGTGTACGAGATCGGCACCTGGAGCGGACCCGACGCCCCCAACGACCCCGCCACCGGCACCTACTACGCCCAGGTCGACCTGGACGCCCGCTTCGGCGCCCTGACCGTGGCCACCGACTGCGGGGTCCAGCTCGGCTCCTACAGCCTCCTGGCCGACGGCCGGGCTGGGATCACCGTGGCCGGAGCCCGGCCCATCCCCTGCGGGCCGGCGGCCGAAGACCGCCAGAAGCGCCTGCTCGACACCCTGGCCCGCATCGACGGTTGGAGCGGGGGCGACAGCCGCCTCACCCTCACCAGCGCCGACGGCGACGAGCTGGTGCTGGTCAGGCCGGCCGGGTGAAGTAGGTGTAGGGGTACCAGCTGAACACGTGGGTCCAGCCGTCGGCCTCCATCTCGCTGATCGGGCGGCCCCGGCGCAACGAGACCACCCGTACGTTCTCCCACGGGCGGTCGGTCTGCTCGAAGTAGAGCTTGGCCCAGCCGGCCCCCACCACCCGGCGCCCGGCCGCTCCCTCCTCGCGCAGCACGTCCACCTCGTTGAAGGCGAGCACGCCGTTGCGGGTGATCCGTCCCGGGGCGGAGGCCGAGACGTCCCACAGCCCCCGTTCCTGGCTCTCCGACGGGGCGAAACGCTTCTGAGCCGCCTGACGGGACACGCCGAGCGTGGTACCCACGTCCTCCCAGCTCAGGCCAGCCCGGCGGGCGGCGCCCACCCAGTTGCGGAGCGAGGCGTCGCTCTCGTCGGCCACGATCGCCGCCGCCTCCACCAGCGCCTTGTACCCCTCGGCGTCGGCCGATTCGAGCGCTCCCCGCTGCTCCAGATGCCAGCCCAGCACGAGATCGGCCGTCCGGCTCCGTAGTTCCTGCTCCTCACGCGGTGACAACATTCTGTCAACCTTACGTTGACAGAAGGCTCTCTGTCAACCTTCTGTTGACAGAGACTCCACGGTCGGCTCCGTGACCTCGGCGGGATCGACCGGTTCGGCGGGATCGGCCTCCCCCACTGCTGCCCGGTACTGCAGCTCAACCGGAAGCCCACCGTGGCGGAACCGGGCCAGCGGCGTGAGCCGGCCGTCGACCAGATGGGCCAGGCGGCGCTCGGGGCACACCAGGGCCAGGTCCCAGCCGGCCAGCCGCTGGTTGACTACCATCCCCAGGCGCCGGTAGAGACCGTCGAGGCGGTTGTCGCCCAGGCGGCGGCCGAACGGCGGGTTCGTCAGCACCAGCCCCGGGCCCGGTCGGGCCTTGAGCTGGGACACCACACCCTCGGCGAACTGCACATGGCCGGCCACGCCGGCCCGTTCGGCGTTGGCCACCGCCGCCCGCACCATCGTCGGGTCCCGGTCGGAGCCGACGATCGTCACTCCCTCGGGCAGCGAGCCGGGCTCGGCCGGAATGCCGGCCGCCACCGAGGCCCAGGTGCCGGCCTCGAACGAGGGCCAGGAATGGAAGGCGAACGGCCGCCGACCCCCGGGCGGCAGGCCCAGGGCCACCAGGGCGGCCTCGATGGGGATGGTGCCGGCACCGCAGAACGGGTCGAGCAGCGACGTTTCGTCCCGCCACCCGGTGGCGGCCAGGGCGGCGGCCGCCATCGTGGTGCGCAGCGGCGCTGTGCTCAGCTCGGTGCGCCAGGGCCGGTGGTGGAGGGCGTCGCCCGAGGCGTCGGCGCTGATCGTCACCGTGTTGCGCTCGATGCGGACGATGAACAGCTGCTCCGGCTCCCCCAGCGACGGCGGCCCCACCACCTGATGGAGACGCTGGGCGATGGCGTCGGTGTGGTACAGCTTGGAATCGTTGGCCGATATGCGGAACCGGGGGGCGATGCCCTCGGCCAGCCACGGCGACCAGTCGGCGGCGGCCGCCCCCGCCTGGAGGCGGGAGAAGTCGGTGGCCCGGAAGGTGGTCACCCGCACCACCACCCGGGCGGCCGTACGCAACCACAGGTTGCAGGCGTACACCTGCCGGGTGGTGGCGTCGGCCTCGAACGTGCCCGGCCCGGCCGGTTTGGGCCGCACGCCCAGCGCCTTCAGCTCGGCCTGGCACCAGGCTTCGAGGCCCGGGGTGCACACCACGGCCATGCGGTGGGCGGCTCGGCGGGACGACGATTGGGCGGGCGGGACCATGGTGTGAGCAGGCTAGCGGCGGCAGCTGTGGCACAGTTGGGCATGGGTTTGGTCTCGTGGCTCATCACCGGCCTCATCGTGGGCGCCATCGCCCGGCTCCTGGTACCGAGCGGGGGCCGGCACCTGGGCTGCATCGGCACCGCCGGCCTGGGGATCCTGGGCTCGCTGGTGGGCGGGGCGGTGTTCAACATCCTGGCCGGCGACGGCGCCCGCCTCCGTACCAGCGGCCTCATCGGCAGCATCATCGGTGCCGTGCTGATCCTCGTCGTCGCCCGCCTCCTGCGCCCCGACCCCGCCCGCCGCTGACCCCTGCGACGCCCCCGCCTCAGGCGTCGTGGGCGGCGATGCGGAGGGCCCGCTCCAGCAGCAGGGCGTCGCCCAGTCGGTGGCGGAGGCGATGCTCCAGGCCGGCGATCGGGTACAGGTTCTGGGGCGCCCGGGCCTCCTTGTGGGCCTCGCTGGCGAAGCGGGGCAGACCGGCCGAGATCTGGTCGGCCCGCATGGCGGCGCACGAGGCGTCACCCCCCAGGTCGGGCAGCTCCAGGCGCACCACGCCGCTCAGCGCGTGGGCCCGGGGCCCGGGCAGGCGCAGGTACCACGACCACCGGGGCATACCGCCCCCGATGGCGAACAGCGGTGTCCGTTGCCCCTCGCCCAGCGTCGCCACCACCCGTTGCAGTTCGGGGGCCAGGTACTGGACGTGCTGGGTCTTGACGTACCCGACGCCAGCGGCGTGGTGGCGGCCCCGCAGGGGGCCGTCGTACACCACGAGCCGCGCCTCCTCCAGCCCCTTCGACACCCGGGCCTCCAGCGACGTCATGTGGTCGTGGACGCCGAGGTTGAGGTCGCTCTCCTCGTCGCCCCGGGCCCGGTGAAGGTGCCAGGTGGCGGTGGTGCCGGCCTTGATCGTCTCGGCCCCCTCGGCCGCCGTGTACACCCCCCGCTCCACCTCGACCGCCACCACCACGGCCGCGCCGCCCTCACAGCGCACGGCACCGGCGGCCACGCTGGCGCACAGTCCGGGACGGGACAGGCCGTCGGCGTCGTCGATCCACACCCGGGAGTCGACCCGGCGTACACCGTCCACGAACACCACCGGGCCGAGACCGTCGCCGGTGGGGTCGGGGTCGGGGGTGATGGGGGCCCATTCCTCGGCCGGCACCTCAACCGACGGATCGATCGGAGTCTTGGTCGGCTCCAGATCCTCGTCCGCGCTGCCCGGTTCGTAGCCCGGGGCCCAGGTCTCAACGGCGAAGCGCACGCTCAGCCCTCCATCCGCTCGATGACCGACGTGGTCGGGCCCTTGCGGACCTCGAAACGCACCGGCATCCGCTCGGCCAGGTCCCGCACGTGGGTCACGATGGCCACCAGCCGCCCCCCGGCCGACAGCTCCTCGATGGCCGAGGCCAGCACGTCGAGGGTGTCGGCATCGAGGGTGCCGAAGCCCTCGTCGAGGAAGATCGACTCCAGGCGGGGGCTGTCGACCGGGGCCAGCTCGGCGATCGAGTCGGCCAGGGCCAGGGCCAGGGCCAGGGAGGCCAGGAAGATCTCGCCCCCCGACAGGGTCTTGATGTCGCGCCGCTCGTCGGCGTTGCCGTGGTCCCGCACGGCGAACAGGCGGTCCACCACCTCGAGCGAGTAGCGCCCGTCGGACAGCTCGGCCAGGCGCAGATTGGCCCGGTCCACGATGTCGGCCAGCGCCTCGGCCAGCAGCCAGCTCTCGAACCGGTTGGCCTGCAGGTGCAGACCCAGAGCCTCGTGCAGGGTCCGGTGCCGGGCCAGCTGAACCACCCGGCCGGCCAATTCGGCCCGCTCGGCCATGTCGGCCCGCAGCCGGTCGAGCCCGGCCCGCACCGTGGCCGCCCGCTCGGCCACCGCCACCGGTAGGCGTTCCGGCTCGGCCTCCACGCCGGCCGCCCGGGCGGCGGCCCGCAGGCCGTCGAGCACGGTGGCCTTGGCCCCCGCCAGATCCTTGCCCGCCGCCGCCACCTCGGCCCGCTCCGTCTCCCGACCCTGACGTTGGGCGACGGCCCACGACGCCAGCTCGTCCCAGTCGGCCCGCAGGGACCCGCTCCCGGGCGGGGGCGGGGCCAGCGCCGCCACCTGGTCCCGCTGGGCCAGAAACGACCGGCTCCAGGCCGTCTCGGCCTCCTGCAGGCGGCGGTGGGCGGCGTCGGCCCCGGCCAGCGCCTCCTCGGCCCGGCGCAGGGCAGCCTCGGCCGTCCGGGCCTGCTCGGCGGCAGCCACCGCCCCCACCAGAGCCGCTACCAGCTCGGCCTGGGGGGCCACGTCCTCCAGCCGTTCGGCCAGGGCGACCGCCGCCTTGGCCCGCTGGGCGGCGTCGGCCTCCAGCGACTGGACCCGACCGAGCGCCTTGGCCTCGGCCGCCGCTGCCGTGTTGAGGGCCTGCTGGCACCGGCGGGCGTCGGCCTCCACCCGGGCCAGCTCCTCGTCGGTCACGTGATGGGGCACGTCGGTGACCACCTGGGCGCAGACCGGGCACGGGGCCCCCGGCACCAGCTGGGCGATCCAGGCCGCGGCGTCGGCCCCGGTGCGGGCGGCCCGGAGCCCGGCCGCGGCCGCCTCCGCCTCCTGCTCCCGCGCCGTCACCTCGTCCCCCGCCGCCCGGTGGACGGCGCGGGCCGTCTCCAGCTCGGCCTCCAGGGCGACGGCCGCCCCCTCGAGCTCGGCCAGCTCCCGGCGGCGGGCGATCAGACGCTCGATCTCCACCCGGTCGCCCGCTTCCTCCACCTCGGCCCGGGCCGCCTCCTGGGCGGTGCGGGCCTCGTGGCGGGCGGCGGTGGCGGCGGCCAGCGCCTCGGCGGCGGCGGCCAGGTCTTCGTCGTGGCGGGCCAGGTCGGGCGGTAGGGCCACGGCCTGGAGCCGGGTCAGGGCGTCGTCGAGCGCCGCCACCTGCTGGCGCCGGGCCACCAGCTCGGCCTCGATCCGGTCCACCTCGGCCAGGGCCGCTCCGGCTTGGCCGGCCAGGCTGTCGAGGGCGGCGCCCTGGGCCTCCAGCTCGGCGGCCGCCCCGGGCGTGGCGTGGGTCAGGCGGGCCAGGCGCTCGTCGAGTGCGTCGACCCGCTGGCCCGCCTCCTTGGCCCGGTCGCGGGCCAGCGCCCCCATGCGGGCGAACACCTCGAGGTCGAGGAGCTGGCTCAGCAGCTCCTGGCGCTCGGCCGCGCTGCCCTTGATGAAGCGGGCGAAGTCGCCCTGGGGCAGCACGATGGTGCGGGTGAACTGGGCGAAGTCGAGCCCGATCAGGTCCCGCACCTGCTCGTCGAGCTCCTTCACGTTGCCGGCCAGCACCTTGGTCTGGCCGTCGGCCTCCACCCGCTCCAGGCGGGCCTCCCGGGTGGTGGCCCGCCCCTCGGCCTTCCCCCGGCGCACCACCCGGGTGGCCAGGTAGGTGCGGCCGGCCAGCTCGAAGGTGAGCCGCACCCGGGCCTCCACGCCGAGCTGGTGGATGGCCGGAGCGACGAGGGCCGGGTTGTCGTAGCGGGGAACCGAGCCGTAGAGGGCGAAGGTGAGGGCGTCGATCACGGTGGACTTGCCCGACCCGGTGGGGCCCACGAAGGCCACCAGATCGAGGGCGGTGAAGTCGACCTCGGTCCGCTCCCGGAAGGTGCCGAAGCCTTCCATCTCCAGGCGGACCGGCCTCATGACAGGAGGCTCAGCTGGCCGTCGGACCCGGGCGCCGCCGGCGGGCCAACCGGGTCGGAGTCGGGCTCCAGCTCCTCGGGTTCGTGGACCTCGTCGTACAGGGCGGCGAAGGCCCGTTCCAGGTCGGTGTCCACCACGCCCCGCTCCTGGAGATAGGAGCCGAAGAGCTGGCTCGGGGTCCGGCCGTCGCGCCGGGCGCTCTGGCGGTTGCCGGCGCCGTCGGCCGGGCGGGCCACCCGCACCTCCACCACCCGCTCCCCCAGCACGGCCCGCACCTCGTCGGCCAGGCCGGCCCGGGCCGGCTCGGTCACCTCCACCCGCAGCCAGGGCCCGGCGTCGTCACCGCTGTCACCGCCTGTGCTGTCACCGCCGGGGCCGCCCCTCAGGCCGCCCTCGGCGGCCAGGGCCTCGAGATCGGCCACGGTGCCGATGACGGTGCGCAGCGGCCGTCCGGCGTGCAGGGGGAGGGCCGACACCTTGGCCCGGATGCCGGGCTCGGCCTCCACCAGGTTCACCTGCTTGCCCCCGGTCTCCTCGCCGAAGTCGAGCTGGAGGGGCGAGCCGCAGTAGTGGATGGGGCAGGGCCCGGCCAGGGCCTGGGGCCGGTGCAGGTGGCCGAGGGCCACGTAGGCCGCCTCCACCGGGAAGGCGGTGGTCGGTACGGCGTACTCCTCCACCAGGTGGGCACCCCGCTCCCCGCCCCCGGCGGCCCCGCCGGTGACGAACAGATGGGCCGCCACCAGGTTGACGGCGTCGCCGCTGAAGCCGGTGGCCAGAGCGGCCAGCACCTGGGCCAGGCGGTCGGCGTAGGTCTGGGCGTTGCGGAACGCCGGCTCGCTCATCAGGGCCTCGGACCGCACGATCGCCCGTTGGCTGACGAAGGGCACGGTGGCCAGCCGCACGGGAGTGCCGGCGGCGGTCGTCAGGTGCCGCACGCCGCCGTCGGCCGGGCCCCGGGGCTCGCTCACCACGGTGATCCGGCCCAGGGCCAGGAGGCGGGCCACGGCGTCGAGCCGGCGGGGGCCGTCGTGGTTGCCGGCCAGCACCACCACCGGGGCCACCTCGGCCAGGGCCAGCAGGGCGTCCCACGTGATGCGCTCGCTCTCCGCCGTGGGGGCCGACGTGTCGAACAGGTCGCCCACCACCACCGTGAGGTCGACCTGGTGGGTGGCGGCCAGCTGGGCGATCTCGGCCAGAACGGCCCGATGCTCGCCGGCCCGGCTGTGACCCCGGATGGCCCGGCCCACGTGCCAGTCCGACGTGTGCAGCAGCTTCACCCGCCGCCTCCCGTCACGACACGAGCCCGGCGAAGGGGTCGACCGGCGTGGAGGCGGGGCCGGCCGGGCCCCCGCCCCGGTCGTCATCCGTCAGCGACACCACCGCCGCCTCGGCGCTGCGGGTGGCCCAGGCCGGGAACGGGAACTCCACCAGCAGGGGCACCGGGAGGCGGGGCTGGGCCACGTACATCGACCCGGGCTTGAGGATCGTGGCCCGCTGGCGCTGGACCACCGGCAGGAAGCCGTACTCGTCGCGCCGGGCCTCGGCCGGGTCGAGGCGACCCACCACCCGGATGGCGCAGTTCGACACCACCCGGCGCTCCACCTCGCTCGCCGTCTGCTGCGCCCCCACCAGGATGATCCCCAGTGACCGGCCCCGTTCGGCCACGTCGAGCAGGATCTCCTTGATCGGGCTCGACGAGTCCCGCGGGGCGTACTTGTTCAGCTCGTCGAGCACCACCACCTGGAGGGGCTTGGCCACCCCGCTGGCCTCCTTGGCGTCGAAGGCCTGGCGCAACACCACCCCCACCACGAACCGCTTGGCCCGGTCGTGCAGGTTGTGGATGTCGATCACCGTGACCTGGTGGGAGTCGAGGTCGAGCGACCATTTGTGGGCGTCGGCGATGTCGGCCCGGATCAGGTGCTCCACGTGGCGGCGGGACGAGGCCAGCCGGCGCACGAAGGCGTTGACCGTGCCGGTGCCCACGGCCCGGCCGGTCCACTGCTGGTCGGCGCCGGTGTCGCTGTCGAGCGGGATCAGCTTGTCCTCGATGGCGTCGACCAGTTGGCCGAAGGTGCGGATCGCCCGGCCGTCGATGCTCACCGCCCCGCCCCCGATGTCGGGCAGCTGGGCCAGCTGGGCGGCCACGGCCTGAACCACGATCGTGTACTGCTGGCGCTCGTCCTCGGCATCGGCGAACAGGAACGGCAGGAGCCCCTGGCGGCAGAAGTCGGCCACCGTCCACAGGAACGGCTGCACTCCCTGATGGCGGGAGCCGGTGGCCGGGGTGGCGTTGGGATCGTTCTTGCGGGGCGGGGCCAGGATGCCGACGTCACGGAAGGGGCGGGGGGTGAGCCCCATGGCCCGGTACCGCTCGGCCCCCTCGGGGTCGAGGGCGGCGTTCGGGTAGTCGAGGAACAGGAGATCCTCGCCCTTGACGTTGAAGATCAGGGCCTTGGTGTTGGCCGCCTCGGCTCCCAGCACGCCCGAGGAGAACAGGGAGTAGACGAGGAACGTGGCGTAGCTGGTCTTGGTGGCCACGCCGGAGATGCCCGAGATGTTCACGTGGGCGCCCTTGGTGCCATCGACGAAGTCGAGGTCGAGGAATACCGGTTCGCCGCCCCGGGACAAGCCGGCCGGCAGCTTGCGCTCCACGTCGTCGAACGACAGCGCCCGGTCCCGCTCGTCGGCCACCGCCAGGCGCACGGCGTCGCCCGGCAGGGGCGGCACCAGCACCTCGGGCTCGAACCGGGTGGGTTGGATCAGGGCGGCCTCGCTCACCTCGGCCGGCAGCACCCCGTCGGCGATGAGGAAGACGTCGCTCTGGAACCGGGCCCCCTCGTGGCGGGCGCGGAGTTGGGTGACCACGCCGTAGATGGTGAGACGCACCCCGTCGGGGAGCATGCGGTCCACCGCCACCACGTCATCGAGCTGCAGGGTGCAGCCGGGTGCCACCGCGACCCAGAACTCCAACGGGGTGGCATCATCGATCCCGATGACCCGCCCCACGATCGAATCGGGCGAGGGTTCCGCCATTCCAGAAAACCTAGACCGGTGGCGGGCCGGTGACGCTGATGCCCGGGGAGTCAAGCTGCTGACCGCTCCGGGGGCTGCGCCCCCGACGTGCCCTCCTCTACGCTCCGGGCACTCCCCCGTCCCCGGCCGGTCCCAGCCCGCCGGCGGCGCTCGCGCCGAGCATCGCCTCGATCACCTGGGCCACGCCGTGCTCGGCGTGATGGGGGGCGACGGCGTCGGCCTCGGCCAGGACGTGCTCGGCGGCGTTGGCCATGGCGAAGCCCGTGCCGGCCCAGCGCAGCATGGCCAGGTCGTTGGCGTGGTCACCGAAGGCGATGGTGTGGGCCCGGTCCACCCCGAGCTGCTCACACAACCGCCGTAGGGCCTCGGCCTTGGTGGCGTCGAGCGCCGTCACCTCCACGAACTGGGCCCCCGAGGTCGACACGCTCACCCCGTCGGGCATGTGGGGCTCCACCGCCGCCAGCCATTCGTAGGTGACGAGCCGGTCGTGGGCCACCAGCAGCTTCACGATCTCGCCCGCCAACAGGTCCAGCTCGGAGGTGACCGGTTCCCGGCTGCTGGCCACCACGGCCGGGTTGGTGGCCACCCGGTTGACCATCCACCGGTCGTCCTGCACCAGTCCCGAGGCGCACTCCCAGGCCAGGCCCACGGTGGGGAAGGCGGCCCGGAGGCGACCCACCACCAGGTCCACCAGCTCGGGCGACAGGAGCCGGCGGGCGGCGATCTCGTCCCGCTGGCGGTCGTACAGCGTGGCCCCGTTGGAGCAGATCACCCAGCGCACGCAGCGGAGGCTTTCCAGGATGGGCAGCGCCGTCCAGTGGCTGCGGCCGGTGGCCACCACCACCTCGATGCCGGCGGCGGCCGCCGCCTCCAGCGCCGCTGCGGTGCGGCCGGCCACCCTCGTGTCGGGCCCGAGCAGGGTGCCGTCGAGATCGGAGGCCAGCAGCTTGACCGGGTGCGGGATCATCGAGCGCAGACCCTAGTGCCCCGCTTCCTCAGCCTGTGGATTGGACGGGGACAACCGGTGGACGGGGAGTGAACATCTGGGGACTACGGAGAAATGCTGGGGACAACCGTGGGGATTGCCACAAAGTCCTTGACCTGGGAAAACACTTGTTGAAGGATCTACCACAGGCACCCGGCAGCGGCGGATGACCAGCTGAAGGAACAGGGGCGGAACGAGTCGGGCAACCGGTTCAGACCGCCACAAGATCCGACAGAGGGATTCCCCCGTGGGTCGGGTGCCCGGCAGGAACCACAACCCCCTCGGGGGACCTCATGAGCGGCGGCCGGCGGCTAAACGTCGGAAAGTGAGTGAGACCCCCACATGCATCCGGAGCGGCGGCACACCGGCTCCCTCCGGGTCAACGGAAACTGCCCGCCGGCTTTGCGGCCGACGGGCAGTTGGCAAGCTATCGAGCGAGCACAGTACTCCTGCGCAGATCGATAGTGGTGGATTCCGGCCGACCCTTCGACGCCCCCGGGGCGGCGGCAGCACCTGCCGTCACCCGGGGGCGTCGCACGTCGTCCCCACCGGCCCGGCCCGGCCGGTGGGGACCTCGACGTCGCTGCCGCCCTCGACCGAGGGCGGGGTCGCGGCGGTTCCGGGCTGCCGACTAGAAGCCGACCTCGCGGAACAGGTCGAGCATGGCCTCCCACGAGCGCTGGTTCGTCAGCTCGTGGTACTCGATGCCGGGGACGCCGAGGGCGCCGGCATCGGGGTTGGTGAAGCTGTGGGCGGCGCCGCCGTAGAGGTTCATGCGCCAGTCGACCCCGCCGGCCCGCATCTCGGTCTCGAAGTCGACCCGCTGCTGGGGCGGGATCAGCGGGTCTTCGGCCCCGATGCACACCAGCACCTTGCCGGTGATGGCCGAGGCGTCGTCGGGCCGGACGGTGGCCAGGCCGGAGTGGAAGCCCACCACGGCGGCCAGGGGCGAGCCGCCCCGCGCCAGCTCGAGGGCCATGGTGCCGCCGAAGCAGTGGCCGATGGCGGCCAGCTTGGCGGTGTCGGTGCGGTCGCAGCCGGTGAGCACGTCGAGCCCGGCCTGACCCAGGGCGCGGGTCTTGAGCGGGTCACCCATGAGGGGGCCCAACCGCTCCATCACCGCCGGCATGCCGTCGAGGCGCTTGCCGTCGCCGATGTAGTCGAGGGCGAAGGTGACGTAGCCCTGCTCCTCGGTGAGCCGGCGGGCCCGGGCCTTGGCGTTGGCATCGATGCCGGGGCCCTCATGGGCCACCAGGACACCGGGCGCCTTCCCGCTGCCGTCGGGCACGGCGAGCTGGCCCACCAGCCGCTGGCCGTCGCACTCGTACTCGATCTCTGAGATGTCCACCATTGGTATCCCCCTGTTGTGAAGTCGTGGAAGGGCGGAAAGGGCGGAACCTAGCAGTCCCGCTCCCGCTCCGGGTAGGCGAGGATGGCCAGGGCGGAGAACAGGTAGCCACCGCCGATGAGCAGCCACACGGAGCGGAACGAGGCCACCGACTCGGTGGACCGGTCGCCCAGCAGGGCCACGGCGATGGCCACCCCGATCGCCCCCACCAGGCGGCGGATCGTCTGGAAGACGGCGTTGGCCCCGGCCAGCGACGCCTCGGGCAGGCCGGCCAGGGCGGCGTTGGTGACCACGATCCCGACCATCCCCGCTCCCACCCCGAACGCCAGGAGGCCGGCGGCGTACCAGGTCCACAGGTTGCGGTCGGCGCCCACCCCGGCCACCCAGATCCCCATGCCGGCCGCCGACAAGAGGCCACCGGTCACCAGCACGGTGCGGTAGCCGTGGGAGTCCGACCACCGGCCCACCGGGATCGACACGAAGCTGGCCACCATCCCCACCGCCACCGCCGAGCCCCCCACCAGAGCCGAGTAGCCCCAGACGTTCACCAGGAACAGCGGCGTGGTGAGGAACCAGGCCATGATCGCCATCTGGGTGCCGGCCTGGGACAGGTTGGCCACGGCGAAGGGCCGGTGGCGGAACAGACCCAGGTCCACCAGGGGCGAGGCCGCCCGCAGGCACCGCTCCAGGAACAGACCGATCAGCGCCACGGCAACCGCTGCGCTCACCATCACACCCCGGCTGGTCCATCCCCAGCGGGGGCCCTGGAGGATGGAGAAGGTGACGAGGGCGATGGCGGCGGTGCCGGCCACCGTGCCCACCAGGTCGATGCGGCCGGTGGCGTTCGGATCGCGGTGCTCGCTGAGGTGGCGGCGGCCCAGCACCAGGGTGGCGGCGGCCAGGGGGACGTTGAGCAGGAAGGCCGGGCGCCAACCGATCGATTCGATCGCCACGGCCCCCAGCGTCGGCCCGGCGGCCGCCCCGGCACTCGATATGGTGCCCCACACCCCGATGGCCAGGCCCCGCCGGTTGGCCGGGAACTCGGGCAGGATCAGGGCGATGGCGGTGGACGTGATCATGGCCGCCCCGCCCCCCTGGACCACGCGGGCGCCGATCAGCACGGCCGGGTTGGGGGCGGCGGCGGCGACGGCCGATACCAGCCCGAACAGGGCGGCGCCCGACAGGAACACCCGGCGTCGCCCGTAGCGGTCGGCCAGCCGGCCGGCCACCAGCAGCAGGGCGGCCGAGGCGATGGCGTTGCCCGACGACACCCAGGCCAGCGTGGAGCGGGGGGTGTCGGCGAACTCCCGCTCGATGAAAGGGAAGGCGACGTTGGCCGCCATCGTGTCGAGGATGATCCCGAAGGTGCCAGCCGACACCACGGCCAACGCCACCCAGGCCGCCCGCATCGCCTGGCGATCGGCTTGGGCGTCGCCGCCGTCGAGCGGCGCCGGGTCGAGGGCGTCGAGGGTCACGCCGGTGAACCTAGCCTGACCCTATGGCCGAGAAGAAGAAGCCAACGGCTGAGCCGAAGCTGCTCAGCGGGGGTAACCCGCAGATCGCCAAGGGTGCTGGTGACGGGCCGGTGCAGGCCTACATCGGCGCCATGCCCGGCTGGAAGCGGGCCGTGGGCGAACGACTCGACGCCGTGATCGAGGCGGCGGTGCCGGGCGTGACCAAGGCCGTGAAGTGGAACTCCCCCTTCTACGGCGTGGACGGGCAGGGCTGGTTCCTCAACTACCACTGCTTCGCCAAGTACGTGAAGGTGGCGTTCTTCGCCGGCGCCTCGCTCGACCCCGAACCCCCGATGGCCGGCAAGGACGCCAACGTCCGCTACTACCACGTGTTCGAGGACAGCGGGATCGACGAAGCCCAGGTCACCTCCTGGGTAGAGCAGGCCAGCCGCCTGCCGGGATGGACCCCCTAACCTCCGCTGATTTCTCCAGATTTCTTTGGTTTACAGGTTGTAAGTCGAACTCACGTTCGCTATTCTGCGGTTCTCCACCTCTCGCAGGTGGACTCGAAGCCTCGGCTTCCGGCCAGCGGTTCCCATGATCTCGCTGGCACCTCTTCCCCTCGGTTCTACACACGGGTTGTGACAGTCACCGGCCGCTACGGCCGTGGCGGGAGGTTTCGGAGACGATGCACGAAGTTTTTCGACGTTCGACCAGATGCGTGGTCTCCCTACTCGAGACCGCGGCCGACGACATCGGCACGGTGGACGTATCTCGTCTCGATCCGGCGGAGCTCGACGATCTGGTAGCCGCGGCCCGGGTCACCGAGCGGTCAATCGATGCGCTCCTGCTGCGTGCGGCCCGTCGGGCGGCCGACCTGGCGGCAGAGGGACGAGGCCCCGGGCCGGAAGGGATTCTCGGCGGCCGAGGTGCGGTGTCCGCTTCCCTGGCGAGGGCCGAGGCGGCTCGCGCCGGGGCGGCAACCGCCATGCCGTCCTTCGCATCGGCGCTGGCCGACGGGGCTGTGGGCGCCGGGCACCTCGACGCGGTGGCCCGCGCTCTGCATCAGGCGGGAGAGCCCGAGCGGGAAGTGCTCACCAGCCGAGAGAAGTCGTTGCTGGAAGCGGCCGAGCGCCTGTCGGTCGACTCCTTCAGCCGGCATCTCGGCCGCGTGGTCCAACGGGTGCGGGAGCAGGTCGGCACGGCCAACGACCCACTCGAGTCGGAGTTGCGATTGTGGCAGGGCCGTGGCGGCGTCGGACGGCTGGCCGGGACCTTCGGACCCGAGGACTTCGAGTTGATCCGCTCGGCGGTGGAGGCGGAGATGGCCCGGCTGTGTCGCCGATCCGACCAGTCACCGGAGGTGGTCGAAGGCGGGACGGCACCGGTCCCGCTGGACGGCCGCCTCGCAGCCCAGGCCCTGGTGAGCCGGCTCACGGCGCCCAGCTCAGCGGCCCCGGTGGGGCGGCCGTCGATCACCCTCGTGGTCGACGCCGCCACGCTGCTCCAGGGCGTTCCCCACGACGCCACCGTGTGTGAGACCGACGGCGGCCTGCCGGTACCGCTGGCTACGGCCGAGCGCTGCGCCTGTGACGCCGTGATCCGCAAGGTCGTGCTCGACGAGCGGGGGGTGCCGATCGATGTGGGCCGGCGGTTCCGGACCGCCACCGATGCCCAGTGGGCCGCCCTGCGCACCATGTACACGGGGTGCGCCTGGTACGGGTGCGATCGTCCGCTCAGCTGGTGCCAGGCCCACCATGTGATCCACTGGACACCGCCACAGAACGGGCCTACCGACCTCGCCAACCTGGTGCCGTTGTGTAGCCGGCACCACCACCTGGCCCACGAGGGCGGTTGGCAGCTGGTGCTGGAGCCCGACCGGGCGCTGCACCTGCACCAGCCGGACGGCGCCCGTTGGCGCACGGCGATGCCGCACCGTGCGGCCGACGCCCGGGTTTGTCCGCCTGCAGCGGACAGCGGGCACGGTCCAGTGAGCTGTCCGCCTGTAGCGGACAGTGCCCAGGGGCGGGCGGCGGCGGCCTGACCGCCCTACCGCCTACCTCATCTGCGTTCCTTGACAACTGAATAGACGCCCGGCCCCGGCCCGACCCTGGCCGTTCAGGTCTGGTCGCTATCGGCACCGCCGTGCACATAGGCCCAGCCGAAGCGGCCCTTGATGCACAGGTGGCCGTTGGTGACCTCGTGGTCGGCGGGCGAGGTCACCTTCACGATCCGCTCGTCCTGCACGTGGAGCTCCAGGTTGCAGCCCACCCCGCAGTAGGAGCACACGGTGCGGGTGACCGTCTGCTCCTCGGGGCGCCAGTTGGCCGCCTGGCGCAGGTCGAACTCGGTCTTGAACTGCAGCGCATTGGTGGGGCACACGGCCACGCAGTTACCGCAGTAGACGCAGGCCGATTCGGGCAGGGCGGTGTCGAACTCGGTGCGGATCCGGGCCCCGAACCCCCGCCCGGCCACGGCGATGGCGAAAGTGTGCTGGGCATCGTCACCGCAGGCCTCCACGCAGCGGTAGCACAGCACGCAGCGGTCGTAGTCCCGGATGTAGAGGTCGTCCTGAATCCGCAACGGCTCGTCCATCGTGGCCGGAGCCGGCCCGTAGCGGGCCGGGTCGGCCCCGTACCGGGCCATCCACGGGTCGAGCTGAGGTGCCTGATCGAGCTCCACGGCCGAGCCGAGGAATTCGAGCACCATCTTGCGACTGTGGCGCACCCGCTCGGAGTCGGTCTGCACCACCATCCCCTCCTCGGCCCCCCGGGAGCACGACGGCACCAGGGTGCGCGACCCGTCCAGCTCCACCACGCACACCCGGCACACGTTCACGGGGGTGAGGTTGGGGGCGTAGCAGATGGTCGGGGTGTCGACCCCGGCCGCGGTGCAGGCATCGAGCACCGTGGCCCCCGCCGGCACCTGGACCGCCTGCCCGTCGACCGTGATCGTCACCGCGGTCTCCGCCGGCGCTGGGCTTTCGCTCATGGCTGTCCTCCGATCAGACCCAGAGCCAGGGCCGAGCGGACGGCGGTGGCCGCCGTGTGGCCCAGGCCGCAGATCGAGGCGTCCTTCATGGCCCGGTCGATCTCCTCCAACAAGCCGGAGGAGGGGCCGCCGGGCGCCGTCAGCAGCTCGTGCTGGCGGGTCGTGCCGACCCGGCACGGCACACACTGGCCGCAGCTCTCGTGGCGGAAGAAGCTGGCGATGCGGTGCACCACGTCGGCCATGTCCACCGAGTCGTCGAACACCATCACCACGCCCGATCCCAGCGACACGCCGGCGGCCCGGGCCCCTTCGAAGGTGAGGGGTACGCCGAGCGCCTCAGGCCCGACGAAGCTGCCGGCGGCCCCGCCGAGCAGCACGGCCTGCAGCCGGCCCGAGCCGGTGACCCCGCCGGCCAGCTCGATCAGGTCGCCCAGGGTGGCTCCGAACGGCACCTCGTACAGGCCGGGGCGGGCCACCCGGCCCGACAGGCAGAACAGCTTGGTGCCGGTGGAGCCCTCGGTGCCGATGGCAGCGTAGGTGGCGCCCCCGTCGAGCAGGATGCCAGGCACGTTGGCCAGCGTCTCGGGGTTGTTGATCACGGTGGGCCGGTCGAACAGCCCGTTGGTGACGGGGAACGGCGGCTTCTGGCGGGGCTCCCCCCGGAAGCCCTCCAGCGAGTTGAACAGCGCCGTCTCTTCGCCGCAGATGTAGGCCCCGGCCCCCCGCCGCAACTCGATGTCGAAGCTGAAGCTCGACCGGGCGATCCGCTGCCCCAGGAACCCCGCCTCCCGGGCCTGGGCCAGGGCGCCCATGAGCCGCTCGGCCACCAGCGGGTACTCCCCCCGGAGGTAGATCCAGCCCTTGGCCGCCCCGGTGGCGAACCCGGCGATCGTGACCGCCTCGATCAGGGCGAAGGGGTCGTTCTCCAGCAGGATCCGGTCCTTGAACGTGCCCGGCTCCGACTCATCCGCGTTGACCACGATGTGCTTGGGGCGCCCGGGGGCGTTGGCCACTGCCCGCCACTTGGTACCGGTGGGGAAGGCGGCGCCGCCCCGGCCCATCAGCTTCGACGCCTCCAGCTCGGCGATCACTCCCTCCGCTCCGAGGCTGAACGCCCGGGTGAGGGCCCGGTAGCCGCCGGAGCCGATGTAGGCCTGCAGGCTGGTGGGGTCGACCACCCCCACCCGGCGCAGCAGCCGCAGGGTGGGGTCGCCGGCCTGGGGCACCAGCGGCGGGTCGCCGTCGGCCGGGGTGTGATCGGGCCGGCCCCGGCCCTGGACGAAGCAGGCCACGGGGCGCTCGCACTGGCCCAGGCACGGGCTCTCCTGCACCGGACGTCCCTCGGCCCGGGCGGCGGCGATCACGTCGGCCGCTCCGGCGATCCGACACGCCGGGTCCACGCAGACGTGGAGCACATCGCTGGTGTGGCCGGGATCGTCCGCCCGGAACAGGTCGTAGAACGTGGCCACGCCGTAGCCCTCGGCCGGCGGCACCTGGAGGGCGTCGCAGATGTGGTTGAGGCCACCGGGGCTGATCCAACCCGAGGTGTGCTGCAGCGCGTGGAGGGCGGGCAGGAGCAGGTGCCGCCGCTCGTTGCGCCGGGTGGTGCCCCCCACCACCAGCCGTTCGGACGGGGTCAGCACGGCGGGGCCCAGCGAGGCGCCGATCACGGCGTCGATGGCCGCCGCTTCGGCCTCGGTGGCCCGCTCCGGGCCGAGGTGGATGTCGGTCACGGGTGCTCAGTCAATCAGGCCGGGGCGGCGATCTTGTCGATGCGGATCGCCGCCGCTTTGAACTCGGCGGTGCCGGAGAGGGGGTCCCAGGTGTCGTTGGTGATGAGGTTGAGGTCGACCAGGTCGGGAAAATGGAAGGTGGTGAACGTAAGCCCGGCCGGCAGGTCGGGCTGGATCCGCACCGCCATCTCCACCGACCCCCGGGGCGACGACACAAGCACCCGCTCGCCGTCAGCGATCCCGAGGCGGGCGGCGTCGGCCGGGTTGACGTCGAGGGCGTCGCCGTAGCGGATGGGCGAGGCGAAACCGTCGGACTGGACCCCGGTGTTGTAGGAGTCCAGCGCCCGGCCGGTGGTGAGCCGGAGGGGGAACTCGGCCGTCAGCTCCTCGGTGGGCCCGGCGTGGTGGACCACGCTGAACGGGGCCGGGCCCCGGCCCCCGAGATCGGGCTCCCACAGCCAGCCGTGGAGGAAGGGGCTACCCGGGTGGTCCTCGCTGGGGCACGGCCACTGCAGGCCGCCTTCGGCGTCGAGCCGGTCCCACGTCATGCCCCGGTGGAGGGGCGACAGGTGGCGGATCTCCTCCCACAGGTCGTGCGCCGTGGGCCGACCCCAGTCGGCCCCCATGGCGTTGGCCACGTCGGCCAGGATGTCGATGTCGTGGCGGGCCTCGCCCGGGGGCGGCACGGCGGCCCGCACCCGCTGCACCCGCCGCTCGCTGGAGGTGACCGTGCCCTCGGACTCGGCCCAGGCCACCGAGGCGGGGAACACCACGTCGGCCAGCTCGGCGGTACGGGTGAGGAAGATGTCCTGCACGATCAGGAGGTCGAGGTCGCCCAGCACCTTGCGGGTGTGGGCCACGTCGGCCTCGGAGTCGGCCGGGTTCTCCCCGATGCAGTACACGGCCCGCAACTCGCCCCGGGCCATGGCCTCGAACATGAGCGTGAGGTGAAGGCCGGGTTCGGCCGGCACGGGCCGGCCGTAGACGGCCTCGAACCGGGCCCGGGCCTCGGGATCGACCACGTCGGCGAAGCCGGGCAGCTTGTTGGGCAGGGCGCCCATGTCGCCCCCGCCCTGCACGTTGTTCTGGCCCCGCAGCGGCACCAGGCCCGAGCCCCACCGCCCCACGTGGCCCGTCAGCAACGCCAGGTTGCACAGCGCCAGCACGTTGTTGACGCCGTTGTGGTGCTCGGTGATGCCCAGCGTCCACAGGATCTGGGCCTTGCCGGCCTTGGCGTAGGCCTCGGCCATCTCGGCGATGGCGGCCGCCGGCACACCGGTGATGCGCTCGGCCTCGTCCAGCGTGTAGGGCTCGACGGCCGCCGCGTACTGGGCGAAGCCGGCGGTCGAGTGCTCGATGAAGGCCGAGCTGTGCCAGCCGTTGGCGATGATATGGCGGCTCACAGCGTTGGCCAGGGCGATGTCGGTGCCCACGTCGAGCCCGAGCCAGGCGTCGGCGAACCGGGACGACGAGGTACGCCGGGGATCGACGGCGTACATCCGGGCCCCGTTGTCGAGGCCCTTCATCAGATGGTGGAAGAAGATGGGGTGCGCCTCACGGGCGTTGGAACCCCACAGCAGGATGACGTCGGCCTCGTGGATCTCCTGATAGGAGCACGTGCCGCCGCCCGCTCCGAACACAGTCGCCAGACCGACGACGGAGGGAGCGTGTCAAGTACGGTTGCAGGAGTCGATGTTGTTGGAGCCGATGACGGACCGGGCGAAGCGCTGGGCGGCGTAATTCACCTCGTTCGTGGCCTTGGAGCAGCTGAACAGCCCGAACGCCTCCGGGCCGTGATCGGCCACCACCCGCTGGAGGCCGGTGGCGGCCCGCTCGACGGCCTCGTCCCACGTGGCCCGCCGCAGCTCACCCCCCTCCCGCACCAGGGGATGGGTGAGCCGGGGCCGGGCCGAGGCCCGGTTACGCCGTCGCTTCTGTTCGGGTGTGTCGATCACCGTCATAGGGCGGATGGTACCGCTGGGGGGCAAACCCCGACTGATCGCCCTCCCGCCCAGCTATTTTGGGCCGCAATGCGATGGTCGAAGCTCTTCATCCCCACCCTTCGAGACGCACCGGCCGATGCCGAGGCGCCGAGCCACGCCCTGCTGGTGCGGGGCGGTTTCATCCGCCAGCTCCACGCCGGGCACTACTCGATGCTGCCGCTGGGGTGGAAGGTGCACCAGAAGGTGGCCGCCATCGTGCGCCAGGAGATGGACGCCATCGGCGGCCAGGAGTTCTCCCTGCCCACCATGCACCCGGCCAGCATCTGGAAGCAGTCGGGCCGGTGGGACACGATGGGCGAGATCATGTTCCGCCTGAAAGACCGGCGCGACAACGATCTGGCCCTTGGCATCACCCACGAGGAGATCTTCGCCTTCGTGGCCACCGAGCTCAGCTCCTACCGCGAGCTGCCCCAGCTCTGGTACCAGGTCCAGACGAAGTTCCGCGACGAGGCCCGGCCCAAGGCCGGTCTGCTCCGGGTGCGGGAGTTCGCCATGAAGGATTCCTACTCCTTCGACGTCGACTGGGCCGGCCTCGATGCCGCCTTCGAGGCCCACCACGCCGCCTACACCCGGATCTTCTCCCGGCTCGGCCTGCCCGCTTTCCCGGTGGAGGCATCGAGCGGGGCCATGGGAGGCAACGCCTCCACCGAGTTCATGGTGCCCTGCGCTTCGGGCGAGGATGACGTGGTCCACTGCCCCAACTGCGACTACGCCGGCAACATCGAGCGGGCCACGTCCACCCTTCCCCCGGTGTCCGACGACGCACCGCCGGCCCAGCCCGAGCGGTTCCCCACCCCCGGCGTGCGCACCATCGCCGACCTGGAGACCTTCGAGGGCGGGGCGGCGGCCAACCGCCAGATCAAGACACTGGTCATGGTCGTCGACTCCGAGGTGACCCTGGCCCTGCTCCGGGGCGACCACCAGCTCAACGAGCAGAAGCTGATCGACGCCACCGGCGCCGTGAAGCTGCGCCCGGCCGAGGCGGCCGAGACCTTGGCGGCGTTGGGGGCCAACCCCGGCTCGCTCGGTGCGGTGGGTGTGAGCGGTGTCCGGATCGTGGCCGACGAGGCCCTGCGGAGTCGCACCAACATGACCACCGGCGCCAACACCGACGACTTCCACTACCGGGGTGTCGACATCGAGCGCGACATCACCGTCACCCAGTGGGCCGACCTGCGCCAGGTCACCGCCGGCGAGGCCTGCCCCAAGTGTGGGCACGAGCTGGAGCTGCTGCGCTGCGTGGAGACGGGGCACATCTTCAAGCTGGGCACGGTGTACGCCGAGAAGCTGGGCGTGATGGTGACCGACGCCGAAGGCCGCCAGCGGCCGGTGGTGATGGGCAGCTACGGCATCGGCATCGGGCGCAACATGGCCACCGTGGCCGAGACCCATCACGACGACAAGGGCCTGGTCTGGCCGGTGTCGATCGCCCCTTACGAGGTGGTGCTCACCGCGGTGTCGGTCGACGAGACCACGATGGCGGCGGCCGAGGGCCTGTACGACGGCCTGCGGGCCCGGGGCGTCGACGTGCTCTTCGACGACCGCGACACCAGGGCCGGGGTGAAGTTCGCCGACGCCGAGCTGATCGGTATCCCCTACCGGGTCACGCTCGGCCCCCGGGCGCTGGCCGCCGGCGAGGTGGAGCTCACCGCCCGGGCCACCGGCACCACCGAGCGGGTGGCCATCGACACCCTGGTCGACCAGCTGGCCCCCACCATCATCGCCCAGCGCTGAGGCGCGGGCCCGGCTCGACATGTCAGGCGTGCAGTCGATCGAGCGGGCCTTCGCCGTGCTCCGGGCGCTGGCCACCGGGCCCGCCGGCGTGACCGACCTGGCCGATCGCACCGGCCTGCCCAAGAGCACGGTCAGCCGCCTGCTGGCCGCCCTGGAACGGGAGGGGGCGGTGGCCCAGGCCGGCAGCGGCGGCCACTACCGGCTGGGGCCGGTGCTGGCCGAGCTGGCCCCGGCGGCGGCCCCCGGCCTCAACCTGGCGGCTCTGGCCCGCCCCCATCTGGCCGAGCTGACCCGGGTGACCGGTGAGACGAGCGGTCTGGCCGTGCTCGACGGCGGCGAGGTGGTGTACCTCGACCACGTCGACAGCGAGGAGGCGGTCACCGTGCGGGACTGGACCGGCGAGCGGGTGGCCGCCCACCTGGTGCCGTCGGGGCTGGCCCTGCTGGCCTGTGCCCGACCCGAGGTGGTGGAGCGCTACCTGGCACCGGGGGCCACGCTGGCCCGGGCCACCGACCGCAGCGTCACCGCCCCCGCCGCCATCCGCCGCCGCCTCGACGACGTGCGCCGGCAGGGGTGGATCTGGTTCCACCGGGAGTTCGACGACAGCCTCTGTTCGGTGGCCGCCCCGGTATGCCGGGCCGACGGCACGGCCGTGGCGGCGCTCCATGTCCACGGCCCGGCCTACCGCTTCCCGGGGGAGGCGGCCGACGAGGACGCCATCGGCCGCACGGTGCGGGCCGCCGCCGACCGGCTGGCGGCCCAGCTCGGCTGAGCCATTGGGGCCAATAACCCGACACCGGAAGCCGGGATCGGCTGTACTGGCCGGTCTATGCCGAACGTCATCGAAGCCGCCGGCCTGACCAAACGCTACGGAGAGGTCATCGCCCTCGACAAGCTCGACCTGGCCGTGGCCGAGGGGACCGTGCTCGGTCTGCTCGGCCCGAACGGGGCGGGCAAGACCACCGCCGTGTCCATCCTCACCACGCTCGTCGAGCCCGACGCCGGCACCGCCACCGTGGCCGGCGCCGACCTGATCCGCCAGCCGGGCGAGGTCCGGCGCCGGATCGGGTTGTCGGGCCAGTACGCGGCGGTGGACGAGCACCTCACCGGCTTCGAGAACCTCGACATGATCGGGCGCCTCTACCGGATGGGGCGGCGCTCGGCCCGGGAGCGGGCCCGCGAGCTGCTGGAGCGGTTCGACCTGGCGGAGGCGGGTGACCGACCGGTCAAGACCTACTCCGGCGGCATGCGGCGCCGGCTCGACCTGGCCGGCGCCCTGGTGGCGGCCCCGCCCGTGCTGTTCCTCGACGAGCCCACCACCGGCCTCGACCCCCGGAGCCGCAACGACCTGTGGGCGATCATCACCGAGCTGGTGGGCCAGGGCTCCACCCTGTTGCTCACCACCCAGTACCTCGACGAGGCCGATCAGCTGGCCGACGAGATCCTCGTCATCGACCACGGGCAGGCCATCGCCCAGGGCACGGCCGACGACATCAAGGGCATGGTGGGCGGCGAGCGGATCGAGGTGACGGTGGCCCATCCCGACGAGGCGGAGAAGGCCCGCTCGGTGCTGGCTCCGTTCGCCACCGGCCGCATCGAGAGCCACGGTGGCCGGGACACCACGCTGGTGGTGCCGATCACGGGAGGGGCCCCGGTGCTGACCCAGGCCCTGCGGGCCCTCGACGGCGACGGGATCGGGGTGCGGGACGTGATGCTGCGACGCCCCACCCTCGACGACGCCTTCCTCGCCCTCACCGGGCACGGCACCGAGAACGGGGAGACGAGCGATGAGTGAGCTGTTGGCATCGGTTGGCGACGGCCTCGTGATCGCCAAGCGGAACCTGATCAAGGTCCGCCGGGTGCCCGAGACCCTGGTGTTCGTGCTGATCTCGCCGATCATGTTCGTGCTGCTGTTCGCCTACGTGTTCGGCAGCGCCATCGACATCCCCGGCAGCTCCTACCGGGAGTTCCTGATCGGCGGGATCTTCGCCCAGACGATCGTGTTCGGGGCCACCTTCACCGGCGCCGGGCTGGCCGAGGACATGCAGAAGGGGATCATCAACCGGTTCCGGTCGCTGCCCATGTCGCGGGTGGCGGTCATCGCCGGCCGCACGGCGAGCGACGTGGTCTACAACGCCATCTCGCTCACCATCATGAGCATCACCGGCCTCCTGGTGGGCTGGCGGATCAACAACGGGATCCCCCGGGCGTTGGCCGCCTTCGCCCTCCTGCTGCTGTTCGCCTACGCCTTCTCCTGGGTGATGGCGCTGGTGGGGCTGCTCGTGCCGAGCGTGGAGGTGGTCAACAACGCCAGCTTCATCGTGATCTTCCCCCTCACGTTCATCGCCAACACCTTCGTCCCGTCCGACGGGCTACCGGGGCCGCTGCGGATCTTCGCCGAGTGGAACCCGGTGTCGTCCGTCACCCAGGCCACCCGGGAGCTGTTCGGCAACATCCCGCCGGGCACACCGGAGCCCGACGCCTGGCCCCTCCAGCACCCGATCCTCTACACGCTGGTGTGGGTGGTGCTGATCATCGCCGTCTTCGCTCCCCTGTCGGTACGGCGCTACCGCCGGGCGACGCTGCGTTGACGCTGGGTTAAGGTCGACCCATGAAGGCCTTACGACTGCTGGAGTGGAAGAGCGAGCCGGAGCTGGTGGAGGTGCCCAAGCCCACGCCGGGGCCGGGCCAGGTGGTGGTCCGCATCGGCGGGGCTGGCGCCTGCCACTCCGATCTGCATCTGATGCACGACTTCGCCGGCGGGCTGCCGTGGGGGCCGCCGTTCACGCTGGGCCACGAGAACGCCGGCTGGGTCGACTCGGTGGGCGCCGGGGTGTCCACCGTGGCCGAGGGTGACGCCGTGGCCGTGTACGGGGCCTGGGGTTGCGGGCGGTGCTCCCGCTGCCTGGCCGGGGTGGAGACCTACTGCGAGAACCCGGCGGCGGCGCCCGTGCCCGGTGGGGGTGGCGGCCTGGGGCTCGACGGCGGCATGGCCGAGTACCTGCTCGTTCCGGCGGAGCGGCTGCTGGTGCCGTTGCCGGCCAACCTGGAGCCGACGATCGCCGCCCCGCTCACCGACGCCGGTCTCACCCCCTACCACGCCGTGCGGCGCTCGTGGGCCAAGATGACGCCGGAGGCCACGGTGGTGGTGATCGGGGTGGGCGGCCTGGGCCACATGGGCGTGCAGATCGTGAAGGCCACCACGGCGGCCCGGGTGATCGCCGTCGATCCCCGGCCCGAGGCCCGGGAGCTGGCCACCGCCCACGGGGCCGACCACGTGCTCGACCCGAGCGGCGCCGAGACGGTGGCGGCCATCAAGGACCTCACCGACGGACGGGGGGCCGAGGTGACGCTCGACTTCGTGGGCTCGGAGGACACGATCAACCTGGCCCGGGCGGCGGCCCGCCCGCTGGGCGACGCCACCATCGTGGGGATCGCCGGGGGCAGCGTTCCCCTGAGCTTCTTCTCCCAGCCCTACGAGGTGTCGATCCAGACCACCTACTGGGGCACCCGGCCCGAGCTGGTGGAGCTGTTCGACCTGGCCGCCCGGGGCCTGGTGACGGCCGAGACCACCGTCTACTCCCTCGACGATGCCGTGCAGGCCTACCACGACCTCCAGGCCGGAGCGATCAAAGGCCGAGCCGTCATCGTCCCCTGATCGCGTCACACGATCGTAAGAATCGTAGCGTCCCGTCATCGCTCTGTTGGATCATGAACCAGCAGCTGACAGCAATCGAATCGACGACCCCTCGCCGTGTCGTTCCGTGGCACGGCCTGTTCTGGGTGGCCGTGACGCTCAGCATCCTGGCCAGGGCCTTCGGGGTGATCTCCACCAGTTGGGGGCCGGTCCTGCTGCTTCCGTGGGCGATCATGCTCGGCGGTATGGCGATGCGGCCGGGCGACTACGAGCTGTCCCGGCGCCGTCAACCGCGGCCGCTGATCGCGGCGTTCGTCCTGGCTCTGGTGGTGGAGGGCGTGGCCGTCGTCGCCGACCTTTCGGGCTGGTGGCTGACGGCGGTGTCGGCCGTGCCGGCCATCCCGGCCGCCTTGTTCGCCTACCTGCACCTGCGCACGCCGCCGCCGCCCACGGCGGCGGACAAGGTGGCCTGAGCCGGGCTCAGCCCTGGCGCCGGCGGCGGATCTCGGCGGAGATGGCCGGGACCACCTGGTGGAGGTCGCCGATCACGGCGTAGTCGGCCCGGGTGACCATGTTGGCCTCGGGGTCGGTGTTGATGGCCAGGATCCGCTTGGAGGCCATGGCCCCCACCCAGTGCTGGATGGCGCCGGAGATCCCGCTGGCGATGTACAGGTCGGGGGCGATGCGGGTGCCGGTCTGGCCCACCTGGTCGGTGTGGGGCCGCCACCCGTTGTTGGTCACCGCCCGGGAGCACCCGACCACGCCGCCCAGCAGCCCGGCCAGCTCCTCCAACACGGCGAACCCCTCGGCCGACCCCACGCCCCGGCCACCGCTCACCACCACCGGGGCGGTGGCCAGGGTGGCCCCGCCGCCGGTGGAGCCGGAGCGGGAGCGGACGAGGGTCACGGTCACCGACCCGTCGAGCTCGGGCTCGAACCGCTCGAGGTCAGGCGCCGACCCCCCGTCCTCCACCGGTTCAGGAGCAACCGCATGATGGGCGAAGGTGAGCAGGCGGGGCGCGGCGCCGTCACCGGCCAGCGTCACGTCCTCCAGCAGCGAGCCACCCCACTGGGTGCGGGTGACGGCCCACTCGCCGTCGACCGAACCGCCGCAGTCGATCATGCGGGCGTTGGCCACGAACGGGGCGTCGGCCCGGGCCGCTACCTGGGCCAGCACCTCGTTGCCCCGGTCGGTGCCGGTGGCCAGCACCACGGCGGCGCCGACCTCGCCCGCCAGTTGCAGCACGGCCTCGGCCCAGGCGTCGGGCCCGTAGTCGGTCACGAGCCCGTGGAGGGCCAGGTGCACCACCGCCGCCCCGTGGCGGCCGGCCTCGGCCGCCGCCGTCTCGAACGCCGCCTCGTCGGCCTCGCAACCGACCAGCACCCCAGCCACCCCGGTCACCTCGGCCCCCAGCTGATCTCCCAGGCCCCGGGCGGCGGTGAGGGCCTCCAGTGCGGCGTCGGCCAGCTCGCCCCGGTCGTGCTCCAGCAGCACCAGCACGGGGCCGGTCACTGCCCCACCTCGGACAGCAGGCCCAGCTCCACCAGCAGGTCGACGACGGCCGCCGCCGCCTCCGGGCCGTGGCCCAGGATCACGGTGGTACTGGCTTCCTCCTCCGGGCGGTGGAGGCGCATCGAGCGCTGCCCGCCGGCCGGGGCGTCGAGGGCCAGGGTGGCCAGCGCCACCTTCTTCGACGCCAGGCGCCCCTTCATCGTGGGGTAGCGGGGCAGGTTGATGCCCTCCTTCACCCCCAGCACCGCCGGCAACGGCAGCTCGTAGGCCTCCAGGCCGGCGTCGACGCCCCGCTGGGCTGTCACCGAGCCGCCCGACGGGTCGACCACGACGGCCTTGATGCCGTTGACGATGGGCCGGCCCAGGGCCCGGGCCACCCGGACGCCCACCTGGAACCCGCCGGAGTCGGCCGACTCGTTGCCGAACAGGATCAGGTCGAACGGGGCCCCGCCGTCGGCCTCCAGCCCACCCAGGGCCTCCCCCAGCACGGCCGCCGTGCGCTGGGGATCCCAGGCCGTCCCCTCGTCGGCCACCGGCACCAGCACCAGCTCGGTGGCCCCCACCGAGGCGGCGTAGCGGAGCTGCTCCTCGGCCTCGGGCGGGCCGACGGTGAGCACGGTCACCGAGCCGCCGTGGGCCTCCACGAGGCGCACCGCCTCCTCCACGGCGCACTCCTCGTGGGGGCTGGTGGTGAAGCCGAGGTGGGCGGCGTCGACCGCCCGCTCGTCGGCGGTGACGTTGATCCGGGCTCCGGGGGCCGGCACCCGCTTGACGCAGACGGCGATCCGCACCGGCGATCAGGCCTTCATCCGGCTGTCGTCGGGGTCGAACAGCGGGGTCGACCCCACCCGGGCCACGGTCACCGGGAACAGCTCGTTGAAGTACATCACCTGGAGCCGGGTGCCCTCCACGGCGTGCTCCGGCGGCAGGTAGGCCATCAACAGGTACTGGCCCAGTGAGGGGGCCGGCCCTGCCGTGGTCACCCGCGACACGCGGCCCTTGCGGTCGACGATCCGGTCACCGCTGAGGGTGAGGATGGGCTCGTTGCCTCCCGTCATGTAGCGGGGCTGGCCGGCCGCGTCGTGGTTGTCGTCGACCACCAGGGTGCACAGGCGGGCCGCCGGCTCCTCGGCCCGGGCCGCCACGTAGGCCTCCTTGCCGATGAAGTCGGCCGCCTTCACCCGGGGCCGGTCGAGGCCGGCCTCCACCGGGTTGTACTCGCTCTCCAGCTCCGCCCCCATCAGGCGGTAGCCCTTCTCCAGCCGGCCCGACACGCCGTACACACCGATGCCCACCGGCACGATGCCATGGGGCTGGCCGGCCTCCCACAGGGCGTCCCACAGGGCGGGGCCGTCGGCCCACGAGGTGGTGATCTCCCACCCGGCGTCGCCAACGTAGGAGATCCGGTACAGGGTGGCCTCGACCCCGGCCCCAGCACCGCCGGACAGCGTCTGCTGCTGTACCGTGCCGTAGGGGAAGGCGCCCGGCGACAGGTCGGCCGCCGTGAGCGAGCCGACCACGGCCGCCGCGTTCGGACCCCACACCCCGATCGTGCACAGCTCCCGACTGCGATCGGCGAACGAGACCCCCGAGGCCGGCATCTGGCGCCGGATCCAGGCGGCGTCCCGGGCCCCGTCGAAGGCGCCGGTGATCACCCGGAAGGTGTCGTCGGCCAGGCGCAGGATCGTGAGGTCGGAGTGGAAGCCGCCGCCCGGGGTGAGGAACGGGGTGTAGACACCCCGGCCCACCGGCACGTCACACTGGTTGACGGCCAGGCGCTGCACCAGGTCGAGCGCGCCGGGGCCCGACAGGTCGAAGATCTGGAAGGCCGACAGGTCCACCATGCCCACGTGCTCCCGCAGGGCCAGGTGCTCGGCCATCTGGATGGGCGACCACCACCGGCGGTCCCACTCGGCCGGCCGGTCGGGCACCCCGTACCGCTCCACCAGGGGGGCGTTGTGGCTGTACCACTGGGGCCGCTCCCAGCCCCGGGCGTCGAAGAACTCGGCCCCCAGGGCCTGCTCCCGCTGGTAGAAGGGGCTGGTGAACTGCTGGCGCCGGCTCCCCCACTGCTCCCGGGGATGCACGATGCCGTAGGTCTTGTTGAAGTGCTCGGCGCAGCGGGCCTCGATGTGGTCCCAGGTGCGCTCGTGGGGGTAGAGCCGGTTGATGTCGGACCCCTCGGGGTCGCACAGGTGGGGATACCCGTGGGTCATCCACTCGGCCACCAGCTTGGCGATGCCCGGCCCCTCCTTCACCCACACGGCGGCGGCCGACCACAGGTTCCGGACCTCGGTCTCGCCCAGCACCGGCATGGCGTCGGGGGTGAGCGACAGCAGGCCGTTGATGGCGTAGCGGATCTCGGCGTCGTCGAGGATCTCGCCCATCAGCTCCAGCGCCTGCTCCAGCTGGGGGTCGAAATCATCCTGGGTGAACGGCATCTCGGTGGGCGACAGCGCCGCTTCGGCGTTCGACGGGATGTCGTCGGGCCGGTGGAAGATCGGGCGGTGGGCGTAGGAGCCGACCTCCATGGAGCCGGCGCTCTGGCGCTCGTAACAGAAGGTGTCCATGTCCCGCACGATGGGGAACGCCACCTCCCTGCCCGTCTGCTGGAGGATGTCGATCGGGCCCACGTCGGCCATCTGGTGCACGGCCGGGGTGAGGGGGATGGTGGCGCCGGCCATGGCCGCCAGCCGGGGGCTCCACACCCCGCAGGCGATGGCCACATGGGTGCACTCGATCCGGCCCCGGTTGGTGACCACGGCGGCAATGGCGCCGTCCACCACCTCCAGCGCGGTCACCTCGGTGTTGGCGAACACCTGGAGGGCACCGGCCTCCTGGGCCCGGCGCCGCATCACGGTGCCGGTCTCCAGCGAGTCGACCACCGACACGCTGGGCGTGTAGAAGCCGCCGAGCAGGATGTCGGCGTTGATGAACGGCACCTTCTCCTTGATCTGGGCCGGGGTGAGGAGCTCGGCCTCGATCCCCCACGCCTTGGCCGACGTCATCCGCCGCAGCAGCTCCTGCATCCGCTCCGGGGTGCGGGCCACCTCGATACCGCCGCAGGTGGTGTTGAGGCCCAGGGCCTCGTACTGGCGCTGGCTCTCCAGGGTGAGGAACGCCATCTCCTTGTTGTGGTCCACCGGGAAGATGAAGTTCGAGGCGTGGCCGGTGGAGCCGCCGGGGTTGGGCAGCGGGCCCTTGTCGAGCAGGACGATGTCGTTCCAGCCCATCTCGACCAGATGGCCCGACAGGCAGTTGCCCACGATCCCGGCGCCGATGACCACCACCTCAGCGCGGCTCGGGAACTGACCGGTACCTACGGTCGACGTGTCGCTCATCGGGACGGAGTCTCCTCTTGACCTGGGTCGGAAGGCCTGCGTTTTGTATGGTGGAACGGTTCTACGATGCGGAACAGCACCGGGGACGATACCTGCCGACAGTACTCCCAACCACTAGTCCCCGGCTCCCGGAGGCCCGAGCATGTCCGTACCGTCAGACCTGGAGATCGCCCTCGCCGCCAGCCTGAAACCGCTGCCCGACGTGGCCGACGCCGCCGGCATCCCACCCGAGTACCTCGAGCCCTACGGCCGGGGGGCGGCCAAGATCGGCCTCGACGCCATCGAGGCCATGGCCGACCGGCCCCGGGCCCGCTACGTGGTGGTGTCGGCCATCACCCCCACCCCGTTGGGCGAGGGCAAGACCACCACCACCGTGGGGCTGGGCCAGGGCTTCGGCCACATCGGCCGGCGGGCCACGATCGCCATCCGCCAGCCTTCGATGGGCCCGACGTTCGGCATCAAGGGCGGAGCGGCCGGCGGCGGGTACAGCCAGGTGGTGCCGATGGAGCTGCTCAACCTCCACCTCACCGGCGACATGCACGCCGTCACCGCCGCCCACAACCTGTGCTCGGCCATGCTCGACGCCCACCTCTTCCACGGCAACGCCGCCCGGCTCGACCTCCACAACATCACCTGGCGCCGGGTGCTCGACGTCAACGACCGGGCCCTGCGCAACCTGGTGATCGGCCTGGGCGGGGCCCAGGACGGCATCCCCCGGGAGACGGGGTTCGACATCACCGCCGCCTCCGAGGTGATGGCGGCCCTGGCCCTGGCCACCTCGCTGCAGGATCTGCGGCGCCGCATGGGACGGATCGTGGTTGGCTACACCAAGGCCGGGGAGCCGGTGACGGCCGAGGACATCGGGGTGGCCGGGGCCATGACCGTGATCCTGCGGGAGGCCATCAAGCCCAACCTGATGCAGACCCTGGAGGGCACACCGGCCCTCGTCCACACCGGCCCGTTCGGCAACATCGCCACCGGCAACTCCTCGATCGTGGCCGACCTCATCGGGATCCGCACCGGCGACTACCTGATCACCGAGGCCGGCTTCGGGGCCGACATGGGGGCCGAGCGGTTCTTCAACATCAAGTGCCGGAACTCGGGCCTGACGCCCGACGCGGCGGTGGTGGTGGCCACCGTGCGGGGGCTCAAGGCCCATTCCGGCCGGTACCGGATCGTGGCCGGCCGGCCCCTCCCCGAGGCCCTGCTGGCCGAGAACCCCGATGAGGTCCACGAAGGTGGGGCCAACCTGCGCAAGCAGCTGGAGAACATCACCATCCACGGCGTCACCCCGGTGGTGGCCGTCAACGCCTTCCCCGGTGACCACGCCGCCGACATCGCCGCCATCGGCGAGATCGCCGAGGCCTGCGGGGCCCGGTGGGCCCTCACCACCCACTTCAGCGACGGTGGGGCGGGGGCGGCCGAACTGGCCGAAGCGGTGGCCGAGGCGGCCGAGGAGCCCAACCGGTTCCAGCTCCTCTACCCCGACGACGCCTCCCTGAAGGACAAGATCGAGGCCGTGGCCACCCGGGTCTACGGGGCCGACGGCGTGACCTACACGGCCGAGGCCGACCGCCAGCTCGCCACCTACACCGCGGCGGGATTCGGGAACCTGCCGGTGTGCGTGGCCAAGACCCACCTGTCGCTGTCGTCGGAGGCCTCCCGCAAGGGGGCGCCCACCGGATGGACCCTGCCGGTACGGGAGGTCCGGGCTTCGGTGGGGGCCGGCTTCGTCTACCCCATCTGCGGCGAGATGCGCACCATGCCCGGCCTCGGCACCGACCCGGCGGCCCTGCGCATCGACATCGACGAGAGCGGCCAGATCGTGGGGCTGAGTTGAGCCCAGCCGATCACGACCGGCTCCGCTCCCTGGTGGCCGGCATGACCTACGAGATCGTGCCGCTGCGCAGCGCCGCCGGCGCCATCGCCGCCCTCCCGGCCGGCGCCACCGTGTCGGTCACCTGCTCCCCGGTGAAGGGGATCGACGCCACCCTGGAGCTCTCGGCCCAGGTGCGCTCGGCGGGCCACACCCCGGTGCCCCACCTGGCGGCCCGCATGGTGGACGGCCCGGACCAGGTGGCCCGCATCGCCGCCTGGCTGCGGGCCGAGGGGGTGCACCGGATCTTCCTGGTGGGGGGCGACGCCGAGCACCCGGCCGGCCCCTACCCCGACGGGCTCGGCCTCCTGCGGGCCCTGCTCGACGCCGACCCCGGCCTCACCGAGGTGGGCGTGCCCGGCTACCCCGACGGGCATCCCCTCATCCCGGCCGCCGCCCTGGCCGAGGCCCTGGCGGCCAAGCAGGCCGTGCTGGCCGAAGCCGGGTTGCGGGGCCACGTGAGCACCCAGATGTGCTTCGACCCCGACCGGATCACCGACTGGCTGACCGGGGCCCGGGCGGCCGGGCTGACCCTGCCCGTGCACCTGGGGGTCCCGGGCGTGATCGACCGGGCCAAGCTGATGACGACGGGGGTCCGCCTCGGGGTGGGGGCCTCGCTGCGCTACCTGCGCAAGAACCGCAAGGCGCTGGGCACGCTCCTGTCGGCCTCCCACTACGACCCCGCCACCCTGCTCGAGCCCCTGGCCCCTCAGCTGGCGACGCTGGGGATCGAGGGCATCCACTGCTTCACCTTCAACCAGGTGGAGCCGACGGCGGCCTGGCAGGCGAGTTGGTAGCTAGCCGGTAGCTAGCCGGCGGGGACGGCCCGCACGTCGATCCGGTTGGGCGAGCCGGTGAACCGGGCCACGAAGGCGGCCAGCTGGGCCGGGGTGACGTGGGCCAGCACGTCGAGGGCCTGATCGGGATCGACCACGGTGGCCGGGTCGCGGCCCTCGTCGAGGAGGGCCTCCAGGATCTGGTCGTGGTCGACGTAGTTGTACCGGTTCTGGAGCACGGCCTGGGCTTCACCGAAGTCGGCCCCCGCCACCTGCCCGGTGGCCAGCGCGTTCAGCTCGGTGCCCACGGCGACCACGATCTCGTCGAGCCGGGCCGGGTCGCCGTCGACCGACACCGTGAGGTCGGCGGCGCTGCCGCCCTCGTCGAAGGTGACGGCCGACGAGCCCCCGTAAGTGGCGCCGAGCTGTTCCCGCACCACGGTGAACAGGCGGTCGTCGAGCAGTGAGACCGTGAGGTCGGCCAGCACCTGGTTCACGGCCGACTCGGGCACGGAGGCGGCGGCCAGGCTGAGCCGGTAGGCACCCGACAGCCCACCGGTGCCGGCCTCGACGCGCCGCTCGGCCGCCGGGGCGGGATCGGCGGCCCAGGCCGGCTCGGCCCCCGGCGCCGCCGGCAGGGTGCCGAGGTAGCGGCGGGCCAGGTCGGCGACGGTGCCCTCGTCGACGTCGCCCGTGATCGCCACCACCAGCCCGTCGGGAGCGACGAGCCGGCTCTGGTACAGGCCCAGGGCCCGCTCCGGGGTGAGGGCGTCGAGCTGGGCCGGCGTGGGCCCCTCGGTGAGGCCCAGGCCGGTGTACCGGGCGGCCGACAGGGCGTTGTCGGCGGCGTAGGACGGATCGAGGGTGGACTGGGCCACGTCGTCCCGGGTGCCCGTGACCGCCTGGTTGAGGGGCACGGCGTCGGCCCGGGGGCTGGTGCTGTACAGGTGCAGCAGCTGGAACAGGATCTCCAGGTCGTCGGCCGAGGAGCCGCCGACATACCCCTCGGCCCCCAGGTCGATCCAGGGCGACAGGTAGACGTCGGTGTCGAGCAGGTAGCGACGGACCTGCACCGGGTCGTAGGGGCCGAGTCCACTGGCGGCCACGGCGTCCACGGCGGTGAAGGCCACCGCCCGGTCGTCGGGGGCGAGGCGGGCCAGGCCGCCGGGCGACCAGGCGCTCAGGCTCACCTGGGCGGCGGCGAAATCGGCAGGTGAGAACAGCACCCGCACCCCGTTGGCGAACCGCAGCTGAAAGCCGTCGTTGTGGGTGAGGTCCGTCCGCTCGGCCTCCTTGACCGGCTCGGGGGCCGCCATCAACTCGTCGATCGGGGTGACGGGGGTGTCCTCGATGGCCACCACGTCGGCCTTCAGCGCCCGGTCGAGGGCGTCGGAGTGGTCCTCCAGGCGCCCCACCCGGGAGGCGTCGGGCCCCACCGCCAGCAGGATCGGGGCCTGGGCCGTCATGGCCCACCCCCAGTAGGCGTTGAGCTCCTCCAACGTCATCTTCTCCAGCACGCCCCGGTTCATGGCCACCGAATCGGCCACCGGCTGGAGGTCGGCCCCGTCGAGGAAGTGCTCCACCATGGCGTCGGCCAGGTTGGCGTCCTGCTGGGAGTCGGCCTCGGCCAGCCGCTGTTCCTCCCCGGCCAGGAAGCTCTGACGGGCCCGGTCGAGCTCCTCGGCCGTGAACCCGCCGGCCACGGCCCGACGGATCTCGGTGACCAGGGTCTCGGTGCCGGTGACCAGGTCGGGGGCGTCGACGTTGAAGCCCATGTAGTGCAGGCTGCGCGTCTGCCAGAAGGGGCTGGCGATGGCGGTGGTGAGGGGCAGGCGGCCGGTGCTGAGGCCGTCGTTGAGCCGCTCGGCGATGACGGCTCCGGCCATGTAGTCGAGCAGGGTCAGATGGTTGCCGTCGCTGGTGCCCAGGTTCCAGTCGGGCAGGGGGTAGTCGATGCTGACGAACGACTCGGCGTAGCCGGGGGCCACCACCACGTCGGCGTAGGGCGTCTGGCGGAGCGGCGCCGGGCCCGGATCGGGTGACGGGGTGTCGCCGCGGGCGGTGAGAGGCCCGAACCGCTCGGCGATGGCCGCTTCCAGCTCCTCGGCCGGCCGGTCGCCCACCGCGATCACAGCCATGTTGTCGGGCCGGTACCAGGTGTCGTAGTAGGCCCGCAGGGCCTCGGGCGTGGTGGCGGCGATGGCGTCGGGCGTGCCCAGCACGTCGACCCCCTGCCACGGGGTGCCGAGGAAGTAGGCCTGGTCGAAGGCGGCGTTGACCTTGCCCTCGCCGGTCTCGGCGCTCGACCGCTCCTCCTCCCGCACCACGCCCACCTCGGCCGCCACCTCGGCCGGATCCAGCGTGGCGGCCGAGGCCCACTGGGCCAGCACGTCGAAGGCCACGTCGACGTTGTCGCCCTCGTCGGGCACCGTGATCTGGTAGACGGTCTCGGAGTCGGTGGTGTAGGCGTTGAAGTCGGGCCCGATCTCGGCCCCGATCGAGCGCAGGGTGGCGTCGAGCTCGTTGCCCGGGAACTGCTCGGTGCCGTTGAACATCATGTGCTCGAGGAAGTGGGCGGTGCCGGCACCGTGGGGGCTGTCCTGCAGGCCGCCGGCCCGCACCACCAGGCGCATGGTGACCGACTGGCCGGGGAGGCCATTGGACCGCGCGTACCAGGTGAGCCCGTTGTCGAGCGTGCCGATCGTGGTGGCGGGGTCGACCGGGAGCGGGGTGGCGTCGGGAGCGGGGGCGGTGCCGTCGATCACCAGCGGGGCCCGGTCGGGGGCGGCCGAATCCGACGACGGAGGCCCGTCCTCGCCGCCCCCGGAGGTGCAGGCCGTGGCCAGCAGGCCCACGGCCAGCAGGATCACGAGCGGGCCCGCAAGCGGGTAGCGGAGCAGAGAGCGGGACGCGATGGCAGGGAGACTAGCGGGCGGCGGGCGGCGGTTGGTTGCAGGTCGTCACGTCACGGCGGGGCCGGGGGCGGCCGGGGCGGCCGGCGGCCGGGGCGACGTCGATGCCGGCGGCGTGGAAGGCCTCGGCCAGCCGGAGCCGGAGCTCGCGGGCCACGGCCCACTGGTCGGCCGGGGCGGTCTTGGCCACCAGGCGGATGGCGGCTCCGGTGGCGTCGACCCGCTCCACCCCCAGCACCTTCGGTTCCTCCAGGATCACGCCGTCGGTGAAGCCCTCGTCGTGCCACAGATCGTCGGCCACCTGCTTGATCACCTCCGCCGCCCGGCGCAGGTCGGCGGTGGGGGCCACCTCCACGTCGAGCACAGCCCGGCTCCACAGCTGCGACTTGTTGGCCACCCGGCGGATCTCGGAGTTGGGGACGTACCACACCGTGCCGTGGACGTCGCGCAGCGTGGTCACCCGCAGCGACACCCGTTCCACCGTGCCCGCCACCGGGGTGGCGGCCACCTGACCCAGGTCGATGACGTCGCCCACCCCGAACTGGTCCTCGGTGAGCATGAACCAGCCGGCCAGGAAGTCGGCCACCACGTGCTGGGCCCCGAAGGCCAGCACCACGCCCACCACCCCGGCCCCGGCCAACAGCGGCCCCAGGGTGATGCCGATCTGGCCCAGCACGAGCAGGCCCACGGCCACCCACACCGCCCCCGACACCAGCGACGTGAGCACCGAGGTGACGGCCCCCGCCCTCTGGGCGGTGCGGGAATGGGTGACGTCGCCGTTGGTGCGCGACACCGCCCGGTGACCGAAGCGGTTCACCGACCGGCGCAGGAACCGGCTGGCGATGATTCCGGCCACCAGGATCAGCAGGATGCTGAGGGGCCGGTCGATGGCCCAGTCGGCGGCCCGGGCCCAGTACGACGACGAGGTGCGCTCGAACACCCAGCGGCAGGCCAGGCTGCCTTCTTCGCCGCACACGCCGCTCACGGTCTCCTGGGCGATGAACTGGCTGAGCAACGGGCTGAGCACCCGCCCCACGCTATTGGGCCCGGAGGGGCGACCGGAGCCACAATCGGGCGATGCTCGGCCATCTCGGTATCAACGTGGGCGACCTCGACGTCGCCCGGACCTACTACGGGGCGCTCCTACCCCTGCTCGGTTTCGAGCCGTTCTTCGACCATCCCGACGAGGTGGCGTGGCGCCCTGCCGGGGGCAAGCCCGGCACCTGGCTGTTCCTGTACCCCGCTCCGGGCCCGACCTCCTTCGACCCCGACGCCCCCGGCCTGCAGCATCTGGCTTTCATGGTCCGCACCCGCTCGGCGGTGCAGGCGGCCCGGGACGCGGCGGTGGAGCTGGGCTCGGTGGTCGTCCACGAGCCCCAGGTGTTCCCCCGGTACCCCCAGCCCTACTTCGCTGCGTTCTGGCGGGATCCGTTCGGGTTCCTGGTCGAGGCCGTTTGCCACCACGACCGGGACTGACCAGCGACTATGTTGTTCGGCGATGCACCGCCATCCGGCGGTGCAGTTCTGGGGAGGGACAACCCATGGAAGCACTGGCATCGTCGTATGCGAAGCTCCGCACGCCGCTGAGCCGAGTGGGGCCGTGGGCCCCCACGTTCCTGCGGGTCGTGCTGGGGCTCACGATGTTCTGGCACGGCTACAAGAAGTTCGACGACGGCCTCGACGTCTACGAGGAGTTCTTCCGGTCGATCGACATCCCGGCCGCCGGGATCATGACCCCCATCACCGCCGTCCTCGAAGTGGTCGGCGGGCTCGCCATCCTGGCCGGTGTGGCCACCCGGCTGTTCTCCCTGCTGTTCATCGTCCAGCTGCTGGTGGCCGTGATCAAGGCCAAGTACGGGCGGGACATCGGCTACATCGGCGCCGGCACCGCCGGGGCCGAGCTCGACTGGTCGTTGATCGCCGGCTTCGTCATGCTCGCCGTCGGCGGCCCCGGCCCCTTCTCGGCCGACGCCCAGCTCGGCCTGGAACGCAAGGATCGAGCCAGGGTCGGGGTCTAGGCGATCAGTTCCCGTAGTTGACCAGGGCGTGCATGTAGTTGGCGCGCTCGAAGGCGCTGGGGTCGACCACGGTCCGGTGGCTCACGCTGCCCCGGGCCTGCTCGACCGAGGTGTAGCCCCGCTCGGTGAGCCAGCTCCGCAGCCCGTCCACCACCGTGCCGATGTGGGCCGGGCCGTACAGCAGCAGGGCCGAGGTCATCATCACCACGTCGGCCCCGCACAGCAGGGCCTTGACCGCTCCGGCGGCGTCGTGGATGCCGGTGGTGGCGGCCAGATCGATGGCCAGGTGGGCTTCGAGGATGGCCATCCACCGCAGCACCAGGCGCAGCTCGGCCGGTGTGCTCAGCGTGAGATCGGGCGTCACGGCCAACCGGTCGAGGTCGATGTCGGGCTGGTAGAACCGGTTGAACAGCACCAGGGCGTCGGCCCCGGCCGCCTCCAGCCGCCGGGCCATGTTGCCGGGCGAGGAGAAGAACGGCCCCACCTTCACCGCCAGCGGGATCTGCACCGCCGCCCGCACCGACTCCACCAGGCGCAGGTACCGGTCCTCCACCTCGGCTCCGCTGAGATCCACGTCGGCCGCCACGTGGTACACGTTCAGCTCGATGGCGTCGGCGCCCTCGTCCTCCAGGGCTGTGGCGTAGTGGCTCCAGCCCCCGGGCGACGTGCCGTTGAGGCTGGCGATCACCGGGATGGACAGCTCCTTCTTCGCCGCCACCAGCAGGTCGATGTACTCCTCGGCCCCGGTGTTGTAGTCGTCCAAGGCGGGGAAGTAGCCGTCGGTGGCCTCGCCGAACTCGTGGCCCAGCACCAGGGTGCCGTCGAGCACCATCTCGGCGTGCTCCACCTGCTCCTCGAACAGCGACGGCAGCACGACGGCCGCCGCCCCCGCCGCCTCCAACTCGGCCAGCGTGTCGAGCGACCCGGTGAGGGGCGAGGCCGACGCCACCACCGGATGGGGCAGATCGAGGCCCAGGTAACTCGTACTCAGGTCGGTCATCGCCTGGCCTCCTCGTGGGGGTGATCCTCGTCGTCGATGAGGCCGAACCGGGCGGTGCGCTCCACGCTCACCATCTGCTCGTACAGATGCCACCGGTCGTCGATGTCGCGCTGGGCCTCGGCCATCAGGGCCTCGGCCCGCTCCGGGTTGGCCCGGGCCAGCAGGGCGAAGCGGGCCTCGGTCTGGGCGAAGTCCTGGAAGGTGCGGGTGGGCTTGCGGCTGTCGAGGTGCAGCGGATGGTCGCCCGCCGCGTCGCGGTGCGGGTCATACCGGTACAGGGGCCAGTAGCCGCTCTCGGCCGCCGCCTTCTGGTGCTCCATCATCGTGGCCATGTCGATGCCGTGGGCGATGCACGGGCTGTAGGCGATCACCAGCGACGGACCGGGGTGGGCCGCCGCCTCGGCCAGCGCCTTCACCGTCTGGGTCATGTTGGCCCCCATGGCCACGTGGGCCACGTAGACGTCGCTGTAGGCCATGGCCAGCATGCCCAGATCCTTCTTGGCCTGGGTCTTGCCCCCGGCCGAGAACTTGGCGATGGCGGCCCGGGGGGTCGACTTCGACGTCTGACCCCCGGTGTTGGAGTAGACCTCGGTGTCGAGCACGAGCACGTTGACATCCCGCCCCGACGCCAGCACATGGTCGAGCCCACCGAAACCGATGTCGTAGGCCCAGCCGTCACCGCCCACGATCCACACGCTGCGCCGCACCAGGTGGGACGCCAGCGAGGCCAGGCGGTCGACGTCGGGCCCGGGGTGGGCCGACAGCCAGACCCGCAGCTCGTCGACGTCCCGGCGTTGGGCGGCGATGGCGGCTTCGTCGGCCTGGTCGTTGCCGAGCAGCCGGTCGGCCAGAGGACCGACGGCCGGGGCCAGCTCCACCAGCAGGCTGCGGGCGGCCGACGCCTGATGGTCGAGGGCCATCCGCATGCCCAGGCCGAACTCGGCGTTGTCCTCGAACAGGGAGTTGGCCCAGGCCGGACCCCGGCCTTCCGGCCCCGACGTCCACGGCGTTGTGGGGAGGTTGGCGCCGTAGATCGACGAGCAGCCGGTGGCGTTGGCCACCACCATCCGGTCGCCCATCATCTGGCTCACCAGCTTGAGGTAGGGAGTCTCGCCACAGCCGGCGCAGGCCCCGGAGAACTCGAACAGAGGCTGGGCCAGCTGCGACCCCTTGATCGTGTCGAGCGACAGGTTGGCCCGGTCATGCTCGGGCAAGCCGAGGAAGAACTCCCACCCGGCCCGCTCGGCCTCCCGGTGCTCACCCGCCGGCGCCATGTTCAGCGCCTTGTGCTTCACCGCCTCCTTGGCGTGGGCCGGGCACACGTTCACACACACCCCGCAGCCGGTGCAGTCGTCGGGGGCCACCTGGATCACGGCCACCGCCCCGTCCTCCCCCTTCCACGGCCGGTGGCGGAAGCCCTCGGGGGCGCCGGCCAGGGCGTCAGCCACCACCACCTTGATGCGGATGGCGGCGTGGGGGCAGGCCAGCGTGCAGCGGGCGCAATCGATGCAGATGGACTCGTCCCAGATGGGGAGCTCGGCGGCCAGGCTGCGGCGCTCCCACCGGGCGGTGCCGGTGGGGAACGTGCCGTCGGCCGGCAGGGCGCTCACCGGCAGCCGGTCGCCCTCCCCCGCCAGCAGGGTCACGGTCACCTCCCGCACGAAGGCGGGGGCGGTGTCGGGCACGAGCGGCATGGGGTCGGCGGCGGGAGCGGAAGCGGCCGCAGCGGCGGCCGGCACCACCAGGCGGGCCAGAGCCGGCATGGCGCCGTCGACGGCGGCCAGGTTGCGCTGCAGCACCAGCTCCCCCCGCCCGCCGTAGGTGTCGGCGATCGACTGCTTCACCGCCGCCACCGCCTCGTCGGTGGGCAGCAGGCCCGACAGGGCGAAGAAGCAGGTCTGGAGCACGGTGTTGACCCGCTTGCCCAGACCGGCGGCGGTGGCCACGGCGGCGGCGTCGACCACCCACACCGCCAGGTCGCGCTCGGTGATCTGGCGCCGGGCCCGGGCCGGCAGATGGGCCCAGGTGCCGTCGGGCCCGTAGGGCGAGTTGATCAGCACGGTGGCGCCGGGACGGGCGGGGGCCAGCACGTCGATGCGCTCGATCGAGGCGAAGTGGTGCACGCCCACGAAGTCGGCCTCGGTGATCAGGTAGGCGGCCCGGATGGGGCGGGGGCTGAACCGGAGGTGCGAGGTGGTGGTGGAGCCCGACTTCTTCGAGTCGTACACGAAGTAGCCCTGCACCTCCCGCCCGGTGTGGTGGCCCACGATCTTCACCGTGTTCTTGTTGGCCCCCACCGTGCCGTCGCTGCCCAGGCCGTGGAACACGGCCCGGTAGACGTCGTCGGCCTCGGGCCAGGCCGCCGGGTCGGGGGTGACGCTGGTGTGGCCCACGTCGTCGACGATGCCCACGGTCAGCTCCCGGCGGGGCTCGTCGAGCGCCAGCTCGTCGAGCACGGCGGCCACCATGGCCGGGGTCATCTCCTTGGACGCCAGCCCGTACCGGCCCCGCACCACGAGGGGGACGGGGCCGGCCGGGGCCGTGGACAGTTGGGGAGCGCCGGGCCAGCCCTGGGCCAGGGCGGCCACCACATCGAGGTAGAGCGGCTCGCCGGGGGCACCCGGTTCCAGGGTACGGTCGAGCACGGCCAGGCGCCGGGCGGTGGGCGGGAGGGCGGCCAGCAGGGCGGCCACGTCGAACGGGCGGTAGAGGTGCACGGTGACCAGGCCCACCCGCTCACCCTGGGCGGCCAGGGTCTCCACCACGTCGGCGGCGGGGCCGGAGGCCGAGCCCATCAGCACCAGCACCCGCTCGGCCTCGGCATGGCCGGTGTAGCTCATCAACTCGTAGCGGCGGCCGGTGAGGGCGGCGAAGCGGTCCATGGCCCGGGCCACGATGCCGGGCACGGCCCGGTGGTAGGGGCCGGACGCCTCCCGACCCTGGAAGAACACGTCGGGGTTCTGGGCTGTGCCCCGCAGCACCGGATGGTCGGGATCGAGGGCCCGCCGGCGGTGGGCCGCCACCAGGTCGGGGTCGATCATGGCGGCCAGGGTGGCGTCGTCGAGGGGGACGATCGAGGCCACCTCGTGGCTGGTGCGGAACCCGTCGAAGAAGTGGAGGAACGGCACCCGGGCCTCCAGGGTGGCGGCGTGGGCGATCAGGGCCAGGTCCTGGGCCTCCTGCACCGAGGCCGACGACAGCAGGGCCATACCGGTCTGGCGGGCCGCCATCACGTCGCTGTGGTCGCCGAAGATGCTGAGGGCGTGGGTGGCCACGGCCCGGGCGGCCACGTGGATCACGGTGCTGGAGAGCTCGCCGGCGATCTTGTAGAGGTTGGGGATCATCAGCAGCAGCCCCTGGGAGGCGGTGAAGCTGGTGGTGAGGGCGCCGGCCTGGATGGCCCCGTGGACTGCGCCGGCCGCCCCGCCTTCGCTCTGCATCTCGATCACGTCGGGCACGTCGCCCCACAGGTTGGGCGTGCCGGCCTGGCTCCAGGCGTCGGCCAGCTCCCCCATGGCCGAGGCCGGGGTGATCGGGTAGATGGCGATGACCTCGCTGAGCTTGTGGGCCACGCGGGCGGCGGCCTCGTTGCCGTCGACCACGGTGCGCTGGTGGGGCGGCAGCGTGGGGTCGGCCTGGGCCTTCCGGCCCTGCGAATGGGTGAGCTCATCGAGCGACATGGCGTGCTCCTGTGGACCTTCGGCCCTTGAGTGGACGGGGAGCGGACGGATTCACTGAACTGGTAACGGCACCCGGAAAGGAACGACGTTGAACGCTCGAAACCAGGCCGGCGGTGCTCAACCCCGATCGGCCGCCACCCGCCCCGACCCCTTCGCCTTCGACCCGAAGGACGCCACTATCGATCTGCGACCGCATCTGGTGGAGCCGAACGAGCGGCGGTGCATCCAGTTGCTGGAGTCGATCCCGGTGGGGCGCATCGCCTTCACCGCCGATGACGGCCCCATCATCCTGCCGGTGAACTACGCCTGGTTCGAGGGGACGGTGGTGTTCCGCACCCTCGACCGGGACCTGCAGGACCTGATCGACGGGCAGTTCGTGTGCTTCGAGGTCGACGACTGGAGCGCCGAGACCCGCACCGGCTGGAGCGTGGTGGTGCGGGGGGCGGCCCGTGAGGTCAGCCAGTGGGCCGAACGGGAGCAGCTGGAGAGCATCGGGCTCGTGCCCTGGGCCCGCGACGTGTGGCGCCCCCGCTGGATCCGGGTGGAACCGACGGAGATCACGGGGCGGGAGCTCGTGCGCTGAGGGTCGTTGCGCCACCCGCCCATGGTCTTCCACGCCGGTGCCCCCGGCCAGGGCCCTAGGACCCGGCCAGGCGTCACAGCCGGCGGCCGCTCGATCCGCGACACGCCTCGAACCGTGGTCGAACTGTGCGCCCAGCGCTCCCATCGCGTACCCACTTCCAACCGTGTCGCGATTCGAGCGGGCGGGACACAGCCTCAGCGGTCGGGGCCGACGGTGGTGTCGGGGGCGGTCTGCGCTTCGAGCTCGGCGTTGACCAGGGCCCCGAGCAGCACCGAGAGCGAGGTGAGCAGCAGCCACAGGAGCATGACCACCACGGCGGCCAGCGCGCCGTAGGTCTCCTGGTAGCGGCCGAAGTTGGCCAGATAGACCTGGAACCCGGCCGACGCCACCATCCAGATCACCACGGCCACGATCGCCCCCGGGCTGGCCCAGCTCCACTCCGGGTCGTCCCGGTCGGCGGCGAACCGGTAGACGGCGGCCAGCCCCACCACGAACCCCACGCCGAGCACCGGCCACACCAGCACCCCCAGCCAGGCCGGCAGGTCGACGGCCCGCAGCGCCGCCGGGAGCCCGGCCGCCGCCGCCAGGGCCAGCCCGGCGAACACCAGCCCGCCCGCCGTGCCCCCGAGCGCCAGCGCCTTGCGCTTCAGCCAGCTCCGGTCGTCGGACTCGCCGTAGGCCACGTTGAGCGCCGTGATCAGGTTCGATGCCGCAGCCGAGGCCGACCAGAGCGCGGCCGCCACCGAGATCACCAGGCCGAACCCGAGGGCCCCGCCCGACGACGACGTCACCGCCGTCATCTGGTCGGTGATCAGGCTGCGGGCGTCGGCCGGCATGGCCTTCAGCAGGCTGTCGACCCGGCGCTCGATCGTGGCCGGTTCGGCCACCAGCCCGAACAGGCTGAGGGCAGCCACCAGCGCCGGGAACAGTGACAGGAAGGCCCAGAAGGCCACGCCGGCGGCCAGGAGGCCCATCTGCTTGTGCTGGAAGGCGGCGATCGCCCGCCGAACGGCGTCGAGCCAGCCCCGGGGAGGCATCTCCGTGGGTTCGGTGGCCCGACGGGCCCGCTCGTCGCCCGTCCCGTCCACTGCATCCATCGACTGTTCCTCCCCGACCCGGCCCGAAGGGGGGCGACCGCGGTCGGGAAGGGTCTACCCGACGGGGCCGATCGGTAGCCGGCGACGATGAGGTCTCACCACAGGGCCGCTTCGCTCGCTCGGGCCAGCGACCGCGACCGCTGGTTGTCGGGATCGGGGCTGGGCGGGGGCAGCGTGAGGTCGGGACCCACCAGATCGAGCACCCGGAACGAGATCCCCCGGCCGGCCAGCCACTCCCCGGCCAGGGCCACCTCGGACCCGTCGCCGCCGTCGTCGATGCATACCAGGCGCACCTCGGCCGGTGGGCAGCCCAGCTCGGCCTCGGCCTCCCCCACCGCCAGCTGCACCCGCTGGCTGAGCCCACCGGCCCGGCTGCTGGTGGGCCGGAGGCTGAAGGTCGCCCGGATCGTGCCGCGGGCCGCAGCCGCTGCCTCCGACCCCAGCGCGAGGCCGTCGATGCCGAGCATGTAGGAGGCGGGGCCGGTGTCGTCCATGGCCGGAGTAACGGCTCCGCCGGGGCCACCCCTTAGCAACTCGGCCCTTCCATGATACGGTACTGTTCCGCATCGTGGTACAGCACCGGAGGGCTCAGCATGGCTGATGACGCTGCCGAGGACACTGTCGAGGACACCGCCGACGGCGGGGCGGACGAGGGCGAGGTCGACCTGGCCTCGCTCAACGACGAGGACCTCACGGCCCAGATGCACGACGACCTCTACGACGGCCTGGCCGAGGAGATCGTGGAGGGCACCAACATCCTGTTGGGGCGGGGTTGGGGGGCCGACCGGGTGCTCAACGAGGCCCTGGTGGAGGGCATGCGGATCGTCGGCATCGACTTCCGGGACGGGATCCTGTTCGTGCCCGAGGTGCTGCTGGCGGCGAACGCCATGAAGGCCGGGATGGCCATACTGCGGCCGCTGCTGGCCGAGACCGGGGCCGAGCCCATCGGTAAGGTGGTGCTGGGCACGGTGAAGGGCGACATCCACGACATCGGCAAGAACCTGGTGGCCATGATGCTCGAAGGGGCCGGCTTCGAAGTGATCGACCTCGGCATCAACACCGACGTGGACGCCTTCCTCCACGCCCTCGACGAGCACCAGCCCGACATCCTCGGCATGTCGGCCCTGCTCACCACGACCATGCCCTACATGAAGGTCGTGATCGACACCATGGTGGAGAAGGGCCTACGGGACGACTACATCGTGCTGGTGGGCGGCGCCCCCCTGAACGAGGAGTTCGGCCAGGCCGTCGGGGCCGACGGCTACTGCCGCGACGCCGCCGTGGCCTCGGAGACCGCCACCCGCCTGGTGGCCGCCCGCCGGGCCGCGGCCTGAGCCATGGCGCCGCCTGAGGCCGAGCCGGTCCTGGTGCTGGCCTGTGGGGCGCTGGCCCGGGAGCTGGCCGACCTGGTGCGCCTCGACGGCCTCACCCACCTGGAGGTGGAGTGCCTGCCGGCCGACCTCCACAACCGGCCGGAGCGGATCCCGGCGGCGGTGGAGGCCCGGCTCGACGCCATCGAGGCCGAGGGCCGCCGGTACCGCCAGGTGATCCTGGGCTACGCCGACTGCGGTACCGGGGGCCGGCTCGACGAGGTGTGCCACCGTCGGGGGGTCACCCGCCTTCCCGGGGCCCACTGCTACGAGGTGCTGGCCGGGGCCGAGCTGTTCGCCGGCCTGCACGACCGGGAGCCCGGCACCTTCTACCTGACCGACTACCTGGCCCGCCACTTCGACCGGCTCGTGATCCAGGGCCTGGGGATCGACCGCCACCCCGAGCTGACCCCCCTCTACTTCGGCAACTACCGGCGCCTGGTGCACCTGGCCCAGCGGGACGACCCCGAGCTGGCCCGGCTGGGCCGGGCCGCCGCCAGCCGCCTGGGCCTCGTCCACGAGCGCCTGGCCACCGGCCCCGCCCCGTTGCGGGGCACGCTGGTGGCGCTTACCAACCGAAAGGTTCCCGCCAAGGTGATGAGCCCATGACCGACACGATCCTCAGCTCGGCCACCCGGGAGGTGGTGATCGGGTTCGACCGTCCGTTCGTGATGATCGGCGAACGGATCAACCCCACCGGCCGGAAGCTGCTGGCCGAGGAGATGCGCAAGGGCGACTACAGCCGGGTGGTGGCCGACGCCCTGGCCCAGGTGGCGGCCGGGGCCCACATGCTCGACGTCAACGCCGGCATTCCCCTGGCCGACGAGCCGGCGCTGCTGACGAAGGCGGTGGAGATCGTGCAGTCGGTCACCGACGTGCCCCTGTCGATCGACTCCTCCATCATCGAGGCCCTGGAGGCCGCCATCGCCGTCTACCAGGGCAAGCCCCTGATCAACTCGGTGACCGGGGAAGAGGCGGTGCTGGAACGGGTGCTGCCGTTCGTGGCCCGCTACGGGGCGGCCGTGGTGGCCGTGTCGAACGACGACACCGGCATCTCGGAGGACCCCGACGTCCGCTTCGAGGTGGCCCGCCGGATCGTCAACCGGGCCGCCGACCACGGCATCCCGGCGGCCGACGTGGTGGTCGACCCTCTGGTCATGCCGATCGGGGCCATGGCCACCGCCGGCCGCCAGGTGTTCCGCCTCGTCCACCGGCTCCAGACCGAGCTGAAGGTCAACACCACGTGCGGGGCGTCCAACGTGAGCTTCGGCCTGCCCAACCGGCACGTGGTCACCGGCTCGTTCCTGTCGATGGCCATCTCCCACGGGATGACGTCGGCCATCATGAACCCCCTGCACGACGAGGCCCGGGCGGCGGTGCTGGCGGCCGACGTGCTGATGGGCCACGACGAGAACTGCGCCGGCTGGATCGCCCGCCACCGGGAACCCGTGGACGGAGCGGCGGCGGCCCCCGTCACCGGACGGCGGCGGGGTGGGCGCCGGGCCCGGCTCGGCCCCGATGCCTGAGAGCAGCGGGGACGCCGCCCACCGGGTGGTGTTCACGCCGTCGGGTCGGACCGGCGCGGTGGCCGACGGGACGCCGGTGCTGGTGGCGGCCCGCCAGCTGGGGGTGGACCTCAGCTCGCTGTGCGGCGGCGGCGGGGTGTGCGGCCGCTGCGCCGTGCGGCCCCAGTTCGGCCGGTTCCCCAAGTGGTCCGTCGCCTCCGAACCCGACCACCTGAGCCCGCCGGGGGCCAAGGAGGACACCTACCGGAGCTGGCGGACCCTGCCCGACGACCAGCGGCTGGGCTGCGCCGCCCGGGTGCAGGGCGATGTGGTGATCGACGTGCCCCCGTCGAGCCAGATCCACCGCCAGGTGATCCGCAAGGACGTCGTCGACCTGGGCGACCTGGTGGTCGACCCTCTGATCGAGCTGCGGTGGCTGGAGCTGCCACCGGTGGCGGCCGACGACGGCACCCCCGCCGCCCGCCGGATCACGGCCGAGCTGGCCCGCTCCTGGGACCTCGACGATGCCAGGGTGGAGCCGGACCTGCTGGGCGTGGTCCACGCTGCGGTGTCCGACGCCGGAGCCGGCGGACGGGTCACCGTGGCCCTGCGTGCCAACCGGGTCGTGGGCCTGTGGCCGGGACTGGTGGACCGGGTGGCCGGGATCGCCGTGGACCTCGGGTCGACCACCGTGGCCGGTCACCTGTGCGACCTGTCGACGGGCGAGATCCTGGCCACCGCCGGGCGGATGAACCCCCAGATCCGCTACGGCGAAGACCTGATGAGCCGGATCAGCTACGCCATGCTCAACGAGGGCGGAGCGGCCCAGCTCACCGCGGCGGCCCGGGAGGCGGTGGCCGGGCTGGTCGACGAGCTGGTGGGTGGGGCCGCCGGCCTCGACCGGTCGCAGGTGCTGGAGCTGGTGGTGGTGGGCAACCCGGTGATGCACCACCTGCTGCTCGGCATCGACCCCACGCCACTGGGCCAGGCCCCGTTCGTCCCGGCCACGGCCGACCCGGTGGAGGGCCCGGCCGGCCTGATCGGCCTGGCCGACCTGCCCGGCGCCCGGCTCTGGGTGGGCCCCCTGATCGCCGGCCACGTGGGGGCCGACACGGCGGCCGCCATCCTGGCCGAGGGTCCGCACCGGGGCGACGGGATCATGCTGCTGGTCGACGTGGGCACGAACGCCGAGATCGTGCTCGGCAACCGGGACCGCCTCTACGCCGCCTCCAGCCCCACCGGCCCCGCCTTCGAGGGGGCCCAGCTCACGGCCGGCCAGCGGGCCACCGCCGGGGCCGTCGAGCGGGTGCGGATCGATCCCGCCACGCTCGAGCCCCGGTTCCGGGTGATCGGGGTCGAGCCGTGGTCGGACGGGCCCGGCTTCGACGCCGCCGTCGCCCGCACCGGGATCACGGGGATCTGCGGATCGGGCATCATCGAGGTGCTGGCCGAGCTGCACCGGGCCGGGGTGATCGACCACGACGGGGTGCTCAGCCCGGTGGCCGGCATCGACAGCCCCCGCGTCGTGGCCGACGGCCGCACCTGGACCTACGTGCTGGCCGACGGGGTGGCCATCACCCAGAACGACGTCCGTGCGGTGCAGCTGGCCAAGGCGGCGCTGCGGGCCGGCACGGAGCTGCTGCTGGAGAAGGCGGGGCTCACGTCGGGCGACATCGACGAGGTCCGCCTGGCCGGCGCCTTCGGGGCCCACATCAGCGCCGAACACGCCATCGCCCTCGGCCTGATCCCGCCGGTGCCGGTGGAGCGGGTGCGGTCGGTCGGCAACGCGGCGGGGGCGGGGGCTGTGCGGGCCCTGCTGTCGGCCAGCCAACGGGCGGAGATGACGGCGGTGGTGGCCGGGGTGGAGCGGGTGGAGACCGCCATCGAGCCCCGGTTCCAGGAGCACTTCGTGGCCGCCCTGGCCATCCCCCACGGCAGCGCGGCGCCGGCCCGGGCCCGCCGCCGGCGCACCGAACGAGCACAACGAGTCGAGCAGCGAGGTTGAGCATGGACGAGACGACGACGCCACGGGGCGCTTCATCCGCCGGTGGCGGTGGCCGCCGGTCGGGTGGCCGGGCCGGGCGCCAGGCGGCCCGGGCGGCGGCGGCGGCGATGGCGGCCTCCAGCGGCGACGCCTTCCTCACCCGCAGCCTCAAGCCGTTCGACATCGTGAGCGAGGAGGGCCTGGCCCTGCTCGAGCACAACGCCGACACGATCCTGGAGACGGCCGGGATCGACTTCAAGGGCTACCCCCTGGCGCTGGAGCTGCTGGCCGGGGCCGGGGCCGACGTGGACGGCGAGCGGGTTCGGTTCCCCCGGGGCCTGGCCCGATCGCTGGTGACGGCCACCGCCCCCCGGGTGTACACCCAGCACGCCCGCAACCCGGCCCGGTCGGTGCAGATCGGGGGCGACGCCACCGTGTTCGCCCCCAACTACGGGTCGCCCTTCGTCCACGACCTGGAAGGCGGGCGGCGCTACGCCACGCTGGAGGACTTCGAGAACTTCGTGAAGCTGTCGTACCTGGCGCCGGCCATGCACCACTCGGGCGGCACGGTGTGCGAGCCGGTGGACGTGGCGGTCAACAAGCGCCACCTCGACATGGTCTACGCCCACCTGCGGTGGAGCGACAAGCCGTTCATGGGGTCGGTGACGGCCGGTGAGCGGGCGGCCGACTCGGTGGAGCTGGCCCGCATCGCCTTCGGCGGCGACCTGGGCGACCGGACGGCGATCACCAGCCTGATCAACGCGTCGTCGCCCCTCACGTGGGACGCCACCATGCTGGCGGCGGCCGAGGTGTACGCCCGGGCCAACCAGGCCTGCCTGATCACCCCGTTCATCCTGGCCGGGGCCATGGCCCCGGTGACAACGGCCGGGGTGGCGGCCCAGACCCTGGCCGAGGCCCTGGCCGGCATGGCCTTCGTGCAGCTGGTGCGGCCGGGGGCGCCGGTGGTCATGGGGTCGTTCGCCAGCTCGATGTCGATGCAGACCGGGGCCCCGACGTTCGGCACGCCGGAGCCGGCGCTGGTGCTGTACACGGTGGCGGCCCTGGCCCGGCGGCTGGGGGTGCCGTTCCGGTCGGGCGGGGCGCTCACGGCGTCGAAGATCCCCGACGCCCAGGCCGCCTACGAGAGCGCCGCCACCCTGATCCCCACGTTGATGGGCGGGGTGAACTTCGTGCTGCACGCGGCGGGGTGGCTGGAGGGCGGGCTCACCGTTGGCTACGAGAAGTTCGTGCTCGACGTGGACCAGCTGGGAATGATGGAGGTGTTCGCCAAAGGGGTCGACCTGTCGGAGAACGCCCAGGCGGTGGACGGCCATCGTGGAAAACGGGCCGGGCCAGCATTTCCTCGGCACGGCCCACACCCTGGCCAACTTCGAGACGGCGTTCTACCGGTCCTCCACGGCCGACAACGCCAGCTACGAGCAGTGGGCCGAGGAGGGTTCGCTCGACGCCGCCCAGCGGGCGGCGAAGCAGTGGCGGGAGGCGCTCGCTTCGTACGAGCCGCCCCCCATCGACGACGCGGTGGACGCCGAGCTGCGGGACTACATCGAGCGTCGCAAGGCGTCGATGCCCGACGAGATCGGCTGACACGACGGGGCGGTTGACTGTAGCGATCACTACGAATAGGGTTCGCAGTGATCACTACAACTCTCCACTACGACTCACCGAGGAGCCCGCCATGTCCGAATCGGCCGTCACCCCCACCGAGATCGTCGAACGCTTTCTCGACGCCTTCGTCGCCATGGATTTCGACCGGGCGTTGCCGTTCCTGGCCGACGACTGCGAGTACACCAACGTCCCCATGGGCACCGTGCGGGGCCACGCCGGCGTGCGGGAGGTGCTGGGCCCGTTCTTCGATCCGATCCACGAGAACGAGTTCGTGATCTCCCGCAAAGCGGCCGACGGCCCGGTGGTGTTCATGGAGCGCCTCGATCGTCACCGCCTCGACCATGGCTGGCGCGAGCTACCGGTCAACAGCGTGTTCGAGGTGCACGATGGCCTGATCACCGTGTGGCGCGACTACTTCGACCTGATGACGGCGGCCAAGATCCACGATCCCGCCGCCGTCTGAGGGCGGCTCAGGGGCGGAGGAGCTCCCGGAGGCGGGGCGGGAGCCAACCGGGGCGGAAGCCGTCGCTGCGCCGGGTGGCCCAGGCCTGGATCCCGCCGGGCGGAAGGTCGAGCAGGGTGGCCAGCAGGGGGTGGGCGCAGAAGCAGCCGTTGCGGATACCGACGCCGTGCTCGTGGGCCAGGCGGGCCGCCACCAACCGGTGGTCGACCGGTTCGCCCCCGTCGTCGAGCACCTCGAACGGGATCACGCCCACCCGGTCGGCGGTCGGGTCGGCCGGTTCCACCAGCCGGACGGCGCCGATCGGACGGAGCGCATCGAGGGCCGTGGTCAGCAGATGGTGCTCGGCGTCGGCGATGCGCTCCATGCCGATGGCGGCCAGGGTCTTGAGGGCCACGCCGAGAGCCACCGCTCCCACCACGTTGGGGCTGCCGGCCTCGTCCCGGTCGGGGGCGGGCGCCCAGATGACGCCGCCGGGGGTGACGGTGTCGACCGTGCCGCCGCCCTGGTAGTCGGGGGCGCCCTGGTCGAAGGTGGACCGGGGACCGATGAGGGCGCCGGTGCCGTACGGGGCGTAGAGCTTGTGGCCCGAGACGGCCAGGTAGTCGATGTGGCCCGGGTCACCGTGGGGGCGGAGATCGATCGGGCGGTGGGGGGCGAGTTGGGCCCCGTCCACCAGGATCGGCGCCCCGGCGGCATGGGCCCACGAGGCCAGCTCGTGGACCGGGGGCACGAGCCCGGTCACGTTCGACGCTCCGCTCACCGCCACCAGGTCGATCCGGCCGGCGTCCCTCCGCAGGGTCGCCTCCATCTGGTCGAGGTCGATGGAGCCGTCGAGCCGGAGGCCCACCTGCACCACCCGCCCCCGGGCTCGCCACGGCAGCAGGTTCGAGTGGTGCTCGGCCAATGTGGTCACGACCACCCGTTCAGCGAGCGCGCCACCCCTGGGAGTGGGCAGCCGGTGGGCCAGCTTGTTGATGGCGTCGGTGGTGTTGCGTCCGAAGATCACCACGTCCCGCTCGTGGTCGGCGCCGAAGAAGGACGCCACCCGGTGCCGGGCCACCTCGTAGGCCTCGGTACAGAACCGGGACTTGTAGCCCGCCCCCCGGTGGACGCTGGCGTAGTACGGCAGCACAGCGCCAACGGCCTCGGCCACCGCCACCAGAGGCGGCGTCGAGGCGGCGTTGTCGAGGTTCACATAACGGACGAAGCGGCCGTCGGCCAGGGGCACCAGCTCCCGGGCACCCACCACGAGATCCTTGGGTTCCCCCGAGAGTTCCATGCCGACTGGAGCCCGGACGGGCCCATAGGAGACGTGACATCAGTCATAAGGACCGGCCAGGGCAGGCCGGTGCCGTCGATCAGGTTCGCTCGTCGATCTCGGCCAGAACCTCGCCGATGACCCGGGTGGCCTTGTGGGCGGGGAGCACGTCGCCCCCTTCGGCCTCGGCCACCTCCTCGGCGAACGCCTGGACCGACGGCGCGCCGCCCACGAGGACGTGGCGCAAGGCCTCGGCGCTGCCCTCGGGATCCTCGAGCGCGTCGATGGCCTCGGCCACCTGGCCCGGTTCCTCAGCCAGGGTGTGGACGACCGCCATGGCTTCCTGGCGGCCCGACGGGGTCGACACCGCCTCTGTCTGGTCGGGGTGCTGCTGGGCGTCCCATTCGGCCAGAGCCTGGTCGTAGCCACCTTCGCCCGGTCGCAAGGTCCGCGTTTCGTTCTCGGCGACCACCGGTGCGTCGAGGTCGTCGCCGTCGTGGCGACCGGGGGTCACGGGAACCGTCAGCGAGCCATCGGGATGCCGGAAGATGTCCATGCCACGGTCGTACCCGTTCCCGGTGGGACGCACACGTCGCCGCCCGGACCCGGCGGCGCCCGGGTGGCAAAAGCTCGGCCGCCGGCGCCCTCGCCGTGCCATCCTGCTGGTCGTGACTGAAGGCCGTCTCATCGTGGTGACCGGGATCATGGCGGCGGGCAAGTCGACGATCGCCCAGGCGCTCGCCGAGCGATTCCCGAGAAGCGCCCATGTCCGGGGCGACCACTACCGTCGGTCCATCGTCCGCGGTCGCCAGGAGATGTCGCCCGAACCGACGGCCGAGGCGCTCGACCAGCTCCGCCTCCGGTACCGGATAGCCATCTCAGCCGCTGAGTCGTATCGCCAGGCGGGCTTCACCACGGTGCTGCAGGACGTCATCATCGGCCCGATGCTGGAGGAGTTCATCACCCTTGTGCCCCACCGACCGTTCTCGCTGATCGTGCTGGCCCCGGGGCCGACCGAGGTCGCCAAACGGGAACAGCACCGACCCAAGACGGGGTATGTCGGGTTCACGCCGGAGCAGCTGGACTCGATGCTGCAGTCGAGCACGCCGAAGGTGGGGTACTGGCTCGACTCCACCGGTCTCACCGTCGATCAAACCGTGGACCGCGTGATCGCCAACCTCGACCAGGCAGCACGCATCGGTTGAGACAGGTGTGGGACCGGATTCGATGAGCGTCGGCACACCCGTGCGCTCGGCCGACGGCGCCATCGGGGTGGTTACCGGGCTGCTCGACACGACAGCTGAGCAAACCGGCCCCGACTGCCATTTCGTCGACGTCGCGCGAGATGGTCGGCTCATGGGGGCTGAGGTGTGGGTGATGAGAGCTACCGAGACCACCCAACGCCCCGCCGATCTCCAGTTGCAGCAGCGGGTTGCCGATTGGCCCACCCGGTAGAGGTAGCCCGCCGGATGATCGACGTACTGGAGGCGATCCCAGTTCTCCCACGCCCAACTCAGCGCATCAACGCAGGCCTCTCGCCCGTCCACCGGCCCGTAGGTGGCAATCAACGCCTGCAACAGGCCCGGCTTCACTCGCTCGACGAACGACTCGAAGGCATCCCGGTCGGGCGATCGTCGGAGCACTCCCATCAACCATCGACCCGTCAGGACCAGCGATCCGCGGCAGGGAATCTCGGGCAGATCCGCGAAGGAGTGGGCAGCTCGATGGTCCCGGTGCCGGTCGCCCACCGGCCGGGGCACTCCGGCACGACTCTCGTGCTCGGGATCGCTCACGGCTCGTGCACCCGCCGATCCCGGGTGGCCGTCGGCGTCGTTACCGGGTGGGCCGGCTGGGCCAGGCCGGCACTGTTGCATCGGACCGCCTGACCAGCAAGGCGATACCGGGCGCTTCCTATTCGCTGGGTCCTCCGGCTACCCAGTAAAGGGGCCAGATTGTTGGCGACGTTCCCGCGGTGAAGAACAGCCGTTCTACTCCGAGGTGCGCCCGGTACCCAGTGCTACTTGGCGAGCGGTGATTCTCTGTGCAACAGTTCTGCTCGATCGTCCGGGGGCTCGATGGCAACGATGACAGCACGCGTGATCGTAGAGGGCCGGAATTTCTGTGAGGGCCCACGGTGGCACGAGGGCCGCTTCTGGTTTAGCGACTTCTACGCGCACGAGGTCTGCTCGGTCGGGCTCCAAGGCGACGTCAGGGTCGAGGCCAATCTTGCAGCGGAGCAGCCGTCGGGCCTGGGCTGGCTACCCAACGGAGAATTGCTCGTGGTCGGCATGACCAAACGCCAGGTGTTGCGTCGCCACGCCGACAGCAGGATGGCAGTCCATGCCGACCTCGCCAGTATCGCAACCTTCCACGCTAACGACATGCTCGTCACCCCCGATGGCTCCGCCTACGTTGGCGACTTCGGGTTCGATCTGGACGCCTACATCGAGGCTCACGGGCCCGACGGACTCTTTGGTGCTCTCGCCACGGACCCAACGCCGTTTCTCAGCAGGATCACCCGCATAGCACCCGACGGCACCGCGTCGGTGGCCGCCGACCACCTTCTGTTTCCCAACGGCATGGCACTGATCGATGGCGGGCGAACCCTCGTGGTCGCCCAAAGCCTCGGCATGGAACTCACCGCCTTCGATCGGAGCCCCGACGGGTCGCTGTCGAACCGGCGGACCTGGGCTGCACTGCAGGATTCGATGATCGCGCCCGACGGGATTTGCGCTGACGAGCACGGGGGCATCTGGGTGGCCAACCCTCTAGCGCCCGCCGTGGTCCGCGTCGAGCAAGGCGGCACCATTACCGACACTGTCAAAACATCTAACCCGACGTTCGCCTGCGCACTCGGTGGCGGCAATGGTCGACACCTGCTCATCTGCACCGCTCCCAGTTCGAATCACACGGAAGCCAGCGCGTCACGCGACGGCCAGCTCGAACTCATCGAATTGTGACCTCGACGAAAGAGCGGAGCCCCAGTTCAGTCAGCGGTGGGCGCCGCGCTGCCACTCGGTAACGCGGTCCAGCTGCTGGCCCATCGGTCACGGCACTTCGGCACGACCATCACGCTCAGCATCGCTCACGGCTCGGCGATGCATCGATCCCGAGATGCCCCAGCCGTCGTTACCGAGCGGCCGAAACCGGGCCAGGACTACAGCGCAGCCCTCGATCGTCGGAAGGGCCAGATCTCGTCAAGATGCCTGTTCCCGGGCACGCCTTCTAGCGACTTGCTATGGTCCGTTGTGTCCGATCCTTAGATCTGCGGCACCCAGTTGGTAGGTGTGGGAAACATGCAGCGGCCATGAACTGGATGAAGGCCTGCACAAGGTCAGGTAGCCGAAGCGGCCTGCTCTCGCACGAACCGGAGTCCTACCAGCCCTGGGTGGTCGGACTAGCTTTCAGATTGTCTCTGCTCACCCCGATTGGAGCCCAAAGTGGCCAAGTACATGATTCATTTTGTTGCGAATCCAAATGCGTTTCCAACCGACCCGGTCGCAGCTCTCGCAGTTTGGGAAGGAGCTGTAGGGGCCGGAAATGCCATGATTGAGGCGGGAATATTCGCTGCGATCGAGTTCACCAGCAATATGGAGGGCTACGCGACTGTAGTCGCAGACTCCAAGACGGCAGCCGTTCAGGCCTCAGCATCCTTCTTTCCATATTTCACCCAAACGATTGAGGAGATCATCCCGTGGGCTGAGGCGACAGCCGCCATCCTCGCTGGCGCTCGCGCCGCCGCCGGGAGCTAGACAGGACCCGAGTTCAGGCGCCCCGTCTCGCTTGACCATTCGGGCAATTATCGTGCAGTCGGGCCACGCAGGCAGAGTTCCTCAGCGACCCCCTCCTGGGCCGAAGCGCTGAGCGCGCTTTGTTGGAGCACGAGCCGTGACGGGCCTCCTGCGAATCTCTCGGAGGCACCCGAGAAACAAGCGCGCTCAGAGTAACCTTGTTCGGGGTCGACGCCGCTCCCCGCTTCAGGCCGCCGTGATTACCCGATGCCTTGGCCGCTGATGAACGCCGGTTCACAGCGCAGTGCCCGACCTCGGGAGCAGCGTGCCATAGGGGCTCCTCGTGTACCTCGTTCATTCAGTGGCCCAGCGGCCGTAAGCGAGCTAGCTTGGCAATGGCAGCTTCCGATAGACGTGGGCCGCCACAAGGGGGACTAGACCATGGCTTTGTACCTCGGTGTAGGACGTTTTCGGCGCGCTGGCTTAGACGCTTCGGCTGTGCGGAAGGAAGCGAATGCGGTCAATACCTATTTTTCGACGTGGGCACCACCTGAAGGCGTTGCCCTTGTCCATCTCTGGGGTGCGGTAGACGGATCCGGGTCGTACAGCGTGTGGGAGGCTGATGGTCACGCCGCGCTCACCACTCTGGTGGCCCAGTTTCTCCCATGGATGGATTTCGAGATGATTCCGATCGCCGAGCCGGCCGAGTTCATTGCTGCACAGACCGTCGGTGGCTTGTACAACGCCGACTGATGGCTAAGCTCAGTGAAAGGCCCACGGTTCCATTCCCGGGTCGACCGACCGGGGCGGAGTCGAGTTCGCCCACGGACAAGCGGTCTTCGACCTGCCTCGGCTGCGCGGCAAATATCGGGCGGTCGACCAGGGCGTAACGCTGGATCCCGGGCGGCTTGGGGCGGGTTATGGCTGATGCCCGGTCCAGGAGGCGATGATGTCGTTGCGCAGTACCTGCTTGACGCCGTGGGTAACCGGTGTTCCCTCGTGGAGTACAGCGTGGTCGAACACGGCGACCCGCCAATCGACGAGTTCGATCAGCTCGTGCTCTCCAACACGGTCTCCCCACCGACGCAGCCATCAGCAGGAAGGTAGACCAGGACGGTGAGCACCGAGCGAACGACGGCCTCCGGCGTCCACGGGATCTCTCGGTGAACTGCGAAGTTGGTACCTGGGTGGTAGCGATAGATCCGAGAGCGAGGGTTACAGCTGGCAGCGGTCCACCCTTCAATCGGACGCTCCCACGACGATGCTGACGTCGATAGCCAGTCGCTGAGATCACCGATGTGGGGTTCAAGAGCGTCCCACAGCTTGGCTGCGATCGCCGGGCTCTCGACGATCGCTCGTTCCCGGTACCGGTAGAGGCGGGAGCCCAGGTGTTGCTCCTCGAAGGTCGCTGCCTGGACGGCACCGGTGATGCAGCTCGCTAACGACGGATCAATGAGGCCATCAGCCACCAGGAGATCTGGCCGGCGCCGGTCGAGCTTCACGGCGGCAGACTACACCCGCCAGCGGCTCGGCGATCCTCGCCGGCGCCTTACTTGCCGCGGCTGTGTGCAGCCCGGGGGGCATGGTCACCCGAGCCGAGCGCACGTCCAACGAGCGATACCGCGCACGGCGACCACGCATATCGCCGGGTACCGAGTGCCTCGGGCGGTACGCGAAAGCATGTGAGAATCGTGCGGTGAGGCTCCTGCGGGTCGGCTTGCTCGGATGGACGGCCCTATGGGCACTCCCTGATCGCGCTTGGGCTAGCGATGAGCGAAGGGACTCCGGTGTGCAAGGGCCCTCTGATCCTCGGCGTGAACGAGTCCGACCCACCGTCTTGCGAAGGACCCGTAGCGGGACTCGTTACCCTCGCCCCGGTGCACCTACCTGCTGGGCGCAGCACTCGTGGCCCTGGTCGTCGGCGTGGTTCGTGCAGGAGGCAAGTTGAGAGGTCAGCGCTGACGTCATTTCCGTGTGCTCCGCCCACGCGGGACCGCCGGCACTGTAGCGCTGGTCAGCTATCCGGAAGTGGGCGTTGCCGCAGTAGCGAAGGCATCGAAGGTAGGGGTCGCCGTGGGGAGCGATCGCCGCTCGGCTCTTCGGGACCGCCGCTTCGCGGGTGCCGCCGCCTCCGATACGCCCAGATGCTTCCCAGGCTGAACATCAGTCGAATTGCCGTGACCACGATGAGCGCTCCGAGGACGGAGACGCCGGGCAGCCAAGAGACAACGAGAACTGCGAGCACGGCAACGACAGCAAAGAGGACGGTCCACGCACTCATGCTCAGCTTGACCGACGTCGGTAGCTCGTCCCGCATCGCTTCAGAATAGATCAGCAGGGCGGCCTCGGTACTCCGGCCTCCCGACCGGGCGGGTGCGCAGCATTGCTCGCGCCTCATGCACCCGCCGATCTGGCCCTGCGGCGGCGCCGATACCGGGCGCTGGGCCCACGCATACCGCCGGCATTCGGGCACCGGTCGGGGCAACACGATGGCAGATCGGCCCGTCCAGGTCGCTCCGGCGAGTCGAGTCCATGCGCAAGTCGCCGGTCTATCGCCCAGAACGATCTACTATTCGGCGTAGTCTTCGAGCAGTCGTAGTAGAGCCGGGATGGTCGTATGAGCTGCTGCGACGAAGCGCCAGTTCGGATCAGGTGCGAGCTCATCCTCGATCCAAAGATACAAATCTGCATCGGTGTCATCGCCCATCGTGATCACGTTGCAGCCGCCAAGACCGCCATCCGACTCAAGCCATGGAATCCAAGGGCCCGGGCTGGAGGCCTGATATCTAGACCTGATCTCTTCAGCGACTGCAGGGGCGATTCGGCCTCGGCTTTCATACGTCTCCAGGAGAAGAACAGTGTCGGCTCGACACAGGGCTACGAACTGCACGTCTGCAGTCGGGGAGGGAGCGCTGTCATGCATGACCCGCATTGAGACCACTTTCGATCCATGCTCAATCCTCACCTCGTTTGAGATGCTGTTGTAGCTCCACGACTTCCCGTCGATCTGCCCCAAGAGCCGCCTCAGCTCACTGACTTGTTTGTCGCCAATCTGGGAATCGGGCCCGAACACGCAGGTAGTCATAGCATCGATCCCTGCCGGAAGCCCCACCGACATCGGCGGGTGCGACCAGACCTCGGTGTCCGACGTGAGCAGCGTGAAGAAGGAAGATCACGGGCATAACGGCACTTCCTGAGCGCTCGCAAATATCGCTGACGGCATCGGGGTTGAAACAGCAGCGACGGTCGTACCAATCTCACCACGTTGAGTGCCGATGACGCGACAGCGGTCGCTCCGCACCCACGGATCGTGGCGTGTCACTGCCTCATTCTGACTGTCACACCGTCTGAGTAGGCTCTGGTCGAGCGAGCTCGACCGGAGTGCATCGGCCCCGGACCCCCCGTGAGGGGAGACGTGAGGAAAGCGGGACTACCGGCGAGCGGCCCTACCGCCAAACGCGGCATCGGCCTTTGCTCGTTGCGACACCTTTGTCGGGTACAGCGGTTGATCGGCCAACTGCCACTGACCGTGGGACGGACGCGTCCGCGGTCGCGGCGATGCCACTGGGGGTGGCAGAACCGAGCTTCTTTCACTGTCACAGGCCCTGTGTAGGCTCAGTCGAGCGGAGCTCGACCGGCTACTTCGCCCGGAGCCATTTCCGGAAAGCCAGGGTCCCAACCAGCCACAACCCACCGGCCACTGCCGTCCCCCACAACCGAGAGATCCACCGGATCCCGCCCTTTGTCGGAGACGTCGCCATGCCCGCTGCCACCGCCCCTGCCACGACCACCAAGCGATCACTGTCGACCCGCCTCCGCCGAGCCGCCACCCTGTGGGCCCGTCGCCAGCACGAGTTGGTGATGCTGGCTGCCGAGTTTGCCGACTCCGGCGAGTGGGTGCTCGACGGGTCGCCGACGGCCGCCCACTGGCTGGCCGCCGTCGCCGACGTCGAAACCTGCACGACGCGGGAATGGATATGCGTCGGCCGCGCTCTGCGCACCCTCCCCGCGACCGCGGACGCGTTCGCCCACCGCCAGATCTCCTACGCCAAGGTCCGCACCCTCACCCGGCTCGCCACCGCCGGCAACGAAGCCGAGCTGCTCGACATCGCCCGCACCACCCCCGCCAACCACCTGGCCCGGGCCCTCGCCGCCTGGCTCAACCGCACCAGCGACCCCGCCACCCTGGACGACCACCAACACCACCGCCGCTCCGTCACCCGCCGCACCGAACCCGACGGCATGACCGTCTACACCTGCCGCCTCCCACCCCTCACCGCCGGCCACCTCGACGCCGCCCTCACCGCCCGGATCATGCGGTCGCGACCCACACCGAACAATGACCAGACCTGGCCCACCATCGCCCAACAACACGCCGACGCCCTGGTCGGCTTACTCCGAGAAGACACCGGCCCGACGGTCACCGAGATCGTCCTCCACGTCCGCAGCGACGGCTGCACCCTCGACGACGGCACCCCCATCCCGTCCACCGTCATAGAACGCATCGCCCCCACCGCCTTCCTCCGGGCCCTCATCCACGACGCTGACGGCCGCCCCGTCAACGCATCCAACCGGCGCCGCCACCCCACAACCCGCCAGCAACGAGTGGTCCACGAACGCGACCGGGCCTGCGTCGACTGCGGCACCCACGACCTCCTCCACTACGACCACGTACCCGCCTGGGAACAGACGCACCACACGGTCACCACCGAGCTCCAGCTTCGCTGCGCCCCCTGCCACCGCCGCCGGCACCACGCGGCGTCACACCCGGGCGGGCTCCCCCGCCCGGGTTTGACGCCCGGCAACCAGGGAAGCGGACGGCGATGACCCAGCAGTCCCAGAACGACAACGACCCCGAGATCACCCCCGAGCCCGACGAGGAACGGGTGACGACGCGGGCCGGCGGCCTCACGGCGGAGGAGCAAGCCGCCGGATCGGACGACCCCAAAGCCCAGGCTCGGGCCATCCTGACCGAGAGCGAGGAGCGGATCGCCGAGCAGGCCGAGGACCCCGACGACGTCGAGCGCCGCACCTCCGACGAGGCCACCGCGCCGATCTGACGAGAGCCCGGCCACCGGGAGCCGGGCTGACGAGAGCCGGGCGGGCGTGGTGCTGGCTGGCGGCAGCGACCAGATCCAGCGCAACATCATGGGCAAGCAGGAGCCCGGCCTGCCGGACGAGCCCTTAGGGGGAGCCATGCCCTACACCCTGGAACAGCTGTCGGACCGCCAGGACCTGGTGGATCTGCTTCACGCCTACTGCCGGGCGGTCGACGACAACCGACCCGACGACGTGGCCGACCTCTTCGCCGAGGACTGCGTGCTCGATTACGGCGGCACCTACACCAACCTGGTGGGCCGTACTCTGGCCCGCAAGTTCTTCACCGGCGGCACCGACCGGCTGTACAAGCGCTCGGCCCATCATGTGTCGAACATCGAGATCGGCTTCACCGGCACCGACGGCGACGGCCGCCGCACGGCCACCGGCTGCACCTACGTGTGGGCCTGGCACGAGTTCAACCAGGACCAGTTCGACGCCGAGATGCCCAACGCCTGGGTCTACGGCCGCTACCACGACCGCTTCGTCCACCACGACGGCCAGTGGCTGATCGCCGCCCGCACCTTCCGGGCCCTCGGCCACCACGACTGGCAGTCGCCCGTGACCTACATCGACCGGGAGCCCCGCCGGTCGGCCCCCCGCACCACCTGAGTGCCCCCTAGGGACCTTTGGGGGCAACCCCCAGCTCCCCCGGGGGCCCGGCTCTGGCTGAATGAAGGCCGTGAGCAGCACCGACACCCCGACCCGAACCGAGACCCCCACCAAGTCGGCCCGCCAGACCGACTCGCTGGCCAGCCTGGCCGCCGGGGCCAAGGCCGACCGCAACCGGGCCGTCGACCTCTACCGGGTGGCGGCCATGGGCCTGGTGGCTCTGGGTCACTGGATGGCGGTGGCCATCGGGGTGGACGGGAACGGCAAGCTGATGGCCGGCAACGCCCTCCAGCTCGCCCCCCGGTTGGCCTTCCTCAGCTGGCTCTTTCAGGTGATGCCGCTGTTCTTCGTGGTCGGCGGGTTCTCCAGCGCCATGTCGCTGGACGCCCACACCGCCTCCGGCGGCCGACCCCAGGACTGGGTGGCGGCCAGGTTGCGGCGCATGGTCTCCCCGGCCATGGTCCTGGCCGCCACCTGGTTGGGTCTGCTGGGCCTGGCCTACCTGGTCGACAACACCCTGGTCGACACGACCAACGGCGGCGGGCTCACCCCGCTGGCCGCCGCCGGTGCCGTGGGGGCCGCCATCCCCCTGTGGTTCCTGGCCAACTACACGATCGACACCGCCGTGGCCCCCTACGTGCTCCCCCTCTTCCGTCGCCGGCCCCGCAGCGTGGCGGTGGCCGGCGCCGGGGCCTTCCTGGCCCTGGAGGCCCTGCGCCTCACCCACCCCGAGGGCGTCCTCCACTGGCTGCCCTACCTGAACTGGGTGCTGGGCTGGATGCTGTTCCAGGTCATGGGTTTCGCCTGGCGTGACGGGCTGCTCCCCACCGGCCGCAAGCTCGTGGGCCTCGCCGCCGGGGCGTGGGCCGCCGCCCTGGCCGCCGTCGCCTTCGGCCCCTACCCGGTGGCCATGGTCCACTTCCCCGGCCTGGCCAACTCCCCCACCCACCCCCCGTCGGCCGCCCTGATGCTCTACGGCATCGCCTCCTCGGCCACCGCCCTGGCCGCCGCCCCCGCCGTGAGCCGCTTCCTGGCCGCCAACCGCCGGGCCTGGTCGGCCGTGGTGGCCGGCAACTCGGTGGCCCTGTCGTGCTACCTGTGGCACCTGTCGGCCGCCGTGGCCGCCTCAGGCCTGTTCTACGCCGCCGGCTGGCTCCCCACCGCCCCCGTGGGCAGCGCCGCCTGGTGGCTCCAGAAGGCCCCGCTGATGGCATGCGCGGCGATGATCCTGGTGGGCATCGTGGCCCTGGTCTCCCGGGTTGAGCGGCGGGCCCTGCTCGCCCCCCGCCAGGCCTGGAAGGGCGGCGAGGCGTCGATGCTGGTCACGGCGGCCGGCCTGTCCACCGGGGTGAAGCTGTGGGCCAACCCCGACGCCGTCACCGTGACGGTCGGGATGGTGGTGGTGGGCCTGATCTGGCTCACCCAGCTCCGTGGCCCCCAGGCCGATCGCCGGCCGGCACGCTAACCTCGGGGCGACCCGGGCACGACGGATGGCGGACCTTTCACCGTGATGCTCCCCCGAGCCAACCGATGGGCGACGACGGCGTCGCTCGTCGCGCTCCTGGCCCTCGTCGCCCTGGCGGCGTATCGGCAGGCCGGAGCGGGTGACGGGTCCTGGCCGGCCCGCACCGAGACGAAGGGCGAGCTCCGCTCGGAGGTGCTGGCCAGCCCCGATGCCCTGCCTCCCGAGGCGCCCCCGGCCCTCGATCCGTCCGGCCCGTCGGCCGTCGCCAGCGGCCCGTCGGGCCAGCCCAACGGGGCCCCGGTGCTGCGGTTCGTCTACTTCGTGGAGGCCGACGAGGAGTACGACCCCGAGTCGATCGGGCTGATCAGCCAACAGTCGCTGGCCCTCCAGCACTTCTGGTACGACCAGTTCGGCGGCACCTTCGTTGCCGCCCGGGACGTCACCGTGATCTACGGCGACCACCCGGCCACCTGGTACGACACCAACCCGGTGGGCGACGACCCCCGCTGGTACCGGCTCACCAACATCCGAGACGAGGTGCGGGTGAAGCTGGGCATCGACCCCGAGGACCCGGCGGCCCGGTTCGTGGTCTACCCCAACGCCCGGATCGACGGCCGGGTGGGGGCCAACCGCTACGCCGGGGCGGTGATGGACGGCGACGACATCGCCTGCATCTCGGGCTCGGTCGACACCACCCCCTACAGCGCCGACTACCCGGCCAACTGTCTGGCCACCGTGGCCCACGAGCTGGGCCACGTGTTCGGCCTCACCCACGCCGGCCCCGACGACGACTGCATGCAGTTCGGCTTCTACCAGTACGTGAACCAGGTCTCGCTGTGCCAGTTCTCGGCCGAGAACCGCTCCCTCGTGATCAACGATCCGGCCAACACCGGCTGGCTCGCCGCCAAGCCTGGGGACCAGGGATAGCTGAGCCTGGGGACCAGGGATAGCTGAGCCTGGCGACCAGGGATAGCTAAGCCTGGGGACCAGGGATAGCAAGGCGGGGCACGGGCGGGCCCACGTAGCGCGACGAGGGGCGCATGATCTTGTTGTCGGCCGCCTGTTCCAGCAGGTGGGCCACCCAGCCGATCATGCGGCTGGTGGTGAAGGTGGGGGTGAACATCTCCTGGGGCAGTCCGGCCAGGTGCAGCACCACGGCGGCGTAGAACTCCACGTTGGTGACGAGCCGGGCCTCCGGCTTCCACGCCTTCAGCACCGCCAGCATCCGCTCCTCGATCTCCACCGCCCGGTTCACCAGGTCACCCCCCAGGCCCAGCGCCACCTCCTTCAGCAGCACCGAGCGGGGGTCGTCGGCCCGGTACACGGCGTGGCCGAACCCCATGATCGGCCGCCCCGCCTCCAGCTGGGCCCGGGCCCAGCCCTCGGTGGCGGCCGGCTCGCCGATCTCGTCGAGCATGTCGAGCACCCGGCTGGGGGCGCCGCCGTGCAGCGGACCCGACAGGGCCCCCACCCCGCCGGCCAGGGCCGCCCCCACCCCGGCCCCGGTGCTGGTGATCACCCGGGTGGTGAAGGTGGAGGCGTTGAAGCCGTGGTCGGCCGTGAGGACCAGGTAGGTCTCCACCGCCCGGGCCAGCCGGGGCGGCGGGATGGCGCCGGTGACCATGCGGACGTAGTCGGCGGCGTGGCTCAGCCCCGGGTCGGCGGCCAGCGGCGCCTGCCCGCCGGCCAGGCGGTGCAGGGCGGCCAGCACGGTGGGGGTGGCCGCTGCCACCCGTAGGGCCTGCGCCCGGCGCTCGGACGGTGACAGGTCGAGCGTGGGCGTGTCGCCCACCAGGAGCGAGATGGCGGCCCGGAGGCCTCCCAGGGGCGACCCGACCAGCGGGGCGATGGCCTGCAGGGCGGCCACGGTGGCGGCGTCGAGGCGGCGGCCGGTGGCCAGCTCGGCCCGGAAGGCCGACTCGCCCGGCCCGTCGGGCACGGCGCCGTCGATCAGCAGGGCGGCCGCCGCCTCCAGGGTGTGGTGGCGGGCCACCTCCACGGCGTCGTACTGGCGGTAGTGGTAGAAGCCGGCTTCCCCCCGGACGCTCCCGATCGACGTTTCCGCCACCACCAGGCCCTTGAGCCCGGGCGGGGCGACGAGTGTGGTCGTTGCTGTGGACGTTCCTGTCATGAGTCGAGCTTGTGCCCGGGTGGACACATTGACAATATTGATCATGTCAACGTTGATCTGATCAATCCATCGACCACGAACCGGAGGGACGCATGGCCGACGAACCGGGGTTGTCGACGGCCGAGGCGGCGGCCCGGCTGGGAGTGAAGCGGGAGACGCTCTACGCCTACGTGAGCCGGGGCCAGCTGACACGCACCCTGGGAGCCGACGGACGCTCCAGCCGGTTCGACCCGGGCGAGGTCGACCGGTTGCTCCACACCGGCCGCCGACCCCCGAGCGACGGCGAGTTGCGCACCGTGATCGCCACCGGGCTCACCCGGGTCGACGACGCCGGCCTGCTGGTGCGGGGACGGGACCTGGTGGCCGAGGTGAGCGCCGGCGCCACGTTCACCCAGGCCGTCGACCTGCTGTGGGCCAGCCCGCCGGGCGAGACCTGGCCATCCGCCGTCGAGGAGGCCGACCCGGCGGGGGCGGCGGCGGTGGCCGCCACCGCCGCCCGCTCCCCCCTCGACGCCCTGCGGATCGCCACCGCCCTGCGATCGGCCGCCGACCCCCTCCGCCACGACCTGTCGCCCCGCAGCGTCCGGGCCGTGGGCCGCAGCCTGATCGTGGCCCTGGGTCGGGCCCTGCCCCCCCGCGGCCCCGAGCCCGACGATCCGGCCACGCTGGCCGCCGAGCTGTGGTGCCGCCTCACCCCGGAGCCCGCCACCCCGGCCCGGCTCCGGGCCCTCGACACCGCCCTGGCCCTGCTGGTGGACCACGGGCTGGCGGGGTCCACCTTCGCCGCCCGGATCGCCGCCTCGGTCCGGGCCGATCCGTACTCGGTGGTGGGCGCCGGGCTGGCCGTCGTGGGCGGCACCCACCACGGCGCAGCCAGCGGCGCCGCCCACGAGTTGCTGGCCGAGGCCGCGGCCACCGGCGACGCCACCGCCGCGGTGGGGGCCGTCCGGCGCCGGCTGGGCCGGTTCCCGGGGTTCGGCCATACCGTCTACCGGGAGCAGGACCCCCGGTACGGGGCGTTGATGGCCCGGGTGGTCGACGCCTGGGGGGCCGAGCCCGGGCTGGTCACCGTGTACCGGGTGCGGGACGTGATCAGCCAGCGCAACGACGCCATCCCCAACGTCGACCTGGCCCTGGGATCGCTGACCTTCCTGGCCGGGATGCCCCCGGAGGCGGGGGAGGTGATCTTCGCCATCGCCCGCACCGCGGGGTGGCTGGCCCACGCCATCGAGGAATACGAGGAGCAGCCCCTCCGGTTCCGGGCCCGGGAGCGCTATACCGGGCCCCGATGATCCGCCTGATCCTCGTCCGCCACGGCCGCACCGGCTGGAGCGACACCCACTACATGGGACGCCAGGACGTGCCCTTGAGCGACGTCGGCCTGGCCGCGGCCGAAGCCCTGGCCGAGACGCTGGCCGCCCAGGGCCCGCTGCACCAGATCTGGTCGAGCCCGCTGCAGCGGGCCCGGGGCACGGCGGCGCCGCTGGCCGAACGCTGCGGGTTGGCGGTCACGGTGGTGGACGACCTGGCCGAGATGGACTACGGCGAGCTGCAGGGGGTGGCCAAGGCCGAGCGCCGCATCCACATCCGCCCCGATCACGTGACCGAGCCCATTCCCGGGGGCGAGAGCCTGGCCGACGTGGCCGCCCGGGCCCACCGGGTGGGCCAGCGCCTGGCGGCCGACGTTCCCGACGGCCAGACGCTGGTGGTGGTCGGCCACTACCGGGTCAACCAGCTGCTGCTGGGCCAGCTGGAAGGGCGCCGGTTCGACGACATCGTGGCCGATCCCGTCCACCGGCCCACGAACACCTCGGCCTGGGCCGTCACCTGCCAGCCTGGCCCCGACGGCGCCCTGCGGGCCGCCGGGGGCCACTGGCTGGCCGAGTAAAGCCGGCCGGGACACTCAGTGCACGTGGGGCGGCACCACGTCGCCCTCGGAGGGCTGGATGATCACGATGCCTTGACCCTGGAACGACAGCTGGGCCACCTCGCCCGAGCCCCGGCCGATCAGGGCCTTGGCCTTGATCGTACGGTTGAGCGTTGTCACCAGGTTCGAGCTCCAGGCCACGGCGGCGTCGGCGTCGGCGAAGGTGGGCATGTCGGTGCGCAGCACCACGGGCTCGCCGTCGGTGGTGATGGCCACCCAGCCGTGCCCCTCCAGCCGGGTGTTGAACAGGCCGCCGGCGGCGATCCCCACGCCCTTCACCCGCTCGATGTCCCAGCTGAGCGACGGCTCGAAGGCCAGCACGTTGCGCCCGTTGACGGTGAGGCCGGCCCCCTCCAGGAAGATCAGGTGCACCTGCTTGCCCCCATCGGCCAGGAACAGCTCACCCTGCCCGGTGCATCGCATCAGGGGCAGACCCTCCCCCGTCACCGCCTTCTTCAAGAACTTGCTGAAGCCGGAGCTCTCGTAGTCGAAGTCGATGGCTCCCTGGAAGGCCACCATCGACCCCTGGCGGGCCAGCAGGTCGTCGCCCAGCACCACCTTCAGCAGCTTCGAGTTCTGCCGGCTGACCCGCTGGCCCGAGCCGATCTCGGCGTACTGGCTGTCGCTCAGGAGCTCGGTACGGATCCCTCCCACGCCGCCGCCCATGCTCATCGGGGCCGCCCCGGGGCCGGGAACCGGCGCCATCGGAGCCGGCGCCGGCGGAGGCGGGGCGGCGGCGGCCGTCTCCCGGGTGTGCTCGGTCCACTGGTTGCCGTCCCAGTACCGCTCGAGGGCCGTGTTGCCCGCCGGATCGTCATACCAGCCTGGTGGGGGGTAAGCCATGACCGCTCACGTTAGTGGAAACGCCGATGGCCGCCGCCGCTCCCGGGCCCTCAGCGCCGGGGAGGCCGCCCCGTGCGGAGGAAGCCCAGCGAGTCGGCCACGTTGCGGGCCACGAACCGCTCCCGGCGGGGCGAGGCCAGGTAGCGGGCGGCTCCGGCCAAGGGGAGCGCCGTGCCCCGCCGCCCGGCCTCCCGGCGGGCCGCTTCGGCCGTCTTCACCAGATGGGCCACCACGATGAACGAGCCGGCCCCGTCGACCAGGGCGGCGCCGGCCAGGGCGTCGGCCACCACCGTCGGGTCCGAGCCCAGGGCCAGTGCCACCGCCTCGCCGCCCCGGCGATCCTGCACGGCGGCGGCCAACTCGGCGCCGGCCTCCGCGCCGGCCCGGGCCCCGAATCGATCGGCCGCCTCCCCGGCCGAGGCCGGGCTGCCCGCAGCGGTGCCGCCCCGCCGCCGGCGCTCGGCCCGGCCGGTGTCGAACAACAACCAGGTGGCCCACAGGGCCAGGCGCGCCGTGTGGGGCCCGGGATCGACCCGCCAGGCCCAGCGGGCGGCCTCGGCCATCGTGAGGCCGTGGGTGATGTCGAGCCAGCCGAACCCGTCGCCGTGGTCGTGCTCCAAGGCCACGTCGTGGCCCAGGAGTCGCAGCGACACGGCGTCGACGACGGTGTCGAGCAACCCGTCGACTCCGGCGCCCTCCACCACGGCCGCCGCCGCCCTTGTGATCGGGGCCTCGGCGGCGCTCAGCAGCTCAGCTGTGAGCTGCGCCCCCGGCTCGCCGGCGGCGGACCAGCCGGTGGCCGCGGGCCCGGGAGCGGCGGCCAGCGCGTCGAGGTCGACCCCGGCCAGGGCCCGCACCGCCGGGCGCATATAGGGCAGGGTGTCTTCCCGGGTGGCCCGCACCAGGGTGCGGACCAGGTGGGGCAACAGGTCGGGGGCGGCATCCCAACCGATCCGGTCGAGCAACTCGAACGCCTTCTGGGTGTAGATGATTCCGTGGCCGTAGCTCAGGTGGTGGGCCGAGGCCGCCAGCAGCATTTGGTGACGCAGGTCGTCGGGCCCGGCCCCCGCCAACAGCTGGCCCCGCACCGAGGCCAGGGCGCTGGTCTCGTCCTCGGTCTCGACGGCGGCGGCCAGCTCGACCGAGGCGTCGGGTGGGGGCAATGGGAGGGCGGGCCGGTCCCGGGTCTCCTCGGCCCAGCCCGACAGCCCCTGGACCAGTGGCAACACCCGGTCGTCTCCCTCGGCCGACTCGGCCCGGGCCAGGCAGTCGGCCGCCATCGCCATCTCGTGGCCAACCCCGCCGTCGGTGTGGGCGGCCCGGGCCCGCACCGTGTCGGTCATGATCTCGGCCGGGGTGGCACCGGCGTCGAGCAGGCGGACGGTGTCACGCGCCACCTGGCCCATGTAGTCGGCGGCCAGACCCCGGCGCAGGCTGGGCCACAACCGTTCCCGGGTTTCGGCCGCCGACGGGCGGCGCACGGTCACCCGCACCTCGCCGTCGACCACGGCCACCGGATGGCAGGCCACGTCCTCCTCCCCCATCAGGCACCGGCCGGTGGCCACCTCGAACTTCCAGTTGTGCCACTGGCAGGTGACGGTGCCGCCGGCGGCCCCCGTCTGCACGGTGCCGCCGGCGGCCCCCGTCTGCAGGGTGCCGGTCACCAGGCCGTAGCCCTGATGGGGGCAGGCGTTGTCGAGGGCGTAGGTGCCCGCTCCGGTGGTGATGAGGGCCACCGGGTGGCCGCCCACCGTCACCATGCGCATCGTGCCGGGGCTCAGGTCGTCGGCCCGGGCCACGGTCTCCGTGAGAGTTTCGCTGGTCGAGGTCATAGCGGGACCGTATGACCTCAAGTTCACTTCAAGTCAAGGGCTCCCTGGTCGGCCAGGAGGACGGCGGCCTGCATGCGCTCCTTGAGAGCGGGCAGGTCGATCCCCTCCGAGCTCTTCTTGCCCTCCAGGTAGCGTGCGTAGACGCCGTGGAGGATGCAGGCCGTCTTGAAGTAATTGAACGTGCGGTAGAAGCCGATGTGGCTCAGGTCGGCCCCGGTCAGCTCGGCGTAGCGGTCGATCAGGGCCTGGCGGCGGACGAACCCGGGGGCGGTGGTGGCGCTCTCGTGGGAGATGCGGACCTCGTCGTCGGGGTCACCCCAGCCGTTCACGGCGTAGGCGAAGTCGGCCAGGGGGTCGCCCAGGGTGGCGATCTCCCAGTCGAGCACGGCCGTCACCGCCCCGTCGGGCCCGAGCATGCAGTTGTGCAGGCCGTAGTCGCCGTGCACCACCCGGGCCGCCCCCTGCTCCGGGGCCGCCGCCGTGAGCTGGGTGAACAGCCGGTGCACCCGATCGTCGTCGTACCGCGCCCCGGCGGCGGATGCCGTCCACGACCCGTACCACGTCTTGAGCTGGCGCTGGACGTAGCCGTCGCGCCGGCCCAGGTCGCCCAGGCCCACCTCGTCGGGATCGACCGAGTGGAGGGCGGCCAGGGTCTCGATGAACGAGGCCCCCACGTTGCCCCGGGCCTCCACCGACAGGTACTCCTCCACCGCCTCGGCCGTGTACATGGCCCGGCCCGGCACCTCGCTCATCAGGTAGAAGGGGGCTCCGGTGACGGAGGTGTCGAGGCACAGGGCATGGGCCTCGGCCACCGGCACCGAGGTGGGGCCCAGCCCGCTGATCACGGCGAACTCCCGGGCCATGTCGTGGGCCTTGGGCAGCAGCTCACCCTGGGGCGGGCGGCGGATCACGGCCCGGCGGCCAGCCGCGTCCACCACCAGGTAGGTGAGGTTGGAGTGCCCGCCCTCCAGCTGCACCCACTCGAGCGGCGGGGCCAGCACCGAGACGTTGGCCGCCAACCAGGCCTCGACCGACGGCCGGTCGTAGCCCGGGGTGTCCGTGTCGCTGCCGCTCACGGCGCTCATACCCGGGCCTCGGCCACGGCCACACCGGGCACCTCGGCCCGGGTCCGGAACACGGTGCCCTTGCGCTCGGCGTCGTCGGTGTTGTCGGCCGTGACGATGTACAGGTCGCGGCGGTCGGCTCCGCCGAAGCAGAGGCTGGTGACGAACTTCGACGGCACGTCGATCCGGTCCACGATCGCCCCCGTGGCCGGGTCGAGGGCCTTGACGCAACCGGCCATGTAGTCGGCCACCCACACCACGCCGGCCTCGTCCACCGCCACCCCGTCGGGGTTGAAGTCGTCGGCCTGACCCAGGTTGCGACGGTTCACGAACCCGGAGGCGCCGACGCCGTCGGCGATCACGTCGTGGGTGACCAGGCAGTGGTTGCCGGTGTCGGCGTGGTAGACCTGCGAGCCGTCGGGCGAGAAGGCGATGCCGTTGGTGAGGGCGATGCCGCCGTAGAGCTCGTCCACCGAGCCGTCGAGGTTGATCCGGTAGGCGCCGCCGGCGGGCCGATCCTCCCCGCTGTCCGAATCACTGGTGCTGAACGGGTCGGCGGCCAGCGTGCCGCAGATCACCCGACCGGCCGAATCGGTGATCAGGTCGTTGAAGCCCCGGGCCGGCGACTCGAACAGCACCCGGGTCTCGCCGTTCACCACGTGGCAGATGTTGCGGCCCCCGATCACCAGGCCACCCTCGGCGTGGATGGCGATCCCGCCCACCCCCCGCCGCTTGGGCACGGCCACCGTGACCTCGCCGTCGGGGGCGAGGCGGTACACCCCGCCGTTGGGGACGTCGCTGAAGTACAGGTTGCCGGCGGCGTCGACCCGAGGCCCCTCGAGCAGCCCGTAGCCGTAGGCCAACGTTTCCAGTTCGCGCACCGTCATGGGGCGAAGCTACGTCACGAACGGGCCCGGAGCCACCCCAGGATGGCCGTGGCCACCGCTTCGGGCTGCTCGGGCAGCAGGGCATGGCCGGCACCCGGGATCGTGACCACCTGCACCAGGTCGCCGGCCTGGGCCGCCATCAGCTCGGCGTTGTCCGGTAGCACGATCAGGTCGTCGGCCGGCTGGATCACCAGGGTCTCGGTGCGCAGCCGGGCCCACAGCTCCTCGATGGCGATCTGGCGCTCGGCCTCGGCCTGGGCGAAGGCCAGCGTGGGGTGCCACCCGTCGACCCAGGCCACCGGGTCGTTGCCCGGGGCGAACAGGGCCAGGGCGACGGCTTCCAGGTGGTCGGTGTTGCTCAGCTCGGGGATGAACACCCGGCGCAGGGCGGTGGCCGGCTCCGGCTTGGGCTGGATCGGCCCCGGTGAAGCCGCCAGCACCAGGGACGACACGAGGTCGGGGTAGAGGTAGGCCACCATCTGGGCCACCTGGCCGCCGAAGTCGTGGCCGACCAGGGTGGCAGGGCCGCCGAAGGCGTCGATCACGGCGGCCACGTCGTCGGCGAAGTCGTCGAGGGTGAGGCGGTCGAGCGAGCGCGAGCTGCCACCGACGCCCCGCGGCTCGGGCCGCAGCACGGTGTAGCCGGCCCGGGCCAGGCGGTCGGCCAGATCGGCGAAGTCGGCCGCTCCCCGGCCCAGCGAGGGCAGCAGCACCACCCGGGGCCCCTGGCCCTGGGCGTGCACGACGAGCTGGCAGTCCGGGCCCCGGACCTCGTGGCGCTGGCGGTACCCGACGGCCTGCTCCAGCTCCCGCACCCGGGAGGCGAACGTCTCCACCTCCACGATGGCCTGCAGCGACTGGCCGTCGAACGGGCTGGGCTTGAGCACCCGGCCCACGAACCGCAGGGCGTCGACGATGCGGGGCCCCACGGTGGGCCCCACGTGGTTGGCCCCCCGGACGAGGCGGTACTCGTGCGACAGGCCGGCGTCGAACAGGCGCCGGTGCAGCAGCTCGGCTCCGTACTGCGCGTGGAACTGGTCGCTGTCGCCGCACTCCAGGTAGATGGCGGTACGGGCGGCGGCGATGGCCGGGGCGTTGCCGCCGACCAGGGCCAGCGGGTGGTTGGCCAGCCAGTAGTCGCCGTCCACCGGGTCGCCGTAGAGGCGGCGGCGAATGGCGGCGGGCATGTGCACCCGGTCACGGAGGGGCACCTCGTCGGGCCGGGTGGCCGCCTCCAGCGTGGGCTCCACCGCGGCCACGGCGGCCACCAACTCGGGCCGGCGGAAGGCGATGCGCAGGGCGGCCAGCGCCCCCACCGAGATCCCGCCCACCACCAGAGGCCCGGCGGTGGAGCCGGTCTGCTTGCGGATGTGGGGCACCAGCTCGTCGAGCAGGAACGTCTCCCACTGCTCCGTGCCGTCCAACCGGTCGAGGTAGAACGACCAGCCGGCGCTGGGGGTCACGGCCACCAGGTCGGGCAGGCTCGATTCGGACCAGCAGGCCACGAACTGGGCCTGGCACGTCTCCAGGAACCGGGACGATCCACCCCCGCCGTGGAGCCACAGCACGATGGGCAACTCGGAGCTGGGGCCGCTACCGGCGCGCAGCGTCGAGTACTCGACGGGACCGGGCACCAGGCTGGTCTCGATCGAACCCTTCTCCAGCACGCTTCCAATAGTAGATCTTGACGGCGGCCGTTCTGCTTTCTCGCCGGCCCGGGGCCAACTACGGTGTCGCCCATGAAGATCAGCACCACCATCGCGTTCACCGGCGATCCGGTTCGCCTGGCCAAGCAGGCCCGGGATCTGGAGTCGGCCGGGGTCGACCTCGTATGGGGGGGCGAGATCTACGGCTTCGACCTCATCTCCACGCTGGCCTACCTGGCCGGCCAGACCACCACGCTGGAGCTGATGACCGGCATCGTGCCCGTCTACTCCCGCAGCCCCAGCCTGATCGCCCAGACGGCGGCCACGATCGACGCCCTCTCCGGCGGCCGCTTCGTGCTGGGGCTGGGAACGTCGGGCCCCCAGGTGATCGAGGGATGGCACGGGGTGCCGTTCGCCAAGCCCCTGGCCCGCACCCGGGACACGATCGAGATCTGCCGCAAGGTGTGGTCGGGCGACAAGGTGGTCCACCAGGGCCAGGCCTACTCCGTGCCCCTACCCGAGGGCGAGGGCACCGGCCTGGGCAAGCCGCTCAAGTTCGTGAACCGGATGCAGCGCCAGGACATCCCGATCGTGATCGCCTCCATCGGGCCCAAGAACGTGGAGCTCACGGCCGAGGTGGCCAACGGCTGGCAGCCGATCCACTTCGTTCCCGACCGGTTCCAGCAGGTCTGGGGCGATGCCCTGGCCGCCGGCTCGGCCCGGCGCGACCCGGCGCTGGGCCCGCTCGACATCATCGCCGGCGGCCCGGTGGCCATCGGCGAGGGGCAGGTGGTGCACGAGGCCCGCGAGGCGGCCCGGGCCCACATCGCCTTCTACGTGGGCGGCATGGGGGCCAAGAGCAAGAACTTCTACAACGATCTGTTCCGGCGCTATGGCTGGGAGGACGAGGCGGAGAAGATCCAGGACCTCTTCCTCAGCGGCCGACGCGACGAGGCCACGGCGGCCGTTCCTGACGAATATCTGGATCTGGCCACATTGTGTGGACCTGAGTCCCATGTGCGGGAGCGCCTGAAGGTGTACAACGAAGTCGGCGTCACGTATCTGAACATCGAACCCCAAGGTGAAGACAAGCTCGGCACGATCGAGCAGATCAAAGCCTGGGTCGAGTGATAGCGCCGACCCGTCGACCCATCAGGAGAGGAATCAATGGCCAAGTCAGATCCCAAGGAAGCCCGGTTGAAGGCGGTGCCGATCTTTGCCAAAGCCGGCACTGACGCCCTTCACCACCTGGCGTCCGCCGCCGACGAGGTGTCGGTGAGCGCCGGTCACGTCTTGATCGAGCAGGGCAAGCACCACCACGAGTTCTACGTGATCGAGTCGGGCACGGCGGTGGTGGAGATCGACGGCAACGAGATCGCCGAGATCCCGGCCGGTGAGTTCGTGGGCGAGCTCGCCTTCTTCGTGCAGGGTCCGGCCAGCGCCACGGTGCGGGCCAAGACCGACGTGGAGCTCATGGTCATCCCCTACAACCGGTTCGACCAGATCCTCGACGACAACCCGCCGCTGGTGCGGGCCATCGCCACCGAACTGGCCATCCGCCTGCACGACACCGACGCCCGCCTCCACAGCTAGGCGATCAGTAGGTACTCCCGGCCCAGCAAGGGGGCGGCGACCGAGCTGTAGCGGGCGAAGTCGTCGGGCTGGAGTACCTGGCCCTGGGCCCGCACGGCGTCGAGCGAGCTGTACCACAGCTCGGCGATCCCGGCCCAGGGGCCGCGGTGCGAGTCGATCTGCTGGGTGACGACGTAGCGGTGGGCGCCGTCGGTGGCCTCCACCGACGCCGCCACCAGCGGGGCGTGGACCTCCAACCAGTAGGCCCGGGCCTCGTCGTGGTCCACCCCCTCCCGGAAGGCGACGGGGTACACCATCTTCACCGCCCCTTCCGGCCGGGGGCCGTCCACGATCACATGCTCCTCGCAGTCAAGGCGCACGAAATCTCCGGTGAGGGGCAGGAACCCGTCGTTGGCCACCGCCGGCGGCGGGTTCTTGTGGACCTGGCGGCCGGTGGCCCAGTCGTCGTACCACAGCTCGGCCATCCCGTCGTAGCGGGTGCCTCCATCCTCGCCCTGCCGTTGTTTGCTCTGCCGTTGCTTGAAGTGCGTGACCGAGTAGTGCCGGGCCCCCATGAGGTCCCGTACCCCCGGAGCGTGGATGTTCAGCCAGTGATCGCACAGTTGCTCGTGCGACACCTCCGGCGACCGCTTCACGAAGAACGTCAGCTTGACCATGTCGGTTGTCCCCCTGTTCGTCAGTGCTCGTTCAGCCCACCCGGGCGCTGGACCCCCCGTCCACGGCCAGGGCGATCCCGGTGACGAACCGGGACTCGTCGGAGGCCAGGAACAGGGCGGCGTAGCCGATGTCCCACCCCATGCCCATCTTCTGGCCCAGCGGCACCTGGCGGTCCCGTGACTCCACCAGCTGGTCCCGGGTCACGTCCCGGTAGGCCAGGTTGGCGTCGATGGCCATCGGCGTGTTCATCAGGCCGGGCATGATCACGTTGGCCCGGATCCCGTCGCGGGCAAGGCGCAGGGCCAGGCTCTGGGTGTAGCCGTTGACCGCCGCCTTGGTCGTCTTGTAGCCCACGCCGGGGAAGGGGCTCACGGCCGCCACCGAGGAGATGTTGATGATGCTGCCCGACCCCTGGGGGCGCATGACCGGGATGGCGTGCTTGCAGGTGAAGATCAAGCCCTTGAGGTTGACGTCGAGCATGATGTCGAGGCCCTCCTCGGTGATCCGGGTGGGGCTCCCGTCGTGGGTGCCGATGCCCACGTTGTTGTGGAGCACGTCGATGCGGCCCAGGCGCTCGGCGGCGGTGGCGATCATGGCCTGGCACTGGGCCTCGGACGTGATGTCGCACTGGTGGGCGAAGGCCTCGCCCCCGCCCTCGGCGATGCCGGCCACCGTCTCTTCGGCCCGGTCGAGGTGGCTGTCGACCACCATCACCTTCGCTCCGGCCCAGCCGAAGAGCAGGGCGGCCGCCTTGCCGTTGCCCACGGTCTCCCCCGGGAGCTGCCCGCCCCCCACCACCACCGCCGTCTTGCCGGCCAGGCGGCCCGTCACGCTGGTGTTGACCCCGGTGTGACTTCCCACGTCGAACGCCATGGGGGCATCCTGTCACACAGGCGAGGTGCCGTGCCCCCTGGCTGGCCTCGCGCTAGCCAGCCGGCCCACCAGAACCTAAACTGACACAGAAATCTCGCGAACACCAACGGGGGAACGCCATGGCCGAGCTGAGCGAACGCAAGCCGGTGGAGAGCTGGTCGACCGATTTCGACCACTTCGATCCCACCTACACGGCCGACCCCGATGCGGTGTGGGCCGAGCTGCGGGGTCAGTGCCCGGTGGCCCACTCCGACCGCTACAACGGCGTGAACGTGCTCAGCCGGTGGGCGGAGGTCTACGAGGCCATTCACGACCCCGAGCGGTTCACCAGCCGCCGGCTGATCCTGAGCGAGGTCCCCACCGACCGGCGGGGCTTCGCCCTGCCCCCCATCAACCTCGACCCGCCCGACCACACCGACCGGCGCCGGGCCCTACTGCCGTTCTTCGCCCCGCCTGCCATCAAGCGCTGGGAGGAGCCGATCCGCCGGATCTGCCGGCGGGAGCTCGACCGGCTGGCCGGGCGGGCCGAGGTCGACCTGGCCGTCGACTACGCCCAGGTGGTGCCGGCCGAGCTGACCGCCATCATGCTGGGCGTACCCCTGGACGACGTGCCCATGTTCCGGGAGTGGCTGCACGACCTGCTGGAGGTGGGCCCCACCGACGAGGCCGTGATGCGGGCCACCACCGACACGATGATCAACTACATGCGGGACCTGGCCGCCGAGCGGCGCCAGCACCGGGGCGACGACGTGGTGTCGTTCCTGCTCGACACGGAGTTCGACGACGGCCCGATCGACGACGACGAGCTGACCCGCATGCTCTACCTGCTCCTCATCGCCGGGATCGACACCACCTGGTCGTCGATCGGCTCGTCGATGCTGCACCTGGCCCGCCATCCCGAGGACCGCCAGCGCCTGGCCGCCGACCCGTCGCTGATCCCGATGGCGGTGGAGGAGTTCCTGCGGTTCTACCCGCCGGTGTGGGTGGCCCGGATCGCCACCGAGGACACCGAGCTCGGCGGCTGCCCGGTGGCGGCCGGCGAGTGGGTGGCCCTCGGACTGCCCTCGATCAACCGCGACCCCGACATGTTCGAGGAACCGGACGAGGTGCACATCGACCGCAGGGTCAACCGTCACGCCGCGTTCGGCCTCGGCGTCCATCGCTGCCTGGGCTCCAACCTGGCCCGGATGGAGATGGTGATCGCCATCGAGGAGTGGATGGCCCGTTTCCCGAACTTCGAGCTGGCCGACGAGGCCGGCGTCACCTTCAGCGCCGGTCAGATCCGGGGCCCCCGCACCGTCCCGGCCCGCATCCTGTAATCCGGGGGGCTGCCGCCCCCACCGGCTACGCCGGCTCCCCATCGGCGTCGGGGCCCCTACCCCACCGCCCCGGCGGCGGCGGCGAAGGCCCTCAGCTCACGCTCGATGTCGCCCATGGGCTGGAACGCCACCTCGGTGATGCCGTTGCCGGCCAGCTGCTCCAACCGCGCCGGCAGGGCCGACGCCTCGCACAGCAGGGGGGCGATGCCCATGGCGTCGCCCGTGATCACCTGGCGGTCGATGGGGTTGAGCTCGGTCAGGTGGCCGGCGTGGATGGCCAGGTGGCGGGTGGCCGGGTCGCCGGCCGTGGCCAGCTCCACGAACCGCTCGGCGTTGGGCAGCGTGGTGAGCCGCTCGTCGCGCTGCTCCAGGAAGGCGTGGTAGGCCACCATCACGCCGGGGCCCGCCGTGTTCAGCACCCGGGGTGAGTCGGGCCGCTCGCCGTCGTCGAGGATGGTGCCGAACCCGAGGAGGGTGACGCCGTCGATCCCGCTGTAGTCGGCCCCGGGGCGGGGTCGGGAGGTGAACACGCCGCAGCCCAGCTCGGCCGCCGTCTCCAGGCCCTTGGGGCCGTTGACCCCGACGACCCAGGGCACGTCGATCGGGCGGTCGGGCGCCTGGCCCGGCCAGTGCAGCATCTGAGCCGACTGGCCCTCCACCTCCACCACCTCGCCGGCCAGCAGCGCCCGGACCTGGCCGATCATGTCGGGCATGTCCCGCCAGCGCAGGGGGCGCTGGCCCATGGCCCGCCGTCCGGTGAACCCGGTGCCCACGCCAACCACCACCCGGTCCGGGCCGGCCAGCCCCACCAGGGTGGCAATGGCCGACGCCGTCACCATCGGGTGGCGCAGCGACGGGATCAGCACGCCGGGCCCGAGGCGAATGCGTCCGGTGCGCACGGCGGCCAGGGCCAGCGTCATCCACACGTCGAGCTGGAGGGCGGGGGTGTCGTAGACCCAGGCCGTGTCGAAGCCGAGCTCCTCGGCCAGCACGATGTGGTCGGGGGTGGCGGGGACGGGAGGAAAGGCGACCGAGAGCTTCATGTGGCGGATGCTAGTGGGGCGCTGCAGGCAGCACGGGCCCTGCAGGCAGTGCCTGCGAGAACCGGCTGGCCCAGGCCGGGCGGAACATCACCGTGACCCGGGGGCCGGCCCGGGCCACCTTGGGCACGGCGTGGTCCCAGGTGCGCTGGCACGTGCCGCCCATCACCACCAGGTCGCCGTGGCCCAGGTGGTAGTGGACGGCCCGGCCGCCCCCTTTGGGCCGCAGGGCGAACAGGCGGGGCTCCCCCAGCGACACGGTGGCCACCAAGGCCTCGGGCAGCTCCCGGGCCACCTGGTCGCCGTGCCAGGCCACGCTGTCGCGGCCGTCGCGGTAGAGGGCGAAGCCGAGGCGCTCGAACCGGGTGCCGTAGCGGGCGCCGAGGGCGTCGGCCATGGCCTCGAACAGGGGCAGGTCGTCCTGGCGGTCGGGGGTCAGCGAGCCGGTGAGGCGGGGCACGTCGACGATGCGGTCGTACATGGGGCGGCGGTTCTGCTCCCAGGCGACGGCGTCCACCACCGAGGCGAACAGGGCCTCGTGGCCCCGGACCCAGCCCGGCACATGGTCCACCCAGGCCCCGAAGCCCAGGTAGCGCCGCTCCAGGGTGGCGAAGCCCGGGTCGAACCCGGGGGGATCGAAGCCGAACAGCGACGGCTGCTCGATCAGAGCAGGCCGGGGGCGGTGAGGCAGAACGTCCGTTCCCATGGCCCCCAGTGTGACAGAACCGAACGCCTGTTCGCTACCGGAGCGACCGTTCTGCGGGGGCTGGTCAGGCGGTGAGCGACTCGAGGGTGGCCCGCCGACCGTCGGCGTTCTGGGCCTGCACCACGTAGAACAGAGCTTCCCGGGCCAGGCGTTGGGCCGGATGCGACAGCATCGCTCCCCCGCCGCCCACCGCAGCCAGCAGTGCGGTGGTGAGCCGCTGCACCCCACCGATGGTTTCGGCCCGGGCGGCGGCCAGATCGGCCGGGTCGCCCTGCCGACGATCCACCAGGAGCGCCGCCGCCTCGGCCCGGCCCGACACCCCCTCCCACCAGGGCCGCAGCTCGTCGGCCGCCGCCGGCTCAGCCTGGGCCAGCTGGGCCAGGGCCCGGTCACCCACCCCGAGGCACAGTGGGTTGGGACGGGCCGCCGCCCGCCGGTCGCCCACCGACCAGGGGCCGCGATCGACCACCTCCACCACGTCGGCCGCCGCCGCCCGGTACCGATCGAAGTGGACCCGCACGGTGGCGGTGGCGCCCAGCACGGCCAGGGCCAGCGGCTCGGACGCTGCGATGCCGGGCTGCTCCTCCCCGGGGATCACGAACCACACCAGGCGGCCGTCGTCGGTGGCGGCGGCCACGAAGAACACCTCGGCCAGACCCCACGAGGTGACCCAGGGGGCCTCGCCCTCGATCCGCCAGTCCCCGCCGGCGAGCGGGGCGGCAGTGAGAACCGGCGGGCCGGCCCGCCGGACGTGGGCGAAGGCGATCCCGGCCAGCGTGCGGCCACACAGCGCCGCCAGCCACCGGTCGCGCAGCTCGGCGTTGGCCGTCCGCACCAGGGCTCCCACCAGGCCGTGGTGCTGGGCGAAAGCGAACCCGGTGGCGGCGCAGCCCGACCCGATCAGGCGCAGCATCCGGCGGGTGTCGGGCGGGGCCAGGCCCAGGCCGCCCAGCTCGGGCGGGGCGGCCTGGCCGAACAGACCGAGGTCGGCCAGGGCATCGAGGTGGCTGCGGGGGATGATCGGGGCCCGGTCGACGTCCTGGGCGGCCGGCCACAGCACCGTGTCGGCCACCTCCGCCACCCGCTCCAGCAGCTCGCTCACCCCGTCACGGTACCGCTCGACCCGGTCCCCAGTCCCCGTTCTGCGCGACGGAAACCGCGCCGCCGCCTCGATCCGCGTCACGATTTGCCCGTTTTTCGGGGTTTTCGCGACGCAAAACGGCGGCTTGGCGCGATTTCCGTCGCGCAGTTCGAGGATCAGATGGCGCCGAGGGCGGCCTCGGGGTGGACGTAGTCGAGCCCCAGGGCGTCGGCCACGGCCTGCTCGGTGACGGCCCCCCGGCTGACGTTGAGCCCGTTGAGCAGATGGGGATCGTCGGCCAGGGCCTGCTTCACGCCCTTGTCGGCCAGGGCCAGGACGAAGGGCAGGGTGGCGTTGTTGAGGGCGTAGGTGGAGGTGCGGGGCACGGCGCCCGGCATGTTGGCCACGGCGTAGTGCACCACCCCGTCGACCACGTAGGTGGGCTGGGCGTGGGTGGTGGGCCGGGACGTCTCGAAGCAACCGCCCTGGTCGATGGCCACGTCGACCAGCACCGAGCCGTGGCGCATCTCGGTGACCATGGCCGCCGTCACCAGCTTGGGGGCCCGGGCCCCCTTCACCAGCACCGCCCCGATCACCACGTCGGCGCCCAGCACGTGGTCCTCCAGGGCGGCGGCGGTGGAGTAGACGGTGGTGATGGCCGGGCCGAAGCGGGCCTGGAGGGCGTCGAGCACGGGCAGGCTGCGGTCGAGCACGACCACGTCGGCCCCCATGCCCACGGCGATCTCGGTGGCGTTGACGCCCACCACGCCGCCGCCGACCACGACCACCCGGGCCGGCTCCACCCCGGGCACCCCACCGATGAGCAGGCCGGAGCCGCCCTGGGGGGCCTCCAGCGAGTGGGCGGCGGCCTGCACCGCCATACGGCCCGCCACTTTCGACATGGGGGCCAGCAGGGGCAGCGCACCCTGGGCGTCGGTGACCGTCTCGTAGGCGATGCACACCGCGCCACTCCGGATCAGGTCGGCCGCCTGCTCGGGGTCGGGGGCCAGGTGGAGGTAGGTGAACAGCGTCTGGCCGGGGCGGAGCATGGCCCGCTCCCCCGCCTGGGGCTCCTTCACCTTCACGATCAGGTCGGCCTGCTCGAACACGGTGGCGGCGTCGGGGGCGATGGTGGCACCGGCGGCGGCATAGGCGGCATCGTCGGCACCGATGCCGACACCGGCGTTCGTCTCCACCACCACGTGATGGCCGTGGACCACCGCCTCGCGCACGCTGCCGGGCGTCATGCCCACCCGCTGCTCGGCCTGTTTGATCTCTTTGGGCACCCCGATGCGCATCGTCGCACTCCCGGTTCAGTGGTGTGGGCTCGTATGGACCACGTTACGCCCGTACCCGCGGTGCGGGCTTGCCAATCCGGGCTCGAAACACAGAGTTCGCGCACGATCTGGATTGCGTGAACGGCCTGTGGCGCGCAACTATTGCGTCGATGAACCTTGATGCAACCGATCGAGCCATCCTGAAGGTGCTCCAGGCGAACGGGCGCATCACCAACGTGGAGCTGGCCGACCAGGTGAGCCTGTCACCCTCGGCCTGCCTGCGCCGGGTGCGGGCCCTGGAGCGGGCCGGGGTGATCGACCGCTACGTGGCCCTGGTCAGCCCGGCGGCGGTGGGCCTGCCCACCACGGTGTTCGTGGAGATCACGCTGTCGTCGCAGGACGACGACCACCTCGACGCCTTCGAGGGCGCCATCACCGCCTGCCCCGAGGTGATGCGGTGCCACCTGATGGCGGGCGAGTCGGACTATCTGGTGGAGCTGGCCTGCGCCGACGTGAGCGACTACGAGCGGATCCACCGCACCTACCTGTCGGGGCTGCCCGGCGTGGCCCGGCTGCGGTCGAGCTTCGCCCTGCGCAAGGTGTGCGACCGGACCGATTACCAGCTGCCCTGAGGGCACAGGTCCTCTGGTGACGACCTCGGCCGCTACCCGCCGAACATCGAGGCGGCCGAGGACAGGGGCTCCACGGTGGCCCGGCCGATGAGCGTCACGCCGCCGATACAGACGATGGCGATCAGCGCCAGCAACAGGGCGTACTCCACCAGGCTGGCGCCGCGCTCGCCGGTGTCGGGCAGGACATGCGCATCGGCCCCGTGGGGGCGCTGCTCGGAATCGGGGGAAGGCTCGGGCCGCGTCGCCATCCTCTCAGCATCGGCCACCGGACCGGTCCAGCTGGATGGGCCCTCCGCACCATTCGTGCGCCCGGTTCTAGGATGACCCGGTGGAGACCGAGCTCGTCTACCTGCACGACGCCTACCGCCGGGAGCTGGAGGCCACGGTGGTGGACCGCCGGCCCGATGCGGTGGCCCTCGACCGCACGATCTTCTACCCCACCGGGGGTGGCCAGCCCCACGACACGGGCCGCCTCCACCACGGCCCGGCCGGGCCGGGCGGGCCGGCCGTCACCGGCGTGAGCGGGGTGACCGGCGTGAGCGGGGTGACCGGCGTGACCAAGGAGGGCACGGTGGTGTGGCACCAGCTCGACGGCCCGGCCCCCGAGGTGGGCGCCCTGGTGCGGTGCGAGCTCGACTGGGATCGTCGGCACCAGCTGATGCGGGCCCACTCCGCCATGCACGTGCTGTGCGGGGTGATCTGGAACGAGTACGGCCGGGCGGTGACCGGTGGGAACATGGAGCCGCTGGGGGGCCGGATGGACTTCGAGTTCGACCCCCTGCCCGAGGGGTTCGCCCCGCACGTGAGCGAGGCGGTGAACGCCGAGATCGCCGCCGACCGCCCGATCGAGGTGTCGTTCCTGCCCCGGGGCCAGGCCCTGGTCGACGACGCCCTGATCCGCACCAAGGTGAACCTGATCCCCGACTCGGTGCTGGTCATCCGGGTGGTCGACATCGTGGGGCTCGACCGCCAGGCCGATGGGGGCACCCACGTGGCGCGCACCGGCGAGATCGGCCGGTTCGAGATCGTGAAGACAGAGTCCAAGGGCAAGGGCAACAAGCGGGTCCGCATCGCCCTGTCGTGACGGGCCGGGCGCTCCCCTGAGCGTCACACCCCTTCTCTAGAGTCGATCTGGCACCCCCGTCCGGGTCGCCCCCGCCGGCAGCCCCACCCGGCAGCCTTCCGGCGGCCCGGCGGAGGATCGCCTCGCGGCCCCGGCCTGCCTGCAGCACCCGAACACGGAGGTCGTCCCGCCCATGGACCCTCGCCCGCCTTCACCGCCCTGCCGGCCGGTCGCCACCTTCGCCGACGCCCTCGGGCTGGCCTTCGAGCTGGCCGACAGGCACCCCGTCGGCCAGTTCGTCGCCCTCACCGATGGCCGCCGGCGCCTGGCCCGCCTGGCCGCTCGCCTACCCGGTGCCGGGCCGGATCTGACGATCGACCTGGCGAAGGGCCATCACCAGGCCTGGCTCGCCGGTCAGCTCACCGCCGGCCGGGGTGGGCTGCTGGCCATCTCCACCACCGCCTGCTTCGCCCCCTTCTCGGCCGCCGATCTCGCCGTCTTCGGCCGCCTCCGGGCCCGGCTGGGCCGACACGGCATCGCCCTGCTCGACTGGATCCGGACCGACGGCGACCTCTACCAGTCGGCGGCCTGGGCCACCGATCCCGCCTCGGCCTGGCCCGGTGACCCGCCGAGCGAGCGCACCGCCGGCCACGGCCGGCCATGACCGCCTCGCTCCACCCCTCCAGTTGGCGCTCAGGTTCCGGCGCCGAGGGCCACGAGCCGGTCGGCAGCAGCCCGGTGGCCGGCCCCCGTGGCCGCCACGGGATCGGCGCCGACCACGGTGGCCGCCAGCCAGCCGGCGGCGAAGGCATCGCCGGCGCCGGTGGAATCGGCCACGGGGCCGAGCGGGATCGCCGGAACGGCCACCGCCGGTCGGCCCGGCACCGTCACCATCGCCGCCTCCGCCCCCCGCTTCTCCACCAGCACGGCGGCGGGCGCCCCGATCCCGGCCGCATCGGCCCAGGCCGCCTCCGCCCGGTTGGCCACCACAACGTCGGGGGCCAGGGCCGCCAGCAGGCCACCCACCAGGGCCGGCCCGAGCGTCGCCAGCAGGGCGGTGGACGACAGGTCGAGCGACACCAGCGCCCCGCGGCGCCGGGCGGTGGCCGCCAACGTCACCGCCGTGGATCGGAGCGGGTCGGCGGCCAGGGAGTACAGCGGCAGGTGCAGGGCCTGCGCTCCGTCCAGCCAGGACGGGTCGGGATCGGCCAGCTCCGCCGCCACACCACGATCGGTGATCATCGACCGCTCCCCGTCGGCGTGACACAGCACGACCACGCTGCCCGTGCGCCCGCCGGCCCGCACCACCGTCTCCACCCCCACGGCCCTCAGGCTCTCCACCAGCCACCGCCCGGTCGGATCGTCGCCCACGTGACCCACGAAACGGGCCCCGAGCCCCAGCCGGGCCGCCGCCACACACACGTTGGCGGCACTGCCCCCCTGGCGATGGGTGACCACGGCGGGCGTGTCGGACCCCAGGTTCACCACCACCGAACCGGGCGCGATCGCGGTCGGATGACCCTCCGGCGGCCGCTCCAGATGCACCACCACGTCGACCACCAGGTCACCAACCGCCACGAGCACACGTCAACGGTAGCCAAAGGGCAAGAGGCGAAAGGACATGCCCTACCTTGACAAACCGCCCACCTCGTTGTTTCCTAGGGGGGAAGAGTCTCGTCGCTCATGCGTCTTTCGGACGCAAGAGCGGCTGGAGGGGACCCTTTCCCACTGTGGATTGTGGTCTGCGTGCCTCCTCGGACATCGTTGCGGCGGGAACCAGGCGATGTCCGAGGAGGACATGTCCTCTACCTCGGAGGACGTGTGAGCCGCCCTACGGGGACGTGACCGGGCCCCACGACGGAGCCGTGACGCTGCACCCGGTCGGGGGGACGTTCAGTCGATCTCGGGATCGTCGCCGGCGTCGAGCGCGTCCACCGGCTCCAGCGCCTCGTGGCCGCCGCCATCGGCCACGGCCGGAGGGGGGGCCGAGCGCCCGGCGGCCAACCGCTTCTCCTTGTACCGGCTGGCCACGATCGCCACCACCAGTAGCGCCATGATCACGGCCAGCGACACCCAGGTGTCGAGATGGTGGCCGAAGTAGGCCGCCACCATCTTCACCCCCACGAAGATCAGGATCGTGCCCAGGGCGTGGTTCAGGTAGTGGAATCGCTCCCGGGCGTCGGCCAGCAGGAAGTACATGGCCCGCAGGCCGAGAATGGCGAAGGCGTTGGACGAGAACACCAGGAACTGCTCGTGGGACAGGGCGAGGATGGCGGGCACCGAGTCGACGGCGAAGATCACGTCGGTCACTTCCACCACGACCAGGGCCGCCAGCAGGGGCGTGGCCGCCCTCCGGCCCCCCATTCGGGTGAAGAAGCGCTGCCCGTCGAGCGTCTCGGACACGGGCATGATCCGGCCCAGCAGCCCCAGGCCGGCGGTGGACTCCTCGTCGCCCTCGTCGTTGCGGTGGCGCAGCAGGCGGAACCCGGTGATCATCAGGAAGGCCCCGAAGGCCACCAGGAGCACCTCGAACCGGTCGAGCAGGGCGGTACCGGTGAAGATGAAGGCGGCCCGGAGGGTGAGCGCGCCGAAGATGCCCCAGAACAGCACCCGGTGCTGGAAGGCCACCGGGATCGACATGGCCGTGAACAGGATCGACCAGACGAACACGTTGTCGACGCTCAGCGCCTTCTCGGTGAGGTAGCCGCTCAGGTACTCCCCGAACGCGCCGCCGCCGTAGGCCCACAGGATGACGAGGGAGAAGCCAAGGCCACAGGCCACCCACGTGGCCGACTCGGTGAGCGCCTCCCGCAGCGTCGGTACCCGGGCGTGGCGGTGGCGGTAGAGGTCGATGCCGAGCAGGGAGAGCAGCAGCACCGTCAGGCCGAGCCAGGCCCAGATGTGGATGTCGAGCTCGACGAAGGGCGCCCGGCCCGCCGACTCGGCCGCCAGGAGCGCTGATGCGGGTGCTACGGCCACGCCGTCCTTTCTAGGTCGGGTCAGGGCCATCCTAGCCACCGCCCCCCGACCCCCGGTGACCCGGATCCCACCTGCCCGCGGCACGGGTGGCACCACCGCGGTGGTTTAGAATCGGTGGAGAGTTTCTCGGAGGGAGAGAACCAGCGGTGACCTATCGGCTCGGCGTGGACCTCGGCACGACCTGGACGGCGGCCGCCATCTGGGAGGCGGACAAGGCCGCCATCTTCCCCCTGGGCCAGCAGCGGGCCGCCATCCCCTCGGTGGTGCTCCTGCGGGCCGACGGCACCGTGCTCACGGGCGAAGCCGCCCTGCGCCGGGCCATCAGCGAACCCGAGCGGGTGGCCCGGGAGTTCAAGCGTCGCATCGGCGACACCACCCCGATCATCGTGGCCGGCACCCCCTACCCGGCCGAGGCGCTCACGGCCCGCCTGTTGCGCTCGGTGATCGACCAGGTGGCCACCCAACAGGGCCGGCCCCCGGAACAGGTGGTGATCTCCCACCCGGCCAACTGGGGCGCCTACAAGCTCGAGCTGCTCACCGACATCGCCCGCCGGGCCGATCTCGACCCGGCGGAGTGCTCGTTCATCACCGAGCCGGAGGCGGCCGCCATCAGCTACGCGACCCGCCAGCGGGTGGGTATCGGCCAGAACGTGTGCGTGTTCGACCTCGGTGGCGGCACCTTCGACGTGGCCCTGCTCCAGCGCACCCCGGTCGGGTTCGCCATTCTCGGCCGCCCCGACGGCATCGAGCGCCTCGGCGGCATCGACTTCGACGCCGCCATCTACGCCCTGGTCACGAGCAACCTGGGCCAGCACTACACCGAGCTGGATCCGGAGGATCCGCTCACGCTGAGCGCCATCGCCCGCCTCCGCCAGGATTGTGTGGAGGCCAAGGAGGCCCTGTCGGCCGACACCGACACCACCATTCCGGTGCTGCTCCCGAACTACCAGACCGAGATGCGCATCACCCGAGGCGAGTTCGAGCAGCTGATCCGCCCGCCCCTGCTCGACACGATCGAGACCACCCGCCGGGCCATCGCCTCGGCCGGCCTGGAGACGAGTGAGATCCACCACGTGCTGCTGGTCGGCGGGTCGAGCCGGATCCCCCTCATCTCCCAGCTGGTGCAGCGGGAGCTGAACCTGCCCACCTCGGTGGACGCCGACCCCAAGCACGCCATCGCCCTGGGTGCGGCCACGCTCCGGCTCCCTCCCCCCCAGGACGGCACCGGCACCGCGGCCCCGGCCGCCACCCCGGTCACGCCCCTCGCCACGCCGCCGGCATCGCCGGCCCAGGCCGCGCCGGCGCCACCCCCGACCCCGCTGCCGTTGGCCGGTGTCCCCCAGGAGCAACGTGCCCCCAGCGGCCCACCGGCCGGCGGCGGCCAGGGCCGGGCCCCGCTGGCACCGGCGGCCGAGATCGAGCGGGACGACCCGTTCAGCCTGCCCCCCGTTCTCCCCGGTCCGAGCAGCGGGCCCCCCGGCGGCGGCTCCCCCGCTGGCGGGGCGCCGGCCCCCGCCAGCCCTCCACCCGCCAGCCCCCAACCGCTGGCCACCCCGCCCCGCTCAGTACCGCTGGCGCCCGCCCCGCCAGCGGCCGTGCCCCCAGCCGCCTCGGCCCCGCCCCCCGGGCTGGCCGCGCCCCGGGGCGACGCCCCCATCATCGACTCCAGCCGCACCATCAAGGCCCCGGCCCCATCCGACCCGCCCCCGAGGCCGGCCACGCCGGCCGCCGCCCCCAAGGCCCTGCCGGCCAACCCGGTGGGGCTCACGCCCCCACCCGGCTTCCCCCACCCGACCCCCGCCACCAACCAAGGCCCGCCCCCCGGTCTGGCCAACCTGGCCCCGGGGCCCCATCCCGGCCCGCCGCCCGGCCTGTCGGGCGCCGGGGCCGGGGCCGGCATACAGGGACTACCGGCGGTGAAGGTGCCGCCACCCCCACCCGACAACTGGCGGCCAGGGGGCGGCGACAGCCCGATCCCCCGCACTCCCCGGCCGGCGCCGCCACCGGCCGTGATCAACCCGGCCGCCAGCGCCCCCACCCCGCCGCCGGGCCTCCACCACCCGGGTGGCGGGGCCGGCCCGGCCCCGCTGATCAGCTCGAAGGCCGGGAGCCTCCGGCCCGACCAGCACCGGCCCACCTCCGGCCCCCTCCTCCAGCCGCTGCCGGCCTCGGCGTCGGGCCGGGCCCCCGGGCTCAGCCGTCCGGCGCTGGCCCTGATCGTGCTGGTGGTGGCGATCATGCTCGGTGTCGGTGGCTTCCTCCTGGCCAGGATGTAGGCCCGGGCCAACCGAGGGGGCCAACGGTCGTCCGTCTCGCCGACGGCATTGTCTCCACACTCGAACGTTTGTACGATTATCGGATGGCAAGTGACCCCGATCGCTCGCATCGCACCGAGGAGCTGATCGCGTCCCGCCGGCAGATGGCCGAACGGCTGATCGCCGGGCGGGCGCCGGCTCCGGGCGATCCCATGACGCTGTGGGAGGCCTACCAGGCCGCGGTGCTGAACGGGCAGGTGGGGTCCGACCACCGCCTGCCCGACGATCTGGTGGCCGACCTCAAGGCCGACCACGACGCCATGGTCCGGGAGCTACGGCAACGGGCCGGGCTCAGACCAGACGAGTGATGATGATGCGGGTCCAGGCCCCGACGTAGAAGGCCGACCCGTCGGTCACGGGGCGGGGCTGTCCCTCGGCGATGGCCGTCTCGGTGGGCGTGCCCACGATCGTGCCGTTGGTGGAACCGACGTCGGTCACCGTCATCGCTCCGTCCGCCCCCACCCGAACCACGGCGTGACGGCTCGACACCGCCGGGTCTCCGGTGAGATCGGCGATGTCGAGGTCGGGGTGGATGGCCCGGCTCTGGCTGGTGCGTCCGATGTGGATCTCGGCCCCCACCACCTCGATCTCCTTGGGGGCCGGCACCGGGTCGGGGAACTCGAGCTCCCCTTCCGACACGACGGCATCGAAGTAGGGGCGGTCGACCCCGACCTCGAAGTGGAGGCGCGGCACCGGAAGCGCTGGGCCACCGCCCCCCACCGGCACGGCGCCCGATTCCGGTGCGCCGTCGGCCGTTGCTGCGATCCCCAGGCGGGTCGCCTCCTCGGGAGAGGGAAGCGAACCGGTGATGAAGTCGTAGCCGCAGCTTTCGCAGAAGATGTCGTCCGGGCCGTGGACCGCTCCGCAGTTGCCGCAGACCTGCTCACCGGCCCCGCTCATCGCCGGGCGCCTTCACTCTGGCCGTTTCCGGTCATTTCGCCTCCCGTCGTCAACCCTTGTTCACCCGGACCGTGCGGGTCGAACGGACGTCGAGAGCCATCTCGTCCGTCTTCTCAACCTCGCGCTTGAGACGAACCGTACCGTTGCCAGCGTCATCTACATCGACAACCTTGGCAAGCAGACGTACCGTGCCGGTGTTGCCGGTGGCCGTGGCCAACTGCACGGCCCGGCCCAGCTTCATCGTGGCCATGGCCTCGTCGCCGGCGTCGCGGGCGGCCAGGCCCTCGGCGATGGCGTCGGCCAGCTCGGCCTGGCCCGTGTAGTGGGCCACCTCCCGGTTGATCCTGGTGGAGAGCGCCTCGTCGTCGGTCCACACCGCCCGCACGAGGGCCGCCGGCTGGTCGACGCCGTCGATCCGCAGCGTCACCCGGGCGGCCAGGCGCTCGTCGCCCACCGCCCCCACCGGCACCGTCACCCGCACGTGGTAGTCGCGCTCCTCCTCCCCCGACCAGGCCCCGAGGGGGTAGTCGTTGGTGAGGGCGTCGACGTTGCGGGCCATCGACGTGAGGTCTTCCAGGGCCGGGGCCACCTGCTTGACGAACTGGATCGACGAACCCTTGGGCGTCCACAGCCGCAGGTCCACCGAGCCCACCTGGCGGGCCATCGCCTTCTGGGTGAGCTCGGTGAAGGCCTCCACCATGTCGTCGGGCTGAGGGATGATGTCGACCGTGCCCAGCAGAGCCGAGGCGATCTTGCGCATCTCGGCGATGTTCCAGTCGACGCCGAGGCCCCGGGCGTCGCACTGGAAGCGACCCACGCAGGCGGCGATCGACTGGTCCAGCACCCACGGTTCCTCGTGCTGGTTCTTGCCGTCGGTGAGCAGAATGGCGTGGGCCATCGACTGGGGCCGGAGGCCGGCCAGGTAGGCGCCGGCCTGGAGCCAGGTGCCCATGGCGGTGCCGCCCTGGGGCTGGGTCATCGACACCCGGGTCTTGGCCTCGGCCCGGCTGCTGGCGTCGGCCACGGCCAGGCCCTCGTGGGGGTAGATCATGTAGGCCGCGCTGTGGCCGCCAACCACGGCGAAGTGCACCCCGTCGCGGAGGGTGTCGATGGCGGCCTGGGTGGCGGCCTGGGCCGCCCGCCACTTGCGCCCGCCCTCCTCGGTCATCGACCCGGAGGTGTCGATGATGATCATCTCCACCGTGTCTATCTGGCCGGCGCCGGCCACCCCGGTGCCGGCGGACCGGACGGTGACGATGGCGTCGACGGTTCCCGCCCCGGCGGGCAGGAACTCGTTCTGGAACACCTCGGCGTTGAAGTCACTCATGGTTGCTCGCTCCCTCCGGTGGTCTGCCCCGTCGTCGTGGCCGCTCTGATGGTCTCGGCTTCCCTCGATCCCCCCTCGACCAGCGCTTCGGCCGAGCTCCAGAGGGCGACGGTGATGTTGTCGTGCCCGCCGCCGGCGATGGCGTGGTCTACCAGGGCGGCGGCCAGGTCACGGCGGTTGGCCGCCTCGGCCTCGAACCGGTCGACCAGCTCCACCATGGCCGGCGCCGGATCGGCGTACCGCCACAGCCCGTCGCTGCACACCAGGAGCCGACCCGGTGCTGTGGCCACCAGGCGGGTGATCTCGGGCGTGGGATCGATGCTGTCGGAGCCCAGCCAGCGGGACAGGCTACCCCCCAGCTCGTGGTCGTCGGTGAGGCGCACCGCCTCCCCTCCGGCCAGCCAGTAGGCCCGGCTGTCGCCCACCCAGGCCACGTCGAGCTGGGCCTCGCCGTTGATCAGGCGGGCCACGGCGGCCACGAAGGTCGACGACGGCGGGCCCCCGTGGAACGGCGACTCGATCACATCGGGCGGGGGTACGGCGGCCGCCTTCTCCTGGGCCAGGGCGGCCGCCGCCACCAGGGCGTCGTCCACCTGGGCGGGCTCGAAGGGGATCCCGTCGAGCGGGGCGGTGCCCAGATGCTCGATCAGCAGCGCACAGGCGGCGTCGGCCGCCGCTTGCGACGCCTGGGCCGAGCCGGGGGTGGACGACACCCCGTCGCACACCACGATCACGGCTCCCCCGCCCGGCAGCTCGCCGATGGCGACGGCGTCTTCGTTGTCGTGGTGGCGCACACCCCGGTCGGTGATGGCCACCGCCACGCCGGCCGCCATCTCCAGATGGTCGCGGGGTCCGGGCTGCTTGTGACCGCAGCTGCCGCAGTAGCCGTCGTCGGTGACGGCGGCCTCGCCACAGGCCACGCACACGGGGCCGGCGCCCCCCACCGGGCGGGCCGGCGGGAGCACGCCGGTGAGCTCCGAGCCGCAGGCCTCACAGAACTTCGCCGCGGCCGGCGCCGGCTCGTGGCAGGTGGGGCACTGGATGAGGTCGAGACCGGTCACAGAAGACTCCGGGGTCGGACCTCGTTGGCCCGATCGATGAGGGCGATGCGCTCGGCGGCGGTGACCGCCAGCCGGGCCTGCGTACGGTAGGCATGTTCGAGACCCTCGCGCAGCGACCGCTCGGTGAGTTCATGGCCGAGGAGGGTGGCGGCGCCCGACGGGATCGAGCCGTCGAGTAGGCCGGCGAGGGCCCGCTCGTACACGTCGGCCGACAGCCGGGAGCGCTCCACGGCATCGAGCTGGAGGCGCTCGATGGTGGCCGAGGCGGCGTGCAGGTCGGCCACCGTGGGCCGGCCCGACGGTCCCCCGCCCACCAGGGCCCGGGCCGACGCCACCTGGGCGTCGTAGTGGGCGGCCGACGACGGTGGCACCCGGTTGTAGGCCTCGACCACGGCCTGGGCCGGACCGGTCTGGGCCCGGCACCGGGCCAGCCCGAAGGCGGCCGACACGTAGGTTGAGTCGGCCGAGGCCACGAGCTCGTACACCTCGGCCGCCCGGTCGTAGGCCCCGGCCGTCTCGGCCGCCAGGGCCACCGCCAGCTTGGGGGCGCTCTCGCCCGGCAGCTCGGTCCAGACCCGGGAGAAACCCTCGGCCGCCTCGGTGGCGTACCCCGCCTGGAGCTGATGGATGGCCCGGTACCAGCGCGACCGCCACTCCCACGGGTTGGCCGCCTCCACCGCCGCCAGGGGGCCCGTCGGGTCGAGGCCCAGGGCCACCTGCTGGCGGGCCCGGAACAGCTCCACCTCGGCCGAGGCCTCCACCTGGCCGGCCCGCACGGCGGCGTCGAGCAGATCGAGGCTACGGGCGGGATCCCGCTCGGGCAGGCCGAGCAGGAAGGCGGCCGACGGGTCGTCGGGGTCGATGCTGGTGGCCGGCAGCACCCGCCAGTCGGGGCGGGTGACGTCGTAGGCGTCGGACGAGCTGGTGAGCAGGGCGGTGAGCTGGTCGGGGTCGAACAGGGTGGAGTTGTAGGCCCGGGGGCGGCCGTCGGTGATCGCCGCCATCTCCCGCAGCACGCCCAGCAGCTGCTCGTTCATCTCGCCGGCCGACTGGAAACGGTCGTCGGGGTGGTAGGCGCAGGCCCGGAGCAGGAACCGGTGGAGCGACTCCCACTGGGCGAACAGAGGTTCCTCCTCCCGGCTGGGCAGGGCGTGGAGGTAGGCGCCCTCGTGGAACAGGAAGCGGAGCATGAGCACGGCCAGGGTGCGGCCGATCGTGTACAGGTCGGACGCCACCGACGGGCCCAGGGTGGCCACCTCGGGGGCCTGGAAGCCCTGGGTGCCGAAGATGGCGGCCTGCTGGTCGTCGACCTGCATCACGGCGCCCACGTCGATGACCTTCACGTCGTCGCCCACGGCCATGATGTTGGCCGGCTTCATGTCGTTGTAGACGAGCCGGTGCTCGTGCAGGTAGCTGAACGCCGGCATGATCCCGAGGATGTAGGCGATGGCCTCGGCCGGGGGCAGCGGGTCGGGCCGGCCGGCCTGCTCCCGGCGCCGCTTGAGCTTGGCGTTGAGCGACTCGCCGCCCACGAACTCCATCACGATGTAGCCGGCGCCCCGATGGGAGATGAAGTTGTAGATCTTGACGATGTTCGGATGGTCGATCTGGGCCAGGAACTGGCGCTCGGCCACGGCGGCCAGGGCGGCGTCGACGTCGTTCATGTTGAGGAGGCCCTTGAGCACCACCCACCGGTCGGACACCGCCCGGTCCTGCCCCAGGTAGATCCAGCCCAGGCCGCCGTGGGCCATCGGTCCGAGGATCTGGTACTGGCCGCCCACCAGCTCGCCCCGGGCCAGCGCCGGGGCGTTGGTGACGAAGTCGAACGGGGTGCGGCAGGTGCCGCAGAACCCTTTCACCCGGCCCGGCTTGCCCTCGGCCGAGCGGCCAACCGGGCGCCCGCAGGCCGTGCAGTTGCGCTGGTCCTCGGGCACCGTGCCCAGGACGGCCTGCACGTCCTCGTCGCTCATGATGGCGCTGGCCGGATCACCCACCGGGGTGGGGGCCACGGTGACCAGGCCCCGGCCGATGCCGGTGCGGGCCGAGGTGGTGCGGGACGACGAGTGGGTGCGTCGGCTGGTGGGCTGACCCGCCGTCTTCTGCAGGCGCGACGAGGTGTCGGGCGCCTCGGGGGCGGCGATCGTGGGCCGGGTGCCCCGGGCCGAGGGCACACCGGGCCCGGTTCGGCCCGATCCCCGGCCGCCGTTGCCCGACAGGCCGGGCACGGCCGGCGGGGAGGCGCTGCCGTAGCCCCCACCGCCGCCGTTGCCGGCGTCGGGGCTGGCGGTGGGCGACGAGCGGTGGCTGGTGGGAGCGGCCGACAGGCCGCAGGTGTCGCAGTAGCCGTCGGCGGAGATCGTGCCGGCGCAGCCATCGCGGCCGCACACCCGCCCCGGGGCGACCGTGGGCGCCGGCCCACCCAGGGCCGTGGGGGCGGCGGTGGACACCGGGGGTGGCGGAGCGCCCGGGCCGACGGGAGCCGCCGGGCTCACGGGAGCGGCCGGGCCGGTGGGCCCGCTGGGCGGGCCGGGGGCCAGGCGACTACCGGCCAGGGGGCCGGGGGCCGGCCCGGGGCGTGAGGCGGCACTGCCTGGAGCCTTGACACCACAGGTGTCGCAGTAGCCGTCAGCGGCGATCGTGCCGTCGCAGCCGGACTGGGTGCACGAGCTCATGATCGGAGTCTCCTCGCTAGTTCCTCGATCGTGGCGGCGGCGCGTGAGAGGTCGGTGGGAGCGGTGTAGAGGTCGACCCGCGCCTGGTCGGCCAGGGCGGTGAGCTCCAGATCCTCGGCCCGGCCGACAGCCGAGATCTTGGCCTGGTAGGCCCGGAGGAGACCGCGCAGCTCGTCGCGGCGGGCCAGCGGGGCCCGGTTGGCCGCTTCGGCCCGCTGGAGCTGGGCCTCGAGCTTGCGCGCGGTGGACAGCCAGCCGTCGACCAGCGTCCGCCGCTGGTCCCAGCTGGCGTCCGCATTGCGGACGATGTCATCGAGGCGGTCAGCCAGGCCCCCGGGCCCATCGAGCACGGCGGTTGAGGGTACCCGGATCAGACCCCCGGGATCGACAACCTTGGCCAATGCCTCCGAAGCCGAGGCCTGGACCCGGGCCCGGAGCGACCGCAGAGCGGCCAAAAGCTCCTCGGCCACGCCGAGGTCGGCGTCGAGCCGATCGTGGCCGGAGCGGAGGGTGGAGACCTGGGCGGCGGCCGCCGCCACGGCGGCGTCGAGCTGGGCCCCGTCACCGTCGGTGGTGAGGGCCAGCGGATCAGCCACCAAGCGTCGTTCTATGTCGTCGGCCTGCGCCCGGGCCCGGCCGATGAGCGGCTCCGGCACCCCCAGCGACTGCACCTCGCCCTCGAGCCGGGCGAGCGTGGTTCGGGCGGCGTCGACCCGGGGCAGCAGGTCCAGGAAGAGGGCGTTGACCTCGCTCACCCAGGCCCGGATGACGTCGAAACGGCGGCGGAAGGTGTCGAGGGCCTCCGCCACCGACAGCATCGTGGCCACCGTGGCCGGCGTGGTTCCCGAGCCGCCGTCGGGCCAGCGCAGATCGGCCGGCCACCGTTCACCCAGCAGCCGGGTCAGCTCGGCCTTCTGTCGGCCCCCGCTGCCGTTGGCCTCGACGTAGCTCCGCATCTCGGCCAGGGCCGCCTCCACCGCATGGAGAAGCGGCCACAGGTCGGCGGCCTGGCGGGGGGCGGCGCCCACCCGGGACTGGGTGGACGGGCCCACCTCGTCGCCCACCAACATGAGGTAGGAGGGGGACGCCTCGAGGTCGACGAGACCGGCTCTCAGGCCGGCGAGGGACGTCTCATGTCGCTCCAGAACCGTCAGCGGATCGCCGACCACCGGGGGCGGAGGCGACGGTGCCGCCGAAGCGGCGCCGGGAACGGGGAACGGAGAAGGGGCTGGAGGGTTGGGCGCCAATGCCCGGCAGTCTATCCGTGGTGGCCCACCTGGCGGGGGCGCCGCCGCGCGCCCGCCCGGCGGCCGGTCGACCCGCTGGCGAAATGTGCCCGGTGCTCGACATGACGGCCCCCAAACGGGCACGCTCGGCGGCCAGGGTGACATCAGCCGCGTGAGGAGATTCAGGCATGTTCAGAACGACCGGGGGGCTGCTCCGCCGCGCCCGTTCGGTGCTCGCCCTGGCCGGGGCGGTCGGCGTCGCCCGTGGCCACCTCCACCTATGTCTTCGCCGCCTCCGTCGGGGCCCAGCCCGCCACCGTGGCCGGCTTCCCCGCCGGCCGCCAGACCGCCGTCGACGGATCGGGCACCACCGTGCCGGAAGACATCGGCATGGATCCGGCGATCGTCAACAGCCCCACCGACGGCCCCCTGCTCCCCGACTCGCTGTTGTCCATCCCCACCCTGGCCGTGACAGCGCCGGTGGGGCACGGTCTTCGGGCCCGGCGGCTTCTACGACCAGGACGACCTGGTGAACTTCCGCTCCCAGTACGGCGCCGCAACGTGGAACAGCGATCTCCTCCGCCGCTCTCCCCTCAACGGCTCCTCGGCCACCACCGCCATCGAGACCTGGTGCTGCGGGGAGGCAACAACCGGGCCTGGAGCCGCACGTTCAACCCGGACCGGACCAACTTCACGCTCGACCAGCTCTACCGCGACACCCAGATCGCCATGGACGGCACCGGCTCCCACGGCACCTTCGCCCACCTCTCTATCAACGGGGTCTACTGGGGCGTCACAGCCGCCCGAGATCGGAGGTGGCCGAGTCGGCCCGCGGGGGCGACTCGCTGCGCACGCTGGGCCAACCCACCCGCACCCGGGACGTCGACTGGCGCCGGGCCGTCGACGCCATCCGGGCCCTGATCAACGGCAACACCACCCGGCTCCTCGACGCCCTGGGGGCGGCCGGCTACTACCCGTCGACGTCCCCCGGCCCCACCACCACGACCACCAGCCCGCCGGCACCACCCGCACGGTCGACGCCCAGTTCACCGTGCGGTGACGGCCGCCCCTGCCACCGTGCGGGCCGCCTGACCGATCAGGCGGCGCAGGCAACGCCGTTCGAACGGCGTCAGGTCGGCCAGTACGGCCGGGCCGGCCCGCCGGTGACGTAGGCGGACGCCGGCGGCATCGGCCGGCGCCGTCACCAGCCCCATCGCCACCGCCGGATCGAGATGCTCGGCCACGAGCTCGGGCGTGAGCCCGGCCGCCCGGGCCAGGAACGCCGGTTCCACCCCGGCGGCCCGGGCTTCGCCGGCCGCGGTCTGCTCGATCGTGGCCAGAAGGGCCACCAGCCGACGGCTACGACCCGGCAACCACCCGATCTGGTGTCCGACGACATCACCGGTGACGGTTGGGGACTCCAGGTCGGGCAGGCCATCGTCGAGAGCATCCGGGGGGGCATCGTCGGGGGCATCGTCGAGGGCGATGCGGAGGCACAGGGCCCGGGCCTCATGATGGTCGGCCCGGAGGACGGCGGCCTCCATGGCCCGCAGGACCGGTCCCCGGTCGAGGCCGGCCGCCTCGATGGCGAGGCGGGCCCGGCGCAGCACCCGCAGGGCCTCCACGTCCCGCTCCAGGGCCAACTCGACGGCAGCCCGCAGGGCCCACAGCCGGCCGTCGTGGGGCCGCAGACCCTGGGCCTCGTCCAACACCGGCCCGGCCCGGGCCGGCCGGTCGACGGCCAGCGCCGCCGCCGCCACCAGCCGGGCTCCGTCCCCCAGCTCGACCAGCCGCCGGCGCTCGGCGCTGGCCCACGACGCGTCGCCGGCGTCGGCCAGCGCCCGGCCCCGCCACAGGGCCAGTGCCTCGGCCGCTTGCCTCCCGGCCGCCTCCAGCCGACCGGCCGCCAGCGCGGCCCGGGCCCCGGCCGCCAGGCCGGCGGCCGCCCGGTCGTCGCGGCCCGGACCGGCGTCGGGCACGGCGTAGCCGGCGGCGGTGGTCACGAGCACCCGGGCCGGGGTCCCCGGGGCCCGACCCGGCTCCAGCCGCCGCCGGAGGGTGAGGATCCGGTCGAACAGGCGTGAGACGGGAACGCCCGCGCCTTCCAGGTCATCGGCCAGGTCGGCAGCCAGACGGTGAACCGGAACCGGTTCGCCGTCGGCCACGAGCAGGCGCAGCAGGAGCCGTCGCTCCGCCGGGTGGCGCAGCACCACCGGACGGCCGCAGCCGTCGCTCACCTCCAAGGGTCCGAGGATCCCGAACCTCACCCCACCATCATCGCCCACAGCGGGGGCGGATGAGGGGCCGGGCGCTCAGCGGACGCGCACCGGAAGCGACTTGACCCCACTGATGAAGTTCGATCGGAGCCGGGCCGTGGGCCCGGCCAGCTCGAAGTGGTCCACCCGGTCGAGCAGGGTCTCGAACACCACCCGCAGCTCCATCCGGGCCAGCCACGCCCCCAGGCACAGATGGGGGCCGTTGCGGCCGAACGTCATGTGGTCGTTGGGGTCGCGGGCCAGGTCGAACCGGAAGGGGTGGGGGAACGCCGCCTCGTCGTGATTGGCCGAGTTCAGCCACATCACCACCTTGTCGCCGGCCTTGATCCGCCGGCCCCCCAGCTCGGTGTCGACCATGGCGGTGCGGCGGAAGTGCATGGTGACGGCCGACGTGCGCAGCAGCTCCTCCACCGCCGGGGCCGTGAGCGAGCGGTCGGCCTGCCACCGCTTCCACAGCGCCGGGTTGGCAATCAGCGTGAGCAGCCCGGCGGCGATGCTGTAGCGGGTGGTGTCGTTGCCCGCCGCCACCAGCAGGGTGAAGAAGTTGTCGAAGTCGTGGTCGGTGATCGGTTCGCCGTCGGTGGTGGGGGCGAGCAGTTGGGTGACCAGGTCGGGCCCGGGGTGGGCCCGCCTCTCGGCGGCCAGGCGTTCGGCGTAGGCGAACAGCTCGAGCGACGCCGGGCTGCGGAACGGCAGGAGGCGGAAGGCGTCGGTGTCGGTGAGACCCACCGGGGTGTCGGTGAACTCGGGGTCGGTGTTGCCCAGCAGGGCGTCGCCCAGCTCCACCAACCGGTGGCCGTCGGCGTCGGGGATGCCCAGCAGCCGCCCCAGCATCCGCATCGGCAGCTCCTTGGCCACGGCGGCCACGAAGTCGAACGTGTCGTCGGCCAGGGCCGATTCCACCACCTCCACCGCCAGCTCCCGGATGGAGGCTTCGTAGCCCTCCACCGAGCGCCGGGTGAAGCCCCGGCTGACCAGACGCCGGAGCCGGGTGTGGTCGGGCGGGTCGAGCTCCATGAGCGTGCGGCGGGCCTCCAGCTCGTCGTCGGCCATGTCCTCCAGGCGGATGCCCCGGGCCGAGCTGAACACGGAGACGTCGTGGCTCACCCGCAGGCAGTCGGCGTAGCGGGTGACGGCCCAGAAGCCGGCCCCGCCGTCGGGCTCGTCCCACCACGACACCGGATCGTCCCGGCGGAGCCGGGCCAGGGTGGCGTGGGGTACCACGGCGGTGAAGGCGTCGTGATCGTTCAGGTCGGCGTGGGCGTCGCCCAGATCATCGAGGTAGGGCTCCACCCACGTCTCACCCACCATGCCACCCTCCACTGGTTGCTCCGGTTCGTTTGCTACCGAACGATAGTGTTCCCGCGCTCGGGCGGTTCGTCCAGCGCCACCTCGATGCCGAAGTGGGTCTGCAGCACGTCGGACCATTCGCCGTCGGCCACCGGGGCATCGGTGACGGCGCCGTCGGGCGAGGTCCGGCGCAGGGTACGACCGAGCAGGCTGATCCGGCCCGGGCCGCCGTCGACCAGGCGGGAGGCGAAGGCCCTGGTGTGCCAGATCATCGTGCGGTCGGCCTGGAGCCGCTGGGAGGCCGGCTCCAGATCGTCCAGCGTCACCGCCACCCGCCGGAACCGGTACTGGGGGGCGGCGGGCGAGTCGCCGTCGTGGCGCACCAGGGTGGTGGCCTGCGGCCCCCGCACCAGTTCGAAGCCCGCCACCAGACCGTCCTGGAGGCCCGATCGGTTCAGGGCCAGGGGCCGACACGGGCCGTCGCCGAACCCGACGTCGACCAGCCAGGGCCCGTCGTCGAGCAGCACCTCGAGGGTCAGGTGGTCCACCACGTCGGTGGGGCCCCGCAACACCACGGCGGCGGCCAGGTGCAGCACCCGGAAGCCGAGCGCCGCCAGCAGCGCGCCGAACGCACCGTTGAGCTCGAAGCACCAGCCGCCCCGGCCCTGGTCCACCACCTTGGGCACCGACCAGTCGGTGCCGGTGCGCACCGGGACGCCGGTGTAGACGTCCACGTTCTCGAACGGCACCGCCGTCATGTGGGCCCGCTGGAGGGCCTCCAGCGTGTCCCGGTTGACGGCCAGCGGGCCGTCGTAGCCGATGCGGGCCAGGTAGCGCTCGACGTCCACCGCCGGTGCCGGCCGGTCAGGCGTAGGTGGCCGACCCGTAGGAGTCGGTGAACACCATGTCCGACAGCGGCATCCTGTCGAGCTTCGTGGGGAACGGGGCCGCCCGGTGGCCGACGGCGATGTGGGCCGCCGTGATCACCTCCTCGGGGATACCGAGGAGCTCCTTCACCTGCGGCTCGAACAGGCACAGCAGGGTGGTGAGAGCGGCGCCCAAACCGGCCTCCCGGCAGCCCAGCACGAAGTTCTGCACCGCCGGGTAGATGGAGCCGCCGCCCACCACCGACAACCGGCCCAGCTCGGTGTCGGTGGGGTGCACGCCGTCGAGGTGGGCGCACGCCACCACCAGCACCGGCACCTTGTGCAGGTTCTCGGCCATGTGGTCGGCGTTGCGCAGGGCCTTCTCCGCCTTCTCGGCCCCGATGCCGATCTCGCCGCTCTGGGCCCCGGCCAGGTAGGCCTTCCACGGCACGAGGTACCACTCGGCCAATTGGCGACGCTTGGCCTCGTCGCGCACCACCACGAACCGCACGGGCTGGCGGTTGCCGCCCTGGGGGGCGAAACGGGCGTAGTCGAAAGCCCGCTCGAGCTGGCTGTCGGTCACCGGCTCCTCGGTGAAGTACCGGGTGGTGACTGCGGTGCGGACGACGTCGCTCAGTTCCATGTCAAGACTGTAGGCCGTTCGGCCGATGCCTGGGCATGACCTTCGGATCACTGCTCCGGGCCCTTCTGGCCGACACCACCGCGCTCACCGTGGCGGCCGGTACCGCTCTGGTGGCGGTGGAGGTGATGCTGCGGCGGACCGGCTTCGCCCGGCCCGACACCGTCAACCTGGATCTGGAGGATCGGCCCCCGACCCGGCGGCCCGGTCGCTCCGCCTGACCGGCGGGGCCGACGCCGAACGGATCGGCCCGGTTCCTTTGGCCCCCACCGGCGGCCGGCGGGGCACCGGGGGTTTGCCCGGTGCCGGCGGCAGACCCTTGGGCAGGCCGGCCGGCAGACCCTTGGGCAGGCCGGCCGGAAGGGACGTGGGATCGAAGTCCACCGGGGCGGCCGCCTCCCGGTTGGCCGCCTCGATGGCCAGTGCCACCTCCTGGCGGTGCACCGTGACCGAGCGGGGGGCCTCGATGCCGATCCGAACCTGATCGCCGCGGATCGAGATCACGGTGATCACGATGTCCTTGCCGATCATGATGGACTGCGACTCCCGTCGCGACAGGACCAGCATCACGCCACCAACGGTTCTCGGGTCGAATAGCCGCTGCGGTCCAGCACCACCTGGCGGGCCTTGCGGGTCTCGACGTTCACCACGATCGGGCCGAGCAGGTTGGCGGTGATGTTCACCGGATCGTCGCCCACCCGGTGCACGGTGAGGAGGGCCATGACCTCCACCTGCGATGGGTCGTCGACGGCCAGCGACTCCCGGGCCTGCTCGGGCAGCTCCAGGTCGTAGTCGGGGAAGAACAGGAACGGGGAGGTGGCGAGGAAGGCCACGCCGGGCTCCTCGGCGCTCTGCAGCCACATGTAGGGGGTGTCGACCACCTCCACCACCACGTAGGTCGAGGAGTCCGGGAAACCCAGGAGTGGGTCGTCGAACGAGAGGGAGCGGGACGCTTCAACCTCGAACGAGCCGAACCGAGTGGACTCGATCAGCATCGTCTCGGAGCCTAGCGGATCCGACGGTGTCGGCGGGGCTTCAGCGGGCACTGGTCACCTCTATGCGCAATGCGAACAACAGGTCGGCCGACATCGCCACCCCGGCGATGCTGGCAATGGGCTCTCCCCGGTCGACGAGCTCCAGCACCCGATCGGGTGGCGGCGCCCCCACCAGGTCGAGCACGGCCGGGCGGCCGATCTCACCGTGCCAGGTGGCCAGGTCCTCGTCGGTGGGGTCGCCGTCGAGGACGTAGTGGATCCGGCCCAGGCCGGCCTGGCGCAGCTCGTCGAGCAGGGGCCGCACCCAACCGGGGAGCACGGGTGGCACGTCGACCACCACCAGCGGGAACTCGGCCTGACGGTCGGCCACGACGGCCGCCAGCTCACGGCCATCGGCCACCACGGTCCAGTCGGCGCCGGCCGCCTCGGGCCGGGCGGTGAGCACGTAGACGTCGCAGTCGCCGGCCCAGTGGCTGCTCCGGCACCGCTCCACCACCGGGACGGCGGCCGGCAGGGACCCGACGATGGCGTTGAGGGCCACCGGTGGCAGGTCGAGCAGCTCGGCCTCCCGGCGGGCCCGGTCGTAGCCGGCCCAGAACTCGTAGGCCGACCCCGACACCGGAGCCCCGTGGCGCCGCGGCGGCTCCAACGCGGCCGGCGGCGGCAGCAGGCGCTGCCCCGGCGTCCACCGGTCGAGCGAACCCAGCCGCGGCTCCGGCACCGGCACCGGCACCGGCACCGGCACCGGCACCATGGCCAACTCCTCGATCTGGTGTCCCACGGCGTCGCCGGTGACGCCCCCGGACTCCAGATCGTGGTCGTCCTCCATCTCGTGCGCCACCACGTCACCGGTGACGGGCGGGGACACCAGATCGTCTTCGACCGGCTCCGGGTCGAACCAGTCGTCGGGGTCGGGGTGGTGGACGGTGCCGACCTGACGGGAGCCCATCTCGTCGAGGAGCTCCTGGCGTTCCTCCTCCTCGATCCGGCGGGCCAGCAGATCGGCGAAGCTCAGCGCGGCCGGCGGGCCGGCCGAAGGGCCCCGGTCGGGCTCCGGGGCGGGCGATCCGAGGGCGGGCCGACCGCCCGTCGCTCCGTCCACCAGCACCTCGAACGTCTCCTTGGCGAAGAACCCGGCCACGCCGCCCTCCCGCACCCGGTCGACGCTGACGATGGCGGCCTGGGAGCCGTGGGCCTTCTGCACCTCGGCCAGGACAGCCGACAGCTCGGGGCCGACGAAGCGCTGGTAACGGGGCGGGGGCCCGTCGGGCTGGCCCTCTGGTTGTCTGGCGCCTCCGCGCACGGGGCCGAACCTCCTACCCGCCGCGGGTCAGCGGGCCGAAACGTTGCGCCTCCCCCGTCGGCGGCCGCCGCCCCGATGTGAGGAACCCGTGAGGATCAGGCCACCGAGTCGGCCATCGGCCGGGCCGGGGCCGGCGCCGGGGCCGGGGCCGCAGAGGGCGAGGATGAGGGGACCTTCGAGATCGGGACGTTGACCCGGCGGATGCTGCGGCCGAACCGGTTGCGGGGGGTGCGCATCACGAAGGCGATCACGATGGCCACCGCCTCGTACATGGCGGCCGGGATCTCGGCCCCCACGTCGAGCGTGTCGAACAGCACGCGGGCCAGAGGCCGGACCTCCACCACCGGTACCCCGGCCTCGAAGGCCCGTTCCCGGATCCGCTCGGCCACCAGATCGCCGCCCTTGGCCACCACGGTTGGCACCCGGCCCGGGGCGTAGGCCAGGGCCACGGCCACGTGGGTCGGGTTGACCACCACCACCGAGGCGTCGGACACGGCGGCCAGCATCTGGTTGCGGCTGAGCCGGGCGTGAATGGCCCGCCGCCGGCTCTTGATCATCGGGTCGCCTTCGCTGCTGCGGGCCTCCTGCTTGATCTCCTCCTTGGACATCATCAGCCGCTTGGAGATCTTGCGCCGCTGGTAGATGTAGTCGGCCAGGCCCACCACCACCCCGGCGAAGGCGGCGGCCCGCATGATCAGCAGGAGGCTGGCAGCCAGGTGGGGGCCAACGGCCGTGAGGTCGCGGGGGGTGCCGTTGAGGTAGTCGGCGATCAGGCTCCGGGAAGCGTTGGCCACCAGGGCGGCCAGCACGGCCAGGCGCACCACGGCCTTCACCGTGTCCACCGCGCTCTGCATCGACACCAGCCGCTTCACCCCCTGGCGCAGCGACAGCCGCTCCAGCTTGGGCTTCATGGCCTCGCCGGTGAGGGTCACCCCACCCTGCGCCGCCAGCGACACGGCGGTGATCACCATCACCAGCGCCAGGTAGGGGGCCATGGCCACCACCAGCCGGGGGATCAGCCGACCCGTGCCCATCATGAACGCCTCGGTCTCGTGGGCCTCCACCGCGGCGGCCATCTCCGCCATGTAGGTGCGCAGCTCGCGGGCCAGGCGACCCACCAGGGCCGGCAGCAACCAGGTGGACACGAGCACCACCAGCCACCCGGTCAGGTCGGGCGACCGGGGAATCTGGCCCTGCCGCCTCGCCTCCGCCAGCCGCTTCGGTGTCGGCTTCTCCGTCTTCTGGCCGTTGTCGTCCGCCATGCGCCGCCCGCCCTCAGCCCCCGCCCACCCGGACGGCCCAGCGCAGGCCGCGCTCCAGCAGGCCCGAGCTGGCGTTCACCAGCAGGGGCAGGCCGAGGGTGAAGCCGATCGTGAACACCAGGCTCTTGAGGGCGAAGCCCACCACCATCACGTTGAGCTGGGGGGCGGCCCGGGCCGCCATGGCCATCACCAGCTCGGCCATCAGCAGGGCCACCAGGAGGGGGAGACCCACCTCCAGGGCGGCCAGCATCAGCTGGCCCACGCCGTCGGCCAGGACGGTGCGCAGGGAGTCGACCCGCAGGCCGCCCAGGGGGGCCGCCTCGTAGGTCCGCAGGACCCCCCGGATCACCAGCAGGTGGCCCTCCAGCAGGATCAGGATCATCGTGGCCACCAGCTGGTTGAGCCGGGCGGCGGGCGTGGTGCTGGAGGTGGAGAACGGGTCGAACAGGCTGGCCGCCGAGAAGCCCGACAGGTTGTCGACCAGGGCACCGGCCACCAGCGGGGCGCTCAGCACGAGCTGGACCAGGTAGCCGAACAGGCCACCCACCACCACCTGGTACACGAGGGCCACCATGAGGGGCCCGACGGCCAGGCGCACGTCGCTGTGCTGGGTGGGCGCCACCACCAGGGCCACCGACACCGCCAACGCCACCCGCACCCGCACGGGCACGAGCACGCCGGCGAAGGGCGGGGCCGACACGAAGGCGGCCATCAGCCGGGTCATCACCAGCAGGAAGGCCACCAGGGTGGACGGATCGAGGGCCAGGCTCATGGCGCCGCCGTTGCCCCCGTCACAGCATCGAGGGGATGCGTCCGATGAGCTCGGTGGTGAAGTCCACCAGCAGGTGGAGCATCCACTGGCCCGAGATCACGATGACCAGGCCCACCGCCGCGAACTTGGGCACGAAGGCCAGCGTCTGCTCCTGGATCTGGGTCACCGACTGGAGCAGGCCCATCAGCACACCCACCACGATCGCCGTGACCAGGATGGGGGCCGACACCTTGGTGGCGGTCCACATGGCCGACGTCACGATCTCGATCACGGTCGTCTCGGTCATCGAAAGCCTTTCGAGTGGGGCCCGGCATCAGAAGCTGGCCAACCCGCCATCAGAAGCTGGCCAGCAGGGTCTGGACGATCAGCGACCAGCCGCCGACCATCACGAACAGGAGCAACTTGAACGGCAGCGACACGAACACCGGCGGGAGCATCATCATCCCCAGCGACATGAGCACCGAGGCCACCACGATGTCGATGACCAGGAACGGGATGAAGATGACGAAGCCCATGATGAACGCCGTCTTCAGCTCCGACAGCAGGAACGCCGGGATAAGGGTGGACATGGGGATGTCGTCGGGATCGTCGGGCCGCTCGGCGCCGCTGGCCCCGATCATCAGGTCGAGCTCCGACGACCGGGTCTGGCCCATCATGAAGGTGTGCATGGGGGCCGAGGCCCGGTCGTAGGCCACCTCCTGGGTGATGGCGCCGTCGAGGTAGGGCTGGAGGGCCTGGTCGTTCACCTCGTTCAGGGTGGGACCCATCACGAACAGGCTGAGGAACAGCGCCAGACCCACCAGCACCTGGTTGGGCGGTATGCCCTGCAGGCCGAGGGCGTTGCGGGTGAGCGACAGCACGATAACGATGCGGGTGAAGCTCGACAGCATCAGCACCAGCGACGGGGCCAGCGACAGCACGGCCAGGCCCACGATCAGCAGGACCGACTGCGACGGCCCGTTGCCCGGGGTGCCGATGTCGATGTTGATCGACCCGTCGCCGGCGGCGCCGTCGCCCGCCGCGCCCGGTCCGGTGACCGGGGCGATCGTGACCACCGGCCCGTTGGCGTCGGGGGCGGGCGGGGCGTCGGGCACCGACGTGGTGGGCACCGGCGCCGTGGGCGTGGTGACCGGCGGCACCGGGGGCGGCTGGGGGCCGTCCTGGGCCCCGGCGGGGCGGGCGGTGGCCCCGAGGAACAACAGGAGCAGGAGCAGCACCAGGGCCACGGCGGCGATGCTGTTCTGCAACCGTGCGAGCATCCGGTAGGGCCTCCGCCCCGGGGTCAGCGCCGGACGGTCTTCTCCCGGAGCGCCTCGATCAGGCTCGTCCGTGACCTTCCAGAGCCACCGTCAGGGGCCCGCCGGTGACGCTTCCCTGCGCCACGTCTCGCCGCTCCATCGGCCGCTCGGGCCCGATGATGAGGGTCCGCCGCCGCCCGCCGGCGTCGGCGGGCCGGCGCCTCGGGTTCGGTCGCCGGCGGCGCCGTGGCGTCAGCGGTCGGGCCGGTGGCAACGGCGGGAACGGCGTCGGGGGCGAGGTCGTCGCCCTCGGCCAGCACCGACACGTTGGCGTCGGTCACCCCCACCAGCAGCCACCGGTCACCGGCCCGGATCACGGCCACCGAGGCGTTGCGGGTGAGCTGGTGACGCGCCTGCACGGCGATGCCGGCCCGGACCCCGCCCAGGCGGAGCCGGCCCCGGGCCAGCTTCATCACCACCAGCGTGGCCAGACCCATCACGGTCAGCGACACCACCATCCGCAGCGTCAGCTCGGTGGTGGAGGCGCCGAGCACGACCGGGGTGCCGAACACGGCGGCGGCGGTCACGACCCGCCGTTGTCGACGATGGCGGTGATGCGCACCGCGTACTCGTCGTCGATCAGCACCACCTCGCCGTGGGCCAGCAGTGTGCCGTTGACCCGGATGTCCACCGGTGCTCCGGCCGCCCGGTCGAGCTCGACCACCGAGCCGACGTCGTACTCCAGCACGTCGGCCAGCGTGACCCGGGTGCGGCCCAGTTCCACCGACACCTCGAGGGCCACGTTGACCAGCTTGTCGAAGCCGGCCGCGGTGTGGCCCGCCTCCAACTGGTCGAGGCCCGAACCGCCCCCCGCCCCGGGGGCCGGCCCGGTGGGCCCACCCCGGCGGTCCTGTCCGGTGAGCACCAGGGCGTGCACCACGGCGCCGTCGCTCAGGGCCACGGCGTCGAAGGGGGTGGCGAACCGGGCCACCAGCTCGGTCCCGGCCGCCACCGGGCTGCCCTCGGTGCCGTCGAGGCCGTCGGTGACGGCCTGCACCAGGGCGAGGCACAGGTCCTCGGTGCCTTCGCTCATGGCGTCGCGCACGGCCACCACGAGCGATGGCGAGCCGCCGGGGCCGGCCACCTCGCGGGTTATGAACGGCCCGGGGGCGGCGGCCACGGCCGATGCGTCGATCGGCTTCCCCAGCTGCAGCCCGGCGGCCGAGGCCACCGCCTCCAGCGCCGTTCGGACCTCGGTGTCGGTCAGTGTGGTCACGCCTCTGCCTCTCTCATCCCTGGTCTCATCCCTGGTCTCATCCCTGGTCTCACCGCTGGTCGCTCATCGGGTCGCCGCTCACTGGGTGGTCGCCCGGCCCGGGTCGAGCTTGCCCAGTACCTCGGCCACCAGCCGTTGGCCCCGCTGGGCCGCCCGCACGTGGAACAGCCGCTCGGTGCCGATGCGCCCCACCAGCGGCCGGGTGACCGACTGGCCGGTGCGCACCACATCGCCCACCCGCAGCCCGGCCAGCTGGCCGGCCGGCACCTGGAACAGGTCGAACCCGACGGCCATCTCCACCGGCACCGGCGCCACGGCCCGGGCCGCCCGCACGTTCACCGTGTTGGTGCGAGCCGGCACCCGGCCGGCGATACGGCGGTCCATCTCCTCGGAGTAGGTCTGCAGCTGGCCCATGGTGAGTCCCAGCATCATCCGTCCCTCCACGTTGCCGATCTTCAGGCTGATCGGCAGCGAGACGGCCGGCTCGGGCTTGGAGTCGGGCAGGGAGGTGGCGTGGGACAGGTGGGCCCCGATCTCGAGGGGGCCGGTGTCGAACGTCTCGGCCACCACGTCGAGGATGGGTCGGAACACGAGGTCGAGCACGCCCATCTCGAGACGGGACAGGGGCCGGATGTCGATCACCGGGGCGGCGATCCCGCCGCACAGCATCGACACCAGTGTGAGGCCCAGCTTGAGCTCGGTGGCGATCAGCCCGTGCGACATGTGGTAGCGGGCCTTGATCAGCGTCAGATGGTGGTCGGGCAGGGCCAGGGCCGGGATCATGGTCGTCTCGACCTGGTCGGCCAGGACCCGGGTCTCCCCCAGCCAGCGGCCCAGCTCCTCCTGCATCCGCTCGCACATCGCCTCGGTGGTGCGGGCGAACAGCTGAGCCCGCTCGGCCGTCAACGGCCGGGCTTGCTGGAACGGGTTGCCTTGGCTCACGACAGACGTTTCTGTCACCCGGTGTCCGTCGGCGGCGGGCGGCCGATCATGAGCGTCCCCGGTGCTCAAGTCGGCGGCCGGAATGCCGAACGGAGGAAAGCCGGCGCCCTTTCGCGCCTGCCCTGCCGACCAACCCGGCCGACCAGCACAACCGACCACCTCGGAGCCAGCCCATGATCGTCTTCACCCGGTTGAACCGGACCGAGATCGGCCTCAACCCGGACCAGATCCAACGGGTGGAGTCGACCCCCGACACCGTGATCCACCTCACCGACGACAAGCGGTTCCTCGTGCTCGAGTCGCTGGACGAGGTGGTGCGCCGGATAACCGAGTACCGGGCCTACGTGCTGGCCCTGGCCAACACGATCGACGTGTCGACCGAACCCCGCCCGGCGCTGCACCTCGTTGCCGGCGACGCCGACGCCGTCGGCAACGAACACGACCACTGAGAGAGGGCGGACCCACCATGGCCAAGGACAAGGGCAAGAAGGACGAAGGCGACGGCGAGGAAGAAGAAGCCGGCGGCGGCAAGAAGAAGATCATCATGATCGTGGGCGCCCTGGCCCTGCTGGGCGGCGTCTACAAGTTCGTGCTGGCCAAGCCGGCCGAGCCCGCCAGCTCGCTCACCCCCGAGGAGCTGGCGGCCATGATGACGCCGGACGAGAAGGCGGCCCTGCTGGAGCCGCCCGAGGGCGAGATCGTGCAGATGGAGGAGATGATCCTCAACCTGGCCGGCCCGGAGGAGACCTATCTCAAGATCCGCCTGGCCCTGGTGCTCGACACGACCACCCTGGCCGAGGAGTTCGCGGCCGAGCTTCCCATCGCGGCCGACGTGGCCGTGCTCTACCTGTCGTCGCTCGAGCCCGAGGAGTTGCGCACGCTCGAGGGCAAGGAGCACGTGAAAGAGGTGCTCACCGAGAAGATCATCGAGGAGTACAAGGGCGAGAAGGTGATGAAGGTGCTCATCACCGAGCTCGTCATGCAGTAGGACGCGCCCTGCGGTTCGGGATTGGATCATCCGGCCCCTCATACACGGGGGGAGGTGGTCGAGACTCCGAAGACCGGGGAGACCCGGTGATCCCGAACCAACGGATTGGCGAGGGGTCGTCAGCTACCGCTCTCACATGGAAGGACGAAAGGGAGCATGCGCGTAAACACCAACATCATGGCGTTCAACGCCAGTCGAAACCTGGGAATCTCGAACACGAACCTGGGTAAGAGCCTGGAGAAGTTGAGCTCCGGTTACCGGATCAACCGAGCTGGCGACGATGCCGCCGGCCTGGTGATCTCCCAGAAGCTCCGGGCTGAGGTCTCGGGGCTCCGGCAGGCCACACGCAACGCTCAGGACGGCATCAGCTTCGCCCAGACGGCGGAAGGTGCGCTGAGTGAGGTCCACAACATGCTGGGACGCATGCGGGACCTGGCCGTGCAGGCCGCCAACGACACCAACGACTCGGCGGCTCGCGACGCCATCAAGTCCGAGGTGGATGCCCTGGCCGACGAGATCAACCGGATCGGTGACGACACCACGTTCAGTGGCGCCACCGTGTTCAGCGCCACGGCGCTGAACTTCCAGGTGGGCTCGGAAGGCGCCTCGGGCAACCAGATCCAGGTCACGGTGGGCGTCCTCGACGCCACCGACATGGACGGTGAGGACCTGACCGGTCTCGCGGTCGACACGGCGTCCAACGCCCGGACCTCGATCGAGGCCATCGACACGGCCATCGCCTTCGTCTCGGAGAGCCGGGGCAATCTCGGTGCGGCCCAGAACCGCTTCGAGTCGGTCATCAACAACCTCCAGGTCACCACCGAGAACCTGGCCGCCTCGGAGTCCCGGATCCGGGACACCGACATGGCGTCCGAGATGGTGGCGTTCACCAAGAGCCAGATCCTGCAGCAGGCCGGTACGGCCATGCTGGGCCAGGCCAACAGCATCCCGCAGGGCATCCTGCGTCTGCTCAACGGCTGACGGGAACCCTTCGGGTTCCTTGGGTACGCCTTCGGCGTACACGCTCGCCTCCGGCGAGCTCCCAGCCGGTTCCTGCGCCGATCTGCAGCACGCGCCCGATACCGCGGTCGCTCCCCCCACCAGGGGAGCGACCGTGGATCGGGCGCTGGCGCGCGTTCCGATCCTGTAGGGCGGCTCACATGCCCGCCCCAACCTGCCGATGCGGATTCAGCGGGAGGACAAACGCCCCCCGACGCATGTTGATCCAACTTGCTATTGATCCACTGCTATTGATCCATCGTGCTAATACCACCGCTGACCCGGTCGAGCCTGCGATCACCGGACCCGTCAAGGGCCGGGGCGGAGGCCTGAAGGATCAGACCGGACCGCATCACAAGCTCTCACAGGGAAGGACATCGGGAGCAATTTATGCGTATCAACAACAATGTGATGGCGTTCAACGCCAGCCGCAACCTGGGCACATCAAACGCCCAGTTGGGCAAGAGCCTCGAGAAACTGAGCTCGGGGTACCGCATCAACCGGGCTGGTGACGACGCCGCCGGCCTGGTCATCTCACAGAAGCTCCGAGCCGAGGTCTCGGGTCTGAGGCAGGCCACCCGCAACGCGCAGGATGGCATCAGCTTCGCCCAGACGGCGGAAGGGGCGCTCAGCGAGGTCCACTCCATGCTCAACCGCATGCGGGACCTGGCGGTGCAGGCGGCCAACGACACCAACGACACCGCAGCCCGGGACGCCATCAAATCGGAGGTCGACGCGCTGGCCAACGAGATCGGGCGGATCGGGGACGACACCACCTTCAGCGGCAGCTCCGTGTTCACGGCCACCGCGCTGAACTTCCAGGTGGGCTCGGAGGGCGGCTCGGGCAACCAGATCTCCACCACGGTCGGGGTGCTCGACAACACCGACATGGGTGGGGCCGACCTCACGTCCCTCACGGTCGACACGGCGGCCAACGCCCGGACCTCGATCGAGTCCATCGACGACGCCATCGAGGCGGTGTCGACCTCCCGGGGCACCCTGGGCGCCATCCAGAACCGCTTCGAGTCGGTGGTGAACAACCTCCAGGTGACCACGGAGAACCTGGCCGCTTCCGAGTCCCGGATCCGGGACACCGACATGGCCACCGAGATGGTGGCGTTCACCAAGAGCCAGATCCTCCAGCAGGCGGGCACCGCCATGCTGGGCCAGGCCAACGCCATTCCCCAGTCGGTGCTCCGACTGCTGGCCTGAACCAACGGGAGATGGAGATGCGCCCGGGATCGGCACCAACGCCGCCGGCCCCGGGCGGTCCCCCTTCCACTGAGGAGTCACCATGTCATCGATAGACGGACTCGCAACCGGGCTCGACACCACGTCCATCATCAAGCAGTTGATGGCCATCGAGCGGAAGCCCCAGGACGCCCTCACCAGCCGCAAGAGCCAGGCCGAGAAGGCCCGCACCGAGCTCATCGGCATCCGCTCCGACGTCAGCACGCTCGGCAGCCTGGCCAAGGATCTCCGGCTGACCACCGCCTGGAACCCCCTGAAGGCTTCGTCCACCAACACCACCGCGGTCTCCCTGTCGGCCGGCTCGGCCGCCACCACCGGCGCCTACACGTTCCGGGTGACATCGCTGGCCTCCGCCGCCTCGGTGTACTCCACCAGCACCTTCGCCTCGCTCGACTCCCCCGTCGGCCCCTCGGGTGACGTGTTCACCTCGTCGGGCCACCAGGCCCTCGGCATCTCGTCGATGACCGGTACCGGGTTCAGCCCGGGCGACGTGGCCTTCGAGGTGATGCAGGCCAGCACGGCGGCCAAGCTCGACAGCGTGGTCGACATCCCGGCCGTGCCCATCACCATCGACGGCAACAACGACGGAATCGACATCTCGGTCGACGGTTTCTCGTTCTCGGTGCAGCTGGCCAGCGACACCTACACCACCAAGGCCGACCTGGCCGCCGCCCTCGACGACGCCATCCAGGCCTCGGGTGCAGCGGGCAAGGTGACCGCCTCGCTGAACGACCAGGACCGGATCCAGCTCACCACCACCGGCGAGGGCAGCGCCCACTCGATCAGCGTGACGGGAGGCACCGGCGTGAACGACCTCGGCCTGTCGGTGGGCCTCACCGCCATCGGCACCGACGGCATCGTGTCGGTCAACGGCATCTCCACCACCGTGACCGACGCCAGCGCCGGCGCCGTGGTGTCACTGCCCAGCGGCGGCACGGGCACGATCTCGGCCACCCTGTCGGGCGGGCTGAGGGAGGGCACGGCCAACGTGACGGAGGTCGGGGCCGGCACCGGGAGCCTGTCCGACGTGGTCAACGCCGTGAACCGCTCCAACCTCGGCTACTCGGCGGCAGCGGTCAACACCGGCAACGGCTACCGGCTGCAGCTCACGGCGAAGACGACCGGGGCCGCCTCGGCCTTCACCCCGGACTCCCAGCTGTTCGGCTCCACCGCCTTCTCCACCCTGTCGGCCGGCTCCGACGCCCAGATCACGATCACCGGGGCCAACCCCTACACGGTCAACTCGTCCACCAACACCTTCTCCAGCCTGCTGCCCGGCGTCGACGTGACCGTGCACGCGCTCACCGACACCTCGGTGACGGTGAGCACCGAGCACGACTACGACGCCGTAGCCACCAGGGTCGAGGATCTGGTCAAGAAGCTGAACGACGTGAACGCCCGCATCGCCAAGGCCACGGCCAACGTGCCAGGGGCCGACCGATCGGTGCTCCAGGGCAGCCGGGAGACCCGGCGGGCGGCCGAGGCCATCCGGGGGGCGCTGGTGGCCCCGGTCGACGAGTCGTCGCTCACCTCGGTGGGTGTGGTGGGCGTGGAGCTCACCAGGGACGGCACGATCAACTTCGACAAGGCCAAGTTCACCGAGGCCCTGAAGAACAACCCCGCCGAGATGGCCAAGCTGTTCGCCAGCGGCGCCACCAGTGGGGGAACCGGGGCCCTCGACCGGGTGGTGGCCGCCATCGACGGTGCCACCAAGGTGGGCGAGGGCTACCTCTACACGGCCGCCGAGGCCAACGACAAGCGGATCGACGACTACGGCCGCCAGATCGACGCCTACGAGACGCGCCTCACCCAGCGGGAGGCCGCGCTGCGCCGCACCTACGCCAACCTCGAGGTGGCGCTCAACAACCTGAAATCGCAGTCGTCGAACCTCGCCGCCCAGCTCGGCTCGATCGGGAGATAGCGCGTGACCCCAAGTCAACAGGCTCTGCTGGCCAGCCGGTACCAGAGCGACGGGATGGCGGTGTCGTCACCCCAGAAGCTCGTGGTGCTCATCTACGAGCGGCTGTCCCGCGATCTCGAGGCGGCGCTGGCCGCCATCGAGGCCCGCAACGTGGAGGGCGCCCACAAGGCCCTGGTGAACGCTCAGGACCTCGTGTTCGAGCTCCAGATGGCCCTCGACGCCGACCTGTGGGAGGGGGCCCGCGACCTGGCCGCCATCTACGACTACCTGCTCGGGCTGCTGGTGGCGGCGAACCTGAAGAAGTCGGCCGATCAGGTGCAGCGCTGCATCGAGATCGTCACCCCCCTGCGGGAGTCGTGGACCGAGGCCTACCAGATGATCCAGCGGGGCGAAGCGGCGCTGCCGGCCAAGCCGGCCCCGGCCGTCCCGGTGGCGGCGGGCCGCTGAGATGAGCGCCTCAGCCACAGCCACAGCCACGCCACCACGGCCGACCCCTGGCACGAGGCCCTCGCCGACTTCGAACGCCGCCTGGACGTGTTCCGCCAGGTGCTGGAGCACGACGCCGAGCCCGTGGGCTCCTCCCCGTGGCCGCCGCCCGAGGTGGCCGGGCTGGCTCTGCCCGCCGAGCTGGCACCCCGGGCCCGGGACCTGCTCGGCCAGGCGGCCGAGCTGGAGGAGGCGATGCGCCTGCGCCGGGAGGACCTGCACCTGCGGGCCGCCTTCGGGCATCGCCACCACCGCACGTTCCCCGGCCGGCCCTCGGTGTCGACCGACCTGTAACCGGTGCCGACCGACATCTGACCGGAAATCGTCGGCGCCCGCCGAACGAGGTGTGCCAGCCTGATCCTGGTCTATGGGCGGGGATGACGGCAAGGACGAACGGGTCGAACGGTTCCGGGTGATCTACGACGCGGCCTACGACGACGTGTGGGCCTACTGCCGGCGCCGGGCACCGGCGGCGGCGGCCGAGGACGCGGTAGCCGAGACGTTCACGGTGGCCTGGCGCCGGCTCGACGCCGTGCCCCCGCCCCCGGGGGCCCGTCCCTGGTTGTTCGGGGTGGCCCGGCGGGTGCTGGCCAACCAGCGCCGGGGCGACCAGCGCCGACAGCGCCTGCACCTCCGTCTGGTCCACGACTCCAGCCGGCGGGTGGCGGTCGCCGCCGACCAGGGCGCCGGCCTGTCCACGGTGATGGAGGCGCTGGGTACCCTGAGCGACGACGACCAGGAGATCCTGCGTCTGGTGGCCTGGGAGGGTCTTGGCAACGCCGAGGTGGCCCTGGTGCTGGAGTGCTCGCCCGGCAACGTGGCGGTCCGGCTCCACCGGGCCCGCAAACGCCTCGACAAGGCCCTGCGGGCGGCGGGAGGGTCGGCAGCCGCCGGCAATTCGGGAAAACTGTCGGCAGAGATGAAATCGATGGACGGTGACGGACAGGTGGGGGATCAACGGGCCACTCCGGCCGACACCACGGTGGGGAAGGAGGAGGATCGATGACCGACAGGAGCGACCGTTCCACCGGCATCGACCCCCTCGATCTCCTGGCCGGCGCCAATCCGGTGCCGGCCGACGAGGTGGCCCGGGCCGACAACCCAGCCGCCAAGGCGGCCCTGTTCCAGGAGATCATCATGTCCACCCCCACCGCAACCGCCGCTCCCACCCCCACTCCCACTCCCACTCCCCCCGGGCGCTCCTCCCGCCCCTCCGGCACCCGGCGCTGGCTGGTGCCCGTGTCGTCCGCCGCCGGGCTGGCCATCGCCATCTCGGCCGCCCTGGTGCTCGTGCCCCGGGGGGCCGACAACGCCGCCGCCGCCCTCACCGAGGCGGCCCGCGAGACCAGCGCCGCCACCTCGGGGCGGGTCAGGATCGAGGCCACCCAGATCGGAGGCTCGGAAGCCGGCACGCTCGACCTCAGCATCGCCTACAACGGCGACGACGCCGCCACCGTGATCCGCTTCGTGGACCCGGCCAATCCGGACGAGGGCGGCGGGACGCAGACCCGCCTGGTAAACGGCAAGGCCTACGTGGCCAGCGAGGACCCGACGGCACCGGCCGGCACCGAACCCGTGTGGTACGTCTCGGACCAGCCCGCCGCCCAGGCCATCGAGGAGTGGGCCCTGCCCCTCGATCCCCGCCAGGCCAGCCAGGGCCTGGTGGAGCTGGTCCAGGCGGCCGACGACGTGGAACGCACCGGCGATGGCCGCTATCAGGCCACGGTCACCGTGGGCCAGCTGCGTCAGCTCGAGGTGCTGCCCGCCGGTCTGGGCTTCATCGCCCCCGACCCCGAGTTCGGCGACGAGGTCCCCGACTCCGAGCAGGTGGCGATCGAGATCCTGGTCGACGGCCAGGGCAAGCTGAGCCAGGTGGTGGCCCGCGTCGACGACACGATCGCCGGCACCGAGACCGTCCCGGTCGACGTGGTGGTCACCACCACCTACACCGACCTGGATGCCGTGGGCCCCATCGAAGCCCCGGCCGACGCCCAGCCGGCGCCGGCCACCGGCAGCTGAGGTCCAGGGTTGAGCCGGGCGGCCTACTCAAGATCGGGGGCACTTCCCCCGATACCTAAGGAGTAGCGAGCCGGACGCTCGCCACGTAGCCGCCCAGGGACCGGGCCTTCGTACCAGTCTCAGGAGCGCGCTCGACGTGGAAATCGGCGGAACCCACACGCAGATCCTGGCTGCCGCCATGCGGGGCCTGGAGGCACAGCGTCAGGCCCACGAGCTCAACCTGTCCAACGTCGAGACCCCGGGCTTCCGGGCCCGGAAGGTCTCGTTCGAGGACTCGTTGCGCCGGGCCGCCGCCACCGGCCGCCCCGCCGCCGCCGGCATCTCCACCGCCCTGTCCACCGACGCCACCCGGCCCGACGGCAACAACGTCCAGGTGGCCGAGGAGATGACGTCGCTGGAGCTCAACGCCCTCCAGCAGAAGCTGATGACCCAGGCCCTCAACGACCACTTCGGCCGCCTCCGGGCCGCACTGGGCAACGGCTGAGAGCGACCGGCATGACCGACCCCTTCCACAGCCTGTCGATCTCCGGATCCGGCATGGACGTCTACCAGACCTGGATGGACGCCATCGCCGACAACGTGGCCAACGTCAACAACGTCACCTCCACCGATACCGCCGCCTTCCAGGAGCGCTTCGTGGTGGCCAGCTCCCAGACCGGGCAGGGCGGCCGGCCCGACGGTGCCGCCGTCACCGGGGTCCGCTACGGCAACCCGCTCGGCCGCATCGTCTACGACCCCCAGCATCCGCTGGCCGACGCCGACGGCATGGTGCGCCTCCCCGACATGAACCTCAGCGACCAGATGACCAACATGGTGATCGCCCAGCGGGCCTACCAGGCCAACGTGACGGCGTTCCGCTCGGCCCGCGACGCCTACCAGCGGGCACTGGAGATCGGTCGCTGATGGTGGCGGGAATCGGGCCGGTCCAGATGACCGGCAACATCAACGCCCTGCGGGGTGCCCTCGACAGCGCGAACGCCACCGGTGGGGCCGGCGCCACCGACCGGACGGGCGCCGCCGGCGACATCCTCGACAAGATCGGCAGCACCTCGGACTCGAAGGTGGCGGGGGCCGGTGGCGCCGGCTTCGGCCAGGCCGTGGGCGACGCCCTCCAGAAGGTGGGCAATCAGGAGCTGGCGGTTCAGAAGGCGGCCGAGGCCGCCGCCACCGGCGACCTCCGCTCGGTGAGCGACTACATGATCGCCGCCACCGAGAGCCAGCTCACCACCCAGATCACGGTGGCCGTGCGTGACCGGGCCATCTCCGCCTTCAACGACATCATGCGGATGCAGATCTGATGGCGGGCGTCAACCTCCAGGCCGTCCGCTCCAGCGTGACCGGATCGGTCAGCCGGATGAACGGGCCCCAGCGGCTCACGCTCGGCTTCGCCTTCGTGGCCACGGTGGCTGCCATGTTCGCCGTGACCCGCCTCACCGGCGGCACCCCCATGGCCACCCTCTACGCCGACCTGGAGCCCGAGTCGGCCGCCGCCGTGGTGGAACAGCTCGACTCCCAGGCCGTCCCCTACGAGCTGCTCGACGGGGGCCGGGTGATCAAGGTCCCGGCGGCCCAGGTCGACTCGGTGCGCCTCGAGCTCTCCTCCCAGGGCCTGCCCGACAGCGGTGAGGGCTGGTCGATCCTCGACCAGCAGGGCATCACCACCTCCGAGTTCGACCAGCGGGTGGGCTACCAGCGGGCGATGGAGGGCGAGCTGGCCCGCACCATCGGGGCCATCGACGGGGTGCAGGAGGCCAGCGTCCACCTGGTCATCCCGAAAGACGACCTCTTCGCCGCCGACGACGTGAAGGCCTCGGCCTCGGTGCTGCTCGTCACCAAGGGCGACCAGGAGCTGGCGCCCATGCAGGTCCAGGCGATCGTGAACCTGGTGTCCTCGGCGGTGGAGGGCATGACGCCCGACCAGGTGTCGGTGACCGACCAGAGCGGCCGGATCCTGGCCGCCCCCGGCGACAGCGGGGCGGTGGCCGGACTGCAGGGCGACAGCCAGCTCCGGGCCCGCCGGGAGTACGAGAGCGAGCTGGAGACCGACCTCGAGTCGCTGCTGTCGACCGTGGTGGGCCCCGGACTGGCCCAGGTCAACGTGACGGCCGACCTCGACTTCGACTCGGTGCAGACCACGAGCGAGCAGTACGAGCCGATCAAGGGCGAGGACGGGTCGCAGACCCTGCTCAACCAGACCAGCCGCCAGGAGCTGTACCGGGACGCGGCCGCCGCCGGCGAGACCGGCGTGCTCGGCACCGAGACCCCCGGCACCGACGCCACCGGCGCCGCCACGTCCACCACCACCGCCGGGACCGCTGACACGTCGGTCAAGTACAGCCTCGACGAGAAGGCCGCCGACTACGCCATGAACAAGGTGGTCACCACCGCCGACAAGGCACCGGGCCAGGTCAAGCAGCTGTCGGTGGCCGTCCTGATGGACGAGACGGCGGTGGACGCGGCCCGGGTCACCGACATCCAGAACCTGGTGTCGGCGGCGGCCGGGATCGACACCGACCGGGGCGACACCCTGGCCGTGTCGCTCCTGCCCATCAACGAGCAGGTCCGGGCGACGATCGAGGCGGCCAACACCCCCGACGAGGTGGAGGGCGGTGGGCTCGACCTCATCGGCCTGATCCGCACGATCGGCACCGTGATCGTGGCCCTGGTGGTCATCCTGTTCGGCCTCAAGAGCCTGAAGCGGGGCGGCGGCCGCAAGGTCATCGACTCGGTGGCGCTGAGCGAGCTGGATGACACCCTGCCCGCCCTCTCGGCCGGTGCCCTGGGGGAGATGGGCCTGGTGGAGCCGGAGGAGGAGCCGGTGGAACACCGGCTCCAGTCGCTCATCGCCAACCAGCCCGATGACGTGGCCGGCGTGCTGCGCTCCTGGCTGAACGACGAGGAGCTGGTCCGGTGAGCAGCCCCGACCTGAGCGCCCTGAGCCCCCGGCGCAAGGCGGCCATCCTCCTGGTGAAGCTGGGACCGGAGCAGGGGGCGCCCCTGCTGCGGGGTCTGCGCCGGCCCGAGCTGAGCGCCATCGCCGACGAGGTGGCCCACCTGGGCAAGGTGCCGGCCGCCCTGGCCGACGCCGTGGTGCGGGAGTTCCTGGAGTCGGCCGAGGTCGACATCCTCCCCTCGGGCGACTACGACCTGGCGTTCACCTACATCCAGTCGACGTTCGGTGACCGCATGGCCCGCGACGTCATGGGCGAGGTCACCGGCGGCGTCTCCGACGTCCCGTTCAAGTTCATCGACAATCTCGAGGCCGAAGTGGTGGCCGAGAACCTCATGGGCGAGCTGCCCCAGGTGATCGCCCTCGTGCTGTCGCACCTGCGGCCCGACCAGTCGGCCGAGATCATCTCCTACCTGCCGCCCGAGGTGGTGGTCCAGGTGGGCCTGCGGCTGGGGACGATGGACCGGGTCACGGCCGACGCCCTCCAGGCGGTGGAGGACGGCCTGCGCCAGCGGTTCGCCTCGGTGCTGGAGAACAAGTTCCTGGAGGCCACCGGCGGCATCGACTCCCTGGTCGAGCTGCTCACCCTGGCCGACCCGGCGGTGAAGGACCTGGTGATGAAGGGCCTGACCGAGATCGACGCCGAGCTGGCCCTCGAGGTGCGGGCGAAGATGTTCGTGTTCAACGACCTGCAGCTCCTCGACGATCGCCAGATGCAGCTCGTGCTGCGCTCGGTCGACGCCAGCCGCCTGCCCCTGGCGCTCAAGGGTGTTGCCGACGGGGTGCGGGACAAGGTGCTCAACAACCTGTCGAGCCGGGCCCGGGAGAACCTCATGGACGAGATGCAGCTCATGGGGGCCGTGCGCACGGTGGACGTGGAGGCGGCCCAGAACGAGATCCTCGACTCGGTGCGGGCGCTGGAGGAGTCGGGCGAGCTCGTCATCAACCGGGGAGGGAACGACTTTGTCAGCTGAGCTCGTCACCAGCCCGGTGCTCACCGGGGCCGAGGCGGCCCGGGCCCGCCGGATCGACCTCGTCGGCCCGGTGGCGGACTCGAGCGCGCTCGCCCCCACCGGCCCCTGGGCGGCCGAGGCGGCCAGGGCCTTCGAACGGGCCCGACAGGAGGGCCACACCGCCGGCCTGCGCCAAGGCTACGCCGAGGGCACGGCCCAGGCCTGGGCCGAGGCCCGGGCCGAGGTGGACCGCATGGCCGATGCCGTGGACATCCTGGGGGCCGAGGTGGAAGCCCGGGTGGCGGCCGCCATCACCGATCTGATCGACCGGACCACCGGGCTGGCCCTGGTCATCGCCGAGGCCATCCTCGACCGTGAGGTGCGTACCGCCGTCGACCCGGGAGCCGAGGCGATCGCCCGCTGCCTGGCCATGGCCCCCCTGCCGGGCGCCGTGGTGGCCCACCTCAGCCCGGCCGACGCCGACCGGCTCGGCCCTCTCCCCCCGATGGAGGGGCGCCCGTTCACGGTGGTGCCCGATCCGGCGCTGGCCTCGGGCGACGCCCGGGTGACGGTGGGCGAGACCCTGGTCGACGGCCGCCTCCACGACGCACTGGCCCGGGTGGCCGAGCTGCTGGGCGAGCCCGCTCCGGGAGCAGGCCGATGAGCCCGATGCTGGCTCCGGGGCCCGTGTCGCCGGCGGTGCTGGCCGGCATCGTGGCCGCCGCCCGCCCCCGGCTGGTGGGCCGGGTGGAACGACTCCTCGAGTCACAGGCCGATGTGGTGGGGCTCCCCGTGGGTGTGGGAGACCTCGTCATGATCGGGGCGACGGAACCGGTGTTGGCCGAGGTGGTGGCGGCCGCCGGTTCCCGTACCACGGTTCTCCCCTACGGCGACCTCCGTGGGCGCCGGGTGGGAGAACCCGTCTTGTCGGCCGGTCGCCAGATGCAGGTGGCGACCGGCCGACAGCTCCTCGGCCGGGTGCTCGACGGCCTGGGCCGCCCCCTCGACGACGGCCCCCCGCTCGACACCAGCACCGCCGTGCCCATCCACCACGCCCCGCCGGCCGCCCTGGAACGCCCCCGCATCACCCAGCCCCTCCAGGTTGGGGTGCGGGTGCTCGACACCCTGCTCACGTCGGGTCGGGGCCAGCGTGTGGCCATCCTGGCCGGCTCGGGGGTGGGCAAGTCGAGCCTGCTGTCGATGCTGGTGCGGGGAACCGAGGCCGAGTGCAGCGTGCTGTGCCTGGTGGGCGAACGCGGCCGTGAGGTGCGGGAGTTCATCGAGAACGACCTCGGGCCCGAGGGCCTGGCCCGCTCCGTGGTGGTGGTGGCCACGTCGGATCAGCCGGCCCTGGTGCGCCGCAACGCCGCCTACCTCGCCACCCGGGTGGCCGAGGGCTTCCGCGACGAGGGCATGGACGTCAACCTGCTGATGGACAGCGTCACCCGCTTCGCCATCGCCCAGCGGGAGATCGGCCTGGCCGCCGGCGAGGTGCCGACCACCCGGGGCTACCCGCCCTCGGCCCTGGGCCTGCTGCCCGGGCTGCTGGAGCGGGCCGGCACCTCGGCCTCGGGCTCGATCACCGGCTTCTACACCGTGCTGGTGGAGGGCGACGACCTCAACGACCCGGTGGGCGACACGGTGCGCTCGATCACCGACGGCCACATCTCGCTCAGCCGGGACCTGGCCAACGCCGGCCACTTCCCCTCGATCGACGTGCTCCGCTCGGCCTCCCGGGTGGTGAGCTCGGTGTGCACGGCCGAGCAGCGGGCCCTGGCCGCTCAGGCCCGCCGGCTGCTGGCCACCTACGACCGGGCCCGGGATCTGATCGAGATCGGGGCCTACGCCGCCGGGGCCGACGCCGAGATCGACCGGGCCGTGGCCCTGCACGGCCAACTCGAGGAGTTCACCCGCCAGCCCCTGCACGAGCTGACCGCGGCCGGCGAGGCCTGGCGGATGCTGGCTGCCGTGCTGGACGACGGCACCGGCGACGGCCCGGCCGGGGGTGTCCGGTGAGCGCCGCCCGCAAGGCCCGCGCCGTGCGGGCCACCCGGGCCGCCCAGCAGGTGGAGGACGGGCTGAAGCTGGCCGCCTTCCAGGCCCGCCAGCAGGTGCGGGAGACCGAGGCGGCCATGGCGGCCGAGACCGAGCGGACCCGACATCTGTTGGCCGCCACCGCCGACCCCGCCCTGCGGGGCCTGCTGGCCCAGGCCGGGCTCCGCCACCAGCGGATGCTCGACACCGCCCGGGACCGTCTGGACGCCGAGGCGGCGAAGGCCGAGGCCTCCTGGCACGACGCCCGGCTCCGGGTGAAGTCGCTGGAGAAGCTGGTGGAGCGGCTCGACACGGGCCTGCTGACGCGGCGCCGGCTGGCCGAGAACGCCGAATGGCAGGACCTGGTGACGAGCCGGGCCGGCCGGCCCCCCGCCGGTGCCCTTCAGGCCCCCGCTCCGCGGTCGGGAGCCGTGGAAGCGGCGGGGAGCGTGGTCCGATGAGCGGCCCCTTCGGCTTCGGCCCCTCCGCCGGGGCGGCGTACATGCCGGAGCGGATCGCCGCCATCCAGGCCCGCTTCGGCCTGAGCGCCGCCCGCCCGGTCACCACCGTCGGCGGCACGGCGTCCGGATCGTCGTTCGACACGGTGCTGGCCGATGCCCGATCGGGCTCGGCCACCGGCGCCGCCACCTCGCCCGAAGCCCTGTTGGCCGACGCCCTGGGCGTCGACGCCGACGGCGGTTGGCCGCTGTTGGCCGGGACCACCCTGCCGGCCGGCCTGCTGGGTGCCCTCGGCACCGACATCTCCAGCCCGGCCGGGCCGAGCATCGCGCTCGACGCCACGGGTGATCCGGCGGCGGCGGGTGGGGTGGCGACCCCCGGCGATCCGGTGACTCCCGGCGAACCTGCCACTCCCGGCGAAGCCGTGGTGGCGGCGGCCGAGAAGTACCTCGGTGTCCCCTACCTGTGGGGTGGCACCGACCCCGACAAGGGCCTCGACTGCTCGGGCCTGATCCAGCTCGCCTACCGCCAGGCCGGGGTGGACATCCCGAAGTGGAGCCGCAACCAGGCCACGATGGGCGTCCCGGTCGACTCGATCGACCAGGCCCTCCCCGGCGACATCCTCACCTTCGGCCACCCCGTCACCCATGTGGCCCTCTACGTGGGCGACGGCAAGATGCTGCACGCCCCCAAGCGGGGCGAGGTGGTGAAGGTCGAGGCCATCGACCGGCCGATCGGCTCCATCCGCCGCATCATCACCCCCACCGACTCCGCCGGGCCCACCCCCGGCGGCGACACCCCGGCGGTCTCGGTGGCCGCGCCCTCGGCTCCGACGCAGCCGCCTTCGCCGTCACCGGCATGGCAAGCCGGGCCGGCCGAGCAGCGCTACCAGGCCCTGTTCGCCGACGCCGGCCGCCGGTGGAACGTGGACCCCAAGCTCCTGGCCGCCATCGCCCAGGCCGAGTCGGGCTTCGACCCGAACGCCAAGAGCCCGGCCGGGGCCCAGGGCCTCATGCAGTTCATGCCGGCCACCGCCGCCGAGCTCGGCGTCGACCCCTGGGACCCGGCGTCCGCCATCGACGGGGCCGCCCGCTATCTGCGGACCTCGCTCGACCGGTTCGGGTCCACCGAGCTGGCCGTCGCCTCCTACAACGCCGGCCGGGGAGCCGTGGCCCGCTACGGCGGCGTGCCCCCCTACCGGGAGACCAAGGCCTACGTGCACAAGGTCCTCGAGGCCTGGAAGGACCGCTCATGAGCTCCGACGCCACCTCCCTGGCGGCGCTCCCCGCCCCGGCGGCCCCGGCCGGCCGCCCCGACGCCGGCCGGGCCCGGCCCGGCACCGGTGGCCCGACCGACCCGGCCGGCGCCGACCGGTCCCGCCGCTTCCACGACGCACTGGATCAGGCCGCCCGACCCGACCGACCCGACCGGCCCGACCGGACTGACCGGCCCGACCGGACTGACCGGACTGGCCGTCCCGAGGCCGGGCGGGGCGCCGGCCGGGACCGTCGCGTCGATCATGGCCGCCGGCCGGTCGGTGCGGCCCCGGGCGCCCGTCGTCCCGGCCCGCCCCGATCGGCCCCCGACGCGCCGACCGGCGAGACGACGCCCGGGGCCGCCCCGACACGGATCAGGCCCGGCCACGACGGGGTCGACCCGGCCGCCACCGACGCCACGCCCGCCGAGCGGCCGGCCACCGATGGGGCCGGCACCGACCCGACCGCAGCCAACGCCGCCACCGTGAGCGCCCAGGCCTCAGCCGCCGCGCCCCCAGCCGCCACCGCCGACCCGGCGGCCGGCGCCGGCGACGGCACCGGCACCGACGGCCTCCGGGCCCTGGACCCCGCAGCCGGCCCGGCCGACCCCCGCGGCGGATCCCCCGCCGGCGCCGCCCCGCCGCTCTCACCCGCCGTGCAGCCGGGCACCACTCCCCTGCCCGGCACCGCTACCGGAGCCGCGGCCGCCAACCCCGCCGTCGCCGGCGGCTCCCCCGCCGACGGTGCCACCGAGGGCGCCCTCGAGGTCCCCACCCCCACCGCCGGGACCACCGAACCTCCTGTCGCCGCTGGCGACGGGGGCACCGCGGCGGCCCCCACCGACCCGACCGCCACCGACCCGACCGGCACCGACCCGACCGGCACCGACCCCACGGGTGACACCACCGGCGCCACCACCGGGGACGGGACCGCGACCGATGACGGAGGCGACCACGGCACCGCCGAGGGCACGGGCGCCACCCCCGGCCGGGCCGCAACCGGCGCCGACGAGCCGACCCAACCGGCACCCCCCACCGGCGGGCCGCTCAGCGCCCTGGCGGCGGCCGCCGCCTCGCCGGCGATGCCAGCCGCCCCCACGGCCGTCACCTCGGCCCCGCCGGCCCGCTCCGCGGGCAGTGCCGCCGACCGGGCGGAGGGTCCAGGGGGCACCGGTGCCGGCCCCGGCCCGGCTGACCGGGCCGAGGGCCAGCCCAACCCGCTCGATGGCCGGCTGGCCGCCGCCCTCAACGGCGACCCGGCCCCGGCTCCCGCCTCGGCCCCGGCCCCGACCCCGGCCGCCGGCACCACCCGGTCGGCAGGAGCCGATCCCCTGTGGCGCCAGGTCCAGCGGGCCCTCAACGCCGTGCGGCTCACGGCCGAGGGCAACCACGAGATGACCATCCGCCTGCGGCCCGACCATCTCGGCTCGCTCACGGTCACGGTCACCACCGGCGTGGCCGGCACGACCGTGGCCCTGGTGGCCGAGAGCCGCGCCGCCGCCCAGCAGCTGGAGCAGCAGCGTCACCAGCTGGCCGACGAGCTCACCGGCAGCGGCCTCCGGGGCGCCGCCATCGACATCGGCCTGGGCTCGGGCGCCTCCCCGGACGGCGGCCCGGGCCGGGACGGGGCCGGTGCCACCACCGGCTCCGGCCGCCAGCCCGCCGCTTCGGGCCGCTCCAGCCTGGGATCGACCGACCCCCGGCTCGACGCCGGCCGGGCCGAGGCCCTCCGGGCCGCCGCCCGCCGCCGTTCGGCCGCCACCGTGGACCTGGCCCTGTGACCCCTCACCCCACTCCCCCCGACCCTCCGAGGTCTCACGACAAGGAGCGCAGCACCAATGGCTGATCTCGTGACCGCACGGGCCGGCGCCACCGTGCCGATGGCCTATCAGACGGCGACCGCCGCCGGCACCAACCCGACGGCCGGCAGCTCGCGCCTCGACGCCACGAACTTCGCCGGCTCGTCGGGGGTCAAGACCACCGACGCCCAGTCGAGCACGCTCGACAAGGACGCCTTCCTCAAGCTGCTGGTGGCCCAGCTCAAGTACCAGGACCCCATGAATCCCAGCAGCTCCGAGGAGTTCATCGCCACCACGGCCCAGTTCACCATGGTGGAGAAGCTCGACCAGCTGACCGAGCAGGGGAAGTCGACGGCCCTGGTGACGTCGCTCACCACCGCCTCGGCCATGGTCGGCCGCTCGGTGTCGGCCATCCAGGACGGCGCCCCGGTCGAGGCCGTGGTGCTGCGGAGCAAGCTCGTCTCGGGCGAGGTCGTCCTCGATACCGACAAGGGCGTGGTCCACCTCAACGAGATCGTCTCGGTCGGCGCCCCGGCGCTCACCACCAGCCCCGCCGCCACTCCGCCCGCTGCCACCCCGCCCGCCGCCAGTCCGCCATCCGCCACCCCAGCATCCACCCCCGCCACCGAACCCCAGGAGACCCCCCAGCCATGATCCGTTCCATGTACGCCGCGGTGTCGGGCCTGCGCAGCCATCAGATGATGATGGATGTCGTCGGCAACAACATCGCCAACGTCAACACAACCGGGTTCAAGCGGAGCGAGGCGCTATTCCAGGATGTGCTGAGCCAGACCATCCACGGCGCCGGCACCCCGACCACCAGGCTGGGTGGTACCAACCCGGATCAGATCGGCCTGGGGGTGGCGGTGGCCGCCATCGCCCAGAACCTGAGCCAGGGCTCGCTCCATGTCACCAACCGCGATCTCGATCTGGCCATCCAGGGCGACGGCTTCTTCATGATCGACCAGGGCGGCGAGCAGATGTTCACCCGGTCCGGTGCCTTCTTCCTCGACGCCACGGGCCGCCTTGCCAACAGCGAGGGCGGCCTGGTGCAGGGCTGGAACGCCGACCAGTTCGGTCGGATCGACGTCGGCGGGGCGCCAGGGGCCATGCGGATCCCGATCGGGGAGCAGAACCCGCCGGTGGTCACGAGCGACGTGAAGTTCGGCGGCAACCTCAGCTCCGACTCCGCCGTCGGTGCACAGTACTTCACCGGCCTGGGCGTGTTCGACGAGCAGGGCAACCCGATCGACATCGACCTCACCCTGGAGAAGACCAACGACGACGAGTGGACGGTGTCGGCCACCTACGGGCCCGCGCAGGTGCCGATCGTCCTGGCCGACAACGTCCTGACCTTCGGGGCCAACGGTGAGCTGACCTCGCCGGCGGACTTCGGCATCGACATCGCCGCCGGCGGCATCCCCGGACTCGGCGCCGTCACCTTGACCATCGGGGGCGACGGCGAGCGCCGCATCACCCAGTACGGGGGCGACTCGTCGGTGGCCGCCGTGACCCAAAACGGCTCGGCCGCCGGCACGCTCCAGTCGCTGCGGGTGGGGAGTGACGGTGTGATCGTCGGCTCCTACTCCAACGGCCTGGTGAAGCCGATCGGCCAGCTGGCCCTGGCCAGCTTCTCCAACCCCGAGGGCCTGGAGCGGGTGACCGGCTCGAACTGGCGGGTCACACCGAACTCAGGCCTGGCCCAGATCGGGGCCACCAGCACGGGGGGTCGGGGGGCGATGGCCGCCGGCACGCTGGAGATGTCCAACGTCGACCTGGCCGAGGAGTTCACGGCCCTCATCCGGGCCCAGCGCGGCTTCCAGGCCAACTCCCGGGTCGTGACCTCGTCCGACGAGATGTTGCAGGAGATCGTGAGCCTGAAGCGATGATCCTCCGAGGTACCTGATCTCTCACGCCCCTCTTCCCTGGGTGTGAGGTGAGCACGGCAGGTCCCAGCCTGAGCGCGTCAGGCTGGGTCCTGCCGCGTCTGGGCCCGTGGCCAAATCCCCGGCAGGCCGATCCCGGCCCCGAGTAGGCTCCGAGCCTTCGACGCCAATCCAGACCCTGGGGGGTACCTGTGCGCCGCTTCATGATCGAACGTGACATCCCGGAGATCGGCTCGGCCGAGCGGGATCAGCTGCGGGCCGCCGCCCAGCAGTCCAACGGTGTGCTCAGCGCCATGCAGGGCGAAGGCAAGCACATCCAGTGGGAGCACAGCTACGTGGCCGGCGACAAGACCTTCTGCGTCTACGTGGCCGACGATGCCGCCCTTATCGACGAGCACGCCGAGCGCAGCGGGTTCCCGGCCTCGATCGTCACCGAGGTGGGCAAGATGATCGACCCCACCACCGCCAACGCCTAGCGGCGAAGCCGCCCGACGGGGATGGGGCCCCGGCGGCGATGGGGGCGCCCGAAGGGCGGCGGGAGCGCCAGCCCCCGAACGATCAGAGTTCGATGGCGCTGTCCCCGTCGGACAGCAGCCCGGCCCGCCGCAACAGCTCGAGCGAGCGGTCGACGATGTCGCGCCGGTCGACCTCGAGGAGGGCCAGCGACTGGCGAAGGCGTTCCTCGTCGGCCTCCCGCTCGAACCGGCTGATCTTGTCGGGATCGTCGTCGAGGGCGTGGATCAGGAGGTTGGAGGCCTGCACCACGTGGGCCGCCACGTCGTCGTCGCTACTCGGGTCGTGGTGGTAGCGGACGGCGTCGGCGATGGTGGCCGGGATCTCCCACAGCTCCAGCAGCATGGCGCCGAGCTCGGCGTGGTCGACCTCCACCAGCTCCCGCTCCGCCGTGGTGACCAGCACGTGGGCGTTGCGGGCGAGGTGGAAGTGGGCCGGGTCGAGCACCTTGTCCAGCACGATCTGGCCGATGTCGTGGAGCAGGGCGGCGGTGACCACCTCCGGACCGAGCTTGCGGGGGGTACGGCGGAAGATGGCCTCGGCCACGTACGACACCGCGCACCGAGTGGTCCCACAGCCGGCCCGGGGCGAGCTCGTAGGCGGCCAGGGCCTCCTGGGGCTGGGTCCCGATGGCGGTGTGGGTGGCGATGGCCAGCACCCGGGCCAGGCCCAGGCGCACGATGGCGGCCTCCACCGTCACGATCTCGGAGGCGGGGGCCGACGACGCCGAGTTGGACTGGCGGAGCAGGGCCGCCACCAGCGACGGGTCCTCCCGCAGGATGCCCACCACGTCAGCGATCTGGCTGTGCTCGTCGGCGATCAGGGCCGCCAGCCGGCACACCGTGGTCGGCAGCGGCTTCATGGCCTCGGCCAGGCTGAGCAGGTGGTGGTGGAAGTCGAGGTTCGAGGTGTGGTACATCACGCCGCCTCCGCCAGTCGGTAACAGGCCAGGGGGGACGGGCCGACGGGCTCGAACCCCTCGGATGGCCCCAGGATCGGGTCGTCGGGTCCCAGCAGGAGTCGGCCTCCGGGGGCCAGCGCGGTGCGCCGCACCCGCTCGATCACCTGGTAGCGGACGGGCTGGGGGAAGAACCGCAGCACGTTGCGAAGGATCACCAGATCGCAGCGGGGAATGCCGGGCCAGGGCTGCACCAGGTTGATCACCAGGGGCGACAGCATGGCCCGCAGCTCGTCGACGGCCACATGGTCGCGCCCGTCACGCACGAAATGCCGGTCGAGCAGGTCGGTGGGGAGCCCCCGGCGCACCTCGATCCGGCTGAACCGGCCAGCGGCGCAGCGCATGACCATCGTGGGCGACAGGTCGGAGGCGAGCATGCGCACCTGGCCCGCCTCGACCAGGCCCTGATGGTGCTGGCGGAGCAGGATGGCGAACGAGTAGGGCTCTTGGCCGCTGGAGCAGGCGGCGCTCCACAGGGTGAGGGGCCGGGCCGGGTCGCGGCCGGCCACCATCTCCGGCAGAACCCGCTCCACCAGGGCCTCCATCGTGGCCGGGGTGAGGAGGAACGAGGTCTCGTTGGTGGTGAGGGCGTCGACCGTGTCGGCCATCAGCTGGGGGTGGTCGCCGGGGCGCAGGGCCCGGATCAGCTCGGTGATACCGGGGAGCTGGTAGCGGCGGGCCACCGGTAGGAGGCGGGCGTCGACCAGATACGACCGGCCGCGGTCCAACAGGATGGCGCTCTGCTCCAGCATGAGGCGCTGCAGGGCCAGGAAGTCGGCCTCCGACACCTCGTCGGCGGGGGCTGAAGGTGGGCTCATCGCTGCCTCGTCATCGTCGTCATCCCGTCAGGCCGATGCGCCGGCGGTAGCCGATGCGTCGTCGTCCTCGTCTTCATCGTCCCCGTGCACGAGCCCCGGTCCCCAGTCATGCGAGCGCCAGGCCTCGACCAGCTGCGGTGCCGTCTCCCCGGTCCCGGCCTCGGGCTCGGCTGCGGCTGCGGCTGCGGCTGCGGTCTCGGGCCCGTCGTCCTCGTCCCGCTCCGTGATCCCCGGGCCCCAGTCATGGGACCGCCAGGCCTCCACCAGGGGGGCTGCCGACTCCTGGGGCTCGGGCTCGGGCTCGACCTCGGGCTCGGGCTCGGGCTCGGCGCTCGGCCATCGACCAGGGCTCGGAGTCCACCATGCCCATGTCCACCACGATCTCGGGCTCGGCGGCACGCTCGGGCTCGGTCTCCCAGCCGGCGTCAGCCGCCGGTTCGGGCTCGGCGCCCCACCCGGTGTCGGCCGCCGGTTCGTCGTCCGCCGGTTCGTCGTCCGTCCTGTCGTGGCCGGCCTTCTCCTCCGCCTTCTCCTGTGCCGCCTTCTCCAGCACCGAGCCGGTGACCACGTGCACCCGGCCCAGCACGCACGTCCACTCGACCTCCAGCGTCGGTAGGCCGGACGGCACGGGGTGGTCGGGCACATCGACCCATTCGGCGCTCAGCAGCGACATCCCCGACGGCCGGACCTCCGCCCCTTCGGGCAGGATCAGCACGGCCGACCCGAACAGCACCGTGACCTTCATCTTCAGCTCGGCGGGCTCCTCGCCCTCCACGAAGGAGTGGCGCATGTCGAGGCGCACGGAGCCGAGGACCGCCAGCACAGTGGATCGGGCACCGAGCCGCCAGCGACCGGTGCGCCGGCACCGGCCGAGCACGGCCGACATCTTGGCTGGTGGGTGCTTGGCCACGGTCTCTCCGAAGACGGGGCGCGGATCGCCCCCATCACCGTCGGATGGAAGGTGCCCGGGGTTGAGGTTCGCCTGACGATTTGCCCAAGCCCCGCCCAGCACCCGGCGCCCCGCCGCGCGATGCTCACCCGATGGATGACAAGGCGGTGGGGGGCACGGTGCCGGCCAGGGGCTGGCTGGCGGCCGTCCTCGGCCCCGACACACCGGCCGATCTGGCCCTCGTGCTGGCCACGTTCGCCCTGTTCACCGTCGTCGAGCACCTGGCCCGGGCCACCGCCGTGGTGACCGCCGCCGACCTGGGCCGGCCCTCGCTCCTGGTGGCCGCGGCCAGCCAGCGGTGGTGGGCGCTGGTCCCGCTGGCCGCCGGCTCCGTGGCCGCCGCCGTGCTCCGCCCCCGGCGGTTGCTGGCCCCGTGGGGCGAGCTGGAGCAGGGGCGGGCCCTGCGCTGGTTCGCCGGGGTCCTGGTGGTGCTGCTGGCGTGGCAGGCGTCGTGCTACCCCTACAACTGGCTGGCAGGCCGGTTCCACGGGGCCGACCGTCTGGTCGTGGTGGCCCTGGCCGCCGCCGCCCTGGCCCGGCCGGCCTTCCTCGTGCCCTTCGCCGTGGCCGTTCGGATCGTGGCCGAGCAGTTCGTGCTCCCGTTCGACACCCCCGCCGGCCGCAACATCGACGACCTGTTGGTGCTGGTCGTGCTGGCGGTGGCGGCGGGCCACCTGGTGTACGTGATCACCGGCCGCAACCGCACGGCACCGGTGCTGCTGGTGGCCGGTGCGGCCCTGGCCGCCCACTTCTTCATCCCCGGCAAGGGCAAGGTGGTCATCGGCTGGCTCACCCACGGCGACCTGGGAGACCTGCCGATCAGCAGCTACGCCGCCGGGTGGCGGGGCAGCGGCGACGGGAGCTGGGCCCGCAACCTGTCGGACCTGCTGCACGCCGTCCGGCTACCGGCGATGGGGGCCATCCTGGCCGTGGAGCTGGGGTCGATCGTGGCCGTGACCCGGCCCCGGCTGTTGCGCTGGTGGCTGCCGGCGGCCGTCGGGTTCCACCTGGCCGTGTTCGCCATCACCGGGTTCTGGTTCCTGTCGTGGATCGCGGTGGAGGTGGGCCTGCTGGTGCTGGTGAGCGCGCCGTCGCTGCGGGCCTGGGCGGCGGCCAACGCCACCCCGGCCCGGGGCCTGGTGGCGGTGGCCGCCGTGCTCGGCGCCCCGGTGCTGTTCCATCCGCCCGGGCTGGCCTGGCTCGACGCCCCGGTGTCGTACGGCTACCGGATCACGGCCACCGGCGAGAGCGGCACCGAGTACCCGGTCGGCTCCGGAGCGCTGGCCCCCCTGAGCCTCCACGTCGCCTTCGACCGGCTCCAGCTCGGCGACACGATGCCGGCCAGCGGCGCCTACGGCGCGGTGTCGACCGGGGTCGAGGTCGACGCCCTGGACCAGATCCACGACTTCGGGCAGCTCGACGCCTACGAGGCGACCCTGGGCCGGCCCACGTTGATGGAGCCGTCGCAGCAGTTCCTGGCCGACTACCTGGCCTACGCCAGCCGGCCCCACCGGTCAGTGCCCGCCCGGCTGGCCTCCCGGCTGGGCCCGCCCGAGCATTTCTGGACGTCGGGCGACGGCGGCCCCGCCTACCGCTACCAGGAGCCGATCCGCGCCCTCGACGTGTCGCTCGTCCGCCTGGTGAACCCCAGTTTCAGCCAGGACCGCCGGACCGTCCTGCGCCTGGAGATCGGACCCGACGGCCGCCCCGAGGTGGTCAGCGACCGGTGAACACCGGCGGCCGCTTCTCGAGGAAGCTGGCCACGCCTTCGGTGTGATCGGCGGTGGTGAACAGGTGGGCCAGGTTGGTGGCCACCCACACCCCGAGGCTGTCCCAGTCGGGGTCGAGGGCGGTGCGCAGGCCCTGCTTGATGGCCTGGACGGCCAGCGGCGGGTTGGCGGCGATCTTCGCCGCCAACCCCAGGGCGGTGGGCAGCAGCTCGTCGTGGGGAACCACCCGGCCCACCAGGCCGGCGGCCCGGGCCTCGGCGGCGTCGATCACGTCGCCGGTGAACAGCAGCTCGGCCGCTCGCTCCCGGCCCACGGCCCCGGCCAGGCGACCCAGGCCGGCCACGTCGCAGTTCAGGCCCCGCAGCACGAACAGCTCGCCGAAGCGGGCCCGGTCGGACGCCACGCGGATGTCGGCCATCAGCGCCAGCTCCATCCCCCAGCCCACGGCCGGGCCGTTGACGGCGGCGATCACGGGGATGTCGGTGGCCAGCAGGGCGGCGGCCAGCGGGGTGGTGCGGGGTTCCCGGGCCAGGCGCTCGGCCGGCTTGGCGTCGGGATTGGCCATGACCTGCTTCACGTCGTCGCCGGCGCAGAACCCGCCGGGATCGGCCCCCGTGATCACCAGGCACCGGGCCCGGGTGGAGCGTACGGCGTCCTCCATCTCGGCGTAGGTCCGGAAGGTGAGCGAGTTGCGGGCCTCGGGCCGGTTGATCGTCAGCACCTCCACGTGGTCATGGGTGGTGACGGTGATGTCTTCGTATGACGCCATGGTTCAGACGATAGAGGAGCGGTTCGAAGGGCCTAAAGCTCTGGGCCGAACGAACCGAAGAACGGGGTTGGCCGAGGCCGGATGCCTGGCCCCCTCACCGGGGCCGACGCCAACCCAGGCTGGAAATCGGTGAGCCGGAGGGAGGTGGTTGCGGTGCAGGCTGGGCATGGTCGCGTCACGTTGGTGACGACGCCGGGATCGATGATCTCAGCGCTGAAGGACCTGCCCGTCACCACGATCAACCCCGCCGACCTGCCCGACGGGCCCACCCGGATCGCCCAGTACCTGGCCGGCATCGGCGGAGACCTGGTCGTGTTCGGGCCCGGCTTGTCGCTGGACGTGATCATGGCCACGGCCAAGGACATGGTGCAGTCGTTCCCCGAGGTCGACGTGGTGCTGGTCCACCAGCCGACGCCCAGCCTCCTGGGCGACGCCATGGCTGTCGGGATCCGCCAGGTGATCGCCCCGGAGACCGCCACGCCGGTGATCGCCGAGACCGTGGCCCATCTGGCGGCGGCGGCCGCCCTGCGCCGGGCTCGCCTGGCCGCACCGGCCGCCGCCGCCGGCGGGCCAGCCGGGCCCGAGGCCCCGACGGCACCCGTCCACCAGGGCCGGTTGATCACGGTGATGGCGGCCAAGGGTGGGGTGGGCCGCACCACGGTGGCGGTGAACCTGGCGCTGGAGCTGAGCCGGGGCGCCCCCAACGAGGTGGTCCTGGTGGACCTGGACCTGGTGGCGGGTGAGGTCGACCAGTTGCTGGGTCTCGAGCACCGATCCACCTTGGCCACCGTGGCCGTTCCCGGGGTCCCACTCGACCTGACCGTGCTCAAGCTGAGCCTGTGCCCCCACCCCACCGGGCTGCTGGTGCTGGCGGCCCCCGACAACCTGGTCGATGCCGACGCCATCGATCCCGACCGCCTGGTCGAGATCCTGACGATGTTGAAGGGCGCGTTCCGCACCGTGGTGGTCGACACCGCCCCGGGGGCCGGGGCCCCGATGGCGGTGGCGGCCGAGGTGGCCGACGAACTGCTCGCCATCGCCACCCCCGACCTGGGCGGGCTGCGGTCGCTGCGCCGCAACCTCGACGGGCTCGACCAGCTCGGTTTCACCCGGGCCCACCGTCGCCTCGTGCTGAACCGGGCCGACCTCCGCACCGGCCTGTCGACCCAGGCCATCGAGAGCACCGTGGACCTGCCGGTGAGCCATGCCATCCCCGAATGCCGGGAGATCCCGGTGGCCGCCAACCAGAGCCTGCCGCTGGTCGAGGCGTACCCCAAGGCCGACGCCGTGCGGGTGATCCGGGAGCTGGCCGCCGCCCTGCGCCCCGCCGCCAATCCAGCCAGCGCCGCCGCCGGGGCCACCGGGACGCCCCCCGCCCTGCCCCGACGTCACCTGGGGGCGGCATGATGAGGCCCGACTCGATGCAAGGAGCGGCTCGATGACCGCCGCCACCCTGGGCCATCTGCTGGCCGAACGTGAGCAGCGGGAGCGGGGCCTGCCGACCGCCCGCCGGATCCGGCGTGACCCGCTGGAGGAGCTACGGGACCGGACCCGCGAGTCGCTCATGAAGGACGTGTCCAAGAAGCTGGGCAGCGAACGCGACCCCCAGGTGCTCAAGGCCCTCGTGGCCGACGAGCTGGAGCGGCTGATCGTGGACGCCAGCGCCCTGCTCGACGGGCCGGAACGCAAGCGGCTGGTGTCACTCATCATCGACGACGTGCTGGGCTACGGCCCGATCGAGCCCCTGCTGGCCGACCCGACGGTGAGCGAGGTGATGGTCAACGGCACCGACGCCATCTACGTCGAGCGGCGGGGCCGCATCGAGCTGACCCCCTTCCGGTTCCGCAGCGCCGACCACCTCAAGCAGGTGATCGTGCGGATCGCCGCCTCCATGGGACGCCGAATCGACGAGTCGTCGCCCATGGTGGACGCCCGCCTGGCCGACGGCTCCCGGGTCAACGCCGTCATTCCTCCGCTGGCGGTGGACGGGCCGGTGCTGACCATCCGGAAGTTCGCCGCCGACACGATGACGGCCGACGACCTGGTCACCCGGGGCTCGCTGAGCCGCCCGGCGCTGGCCCTGGTGGCGGCGGCGGTGAAGGGCAAGCTGAACATCCTGGTGTCGGGGGGCACCGGTACCGGCAAGACCACCTTCCTCAACGTGTTGTCGACCTTCATCCCGGCCGGCGACCGGATCGTCACCATCGAGGACGCGGTGGAGCTCAAGCTGCGCCAGCGCCACGTGATCCGCCTCGAGACCCGGGTGGCCAACATCGAGGGCAAGGGGGCGATCACGATCCGGGACCTGGTGCGCAACAGCCTCCGCATGCGGCCCGACCGGATCATCGTGGGCGAGTGCCGCGGCGCCGAGGCCCTCGACATGCTGCAGGCCATGAGCACCGGCCACGACGGCTCGCTCGGCACCCTCCACGCCAACACCCCGGCCGACGCCATCACCCGGCTGGAGACGATGGTGATGATGGCCGGCCTCGAGATCCCGGCCAAGGCCATCCGGGAGCAGCTGGCGTCGGCCGTGGACGTGATCGTGCAGCTGGAACGGCTGCGCACGGGAGCCCGGGTGGTGGGCTCGATCAGCGAGGTGCTGGGGGTCGAGGGCGATCGGGTGGTGATGAACCCGCTGTTCACCCGGGTCTACGGCGACGACGCCGAGGGCCAGGCGCCCGACCCGAGCCGGCCCGAAGGCTCCTACCTGCAGTCGAGCGGGGTGCAGCCCGCGTTCGCCGAGAAGCTGGCCAAGCACGGCGTGGCCCTCGATCCCCGGATCATGGAGCTGCCCTAACGGGGGCTGCGCCCCCGGACCCATCACGGCCGGGGCCCCAACCCCGGCCCGCAGCTACGCTGCGGCCCGCCGAGCTGACGTGACCGGTGAGGCGGCTCAGCCGACCTCGCCGCCGTACATCCGGCCGAGGGGCTCGGCCAGCAACTCGAGGCGTTCGCCGTCGGGGCCACTGAAGTACATCGAGGAACCGCTGCGGTTGTCGTAGGCGATGCCGGCTTCCTCCAACCGGGCCCGGGCCGCCTCCCATACCTCGGGCGTCACGGAAATGGCCAGGTGGTGGAGGCCGGCCAGCACCTCGGCGTAGGGGCCGAGGCCGAGCCCCGGGAAGTCGAAGAAGGCGAGCGAGTTCCCGTTGCCGATGTCGAAGAACAGGTGGGTGGAGCCCGTGTAGTCCCGGTTCTCGAACAGGGCGGTGAGGGGGAAGCCGAGGAGGTCCTGGTAGAAGTGGATCGTGCGCTCCACGTCGGAGCACAGCAGAGCGACGTGGTGCACACCGCCGGCGGTGCTGGCCGGGCGCTCGCCCCGGGGCTTGAGGTGCCGTTGCCGCAGGTCTTCCCACTCGGCGTGACGGTCGGTGGGGGCAGTTGCGGAGTCCTTCATCTTGCAAGCGTATCGCTCCCCCCGGGGCCCTGTCGCCTAGGATGTCCAGGGTGGAAGCAGCGGGTGAGGGAACCGACGAGGCGGGCGAGGCGAGCGAGCCGCGCTGGCTCAATGAGCATGAACAACGCTCCTGGCGCGCCTTCGTGGAATCGAGCGGCGGCGTGATCCAGCTGCTCGACGGCCTGCTCAAGCGCGACGCGTCGATCACCTTCGACGACTACGAGGTGTTGGTGCAGCTCTCGGAGGCCGAGGGCCGCCGGATGCGGATGACCGACCTGTCCAGCCGGCTGCTGCACTCCCAGAGCCGGGTGACCCAACGGATCGATCGTCTGGAGTGCCGGGGTTGGGTGCAGCGGGAGAAGAGCCACGCCGACCGGCGGGTCACCTACGCCGTGCTGACCGATGCCGGCCAGGAGGCGATCGAGGCGGCGGCCCCCCTGCATGTGGCCCACGTGCGGGAGCACGTCCTCGATCTGCTGGAGCCCGACGAGGTGGACGTGTTGGGCGCCCTGCTCCAGCGGCTGCTGGTCCACGTCCGGGAGCTGCGCGGTGAGCACCCCCAGCACTGAGGTCGCGGCGCCGGCCGACCAGAGCCTCGTCCTCGACGATCTCGACGAGAAGTTCCGGGCCTTCCAGGCGTTCCGCAAGAGCGATTCGGCCGCCACCGAGTCGATCCTCGATGCCCTGGGGGCGCAGGACGACGTCGACAAGGACATCGTGCTCCAGCTCAGCTCGCCGGCGCCGCTGGGGCACCCGGAGCGCTTCGCCGAGGCCCACGCCCTGATGGTGCGCTCGCTGGAGGTGCTCGACCGCAACGGGGCCCGGGGGGTGCGGGTGCGGGGGCTGGGCCCGTTGAGCCCGGTGGCCGCCTACCTCGTTCAGCAGGTGGCGCTGTTCGTGGTGCGCAGCTACCAGTCGAGCGTGGTCGACCAGATCATGTGGCTCTACGCCCGGCGGGAGGCCAACGCCCAACTCGACGACCCGTCCCGGGCGATGCTGACCCGGGCCCGCATCCACATGATGCGCCTGGCCCCGGGGTTCAAGCGCAACCCGCTGGGGGTGCCGACGTTCCTGTTGGGCGGCGCCGTGCTGTCGACCCTGCTCCAGGTGCTGGGCTCGGCCCTGGCCTCGGCCCTCGACTCGCTGATCACCCGGATCGTGGCCATCGTGGTGGTGGGCATGGTGGTGGCCGGGGCGGCGTGGATCATCCTGCGGGGGGCGGCCGTGGCCCGGCGGCGGATCAAGCTCGCCACCGACGCCCCGCTGCGGGCCCTGTGGGAGACCATCGGGCGGTGCGGTAACCCCCCGCGAGACCAGTCCCGCACGATCGCCATGATCGCCATCATCCTCACGTTCATTCCCTGGGTGCTCATCCCCGCCGGCCTGCTCGTGAGCTACCTCACCCGCTGAGCCGATGCGACATGGCCCTCGTGATCGCCCGCATCGGGTGATTCGCGCCCCGGTCCACGCCGTAGACGAAGCCGGGAAAGTCGAGCGGCTCCTGCAGCGACCAGATCTCCTCGTGACGGTCGGGCGGGAGGATGCGTGCAGGATCGCCGATCGCGATCCAGCCGATGGGAACGGTGGTTCCCGCTACAAGTCGGGTCCTGAGATGGACGACGCCGTTGATCCGCACCTCCGTGCCCGTCTCCAGAATTGCCCCATGAAACACGGATGCACCGGTGGCGACGAAGACCTCGTCGGCCACGGTGGCACCCACGATGTGGGTCTGGGGTCCGATGAGGCAGTGGCTGCCAATGACGAGAGATTGCCGGACCGTGGCCCGAAGCACAGCGTTCTCCATCACGATCGTGAAGTCGCCCACGCTGATCGACGCACCTGGTTCAGCGATCAGCCGAGCACCGCTGCCGATACGCGCCCCGGCCCCGATCCTGACATCGCCCCGGACGGTTGCGTCAGGAAACACCGTGGCGTCGGGATGTATGCATGCAGGGCGGTCGCTGGGCGCGGTCATACCCACCTACTTTCAGCTGGTACTCGGAGTGTTGTCGCCGTCGAGCTCGTCGGCCCGGTTGCCGACCGGGCAGAGTCCGGGCTCACAGATGTCGTGCTCGCACAATCGACAGGTGGTTCGCGCTGAGCCACGGCTCGTTGTCGCTCCGGCGATGATTCGATCAACGAACGCCTCGAAGACACGTTGTTCCTCACGATCAAGTGGGGCGAGGAGGTCCTGCAGGGTCGCCAGCCGGGCACGCTGTAGCGCCAGTGTGGTCTCGTGGCCCAACTCGGTGACCACGAGCGGGGTGGCCCGGCCTTGTACCTTCCGACGTTCGATCATGCCGAGGCGCACGAGCCCGTCGATCAGTCGAACGGTCGTCGGCTGACGAACGCCGCAGATCGCAGCCAACGACGTCGTGGTGAGCTCGGGCTTGAAGTGGAGCATCGACAACACGGCTGACGCGCTGGGCGAGAGCCCCCCAAGAGCCTCGTCCATCCGGTCGGACAACACGACTCCGAGGGCACCGAGCTTGTTCGCGGCCAACACATGCATAGGCTATGCAAGTAGCGGGACCGCCCGCAAGGCCTGGTCGACAGTCCGCTTCGTGGGGAGCAAACAGGTCGACCATGATCGTCGGCAACGGCGTACTCTCGCCTGATGGGTGAGACCGACCGCGACCACCGCTACGTCACGCCGATCGGCGCTCCCGATCCGGCGGCGGTCGCCAGCTTCTGGGCCCGCTTCCTGCACGAGTCCGGCTCGGATCAAGGTCTGCCCGTACCGCCAGCGTGGTGCTTCGGCGACTCGGCGGAGCTGGCCGACGAGCTCGTCGCGCTCGTGGTCCACGGGCCGAAGCGGGCGACGGCGGGGGCGTTGAGCGACTACGAAGCCGACGGCGACCCGGTACCTGCGGTCGGGGACCGCAGCATCGTCACCGACGGCACGATGCGACCTCGCGCCGTGGTGGAGGTGACCGACGTGAGGATCGGCCCGCTGTCGTCGGTGGACGAGGCGTTCGCCTGGGACGAAGGCGAGGGCGACCGGACACGGGAGTGGTGGCTCGATGCCCACACCTGGTACTTCACCCGCCGGTTCGCCAGTCTCGGACTCGACTTCCACCCCGACATCCCGGTGGTCTTCGAGCGGTTCGCCGTCCTCTACCACGAGGACGTCGAACCCGATCGCTAGATGTGCTCCCGGTCACGTCAGCCCGCAGAACAGCCGTGGCGTCATCCGGCCAGGAAGCGGTGGGCCACGATCACCCCGGCCGGATCGGCCACCAGCACCGTCTCGCCCGAGTTGCTCCAGACCGGGTCCCGCTGGTCGAGGTAGACATCGGTGGCGGTGTCGGCCCCCGAGCCGGTGTGTATCCGTAGCGTGGCTCCCGCCGCCAGGGAGCGGGCCGGCAGCTCGAACCGGTTCGAGGTGGTCTCGTCGGCCACGCTCCACCCCGCCAGATCCACCGCCGACCCGCCCGGGTTGGTGATCTCGATCCACTCGTCGTTCAGGTGATCCTCGTCCCGACCCTTGGGGTCGGGCTGCACGTCGCCCACCTCCACGGCGGCCGCCGGCTCCCCGCAGGTCGGGCCCCACAGCCCTGCCCCGGCGGCGGCCGCGTCCTCCATGGCGGCGACGAGAGCCGGATCGTCGGCCGACCACAACGCCAGCGCCCACCCCTGGCTCACCATCGCCCCGTCGACGGCCCGGGTACCGGTGTACAGATCGCCCAGCACCCGATCGAACCGGTCGGTCTCGCCGCCGTCGAAGCGCAGGTCGCCGGCAGCCAGCACCGCCTCCATCGCCGCCCGGGCCTCCCGCCCGTTGCAGCTCGCCTCCCCGCTGACCAGCCGCAACTCGGGGGCGTTGATGCCCCGCAGCCGCACCTCCACCGTCTCACCGTAGATTCGCAGCTCCATCGAGTCGCCGTCGATCAGCCGCTCCAGCTCCACCGGCTCCCCCGGCACTGGCTCACCCGGCGCCGTGCCCGATCCGGCTCGCCGCGGCCGGTGGCCGTCGGCGCCACCGTCGACGAGGCGCACCCGGCCCCAGCCAGGAGGGCCGATGCGGCACCAGCGGCCAACCGAACGCGCAACACCCGGACACTGTAGGGCTCCGATCTGGTAACCATGGGGAACCGCAGCTACGGGACCAGGGGGAACGGCGACGATGACGACCAACGGGATCTGGAAGCCGGTGGGCCCCCCGGGCAGCGCCGACACCTGGGTGGGCCACGACCCGAGCGACCGCTTCAGCGTCTACACCCGGGGCAACGCCGGCGAGGTCTACCCCGAGGTGTTCACCCCGCTCAGCTTCTCGGTGGCGGCCGACGCGGCCGAGACGGCGATGCGCCGGGCCCTGCTCACCACCGGCCTGATCCGGCCCGAGGAGCTGAGCCCGATCCCGGTCACCACCGCCGTCGGCTCCGGGGTGTTCGGCGGCTACGCCTACCTCAACCTCAGCATCCAGCGCCTGGCGTCGGCCCGTACCCCCGGGGGCAAAGCCACCGATGCCGACGTCAACTACCTCGGCGTGGGCGAGGAACCCCCGCCCTACACCCCCGATCCCCACGAACGGAACCGGCGGGCCACCCTGGCCGGGGTCCGCTACCTGTGGCGCCTGCTCCGCACCACCGAGCTGCCCCGCCTGGCCGAGGACCAGCGACGGGTCGACGCCTTCGTCGCCTCCCTCCCCGACACGGCCACCGCCACCGACGTCGAGCTGCGCCGCTCCGTCGACACGGTGATCGCGCTCTTCGCCGACCTGTTCGAGCACCACCTCGTGATCAGCGTGGGGGCCGGCACGGCGGTGGCCGTGCTCAACAGCATCTGCGAGCGCCAGCTCGGCGAGCCCCTCCTGGCCAGCCGCCTCCTGGCCGGGCTGGGCGACGTCGACTCGGCCGCCCCCAGCGCCGCCATGTGGGTCCTCAGCCGCCAGGCCCGGGCGGCGGCGCCGGTGGCCGCCGTGTTCGACGCCGGCCCCCACGATCTGGCCGACCGGCTCCGGGCCGCCGCCACCGAGCACCCCGAGGCCGCCGCCTGGTGGAACGGGTTCGAGGCCTTCCTGGCCCGGTTCGGCTCCCGGGGGCCCAACGAGTGGGACACGGCGTTCGACACCTGGGAGACCGACCCGAACCTGGCCCTGGTGTTGATCGACCGGCTCCGGGCCACCGACGACAGCCACGACCCCGCCGCCCAGGGCCATCGGCTGGCGGCCGAGGCGGCGGCGGCCGAAGCCGACTGCCTGGCCCGGCTCAAGCGGCCGGTCCGAAGCCTGTTCCGTATGGCCCTGCGGTCGGCCCGCCTCCACTCCCGGGCCCGGGAGCGGTCCAAGACCACTGTGGTGCGGGCCATCCACGGGTCCCGGCTGCGGGCCATGGAGCTCGACCGGCGGCTGGTCGAGCGATCGGGCGGCCAGAAGGGCGACCTGTGGTTCCTGGTCGACGACGAGATCGACGCCTACCTGGCCGACCCCACCAGCTGCCGGCAGCTGATCGCCGACCGGCGGGCCCAGCACGCCAAGCTGGCCGAGCGGATCCCGCCGTTCTTCTTCGCCGGCCAACAGCCGCCGCTCGACCAGTGGGCGTTGCGGAGCCGGCAGCTCCCTCCCCTACCGGTGGGCGAGACGCTCACCGGCCTGCCCGGCTGCCCGGGCAAGGCCCGGGGCCGGGCCCGGGTGGTGACCAACCCGGCCGACCCCCGGGGTCTCGCCCCCGGCGACGTGCTCGTCGCCCCCCTCACCGACCCGTCGTGGACGCCCCTGTTCGTGGCGGCCGAGGCCGTGGTGGTCGACGTCGGCGCCGTCATGAGCCACGCCGTGATCGTGAGCCGGGAGCTCGGTATCCCCTGCGTGGTGTCGGCCAACGACGCCACCCTCCGCATCCCCGACGGCGCCCTCATCGAGGTCGACGGCACCGCCGGCACCGTCACGGTCATCGAAGCCGGGTGATCCTCCGGGCCGGCGAAGCCGGCGCCGGTGGGTGGGGCCCCACCGGCTGATGGGGAGGTGGCGGAGCCGCCGGGGGCGCGAGCCCCCCGGATTAGAGCCATTCGACCCGCCAGCAGCGGGCTTCGTCGACACCGAAGATGATCACCTGCTGACCATCGGCGGTGACCACCGAGTCGGGGATCGGTTCGCCGGTGGAGCCGCAGCCTTCGGCCACCCGGGTCAACCGCAGCTTCTCCCCCGACGGCGGGTAGCCGTAGTGGCCGCAGCCGTTGAGGGAGACGAACGCTTCCAGGTGGCCGAGGGCACCGGCCCGGTGGAACACCTCGGCCACCACCGGTAGGGCGAAGGGGGCGTTGAAGATCCCCGGCTTGGCCCGGTCGGTGTACTTGTGGGTGGTGGGGTGGGGGGCCGAATCGGTGCCCAGGAACCAGTCGGGCGAGCCCGACGTGGCCGCCGCCACCAGGGCCTCCCGGTCGTCGGCCGAGTTGATGATCGGCTTGCAGTACAGGTCGGGCCGCAGGCCGTTGGCCACCAGGTCGGACCGGTCGCAGCGCAGGTGGTGGGGGGTGATCGAGCCCCGCACCTGGGGGTGGTCGGCCACGAACTCCACGCCGGCCCGGGTCGACACGTGCTCCACGGTGACGGCCAGCTCGGGCCAGGCATCGGCCACCGGGGCGAGCTCGGCGTCGAGGAAGGCCCGTTCCCGGTCGAAGATGTCGATGGTCGGGTCGGTCGACTCGGCGTGCACCAGCAGGGGTAGCCCCATATCGCACAGGGCGTCGAGCACGGCGCCACAGGCCGGCAGCGACGACCCGCCGTGCTCGGAGTTGGTGGTGGCGCCAGCCGGGTAGTACTTCACGGCCCGCCAGATGCCGGCCTGGGCCCCCCGGCGCAGATCGTCGATGTCGAGCTCGGGACTCAGGTAGGCCGTCATGATCGGCACGAACGGCTCCCGGCCCTCGGGGGGCGGGCCGACCACGTCGAGGATGCGCTGGCGGTAGTCGGCGGCGGCCGCCGCCGAGGCGATCGGCGGTACCAGGTTCGGCATCACCAGGGCGTAGCGGAAGGTGGCGGCGGTGATGGGGGCCACCGCGGCCAACATCTCGTCGTCGCGCAGATGGACGTGCCAATCGTCGGGGCGGGCGATCTCCACCGATGGTGGCCCGCCCACGGGTGCCGTCTCCGTACGGGCCTCGGTGCCGAGCTCCATCACCCGACTCCCGTCAGGCCCCGGCGCCGCTGTCGGCGCCGCCGGTGGTGGCCCCGGCGGTTTTGGTGGCACCGCCGGCCGACTGGGCCAGGGCGGAGGCGCTGGCCACCGGGGGCAGGCCCAGGTCGGTGTGGGCGGCGATGTGGAGGTAGGGGATGTTGCGGCCGGCCAGGATCTCGCCGGCGCCGCCGCCCCGGTCGATCAGGGTGACGGCGGCCACCACCGAGGCTCCGGCGGCCTCGATCACGTCGATCGCCTTGAACAAGGAGGTGCCGGTGGACACCACGTCCTCCACGGCCACCACCCGGGTGCCAGCGCCGATCGTGGCCCCTTCGATCTGACGGCCGGTGCCCCGGTCCTTGGGCTCCTTGCGCACGAAGAACCATTGCCGGTCGGCGGCCAGGGCCATGCCCACCGCCAGGTGGTCGGCGCCGAGGGTGAGGCCGCCCACGGCGTCCCAGTCGATCCCGGCCGCCTCCACCAGGCGGTGGAGGGTTCGGCAGGCCAGGCGGAGGTCGGCGGCGTGGGCCAGGCCGGCCTTGCCGTCGATGAAGAACCGGGAGAGCTGGCCCGACGCCAACCGGATCGGCGGGTCGAACTCACTGACCGCCTTGTCCCGCAGCAACTGACGGGCCGCCGTGACCAGCTCGTCGAGCGGTACGCCGTCGATGTGAGCAAGCTCGGGGGCCTCGGCGTCGGGGTTGTCGGGCACGGTCGCTCCTGTTCTGCGGGCTCGGTCGCCTTCGGGTCAAACCTTACCGACCCCGACCCCGCTCCCACGGGGACCGGCCGCCGCTCCGGGGCTGCGGGTCGTGGGAATTGGCGCCGGGTCGGTGGCGCTGCTGGGAGACTGGGCCGATGAGCGATCTGTTGCCTCCCGATCCTCCGCTGGCCACTGGGCGGATCGCCCTGCGGCCGTTCCGGCTCGATGATGCGGCGGCGATCGCCGCCGCCTGTCAGGACCCGGCGATCCCGCGCTTCACGATGATGCCGGAGGCGATGACGGAGGCCATGGCTCGGCACTGGGTCGGACAGGCGCTGGCGTGGTGGCCGAAGGGCATCGCACGATTCGCAGTGACGATCCCACCGTCCGACGGGTGCTGCGGCCAGATCGGGATCCAGATCGACCCGGCGGCCCGCCGGGCGGAAGCCTTCTACTGGCTCGACTCCGGGGCCCGGGGCCGGGGGCTGGCCACCGAGGCGCTGAACCTGGTGACCGACTGGGTGTTCCGGGACCACGGGATCATCCGGGTGCAGCTGGCCACGCATCCGGAGAACTCGGCGTCCCAGCGTGTGGCCGAACGAAGCGGGTTCGTCCGCGAAGGCGTGTTGCGAGCGTGGGAGCCGGTGAAGGGCGCCCAACCCGACGTGGTCATGTGGAGCCGTTTGGTCACCGATCCCCCGCCGGCGGCCCGGTCGTCAGTTACCGGCGGCGTAGATCGCGCTGCCGATCAGGACCAGAACGACCAGACCGGCTGACACGGCCAAGCTGAGCAGCGCCACCCGATTCCGAACTCCGGCGCGGCGGGCTTGATACACCGCAGCTCCCGAGCACGCGATAGCGACGAGCGCGCAGGCCACGCCGATCGGAGGGATCAGGAGGGTGGGGACGGCCAGAACAGCAGCGACGAGGCCCGCTTTCGTGAGTGCGTCGAGCGGTCGTCCATCCACCGGCACACTGTAGGGAACTCACCTGCTCGGATCGGCATCGAAATGGATGGCACCCGAGGCATCGAGCGGCAACACTCCCTCTCGAGGTGACGGAGGGGGGACTGTCGTGCCTGGTGCCGAGCTGGAGTTCGTGACCGATCTGCTTCGTTCGTTCTCTCTCGTTGGGCTGTCGGTGGCGGAACAGCGGGCCGTGATGGACCAGAGCGCGTCGATGCCGGCGGCGGGCACGTCGGTTGAGGCCGTCGATGCGGGCGGCGTCGCCGCCGAGTGGGTCGTCGCTCGTGGAGTCACCAGTGATGCGGTGCTGCTGAGCCTTCACGGCGGCGCCTACTCCCTCGGATCCCTCACCAGCAACCGATGGTTCTCCGCGGTCCTGTCGAAGGCCACGGGACGGCGCGTCCTGTCGATCGCCTACCGCCTCGCCCCCGAGCACCGCTTCCCGGCGGCGGTCGACGACGCCGTTTCCACCTACCGCTGGCTGCTCGCTCAGGGCGTCCCGGCGGCGCGGATCACCGTCGCCGGCAACTCCGCCGGCGGAGGGCTCGCCCTGGCGACGCTCGTCGCCCTCCGCGACCTCGACGTAGCCCTCCCGGGCGCCGGAATCGGCCTCTCCCCGTGGACGGACCTCACCGGATCAGGGGCATCGGTGACGGCCTGTGCCTCGACGGATCTCCTGATCGACGGCGACGGACTGCAGGGATCCGCCGCCCTGTACGCCGATCGATCACAGCACGAGCATCCCTACGCGTCTCCGCTGTTCGCCGAGCTGCACGGGCTGCCGCCGATCCTGCTTCAGGCCAGCCGGGCGGAGATCCTGCGAGACGACACCACTCGATTCGCCGAACGGGCCCGCCGCCACGGCGTGGACGTCACCGAGCAGCTCTACGACGACATGCCCCACGTCTGGCACATGTTCGCCGGCGTGCTTCCCGAGGCCGACCATGCGATCGCGGCGATAGGGCGGTGGCTGGCAACGGCCGAGACATGCGGTGGCTGAGGCCATGTCGCACCTCGCCGCACCGGCGGCAATTCTGCGTCGCGTTTTCCTGTTGTTTCTGGTTTTCTTCGCCGTAGGGGCCTCGATTCGGGGTTCACTGTCACACCCCCTGCGTAGGGTTGGCCCATGGATTCGGCGGCGGAACCAGGGTTTGCGAACGAGGCACTCAGCGCCCGGGTCGCCGCCGCCGTCGCTGCGGTCGAAGCGTTGGCCGATGAGCTGACCCAACCGCAGCAAGCCGCCGATGTACTGCTGGCCGAGCACCGGTTGGAGCACCTGCACCGACTGGTGGGGGCGGCCCAGATCGACAACGTGGCCGCCATCGACACCGGCCGCCTGCATCGGATCGACGGGCACCGCTCGGTCAAAGCCCACATCGCCCACGTCCTGAAAGTCTCCCCCGAACAAGCCGCCCGGCAGGCCAAGGCAGCCCGGGCGTTGCGGGACCTGCCCGCCATCGCCGCCGCCCTACGGGCCGGACGGGATCAGCCTCTGCCACGTCCAGCTTCTGGCCCGGGTCTGGGCCAACCCCCGGATCACGGACAAGGTCCCGGGCCGGCAGGAGAAGTTCCTGCGGTGGGCGGCCGAGGAATCCTTCGACGGGTTCAAAACCAAGGTCTTGGACTGGGAACGAGCCGTCGACATGAACGGCGGGTTCAAAGACAACGAACGCAACCACGCCAACCGCAACGTCCGCCTGATCCACAACAGCATCGACAACTCCTGGGACCTCGCCGGCCAATTCGCCGCCGACCAGGGAGCCCGAGCCAAGGAGATCCTCGACCACTACATCGAGATCGAATGGCTCACCGACTGGACCGACGCCCGAGCCAAACTGGGCGACGCCGCCACCCTCTCCGACCTGAAACGCAGCGACGCCCAACGCCGGGCCGACGCCTTCATCCGGATGTGCAACGACGCCGCCGGCGCCCCCGCCGACACCTCCAAACCGGCCATCGTCCACAACATCGTCTGGTCAGCCGACACCTACCTCGCCCTCGCCGACCTCCTCGGCACCGACACCACCGCCCTCGACCCCCACTGGTCGGCGTCACCTCACCGACCCCACGGTCCAGCGGGACCAATGGTGCGACCCCGACACCTACCGGTGCTCAACCCTCGACGGCATCCCGTTGGAACCGGTCGAACAGTTCATGTCCAGCCTGGCCAACCACGTCCGCCGGGTGATCATCAACACCAAAGGCGTGGTCATCGACCTCGGCCGCAAAGCCCGCCTCTTCACCGGCTCCGCCCGCCTCGCCGCCCAGTTACAGAGCCCCCGGTGCATATGGCCCGGCTGCGACACACCAACAAGCCGCTGCGAAATCGACCACCTCCACGACCACGCCAAAGGCGGACCAACCAACCCCGACAACGGCGCACCCCTCTGCGGCTTCCACAACAGATGGAAACAGAAAGGATTCGCCACAACCCGAGACCCCGCCACCGGCCGGTGGCGCACCTACCGCCCCGACGGAAGCCTCATCGAATGACCGAGAACCTGACCTCAGCCGTTCGACAGTTCCCTCAGGGCGGCCAACGTGCTGCCGGCACCCCAGTCGTTGGCCTCCAGAGCCCGCAGGATCGCCGCCAGGTTCCGGTCGCGGATCCGCTCCAGGTCCCGGATCCCGTGCTCGCCCGACTGGGCGTCGGACTGGCTGGCGATCCGGTCGATCAGCGCATCGTCGAGCTCGGGCACATCGGTCAGCTTGGTCCACGGCCAGGCCAGAGCCTCGCCGAACTGGGCGATGAACTGGCGCATCCCGCCCAGGCCCCCGGCGATGCGGTACGTCTCGAACAGCCCCATCTGAGCCCAGCGAAGGCCGAACCCGTAGCGGATGGCGTCGTCGATCTCGGCCGTGGTGGCCACCCCGTCACGCACCAGCCACAACGCCTCCCGCCACACCGCTTCCAGCAGCCGGTCGGCGATGAAGGCGTCGATCTCCACCCGGACGTGCAGCGGGTGCATCCCCAGCCCCCGGTACAGCGCCAGTGCCCGCTCGACGGCAGTCGGCGCCGTGGCCTCGCCCCCCACGATCTCCACCAGCGGCAGCAGGTACACCGGGTTGAACGGGTGGGCCACCACCAGCCGCTCGGGGCGAGCCAGCGCCGGCGCCAGCACCGACGGCTTGAACCCCGAGGTCGACGAGGCGATCAGGGCTTCGGGTGGGGCGGCGGCGTCGACGGCGGCCAGGGTGGCGTGCTTCAGGTCGAGCCGCTCGGGCACGCTCTCCTGCACCAGATCGACGCCCTCCACCGCCTCGGCGATCGACGAGCACCAGGTCAGCGCCCCCACCGCCTCCGGCTGCAGACCCAGTTCGGCCCAGGCCGTCGTAGCGTTGGCGTGCACCTCGGCCACGGCGTCGGCCGCCCCCGGTGCCGGGTCGAAGGCCCGCACCGGCACCCCCCGCAAGCGGAGGCGGGCGGCCCAACCGGCGCCGATGACCCCGCAACCGATCACGGCGGCCGAACCCAGCGGAGGCTCAGCCATGACGGGTGAGTTTCAGCTGGTCGCGAACCTCCTGGGGCCCCATCACGTCGATGTTGATCGACTGGAGGATCTGCACCGCCCGCTCCACCAGCTGGGCGTTGGTGGCGAGCTGCCCCCGACCCAGGTACAGGTTGTCCTCCAGACCCACCCGCACGTTCCCCCCGGCGATGGCGGCCAGGGCCACGTAGGGCAGCTGGTCGCGCCCGATGGAGAAGGCGCTGAACACCCAGCTGTCGGGCACGTTGTTGACCATGGCCATGAACGTGTTGAGATCGGGAGGCGCCCCCCACGGGATGCCCATACACAACTGGACCATCACGGGATCCTCGATCAGGCCGGCCTGTGCCAGGCTCTTGGCCTGCCACAGATGCCCGGTGTCGAACACCTCGATCTCGGGCCGGACCCCCAGCTCGCCGATCTGGCGGGCCATCTCGGCCAGGATCGAGCTGGCGTTGGTCATCACGTAGTCGCCCTCGCCGAAGTTCATCGACCCGCAGTCGAGCGTGCAGATCTCGGGCCGGAGCCGGCGCACGTGGTCGAGTCGCTCGGTGGCCCCGGCCATGTCGGTGCCGGCCTCGTCGAGCGGCAGGGGCTGCTCCACCGATCCGAGCACCAGGTCGCCGCCCATCCCGGCGGTCAGGTTGACCACCACGTCCACATCGGAGCTACGGACCCGGTCCACGACCTCGGCGTAGTACTCGGTGTTGCGCGACGGGGCCCCGTTTGGTTCCCGCACGTGGATGTGCACCACGGCCGCGCCGGCCCGGGCCGCGGCGACGCAGTCGGCGGCGATCTCGGCCGGGGTCACCGGCACCTTGTCCGACTTGCCCACCGTGTCACCGGCTCCGGTGATGGCGCACGTGATGAACACCGAGCTCATGCAGACACCTTTCTGGTCAGTACCCGATACCGGGAATACAGGTCGTCGTGGTCGAGGTAGCAGCCCAGCAGCACCCGGGTGCCGGCGCCGGGCTCGTAGGCGTCGCGGCCGTGGAGCACGCGCCGGTTGTCGAAGCCAACCAGGTCACCGGGCCGGAACGGCGACGCCAACTGGAACCTGTCGTCGTGGGCCACCTCGGAGAACCGGCGCAGGGCGGCGTAGGCCCGGGGCTGGTCGGCCGGATCCATCAGGGGGAACGCCCGCACGGGATAGAAGGCCCGCAGGGTCAGGGGCAGCGGGTCGCCATCGGAGGCGTGGTCGATGATCGGGCCCGACCACCGGTGCTCCTCGTCCACCGCCCGGTTCAGGAAGCTCCACCGCAGGGTGGTGAGCGCCTCGTGGTCGGCCGGGTGGCGGCGGCGCAGCTCCTCGACGACGGTGAGCCCGTCGGTCATGCGGGAGGCGCCCCCGACCACGGTGTTCTCCAGGCAGTGGAGGAACTGGAACCCGGGCGGGGTCTCCCGGGTGGGGAGGTCGGTGTGCTGGCCCAGGCGGAGGCCGGTATAGGCCGTGGAGTCGGCCTCGCGTTCATCAGCGAGGCGGGCCCGCACGGTGAACAGCTCGCCGAAGTTCGTGGCCCGGATGGGCCCGATGCGTCGGATCAGCTCGGGCAGGAAAGCCTCGGTGGCCGGGGTGTTGCGCAGGCGGCCGAGGCCGTGGCGGATCAGCTGATCGAGCCAGGCCAACAGCACCCGGTCGTCGTCGAGGATGGCCGCCCCGTCGAGCGATGGCGGCTCGCCCCCGAGGCTGGCCGCCGTCCACGGCTCGGGATCGGGCAGGGCCGAACGGGGTTGGTGGCGGCCGTCGGCCACGTGACGCAACCAGCCGGGGTGCACCTCGGTCACCGTCTCGGGCCCGGCGGCACCGGCCAGGCGCCAGCACAGCACCAGGCGGCCGTCGTCACCCACCTCCGCCGACACCAGGGCGTCGGGGTCGGGCAGGTCGGCCGGATCGAGGGTCGACTCCCGGGTCACCGGATCCAGACCCAGCCCGGCGCAGCTCTCGGCCAGCCACAAGCCGTAGCAGGCCAGCTCCGCCCCGTCGGCCCAGGCCACGGTGACGAACCCGCCGTCCAGGGTCGCCCGGGCCAGTGGCTCCCAGGGATGGTCGATGAAGTCGGGGGTGAGGGGCGCGGCCAGCGGGGCTCCTCCCTGGGCTCAGATCAGGCCGATACGCGCGTCATAGTAGGCGTAGAGGCGGTGGAGCATCTGCAGCACCGACAGCCACACCACCGTCTCCACGATCTGGGCCGGGGTGAGGTGGCCGATCACGGTCGACACCGTGATCTCGTTGACGTTCGACGGGCTGGTCGACGCCGCCTTGGCCAGCATGATGGCCGCCGCCTCCCGGCTCGACAGGCCCCGGGGGATCTCGGCGTACTCGGCCGGATACACGGCGTACTTGCCCACGTCGACCAGGAGCCTTGTGTCGATCTCGGGGGCCAGGAGCTGGGCCAGCTGGATCATCTCCGACATCAGCATCTCGTCCTCCACCACCTTGGCGAAGACGAGCCCGACCATGCACTTGGCCGGCAGGCCGACCTTGGTGAGGTTGGGGTCGAGGTTCTCCCGCAGCACGGTGGCGATGGCCTTGACCGCCCGCTTGTGCTGGAGCGTGGCCAGGATGGGGAAGGCGTAGCCCACCTTGTCCTCCAGCATGACCAGGGCCGGGCCGATCCGGCCCGACACCCCCTTGGTCCACGAGCTCTCCAGCTTGAGGGCGCCCGGAGCCTGACGCAGCACCCGCAGGTAGGTGCCGAGGGAGTCCTTGGGCACGCTTCCGTTGCCGTGGTAGTCGTCGAGGTCGACGTCGTCCCACAGGTGCTTGCCCGTCGTCCAGCCGGTGGGCTCGATCAGGTCGGCCACGTCGTGGATGGCCTCGGCCTCCAGCGGGACGCCCATGGCGTCCATGAACTTGTTGAGGAAGCCCATGAGAGCGATGCCCATCACCACCCACTCGACGTCTTCGGGCGCCAGGTAGCGATCGATCTCGTCGATGTAGGTAGCGGTCATGGAGGTGGGTACCGAGCCCAGGGCGTGGGCCAGCACGGCCACCGCCTCCTCCACCGGGGTGTACTCCCCCACCAGGGCGTCGGCTGAGGCCCCCCGGCGCAGGGCGAACGAGCAGGTGTGGGCCGAGCAGTACATGCACTCGGCGGCCCGGCTGGACACGTACATGCCCAGGCCCACGAGATCCTTGGGTGCACCCTGGCCGAAGATCAGGTTGGGCAGGTTCAGCAGGTTCGGGACCAGCAGGTTGTAGGTGCGGAAGCCGGCAGGCCAGATCTCCAGGTAGGGATCACAATTGGGCACGACACCGATGAGCTCGCGCACGAGCCGGAGCATCGGCTTGTAGTCCTTGTGCAGCTGGGCCATGTCGACCGTGTGGCCGCGAAGCTCCCACGCCAGCGTGGTAGGCCCCATCCCGTTGTCTCTCAACCTCGTCCTCGCAGACCGGCGCCCGATGTCCATTGTGCCGCGACCAGCGACAAAGACTACCGGCTCCGGGAGACACGTAGACTTGATGCGATGACGACGAACGCCGACGTGCTGGCGATGCTGGCCGAGATGGCCACCCTCACCACGCTCGACGAGGAGACCAACCAGTCGTTCAAGGTCCGGGCCTACGAGTCCGCCCGACTGGCGGTGGAGGCCCACGGAGGCGACGTGACCGGGCTCAGCCAGGCCGAGCTGCAGAAGATCAAGGGCGTGGGCAAGGCCATCGCGGCCAAGATCCGGGAGCTGGCCGACACCGGCGCCGTGGCCGAGCTGGAGGCGCTGCGGGCCGCCTACCCGCCGGCCTTCGTGGAGCTGAGCCGGATCCCGGGCCTGGGCCCCAAGACGCTCAAGCAGCTCCGCTCCCAGCTGGGAGTGGAGGACCTCGACGGCCTCAAGGCCGCCATCGCCGCCGAGCAGGTGCGCACCCTGCCCCGGATGGGCGCCACCAGCGAGGCCAAGCTGGCCAAGGCCATCGAACGGCTGGGCCTCACCGGCAAGGACCGTCGCACCCCGGTGGCCCGGGCCCGGCCACTGGCCGAGCGCCTGGTCGACGAGTTGAGGCTGGTCGACAGCGTTCAGGACGTCTTGTTCTGTGGTTCGCTGCGACGCATGGCCGAGACCGTGGGCGACATCGACATCACGGTGGCCGCCACCCGCCCTGATGTGGTGATGGCGGCCGTTCGGGCCCACCCGGCGGTCCACGAGATCGTGGTCTCGGGCGACACCAAGACCTCGTTCCTCACCGCCGCCGGAGCGTCGGGGGCCAGCCTCCAGGTGGATGTCCGGGTGGTGGCCCCCGACCAGCTCGGCGCGGCCACCCTGTACTTCACCGGCTCCAAGGCCCATAACATCGAGCTACGCCAGCGGGCCATCGACCGGGGCTGGTTGTTGAACGAGTACGGGCTGCTCGACGCCGAGGGGGCTGTGATCGCCAGCCGCACCGAGGCCGAGATCTACGAGGCCCTGGGCCTGGCCTTCGTGCCGCCCCCGATGCGGGAGGCCACCGGCGAGGTGGAGGCGGCGGCCCGGGGCGAGTTGCCCCCGGTGGTGCAGTTGGCCGACATCCAGGGCGACCTGCACTACCACACCGACCGGTCGGGCGACGGCCGGGCCCCGCTGGAGGACATGGTGAAGGTGGCGGCCGACCGGGGCTACGCCTACCTGGCCATCACCGACCACGGCGAGGATCTGGCCATCAACGGCTCCAGCCGGGCCCAGATGCTGGCTCACCGGGACAGGATCCGGGCCCTCCAGGAGGAGTACCCCGACCTCCGGATCCTGTTCGGCTGTGAGCTCAACATCGGCGCCGCCGGCGGGCTCGACTACGACCCCGACTTCCGTCGGGAGTTCGACTACACGGTGGCATCGGTCCACTCCCACTTCGACGGGCCGGCCCGGGATCAGACGGCCCGGCTGGTGAAGGCCATCGCCGACCCCACGGTCGACTCGATCGGCCACCTCACCGGCCGCTACATCGGCCGTCGGCCCGGGATCGAGCTCGACATCGACATCGTGCTGGAGGCCCTCTACGCCTTCGACGTGGCCCTCGAGATCAACGGGGCGCTCGATCGGCTCGATGCGGCGTCCGACGTGGTGCGCCGGGCCGTCGAGCGAGGGGTGAAGCTGGTGATCAACACCGACAGCCACCACACCTCGGAGCTGGGCCGCATGGAGTACGGCGTGCTCACCGCTCAGCGGGGCTGGGTGCCCCGTGACCAGGTGATCAACACGTGGGACCGGGAGCGGTTCCTCACCTGGGTGGCCACCCACCGGGAGAACGCCCCGGGGGCGTGACACCGGGCCAACCCGTGATACAGCGCTAACCCTGGTTGAGCGAGCGCTCCAGCTGGTCGAGCGTCGCCATCGCCGGGAGGCACTGGGCCACCGAGGCGTTGGGCTGGCGGCCCTCGGCGATCGCAGCCAGGAACTCCCGGTCCTGCAACTCGATGCCGTCGTTCGACACGGCCACCCCGGAGAGATCCACCGGCTGGTCCCGCCCGTCGACCAGGTCGTCGTAGCGGGCGATCCAGGTGCCGTTGTCGCAGATGTAGCGGAAGAACGTGCCGAGCGGCCCGTCGTTGTTGAACGACAGCGACAGGGTGCAGAGCTGGCCGGCGTCGCTGCGCAGGCCCACCGTCATGTCCATGGCGATCCCCAGCTCGGGGTGGCGGGGCCCCTGCTGGGCCCAGGCCCCCACGGTGGGCCGGCCGGTCTGGTAGCCGAACAGGTCGACCGTATGGCAGGCGTGGTGCCACAGCAGATGGTCGGTCCAGCTCCGGGGCTGGCCCAGGGCGTTGGTGTTGGTGCGGCGGAAGAAGTAGGTCTCCACCACCAGGTGCTGGAGGGTGAGCTCGCCGGCCGCGATCCGGTTGTGGATCCACTGGTGGCTGGGGTTGAACCGCCGGGTGTGGCACACCATGGCGGTCACGCCGGTGCGCTCCTGGGCCGCCACCACGGCCTCGGCGTCGGTCAGCGAGTCGGCCATCGGGATCTCCACCAGCACGTGCTTGCCCGCCTCCATGGCCTGCACCGCCTGGGCGCCGTGGAGCGGGGTGGGGGTGGCCAGGATCACGGCCTCCACCCCGGGCCGGGCCAGGCACTCGGCCAGATCGAGCGACCAGTGGGGCGCCCCGATGGAGGCGGCGAACGCCTCGGTGTCGTCGGCCTTCCCTCCGGCCACCGACACCACCTCGACCCCCTCGATGCGGGCCAGGGCCTGGGCGTGGCGCTGGGCGATGGCTCCTTCTCCGGCCAGGGCGATCTGCATGGGCCCCACCCTAGGCGGGGTACCGTTCTGCGGATGGCAGCACTCCTCGACTTCTCCGGCCGGACCGTCGTGATCACCGGAGCCGCCACCGGCATCGGCGCCGCCACCGCTTCGTTGCTGGTGGCCCAGGGGGCGCAGGTGCACGCGCTCGACGTGGCCCCGGTGGGGACCGACGTGGCCTTCGTCCGCTGCGACCTGGCCGAGCCGGCCAGCATCGACGACGCCGCCGGCCACCTGCCCGGCACGGTGCACGCCCTGATGAACTGCGCCGGGGTGCCCAACGGGGGCCGGTTCAGCGCCGAAGACGTGATGCGGGTGAACTGGCTCGGCCTGCGCCACCTCACCGAGGCGCTGTTGCCCCGGATCCCGGCTGGCGGCGCCGTGGTCCACATCGCCTCCACCGCCGGGCGGGAGTGGCCCCAGCGGGTGGCCCAACATCGCGAGCTGATGGCGGCGGCCTCCTTCGACGAGGGCCTGGCCTGGGTCCGGGCCCACCCCGATGTGGTGGGCGACGGCTACGCCTTCTCCAAGGAAGCGGTGCAGTACTACACCCTGTGGCGGGCGGTGCAGCTGCTGCCCGCCGGCGTGCGGATGAACAGCGTCTGCCCCGGGATCACGGCCACCGGGATCATGGCCGACTTCCGCCGGGGCCTGGGCGACGAGATCATCGACCACGCCGAAGCGGTGGCGGGCCGGATGGCCGAGCCGTCGGAGATGGCCCCGGCCATGCTGTTCCTGGCCGATCCGGTCTCGTCGAGCTACCTGAACGGCGTCAACCTGAACATCGACCGGGGAACGGGAGCGGCCCGCCTCACCGACCAGGCCGACCCCGGGTTGATCTGGGGGGCGCAGGCGTGACGGGCGAGCAGCCGGCGTAGAGGACGCGTCGAGCCGGGAGGGGCCCGGGAGCGAGGGAATGGACCCATCCCGACTCGACTGCGACCTGGTGACCGGCACCGCATCCTGCCCGACCGGCGCCCGTGGGTGGCACCGGTTCGCACCGGTGCGCTCTTAAGATTTACAGGACTCGTGGCGGTATGTAATTGGACATAGGTCGTAGGACCTCCCTACCCGCCGGTAGCTAGTGGACCTCTCGGCCCTCGGTGCGCAGCGTCGGGGTCTCGGGTTGGGGCCCGTCGAAGCGGGGCACGGGCCGGGCCGTGACGGGATCGTCGGCCAGAGCCGCCTCCAGGGCGGCAGCCACCGAGAGCAGCCGGCGGTCGCCGTAGGCCGGGCCGATCAGCTGGAGCCCGAACGGCATGGCCTCCTCGTCGAGCCCGCAGGGCAGAGCCGTCACCGGGTGGCCGATCACCGTGATGGCGGCCGTGAGCGTGAGCCAGGCCATGTAGTTCTCCACCGGCGCCCCGTCGACCTCCAGCGGGTACAGCTGGCGCCAGGGGAACGGCGACACGCTCACCCCCGGGCACAGCACCACGTCCACCTCGTCGAACAGGGCCTGGAACTGCTGGTAGAGGGCCATCTGGGTGCGGCGGGCGGCGGCGATGCGCTCCATCGGGGTGGCCAGCGCCGAGTCGTAGGTGCGCCGGACGTTGGGGTTGAACCGCTCGTCCCACCCCTGGGCCTCGGCGTGGTACTGGGTCACGAACACGTCACTGCGCAGCAGCCAGTCGACCTCGGCCGCCGGCCGCAGATCCACCGCCACCGGCCGGATCGAGCCGACCAGCCCCTCGATCCGGGCCACCCGGTCGGCGAACGTCCGCCGGATCGCCCCCGACACCAGCACCCCGCCCAGATCTTCGCTCACCCCCACCCGCAGGCCGCCCAGGTCCACCGGCTCCAGGCGGGCCAGGGCCGGGGCGTCGAGGGGAAACGCCATCGGGTCCCCCGGTCGGTCCCGTCCCGCCACCACGGACAGCAGCAGGGCGGTGTCGGCCACCGTGCGGCCCATGGGCCCCTGCACCGAGTAGAAGGTCTGGGTGATCGACCGCTCCTCGAACGGCACCACCCCCGGGGTGGCCCGGTGGCCCACCACCCCGCAGTAGCAGGCCGGGATACGCAGGCTGCCCCCGTGGTCGGACCCGGTGGCCAGGGGCACCATGCCGGTGGCCAGGGCCACGGCCGAGCCACCCGACGAGCCACCGCAGGTCCGTCCGGTGTCGAACGGGTTGCCGGTCGCCCCGAACAGGCGATTCACCGTGTTGGCCCCGATGCTGCGCTCGGGGATGTTGGTCTTGCCCACCACGATCCCGCCCGCCGCCCGCACCCGGCGCACGATCCCGGCGTCGACCGCCGGCACGTGGTGCTCGTAGTCGGGGCTGCCGTAGGTGGTGCGGATCCCGGCCGTGGCCTGGAGGTCCTTGATGGCCACGGGCAGACCGTGCAGCGGTCCCAGCTCCCCGGCGGGCCGGGAACCGGCTCCCCGGGCCCCACGTCCCCGGATCAGGGCGTCAGCCGCCGCCCGGGCCTCGGCCCGGGCCCGTTCGTCGGCCCGGATCACCAGGGCGTTCACCGCCGGGTCGACGTCGTCGATCCGGCCCAGGCACGATTCGAGCAGCTCGACCGGCGACAGCTCACCCCGGCCGATCCGGTCCCGGGCCTCACAGGCGGTCAGCTCCCACGGTTCGCTCATGGGAGCGAACGCTACTGAACGGCGGCCCAGGCTCCCCAACGGGCCGGCGCCCCCACCGCGGTGGTGGCCCGTTCCCCCAGCGGTATCACGTCGACCTTGAGGCCGGCGGCGAACACGATCAGCCCATCGAGCACCCTGTCATCGAGCACCCTGTCATCGAGCACCCTGTCACCGGACTGGCCCGAGCCTCGCCAGGCTTCCCGATGCAGGCCGGTGACCGTGCGTCGGAGTTGCTCGGAGGCATCGGCCGGACAGGCCAACAGGGCGTCGCGCCGGGGGATCGACACCACGACCTCGGCCGACTCCAGCCGGTCGTGGATGGCCAGGACGTGGCGCTCGCTCAGCACCTGCTCGGCGGCGAAGGGCCCGGCGGCGATCACCACCCGGTCGGCGCCGGTGCCCACCACCTGCAGCTCGACGTCGTGGGCCTTGAGATTGTCGAACGCCTCCCGCACCAGCACGTCGGGGTCGTTGTAGGCGGGGGTCTCGTTGGTGATGTAGGAGGCGAACCCTCCGTCGTAGCAGCCGTAGGCCACCACCACCTCCGGCGCCTGCGGGGTCCCGATCCACACATGGGCCCGGGCGCCATAGGTCAGCCCCTGCCAGGATGCCGGTTTCAGAACAGGGAACACCCGCACGGTCGTCTGCCTCCGCTCGCCCCTCACAGTGTATGGCAGCCGGCACCAGCCGTGATGGGCTCCTGCGCACCGGAAACTGGGTGATCTTGTGCAGGTCGGAGGGGTGCGCTGAGATGATGCGGTCCGAGACCCGAGGAGACCCCTGATGACCACCCCCATGGAACTGGTGCAGTCCGCCTGCCCCAAGATCGGCAGCCTGGGCTCCGCCCACTACTTCGACCGCGAGATCACGGTGCCCAGGGGCAAGGAGCTGGGCCTCGACGGGTTCCGGTTCTACTTCCTGGGCCGGGGCGGCGTGCTGGGCGACGTCGAGGCCCGGGTGGTGCGCAGCGCCTTCGGCTACGCCGAGGCCCCCGCCATTACCGACGAGGACCGAGCCAAGCACAACGCGGCCGAGGACCTGACCGATCAGATGGTGCTGCCGGCCTACGCCGCCGTCGACGAGGCCGGCGCCGCCGCCATCCTGGCTGGCCTGTCGGCCATGGAAGCGGCGCTGGCCGGGTAGACAACACAGCATGTCAGTGGGTCGCATCAGGCCGTCGGCCGTCTCCCTGCCCGTCTACAAGCCGGGCAAGGCGGCCGTGCAGGCCGAAGAGGAGCACGGGATCACCGACGCCATCAAGCTGGCGTCGAACGAGAACCCCTACGCCCCGATTCCGGCCGTGGTGGAGGCGATACGGGCCGCCGCCGCCACCGTCAACCGGTACCCCGACCACGGGGCCGTCGCCCTGCGGGGCGCCATCGCCGACTGGCTGGGGATCGACCGGGACCGGATCGCCACCGGCCCCGGCTCGGTCGGCCTGCTGCGCCAGGTCTGCATGCTGTACCTCGATCCCGGCGACGAGGCCGTCTTCCCCTGGGTCTCGTTCGAGGCCTACCCGATCTTCACCACCGAGATGGGCGCCACTCCGGTACGCATCCCGCTCGTGGAACACGCCTTCGATCTGGGGGCGGTGGCCGGCGCCGTGACCGAGCGGACCAAGCTGGTGCTGCTGGCCACGCCGAACAACCCCACCGGCACCGCCGTGTCCACCGACGCCATCGCCGGGCTGCTGGCGCGGATCCCCGACGATGTGGTGGTGGTGGTCGACGAGGCCTACCGGGAGTTCGCCGACCCCGCCCTGGGCGACCCCGTGGCCGACCTGGTGCCCCACCACCGCAACGTGGTGGTCCTGCGCACGTTCTCCAAGGCCTACGGCCTGGCCGGCCTCCGTCTGGGCTACGCCGTGGGCGATCCCGAGCTGATCGTCGACGTCGACAAGCTGCTGCTGCCGTTCAGCACCAACAGCCTGGCCCAGGCGGCGGCGCTGGCCGCCATCGAGCACTTCGACGACATCCGGCCCCGCCTGGAGCTCCTGGTGGCCGAGCGCCACCGGGTGGTGCGGGCCCTCACCGGGGCCGGCTGGAAGCTGCCCGACGCCCAGGCCAACTTCGTGTTCCTGCCCCTCGGCGCCCGCACCGAGGAGATCTACCTCGACCTGGAGCGCCGGGGCGTGGTGACCCGCCCCTTCATGGGAGAGGGCCTCCGGGTCACGATCGGCTCGCCGGAGGAGAACGACCGCTTCCTGGCCACGATGGCCGAGGTCGCCGGAGGGGACACCTAAGCCGGGAGCAGCTCGGCCACCGTCTCCTCGCTCAGGCCGGCCTTGGAGCCGGCCACCCGGAGCTCGCGCAGGGTGCCGTCGTCCACCGGCACCGCCGCCGCCCGGGCCTCCCGGGCCCGCTGCTCGGGCTCGCCCGGCACCAGCAGCTCCTCGAAGCCCTCCCGCAGGGCCGAGGACCGCAGGTAGTCGAGGAAGGCGTCGGCCTCCGACGCCAGACCGTCGCGGCTGGTCAGCGAGTCGGGGTCGATCACGATCGACAGCATGGAGTTGATGGCCGACCCGTCCCGCTCCCATTTCGGGGCCAGCGTGAGGCCGCCCACCAGGGCCGCCCCCAGCAGCTCGCACATGATGGCCAGCCCCGATCCCTTGTGCTCGCCGAAGGCGATCAGGGCCCCCTCCCGGGGATGGCGGAACATGCCGTTGGGGTCCCGGGTCACCCGGCCCTCGCCGTCGAGCAGGGTGCCCTCGGGCACCGGCTCGCCCTTGAGCTTGGCCACCCGGGCCTTGCCCATGGCGATCACGCTGGTGGCCATGTCGAGTAGGGCGGCGGGCTGGCCGTCGCGGCCCGGGATGCCGATGCACACCGGGTTGGTCCCGAACCGGGGCTCGGCCCCGCCGTAGGGGGCCACCAGGGGCTCGTGGCCGGCCACGTTGACGAAGTTGATCGACACCATCCCGGCCCGGATGCACTGCTCCCCCCAGTGGCCGATGCGGCCGATGTGGAAGCTGTTGCGCAGGCCCATGAGGGCCACCCCGGTGTCCCGGGCCCGCTCGATGGCCAGGTTGGTGGCCTCGTACCCGGCCACCTGGCCGAAGGCCCGGTTGCCCTCCACCAGCAGCACCGAGCCCGAGTCTCGGGCCACGGTGGCGTGGTGGTTCACCTTGAGCCGGCCGCCCCGCACGGCGTCGACGTAGGTGGGCAGCATCCCCACCCCGTGGGAGTCGTGGCCGGCCAGGTTCGCTCCCACCAGCTGATCGGCCACCAGCGTGGCCTCGAGCGTCTCACTGCCCATGGCCTGGCAGGTGGTGACGACGTACTGGTGGAGCTGTTCGGGGCTGTAAGTGGTGGTCACGGGCCTCAGTATCGCCCACCGTCCAGCTAGTGTCAGCCTGATGAGCGAGACCGGCGCGGTCATGCAGGCGGTGTGGACGAACTGGTCGGGCAAGCTGCGGGCTCCCGAGACGGCCTCGCTCCACCACGTCCGCAGCGAGGCCGACGCCGCGGCGCTGGCCGCCGCCACCACCGCCGCCGGGCGCCGCCTCCGGGTGGCCGGGGCCGGCCACAGCCACATGCCGCTGGTGCCCACCGACGGCGTGATCGCCGATCTGTCCGGCCTGAGCGGCGTGATCAGCACCGATGTGGCCACCGAGCGGGCCTGGGTGTGGGCCGGGACCCCGATCCACGCCCTGGGCCGTCCCCTTCACGAGGCCGGTCTGGCCCTGGCCAACCAGGGCGACATCGACCGTCAGGCCATCGGCGGGGCCACCGCCACCGGCACCCACGGCACCGGCCGCACCCTGCGGAACCTGTCGTCGGCCGTGGTGGGGGCGCGGTTGGCCCTGGCCTCGGGCCAGCTGGTGGATGTGAGCGCCACCGAGCGGCCCGAGCTGTTCCCGGCCATCCGCCTCAACCTGGGGGCGGTGGGGATCGTCACCCGGCTCGAGCTCCAGCTCCGGGCGGCCTACCGGTTGCGGGAGCGCGGGTTCGTGGCCCCCCTGGGCGAGGTGCTGGAGCGGCTCGACGAGCTGACCGCGGCCAGCCGCCACGCCGAGCTGTTCTGGTACCCCACCCGGGACCGGGCGGTGGTGAAGGTGATCGACGAGACCGACGACGAGCCCGAGTACCCGATCGGCCCCGAGGGCGGCCGCTGCGCCTGGAGCTACGAGGTGCTGCCCAGCCACCGGGACTGGCGCCACTCGGAGATCGAGTACAGCGTGCCGGCCGAGGCCGGGCCGGCCTGCTTCGCCGCCATCCGGGAACTGCTGACCCGCGAGTTCCCCGCCATGGGGTGGCCGGTGGAGTACCGGACACTGGCCGCCGACGACGTCTGGCTGTCCACCGCCTACGAGCGGCCCACGGTCACCATCTCCCTCCACCTGCCGGCGGCCGACGACGACGGTCCCCTGTTCCGGGCGGCCGAGGCCGTGTTCCGGGACCACGACGGCCGGCCCCACTGGGCCAAGGTGCACTACCTCGACCGCGCCACCCTGGCCGCCATCCATCCCGCCTGGGAACGGTGGTGGGCCGTGCGCGACAGCGTCGACCCGGCCGGCACGTTCCTCAACCAGTACCTGCAGACCGTGCGGCCTTAGGAACCGCCCAGGAGGCCACGAAGCTCGTCGCCCACCTCGTCGATCTCGTGGCGGTGCCCGGCCGAGGCGTTGACACCGGCCACGGTCAGCTCGGTGGAGCTCTGCAGGGCCACGGTGCGACCGGCCAGCTGCTCGATGCCGTCGTTGACGGCCCGCACCGTGTACGACATCTGGTTGGTCACGGCGGCCTGCTCCTCCACGGCGGCGGCCACCACCGTCTGGATGTCGGAAATCTCGCCGATGATGGCCCGGATCTCGCCGATGGCCCGCACCGAGCCTTCGCTGTCGCGCTGGATGCCGGCGATCAGGGCCGAGATCTGCTCGGTGGCCGACGACGTCTGCTTGGCCAGCTCCTTCACCTCGTTGGCCACCACGGCGAAGCCCTTGCCGGCGGCACCGGCCCGGGCCGCCTCGATCGTGGCGTTCAGGGCCAGCAGGTTGGTCTGCTTGGCGATCGACGTGATCACCTCGATCACCTGGCCGATCTCGGCGCTCGACTGGCCCAGGGTGGCCACCGTCTCGTTGGTCTCGTCGGCCCGGGCCACGGCGGTGGCCGCCACGGTGGAGGCCGACGACGAGCTGGCGGCGATCTCGGCGATGGCGGCGCCCAGGTCCTGCACCGAGCCGGCGAGCACCTGCATCTCGGACATCACGTCCCGGCTGGAGCCGGCGATCTGCTCCACCTCGCGCTGGGTGTCGGCCACCTGGCCCAGCAGCGACCGGTCGTTGCGGCTGAGATCGCCCCGGGTCCGGTCGAGGCGCTCCACGCTGCCCCGCAGGCGCCGGGAGAGGGCCCAGGCGCTGCCCGAGACGCACAGGAGCACGATCAGGCCGGAACCGAGCTCGGTGACGATCAGGGAGACCGAGGCCCGGTGGGTGCGGGCATCGACCAGCTTCTCCACGGTGGACCCCTCGCGGCCCAGCGCGTCGAGGATCTGCCCCGTCGCCGTCACCGCCTCCTCCAGCTTGTCCCGGGCCCGGCCCAGGGCATCCTCGACGGCCGCCGTGTCGCCCGCCTGGAGGGCGGGGACCATCTCCTCGGTGACGATCCGGTCGTGCTCGGCGTCGAGCGCCTGGACCGTCTCGGCCTGAGCGGCCATGTCGGGGAGGACCTGGTTCGCCACCGTCAGCTGGCCCACGATGTCCTGAGCCGACTGGGCCGTGGTCAGGAACGATTCGAGCGTGGCCGGGTCACGATCCACCGCGTACTCGGCCTGGAGGGCGCGCTGGCTCTCGATGGCCCGCTCGGTCTCCCGGGCGATGGTCGCCGCCCTCTGGAGCTGGACGAGTCGGTGGGATGCGTCGGTGACGTCGGACATGGCCATCACCGTCACGGCGGCGGAGCTGGCCACCGCCGCCACCACGGTGACGGCGGTGATCACGAGGAACAGCCGCAGGCTGATCCGGGAGAGCAACGAACCGGGCACGGTCATTCCTCGTTTCTGCTGGAGTCGATGTCGACGTCGGCGCCGGTTTCGACCACATGGGCCTCCATCCGGCGGCCCCGATCGTCGATGGCGTAGACGGAGGTACGGGGTCGGCGGCCGAGGGGCGGGGCGCCCCGGCCGGAGCGGGGCCCCGACAGGCGGGTCCGCATCGAGAGGATCCCCTTCACATTGCCTCCCATGATGTTGGCGGCCTCGGTCGCCACGTCGGTCATGTGGTCGGGCTCGGGCTGATCGACTCCGAAGGTGATGCGGGCCACGGCGGCCAGGGCCGACTCCTCCACCGCCATGACCACCTCGGCCACCACGCCGTCGTCGCCGAGGAGGTCCACCGCCGCCCACCATCCGGTGGCGGGGTCGAGCCGCTCGTCGGTCCCGGTGACCGAGCAGCCGAACGTGGCCTCCCACAGGTCGGCCAGGACCACCAGCAGATCGTCGGAAGTGATGGCCAGCCCGCCGGTGGGCACGAACGCTGACGTCATGACCGGCGCTCCCCTGCTGTCTGGGGCCGGTAGAGCACCGTGCCGTCGATCATGGTGTAGTCCCAGCCGACCGTGAGGCCGAGCAGGGTCTCGGAGCTGCCGAGGAGCAGCCAGCCGTCGTCGGCCACCACCCGCCGCATCTCGTTCAGGATCCGGGTCCGCACCGCCAGGTCGAAGTAGATGAGCACGTTGCGCAGGCACACCACGTCGAACGTGGGCATGCCGTCGAACGGGCGCACCAGGTTCCGCTGCTCGAAGGAGACGAGCGAGCGGATGTCGTCGTTCACCCGCCAGTAGGCGCCGTCGCGCTGGAAGTACTTCACCAGGAGGCGGGCCGGCATGCCCCGGTTCATCTCGAGCTGGGTGAAGCGGCCCTGCGAGGCCTTGTCCACCATCGAGCCCGAGAAGTCGGAGGCGGTGATGAGCACCCGACCCCGCAGGGGGCCCAGGCTCTCGGTCAGGGCCAGGGCGATCGAGTAGGGCTCCTGCCCGCTGGAGCAGGCCGCCGACCAGATCCGCACCGGGCGGCTCGGCCCGCGGCGGCCGACCACGTCGGGCACCACGACCCGGGCCAGCACCTTCCACGGATCGCTGTCGCGGAACCACGACGTCTCATGGGTGGCGATGGCGTCGATGATCTCGTCGATCAACGGGCCCCGGCGCTCCCGCCGGGCCAGAGCGATCAGCTCGGACACCGATCCGACCCCGGCCCGCTGGGCCACGGGGGCCAGGCGCATGCCCACCCGCCCGCTGCGGGCGGCGTCGAGCTGGATGGCGGTGGTGGTGTCGAGCAGGCTCTGGAGCCACTGCACCTCGTCGGGGGCGAGCGCGATCATGCCTGCTGCCCGCTCGCTGGCGGCGCGTGCTGCCGGACGATGCCGATGGCGGCCAGCTTCGATTCGAACGCCCGGCGGTCGAAGGGCTTGGTGACGTACTCGTCGGCCCCGGCGTCGAGGGCCGAGACGATGAGCGGGACCTCGCACTCACTGGTGACCATCACGAGCCGGACGTCGTCGTAGGCCGGCTCGGCCCGGACCCGGCGAACCAGGTCGAGACCGTTGAGCTTGGGCATGTACCAGTCGATGAAGGCGATCTCGTAGGGGCCGCCGGTGGCCAGCGCCTCGAGGGCCTGCATCCCGTTGCCGGCCTCGGTGACCTCCATCCCCAGCCCGCCCAGCAGGCGGGCGAGCGTCATCCGCATGGCCCGCGAATCGTCGACCACGAGCACCCGGGGCGAACGCTGTCCCTCAGTCATGCGGGCTCCCTGCTCTCAGTGCCCGACCAGGCCGCGCAACTCCACGGCGATCGACTGGACCATCCGGGCTGCGCTCAGCGTGGAATCGATCTCCCGGTCGGCGCCCACGGCCGCGTCCACCACCACGTCCACCGTGCCGGCGATCGTCCGGGCCGAGTCGGCGGCGCTGTTCACGCTCCGGGCGATCTCGGAGGTGGCCGAGGTCTGCTGGTCCACCGCGCTGGCGATCGACACCTGGATCTCGGCGATCTCGTCGATCACGGCGGTGATGGCCTCGATGGCCTCCACCGAGCGGGACGTGTCCTCCTGAATGGTGGCGATCTGCCCGGCGATCTGCTCGGTGGCCGACGACGTCTGCTTGGCCAGCTCCTTCACCTCGTTGGCCACCACGGCGAAGCCCTTGCCCGACTCGCCGGCCCGGGCCGCCTCGATGGTGGCGTTGAGCGCCAGCAGGTTGGTCTGCTTGGCGATCGAGGTGATCACCTCGATCACCTCCCCGATCTGCTCCGACGAGGCGCCCAGCTTGGCCACCGTGGCGTTGGTGTCCTTGGCCCGCCAGGCGGCGTCACTGGCCACCACGGAGGCCCGCTCGGCCTTGTGGGAGATCTCGTCGATCGAGGCCGACAGGCCGTCGATGGCCTGGCCCACGGCCGAGATGTCAGAGGCCACGGTGGCGGCCAGGCTCGACACGTCACTGACCTGCCGGGCCGTGTTCGAAGTCATCTCGCCCAGCTCGGTGGCGGCCTGCTCCACCTCGGCCGAGGCGTGCTCCAGCGCCGAGGTGTTGTGCGACACGGCCCGCCGGATCGAGCGGGCCACGTACAGGCCGGCCGAGACGGCCAGGGCCACCCCCGCCCCGAGGGTGAGCAGCAGCAGACGGGTGGCGCCGTTGGCCTCGGAGTTGAGGTGGTTCAGGGAGTCGACCATGTGGACCTGGTAGGTGTCCTCGGTCAACGACCGCAGCGTGGCCCGCATGGCGGCGAAGCTCTCCGACGCCGCACGAACCTGGTCGGCGGCGTGGGCCCGGGTACCGATGGCCGAGACCAGCAGCCCCCTGTCGGTGATGTCGGTGCTCGACTGGATCTGGCCGTAGGCCATGTCGAGGGCCTGACCGGCCAGGCTCTCGTACTCGGCGAAGCCCTCCATCGCGGCGTCGACCGAATCGTGCCAGGTCGCCAGGTCGGCGCTCAGGGCGTCGACCCGGCTCGCGTCCCCGTCGAGCTCGGCGATGCCGGCGCGGAGCTGCTCCAGGTACTGCTCGGCCTGGGCCACCGCCGCCTCGTGCTGGGCCACCGCCGCGTCGTGGTCGGGCCCCGGTTCCAGGAACATGGCCTTGGAGGCGTAGAGCTGGGCGTCGGTGGCGGCGTTCTCGAACTCATGGGCCAACAGGGTGGCCGGCACCGCGTGCTCCGACACGTTGTGGCTCTCGTGGGCCATCGCCCAGGCGGTGCGCATACCCACCGCCGTCACGCCGGCCAGCGGCACCGCCAGCACGGCGGCCAGGATGAGCAGCCGGGTGCCGATCGTGGCCCGCCCCGCCGACAGGCCTCCCGGGTCGGGGTACGCCGGCGGGTTGGAGGCGGGGGCCGGGCCGCCGGTGACGGGAGCCGGGGCCGGCGCCGCGGTGTGGGACGCGGCCGGCGAGTAGGCCGAGCTCCACGTGTCGTCGTCGTCCCACAGGGTCGTGCCGCCGTCGTCGGGCTCGAACACGGCCACGCTCAGGTCGAAGTCGGAGCTCATTGCCCGCTCACCGCACCCGGGCTGCTGGTGGCGATCACCCTGTCCACGTCGAGCGTGAGGAGCAGCTCGGTCTCCAGCTTGTAGGCGCCGGTCACCAGCTCCCGGGTGAGGGAATCGACCGTCTCGGGCGGGGTCTCGAAGATCTCGTCGCTCAACGTCATCACCTCGCCGATCTCGTCGACCAGGAGGCTCACCGGCTCACCCCGGTGCCGGACCACGATCTGGATGAGATCGCTGTCGGGTCGGGGCTCGACCCCGAACACCACCCGCAGGTCGATGGCGGTGGCGATCTGGCCCCGCAGGTTGATGAGACCGCTGATGGCGGGGGCGCTCTGGGGGATGACGGTCACGTCGTTGGACGACTGGACCTCCTGGATGCTGAGCACGTCGAGCCCCAGCAGCAGATCACCCACCCGGGCGGTGCAGAGCTGACGCTCACTGGCTCGGCTGTGGACGGCCGGGATCATTGTGCCTCCTGCAGTTGGAGCTCACGGTCGAGGGCGGCGAGGCTGGGTAGGGCGCCGGGGTCGAACAGCTCGGTCACCCGGCCCGACACCACCACGGTGCCGCCGTTGCCGGTGGTCCCGACCTGCTCGTCCACGATGTCGAGCACCTCGTCGATCAGGAGGCCGACGTCGCGGCCATGGTGGTGGTAGACCACTACGTTCACCGGGCCGCCGTCGTCGCCGGCCATGGCCCGGCCGTAGCCCAGATCCTGGGCCAGGTCGATGAGCGGCATGATCTCGCCCCGGTACTGGACGACCGGGCGGTAGGCCGACATCTCCAGCTGGCTGGACGAGAACTCCTCCAACCGGGCCACGTCGGACAGCGCCATCGCCACCCGGCGGCCCTGTCCGACCGACAGGAGCAGGAGGGACTTCATGGCGTCGACCTCGCTCAGGGAGGCGGCGGCCGCCCCCTCCCGCAGCGAGGTGGCGTCCGACCCGCCCGACAGGATGCGGGTCTCCTGGGCCAGGCCCATCACGTCGACGATGAGGGCGACCCGGCCGTCGCCCAGGATCGTGGCGCCGGAGAACATCGGGGCGTCGGCCACCACCTGGCCCAACGGCTTCACCACGATCTCCTGGGTCTCGTAGATGTCGTCCACCAGCACCCCGAAGCGGTGGTCCTCGGCCGACAGCACCACCATGTCGCAGTCGGTGCCCTCGGGCTCCTGGCCGCCCAGGCGGCCCCGCAGGTCGACCACCGGCAGCAGCCGGTCCCGGAGGCGGAACACGGGGGCGCCGTGGAGATACTCGATGCCCCGGCCCCGCTCGTCGTGGTCGACCTTGACCAGCTCCACCAGGTTGATCTGGGGGATGGCGTAGCGCCGGCCCCCGCAGCCCACGATGAGGGCGGGGATGATGGCCAGCGTCAGGGGGATCTTGATCTTGAACGTGGTGCCCTGGCCGGCCGAGGTGCGGACCTCCACCGAGCCGCCGATCTTCTCGATGTTCGTCTTCACCACGTCCATGCCGACACCCCGGCCCGACACGTTGGTGATCTCCTTGGCCGTGGAGAAGCCGGGCATGAAGATGAGCTGCACCGCTTCGGCGTCGGACATGACGTTGGCGAACTCCAACGTCACCAGACCCAGCTCCACCGCCTTGGCCCGCACCCGGTCCAGGTCGATGCCGGCGCCGTCGTCGCGGATCTCGATGTTCACCTGGCCGCCTTCGTGGCCGGCGGTGAGGCGGAGCACGCCCTCGGTCGGCTTGCCCGCCGCCCGCCGCTTGTCGGGCGTCTCGATGCCGTGATCCACCGTGTTGCGCACGATGTGGGTGAGGGGATCCTTGATGGCCTCGATGAGGCTCTTGTCGAGCTCGGTATCCTTGCCCTCCATCTCCAGGCGGACCTGCTTGCCCAGCTGGTGGGCCAGATCCCGCACCACCCGGGGCAGCTTGCCCCACACGGTGCCGATGGGCTGCATGCGGGTCTTCATGACCCGCTCCTGCAACTCGGAGGTGATCAGGTTGAGCCGCTGGGCCGACACGGCGAAGGCGCCGTCGGGGTTCACCCCCACCAGCTGCATGACCTCGTTGCGAGCCAGCACCAGCTCGCCCACCAGGGTCATGAGGTCGTCCAGGAGGTCCACGTCGACCCGGATCGTGGAGTCGGCGGCGTTCCGGCCGTTGCCCTGCTGATCGCCACTGCCCTGCAGGTCGGCACTGCCCTGCTGATCGAGGGCGGCGGCCAGCTCGGCCTCACCCACGTCGCCCTGGCCCACCAGGATCTCGCCGATCGGGCGCTGGTCGCCGAACTGCTGCTCGGCCGCCGCGATCTCCACGGCCGTGCGGCTGGTGTCGCCCGCTTCCACCAGGAGATCGCCCACCCGGCCGGCGTCGGCCGACTCGATGGCGGGCAGGGGCGGATGGTCCGCCCCTTCGGGCTCGGCATGGCCTTCGGCCTCGGCCTGGGCCTCGGGGCGGCCCTCGGCCAGCGCCACCAGGCGGGCGTCGAGGTCGGCCGTCTCCACCCCCTCGTCGTGCTGGGTCGCCTCGATGACGTCGAGGAAGCGGCGGATGCGGTCGACCGTGGCCAGCAGGGCGTCGGTCATGGCCGTGCTGAGGCTGAGGCTCCCGTCGCGCAGCAGGCTGAGCAGGTTCTCGGCCTTGTGGGCCAGCCCTTCCAGGTGGTTGAAGCCCAGGAAGCCGCATGTGCCCTTGATCGTATGCATGACCCGGAAGATCGAGCCGAGCACGACGGAGTCGGTCGGGTTCTCTTCCAGCAGCACAAACGACTCATCGAGCGTGTCGAGCAGCTCGTGGCTCTCCACCAGGAATTCTTGAAGGAGTTCGTCGATGTCTTCCACGCGTGGTCCCTCGCACCTCGATACCGGTTGGTACCCCATCGGACACAGGCGTCGGATCCCGCGTCCTTCCCTCAGGGTTTCGGCCGGAGGACGACGACAGGGATAGGTATTCGGAACCGTTCAGGCCATCGGCAGCTGGAAGCCGCTATTGATACAAACTCCAACGACCCAGCCGCTCGAGGCAGATTTCGGCGCTCCAGGGCAGCATCGTGGCCCCGCACCGGGCGTCACGGTAGGCCTGCTCCAGATACGACGGGCGCAGCAGCGACCGGCCGCCGCACACCCGCAGAGCCAGCGCTGCCACCTCGGGGGCCCCCTCCATGGTGGTGATCATCGACGACCAGGCCCGCCGCAGCCGCTCGGCGTCGGGGTCCGCCCCGCACTCCCCCAGCACCTGGTACAGCAGCGCCCGGGCCCGGTCGTGGACCAGGTTCATCTGGGCCCACCCCTGCTGCTTCACCGGATGGTCCCGCCGGGTGTTGGGCGAACCCTCCCCCCGCAGGTAGGCGGCGGTGTGGTCGAGGATGCCCCGCATGAGGCCCACGAACGAGAACGACAGCGTCATGTAGAAGTAGGGCCAGCGCCGCGCCGCCTGGTCGAACAGGCCGGGCGGCGCCCACTCGTTGTCCTCCGGCACGAACACGTCGTCGAGCAGGAGGGTCCGCGAGTCGGTACCCCGCATGCCGAGGGGGTCCCACTCGCCCTCGATGGTGATGCCGGGGCTGCCGGCGGGCACGCCCAGGAACCGGATCCGGTCGTCGCCGGGAACGACGCACACGACGTTGTGCATGTCGGCGCCGCCGCTGAGGGAGGCGAAGATCTTGCGGCCCGTCACCCGGTAGCCCCCCTCGGTGGGCACCGCGGTGGTGGCGAACCCCGACGTGGCGCCGGGGTCGAGGCCCTCGGAGAACGGCTGGCTGTGGATCAACTGGCGCTCCACGATCCCCCGGCGCAGCTCGGTACGGCGCCGGTGCAGGAGGTCCCGCTCAGCCGGGGTGAGGTCGAGGTCGTCGGCGATCTGGCCCACCAACAGGGTGGTGGCCACGTGCATGTTGAAGGTGAGGGCCGTGCTGGCGCACCACCGGGCCAGCTCGGCCGAGGCCAGGGCGTAGCCCACGAAGTCGCCCCCCAGCCCGCCGTCGGCCTCGGGGATGCAGATGCCGAGAAGACCGGCCGCCTTCAGGTCGGCCCAGTTGGCGTGGGGGAACGTGGCCGACCGGTCGAGCTCGGTGGCCCGGGCGGCGAAGGTGGGCCCGAGGGCGGCCACCCGTTCCACGATGGCCATACGGGCCGGGGTCTCGATGGATTGGGACATGGCGGCAAGGTTATGACGCCTCATGGTCAAGATCGGCCCCGCTGGGCCGACCTGAGGTCCGTGAGCCTGTCGGAACCGCCCGCCCCGACCCCGATCGACGATCCCGAGCGGTTCGCCCTGGGAATGGAGGCTCTGGTCCGCATGTCGACCGCCCTCACCGGGCTGGAAGACGAGGACCGCCTGTTCGAGCTGGCCAGGGCGCACCTCGACGACGTGATGCCGGTGGGCCGGGCTTCCATCGGGCTGGTATCCGACGACGGGCAGCTGCGCGTGTGGGGTCTGCGGGGTTCGGGAGTGGAGCGGGTCGGGGACCTCCTCGAGGTCGACGGCTCGGCTCTGGAGGAGGTCATCCGTACGGGCCGCCCCTTCTACGAACCGGTGGCGGCCGAATCGCTCTGGCCCGACGTCCTGATGCTGGCCGGCCGCGGCTACGGCTCGGTCCTGGTGGTGCCGCTGCTCACCGGTGGGGACATCATCGGCACCCTGAACGCGGCCCGCACCGAGACCGACGCCTTCTCACGCGACGACATCCGCCTCCTGGAGCACGCCGGCCGGTTCCTGGCCGTGTCGATCCTCGGCATCCGCCGTCTGGCCGCCGCCACCAGCGCCGAGCGGGCCAGTGCGCTGGCCCACGAGCTGGCGGCCCAGCGGGTACGGGACATCGAGACCATCAACCGGGTGTTCCGCCTCCTCGACGACGTCACCCCGATCGACCAGCGCCTGGCCCGGGCCGCCCGGGAGCTGGGCGGCCTGCGGGGCGTGGACCGCTGCCTGCTCGGGGTGGTGGGCGACGACGGCGAGCTGGGTCCGGTCGTCCCTTCGGGCGGGGGTCAGGGCCGTCGCCGGGAGGACAACACGGCACCCACCGACGGCCGTCGGGCCGCCTCCCCCGAGGCCACCGCCACCTGGGACACCCTGCGCCGGGCGGTGGCTGAACGCCGGCCGATCTGGGAGGGCAGCACCGAGACCGACGGGACGTGGCAGGCCGGCCACCTCGCCGTGCCCATCATCGTGCGGGACCGGGCGGCCGGAGCTCTGGGCCTGGTGGCCCTGGGCGGCGCCCTGGGAGCGAGCCAGGGGGTGCTGGCCGAGACGGTGGCCGGTCAGATCGCCAACGCGCTGGAGCGCGACCTCATGTTCGACGAGCTGCGGCGGGCGGCCGAGACGGCCGACGCCACCAGCCGTGCCCGCAGCCAGTTCCTGGCCAACATGAGCCACGAGCTGCGGACCCCGATGAACGGCGTGATCGGCATGACCGGCCTGCTGGAGGCGACCGAGCTGACACCCCGGCAACGGGGCTACGTGGAGACCATCCGCGTCAGCGGCGAGGCCCAGGTGGCCGTCATCAACCACATCCTCGACTTCACCAAGATCGAGGCCGCCCGCCTGGAGCTCCAGGTCGCCCCATTCGACCTCCGGGCCTGTGTTGAGGACGCCCTCGACCTGGCGGCGGCCACCGTGGGGACCAAGCCGTTGGAGCTGTCGTACGACATGGACGCCGACCTGCCCGCCCGCTACCAGGGTGACGCCACCCGGCTCCGCCAGGTGCTGATCAACCTGGTCAGCAATGCCGTGAAGTTCACCGAGCAGGGCGAGGTGACGGTGCAGGTGGCGGCCGCCGGACCCGGCCGGCTCCGGATCGCGGTGACCGACACCGGCGTCGGCATCCCGCCCGACCGCATCGAGTGGTTGTTCGAGCCGTTCACCCAGCTGGCGGCGGCGCCCGGGCAGGGCGTGGGAGGCAGCGGGCTCGGGCTGGCCATCTCCCGCCAGCTGGTGGAGCTGATGGCCGGCACGATCGGAGCCACCAGCGAGCCGGGGCGGGGTACCACGTTCGAGGTGATCGTGCCTCTGCCGGCGGCCGACCACGATCCGGCCGACGACGATCCGGCCGATGCTGATACCGATACCGATGCCGGCCTCAGCGAAGGAGCCGACGGCACGGCCGGATCCGGGCTGGCGGGCCGGGTTGCCCTCCTGGTGGGCCTGGGCCCGGCCCATCGCTCGGCGGTGGTGCACATCCTGGAGAGCTGGGGGATGACGGTGCACACCGGCGACTCGCTGGCGGCGGTGGGGGGCATCGACCTCCATCCCGACGTGGCCCTGGTCGACAGCCGCCTGCGCACGATCGTGGAGGGGGCGGCCGGCTGGGACCGACTGGCCGACACCCTCGGGGCCCCCGTGCTCCCCCTCTGCCCGGTGGGCCTGCCCCCGGGCGCCCAGCCGCCGGGAGGGCCGACGAGCCTCATGGCCCGCCCGCTCAAGCCGGCCGCCCTGCTCGCCGCCCTACGGACGGCGCTGGGCCTGGCGCCGGCCGAGCCCATCGCCGGTCCCACCGCCGGGGAGTCGGCCGGGGGGTCGGCCGGGGAAAGGCTGCTGGGCGAGGTCCATCCCCTCCGGGTGCTGGTGGCGGAGGACAACCGGGTCAATCAGAAGGTGGCGCTGTCCCTCCTGGAACGGCTCGGCTACACCGCCGACGTGGCGGCCGACGGGCTGGAGGCGGTGGCCGCCGCCACCCTCGGCTCGGGCTACGACCTCGTGCTCATGGATCTCAAGATGCCCGGCATCGACGGGATCGAGGCGGCCCGGCGCATCCGCCGCCTGCTCCCCCGCCACGCCCCCCGGATCGTGGCCATGACGGCCGACACCATCGCCGTGGTCCGCTCCAGCTGCCTCAACGTGGGCATGGCCGGCTTCGTCCCCAAGCCGGTGCGGATCGAGATCCTGGCCGAGGTGCTGCGCAACACCCCGCCGTCGCCGCCCCTGCCCAGCGTGATCGACGAAGCGGCGTTGGCCACGCTGGCCGACCTGGTGGCCCATGACCCATCCGCGCTCGACGACATCATCGCCGTGTGGGTGGCCGATACCCCGGGGCTGGTGGGCGACGTCCAGACCGCCTACGACCAGTCCAGCCTGGAGCGGGTGGTGGAGGCGGCCCATCCGTTGGTGTCGAGCAGCGCCACGGTGGGGGCGCTGACCCTGTCGGCGCAGGCGGCGGCGATCGAGCGGGAGGCCCGGGAGGGGCGGATGCCGACACCGGTGACACTGGCCCAGCTGCGGCTGACGGCCGACCAGGCCATCACCGCCCTCATCCGCCACCAACGCACGCCGTCGACCGGCTGAGGGCGCTCGCCGTCGCCGGTGCGGCTCAGCGCAGGATGATGCCGCCCGGGCCGGCGGCGGCCGTGCCGATCCGGGCCGCCGTGTGCCCGGCCTCCGCCAACTGGCGCAGGGCCTCGTCGACATGGGCCGGGTCGATCCCGAACACGAGCCCACCGGAGGTCTGGGCGTCGGCCATCAGGAGCTGCACGGTCTCGTCGTGGCCTCCGGCATCGAGCAGGTCGAGGTGGGCCGCCAGGTTCCGCCGGCTACCGCCGGGCATGATCCCCTGGCGGGCCAGGTCCACGGCCCCGGGGAGGAAGGGCACGGCGTCGACGTCCACCGTCACCGTCACCCCCGACTCGACGGTCATCCGGCCCAGGTGGCCCAGGAGGCCGAACCCGGTGACATCGGTGCAGCCGGTGGCGCCGGCCGCCAGCGCCACCCGGGCGGCGACGTCGTTGAGCCGGGTCATCTCGGTCACGGCCGCCTGCACCGTGGCGGCATCGGCCCGGTCGGCCTTGATGGCGGTGGTGACCACCCCCACGCCGAGCGGCTTGGTGAGGATGACGGCCTGGCCGGCCCGGAGACCGGTGTTGGTCAGGATCCGGTTCGGGTCCACCTCGCCCGTCACGGCCATGCCGTACTTGGGCTCGGGATCGTCGATGGTGTGGCCCCCGGCGATCACGAACCCGGCGGCGGCGGCCACATCCTGCCCGCCGGCCAACACGTCACCGAGGAGGCTGATGGGCAGCGCCTCGACGTTCCAGCCCACGAGGTTGAGGGCGAACAGGGGCCGGCCCCCCATGGCGTAGACGTCGGACACGGCGTTGGTGGCCGCCACCCGGCCCCAGACCCGGGCGTCGTCGACCACCGGGGTGATGAAGTCGGCCGTCGACACGAGCGCCCGGTGGTCGTCCAGGCGCCAGACCGCGGCGTCGTCGCCGCTGGCCGAACCGACCAACAGCTCCGGAGGCATCGGATTGTCGAGGCGGCGCAGCACCTGCGCCAGCTCGCCCGGGGCGAGCTTGCAGCCTCAACCGGCGCCGTGGCTGAACTGGGTGAGGCGGGTGGGCCGCTCGTCCGACATCGGGGCCCAGGCTAGGTGCCGGTCACGACGGTCGGCGCATCCGAACTGGAACGGCCCCGATCAGAAGTACTCGGGGCTCCAGGGGGCCCGGGCCGTGCGGAACATGCCGTCGAGGCGGGCCACGGCGTCGGCTGTCCCTTCGGCCCATCCGGCCCGGGCGAGGGTGAGAAGCGGCACCCCGCCCAGGTAGGCGGCACCGGCGGCCCGGCTGTCGAGGGTGACCTCAGCCGGCTCGGCCGTCGGCCGGCACCGGCCCTCGCCCCCCGCCACCAGCAGGCGCCAGGTACCGGCGGCCATGCCCACCGGGTCGGTGACCGCCAGGGTGACGGCACCGTCGCGTTCGTAGCGTCGCGCCTCGAACGCCCGGACCGGATCGAGCAGGCGGAGCCAGAGGGTGTCATGCGGGCAGATAACGAGCCGGCGGGGGCGGTCGACCTCGAGGAAGATCGGATCGTCGAGCGGGCACTGGTCCCACGCCAGGTTGGGGTACAGGTCAACGTGGGACAGGTAGTGCCACAGGGCCCGGCGGGACTGGTCGTCGAGGGCGTGGAAATCCTCCACCTCCACGCTGCCGTCGGGCCGGCCCGTCGTCCAGATGTCGCGCTGGCGGTAGCTGGCCCATCCGGTCACGGCGCCGTCCCGCTCGGCCACCACGTGACGCCGGGCCGTGGCTCCCCGCCGCCGGTGCTCCGGGTCCCGGAAGAGGCGCTCCCGCCACCACGCCGGGGATCGGCTCAGCAGGCCGGGGACGCAGCGCCAGTGCCGGTCGTAGGCCGGTGGCAACAGCGTTGCCGCCTCGTCGGCTCCCACCAGCCGCAGGCTCGGCTGTTGCCCACCGGGCGCATCCGCCGGGGGTGGCACGGCCACGGTCTCGGCGGGCAGGCGCAGCGCGTAGCAGGGGGCGGCGCTGCCGTAGCCGAACCGGCCGTAGATCGTTTCCTCCGACGCCCGCAGCCCGGCGAGGATCTGCCCCCGCTCCGCCGCCAGAGCGAGATGGCGCTTCATCAGCTCGGTGAGGAGGCCCCGACGGCGGTGGGTGGGCTGCACCGTCACCATGGTGGCGCCGGCCATCGGCACCGACGCCCCGCCGGGCAGAGCCAGATCGAAGTCCCGGGAGGCGAACGTGGCCACGAACCGCCCACCGTCGACGGCGACGAGCATGGTGGCCACGGGAGCGGTGTCGACGAAGCCCTCCACCGCCTGCGGGGTGAGCTCCGAGTCGGGCAGCACGTCGGACCCGAATCCGAACGACACCGCGGCCCGGAAGGCGGGTACCTCGTGACGCTCGATCCCCCGTACCTCGATCATCGTGCGAGTGTACGGAACAGTTCGTTGGGGCCGCCGCCGATTTATCGGGAGGCCCTGGGCACGGCTCACACCGGGAGCACGACGTGCTCTGTTCGCCGGGAGGGCACGCGGGGGCCGGGAAGGATGCCGCCGGTCAGGTTGAGGGGATCGCAGCCGCAAACGGTGACGGTCTGGCCGTTGGGTTGGTGACGGCGAACCTGATTGAGTGCCTCCACCGCCTCGGGCAGGGCGAACTGCTCACCGCTGAAACCCTTCACGAACCGGCCGCCCCGCACCAGGCCCCGGTCTTCCAGGCGGCGCAGGGCCCACTGCAGCTCTCGCCAGGGGACGGCCAGGTTCTCGTGGGCGTACAGGTCGTAGAACAGCACGCCCCAACGGGCCAGGAGCTGGTCGGCCAGGGCCTCGGCCAGGTCGTGCCGATCGGCCGCCTCCTCCACCCCGGGCTCGCCCACCGGCGGCACCAGGGCCCAGCGGCCGGCGCCGTGGGCCGCCCGCACCCCCTGGCGGCGCAGGCGGGACAGGGCCCGGGCCTGGCGCTCCTCCCGTCGGCCGGGGCCGCCGGTGGTGAGCGAGCGGACGGCCTCGAACCCGTCGGCCGTGAACAGGCCCCGGGCCACGCCGTCCCACAGGGCGGCCTCCACATCGGGGGCGAGGCGGCCGGTGTCGACCGTGAGCTCGGTGAGGAACCGGGGCCCGTGGCACCCGAGAGCTTCGGCCACCTCGGCCACCGCGCCCACCGCCGGCCGGGCCGGCTCGGCCTCCCCCCGCCCGGCGGCCAGCAGCCAGGGAAGGTCGTGGCGGTACAGGATCGTGATCGGTGTGGCCTTCGACGGGCCCCCGCCCCGGCGATCGGGGTCGGCGGGGGCGGCCCGGGGCGACAGACGCAGCCACTGGAGCTCGCCGGCGTGGCACAGCTGGTCGATCCAGCGGGTGTCGTAGCGTTCGAGCCGGCCGGCCAACAGGTCGGGCTCCCACGCCGCCACCGCCGCCTCCCATCCCTGGAGCTGCTCCACCAGCCGGGCCAGGCCGTCGGCCGAGGCCAGCCGGGTGCCGGGCGCCACGTGCTGCCACCGGGTGAGGAAGCGGACGAGCTGCTCGGGGGTGACCGGCTCCACCGACCGCCGCCGGGCCCCCCGGGACCGGCCGTGCATCCGGGCCAGCAGCCGGCGGGAGCACCACTCCACCGGCGGGGCGCCCTGCACCGAGATTCGGGCCGACGGCGTGAAACGGCCCTGGATGGCACCGGGAGTGAAACGACCCTGGATAGCAGAGCCTTCGGTCTCCAGCGTGGCCAGCGCCACCTTGAGAAGGGTGGGCGGCAGGCCGGTGATCCGGGCCAGCTCGGCCTCGGTGACGGGCGACTGCAGCTCCAGGTGCCCCCGCACCACGGTGGCCGCCACCTGCTCAGGGAACAGATCGGCCCCGTCGGGGTCACCGGCTACGGCCGGCCCGCCGGTGACCTCGCCGGTGAGCACGACAACGGCTCGGGCCGCCTCCACCGGATGCCACCGTTCGGCGCCGGCCCAGGGCACGGCGGCGGCCCGCCCCCGGGCCGCCAGCTCGTCGAACAGGGGGCGCCACGGCTCGTGGGCGGCCAGCAGCACCAGGTCCCGCAGGAGGTCGTGCAGCTCGTCGGCGGTGCGGGGGCTGGGGGCCATCTCGGCCCGCACCTCGGCCACCGCCGCCGGGTCGAGCGCGCCGAGGTTCGATGGGTCGAGCGGCAGGATGCGCCGCAGGGGCACGTTCCGGGTGCGGCGGTCGGCGGCCTCGCCGTCGTCCAGGAAGGCGTAGGGCCGGGCGGTGAGGATCTCGTGGCTCAGCGCCGAGGGCTCGGTGGTGTCGACGCAGCTCATCGTCACCGTGCCCCCCTCCAGGGCCCGCCACAGCTCGATCAGGCCATCGACATCCATCCCTTCGGTGAGCGTGTCGTGGATGGTCTGGCGGATCAGGGGATGGTCGGGGATGGTGCGGGGGCCGGTGACGTTTTCCTGGCAGGCGGCGGCATCGGGGAAAACGGCGGCCAGCAGGTCGTCGCTCTCCATCCGCTGGATCGGCGGCGGGTTGCGCCGGCCGTTGCGCATCCGCAGCACCACCAGGGCCCGGTTCAGGTTCCACCGCCAGCGGGACTGGAACGCCGGCTGGTCGAGCACGGCCTGGGTGAGGGTGGGCCGGATCGTGTCGGGGCGGAGGAAGTGGCGAACGTCGGTGAGGGGAAACGAGTGGTGGGGCCCCAGTGAGATCACCACCGCGTCGTCGCTGGCGGCGGCCTGCAGCTCGAAGTTGAATCCCACACAGAACCGCTTGCGCAGGGCGTAGCCCATGGCCCGGTTGATGCGGCCGCCCAGCGGCGAGTGGATCACGAGCTGCATGCCGTCGGCGTCGTCGAAGAAGCGCTCCATCACCAGGTGCTGGGCCGTGGGCATGGCCCCCAGCACCGCCACCCCGGCCGCCAGGTAGGTGACGATGAGGGCCGCGGCGTGGCCCTCGATGCCGGTGGCCTCCTGCAGCCAGGCCGTGGCCCCGGCCGGGTCGCCGGCCCGGAGGTACCGGTCGACCCGGGCCCGCAGGGCCGACACCTGGGCCGACAGCTCGGCGGTGCGGGCCGGCGCCTCACCCGTCCAGAACGGCACGGTGGGCGGGGCGTCGCCGGCGTCGGTCACCCGCACCACCCCGCCGGTGACCTGGCGGATCCGCCACGAATGGGTGCCGAGGAGGAAGATGTCGCCGGCGGCCGACTCGAGCGCCCAGTCTTCGGTGACGGTACCGATGAACGTCTCGTCGGGCTCGGCCACCACCCGCATGTCGTAGATCTCGGGGATGGCCCCGCCCGAGGTGATGGCCACGAGGCGGGCCCCCCGCCGGCCCCGCAGCTCGCCGTTCACGGCGTCGTGGTGGACCCAGGCCGCCCGCCGCCCCCGGCCGGTCATGATGCCCTCGCTCACCAGGGTGACCACGTTGTCGAACTCGGCCCGGCTCAGGCCGGCGTAGGGCGAGGCCCGGGTGACCAGCTCGTACAGGCCATCGGCCGTCCACGGCTCGGCCCCGGTCTCGGCCACGATCTGCTGGGCCAGGATGTCGAGCGGGGCCACCGGGGGCCGGAGCACGTCGAGCTGGCCCTCCCGCACGGCCCACACGAGCGCCGTGCACTCCACCAGCTCGTCACGGGTGAGGGGGTAGAGGCGGCCCCGGGGGGTGCCGGCCCGGGTGTGGTTCGAGCGGCCCACCCGCTGGAGGAAGGTGGCGATCGAGCGGGGCGAGCCGATCTGGCACACCAGCTCCACCGGGCCAACGTCGATCCCCAGCTCGAGCGACGCCGTGGCCACCAGGGCCCGCAGCTCGCCGGCCCGGAGCCGGCGCTCCACCCGGTGGCGGCGCTCCCGGCTCAGGCTGCCGTGGTGGGCGGCCACCACGTCGTCGCCGAGGCGTTCCCCCAGCTCGTGGGCCAACCGCTCGGCCAGGCTCCGGGTGTTGACGAACACCAGGGTGGTGCGGTGCCCGTTCACCAGCTCGGCGATCCGGTCGAGCACCTGGGCCATCTGGGTGGCCGACGCCACCGCCTCCAGCTCGCTGTCGGGCAACTCGATGGCCAGGTCGAGGTGGCGCTGGTGGCCGGCGTCGACGATGGCGCAGTCGACCCTGCCGGCGGCATCGGTGCGGGTGCCGACGAGCAGGCGGGCCACGGTGTCGATCGGGCGCTGGGTGGCCGACAGGCCGACCCGGGCCGGCGGCTGGCGGGCGGCATGGGCCAACCGCTCCAGGGTGATCGCCAGGTGGGAACCCCGCTTGTCCCGGGCCACGGCGTGGATCTCGTCGACGATCACGGTCTCCACCGCCGCCAGCACCTCCCGGCTCCGGGCCGCCGTGACGAGGAGGTACAGCGACTCCGGGGTGGTGATGAGAAAGGTGCGGGGCCGGCGGACCATGGCTTGGCGCTCGCTGGTGGGGGTGTCTCCGGTGCGCACGGCCACCGTGAGGGCGGGGGCCGACAGCCCGAGGGCGGCGGCCGTCTCGGCGATCTCGGCCAGGGGCCGCTCCAGGTTCTCGGCGATGTCCACCGCCAGGGCCTTGAGGGGTGACACGTACACGACCCGGGTGCCCGACACGTCGACGCCCTTGGCGTGGGCCAGGTAGAGCCGGTTGATGGCCATGAGGAAGCCGGCCAGCGTCTTGCCCGAGCCGGTGGGGGCGGCCACCAGGGTGTGACGGCCGGAGGCGATGAGGGGCCACGCCTCCACCTGGGGCGGGGTGGGCCCGGCCGGGAAGCGGTGCTCGAACCAGGCCGCCACCGCCGGATGGAAGGCCACGCCGGGCACCAGATCCCGCCGCAGGGCGAGCACCGGAGGGCGGATGGCCGGGTCGAACAAGCGGCCCGGCCCCTGGCCCGCATCGAGGCGGAGCTGCTCGAAGTTGCCGACGACCGTCATGCTCTCCGACCCTAGCCGGCCCCTGTGACAGTCTCGTCGGGCGGACGGGGCCCCGACTCGTCCACCGACTCGTCCACCGGCTCGGCCCGGGCCTCGGCCACGAAGGCGGTAGCGGCCGGGGAGAGGCCGTCGGGCGGGTGGACGAGCACGATCCGGCGCGCCACCGGAGGATCGAGGTACCGGACCACCGCCCCTCCGGCGGCGGCCGCCGCCGCCAGCGCCGGGGGCAGCAGGGACACGCCGGCCCCCCGCAGGACCAGCGGCACGAGCACGTCGCGCTGGTCGGTCTCGACCGCCACCCGCAGCGCTGACGACCCTGCCCCCAGGAACCGGTCGACCAGGGTGCGCAGCGACGTTCCGGGTGGGGTCACGACCATCGACTCCCGGGCCAGCTCCTCCGGGGTCATCGGGCCGGAGGCGGTCGCCGGGCCGCCCTGGCGACCGGGTGGCAGCACGGCCACCAGCACCTGGTGGGACAGGGTGACCGTGGCCAGCCCGGCCAGCGACCGGTCGGCCTCGGTGATTCCCACCTCGGCCCGACCGGAGCGGACGAGCTCCAGCAGATGGGCCGGGCTCGACGGGTCGAGCATCCGCACCGTCACCCCCGGGTGGCGGCCCCGGAAGGCGGCCACGAGCCCGGCCACCGGATCGACGGCCAACGACGCCAGAGCCACCAGGTCGAGGGTGCCGGCGGCCAGCCCGGCGTGGGCCGCCACCACGTCCCGGGCCCGCTGGGCCTCCCGCAGCAGGCGGCGGGCCGGGCCCAGGAACGCCTCGCCCGCCTCGGTCAGCTCCACCCGGCGACCCACCCGGGCCAGGAGCGGCGCCCCCAGCTCCTCCTCCAGGCGGCGCACGCTCTGCGACAGCGACGGCTGGGTCAGGCCCAGGGCGGCGGCGGCCCGGGTGAAGCCGCCATGGTCGACGATGGCCACGACGAACTCGACCTGGCGGATATCCATAGGTATATCCTATGTCAAACTAGTTGCATTGTGGCTTTGTGATATGGATGGTGCCGGGCCAAGCTGGAGGGATGCAGGTGGTTCGGCGGGATGACGCAGCAGTGGCCCGGACGCGGCCCGTGCTGCGCCGCGCCCGCCAGGCCACGGCCCCGGCGTGGCTCGACAGCCCGGTGAGCGTGGTCCTGGTGGTGGCGGTGGCCGTGGCCGCCGCTGGCTTCGCCCGGGGGTTCCGCTGGCTGATCGAGCAGGGTGTCAGTCTGGTGGCCGGCTCGGCCGACCCCATCGCCGCCGCCACCTCGCTCCCCCGCTGGCAGTCGGCGACCACGGTGGCCGTGGCGGTGTTCGTCGCCGTCGCCGTCGGGCGCCACGCCGCCGCCCGGTACCGCCAGCGCCTGGGCATGGCGGCGATGGCGGCCGCCGCCCGGGGCGACGGCCCGGGGCCGTCGCTGGCCGGCTCGCTCACCCGGGCCGCCGGCACGCTCGCCGCCAGCGTGGGCCTCACGTCGATCGGCCGGGAGTCGGCGATCATCGAGACCGGCGGCAGCCTGGGGGTGTCGGTCGCCCGGCTCAGCCGCCGGCCGGTGGCCCCCCTGGCCAGCGCCGGTATCGCCGCCGCCTTCAGCGCCGCCTACCACGCCCCGCTCGCCGCCATCTTCTACACCCACGAGCACCTCCGCGCCGGTGAGCACTCGCGGACGGCGAGGGCGTACGCCGCCGGCGGGGCGGTGGCCGGGTTCGCCGCCACCCGGTTCCTGTTCGGGGGTGGCACGATCTTTCCGCCCGGCGACCACCCGCTGAGCGGGGCCACGGTGATGCTGGCGCTGGTCGCCCTCGTTCCCGCCTACGCTGCCAGCCGCATCTTTTTCCTGTTCAGGGAGCATCTGGCGGCCCGCACAGCCCGCTCCGGCGACGCTCCCGAACCCTGGGTGCGCTGGCTGGGCCCCGCCGCCCTGGCCCTGGCCGCCGGCGGGACCGTGGCCCTCGTACCGGCCACCGCCGGCAACGGCATGGAAGCCATCCGCCAAGCCGCCATCGGCCCCACCGTCACCCTGGCCCTTGCCCTCCTGGCCGGAAAGCTGGTGGCCACCACGTTCGCCATCGGGGCCGGGGCGCCGGGCGGCATCGTGTCACCGTCGCTGGCGGTGGCCGCCGGGGCCGCCCTCACCACCTACCATGCCGCCGCCGAGATCGGGCTCAACCTGCCCGGGTCCTGGTGGGACGGGATGCTGGTGGCGATGGCGGTGGGCCTGGCGGCCAGCGTCCGCTCCCCCCTGGTGGCCGTCGTCATGGTGGCCGAGATGACGGGCGACCTGCGGCTCGTCCCTCTCAGCGCCCTGATCGTCGGGGCCTGCTACCTGCTCGACAACGGCGTGGCCCGCCTCCAGGCCGCCCCGCTCCCCCTCCTGTCGGGCAACACGAGACGCATCGTGCTCGACGACGACGCCTGAGGGAGCCCTACGGGCTCCTTGGGTTCCCTGCCGGGAACACCTGAGCGGGAGCCGGCGGCCCGGCTCAGGCCCAGCAGGCGGGCAGGTCGGAGGCCTGGCGGACCACGAGGTCGGCCCCGGCCGCCGTCAGCCGTTCGGCGGCGTCGGGCAGGTTGTGGCCGGCGGCCGTGAACCCGATGGCCCGCATCCCGGCCGCCACCGCCCCGGCCACGCCGTAGGGCGAGTCCTCCACCACCAGGCACCGGTCGGGCGGTACCCCGCACCGCTCGGCGGCGAAGAGGAAGAGATCGGGTGCCGGCTTGCCCCGCGCCACCATGGTGGCGCTGTAGAGCCGACCGCCGAAGTGGTCGATCAGCCCGGTCACGGTGAGCGATCGCTCGATCCGGGCCGGCACGCTCGACGAGGCCACGCACCGGGGCAGGGTCAGCCCGGCCAGGAGTGCGGCCATGCCCGGCACCGGGCGGAGCGACGAGTCGAAGGCGGCCCACACCCGTTCGGTACGGCGGGCCGAGAACTCCTCGCTCAGGTCGACGCCCAGCTCGCGGCTCAACTCGGCGTGCATGGCGGCGTCGGAACGGCCGGTGAAGCGACGGTTGATCTCCTCCGCCGTCATGACCACCCCCAACTCGGCCAGCATCTGTCGCTCGATCTCGATCACCAGCGTCTCGGAGTCGACCAGCACCCCGTCGCAGTCGAAGATCACCAACTCGGGAGGGGGCATGACAGGGAGCGTAACCAGGCTGCTCGTCCGTGCCCGGGAGCCTCCTGGCCCGGCTCGGAGCACTGGGCGAAGTTCCCCTGTCGGCACAAATACCCAGTTCCGGGCGTGTTCTCTGCCGGGGAAATCCACGTTGTTATCCGGTCGGGGCGGCGTGAAGCGCTCTGTATCCGGGCACCATGATGGTGTGGTGCACGAAGCAGCAGCAACGGGTTATGCACGCGAAGGCGACCGCTACCACCGGAGCCGTCCCACGTACCACCCGGGCGTGGCCCGCCGGGTGGTGGACCGTTACGGCCACGGTGTGGTGGTGGAGCTGGGGGCCGGCACCGGCATCTTCACCCGTCAGCTGGTGGACCTGGGCCAGCCGGTGATCGCCGTGGAGCCCGTCATCACCATGCGCAGCCTGCTGTCCGAGACCGTGCCCGAGGCGGAGGTCCGCATCGGCTCGGCTGAAGCCATCCCCATGGACGACGGCACGGCCAACACCATCGTGGCCTCCCAGTCGTTCCACTGGTTCGACTACCGCCCGGCGCTCGACGAGATCCACCGGGTGCTCAAGCCCGGCGGGCACCTGGTCACCGTGTGGAACGTGCGGGACGAGAGCGAGCCCTGGGTGGCCGCCCTCACCGAGCTGGTAGACCGGTTCGCCGGCAACACCCCCCGCTACCGGGACATGCACTGGCGGCGGGCCATCAACTCCGACGCCCGCTTCGGCTCGGTGGACGAGTGGCGTATCGCCAACCCGTACCCCACCACCGTGGAAGGCGTGGTGGACCGGGTGCTGTCCACCAGCTTCATCGCCGCCCTCACGCCCGACAAGGCCGAGGCGGTGGCCGAGCAGGCCCGCGAGATCGTCGCCGATCTGGGCGACCAGTTCGACTACCCCTACGTGTCGCAGCTCCAGGCCTGGCGCAAGAACGTCGACGACCCGGCACCGGACGACGACGGGATCTGAGCCCGGGGGGCTCAGCCCCTCCCGCCCGCGGCGATCAGCCCCGACCCATCGTGTAGAACTCGTCGTTGGGCCGCATCGACGTCAGGTTGGCCATCCGGTTCGACAGGGCGAAGAAGGCGGTGATGGCGCCGATGTCCCAGATTTCGTCGTCGGTGAAGCCCTTGGCCAGCATGTCATCGATGTCGGCGTCGGTCACCGAGGCCGAGTCGTCGGCCATGCGCAGGGCGAAGGCCACAATGTGGCGCTCCCGCTCGCTCAGGTCGGCCTTGTGGGGGTTGGTGGCCACCTGATCGGCCAGCAGCGGCCGCTTGGACCGGATGCGCAGGATCGCCCCGTGGGCAGCCACGCAGTAGAGGCAGTCGTTACGGGCGCTGGTGGCCACCACGATCAGCTCCCGCTCGGCCTTCGACAGGCCGTCGGATTTGTCCATCAGCGCGTCGTGGTAGGCGAAGAAGGCCCGGAACTCGGCCGGCCGGTGGGCCAGGGCCAGGAACACGTTGGGCACGAATCCCGACTTCTCCGACACGGTGCGGATGATGTCGGCGATGTCGTCGGGCAGCTCGTCGAGGGTGGGCACCGGGAATCGGGAGATCGGGCGATCGCTCATGGAGCGCCAGCCTACGTGTCCCCTTCGGGGACCTGAAGTTTCGCCTGCGGCGAAACATTCGGGGTGTCCTCGAAGTACACGGCCGATCACGACGACGAGCCGAGGCCGGCCCGCCGCTTCTGCTCCTCGAAGTCGGCCTTGGCCTTGGCGATCTGCTCCGGTGACAGCTCCGCCAGGTTCATGAAGTCCCGCTTCCAGGCGTGGGGTCCGACGGCTCCCGGCCAGGCCAGGGGCGACTGGACGGTGGTGCGGGGCCCGGGCGCCGTCTCCAGCACCCGGAGCGCCAGCTCCAGCACGGTGCGCTGGGACTCGGGATCGTGGGGCAGGCCGGCGGGGTTACCGAGGGGCACGTCGGAGAACACGAAGCGGGGGACGCCAACGGTCTCGGTGATGTCCTTGGCCGCCCCCATGATCACGGTGGGGATGCCGGCGGCCTCGAGGTGGCGGGCGACCAGACTCACGGTCTGGTGGCACACCGGTCAAACCGGCACCAGCAGGGCGACGTCGGCGTTGTCCTCGGCCAGCAGAGCGGCGATCTGGGGCGCGTGGTCCTCGGTGGTGGACCGCTGGCGGCGCACGGTGGGCACGGCGTAGATGCGCTCGGTCAGGGCACCGATGCGGCCGGCGGCCCGGGCCTCCTGCAGACGTTCGATCGGCAGCCAGGTGTTGCGATCGTCGGCCAGGGTGTGCTTGCGGTCGTAGCCGATGTGGGAGATCCGCAGGTCGTGGTCGTCGTCGGTGGTGGGCTCGGTGGGGCGGGTGTAGACCTCGAAGAACTTGGCCGCCCCGTTGTAGGGGGCGCCCGGGCCCTGATCGCCCAGCTCGGGCCGATAGGGGGCAGCCGTGGTGACGAGGGCCAGGCGGCTCTCGGCCAGGGGCTTGGCCAGCGGCTGGAACGGCACGTCGGTGTTGCAGGGCCAGCGGTAGGGGTCGTAGCCGAGGGTGGCGTACCAGGCCCGGGTGCGGTCGATGTAGCGCACCGGCTGATGGGGGTGGGGTTCGGGAACGCCCGCCGTGGGCTCGTCGTGGGCCATACCGCAGTTTGGCTCAGGCCGGCGGCGTGCGCATCACACGTGGATCGTTGCCGTGAAAGGCGGTCCACCAGCGGCGCCGAATCTACACCTCGATCTTGTACAGCTTGGCCGCGTTCCCCTGGAGGATCTTGCGCTGCACGTCGGGGGCGAGATCGGCGATCGCCTTCTGCACCCGCTCCACCCCGTCGGGGTAGAGGCTGGTGGGGTGGGGGATGTCGGTCTCGAACATGATGTTGTCGGCGCCGAGGATCTCCACCGAGCTCTTGAGCGTGCGGTGCTCGAACCAGAAGCAGCCGAAGAACTGGCGCTGGAAGTACTCCGACGGCTTCAGCGACAGGTGGGCCAGGTGCTCGGGGGCCGTCTCGCCGCACTGGTAGTCGAGTGCGTCGAGCAGGAACGGGATCCAACCCACGCCGCTCTCCACCGACACGAACTTCAGGTTCGGATGCCGCTCCGGCACGTCGCTGACCAGCAGGTTCACCATCCAGCGGAGCTGGCCGAGGAAGATGGCGGCCCCGCCCAGGGAGATCTTCACGTCACCCGGCCACGACTTGTAGGGCACCTTGCCCGACCAGTCGATGTCGCCCTCGGAGGCGCCGATGTGGAAGTTGACCGGCATCTCCAGCCCTTCGCAGACCTCCCAGAACGGGCGCCAGTCGGACTGGGCGAAGTCGGGCATGCCCGAGTCGTGGGGGTTGGAGCACATCACGATGCCCCGGGCCCCGGCGGAGTGCATCCGGTCGATCTCGGCCACCGAGGCCTCGATGTCCCACCACGGCACGAGGGCCATGGGCAGGATCCGGCCGCCGGAGCGCTGCTGCAGATCGGCCATCCAGTCGTTGTAGATCTCCACGCAGGCGATGCGCAGGGCCCGGTCTTCGATGCGGAGGAAGTTCTGGTTCCCGAACCCGCCGACGTTGGGATAGACGATGTTGTGGCTCACGCCCATGTCGTCCATCAGGTCGAGCCGGGCCTGGCAGTCGTAGCTGGCCGGGTGGACCATGTCGATGTTGTGCTTGAGGAACTTGAGGCCGAGCATCTTGCCGCCGTCGGGGGCGATGGCGCTCACGGCCGAGTCTCCGGCCAGCGGGATGTCGCCGTTGACCACCCAGCGGCGGCGGCCCTTGTGCTCCTTGATCTGGGGCACGAGGTCCTTGTATTTGGCCGGGGCCAGCGAGGTCCACAGGTCGGGCGGCTCCGACCAGTGGGTGTCGGTGTCGATGACGCTGACACCAGGGATGATCTGCTTGATCGGCATGTCGGGTCGACCCCCTGTTTCGTCTTTCGCGATATCTCCTAGCGTGGCCCAGCCGGATCGGCCGTGCCAACACCTGGCGTGTGGCTCAGCGGACGCCGAGGCGGCGGGCAGCCCGGTTGGCCTGGTCGGGGCCGGTGGTGAGGCGCAGGATGAGGAGTCCGTCGATGATCGCCACGGCGGCCTCGGCCTCGGCCCGGCGCACCGCCGGTGTCCCTTCGATGAGGGCCGAGGCCCAGGCGATCCAGGCCTCGACCAGCTGGGGCACCAGGGTGTGGTACGGCTCCCGGCCGGCGACGGCCAGCCCGGCCGCCTCGAAGAACAGGGCGAACACGGGGTCGACCTCGGCCCGGGCCACTATCGGCCAGGCGGTGCGGGCCAGCGCCACGTGGTCGGCGGCGGGGGCGGGAAAGGCGGCGGCCAGGGTGGCCTGGAGTTGGAGGCCGAGCGAGGTGACGACCTCGGTGATCAGGTCGTCCTTGGTGGGGAAGTAGTAGACGACGATGCGGTCGCTGATGCCCAACCGCTTGGCCAGGCGCCCGAAGGTCAGCTGGCTGAGACCCTCGTCGAACGCCGACTCCAGGGCGCCGGCCAGGATCTCTTCCTTGGTGTGCTTGTGACCCATCTCACCCTTGTTTGTAGCAACCGCTGCGATTATAGTTCGCAGTGTCCACTACAAGAAAGCCTGCGAAGCATCGCGGAGGGAGAGTCTAATGCCGGCACTGAGCAGGGCTGACGCTGTGGAGCTGTTCCGACAGGCCCCCGATCGGTTCCTCGACGTGGGAGCGGCCGGCGAGCTCGCCTACCGCCGGGTGGGCACCGGGCCCGACGTGCTGTTCGTCCACGGCTGGCCGGTGAGCGGTGCGACCTTTCGGGGGCTGCTGCCCTTCCTCGCCGACCATGTGACGTGCCATGTGATCGATCTGCCGGGCGCCGGCGCCAGCCGGTTCAGCCCCGGCGCTCCCCTGTCGGTCGACGGGCACATCGCAGCGGTGCGCACCGTCGTGGATCTGCTGGGGTTGGATCAGGTGGCGGCGGTGGGCCACGACAGCGGGGGGCTGATCGCCCGCCACGCCCTGGCCGGAGATCCTCGCCTGCGGGCCATGGGCCTCATCGACACCGAGCAGTCGCAGGGGTTGAACTGGCGGTTCAGGGCGTTCCTGGCCGCCCGCCACCTCCCGGCGTTCGGAGCCGGCTTCGCCTGGGCCCTGGGCCGGCGGACGCTGCGGCGCAACGACCTCGTGCTGGGCGGGGCGTTCGCCGACAAGAGCCTGCTCGACGGGGAGTTCGACGAGTTGTTTCTCGCTCCTCTGCGGTCCGACCGGGCGCGGCGGGACGCGGCGATCCAGGTGCTCGACACCTTCAACCAGCAGCACGTACGCGCCCTCGGCCCGCTGCACGAGCGGATCAAGGTGCCGGTGCAGCTGGTGTGGGGGGCCGACGACCCGTTCTTCCCGGTGGCGTGGGCCCGGGAGATGGCCGGCACCTTCGCCGACGGGCGGATCGAGGTGATCGAGGGGGCCCGACTGTTCTCCCACGAGGAGAAGCCCAAGGCGGTGGCCGAGGCCCTGTTGCCGGTGCTGGCGGGCTAGGCCAGTCGGTCGCCGATCAGGCCCGGGCGGGCTGACGGCACAGGGTCCGGGCGGCCAGCGCCAGGACGCCCAGGTTGGCCCAGCCGAGCAGCCAGGTGACCGTGTCCGCCGTCGTCCACGGCCCGTAATCGGCGCGATGCACCCTGGAACATCACGGCCGGTGGCCGAGGCAGAGCTCGTTGCCCTCGGGATCGGCGAGGACGACCCAGGGGATGCCGTTGGCGTCGCGTCGTCGGGGCCGACCCGATTCGTCCTCGCCGTCGACGAGCTGCGCCCCCAATGCGAGGAGCCGGTCGACCTCGACGTCGGTATCGGAGGCGGCGAGGTCGATATGGAACCGGCCGCCGGTCGGCGCCAGCTCCTCGGCCCGGAGGAAGAGCAGGTCGGGTGCGCCTGTTGTACGGGGGCCGGCGAGACGGACCAGATTGTCGCCGTCCTGCACGATGGGGTAGCCGAGCACCTCGCTCCAGAACGCCGCCAGCCGGCGGGGATCACGGGCATGGATAGTCACGTTGATCACGGAGGCCATCGGTCGCACGATATGCGACACGGAATCTCGTTCTGTGTCGCGTTTCCTCTATTTCCGCATTTATTCGCCCTAGGGGCCTGGATTCGGGGTTCAGTGTCACACCCCCTGCGTAGGGTTGGCTCATGGATTCGGCGGGATCTGACCAGCTGGGAGGTGGGTTCGGGGGCGACACTCCGGCCGCAGCCCTGGCCGATCTCGCCTCGGCACTCGATCGGGTCGGTGCATTGGCCGGCTGTGATCTGTGGGATCACGAGACCAGGGCCCTGATCGAGGGGCTGGAGGTCGGGGCCCGCCGGATCGACGCCGCCCGGGTCTCGGTGTTGGGCCAGGTCCAGCGGTCCGGGCTGCATCACGTCGACGGGCACGCATCGGCCAAGGTCATGGTCCGCCACACCTGCCGCCTCTCCGGCAGCGAAGCGCTGCGCCGGGAACGCCAGGAGGCAGCGTTGCGTGACCTGCCTCTGGTGGCTGATGCCTACCGGGCCGGGACGGTCGGCACCGAACAGGTCGACCTGGTGGCCAAGATCTACGATCTCAACGACCGGGTCCGTGAGGCCATGGTCGAGTTTCAGCCCGACCTGTTGGTCCTGGCCACCGGATGCGAGTATCCGGTGTTCCAAAAAGCGATTCGCCGCTGGGAATCCTTCGCCGATCAGGACGGCCCCGAACCCAAAGCCGACAGGGCCCACAAGAATCGCAGCCTTTCGCTGTCTCAGGACCCCGAGACCATGGCCTGGACGATCAAGGGCTCCCTCGATTCGCTGCCGGGGGCCAAGGTCCACGAGATCCTCCGCCGCCTGGCCGACCAGGAACGCCAGGTCGACTGGTACAAGGCCAAGACCGAGCACGGCGACAGCACCAGCGCCGCCGACCTGCAACGCACCGAGGGCCAACGGTGGGCCGACGCTTTCGTCCGCATGGCCGCCCTGGCTGCCACGGCCGACCCGGATGCCAAGGGCCCCGGCACCGACCACGTCGTGGTGTGGGATGCCGACACCTACCTGTCGACCGTGCACCGAGTCACCTGCACCGACCCCGCCTGCGACGCTGCGGCCCACACCAGCAACCGGTGGTACGACCCGGCCACCTATCGGTGCGAAACACTCGACGGCAAGCCCCTGGAGCCGGTGGCGGCCGTGCTCGACAGCTTCCACCACCACGTCCGGGTGGTACTGGTCACCGGAGGGCAGCCCACCGCTGTCGGGTCCCGCCGGCGGTTGTTCACCGGCCTCAACCGCCTTGCCGTGAAGCTCCAGAGCCCGACGTGCATCTGGCCCGGATGCTGGGTGCCGACCTCGGTGTGCGAAGCCGACCACGCCCGCCCGCACGCGGTTGGAGGAAAGACCGAACCCGAGAACGGGATACCACTCTGCGGCCGGCACAACCGCTGGAAGCAGAAGAACTACACCACCCAACGAGACCCCGACACCGGGCGTTGGCGCACCTACCGCCCCGACGGAACCGAGATCCCATGAGCGAGATCCCGTGACCTCAGCTCTGATCGCGCAGCTCCCGCCGCAGGATCTTTCCCGACGCGCTCTTGGGGATGGCGGGCACCACCTCCAGCAACCGGATCTGCTTGTACGAGGCCACGTGCTGGCCCATGAACTCCTGCACCTCGGCCAGGGTGGGGTCACTCTGGCCGGGCGCCGTCACCACGAACGCCTTGGGCAGCTCGCCCGCCTCCACGTCGGGCACCCCGATCACGGCCACGTCGGCGATCTGGGGATGGGTCACCAGCAGGGCCTCCAGCTCGGCCGGCGGCACCTGGAACCCCTTGTACTTGATGAGCTCCTTGATCCGGTCGACGATCGTCACGTGGCCGTGGTCGTCGATCACGCCCACGTCACCGGTGTGGAGCCAGCCGTCGGCATCGAGGGTGATCGCCGTGGCCGCCGGGTTGTTCAGGTACCCCTTCATCACCTGCGGCCCCCGCACCCACAACTCACCCGGGGTGTTCAGGCCGAGGTCCTCCCCCGTCGCCGGGTCGACCAGCCGGCTCTCCGTGTTCGACACGGTCACCCCGCTGGTGCCGGGGCGGAAGTCGCCCTCCGGGGTGCAGTGGCTCACCGGGCTCAGCTCGGTCATCCCGTACCCCTGTACCACCTCGCACCCCACCCGGGCCGACGCCTCGGCCGCCAGCTCGGCCCCCAGCGGCGCCGCACCGGAGAAGATCTGCTTGAGCGACGACAGGTCGTAGTCACCCACGATCGGCGCCTTGGCCAGCCCCAGCACGATCGGAGGCACGGCGAAGAGCCGGGAGATCCGTTCCCGCTGCACCAGGCCCAGCGCCTCGGGCAGGTCGAAGCGGGGCATGGTGACCACCCGCACCCCGTTGGCCAGCAGGGCGTTCATCAGCACCTGCATCCCGTAGATGTGGAAGAACGGCAGGGCGGCCAGCGCCGCCTCGCCCCGCTGGTAGTGCAGCACGTGCTCCAGCTGCACCACGTTGGCCACCAGGTTCCGGTGGGTCAGCATCACCCCTTTGGGCAGCCCGGTGGTGCCCGACGAGTACGGGAGCACCACCACGGTGTCGGCATAGTCCACCGCCACCTGGTCGATCTCGTCGCCGAACAGCGTCTCCAGCTCGTCGATGACGACGATCTCGGTAACGGCGGTGCCCTCGGCCGCGGCCCTGGCCGTCTCCAGGAACATCGGCGTGGTGACCAGCAGGCCGGCCCCGGCGTCGTTGAGCTGGAACCGCACCTCCTCCGGCCCATACGTCGGGTTGATCGTGGTGTTGGCCGCCCCGGCCGTGCCCACCCCGTGGAACACCACGGCGTAGTCGGGCAGGTTGGGGGCCATGATCCCCACCACCGAGCCCGGTCCGATCCCCCGGGCCGCCAATCCGCCGGCCAGCCGGCGGATGCGGGATCGCAGCTCGCCGAAGGTGTAACTCGTGGCCCCGCCATCGGTGATCGCCACCTCGCCGGCCAGCTCCTCGGCCCACCGCAGCACCAGATCGGTGATCGAGCAGTCAGGTATGTCCACCGGGGGCAGGGGGCTGGCGTGGATGATGCTGGTCATGCCGCCACGATAGGTTGCGGCCATGGCTCTGGGTTCCCCCACCGACTTCGCCGGCATCCTCGATCTGGTCCGCCACGGCCCCGACACCTGGGTGGGGGTGAGCGCCGAATACCACTGGGGCCGGATCTACGGGGGCCAAGTGGTGGCCCAGGCGTTATGGGCCGCGCTCCAGACGGTCGACCGGTCCTTCGTGCCCCACTCGCTCCACGCCTACTTCATCAAGGGCGGCACCCTCGACGAGCCGGTGCGCTACGAGGTCGACCGGCTCCGCAACGGCCGCAGCTTCTGCACCCGGGCCGTGGTGGCCCGCCAGTCGGGCGGGGCCATCCTCAACCTGTCGTGCTCGTTCCAGGTGCGCGAGATCGACGCCGAGGTGCAGACGGCCCGAATGCCCCTCGCTCCGGAGCCCGACGACGTGCGGCCCCAGCCCAACGACTGGCCCTGGATCATGCAGCGCCGGCCGCTCGTCAGCTATCCCGGCGCTGGCCGCTCGATGGGCTGGGTGAAGCTGGTCGACCCCCTCGCCGACGACCCCCTCCAGCACCTGTGCGGGCTCGCCTTCACCTCCGACACGATCCAGTTCACCTCGGCTCGCAGCATCCACCCCCTCCAGGTCCCCCAGGAGCAGTACGCCGAGCGATTCATGGGGGCGTCGCTCGACCACGCCATGTGGTTCCACCGTCCGGCCCGGGCCGACGAATGGCACCTCTACGAGTGGGACTGCCACGGCCTCACCGGGGCCCGGGGGATGACGGTGGGCAACCTCTTCGCCGCCGACGGCAGCCACGTTGCCACGATCGCCCAGGAGGTGCTCCTGCGGGAGCGGGTGAAGTAATCTCGGGGGTTCGCCGCCGAAACCCGGCAACGACGCAGGAGGCGGGCGCCAATGACCGACACCACCCCGGGCGAGGGGCCCGCCACGGGCGTCGCCCTGTTCGACACTGCCATCGGCCGCTGCGGAATCGCCTGGCGGGGCGACCGTCTGCGAGCGGTCCAGCTCCCCGAACGCGACGACCAGGCCACGGTCCGCCGCATCACCGCCCGCCTCTCCGGCGCGGCCCCGGCCGAACCGCCGCCCCGGGTGGTCCAGGCCATGGGAGCGATGGCCGCCCTGCTCGAAGGACGGCGGGACCAACTGCTCGACATCGAGCTCGACCTCGACGACATCGGCCCCTTCGAACGCAGCGTCTACGACGTGACCCGGGCCATCCCGCCGGGCGAGACCCTCACCTACGGCGAGGTGGCCCGCCGCATCGGCGAACCGGGAGCGGCCCGGGCCGTGGGGCGGGCACTGGGGGCCAACCCGCTGCCCATCGTGATCCCCTGCCATCGCGTGCTGGGGGCCGGCGGCCAGCTGGTCGGGTTCTCGGCCAACGGGGGCACCGAGACCAAGCGGCGCATGCTGCTCATCGAGGGGGCCACGGCCGTGCCCCCGTCGCTGTTCGACTAGGTGTCCCCTTCGGGGACCCCAGCGCCGACTTGGCGGAGCCGCATCCACTGCTCCGGCTCCAGCCTCGTGTGCACGTCGAGGGCCCCCAGGTTGGCCGCCAGCTGCGCCGGGCTGGTGGCCCCGAACAACAGGCTCGACAGGCGGGGATGATCGAGGGCGAAGGCCAGCGCCAGCTGGGCCGCCGGGATGTCCCACTCCCGGGCCAGGGCCCCCAGATCGGCCGCCGCCAGGAGGCCGGCCTGGGTGGCGGGGTCGGTGCGGCCGGTGGCCCGGCCCGCCTCACCCCGCAGGTACTTGCCCGACAGGGTGCCGCCGGCCAGGGAGAACGACGCCACGAGGCCGATGCCACCCAGGGCCAGGGCGTCGCCCATCGCCGGGTCCTCCACCCAGTCCCGCCGGACCAGGCTGTAGGGCAGCTGGGCGGCGCAGGGCCCGGGCACTCCGGCGGCCTCGGCCGCCTCCACCGCCTCGGCCACATGCTCCGGCTGCCAGTTGCCGATCCCCCAGGCCCGGGCCCGGCCCGTGGCCAACAGCTCGGCGATCAGCTCCACCGCCGCCGGCACGGCCAGCCCCTCGGGCAGCTGCATGCTGTAGATGAGGTCCACGTGCGACAGGCCCATCCGCTCCAGCGACCCGTCGAGCTCTTCGGTGGCGGACTGCTGGGGCCAGAACTCCCACCACAGCTTGTTGGCCACCGTCACCTCGGACCGCACCCACCCCGCCTCCCGGAACAGGCGGCCGAACAGCACCTCGGACCATCCGGTGGGCAGGGGCGCCGTACCCGACTCGTCGTCGTAGCGGGCGTCGTCGAGGAACGAGACACCGGCCTCCCGGGCCGCCACCATCACGTCGAGCGCCGTGCCGGGGTCGATACGTTCGAACGTGCGCCACGACCCCAGCGACAGGACCGACACGTCGATCCCGGAACGGCCGAGCGGGCGCAGAGGCAGAAGGGCACGTGTGTTCACCGGGGCGGCACCGTAGTCGGCTTCGGCTGTCGCGGCACGTCGGGTACGGTGCGGGCCATGAGCACCCGACCCGACGTGGACGGCTGGGCCGCCGTCGCCGACCTCTACCACCGTTACCTCACCGGCCTGATGCTGGCTCTCGTCCTGCGCCAGGGCACCGAGCGGGCCACCGAGGTGGCGTTCCGCACGTTCCGGCGCCAGCACCTGGAGAAGTTCCTCCCCGGCCTGACCAAGCTGGGGATCGACCACCTGCCTCCGGCCGTGGCCTGCGCCCAGTACCACGTGCTGTCGAATGCGCTGGGCGGGGTGCGGGTGGAGTGGATACCCGAGACCGACACCAAGTCGTGGGTGCGGTACCTCCCGCCCCGGTGGATCTTCGACGGCACAGCCGTGTGCGGCATCCCCACCGAGGTGAGCCGGGCCATGCTGCGGGGCTGGCACGCCCACAACGGGGTGTCGCTGGGCAACCCCCGGCTCGGCTTCGTGTGCACGATGATGACCACCGACGGTCAGCCCGGCCTCGAGGGCTACTACATCGAGGAACCGGAGCCGCTGGCCCCCGAGGATCGGCTGCGGTTCCGCCCCGGCGAGCGACCGGCCAATCCGCCCCATCCGCTCCCGCTACCCGACTGGAGCGACGAGCACCTGGCCCGGGTGGAGCGCAACTACGCCATGACCTACGTGGCCAGCATCCTGCCCGAGATGGCGGCCGTGCTGGGCCCGGCCGACGCCGGGGCGGTCGGCCGCACCGCCGCCCGCCAGATAGCCATGCAGTACCACCAGTCGATCATGGCCCGTCTCGACCCGGATGGCAGCCAACCCTTCGCCGCCCGTTTCGCCCGGCTGCTGGCCGCTCACGGAGGTGGGTTCGCGGTGACGGGCGACGCCACGACCGGCCGCGGGACGGCGACGGTCGGCCTCACCCGGGCCGCCCTTCCCCCCGCCGGTCAACCGCCCGAGGTGTTCGAAGCGTGGAACGGCCTGTGGGAGGGTCTGGCAGCCATGGAGGGGATCCGGCTCACCGTGGTGTCACGGCTCGACCTCGGCGACCCCGCCACCGAGTGGGAGATCGCCTAGTCGGTACAGGCCACGCCCGACCGGTCGGGGCCCTGGAGCTGATACGGGTCCTTGTTGCGGTCGAGCAGGCGCACCGGCTTCTGGTCGGGCGCCAGATCGTCGCAGTCGAGCGCGTCGCCGTCCAGATCCGGCAGGCACGGCAGATAGGCCGAGCTGCACCGACCGGTACCCACGGTCGCCACCGGGCTGTCGGGGGCTCCGGCGGCAGCCGCCTGATCGTCGGCCGTAGCCGACCCGAGGCTCTGAGCGGTGGAGGTGGAAGAGCCGGCGGCCGACGTGTCATCGTCGCCACCCGACGGCAGGAAGGCCATCCCGGCGGCGGCCAGGGCCAGCACCACGGCCCCCACGCTCCCTCCGAGCAACCAGGTCCGGCGGCGGTTGGAAGCGGGCGGCTCGCTTTCGACCACCGGGGTGTAGACCCTGACCCGGCTGGGGTCGAGCGACGGGGAGACGGAGGCCGTGGCCGGGGCCGGCGGGGGCGGTAGGTCGGGAGCGACCTGGATCAGGCTGGGCGGCACCCGCACGGTGGTGTCGCCCTCGTCGAACAGACTCCGGCCCCGGGGGCCGGCGAGCCGGGACGCCATCAGAGCGGCGTCGGCCGCCTGTTCCGGGCTGTCGTCCTCGGAGTCGCCGTCGTCGTCGCCCTGCCACGCCGACCATTCGTTGTCGAACCCGAGGCCGGGGTCGACATCGAGATCGCCATCGACATCGAGATCGAGATCGCCATCTACCTCCGCATCGGGGTCGAGGTCGGGGTCGAGAGTCGAGGCCGACGGCGGCTTGGGTGACGGCTCGGGTGTCGGTCTCCGGGGCGGGATCGTCGCCGAGCAGCGCGGTGGCCCCGGTGGGGGCGGGCCACCACGACTCGGCCGGGGCTCCGGCCAGCGAGGGCGCCCGGGTGGGCGGCGCCGGTGGGGCCGGCGGGGCGGGAGGAGCCGGCGCATCCGGCTCGATCAGGGCCGAGATGCCGGGCGAGGTGACCACACCGTCGATCTCCACACCCTCTCCGGCTTCTGAAAGCTGGCTGGCAATAGCCCAAATGTTGGCGGCGAGACGATGATCAATTCCAAAAGTTAATGTTCCACATCCATCGACATGCATCGCAATCGATGCGTATGTACCGAGGTCGGAAAGTTGGCTACCGGCGTCGAATGAAGGCCAAGCGACCCCGGCCATCTCCATGCTCTCGAGATCACAGGCAACCAGCCCCACGGAGGTGATCACCAGCTCCCCCGAACCGGTGTTTGACCAGGTCATGCCGGCATCCAACACCATGCCAGCGGAGGCCGGAAGGGCGTCGCCCACTTCGGGCCCAGGCTCTCCCGGCGAATACGGGAGGGTGAGTCGCAGTCCCATTCCACTAACCCTAACACGAGGTCATTGGGGTGATCTGAGCAAGCTTCCCAGTGTTTCTTGACCAGGAAACTTGTGACTCGCGACCGTGTTATTGATCGACACCTACCACGGTCGGTGGTCCGGTTCTCCCGTAGGGTGCGGATCCGGTCGCCGGGCGTTTGTTGGCGTGACTACTGTCGCGGCCATGAACGTCGCTCAGGCCATCGCTCGCATCCTCGCCGCTGAAGGGGTCGAGATCCTGTTCGCCTACCCCGTCAACCCGCTGATCGAGGCGGCGGCCGAGGTGGACATCCGTACGGTCATCGTGCGCCAGGAGCGGGTGGGTCTCCACATGGCCGACGCCTGGAGCCGTCTGCAGCTCCGGCGACCGCCTCGGCGTGTTCTGCATGCAGCACGGCCCGGGGGCGGAGAACGCCTACGGCGGCGTGGCCCAGGCCTACGGCGAGTCGGTGCCGATCATGGTGATCCCCGCCGGCTACCCCACCCGGGTGATGAACGTCGACCCCAACTTCAGCTCGTGGCGCCAGATGGCCGGCGTGGCCAAGCTCACCGATCACGTGGGCGACCCCGGGGCCGTGGTGGAGTCGATGCGGCGGGGGTTCTCCGCCCTGCGCAACGGCCGGGGCCGCCCGGTGGTGATCGAGGTCCCGGCCGACGTGTTCGCCAAGGAATGCCCCGACCCCACCGGCACCTACTCCCCCACCTTCGGCGTGCGCTCCGGCCCCGACCCGGCCGGCGTGGTGGCGGCGGCCCGGGTGCTGGCGGCGGCTGAGCGGCCGGTGATCTACGCCGGCCAGGGCGTGCACTACGCCAAGGCCTGGGGCGAGCTGAAGGAGCTGGCCGAGCTGCTCCAGATCCCGGTCACCACCACCCTGGCCGGCAAGTCGGCGTTCCCCGAAGACCACCCGCTGTCGCTGGGCACGGCCGGGCGCACGATCGGCAAGCAGGTCCACGAGTTCCTCACCGGGGCCGACGTGATCCTGGCCATCGGGGCCAGCCTCACCCGCACCGGCTTCGGCCAGCGGATGCCGGCCGGGGCCACGATCATCCACGCCACCGGCGATCCGGCCGACCTGCAGAAGGACGTGCCGGTGCAGCACGCCCTGGTGGGCGACGCCCAGCTCACCCTGCGGGCCCTGATCGACACCGTGAGCGGAGGCCTGCCCCAGCGGGTGTCGGCCGGGGCCAAGCGGGCGGCCAAGGCCCGGGCCAAGGACGTACCGGCCCGGATCGACAGCACCCGCAAGGCCTGGCTCAAGACGTGGAAGCCGAAGCTCACGTCCACCGACACGCCGATCAACCCCTACCGGGTCGTCTACGAGCTCGACCGCCTGGTCGACAAGTCCAACGTGATCGTCACCCACGACGCCGGCAGCCCCCGGGACCAGATGACGCCGTTCTGGACCTCCACCGAGCCGCTCAGCTACATCGGCTGGGGCAAGACCACCCAGCTCGGCTACGGCCTGGGCCTGGCCATGGGGGCCAAGCTGGCCCACCCCGACAAGCTCTGCATCAACGTGTGGGGCGACGCCGCCATCGGCTTCACCGGCATGGACTTCGAGACCGCGGTGCGCGAGCGCATCCCGATCCTGTCGATCCTGTTCAACAACTTCTCCATGGCCATCGAGATCCCGATCATGCAGGTGGCCCAGGAGAAGTTCGGCAGCACCGACATCTCGGGCCACTACGCCGACTTCGCCAAGGCGCTGGGCGGCTACGGGGAACGGATCGAGGATCCGGGCGACATCGTCGACGCCCTCAAGCGGGGCATCGCCCAGACCGAGGCCGGCGTGCCCGTGCTGCTCGAGTTCATCACGTCCAAAGAGATCGCCTACTCAACCTTCTAGGGAGGGCCCGATGGCCGAAGAGCGCTTCACCGTGCCCGACGAGATCGCGGTACGGGTGGACCAGGCCGACATGCGCTTCACCGTGGAGCGCATCTTCGAGGCCATGGGCCTGTCGGCCGACGACGCCGCCCAGGGGGCCGACACCCTGCTGTACGCCGACATCCGGGGCATCGATTCCCACGGGGTGTCGAACATGTTCCCGGCCTACATGGCCTGGTTCCGGGACGGCACGATCAACCCGGCGGCCCAGCCCCGGGTGATGCGGGAGGCGGCGGCGGTGGCCACCATCGACGACGACGGCGGCCTGGGCCTCGTCACCGGCCCCCGGGCCATGGACCTGGCCATCGCCAAAGCCCGGGAGTGCGGAATCGGGGCGGTGTCGGTGACCAACGGCCGCCACTACGGCGCCGCCTCCTACCACGCCCACCGGGCCGTGCCCCACGGCATGGTCGGGGTGTCGATGACGGTGGGCGGGTTGCAGGTGCTGCCCACGTTCGGGTCCAAGCCGATGGTGGGTCTCAACCCGATCGCGGTGGCCGTCACCGGCGGTACCGAAGCCGACTTCGTGTTCGACGCCTCCATGAGCTCGGTGGCCGGGAACAAGATCCGCATCGCCCGGCGGCTCGGCGCCACCGTGCTACCGGGCTGGATCGCGGCGGCCGACGGCACCCCGATCCTGGAAGAGACCCTGGTGCCCGAGACGTTCCACATGCTGCCGTCGGGCGGCACCAAGGACGGCGGGTCGCACAAGGGCTACAGCCTGGCGGTGATGGTCGACATCCTGGCCGGAGTGCTGGGGGGCGACCCGCCCGGGTTCCTCCGGGGCCGGGGCGACGTGTCGCACCACTTCATCGCCTACCGGATCGACGCCTTCTGCGATCCCGACGAGTTCAGCGAGCACATGGCCACGTTCCTGGCCGGCCTGCGCGACACCCCGCCCGCCCCCGGCCAGCGCCGGGTGGTGTACGCCGGGCTGCCCGAGCACGAGACCGAGCAGGACCGCCGGGCCCGGGGCATCCCCTACCACCCCGACGTGATCGCCTACTTCACCGACCTCGCCGCCGAGCTCGGCACCGACCACCGGCTCACTCCGGCCTGAAGACGCAGAACTCGTTGCCTTCGGGGTCGGCCAGCACGTTCCAGCGGATCTCGTGGTCGGCGGCGCGCACGAGGGTGGCGCCGGCGGCCAGGAGGTCGTCGAGCGTGGCCTCGTCGAGCACGACGTCCCAGTGGATGCGGTTCTTCACCGTCCTGGGCTCCGGAACCGGGGTGAACACCCAGAACCCGTAGGGGAACCCGGCGGCGCCCTCGACGTAACGGAACGGCTGGCCCGGCCGCTGGCCCACGGTGCCGCCGGTGCGGGCGGCCCACCAGGCGGCGAGGGCGTCGGGGTCGGCACAGTCGACCACCAACTCGAACGGGCCCATGGGGGCATCCGGCCACTGGGGGTTCGGGCCGAACAGGCACAGGGGCACGCCGCCCGGATCCTCCAGCACGTGCCAGGCGATGTCGTCGTCGGGCTCCCGCACCACGGTGGCCCCGGCCGCCACCAGGGGCGCCGGGTCGCCGTCGGCGGTGCGGATGTCGAGGTGGACCCGGCTCTTGCCCGCCGGGCGCTCGGGCACGGCGTCGAGCCAGATGATCCGCTGGGCCGGCGCGCCGGGAGGTGGGTCGAGGCGGTGGAGCCCACCCGGGCCCCGCTCGTCGACCGCGGTGGCCGCCTGGCCCAGCACGGCGCCCCAGAAGGCGGCCACCCGGGCCGGCTGGTCGCCATCGGCCGTGGCATCGATGCTGAGATCCTTGAACGTCACGTCGGGCATGGACCGGTTCTACCCCGATCGGGCAGGATGCGGGCCATGCCTGGTGTGATGGACGAGATCCTGACCGACCTGACCGCTGAGTACGGCCAACTGGACGCCCTGCTGGCCTCGCTCGGCCCGGCCGACTGGGCCCGCCCGTCGGGGGCCGAGGGGTGGACCATCGCCGACGTGGTGGCCCACCTGGCCCTGACCGAGGAGGCGGTGGTCCGCTCGACGGCGGAGGGTGGCGGCGGCCTCACCGCCCGGGAGGGCGACCTCGAAGCGGACGTGGCCGGCGACGTGGCGGCGGCCGGGCTCGACGGGCCGGCGGCCCTGGCCCGGTGGCGGGCGGCCGTGGCCGCTTCGGTGCCGGCCCTGGCCGCGGCCGACCCCGACCGGCCTCTGCGGTGGGCGGCGGCTCCGCTCAAGCCCCGGACCCTGGCCACCACCCGGCTGGCCGAGCACTGGGCCCACACCCTCGACCTGGCCGGCCCGCTGGGGGCCGACCTCGCCGACACGGCCCGCCTCCGGCACATCGCCTGGCTGGGCCACGCCACGCTCCCCTACGCCTTCGGCCTGGCCGGCCTCGACCCCGTGGCGGTGCGGGCCGAGCTGACCGGACCCGACGGGGAGGCATGGGCCTTCGGTCCGCCCGACGCCGCCGCCCGCATCACCGGCCCCGCCGGGCACTTCTGCCGGGTCGGCGCCCACCGCCTCCGCCCCGGGGATTCCGCCCTCACGGCCGAGGGCCCCGGCGCCGCCGACGCCCTCCGCCTGCTGCGCAACTGGGCGGCGTAGCCGCCGGCGCGCCTATTCCTGGACGAGCTCGATGAGGGTGCCGAGGGCGCCCTTGGGGTGGATGAAGGCGACCGTGGTGCCGCGGGAGCCGGGGCGGGGCTCGGTGTCGATCGGGGTGGCGCCGGCGGCGACCATGGCCTCCAGCACCTTGGCGCAGTCGTCGACCCGGTAGCCGATGTGGTGCAGGCCCTCGCCCTTCTTGGCCAGGTACTTGGTGATCGGCGAATCCTCCCGCACCCCGGTGATCAGCTGCACATAGCTCTCGGCCACCTTGAGCAGGGCTTCCTCCACCCCGTCGCGTTCCACGATCTCGCGGTGCTCCACCTCGGCCCCGAAGGCGCTCTGGTAGAAGGCGATGGCGGCCTCCAGGTCGTTGACGGCGATGGCGACGTGGTCGATCTCGGTGAGCAGCATGGCTCCGAGTGTAGATCTACCCCAGATCCGAGAGCCGGTCGACGTAGACGACGCCCAGGGCGTTCAGCGTGTCGCGCAGGCCGTACATGTCGAGGCCCAGCTCCCCGGCCTGGAGCTTGCCCCGCGTCCCCTCCTCTTTGGCCAGCCGCCCCTCCGACTGGGCCAGCCCCCACGCCGCCTCGGCCCGGGGAACGGCCACCACGCCGTCGTCGTCGGCGCAGATCACGTCGCCCGGCTCCACCAGCTGGCCGTTGACCACGATCGGGATGTTGACCGACCCCGGCGAGGCCTTGACCGTGCCCTCGCACGAGATCCACCGACTCCACACCGGGAAGCCCATGTCCCGCAGGTCGGCCGAGTCGCGCACCCCGGCGTCGATCACCAGGCCCCGCACTCCCCGGGCCATGAGCGACGAGGCCAACAGGTCGCCGAACATGCCGTGGGTGGACGGGGCGGTGGTGGTCACGACCAGCACGTCACCCGGCTGGCAGACCTCCACCGCGGCGTGGATCATCAGGTTGTCGCCCGGGTGGCAGCTCACGGTGACGGCCGAGCCGGCGATCTTCACCCCTTGCTGGATGGCCCGGATCTCCGGCCCCAGGTACCCCCGGCGGCCGATGGCCTCGTGCACGGTGGCGGTGCCGACGGGGGCCAGGGCGTCGATCGTGGCCCCGTCGGCCCGGTCGATCGTGCGGACGACGACATGGCGGTTGCGCAGGCTCATGGTGGGGCTCCGATCAGGGTTCAGGAGGGCAGCTGGAGGCGGGGGAACACCCGCTGGACGTTGTCGGTGAAGATGGCCCGGCGTTGGGCGTCGGTCAATGCGGCGGAGTCGATGTAGCGCTTGGTGTCGTCGAAGTAATGGCCGGTCTCGGGGTCGATACCCCGCACCGCCCCCACCATCTCCGAGCCGAACAGGATCTGGCTGGTGGGCACGACCCGCACCAGCAGGTCGATCCCGGCCTGGTGGTAGACGCAGGTGTCGAACCACAGGTGGCTGACGGCCTCCTCGAAGTCCCATTGGTTGTCGAGGGCCATGCCCCGGAACCGGCCCCAGTGGTACGGCACCGCCCCTCCGCCGTGGGGAATGACGAAGCGCAGGTTGGGGAAGTCCCGGGTGAAGCCGGAGGTCAGCACCTGCATGACGGCGGTGGTGTCGGCCCCCAGGTAGTGGGATCCGGTGGTGTGGAACTGCTCGTTGCAGGCGGCGCTCACGTGGATCATGGCCGGCACGTCGAGCTCGCACAGCTTCTCCCACAGGGGCCACCAGTAGCGGTCCCACAGGGGGGCGCCGGTCCAGAATCCGCCGGTGGGGTCGGGGTTGACGTTGGCCCCGATGAACCCCATCTCGTTCACGCACCGCTCCAGCTCGGCCACCGACCCGTCGATGGGGGCGCCGGGCGACTGGGGCAACTGGCACACCGGGGCGAAGTTGGCCGGGTAGAGATCGCACACCCGGCGGATCAGCTCGTTCTGGTGCTCGGTCCAGAAGCGGCTGGTGTGCTCGTTGCCGATGTGGTGGCCCATCCAGCTGGCCCGGGGCGAGAAGATCGTGAGATCGCTCCCCCGCTCCCGCTGGAGCTTGAGCTGCGCCCCCTCCAGGCTCTGGCGGATCTCGTCGTCGGTGACCTCCACCACCCCCTTCGTTCCGACGTGGGTGGGGTCGGCGGCCACCGCCGCCGTCTGGGCGTCTCGCCACCGACCCACGCCGGGCGGCGTGGTGGTGTAATGCCCGTGACAGTCGATGATCATGGCTGGATACTAGGGCGGCCCATCGGACCACCAGTAGAGCCACCAGTAGAGCCACCAGTATGAGGACGACACCCCCATGAGAACCCAGGTGGCGATCATCGGCGCCGGCCCGGCCGGCACCCTGCTGGCCCACATCCTGGCCCAGGCCGGCATCGAGCACGTGGTGATCGAGCGCCAGAGCCGGGAGCACGTGCTGAGCCGGATCCGGGCCGGGGTGCTGGAGTGGGGCACCGTCGAGACCCTGCGCCGCTACGGGCTGGGTGAGCGGATGGACCGCGACGGCCATGTGCACACCACGATCAACATCGCCTGGCGGGGCGAGGAGGTGCTGTCGATCGACACCGTCGACCGGGTGGGCCGCCGGATGATGGCCTACGGCCAGACCAGCATCCAGGAGGACCTGTACCGGGCGGCCGACGAACGGGAGGCCCAGGGGCGGGGGGCCGCCATCGTCTTCGAGGCCGACGACGTGACCCTCCACGACCTCATCACCGATCACCCCTCGGTCACCTGGTCGTCGGGTGGGTCGGCCGGCGGCCGCACCGAACGGCTCGACTGCGACTACGTTGCCGGCTGCGACGGGTTCCACGGGGTGGCCCGCCAGTCGATCCCGGTCGGGCTGCGCCGGGAGTTCGAGAAGGTGTATCCCTTCGGCTGGATCGGGATCCTGTCCGAGACCCCGCCGCTGCCGATCCTGCTCTACGCCAACCACACCCGGGGGTTCGGCCTGTGCTCGATGCGCAGCCCCATGCTGAGCCGGTACTACGTGCAGTGCCCGCTCACCGACACGGTGGACGACTGGCCCGACGACCGGTTCTGGACCGAGCTGCTGGCCCGCCTGCCCCGGTCCCAGGCCGAGCAGATCGTCACCGGCCCGTCGATCGAGAAGTCGATCGCGCCGCTGCGGAGCTTCGTGGCCGAGCCCATGAGCCACGGTCGGCTGTTCCTGGCCGGCGACGCCGCCCACATCGTGCCCCCCACCGGGGCCAAGGGCCTGAATCTGGCGGTGGCCGACGTGCTGTACCTGTCGCAGGGCCTGATCGCCGCCTACGGGGGCGACCCCGGCCCGCTGCAGCGCTACTCGGAGACGGCGCTGCGCCGGGTGTGGGGCTCGGTGCGGTTCTCGTGGTGGCTGACCGGGCTCCTGCACCGGTTCCCCGATCAGACCGAGTTCGATCAGCGGGCCCAGGAGCAGGAGCTCTACCATCTGTCGCAGTCGGCGCTGGCCCAGGCGGCCATGGCCGAGCAGTACGTCGGCCTGCCCTACTGACCGTCAGCACCGAGAGCCAATGAACCGAGACTACGACGACATCCCCGGCACCTACGTGTTCGACGGCGAGCACAGCCGCAAGGGGTACGCCCTGAACATGTTCTGCATGTCGCTCAACCAGGCGGCCAACCGGGAGGCGTTCGCCGCCGATCCCGACGCCTACCTCAGCCGGTGGGACCTCACTCCCGAGCAGCGCCGGGCCGTGACCGAGCGCGACTGGCTGGAGCTGCTCCGCCTCGGCGGCAACATCTACTACACGTTCAAGCTGGCCATCGTCGACGGCCTGACCATGCAGGACGTGGGAGCGGCCATGTCGGGCATCACCACCGAGCAGTTCACCGCCATGATGGCGGCCGGCGGCAGGCCGCCCAGTGATGTTGCGGCCGGCGGGCGGCCGCCCGCCTCTCCTGGAGGCAGGCCCTGATGGCCCGGGTCGTGGGCGGGGTCGGCACCTCGCACGTGCCGGCGGTCGGGGCGGCGATCGACAACGGCCGCCAGGGCGAGGCCTACTGGGCCCCCTACTTCGCCAAGACGGAGCCGGCCCGGGCCTGGATGGCCGAGACGAAGCCCGACGTGTGCCTGGTGGTCTACAACGACCACGCCGACGCCTTCTCGCTCGAGATCATCCCCACCTTCGCCCTCGGCGTCGCCCCCCGGTTCCCTCCCGCCGACGAGGGCTACGGGCCCCGACGGGTGCCGGTGGCCGAGGGCCACCCCGAGCTGGCCTGGCACCTGGCCGAGCGCCTGATCGTCGACGAGGAGTTCGACCTGACGATCGTGAACGAGATGCCGATCGACCACGGCTGCACCGTGCCCCTGTCGGTCACCTGCGGCCAGCCCGACGCCTGGCCGTTCCGGGTGATCCCGCTGTGCGTCAACGTGATCCAGTACCCGCCCCCCACCGGTCGGCGCTGCCTGGCCCTGGGTCGGGCCATCCGCCGGGCCGTGGAGTCGTGGCCGGGCGACGAGCGGGTGGTGGTGTTCGGCACCGGTGGCATGTCGCACCAGCTCCAGGGCGAGCGGGCCGGGCTGGTCAACCTCCCGTTCGACACCGCCTTCATGGACGCCCTGGTGGCCGATCCCGACACCCAGGCCCAGGTCCCGCACGCCACCTACCTGCGGGAGGCGGGCTCGGAGGGCATCGAGCTGGTGATGTGGCTGATCATGCGGGGGGCGCTGGGCGACGCCGTGACCGAGCGGTACCGGCTCAACCACGTGCCAACGTCGAACACCAGCAACGGCCTGATCATCCTGGAGCCGGCCCCGGCGCCGGTCGAGGCCGCCAGCACGCCGTGATCGTCGGGCCCAGCCACCGGCTCTGCGTCGCCCGCAGCGAGTCGGCCGCGTCGGTCGCGTCGCTGCACGCCAGCGGAGCCGGCCAACCGGGGTAGTCAGGTCACCTCACTACGCGTCTGGGTTGAATGCGAACCCGACGGCGAGCAGCGTCGCCGCCGCCACTGCCGCCAGACCGACGATGACGGCCGCGATCCGGGCCCACCGGGCCATGCGCCACCCGTCGCCCAGCGGGGCGACCACCGGCTCCATGGCCCGGATGATCACGGCGTAGGTGGCGGCGAACAGCACCAGGCCGAGTACCCGACCGGCGGACAGCCCGTCGTCCACCGCCTGCGCGACGATCGAGACCGGGACCGGCAGGGCCACGGCGGCGGGCAGGACTCGGGTCCACCGCGGCCAGTCCCGCCGCCAGACGGCGAGCGACCCACCGGCCACGGTGGGCAGCATCACCCCGCCGGCGGCCACGAACAGGCCGAGGGTCAGGAGACCCCCGACAACCCGCCCGAGGGTGGCCCATCGGCGCCGGGCCTGGCGCGTCCGGGCGGCGAGGGCGAACCCGGCACCAGCCACAGTGAACACGACGACGATGGCGATCGTGCCGTTCCAGCTGAACTCGGGGTCGTCGCTCATCAGCCGCATCCACCATCGGGCCACGGCCCCCAGGGCGGTGCCGGCGACGGCGCCCGCCACCACCGTGCCGACCGCCCGGACGAGCTGGCGCGTCGGGCTGCTCCGAGTCGGTGTGGCGGGAACGGGTGGGGCGACGGTGATGGTGTCCATGCACTGACCGACGGCTGGCGGCACCCGGCCGGGTGACGGCGGGGCCGGTGCCGGGCGATGTTGCCCGTCGTGTCACCCGGCGGTGCGGGCTGTGCGTCCGTACCGGTGTGCTCGTGCTCGGCCTGTCGACCCCTGATGCTGTGGCATCCTGGCTCCTGTGAACACGGGGTCGGGGGGCCGCTTGCTGCCGGGCGGTGCTGTCGGGCCGCCGCCTCTACTGGCGGTGCTGGCCGCCATCGACGCCCTCCGCCGGGCCGGCGTCGCCGTCGAGCCCGATGCCGAGGCGCTGGTGGTCCGCCTGTTCCAGGCCGAAGGGCGGTCGCTGGTGCGCCTGGCCCGCCTGTTCGTGGACGATCGGGACGCGGCCGAGGACCTGGTGCAGGAGGCCTTCCTTCGCCTGGCCCGCCATGCCCGCTCGATCGAGGATCCCGAGCGGGCCCCGGCCTACCTGCGCTCGATCGTGCTCAACCTGGCCCGTGACCACAACCGGCGGGGGCTGGTGTCGCTGCGCCACCGGGCAGCGGCCGGCCGGGAGGTGGACGTGGTGGACGACCCGGCCGACGAGCTGGCCGACCGGCTGGCCCGGGACGACCGCAACGTGGCCGTGCTGGCCCGGGTGGCGGCCCTGCCCGTGCGCCAGCGGGACTGCGTGACCCTGCGGTACCTGGAGGGCCTGTCGCCGCCGGAGATCGCCGCCACCCTCGGCCTGTCGACCAACTCGGTGAAGACCCACCTGCGGCGGGGGCTGGAGGCGCTGCGTCACAGCCTGGGCGACGTGGTGGGAGCCGGGAGCGCGCCGCCGTGACCGTGCTCGACGAGACCGAGGTGGAGCGGTTGCTGGTGGCGGCGTTCGACGACACCAGGGCCACGGTGGTCGAGCACCCGGACCTGTTCGCACGGGTCGAGCGCTCGATCGAGGAGGCGGCCGCCCGGCGCCGCTTCCGGTGGCGATCGGCAGCAGGGGTGGCGGGCTCGGTGGCGGCTCTGTGGAGCCTGGCGGTGGTGTTGTCGGACGTACGGGATGGGAGGCTGGTCATGCCCTGGTGGGTGTTGGAGATGATCACCGGCATGGTGCTGGTGCTGCTGGCGGTGGCCCTGGGCCCGTTCATCAAACGGTTCGGGCGGGCCTACGCCGCCGATGTGTTCCGCCGTAACCCCCGCACCGGCAAGAGCTACCTGGTGCTCACCGATGTGGCCTACTACTTGATCTTCCTCGCCTACATCCTGCTGACGGCGAGGGTGGTGCCCAACGAAGAGTGGCGGGACCAGCAAGCGCTGCAGGTGCAGCACGAGCTGGCCCGGGTGGGCGGGATCCTGCTGCTGATGGGCGTGCTCCACACGGCCAACGTGGTGGCGTTGCCCCTGATCGGCAACCTGCTGGGCGGGGCCACCGGCAGGGTCGGCGGCAGCCGCCGCACGGGCGAACCGGCCGACCCCGGCGCGCTCGGCCCCGGCACCTGGATCCTGCGCATCGAGTCCTCCACCCCCACCGACGACCCCACAACTGACACGGGGGCCTAGCGGCGGGTGAGGCGGAGCATCTGGTTGCCGCCCCGCTGGAACTCGTAGTCGACGGTCTCCACCCGGGCCTCGACATCGGGCCGGCCGTCGAAGGCGGCCAGCACCCCGTCGAGGTGGGGCGAGGGCACGGCGCCCAGCTGGAGGAGGGGGAACACCCGCACCTCGGCCGCCACCCGGCACAACTCCACCAGTGAGGCCACGTGGAACTCGAGGCTCAGGTGCTGGCTGTAGAGGAACAGGAAGTGGGAGCAGACGGCGATGTCGAACTCGCCGTCGGCGAAGAGCACGGTGGGCAACCCACCCTCGACGTAGCGGCCCTCGGCCCGGCCCGCCGGGTAGTCGGCCAGGAACCGGTCCATGGCCCCCCGACGGAGGCGGACCAGGTGATCGGGGTCGGCCACCACCGGGCCCCACACGAACTCGTCGAGGTTGTCGAGCGTCTGGGCCATCACGGTGTCGAACACCTCGTCGACCCGGCGGCCGATGGCGCCGGCGTCGAAGACGTAGAGGGGGTCGATCGACACCACCGAGCCCCCGGCCGACGTCAGCTCGGCGTTGAAGCTCGCCGGCCCGTCGCCGCACCCCAGGAGGCGGGCCCCGGCCAGCTCGTCGGCGGTGAGGGCGAACATGCGCCGGTACTCCTCCAGCGAACGCCCCCAAGGCACCACCTCGTCGAGCGTGTAGGGCATCAGCCGGCCAGCCCGGTCACATCGGGTCGTCGACGATCGACTGCCGTTTGTAGGGTACGAGTGCCTCCCGGAGCTCGTTGTAGACGCCCCACAGGAGCTGCTCCACCCGGCCCCGGTCCTCGGGGCCGTCGAGCTCGGTCAGCTCCACCAGGATCTGCTTGGTGGCGACGACGGAGTTGAGCTGGTGGTCGAGGCGGACCTGGCCCATCATCGGCATGCGCAGGATGTTCTGGGCGTCGGTGCGCCACATGGCCAGCAGGTCGTCGGGATCGGCCACGAAGTTCTTCACCTCGGCGATCATCCGGATCGTGGCCTTGGAGCCGATGACCTTCTCCTGCAGGGCACTGCCCCCGGTCTTGCGGTCGAGGATCACCGTGACCGTGTGGAGCACGGGGTCGGCCGGGGTGGCGAACTTGATGGCCTGGAACCCGGTGTCGACCGAGGTGCCGGTGCTGAACTCGATCGTGGGGAATCCCTGGCGGCCCATGGCGGCGACGATCTCGCCGATGACGGCCTCGTCCCGGGACTCGCGGGCCTCAGACCGGGCGGCGAAGTCGGTGAGCAGCTTCAGCATCAGTTGGCCAGCCTTCCGATCAGGTACTTGTGGAGCGAGTGCAGGGCGGTGTGGAGGTCGTTGGCGATCGGGGCCTTCACCGTGAACCCGTCGAAGTAGTCGTCGAGGTCGAGGATGAGCGGCACCGAGGCGTAGACGTAGCCGGTGGTGAAGTCGCCGTCGACGGTGATCACGCCGGGCTCCGAGGCGTTGGCCACCATCGACGACTTCAGCTCGTCCTTCACCGCCTGCTTCACGGCGCCGAAGTTCTCGGCCCGCACGCCGTAGGCGACCTCGGCCCGCACCAGGCGACCGAGGGCCTTGGCCCGCACGGGGTCCTCGCACAGAGCCTGGAGCTGGACCAGCAGGCGGTCTGTGCCCTGGCCGGCCTGGAACCGGACCAGGTGGTTCGTGCCGTCGGATTCGAGGTCGACCAGGCGCCAGCCGGCGGTGACGTACGAGGTGATGGTGGCGCCCAGGGCCACGTCGTCGGTGCGGCGGCTCTGCTCCCAGGCGTTGTGCCGCTTCCACGAGGCAGCCACGAGGGCCGTGAAGCGCGCCTCGCTGGCCTCGGCGGCGTTGTCGGTGGTGGTCAAGGGAAGTGGTCCTCCTGTTTGTCGTCCCGGTTTCGTCGTTCGGGTTCGTCGAAGTCGACGCCCGCCCACCCGTCCGTAGGCGACCCTAACAGCGCTGTCCGGGCGACTCACCGGGAAATCGGTCCCAGCGGGGACCCCCAACTACGATCGGGGCCGGGGGCGAGCCGGCCGGCCGGGCCGGCCGGCTCACGACAGACGGAGGGGACGCATGGCGACGGTGGTGCTGGTGCACGGGGCGTGGCACGGGCCGTGGTGCTTCGCCAAGGTGCTCGACGGGTTGGCCGCCCGAGGGGTCGAGGCCGTGGCCCCCGAGCTGCCGCTCCTGGGCGGGCTAGGGCCCGACGCCGAGCTGGTGGCCGATCTGGTGACCGGCATCGACGGGCCGGTGGTGCTGCTCGGGCATTCCTACGGGGGCCAGGTGATCTCGGCCGCCGCGGTGGACGCCCCCAACGTGGCCCACCTCGTGTACCTGTGCGCCCTCATGCTCGACGAGGACGAGAAGCTGCAGGACGTGATGGGCGGAGGGCCCAACGCCTACGACGCCATCAAGCGCGACGGCGACCACCGGGTCGTGATCCCCGAGCTGGCCCCCGCCACCTTCTACGGCGACTGCAGCCAGAGCGACATCGACCTCGCCCTCCGCTCGTGCCGGCCGATGCCGGCATCCCCCGCCCCGGCCCCCGGCGGCCCACCGGCGTGGAAGTCGATCCCCAGCACCTACGTGGTGTGCGAGCAGGACAAGGCGATCCCGCCCGACAGCCAGCGCCATCTGGCCCGCCACGCCACCGACGTGGTCACGTGGGACGTCAGCCACTCACCGTTCTTCTCCCGGCCCGACCTGATGGTCGATCTGCTGGCCGATCTGGCTTCGGGCCCGTGAGCGCCCCGGCCGGCGGGCCGCCTCCGGTGCCGGCGACGGCCCGGCCCATGGAGGCCCGGGCCACGGGGCCGCTCGTCGGGTTCCGCATCATCGACGTCACCCACTTCGCCGCCGGCCCCTTCGCCGGGCTGATGCTGGCCGACCTGGGGGCCGACGTGATCAAGGTGGAGAGCCCCGACGGCGACTTCGTGCGCAAGGTCGGCCCGTTCCACCCCGACGACACCGAGCGCGTCTACGGCGGCCGCTACGCCCAACGCAACCGCAACAAGCGCTCGGTCTGTCTCGACCTGACCCGGCCCGACGACCGGGAGCTGTTCCTGCAACTGGTGGAGACGGCCGACGGGCTGGTGGAGAACATGCGCCCCGGCGTGCTCGACCGGCTCGGCGTGGGCTGGGAGACGTGCCGGGCCCGCAACCCCCGCTTCGTCTACGCCGCCATCCGCGGCTTCGGCGATCCCCGCACCGGGGCGAGTCCCTACACCGACTGGCCCGCCCTCGACCCCATCGCCCAGGCCATGGGCGGTTTCGTGGCCAACACCGGCCCCGACGACGACCATCCGATGCGAGGCGGACCGATCGTGGGTGACCTCGTGCCCGGGCTGCAGGTCACCGTGGGCCTGCTGGCCGCCCTGCTCCACGCCGAGCGCACCGGCGAGGGCCAGTTCCTCGACGTGGCCATGGTCGACGGCATCATGTCGATCTGCGAGACGGCCCACACGCTGTGGGCCTACGAGGGGGTCACCCACGAACGGGTGGGCAACAACCTGAGCGCGGCCGCCCCCATCGACGTCTACCCCACGGCCGACGGCCCGATCTCGCTGGTGGGGCTCACCGACGCCCACTGGCGGCACCTGACCACGGCCATGGGTCGGCCCGAGCTGGCCGACGACGTGCGTTTCGCCACCCTGGCCGCCCGCAGCGCCAACCGGGGCGAGGTCGACGTCGTGGTGCGGGCCTGGTGCGCTGCCAACACCCGGGCCGGGATCCTCGATGCCCTGGGCGGGCTGGTGCCGGTGGGGCCGGTGTACGGGGCGCCCGACTGGGACGACGAGCCCCACGTGGCGGCCCGGGGGATGCTGGTGCGGATGGAGCACGCCACCCATCCCGACACCGCCCAGCTGGGGTGCCCCATCAAGTTCGCCGCCACCCCGGCCAACGTCTACCGCCGACCCCCGAAGCTGGGCGAGCACACCGAGGAGATCCGAGCCGAGCTCGCCTCCCACCATCCCGAATCTCCTCATGGACAGTCTCACCGGTGAGACGCTCCATGAGGAGATTCGGGTAGACGCTCCAGAGCGGTCCGGACGATACGACACAGCTCGTCCGGCTCCTTGGTGAAGAACGTCCAGGTGACCGGATAGACCTGCCAGCCCAGCGTGGTCAGCTGGTTCCAGCGGGCCGGGTCGGCCTCGAAGCTGCGGTGGTTGAGGTGCCACTGCTTGCTCTGCAACTCGATGGCGATCCTCTCGAACGGATAGGCGGCATCAACCTGCGCCACAAGGATGCCCGTCGGGCTGAGTACCCGGTGCTCCAGCACCGGCGCCGGTAGCCCACCGTCGACCAGGAGGCGGACGACCCGGCGGCTCCAGTCGCTCAACGGCACGGGCCCGTCGCCATAGCGTTCGGCCAGCAGGCGACGAAGTCCACCGCATCCGGTGCGGCCCTGCGCCGAGTGACGGAGCAACGTCGAGTGCAGCTCGGGCCATGTCGTACGACGTAGCCGTAGCAGATCGTCGACGATGCTCTCCAACATCCTGGATCTCACCACACCGGCCACATCGAGAAGCGTCCGGGCCGCCCCGGTGACCGGTATCCCGTCGATGAGCATCCGGTCGGCCAGGTGCATCTGGGTGGAGCGGTGCAGGACGACCCCGGGCCGGTCGGTGGCGGCACCATCGTCGACGGTGATCTCGACAATGCCGCCCCGGGCGGCTTCGGCACCCCACAGCCGGGCTGCACTGCGGTGGCTGGCCAACCCACCGGTCGACAAGCAGGCCGCCATCAACCGGCCGGGCCAGGTGGCGACGTGGGCGCTGTGGCGCACCACTCCCGGCTGCACCGATATCAGGCGTCCCTCGGCGATTCTCCGATAGACCGTTGCCTTCGACATCCCGATCTCAGCGAGCTGATCGAGACTCACCACACCGTGCTGACCGGCAGCCAGGATGGCCGCCTCTGCTTCCCCTCGAGCCATGACTCCTCCTTGGCCGGCTGCTCTTGTCGGGGAAGGAGGATGACGCTAGCCACGGAGCGGCTCGGGGCCGCCCTACCTCAGATTTCCTCATGGAGCGTCTCACCGGTGAGACGCTCCATGAGGAGAACCCGGGATCAGGGGGCGGTGGACAGCAGGAGTCGTTCGAGCACGGCGGGCCAGGAGTAGGCGGCGGCGGTACGGCGGGCGGCGGAGCGCAGGCTCCGGGCCCGGGCCGGATCCCGACCCAGCCAGTCGAGGCAGCCGATGATCTCCGACGGATCGTCGGTGTCGAGGGCGAAGCCGTTGTGGAAGGGGCGCAGGTAGTCCTCGCCCGTGGAGCCGGTGACCACGATGGCCCCGGCCGCCATGGCCTCCAGACCCACCAGACCGAACGGCTCGAACCCGCTGTTGGCCAGCACGGCATCGGCCCCCCGGTAGAGGCCGGCCAGGGACGCCCCGGCCACCGGGAACGACAGCTCGACCACGGCGTTGGCCGGGAGGGCGGCGTCGGCCAGGGCCTCGGGCAGGCGGCAGCCGTCGTGGCCGCCGTCGTCGAGGGTGATCCACGGCAGCCCCCGGCTGGCCGCCGCATCCTTCAGCTCCCCGGCGTGGACGCTGGCCGTCGGCGAGCCGTTCCACCCCCGGGCCAGCAGCACCGTGGGCCGGCCCCGATCGGCCAGGTCGGCCACCGCATGCAGGGCCATCAGCCACCGCTTGTCGGGATCCCACCGCCCCACCTTGGTCAACACGGTGCGCCCCACCAGCACCCGACGCATCCGGCGGGCCAGGTCGGCGGTGCCGCCTCCACTCCGCCCGCAGACCTCGCCGTCGATCCAGGCCGGATCGAGCCCGTTCGGCACCACCCGGGGGTTCACCCCGTAGCCCCACATGAGGTGCTTCATGGCCTTGGAGATCGTGAGGATCAGAGCCGCCTCGTCGAGGCGGGCGAAGTCGATCCGCTCGAACCCGAAGCGGTTGTTGGCCGTCCAGGCCAGCACCGGATGGTGGCGCAGACCCCGCCGCACCAGCTCGTCGTGGAGACAGATGAGGGGCCAGGCGGTGTGCCAGTCCTCGGCCAGGATCATCGTGCGCCGTCCAGCGGCGGCGTCGTCGGCCACCACGTCGGCCAGGTGGCCGGGCAGCGAGGTGCACCAGTCGGCGATCTTGTCCTCCTCGCCGTCGTACACGCCGTGGGGGGCGGCCGACGAGATCGCCTGACTCCACCGGTGCAGGGTCACGCCCCGCCGGTGCTCGATGGTGGGCGCCGCCGGGTCGCCGACGAAGTAGAGGTCGACGAGATGGCCCAGGGAGGCGAGCGACTGGGCCATCGTGGTCACCCGCACCGCCAGCCCGCCGGCGTGGGCGTAAGCGTCAGGACCCTCGAAACTGAGATGGATCACGTGGAGCAGATCGACCGCTCCCGGAGAGGAGGCCGGCGGATCGAGTCGGAGGCCCGGACGATGAGCAGGGCGGCCAGGATGAAGGCTTAGAGTTGATGGTGCCACAGCGAGGTTCTCTCCGGGAGGGCCGGTGGGTTACGTGCGGATGATTTCTGTCACGGTCGGCGCCCAGGCCACAACGGTGAGCCCATGACCGTTACGAATCCATCAATCATCCGCCGCCCCGAGGCGATCCATGTATCTGCACCGGCCCGGCCTGCTCCAGTAGTCATGCTGAACGCGATTTCCCCCTATGTCGGGTTCACGGCCGCCGGCCTCGTGCTGGTGATCCTGGCGGTGGACCGTCACCTGCGGGCCAGCCGGGCCCGGGCCCTCGCCGTGCGCGTCGCCGTCGGCGGCCCCGAACCCCGATCCCGCCGGGCCGACATCACCCAGCGGTTGCCGGTGATCGTGACGGCGTCGTCGGGCCCCGCCCACGCCACGCCTCCGCTGCCCCCGGCCGCCTTCCGCCGCCTCCCGGCACCGCCGCAACCCCCGGTCCGTCGGCCCGACCGGCCGGCCGATCCTCGCCGCGAGGCCCGGCTGATGACGCCCTGGGGCGACCTGACCCGGCTCCCCGGCAGCAACGAGCCCGGCATCGTGCCCTCCACGCTGGCGACGATGGACTACTTGCCCGCCACGTAGCTCCGGTAGACGGCGAGCAGCGCCTCCTTCTCGGCGCTGGACAGGCGGGGGTCGGCCCGCACCGCCTCCTCCACCGACGGGGGCGGAACCGGTGCCCCGTCACCACCATCACCGCCACCTCCGGTGCCGCCCTCGTAGTCGGCCAGCCCGGCCTGCGACAGCAGCACCTCGGCCGGGAGGCCGAGCGCCCGGGCCACGCTGCGGATGACGCGGACCGAGGGCTCGTGCAGCCCCCGCTCGATCTGGCTCAGGTAGGCGTTGGACACGTCGGCCATGTCCGACAGCTGGCGCAGCGACAGGCTGGCCAGCTCGCGCTGGGCCCGGATGAAGGCGCCGAGGGCCCTGTTCTGGCCCGCCCACAGATCGTCGGTCATGCCTGCCTGCTCCAAACACGAAGCCGCCGCCGGGGCTGATGCCCCGACGGCGTCATCGTAGTGATGGGGGGACGTACCGGCTCAGGCCGGCGTGACCTCGAACACCTTCTTGGCGAAGGCCCGCTGGCTGTCGAGCAGGGCGGTGCCGAAGCCGAAGGCGCCGTCGATCATCTGGGCCGGCAGCTTGGCCATGGTGGCCACCGACGGCATGCCGGGGACAACCGGCAGGTTGAGCTTGGAGACGCCGTCGAACATCGACTTGTAGGCGTCCAGCATCAGGTTCTGGCTCTCGCTGAGCATGGCCAGGTACTGGTTCTGGGCCTTGCCCACGGTGTCCTCGACAGCCTTGGTGGCGGTCTCGGCGAACGTCTTGGGGTCGACGGCGGGGGTGGTCTTCTCGGCCATGATGGTGGGATCTCCTGCAGCTTGTGCGATGCAGCGCTTGCTGTATCGATCGCTTGTGATCACCATACCAAGCATTGCGTGGGATGTCTACCACTCAGGCCAGAAAGTGCTAACAAAATCTAGCACTCTCGGGGAAGAGCTCAGCCGTGGACGTAGGTGCCGGGGGCGGCACCGATCACCGGGTGCGACTCGCTACCCATCGTGGGCGGCGCCACCATGGCCCCGCTCCGGGACTCGTCGTCGGCCCACTCGCTCCAGAGCTCCCACCAGCTCCGCTTCTGCTCGGTGGTGCCGGCGAACCAGTCGTCGGCGTCGGCCGGGTGGTCCCTGCGGGTCCACGACGTGGCCTTGGGGCCGGGCGGGTTGATGATGCCGGCGATGTGCCCGGCCGACGACAGCACATAGGTGACGTCGGACTTGGGCAGCAGCTGGGTGGTCTTGTACGAAGCCCGCCACGGCACGATGTGGTCGTTCACGGCCCCCACGATGAAGGCGTCGGCCGTGATCTTCGACAGGTCGAGCTGGCGCTCGCACAGCTCCAGCTGCCCCTTGGCCAACCGGTTCTCGAGATAACAGGCCCGCAGGTAGAACGAATGCATGGCCGCCGGCATGTTGGTGGAGTCGGCGTTCCAGGCCAGCATGTCGAACGCCGGGGGCTGCTCGCCCAGGAGCCAGTTGCGGGCCACGTAGTTGAACACCAGGTCGTCGGGACGCAGCAGGTCGAAGGTGCGGGCCATCTCGTCGGCCGACAGCACCCCTTCCTTCTGCAGCCGTTTCTCCAGCCGCTCCACGGTGGACCGGTCGGTGAAGGCGCCCAGCGCACCCGGCTCGTTGAAGTCGACCAGGGTGTTGAGCAGGGTGACGGCCCCCACCGTGTCGTCGTCGACGGCGGCCAGGTAGGCCAGCAGCATCGTGGCCAGGGAGCCGCCCAGGCACACGGCCACGACGTTCACCTTGGGCGAGCCGGTGATCTCGGTGATCACGTCGATGGCGGCCCGGGGCCCGTGGACGAGGTAGTCCTCCAGGGTGGTGTCGGCCATCGAGGCGTCGGGGTTGCGGTAGCTGATGACGAACACGGTGTGGCCGTGGTTCACCGCCCACTCCACGAAGCTCTTCCCCGGCGCCAGGTCCATCACGTAGTACTTGTTGATCCACGGGGGCGAGCACAGGATCGGGGTGGCGTGCACCTTGTCGGTGGTCGGCTCGTACTGGATGAGCTCCATCAGCTCGTTGCGGTAGACGACCTTGCCCGGCGTGCAGGCCAGGTTCTCCCCCACCTTGAACGGGCTGGTATCGACCTGGCGGGGCCAGCCGCCGTTGTTGGCCACGTCGTCGGCGAAGTTGCGGGCCCCCCGCACCAGGCTGCGGCCACCGGTCTCGAACGCCCGCTTGATGGCGACCGGGTTGGACCACAGCATGTTGGTGGGCGAGCTGGCGGCCTTCACCACGTCGGCCACCAGGCGGAGCTTGTTGCCGTCGGCCCCGTCGAGTCCGGCCGTGTCGACGAGGTCGTCGACCAGCTCCCCGAACAGGAGGTAGCGCTGAAGCCACCAGCTGAACAGCGGGTTCTCGGTGTAGGTGGGATCGGCGAAGCGGCGGTCACCGGCGCGGGGGGCGGCCACCGGGGCGGCCTCGACGCCGATCACCGAGGCCGCGGTCTGCACTGCGGCCTGGGTCAGGCGGAAGCCGAAGCCGAGGCCGGCCGTGATCAGCTGGAAGGGATGGGTGGCGACCGACATGGCGGCACGGCCGATGGTGGCCCCCAGGTCGAGCGAGTCGAGGTCGGAGACGAGCGCCCCTTCGGGGGCGAGGGACTCGGCCGCCTGGGTGGCGAAATCGGCCAGGTCGGAGAAGTCGGGAAGTTGGGGAAATTCGGGGAACGGGTTGACAGGCTGGGCCATGGGCGCCACCTCGCGTCGGTTTCGTATGCTGGTCGAAAGCGCCACCCCGAGGTTCGCCGTTGATCCCCGACGCGGCGTTCTACCGTTCACATTACGGTGAAGTGACAGCTCGTGCTCGGGCTACGGGCGTGTCAGTGGCCACACTTCACAATCCGTTGACACGCAAGACATCTCTGCGCTGTCGATTGCGCGCCGTCAGTTGTGCGCTGAATCGGGATAGCTGACATGCACCGAGACGAGCGCCTGCTGACCGCTGCGGGTGTGCTCCACCGCTTTCTCCAAGGCGGCGCGGAGCTGGGCCGGATCCTCGACGTGCTGGCCGTAGCCGCCGTAGGCCTCCACCAGCTTGGGGTAGTCGGGGGCGGGGGCGAGGGAGGCCAACGGCATGGCGTCGCCTCCGGCGGCGGCCGCCCCTTCGGGATAGAGGGCGATGGTGGAGCGGCGCACCGCGTTCCACACCCGGTTGTCGGCCACCACCGTGAGCAGGCCGAGACCGAGGGCGGCGGCGGCGTGATGGCAGGCGGCGGGATTGGAGAACACGTACGAGCCGTCGCCGGTGGCCCACACCACGAGACGATCGGGGGCGGCCAGCTTGGCCCCCAGGGCGGCGCCGCCGCCCCAACCCAGCCCGGCCGACACCGGCGGCCCGAAGAAGCTGTCGTGCCGGGTGAGCTCGAGCGGGCCGGTGGCGAGGCCGAGCTCGTTGACCACCACGGCGTCGGGCCCGATCACGTCGCTCAACGTGGCGGCCAGGAACTCGGGCGTCATCGGGGCCAACCCGGGCTCGGCCCCGGTGGCCACCTCGGCCGCCCGGCGGGCGGCCAGCTTGGGCACCAGGTCGTCCCGGCGGGCGGCCGTGGTGTCGGCCTCGGCCCAGCCGGCGGCGTCGAGGGCGGCGGCCAGGGCCCGCACCGCCGGCGCCGGCGACGAGGTGATGGCCAGGGCGGCCGGAAACGACCGCACCGGCACCCCGTCGAACAGGGGGTCGGGGCCGATCTGGATGACGGTGGCGTCGGGTCGCAGGGGCATGCGGCCCGGCAGCCAGGGCACCATCGTGTCCAGCACCACCACCGCGTCGGCCGTGGCCAGCAGCGGCATCGGCACCTCGCCGGCGTAGAACGGGTGGTCGGTGGCGATGGCGGGGCTGGTTCGCCAGAACTGCACCACGGGCACGGCGAAGCGCTGGGCGAAGGCCGACAGGGCGTCGAACAGGTCGGCTCCGCCGTCGGACGTGATCACCAGCGGATGCTCGGCCGCCGCCAGCACCTCGGCCGCCCGGCTGATCGCCGCCGGGTCGGGGTGGGGCGGGGTGGGCACGGTGACGGTGGGCTCGGCCGGCACGGTGAACCCGTCGGGCAGATCCTCGGCCAGCACCTCGCGGGGCAGGCTCAGGTACACGGGGCCCCGGGGCTCGGCCTGGGTGATGGCCAGGGCCCGGTCGACCAGGTCGACCACCTGCTCCCCCGCCCGCAGCTCGTTGTCCCACTTCACGAACTCCCGGAGCATCCCGCCCTGGTCGAACATCTCCTGGCCCCAGTGGATGGGGATGTTGCGGCTGCCGAGGCGGCCGTGCTCGGTGATCGGGGTGCGGCCCGAGGCGAGCAGCAGCGGCACCTTGCCCCGGGAGGCGTTGATCACGCCCATGAGGGCGTTGGCGGCGCCCACGTTCACGTGCACCATGGCGCACTGGGGGCGGCCCGTCATCAGCCAGTAGCCGTGGGCCATGGCCACCGCCACGGTCTCGTGCAGGATCTCCACGGCGCGGGGGAACTCGTCGGGCGGCCCCGCCTCGCCCGCGGCCAGCGCCTCGATGATGGGGGCGAAATCGGTGCCGGCGTTGCCGAAGATCCAGTCGACCCCCCGGCTCTTGAGGGCCAGCAGGTAGGCCTCGGCCACGGTCATGGTCGGCGGTCGGGAGGACGGGGACATGACCCGATCGTATGCCGGCTCGTCGGATCTATACCGAGCGGGCGGAGCCACCGGTGCGCGACCGGTCGAGCACGGCCACCAGCGCCGCCGCCGCCTCGGCCAGCACCGGCTCGGGGGTGGCGGCCACGCTGACGCGGATCCCCGGGGGTGAGGCCAGGCGGAAGCGGGCCCCGCTGCGCACGGCGTAGCCCTGGCGCAGCATGCCGGCCACCACCCGGGCCTCGTCGTCCACCGGCACCCAGACGTTCATGCCCGACCGGCCGTGGACCTCGCTCCCGGCGGCCACCAGGGTGTCGACCACCACGGCCCGGCGCCTCGCGTAGGCGATGGAGGCCGTGGCCAGCAGTTCGGGGGTGGCGGCGCCCGACAGCATGGCCGCCACCGTGCGCTGCAGCAGGTGCGACACCCAGCCCTGACCGACGAGCTGGCGCCCGGCCACCCGACGCACGGTGAGCTCGTCACCGGCCACCGCGGCCAGGCGGAGATCGGGCCCGAGCGACTTGGCCATCGAACGCACGGTGGCCCACCGGCGGCCCCCGCCGGCGGGATCGTCGCCGACGAGATGGTGGTAGGGCTGACCGGCGATGGGGCCGGCGTGGTCGTCGGCCACCACCAGCACGTCGGCCCCGGCCAGCAGCGGGCGCAGCTCGGATGCCCGGTCGGCGTCGAGGGCGGCCCCGGTGGGGTTGTGGGCCCGGGGTGTGATCACCACCGCCCCCACCCCGGCGGCCAGGGCCTCGGCCAGGGCGCCGGGCTCGGGCCCGAACGGGTCGACGGCCACCGGCACCGGCCGCAGGCCGAGGGCGTGCAGCAGCTCGATCACCGAGGCGTAGCCGGGGTCCTCCACCGCTACCCGGTCGCCGGGCCGGAGGTGGGCGGCCAACACCCGCTCCAGGCCGTCGAGCGCGCCGCCGACCACGGCCAGGTGGTCGGCCGGCACGCCGTCGGCGGCGAAGCCGGCCCGGAACAGCGCCGCCAGTTGGGGGTCGACCGGCGGATGGCCGTAGAGCACCGGGCCCGTGTCGATGACGGCCAGGGCGCCGGCCAGCGACGGGAGCAGGGCGGGATCGGGGTTGCCGCTGGCCAGGTCGACCACGCCGTCGGCCACCGGCTCCTCGGCCGGGGCCAGGGCCAGCGGGGGTCGGGCGGCCACGAACGTACCCCGGCGCCCCTCGCCCACCACCAGGCCCCGCTCGCCCAGCACCCGGTAGGCGGCAGCCACGGTGTTGGGGGCGAGCCCCAGATCGGCGGCCAGGGCCCGCACCGGATCGAGCCGGGCGCCGGGGGCCAGGATGCCGGCCCCGATCCGCTGCTCCAGCAGGGCCACCAGGTCGGCGGCGGTGCGCACCGGCGATGTCACTGGACTCCGCCCGGGGCGACCCCTACAGTGGGCCAGGCAATGCATTGATACATAGAGCTGAATGTATCAATACATTTGAAGCACAAGCAAGCGGAAGAGAGACCAAGCCCATGCCCACCGATACCGACGCCTCGGCCGTGATGGCCGTGGCCCCCGCTCCCCCGGCCGATGCCGCCCGCCACTTCGCCTCGCTGCTGGCCTACGAGACCGACTGTTGGGACGTGCACGACGCCCTGGCCCACGGCCCGGCCGACTTCGTGCTGCTCGACGTCCGCTCGGCCCAGGCCTACGCCGCCGGCCACGTGGACGGGGCACTGAGCCTGGCCCACCGGGGGATCAACGAGGCGACGCTGGCCGGGTTCGGCGACCAACGCGAGCTTCGTCGTCTATTGCGCCGGCCCCCACTGCAACGGCGCCGACCGGGCCGCCCTCCGCCTGGCCGAGCTGGGACGACGAGTGAAGAAGATGATCGGCGGCGTCACCGGCTGGCTCGACGAGGGCTTCACCCTCGTGCCCGGCACCACCCCGTCAGAACAGGCCCCATCAGAGCAGGAAGGGCAGGAGGTTCGGCCGTGACCGTCCAGACCGAACGCACCACCGTCAAGCGGCTGGCCGACCGGGGCCGCTACGACCGGGAGACGATCGACGCCATCCTCGACGAGGCCTACCTGTGCCACGTGGGCATGGTGGTGGACGGCAGCCCGGTGGTCATCCCCACCCTCCAGGCCCGGGTGGGCGATCACCTCATCCTCCACGGGTCGCCGGCCAGCCGGATGCTTCGGGGTGCCACCACTCAGGAGATCTGCGTCACCGTCACCCTGGTCGACGGGTTCGTGCTGGCCCGCTCGGCCTTCCACCACTCGATCAACTACCGCTCGGTGGTGGTGCTGGGCCAGGCCGAGAAGGTGACCGACGAAGGTGAGAAGGCGGCCGCCCTCGACGCCCTGGTGGAGAAGCTGACCCCGGGCCGGATCCCCTCCCTGCGGCCGATGAGCGACAAGGAGGTGAAGGGCACGTCGGTGATCCGCCTGACCCTCACCGAGGCGTCGGCCAAGATCCGCTCCGGTCCTCCCGGCGACGACGAGGAAGACTACGAGCTCCCGATCTGGGCCGGCGTCGTCCCCCTCGTCACCACCTACGGCACCCCGGTCACCGACCCCGCCATGCGCATGGACGTCCCGGTGCCCGACCACGTCAGCAACTTCAGACCAACCGTCAGTGGTACATGAGGTAGTTCTCGATCTCCCAGTCGGAGGCCTGGGGGCCGGGTTCGTGGGTGCCGACGGCGGCGAGGTAGCGCTCCCACTCGGCTTCCTTGATGGCGAGGAAGTTGTCGGTCACCTCGGTGCCCACGGCCTGGCGCAGCGCCTCGTCGGCGTTGAGGTGGCCGAGGGCGGCACCGAGATCGGCGGCCACGCACACGTCGGTGTTGGACTCCTCCAACCCGTCGGTGGTGAGCGGATCGGGGGCCTCGAGCTGGTTGACGTAGCCCAGGCGGGCCGCCTGGAGCACCGCCGCCACGGCCAGATGGAGGTTGGCGGCGCCGTCGGCCAGGCGGCTCTCGATCCGGGTACCGGCCCCCCGGGCCGACGGGATCCGGTTGGCCGCGCTCCGGTGCTCGAAGCCCCAGTTCGCCCAGTACCCGTTGATCTGACCCGGCTGGAGCCGGCGATAGGCGTTGACGGTGGGGGCGCACAGGGCGGCCAGCCCCTGGTGGTGCTCGATCAGCCCGGCCACGCAGGAGAGGGCCCCCGCCGACAGCCCGTGTGAGATCGACGGGTCGGCCAGGGCGTTGTTGCCGGTGGAGTCGACGAACGAGAAGTTCACGTGGACCCCGCTGCCCGACAGCTCGGCGAAGGGCTTGCCCAGGAACGTCAGGTCGAGTCCGTGCGACAGGGCGACCTCCCGGGCCAGCACCCGGAACAGGAAGGCGTCGTCGGCGGCGGCCAGTGCGTCGTCGTACTCCAGCGTCAGCTCGAATTGGGCCTCGTCGAACTCGGCGTTGATCGACTCCACCTTGAACTGGCTGGCCTCGGCCGTGCGCATGATGTCGTCGATCACACCCACGGGGTCGGCGGCCAGGCCGGTGCCGTAGACGAAGGCCCGGGGCGTCTGCCAGCGCTGCCAGCCGCCGTCGCCGTTGGGCTCCAGCACGTAGGCTTCGAGCTCGATACCCACCTTGGGCCGCAGGCCGAGCGCACCCCAGTCGGCGATGGCCTGCTGGAGGGCGTAGCGGGCCGAGTAGGGGTAGGGCTGGCCGTGCATGCTGAGGCTGCCGACGGCCACCCCGGTGCGGTCGTCCTCCCAGCCCGGCTTCACGCTCTCGGGATCGAAGGTGGACTCGACGTCGGGCATGCCGTCGAGCAGGAACGAGCCGGGGGCGGGCACCATCGAGCGGTCGTAGGACAGGGCGAACACGGCGGCGCAGTGGCTGGTGCCCTTGTGGGCCAGCCGGGCCGGCAGGTACTTGCCCCGGGCGATCCCGAGGTGGTCGGGCCAGAGCACGCGGATCCGGTCGTAGCCGTCGGTCACGATGGGGAGCTCCTCGTCGGTCGGTGCCCGGCCGGTCGGTCGGCCGGGCGGAGGCTCGTTCGAACGATAGCTGGCCCGCTCAGAGGCCCGATGCGGCGCCGCACGCCGTGGCGATCAGGGCCAGCACGGCATCGGCCACCGACCGGTCCTCCCCCACCCGGTCGAAGCGACCCTTCTCCAGCTCGACCAGCTGATGGCTCAGCTCAACGCCACCCGCCCCGTCGGGCCGGGCGACGGCCAGGTGGGCCCGGTGGGCCCCCCGCCGGGGGCGGTCCGTCACCAGGGCGGCGGTGCAGGCCACGCCGATCACGGCGTCGTCGGGGGCGTCGGGGGCGAGGTGGCGGGCCCGGGCCAGGCAGGCGGCGGCCATGGCCTCGGCCGTGGCCTGCGAGACGGCACCGGCGCCCGCCTCCTCCGGCCCCGGACCGGTCAGCTCCCGCAACGAGGTCGCGGCGTAGGGCACGAGCACCTCCAACACCGTGCGCGACGCCCCGGGCACGCCGAGCAGATCGGTCACCGCCGCCACCCCGCCGCCGGTCACCGCCAGCACCAGCAGGGTGGGCGTGGCGTGGATGGACGCCACAAGGGCGGTCCGGTCGGGTTCGGGTTGAGCCTGCGACACCCGCACCGTTTAGCACACGGTGGCTACGCTCGGACCGATCGACGATCCGCTCATCGCCACCGCCATCTCCGGGGTGATCTCCGCTTGGGCCTGCGCTGCGCTCCTGGCGGCCAGCACCCGCTTCACGCCGCGGTTACCCACCATCGCCGCCGTGGTGGCGGCGGCCGCCGCCACCGCGCCCCTGGCCGACGTGCCGCCGGCGCGCTTCCTGCGCGGCCAAGCGTTGGCGTACCCGTCCCCCACCGTCGTCGCTGTCGCCGCCGGCCTGGCGCTGTTCTCCGTCTCCGCCTTCCGAGCCCGGGGTGACGACGAGCGGGGCCGGTGGGCCACCGTGGAGCTGGCGGCTCTGTCGATGGGTGCGTTCCTGTGCATTCCCGAGACCGGTTTGCTGCGTCTCGCCCCGGGGCCGCTGTGCGTGGTGGCCCTGGCGGCCATGCTCGGATGGGTGAAGCCGTTCGATCCGCTGAGCGCAGCCGTCCTCGCCGTGTTGATCACCTGGCTCGGGATCATCGGCGGGACAGGACGCCCCTCCAGCCTGCTGGGCGTCGCGTGCGGCCTGGCGCTGGGGTCGATCGGGTCGTCGCTGCCAGCGCCCCGGCTCCCCCGCCGGCTGAGCGCCATGGGTCCGGCCTCGGCCGCCGGGGCCACCGTGGTGGGGGCCCGGGTGGCAGGGACCGTCTCCTCCTCGGCGGTGGCTCTGTCGATGACCTCGGCGGCGCTGCTACTGGCGGCGGCGGCCATGCTCGCCGGCCGGGCGAGCTCAGAAGAGCTCCAGGGCTCCGAGTGGTAGTGACAGGTCCGCCGGGGACGGCACGCCCGGATCGGCCAGCGGGCGCCAAACCAGCTGGGGACCGATCCGGGGCACCGGGACCAGCATGGCCCGCAGCCCCGCTTCGGTGCCGGTGGCCATCGCCAGGTCGCTGCCGGTGGCCCCGAGCAGCCGGCCGATAGCCCGACGGGGGGACGGCCCGCCCACAGGGCCCAACACGTGCAGCAGGCTGAGTTGGCGGAGACCACCCCGCTGTCTGACCCGGAACACGATCAGCCCGTCCTCCACCTCGGAGCCGATGAGGGCAACGCGGCACTGCAGCGGCTCGAACCCGGTTCGCCAACGGAGATAGCCGACGCTCATCGGGGTGTGCCAACGAACCGGCAGCGGGAGGGCCGCCAGCAGTGTTTCGATCCGCGCCGCGTCGGCCAGCGCCAGCGACGGCGCCAGGCCCACCTCGCACGGCAATCCCCAGCGCTCGGCCGCTGTACGGCCGCGCGCCATCGCCGCTACCGCCCGGGGCCCTCTCGGCCGCGCCCGCACCGGCACGCGTCCGAGGCTCGACCACCCCATCTTCAGATACCCCGGGCCGCTCTTGGCGTTGGGCGTGTTGAAGATGGCATGCCGCCCCTCGTCAGTCAGCGCCTCGACAGCGGCCAGCGTGAGCGTGGAGAAGATGCCGCGGCCCTGATGGCTGGGGAGCGTCGCGGTGTCGACGGCTCGCGCCGTCCGAAGCGTCGTACCGTCCGATGGGCGACGAAGTTCCCACAGCATCATCACCCGGACCCCGACGACAGCCGGCTGACCGTCGACGAGGTCCTCCGCCACCCACACGGGCGACGAGCCGAAGTGGTTCTGGTGGTGCTTCCAGTGAAAGAAGTCGGCATCTCGGCCATCACCGGCCCATTGGAGCGCGCGGGCACAGACGTCGAGCACCGCGTCCTGATCATCAGGGCCAGCTCGACGCACCTTGAGATCCCCGTTTGTCGACCGAGCCACGCCAAACCCTACAACGCGGCACCGTAGGCCTTTCGATGGTAGTTTCCAGCAATTTTGCTCGTCGTTCCTTGTCCAAGGATGAATTACGTTCACCTACGCTTCGCCGTTGAGGGATGGCGCCGCGGGATGCGAGGGACCATGGGGCAGATTGTCGCGCGCAGAATTTCGGCGATGGGTTGGCGAGATAGATTGCTGCCGTATCGAGCGGGACTCATGGTTGCGGTCGATCTCGGGGCGTGGCTACTCGCCTTCGTCGCGAACGGCGCGAATAGATCTGGGGCCGAACGGCGCCTCGGCCAGCTTCCGCGGGCTCTTCGCCTTCGTGGTGGTGATCGTGGCGGTCCAGTGCTGGTGCGGCCGGGCCCTTGGCCTGTATCGGGGCCGGTACCGTGTCGGCGGCTACGACGAGGCGATCGCCGTGGCCATCGCCTGGGCCGCCGTCGCCACGTCGACCGCCCTACTGGAGCTCGCCCTGTCGCCCCGGCTTCGTTGGCTGGCCGAGACCCCGGCGCTGTTCCGGGCGTCGGTGGCGTTGACGATCATGGCCGTCGTGCGTTTCTCGTGGCGCACGGTCCTCGAACGGGAGCTGCGGCCCGGCACCGACGGGCGCAAGCGGGCGGTCGTCATCGGCGCCGGTGAGGCCGGCTACCTGATCGTGCGGGGGATGCTCACCGACCCCACCGCCAAGACCGTGCCGGTGGCGCTGCTCGACGACAGCCCGGTCAAGGCCCGGCGCACGCTCATGGGCGTCAGCGTTGTGGGAACGGTGGACGACCTTCCCCGGGTGGCGCGCGAGACACAGGCCGACCTCATCATCATCGCCATCCCGTCGGCCACGTCGCTCCTCATCCGCAAGGTGGTCGACCTGAGCCGCGACGCCGGGCTGGACGTGCGGACCCTGCCGCCCACCAGTGAGCTGGCGGGATCGGTGTCGATGCGGGACGTGCGACCGATCAACGACAACGACCTCCTGGGCCGGGAGGAGGTCGAGGTCGATCTCGACCAGATCACCGCCTACATCCGGGGTCGCAGGGTCCTGGTCACCGGAGCCGGCGGCAGCATCGGTAGCGAGCTGTGCCGCCAGTTGGCGCGGCTCGACCCCGAGGTACTGCTCATGCTCGATCGGGACGAGAACGGGTTGCACGGCGTGCAGCTGTCGATCGACGGCCGGGCTCTGCTCGACTCCCCGTCGCTGATCGTGGCTGACATCCGCGACCGGGAGCGACTCCTGGAAATCTTCGAGCTGTGGCGACCCGAGGTGGTCTTCCACGCCGCCGCCCTCAAGCATCTCACGCTGCTGGAGCAACACCCGATGGAGGGTGTGAAGACCAACGTCGTCGGCACCCGTAACGTCATCGACGCCGCTCTGGCCGCCGGAGCGGAGCGGATCGTCAACGTGAGCACCGACAAAGCAGCCGACCCGTCCAGCGTTCTCGGGCTCACCAAGCTGATGGCGGAGCAGATCACCAGCACCAGCGCCGCCCGTTCCGGCACCCGCGCCGTCAACGTGCGGTTCGGCAACGTGCTGAGCAGCCGGGGCTCGGTGGTGCCCACCTTCCTGGCCCAGATCAAGGCGGGCGGACCGGTGACGGTGACCGACCCCGAGGTGACCCGGTTCTTCATGACCATCCCGGAGGCGGTGCGCCTCGTTCTCCAGGCGGGGGCCGTCGGCGAGCCGGGGGAGACGCTGATCCTCGACATGGGTGAACCGGTGAAGGTGATGGAGATCGCCCAGCGCCTGATCGAGCACCACGACCCGTCGGTCCGCATCGAGATCACCGGCCTGCGCGCTGGTGAGAAGCTGCACGAGGTTCTCGTGGCCGGTCACGAGAACGGTGTCCGCCGCCATCACCCCCGCGTCATCCACACCGACCCCCAGATCGGCCTCGACCTCCCCGCCATCGTGGCCGACCTGGCCCGACGGGCGGGCCTCAACGAGACGGCCGGACTCATGAGATGGGCCGGGCTCGAGCAGCCGGAGTTGGCAACATGACGTCACCCACCCTCATCTCGCCGGCGGCCGAGGCCGATCTCGGCCCGATCCACCTGTCGCCGCCCGACATGTCACCGCACGAACGCGAGGCGCTGCTGCGGGCGTTCGATTCCGGCTGGGTCGCACCGGCCGGGCCCGAGCTCGATGCCTTCGAGGCCGACCTCGCCACGTATGTCGGCGTGGAAGCGTGCGCCGCCATGTCGTCGGGTACCGGCGCCCTTCATCTGGCTCTGATGGGCGTCGGTGTGCAGCCCGGCGACCGGGTGGTGGTGCAGACCGCGACGTTCGCCGCCAGCGCCTTCGCCGTCACCTACGCCGGAGCCGTGCCGGTCTTCTGCGACGTGGCCCGTTCGACGTGGAACATCGATCCGGAGCGGCTCGAGGCGTGGCTGGAACGTCAGCCGGTGGCAGCCATGCCGGCGGCGGTGATGGCGGTCGACCTCTACGGCCTGTGTCCCGACTACGACGAGCTGCGGCGGGTCTGCGATCGGTTCGCCATCCCCTTGGTGGAGGACGCGGCCGAGGCGCTGGGATCGATCGCCGGCGGTCGCAACGCCGCGACCTTCGGCGATCTCTCGGCCCTGTCGTTCAACGGCAACAAGATCGTGACCACCAGCGGTGGCGGCGCGCTCCTGGGTTCGGCCGAAGCCATCAGCCGGGCCAAGTATCTGGCGACTCAGGCCCGCCAGCCGGTGCCGTGGTACGAGCATGACGAGATCGGGTTCAACTACCGGATGTCCAACCTGCTCGCTGCCCTGGGCCGGGCTCAGCTGAGCCGGCTGGAGCGGGGCATCGCCCGCCGTTGCGAGATCCGCCAGCGTTACCGCCAAGCCTTTCCCGACTTCACCTGGCTCGACTCGACCACCACCGAACGACCCAACTGCTGGTTGTCGGCCGCACTGCTCCCCCTGGGCGCGACGCCCCTCGAAGTCTGCGCCGCGCTGGCGGCCGAGCGGATCGAGGCCCGCCCGCTGTGGAAGCCGATGCACGCCCAACCGGTGTTCTCCCGCTCCGAGCGGATCGGGGGTGAGGTGGCAGACCTCATGTTCGACCGCGGCATCTGCCTCCCGTCAGGATCATCGATGACCGACGAGGACCAGACCCGGGTCATCCTCGCGCTGGCGAAGACCCTGGACCGCCTCTGAACGGTCCGGGCGGTTCTGCCCCCGGGCACGATCCGACCCCGATGGGGGTCGCCGGGCTACCGTGCCGCGGAATGACCATCGAGGTGATCCCCCCGGACCTGCGACGAGTCTTCGAGCTGGAACCCCACGGGGCCGACGTGTGGGTGGGCGAGAGCCCGGCCTACTCATGGGGCCGCATCTATGGTGGCCTGGTGATCGCCCAGGCGCTGTGGGCGGCCACCCAGACCGTGAACCCGGCCCACGCCGTCCACTCGCTCCACGCCTACTTCATCCTGGGCGGCGACCCGGCCGAGCCCGTGCGCTACGAGGTCGACCGCATCCGCAACGGCCGCTCGTTCACCACCCGGGCCGTGATCGCCCGCCAGTCGAGCGGTGCCATCTTCAACCTGGCCTGCTCGTTCCAGCGCCACGAGCACGGGATCGAGACCCAGACCGCCGCCTTCCCGGCCGACGCCCCCGACCCGGCGACGATCGTGTCCACCACCGAGGGCTCCGGTGTCGAGCGCTACGACGTCCCCTTCGCCGACAAGCCGCCCCGGTCGCTCGTGTGGTCCCGCTACCCGGGGCCGCTGAACGACGACCCCCGGCTCCACGCCTGCGCCCTGGCCTACGTGAGCGACACCAACCCGATGGACGCCGTGGCCGCCGCCCACCCCCGGGGCATCCCGCCCACCGACCAGTGGGAGGAGACGTTCATGAGCGCCAGCCTCGACCACGCCATGTGGTTCCACCGCCCGGTGCGGGCCGACGACTGGATGCTGCTCGACATGACCGGCCACGGCATCCTCCGCACCCGGGGCCTCAGCACCGGCCACGTGTTCGACACCAGCGGCCAGCACCTCGCCACCATCGCCCAGGAAGGCCTGCTGCGAGAGGTGAGCTGACGCCCAGGGGTTGGGGCCCCTGGGCAGATGGGGGAGGCCGGCTTGCCGGCCGGCGGGGGCGCAGCCCCCGAAGATAAGGTCGGGGCTATGGATCTGGGAATCAGCGGTAGGACGGCGGCGGTGGCGGCGGGGACCGCCGGATTGGGTCTGGGCGCGGCCCGGGCCCTGGCCGAGGAGGGGGTGCGGGTGGCCATCTGCGGCCGTGACCCCGAGCGCCTGGCGGCGGCGGCCGCCGCCATCGGGGGCGACGTGGTGGCCATCGAGGCCGACGTGTCCAACCCGGCCGGCGGCCGGTCCTTCGTCGAGGCCGCCATCGCCGCCCTGGGCCACGTCGACATCCTCGTCACCAACGCCGGCGGCCCGCCCCCGGGCCGCTTCTCGTCCACCGACATCGACGGCTACCAGACCGCCCTCGACATGAACCTGCTGTCGATGATCGAGATGTGCCGGGTGGCCATCCCCCCGATGCGGGAGCGGCACTGGGGCCGGGTGTGCGCCATCACCTCGATCGGGGTGAAGCAGCCGCTGGGCACGCTCATGGCGTCGTCGGTGGCCCGGGCCGGCTACACCAGCTTCCTCAAGATCACGGCCCGGGAGGTGGCGGCCGACGGCGTCTGCGTCAACTCCTGCCAGCCCGGCACCCACTACACCGACCGCCTGGCCAAGCTCATCCCCGACGAGGCCACGGCGGCGGCCCAGGTGCCGGCGAAGATCACGGGCGACCCGTACCACTTCGGCCAGGCCGTGGCCTTCCTGTGCTCGGAGGCGGCCCGGTTCATCACCGGCACCGGCCTGCTGGTCGACGGCGGCGCCAGCCCCGGCCTGCTCGACTGATAGCGAGAACGGCACCATGACCGAACCCACCCCGATGACGGGCGGCGAGGCCGTCGCCCGCACCCTGGAGGCGCTCGGCGTCGACCGCGTGTTCTCCATCGTCAGCGTCCACAACCTGCCCACCTACCGGGCCCTGGCGGCGTCGGACCGGATCGAGGTGGTGGCCTGCCGCCACGAGCAGTTCGCCACCCACGCCGCCGACGGCTACGCAAGGGCCACCGGGCGCCTGGGGGTGGCGCTGGCCTCCACCGGGCCGGGCACGGCCAACGCCGTGAGCGGCCTGTACGAGGCCAGCTTCGGATCGTCGCCGGTCTTGCTGATCACGGGCCAGACGGAGTCGGCCTTCTACGGCAAGGGCAAGGGCTTCCTCCACGAGAACGAGCGCCAGATGGATCTGCTGCGCTCGGTCACCCGGCGGGCCGAGACGGCGTGGCGCACCGAGGACGTCAGCCGGGTGATCGCCTCGGTGGCCGACGACATCCGCCGGGGCCGACCGCAGGCCGGGGCGGTGGAGATCCCGATCGACCAGCAGTACCGCACGGCGCCGGTGGCCATCGAGGGGTCGCCCACGGTGGAGCGCCTGGCGCCCGACGAGGAGGGGCTGCAGGCGGCGGTCGACCTGCTCGACTCGGCCGAGCGGCCCCTGATCTGGGCCGGGGGCGGCGTGATCTCGGCCGACGCCTCGGCCGAGCTGCTGGCCCTGGCCACCCGCCTCGGGGCGCCGGTGGTGACCACGCTGGAGGGCCGGGGCGCCATCCCCGAAGACCACCCGCTGGCCCTCGGGCCCCGGACCGAGCGGCCGGCGGTGGCCGACATCATCGCCGAGGCCGACGTGGTGCTGGCCGTCGGCACCCGCTTCCAGAACTACTCCACCCGGGTGTGGAAGCTCCCGATCCCGGGCCGGATCATCCACCTCGACGCCGACCCGGCCGTGATCGGCCTCAACTACCCGGCCGAGGTGGCGGTGGTGGGCGACGCCAAGCTGGGCCTGGCCGCCCTGGGCCAGCGGGTGGCCCCCCGCACGGCCGACTCGGGCTTCCTCGACCGCTCGGAGAAGTCGGTGGTGGCCGACCTGGAGCGGTCGTGGGGCGAGATCGGGCCCGACCACCGGGCCTTGGCCGACGTGGTGCGCCGGGTCCTGCCCCGGGACGGGATCGTGGTGCGGGATTCGACGGTGCCGGTGTACCTGTGGGGCAACCGGGTGCTGCCGATCCTGGAACCCCGCACGTCCATGCGGCCGTCGTCGATGTCGATCGGGCCGGGGATCGGGATGGCCATCGGCGCCGCCGCTGGCACCGGGCGGCGCACGATGCTGATGGTGGGCGACGGCGGGTTCCAGCTCGGCGTGGGCGAGCTGGCCACGGTGGCGCAGCACAACCTGCCCATCGTGATCTGCGTGTTCAACGACGGCGGCTACGGGGTGCTGCGCGAGATCCAGGACGCCGTGGTGGGCGAACGCTTCGGTGTCGATCTCCAACCGGTGCGGTTCGACCTGATCGCCCAGGGCATGGGCATGCGGTCGGCTGCGGTTCGGGGCGTCGCCGAGTTCGAGCGGGCGTTCACCGACGCCGTCGCCCACGACGGCCCCACACTCCTCGACATCGACCTCACCGCCCTCGCCCCCATGCGGTTTCCCCTCCCTCCGCACCAACGCCGCAAAGCCTGACGCGCCCCCGCCCCCGCCCGCGCACACCGCGACACAGTTCGAACCGTGTCGCGGTATGCGCGCTCAGCGCGCCAATCGCGACCCGGTTCAAACCGTGTCGCGGTTGTTGCGCCGTCAGAACACGTTCTGGTGGAGCTGAGCGAGCACCATCAGGAGCACGACGGTGACAGCGGCATGGCGGCGGAGGGCCGACAGCCGCTGGCCCGGCGGGCGGAACCGTCGGATCAAGGTCCCGGCCACGGCCAGATTGCTCGCCGCGGCGGTGACCCAGCCGACGCCGTAGCCGAGCAGGGCCGGGCCCAGGCCACACCACATGGCGTTCTCGCCGCAGTCCTCCACCGCACGACCGGCCCCGAAGACGGCCAACCCGGCGGCGGTCCCGGCCGCCAGGCAGACCGGGTAGGCGGCAGCCACCGTCACCGCCGCCAGACCCCACGGCTGGCTGAGCGACCAGCGACTCGGCGTCCGGTTGGCGGTGGGGTGCGGGGCTCGTTCGTCCATACCCGCATCGTCGCCCGCCCGCCAGGCCCCCACCATGAGGGGCAGCCCCCACCGCCCCCTGGGGGCCCGACCGACTCTTGTCACTGGGTGCGACTACCGTCTGGTCGTGGACGACTTCCCCACGGCGTGGCTCTTCCGCAAGCTCCAGCTAAATCGGCTGAGCCGCCAGAGCAAACCACGGCGTTCGGCCAAGCCGGGCTGGTACTACGACCGGGAGAAGCAGGCGAAGTAGCGGTACTGGGACGACTCCGCCTGGACTGACCAAACCGCCGACGAGCTGCCCGCCACAGCGGCGGCGGGGCCGACTCCTAGCTGCAACATCGGGCGCGCAGTTCGAACCGTGTAGCGGTATGTACCGCTGAGAGGTACATAGCGCTACACGGTTCGAACTGGGGGCGGGATGTTGCGCCTCGCGCGGCGGGGGCGGGACGAGGCGTCCGTCAGGCGCCGAGGCGGCCGCGGAGCATGGGTTCGCCGGGGCCGGCGGGGTCGGCTTCGCTCTGGCGGGTCACGGAGACGGTGGGGTAGTCGTCGGTCGACACGCCGGACCACAGCTCGATCTGGTCGCCCCCGCCGCCCCGGAGATGGAACGTGCCGATGGGGATCCGGGTGCGGGGCTCCTCCTTCACCACCCAGGCGGCGTAGAACGAGCCGGGGGGCGCCGGGGGCAGCCCGGTGACCTGGAGGACGATCCGGACGCCGTCGTCCCGCGGCTCGACGTGGGCCACGGCCGAGGCCTCGGGCACGAGCTCGCTGCCGGCCAGGGCCACCTCGGTGCCGGCGATGGCATCGTCGCGGTTGACCACGGCCAGCGCGCCGATGGCGATGACCGCCACCGCAGCCGCCGTGGCCAGGCCGCCCAGCAGCCAGCCGCCGGGGCGACGCTTGCGCCGGGCGGCGTCGAGCGACACCACGGGGGCGCCGCCGCCGGCAGTGATCACGGGAACGGGACCGGGGCCGGGGCCGGCATCGGCCGAGCCGGTGACCTCAGGCGGGAGCACACCGGTGACGGCGGGGTCGAACCGGGCGAGCGGGTCGGCCGGCAGCTGAGCTGACGGGGCGGCCGGTGGCTGGGCCGGGAACGGCGCCACCACGGTGAGATCGGGCGAGAACGGGCCGGGCGACGGCTCCGGTTGACCGGGGCCGGTGGGAACCGGCGGACGGGACGGCGGGGCGGGACGGGCGGCGGCGCCGGCCAGGATGGCCGCCAGCACCTGGTCTTCCACCCCGGGGGAAGGCTCGGCCCACAGGGCCGGGTTGTCGAGCAGACCGGCCACGTGCGCGCTCCACGGATCGAGCGCCTCATCGTCTGGCCCGAGGCCCTCCGGCCCGGTGCCGGGTGTCATGTCGTTGGTCATGGCACCTCCCTGCTGAAGGATACGTCAGCGGGGTCCGACCGGTTCGCGGCCTCGTCCCCGGACCCGGGGATTGGAGTGGGAGTGCGGAGATGTTGGAGCGACGAGCCGAGCCGGCGCAGCGCCCGGTGGGACCGGGACTTGACCGTGCCCACCGGCACCCCCAGCCGGTCGGCGATCTCGGAGTGGCTGAGCCCGCCGACGTGGTTCAGCAGGAGGACCGTGCGCTCGTCGTCGGGGAGGACGTCAAGGGCCTGGCGGACCTGGAACGCCTCCCACGTCTGCTCCATCGTCGGCGCCCCCACCGGGGCGTCGGCCTCGGGGGCGTGATCGCCCCGGGTGGGGCGGCGCTCGTAGCGGACGGCGTCGATGGCGGTCCGCCGGGCGATGGCGTAGAGCCAGGGGGCCAGGTCCCGGCTGGGATCGACCGTGTGCGAGGCCTGCCAGGCCTTGGTGAACGTCTGCTGCACCACGTCGTCGATCAGGGTCTGATCGTTCCCCACCACCGAGCGGGCCACGGTGGCCACCGGTCGGGCGAACCGCTGGTAGATCGCCCGCACGGCGTCGGGATCGCCGGCGATGAAGCCGGCGACAAGGTGCTCCATGGCCGGGAAGTCTGCCACACGGCCGGGGCCGAGGGGATGGCTTTCGCCTCCAGCGGTGGCGCCGCGGACTTGACCCCTGTCGGGGGTGGCCAGGAGGATCGCTCCGTGCAGGGGATCCGTGTGGTGGAGGTGGCGGGGGGTGTGGCCGGGGCGTGGTGCAGCCGTCTGCTCGCCCACCTGGGTGCGACGGTGACGCTGGTGGAGCCACCCGGCGGGTCGTCGCTGCGCACCCGGGAGCCGCTGCTGCCCGGCGGAGAGAGCCCCTGGCACCACTGGCTCAACGCCGGCAAGTCGTCGATCGTGGCCGACGACTTCGCCGCCCTGGAAACGACCGCCGCCGACGCCGCGGTGGTCATCTGGACGGCCACCGGCACCGAGCCCCCGGGGGCGGTGGCCGCCGTGGCCGCCCGGCTGCGGCGGGCCAACCCGACCCAGGTGTTCGTGGCCCTGTCGGCCTACGGCCTGACCGGCCCCTGGCGGTCGCTGGCCTCCTCCGAGCTGACCGACTGGGCCGCCGGCGGGCACCTCCTGCTCACCGGTGACCCCGACCGGGAACCGGTGCAGGGCGGCGGCCCGTGGCCGGCCTACTTCACCGGCACCAACGCCGCCATCGGGGCCCAGGTGGCCCTGCTCGACGCCGCCCGCACCGGCGCCGGCCAGCTGGTGGACGTGAGCGCCATGGAGACCATGGCCGGGTCCCACCAGTGGACGATCACCAGCTACACCCACACCGGCTACGTGAAGCGGCGCGACGGCAACCGACTGGCCGAGTTCCACTATCCGATCAACGCCTTCGCCTGCCGGGACCGGTGGATCCAGATCGCCGCCGCCTCCAACGAGCAGTTCGAGAACCTGTGCATCGTTGCCGACGCCGTGGAACTGCTGGCCGACGACCGTCTCGGCACACCCGCCGGCCGCTACGACCACGCCGAGCTGATCGACGCCGCCCTGAAGCCGTGGCTGGCCGAGCGGGACGCGGCCGAGGTGGTGGCCGCCATCCAGGGGTCACGGATCCCGGCCGGCCGGGTCAGCGACCTGGCCGACCTGGTGGCCGACGAGCAACTGGCCGCCCGCCGGTTCTGGAGCCCGGTGCCGGAGCTGGGCCCCGACGCCAAGGTACCGGGACCACCGTTCTTCGTCGGCCCCCGCTCCCCCGCCCCGCCGGTGGGCGCGCCGGCGCTGGGGCCCCGGGGATCGGCCGGCAACGGCACCGCGACCGCCGCCGGTGGCACCGGTGGCACCGCGCCGGCGATTCCGCTCCTCGACCTCAGCGGCCTCCGGGTGCTCGAGTTCTCGATCGCCTGGGCCGGGCCGCTGGCCGGCCGCAACCTGGCCGACCTGGGGGCCGACGTGATCAAGATCGAGCACCCCACGGCCCGGGGCCTCACGATCGTGCCCGAGGCCCTCGAGCCCGAGGAGCCCGGTACCGATGAGGGCCCGGAGCCGTGGCGCTGGGGCGACCTGCCCCCGGCCGCCGTGCGCAACGGCACCTGGCCGGCGCTGGAGGCGGGCCAGCACTGGTGGAACCGGATGGGGCTGTTCAACAAGCTCCAGCGCAACAAGCGGAGCCTGTGCCTCGACGTGAAGGCCCCCGGCGGCCGGGAGGTGCTGCACGACCTGGTGCGCCGGGCTGACGTGGTGCTCAACAACTACTCGCCCCGGGGCGTCCAGTCGCTGGGCATCGACCACGCCTCGCTGTCGGCCGTCAACCCCCGGGTGATCACCGTGTCGATGTCGGGCTACGGCGCCACCGGCCCGATGGCCAGCCACTTCTCGTTCGGCCCGATCCTGGAGACCCACTCCGGGCTCGCCTCCACCACCGGCTACCCCGACGGCGGACCCCTGCGCATCGGCGTCGCCTTCCCCGACCCGGCCGGCGGCCTGTTCGGCACGGTGGCCATCCTGGCCGCCCTGTGGGAGCGGGAGCGCACCGGCACCGGGCTGGAGGTGGACCTGTCACAGCTCGAGACCCTGCTGCCCCTGATCGGCGACCACATCCTCACCACCTCGGTGACGGGCGAGCTGCCCACCCGGTGGGGCAACCGGTCGCCCCGCTTCGCCCCCCAGGGCGTCTACCGCTGCGGCGGCCCCGACGCCTGGCTGGCCCTCACCGTGCGGGACGACGACGACTGGGAAGCCGTGGTCGACACCGTGGGCCGCCCCGCTCTGGCCGATCCCCGCTTCGCCACCGTCGAGGGTCGCCGCGCCCATCATGACGCCATCGACGCCGAGATCACGGCCTGGACGTCGGTCCGGGGCAAGTTCGAGGCCATGGCCGCCCTCCAGGCCCGGGGCGTGCCGGCCATGGCCGCCCTGTCGGCGGCCGACCTGGTGGACGGGCCCCAGCTCCAGTCCCGGGGGTTCATCACCACCCTGGAGTCGGGCGAGGCCGGCCCCCAGCGCATGCCGGGGGCGTCGCTCCACTTCTCGGGCCGGCCCATCCCCATGGGCCCCGCCCCCAACCTGGGCGAGCACAACGTGGCCATCCTGGGCGACCTGCTGGGCTACGGCCGGGCCCGGATCGACGAGCTCGCCGCCGACGGCACCATCGCCTGGGCCCCGCCGGTCTGAGACGGCGAACTGTGGCGCCAGCGCGCGAAATACAGCACCGGGCGCCACAGTTCGGCTTCGGGGCCGGGTAGCACTAGGGTCCGGCTCCATGAGCACCGATGACCTCGAGGAGCTGGAGCGGCGGATCGAGCTGGGCCGGGAGATGGGCGGGGCCGACTCCGTCGCCTTCCACCACGGCCGGGGCAAGCTCACCGTGCGGGAACGGCTCGACCTCCTGGTCGACGCCGGCTCCACGGAGGAGTTCGGCCACCTCCAGGGACACGCCACCTACGACCGGGACAACCGCCTGGCCCACTTCACCCCCCGGGGCGAGGTCAACGCCATGGCCTCGATCGACGGCCGCCCGGTGGTGGTGTCGGGCGGCGACTTCACCGTGCGGGGCGGGTCGGCGTCCACCGGCCACGGCGGCCTGGGCGAGGAGCTCCGGCCCCAGGAGCGGGCCCGGGAGTGGCGGGTGCCCTACATCCGCCTGCTCGACGCCGCCGGCGGCTCGGTGCGGGGCTTCGAAGACCTGGGCCGCACCTACCTGCCCGACGGCAACGCCTTCACCTATCCCGACGTGGAGCTGCTCAACCTGGTGCCGGTGGTGTCGGCCGTGCTCGGCTCGGTGGCCGGTCTGCCGGCGGTGAACGCCTGCATGGCCCACTGGAACGTCATGGTGGAGAACACCTCGCAGATCTTCCCCGGCGGTCCGCCGGTGGTGAAGGCGGCCCTGGGCTACGACATCACCAAGGAGGAGCTGGGCGGGCCCGAGATCCACACCCGGGTGAGCGGCTGCGTCGACAACCTGGCCGCCACCGAGGCCGACGCCCTCGACCAGATCCGCCGCTTCCTGTCCTACCTGCCGACGTCGGTCTACGAGATGGCGCCCCGGCTGGAGACCGGCGACCCGGCCGACCGCACCGCCCCCGAGCTGCGCACCCTGGTGCCCGACAACCCCCGCCGGGTCCACGACGCCCGCAAGCTGGTGGAGGCGGTGGTGGACCGGGGCTCGCTGTTCGAGATCGCCCCCCTCTACGGGCGGGCCCGGATCACGGCCCTGGCCCGCGTCGACGGCTACCCGGTGGGGATCATGGCCAACGACCCCCGCTTCAACGGGGGCGCCACCGACGTCGACTCCGGGGCCAAGGCCAGCCGCCTCATGCAGCTGTGCGACACGTTCCATCTGCCGCTGATCTCGTTGGCCGACGAGCCCGGGTTCCTGGTGGGCATCGAGTCCGAGCGGGCCGGGATCGAGCGGGCCGGGGCCCGGCTGGTGGCCCTCACCTGCCGCACCCGGATGCCGTGGATCACGATCGTGGTCCGACGGCTGTACGGGGTGGCCGGCCAATGCCACCACCGGCCCAGCGGCATGTTCCGGCGCTACGCCTGGCCGTCGGCCCGGTGGGGGTCGATGCACATCGCCGGCGGGGCGTCGGCCGCCTACCGGCGGGAGATCGGCTCGGCCGACGACCCCGAGGCCAAGCGGATCGAGATCGAGGACCGGCTCAACGCCCTGGCCTCACCGTTCCGCACGGCCGAGGCCACCGGGCAGGACATCGTCGACCCGGCCGCCACCCGGCCCCTCATCGCCCGCTTCGTCCACGACGCCCAGCGCATCCTGGCCACCCAGCTCGGCCCTCCCCCCGTCCCCTACTTCCCCTGAGCCGGCGCCCGAACCGTGTCCAGCAGGAGGTGGGGGTGGTGGAGAACGAACCCCGCTACGTGCTCCTCAGCCGCACGACCACCTGAGCCGCGCCGCCACCAGGGTCAGGCCATCGCCTTCAGCAGCTTGACCGGAGTGTCCTTCGGGCTGACCTTGTAGAGGGCCTGCACGATCTTGCCCTTCTCGTCGATGAGGAAGGCGGAGCGCACGATGCCCATATAGGCCTTGCCGTACAGCTTCTTCTCGCCCCACACGCCGTAGGCCTCGGCCACGGTGTGTTCGGGGTCGGACAGCAGGGGGAAGCCCAGCCCGTACTTGGTGTCGAACTTGGCCTGCTTGGCGGGCAGGTCGGGGCTGACGCCCAGGATCACGGCGTCGCCCACCTGATCGGCCACGTCCCGCAGGCCGCAGGCCTGGGCCGTGCAGCCGGGGGTGTCGGCCTTGGGGTAGAAGAACAGCAGGACCTTGTGGCCCTCGAGCTCGGAGAGCTGCACCTTCTCCCCGTGCTGGTCGGTGAGGGTGAAGGCCGGCGCCTTGTCGCCAACGGACAGTGTGGTCATCACCCCTGTCTATCCGGGCCCGACGCCGCTGCCTATCCGGGCCACGTGCTCCCGGGCGTGGGCGATGGCGCTGTCCAGGTCGTCGAACACGTGGCGGGCGTGGGCCAGCCGGTCGATCGCCCCCACTTCCCGCAGGATCCGCAGGTGCTCGGGCCGGGCCCCCTTGAGCAGCACGGTCACATGGCGGCGCTCCAACTCCTCGATGATCTGGCCCAGGGCCTGGGCCCCGGTGGCATCGATCATCTGCAGGTCGGGCAGGCGGAGGATCACCACCTTCACGTCGCCCACCTCGGTCAGCTCGTGGAAGAAGCGCTGGACGGCACCGAAGAACAGAGCGCCGTCGAGGCGGTAGGCGACGATGTGGTCGTGGCGCAGGGAGGCGGCCTGGTCCGGGTCCAGCAGCGCATCCCCGTCCGTGGCCCCACCGCCGGACGACACCGACTCGGCGGTGAACGTGGACGTGCGGGCCACCTGGCGCAGGGCCAGCACGGCGGCCGCCGCCATGCCCACCTCCACCGCCAGGATCAGGTCGAAGGCCACGGTGACGAACGCCGTGAGCACCAGGATCAGGGCGTCGGACCGGGTGGCCCGCAGGATGGCGGCCACGTTGTGGCGCTCCACCATCCGGGTGGCGGTGACCATCAGCACCCCGGCCAGGGCGGCGAGCGGGATGCGGGACACGAGGCCCGACCCGAACAGGACCACGGCCAGCAGGAGCACAGCGTGCACGATGGCCGACACCCGGGTGCGGGCCCCCGCCTTGACGTTCACCGCCGTGCGGGCGATCGCACCCGTGGCCGGCATGCCTCCGAACAGCGACGAGGCGATGTTGGCCAGGCCCTGGCCGAACAGTTCCCGGTTGGGATCGTGGGCGGGTGTGCCGGCCATCCCGTCGGCCACCTTGGCCGACAGCAGGCTCTCCAGCGCCGCCAGGGCGGCCACGGCGAACACCGCCCCCGACAGGCTCGACACGAGGCCGGTTGTCACGTGGGGCAGGGCGGGTGACGGCAGCGAGCTCGGCAGCTTGCCGATGGTGGCCACGCCGGTGTCCACCGCGGCGGCCACCACGGTGGCCGCCAGCACGGCCAGGAGCGACGCCGGCAGACCCCGGTGGATCCGGGGAACAACCAGCATCACCGCCGCCACGATGGCCACCAGCCCCACCGTCCACCAACGGCCCTGGCCCTCGATGGCCCGGACCACGGCCCGGCCGGCCACCAGGGCCGTGTTCTCCCCTTCGGGCTTGGCCACCCCCAGGGCGGCCGGCACCTGCTGGAGGAAGATGATCGTGGCGATGCCGATCGTGAAGCCTTCGATCACGGGCCACGGGACGTAGGTGAGGTACCGGCCGAACCCGGCCACCCCGGCGGCCAGGATCACGAACCCGGCCAGCAGGCCCACCAGGATCACGGCGCCCGGCCCCTGGCGGGCCACGATCGGCACCAGCACCACGGTCATGGCCCCGGTCGGGCCCGACACCTGCACGTTCGAGCCGCCGAAGACGGCGGCCACCAACCCGGCCACGATCGCCGTGATCAGGCCGGCGTCGGCCCCCAGGCCCGATGTGATGCCGAAGGCCAGCGCCAGGGGCAGGGCCACCACCCCCACGGTCGCCCCGGCCAGGAGGTCGCCCCGCCACGACGAACGCAGCCCGGCGTAGTCGGCCGGGCGGGGCATCAACGCCACCACCCGCTCGACGGCGTCGCCCCAGTTGAAACCGAACCGTTCCCCTGCCCTGGTGCTCACGCCCTCACCCTAGGGGGGGCGGCCCGGGGCGGCCGGACCAGGCCGAGCCTCCGGCCCCGGCAAACGAACCCAGAAGCCATGGACCGGAAACCGGGGTGGGGGATCGTCAGACGCGCGAGCTCACTCCAGGTCCACCAGCGGCGGGCGCTGGGCCAGGTTGAGCGGGAGGGTGGCGCCGTCGGCCCGGGTGAGGCGGAGGTCGTCGTCGAGGAGCTTGCCCTCGGCCGTGCGGGCCAGCACGGTGGCCATCACCTCGGCCGCCTGGAGCGACAGCGCCTCCAGCGGGTGGTGGCGGTGCTCCCGCAGGCCGAGGTCGACCTGGGTGATGGCCTGGGACCCGAACCGCTCGGCCATGTCGATCAGCATGGCGATCTCCACCCCCCAGCCCTGCACGAACGGGATCTCGGCGGCCGTGGTGGCCCGCACCGCGTACTCCCCGGCCAGGGGCTGGTCGAGCCGGGCCAGCTCGGGGTAGTAGAGCGACAGCAGGGGGCGGGCCACCAGCTCGGTGGTGCGTCCGCCGCCGCCGGTGTGCGTGGGCCGGCGGTACGACGCCTTCACCAGCCCGATGCCCGGGTCGACCAGGAGGGGGGCGGCCAGGCGGGGGATCCAGTCGGGCTCGAAGCTGGTGAGGTCGCCGTCGCACCACACCACCACGTCGCCCAGGCTCACCAACAGGCTGGCCCACAGGGCGTTGCCCTTGCCCCGACCCGGGCCGTGCACGGCGTGGACGTCGGCGATCGGCACCACCCGGGCCCCGGCCTGGGCCGCCTCCCAGCCGGTGCCGTCGGTGCTGGCGTCGTCGATCACGATCAGCTCGTCCACCACCCCGCCCGGGCCCATCAGCTCCTGGCGGATCAGGCCGACCAGCCGGCCGATGGTGGGCGCTTCGTTACGGCACGGGATGCACAACGAGACGATCTGGTCGCCCTTGGCCGCCCTGACCACGTCGAGGGCGGGCCGGTCGAGCCGGAACGTGCCGATACCCACCATCCCAGCGTTCAACATTCCGACCGCCGGGGCCATTCCCGACCCGCGGTTCCCCGATCAGGTGGATCTACAGTTGCCCCGTGATTCTCTACGGCGTGGTGAACGCCAGCCCCGACTCGCTGGCCGACTTCTCCATCGTGCGCACCCCGGCCGAGGCAAGGGCCCGGGCCGAGGCGCTGGTGGCCGACGGGGCCGACGCCATCGACCTGGGCGGCCAGGGCTCCACCGACGTGGCCACCGTGGTGCCCTGGACCGACGAGTGGTCCCGGCTGGAGCCGATCCTGCCCGAACTGGTTCCCCTGGGCGTCGACATCTCGATCGACTCGTGGCGGCCCGAGGTGGTGCACCGGGCCCTGGAGGCGGGGGCCACCGTGATCAACGCCGCAGACGGGATGCAGAGCGACGAGATGTGGCGGGTGGCGGCCGAGCACGACGTGCCGATCGTGTTGCCCTTCCTGTCGGGCCCCAACCCCCGGGAGATGTCGATGGTCCGGGAGGACCCGGTGCAGGTGATCGTCGACTTCTTCGCCGATCGGCTGGCCGCCGCCGACCGGTTCGGGCTGCGCCACCGCTGCATCCTCGACCCCGGCACCGGCTTCGCCCCGTCCAACTGGCCGTGGGAGGAGCGGTACCACTACCAGAAGCGGGTCTACTCCAACCTGGGCGAGCTGCGCCGGTTCGATCTGCCGCTGTACATCGCCCTGCCCTGGAAGGAGACGGCCCAGCACGACGAGCTGTTGGAGATCGTGGTGGGCCAGCAGCCGGAGTACGGGCGGGCCCACCTGCCGGCCAAGGTCCGGGCCTTCGAGCGCCGCATCCTGGGATCGTGAGCGCTGGCATCGTGAGCAGGCCCGGCCGGCACCGCTACTTCGCCTACGGGTCCAACCTCCACCGGCCCCAGATGGCGGCCCTGGCCCCCTCGGCGGTGGTGCTGGGGCCGGCCCGATTGGCGGGCTGGGAGCTGTTCGTGACCGGGCACGGGGTGCTGTCGATCCGCCCGATCCGCCCCGTTGGCCCGGCCCGGGCCCCAGGAAGCGCCGAGGTGCTGGGCCTGGTCTGGGCCTGCACCGCTACCGACCTGGCCGTGCTCGACCGGTTCGAGGCCGTCGACGAGGGCCTGTACGAGCGGATCGAGATCGACGTCGACGGTCCGGCCGTGGCCTACCGGGCGACGTCGGAGGCCGAGGGCCCGCCCCGGCCCGGCTACCTGGAGACCTCGGTGCTGCCCCCCATGCGGGAGCTGGGCTTCCCCGGTTCCTACCTGGCCCGGGTGGAGGGCTGGTTGGCGGCGGGCACGGCGGGCCCGCCGTGGGTGGCCACGCCGTCGCCGGGCGAGGTGTTCACCATCACGGCCGACGGCGGCTGCTGACACCCGAGCTGGAGCACACGATCCAGATCGTGAGCGCGGCCCGCCGCACTAGGCTTCGCCGATGACCCGTAGAGAGGATCCGGGGCTGGTGCGGGGCAGCACCGCCTTCGTGCGCGATCTGCCCCACCACGACTGCCTCCATCTCGCCTTCGTCCGCTCCATCGAGGCCCACGGCGACCTGCTGGGGATCGACACCTCGGCCGCCGCCGCCCAGCCCGGGGTGGCCGCCGTGGTGACGGCCGCCGATCTGGGCCTGTCCCCGTTCCGCTTCTTCGACCCGATCCCCGAGCCGTTCGCCCGGCCCCTTCTGGCCACCGACCGGGTCCGGTTCGTGGGCGAGCTGGTGGCGGTGGTGGCAGCCGACTCGGCGGCCCACGCCGTCGACGCCGCCGAGGAGGTGGTGGTGGAGGTGGCGCCCCGGCCGGCCGTGGTCGACCCCCGCGCCGCGGCCGACGCCCCGCCCCTGTTCGACGGCACCGAGTCCAACGTGGTCATGCGCTACGACAAGGGCCGGGTGGAGGACCTGTTCGAGCTGGCGGCCCACGTGGAGACGGGCCACTACCCGAACCAGCGGCTGTGCTCGGCCCCCCTGGAGCCGTCGGGGGTGATCGCCCGGCCCACGGCCGACGGCGGGCTCGACGTGTGGGCCACCGGCCAGGGCCCCCACGTGATCCGCCACGAGCTGGCCAAGGCCCTCGGACTCGACGAGAGCCTGATCCGGGTGCGGTCGGCGGCCGTGGGCGGTGGGTTCGGGGGCCGGCACTCGGCCCCGGTCGAGGTGCTGGTGACGGCGGCTGTGGCCCGCCACCTGGGCCGCCCCGTCCGGTGGGACGAGACCCGCAGCGAGAACCTGGCCTCGATGCCCCACGGCCGGGCCCAGGACCACACGGTGTCGATCGGCTTCGACGACGACGGCCGGATCGTGGGCCTCCGGGTCCACAACCTGGCCGACTGCGGCGCCTACCCCCACTTCGGGCCGCTGATGCCGTTCATGAGCCGCAAGCTGGCCCCCGGCCCCTACCGGGTGCCGCGGGTCGACTACGCCTGGACGGCGGTGGCCACCACGGCCAACCCCGTCGGCCCCTACCGGGGCGCGGGCCAGCCCGAGGTGACGAACGGGCTGGAGCGCACGATCGACAACGCGGCCCGGGCCCTGGGGCTCGACCCGTTGGAGCTGCGGCGCCGCAACCTGCTGCGGCCCGACGAGCTGGGGGTGCCAACCGTCGGCGGCCTCACGTACGACTCGGGCCACTACACCGCGGCGCTGGACAGGGCGGCCGAGCTGATCGCCTACGACGGGCACAACGGGTACGAGGCGGTGCGGGGCCGCCAGGCCGAGCTGCGGGCGGCCGGGGGGCCGGTGCTGCTCGGCGTGGGCTTCGCCTGCTACGTGTCCTACGTCGACACCTCGCCCGAGCACGCCTCGGTGACGGTGGAGGCCGACGGCTCGATCGGGGTGCGGTGCGGCACGTTCAGCCACGGCCAGTCCCACGCCACCACCATCGGCGACGTGGTGGCGGCCGAGCTGGGCGTCGCCCGCGACGCCGTCCGCTACCTCGACGGCGACAGCGACGGCACCCCCACCGGCGGCGGCACCGGCGGATCGCGCTCGGCCCAGATGGGCGGGGGTGCCGCCCTCCTGGCCGCCCGGGCCGTGGTGGAGCGGGCCCGGACCATCGCCGCCACCCTGCTGGAGGCGAACCCCGACGACCTGGTGCTGATGCCGGCCGACGGCCCACCGGGAGCCGGGGGCCGCCCGGCCGGCATCGGCGTGGCCGGGGTACCGGCCTCGGTGGTGGGCTGGGACCGCCTGGCGGCGGCGGCCGAGGCCGAGGGCCGGCCGCTGGCCGAGGCGGTGGACCACAAGATGGAGGGTGGCGGCTCGCATCCGTCGGGCACCCACGCCTCGGTGGTGGAGGTCGACACCGACACCGGCCGGGTGCGGCTGGTGTCCCACGTGGCGGTGGACGACTGCGGCACCGTCCTGAACCGGGCCGTGGTGGAGGGCCAGCAGCACGGCGGGTCGGCCGCCGGCATCGGCCAGGCCCTGTTCGAGGCGTTCACCTACGACCCCGACGGCACCCCCCGCACCGTTACCTTCGCCGACTACCTGCTGCCGTCGGCCGCCGACCTGCCGTCGTTCGTCACCGCCACCATGGACATCGCCTCGCCGGTCTCGCCCACGGGGGCCAAGGGCATCGGGGAGAACGGCGCCATCGTCGCCCCCACCGCCGTGCAGAACGCCGTGGTCGACGCCCTGGCCCACCTCGGCGTGACCCACATCGACCTGCCGCTCACCCCCGAGCGGGTGTGGCGGGCGGCCCGATCGACGGCCTGATGTTCACCCCGATCACGACCGGGCGGTTGGTGCTCCGGACCCCGGAGGCGGGCGACGTCGACGCCCTCCACCGGCGACGCAACGAGCCGGAGGTGGCCCGGTGGCAGAACTGGACCCTGCCCTGGCCCCGGGCCACGGCCGAGGAGATCGTGGCCGACGCCATGGCCATGGGCGGCCCGCTCGACGGCCAGTGGTGGATGCTGACCGTGGTCGAGCGGGGCGATGACGAGCAGGCCGGTGAGATCGTGGGCGACCTGGCCGTGCACCTGTCGAACGGCGGGCGGACGGCCGAGGTCGGCTACACGTTCGCCTCGTCCCACTGGGGTCGCGGCTACGCCGTCGAGGCGGTGGAGGCGCTGGTGGCCTGGCTGTTCGAGCACCAGGGCGTGAGCCGGGTGAGCGGCATGCTGCACCCGGCCAACCGTCCCTCGGCCATGGTGCTGGAGCGCGCCGGCTTCCTGTTCGAAGGCCACACCCGCCTCTCGTTCTGGCTCGGCGACGACAACTCCGACGACCTGATCTACGGCCTCACCCGGGCCGTCTGGGACGCGTGGCGAACCCGGCCCCGGCACCGCCCGGCCGAGGTCCGCCTGGTGGAGATCACGCCCGACACGGCGCCGTCGGTGGCCGAGCTGCGCACCCACGCCTCGCAGGAGCTGTTCGTGTCACCGGTGGCCCGGTCCTACGGCGATGTCCTGTTCCCCCCGGTGGAGGACGGGGCCCCCGTGGTGCCGTGGCTCCGGGCGATCGAGGCCGACGGTGAGCTGGTGGGGATCGTGCTGCTGAGCGAGCCCACCGCCCACCATCCCCGCCCGTACCTGTGGCGCCTGCTGATCGACCGCCGCCATCAGCGCCGGGGCGTGGCCGACCAGGTGCTCCCGCTGATCGAGGCCCAGTGCCGGGCCTGGGGGGCCACCGAGCTGGAGCTCAACTGGGTCCGGGGCCGGGGCACGCCCGAGCCGTTCTACCTGGCCCGGGGGTTCGAGCCGTTCAACGTCGACACGCTGCCGAGCAGCGATGCACTGCAAGGCAGCGATGCACTGCAAGGCAGGGATTTACTGCCCGAGGCTGACGTGGTGGTGGAGGCCCGCAAGCGGTTGTGACTTCCCTCCTCCACTACGGTGGCCGGCCATGGTGAAGCTGTCGGCCAATCTGGGGTTCCTGTGGACGGAGCTGGCGTTGCCCGACGCCATCGCCACCGCGGCGGCGGCCGGCTTCACCGCGGTGGAATGCCACTGGCCCTACGACGTCAGCCCCGACGACGTCACCGCCGCCCTGGCCGCCGCCGGGGTGCCGATGGTGGGCATCAACACCCGCCGGGGCGACCCGGCCCGGGGCGACTTCGGGCTGGCCGCCGTGCCCGGCCGGGAGGCGGAGGCGGCGGCCGGGATCGACGAGGCGGTCGACTACGCCGCCGCCATCGGCTGCGCCAACGTGCACGTGATGGCCGGCCGGGCCGACGGGCCCGACGCCCACCGCACCTACCTGGCCAACCTCACCCGGGCCTGCGAGCGGGGCGCCGAAGTAGGTGGGGAAAACGGGGTGGGCGTGGTGATCGAGCCCCTCAACCACCGAGACGCCCCCGGCTACTTCCTGTCGGGCCTGGAGCAGGCGGCGGCGGTGGTGGCCGAGGTCGGAGCCCCCAACCTCGGGATCATGTTCGACTGCTACCACCTGCAGATCATGGGCGGCGACCTGCTGCGCCGCTTCGAGGCCCACCGGCCCCTGATCGGCCACGTCCAGTTCGCCGGGGTGCCGAGCCGGGGTGAGCCCGACGGGAGCGAGGTCGACTACCGGTGGCTGCTGCCGGCCCTGGCGGCGGCCGGGTGGGACGGCTGGTTCGGGGCCGAGTACCGGCCCGCCACCACCACCGAGGCCGGGCTGGGGTGGCTGACCGACCTGCTCAGCCGGTAGCGGAGCGGCAGCGGCTGCTTCAGCCGAACATCTGGACCCAGGAGCCGTCGGCGTAGCCCGACTGGATGTTGCCCGGGTCGTAGCCCACGCCGGTGCGCCGGTAGTCGCAGTTCAGGATGTTGGCCCGGTGCCCGTCGCTCTGCAGCCACCCGTACCGGGGGTCGTCGACCGCCCCCGCCGGGTCGTCCTTGAACCCCATCCAACCGGTTCAGCCCGGCGGCCGGGGGCGGGGTGGCGGCGGTGGCCGGCGTCCACGTTGCCACCGGTGGTCCGGGCCAACACGTGCCCGAGCCCCAGACCCAGTCCGAGCGCGGCCAGAGCCGCGCCCAGGAGGATCTGTTCCGGCCGCCTCACGGGGCACAACCCTAGGGACGACCGCCCTCGAGGTTCAATGATGGCCACGCAGCTCCGAGGGGAGGCAGATGCGGCACAGCGGCCGCGCGTCAGAGGCGCTGGTTGAACTCCACCAGGTTGCCGGCGGGGTCCTTGCAGAACACCTGACGGCAGATCCCGGTCATCTCGCTGGGCTTGCTCACCTTGCGCCCGGCGGCGGTGAGCGTGGCCACGGTGGACTCGATATCACCCACCTCGAACGCCCAGTGCTGACCCTTCAACTCGGGCAGCTCGTTCACCAGGAGGTGGATCTCCCGCCCATCGGGGCAGGACAGCCAGGCCCCGTCGACGTCGATGACGTCGTCGGGCCGGTTCTCCAGGAGTTTTAGACCGAGCGTGTCACGGTAGAAGGCCAGCGCCTGGTCGAGGTCGGTCACGTTGATCGACACATGATGTACGCCGAGTAGATCCATGGACGCGACGCTAGACCTCCGATACCGTGCTGTCACACCCGAACATGCGAAGGTGAATTCATGAACTCATTCTCACCGAGCACCGAAGAGCTGATGGGCCACAACCGGCGCTACGCCGCCCGGTACGAGGGCCGCGACCTCCAGGTGGCACCCACTCGCCACCTGGCCGTGGTGGCCTGCATGGACTCGCGAATGGACATCTTCGCCATGCTCGGACTCGGCAACGGCGAGGCCCACATCATCCGCAACGCCGGCGGCGTGATCACCGACGACGTCATCCGCTCCCTGTGCCTGTCGCAGCGCCTGCTCGGCACCCGCGAGGTGATCCTCATCCACCACACGAACTGCGGCCTGCAGCAGGTGAGCGAAGACGAGTTCAAGGCCGAGCTGGAGGCCGAGCTGGGGATCAAGCCGTGGTGGTCGGTGGAAGCGTTCACCGATCCCTACGCCGACGTGCGCCAGTCGATCATGCGGCTCAGGCGGTCGCCGTTCGTGGCCCACCTCGAGCACGTACGAGGCTTTGTGTTCGACGTCGGCGATGGCCTGCTCCACGAGGTGACCGTGGAGGAGTAGGCCCACCGGGGAGTACGGGCAGTAGGGTCCGGGCCATGAAGCTCGGATTCGTGCTGCCCAACAACTGGGGCCTGTCCAACCCGGCCGACGTGATCGCCCTGGCCGTCGAGGCCGAGGAGCGGGGCATCGAGTCGGTGTGGGTCAACCACCACGTCCTGAACATCGGCTACATCGCCGACCGGCTCGACGACCGGCCCTACTACGACGCGCTCACCATGCTGACGTTCGTGGCGTCCCGCACGGAGCGGGTGAAGCTCGGCACCTCGGTGCTGGTCCTCCCCTACCTCCATCCCATGGCCCTGGCCAAGACCCTGGCCACGATCGACCACCTGAGCGGCGGGGGCCGGTTGATCGCCGGGCTGGGCGTCGGCGGCCTGCCCGAGGAGAACGAGGCCCTGGGCGTGATCTGGGACGAGCGCGGGCCCTGGTCGGACGAGTTCATCGAGGTGATGAACGCCCTGTGGCAGCCGGGACCGGCCACCTACGCCGGCAAGCACTTCCGCATGGACGGCCTGGTGGCGGCGCCCAAGCCAGTGGCCGCCAACGGCACCATCGAGACCTGGATCGGGGGCGGTGGGGCGGCCGCCCGGCGCCGGGCCGCCCGTTACGGGCGGGGCTGGCACCCGCTCTCGGACCTCGACTCGTTCGGGCCCCGGGTGCCCAAGATGGTGGCGGCGCTGGAGGTGGAGGGTCGCACCCGGGAGTCGCTGACGATCGCCCCCCGGGTGGAGATCGCCAACCTGCCCGACGCCGCCGCGGTGGAGGCCTTCGACCGGGCCGGGGCCGACCAGGTGATCGTCAACGTGGGGACCTCCAACCTCGAGGAGCTGCGGGCCGGGCTGGCCCACGTGGCCCGGCTCCAGGCCGAGACCGAACGGTAGGCGGATCATGAGCGAACCCTTCGAGCTGGCCACCGACATCGTCATCGACGCCCCGCCGGCCGCCGTGCTGGACTACGTGTCGAACCCCCAGTCGTGGCGGGAGTGGATGCCGGCCACCCACGAGATCGACTGCCCGAACCGGCCCCTCCTGGCGGCCAACATCAAGCGCAACGTGGAGACCGCCGTCCACGGGTAGACCCGCAGATCAGAGCGACGGGGCCTCCAGGCGCCAGGCGCCGTTGTGGGGGCGGAGGTGGCCGCAGCTCGGGCCCCCCAGGTGGGTGCCGAGGATCAGGGTGTGGTCGTCGCAGTAGCGCTCGAGGAACCCCCGGCGGGTGACGGCGGCGGCCGCCGGATCGACGTCGGGCGAACTGGCCCAGTCGGGGTGCTCCACCTGGATCGCCATGTGGATCAGGTCGCCGGTGATCACCGCGTCGTCGCCGCCCGACGAGATCCGCAGGCTGTGGTGGCCCGGCGTGTGGCCGGGCGTGGGCTCCAGCCACAGCAGGTCGTTGATCCGCAGGTCCGACGGTACCAGCTCGGCCCGGCCGGCCTCGATGACGGGTCGGACGCTGTCGCCCACCACGTCGCCGTAGATCTGGGGTTCCACGCTCCAGTGGGCCCACTCCCGCTCGCCGAACAGGTACCGGGCGTTGGGGAAGGTGGGCTTCCAGCTGTCGCCCACGAGCTGGGTGTTCCAGCCGACGTGGTCGATGTGGAGGTGCGTGCAGACCACCGCCGTCACCTCCTCGGGCGGGAAGCCGGCGGCCACCAGCCGCTTCACGTAGTCGTGCTGCTGGAGGTGGAACCCGGGGAAGCCAGGCCGGATCTTGTCGTTGCCCCCGCACGTGTCGACCAGGATCTTCTCGTCGCCCACCTGGAGGCCGAAGGTATGGATCGAGACCCGGACCTTGCCGCTGTCGCCGTCGGCATAGGGGCCGTGAGCCCAGGTGTGGGCCTTCACCACGTCGGGTGTGGCCTCGGGCACGAGCTGGGCCGGGCTCCACAGCGCCTCGGTCTCGGTGATCTTGGTGACCCGCACCTCACCGATGCGGATGTCGAGCGGCTGAACGTCGTCCATGGAGGTGGACCCTAACCACGCCACCTCGGGTGCCAAGTCTGACCCGGGTGATGCCAAGGTGCTGGCTGACCTGGCCCGCACCGATGCCCACAACCACCGCCCCGTCGCCGGTGACAGTGAGCTGCGTGCAGCGGTCAAGGTGTTCGCTCCGTCGCACCAGTCGCTGATCTGGAGCCGGCAACGTCAGACCAACCAGCTCCGCTCCACCCTGCGCGAGTTCTACCCTGCGGCTCTGCACGCCTTCGCTGAGCTCGCCGCACGCGACGCCCTGGCGGTCCTGGCCATCGCCCCCACCCCCACGCTGCGCCGGCAGTTGTCCCTAGCTCTCAGATCACCTCAGCTCTGCGGCGAGCGCGCCGGCAACGCCGCATCGACGAACGAGCCGCCGAGATCCAAGCAGCGCTACGGTCCTCACCTCCAGGCTGCCCCGTTGGTGGCTGATGCGTTATGCGCGACCGTAGCCGCCCTGGTGGCGGTGATCACTGACCCTGGTCGACCTAGATCCTGGACGCCAGGCCGGGAAGGGTCGAGCCGCCGGCCGACGCCGCTCCTTCGGCCCGCAGCGGCAAAGCCGGCGGCTTGGCCAGGTGGAACCACACGCTGCCCAGGCCGGCGAAGGCGGCCAGGATGATGAAGCCGAGCACGTAGCTGCCGGTGGCGTCGCGCAGCACGCCGGCCAGCACCGGCCCGGCCACCATCCCGAACATCACCACCAGCGACGACCAGCCCATGATCTTGCCGAAGTCGGTGGCGCCGAAGTAGTCGGCCCGCATGGAGGACTGGATCGGGCCCCGCACCCCCCAGGCCAGCCCGTGGAACAGCACGAACAGCCACACGAGCGGCCAACTCGTGGCCAGGGCCAACAGCAACAGGCCGAGGCCGTGGCCCAGCATGGCGATCGTGACCAGCAGGCGCTTGTCCATCCGGTCGCCCAGCCAGCCACCGACGAGTTGGCCGACGCCCATCATCGCCGGCAGGGCACCCACCACGAACGCCGTGTGGAGGCTGGAGAAGTGGCGTTCCTCGTCGAGGTACAGGCCGAGGTGGCTCATCGACGCCCCCACCACCAGCAGGGCCGAGGCGTGGCCGATGCTGATGTACCAGAAGGCCGGGGCCCGCAGCGCCTCGGCGGCGGTGAAGTGGACCCGGCTCACCGTGGCCGGGAGGGGGTCGGCCTGCTCGTCGATCTCGTCGGGCGGGATCCCGTCGACGTGCTGGCCCACGTCGGCCGGGTCGCGGTGGAAGACCTGAGCCAGCGGGAGGATGACCACCAGGGTGAGGCCGGCGGAAATGAGGGCCGTGCCTCGCCACCCCACGGCGTCGATGAGCAGGCCGACGCCGAAGGCGAACACGCCGCCCACGGCGAAGCCCATCTGGGCGTAGGCCAGGGCCCGGGAGCGTTTGCGCTCGAACCAGTGGACGATGGCCACCGTGATGCCGAGGAAACCGGCCAGGCTGGAGCCCAGGGCCACCAGCAGGTAGTAGGCGTAGAACTCGGCCAGGGTGTCGAGCGTGGCGAACAGCACGAAGCCGAGGGCCATGATCCCGGCTCCCAGCTGCAGCACCCGTTTGGGGCCGAACCGGTCGTTCATCCACCCCTGGATCGGGCCCAGCATGCCGCTCTCGGCCCGATTGAGGGCGAAGGCCAGGCCGAGGGCGCTGGCCGACCAGGCGAACTCCTCCTGCAGGGCCACGGCGGTGAGGGCGAAGGCGTTGAACACGAGACCGCTGTGGAGGGCCTGGATCAGGAATCCCCCTTCTACGATCCGCCAGCCGTGGAACGGCGGCCTCGGCCGGTTGGAACGGCGAGCATCCATGCCGACCATGGTGGCCCGAACGGCGATGCCACGAAAAATTACGTCAGGGAGTGATCACCCGCACCGGCGAGCCGTCGAGGAAGGCGGTGACGTCCTCCACGATGTCGGCGAAGAACAGGCGGTAGACGTTCTCCGACACGTAGCCGATGTGGGGCGACGGCAGCACGTTGGGCAGGGTGCGGAACGGATGGCCGGCAGGAAGGGGCTCGATGCCGTAGGCGTCGAGCCCGGCACCGGCGATCCAGCCCTCGGCGCAGGCCAGGGCCAGAGCCTCCTCGTCGGCGATGGGGCCCCGGCTGGTGTTGATCAGCCAGGCCGTGGGCTTCATGGCCCGCAGCTCGGCCTCCCCCACCAGGCTCCGGGTGCGGTCCGACAGCACGAGGTGGACGGTGAGGAAGTCGGAGGCGGCGAACAGCTCCTCCTTCGTCACCAGGCGGGCGCCCACCTCGGCGCACCGCTCGGCCGTGAGGTTCTGACTCCAGGCGACGAGATCCATGCCGAAGGCCTGACCCACCCGGGCCACCATCCCGCCGATGCGGCCCAGGCCGCACAGCCCGAGGGTGGCGCCGTGAAGGTCGGCCCCCACGGTGGTCATCCAGCCGCCGTTGCGCACGGCTTCGATCTCGGTGGGGATGTGGCGGGCGCAGGCCAGGATCAGGGCCCAGGTCAGCTCGGCGGTGGAGTGCACCGAGCCGCCGGTACCGCAGTAGGCGATGCCGAGGGCGGCGCAGTCGGCGGCGTCGATCACGGCGTTGCGGGGGCCGGTGGTGACGAGCAGCTCCAGGTTTCCGAGGCGCTCCAGCACCGGGCGGGGAAAGGCCGTGCGCTCCCGCATGGCCACCACGATCTCGAACGGTTCGAGGGTGGCCACCAGCTCGTCGACGTCGGCGATGTGGTGGTCGAACACGGTGACGTCCACCCGGCCGTCGAGTCCCGACCAGTCGGCCGAGGTGAGTGCCACCCGCTGGTAGTCGTTGAGGATCGCCACCCGTTTGGTCGTCATGGGCGCACCGTAGTGCACGGCCGCTGATCCCACCCGGGTGAGATGGGGACACGGGTGAGGCGGCCTCATACCGTCGTCGACGACGGTGGAGACGTGCCCCCATCAACCACCTACGAGATCGTGGTCCGGGGCCGAGCCAACGCTCGGCTCCTGCGGCCCCTGCTCGACGACTTCACCGTCGACCACAGCACCGTCGGCGTCACCCGCCTGGTGGGTGAGATCAACGATGCCGCCCACCTCAACGGCGTGCTGGCCCACCTGACGTCGGTGAACACCGACGTGGTGTCGATCACGCCCCTTCCCCCGACCCCCGCAACACCCGTCACCCCGCACCCAGGAGCGCAGCCATGATCACCGTGTCCGGACTCACCAAGCAGTACGGCCGGCGGACCGCCGTCGACGATCTGACCTTCGAGGCGGCCGACGGGCGGGTCACCGGCTTCGTCGGCCCCAACGGGGCGGGCAAGTCGACCACGATGCGGATGATGGTGGGTCTCACCCGCCCCGACCAGGGTGAGGTCCGCTACCACGGCATCGCCTACCGCCAGCTGGCCAGCCCGGCCCGGGTCGTGGGTTCGGTCCTCGACGCCCGCTGCATGCACCCGGGGCGCACGGCCCGCAACCACCTCCGGGCCGCCGCCGCCCTCAGCCGCATCCCGATGGCCCGGATCGAGGCGGTGCTGGCCGAGGTGGGGCTGGAGACGGTGGCCGATCAGCGAGCCGGCGGGTTCTCCCTCGGTATGCGCCAGCGCCTGGCCCTGGCCGGTGCCCTGCTGGGCGAGCCGCGGATCCTGCTCCTCGACGAGCCGTCGAACGGCCTCGACCCCGACGGGATCCGCTGGCTGCGCACCTACCTGCGCCGCTTCGCCGACCAGGGCGGCACCGTGTTCGTGTCCAGCCATCTCATCGGCGAGCTGGCCATGTTCGCCGACGATCTGGTGGTGGTCGGCAACGGGCGGCTGCTGGCCGCCGAGCCGTTGGCCGCCATCACCGCCCGCAGCGAGGTCACCGTGGTGGCCGAGACGCCCCGGGCCGCCGACCTGGTGGCCCTGCTGGCGGCCCAGGGCATCGAGGCCGAGGCCCGAGGGACCCGGGTCGAGGCCCGGGGCACGTCGAAGGCCGCCGTGTCGGCCGTCGCCTTCGACCATGGCATCCGGCTCGACGGGTTGACCGAAGCCGTCGGATCGCTGGAAGACAGCCTCCTCGCCCTGACCTCGGCCGCCGCCGAGTTCGCCTCCGCCTGACCCGCCGGCCGCCGCCGGCTCGCCCACCCCATCGACCCAGCAAAGGAACGACGATGAACACCCCGACCCAGACCATCCACCCCCCGATCACCCCGACCCCGGGCGGCGCTATCCCGGCCGCCCTCCGCAGCGAGTGGATCAAGCTGTCGACCCTCCGGTCCAACCGGGCCATCCTCGGTCTCACCGTCGCCATCGACGCCTTCGCCTCGTGGGCCGTGGCCACCCTGGTGACCGACGAGGTGCTCACCGCCTCCCAGGTGTTCACCTACCCGGTGCTGCTCACCGCCGTGTTGTCGGCCATCGCCGCCATCATCCTGTTCAGCTCCGAGGCCCAGCACGGCACGCTGGCCATCGCCTTCACCGCCCAACCGGCCCGGGGCGTGCTGGCCCTCAGCAAGACGGTCACGGCCGCGGCCGTGGGCCTGGCGCTGGGGGCCGTGGGCTTGGCCGCCGGGTTCGCCGGCGCCCTGGCCGGCGGTCTGGCGGTGGGCGACTCGTCGGCCATCGCCGGTCGGACGGCGTGGGCCCTGCTCTACACCGCGCTGGCGGCCGTGATCGGCCTGGGCGTCGGCATGATCGCCCGGCGCAGCGCCGGGGCCATCGCCGGCCTGCTCGTGTGGTGGTTCGTGGCCGAGAACCTCATCGTCGCCTTCGCTCCGGCCCGGGTGGCCCGCTTCCTCCCCTTCAACGCCGGCTACCGCCTGCTCGACGTCGGGTCCGACCTCGACACCCCCGAGATGCTGCGGGTGGCCCTCACCCGACCCCAGTACGGGCTCGTCTTCGGCGCCTATGCGCTGGCCACGCTGGGCCTCGGGATCGTGCTGGTGGGCCGACGGGACACGGACTGACCAGCGGAGGGTAGGGTCGGTCGATGAGCGGGGACTGGCCGACCGGCCTGGCGGCCACGAAGTTGCGGCCGCCCCCGCCCCCCACGGGGCTCGTGCGCCGGTCCCGGCTCCACGACATCCTCGACGCCAGCCTCGACCAGGGTGTGCCCCTCATCCTGGCCAGCGCGCCGGCCGGCTCGGGCAAGACCACCCTGCTGGCGTCGTGGCTGAACGGGCGGCCCGAGCCGGTGGCCTGGCTCCAGGTGGAGGAGGCCGACGCCGATCCCGTCCGGTTCTGGTCCTACCTGCTCCAGGCCATCGGTCTCGTCGACCGGACCGTGGCCGACGAGGTGGCGCCCCTGGTGCCCGGCAGCGGCGGCGACGACCGGGTGGTCGTCACCGCGCTGGTGAACGCCCTGGCCCGGCGGGCCGAGCCCCTGGTCGTCGCCATCGACGACTACCACCTGATCGCCACGCCGGGCATCCACCGGGGGATCGAGCGCTTCGTCGGCCTCTGCCCCCACCGGGTCACGGTGGCGCTGGCCACCCGGGTCGATCCGCCGTTCCGCTTGGGCCGGCTCCGGGTCCGCCACCAGGTCAGCGAGATCCGCGCCGCCGACCTCCGCTTCGACCCCGGCGAGGCCCAGGGCCTGCTCGGCCCGGCTGGCCGCACCCTCGACGGCGCCCTGGTGGACCAGTTGTGCGACCGCACCGAGGGGTGGGCCGCCGGGCTCGTGCTGGCCGGGGTTTCGCTCGGCCGGGCGGCCGACCCGGGCCGGTTCGTCGAGGCGTTCCGGGGCGACGACCAGATCGTCGTCGGCTACCTCAGCGACGAGCTGCTCGACACCCTCGACGCCGACGATCGCCAGCGCCTCCTGGAGACCTCGATCCTGGAGCAGCTCGACGGCCCGCTGGTCGACGCCGTGACCGGCGGGACCGACGGCGCTGCCTGGCTCCGCCGCACGGCGGCGGCCAACCAGCTCGTGATCCGGCTCGACAACGCCGCCACCTGCTTCCGCTACCACCACCTGCTGCGCGACCTGCTCCGGCTCGAAGCCGGCCAGGCGTTCCCGGGGCGGCTGGCCGAGCTGCACCGGCGGGCGGCGGTCGCCTACGGGACCGCCGGCGATCTCCACCCGGCGATGCTGCACCGGCTGGCGGCGGACGACCACGCCGAGGCCATCCGCCTCATGCGTTCCTACGGGCCGCAGCTGTTACGGGGCGGGCAGATCGACACCCTCCGGTCGCTGCTCGAACAGATCGGGCCGGCCACCGCCACGTCCACGGTGTGCGCCCTGCTCCACGGTTGGTGCGACTTCATCGGCGGCCGCTACGGCCCGGCCCGGGCCTGGGTGGCCACCGCCCTCGACGTCGCCCCGGCCGGTTTCGACCCGCTGTTCGTCACCCCGCTCAGCATCAACATCTCGCTGGCCGACGGAGACGTGGGGGCGGCGCTGGCCGTGGCCCAGCAGGTGACGGCGGACGACGAACTGGCATCCCATCCAGCCGATCTGGCCACCGCCGCCGGTGCCGCCTACGCCTGGGCCGGTCGGGCTGAGGAGGCCCGGGCATGCCTGGCCCTGGCCGTCGAGAAGGCCACCGACGAGGCGAGCCGGTCGGCTCATCTCCTGGCCCTGGTGTACGGGTCGATCGTCGAGCTGGAGGCCGGGACCACGGCCGGCGCCCACGCCGCCGCCGAGGCGGCGGTAGAGGCGGCCCACCGCTTCGGGCTGGCCGCCTACCATGGCGTGGCGCCGGCCTACGCCGTCCGGGCCCGTACCGGCACCGACCCGGCGGTGATCCGGAGCGATACCGCCCTGGCGGTGGACCTGGTGCAGCGGGTCTCGACGCCGCTGGTGCGGGGCCACGTGCTGGCGGTGTGCGCCGACCTCCACCTCGATCTCGATCTCGATCTCGATCTCGATGACGGGGGCGGCGACGGGGAGGGAGCGGCGTTGCTGGCCGAGGCCCAGGTCTGGTTGGGGCGCTGCCAGGACGCCGGGATCGCCGGCGTCCACCTGCGCCGGATCGCCGCCCGCCACCGGGCGGCGATGGGTCCCGCCCCGGAATCAGTGGCGGGCGCAGTCGACGACCTGACCGAGCGGGAATCGGCCGTCCTGCGCTACCTGCCGACCCCGCTGTCGCAGCGGGAGATCGCAGCCGAGCTCTACGTGTCGCTCAACACGGTCAAGACGCACTGTGCCGCCATCTACCGCAAGCTCGCCGTCGGTGATCGCCGGGCCGCGGTGCTGGCCGCCCGGTCCCGCCATCTCCTCTGACGTCCTGGCGCCCGCTCCCGGGCGGTGCCGACTCCAGGGCGGTGCCGACTCCAGGGCGGTGCCGACTCCAGGGCGGGCCGACCCTAGGGCAGGGGCTCCACCGAGGGATGGTCGACGCCGGCCGCGGCGTAGGCGTCGACCTCGTCGAGGGTCTCCCGCTCCAGCAGGGCCCCGGCCAGGGCGTCGAGCTGAGGGCGGTGCTCCCGCAACAGGCGGCGGGCGTCGTCGTAGCACTCGTCGACCAGACGCCGGGTCTCGTGGTCGACCAGCTCCCGCGTGCTCTCCGACGGCTGGCGGGGGTCGCCCGGATACCAGCTCTCGCCCTGCCCGCCCGGCAGCACGGTGATGGGGCCGATGGCCTCCGACATCCCCCACCGCCCCACCATCTGGCGGGCGATCGCCGTGACCTGCTCCAGGTCGCTCTCGGCCCCGGTGGTGACGTTGCCGTAGACAACATCCTCAGCCGCCCGGCCGCCGAGGGCGCCGGTGATCCGGCCCCGCAGGTAGGCCTCGTCGTAGCCGTAGCGGTCGGCCGAGGGGGCCTGGAAGGTGACGCCCAGGGCCTGGCCCCGGGGAATGATCGACACCTTGCGCACCGGGTCGGCCCCGGCGATCAGCATGCCCAGCAGCGCGTGGCCGCTCTCGTGGAAGGCGGTGCGGTGACGCTCGTCGTCCGACAGGGTGATGTGGCGCTCGGCCCCCAGCACGATCTTCTCCAGGGCGTTGGTGAGGTCGGCGTAGGTGATCGCCGTCTCCCCCTTGGATGCCGCCAGCAGAGCGCCTTCGTTGATCAGGTTCTTGAGGTCGGCGCCCACCATGCCGGGGGTGGCCGCGGCCAGGGTGGCCAGCGAGACGTCGGGGGCCAGGGGCACTCCCCGGGTGTGGACCTGGAGAATGGCCTCCCGGCCGACGATGTCGGGCGGGTTGACCACGATGCGGCGGTCGAACCGGCCGGGGCGGAGGAGGGCCGGGTCGAGCACGTCGGGCCGGTTGGTGGCGGCCACCACGATCACGCCCTCGGCCCCGGTGAAGCCGTCCATCTCGGTGAGGATCTGGTTGAGCGTCTGCTCCCGCTCGTCGACCCCGCCCAGGCTGGCCCCGCCGCCCCGGGCCCGGCCGATGGCGTCGAGCTCGTCGATGAAGATGATGGCCGGGGCCACCTTCTTGGCCTGCTCGAACAGGTCTCGCACCCGGCTGGCGCCCACGCCCACGATCATCTCGATGAACTCCGAGGCCGAGGCGGAGAAGAACGGGACGCCGGCCTCGCCGGCCAGGGCCCGGGCCAGGAGGGTCTTGCCCGTGCCGGGCAGGCCCGACAGGAGCACGCCCCGGGGGAGCTGGGCCCCCACCGCCCGGTACTTGTCGGGGTGGCGGAGGAAGTCGACTATCTCCACCACCTGCTCCTCCACCTCGTCGATGCCGGCCACGTCGTCGAAGGTGGTGCGCTTGCCGCCTTCGGTCTCGTCGACCCGGACCGCCTTGGACCGGCCGAGGCCGCCGATCCCCGCTCCCATGCCACCTCGCATGGCCCGGGTGGCGAACACCAGCAGGCCCACCAGGAGCAGGGTGGGGCCGAAGTTGGCCAGCAGCACCAGCCACCATGGCTGGTCGCTCACGATGGGCTTGGCCGACACCTCCACGCCTTTGTCGGTGAGGATCTGCAGCAGGTTGTCTTCGGCGAACGAGGGGCGCTCGGTGGTGAAGTCGGTGACCTGGGCGCCGTCGATGTCGATGGGGCTGGTCAAAGCACCCTGGATCGTGTCGCCCTTGGAGCTGACGGTCTTCACGTTGCCGGCGTCGAGCTCGGTGCGGAACCGGGTGTAGTTGATGGTGGTGATCGTGGGCTGGTCGAGGAACAGCGACGCCAGGAGCCAGTTGAGGGCGAAGGCGGCCAGCAGGACCAGCCACCACCGGGGCCGGCGCATGGGGTTCTGGGCCGGCTTCGCCGGGGGGGAGTCGGCGGGGCCGGACGGGGCCCCCTCCACCTTCCACAGCGGCGGCGTGGGCGACGAGGGCTCGCTCGAGCCGTTCTCTGTCGTCCGGGGAGAGGTACCGCTGGCCACGACGGTCACCCTAGTGGCCGGGGGAACAGGCTGGTGGGCCGGGCGGTTGCGACTTCCATGACACCCAGGATCGAGACCTCGGCCAAGCGCGTGCGGGTGATGCTCGACGGCCGGTTCGTGGCCGATAGCAAGTCGCCCCTCCTGGTCTGGGAGCGACCCCACTACCCCACCTACTACTTCCCGATCGCATCGGTTGACCCGGAGGTGGCGGCCGGCGACACCGCCTACACCCACCCGGCGCCGGAGCTGGCCGGCCATGTGGCCCTGCGGTGGCCGGCGTTCGACCACTGGTTGGAGGAGGACGAGGAGGTCTTCGTCCACCCCCGGGATCCGTACAAGCGGGTCGACATCCTGCGCAGTACCCGCCACGTTGTGGTGAGCGTGGAGGGGGTGGTCGTGGCCGACAGCCGCCGGCCGACGATGCTGTTCGAGACCTCGCTCCCCCGCCGGCACTACCTGCCGTTGACCGACGTGCGGATGGACCTGCTGCGGCCGTCGCCCACCCGCACCCGCTGCCCCTACAAGGGGGAGGCCGTGTACTGGAGCGTGCATCGGCCCGACGGGGGTGGCGTGCTGGCGGACCTGGTGTGGTCGTATCCCAGCCCGGTGCGGGAGTCGGCCCCGATCGCCGGGCTCCTGTGCTTCTACGACGAACACGTGGACGTGACGGTGGACGGCGAGCCCCAGGGCCGGCCCGTGACCGCGTTCTCGTGATACAGCTAAGCTCGGGGACCAGCCAACCCAGGAGGCAGCGGTGAGCGATCTGGAGACTGAGCTCGATCCAGCGGAGGCGGAGGCGTTCCGGGCCAAGTGCCGGGCCTTCCTCGACGAGCACGCCACCGGGTACACGATCGACGGTCCCGATCCCCGCTCCGCGAAGGAGCTGGCCATCAACAAGGTGTTCCAGCAGGCTGCGGCGGCCGCCGGGCTGGCCGGGATCACCTACCCGGCCGAGTACGGCGGGGCGGGGCTCACCAAGGCCTACGAGCGGATCTGGCGCGAGGAGTACGGCAAGTCTCCCGACATGACCACCCAGCTCACGATCAGCCACGGGATGTGCCTGCCGATGCTGGCCGAGTACGGCACGCACGAGCAGAAGACGGCCTTCCTGGCCGACAACATCGCCGCCCGCACGCTGTGGTGCCAGATGTTCTCCGAGCCCGGCGCTGGTTCCGACGTGGCCAGCCTGCAGACCCGGGCCGTGCTCGACGGCGACGAGTGGATCATCAACGGCCAGAAGGTGTGGACCACGCTGGCCCACCTGTGCGACTACGGCATCGTCATCGCCCGCACCGACCCCGACCAGGTGAAGCACCGCGGCATCTCGATGTTCATCCTCGACATGAAGGCGCCGGGGGTGGAGATCCGGGCCATCAACCAGATCGACGGTGGGCGGCACTTCAACGAGATCTTCTTCACCGACGTCCGCATCCCCAAGAGCTGGCAGATCGGGCCGCTCAACGAGGGCTGGCGGCTGGCCACGGCCATGCTCATGTACGAGCGGGTGGCCATCGGCACCGGGTCGAAGAGCGGCCTCTCCACGCCCACCTACAAATACCTGGCCAAGGAGGCCACCCAGCGGGGCAAGAACGCCGACCCGCTGGTGCGTCAGGGGCTCGTGCAGCTCTACAGCGAGGAGACCACCCGGAGCCTGGTGGCCATGCGGACGCGCGACGAGCTGAAGGCGGGCAAGACCCCCGGGCCCGGCGGCTCGCTGGGCAAGCTGCACGCCGGGCGCATCGCCCGCATGTCGCGCTCCCTCGTGCTGGAGATCACCGGCCCCGAAGGCATCGCCTGGACGGCCGACTCCGAAGACACCGACAAGCACGCCAAGAGCGTGCTGCGGAGCTTTTCGGCCAACATCGCCGGCGGCACCGACGAGATCCAGAAGAACATCATCGGCGACCGGGTTCTGGGTTTGCCCCGGGACATCTCGGTCGACGTCCAGGTCCCGTTCAAGGACCTCCGGGTCGGCACCCAGAAGGCCAACGACTGAGCCTCACTTCTCTCCAAGGCATCCATTGGGCCTTGGATCGCAGCATGCCTGGAGCGACAGGGTCTGTGACCGGTCGTCCCTTCAAGTAGCTGCCTGGCGCGGCCAGGCCCATACCTCTTGCTGTCACGTTCTGCTATTCTTCGCCACAGGAAGCTAGGGGGATATCGAAGCTCGGGTCGTCCGCTCGGCCTGACGCGATCGCGACCGTCTGTCGGGATCACGGCATCTGCGCGCGGCCGTCCCTGGGGTGGCGCAGACCCGGGCCGAGTACTGCTCCGGCATGAGACGAGGCAATTCGAGGAGTGACGATGACGACGATCGACAGGGCAGACTCGGCTCAGACAGCGCCGGAGCTCGAGCCGGCTGCGCTTGATGCTTTACGAGGAGACGTCTCGGGACCGGTGATCGTTCCTGACAGCGATGTCTATGAGGCGGCTCGACGGGTTTGGAACGGCAACATCGATCGCCGGCCGGCAGCGATCGTACGGTGCTCCGGTGTCGCTGACGTGGTCTCCGCCGTCCGGTTCGCAGCCGAACACAATCTGCCGGTCTCGGTGCGGGGAGGCGGACACAGTGCCCCGGGGTACGGCACCAACGACGGAGGTCTGGTCATCGATCTCTCGGCGATGCGCGGCATACGCGTCGACCCCGCGGGGCGTAGGGCGCAGGCACAGGGGGGAGTGCTCTGGCGGGACTTCGACCGCGAAACCCAGGCCTTCGGGTTGGCAACGACCGGTGGCACGGTATCGAACACCGGCATAGGCGGGTTGAGCTTGGGTGGCGGACTAGGCTGGCTGATGGGCAAGCACGGCCTGACCGTGGACAACCTCCTGTCGGCCGACATCGTCACTGCGGATGGTGTCTTCAGAACAGTCGACGCTGAAACCGAAGGCGATCTGTTCTGGGCGTTGCGCGGGGGTGGAGGCAACTTCGGGGTCGTCACCTCGCTCGAGTACCGATTGCATCCCGTCGACACCGTGTTGGGCGGCATGGTCGTCTATGGCCTCGACCAGGCCCGAGACGTGGTTGGCTTCTACCGCGAGTTCTGCCCCACTCTGCCCGACGAGGCGGAGCTCTACCTCGGCTTCATCACCGACCCCCAGGCTGGGGTCCCGATCGTGGCGATGATCATGGGCTACAACGGCCCGATCGAGGAGGGTGAGCGGGTGCTCGGGCCGGCGCGCAGTTTCGGGCGACCGCTTGCTGACGTTGTCGGTCCGATGCCCTACGGCGTGCGGCAGACGATGCTGGACGAGCCGAACGCGGTGCACGGTCTCCATCGCTACTGGCGGTCGGCGTTCACCGAACGCATCTCGGACGACCTGATCGAGGCCGTGGTGGAAGCAGCGGCCAACTTCAGCTCACCGTTGAGCGCCCTGCTGTTCTTTTACATGCATGGTGCGGCCACTCGTGTCGGGACAGACGAGACCGCCTTCGCGGCACGGCGCCCACAATGGGACTTCGATGCTATCGGGCAGTGGAGCGAGCCGGCGGAGTCCCAACAGCACATCGACTGGATCCGCGCCGTCTGGAACCGGTTCGACCCCCACCTCGAAGGCAGTGCCTACATCAACCACATCTCCGCCGATGATGCACCGGAGAAGGTCCGGGCGTCGTACGGCGAGAACCATGGCCGTCTCGCTGAGCTCAAAACCCGGTACGACCCCTCAAACCTCTTCCACCTCAACCCCAACATTCGGCCATCCTGACCATCAGACCGCACAACCACATGAGCCTGAACGAAGGCAAAGCCCGCGATACAAGGAAGAAAAGTGAGTCGATACGCAGTCTATGGAGTAGATACTCCCGACGCGCTGGCAGCTGTTCGGCCGGCCGGCCACCGAAGTCGAGAAACACAAATAAGGGCCTTGGCGGAGTCCCTTGCGGGAGGATAGAAACAGCCAACTTAAGGCCGTCAGCGCAGTGAGACTGGGGCGTCCGGTAACGGCAAGCTGGCGAGCAGAGCCGACGACGGCCCGGCCGTGAGCGATAACTCGCTACACATGCAGCTGGAGCAGGGCGGTCTCACAGATCGACGTAAGGCGCCCAAACACCCTCAGCCGAGTGGCGCAGGTCGGTCAGCGCCAACAACGACGAAGGTCATCACACAAGGAGCGTCGCTGCGATTCTGCCAGGCATGACGCGTGCCGTTCTGTACGACCGTGTCGCCCTGACGAAGACAGACTTCCTCACCGTCGTCCAACTCCAGCCAGATCTCACCGGATTCGACCATTCCCACATCAACAGTGTCCGACCTGTGCATCCCAGGGTGATCAGCCTCCATCTTCAAGATCATGCCGGGCAACTTGGCCTCCGCGTCCGCGACAACCGCTTCCTGGTCGACCTCCCCCGGCGGTGCCGCCGATCCCGGCGGCAGGCTTACCCGCACGATCCGAATACCACCTGGGGCAGGGAAATACGGCCCGCTCACATCCAGGGCGCCGTCCGGGTCGATCTCGGGTGTCTGCGCTGTCGCCCACACATTCGAAAACTCGGCGCCGGGAAGGCCAACCAGAGTTATCGGCTCGATCTCCCCGTCGGCCTTGATAACGGCACGATCCCCATCGTGGCCAGTGACAACCCGTCGAACACCCACAGCCTGGCCCCCCTCGAGCGACTCTGGCGACTCGCATAGGGAGAGCCTACTACCTCACCGCTACAGCGTCGCCCGACCCCTTCGCCGCGGGGCTCGGTATCCGGCCTCCCTGGCCTGGGTGGCCCGATCGCAAACGACGGCTCCGCCCGCACGGGATCGGCGGTCGCCCGAACCGTGAGCGATACTGCGCGCTCGATATGTGCCGCAGCGTTGTGCTCGGCCGGCGCTGGAGACGAGCATTATCAACCGCATGGTTCGAGAGCCGAGCCTCGGCTGAGCGTTCTGTGCAATGCTCCGTCGGTGACATTGGTTCGCTTCATCGGCAGTGGTGACGCCTTCGGTAGTGGCGGCCGCTTGCAGACTTGCATCCTGGTTGAGGACGACGGATGGCGCTGCCTCATCGACTGCGGGACCACCTCCCTCATCGGGCTCAAGGCCGCCGGCATCAACCCCGCAACGATCGATGCAATCGTCATCAGCCACCTCCACGGCGACCACTTCGCGGGACTTCCGTTCCTCTTGCTCGACGCCCAACTGAACAACCGACGCTCGACTCCGCTGCTGCTCGTCGGCCATGACGACCTCGAGCTCAGGCTTCGAGCCACTATGGACGTGCTTTTCCCCGGATCTCAGCGAGCGCTCGAGGTCGTCGACACCGACTTTCTGCGTCTAGACCCAGCTAACCCGGCCCTCAGAATCGGCCCTGGAAAGGTCGAGGCGTTCGACGTGGATCACTTCTGCGGCTCCCCTCCCTTCGCCGTTCGGATCACCACGCCCAATGGACACGTCGTGGCCTACTCCGGTGACACCGAGTGGACAGACACCCTGATCCGGGCCGCCGATGGCGCCGACCTCTTCATCGCCGAGGCATACTTCTTCGACAAGGCCATCAAGTGGCACCTCAGCTACCGCACGTTGGTCGCGAATCTGGACAGGCTGCACGCCAAGCGCGTGCATCGCCACTCACATGAGCAAAGACATGCTCGACCGCCTGAGCGAGGCCGCCATTGAAACCGCCCACGACGGCCTACTTCTCGAAGTCTGAAAGAACCGAACGCCGACTACCTGCGGTGTCGAAGTTGCTCGGTATCATCCGCTCGGGAATCCCAATCCACCGCACTCGGGTGCCGGCGGACTGGCCCGGTCGGTGCGCCCGGGAATGACGCCAGGATGCCTGCCAGCGGACCACCTTGGAGTTGGAGCGTTGGTCGTGCGCCCAACGGTCCGAAACTCGCCTGGCGGTAGGGTCGCGCAACCTTCGCCCGGATGAACGGCTGGTTCCCGTGGCCCGGAAACCAAGGCTGGATCTAGCATCTCCCCAGGAGCGGACGTTTAAGGCTGGAGGAAATCTGTTGAGCATGGACTTCAGGGTCGACCGTCCTGATTTGCGAGGTATCACAGCTGTCGTCACCGGGGCAGGTCGCGGTCTTGGGAAGGACTTTGCGGTGGAGCTGGTGAGCTGCGGAGCCAGCGTGGCGATCACCGGACGCGACGAGGCAGCCCTCAGAGACACGGTACGCACCCTTACCGAGGCCGGGGGCAAGTGCCTGGCTTACGCAGCGGACGTGCAGACCGCGAGCGGTGGAGGATGCCGCTGGGCAGATCAGCTCGGTACTTGGTTCACCGTCGCTACTTGTGAACAACGCCGGGCAGCTCGTCGTGTCGTCGTTCCTGACCGCAGATCCTGAAAGTTGGTGGCGGGTCGTCGAAGTGAACCTTCGAGGAACGTTCAACTGGGCACAGATCATCATCCCCGGCATGGTGGAGGCTGGTGGAGGGCGCGTGATCAACATCAGCTCGGTCGGGGCCAAGGGCGGCCCACCAATGACTTCGTCGTACAATGCCTCCAAAGCCGCAGTCTCCGAGCTAACCGGAACACTTGCGGCCGAGCTTCCCCGTGAGGTCTCTGTCTTTGCGTTGGCCCCCTACGGCTTGACGGACATGACCCGCTATCTCCTGAACGATCGCGACTTCGAGTCCAAGCCGTTGGCCCAGCTGCTAGATGGAAGAGTCGAGGGTGCTCTGCCCGAGACGCTTGCCATGTTCAGGTTCTTGGTGAGCGGCGAAGCAGATCACCTGTCCGGCCGGCACATTGACACATTCGAGTCGATCGAAGGGCTTCGAGGAAGACCTGACCTCGCAGATGCCAGCGAGCAGCGCTAACAATCGACGGTGTGGCGGACGCTGGGAGCGTGTGAACCGGCGAACTGGCCTCGGCGGCCCACTCGGTAACGACGGCGCGAGCCGCACGGTATCAGTACGCGCTCGGGCCGAGCGATGCTGAGTGCGCGAGGGTCATGCCGATACCTGGGTGACGTTGCAGGCGATCCCGTACGAAGGGTGCGGGCCCCGGCAACCTTATGCGCATCGACAGGGGCGAAGGGCGCGTGGGTCCGCTGGTACCCGAGTCATGAGGTCTATGGCAGACTGAGGACCGTGAGCTTCTTTCCGAATCATAGCGACTCGGTGCTGGAATCCAGCCTGATGGGAGAACCGGCTCCCGTGCAGAGGAATGAGAGTGTTGGTCGATTTCCCTGCGAGTTCGGTTGGCCGGTCAGTATCCCGGAGAGGACGATCACCTTAGACGATTTTGCCCTGGCATTCGATCAGTTCCTGGTCTTCAGACCAGGCTTCTTTCTGACGCTGCGCGTTATCTACCGTGACCCAAGGAGCAACCAGTACGACCACACCATTAGCGACTCGTTCGTGGCTCCCACGGACCAAATGCAGTACAGCGCAAGGCTTCTGTGGGGAATTGAGCTTGAAGGTGGCCGCAAAGGATATGGCGTGCCGATGGATGGGAGTGATGCTGATTTCGGAATTCTAAATCTGGGTGGAGGTCGGGATGAGATCTCAGCCTCATACAAGTTCTGGGTGCACGCTGTCCCGACTCCCACGATGAAGATCTTTGTAGCGTGGCCAGCTCGCGGCATAGGCGAGACAAGCATCCTCCTCGATGCCTCTTCGCTCGTCGCCGCCTCCGCCAGGGAGACACGTGTGCCTGGCTGGCAATAGGTGCTGCTCGCAGAAGCCCGGGTACCGGCAGACGTGCTGCGTGGGTCGACCGTCTGGTAACAACGGGTCGGCTCGGCCGGAGCCACCGAGTACGGAAGGTCTGGAACTAAGCCAGCCTGGCGCGAATCTCGTCGAGCACCGCGAGCCATGGCTGTAACGAATCCGCCTCAGCCCACAGCTCGTACAGCTCGCTGTGCTCTCGTGAAGCCACCCGTTCGAGAGCTGCTAGCGTGGGAGCTACCAGGGGCTGCCACTCGGCGGCTTGGTTCGCTTGAACCCACTCGATCACGCCCTCGGCGTACGGCGACTGCTCGCCACCCCCGCTCTTCAGCCGAGCAACGACATTGGCCGCAGCGATCATCGCGGAACCCTCGGGCGACTCCAAGTAAACGTCCGATGGCGTACTGGACAGAACCTGCCGCAGGGTCGCCACTCCCCCTTCCGCTAGGTCGTCCGCCCAGTCAGCTGCGTCATCGTTGTCATAGACTCCATGCCCCCAGGCACCCATCCGGTGTTTCCCCCCTGCACTTCAACAAGCCTTTACGCCAGCGAGAGTACCGGCGGACTGGCCTGGTCGGTCCGCTCGGAAACGACGTCGCTAGCCGCACGGGATCCATGCCTGGCCGAGCGTGAGCGATCGCGAGTGTCCGACTCGTGCCGGACTGCCGTGATGCCCGCCATAGTGCGAGGTCGCTCTACGATCGTCTGATGACGCTAGGCAAGAAACGTTTAGACGGGTCGGACGACCGTGCGTGTGCCTTCTGCAAGAAGCGCCATGACCAGGTCGCTAGGCTGATAGCGGGGCCGGGTGTCTATATCCGTGACCAGTGCATTCGGCTAGCCAACGAGATTCTCGAAGAGGAGGGCATCCCGACGTAGGAGCTCGAGCGCTTGATGGCCTGCGCCGAACAACCGGCGATGCGCGTGGCCTGGGCTCCACGGTAAGGACACCCCCGCTGAGCCCGATCAGGGGGGCCGGGAGAAGGCCGCTCTCTGGCATGGGTGGTCCTGCCGGTCTGCGATGTTCGACAGGTCGAGGGACTGTAGCGGGTCGCCGTATGACCCGATTCTCCCGGCGCCTATTCGATGCTTGGCAGGTACCACCAGGCCCCTGGACGGCTGCGCTCGAGAGTAAACCCGAGCCGCTCGTAGAGCGGGATGGTGGCTGCGGTTGGAGACAGCACGGCGAGGTCGGCTCCCTCGCGTTGGGCGAGTGCGACGGCGTGCTGTACGAGGGTCCGGGCGTGGCCTCGTCGTCGATCGGGGCGGGCCACCTTCATGTTGATGCCGAGTGCGGTGGATCCGGCCATGAACAGGGTCAGTCCCGCTACGTCCCCGATGACGAGATGTCGGAGCGGCGGCCCTGCGGAGGCGAGGAACTCCGCTTCGTCCCGGTCGAGGTGCACCAGCTCGCTCGGCCGGTGAGCTTCTCGTACATCAGGGCTGAAAGCGCAGGCGACGGCGGTGACCGGTGCGGCCATGTGGACGGCGTGCTGCTCTGCCCGGGCCCCGGCTGCTTCCAACTCGATGGCCAGGTCGTGGTCGGCTGACTCCAGACCGGGATACCAGCACGCCGGCACGCCCCGCAACTGGTCGAGCACTGACCCGACGGTGCGGCCAGGCGGCAGGTGACCGCATACGACCACGTTGCGGGTGTTGTCAGCCAGACCGGTGCGGAACCAGTAGCCATCGCCGAGAGCTTCCCGATGAACGCCGGGAGCGTGCGACAAATGGGCATACAACGCCAGTTCGGCCTGCAAGGCCATCTCGGCGAAGTCGTCACCGATCTCTCCGCGCTCGGTCGGGCCCAGCCCACAGGACGACAACACCGCCGCCACCGGTGAGCCGGGCCGGGCCAGGTCGAGCGCGTCCCGGCCTCGGCGGTCGGTGGCGCAGAGGTCGACAGGGACCCACGTGACCAGCCGACTCACCGTGTCGAGCTGGTCGGCGGCTGCTGCCACCAGGAACGCTGTGCGGCCGGTCCGGGGATCCCGGCTATTCGGCGGAGCACCCGCCTCGAGTAGGGCGTTGACCAGATCGTCGTCGCCTCGGCGAGCAGCCCGACGGAGGGCGGCCCCTGGGTCCTCGACGGCCTGGACCAGTTCGGTCCAGCGCCGGGCACCGTATTCCTGGGCGACCAGATGAAGAGCGTCGGAAAGGCGGGGCGGACGATCAGCCTGGAAACGAGCCTGGGCGGTGTGGTCGCCGGCCCGGGCTGCCGCCAGCAGCGCCTTCGCCTCTCTTCGGGCCCGGTGCAGGTTGATCTTGAATGGTTGCATCGCGCGTCCTCCACGGAATGGCCGCCGTCCGCTTCCGGGCCAGGAGATCGCTGCTGCCTAGTTAACTCATCGAGGTGGATCCGAGATCCTGCCCGCGGACCGGGTGTGCCCTCGTCGCACTGCCTCAGACTAGCGGACAAGTCCAGCCGGGGGCACGTGGACACGGAGCGCGGGAACCGGCGTTCACGCGTGGGTGGACCGCCCGGTATCGACGGTCGAATGGGCCGAGGTCGAGGGGGGTCTGCCCGGCGCGCTCCCCGGCGACCAACTGGCGTCAGTTGGAGTTCAGGTTCGTTCCCAAGCAATGACCCGTGAGCCCGGTCCAGACGGAGAGAAACACGAACAGCCCCCCGGTCGCGGCCATGGCGCTCGCCGAAAGCCGCTTCGTGACGGGTGACTGCTGATTGAGGATCCGCTCAGGGTGCGCAATCAGATAGATGCTCAAGATCGTGTATGCCGCTTCCGGTACTACCAGCCACCACGACTGAGTTCTCGTCGGACAGCCGGCCATGATCCAAGCAATCATTTTGGTCCTCGTCCTAGACGGTGACGTTGACGATCCAGTATCGCCGCCCGCCGTTCGGACCACTACCCGTCCGAATCCCGGCGGAGTGGCCCGGTCGACCCGCTCGGGAACGACGGGATGGCCCGCATGGCCTCTCTGCGGAAATGGGTCCCCGCCAGTTATTCGTAGTAGAGCGATGATTCGAAGAGCCTGCCCACGAACGCCCACGAAGGCTCTTCGGCCGACAGCAGGTCATCTTGGCCATCAAGGTCCTCCAGAAGCGCCGCTGCTGCATCCAGCAGATGAGCTGAGGTGGGGTTCTCGACCTCGGCCCCGGCCTCCAAGTCTTCCGCCAAGCGGCGCAGAAGCTCTATCAGCTCGCGCCGTCCAGACACCTCGGCCACATGCCACCTCGAGAACTAGTCATCATCGGCCCGTTGCTTACCGGCACAGTATGGTGGCCCGTCGTCAGGTTGCACCTGCTAGCCGAGCCAGAATGCCGGACCATCGATCCCATGTGGGGTGGGATTCTCTGGCTCTGACGCAGCCACTGACTAACCGGCGGAGTGGCCCGGTCCACCCGCTCGGTATCGACGGCGGCAGCCGCACGGTATCGGCAGGCGTCCGAGCCGGGCGTGATCCCGAGAGCGAGAGTCGTGAGGATACCGAGCATGCCCCGCAAGACAGTTGTTGCGTGTCGACACTCCCCACTGATTCGCAACTACGACTCGCGCAAGAGTTCACGGATCTGCGCCATACGCTCGCTGTTTGTGTCCTCTGGGCGACGACCCAGCTGAACTGCCAGCCCATTGTCTTCACTGCCTCGTACGGGTTTCCAGCTAAGTGCCCTTAGCTGCTCTGCCGCCGCCTCGGATCCGCCCAGCCTCGTGACTGTCGCCGGCTTTACTAGCATAAATGCGCTCACTGGTATCTCGTTGATTGTTGGATGACCTTCGGTCGATTGATCACCCCATACTCCTACTGCAAACTTGACCACTGCAGCGTCAGCTAAGTAAGCGAACACGTTCCAGAATGCGGCAACGAGTGTATCCAGATGGCGGTCTCCGAAGGAGTCGTCTGTTCTGATGGACGCCCGGGCAGTTGTCGGCCGCTCAGGCCACTGTGGTCGTGCGAAGTCAAGCGCTACAGATACATAGCTACTCTCGCCGCGCGCGGGTTTCTCTCGATCGACTGTTTTCGAGATGAAATGCCAAGTTTCAAATAGGCCTAGCTTCTTGCGATCTAGCAACTCTTCGAGCTTGGCAAAGCCGGCAGTATGCTCGCGACGGTTGTAGTAGGTGCCATCAGCGGCTCGAAGTCCCCCGACCGTTATACGAAGTTCCGTCTCGAACTTCCTTCGGGGAAACTCGGATGCCAGTATCGTCCTATGAGCTTCAAGTATTGGGTTGTCCTGGCAATAGGAGATGAGAGCGAGCCCAACTGGCGACCACCCGTATATCGCATCGGAGTACTCAATCCACGCACTAAGGCTCTCCATGCGACATAGTTTGCCAGGCCCGCAGTCGAACCGGACACCCACCGAGATAGCTACGTTCTCTTGCTCCATTGGCCAGGGCGACGCCCGTACACACCTCATCACACTCCACTGAGGAACCGGCAGGCCTGGCCGGTCCACTCGGAAATCGACGGGCCGGGTGAGCGGCACCGCCAGCGCCGCGTCGCCAGCGAGCGATCTGGGCAAACTCGCATGCCTTGCTGACACAGCTTAACTGGTGCCACCTGATCCAGTCACCGAGCGACCCGCCTTCAACGGACTCGTTGGACTGGGCACGTATTGACGTGCACGACATCACGCTCTAGTTTGCGGACGTGTCCCTCCACCCGCTATGTGCTGTCGCCTTATCGCACGAGCGGAACAACCGGAAGTAGAGGTAGGCGTGTCCGTAGTCTATATGGCGTGTGTGAAGTTTACTACTCAAGGATTAGCCGCCGCTTGCAAAGAGGGATACTCAGCGAATAGGAAGCTTCAGGAGAAGGCCTGGGAGTCCGTCGGCGGCCGAGTCCTATCGTGCTACTACGGCAATTCCGCTGGCGAGTGGGACATCGTCGTCATTGCAGAGGCGCCAAGTCGAGACTCCACATTTGTGCTAGCCAACGCTGCTCGCCTCGCCGGCGGCGTCGCTCAGTCCTCCGTTCAGGAACTGTTCACCGCCGATGATGCTGACAACGCCATGAAGAGCCTGACGGCTAAATCGCCAGGAGATTTCCGGCCTGCTTGATAGCGGTCGTGCCGACCATCTGAAGCTATAGCTCTAACTACTGAGCCGGAGATCCTCCGGCCGATGGCGGTGGACAGCAAGGCGTCAAGAATAGCATTAGTGGTCCACGTAGAAGAGGACTTCATTCACTGGGCAAGGCACCAAACGCGCAGGGCCGTGGGATCCCGCATCGCTGATTGATCGGAGTATCTATCCGACCAGGGCGAAGTCGTCCACCATCATGCCGACATGGGCGCGTTGGGTATTTCCGTCGAAGCTGCTATCGCTCTCGGCGTGAACGACTACGAGAACAACGTCTACTGAGACCGTCCGCATCGCGGCGGTGTCGCTGCGGTTTCGCTGGGCCAGGTCAGACGAGTCTCCCGTCCACCGGACGGGCTCCGACCCCAGGGATCGGATCCTCCACCAGTAGGCGCAGTTCCGGCCGAGCCCGATGCCGGATGCCGGATGCCGGATGCCGGATGCCGGATGCCGGATGCCGGATGCCGGATGCCGGATGCCGGATGCCGGATGCCGGATGCCGGATGCCGGATGCCGGATGCCGGATGCCGGATGCCGGATGCCGGATGCCGGATGCCGGATGCCGGATGCCGGATGCCGGATGCCGGATGCCGGATGCCGGATGCCGGATGCCGGATGCCGGATGCCGGATGCCGGATGCCGGATGCCGGATGCCGGATGCCGGATGCCGGATGCCGGATGCCGAGCATTGGCTCAAGCTGATCACTTAACGAAGCACCAGGACTCGCCCGACATCGAGCTTGTCAGGTGCGCGAACCGTGCTCGGTGGGCGACCAAGGGAGTGTTGGCTTGCGACACAACAGTCTCACGTTTGGAGGGGAGTGCCGGCGACGTTCACAGTTCGGATCTGGCAGATCCGACCCGCATCGTCAACGAGCATCCCGCCGGCGCCAGTCGTGGTCGAGCCGTCAGCAAAGAGGTTCTCGTAAAGGATGGCGATGGTGTTGTCCTTGGCAGCGGCGGAGATGAGGCGTTGCCCGATCCACCCAGCCGCCTGGCCCGCAGCGGCCGCAGCTATGAAGTCGGTCCGGTTGCTCGCAGTATGCTGCTCTCCGTTGATCACCGTGATGTTCTCAGCGAAGAACTCCGCACACTTGTCGAGATCGCCGGCGTTGAAAGCCTCGTTGAAGGCGGTGATTAGCCCCAGCAGCTTTGTGTCATCCATAACTTACCGCCCCCTCTTGCACTCCTTAGCCTCCAACCCGGCAGGCCAAGGATTTCAGCGGGGACATGCGGTCTGCAGACCCCGGCGAGCAATGCTGCGCAGCGGGGACAATAGCCGGCAGGGTTTGGCTCCGCCACCATGCAGAGGGTCCGGCCGGCAGCTCCTGGGGGGCTGCTCCCCACGGGCATGGCGCACAGCGAGCAACTCGTGTGCCCTGCCAGCACCGAGGCGCTCGACAACCGGCGGAGTGGCCTGGTCTGCCCGCTCGGTATCGACGGCAGCGGCCGCACGGTATCGGCAGGCGTCGGAGCCGGGCGTGATCCCGAGCGCGAGGGTCGTGCCGTTATGCCTGTGATCCACCCGCTGTGGGATCCAGGCCGATGGCCGGTCGGGCCGACTACGATAAGACCGATGGAGACCACTACCCAGGCCGACCAGATCATCGCCCTGCGGGTCGCCTTGGGGGCTGGGCCGCACCCCGACGCTCCCGCTCCGGAAAACCTGGAACCGTACGGCCCAGACGACCTGCTCCCTGACGGGGCCGCTCAAGCGTTGGAGGCCCGGACCGCAGAGCTGGCCGAGCGGGTTCGTCGCCTGGGCCTCGCCTGACAGAGTGAGCGACCTACCCTCGGTCGAGGTGACCGATGAAGCCTTGGGTGACGTCGCACGCCAACTCGGCCCCGATGCGGCCTGGTCGTTTGCCCGGTTGGACATGCTGCCAGCGTTGGCGGACATGGCGGTCCGGTGGCCTGACCTCCCCGAGGTCCAAGGTGCCCCAGGGCGCCGATACACCGCCGACGGGCTGACCGTCCCGCTGTTCCACCTACTGGCTGTCGGCCCGGACAACGGACCAATCACCGTCTATGCGGTGGACATCTGGGCTCCCGAACTCGACCAAGACTACTGACCGAACGTCCACGGTTGACCGGGACCGTCCGACCAGCGTCCTGCAACCGGCGATCTGGCCTGGGCGACCCGCTCGGGATCGACGGCGGCAGCCGCACGGTATCGGCCGGCGTCCGAGCGGGGCGTGATCCCGAGCGCGGCACTCCCGGTGGCCGGGCTTTGGTAACGACGGCACCGCCCGCACGGGATCGACGCATGGCTCGGCGGTGGGTGATCCCGAGCACGCCGGCCCTGCCGATGCCGGATGTTGTGAGACGTGTTACGTTCGAGGGGTCGAAATCCCGTGATGAGGATAGTTGAGGCGCATGAGGCAGGCCACGAAGCGGACGTACCTTGGCTGCTCGAACCTGAGGTATTCGGCGATGTCAGGCCTTGCGGTGCTACTTGCGGTGATCGGCGTATGGCTAATGGCGACGAATCGCATAGGTAGCACTGCTCCTACGATCTCGTACTCTTCACTCAATATCCAGACGACCAGGGCGTATCCGATGTTTCCAGCGACTGTCGACCGGGACCTGGTTGGATTGATAGGTGTCCCGGAGCCCGTGGCAAGAGAGGCCTTAACATCCAAGCAGGAGACACTTCGGGTCTTGCTTGAGGATGGAGTTGCTACATCGTCGGTCATTGTCGGGTTCTCTGAGTCAACAGTGGTTGTCGCAACGGAGGGCGGCGTCGTCGTCAGGGCTATCCACGCGTAAGGCCGATCGGAAATGCTGCCTCGGCCCGCTTCGTCTTCACCGCTCGTAACCGGCAGGGAGCCCTGGGTCGACCGCTCGATAATGGGCAGCCGACCACCACCGAAGGCGGCCGACCACTTTCCGTGATCCTGGATAGATTGTTCGTCTGATCCCAGGCGAGCTGGTTGCGGCGATACCAGACTGTTCCAGCGCTGGCATCTGTGCGCTTGCTTCCGGGGTCGATGCGTCCATCAGTGCTGGGTCAACTCGGCGACCGGCCGACTATCTGATCTGGATGTCTTCTGGGCCGGTTGGCTCTCGCTATGGAGATGAGGTGGAGGCCGAGTTCGAACAGGATGTCGTCGGTTATGGCCAGTCCTCTGGCCGTGGCCTCGGCGATGGCCTGGGGGCTGAGGGCCTCGTTGATATCGATGAGCACGGTGGCGATCGCGTCGTTGTTGAACGGTTCGTTGACCATGGGTCGGCTGGCGGTGCCGGCTTCGAGGGCGACGAGATCTTTCCAGTGCTCGGTGTCGGTCAGGTGGTGGACTGCGGGGATGGTCATTCGGAGCACGCTGTGGGCTCGGGACAGGTCGCCGGCTCGACGGAACCGGAGGAACTGGTCGAGTCCCAGGTCGAGAGCTTCGGCGGGGTCGCCGTGGAGGGAGAGGAGGAGGGTGAGCTCGCCGCGGCAGATGCTCGCGGTCCAGGTCGAATCGACGGTGTCGGCGAGCGTTGCCGCTCGTTGGAACCAGTGGATGGCCTGAGCGGGGTCGTGTTGGCGGTGGAGGAATCCTCGAGCGAGTTGTGCCATGGATATCAGCGAGGGGTTCTGGAGCCCTTCGGCCCGGCTGAGCGCTTCCTGGATCCGCTCGGCCCCGAGGTCGTGGTGACCGCTGATCACAGCGTGGACGCCACTGTCGGCCAGGACGTAGCTGAGCCGGCCGGGATCTCCAGCGTGACGAGCCCGGAGTATCTCCTGTTGGCTGTGTTCGAGCCCGGCGTGGTCGTCGTGCTGGAAGTAGGCGCAGTGGGCGAGGACATCGTGGAGCCATCCGCACTCGCGGCCGCCCCGCTGTTCGGCCTGTAGGCCCTGGTGTGCGTGGTCGATCGCGGCCTGGAAGTCGCCGGCGATGTTGCGGCTCCAGCCGGCGATGGCGTGCAATTTGGGCGCCAGACCAGTCGGCTCGACGTCCAGTTCGAGGGTCGCCGTGGCCCAGGTTCCAAGCTCGAAGAACTGGCGCCATTCGGCGTATTCGTGCAGCGCGACGCAGAGGCGGGCCGCTTCGTCGACCCGGTTTGTGGCGATGGCGTGCTGGTGGGCGGCGCGGAGATTGGCCAGCTCATCGCCGATCCGCTGGACGTGGTGCGCTTCGTCAGGGCCTCTCACGCCGGCGCCCGCTGCTTCTGCGAAGTGGACGTAGTGACGCAGATGGGTGTCGCGCAGCTGGCCGAGGTCGCCGGTCCGGTCCAGCTGTTCGGTGCCGAACTGCCGGAGCGTTTCCAGCATCTGGTAGCGGGACCGGTTTCCGCCAGGGGCGCTGTTGAGCAGCGATCGCTCGACCAGAGACCACACCCATTCCTCGACCTCATGCTCGTGACGACCCGAGATGGCCGCTGCCCCCTGGATGCTAAACCCACCCTGAAAGACGGAGAGCTGATTGAACAGCTGGCGGAGGGTCTCGTCGAGGAGCTGATAAGACCAGTCGACGGCGTCCCACAGGGTCTGATGGCGAGGTGGACGGTCGGTGCGGTTGCGGGTCAGGAGGCGGAACCGTTGGTCGAGCCGGGAGCTCATCTCGACGACGGACATGACCCGGGCCCGGGCGGCGGCCAGCTCGATGGCCAACGGTAGCCCGTCCAGTCGTTGGCAGATCTCGACCACAGCGGCGGTGGTGGGCTGGTCGGTTCCGACGATCGCACCGCTCTCTCGGGCCCGGGCCATGAACAGCTCGAATGCGGGGTTGCCTTTCGCCTCGGCCCCCGTTTGCGGCACGGCCAGTGGTGTGACCGGGTAGAGCTGTTCGTCGGAGTGGTCGACGGGCTCGCGGCTGGTGGCCAGGATCGTGATCTTGGGGCAGCCCTTGCGCAGGGCGCCGATCACCTCCCGGGCCGAGGACCGGACGTGTTCGCAGTTGTCCATGACCAGCAGCGCCTCGGCGTCGGTGAAGGCCGCCACGACACTGTCGAGCAGGCTACGGCCGCGCTGCTGGGTGATGCCCAGACTGGTAGCCAGCGCATCGACGATGGACTCGCCCGAGGCGATGTCGGCCAGCTCGCAGACCCAGACCCCGTCTCGGTAGCGGTTTCGGACACCGGCCGCGACATGGCTGGCCAGGGTGGTCTTGCCGATGCCGGCCGCTCCGACCAGCGAGACGACCGCTCCTGGGGTGAGAAGGGCCGCCAGGCTCTGGATGTCGGCCGCCCTGCCCAGAAACGATCGACCGGGAACAGTGAGGTTCCCGGGGGTGGACCCGGGGCCGCCAATGGTGGTCTCGTCGGCCAGCAACCGCGCTTCGAGCTCGGCGACCATCGACGTCGGTTCGATGCCAGCGATGTCACGGACCGCCCGTCGGTGGGTCTGCAGCGCCCGCAGTGCTTCCGTGGGGCGGCCACTCCGGTGCAACAACAGCGCCAGGCGACACCACGCCCGCTCGTCGAGCGGGTGGGCCTGGGCCCAGCTCGTCACCTCTGGCAGCAGGGCGTCGTCCTCACCCATCCGCAGCCGTAGCTCATGCAACCGGTCGATCGCCTGCTCGCGCCGGAGCCAGAGCGCGTTGGCCGATTCGTCCAGAAGGCCTTCATCGCCGAGATCCCCGAACGGTTCACCCCGCCACAGCGCCAGCGCTTCCCTGAGACACCGGTGCTGGCCCTCGAGGTCGCTTTCAGCCAGCGATCGCTCCTCGGTGCACAACAGCTCGAACCTCCGAGCGTCGACCTCGCCCGGCTCGACCACCAGCCGATACCCATCAGCGTCCGACGCGATCCGGAGTCCCGCTGGAGCCAGTGACTGTCGCAGGCGGGCCACCAGCACCTGAAGCGCCTTGCGGGCATCGGCCGGCCGGTCGTAGGGCCAGAGGCCTTCGATCAGGTCGCCCGAGCGGCGCGGCGCCGGGGCGACGGCTGCCAGCGCAGCCAGGATCAACCGCTGTTGGCGGGCCACCGGGCCTGTCGCGTCGGCCACTGCCACTGGCCCCAGCACCCTCACCCTGATATCGGCCATGCCCATGACAGTACGCCCCTTGCGAACCCGTTTCCTGGCCGCGCAACCGCCGCGCAACCGCTGGTCAAGTGCGCTCTGCCACGATGCCGGTCAACCGAGGAGAACCCGACATGTCAACCCTGACCGCCGAGCAGCGGGCGGACGTGACCCGCCACAACCGTGACCTGTGGAACCGGTGCGCCCCGACCTACCCCGAGGTGTTCGGGCCCCTCACCGGCGGGGCAGCCGATGTGCTGCTGGACCTGGCCGGAGTCGGGGCCCACACCGATCTCCTCGATATCGGCACAGGCCCCGGCACCCTCCTCGGGCCCGCGCTCGAACGAGGCGCCACCGTGAGCGCTGTCGACCTCGCGCCCGACATGGTCCAACGGGCCCGGGCCCTGTACCCGGGCCTGGACATCCGGGTGGCCGACGGCATGGCCCTACCCCACGCCGACCAGTCCTTCGACGCCGTCGTCCTTGGCTTCTGCCTCCACCACACCGCCGACCCGGTCGCTGTGCTCAACGAGGCCAAGCGTGTGCTTCGACCAGCTGGCCGGATCTCGCTGACCGTGTGGGCCCCAGCCGACCAACTACAGGCCTTCGGTATTGCGTTCACCGCCATCGGCGAATCAGTCGCTCTCGACGATCTTGCTGCCCCCCAGCCGCCTGCGGTCGCGACCAGCGCCAACGACTACTGCCAGCTGCTCACTGACTGCGGTTTCACTCAGGCCACGGCAAGGATCCTGCCCCTCACCTGGGACGTGACCGACGGAAGCACGATGTTCGACGGGTTCGACCGGTTCCTCAACTTGTCCCAGCAACCCGGCGCCATTCGCACGACCATCCACGAGCGGCTCGACCAGATGGTGCACGAACGTCGCCAGGCGGACGGCGTCGCCCACCTCGCCAATCCCGCCATCGCCGCCGCCGCTCGCCTCCCCTGAACCGCCACCACAGAACGGACACAACATGACCCTCACGAGCATCATCATTGGCCGATACAGCGCCGAAGGGGCACGCGGCGTCGCGCGAAGCGGCATGGTCGCCACCCGCGACGCCTTCGCAACAGCCATCGCAGGCGCACCCGCCAACGGACGGGTCCTCGCCTGGTACGCAGTCGACGACCACCAATGGGACATCGTGACCATCGTCGAAGTCGACAACGACGACCCCGCCTACTGGTCCAAGGTCCAGATCACACACGGACGCACCGGCGTCTTCGCCGAGACACGTCTCCTCCGCCTGGTCACCCCCGAAGCCTTCGACGCGACCCAACTCGAAATGTGAACGACTCGAGAAAGCAGGTTGTGACTGCTCGAATTCGCCTTCGATCCTTTCGCAGCTCAAGTTCTCAGTCCCTCGTCTCCTTGCAGAAGTCGGTATGTTGGAGGCCTTTACTAAACACGCCTCAATGAACTGGTGGATCAACGAGCCGTACGAGCGACGCAGCGACGGATGCGCTCGTAGTCGTGGTCGACTCACCGACGCTGCGCGTCCTTGCCGCGTCCCGGCCGCAGAGGCCACCATCGACCTGCCGGACCTGCTCGATCGGGTGGGCTTCGTCGGCGTTCAGCATCCACGGCAGCAGTCGGTGCGCCGGTGCCACGGCGATGGGGGGGATCCGCCGCTACGACTCGACAGTGCCGACGAAGCCGGCGCTGCGCATTCGGCCACCTCGTCGGATGCCTCATGGCCGTCGGCGAAGACGTCGTGTTCTCCGCTCGTGGGTCAGCTCGCGCTACTCGCCATCCCCGATCCCCGATCAACGACCGGCTGAAACCAGTAGCGAGAGCCACCAATATCGACGAGCAATACGACGCCACTATCGGACCGCCGAGCCGTCCGATATCGGCCCACTGCAGCACCTGGTATCGCCGGGGCGCCCGGCATTGTCGGGCCCGTCCGGGTACCGGCGAAGTGGCCCGGGCAGCCCGCTCGGTAACGACGCCGCCAGCCACACGGGATCGACCTCGACGCCGGGCGGAGCGGTGAGCGATCCCGAGCGCGATGGTCGTGAGGTTCCTTCGCTTCTGGAACGACTCTGGCTCATAGCGTCTTCTCGGATCAGAAGGCGAGAGCGGTTTGCCAGCGTGTGAGTAGCTCGTTGTCGCCTATTACATTAAGCGGGTTGGCCGTTTGGCGGCCCCAGAAGAAGAGGTAGAGATCGCTCAAGTCGCCTCGCACTTTCACATTGGCGGTACCTTCGCAGCCACGGTGCCAGCTCATAGTGTCTTCTCCCACCGTGATTGACCATTCGTCGTCGCTGTCGGTCGCTTGGACGTGGATGGTCTGGCCCGTACCCTTGAACCCTGGATACTTGAAGAAGAGGGGTACCAGAACCTCCAGAAAGTCCTCGATTCCCGCAGCGCCGAGTGCCGGGCTCAATGGCTCGGGCGTGCCTGCGACACTGTCTGCGTCCCAGCGGTGGATCGCAATCTCGGTTGCTGCCCGACGTATCAATAAATCCGGTCCATGCGAACCATAGAACGTGTGTACAATACCCCCCGGCGGGGCCTCCTCAAGTGCTCGTAACAGGTCATCGAGGCCGCGGCGGAACCACCCCACCACCTCAGTAGCCGGGGGCTGTTGCGACCTTCTGGCTGCTCTGACTTCCTTGAGGGTCTCAGGCGGATCAGTTTCGCCGTCCGCCAACCCGGCAAGGAGAGTGAAAAATCGGTTGGTGTGCCCGACATGCCTCAACAGATCGACGACCTCCCAATCAGGGCAGGTCGGCACCCGCGAATTGAGCGAGGTAACGCCGACCGCGGCGATCCGGTCACCATCAGCCCTGATTGACGAAAGATACTCTTGAGGCGTCACCCTGCCAGAGTGCGCCCCGCTGGCCCAGTTGTCGAGCCTTCCTTCCCGCCGAGACGGAACTACCATGCAGCTGACTCGTCGAGCGGCCGTGCTCGCTGCTGGACACCGCTCAGGAACCGGCAGGGATCCGCCGGCTCGAGTGCCCGGTATCAGCGGGCCAGCCAACCAGGGTCGACGATGGCCTGGCGGTGAGCGATCCCGAGCGGGCCACTCGTGCCGTTCCCGATCGCCCCTGATATAGCTATAGCTACACCTGATATACGCCTACCGGCGGGTACAGCCTGCACGCGCCAGGAGCAAACCCCGAGCAAACCCCGGTCTCTTAGAAGCCTACTTTCGCAGCTTACGACGCGGGTGTGTGTGCCTGACGAATGGCGCCCATGGGCTGACGTCTACAGTGATCATCGGCCGTGTTGCATTTCCGCTCTAACTCGACTATTTGGTTGACAATCTGTCCGATGCGGCGGACTGTCGTGATCACAAGATGATTGGACCTTGCTCCGAAACACAGAAAGCCGACCATGTCAAAGTATCTAGGAATGGCCAACTTTACGCCGGAAGGCCTGAAGGCGCTTCGGCAAGGAGGCGCCGCGAGCCGCATTGCTCTGGGTGAAGCGCTCGCAGCCAGTCTTGGTGGTACGCAAGATTGCTACTACTTAGCCTTTGGTGATGTCGATGCCTATGCGATCCTTGACTTGCCTGACGACGAAGCAGCAGCCTCGCTATCTATTGCTATAAACGAAGCCGGCTTCGCTCGAGTAACACTAGTTAAGTTGCTGACCGTCGACCAGGTTGACGAGGCGTTCAGACGTTCGCCCGCTTACGTGCCGCCGGGTCAATAGGGGCTTATCCGAGTTGGTTCGCTCGCGCTTCCGTCTGGGAGGCGGCATCAGCGAACTGTCCACCGAAATCGGGGGTCTGTCGCGAACCGGTCGCACATCGTCAGGTCAGGCTCTTCGAGCCGTCGGAGGTGTACGGCAAGACTTTTCACGATGCCAGCGAGACATGGCGGACGCGCTCCTCTGCGTCGGCGACGCGGCGCGTGCCCATGCTCGCCGACCGCTCGGAAACCGGCGTTCACGGACGGGTCGAGCGCTCGGAAATGCCGACAGTCGCCCCTGCACGTGATCGACGCGAGCCTGTGTGGCGACGGGTGGCAACTCTTCGTGGGAGCCGATCACGGTACGTGAGCAAATTTCCCGCAGGAAATCGGGTTGGGAGCACGAGCAAGGTGCGTCCGGGTCCGGTCAGGATCGCGGCAGTCGTTGACCACTGTGGGTCGCGGCTCACCAGCAGCCCTGCCCCTGGGCTCTGCTGTCCACCGAGTGCTCGGGATCCGGCGGAGTGGCCTGGTCGGCCCGCTCGGAAACGACAAGGCGACGCGGGGCCCGCTCAGGGGCGGCTGGTCGAGGCGAGTTCCAGGAATTGCTTGCGTTCGAGGAGCAAGGAGACGGCGATTCCGCCGCCGATGGCCCACGGGAACGAGCCGAGGCCGAGGAGTGACATATCGGACATGGCGATGGCGAAGGTGAAGAGCGGCCCGAGCAGCAGGGGTCGGCGGGTTGCCGAGCCGAGGGAGTTGGCGACGATGCCGGACGACGGCCAGGCCGACCGCTGCCACCAGGAGTTCGCGGGGCACGATGGTGGCGGTGTGGGCGGCGACGCCGCCCAATACGGCAATGGCCAGCCCCCCGATCGAGGCCATTGCGGCCACGTTGGGCCGCAGCCGACGTTCGCCGGTCTCGGGTGCGAGACAGATGGCGACGCCGGGCAGGGACAGCGAGGTGGCGGAGGGGCCGAGAAACGAACCGGTGATGGTGCTGAGCCCGCTGACGGCGCCGATCAGGCCCTTGGGTGGTTCGTAGTCGTAGTTCTCGAGCAGGACCATGGAGGGGATGTTCGTCGGCAGCGTCATCAACAGCACCACTACCGACGGTGGCGATCGCAGTCAGCGAGAACGTGGGCCACGTGAGGGAGATCGACGGCAACACGCTGGTGCCCGGCACCGAATGGAGCTGCCCGGTAGTCGCGGCGACGGCAAAGCCGGCGGCCAAGGCGGGCAGCATCGGCGGCAGCCAGGCCCGTCCTGCCGATCGGGTGAGGAGATAGGCGATGAGGGTCGCGCCCACGAGCACAAGCTCACGGTTGAGGGCACTGAAGAGGTCGATGAAGAACCCCAGCACTGCGCCGGCCAGAAGCGCCGACACGATCGAGGACGGCAGCCAGCGGGTCAGGAAACGGGTGAGCCGCAGGGGGCCGAGCGGCGTCACGATCACACCGGCCAGCATGGAGGCGCCGACGAGGTCGCTCCAGGAGATGCCGGATCCGAGGCGGACGAGATAGATCCACACGAAGACGCTGCCAGTGAGAACCAGCGGTTGGCGATAGCGCCAGATCAACAGCAAGCTCAGCACCGCCGGAATCCCGAACAGCGCCACGATCCACGATCCGGTCTGCGCCGGGCGACAACTCGCGATCCGACGCCACCTGCACCGGAACGGCAAGCAAGGCAACGAAGATCACCACCATCGAGGCGGTGGCCGCCAGCGCGCCATCCAGTCGACCGCCCGGGCACGACCCGCCCCCGGTTCCTTCACCGCCGAACGATCAATTGCAGCGTCGGTACTGTGGGGCGCCGTCATCGGAGGCACGTCATGGTCGGACCCTCCAGATCGTCGCGATTCACGCCGAGCTGGCGGTCCACCGGGACCCGACGGCCCGACCTCGCTGGCGTTCAGGACGGCACGCTATCGCCGTGGTAGACGACCGGTCAACTATGATCCAGCGAAGCCCGAGGCCATC